>NZ_JOEC01000001.1 GCF_000718085.1 Mycetocola saprophilus
ACGCCCGGTTACATTCCGAACCCGGAAGCTAAGGCTCTTTGCGCTGATGGTACTGCAGGGGGGACCCTGTGGGAGAGTAAGTCACCGCCGGACTTCTTTTTAGAAAGCAAGGGCCGCCTCTCTGAGGCGGCCCTTTTGCTTTAACATGGATTAGAAACGCGCGAACAAAATAGCGAAGGAAGATAGATGTCTGAATCAGGTCCGGATAATTACACACGCCCCGAGGGTGGCTCCGGCGACTCGTCTTCCGACCGCCGTCCGCGCGCTCGCGCAGATAAGGACGCCGCCCGTTCGGCGGACCGTGCCGCAAGATTTAAGGCTCAGCGCGAAGGTGGCGCCGGTAGCAGTGTAAACCGCGACGCCCGCCCGCATCGCGACGGACAGCGCCCCTCCGGCGACCGTCCTCAGCGTGATGGCAACCGCTCCTACGGTGACCGTCCCCAGCGCTCCTTTGGTGACCGTCCCCAGGGTGATCGTCCTCAGCGTGATGGTAACCGTTCCTACGGTGACCGTCCCCAGCGTGATGGTAACCGCTCCTACGGTGACCGTCCCCAGCGCTCCTTCGGTGACCGTCCCCAGGGCGACCGTCCGCAGCGCGAAGGCAACCGTTCCTATGGCGACCGTCCCCAGCGCTCCTTCGGTGACCGTCCGCAGGGTGATCGTCCGCAGCGTGAAGGCAACCGTTCCTATGGCGACCGTCCCCAGCGCTCCTTCGGCGATCGTCCGCAGGGTGATCGTCCGCAGCGTGAAGGCAACCGTTCCTATGGCGACCGCCCGCAGCGTTCCTTCGGAGGTCGTCCGCAAGGTGATCGTCCTCAGCGTGATGGTAACCGCTCGTACGGTGATCGTCCCCAGGGCGACCGACCCCAGCGTTCCTATGGCGACCGTCCGCAGCGTGATGGTAACCGTTCTTACGGTGATCGTCCCCAGCGCTCCTATGGCGATCGTCCGCAGCGTGATGGCAACCGTTCCTTCGGGGATCGTCCCCAGGGCGACCGCCCTCAGCGTGATGGTAACCGTTCCTACGGCGACCGTCCCCAGCGTGGGGGAGCGGGACGTAACGGCGGCGGCGAGAACCGGCTGTGGACGCGTGACGGTGCACCGGCGCGCGGTGACCGTGATGCGAACCGCTACGAGGAGGAACTGACCGAGCAGCAGCGTCTGGCCAAGGAACTCAAGTCGGTTCGTACCCGGCATGAGGACCCGGAGATTCCCGAGGGCATCACCGAGGACCAGCTGGACCGTCACTCGCGCAATGAGCTGAAGACCCTGACCAAGGAGAACGCCGAGTGGGTGGCACGCCACCTGATCATGGCCGCCGGTCTGCTGGAGCACAACGCCGAGCTGGCTCACCAGCACGCAACCTCCGCCGCGCGTCGCGCCGGCCGTATTGGCGTGGTCCGTGAGACCCTCGCCGTGACCGCCTACAGCGTCGGTGACTACCAGCTGGCCCTGCGCGAGCTACGGACTTTCCGTCGCATCACCGGATCCAACGAGAACATCGCACTGATGGTCGACTGCGAGCGCGCCCTCGAGCGTCCCGACCGCGCCCTTGAGGAGGGTCGGACCGTTGATCCGTCGACCCTGACCCCCGAGGCGCGTGTGGCCCTGGCCATCGCGATGTCCGGCGCACGCCTCGACCAGAACAAGCCCGAGCTGGCCCTGGCCGAGCTGCAGATTCCCGAGCTCGACCCGAACCGCGCGTTCGACTGGAGCCCGGATCTGTTCTCTGCCTACGCCGAGGTCCTGGGCGACCTCGACCGAGACAAGGAAGCCGCCACCTGGCGTAAGCGCGCACGGATCGCCAGCGAGGCGATCGACGAGCGCTACAACCTCAGCGGTGCCGAGACCATCGACATCACCACGATCTACGAGGACTTCGCGACCGACCTGCACGCGGACGAGGAGCAGTTTGACTCCGAGCATTCCGAAACCTCCAGCACGGACGCTCAGGCGGATGCTGATGCCGAAGCCGATGCTGTAGTGGATGCCGAAGCCGAAGGCGCTGCCGAGGCCAACACTGTCGCCGACGCAGCCGCCGTAGTGGAGGCCGAGGTCGAGGCAGAGGTCGCCGCCGAGGAAGCGGTTGTTGCCGAAGCCGACGTCATCACCGAGGTGGCCGCCGAAGCACACGCAGACGCGGAAGCTGCCGCCGAAGCAAACACCGTTGCCGAAGCCGCCCTCGCGATCGAAACCGAGGTTGAGGCAGAGGTTGCCGCCGAGGAAACGGCAGTGACCGAGGCCGAAGCCGCCATCGAGGCCGCCGAGTCGGCGGAGCAGACCGATGGTGCAAACGCCGCTTCGGAGCCGGCTGACAGCGCAGACGCTGCTGCTGAGCAGACTGACAGCGCGACCTCCGGTGCCGACCAGGCCGATACGGCGAAGACCACTGCTGAGCAGGGCGACGCCGCGCACCCCGCTGCGGAATAGGCCGACAGCTTACACACGGGTGATGGGGCACCCTCCGAGGGGGTACTCTCGGAGGGTGCCAGCACCTCGGCGGCAGCGGACCGATGGTCCGCCCGTGCCGTCGAAATCGAGGAGGAGAACACCGATGGTCGTACCGTTTCTGCGTCGTAAGCAGTCGTTGACAACCCCGCTGACCGGCCGTGACGCGGTCTTCGCGGACCTGGACGGCGTCGTGTACGCCGGTCCCGGTCCGATCCCGCACGCGGTTGAGTCGCTCAACCGCGCGGCGGAATCGGTGCGGGTGGGGTACATCACCAACAACGCCTCCCGGACCGACGCCACCGTCGCGGCACACCTCACCGAGCTGGGCCTGAGTGTCCAGCCCTCGGACGTGGTCACCAGTCCGCAGGCGGCGATGACCTTGCTGGGCACCCTGGTTGAGCCGGGATCCACGATCCTCGTGGTGGGCGGCGACGGCCTGGTGGATGAACTCACCAAGGCCGGTTACGTGGTCACTCGTACCGCAGCGGACAACCCGGTCGCCGTGGTGCAGGGTTTCGCCCCGGATGTGGCCTGGACGCACCTGGCCGAGGCCGCCTTCACCCTCGCCCCGCGCGAGGGCGAGGCCGAGCTGCCGTGGATCGCCACCAACACCGACTGGACCATTCCCCAGGCCCGCGGCATCGCCCCGGGTAACGGAACCCTGGTCTCCGCCGTGCACACCGCGGTGGGGCGTCTGGCCACCGTCGCCGGCAAGCCCGAGGTGCCGATCTTCATCGAGGCGAAAAACCGCTTTGGCGTGACCAACCCGATCATGATCGGGGACCGTCTGGACACCGACATCCTCGGTGCCAACCGTGCGGGAATCGACTCGGTTCTGGTCCTCACCGGGATCGACCGCCCCAAGCATGTCCTGGCGGCACCGCGCGACTCGCAGCCGACCTACATTCTGGGCGACCTGCGCGAACTCCACGAACCCTACCCGGAAACCGAGTTCAGCAAGGACGGTCTGACCGCCGCCGTCGCGGACGCGGTCATCTCGATCCGTGGCAACGACATCGTGATCGTCAAGGAGGGTGCCAGCGCGCTCAACCGCCTGCGTGCCGCCGCCGCTGTCATCTGGAAGTCGGAGCGTGCGGTGTGGGGCTTCGAGGTCCCCGAGCGCCTCTATCTGGATGATGTGACCGCGGGCTAATCCCCGGCCGAGTAAAAGCAAACCCGTCCCCCCGCGAGGGCGACGGGTTTCTTTTTGCCCACGAGTAGGTTAATAAGGTTGCCCTAACCTAAGATAGGGGATGCTAACTCGTGTTCCGTCTGTCGGGGCCGGTTTGCATTCCCCCACACTCAACTCGGAAAGAGTCCTTCGTGAAAACTCTTCATCGAGCGCTTGGTGTCGCCCCGCTGATTGGCGCGCTCGCGCTGGCCCCGTTGCTCGGAGCCGGTCCCGCCCACGCGGCCCCGGACAACACCCGCTCCTACTCGTATGTTTCCTCGGTCGCCGCCGGTAACCAGGCTCGCCAGTTTGCCCTGGATGAGCGCAACGGCGCCCTGTACGTCCCCACCGATAACGGCGATGGTCAGCCCGGTGCGCTGACCCGGGTGGGCTCGGCCGCGTTTACGGCCGAGACGCCGATCCTGCTGGAATCCGCCGCCACGCGCGTGGCCGTGGATCCGGCAACCAACACCGCGTTTGTGGCGCGTGATGATCTCAACGGCGGCTGGGACTTCGCCCTCACCGGTTCCCTGGACGTGATTGATCTCGCCACCGGGACGGTGACCAAAACCATCCACGGCGTCCCCACCACCACGGACTCGATCGTCTACTACCCGCGCACCAACACGGTCTACGCGATGTCGAACGACTATGTAGTCCCGATCGATCCCGCCGCGGGAACCGTGGGTACCCCGGTGGAGATCTCCACCGTGGCCGACACCTACTTCACCAACGCGGTCATCGACCCGGCGAACGACCGGCTGTGGGCGGGTAACCGCACCAAGGGGACCATCGAAGCCTTTGACCTGCGCACAAATACCTGGCTTAAGGATCAGTCGATCCCGGTGACTACGTTCACGTTCGACGGGACCGTGGTGGGTGGATCGCTCGCCGCCCTGGCCATCGACCCGGCCCTGAACCAGATCTATGCGGTCCTCAACCCCAACAGCAAGGGCGTGTGGAACGCGGGCCTGGGCAAGCTCGTGGTGGCCAATACGCAGACCCGTCAGATCCTGGGTACCCCGATCCAGGTGGGCAAAACCTCGCGGGCGGCGGCGGTGGATACCCGCAGCCACGAGGTCTATGTGACCAGCAGCGAGGACTCCGCACTGACCGTGATCAGCCCGGACACCTGGACCGCCAAGACCGCGGTGGACTTCGTTCAGGCCGGGATCGTCTCGGGTTACGGTACCGGACCGGCAAACCTTTGGGGTGTGGCCACCGACCCGACCAATAACGCGGTGTTCGTCTCGCATCCGTACTCCAAGACCCCGCTGAGCAGCACGCAGTCGGCGATCTCCAAGGTGGCCGTATCGGGTGCTCTCCCCGCCGTGACCGCGCTCGCGCCGGCCCCCGGTCAGGGTGAAACCCAGCCGAGCACCCCTCCGGTGGTCAACCCGGTTTTTAGCGGGCCGAAGGCACCCGCTCTGGCCAAGGGGCCGGACGGTGCGGTGGAAATCACGGCGAACAGCCTCACCTGGGATATCTCCGCGTACGCCAGCGCCTGGGAGGCCCACCCGTACGGCGGGGTGCGCGTGAGTGATAAGAACGCGTTTACCTTCTCTTCGGGGACCGGGTGGAGTGACCCGAAGACCGGTGCCGCGCAGATCGGCTGGGGCGACGCGATCGAGTATCGCCCCTACCCGGGGCTCGCCCCTGATGTGTTCCTCACCTTCGCCAACCCGTACCTGGTGCGAAATGCCGATGGGAGCGGTGCGCTGAGCTTCGACGTGGCCTGGGGAGAGTCCAAAGCCAACGTTTCCGCGGGGTACAAGCGGGTCACTCTGGCTACCTTCACCAACCTGAGTCTGAGCGTTCAGGGGGACGGATCCACCGCGATCTCGGGCACACCTGTCTATGCTGGCCGCGTGTACCAGGCGCCGGGACAGGCGGCCTCGCCCAACTCGTTCCCCAAGTCGTTCATCGATTACCTCGACCCGGCGCTGCGCGGATGGTGGATGACCACCTCGGCCTCCGCCGACGGTAACGCACGCAAGGTGCCCAACCCGATCGCCGGCACCTTTACCGCGACCGCTAAGCCTTCCGAGGCGAATGGTCCCGCCGTCGATGGGGGAGAGACGGTGGTGACGCCGACGCCGGAGCCGTCCACCGGGCCCTCGACCGATCCCTCGACCGGGCCGTCGACCGGGCCGTCCACTGGGCCGTCGACTGCACCTTCTACCGATCCGTCGACTGCACCTTCTACCGATCCGTCGACTGCACCTTCTACCGATCCGTCGACTGGGCCTACGACCGGGCCGTCGACCGCGCCGAGCACGGATCCGTCCGCCGCCCCCTCGATCGATCCGGGAACCCCGGATAACCGCACCGTCGTGCCCGTCACCATCGGCAGCTCCGCCGCCGTGGCCGGTGGTAGCGTGCACCTACGAGCATCCGGATTCGCGGCGGGGGAGACGGTCGAAATCTGGCTGCACTCGACCCCGGTGCGTCTGGCTACCGTCACCGCGGATGCGCGGGGCCTGGTTGAGGCCACCGTGACGATCCCCGCCACCACACCGCCCGGTGCCCACACCCTCAAGCTGGAGGGCACAACCGCCCGCGGCGAGGCACCGGTCACGGTTTCGGCGGCGCTGTCCACCGGTGATGTCGCCCCCGTCTCGGCCGGTCCCGGCCAGCTCTCGCAGACAGGTGCCAATATCGCCGGGGTGCTCATCGCCGGCAGCGTGCTGCTGCTCCTGGGGCTGGGCTTTGTGCTCAAGCGCCGCCGCGAGGAGGGGGTCTAGCCCTTTCTCTGGTCGGGGCCCGTACGCGCGATCGGCGCGACGGGCCCCGGCTTTTCGGGTTTTGGGAGGCGATTTTCTCCGAGAAATAGGTTAATAAGGCATCCCTAACCTAAGCTAGGTAAGGCTAGCCTGATCAACAGTGACTGTGGTCGGGCGATGCTCCTTCCCCCACACCACACTCGGAAAGAGTCCTTCGTGATTACTCTTCATCGAGCGCTGAGTGTTGCGCCGCTGATCGGCGCGCTCGTGTTGGCACCGCTCATCGGTGCCGCACCCGCGCAGGCAGCCGGAGACAACACCCGCTCCTACACCTACTCGTCCTCGGTAGCCGCCGGCAAGCAGGCCCGATCGTTCGCTCTGGATGAGCGCAACGGTGCCCTCTATGTGCCCACCGACGATTCGAAAACCAAGACCGGTGCGCTGACCCGGGTGAGCACCCCGACCTTCACCGTGGGGGACACCTCGATCCCGTTCAGCAGCGGCATCGACAAGCTCGTGGTCGACCCGGCTACCAACACCGCCTTCGTCCCGCGTGCCCGCACCGCAGCCGACGATAAGAGCGGCATGCAGGGAACCCTGGACGTGGTGGACCTGGCGAGCGGAAGCGTCCTAAAGACCATTGCCGGAACCCCCACCAGCGTGAGTTCGATGGCCTTCTACCCGGCCACCCGCACCGTGTATCTGGCAACCTCGACCCAGGTGGTTCCGGTGGGCATCGACGCCGGTACCGTGGGCGCCCCGATCTCGGTGAGCACCGCCAAGTTTCCGTCGCTGACAAACATCGTGATCGACCCCGCCGCCGGCAAGCTCTGGGTGGGCGATAAGGGTAGCGCGGATGTGATCACCGCCATCGACCTGAAAACCAACACCTGGCTCTCCTCGATCCAGATCGGCGTGGGCACCTTTGAATTCCCCGGCGGACCCATCGGCGGTTACCTGACCTCGCTGGGCATCGACCCGGTCCTGCACCACCTCTACGTGGCCTATGACGCCGACTGGATGAGCGATGACCAGGATGGCAAGCTCGTGGTGGTCGACACCGACACCAACCTGATCCTCGGTAGCCCGATCGGGCTCGGTGATACCACCCGCGGCATCGCCGTGGATGCCCGCAGCCACGAGGTCTATGTGACCTCCAGCGCCGATGCGGCCCTACGCGTGATCAGCCCCGACACCTGGACCTCGAAGATCGCCGTGGACTTTGTGACAGCCGGAGTGGTCCGCGACTACGGTGCCGGCAGCGCTAACCTCTGGGCCGTGGCCGCAGACCCCACCAATAACGCGGTGTTTGTCTCCCACCCGTATGATGGCAACCCGATCAGCGCGACCAACTCGGCGATCTCGAAGATCGCGGTGGCCGGAGCGCTGCCGGTCGTCAGCGCGCTGGCCCCGGCCCCCGGCCAGGACGGCACCGCCCCGACCAAGCCCGCCGAGCCCAACCCGGCCTTCACCGGGCCGAAGGCACCCGCGCTCGCCGCAGCACCCGCCGGGGCCGTCGAGACCAGCGGAAACGCCCTCACCTGGGACATCTCGGACTACGCCAACGAGTGGGAAACCCACCCGTATGGCGAGGTGGCCGTGGACCGCGCCGGACTGTTCACCTTCTCGGGTGGACAGGGATGGAGCGATCCGAAAACCGGTGCCGCCCAGATCGGCTGGAGCGACGCGATTGAGTACCGTCCCTACCCGGGCCTTGCCCCCGACGTGTTCCTGACCTTCGCCAACCCCTACCTGATCCGCCAGGCCGACGGTTCGGCCGCGCTGAGTTTCGACGTGGCCTGGGGCGAGTCCAAGACCAACGTGTCGGCGGGATTCAAGCGCGTGACCGTGGCCACCTTTGCCGCGCTCAAGCTTGAGGCGCAGTCCGATGGCAGCACCAAGATTTCCGGAACCCCGGACTATGCGGGTCGCGTGTATCAGGCACCGGGAGCGGCGGCCTCGCCCAACTCGTTCCCCAAGTCGTTTATCGACTACCTGACCCCGGGCCTGCGCGGCTGGTGGATGACCACCTCGGCCTCGGCCGAGGGCAACGCTCGCAAGGTCCCCAACCCGCTCTCGGGCACCTTCACCGCAACTAGCACCCCCTCCACCGCCAACGGTCCCGCCGTCGACGGCGGAGAGGGACACGGATCCACCCCGGAGCCCTCGACCGACCCGAGTACCCCGCCGACCAGCCCGACCCCGGATCCCTCGACCGAGCCCAGCACCCCGCCCGGAAAGCCCGGAAGCATCACCGGTTCGGCGGTCTGGGGTGTGCACGACGCATTCCGCAAGTACATCCTCGGCGACATCGCCAAGGGATCGATCACCGGGACCGGCGGGGCCGTGGCCGATGCCGCCGGTATCGTCACCTTCCCGCTGACCGAAACCACGAAGGCACCCACCACCTCGATCGCGTTCTCCGGGACCGTGACCTACCTCGGTCACCTGGTGGGCGACACCTGGCAGCTGCGCAGCGTGCTCACCGATCCGCGGGTCGAGATTTCCGGAACCACGGCCTCGATCTTCGCCACCTACTCGGCTCGGTCGATGGGCGGCGTGGACACCCCGGCGGGTGCCCCGGTCCTGATCGCAACCGCGGATCTGTCCGGCTCGGTGCTGAAGACCGATGCCAATGGCTCGATCACGATCACCGCCGCACCGACCGTGCTGGCCGAAACCGGACGGGACCTGTTCGGTGGAACCTACCCGGCCGGTACCGCGCTGGCACCGCTGTCGCTCAAGGTGACGGTGACCCCGGCCACCGACCCGAGTACCCCGCCGACCAGCCCGACGCCGGAGCCGTCGACCAGTCCTTCGACCGGGCCTTCGACCGGCCCGTCCACGGGGCCTTCCACCGAGCCCTCGACTGGGCCCTCGACCGCGCCTTCTACGGGTCCCTCAACCGGGCCGAGCGTGCCGCCGACCAGCCCGACCCAGGGGCCCTCGACCGAGCCCTCCACCGGGCCGAGCACTCAGCCTTCGACGCCGAGCACCTCGGACACCCGGGTCACCGTCCCGGTGACCGTGGGGAAGTCCAGCGTGGCCGTGGGTGGGACCGTGCACGTGTCCGCCGCCGGATTCGCCGCGGATGAGCCGGTGGAAATCTGGCTGCACTCGACCCCGGTGCGTCTGGCCGTGGTCAACGCGGACACCCAGGGGCGTCTCGAAGCCGACGTGGCGATTCCCGCCGGTACTCCCGCCGGTGCGCACACGCTGATCCTCGAGGGCAAGACCGCCCGCGGTGAGATCCCGCTGACCGTGACCGGTGATCCCGCGGCCCCCGCCGCTGCCGGTGGACCGGGCGAGCTCTCGCAGACCGGTTCCGATGTGGCCGGAGCCCTGCTGCTGGGTGGGGTTCTCCTGCTGCTGGGCCTGGGCTTCGTGCTCAAGCGTCGTCGACAGGCCGCGGCCGAGTAACACCTCGGGGCGCCGCGTTGCAGAACCCGGACGCCGCCTCATAAAACCCGGCCGCCGCGTCGTGATGCCCTCGGGCACCGCGGCGCGGCGGCTTTGGTGTGTGCGAGGGACCCGGGGACCGTGATGCCGGGAGCGATGCGCGTAATTGGATGCGGGCGCGGGCGGGGCGTCGTCCGTGACGGTGGTCCACGATACGCTGGGACCGTGAGTGATACATCCGATCCCCGCCCCGGCGTAGGCCTGCCCGGCCCGCGCCCCGGCGAGCGTGCCGGCCGCGGCGACGAGCACACCGCGCCTTCCGCGGGGCACGCAACCTCCGCGCAGGCCACAGCTTCCGCAGAGCAGGCAGCCTCAGCGGAGCAGGCCACCACCGCCGAGCGCGCTCGGGCTGCCGAGGCGCTGGATCTGGATCGGCGTGCCGAGGCGCTCGCCGAGATTGTCCGCGATCTGTCCGACACCCTGGATGCCTCCGACCGCATCACCCTGACCTCCGAGGAGAACCGATGATCCGCCTGGATGCTGCCCTAGCCGAGCGTGGCCTCGCCCGCTCCCGTTCGGCCGCGGCCGCGCTGATCGCCGAGGCTCGGGTTCGGGTGGACGGTGCCACGACCCTCAAGGCATCCACCAAGGTGTCCGAAAGCCAGGAACTCTCGGTGGACGGCGACTCCCACTATGTGAGCCGTGCCGCGCACAAACTGCTGAGCGCGCTGGATAACTTCCCGGTGGATCCCACCGGCCGCGTCGCGCTGGACGCCGGCGCCTCCACCGGCGGCTTCACCCAGGTGCTGCGCGAGCGCGGCGCCCGCGAAGTGTTTGCGGTGGACGTGGGTCACGATCAGCTCGCCGCCTCCGTGCGCGCCGACGAGGGCGTGCGGGTCTTTGAGGGCCTCAACGTGCGCGACCTCCAGGGTCAGCACCTGCAGCATAAGAGCGTCACCAACTCCCTGCCGAGCCTCGTGGTGGGCGATCTCTCCTTCATCTCGCTGACCCTGGTGCTGCAAGCGCTGCGTGATGCGGCCGAGCCCGGGGCCGACTTCCTGCTGCTGATTAAGCCGCAGTTTGAGGTGGGCAAGTCGGGGATCAAGGAGGGGATCGTGCGCAAGGCCGACCTCCGTGCCCATGCGATTGCCACCGTGCTGTGGCACGCCTGGGATCTGGGTCTGGCCACCGCGGGCCTGTTGCCCAGCCCGATCACCGGCGGCGCGGGCAACCTGGAATACCTGGTGTGGTTCCGTGATGCGAAGATTCACGACGCCGACCCTGCCGCGACCAGCGGAAATCCGTCAGAATGGGAAGAGACGGTGAAGAAGCTCGCCGCGGAGGGGAAGTCCACGGCATGACCACGGCCAATTTACGCCCGATCCTAGTTGTTTCGCACACCGGACGGGACGACTCCATCGAAGCCGCCCTGCACGTTATCAACCAGCTGCGTCTGGCCGGGGCCACCCCGGTCCTGGAACGCAGCGAGCGGGACGACATCTGCGCGGCCGGCGTCGAAACCGGACCGGTCCTGCTGCTGGATGAGGACATCACCGCGGCCGATCTGGAAATCGTGATCGTGCTGGGAGGCGACGGGACGATCCTGCGCGCCGCCGAGCTGGTGCGCAGGCATCCGGCCCCGCTGCTGGGCATCAACCTGGGCCACGTGGGATTCCTCGCCGAGAGTGAGCGCGACGACCTGGACGACGCCGTACACCGGGCGATCACCGGCGACTACGTGGTCGAGGAGCGGCTGACCCTCGCGGTGGCCGTGGAACAGGACGGCGAGATCGTCTACGAGACCTGGGCTCTTAACGAGGCCACCGTGGAAAAGGCCAGCCGCGAGCGCATGCTTGAGGTGCTGCTCGAGGTGGACGACCGCCCGCTGTCTTCGTTTGGATGCGATGGGGTTGTCGTCTCGACCCCCACCGGCTCCACCGCCTACGGGTTCTCCGCCGGCGGCCCGGTGATCTGGCCCACGGTCGAGGCGATCATGCTGGTGCCGCTGAGCGCCCACGCGCTGTTCGCGCGCCCGCTCGTGGTGGCCCCCGAATCCTCGATCGGCATTCGTCTGCTCCAGCGCAACGCGGGGACCGGCGTGCTGTGGTGTGACGGACGTCGCACCTTCGAGCTGGGCCGCGGCGCGCACGTGATCGTGCGTCGCTCGGGTGTCCCCATCCGGCTGGCACGCCTGCACCAGGGTCCCTTCACCGATCGACTCGTACAGAAGTTCCGCCTGCCGGTGACCGGCTGGCGCGGAGACGGCAAGTGACCCACACTCGGGCAACACGCACACGCGGAGGAGCGTCATGATCGAAAGCATTGACATTCGGGATCTCGGCGTGATCGCGCAGGCATCGCTGCCGCTCGGTCCGGGATTTACCGCGATCACCGGGGAGACCGGCGCGGGCAAAACCATGGTGGTGACCGCGCTGGGTCTCCTGCTGGGCGGCCGGGCGGATGCTGCAGCCGTACGCCGTGGCGCGCATCAGGCGAGTGTGGACGGCCGCTGGAACATCGACGAGGCAACCGGCGTGGCCGAGCGCGTGCGCGATGCCGGCGGACTGCTGGACGAGATCGGCGTGAACGAGGCGGGGGAGCACCGGGTCGAACTGACCCTGGGGCGCTCGGTATCCGCCGAGGGCCGCAGCCGCGCGCAGGTGGGCGGACGGTCAGCCCCGATCGGCGTGCTGGCCGAGCTGGGCGAAAAGCTCGTGGTGCTGCACGGACAGTCCGATCAGATGCGCCTGCGCACCGCCTCCGCCCAGCGCGATGCGCTGGACCGCTTCGCCGGCAAAAAACTGCGCCGCGCGCTCACCGCGTACACCACCGCCTTCGAAACCTGGAAAACCACCCGCGAAACCCTGGCGATGCTGATCGAGCAGCGCGACCTGCGCCATGCCGAGGCCGAGCGCCTGCGGATCGCGCTGGAGGAGATCGAGGCCGCCGATCCGCAGCCCGGCGAGGAGGATGAGCTGACCGCGCTCGCCGAACGCCTCACCAACGTCGAGGACCTGCGTCTGGCCGCCGCCAGCGCCCGCGAGGCACTCTCGGCCGAGGAGATCGAGGGTGGTGCCGACGTGTCGGCGCTGCTGGATCACGCGCGGCGTCAGCTGGAGCGCGCCGTAGGCTTTGACGCAACCCTCGCTCCGATCGTCGAACAGCTCACCGGGCTGGGATACCAGGTGGCCGAGCTGACCGGCGAGCTCTCGACCTACCTGGCGACCCTCGACTCCGATGGTGCCCACGAACTCGAACAGATTCAGGAGCGCCGCGCGTTGCTCTCCAACCTGGTGCGCAAGCACGGTCCGCGCTACGAGGACGTGCTGGAACTGCGGGCCGTGGGCTCCCAGCGCCTGCTGGAACTCGACTCCGACGAGTCCCGGATCGACGAACTCGGTGCCCGGGTCGAAACCGAGCATGCGGCCGTCCTGACCACCGCCGCCGAGCTGACGGCCGTGCGGACGGCCGCCGCCACCCGGATGTCGGCCGCGGTCTCCACCGAGCTGACGGCGCTGGCCATGGCCCAGGCCAAGGTCACCGTGGCCGTCGAGCCGCTGCCCGAGCCCGGCAGCCACGGCACCGACCAGATCACCTTCCTGCTGGCCCCGCACAACGGCGCCGAGCCGCGTCCGGTGGCCAAGGGTGCCTCGGGCGGTGAGCTCTCCCGGGTCATGCTGGCCCTCGAGGTTGTTATCGCGACCAATGAGCCGCTGCCCACCTTCGTGTTTGACGAGGTGGACGCCGGGGTCGGCGGGGCGGCGGCAATCGAGATCGGCCGACGCCTGGCGTCCCTCGCCCGCAGCGCCCAGGTCATCGTGGTCACCCACCTGGCCCAGGTCGCCGCCTTCGCCGGCAACCACCTGGCGGTGGTTAAGGATGATGACGGACGCGTCACCGCATCGAGTGTGCGCCAGCTGCGCGAGGATGAGCGCCTGGCCGAGATGGCCCGGCTGCTCTCGGGTCTGGCAGATTCGGAAAACGCGCTGGCCCACGCCGGGGAGCTACTCGCCCTGGCGGCTTCGGAAAACGCGACCCCGTGAATTTCGGTGCCTCACGCCGGGGAGCTACTCGCCCTGGCCGCCTCGGAAAACGCGGCCCCGTGATTTTCCTCGCCTCACACGACTCACCGAGTGCCGCGGCCCCCGCCGCGGCACTTTCCCCCGCCATCACGGCGGACTCCTCGTCCCCAGGACCCCGGCGCTAGCCGAGTCCCGATATTGCTGATAGGATCAAAGCCCGTGGTGAATAAATCAAACGCGGTATCTCAGAACGACACAACCAAGCATATTTTTGTGACCGGTGGTGTCGTTTCTTCGTTGGGCAAGGGGCTCACCGCCGCGAGCCTGGGCAACCTGCTGACCGCCCGCGGTCTGCACGTGGTCATGCAGAAGCTTGACCCGTACCTGAACGTCGATCCCGGAACGATGAACCCGTTCCAGCACGGCGAGGTCTTCGTGACCGACGACGGCGCCGAGACCGATCTTGATATCGGACACTACGAGCGCTTCCTCGACATCAACCTGTCCCAGGCGGCCAACGTGACCACCGGACAGATCTACTCGGAGGTCATCGCCAAGGAGCGTCGCGGCGAATACCTCGGTGACACCGTGCAGGTTATCCCGCACATCACCGATGAGATCAAGCGTCGCATGCGCCTGCAGGCCACCGAGGAACCCCGCCCCGACGTGATCATCACCGAGGTGGGTGGCACCGTCGGTGACATCGAATCCCAGCCGTTCATCGAGGCCGCACGTCAGCTGCGCCACGAGCTCGGCCGTCGCAACGTGTTCTTCGTGCACGTGTCCCTGGTGCCCTTCATGGGTGCCTCGGGCGAGCAGAAGACCAAGCCGACCCAGCACTCCGTTGCCGCCCTGCGCTCGATCGGTATCCAGCCCGACGCGCTGGTGCTGCGCTCGGACCGCCCGGTCACCGAGGCCAATAAGCGCAAGATTGCGCTGATGTGTGACGTCGAGGAAGAGGGTGTCATCAACACCGTTGACGTGCCCTCGATCTACCTGATCCCCTCGATGCTCAACAACCAGGGCCTCGACTCCTACATCATCGACCAGCTGGGCCTCGAGGCCGGCGAGGTCGACTGGTCCGGCGAATCCGGCTGGAACACCCTGCTGGACGCGGTCGCCGAGCCCAAGCACGAGGTCAACATCGGCCTGGTGGGCAAGTACATCGACCTGCCCGACGCCTACCTCTCGGTCACCGAGGCGCTGCGCGCCGGCGGGTTCGCCAACCAGACCAAGGTCAACCTGAGCTGGATCCCCTCGGATGACTGCGAGACCCCGGAGGGTGCCGCCAAGGCTCTCGCCGGACTCGACGGCATCTGCGTGCCCGGAGGCTTCGGCATCCGCGGCATCGAGGGCAAGCTGGGCGCGCTGAAGTTCGCCCGCGAGAACAAGATCCCGACCCTGGGCCTGTGCCTGGGTCTGCAGACCATGGTCATCGAGTACGCCCGGAACGAGGCCGGCCTGGCCGGAGCATCCTCGACCGAGTTCGACGAGAACACCGAGTTCCCGGTGATCGCAACCATGGCCGAGCAGGTCGACATCATCGCCTCGGGCGACATGGGCGGCACCATGCGCCTGGGTGAGTACGAGGCCGCACTGGCCCCGGGCTCGCTCGCCGCCGAGGTGTACGGATCCGAGCTCATCACCGAGCGTCACCGTCATCGCTATGAGGTCAACAACCGCTACCGCGACCAGATCGCCGAGGCCGGACTGGTCTTCTCGGGCACCAGCCCGAACGGTGACCTGGTGGAGTTTGTGGAGCTGCCGCGCGAGGTACACCCGTACTACATCGCGACCCAGGCGCACCCCGAGCTGCGCTCGCGTCCGAACCGTGCTCACCCGCTGTTCCGTGGCCTGGTAGCCGCGGCGCTGGAGCGTCACGACGCGACCAAGCTGTTCGCCGAGAACGGTGCCGAAAGCGTGGTCGCCGACTAACATGTCCGAACAGCTCCGGGACGTTCCCTCACACCCGCCCATCGCCTCCAGCGAGGCGGTGTTTGAGGGAGCGGTCTGGAACATTCGACGTGATGTGATCCGGTACCCCGGCGGTGACATCACCCGGGAGTACATGGATCACACGGGTGCGGTTGCGGTGCTGGTACTGGATGATCAGGAGCGTGTGCTGCTGATCCGCCAGTACCGGCACCCGATCCGCACCCGGGACTGGGAGCTGCCCGCGGGCCTGCTGGATATCGCCGGGGAAGACCCGCTGATCGGCGCGCAGCGCGAGCTGGCCGAGGAAGCCGATCTGGCCGCCACCGACTGGTCCCTGCTCTCCGAATTTGCCACCAGCCCCGGCGGCAGCGATGAGGTTATCCGCATCTACCTGGCTCGCGGCATCAGCGACCTGCCCGCGTTTGAACGCGAGGCCGAGGAAGCCGATATCGAAAAGTTGTGGGTTCCGCTTGAGGAGGCCGTGGAGGCCGCCCTGGATCGCCGGATCCAAAACTCGCTGCTCGTGGTGGGCGTGCTGGCCGCCGAGGCTTCGCGCCGCCGCGGTTGGGCGAGCCTGGGCGACGCCCACGAGCCCTGGATCCGGCACCCGAAGTTCTCGACCGAGGACTAGCCCGTGGCCGCCGATCCGAAACGGCAGCTGGAAAACTATCTGCGCCATCTGAGCATCGAGCGGGGTCGCTCGCACAACACCCTGCTCGCGTATCGGCGCGACCTGAACCGCTATCTGGCGTGGCTCGGCGAGCAGGACATTGCCGACCTGGGAAACGTCAGCCCCGAACACATCGCGCTGTTTGGGCGCTCGCTCACCGAGTCGGGTCTCGCGGCGGCGAGCGTCGCCCGCATTCTGTCGGCCGTCCGCGGCTGGCACCGGTTCCTCCTGGAGGAGGGCGATCTGGAGCGTGATAGCGCCCGCGAGGTCCTCCCGCCCAAGCTCCCCTCACGACTGCCCAAGGCGCTGCGCATCGACGAGGTCGAGGCGCTGCTGGCGGCAGTGGCGGGGGACGATCCCCAGTCGCTGCGTGATCGCGCCCTGCTGGAACTGCTCTATGCGACCGGCGCCCGGGTCAGCGAGGCCGTGGACCTCAACGTGGACGACCTGATCGACGGCGACATCCTGCGCCTGCGCGGCAAGGGCAATAAGGAGCGCGTCGTCCCGGTGGGCTCCTACGCCCGCGCGGCACTGGACGCGTACCTGGTGCGTGCCCGCCCAATCTTCTCCGCCCGCGGGCTGGCCACTCCGGCACTGTTCCTGGGGGCGCGTGGATCCCGGGTTTCCCGGCAAAACGCCTGGCTGATTATCCGCCGGGCCGCCGATCGGGCGGAGATTAGCAGCGAGGTATCCCCGCACTCGCTGCGTCACTCATTTGCCACCCACCTGATGCAGGGTGGGGCCGACGTGCGTGTGGTTCAGGAGCTGCTGGGGCACTCCTCGGTCGCGACCACCCAGATCTATACCCGGGTGACCGCCGATTCGCTGCGCGAGATGTTTGTGCAGGCGCATCCCCGGGCTCGCTAGTCGCGTTTTTCCGCTCGATGGGTACTCGCGAGCCGGATTATTCGGCTCGACGGGTGCCCGCCGGGGACCGACTTTCTCGTTATCGGGATCGGGGGTGCAAACCCCGACGGGGGCGGCTTTTCCCGCGACGACGCGAGTAGCGTGGAGGTGCGGGGACAAACCGTGCCTCGCGGAGGAGGAGAGCACCACATGAACATGAAGGCCGTACAGTACGTGGAAATCGGCCGTGCACCCGAGGTGCGCGAAATCCCGATTCCCGAGCCCAAGCCCGGCCAGGTTCGGCTGCGGATTACCGCCGCGGGGCTCTGCCATTCGGACTGGTTTGTGATGGGGTTGCCGCAGTCGGTTATGGGGCATGCGCTGCCGATGACCCTGGGCCATGAAGCCGCCGGAATCGTGGACAAGCTCGGCGAGGGTGTCACCGAGTTCTCGGTCGGCGACGACGTGGCCGTTTACGGCCCCTGGGGCTGTGGCGCGTGCGATGAGTGCACCCGCGGCCGCGAAAACTACTGCCCGAACGCCGCCAAGCTGGGTATCCGCCCGCCCGGACTGGGCGCGCAGGGCGGGATGGCCGAATACATGATCGTCGATAGCGCCCGCCACCTGGTTTCACTGCAGGGCCTCGACCCGGTCGAGTTTGTTTCCCTCACCGACGCCGGGCTGACCCCGTACCACTCGATCAAACACCAGCTGGCCACCCTGCCCGCCGGCTCGACCGCCGTGGTGATCGGGACCGGTGGCCTCGGCCACGTGGGTATTCAGATCCTGCGGGCGCTGACCCCGGCCACGGTCATCGCGCTGGATGTGAACGAGGAAAAGCTCGCCCACGCCCGCGAGGTGGGGGCCCACCACGTGGTGCTCTCCAACGCCGACGCCCCGGCGGCGATCCGCGCGCTCACCGGCGGTGTGGGGGCAGACGTGGTCTTCGACTTTGTGGGCGCCGCCCCGACCCTGGAAACCGCCCGAGCCTCGGTGCGGATCGACGGAGCGATCGAGGTGGTCGGCATCGGCGGCGGCAGCGTCCCGGTGGGCTACGGCACGGTTCCCGCCGGAGCCAGCGTGCGTGCGCCCTTCTGGGGGAGCCGCGGCGAGCTGATCGAGGTGCTGGCCCTCGCCCGCACCGGACAGCTGAAGGTCAGTGTGGAGCGCTTCGACATCGCCGATGCCCCCACTGCCTATGCCCGCCTGCACGACGGTTCGATCGTCGGCCGGGCGGTTGTGGTGCCGTAACCGGCCCGTTTCGTTACAGAGAAAAGGCCCGGAATCCGAGGATTCCGGGCCTTTTCCGGGCCTTTTTCGGGTGCTTAGCGGGGGTCGCGTCCCGGGCGGATGCGGGCGATCCAGTACACCACCGCGGCCGACACCAGGAAAGCCACCACGACGCCCAGACAGTAGAGCGCCACGACGCCGTAGCCGTTTGCCGGGTTGAGGAAGGGGTAGGGAACCCAGCCGTCGGTCGCGCCGCGGATCAGGACCACGATGGTCCACACCGCCGGATACACGAGCACCCACCAGAAGGTGCGCCAGGGCAGGGTGACCCGGTCGGTGAAGACGATCCAGTCGAGGACCGCGATGAGCGGGAACAGGACGTGCATCACGAAGTTGCTCCAGGGCAGCGAGGCTCCGCCATCCACCCCGACCAGCAGCGTGTTATAGACGATGCCCACCACGGCCATATAGGACACCGCGAACCCGCGGGCGAGGCTCCAACCGAGGGAGGGGGCGCGTCCGCTCAGGCTGCGAATGGCCACCACGATCAGGACGACACCCATCAGCAGGTTGTTCTGGATCGTGAAGTATCCAAAGAAGTTAAACGGGTTGACCGGTCCCTGGCTCGCCGAATGGATCAGCGAGCCGGTGATCGCCGCCAGCGTGAGCAAACCAAACGCCACACGGAGAATGCCCGCGACCGGATGGGCCGCGAGGCCGAGGCGAGGCTGTGTGATGGTACTCATGATCTCCCTAACGCTGCGGGTGGCTCGATGTGCCGCTGAGGGGAGTCTAGGGGTAGCGGGGCCCGCGGGAAAAGAGAAGGCGGTCGAAGAACATCGTGGCGGACCGGCGTCCACCGCCTCAACCCGTGGGGATGGTCCTCGCTCGGAGCGGTGGCTTCGCGGAAATGGCGGACGGGCGCGCCCTCGGTGGTGATGTGGGTGGTCGCCGGTAGAATCGGTATGCAACCGCAGGAATTCGCCGGACGTTGGGATACGCAGTGGCCAGAGCAGGACAGAACACACCGCTTGAGGGCATCGACTTCGGCCCGACCGGCCGCATTCAGACCGAGTTCCCCGAGCCGGCCCCGCTGTCCGAGCACGGTCCCGCGCGCATCATCTCGCTGTGCAATCAGAAGGGTGGCGTGGGCAAGACCACCACGACCATCAGCATGGGAGCGGCGCTTGCGGCCTATGGCCGCCGGGTCCTCGCGGTCGACTTCGACCCGCAGGGTGCGCTGAGCGCCGGCCTCGGGGTGGTGGCCCACGACACCCCCACGATCTACGACCTGCTGCTGGGGCACACCAAGGATCCGCACGAGGCGATCGTCTCGACCAAGGTGCCCGGGCTCGACCTGATCCCCGCCAACATCGACCTGTCCGCCGCCGAGGTGCACCTGGTGGGTGAGGTTGCCCGCGAGCAGATCCTCGCCAGCGTGCTGCGCAAGGTCAGCGCCGAATACGACGTGATCCTGGTGGACTGCCAGCCCTCGCTCGGCCTGCTGACCGTCAACGCCCTCACCGCCTCCCACGGCGTGCTGATCCCGCTGGAGTGCGAGTTCTTCGCGCTGCGCGGGGTGGCCCTGCTGATCGAGACCATCGATAAGGTGCGCGACCGGCTGAACCCGGCGATCAAGCTCGACGGAATCCTCGCCACCATGTACGACTCCCGTACCCTGCACTCGCGCGAGGTGCTGGAGCGCGTGGTCGAGGCGTTTGGCGACTCGGTGCTGGAGACCGTGATCGGTCGCACCGTGAAGTTCCCCGACGCCAGCGTGGCCGGGGTTCCGATCACCGATTTTGCGCCGGAGCATCAGGCCGCCAAGGCCTACCGTCAGCTCGCGCGTGAGCTGGTAGCGCGTGGTGCCGTCGCCTGATTCGATGCTTGAAGCCCCGGATTCCGGGGTGTTTCGGGTTGCCCTGGATAACTTCGACGGCCCGTTCGACCTGCTGCTGACCCTGATCGGCAAGCGCGAACTCGACATCACCGAGATCGCCCTCTCGGCGGTCACCGACGAGTTTTTGGAGTACCTGCGCGGGCTCGATGCGGCCGAGGAGATGGATAAGGCTTCGGAATTTATCGTGGTGGCGGCGACCCTGCTGGATCTGAAGATCGCCGGGCTGCTGCCCCAGGGCGAGGTGGTGGACGCCGAGGATGCGGCCCTGCTCGAAGCCCGTGACCTGCTGTTCGCCCGGCTATTGCAGTACCGCGCCTTTAAGGAGGCCGCACGCTGGTTTGAGGAGCGACTCCGGGTGGAATCGACCCGGCATCCGCGTACGGTGCGCCTGGAGGAGAAGTTCCGCGCCCGCACCCCCGAACTGCACTGGACGCTGGGACCGCAGGACTTCGCCGCGCTCGCGCTGATCGCGCTGACCCCGCGGGAGATCCCCACCGTGGGCCTCGACCACCTACACGCGCCGCTGGTGAGCATCCGCGAGCAGGCCGCGCACCTGGTGGCGATGCTGCGCGGGGGAGAACCGAAAAGCTTCCGGGAACTGGTGTCCGGGGTGAGCGAGCGCGGGATCGTGGTCGCCCGTTTCCTGGCGCTGCTGGAGCTGTACCGCCATGCCGCGGTGACCTTTGAACAGATCGAACCGCTGGGTGAACTCACCGTGACCTGGAGCGCGCTCGACTGGGATGCCCAAAACCTCGTGAACCTCGGAGCCGACTATGACAACTGAGCCGCTGTCCGCTGAAACCCTGGCTGCGGAGCCGACGGTCGCGGGCACCTCGATGGCCGAGCCGCTGGCTGCCGAGGCACAGCCTACTGAATCCCTGGCCGCCGAATCCCTGTCCTCGGACGTCACGGGTGCCGAAGCAGCCTCGGACTCCCCGCTCGCCCCGCATGCCGCCGCCGACCTCCCGCTCGAGCGTGCGCTCGAGGCGATCCTGATCGTTGCCGACGAGCCCCAGCCGCTGGTAGACCTGGCCTCGGCCGTGGGGGCACCGCTGCGTGAGGTACGTCAGGCGATCGCCAACCTGGTGGCCGACTTTGACGGGCTGCTGGCCGGAGGCGTACGCCGCGGATTTGAGCTGCGCGAGGTGGGTGGCGGCTGGAGAATCTACGTCCGCACCGACTACGACGAGGTGGTGACCGACTATGTGCACACCCAAAATCCCGCCCGTTTATCGCCCGCAGCCCTGGAAACACTGGCCGTGATCGCCTATAAGCAGCCGATCACCCGCGGTGCGGTAGCAGCCATCCGTGCAGTCAACGTAGACTCGGTGGTGCGCACGCTCGCCGGCCGTGGCCTCATCACCGAGGTATTCACCGATTCCGAGACCGGCGCCATACACTACGGCACCACCGATCTGCTGCTCACCCAGTTGGGACTGAACTCCCTGGACGAGCTCCCGCCGATCTCACCGCTGCTGCCCGATGGTGCGGACGGATTCGACTCCGACCTGCGCCCTGCCTGACCACAGAATAGGAAACCTCGCGGATGCCCGCTTCCCCGCTTCACCCCACCAACCAGCCCGACGGCGTACGCCTGCAGAAGGTACTCGCTCAGCGCGGTGTCGCCTCCCGCCGCGTGTGTGAGGACATGATCACCGCCGGTCGGATCGAGGTGAACGGTCAGGTTGTGACCGAACTCGGTCGCCGCATCGACCCCGAGGTTGATCTCGTCTCGGTGGACGGCCAGGCCGTTCAGCTCGACGAGACCAAGCGTTATGTGATGCTCAACAAGCCGGTGGGTGTGGTTTCCTCCCTCGCCGATGAAAACGGTCGTCCCGACCTCTCGGCGTACACCTCGGAGTTCGAGGAGCGCGTGTACAACGTGGGCCGCCTCGACCAGGAGACCTCGGGTCTGATCATCCTCACCAACGATGGTGAGCTGGCCAACGTTCTCGCGCACCCCTCCTTCGGTGTGACCAAGACCTATATCGCCCGGGTTTCCGGCACCATCACCCAGGCTACGATCACGCGCCTGCTGCGCGGCATCGAGCTGGATGACGGCCCGATCCGCGCAGACCGCGCCCGCCTGATGGACGAGTCGGGCAAGACCTCGATGATCGAGATCACCCTGCACTCGGGTAAGCACCGCATCGTGCGCCGCATGCTGGCCCACGTCGGTCACCCGGTCATCGACCTGGTGCGTCGCTCGTTTGGACCGCTGCACCTGGGCACCCTGCCGCAGGGCCGCTACCGCGAGCTCAGCGCCGCCGAGCTGGGTCGCGTGCTGACCCTGGCCCGCAAGGCCAGCGCCCAGCCGGCCGAGCACATCGAGATTGACCACATCGAGCGCCGTCAGGCCGAGCGTGAGCGCGAGGACCGTGAGGCCAAGCGCAACGGCGGCTACCGCGCTCAGCGCGGCGGCGAGCGTGGGGCCTACGTGCCCACCGAGCGTGGCCCCAAGCGCACCGGCCGGGACGAGCGTCGCGGCGAGCGTGGACCGCGCGAGGGTGGACCGCGTGAGCGTGGCTTCAACCGCGAGGATCGAGCACCCCGCGAGGGTGGCTATGGCCGGGACAACCGGGGCGAGGGTCGCGGCGGTTACGACCGCGCTCCGCGTGAGGGTGGCTACAACCGCGATGCACGCGGAGGCTATGACCGGGCTCCCCGTGAGGGCGGCTATAACCGGGATGACCGCGGCGGCCGTCCCGAGCGCGGCGGCTACGACCGGGACAACCGGGCACCTCGTGAGGGCGGCTACAGCCGTGACAACCGCGGCGAGAACCGTGGCGGTTACTCCCGTGACGAGCGCGGCGGACGCGGCGGCTATGACCGGGCACCTCGCGAGGGCGGCTACAGCCGCGACAACCGCGGCACGGATAACCGCGGCGGAGAACGCCGTGGCGGCGAGCGTGGTGGCTACAACCGCGGCGAGAACCGCGGCGGTTACTCCCGCGACGAGCGCGGCGGACGCCCCGAGCGTTCGGGCCACGGCGACCGTGCCGGCCGTCCCGAGCGCGGCGACTACCGTGCCCGCGGTGCCGGGGCACAGGACCGTGGCGGCCGCTCCGGTGGCGAGCGACGCGATGATTATCGCGCCGCCGGCCCCAAGAGCGCCGGCCCCAAGAGCGCCGGACCCAAGCAGCCCGGCCGTGGTGGCGAGCGTCGCGATGGCGGCCCGCGCGGTGGCGGCGAGCGTTTCGGCCGGGACGACCGCAAGCGCTACTAACAAACCGGGGTTTGTCACCACACCCGATCTGAGATAAACAGGAACGATGGTAGAACAGAAATCCAACGCGACCCGCACCCAGGGTCCGGTCCGCATCGTCGGTGCCGGTCTGCTGGGGGCGAGTCTCGGGCTGGCGCTGCGGGACAAGGGTGTCGAGGTTATCCTCGATGACGCCTCACCCAGCAATCTGCGTCTGGCCGTCGACTACGGTGCCGGACGCCTGCCCGCCGCGGGGGACGCCCCCCGCCTGGTGATCGTGTGTGTCCCGCCGGATGTGGTGGCCGACGCGGTCGAGCGCGCGCTCGCCGACTACCCCAACGCCGTGGTCACCGATGTGGCCAGCGTCAAGCTGGCACCGCTGCGCACCCTCGAGGCGCGCGGCATCGACCTGACCCGCTACATCGGTTCGCATCCGATGGCCGGACGCGAGCGCGGCGGGGCGATCTCCGCCCGCGCCGACCTGTTCTTCGGGCGTCCCTGGGTGATCTGCCGCGACGAGGAAACCCGCCGCGAAGACCTCGCCCTGATCGAGGCAGTGGCGCTGGACGTGGGCGGCGTGCTGATCGAGATGACCCCCGAGGAGCACGACGCCTCGGTGGGCCTGGTTTCGCACCTGCCGCAGCTGGTGTCCAGCCTGCTGGCCGCGGGCCTCGCCGATGCCCCCGATACCGCGATCCAGCTGGCCGGTCAGGGCCTGCGCGACACCACCCGGCTTGCCTCAAGCGCGCCCGAGCTGTGGCTGCAGATCCTCGCCGCCAACTCGGGACCCGTGGTCGAGGCACTCGAGGCGATGATCGCCCGTCTCGGCGCGGTCACCGAGGCCCTGCGCGACCCGGACGCCCCCGGTGCCCGCCGCGCGGTGGCCGATGCGATGGCCGCCGGCAACTCCGGCGTCGCCCGGATCCCCGGCAAGCACGGCCAGTCACAGCGGTTTGCCACCATCGTGGTGATGGTGGACGATACTCCCGGCCAGCTGGGCCGGCTCCTCACCGAGCTCGGTGAGATCAATGTCAACATGGAGGACCTGCGCCTGGAGCACTCACCGGGTGCCCAGATCGGCCTGGCCGAGATCGCGGTCCTTCCCGAGGTTAAGCAGCGCACTATCGAGGATCTCGGGGCGCGCGGCTGGAGAATCGCGAGCGTATAGATGTCAAACGTATTTGTGGTGGCCGTCGATGGCCCGGCCGGCAGCGGCAAGTCCTCGGTTTCCAAGGCCGCGGCGAAGCAGCTGGGTTTTGCCTACCTGGACACCGGTGCCGCCTACCGCGCGCTGGCCTGGTACCTGGATGACGCCGGGGTCGATGGTTCGGATACCGCGCTGGTGATCGCCTCACTGCCCGGATTCGAGTACCGCATCGGTACCGATCCCGACGAGTATTTTGTCCTGGTGGGATCCACCGAGGTCACCGAGGCTATCCGCGAACCGCGCATTTCGGCGCTGGTGAGCCAGGTGGCCCGGGTTCCCGAGGTTCGCACCTTCGTCAATAACCTGTTCCGCACCATTATTGCCTCGACCGAAAAGCCGGGTATTGTGGTCGAGGGACGCGACATCACAACCGTGGTGGCTCCGGACGCTCCGGTTCGGATTCTGCTCACCGCCTCGGAAGAGGTGCGCGCCGCACGCCGGGGAGCCGAGCTCACCGGTGATGCCGCCAAGACCGCGGCCGAAGCACTCGCCAAGCGGGATCGTGCCGATTCCGCCGTGACCGAGTTCATGACTGCCGCCGAGGGTGTCTACACCCTCGATTCCACCCACCTCGATTTCCCGGCCACCATTGCCGCGGTTGTCGAGCGGGTACACAACGGGCTCGCAACACCTGAGCCAGCACACACAACCGAATAGACCCTCCGGTGTCCACCGACCCCGGGGGTACGACCGCCTTGCGGTCACCACCGAGCCCGCAACACCTGGGCTCCCTTCAGAAAGAGAACACCGCAGATGTCACCTGACAACTACGAAGACCTGCCCGCGGATGAGGATTTCGCCGAGCGCCTCGAAGGCCTCGATGACGAGCTCATCAGCCAGCGCGCCAGCGCGCTGCGCCTGGGCCTAGACGAATACGACCTGGACGAGGATGACTTCGACGTCCTCGCCGGCGTCACCGATGACCCCAACGCGATCCGCTACCTGCCGGCCCTGCCGGTTGTGGCGATCGTGGGCCGCCCGAACGTGGGCAAGTCCGCACTGGTCAACCGCATCCTCGGCCGCCGCGAGGCCGTCGTGGAGGACACCCCCGGCGTGACCCGTGACCGCGTTACCTATAAGGCCGAGTGGAACGAGCGCAAGTTCTCGCTCGTCGACACCGGTGGGTGGGAGCCCGATGCCCGCGGCATCGACGCCTCCGTGGCCGCCCAGGCCGAGGTTGCGATCGAGCTCTCCGACGTCGTGATGTTTGTGGTCGACTCCAACGTGGGTCCCACCAGCACCGATGAGCACGTTGTGAAGCTGCTGCGCAAGATCAACAAGCCCGTGTTCCTTGTGGCCAACAAGGTGGACGATGTGCGCCAGGAGCCCAACGCCGCCTCGCTGTGGTCGCTGGGCCTCGGCGAGCCGTGGCCGGTTTCGGCCCTGCACGGCCGTGGCGTGGCCGACCTGCTGGACGCCATCATGGGCAAGCTGCCCGAGGTGTCCGCGGTCGCCAAGCAGGAGGTCGGCGGACCCCGTCGTGTCGCCCTGCTGGGACGCCCGAACGTGGGCAAGTCGAGCCTGCTGAACAAGGCCGCCGGTGAGGAGCGCGTGGTTGTCAACGACCTCGCCGGAACCACCCGTGACCCGGTGGATGAGCAGATCACCCTGGCCGGTAAGGTCTGGCGCTTCGTGGACACCGCCGGTATCCGCCGCCGCGTGCACCTGTCCCAGGGTGCCGACTTCTACGCCTCGCTGCGCACCTCCGCGGCCCTGGAAAAGGCCGAGGTCGCGGTTGTGCTGATCGATGTGACCCAGCCGATCTCCGAGCAGGACGTCCGCATCATCGACCTGGTGCTGGAATCCGGCCGTGCGCTAGTGCTCGCCTTCAACAAATGGGACCAGCTGGACGATGACCGTCGTCGCTACCTGGAGCGCGAAATCGAGCAGGACCTGGCCCACGTGGCCTGGGCCCCGCGCGTGAACATCTCGGCCCGCACCGGCCGTCACCTGGAGAAGCTGGTTCCGGCCCTTGAGCTCGCGCTCGAGTCGTGGGACACCCGCATCCCCACCGGCAAGTTCAACGCCTTCCTCACCGAGCTCGTTGCCGAGCACCCGCACCCGCTGCGTGGTGGCAAGCAGCCGCGCATCCTGTTTGGTACCCAGGCGATCAGCCGTCCGCCGACATTCGTGCTGTTCACCACGGGCTTCCTGGACCCGGGTTACCGTCGATTCATCACCCGCCGTCTGCGCGAGGTGTACGGCTTCGAGGGTTCGCCGATTCAGGTGAACATGCGTGTGCGCGAGAAGCGCGACCGCACCAAGAAGTAGTCGCAACGCATGAACGCGGCCGTCCGGTTTTCCGGGCGGCCGCTTTTATGTGTGCGGGCGTTCAGTCCGACCGAGCCGGCCGCGTGTGCCGGGGCGGCAAGAATGGTCCGGGCGGCCGCGTTCGCGTCTTAGGCGCCGGGGAGCGGGAGCGCCGAGGCCAGCAGCCGGGCGGTGTAGGGATGCTCGGGGGCCGCGAAGACCCGCGCGGTGGGCCCGTGCTCGACGATGCTGCCCGCGTGCATTACCGCGACGCTCTCGCACAGCTCCTGCACCACCCCGAGATCGTGGGAGACCAGGATCAGACTCAGGCCCAGCTCGTCCCGGAGCGAGACCAGGAGCTCAAGAATCTGGGCCCGCACGGTCACATCCAGCGCGCTGAGCGGTTCGTCCCCCACCAGCAGGGTGGGCCGGTGCACGATCGCTCGGGCGATGGCCACGCGCTGACGCTGGCCGCCGGAGAGCTGGTGCGGGTACCGATCGGCAAACTCCGCCGGGAGTCCCACCTGAACCAGAACCTCGTGGACCCGTGCCCGTCGGTTCTCGGACAGGCCGAGCCCAATCAGGGGTTCCGCGATGATCCGGCCCACGCTCATCCGCGGATCCAGCGAGGCATACGGATCCTGGAAAACCACCCCGGTGTGCTTTCGGAACCAGTTCAGGGTCTTGCCACGAATCTGCTTGCGCACCGATCCCTCGGCGCTGACGATGGTTTGCCCGTGGAAGTCGACCCGTCCGCTGCTCGGGGCATCCAGCGCGGTCAGCAGGCGCACCAGGGTGGACTTGCCCGAGCCTGATTCCCCGACGATGCCGAGGCTCTCCCCGTCGTGCATCACCAGATCGGTGGGGGCCAGCGCCACCCGTTCTCCGCGTCCGGCGGTGCCGCGGGGCACGTGGTAGCTGCGGCCGAGGCCGACAGCCTGAAGCAGCGGGGGGCCGGGGAATGCCTGCGCGGGGAGGGGCGGGTTAGTCATTGGTGGATTCCTCCCGAGTGATGGGAGCCGGGCGGAACGCGGTGCGGCGGGCGGCGGCTAGCAGGCGGCGTCCCAGCTCGGACTGGGGAGCCTCCAGCAGGGTCCGGACCGGTGCGGATTCGACCACCCGGCCGTCGGCCAGGACCACCGCGTGATCGGCGATCCGAGCGAGCACCGCCAGGTCGTGGGTGATGAACACCAGCCCGCTCCCGCTCTCGCGCACCAGGGTATCGAAGGTGTTAAGGATCTCGGATTGCACGGTCACATCCAGAGCCGTGGTGGGCTCATCCGCCAGCAGATAGCGCGGACCGGCGGACAGCGCGGCGGCAATCGAGACGCGCTGCCGCTGACCACCGGAGAGCTCATGCGGGTAGCGGCGCAGGATCTCGGCGGGCTCGGGCAGCCCCACCAGCTCCGCCAGTTCGAGCGCGCGGGCCCGGGTCTGCGCCTTCGAGAGGCGGCCGTGCAGGCGCGCGGGCTCGGCAATCTGTCGCTCGATCCGGCGCAGCGGATTCAGCGCCGTGCGTGGCTCCTGGAAGACCATCGCGATCCGGTCTCCGCGGATGCCCGCGAGCTCCCGGTCCGGGCGGCCCAGCAGCTCCTCGCCGTCCAGCCGGATGCTCCCGCTCGCCCGGGCACCCTCGGGCAGCAGCCCCAGGATCGCCAGCGCGGTGAGGGACTTTCCCGAACCGGACTCGCCGATCAGGCCCAGCCGTGCGCCGGGGGACACCTCGAAGGACACCTCGTGCACCACCGTGCGTGCACCGAAGTCGATGCGCAGATTCTCGACGATCAGGCTCATCGTGTGCCCTCCTGTGTCTCGGGGGTCTCCGAAATCGAGGCGGCTTCGGTAGCATCCGGGGATACCGGCGTGATGTGTGCGGGCTCGGTCTCGCGTGCGCTCGAATCCGAGGTCGCACCGGCCGCGGCCGCGGGGGATACCGGCGCATTGCTCGCGGGCACCGTCTCGGACAGGATCGGGTCGGCCAGGGTGGGGTCGGTGACGTCCCGTAGCCCGTCGCCCAGCAGGTTGAAGCCCAGCACAGTGATCGTGATCACGGCCCCCGGCCAGAGCACCGAGAGTGGCTGGATACCGATATAGGTCTGGAGCTCGGAGAGCAGGCGACCCCAGGACGGCGTATCCGCCGGGGCACCGTAGCCGAGGTAGCTCAGTCCCGCCTCGGCGAGGATCGCGATGGCCATGCCCCAGGAGAGCTGCACGATCAGCACCGGCAGGATGTTGGGGATCACATGGCGTCGCAGGATCCCCAGGCTGCCGATGCCCGAGGCACGCGCCGCCAGCACATAGTCGGCGGCGAGGACCGCGCGAATCTCGGGCCGGGTGACCCGGGCGATGTTCACCCCGAACCCGATCGAGACCGCCACGATCACCACGAGCAGCGATCCACCCCAGGCGGCGGCCAGCAGCATCGCGATCAACAGGGTCGGGAAGGCGATCAGCACGTCGATCAGCACGGCCACACCCTCGCGCACCCAGCGCCGGGTTAGCGCGCCGAGCGAGGCCAGCAGCAGCCCCAAAATGCCCGCCCCGAGTGCCGAGCCCACGGCCACCAGCACGGTGACCCGGGATCCGGCGACGATCAGGCTGAAGATATCGCGGCCGGAGTTATCGGTCCCGAACGGATACGCCCAGGTGGGCGCGAGCCAGCGCCGGGCCGAGTCGGTGAAGACCGGATCGTGCGGGGTCCACACCAGCGACACCAGTGCCGACAGCACCAGCACGGCCACCACGATGGCCCCAAACAGGCCCGCGGGATGTCGGAACAGTTTTCGGAGCGGGTTCATCGCGCCACCTCCCTCTGACGCGGATCAAGCAGGCGGTGCACCACGTCGACCAGGGTGCCGATGATCAGCACGATCGCGGTGAGCACCAGGATTTCGCTCTGCACCTTGGTGAGGTCGCGGTTGCCCACGTCGGCCACCAGCATGCGGCCGATCCCGGGCAGGGTAAAGAGGTTTTCCACCAGCACGGTTCCCACCAGCAGTCCGGCGACCTGGATGCCCAGGACCGAGACGATCGAGAGCGCGACGCTGGGCAGGCCGTGGCTCAGCAGCGCGCCGGTGCGGGTGCGCCCGGCGGCGGCGGCCGTGCGCACAAAGTCCTGACCCATCACGCCCAGGGTCGCCGAACGCACGAAGCGCAGCATCGCCGCACCCTCGACGATACCGATCGTCAGCGCCGGGAGCAGCAGCGAACGCAGCGCCGCCCCGGGATCCGACCAGCCGGCCCGGGGGAAGCCCTGCGCGGGCAGCCAACCCAGCCACAGCGAGAAGACGATCACCAGCAACATCCCGGCCCAGATCACCGGGACCGCGGCCAGCGCCTGCGCGCCCCCGCTCAGCGCGAATCCGGCGGGGCGTCCGCGACGCAGCGCGGCGGCGACCCCGAGCGGACCGGCGATGGCCAGCCCGATCAGCATCGACAGCAGCGCGAGCGGCAGCGTGACCTGCGCCTTCTCCCAGATCTCCCCGGCCACCGGGGTTCCGGTGACCACCGAGTTGCCCAGATCCCCGCGCAGCAGCCCGCCGATCCACTCGCCATACTGAACCGGCAGCGGACGCTCAAGCCCCAGGCTGTCGCGAATCGCGGCCAGCCGTTCGGGGGTCGCGTCGGTGCCGGCGATCACCTGGGCCACGTCGCCGGGAAGCAGCCGCAGCGCCAGGAAGATCAGCACGCTGGCCACCGCGAGCCCGAGGACCAGCAGGAGGGCGCGCGTCAGCAGGAATCGGGTCATAGGGTACAGATTTTACTCGGAAACCGCGAGGTTTCCGAGGTACAGCCGCGAGGTGGTGGAATCGGTGGGGAAACCGGTGACTCCCTTGCGTACGGCCGTCAGCGCGGTGCCGGTGAACAGCCAGTCGGCGGGGTTATCCTGGGCGACGATTTTGGCGGCCTCGGCGAGCTTCGCATCCGCCACCTTGGGGTCGGTGGCCGCCACGGATTCCTTGTAAAGCTCCTGAACCTTCGGGTTGTTGTATCCGAAGTAGTAGGTGGGATCGGTCCAGTTGGCGAAGTCGCGGGACTCGGCATGGTTGACCAGCGACAGGTCAAAATCGTGGTTGGTGTAGACATCGTTGAGCCAGGTGGGGAACTCGACCCGGTTGACCTTGAGGGTCACGCCGATGTTCTTGAACTGGGAGGTCAGCACGTTGGAGATCACGGTGGGGTAGTGGTTGGCCACGGTGAGGGTCAGCGTGAGATCGCTCTGCCCGGCCTCGGCGAGCAGGGCCTTGGCCTTCTCCGGGTCGAAGGGAACCAGCCCGGTCAGGTCCTGATAGCCCGGATCCAGCGCGGGGATCGGGCCACCCTGGGGAACCCCGGCACCGCCGATCGAATCGATGATCGCCTTGTGATCGATGCCCAGGCGGAGCGCCTCGCGCACCTTCGGATCGGCCAGCGCCGGCACCTTGGGGTTGAACACCAGCGTGTACTTATCGGTGGTGCGGCCCTTGGTGAGGGTGATGTCCTTATCGCGTTCGAGCTGCGGGCTGAGGCTCGCATCCACGCCGGTCTGCACGTCCAGGTCGCCGGTCAGGGTCGCGTTAATCGCCGCGGTCGGGTCCGGAATATAGGAGAACACCACCTCGCGCACCTTGGCCTTGGTGCCGTAGTAGTTGTCGTTGCGCTCAAGCTTGAGGCTGTCGCCCTGCTTCCAGGCGCCGGCTTTGAGCTCGAAGGGCCCGGTGCCGTTGGCGCTGGTGGCCATGTCGTTGGTGGCCTTCTCCTCGAGGATCTGGCCCGCCCGGCCGCCGAGGTTCCAGAGCAGGTTGCTGTCGGGGCTGGAGAGGTCGATGACGACGGTTTTGGGATCGGGGCTCGATACCGTGCGGATCGAGGCGAGGGTCGCGTGATCCTTGATCGAGGCATCGGTGACCACCTGGTTGAGCGACCAGACCACATCGTTGGCCGTCAACTCGGCACCCGAGTGGAACGTCACGCCGTCGTTGAGGGTGAAGGTATAGGTGAGGCCGTCGGCGGAAATCTCATGTGACTTGGCCAGGGCATCCACGACCGACCCATCGGCCTCGCGACGCACCAGACCCTCATAGACGTTGTCCAGCAGGACCTGGTCGAGGGCGACGCCGGAGGTCTTGCGAATGTTCAGATCGGTGGGCTCCAGGATGAGACCCACGTTGACCGAGGCATTGGTGCCCGTGTTGTCCGAGGTGGACGGGGCAGCGCAACCGCTGAGGGCCAGAACCGTGGCCAGGCCGGCGGCAAACAGAAGCCGGGAACGAGGGGTGCGCATGGGTGATGCCTTTCAAACGTTCGGAGGGGCGGGGTGAGCCCCTCCCTATTTTCACCTACTTTTCCCCGAATTATTGCCGTCGAACGCCCCGCTGTCCATTTGTGACGTAATCGAGAAGACGGCACACGCGTGGGGAAAATCGGCTCTGGCGTTTGGGGTTAGGTAAGCCTATACTGAAGAGGAAATGATCTCGACCACAGCCGCACCCAGCACCCGCCGCGCCCCGCACTCTCCCGCCGGACACGCTCACCGCGTTACCCATTTGGTAGCCGGCACGTTTGCTGAACTCCCCGAGATCGAGGCGCTCCTGGCCACGTTGCCGATGTGCGCCACCGGCCGCGTCTTTGTGGAGGTGGACACCGCCGATCAGGTGGGGATGCTCAGTGCTCCCAGCCGGATGGTGGTTTCCTGGCTGGTGCGGGCCGAGCGCAGCGGTGCCCCGGGCTCCGGACGCGCGTGTGCGCCGGGTCAGGCGCTCTCGCGGGCGGTGCAGGCCTGGTCGGCCGAGATGCTGTGCGCCGAATCCGAAGAAACCGCGGACCTCACGGACACCGTGGCGGCGGCGCGGGTCTGGCTGGCGGGTCCCTTTACCGCCGTGGCCGACTGCTTTGACTATCTGACCGAGTCGCTGAACCTCCCGGCAACCGCCGTGGACACCCCGGCTCGGTTCGGTCTGCGTCGCTAAACCGTCCCACGAGGCGGCCGCGCATCGGTCCGAGCTTTGCTACCGCAGGTCTTAGCGGCGGGGCAGGTAGCCGCCATCCTCGAGCCCGGCTTCGATCTCGAATCGGTTCTTCAGCGGATTGCGTCCGGCCAGCGCGTAGAGGACCGGCATCAGCATGCCGTAGCGCTGCCACTGACGTCGGTGGATCGCCTCGTGTTTGAGGACAGTGGGGGAGTCATTGGTATCGGTCAGATACACCCCGCCCACGCAGACGCCGCCGCGGCCAAAGGCCCAGTTCGGCAGCCCGGTGAAAACGATCAGACCGGCCTCGCGACGAATCCGTCCGGTGGACCAGATCGCGCCCCACACGCAGCCGACCGCGGTGGCGTAGAGATAGCCGAGCCGGCTGATCCAGGAGTCAAGAAACGGGTTCATGATCTGCTTTCTGGCGGGGGAGTACGTAGCGATCACGCTACCATCGCGTGGTCGCTCCGGGGCAACGATCCCCGACGCTGGCGGCGAACGCGCCGCACCGGCGGCGAATGCCACAAGCGGGTCGCGAACGCAACGCACCAGTGCCGCCTGCAAGACACCGGCGGCGAACGCAAAACGCCGAGGACACCCGAGCCTGCTCGGGTGTCCTCGGCGCTGAGTCGCGAACCTACTCGATGGCGCGGTAGGTCTGTGCCTCGATGCCCGCGGGCTTTTGGGCGGCCTTGAGGGCAGCGAGACGAGCATCCACCTCGGAGAGTTCACCCAGGTCCTCGAGCGCCTCGAACTGGGCGTCCAGGCTTGACGCCGCCAGCTCGGCCTGGCCACGGACCTTGGCCTCCTCGCGGCGGATCTTGTCTTCGAAGCGGGAGACCTCGCTGGTGGGATCAAGAATGTCGATGCTCTTCACCGCGTCGGCCACCTTGGCCTGGGCTGCCACCGACTTGGCGCGGGCCGCCAGTTCGTTGCGCTTGGACTTGAGCTGCTCGAGCTTCTGCTTCATGCCGTTCAGTCCGGCCTTAAGCTTGTCCACAACCTCGGTCTGGGCAGCGATCTGCGGCTCGGCGGAGCGCGCCTCGTTCTCGGCACCGATCTGGCGCTGCAGCGCGATCTTGGCCAGGTTGTCGAACTTATCGGCATCGGCGGCGTTGCCCGATGCACGGTACTCGTCGGCCCTGAGGCTCGCGGCGAGGGCCTTGCGGCCCCAGTCGGCGGCGTTCTGCACGTCGGCACGGTGGTCGTCCTCGAGCAGACGCAGGTTTCCGATGGTCTCGGCGATGGCCCCCTCGGCATCGACGATCGAATCGGTGTAGTCCCGCACCAGCTGGTCGAGGATCTTCTCCGGATCCTCGGCGGCGTCCAGGAGGGCGTTGATGTTGGCCTTGGCGAGGGTGGCGATTCGGCCGAAAATAGACTGCTTTGCCATGGGTGATTCCTTTCGATGAAGCGTGTCAATCTGAGGGGGTGGCGCATCTACCACTCTGGCCTAGAAGCGGCCCCCGCCGCCACCGGACCGGCCGCGTCCGCCGGATGAGGATCCGCTGCCGGAATCCCGGGGCCGTCGACTTTCTGTGCGCTCGGCCCTGCGCTGGCGTGCCTGCTCCCGTTCGAGCTCGCGGGCGCGTTCGATCGCCCGGATCTGGTCGCGTTCGGCGCGGGCGACGTTCTCGCGGGCGATCCGTGCGCGCCGCGCCTCGGCCTTCTGGGCGCGCGCCAGGTCCTTGGCCGCGCGAGCCTGCAGCTTTGCGTCCTCGGGGGTCGTGGGAACCGCGGGTGCCGCGGCGAAACCGGCGGCGGCCTCGGCGGACTCTGCCCGAGATCGCTGAACATCCTCGATCGCGTGGGTGAGCGCGGCCGAGGCCTCGCGCAGCTTGTCCAGCGCACGCAGCGGATTGGCATCTGTCCGGGCCAAGGCGACGGTCTGCTCGGCCAGGCTAGCCAGCGGCGTCAGCACGTTGACGTTCTCGGGTATTCCCCGGGCGATCGTGATGAGCTGAGCGAGAATCATGGACTGGGAGAGGACCCGTGAGGCGGCCTCGGCCAGCTCGCCGGCGCGAGTGGAGATCGTGGACGCGAGCGTGGTGGCTTGGCCGGCCGCCTTCTGCGCCCGCTGGATGGCCAGGGCCGCCGCGGCCGAGTCCCCCCGGGCGGTACCCGATTCGGCGGATTCGAGCTCGGTGTGGGCGGCGGCGATGAGCGCCCCCGCGCGCGACAGGTTGTTCCCAGCCTCGGCCAGCACGGATGCGCCGTAGCGGGCGCGCAGGCGATCCAGCTCGGCCCCCGCCGCGGGGATCCTTGTCTCGGCCAGGAGGACCTCCTCACGCGCGGAAGCCAGCAGCGCGCCGGCATCGGCCTCGATCCGGCGCAGCGCCGCAAACCCCTGCTGCTGCGCCTGAACATCCGCCATCGCGGTGGCACACAGCGCGAGGATCCGCGTGGTCCACTCGCGGATTTCCTGCTCGGTGTCCGGGGTTTCATCCGTGAGCTTTTGCTTGAGGGTGAACGCCTCGGCCAGGTTCCGCTTGGCCCGGGCGAGCGCCTCGGTGAAGTCTCCCACGCTGGAATCCCCGTACTGAGCGGCCGCAAATCCGAGGTCCTGGTCCGCCATCCGCACCGCGTCATCCGTGGTGACCAGCGCGCTGTCGGCGTCCCGGCCAAGGTCGGCGATCGGACGGAGGACGGGCGGGGGCGCGGAAGCAGGGGGAGTCTGGGCACTCGCCGGAAGGCGGATTGGTGCCGGTGCCGGGGCCGGAACCTGAGCGGGTGCCGGCGTGGTCGCGGTGATCACCGTGGCCGCCCGAGCCGCACTCAGCGCGCGGGATGCCCGCCGCCGCCGAATCAGAATCCAGATCAGGAGTGCGACCAGCAGGAACGGAAGTGATACCAGAATGATGACGGCGACGACGATTCCCGGGGTAATAATCGTTTTGTCCGCCGTGGCTGTGGCCGTGGACGCGGTGGGTGTGGGAGCGGGCATCGGCTCGGAGAGCCCCGAGAACGTGGCCAGGGCGGCCCCGGTGAAGTCGCCCTCGGTCAGTTGTGGTGCGATCAGCCGGCGTTCGATCTCGAGCAGGCGAGAGTCGGAGACCCGCCCCAGGCTGGGGGCGGAGAGGAAGAAGGTGCGCCCCTCGGTGGCGATGGCCAGCAGGTACTGCTGGGGGCCCAGGCCGTTCTTCTCGGCCACCGCATCGGCCCACTGCTGGGCGTCCTCGGGCTCGGCAAAGCGATCCACCAGGACGATCCAGACGTCCAGGTGCTCATCCGAGGAGAGCTTTCGGCTGGCGGCGTCGATCTCGGTCACCTGCTCGGCGGAGAGGACTCCGGCCAGATCCGCAACGCGTCCGGTCCCCAACTCGAGTGGAACCTGCCCGGCGGAGGCCGGGGTGTCGGTCTCCGCGGGGGCTGCCGACGCCGAGAGGGGGCTACCCGTCACCGTGACATACGCGGTGAGCAGGAGCAGCCCGATCAGGACGAGGGTACGCATCAACGTAAGGGATGATCCGACCGGGCGGCCGTTTCGATGGGGGAGGAGGGAGGTCATGACCGGCTTCCTGTACGGGGTGGATCCAGGGATCACGCTATCATCGCGTCGGTATCGATCATGGCCCGGGCGACAGCGAAACGGGGGATGCGCGCCGAGTGCGTGCATCCCCCGTGGGTTCCGACCGGGCTACTCCAGCGCGGGCAGCGAGCTCGAACCGACGGCGGGGGTCGAGTTTCCAGCCTTCAGCGCCGCGAGGCGGGCGTCCACCTCGGAGAGTTCGCCGAGGTCGTCTAGCGACTCGAACTGGGCGTCCAGGGTGGAGGAGGCCAGCTCGGCCTGACCGCGGACCTTGGCCTCCTCGCGGCGAATCTTGTCCTCGAAGCGGGAGACCTCGCTGGTGGGGTCGAGGATGTCGATGCTCTTGACGGCATCGGCCACCTTGGACTGAGCCTCGGCCGACTTGGCCCGGGCGACAAGCTCGCTGCGCTTGGACTTCAGCTCCTCAAGCTTCTGCTTCATGCCGGTGAGACCGGCCTTGAGCTTGTCCACAACCTCGGTCTGGGCGGCGATCTGCGGTTCGGCGGCGCGCGCCTCATTCTCGGCACCGATCTGACGCTGCAGGGCAACCTTGGCCAGGTTGTCGAACTTATCGGCATCGGCGGGGTTGCCCGACGCCCGATACTCATCGGCCTTGCTGCTGGCCGCCAGGGCCTTCTTGCCCCAGTCCTCGGCCGCCTGGATGTCGACCCGGTGGTCGTCCTCCAGCAGGCGCAGGTTTCCGATGGTCTCGGCAATCGCGCCCTCGGCATCCGAGATCGAGCCCGTGTAGTCCCGGACCAGCTGGTCGAGGATCTTCTGCGGGTCCTCGGCCGAATCGAGCAGGGCATTGATGTTGGCTTTGGCAAGGGTCGCGATACGACCAAAAATGGACTGCTTTGCCATGGTGTGCTTCCTTTCGATGGTGGTGCTGATGGTGAGGGTGCTGCCAGTGAAAACCTGTGTTGTGGGGGAGCGGGAGCGCGGGCGTGGGCGCTTAGAAGCGTCCGCCTCCGCCGCCGGATCGGCCGCGTCCGCCGGAGGAGCCGTTTCCGCCTCCGCCGCGACCGCGACTACCGCCTCCGCCGCTGCCGCCCCAGCCTCCACCTCCGCCAAAGCCGCCCCCGCCGCCTCCGCCGAAGAGCGAGTTGAGGATGATCCCGCCGAGGATCGCGCCGCCCAGACCGCCGCCGCCGTTTCCCCCGGTTCCGCCGCCGAACATGCCGCCATCGCCCCCGGAGAATCCGCCCACATCGCGCTGGGCGAGGGCGAGGGACTGGCGGGCAAGGGTGTCGGCACGCTGGGCGTGGGTGAGCGCGGTGGCCGGGTCGGAGGCCGCCAGCTCGCGGGCCTGGACCAGCGAGCGTCCACCCTCGGCAAGGGCCGTGCGGGCGTCGGCGCCGATCGCGCCGCGGCGGGCGACGATGTAGTCCTCGGCCGCCGAGAGCTGAGACTGTGCCGACACCAGGGTGGCCTGCAGCGAGGAGGATTGCCGCTCGGCGCTGGCCTGGATCCCGCGGGCCGCGGCGAGGAGCTGGGTCAGCGCCTGATCGGTTTCGCCGAGCTTTTCCAGCGCCCGGATCGGATCGGTGTCGGTGCGAGCGGTCTCCACCGACTGCGCGGCGGCCTCGATCACCGGGCCGAAGCGTCCGCCGCCCTCGGGGAGCCCGCGTAGGGCCGCCAGGTCGTGTTCCAGGTCGGCGATCTGGGCGGCAACCTGCGCGCTCGCCGCCGACAGTTCCTCGCCGTGCCGGGTCACCGCGGAGGTGAGGACCGTGGCCTGGGCCGCCGCCTCCTGCGCCGCATGGATCGCGACCGCCGCGGCCGAACGGTCCTCGGCGGCGAGCTTCTGCTCGGCCAGCCCCAGGGCGTTACGCGCGAACGCCACCCGCTCGGTGGCCTGGGTCACGTTATCGGCAACCGGGGCCAGCGCCGACGCCGCATAGCGCGTGTTGAGGGCGGTGAGGGCCGACTGGGCCTGAGCGATGCCGGTTTCGGCATCGTCGGTTGCCGCCCGTACGGCCTGGATCAGCGCCGGAGCGTCGGTCTCGATCTTGCGCAGCTCCTCAAACGCCGCCGTCTCATTGGTGAGTGCGGTGATCGAGGTGGTGCAGAGCTCGATGATCTGGATGTTCCAGTCCCGGGTTTCCTGCTCGGTATCGGGAATGTCGTCGGTGAGTTTCTGCTTGAGCGTGAACGCCTGACCCAGATCCGTGCGCGCATCCTCCAGGGCCCGGGCAAACGCGGTGCTGGCCTCCTCGCCGTACTGGGCGATCGCAAAGCCCAGCTCCTGCTCGGCGGTCTTGACCGCGTCATCCGCGGCGATCAGGGCGCTGCCGGCCTCGCGCTCAAGCTCGGCGATGGGACGCTGCTGCGGGGCATCGGAGCGGGCAGTGCCCGCGCGCCGACGGCGGGTCACAAGGAAGAGGACGATCCCCACCGCGGCGATCACCAGGATCAGCAGCAGGATCCAGCCGCCCCCACCGCCGCCGTTACCGCCGCCACCGAGCCCATCGATGGCGGCCTGGGCGGCACCGGCGAAGTCGTTCTGGGCGAGTTTGGGTTTGATCTGGTCCTGCTCGATCTGGGTCAGACGCTCATCGCTGATTGGTCCGTTAGAGGGGGCCGAGAGGAAAAAGCTGCGGCCCTCGGTCGCGATGGCCAGCAGATACTGCTTGGGGCCGAGGCCGTTATTGGTGGCCACGGTGTCGGCCCAGCGCTGCGCATCCGCGGGGTTCTCGAAGGTGTCCACCAGGACGATCCAGAGGTCGAGACCCGACTTCGAGGACAGCGCGCGACTGGACTTGTCCAGATCCGTGACCTCGGCACCGCTCAGCGAAGCCGTGAGATCCAGGACCCGTCCACTCTCCAGCTGTACCGGGGTTTGGCCCGGCACCCGGGCCGAAACGCTCGCCGAGGGGGTGATCACCAGCCCGGAAATCAGCGCGGCCAGGACCAGCAGTGGGAACAGAAGAAAGACAATGTGTCGGCGTGAGCCGGCTTCGGTGCCCGTCACTGGGTGCCCTGTTTGGCGCATACGTCGCCACCTTCCCCTGGTAAATCGCCGTGCGTTAGGCCGATTCTAGGGCCGAGCAACGCCGTTAGTCCACCAACGGTTGGCATCAATTCGGGGTGGGTTCCCGCGAGTATGACCGAAGATGACAACCAAAGCTCGCATCTTCGAGCGATAACGCGCAGAATAGTAGAAATGTCTGCCGATCGTGAAAGGAGCCCCGACATGACCGATTCGCCCGAACTCGCCGTCATCGAGGTAGTTTCCCAGCGCCCGCACGCACGGGCTTACGAACGGTACACCCGGGCGATGATCGACGGGCTTGTGGCCCGGGCAGAACTCGCCGGCTGGTCGGTTACCCGCGTCTGTGCGGAAGACCTCGGCACCGAGCGCCTGCTCGAGCGCACCCAGAACGCCGACGCGATCGTCGTCTGTGGGGGCGAAGACATCGACCCGCGCTTCTACGGGGGCAGCGAGGTTTATGAGGGTCGAGGCAAGCACTATCCCACCGCGGATGCCGCCCAGATCGCCGTGGTTCGCCGCGCCGCGACCGCCGGTACCCCGCTGCTGGGCATCTGCCGCGGACACCAGATCATCAACGTGGCCTTCGGCGGCACGCTCGTGGAGCACATCGAGCACCCCGGTCACCGCAACGAGTTTCTCCCGATCGAGTACCTGCTGACCGAGCACCCGGTGCAGCTGGATCCCGAGTCGGATCTGGCCGCCACCCTGGGCGAGTCTTACATCCTGGGGCAGAGCGCTCACCACCAGGTGATCGAAACCCCCGGTGCCGGACTGAGCGTCGTGGGTTGGGCTCACGACGGACTGCCCGAGGCTGTGGAGCACGCGACCCTGCCGATCACCGGTGTGCAGTGGCACCCCGAGGCACCGGCGGCCCCGACCGCCCAGCTGGACGCGCTGCTGGCGGGTCTGGGAACCCGGGTTCGCGGTCGCTCGCTGGTCGCAGCCTAGACATCCGGACTCACGGCGGCGCGTCTGCTTGTCGGTTACTCTGCTTGTCGGTTTATTTCGCGTCAGCTTCTTTGCGCGTAGTCCCGTGTGCGAGTCCATTTTTTGCGCGTCGGCTGGTTGGCTCTCCGCCCGACGGTGGCCGCCGCGGCCGAGCCCTCCCGGGTGCGGTTTTGAACCGTGCCCGCACTCCGAGATAGGTTAGCCGGGTGGACTTTGATCAATACGGCGAAGACGTTTTAGCCGGAAACTGGCGTACCCGCGGCACCCTGAGCTCGGCCGAGATCCCCGCCGACAACGGCCTGGTCGTGGAAGAGGTGCAGAGCGGCTGGGTCGGCGCCGTCGTGGGAATCGAAACCCGCATGGTGAAGCTGGAGGATCGCCACGGCAAGGTACGGGTGTTCCCGCTGGGCCCCGGATTCCTCGTGGACGGCAAGCCGGTGTCGCTGGTGGTGCCGAGCCGGACCCAGGCACCGGTGCGCAAGAAGACTGCCTCGGGATCCTTCGCCGTGGCCGATGCCCCGGCACGGGTCGCGCGGGCCAGTCGCATCCTGGTGGAGGGACGCCACGACGCCGAACTGGTGGAGAAGGTGTGGGGTGATGACCTGCGTATCGAGGGCGTCGTGGTGGAATACCTCGGCGGCATCGATGACCTCGACGCCCTGATCGCCACCTATAAGCCCGGTCCCGGCAAGCGGATTGGCGTGCTGGTGGATCACCTGGTGCCCGGATCCAAGGAGAGCCGGATCGCCGAGAAGGTGCGCGCCGGCAAGTACGGCGACTCGGTGCTGATCGTGGGCCACCCCTATATCGACGTGTGGCAGGCGGTCCTGCCGAGCCGACTCGGAATTAAAGAATGGCCCACCGTGCCCCGCTCGATCGAGTGGAAAAAGGGCATCTGCAAGGCGTTCGGCTGGCCCTACGATGATCAGGCCGACATCGCCCGCGCCTGGCAGACGATCCTCGGGCGGGTACGCACCTTTGCCGACCTGGAGCCCGCGCTGCTGGGCCGGGTCGAGGAACTGATCGACTTCGTCACGGGCGAGCCCGAATAGGCCAAGGAAAACGGGGCCGGTCGCAGTGTGCGACCGGCCCCGTTGTAATGCCGAGCGGTTAGACCGTGGCGGTGGCTGGCACCTCGGCCCGGGCGCGGGTGAACTCGCCCCCGCGCAGCCGGCCGGCGATCAGCAGGACTACGAGTGCTCCCAGGGTCATCGCCGCGCCGACCCAGAGCGGGGAGGTGTAGCCGAGGCCCGCACCGATGGTCAGTCCCCCGAGCCAGGCCCCCACCGCGTTACCGATGTTGAACGCGGCCACGTTGGCCCCCGAGGCGAGGGTCGGTGCCGCAGCCGCATGCGACATGATGCGCATCTGCAGGGGCGGAACCGTGCCAAACCCGAATCCGCCCATCAGGAAGAGCGCGGCGATCGTGACGATCGGGTTCTGCGCGAAGGCCGCGAACAGGGCCAGCACGATGGTCAGCCCGATGAACGCGATCAGCAGGGTTCGGGCGGGGAAGCGGTCGGTGAGCTTGCCGGAGATGATGTTTCCGATCACCATGCCGGCTCCGAACACGATCAGCAGCCAGGGGACCGCGCCGGTCACGAAACCGGACACATCGGTGAGCGTGAAGGCGATATAGGTGAACGCCCCGAACATCCCGCCGAAGCCCAGGATGGTGAGCACAATCGAGTACCAGACCTGCGGGTTTTTGAACGCCGTAATCTCGCGGCGCAGCACGCCGGGGGCGGGCTTCTCGCCGGAGCTCGAGGTGCTGGGCACCAGGATGATGATGCTCACAAACGAGACGATGCCGATGATCGTGATGGCCCAGAAGGTCGAGCGCCATCCGGCCGCCTGGCCGAGCAGGGTACCCAGCGGGACTCCGGCGACGTTGGCAATGGTCAGCCCCGCAAACATCGTGGCGATGGCCGCGGCCTTGCGCTCGGCGGTTACCAGGCCGGTGGCCACCACGGTGCCGATGCCGAAGAATGCACCGTGGCACAGGGCCGCGAGAATCCGGCCCACGAGCATCATCGAGTAGTCGGTGGCCAGGGCCGAGACGAGGTTGCCGGCGATAAAGAGGATCATCAGACCCAGCAGGGCCTTTTTCTGATCAAAGCGCAGCAGGGCCGCGGTAAGCAGCACCGCGCCGAGCGCGACGCTGAGCGCGTAGCCGGAGATCAGGTAGCCGGCGGTGGTTTCGCTCACACCAAAGTCGGTGGCGACCTCGGGGAGCAGGCCGAGGATGCCAAATTCGGTGAGGCCAATGCCAAATCCGCCGATGGCGAGGGCATAGAGGGCGAGGGGCATGGGGTCTCCTTGAGTGCGACTGGGCGCGCATCCGGGATGCCGTCCAACATAAATATCCCGCGCCCACAGTAGTTGCAGGCGCGGGATATATTGTTGCACGCGCGGGATATCCGCGCAAGCGGGTCGCGCGAAAGCTAGGCCGAAACGTGCTCCCGCACCGGGCGCGAAGCCAGGGTGATGAGCCAGCCGGCCGCCACGATGAGTGCGGCCAGCAGCATGAGCGGGGTGCCGCCGGAGGCGTCGAAGATCAGGCCGCCGGCGAGGGACCCGATCGCGATCGAGCCGTTGAATACTCCCGACCACATCGAGGAGCTGGATTCAACCATCGCCGGGTTGGCCACCCGGATCCATGCCTGCAGGGCCACGCCGATTCCGCCATAGGCGGCGCCCCAGAAGGCCAGGACCAGGAGCGCGAACCAGGTGTGGGTCGCCGCCAGGGGGATCAGGACGGTGCCGATCGCGATCCCCGCAAGGGCCCAAAGCAGGGCCGTGCGCGGCGATTTTCCGGCCAGGGCGCCGATGGCAAAGTTTCCGGCGATGCCGGTGAGTCCGAAGACCGCCAGCGCGATCACGATCAGGGTCGGGGTGGTCTCGGGATTGGTCTCCAGGACCGGACGGATAAAGGTGTAGGCACCGAAGTGGCCGATGACTACCAGGGTGGTGATGATATAGCCCGTGCGCACTCCGCGATCACGCCACGGGGTGAAGAGTCCGCCGAGGCCCGTGCGCTCGGCGGTGGGGAGCGCGGGCATCGCGGTCCGGGCAAAGATCGCCGCGAAAGCCCCGAGCGCGGCCAGGGCCCAGAAGGCCGTGCGCCATCCGGCGAGGTTGGCAATCAGGGTGCCCAGCGGCAGTCCCAGCACCATGCCGATCGAGACGCCCGAGAAGATCGCCGTCATCGCCCGCCCGATGTGGGCGGCGTCGGCGAGGCGGGCGCCCAGGCCGCCCGAGCTGGCCCAGACGATCCCCATCGAGATGCCGATCAGGACGCGGGCCAGCGCGAAGATCGCAAAGGTGGTGGCGGTCGCGCTGAGGACGTTGGCAATGGCCAGCAGGATCAGGAAGGCCACCAGGGCCGTGCGTCGATCCATGCGTCCCAGGATGACCGGGGTGAGTGCGGCCACGATGGCCGCCATGATGCCGGTGATGGTGAGGGACATGCCGGCCAGTCCGGGGGCGATGTCCAGGGCATCGGCGATCGGGGTGAGGAGGCCCACCGGCATCATCTCGGCCGTGACCACGCTAAAGGTGGAGAGGGCGACCGCGAGAACCGGTGACCAGCGGAAGGTGGCAGTGGACATGCTGAGGGCTTCTTTCGAGCGGGAAGAGATTCTCACATACGTGAGGTATGTGAGTGATACTAGGTCACATACGTCGCGTATGTCAATTCATATGCGCTGCGTATGTGAATGTTCTTTTGTGGGCGGGCGCGCTACGATGGCGGCGGAGGAATGATGCCCAAGTCAGAACGTCGAACACGCACCGAGATGCTTGATCACACGCGGGAGCAGCTGCTGGCCGCCGGCCGGCGGTTTTTTGCCGAGCAGGGCTATGCGGCGACCTCGATGGATGATCTCACCGCCTCGGTGGGGCTGACCCGCGGTGCCCTCTACCACCATTTCGGCGGTAAGAGCGGGCTGATGGACGCGGTGGTGCGCTCGATGGATGACGAGCTCTGTGTGGAGCTGCGGGCGGTCCTGCGCTCCACCGAGGACCCCCTGCTGGCCCTCGCGCGGCGCGGTCGCGCGTATATCGAAAAGACCCAGGCACCCGAGTTTCAGCGCATCATGTTCACCGATGCGCCGGCGGTTGTAACCGATGCGGTGGAGGAGACCGCCCGCGCCTGCATCGCGACCCTGGCCGAGGTGGTCCAGGATGCCAAGGATCGGGGGAGTGTCTCCGAGCGGGTGTCGCCCGTGGTGATCGCCACGATGCTTAACGGGGCGCTGGCGGATGCCTCGCGCTGGGTGGCGGCGGCCAGTAGCGAGGCCGAACGGGCCGAACGACTGAGCTCGGCCATTGACTCGGCCGCCGCCCTGGTGGAGGGCCTGCGACTCTAGTCGCACCCCGGGTTAAAGCAGAAACTGCGACATGGAAAACCATGTCGCAGTTTACATTTGTGCCCCCGGAGGGATTCGAACCCCCGACCTGCGGTACCGGAAACCGACGCTCTATCCCCTGAGCTACGGAGGCGCACAAGAGCTACATTAGCACTAATTGAGGTGGTGCTTGAACCGGTCCGGCGCGTCGCGAATGCGACACGCCGGACCGGTTGGCGGAACCTGCTCCTAGAGCTTCGCGGCCTTCAGGGCGGCGATTGCCGGGGTGCTCAGCTGTTCCAGCGCGCCGGGCTCGGTGAACTCCTCCGAGGAGAGGGTGAGCCAGTAGTTCCCCACAAAAATCTGGGCCTCGTTGATCCGCTTGTCATTCTTCAGCAGAATCGGTCCGAAGTATCCCTCATCCGGCGGGGTGGTGTACGTGGGAACCTGCTGGCTGGTTTCGGCCGCCTTGTTCTTGAGATCCTCAAGCTCCGAGGGGTCCAGCGCGGCCACGGCAACATCGATCGTGGTTCCGCTGGAGTTATTGGTCAGCTGGCAAGCCAGGCCGCCGATTCCCTGAATCTTGGCCGCGGTGCTCCCGGCGGCCGGTGCCGAGGTGGTGGCCGAAACATTGGGGTTGTAGGCATACACGGTTTCGGGTGTAAGGAGCTGATCGCAGGTTAGCGGAACGACGCCGCTTTCGAGCGGGTCGGCCGTCGCACTCGGCGCGGTGGATGGGTTAGTGCTCGGTTCGCCGGAGCCGTTCGGGGTGGCCGAAGGCTTCGCGGGTGAGGATGCCGAGGGACTCGCACTGGCATCGCCCGAGGAGGACGGTGCGCAGCCGGTGATCAGCAGCAGACCGACGCCAGCCAGGGCGAACAGGCTCGCGCGTCGTGCGGAGCGGGGAAGTAGCGTGTTCACGATGGGGTTCCTTTCAAACCAGACACGTTGACGTTAGCAATAAACACGCGCGGATGCCGAAATATCGGGGTACTTGGAGCATTCCTGACGCCTGTAGACTGGGCTGGTGACTCCAGATGATCTCTCCCTAGCCCTGTACAACATCGTGCTGCCTCTGGCCGAGGCCGCCCGCGCCGGTTCCTCCGACGAGATCGCGCGAGAGGACATCACGCTGGAGCGTCCGAAGAACCGCGATCACGGAGACTGGGCCTCAAACCTGGCGATGAAGTTCGGCAAGAAGCTGGGTGTGAACCCGCGCGAGCTGGCCACCAGCGTGGTTGCCGCTCTGGGCGAGATCGAGGGTGTGGCCGGTGCCGAGGTTGCCGGTCCCGGATTCATTAACATTCGCCTGGACGCCGCCGCGGCCGGCGCCCTGGCCCAGACCATCGTCGAGGCCGGTTCCACCTACGGGCAGGGTTCGAGCCTGGATGGCGAAACCATCAACCTGGAGTTTGTGTCGGCCAACCCGACCGGTCCGCTGCACATCGGCCACACTCGCTGGGCCGCCCTGGGCGACTCGCTGGGTCGCGTGCTGCGCGCCGCCGGAGCGAAGGTGGCCAACGAGTACTACATCAACGACGCCGGTAACCAGATGGACAATTTCGGTGCGTCCATCCTCGCCGCGATCCGCGGCCAGGAGACCCCCGAAAACGGTTACCCGGGCGCGTACATCACCGAGCTGGGTGCCGCCGTGCTGGCCGCCCATCCGGAGATCACCGAGCTGGACGACCAGTCGGCCCTGGACCTGGCCCGCGAGACCGGATACCAGCTGCAGCTGGGCGAGATCCGCGAGTCCCTAGCACGCTTCAACGTGCACTTCGATGTCTGGTTCAGCGAGCGCACCCTGCACGCCGCCGGCGAGAACGGTGCCCCCAGCGCAATCGATGCCTCGATCGACCGTCTGCGCGAGCAGGGTCACGTCTATGACAAGGACGACGCGATCTGGGTACGCACCACCGACTTCGGTGACGACAAGGATCGCGTGATCCGTCGGGGTAACGGCGTCTTCACCTACTTTGCCGCCGACGCCGCCTACTACCTGAACAAGGGCGACCGCGGATTCCAGCACAAGATCTACCTGCTGGGCGCCGACCACCACGGTTATGTACACCGTCTGAAGGCCGTCGCCGGCGCCGCCGGGGACAACCCCGAGCGCGACATCGAGGTGCTGATCGGTCAGCTGGTGTCGATCAACGGTGCCCGCCTGTCCAAGCGTGCCGGAAACATCATCGAGCTCAATGACCTGCAGGCCTGGCTCGGCACCGACGCGCTGCGCTACTCGCTGGCTCGCTACCCCGCCGATTCGCCCATCTCGCTGGACCCGGATCTGCTGAAGAAGCGCACCAACGACAACCCGGTGTTCTACGTGCAGTACGCCCACGCCCGCACCTGCGCGGTCGCCCGCAACGCGGCCGAGTCCGGGGTGGACCGCTCGACCTTCGCCCCCGAACTGCTGGTGCACGAGAGCGAGTCGGCCCTGCTGGGCGCGCTGCAGGAGTTCCCGCGGATCGTGGCCCAGGCCGCGACCCTGCGTGAGCCGCACCGCGTGGCCCGCTACATCGAGGAGGTCGCCTCGCTGTACCACCGCTGGTACGACGCCTGCCGCGTGCTGCCGTTTGGCGACGAGGCGGTCGGTGACCTGCACCGCACGCGTCTGTGGCTGAACGATGCCACCGGAACCGTGCTGCGCAACGGCCTGGACCTGCTGGGTGTTTCGGCACCCGAGCGCATGTAGGTTGTTCTCAAACGCCCACCCGTTCTCGGGTGGGCGTTTGGCGTTAACGCGGGTTCGGCTGGGAATGTGTGTGTGGACGCACGCCGATTCGATCCGGGGCGTTATTGTCGAAATAACAGATTGTCTACCCAGGGGGAGCACGGCGTGAGCGAACGGAACGAGACCGAGGTTTCGGCCAACCAGGTGCTGTTTGAGCGTTTGAACGCGGCCCGGATCGAGCAGGAGGCCGAACCGCCCAAGAAGCGTCGGACCGGGCGTCGCTGGCTGGTCACCGGGATCGTCACCGTAGTGGTGCTGGGCCTCGTGGGCGGGGCGATTGTGATCGCCAACAACCTGGTGCGCGATGTGGCGCAGGACTCGGTGAAGTCGCTGGGTGCCAGCGCGGGGGCCACTTTCCAAGGGCCGCTGGATGTGAAGATCGGCGGCGACTGGCCGCTGTTCCAGCTGCTTTCGGGCTCGTTTGACGATGTTCGGGTGAGCGCCCAGCACGCGACCCTGCGCGGGGTTCCGCTGAGCTTTGACGTGCGCGCCCAGGGGGTGCCGCTGGATCCCAAGAAGCCCGCCAAATCGGTGCAGATGACCACCGTGGTGGATCAGGATGGGCTGAACGAGTTCATCAAGCCGCCCACCGAGGGTGGCACGCTGACCCTGGGGGATGGGGTGTTCGGGTACCACGAGGAGGTGACCGGCCCGTTTGGCATCAAGCTCGGCGTGCAGGTTTCCGCGCGTCCGGCCGTGAGCGGGACCACGATGACCCTCACTCCGGTGGGGGCCGAGGTGACCTCCTCGGTGGGGAACATCAACGTGGACCCGATCGTGCAGGCGGTCCTCGGTAAGGCCCCGATTCCGGTGTGCCTGGCCGATCGTCTGCCGCCGGGAGCGGAGGTGAAGTCGCTCACCGTGACCCCGCAGAACGCGACCATCGTGGTGGATGTCAAGGACATCGTGCTGACCGGTGACCTACTGAGCAGCCGCGGAAAGTGCGAGTAGCGCGGCGGTAGTACGTTCCGGTTGGCGTCCGCGTGTTACGGAGAGTGCGGGGCGGCGGGCATCTCGGCCCGATCGGTGACGGCCTGGATCCGCGCGGCAATCGCCGCGTTTTCCTTAACCTCATCGGCGTGCGCGCGCAGCGCCGAGAGAACCGCGGCGCGAATCACGCAATATAGAACGTAGAACCCGGCGGCGATGATGACCGCGATAAACGCGAGCTGTGAAAACCCGTCCATGATGCCTCCCCGATGGCGGTACGTGTGGATCAACGATAGCAGCGTAGCCACGGTGCCGCTTCGGCGCACCATGGTATCTAAAATCCTGTTCGTGAACTTCCTGCAAAATCGGATTTCGGATCGGGCTTGCCACTCATATGTGGTTAGCTAAACTCATGATTCAGGATCCGGATGAGGTACTCGCGGGTATCGATGAAGACGTGCGTCGGGCCGAGCGCCGCATGGCCGCTCAGGCACAGCTGGTCGAGACGATGGGGCAGCTGCGAGGTATTGCAACCGACCGCGGTCGGGACATCACCGTCGAGGTGGACACCTCCGGCGCGATTACCGTGCTGAAGCTGACCGATCGCGCGACCGCCCTGGGCGGGACAAAGCTGGCCCCGGAGATTCTGCGCATCGTGACCGAGGCGCGGGGAAACCTGCAGGAGCAGATGCTGGCCTCGGCCCAGGAACTCCTGGGCGAGGACGATCCGGCCCTGGGAGCCCTGCGCGCCGAGGTGGAGGATCATCGCGAGCGTCAGGAGCGCGCGGCGGGGTTCCACGGTGAGGGGCTGCGGGTCGACGGCCCGCGGTTGGGTGGCCCGAGTCAGGGTGGTCCGCGGCTGGGTGGCCCGCGATGAGCGGTGGCGAGATCGCCATCGACATGGCGATGCTGCGCCAGCATGCCGGTCGAGTTAGCCAGGTGGGGCGTGAGGTGAGCGAGGCCGCGAGTGCCGCGGGAAGCCAGAACATGGGCGATGGCGCGTTCGGGGTCATGTGTGCGTTTCTGGTGCCGCCGGCCACGATGATCACCGACGCGATCACCCAGACGATCAGGGATGCCGCCCAGGCACTTGATCGCACGGCCGCCGAGGTGCGCCAGGTGGCGGCGGATGTGGAGCAGCGTGAGGACGATATTATCGCCCAGATCCGCGATCTTGAGCGGGATTTGAGGTAGCGGATGTCAGGGGGGAATTCGCTGGTTGCGGGGCCGGTCAACACGACGACGCCGTTCTCGGGGCTGTGGCTGATCGAGGATGGTCAGGGCATCGCCGCCGGTATCGAAAACGGGGACTGGCTGGCGACCGGCATGAGTGTCGTGGGCGGGGTGCTCGACGCGGCGGCGGCGATCATCGACCCGATCGGGCAGCTGCTGGGGATGGGCATGGCCTGGGTCTTGGACCACGTTGCGCCGATTAGTGACTGGTTCAAGCAGCTCACCGGTGATGCCGGTCAGGTTGCCGGGTTCGGTCAGACGTGGGCAAACGTGGCCACGCGCATGCACGAGTCCGGCGATCTGCTGAGCAACCGCCTGGGCGATCTGGAGGGCATGTCCGGCGCCACGATCGATGCCTATCGTGCGTATGCCGGCGATTTTGCCAAGCACCTGCACATGCTCGGCGACTGGTCGAAGGCGATCAGCACCGGTTTGCAGGCGGCGTCGACGCTGGTGCAGGTGGTCCACGACCTGATCCGGGATATCCTGTCGCAGCTGGTGGGCACGGCGGTCTCGGCGGTGGTGACCTCCGCGGTCACCCTGGGCGCGGGAATCCCCGTTGCCATCGCGCAGATCGGTACCCGCCTGGCCTCCCTGCTGCCCAAGGCAACGAAGGCAATCAAGGGCCTGGTCGAGTCGTTCAAGGCGCTGCAAAACATGATCCGGCAGCTGGGCCCGATCATCGCCAAGGCGGGTAAGACGTTCTCGGAGCTGATGCGCAAGGCCGGCTGGGCAGTGAACGATGGTATAGCTCGCGCGACTCGGCCCGCGCGGGTGACCATTGAGAATTACAAGAGTGGACGCCCGCTTCGCTGGCAAGAAGGATTGTCTCCCGCTGATTTTGTACGGTATCGAGCACCAGATGGAGCCTGGGTCCGGCTTGACAGCAAATTTATACGAGACTCTGAGGCAGGAACAGGGCTTGTGCACGCGGAATTTGGCGAGAGTGCGGCAATTTCCCGACCGGAGAATAGCCCAAGCCAGTTTCTCGTCTCAGATCCTGAACACCGATATGGGTACGAATATAAAACTGGAATTGCCCATAATAAGGAACAGTTCGATCAGAGATTCACAGATGGGTCGGGAGATCCTCGGATGCCAGATAATGGCGGGGCTAACCTTGGTTCTCGGGTGAAATACCTTGATGCCGTAGCTTTTCAACGAGATCATGGAAGTGTTTTGGACCGAGTCGGATATCCCGGTGGAGACTATTTAGCCGTCGTAGAAAATGGGCGCGCACCGTCATTTGAAGAGCGCGCGCTTCCCCCCGGCAACGTAAATCGCCCTTACCACATGTATGAGTTGACACCAGATGGTGCGCGTGCCATGAATGTCGAAGGGGTAACGATAGATGTCTCCCGCATAGCGCGGGGTTTCGGCCAACCCGGCGGTGGTCTTCAGCTTCAGATATTCGAAGCTGACGGAAATGTGCTGAGCGTAGCGGATCTCATTGATCTCAAATATTTGAAACCGAAGCCATCAAATTGACGTTTCGGTCTTGGAAAGAATGGTGAATTAGAAATGACAGAGGATAATTCGGCCCTTGCCTTGGATTCACGAGTGATGGAAGTTCTCCGTCTTGCCACAACCGAAGCTGCGGTTCGTCCCGCGGATAGCCCTGGGCAGTTCAAGTTCAAGTTTGACTCAGACAAGACATATTTTTTTGAAAGAACAGTCTCCGGTTGGGTGCGAGTAATGTCATCGTCGCGGCGGCAGCAGCCCGTATTCATCGCTGATTTTGCGGCGATGGAATACGTGAATCGCTATTTTGCGATGCTGGGCGGAAAGATTCTGCGCAATATTCGAGGGTTGCCCATGCTCGCTGAATCGCTGCGCGCGTCGAGCGTATCGGTAGGAAGCCAGGTGCAACCAGGAACAGTGCGTGTGAATGATGAAGTGCGTTCCGTGGAAATTCTGGCCTTTGGCGATACTCCAGCCGCTCGCTTTCCGTCTGCTGTAATAAGCCGTGTCTCGCAAGCCGCAGGGGCCTCCTGGTTTTTGAATCATTCCGTTGCGCAAATTCTCGCGTCCCAAGAAGACGACAAGGGGAGGCCACTGTTTACCGTTGCCTCCGATGTGTTCGGAGGAGGAGAGGTATAAGAGATGATCGCTCCATTACGAATTTCTGATTTCAGCAGGGATTTTCGAGACTGGTTACGTTACGGTAATCCGGCGGCGATGATCGAGCTTGCCGACACCGGTGCTGTTGCACTGTCGTATGACAACGGTGACACGCTGGTTTTTATCCAGCCGTTGGAAAGCGGCTGGTTTGAAGTGGTCGAACAGCATCGGCGCAGCGCGTTGCCGTCAGGAACGGCGATTTTTAGTGCGGCATCGCTTGACCTGGTGGAGAAGAACCTGATCGTTCGACACGGATGGGCCGTGCGCCGGTATGCCGGTTATGCGTGGATTCCGGAGCGGGAATCCCGTGAGGCTCCCGCGCCGGGAACGAGCCTCCGATTTGTTGATGTGTCGGGAATTCCGGTTTCTCAGGGCTATACGGATGGGCTATACAACTCGGTGTTCGATGAGGTTGTTGCCGGAGGTGTCCCGATGATTCGGTTCGCTGGGGTGATGGGTTCGTCGCTATCATCGGCTGCCGCAGCGTCCTGGTTGATTGTGCCATCCACTCGCGAGGTCATTGAGTCGTATTCGCATCCCGAAGGGCTTCCCCTGTTTCCGCTGGGTTCGCCAGAGACTCGACCGGGAATCTGATGGGCGGGACAGAATCCGCGGGAGGCTTGAATCGCTACGCCCCGTTGAACGGTCACGTGAAGGATACCCTGGTGGCGTATCGGAATCCGCGTGCATTCATCATCGATCACGGTCTCTATCTGGATCGTTGGGGCACGTTGGATGGAACCTGGTTTCACATTTGGGAGAAACATCGTGCGCCATCCTTTGGCGCGAGATCCTTACCGCCGACGGAGAAAAATGCGCCGTACTATCCGTTGGTCTTCACTGAGGCAGCGGCGATCACAATGGCACGTGATGGCATCGAGGCTCAGGTTTCGAGGACCACACGGTGGTTTGGTCAGCGCGGCGGTGCAATTCAAGCCCAGTTCTGGGCACCCGATGCGGCGAGCGGGTTCTTGACTGCCGAGGAAGTCATCCAGAGAGGATATGCGTATGTCTCGCGATGAACCCGTCATCGTTCTGACTGGTGACTTTGTGACCTGGATGACGGCCATCGGCGGCGACTCTCGACTTGCGAAGGACGGGTCGGTGTGGACCGCGGTCGATAGTGGTGCAACGATCTACGAGTATTTGCCTCTGCCGAATGGATGGTATCGGGTCACGCGGAGCGAACGCGGGAGCGAGGGAACTCTGGTTCTGGATGCCGTTCATCCGGAGTTTATTGAGAAACATTTGGTGATGCTTCACGCCAACTCGTTACGGTCAAGTCGTGGACTACCCATGCTCCTTCGCCGCGACCAGGGGTGGCCCGCGGCCCCCGAGACGGTGATTCGACCGACACATGCCCTGTTCCCCGACAGCGAGGTTTTCTTTCAGGAGGAGGTGCAGATCCGGGGGATTCCCGTTGCCCGGTTCCCCGGGGCTCCTACATCGAGATACTCCACTGCCGTGCATGCATCCTGGTACATGGAGGCTCCGCTTTCCCTTGTGATTCAATCCATTGATCATCCAACCGGAGCACCGTTGTTTCGGTCCTGGGCTCCGACTGAGCGCTGAGAACAGAGCCCCGCGGAATGCAATCACCGTCAAACTTGCAGCGCAATTCAAAGCTGGTTCGGGAGGTCAGAGGCTAGCTTATGAAACACAGGACGGGAAATGGCACATTCTTACGGAGGTAGTCACTGATGAATAGAAGTGTTGGTGAGGAACCTCGCCGCGCATACGGTCGTTGGGCTGAGGACGTGGGATTTAAGATTGTAAGCACCCCGGCTGGACGGTATTTTCGCAACCCTGTGGGCGAGATCAGCTTTGCACGAATCGTGCAGACTCTTTCGGACGGTCAACTCCTCGTTGGCTTCGTATGGTTCAGCGATGAGGAAAATGCAGCCGGCTACACGAGCATCGCTTCAAACGATGTGGTCGGCGGAAGGGCAGGAATCGTCTGGGTACGGAAGATTGACGAAGGCTGCGCGCGGGGAATTCTGCCATCGGCACGGTTCGCTGAGCTCCTGGATATAGAGATGGCTGAGCAGTTTGGTCATATTGCAGTCGAATCTGTTCAGCGAATCGAAAGCCTTTCCCGACTGCGCACACTCGCAAAGACTGTGTCGTCTCGTTTGTAGCCAACCGGATTGGGACAGGACCCTGGGCTCCTACTTCCTCGGACCCTCGTGTATCAGGTTGAGTATGTCATCTAGTTGAATCTGGGTCCCGGCATGTATTTGCGGATGTAGAGAACATTGAGCTAGTAACACTGACGACCGCGGGACGAGCAATGCCTATGGCTGTTGGGCTTCCGATGCCGGCAGGCGGCGCATCACAGGTTCGGTTTCTTGGGCCCAAAGGTGATGCGTTCCCTATTGATGAGTTGGATAGATTAGGAATTTTTGATGAGTGATGGTGCCAGACCGCTACGATTTAGTCCCATTTTCTTGGATTGGCTGATTCAGATTTCTTCTAATTGGGTCGCTCATTCAGTCGACGATCATTTAGAACTGAGCGTTGACCGAGGGGAGACAATACAGTACGTCCGCCAGACAGTCGGCGGATGGATAATGCTAAGTGAAACTTCTCGTGGAGGGACTCCAATATATATTGGAGAATTTTGCAGTCTTGAAATGTTCGAAAGGTGGTTCGCAATGGCAAAACACCTTAATTTTCGAGTGCAGCACGATCTTCCGTATCTTCAGGAATGGACAACCGCGGCATCGGTTGCGCCGAGGTTTCAGGTTCGTCCGGTCACGCTCCTCATCGACTCGCAACCGGTTCCCGGAGAGGAACTCATCGAGGGTGAGCACGCAATCGCTCGTTTCCGCAGTTTTCCGTGGCTCACAGAGACTGAGGCTGCCGGTGCCTCTTGGTTCTTAGGCGCGTCGCTCGAAACGATTATCCAGTCGTGCTCGAGCCCCACGGGCGCACCCCTGTTCACGGCGAGAAACAGGTGAAAGATGAGTGAACGCAATAGCGAAAGCCCCAGGAAAACTTATGGACGTTGGGCTGAAGACATGGGGAATATGATCTCGGCGGAACCATCGGGACGATATTCGCACCGACCTTCCGATGCCGTTACATTTGCGCGGATAGTTGTGGAAGAGGAGGAGTCGATGAGGGTTGTGGAACGAGATACGTTCTTCTCGCGCGAACATCGTTTTTGGCTCGGGACCGATGATGTGTCCGAGCTCAACTACGTTTCGATTCCCGTCACCATCGGGGTCGCCGACTACATCGAGTACCACATGTTAGATGGGGTTGAGTATGCACGGTATCTAGCCGATCCGAGCCTCGCCGTGCCCTTCGTGGAGGAATGCCGGGCGTGCATGCACGATGACCTGTTGATCCAGAAACCGGGATGGAACCGTGGGATTCCGATTTAGAAATTGCACCCGATTCAGGGCGGACCTTTTACGCAGACGGGTAGCTGGACCAACATGCCTCACCGACGTCCGGACTGCCACAGGGCGTCGGTAGTTTGCGGTCGGGGTGTTTTGACTAATCAATTACTAGTCAAAACATGATGCACCCTAAATTGGCACCACCCGCCGAGCGGAGTTCGAACCTTCGCACCCGCGGTGATCGGGGCGTTTAGCAGCATCTCGAACGTGGGCCGAGTGCCAATCGTGAGGCTTGGGCCGAGTGCTCATCGCGTACTCGAGCCGATCACGCAATGGGGGCACCGCCGGAAACCGGCGGTGCCCCCATTGCGAATGAGCGTTAGTAGCCCGCGGGGCCCTCGGTGGCCGAGTCGGCCAGCAGGGCGGCGCTGCCCGAGACACCCAGGCGGGTGGCACCGGCGGCGATCATGGCCTCGGCCTGCTCGCGGGTGCGCACGCCACCGGAGGCCTTGACGCCCAGGCGTCCGCCCACGGTCTTCGCCATCAGCGAGACCGCGTGCACCGAGGCGCCGCCGGCCGGGTGGAAGCCGGTCGAGGTCTTCACGAAGTCGGCACCGGCGCGCTCGGAAGCCTCGCAGACCGCGACGATGGCCTCATCCGACAGGGTTGCCGACTCGATGATGACCTTGAGCAGCACGGGGGCCGGAGCTGCCTCGCGGACGGCGCGAATGTCGGCCTCGACATCGGCGTAGCGGCCCTCGATGGCGGCACCGATATCGATCACCATGTCGACCTCGTCCACTCCCTCGCTCGCGGCCAGAGCTGCCTCGGCGGCCTTGATCGAGGAGTGGTGCTTTCCGCTGGGGAAGCCTACGACCACGGCGAGGCTCAGGTCCACGCCCTCGGGCATCTGCACCGGCAGCACCGAGGGGGACAGGCATACGGCCTTGGTGCCCAGGCGGGCGGCCTCGGCGATGGTTGCGGCGACATCCGCGGTGGTCGCGGTGGGTGCCAGCAGGGTGTGGTCAATGAACTGCGCCAGTTCGGCGGTGGTCAGGGGGGAGTTTGACTCGGTCACGGTACTCGCCTTCGAAATAGGGGATGTGATGGTTCCAGCCTACTCGGGCGGGCCTCGTTCGCCGCCGCGCCGACCGCGCGGACACCCAATCGATATCCGCGGAGACGCGCCCCCATCCCAGTGGACAGAATCGTTAGGGAAACACCACTGTCGGGGGTTACCCTGAACCCATGGGAACCACGAGCGAGCGCTACGGCGTTGTTACCGGACCGGATGATGCGGGAGCCGTCCAGGACCTGCTCAACACGTTTGCCAACGGTCGTTCCGGCAAACCCGACCTGCTGGCCACCGCGCACTCGGCCGCGAGTTGGTGGGTCGAACGCGGGGGAGCCGCCACGGGGCTCGCGGTGTCGCCGAAAGGGGCACCGGAGGATGCGCGGGGAGACGCACTCGGCGAAGCGTCGGGGGATTCATTAGGACATGCGCTAGGGGATCCGGCGAGGCTCCGAGAGCTTCGGGACGCGCTGCGCGCCGCGCTGACCGAGAGCGCGGTTGCCGCAGAGGAGGCCGATTCTTACCCGCACGGTGACCCCGTCGTCGGTGCCTCCGCCGACCCGGCACCGGCGCCCGCCGGATTCCCACCCGCCACGATCACCCTCGGCCTCCGTCCCGACGGCACGGTCGCCCCCACCCCTGCGGGCACCGGCTGGGATGCCGCGCTCGCCGAAGTGCTGCTGCGGGCATATCGCTCCCAGCTGGAGGGCACCTGGCCTCGACTCAAGGTGTGCCGAAACCCCGAGTGCGGGGTGGCGTTCTATGATCGATCCCGCAACTCCAGCGGAGTGTGGCATGACGCCCTGGTGTGTGGAAACGTCGCCAATCTGCGGGCCTCCCGTGCCCGCAAACGCGAACGTGCCGAGAGCACCGAATCGGGGAGCGGTAACTAGGGATTCCCCGGGCCGACGCTGGAGGAAACATGTGCACCGTGCGGCATACGGATTCTGGGAAAATGGGCAGGTGCCGCCCGGTTAGACTGGTCGGACTCCGCCCCGGGTAGCCCGCGCTACCCCCACGACCCAGATTGGTTCCGCCGTGGCCGCTCATTCCCTCGACTCCGCCGATCTCGCCCCCGCCTGGCTCGAGATCCCCGCCGACCCCAACGACCTGGCACCCGGACTCTGGCCGGCCAACACCACGCGCGAGTCCGACGGTCGCCTGAGCCTGGCCGGAATCCCCGTGGATGAGCTGGCGGCAACCTACGGCAGCCCCCTGTACGTTATCGACGAGGCAGACTTCCGCGGCCGGGCCGCCCGCGCCCGCGCTGCCTTCGACACCGAGGCTGCCCGCATCGGCACCAGCGCCAAGGTGTACTACGCGGCCAAGTCGTTCCTCAGCGCGGATATCGCCCGCTGGGTGGCCGAGGAGGGCCTCTACGTCGACGTGTGCAGCGGGGGAGAACTCGCCCTGGCGCTCGCCGCGGGTATCCCCGCCGCGCGTCTGGGTCTGCACGGCAATAACAAGTCGCTGGCCGAAATCGACCGCGCCGTGGGTGTGGGAATCGGCGCGATCGTGCTCGACAGCCTGCAGGAGATCGAGCGCGTCGCCGATGCCGCCGCCCGCCACGGCGTGGTGCAGAACGTGCGTCTGCGGGTCAACTCCGGCGTGCACGCCGACACCCACGACTTCCTGGCCACCTCCCATGAGGACCAGAAGTTCGGCATCACCCGGGCCGATGCCCCCGACGCGGTGGCGAAGATTCGTGCCCGTGCCGAACTGAACTTCCTCGGCCTGCACTGCCACATCGGCTCGCAGATCTTCGGGTCGGCCGGCTTCGGCGAATCCGCCGCACGCCTGCTGGAGCTCCACCGCGACCTGCTGGCCGGCGGTGACATCCCCGAGCTGAACCTCGGCGGTGGATTCGGGATCGCCTACACCCGGGCCGACGACCCGGCCGAGATCGAAACCATCGCCGCCGACATCGCCGACCAGGTGGCCACCGAGGCCGTCCGCCTGGGCATCGCCGTGCCGGTGCTGGCCTTCGAGCCGGGCCGCTACATCTCCGGACCCACTACGATGAGTCTGTACGAGGTTGGCACCACCAAGGATGTTTCGGTGGCGCTTCCCGAGGGTGGCACCGCGATCCGGCGCTACCTGTCCGTGGACGGCGGTATGAGCGACAACGCTCGGCCCGCACTCTACGAAGCTCAGTACTCGGCCCGGATGACCAACCGCGTCTCCGATGCCGCACCCGCACTCTCCCGGGTGGCTGGAAAGCACTGCGAGTCCGGCGACATCGTGGTGTACAACGAGTATCTGCCCGCGGACGTGGTCCCGGGCGATCGCATCGCCGTCCCCGCGACCGGTGCCTACTGCTGGTCGCTCGCCAGCAACTACAACTTCCTCGGCCGTCCCGCCGTGGTCGCCGTGCTGAACGGTGAATCACGTCTGCTGGTGCGCGGCGAGACCGAAACCGAACTACTGGCTCGCGATGCCGGATTGGACAAAAAGTGAGTGAACTTCGGACCCTGCGCGTCGCGCTGCTGGGCGCAGGCTCGGTGGGATCGCAGGTGGCACGACTGCTGACCGAGGACCGGGAGGAGCTCGCCGCCCGCGCGGGCATCACCCTGGACCTGGTGGGTGTGGGTGTGCGCAGCCTGGACTCGGCCCGCGACTGGGACATCCCGGCCGAGCTGCTGACCACCGACGCCCACGAGCTGGTGCAGCGCGCCGACGTGGTGATCGAGCTGATCGGCGGCATCGAACCGGCCCGCACCCTGATCCTCGAGGCCATCGCCGCCGGGGCCGACGTGGTCACCGGAAACAAGGCGCTGATTGCCGCCCACGGTCCCGAGCTGTTTGAGGCGGCCGCCCGGGTGGGCGCGCTGATCTCCTATGAGGCCGCCGTGGCCGGTGCCATCCCGATCCTGCGTCCGCTGCGCGAGAGCCTCGCCGGCGACCGCGTCAACCGCATCCTGGCGATCGTCAACGGCTCCACCAACTTCATCCTCGACCGCATGGACCGCTTCGGCGACACCATGGAGCAGGCCCAGAAGACCGCGTTCGAGCTGGGCTTCCTCGAGGCCGACCCGACGCTGGACGTGGACGGCTACGATGCCGCCCAGAAGGCAGCGATCCTCGCCCGCCTGGCCTTCCACGCCGATGTGCCCGCCGAGGCCGTCTACCGCGAGGGCATCGCCGACATCACCGCCGAGCAGATCGCCGATGCGTCCGCCGCCGGTGCCACGATCAAGCTGCTGGCCATCGCCGAGCGCGTGACCGGCGAGCACGGCGAGGGTATCTCGACCCGCGTCTACCCGGCGCTGATCCCCAAGGAACACCCGCTCGCCTCGGTGCACGGCGGCAACAACGCGGTCTTCGTGGAGGCCGCCGCGGCCGGACCGCTGATGTTCTACGGCGCCGGTGCCGGTGGCGTGCAGACTGCCTCCGCGGTGCTGGGAGACCTGGTCTCCGCCGCCCGTCGCCACGTGGCCGGCGGTCCGGGACTGACCGATGGCGCCACCGCCAAGCTCCCGCTGATCCCGATCGGCGAGGTGCGTGCCCGCTACCAGATTGCCCTGCGGGTGAGCGATCGCCCCGGCGTGCTTGCCCAGATCGCCGGGATCCTGGCCGAGGCCGGCGTCTCGGTCGAGACCGTGGTGCAGTCGGCCGCCGAGGCCGCCGACGATTCCGAGGAGCGCACCGCGATGCTCGTGATCGGCACCCACACCTCGCGCGAGGACGCGGTACAGAACACCGTTTCCGAGCTGCGCTCCCACGAGGCCGTGCGCACCGTGGTCAGCGTCCTGCGCTTCGAGGGTGAGTAACCCCTCTACACCCGTGGTGACGAGGCGGCCGTGCCGCCTCGTCACCGTGCATCATCATCAACACGACCACACCGGTGGTCAGGATCCCGAGCCCCGCTCGGTGTTAGGACTGGTAAGGAATGAGCCCCTCGGACATGCCCGAGAACGTCGCGACCCTGCTCGGCCGCGGCGTTCGTGTTCGCGTCCCCGCAACCTCCGCCAACCTCGGCCCGGGGTTTGACACCCTGGGACTCGCGCTCAGCGTGTACGACGAGATCGAGGTGACCGTGCGGGAGGAGCCCGGCGCGTTTGTGGACATCCACGGCGTGGGCGAGGGGACCGTCCCCACCGACGACACCAACCTGGTGGTGACCTCGATGGCCTATGCGTTCACTGCCGTAGGGCAGCCGGTTCCCGGCGTGAACATCGTCGCGCATAACACGATCCCGCACGGCCGCGGCATGGGCTCCTCGGGGGCCGCCGTTGTCGCCGGAATCATGGCCGCCAAGGGTCTGCTCGAGGGAATTTTCGAGTTCTCCGACGAGGACCTGCTGCGCATCGCCACCGAGATCGAGGGCCACCCGGACAACGTGGCCCCGGCCCTATTTGGCGGACTGACCATCGCCTGGGAAACCCCCGCCGGTCCCAAGCACAAGAAGCTCGCGGTGCACCGCGGCGTCTCCCCGCTGGTCCTGGTGCCCGAGCACACCCTCTCCACCAAGGTGGCCCGTGGTCTGCAGCCCGCCCAGGTGCCGCATGAGGACGCGGTCTTCAACGTTTCGCGTTCGGCCCTGCTGATCGCCGCGCTGACCCAGAGCCCCGACCTGCTGTGGGACGCCACCGAGGACCGTCTGCACCAGAACTACCGTGCCTCGGCGATGCCCGCGACCCATGAGCTGGTCACCGCGCTGCGCGAGCAGGACTTCCCGGCCGTGGTGTCGGGTGCCGGGCCCTCGATCCTGGTCCTCGCCGACGGCACCGGTGACCGCACCGCCGCCGCCGCGTTTGTGTTCGAGCAGGCGAGCGTGCCGTGGCAGATCCACTCGCTCGCGGTGGACGTGCAGGGGGCCAGCGTGGCCCCGCTCGCGGCGGTCTAAACAGCGGAATTCGATATGGCGGCCCTCCTTTGGGGGCCGCCATTCGGCGTTTTTGATATCAATTGCTTTGCACTGTGTCCGAACCCTAGCCATCCGCCCGATAACCCCGATAGTGTGACGCTCACCAAGGGGAACGGGTGGCTATGGTGGCGAAGAAGCGCGCACGCGGTGTTCGAGATGCACGGATCGTGGCGCGCAGGCGTCCCCGCTCGTGGATCGCCGGGGCGCTTGCGCTGATCCTGGTGGTCGCCGGGGGCTATGTGCTGGATGCCGCGGGTGCACCGCCCGCCTCCGCCGAATCCGGGGTCGAGGGCACCACGGTGCAGATCCCGCAGCGCTGGTACAGCTACGTCAGCCCGGGGGAGAGCTTCCAGCTGCGTTCGGCCTTCCGCACAAACACCGGGGCCAACGGCGGCGATCTCTATACCAAATGGGTTGTGTACGCGCCCGACGGGACCAAGGCGTGGGAATGCTCGGACACCACAAGCTCCGGGAAGCGCTGCGACTGGCAGAGCCCGGTTCAAACCGAGGCCGGCGTGTGGGTCGCAGCCCTCGAGCCCCTACGTGGATCCCACCCCAATAATCACGGCCGCAACGTGGTGACCTGGCAGGTGAACCCGCTGCGCGGATCCTCCACCGTGCCCGGCCGCACCTGGAGCGAGCGCTTTGACCTCACCGACTCCTCCACCACTGCCTCGTACCCGATGTGGGTGCAGACCGAGTTCGGCTACACGTATGAGGTGGAATACCGCGGGCTGAGGGGCATCACCTCCGCATTCCAGGCCTCCGCGTTTGGCAACGTGAACGGCACCACCTGCACGTCGATCTATCACTCGCTCGCCTCCGGTGCCAACAATCCCAAACCCGAGTTTGGGCCGGTCGCCTGGAAGCCACAGTGTGGTGCGGCACCCGACAAAATTTTCTTTGGCAAACCCAATCTGGACGGCCTGCCGCGCACCGTGAGTCTGCCCGGCGGCGGATCCACCTGGCTCAACGTGCCGCTGGAAAAGCCCGCCCTCACCGTGGATAGCTTTGTACCGGATGCACCGGGATCGCGCGCGGGGGAGTTCTCCTTCACCGCGACCGGGTTCGAGGGCAACGTGGAGATCCTGATCGATACCGACGCCGACGGCGTCTTCGATGGGCGCAACGATATCGTGACCCAGGCCGCGGTATACGCAGGAAAGGGAACCTTCAGGTTTGACGGCCGCGATGCCTCCGGAGCCGACATCCCCACCAGCACGCCGATCGCCTTCAGGGTGGGGATCGAAAAGCTTGGCGAATCGCACTTCCTGCTGGGCGACGTGGAGATTCTTTCCGGGGGCATGAGTGTGACCCGGCTGAACGGGCTGCAGAGCAGCGGATCCTCGATCATCCACTGGAACGATGAGCCGGTGACCCTGCGCGAGTGGGACCGCCAGGCCCTGATCAAGTGTGGCACCCAGCCATCGCCGCTGCGCTCGCCCGCCGAGGGGGTGGATTCCAGCGGCGGCGTACGCGGCTGGTCGGCCACCGGCTGTAAGGACATGAATGGGAGCGCATCCAGCACCACAAACGGCGGGTCCTGGGGCAATAACCGCTCGATCGACACCTGGGCGTTTGAACACTTTGACCTGACCCAGCCCGGTGCCCCCGTGGTGACCATGGACATTCCCGGGGTCGCCCTCGCCAAGGCCTCCGAGCCCGCCTCGGGTGCGGTGGTGGCACCGGGCGAGACCATTATCTACACGGTGACCGCGAGCGCGGTCGCCTACCCGCATCCCGAGCAGATCAGCCAGCCGGCCACGTTCTGGAACGGTCGGCTCAGCGACACCGTAACGGGTCTCACGGATGACGCCGACGTCAACCTGGGGGCCCTGGCCTGGACGTCCTCGGCCGAGCTGCCCGGCGACGCCAGCAACACCACCAGTACCCGGGCGGACGAGCCGCAGTGGAGCTGGACCGGGCTGCGGATCCCGATGAGCACGTCGATCGCGCTGACCTATCCGGCCACGGTGAAGCCGCTGGATCAGGGCGGTGACGGCACGCTGCTCAACGTGGCCTTCACGCATCCCGAGGAGACCCCGCCGCTCTTCCCCGAGGAGTGTCCGGTGGCGCCCAACGGCAGCCTTCCCGGGTGTGGCTGGACCGAGCACCTGGTGGATGGGCTGGCGATCGAGAAGTCCAGTTCCCCGGTGCGGGAAACCGCGGTGGTCCCCGGGGACCGCATCGACTACACGCTGAGCTTTACCAATAACGGGCAAAACACCGAGGCGATCAACCACGTCGACGATCTGACCGGCGTGGCCGATGACGCGGACCTCACCGGATTCTGGGTCAACGACCTCACCATCACCCCGGCCGATGCCGACCTGACCCCGGTGTGGGATGCGGCGACCCGACGGCTGAGCCTCCAGGGGTCGGTGGCACCGGGAGCGCGGGTCACGGTGTCGTATCCGGTGACCATCGGAACCGGCACGGGGGACGGGGTTGTGGCCAACTTCCTGCTGCGGGCGGGGGAGGATCGCCCGGCCGTCTGTGTCGAGGGAAACCTGGGCTGCACCGTGCACTTTGTGCCGGGGCTGGCGCTCACCAAAACCTTCGCGGGGGACTATGAGGACCTCGACGGAAGCGGCACGATCAGCCTGGGCGACCTGCTGCCGTTCACCTTCACCGTGACCAACACCGGCGCGACCACGATCGAGCAGATTCGGATCATCGACCCGCTGGTGCAGGAGCAGGGGGTCGGCGTGACCTGTGACACCGTGCGGCTGCGTCCGGGGAACTCCACGACCTGTGCCACGCTGTCCGGTTACGAGGTCCAGGCGGCCGATGTGGCCGCGGGATCGGTGCTCAACCGCGCCACCGCCCGCGGCATTCCCGCGCACGGGGCACCCCTGAGCTCGGATGCGGCAACCGTCTCGGTACCCGTGATGGTGGCCGAACCGGGGCTCGCGCTCACCAAGACGCTGGACCCGGATCACGCGGCGGTGGGGGAGATCCCCGCGGGCATCGAGGATGTGAACGCGAACGGTCGCGTGGATGCCGGGGACCATGTCTGGTATGCCTTCACGCTGATCAACACCGGTGATACCCGGCTGGAGGAGCTTCGGGTCCTCGATCCCAAGCTCGCCGCGGCCGGCATCGCGATTGAGTGCCCGGCGAACACCCTGGAGCGCGGCGCCTCCCTGCGCTGTGTGAGCGTGGAACCCTATGTGATCTCCGCCGCGGATGTGGAGGCGGGGGCGGTTCTCAACACCGCCGAGGCGGAGGGGGAAAACGCCACGACCGGCATGATCGGTTCGACGCCGGTCGAGCACCGGGTGCCGGTGGACCCGGACGTGGAGCCCACCCCCGAGCCCTCGACAGGGCCGTCGACCGGGCCCTCAACCGGACCGTCTACCGGGCCGACCGAGCCGGGTACTCCGGGCCCGAGTACCGGTCCGACCGGTCCGGGGACCCCGGGACCGACCGATCCCGGAGCCCCGAGTCCCGGGGAATCGCTCGGTGAGACGGGGGCCCACCCACCCATTTCGGGTGGCATCCTGGCGCTGATTCTGGTGCTGCTGGGACTGGGGGCCCTCGTCGCACGCCGGAATTCCGGGGCGCGATCCCGAGACCTGTAAACGAGGAGAAACCCCGCGGGCCACCACGGCCCGCGGGGTTTCTCTCGCGTTGGAAGCACGTGAGGTGCTAGTCTGGGCGTAATCCCACACGGCAACACCGTCTCGAACGCTGTATGAATCGCGGCGGTAACTCTGGCCGGGCGGGTCAATTTTGCACATCAACGCCATCGCTTCTGTGCCCCCGTACCGAGCATTACGCCTCCGGATCGGGTCGGGTCTCGTATCCCGCGTTTCCCATGCCGCGATGAGCATTTCAGCCCGTGGCCCACGCCCGGGTATAGGGGAAGGAACCCTCCGTGAGTAACACCGAAAACACCTACGAAATCGCCAATGATGCTCTGTCCACCCTCAAGGTGGCCCAGCTGCAGGCGCTCGCCGCCGAACACGGCGTCGTAGGATCCTCCAAGCTGCGCAAGAGCGCCCTGGTCGAGGCCATCGTGGCGGCTCGCGCCGCCGAGGCCCCCGCCGGTGCCGGCGCATCCAACACCGATTCTTCACCCGCCGAGGCGACGTCGCCTGCGGCCGGTGCCGCCGATTCCGAGACTGCCGATTCCGAGACTGCCGTTTCCGAGACTGCCGTTTCCGAGGCACCCGCCGCTTCCGACGCCGTCGCCGCCCCGGCCGCCGCGCCCGTGGTCCGCAAGCGCGGATCGCGCCGCGTCAGCACCGGTACCGTCGCCGCCGAGCCGGTGGCCGCCACCGAGGCACCCGCCGAGGACGCCGCGCCGGTTTCGGCCCGAGGCCACGTCAACCACGACGGCGCCCCGCTGATCCCGAGCACCCCCGCCGCGGACGGCACCGCCGAGGCCGCCGAGCCCGCCGCCGAGAACGGTGAGTCCGAAACCGCCGAGGCACCCCGTGGAAACCGTCGCGGTCGCGGTCGTGGTCGTGGCCGCGGTCAGGGCAACACCACCGAGAACGCGGACGCCACCGAGAGCACCGAGCCGGCCGAGGCGGCCGCCGAGGAGAGCACCGAGGGTGCCGAGCAGGCGACCGAGCAGCCCCGCAACACCCGCGGCCGTGGTCGTGGCCGTGGTCGCAACAACGTGGAGCGCGCCGAGCAGGCCGAGACCAAGTCGGAGGACGCCGCCGAGCCGCGTCAGAACGGCCGAGGCCAGAACGAGCGTACCCAGGGCGAGCGTACCCAGAACGACCGCAGCCAGAACGACCGCGCAAACAACGACCGCGCAAACAACGGTCAGGGTGAGGGCAACCGCAACGAGCGCGCTCAGAACGACAACAACCGTGGCGAGCGTGGCAACAACAACGGCCCCGCCGAGCGCACCCAGAACTCCGAGGACGAGGGCGGCCGCGGTCGCGGTCGCTACCGTGACCGCAAGCGTCGCGGCGTAAACGAGGACGGCGAGATCGAGCTGGCCGAGGACGATGTCCTGCTGCCCATCGCCGGTATCCTCGACGTCCTGGACAACTACGCCTTCGTGCGTACCTCGGGCTACCTGCCCGGCACCAATGACGTCTACGTCTCGCTGGGCCAGGTTAAGAAGTACAACCTGCGCAAGGGTGACGCGGTGGTCGGATCCATCCGTCAGCCCCGCGAGGGCGAGCAGAACGCCCGCCAGAAGTACAACGCCATCGTCAAGGTGGACTCGATCAACGGCCTGTCCGTGGAAGACGCCGCAACCCGCGTCGACTTCGGCGAGCTGACCCCGCTCTACCCGCAGGAGCGCCTGCGCATGGAGACCGAGCAGGGCAAGCTGACCCAGCGCATCATCGACCTGGTTGCCCCGATCGGTAAGGGCCAGCGCGGCCTGATCGTTGCCCCGCCCAAGGCCGGTAAGACCATCGTGCTGCAGCAGATCGCCAACGCCATCGCGACCAACAACCCCGAGACCCACCTGATGGTGGTCCTGGTGGATGAGCGTCCCGAAGAGGTCACCGACATGCAGCGCACCGTGAGCGGCGAGGTCATCGCCTCGACCTTCGACCGCCCGGCCGAGGATCACATCACCGTCGCCGAGCTCGCGATCGAGCGCGCCAAGCGCCTGGTGGAGCTGGGCACCGATGTCGTGGTGCTGCTGGACTCGATCACCCGTCTGGGCCGCGCCTACAACCTGGCCGCCCCCACCTCGGGCCGCGTGCTCTCCGGTGGCGTGGACGCCGCGGCCCTGTACCCGCCCAAGCGCTTCTTCGGTGCCGCCCGCAACATCGAAAACGGTGGCTCGCTGACCATCCTCGCCACCGCCCTGGTCGAGACCGGGTCGAAGGCCGACGAGGTTATCTTCGAGGAGTTCAAGGGCACCGGGAACTCCGAGCTGCGCCTGAGCCGTCAGCTCGCCGATAAGCGCATCTTCCCGGCCGTGGACGTCAACGCCTCCTCGACCCGCCGCGAGGAGATGCTGCTCGGCAACGACGAGGTCAAGGTCACCTGGAAGCTGCGTCGGGCCCTCGCCGGTCTGGACCCGCAGCAGGCGCTTGAGGTTGTACTCGGTAAGCTGAAGGAGACCTCCAGCAACGTCGAGTTCCTCGTACAGATGCAGAAGTCGATGCCGGCACCCACCTCGGGTAACGGTCACGACCACCGCTAGCTGTTTTCCTCGAACCCGTTTCTCGCCGGCAGGTCACTGCCGCGGGCAGCGGGTTCGGGCTTTTTCCCCGAAAACAGTTTTGAGATAAGGAATCACATGTTTGAATCAGTGCACACACTGATCGCCGAGCACGCCGATCTGCAGGAGCAGCTCGCCGATCCGGCCGTCCACCAGGACCCGGCACGCTCGAAGAAGATCAACCGTCGCTACGCCGAGCTGAGCAAGATCATCGCCGCGCACACCCGCTGGCTGCAGTCCCAGGAAGACCTGGAAGCCGCCCGCGAAATGGCGAAGGAGGACGACGAGTTCGCCGCCGAGATCCCCGCGATCGAGGAGGGACTCGCCGAGAACCAGGAGAAGCTGCGCCGTCTGCTGATCCCGCGCGACCCCGACGACGCCCGCGACGTCATCATGGAGATCAAGGGTGGCGAGGGTGGGGCCGAGTCGGCTCTGTTCGCCGCCGACCTGCTGCGCATGTACATGTACTACGCGGAGTCCAAGGGCTGGAAGACCGAGATGCTCGAGGCCGACCACAGCGATCTGGGCGGATACAAGAACGTTCAGGTGGCCATCAAGTCGAACGCCACCGATCCCTCGCAGGGGGTCTGGGCTCACCTCAAGTACGAGGGTGGTGTGCACCGCGTGCAGCGTGTGCCGGCCACCGAGTCGCAGGGACGCATCCACACCTCGACCACCGGCGTGCTGGTGTTCCCCGAGGTGGATGAGCCCGAAGAGGTCGAGATCAACCAGAACGACCTGAAGATCGACGTTTACCGCTCCTCGGGCCCCGGTGGCCAGTCGGTGAACACCACCGACTCCGCCGTGCGCATCACCCACCTGCCCACCGGTATCACCGTGGCCATGCAGAACGAGAAGTCGCAGCTGCAGAACCGCGAGGCCGGTATGCGCGTGCTGCGTGCCCGCCTGCTGGCCCACCAGCAGGAGCAGATCGACGCCGCCGCCTCGGATGCCCGCAAGAGCCAGATCCGCACCATGGATCGCTCGGAGCGCATCCGTACGTACAACTTCCCGGAGAACCGCGTGGCCGACCACCGCACCGGCTACAAGGCGTACAACCTGGACGCGGTCATGAACGGTGCCATGGAGCCCATCATCCAGTCGGCGATCTCCGCCGACGAGGAAGCTCGTCTGGCCGAGATCGGCGACAAGGGTTAGTCTCACCCACAGCACAATGGCCCCGGAATCTCAGGATTCCGGGGCCGTTTTTGCACCTCGCTTGAGGAGCGGACAGTAATTCATGTTGTGTGCGAACATGACCCGACCGTCATGACGCCAACAAAACGGCGATCGAGCCATACCTGAGCCTCGTGAGAAGTGTCCGCTATGACCGCTTGCGAACACGCATCGGCCCCCGTAACCTTGAAAACGTAAGCCCCGTGTGGACCGCTGGTTGTAAACCATGTCGCCGGGGCTCTGTTCTTGCCATAATTTCCACATGTCTGATCGGTGGATTGATTCGTGGCTGGGAGCCGCTCGTTTCCAGCGATACGTTGATGCCTGCGAGGGCGATCGTGCCCGAGCCCTTGAGCTCTACGAATGGAACCTGACGGCGAGTCAGGTTCTTATGCGCGATCTTGCGCACTTTGAGATCGCACTTCGTAACGCGTACGATGCCGCGATTACCGCACACTGGCCTCACCACACTCACTGGCTCCTCCATCCTGAATCTCCCGCGGTCATGCCCATCTGGCGAACTCGAGACATCGGCGGTATGAAACGTGGCACCGACGTCAACTCACTCACCCGTAAAAGCGTGGACGATGCGATCCGGCGCTGCGGTTTTGGGCGTGCAACCGCAGGAAAGGTGATCGCTGCGCTGTCCTTCGGGTTTTGGCGTCAACTCACCACCAATGCGATGGAAAAATCGGTGTGGGTGCCATACCTGCACCATGCATTCCCGCCGGGCACATCACGGACGACTATAAATACGCAGATCGAAGCGTCAAACCGGTTGAGAAATAGAATCGCTCACCATGAATCACTGATTTCGTCGACATTGGATCTTCGCGCTATTCACGGCGGAATGATGGACTGCCTGCGGGCAGTGTCACCTCGGGCACATCATTATGTGCTGCGCACCTCGGCTGTCGCAGCGGTTCTTGACAGCAGGCCGGAGTCGCCTACCTCGATACGAGATTAGACACCAAACGGCCCCGGAATCTCAGGATTCCGGGGCCGTTCTGCGTGGGCTAGATGAAGTACTCGGGAGTCACCGGATCAGTGACGATCTTGCGCACCTTCGCCGGCACACCCACCAGGAGCGAGTCCGAGGGGGCGTCCTTGGTGACCACCGCATTGGCCCCCACCGCGCTGCGCGGGCCGATGGTGATCGGGCCCAGGATCTTGGCGCCGGCACCGATGGTCACTCCATCACCGATGGTGGGGTGACGCTTGCCCTTGGCCAGCGACTTCCCGCCCAGGGTCACGCCGTGATAGATGAGCACGTCATCGCCCACCACCGCGGTTTCCCCGATCACCACGCCCATTCCGTGATCGATGAAAAAGCGGCGGCCGAGCTGCGCGCCCGGGTGAATCTCGATCCCGGTCAGGAACCTGACGATCTGCGAGTTTAGCCGGGCGGGCAGCTTGAAACCGCGTCGCCACAGGGCATGGCTGAGCCGATGCCCCCACACCGCGTGCACCCCCGAGTACAGCAAACCGACCTCGAATGAGGATCGGGCCGCGGGATCGTGGGTGCGCGCGGTGCGCAGGTCCTCGCGCAGGCGCGCGAAGAAACCGGAGGTGGTGCTGATGATCGGTCCTTACTCGGCCAGGCCCGCCCAGAGCGCGGTGGAGATGTAGCGCTCACCGGTGTCGGGAACCACGGCCACGATGGTCTTGTCGGCGTTCTCGGGACGTGCGGCCAGCTGGAGAGCGGCCCACAGGATCGCACCCGAGGAGATACCCGCCAGGATACCCTCCTGGGATGCGAGGTCCCGAGCGGTGTCCAGCGAGTCCTCGAAGGACACGTCGATGACCTCGTCGTACACCTCGGTGTCGAGGACCGGCGGCACGAAGTTGGCACCGATGCCCTGAATCTTGTGCGGGCCGGGCTTGCCACCGTTGAGGATGGGGGAGTCGATCGGCTCCACGGCCACGATCTTGACCTCGGGCTTGAGCTCCTTGAGACGCTGACCCACGCCGGTCACGGTGCCGCCGGTGCCCACGCCGGCCACGAAGATGTCGACCTCACCCTCGGTGTCGCGCCAGATTTCCTCGGCGGTTGTCTCGCGGTGAATCTGCACGTTGGCCGCATTGGCGAACTGCTCGGCGAGGATCGCCCCCGGGGTCTCGGCGACGATCTCGGCGGCCTTCTCCACGGCGCCACGCATGCCGGCGGCGGGATCGGTCAGGACCAGCTCGGCACCAAAGGCGCGCAGCAGTGCGCGACGCTCGACACTCATCGAGGAGGGCATGCTCAGCACCACCTTGTAGCCGCGAGCGGCACCCACCAGGGCCAGGCCGATGCCGGTGTTACCCGAGGTGCCCTCGACGATGGTGCCGCCGGGCTGCAGGTCTCCCGAGGCCTCGGCGGCGTCGATGATCGCGATGGCCAGACGGTCCTTAACCGAGGAACCGGGATTGAAGAACTCAAGCTTGGCGAGGACCGTGGCGTGCGACTCGTCGGCGAGGCGGTTGATCCGAACCAGGGGGGTGTTACCGAAGGTCGAGGTGATGTCCTCGTGGATGTATGCGTTCACGGGTGGGTGTCCTTACCATGTGGGGGTCAGCTGGGTAGTGCGGGCCGTGCCTGTGCGCGAGAATCTGCCCGCCGGTTTTCGATGGGCAGAGCCGTGCGGAACCAGCCTATTGCGATCAGCGTGCCGCCGCGAGGCTCATGTCATTCGGATAGGGTTTATTACGCCGTGCGCATGCAGGGCACCGTTCCGACAGGGGTAAAAACAGCCGTGACCGAGACCCAACATCCCGCCGAATCCGCCGCCACGCCGAGCCCGCTGGGTCTTGTGCGCGACCAGATTGAGGCCAGACTCGCCGCCGCGGGGATCGCCGATGCCCGCATTGACGCGGAACTCCTGCTGGGGCACGTGCTGGAAGCCGGCCGCGGGGAGATCCAGAGTGCGATCATCCTGGACCGCACCCTCACCCCCGAGGATGCCGAAACCCTCGAACCCCTGGTTGCCCGGCGTGTGTTACGTGAGCCGCTGCAGCACATCCTGGGGACCGCGCCGTTCCGCTCGATGGAGCTGCTGGTGGGACCGGGCGTGTTTGTGCCGCGGCCGGAGACCGAGCAGGTGGTGCAGTACGCGATCGACGCGTTGCGGATCCTGCCCGATGTCGAACCCATCGCGATCGACCTGGGCACCGGCTCGGGGGCCATCGCCCTGGCCATGGCCACCGAGGTGCCCAATGCCCGGGTGTTTGCGCTGGAGAAGATTCCCGCGGCCCACGCCTGGGCCGCCCGCAACTTCGAGAAGATCGGGGCCGAGAACGCGACCCTGACCCTGGGGGACATGGCCGAGGCATTCACCGAACTGCATGGATCGGTAGCCGTGCTGATCTCCAATCCGCCGTATATTCCGGCGCGGGCAATCCCACGCGATATCGAGGTGCGGGAGTACGACCCGCCCACCGCGCTCTATGGAGGGGAGGACGGCCTGGACCTGGTGCGCACGATCTCCCGCCGCGGCCTCGACCTGGTGCGTCCGGGCGGCACCCTGATCCTCGAGCACGGTGAGCTGCAGGGCGAGGCGATCCGTGCGATCCTCGCCGCCGACGGCTGGCGTGCCCCGGCCACCTTCCCCGACTTCACCCTGCGCGACCGGGTCACCACCGCGGTGCGCTAACGCACACAAAAACGGCATGCCCCGCGGGGCATGCCGTTTTTGTGTGCCGGGACCTAGCCGATCAGAGAGGGCTGGAGGTCGCGCAGCGTGCGGAAGTGCGTCATCCGCGTCACGCCGATCGCCGAGACAACCAGCGCCCCCAGCAGGATCAGCGTCAGCACGATCGCATCGTTTCCGGCCGCGGCCAGGTCACCGCCGTACATCAGCTGGCGCATCCCGTCCACCGCGAAGGACATCGGCAGGAAGTGGTGCAGCGAGGCCAGCGGGCCGGGGAGGGTTTGCCAGGGGAAGGTTCCACCGGCGGTGACCAGCTGGATCACCATCAGCACCAGACCCAGGAACTGACCCACCGAGCCCAGCCAGACGTTCAGCGCCAGGATGATCGCCGCGAACGTGACCGAGGCCAGCGCCATCATGCCGTAAGCTCCCACCGGATTCGACACCTGGAAGCCCAGGGTTCCGGCCACGATCCCGAACAGCGCGATCATCTGCACGGCACCGAGGATCGCCGGCGTCGCCCACCCGGCGAGGGTGATCTTGATCGGGGAGTGCAGCGCGGTGATCGCCCGACGCGAGAAGGGCTTCAGGATCAGGAACAGCGCGTAGATGCCGATCCAGGCGGCCAGGCTCACGAAGAACGGTGCCAGACCCGCACCATAGGTGCCGGCACTGGTGACGGCGCTGGAGTGCAGGTTAACCGGGTTGGAGATATTGGTGGCCTGATCGCTGCGCAGGGTGACCGTGGTCTCGGGGATCTGCTTGAAGCCGTCGCTCAGGCCATTGGTCAGCGTCCCGAGGCCGCCGTGAATGGTGTCGAGGCCGCCGCCGAGCTCGCCGAGCTTTTCGGTCAGGGTCCCGAGGCCCTGGTGCAGGGTCCCGGCCGCGGTCGCCGCGGTCGAGGCACCATCGCGCAGGGTCCCGGCACCGGTGGCCAGCTGGTTGATGCCGTTGGTCAGCTGCGGGGTCGCGTCGGCCAGGGCCTTGCTGCCCGAGGCCACCGCGGCGGCACCCGCGCTGAGCTGGTTGAGCTGGCCGACGGCCGCCTGCACCTTGGTGTTGGTCTGGTTGGCGGCATCGCCGACGGGCTTGAGGTTGGCCAGCACGCTGTTGATGGTGTCCTGCGGGACACCCGCCTTCGTAAGCTGCTCCTGAATCTCTTCCGAGACCTTCGGAATCTGATCCACAAGTTGGCTCGATCCCTGCGCCAGCTCGTTACCCACCTGGGCAAACTGGGCGTTCCCGGCGGCGACCTTGGCGGCACCGTCGGCGAGCTGCTGGGACTGACCCGGCAGCGACGCCGTCTGGTTGCGCAGGGTGTCCAGCCCGCCGGCGAGGGTCTGCGACCCGTCGCGGAGTGAGTTGAGCCCCGTGCCCAGCTGGCCGGCACCGTCACGCGCCTGCTCGGCCCCCGAGGTCAGTGCACTCGCACCGTCCAGGGCGGTCTTGGCACCGTCGGTGAGCTTGGTCCCACCGTCGGCGGCCTCGACCAGGTTGCCGCGGATCTTGGCCAGCGCATCCAGGAAGGTCTGCGCCGCCTGCTTGTTTACGGTGGCCACGATCTGGGTCTGCACGGTCTTGGCCGCCTGGGTTCCGATCGTGGTGGCCAGGTAGCTGTTGGCGTCGTTGGTAGTCAGGATGACCTCGGCCTGACGCGGCTGATCGGTCTGCGAGGAGGCCAGGTCTTCGGAGAACTTCTCGGGCAGGGTCAGCGAGAAGTCGAACTCGCCGTCCTTCACCCCGGCCTTGGCCTCGGCGGCGCTGACCTGCTTCCAGGCGAAGGTTCCGTCCTTAACCAGCTGCTTGGCCACATCGTGACCGAAGTTGGTTTCCTTGCCGTTCTGGGTGGTTCCGGTATCCGAGACCACCAGGGCCACCGGGATCCGGTCCAGACGGTCATAGGGGTTTTGGTTGGCCCAGAGGTACAGGCCGCCGTAGAGCAGCGGGACGATCATCAGCGCGAGGAAGGCCAGCCGCGACATCCGCGTGGCCCAGAGCCGAGCGAACTCGGCACGGATCATGGCGATTATCTTGAGCATTAGGCGAGGCCTTCCAGGTTGAAGAGGGTCGCGGAATCCGAGGGCACGTCCGCCAGGGGTTCGATTTCGCGGGTCGAGGAAATGGCCGTGTGTGCGGCGACACCGGCGATGACCAGCACCGCCAGATCACGCGCCGCGAGTTCGCGGGCGATCCGCCACCAGGCTTCGGGATCCCCGCCGTGGCGGTCGGGGGAGACCAAAACGATGCCGCGGACCTCGGGGCGGCGCGCGGCAAGTTCGGTCAGCATGCGGATCCGGTCGGTCGGGGCCAGATCCGCCATGTCGGTGCTCGATCGGTCACGCAGCCCCATCTCGTCCAGGGTGCGCGCCACGGCAATCGGGTGGCTCTTGAGACCGGCGAACATGAGCTCCTCGGCCACAACCTGAGAAACCGCAACGTTTCCTGCGGGTTCGCTGACGATCGGCGCGTCGACTAGGGCAATCTCGCGGCGAATCCGCGAGGCGTCAACCTGACCGTCGATGAGGACCGTGCCGCTATCCGGGCGCATTCGGCCCGAGGCGATCAGTCCCAGAACGGTGGGACGCTGCTCCGTTTCGGCGCGGGCGAAGGTGGCGGCGCCGGTCTGAAGCTGAAGGCTAGTCTCCGGGAGAGCCGAGCCGTTCTTCCCCTTAGTAACCTGGCGAAGTTCGATTCTCATGCAGGATCCTTTGTGTTTTGTATGCACTCCATTCTGCGCTCATTTATACATACATGATGCAAATTGACCCGGCTCGGGGCAGATTCGAAGAACAGGATTGTCTCCCGGGATAGAATCTGTTCATAATGTCCCGCATTTATGACTGCGCCCAGAGCGCTCAACTCGATACCGGCCTGAAGCTTGCCGCATCCTCCCTCGGTCGGGGAGAGCTTGTGGTTATCCCCACCGACACCGTCTACGGTGTTGCCGCCGACGCCTTTTCCCCCGCCGCCGTGCGTGCGCTCCTCGCCGCCAAGGGCCGGGGTCGTCAGCAGCCGCCGCCCGTGCTGGTGGCGGATGTGGGAACGCTGCATGCGCTGGCCGAGAGCGTGCCGGAGATCGTGACCGAGCTGGTCGCCGCCTTCTGGCCCGGCGGACTCACGATCGTGTTGAACGCGCAGCCGTCCCTGGCCTGGGACCTGGGGGACACCCATGGAACCGTCGCCGTGCGCATGCCCGATAACCCGATCGCCCTGGCGCTGCTGCGCGAGACCGGCCCGCTCGCGGTGTCCTCGGCGAACCTCACCGGCCTGCCCTCGGCGACCAGCGCCGCCGACGCCGAGCTGATGCTGGGCACCTCGGTGCACATTTACCTCGATGGCGGCCCGGTGGGACAGACCGCGTCGACCATCATCGATGCCTCACGCCTGTCGGGTCCCGGCGGCAAGGTGCACGTCCTGCGTGACGGTGCCGTTAGCCGCGAGCAGCTGCGTGGCATTCTGGGCGACCTGCTGGCCGAGGATGACGAGGCCGCGGCGACCGAGGCCGCGGCGACCGAGGTCGCAGCGTCCGAGGCCGCCGCCAGCGCGCCCACGACCCCCGCCGCCGACGCCGTAAGTCCTGCTTCCGCCGCGGCAGCTCCCGACGCCGAGGAGGGCTCCGCGTCCGAGCCCACCGAACCCGAAGCCGGTGCCGGCGGATGATCCAGTACGTTCTCGTTGCGGCGATCACCGCGGTGGTCACCTGGCTGTTGTCCCGGGTGGTCTATCGGGTGGCTTTGAAATACAGGCTGTATCCGGAGATCCGCGAGCGAGACGTTCACACCCGACCCACCCCGCGCCTGGGTGGAGTAGCGATGTTCCTGGGCGTGATCGTGGCGTTTATCTACGCGTCGACGAACCCCTTCCTCGCCCAGACCTTTGCCGATGCACCCGGCCAGCTCTGGGCGGTCCTGGGGGCGGCCGGACTGATCGTGATCATCGGCGTCCTGGACGACCTGATCGACCTGGACTGGATGATCAAGCTGGCCGCCCAGTTTGTGGCGGCCGGGATCATCGCGTTCAGCGGCGTCCAGTTCTACTCGCTGCCCATCGGCGGCCTGACCGTGGGATCCAGCCAGGCATCGTTTGTGCTGACCACGTTTACCCTGGTCCTGATCATGAACGCGGTGAACTTCATCGACGGTCTCGACGGTCTGGTGGCCGGCGTGGGCCTGATCGCCAACGGTGCATTCCTGATCTACGGCTACCTGCTGGTGCGCTCGATGGGTCAGACCTCGTTCTTCAACCTGCCGCTGCTGCTCTCGGCGATTCTGGTCGGCATCTGCGCGGGCTTCCTGCCGATGAACTGGCATCCGGCCAAGATGTTCATGGGCGATGCCGGGGCGCTGCTGCTGGGTCTGCTGATGGCCACCTCGGCCGTGGCCATCACCGGGCAGATCGACCCCTCCGCGCTCGGCGTCGGCCAGGATACCGCGCTGTTTGGGCGCAGCCAGCTGATCGGTGCGTTTATCCCGATCATCCTGCCGGTGGCGATCCTGGTGGTGCCGCTGCTGGACTTCTTCCTGGCGGTCTTCAGGCGCACGGCGGCGGGAACCTCGCCGTTTACGGCCGACCGCAAGCACCTGCATCACCGCCTGCTGGACATGGGTCACAGCCACCTCCAGGCCGTGCTGGTTTTCTACGCGTGGACCGCGGTGATCTCCGCCTCGTGCCTGATCGCCTTTGTGATTTCGCCGAGCTGGATCGCGCTGACCTTCCTCGCCGTGGGCGTGATCGCCTGCACCCTGTGGACCTTCGCCCCGCGCCTGAACCGCTGGCGTGATCGCAGCGTCGAGGTGCGCGAGGCCCGCGAGGCCGGCGTGCCGATCGCCCCCGAACCCTTCCGTCGTCCCAAGCACCTGGACGATAACCATGCGCCCCAGGGCACGTCCCTCCCCGAACACCCCGAGACCCCCGCAGCAAAGGATCCCCACGCATGAATGCCAACCCGATCTTCAAAAAGAGCCTGATCTGGGGTGGGCTGCTTGCGCTGGCCATCGCCATCGTCGGCGGCGTCATCGGCGGGCTGGTGGACGGCTCCCGCGGCGTGATTTCGGCGCTGATCGGCACCGCCATGGCTGCCGTCTTCCTGGGCATCACCGTGGCCTCGATCCTGATCGCCAACCGCTACTCCAAGTCCGACCTCTACGTGCCGATCTTCTTCGGCGTGGTGATGGGCGGCTGGATCGTCAAGTTTGTGCTGTTCCTGATTCTCGCCTGGAACCTCTCGGGTGCCGACTGGATCAACAAGACCGTGCTGCTGCTGTGCCTGATCGTCGGGGTCATCGGAACCCTGGTGGTGGACTGCGTGGCCGTGGCCAAGGGCCGACTGCCCGCGGTCAGCGACATCGAGCTGCCCAAGTACGTCGACCCGGATGATGCACCCGCTTCCTGAGTGCCCACACACACGTGCCTCAGCCATCGGGTGTAGGCACCGATAACGTTTCGAGCCGGGCCGCGGGATACCGCGGCCCGTGTGCTTTAAGACGAGGCGGCGCCACGCCAAATCGAGGGGAAATCGGCGTGCCGCCGGGCCCCTTTTACACCTGCGCCTCGCCGATTGTGGTTTTCCACACCGTATCTGCAAGAAATTCGGTGGATTTAACAAGCTTGCGGGCGTAATGGGGGGCAAAAATTTGATAGGCTAACTGAAGTTCCCCGCCTGAAGTGTGTAGTTTTTCTGTGTGCCCGGGTGGGGCGTCCAAACATTCGTCGTCGCGAGAGCTGAGCTCCCCGCCCGAAACAGGAGATAGCGCTGATAGTAAACGCTGTGCACCTGCTGGTCCCGACCGGAAACGAAGACGGTTTCCACGCGCCGTCCATCATGGAGTTCTTCCCTGAGGTCTTCCTCTTTGACGGAACTCCGTTCGCGATCAACCGCATCATGATGGTGCGTTTCATCGCTGTCGCCGCTCTTCTTATTTTGTTCTGGATCGGCACCCGCCGGATGCGAGTCGTCCCGGGTCGCTTCCAGAGCCTGATCGAGATGGGACTCGACCTCGTTCGAGTCAACATTGGCGAGGACCTCCTCGGCAAAAAGGATGCCAAGCGCTTCCTGCCGATCCTCACAACCATCTTCTTTATGGTTCTGTTCCTGAACATCACGGGAGTCATTCCGTTCCTCAACATCGCCGGTACTTCGGTCATCGGTGTCCCGTTGGTTCTTGCCCTGGTGTCTTACATCACCTTCATCTATGCCGGTATCAAGAAGAGCCCGAAGAAGTTCTTCAAGAACTCGCTGTTCCCCGCCGGGGTTCCGTGGCCGGTCTACATCATTGTGACCCCGATCGAGCTCGTCTCGACCTTCGTTATTCGACCGGTCACCCTGACCCTTCGACTGATGATGAACATGGTCGTTGGTCACCTTCTGCTGGTGCTGTTCTTTGCAGCCACGCAGTTCTTCATTTTTGCTGCGGGTGGCCTCTGGCCGCTGCTCGGCATCGGAAGCCTGGCATTCGGCTTTGCTTTCACCCTGTTCGAAATCCTGGTTGCAGTGCTCCAGGCTTACGTCTTCACGCTGCTGACTGCTGTCTACATTCAGCTGGCAGTAGCGGACGAACACTAACCGAGTACGGCAAACGCCTGCTCACCATCACGGAAGGAAACACTCGTGGACGCAACTACCGTTCTCGCTGACATCTCTGGAAACATCGGAACCGTTGGTTACGGTCTCGCTGCTATCGGCCCGGCCATCGGTGTGGGTATCGTCGTTGGTAAGACCATCGAGGGTGTCGCACGTCAGCCCGAGCTGCAGTCGAAGCTCCAGGTTCTGATGTGGATTGGTATCGCCTTTACCGAGGCCCTGGCCTTCATCGGTATCGCAACCTACTTCATCTTCCAGGGTTAATCACCCCCTCGCAGACAATAAGGAGGCATCATGCTTCATGCAGCAGTTTTAGCTTCGGGTGAGGCCACGCCTAACCCGATGCTTCCTGCCCCGTACGACATCCTCTGGTCGTCCGTCTGCTTCATCATCATCCTGATTGCGTTCTGGAAGGTCTTCCTCCCCAAGATGCAGGCGATGCTCGATGAGCGTTCGGCTGCTATCGAGGGCAACATCGCTAAGGCCGACGAGGCCCAGCGTGAGGCCGAGGCAGCACTGGAGAAGTACACGGCTCAGCTGGCCGAGGCTCGTGTGGAGGCTGGAGAAATCCGCGAAGCCGCCCGTGAGGATGGCAAGCAGATCGTGGCTGAGGCTCGTGACCTGGCAACCACCGAGGCGTCGCGGATCACCGCTACCGCCAACGCACAGATCGAGGCAGAGCGTCAGAGCGCCCTGGTTTCGCTGCGCACCGAGGTGGGAACCCTGGCCCTGGACCTGGCTGGCAACGTGATCGGGGAGAGCCTGAGCGACGACAAGAAGGCCGCAGGCCTGGTCGACCGCTTCCTCGCCGACCTCGAGGCCGCTCCGGCCTCGACCGTAGGAAAGAACTAACACAATGGGTAGCGCAACCAGAGAAGCACTCGCCGCAGGAACGCAGGCACTGCAGTCGACCGGCGCGGTGGACCAGAACACGGCCACCGAGCTGTTCGCTGTGGGTCGTGCAATTGATTCCAGTGCCCAGCTGCGCGCGCTGCTCGCGGACCCGGCTGCCGAAGCCGCGGTCAAGGTAGCGGCTACGGAGCGTATCTTCGCGAAGGCGGTGAGCGCCACGACCCTCGGTCTGGTGAACTCCGTCGTGTCGCAGCGCTGGTCCACCTCGGTGGACCTGCTCGAGGGCATCGAAGACCTCGGGCTCCGTGCCGCCGCCGTTTCGGCCGGTGCCGAGGCCCCGATCACGAGCGAACTCTTCGAGTTCGGTCAGGTCGTGGCCTCGGACGCCGAGCTGGAACTCGCACTCGGCTCCAAGCTGGGTACGGCAAAGGACAAGGCCGCCGTGGTCACCAAGCTGCTTGAGGGCAAGGCTCTCCCGCAGACCGTGGCCATCGTGGAGCACCTTGTGGCTCAGCCCCGTGGTCGTCGGATCCGTGAGCTGCTGCGTACCGCGGCCGCCACGGTCGCCGATCAGCAGGGCTTCGCCATCGCCACCGTGACCAGCGCCGTTCCGCTGAGTGACGCCCAGGTTGAGCGGCTCTCCGCCAGCCTCAGCGCACAGTATGGTCGCAGCCTTCGGGTGAACAAGATCATCGACCCGACCATCATTGGTGGCCTTCGGGTTCAGATCGGCGACGACGTGTTCGACGGAAGCGTTTCGACGCGTCTGTCGGAACTCCGACTTCAGCTTGCTGGCTAGCACAGCCAGACAAATTCGCAGGAGACCTTATCGTCTCCGCACAGATAGGGAAGAAGATGGCAGAACTTACGATCAGCCCCGACGAGATCCGTGATGCTCTCAAGGACTTCGTATCGGCATACGAGCCCGGCTCGGCCTCCAAGACCGAGGTGGGCCACGTGGTTGACGCCGCGGACGGCATCGCTCACGTTGAGGGCCTCCCGGGCGTAATGGCTAACGAGCTCATCCGTTTCGCGGATGGCACGCTTGGTCTCGCCCAGAACCTCGACGAAAACGAGATTGGTGTTGTTGTTCTCGGTGAGTTCGGCGGCATCGTCGAGGGCCTCGAGGTCACTCGCACCGGTGAGGTTCTCTCCGTTCCGGTTGGTGACGGCTACCTGGGTCGCGTTGTTGACCCGCTGGGTAACCCCATCGACGGTCTCGGCGAGATCGCTACCGACGGTGTCCGCGCCCTCGAGCTCCAGGCTCCCGGCGTGATGCAGCGTAAGAGCGTGCACGAGCCCATGATGACCGGTATCAAGGCTATTGACGCCATGATCCCCGTCGGTCGCGGTCAGCGTCAGCTGATCATTGGTGACCGTCAGACCGGTAAGACCGCAATCGCGATCGACACCATCATCAACCAGAAGGACAACTGGGCAACCGGTGACCCCTCGAAGCAGGTTCGCTGCATCTACGTAGCAATCGGCCAGAAGGGCTCCACCATCGCCTCGGTGAAGGGTGCCCTGGAAGAGGCCGGCGCGCTGGAGTACACCACCATCGTGGCGTCCCCCGCATCCGACCCCGCAGGCTTCAAGTACCTCGCTCCGTACACCGGTTCGGCCATTGGTCAGCACTGGATGTACGACGGCAAGCACGTCCTCATCGTGTTCGATGACCTCTCCAAGCAGGCCGAGGCCTACCGTGCCGTGTCGCTGCTGCTGCGTCGTCCGCCGGGGCGTGAGGCTTACCCGGGTGACGTCTTCTACCTGCACTCCCGTCTGCTTGAGCGTTGCGCCAAGCTCTCCGACGAGCTGGGTGCCGGTTCGATGACCGGTCTGCCGATCATCGAGACCAAGGCAAACGACGTCTCCGCATACATCCCGACCAACGTGATCTCGATCACCGACGGTCAGATCTTCCTCCAGTCGGACCTGTTCAACGCGAACCAGCGCCCGGCAGTGGACGTGGGTATCTCCGTGTCCCGTGTGGGTGGTGACGCTCAGGTCAAGTCGATCAAGAAGGTCTCCGGTACCCTCAAGCTCGAGCTGGCTCAGTACCGTTCGCTGGAAGCCTTCGCAATGTTCGCTTCGGACCTGGACGCCGCTAGCCGTCGTCAGCTGGCCCGTGGTGCACGCCTGACCGAGCTGCTCAAGCAGCCGCAGTACTCGCCGATGCCGGTCGAGAACCAGGTCGTTTCGATCTGGGCAGGTACCAACGGCAAGTTCGACACCGTTCCGGTGGAGGACGTTCTGCGCTTCGAGAAGGAGCTGCACGACTACCTGGCTCGCAACACCGAGGTTCTGAAGACCCTCCGCGAGACCAACGTGCTCGACGACGACACTCGTGACGCACTGTCGGCCGCCGTTGACGCATTCTCCAAGGAGTTCATCACCAAGGGTGAGCACGACGAAGAGGTAGTCGAAGCGGAAAACGACCAGGAAAAGATCGTCAAGGGACGTCGCTAACCCATGGGTGCACAGCTCCGGGTCTACACGCAGAAGATTAAGTCCGCGCAGACGACCAAGAAGATCACCAAGGCGATGGAGCTGATCGCCGCGTCCCGTATTCAGAAGGCGCAGGCGCGCGTGGCGGCTTCCGGGCCGTACTCGCGGGCCATCACCCGTGCGGTTTCCGCGGTGGCAACGTACTCCAACGTGGAGCACGTTCTCACCACGGAGCCGGCCGAGATCAAGCGTGCCGCGGTGGTTGTATTCACCTCGGACCGCGGTCTCGCGGGTGCCTTCAACTCGCAGATTCTGCGGGAGGCCAACGACCTGACCGAAGAGCTTCGCGCTGAGGGCAAAGAGGTGATTCACTTCGCTTACGGACGTAAGGCCGTTGCGAACTTCACCTTCCGCAAGCAGCCGCTCGCCGGTCAGTGGGTTGGCGAGGCCGAGAACCCGACCTTCGCCGCGGCGAAGGAGATCGGTGAGGCCCTGCTGGATTCCTTCCTGAAGGATGAGGCAGACGGTGGCGTGGACGAGATCCACCTCGTCTTCAACCGCTTCGTGAGCATGATGACGCAGACCCCTCAGGTTCTGCGCCTGCTGCCGCTCGAGGTTGTTGAGGGTGTGGAGGCTCCGGACAAGTCCGAGGTTCTCCCGCTGTACGAGTTCGAGCCCGACGCCGAGACGGTTCTGGACGCCCTGCTCCCGGTATACATCGAGAGCCGGATCTTCAACGCCCTCCTGCAGTCGGCTGCCGCAAAGCACGCCGCCACCCAGAAGGCCATGAAGTCCGCCTCCGATAACGCCGACAAGCTCATTACCGACTACACCCGACTGCGTAACAACGCACGTCAGGCGGAGATCACCCAGCAGATCTCCGAAATCGTCGGTGGAGCAGACGCCCTGGCGTCCTCCTAGAAGTTTTTCGAGAACGAGAGAGAAGAAAGCTATGACAACCACCGCCGATGCCACGGCGACCGAGCAGACCGCCGTTGTCGGTCGTGTCGCTCGCGTCACCGGCCCGGTCGTTGACATCGAGTTTCCGCACGATGCGATCCCCGGGATCTACAACGCGCTGAAGACCGAAATCACGATCGGTGACGAGACCACCACCCTGACCCTCGAGGTTGCCCAGCACCTGGGCGACGACCTGGTTCGCGCCATCGCCCTGAAGCCGACCGACGGTATCGTCCGCGGCCAGGAGGTTATCGACACCGGTCTGCCGATCTCCGTACCCGTTGGTGATGTCACCAAGGGTAAGGTATTCAACGTTCTGGGCGAGGTCCTGAACGGTGACGCCATCGAGGTTTCCGAGCGCTGGCCCATCCACCGCACCCCGCCGCCCTTCGACCAGCTCGAGTCCAAGACTCAGCTGTTCGAGACCGGTATCAAGTCGATCGACCTGCTGACCCCCTACGTACAGGGTGGAAAGATTGGTCTGTTCGGTGGTGCCGGTGTGGGTAAGACCGTTCTGATCCAGGAGATGATCCAGCGTGTTGCGCAGGATCACGGTGGTGTGTCGGTCTTCGCCGGTGTGGGTGAGCGTACCCGTGAGGGTAACGACCTGATCCACGAGATGGAAGAAGCGGGCGTGTTCGACAAGACCGCGCTTGTGTTCGGCCAGATGGATGAGCCGCCGGGGACCCGTCTCCGCGTGGCACTGTCGGCCCTGACCATGGCGGAGTACTTCCGCGATGTTCAGAAGCAGGACGTGCTGCTCTTCATCGACAACATCTTCCGATTCACCCAGGCGGGTTCGGAGGTGTCGACCCTGCTGGGCCGTATGCCTTCGGCCGTGGGTTACCAGCCGAACCTCGCGGACGAGATGGGCCTCCTGCAGGAGCGCATCACCTCGACCCGTGGTCACTCGATCACCTCGCTGCAGGCGATCTACGTGCCGGCCGATGACTACACCGACCCGGCTCCGGCGACCACCTTCGCCCACCTGGACGCCACCACCGAGCTGTCGCGTGAAATCGCGTCGAAGGGCCTCTACCCGGCCATCGACCCGCTGACCTCGACCTCGCGGATCATGGACCCGCGTTACTTAGGTGAGGACCACTACCGCGTGGCCACCACGGTCAAGTCGATCCTGCAGAAGAACAAGGAACTCCAGGAGATCATCGCGATCCTCGGTGTTGACGAGCTCTCCGAGGAAGACAAGATCACCGTGTCGCGCGCACGTCGTATCGAGCAGTTCCTGTCGCAGAACACCTACATGGCGAAGAAGTTCACCGGTGTTGAGGGTTCGACAGTCCCCCTGCGCGAGACCATCGAGTCCTTCGATGCCATCGCCAAGGGTGAGTTCGACCACGTCGCCGAGCAGGCCTTCTTCAACGTCGGTGGTATCTCCGACGTTGAGGCCAAGTGGGCTCAGATCCAGAAGGACAACGCCTAATCATGGCCGTTCTTTCCGTCAGTGTTGTTTCGGCTTCCCACGAGGTGTGGACGGGCGAAGCGAAGCAGGTCGTTGCTCGTACCGTCGAGGGTCAGATCGGTATTCTTGCCGGTCACGAGCCGCTGCTGGCCATTCTGGCCAACGGTGAGGTTCGGATCACCCTCGAAAACGGCGAGAAGATCGTTGCTCAGGCGGACGGTGGATTCCTCTCGGTTGAGCACAACTCCGTGAGCATCGTCGCCGGCGCTGCCTCGCTCGTCGGCTAGTTCGCCCGCTTCACCCCTACGACCCGCCCCCGTGTTTATTCTGCTGCCTCCTTCGGAGACCAAGCGGCAGGATGAACCGGGGGCGGTGTCGTTTAACGACGATCTCTACTCGGGGCTGCGTTTTCCCGAACTGGGGATCGTCCGCCAGGAACTGGTGGCGGATCTGGAGCTTCTCTGCGCCGATCCGGTGGCCGCCGCCGCGGCTCTCAAGCTCGGCGCTCGGCTGGCGGGGGAGGTGGTGCTGAACACCGCGCTGGAATCCGCCCCGCGCCTGCCCGCGCTGGAGCGCTACACCGGGGTGCTGTTTGACCCCATCGGGGCCCCGTCGCTCTCGCGTGCCGAGCGCACCTGGGCGGCCGCCCACATTCTGATTCAGTCGGCCCCGTTTGGGCCGGTGGGCGCGATGGACCCGCTGCCCAACTATCGACTTTCGGCCACCGGGAAGGTGCCGCCGACCACGCTCAAGAAGCGCTGGTCCGCCGCCGGTGCTTCGGCCCTGGCCTCCCTGCACGGTTTTGTGCTGGACCTGCGCTCGGAGGCCTATGCGGCGCTCTCGCCGCTGGCCCCCACTGGTAACCACGCCTATCTGCGTGTGGTCGCCGCCCCCGCGCCCGGGCAGAGCACGCCGGGCAACGCCCTCAACCACTTCAATAAGAAGACCAAGGGCTTGCTGGTGGCCCGGCTCCTGGCCACCCGTCCCGGCTGCCGCAACGCCGCGCAGTTTGTCGAATGGGCGACCGAGCAGGGCTTCACCGCGTCGCTTGTCGACGGTGAGATTCGCTTCGAGGAGCTGCGGTAGGACGTGCAGGGGCCGCGTCCCGGGTATTTACCGGGGAATAGACTGGAGGCTGCGTCCGGGATGCCGACCTAGTTGCGTCCCGGAACCCCCACGCACATCTCATACCCAGGAGCCCGCTTCATGACCGATCTTGTCGCCTTCGCCCACGGCCTGCCCAAGGCCGAACTGCACCTCCACCTCGAGGGCACCCTCGAACCCGAACTGAAGTTCGCCCTCGCCGCCCGCAACGGCATCGAGCTGGCCGAGAAGACGGTGGAGGAGGTCCGCGCGACCTATAACTTCCACGACCTCACCAGCTTCCTGCAGGTCTACTACCCGGCCATGGGTGTGCTGCAGACCGCCCAGGACTTCCGTGACCTCGCCTATGCCTACCTGAAGAAGGCCGCGAGCCAGGGGACCCGGCACGCCGAGATGTTCTTTGACCCGCAGGCCCACACCTCGCGGGGCGTCCCGTTCGCGAACGTCATCGGTGGTTACCGTCAGGCGATCATCGAGGCGCGCGCCGACTTTGGCATCCAGGGCGAACTGATCCTCTGCATCCTGCGTGACTTCTCCGCCGAGTTTGCGATGGCCACGCTGATGGAGGCGCTGCCCTATAAGGACTGGATCCTGGGCCTCGGCCTCGACTCCGATGAGCGCGGTAACCCGCCGGCAAAGTTCGCCGCCGTCTTTGCGCGCGCGAAGGCCGAGGGATTCCTGCTGACGATGCACTGCGATATCGACCAGGAGGGGTCGATCGAGAACATCCGCCAGGTCATCGAGGACATCCAGGTGGACCGGATCGACCACGGCACCAATATCGTCGAGAACGACGCCCTGGTCGAGGCGGCCAAGGCCCGTGGGCTGGGTTTCACCACCTGCCCGATCTCCAACTCGTTTGTGACCGACCAGATGAAGTCCGATGAGATTGTTGCGCTGCTGCGTCGCGGCCTCAAGGTCACGATCAACAGCGATGACCCCGCCTACTTCGGTGGTTACGTGGCCGATAACTACGTGGCTCTGGCCGAGAAGGCCGACCTGGGCATCGAGGAGCTCGCCCAGCTCGCCCGGAACTCGTTTGAGGCTTCCTGGCTGACCCCGTTCCGCCGCGACGCCTACCTGGCCGAGGTGGATGCCTACGTGGCGGCCTTTACCGCCTCCTAGATAGCTCGGGCGGATTCGCCCGCAGATGGCCTGGACCACACCGTCCCGGATTTCGCGGATGTGCCGTAACGCCCGTGTCTCCCCTTGGGGAGACGCGGGCGTTTTCCACAGATGCAACGTGTTCGTGAGTTATCCACAGAGCGGTTTCCGGGTGGCGTACCGGGCACCGGAGCGGGTGAGGCTTGGGGCATGAAACCATTCCACGCCCACACACCCGACGCCTTCCTGCGCGTTCTTCCCCGGCTCCTGGGGTTTGCTCCGCGCCGCTGCATCCTGCTGGTCGCGTTTAACGCCGACCACACCTGCGGACTCCTCCGCTTTGATCTGCCGCGCCGCGCGGGGCAGACCGATCTTTACGAGGCGGCGTTTGGACTGCTCTCGGCCGAACCTGCCCCGCACAACGATGCCTCGGTGGTGGGAGCCCCACCGGAGTTAGGGGACACCACGGCGAGAGATTCTGCCGTCGGGAATCGCTCGGCGGAAGTCCCCGCGGTGGGTGCTGCGGTGGGTGCTGCGGCCGCGGGGGATTCCTCGGCGGGAGGCGATGCGGTGAACGACGTTGCCGAGGGGGAGAGCTCGGCGGGCGGCTTCGCGGTGAAGGGCGGGGCCACGGGGGCGAAGGCGATGACCGCGGCCGATGTCGAGTGGGTGCGGACCCTCGATAACCGAGCGCGCGCGATGATCGGGGTGTTCTGTCGCATTCCCCACGCCGAGTCGATTCTGCCCGTGGTCTATACCGATCGCTCGATCGGTCGCATCCGCGCCTCGAGCTCGCTGCCCTGGCGAGACTTCGTGGGGGAGGTGCTGACCTATGCGGAGATCGCCGGGTACCCGGTGCGGGATGCCCTGGTGGTTTCGGGCTCACACTGGGGCCATTACCTGGCCGAGCCGGGGACGCCGGCGGTCCGGAGATTGACCCTGCCGTCCGACGCGCCGCCGGATCGGTAATGTTATCTTTGAGGCGAGTCGGTGGCCAATTCCCAGCAAAAACGGTACCTTCTGACATACCCTGGCCCGGTTCGAAGTCGCGCGTCGGGGTTGAACCTCGGTAGACTCGTCGAACGAGGAAACAATACTCGGTGCCAATGTGTCGCCGGTTGCGAGAACAATTGGCCGAAAGGAATCCACGTGAGCGAGCTTGACGTGCATAGCGGCTCGTACCGTGTTCCCCGATCCGAGGGTGCAGACCTCATCATCCGATGGGCGAGTGCCACCGATACCGGCAGAAAGCGCGAGGTCAATCAGGACGCCCTGATCGCCCGCTTCCCGCTGTTTGTTGTCGCCGACGGCATGGGCGGGCACGAGGCCGGCGAGGTTGCCTCCGCGGCGGTTGTTGATCACCTGGGGACCCTCCTGGACAGCGGTGCCACCGTGAGCCGGGAAAACCTGGAAAACTCCCTCCGCGGTGCGGTGCACCAGATGGCCGAGGCAGTTGGCCCGTCCGAGCTGGGCACGGGCACCACGATCACCGGCGTGGTGTATGCCGGTGCCGGCGCGGCCGAGAGCCAATGGTCGGTGCTGAACATCGGCGACTCGCGGGTTTACCGCCTCGCCGAGGGTCGTCTGGATCAGATCACCGTCGACCACTCGATCGTTCAGGAGCTGCTCTCCGCGGGCGCGATCAGCCCCGCCGAAGCCGAAAACCACCCGCACGGCAACGTGATTACCCGGGCGGTGGGCCTCAACGAGGACCCGATCCCCGACTACGTGACCGTACGCACATCACCCGGGGCACGCTGGGTCGTCTGCTCCGACGGGCTGACCAAGGAGCTGACCGACTACGGAATCCAGCACTTCCTGGAGACCTCAGAGACCCCCGCCGATGCGCTGCTGGCCATGTTCACCGCCGCCCTCGGCAACGGTGGACGCGATAACATCTCGGCCATCGTGTTCGACGAACTCCTCGACGACGCGCGTATCGCCGCCGAAACACCTGGTACTCCCGAAACATCCAGTACCCCGGAAACGCTCAGTACCCCGGAAACCCCTGGTGCGCCTGCGGCCCACTCGGATGTTTCCACTCAGGCGCTTGTCGACGAGACAGCAATCGAAGCGGCGGCCCATGCCGCCGCCGACGGTGCTGCCGTGCCCGACACGGCCACCGAAGCAGCCCACCCCGGCGCCTCGTAGGCGCAAACGCCGCCCAGGGCACCCACCCCAGCGCGCCCGAGGCGCGAATGCTGCTCGTGCCGTCAGCCGCAGCGCCCTTGCCACAGCGCGATCGTCGCTGGGGCCGTCCGCCGCACAGTTTGGGCCGCGGCGAAATCAGCGCGCACGCAATGCGGCAAACCGCACTGCGTCCCGCTAGCGGCGCTCTCGCCTGCAATCGCTGCGCTCCCGCCCGCTGGCGGCGCGCTCGCGTCCGCTGCTGCCCCGCTACGGGCGTGCGATCAGCGGGGAGACCCGGATGTCGCCGACGACCGCGCCGCCGCCGGAGAGGTGCAGCGGAAGGCGGGTGAGGGTTTCCGCGACGTCCGCAGGGTCCAGGGCCCCGGCATCGGCCAGCAGCGTCAGGGCCACCAGGGCACCGGCCCGGGCGCTGCCGTCGAGGATCTTCACGGCGGCGGTGGTGCCATCGGGGGCCGAAACCACCATGACGCCCTCGGCACCGGTCTTGGCAAAGGCCCCGTGACGGTCGGCGATGATCGTGTCCGGGCGGCCGGGACCGTCGATGCCCCAGGCATCGGCCAGAACCGCGTCCACCAGGATGCCCGCGTTGCGGTACAGCGCGAACGGGGAGGAGGCCGAGGAGGTGCGAATCCGCGCGTATCCGCGCGCGAGTGCGGCCAGGGAAATCGCGAAGACCGGGGCACCGCAGCCGTCCACGCCGGTGGCAACCGGACGCTCGCCACAGAACCGCTCGATCACGTCCCGCACCTGCTGCTGAACCGGGTGCTGGGGATCCAGATAGCTCTCCACCGGCCAGCCGTTCTGCGCGCAGGCCAGCAGCATCGCCGCATGCTTGCCCGAGCACTCCATATAGATCGGGGCGGGCTCGACATTGTCGCGAAGCAGCTCGGTGCGGGTCGCGTTATCGCGCGGCAGCGCGGGCGGGCACTGCAGGGCGGCCTCGGTCAGACCCGCCTGGGCGATCATGCTGCGCACCACCTGGATGTGACGCTGGGTACCCGCATGGCTCGCGGTGGCCAGCGCGGCGGCGGCCGAGCGCAGACCCACGCCGGCGTTCATCATCGCGATCGCCTGGAAGGGCTTGAGCGTGGAGCGGGGGAAGATCGGGGCATCGGGATCACCGATCGAGCGGACCACCTCGGCGTGCTGATTCAACACGATCGCCGAACCTGCATGACGGGACTCGACAAAGCCGCTCCTCACCACCTGCGCCAGCTCGACGGCGCGCGCGGCGCTAAAGGTTTCGGCACGAATCGGGGAGGCAGCTTCGGAAGTAGTCACCGATCCAGCGTACCCGGGATGGTGGGCTCATGTCAGAATGACACCATGATCGGAGAACACAACTACCTCGTCCGGGTCACCTGGGACGGCAACCGCGGTACCGGCACAACCGGTTACCGGGACTACGATCGCGACCTGACGGTGCGAATTGACGGGAAACCCGACCTGTTGGGATCCTCCGATCGTCCGTTCCGCGGCAACCCCGCACGCTGGAACCCCGAGGACCACCTGCTGACCGCGCTCTCGGAGTGTCACCTCCTCAGCTACCTCCACGCGGCCGTGACCGCGGGTGTGGTGGTGACCGACTACGTGGATGAGGCACGTGGCACCATGCGCGAGGACGGACGCGGCGGGGGAGCCTTCACCGACGTCCTTCTCTCCCCGGTGGTCACCGTGGCCGACGCGAGCATGGTTGAGGCCGCTCACGCCGCCCACGCCGAGGCCAACCGGATGTGCTTCATCGCCAACTCGGTGAACTTCCCGGTGCGGCATGAGGCCACCATCCTGGTGGCCGGTGCCTCCGCCGAGCGGGACACCTAAATCGGCGGCGAGCAACCCCAGACACAAAACCCGCGTGCCCAGGGGCACGCGGGGTTTCAGGAGAACTAGAGGCGTTCGCGGCGCCACAGGGCGCGCTTGGCCTTCTCGATAATGTCGTGGGGCGGCGATTCGTTGTACTCGTTGGCGAGCTCCTGCTCGCTCAGCGCGTGAATCGCGGCCATGATCTCGTCGGTGGCCAGGCGGCGGGCGCGACCGCTGTTGGCGGGACCGTGAACCGAGACATCGATCGGCTCACCGTAGCGGATCTTCACCTTGGCAAATCGCGGCACCTTGGCGCCAACCGGCATCATCTTATTGGTACCGATCAGACCCACCGGAACCACCTTCGCCCCGGTGGTCAACGCGAGCCAGGCCACGCCGGTGCGTCCCTTATACAGGCGACCGTCCAGCGAACGGGTGCCCTCGGGGTAGATCGCAAACGCGTTCCCACCCTCGAGGATCTGGCGACCCTGTTCGAGCGCCTCCTGCGCCGCCTGTCCGGCACCGCGGCGCACGCCGACGGCTCCGATCGAGGTGAAAAACATCTTGGAGAACCAGCCCTTGATGCCGGTGCCCTCGAAGTACGCGGACTTGGCCAGGAACTGAACCCGCCGCGGTGCCAGGACCGGAATCACGATGCTGTCGATAAAGGAGAGGTGGTTGCTCGCGATGATCACGGGCCCCTCCAGCGGAACGTTCTTGGTGCCCTCGATCTTGACCCGGTACACCATTTTGGCGAGCGGAAACATGATCGCTCGGCCCAGGTGGTAGACAAAACCCGGGCGCTGAAGCGGCTCGTTCGGCGTGTTCTCGGTCATTAGATTGAGGGTACTAGGGTCCACATGCCCGCCGGGTTATGTTCTCGGCGCGGCGTTAACCTGGGCATTTCGTGCATCGGCAGTGCACATCTCAGCAACGTCGGGCAGACTGGTACGCGGTGGCATGTTCACATGCCCGTCGATCGCAGAGAAAGTTATCCGAGTGAAAATTCGTTCCAGCCTTGCCCTTGCCGCCGCGGTATCCGTCCTTCTGGTCGGCTGCACGAGCACCAACAACTCCGCCGAGGTCGAAAAGGGGTGTTTCACCTTCCCGACCGGCAAGCAGCTGGACTCGGCCAAGATCGGCGATAACTTCGGCAAGGAACCGAAGATCGACATTGCCAAGGGAACCAAGGTTGAGACCTCGCAGTCGCGCGTGATCGTCGAGGGTAAGGGCGAGAAGGTTCGTCCGAACGACACCGCCGTCGCCGACATCTCGCTCTACAACGCCACCACCGGTGAGTTTGCGTTCAAGGCCCCCTACAACGGCCAGGGCAGCAACTCGGTGCAGATCAACGAGCAGCTGATCGAGAGCATCAGCGCCGCCGTGGGCTGCCACACCGTCGGCTCGCGCGTGGCCGTGCTGGCCGCCCCCAAGGACCTGTTTGGTGCCCAGGGCAACGAGCAGCTGAAGATCGGTAAGGACGACTCGGTTCTGATCGTGGCCGACATCATCTCCAACGAGAAGGCCCCCAAGGCTCGCGAGCTCAAGGGTGACTACAAGGACGCTCCCAAGGTCGAGTTCCCCGGCAACGGTGAGGCCCCCAAGGTGACCCTGCCGGACACCAACCCGCCCAAGGAGCTGACCATCGAGGTGCTGGAGAAGGGTGACGGTCCGGTGATTGCCGAGACCGACGCTCCCAAGCTGCAGACCGTCGGCATCAACTGGAACACCGGTGCCACCTTCCAGAAGTTCGACTCGGTGCTCGACATCGCCGCCAACGGCTACGTGCCCGGCTTCTCCAAGGCGATCATCGGCCAGACCAAGGGCTCCAAGATTCTGGCGATCCTGCCCCCGGCCGACGGCTACGGTGCCGGCGGTAACGCCCAGGCCGGTATCGGTGGCAAGGACACCATCGTCTTTGTGATCGACATCGCAAAGGACTAGTTCGTGCGTAAGGTCATTATTCTCGGGTCGACCGGATCGATCGGCACCCAGGCCCTGGACGTGATCCGGGCCAATCGGGAACGCTTCGAGGTGGTCGGTCTGATCGCCGGAACCGACCGGGAAACCCTGGACGCCCAGGCGGCCGAGTTTGGTGTTGAGCACACCGGGCTCGGCGTCGCCGCCGCCGAGGAGATGATTCGGGACGTCGAAGCCGATGTGGTGCTCAACGGCATCACCGGTTCGATCGGCCTGGGACCGACCCTGGCCGCGCTGCGGGCGGGGCGCACCCTGGCGCTGGCCAATAAGGAGTCGCTGATCGTCGGGGGAGACCTGGTGAACGATCTGGCATCTCCCGGGCAGATTGTCCCGGTGGACTCCGAGCACTCGGCGATCGCCCAGGCCCTGCGCGGCGGTGCCGCCCACGAGGTGCGCCGCCTGGTGCTCACCGCATCGGGCGGTCCGTTCCGCGGACGCAGCCGTGAGTCGCTGGCGGGGGTCACCCCGGCCGAGGCGCTCGCGCACCCCACCTGGGATATGGGGCTCATGGTCACCACCAACTCCTCGACCCTGGTCAATAAGGGACTCGAGGTCATCGAGGCGCACCTGCTGTTCGGGGTGCCCTATGACCGGATCGACGTGGCCGTGCACCCGCAGTCGATCGTGCACTCGATGGTTGAGTTCATCGACGGCTCGACCCTCGCCCAGGCCTCCCCGCCGGACATGCGCCTGCCGATCTCGCTCGGCCTGGACTGGCCGAACCGGGTCGCCGGGGTGGGGGTGCCGCTGGATTGGACCACCGCCCAGACCTGGACGTTTGAGCCGCTGGATAACGCCGCCTTCCCGGCGGTCGAGCTGGCAAAGACCGTGGGGCGCGCGGGGCTGAGTTATCCGGCCGTGTACAACGCGGCCAATGAGCAGGCGGTTCTGGCCTTCCACGCGGGGGCGCTGGACTACCTGGGCATCATCGACACCGTGCGCGCGGTCGTGGAAAAGCATGAGGCCGAGGACGCGCTGACCCTGGAGTCGCTGGCCGAGGCCGAGCGCTGGGCCCGGGCAACCGCGGATGCGCTGATCGCCGGTTAGTCGAGCGGATCTTCGGCGGGCACGCGCCCGCCCTCGGGCCCGGCGGGTAGCAACACCCGCAGCAGCCACATTGCCGGCAGCAGCAACGCCGGTAACAGCAACGCCAACGACAACGCCGGTAACACAAAGCCGGTAACACAAAGCCGGTCACCTCCCATGGAGGTGACCGGCTTTTGTGTGTGTACTAGGCGCCGTAGCCGTGCTCGCGCAGGGCCTGACGCGCCTCCTCGGCCACGTCGAAGGGACGTTCCACGCCGTCCACATCGCGGTAGTCCTGGGAGGCCAGTCCGCACCAGAGAATCGTGTCGGTGGCGCCCGCTCGCTCGACCGCCGCGCGAATCGCCTTCTCGGGGTTGGGGACCTCAAGAATGCGGTCGGCGGTGACCCGGGTACGAGCCCCGGCGATCAGCGCCGCGCGAATCTCGCCCGGGTTCTCCCGGCGGCTGTGGTGGTCGGTGATGATCAGCAGGTCGCTGCCGTCGGCGGCTGCGGCCCCCATATCGCCACGCTTGCTGGCATCGCGGTCCCCATCGGCGCCGGCGATCATGATGACCTTGCCCGCGGTGACCTGACGAACCGCATGCAGCGACTTTTCGATCGCATCGGGGGTGTGCCCCGAATCCACAAACACGGTGGGTCCGCTCTCGCCCGAGACTCGCACCAGGCGGCCGGGCAGCTGGGCGTTGATCTGACCGTCGGCGGCCAGCGCGCTGCCGATCGTGGCGAGCGACAGCCCGGCCTCGGCGAGCATCGCGATGGCCAGGCCGGCGTTGGAGGCCATATGGGCACCGATCAGCGGAATCCGGGTGCGCAGCGCGCCGAGGGCCGGGTGGTCCACCCGGAACTCGGTAAAGCGCGGGTTTTCGTTCTCGATGGTGACCATCCAGTCGGCCACGATGCCCGGCGCCAGGACGCCGGTGGTGCCGATCGTGGTGACCGGGATTCGCGCGCCATCACGCACCGCGAGGCCCGCCGGGGTGTCCAGGCAGACCACCGCGCGGCGCGCATACTCGGGGGTGAAGAGCTCCTGCTTGGCGGCGAGGTAGTTGTCCATCGTGCCGTAGTCATCGAGGTGGTCGTGGCTGAGGTTGGTGAAGCCCACCACGTCAAAGTGCACGCCGTCGATGCGGTGCCGGGTGAGCGCGTGCGCGGACACCTCGATGATCGCCGCATCCACGCCGGCCTCGATCATCGTGCCCAGCAGCGCGTGCACCTCGGGTGCCTCGGGAGTGGTGAGGTGGCTGATGACCGCCTGATCGCCGATGCGGCGCTCGGCGGTCGAGCTGAGTCCGGTGATCAGGCCTAGCTGGCGCATGATCGCGTCGAGGAAGTGGGCGGTGGAGGTTTTGCCGTTGGTTCCGGTGATGCCCAGGGTGAGCGCGTGCAGATCCGCGGTGCCGTACACGCGTCCGGCGAGCTTGCCGGCGAAGGAGCGGGGGTTCTCGGTGGTCACCAGCAGCGGCAGGTCCACGTCCTTCTCCCGCACCAGGGCCGCGCCGGCCGCATCGGTGAGGATCGCCACGGCCCCGCGCTCGCGCGCCTGATCGGCAAAGGCCGCCCCGTGGAATCGTGCCCCGGGTACACCGAGGAACAGGTCTCCGGGTTCGACCTCGGCGGCGGACATGCTCACGCCGCGCGCGCTGATCTCGCCGCCGTGATCATCGGGGCCGGGTTCGCCGGGCACGAGGGTCACTATCTCGCTCAGGAGTTCGGTCAGTGGCAGGGATACACGCTGTTGGGGTCTCACCCGTCTATCGTCTCACGCGCGGGCGATTTCGCGCGGGCGCTCGCCGAATGCGGGGGCGTCCGATCCGCGGCCCGGATCAAAAGTGTGTGCATAAGGAACGCACAGCCGATCATCCAGGTTTTCCCAGCGCTGTGCGGGGTAGGGTTATCTGGTGATTACGGTCTTGCTCTACATCCTTGGCATCGTGGTGATCCTGATCGGTCTCGCGATCTCGATCGGTCTCCACGAGGTCGGCCACCTGCTGCCCGCGAAGCTGTTCGGGGTCAAGGTGACCCAGTACATGGTGGGCTTTGGCAAGACCATCTGGTCGCGCAAGAAGGGCGAGACCGAGTACGGCGTCAAGATGTTGCCCCTGGGTGGTTACATCTCGATGATCGGGATGTTCCCGCCCGGCAAGGACGGCAACGTCCGCGACTCGACCACCGGTTTCCTGCAGACGCTCTCGGATGAGCGGCCTACCCTGCGCCGCGGGCACGGCGAGACCGAACTCGACGATCAGAACGCCGCGGATACCGTGACGCCTTCGGCCGAGGAGCTCGCCCAGGCGAACCTGCCCGCCGACGCTACGGTGCCCGACGGACGCCGCCGCTTCTTTGATCAGCTGGTCCAGGACGCCCGCGATTCCAGCGCCGAGACCATCGGCGAGGGGGAGGACCACCGCGCGTTCTACCGCCTGCCGGTCTGGAAGCGGATCATCATCATGCTGGGTGGTCCGCTGATGAACCTGTTCCTGGCGGTGCTGTTCATGTCGATTGTGGTGATGGGTTTCGGACTGCCGCAGTCCTCCACCACGATCGAAACCGTCAATGCCTGCGTGGTACCCGCCGGGTCTACGGCCACCAAGTGTGGTCCGGATTCGGCCCCCTCGCCCGGTGCCGAGGCAGGCCTCAAGCCCGGGGACAAGCTGGTGTCGCTCGATGACACCGCGATCACCTCCTGGACCCAGGCCACCGAGATCATCCGGGTGTCCCCGGGCAAGACCCTCAACCTGGTGGTGGAGCGCAAGGGTGCCGAGGAAACCCTCAAACTGACCCCCCTGCTGACCAAGCGATATGTGCTGGATGCCCAGAACCGACCGGTCAAGGATGCCGATGGGAAGTACAAGACCGAGGAGGTCGGGTTTGTGGGCATCGGCCCCGGCACCGAGACCGTGCAGGGCTCCTTCGGGGATGTGTTCCCGCTGATCGGCAACAACATCGGGGCCGTGGCCAACACGATTGTGCACCTGCCGCAGCGCCTCTACGACGTGGCCGTGGCCGCATTCGGGGGTGGCGAGCGTGACCCCAACGGCCCGCTGAGCGTGGTGGGTGTGGGGCGGATCGCCGGTGAGGTGGTCTCGAATCACAACATCACCGACAGTAATAAGGCGGCGTTTGTTTTCAACCTGCTGGGCTCGCTGAACGTCGCGCTGTTTGCGTTCAACCTGATCCCGCTGACGCCGCTGGATGGTGGACACGTGGCCGCCGCCCTCTGGGAGGGGTTGCGTCGTCGCATCGCCAAGCTGTTTGGTCGACCGGACCCCGGACCCGTGGATGCGGCCAAGCTGATGCCGCTGACCATGGCGGTGGCCGGGATCTTCCTGGTGATGACGGTGCTGCTGGTGTTCGCCGACCTGGTCAACCCGGTTCGTTTCTAACCCCGGGTTGGCATACCGATCGTTCGCTCTGGGCGTGCGATCGTGGCCCCAAGCTGAGTGCCATCCGGGAGTTTGACGGGGGTGAGGGCGTAAGATATCGACGTGGCTGCAATTAATCTAGGTCTTCCCAAGGTTCCCGAAACCCTCGCTCCGCGACGCAAGTCGCGGCAGATCAAGGTCGGTAAGGTCCTCGTGGGCGGTGACGCTCAGGTGAGCGTCCAGTCGATGACCACAACTCCGACAACCGATATCAACGCAACCCTGCAGCAGATCGCCGAGCTCACCGCGAGCGGATGCGACATCGTGCGGGTCGCCGTGCCGAGCCGGGACGACGCCGCGGCGCTGCCGATCATCGCGATGAAATCGCAGATTCCGGTCATCGCGGACATTCACTTCCAGCCGAACTACGTGTACCAGGCCATCGACGCCGGGTGCGCCGCGGTTCGCGTGAACCCGGGTAACATCCGGAAGTTTGACGACCAGGTGGGCGAGATCGCCCGTCGCGCCAAGGCCGCCGGGGTTTCGCTGCGGATCGGTGTGAACGCCGGATCGCTCGACCCTCGCCTGCTGCAGAAGTACGGCAAGGCCACCCCCGAGGCACTCGTGGAGTCCGCGGTGTGGGAGGCCAGCCTCTTCGAGGAGCATGACTTCCACGACTTCAAGATTTCGGTCAAGCACAACGACCCGATCGTCATGGTCAAGGCCTACCGCCTGCTGGCCGAGCGGGGCGACTGGCCGCTGCACCTCGGTGTGACCGAGGCCGGACCCGCCTTCCAGGGCACCATCAAGTCCGCGACCGCGTTCGGCATCCTGCTGGGCGAGGGCATCGGCGACACCATCCGCGTCTCGCTGTCGGCCCCGCCGGCCGAGGAGGTCAAGGTGGGTCTGCAGATCCTGCAGTCGCTGAACCTGCGTGAGCGCAAGCTGGAGATCGTCTCCTGCCCGAGCTGTGGCCGTGCCCAGGTGGACGTCTATACGCTCGCCGAGCAGGTCACCGAGGGCCTGAAGGACATGAGCGTTCCGCTGCGCGTGGCCGTGATGGGCTGCGTCGTGAACGGCCCCGGTGAGGCTCGCGAGGCGGACCTCGGCGTCGCCTCCGGTAACGGCAAGGGCCAGATCTTCGTCAAGGGTGAGGTCATCAAGACCGTGCCCGAGGCGCTCATCGTCCCGACCCTGATCGAGGAGGCCAACCGCCTCGCCGCCGCAATGCCGGTGGCCGAGGGCGGCGGCACCGGTAACGTGCAGGTCATGGTGGGCCCCAAGGGCTAACCCTCCCTCGTCATCACAAAACCCGCGTCCTCCCCGGAGGGCGCGGGTTTTGTAGTTTTGAAGAAACACCGGACCCGGAGCGCAGCCCGGGGCGCTAGCATGGGAACGTGGTTACGCGACTTTCAAACTATTTCCTTCGTACGCTCCGTGAAGACCCCTCCGATGCGGAGGTGAAGAGCCATCGACTGCTGGTGCGCGCCGGATATATCCGACGCCAGGCTCCGGGTATCTTCGCCTGGCTGCCACTGGGGCTCAAGGTAAAGGCGAAGGTTGAGGCGATCGTCCGCGAGGAGATGACCGCCGCCGGTGCCCACGAGGTGCACTTCCCCGCACTGCTGCCGCGCGAGCTGTACGAGGCGACCGGTCGCTGGAACGAGTACGGCGAGAACCTGTTCCGCCTGAAGGACCGCAAGGGCACCGACATGCTCCTCGCTCCGACCCACGAGGAGGCCTTCACCGCGCTGGTCAAGGACCTTTACGGCTCCTATAAGGACCTCCCGGTCACCCTGTACCAGATCCAGGACAAGTACCGCGACGAGGCACGGCCCCGCGCCGGCCTGCTGCGCGGCCGTGAGTTCACGATGAAGGATGCCTACTCTTTCGACCACACCGACGCCGGCCTCGAGGCCAGCTACCAGGTGCAGCGCGACGCCTATGAGCGCATCTTCACTCGCCTGGGACTCGAATACGTCATCGTGAAGGCCGACGCCGGTGCGATGGGTGGCTCGCGTTCCGAAGAGTTCCTGCACCCGACCGTGATCGGTGAGGACACCTTCGTCCGTTCCGCCGGTGGGTACGCCGCGAACGTCGAGGCCTACGTGACCGAGGTGCCCGCCGAGATCGCGATCGAGGGTCAGCCTGCCGCCTCGGTGTTTGACACCCCGGACAGCGAGACCATCGAGAAGCTCGTGGCCGCCGCCAACGCCGACCACCCCCGCGCCGATGGCCGCGAGTGGACCGCCGCCGACACCCTGAAGAACGTCGTGCTGAAGCTCACCAACCTCGACGGCTCGACCGAGCTGCTCGTGATCGGTCTGCCCGGCGACCGCGACGTGGACCTCAAGCGCGTCGAGGTGGCCGTGGCTCCCGCCGATGTTGACCCCGCCGAGGCCGAGGACTTCGCCAAGAACCCGGGCCTGGTCAAGGGTTACATCGGCCCGTGGTCGCCCGCCGGCGCCGTGCTCGGTGAGGAATCCGCCACCAAGATCCGCTACCTGCTGGACCCCCGCGTGGTGTCCGGCACCAGCTGGATCACCGGTGCCAACGAGGCCGGAAAGCACGTGTTCGGCCTGGTCGCCGGTCGCGACTTCACCGCCGACGGCACCATCGAGGCCGCCCAGGTTCTCGCCGGCGATCCCGCACCCGACGGCTCCGGCCCGGTCGAGCTCGCTCGCGGTGTGGAGATCGGCCACGTCTTCCAGCTCGGTCGCAAGTACGCCGAGGCCCTGGGCCTCAAGGTGCTCGACGAAAACGGCAAGCTGGTGACCGTCACCATGGGTTCCTACGGCATCGGTGTGACCCGTGCCCTGGCCCTGCTGGCCGAGCTGAACTCCGACGATAAGGGCCTCGCCTGGACCCCGGAGATCGCCCCGTTCGACCTGCACATCATCGCCACCGGTAAGGACGCGGCCGTCTTCGACGCCGCCGAGACCGCCGTGGCCGACCTGGAAAAGCACGGCTTAGACGTGCTCTACGACGACCGCCCCAAGGTGTCCCCGGGCGTCAAGTTCGGCGACGCCGAGCTGCTGGGCGTCCCCACCATCGTGATCTTCGGCCGCGGCGTTGCCGACGGCGAAGCCGAGCTGTGGGACCGTCGCACCGGCGAGCGTACCCCGATCAAGATCGAGGAGTTCACCGCCGCCCTGGTGGCCGCCCGCGGCTAATCGCCGATCTGAAAACGCCGCCGATTCTCCGGGGAATCGGCGGCGTTTTCTGTGAACCGGCAATCGAAATCGCCTACAAGAATGGCCGCCGCTCCGAACGGAGCGGCGGCCATTGTGGTGTGCGGGTTAGGCTGCGGCGGCCACCTCGGGGGAGGGGGTGGTGAGGCGGCGGGCGGAGATCATCATGATCAGGAAGATCAGCGTGTAGGAGATCGCGCCAACCAGGAGCGCGGTGCGGATGCCCGAGCCGGTGGTGATTGCGCCGAGGATCGGGGCCGCGCCACCTTGGAAGACATAGCCGATCAGGTACCCGCCGGAGACCATGCTGGCGCGGTGTTTGGGGGCGGCGAAGCGGGTGAGGATGGTCAGCCCGGCCGTGAACGAGAGGCCGTAGCCGAGCCCGGCGAGGGCCGAGGCCACAAAGTACAGGGCCAGGCTCGGGACGCTGCCGGTCAGATCGAACAGCCACAGCCCGATGATCAGGGTGATTCCGGCGGTGAAGGTCAGCGAGCGCACGTGCCAGGTGCGGGTCAGCAGGGATCCGGCGGCCACCATGACCGGAAAGATCGCCATCAGGGATCCGGTGACCAGGGCGTTGTTTGAGCCGGCCAGGGTGTGCGCGATCTGGGCGCCAAGCGGGAGGATCAGCGCACCGCACAGGTAGGCGGCGCTGATCGTGAGAGCCCCGATCCCAAACAGCTTGCGCGAGCCTCGGGGGATCGCGATCGGGCGCACCCGCCACCGTCCGGCGGGCTCGGCGGGGTTGTGGCGCGGGAGGGCGGTTGCGAAGACAAAGACCACCAGGGTTACCGCGGCCAGCACAAAGAAGTTGAGGTGCAGCGGCAGGGGTGCGTACTGAATCAGCGCGCCGCCGACCAGGGTCGAGAGGGCGAGGCCCACGGCGGTCGCGGTGGTGGTAACCGAGCCCGCGCGCTCCTTCTTGCCCGGGGCCGCGAACTCAACCATCGCCACGCTCGCCGGGCTGAGGGCCAACCCCACACCGGCCCCGATAAACAGCCGGGCGATGATCAGCCAGGCGTAGCCCGGGGCGAAGGCGAACACCAGGGTTCCGATGATCTGGGCACCGAGGCCCAGCAGGATCGTGTTGCGGCGGCCGATGTAGTCGGAGAGGTTTCCGAAGAGGACCAGGACCACGATCAGCATGGCAGGGTAGGCCGAGAAGATCCAGGTGGCGTCCGCGGAGCTGATGCCCCACTGCGCCTCGTAGAGCGGATAGGCGAGGGTGGGCGCGGCGCTGGACCAGAGCGCGAGGGCCGCGACGGCGGCCGCGGTCCAGAAGCTGGCGCGGGATGACAGGGTGGGCATGGGTTCCTAACAAACGAGTGCTGAGTAGTAAAAAACAATCTAGATCACCTAAGTAGATTTTTGCAACTCAGGTGGGTAAACTTTTTGTTATGACCGGCCACACGCAGTCCCCAGATCCCACACTCGACCCCGAGCTGTGCCCCGTGCATCGCAGCCTGGAAATCGTCGGGGATCGCTGGACCATGCTGATCCTGCGCCGCGCCCTGCTGCGCGGGACCACCCGGTTTGCGGACTTCCGCGACGGTCTCCATATTGCCCCGAACATTCTCACCGACCGTCTCGGCAAGCTCGTAGATGAGGGCATCATGGAGCGCCACGGCTACCGGGAACCGGGCTCGCGCGAGCGCTTCGAGTACGTGCTGACCGAGGCCGGACGCGAGTTCAATATGCTGGTGAGCGCGCTCGCCGGTTGGGGTGCCAAAAATCGACCCCTGGAAAACAGTCGCCGGGTGGATGCCTATACCCTGGACGATCAGCGGCCGGTGGAGCTGGCCTACGTGACCCCGGAGGGGGAGCGGGTGGATCCGCAGCGCGTTTCCACTCGCCGCCGCGATCTGGGAGATAACCCTCGGTAGCCGTTGAATCACGCAGGTTCCCGTTGATGAATACCGAGTTGCGGGGAAATGCGATCGGCGAATCGTCCAGGTAACGCATTGGAACGGGCATGTTTTTTGCCCGCGCTGCGCCCTAATCTCCTGGGTATGAGCCACACAAACCCACGCTTTCCCCTCCCCGAAATCCCCTCCGACCAGCGCAGTGCCGCGGTTGCCGGATGGAGCGAGCCGGTGGAGCTGCCCACGTACCTGCCCGGAACCCCCGAACGCCTGCCCGCGTTCCTGGAGAATCGTGTCTACCAGGGATCCTCGGGGCGGGTGTATCCGCTGCCCTTCATCGAATCGGTCAGCCACGAGGCCACCACCGAAACCTGGCAGGCACTGCACCTGGAAAACCGCTATCTGCGCCTGGTGATTCTGCCCGAGCTCGGCGGCCGCGTCCACATCGCCGTGGACAAGCTCACCGGCAAGGACCTGTTCTACCGCAACGACGCGATCAAGCCCGCCCTGGTGGGCCTGGCCGGCCCCTGGATTTCCGGCGGCATCGAGTTCAACTGGCCTCAGCATCACCGCCCCGGTACCTTCCTGCCGATGGACTGGAGCATCGAACACGAGGAGGACGGGTCGATTACCGTCTGGTGCTCGGACCACGATCCCTTCGCCCGAATGAAGGGCATGCACGGCATCCGGCTGCGCCCGGACAGCGCGGTCATCGAGGCGCGCGTGCGCGTCTTCAACCGCACCGACACCACCCAGACCTTCCTCTGGTGGGCAAACGTCGCGGTGCGGGTGCACGATGAGTATCAGTCCTTCTTCCCCGCCGACGCCCACGTGGTTGCCGACCACGCCAAGCGCGCCGCCACCGCGTTCCCCGCCGCCGACGAGCCCTACTACGGCATCGACTACGCGGCCCGGGCGCGGGTCGGGGATCCCGAGTTCATCGCCGAGGACGCCGACCGCATCGACTGGTATCGCAACATCCCGGTACCCACCTCCTACATGTGTGTGGCCAGCGGGGACGACTTCTTCGGGGGCTATGACCACCACACCGGCCTCGGCTTCGCCCACATCGCCGATCACCACGTGTCGCCGGGTAAGAAGCAGTGGACCTGGGGAACGGCACCGTTTGGTCGCGCCTGGGATGCCAACCTCAGCGACGACTCCGAGCCCTATGTGGAGCTGATGGCCGGGGTCTACACCGACAACCAGCCCGACTTCACGTTCCTCACCCCGGGGGAGACCAAGACCTTCAGCCAGTTCTGGTTCCCGTACCACGGCATCGGACCGCTGACCCAGGCGAACACCGAGGCGGCGATCCGGCTGAGCATCGAGGGGGAGGGAGCCGAGCGCAACGCCGTCATCGGTGTCGCCAGCACCGGCGTGCGTGAGCGCGTTCGCATTGCCCTGGTGGACGTCGAAGGCACCGAGGTGTGGTCCACCGAGACCGCGCTGAAGCCCGGACACCCGCTGCTGACCCGGGTGTCGGTCGCCGTCGAGGGTGACCTGCGCCTGATCCTGACCGATGCCGCTGCCGACGCCTCCGCCGACGGGGCGATCATCCTCGAGGCCTCGACCGAGTACCGTGATGCCTCCGCCGACGGTTTCGACACCGCGACCGAGCCGCCCGCGCCTGCGGACATCGACTCGGTGGATGAGCTGTATGTGACCGGCGTGCACCTGGTCCAGAACCGGCACGCCACCCGCTCACCCGAGCCCTACTTCCAGGAGGTGCTGCGCCGCGATCCGCTGGATGCTCGCAGCAACGTCGCGCTGGCAAGCCTCCGGCTGACCACTGGCCGCCTGGCCGAGGCCGAGGAATACCTGCGTACCGCGATCACCCGCCAGACCCGGCGGAACCTCAACCCGATCGACGGCGAGGCACTGTATCTGCTGGGCGTGGTCCTGGTTGCCCAGGGCCGCGATACCGACGCCGAGGAGGCGTTCGGCAAGGCGGCCTGGAACTTTGCCTGGCGCAGCGCCTCCCACCTGCAGCGCGCACGCATTGCCGCGCGGGCCGCGCGCTGGAGCGATGTGCGCGAACACGCAGAGATTGCCGCGCGCTTTGACGCCGACAATCTGCAGGCCTTCGCCCTCCGGGTGCTGGCGCTGCGGGCCCTCGGCGAGGATCGGCAGGCCGCCGCGGTCCTGGCCGAGGCGCGGACGTTGGATCCGCTGGATGCCTGGCTGCGGGACCTGGAGGAGAACGAATCGCGGTCGCCCGGGGATGCCGTCACCGGCCTCGCCGCGACCTCCGACCCGAGTATCGCCGGCGGCTTTGCCGCTCTCACTGAGTCGTCCGGCCCGAGCGACGCGGGCATTCTCCGCGACGTGGCCGGCGAATATGCGGCGCTCGGTCTCACCGAGGATGCCCTGCGGGTGTTTGCGGCCGCGCAGACCGCCGCCCGGGTCCGCCCGGTCGAGGGGGCCGGAGACCCCGCCGTGCTGATCGCCTACTATCGCGCCGAGCTGCTGGAATCGCTGGGCCGTTCCGAGGAGGCCGCCGCGGCGCTCGCCGATGCACGCACGCTCTCGGCGGATCGCTGCTTTGCCGCGTCCCTCGCCGATGCTCAGCTGCTGGAGCGCCGCATCGCCGCCACCGATGACGCCCGCGCCCACACCCTGCTCGCGCACTGGCTCTACTTCCACCGTCGCTACGCCGAGGGCATCACCGAGCTGGAGCATGCCGAGCGTATCCAGCCTGGGGATCCGGTCGTGCTGCGCGGGCTGGGACTCGCGGCCCACAACGTGCAGGGCGATCCCGCCCGTGCGGTCGAGTATTACGCTCGGGCGGTGGCCGCGGATCCCGCCGATCCCAAGCTGCGTTTCGAGGCCGATCAGCTCGCCCGTCGGGTGGGAACCCCCACCGCCGCGCGCCTGGACGCGCTGGCCGCGGCGGGGGAGGCCGCCCGCGACCGCGACGACCTGGCCCTCGCCTACGCCGAACTCCTGGTGTTGGAGGACCGGATCGACGAGGCCGTCGCCCTGCTATCCACCCGCCAGTTCAGCCCGTGGGAGGGCGGCGAGGGCGAGACGATCCGGGTCTGGTCGCTGGCTCAGCGCGCGGTGGCCGCCCGGGCGCTCGCCGCGGGCGACCCCGAAACCGCGCTGGCCGCACTGCGCAGCGTGGTGACGGTGCCGGGGAACCTCGGGGAGGCCCCGCATCCGCTGGCCAACCGGTCGGACCTGTACCTGGCGCTCGGGGATGCGCTCGCCGTCGCTGGGCAGGATTCCGCGGCCGCCGAGGCCTGGACAACCGCCGCCCACAGCGCCGGGGACTTCACCACGATGCTTGAGGTGCCGCACTCGCCGATGACGTACTACTCGATCCGCGCCGCTCGCCGCCTGGGCGAGGATGCGCTGGCCGAGCGGCTGACCCGGGAACTCGGCGAGTATGTGGCCGATACCCGGACCAGGGTCGCGAAGATCGACTACTTCGCGACCTCGCTGCCCTCGATGCTGATCTTCCACGAGGACGTTCAGCAGACACAGGACAACCTCCTGGACGTGATGGAGGCCCAGCTTGCGCTTCTCGCCGGAGACGTCGCTCGCGCGGCCGACCTGCTCGCCACTCGCGCGGCCGAGGACCCGGCCAACCCGCTGGTGCGGGCGCTGCATGCCGACCTGGAAACGGTGAGTGCCTAGCGCCCGCTAATCGAACCGCCCGCGAATACCGCGCTCAGCCCTTGTGCTGGTCGCGGTATTCGCGCGGGGTGGCGCCGTGGAGCTTTTTGAACTGCCGGGTGAAGTACAGGGCGTCGGGATAGCCCACCTCGGCGGCGATCGCCGCGACCGTTGATCCCGTGGTGTCCAGCAGTTCGCGGGCGCGGCCCATCCGCAGCATCGTTTGATACTGGAGCACCGGATACCCCATCTGCTTGCGAAACAGTGCGCTGAAGTGCGAGGCGCTGAGCGAGGCCATCGCCGCCAGATCGGGCACGCTGATCCGGTCGGCCATATGGGCGCGCAGGTAGTCCACCGCGTGTTCGATCACGTCCTCGCGCTGGCCCGACTGCGCCCGCTCGGTGGCCAGCAGCGTCAGCGCATGCCAGGCCGCCCCCGATGCGGCGAGCAGGCTCGTGGTGGTGGAGTCACGTTCCATCCAGGCCAGAACCTCGGCCATCAGCGAGACGATCGGGTACAGATCCCGCGGATAACGCACCGGGGTTGCCGGGGTGATATCCGCGACACGCAGAAACGATGCCACCTGGGGACCGGCCACATGGAACCACCACAGGGTCCACGGATTCTCCTCATTGGACCCGTAGGAGTGCGGCAGACCCGGCGGCAGGATGACCACCTGCCCACGCTCCACCTCGAATCGTCCAGCCTCGGTTTCGCACCAGCCGGCCCCCTCCACACACGCCAAAACCACGGCCTGGGGGATCGGGGAGATGCGCCGTCTGCCGTGGGATTGAGCCTTGGGGAAGTATCCGCAGTCGGTTACCACAAGCCCCAGTGTCCCCTCCTGCTGGAGAAATTCGCGCGCCCGGGGGCGGGGGAGGACCAGCATGCGCTGTCCGGGAAAACCATCGGGAATGAGCATGCCAGAATTCTTGCGCAGGATCATCGAAATGTCCATATTGTTCGCGGCTTCCTTCTACGCCGTGCGGGTCTGCCCGCTTAAATTGGATACATTCGGTCGTGGAATCAGTCGCCTGAGCACACACCGATTGTGAAATTCCCCCAATGAATTGGAGTCAAAGATGACCCGTAAGCACACCCGATGGCTGGGTGCCGTAGGAAGCACCATCCTGGCCACCGCGCTGCTGGCAGGCTGTGTGTCCACCGGCGGCGAGGCACAGGGCCCGAAGGAGGGCCCCGATTCCGAGGGACCGCTGATCCTGCAGTCCCGCTTCACCGACGCCGAAAAGGGCGGCCTGGAAGAACTGGTCAAGACCTTCAACGCCAAGGGTGAGGGCACGGTCAAGATCAACAGCATCCCGACCCAGACCTTCAACCAGCAGCTGCCCTCCTACCTGACCTCGAAGAATCCGCCGGACGTCTACACCTGGTACGCCGGTCAGGCCACCCGCGACTTCGCCGACCAGAACCTGCTGCTGGATCTGAACAGCGTCTGGGACAAGAACAAGGCCGACTTCCCCGAGAACCTCGCCTCGCTGAGTGAGGATGCCAAGGGGACCAAGGTGTTTGTGCCCACCAACAACTACTGGTGGGGCGTCTACTACTTCAAGAGCGATTTCGAAAAGCTCGGCGTGACTCCGCCCAAGACCTGGGACGAGTTCCTGGCCCTGTCGGAGAAGATCAAGGGCGAGGGCGTGACCCCGATCACCATGGGGCTCAGCGACAACACCTGGCTGGCTTCGGCCTGGTTCGACTATCTGGACCTGCGGATCAACGGTGCCGACTTCCACCAGGAGCTGCTCGCGGGCAAGAAGTCCTATGACAGCCCCGAGGTCAAGAAGGTCTTCGAGGCGTTCGCGCAGATCCTGCCGTTTGTGAACCCCTCAACCCTGGGGACCACGCACAACCAGGCGATCAGCGACTTCTCCCAGGGCAACGCGGCCATGTACCTGCTGGGGGCCTGGGCTCAGCCGGCGATCCCCGCGGACAAGAAGGACGATCTGGCCTTCTTCCAGTTCCCGGTGATTGACCCCTCGGTGCCGATCGCAGAGGAGGCCCCGACCGACGGCTTCATCGCCAGCGTCAAGACCACCAAGCCCGAGCTGACCAAGAAGTTCCTCGACTTCATCGCCAGCGCCGAGGCGCAGACCCAGCTGGCCAAGGGCCAGGACGGGACCGCGCTGCCGGCAAACCTCAAGGCTACGGTCACCCTCGACGCCCTGGCGACCCAGGGCAAGGACATGATCCAGTCGGCCAAGTCGGTGACCCAGTTCTTCAACCGTGACGCCGGGGATGCGCAGCAGACCCCCGCCGACACCGCCCTCACCTCGTTCATCGCCAACCCCGGAAACATCGACCAGATCCTCAAGACCTGGGAAGATGCGTCCCAGAAGATCCGAGCTAATTCGTGACAATCAGTACTCCGGTACGCGGGCGGCGGCGGATCAAGGTTCCGCCGCCGCTCGTCTTCGTACTCGTTCTTGTTCCCTTCCTCATCGAAGCCGTCGGCGTGTTCTGGCCGGCCTTCCAGGGCATCTCGCTCTCGTTCCTGCGCTGGAACGGGATCGGCCCGGCCACCTCGGTCGGCGTCCAAAACTACACCGACCTGTTTTCGGATCCGATCTTCCTCACCGCGCTGAAAAACACCGCGATCTGGATTGTGCTCTTCGGCGGCATCTCGTTCCTTGCGGGCCTCGGCGTGGCCCTGCTCTTCCAGTCCGAGCGGCGCGGCGTGGCCATCTACCGCACCGCCCTGTTCCTCCCCATCGTCTTCTCGCTGGTGGTGACCGCGCTGATCTGGGGCGCGTTCTTCCAGCCCAATGGTGTCCTCAATAACGTCCTCGACGCGGTGGGTCTGCACGACTGGACCCGCGTTTGGCTGGGCGACTCGGACACCGCCCTCTACGCCGTGATCGTCGCCGCGCTGTGGCGCGAAATCGGCTACGTGATGGTCCTCTTCATCGCCGGACTCAAGGCCCTGGACCCCTCGGTCCAGGAGGCCGCCCGGATGGACGGCGCCTCGGCCTGGCAGCGCTTCCGCTTCGTGACTCTGCCGCAGCTGCGCAGCGTGACGATGGTGGTGATCTCGGTCCTGCTGATCGACTCGCTACGCTCCTTCGACATCGTCTGGGCCATGACCGGTGGCGGTCCGTATCACTCGACCGAGCTGCTTAGCACCTACATGTTCTCGACCGCGTTTAGCTCCCACGCCCTCGGCTATGCCTCGGCGATTGCCGTGGTGATTTTTGTGCTGGCCATCGCCGTGATCATCTCCTACCTTGTCCGTGCCCTGTCCGAGGAGAAGGAATCTTGACCGATACGCTCCCGTCCCGCCGCGAAACCCTTCCGGTTCCGGCACCCCGGCCCGCGGTCCGGCGCGGCTCGCGCCGTCGCCGCGCGGCCACCGCCGGATTCCACACCACCGGCATCCTGATCTCCGTGGCTTGGTTCCTCCCGATCCTGATCGTGCTGATCACCTCGTTCCGCACCTTCGATGACGTGGCCAAAAACGGCATCGCCAGCATCCCGCGCACCTTCACCTTCGATACGTATGCGCAGGCCTGGCAGCAGGGTGACCTGCTGCCCGCGCTGGTGAACTCGATGATCGTGACGATCCCCACCGTGGTGCTGACCCTGCTGCTGGCCGCGGCCGCCGCCTTCGGGCTCAGCCGATTCAAGATTCCCTTCCGTCGCACGATCCTCCTGATCATGCTCGCCGGAAACCTGCTGCCGGTGCAGATGCTGCTGATTCCGGTGACCCGGATCACCCAGCAGATCGATGTCTATGACACCCTGGGCGCGCTGATTGCGGTGCAGATCGCGTTCGGTCTGGGCTTCTATACCTTTGTGCTCTACGGTTTCATGCGTTCGATTCCGCACGAGCTGCAGGAGGCCGCGACCCTCGATGGTGCCGGGGTCGGGCGCATTTTCATTCAGGTGATTCTGCCGCTCACCCGGCCCGCGCTCGCGGCGCTCGGGGCGCTCTCCTTCACCTGGATCTTCAACGACCTGCTGTGGTCGATCACCCTGCTGCAGAGCTCGGAGAAGCTGCCGATCACCGCGGCCGTGCTCTCCCTGCAGGGACAGTATGTGTCCAGCTGGTCGGTGATTGCCGCGGCCACAGTGGTCGCCGCGATCCCCTCAACCATCGTCTTCCTTGTGTTCCAGCGCAGTTTCATCGGGGGCCTGGCCCTCGGCTCGGTCAAGTAGTAAAGAGGTTTTCATGTCTTCCGAATTTGTGTATCTGCGTGCCGGTGGCACCGGCGTCATCGTCTCCCTCGCCGAGGCGCGGCTACCGCGCATCCTCTACTGGGGCGAAGACCTGGGCACGATCGACGATGCGGAGGTGGCCACCATCGCCCGGGCCGCGCTGCCCGCGGTGGGCGATAGCCCGGTGACCTACGCCCAGCCGATCCCCGTGCTCGGTCAGCTCAGCGAGGGCTGGATGGGACGCCCGGGGCTGGTGGGGGACAGCGCCGGTCGCCGCTGGGCGGCGAAGTTTGCGCATGTGGAGGCGCGCACCGTGTCCACGGCCGAGGCCGAGACGCTGATCGCCGATGCCACGGATCCCGAGTATGGCCTGACGCTGCGGATCGAGATCGAGCTGCTGCACGCCAGCGGTCTGATCCGTCAGCGCGCGACCCTGACCAACGCGGCCGCGGACACCTTCCGGGTGGACGGCCTCGAGCTTGCGCTGCCCGTGCCGCAGGCGGCGACCGAGATTCTGGATCTGACCGGACGCTGGTCGCTGGAACGTGTGCCGCAGCGCCACGAATTCCACGTGGGCGAGTGGGCGCGCACCTCGCGCGGCGGCAAGCCGGGGCTCGAACACACGCTGCTGATCGCGGCCGGTGAGGCCGGATTCGGGTTCCGTTCGGGCCGGGTCTGGGCTACGCACCTGGGATGGTCGGGCAACCATACCCTGGTGGCCGAGCGCACCCCGGCGGATGTGCGTCGCCTGGCCGCGAGCGAGGTGCTGGCCTCGGGGGAGGTCGAGCTGGCCCGGGACGCGAGCTACACCACCCCGTGGCAGTACGGGGCCTGGGGCGAGGGGCTGGACGAGTTGTCGGCCCGCTTCCACCGCCACCTGCGTGCGCTGCCGGCCTATCCCAGCTCGCCGCGTCCGGTGATCGTCAACACCTGGGAGGCCGTCTACTTCGAGCAGGATCTCAATACCCTGATCGCCTTCGCCGAGGAGTCGGCGAAGATCGGGGCCGAGCGCTTTGTGGTGGACGATGGCTGGTTCCTCGGTCGACGCGATGACACCACCTCCCTCGGCGACTGGATCGTGGACCCCGCGGTGTGGCCCACCGGGATCGAACCGCTGGTGGACCGGGTCGAGGAGCTGGGGATGGACTTCGGGCTGTGGTTTGAGCCCGAGATGATCAACCTGGACTCCGAGCTGGCCCGCGAACACCCCGAGTGGATCTTCGATGCCGGCCACGGTGTGGGCCTGCCCTCGCGGCATCAGCACGTGCTGGATCTCGGCAATCCCGAGGCGTACGCGCTGGTACTGGAGCGGATCTCGACGCTGATTACCGCGCTGCGGATCACCTACGTCAAGTGGGATCACAACCGTTACCTGCTGGATGCCGGCCACGCGGAGGACGGCCGTCCCGGCCTGCGCGCCCAGACCCTCGCCGCCTACGCGCTGATGGATGAGCTGGCCGCGCGACACCCGGGCCTGGAAATTGAGTCCTGCGCGAGTGGCGGTGGCCGGATCGACCTGGGCGTGCTGGAGCGCACCCAGCGGGTGTGGCCGAGCGACTGCAACGATCCGCACGAGCGCCTGGAGATTCAGCGCTGGACCTCGCTGGTGGTGCCGCCCGAGCTGCAGGGCACCCACATCGGAGCCGAGGAATCGCACACCACCCACCGCTCGCATCCGCTGAGCTACCGCGGCGAGAAGGCCGTATGGGGGCACCTCGGCGTGGAGACCAATCTGCTGACCGCCGATGCCGAGACCAAGCGCGGGGTGGCCGCCTGGATCGACTTCCACAAGGCTCACCGGGCGCTCCTGCACGGCGGCACCGTGGTGCACGCCGACCTCTCCGAGCCCGCGGCCCGGTTTGAGGGGGTGGTCTCGCCCGCGCGGGATGAGGCGCTGTATGCGTTCTCGATCACCGAGCGGCCGCGCACCTGGCCGGTCGGCCGGATCGGCTTCCCGGGGCTGGATGATGCCGTTCGCTACACGGTGAGCGCGGTTTATCCCGATGGCACGCGTCCCTCGGGGGTGCAGCCGCCGTGGATGGAGGAGGGCGTCACGCTGAGCGGGAAGAGCCTGCGGCTGGTGGGACTGGAATCGCCCTCGCTGGATCCCGACCGTTCGGTGCTGTTCCACGTGGTGGCGGTTTCTGATGGTGACGTTTCCGATGGTGCGGGCAACTAGCCCGATCACCCTCACGCTGAACGATGGCGGCGCGCGTGTGCGCGCCGCCATCTCGTGCGTGGGGGCGAGTCTGCAGGGCTTCTGGGTGAATGACACCGCGCTGGTCTGGGGGAGTGCGGATGCCGCGCGTCCCGTCTCGGCCTCGGGCGTCACCCTGGTGCCCTGGCCCAACCGGGTGCGTGGTGCCCGCTGGGAGTGGGAGGGTCGGGTCTTCGAGCTGGAGCCCACCGAGCCCGCCCGCGGCAATGCGCTGCACGGGCTGCTGGCCGATACCGCGTTCGAGGTGCGCGAGCTGCGCGCCTCCACGGTGCTCCTGGGGGCGCGGATCCGCAACGCCCCCGGCTACCCGTTTGCCCTGGATGTCCTGGTGGAATATGCGCTTGAGGCCGCGGGAATCCGGGTGCGCACCACGGTGACCAACGCCGGCGAGAGCGCGGCTCCGGTCGCCCTGGGAGCACACCCGTACTTGCGCCTGGGCGACGTCCCCGCGGCCGAGCTCACGCTGGAAATTCCGGCGGACGAGGCGCTGCTGCTCGATGCCGAGGACCTGCCCGACCGGGTGGTACCGGTCGCGGGCACCGAGTGGGACCTGCGCGCGAGCGTCCCGGTCCTCGACGGTCCGCAGCACCTGGGCTTCACCGCGCTGAGCGCTCGCGACGGCGTGGTAACCAGCATCCTGCGGGGGCGAGACGCCGCCGTCGAACTCTGGATGGACCCGCGCTTTCGCTGGCTCCAGATCTATCTGACCCGCGATTTCCCCGGCGTGGGCCCCGATCACCTGGCCATCGCGGTCGAACCGATGACCGCGCCCCCGGACGCCCTAAACTCGGGCACCGACCTGCACCGCCTGGAACCCGGCGAGACCTGGACCCTGGACTGGGGCATCCGTGCCACCGGGCTTGCGCCCTAACCCCGAGGCGGTGTCCGCTCCATACACACAGCCGGGCCGCGACGCGCAGAGGATGCGCGCCGCGGCCCGGCCGTTGGGGGTACCCGATCCGGGTGCTAGTGGGCGCTGATCTTCAGGTTGGCCCAGTCTGCGCGGTCGTTGTAGCCGCCGTCGCCGGCGTCGCCCACGTGCAGGGTCAGGTCGCGCACCCCGGTCAGCGAGACGTCAAACGGGATCGCGTGGCCGCGGGTCACGGTGCCGCTCTCCCAGATGGTCTGGCCATCGGCGATCAGCGAGAAGGTCACCGTGCCGCCGTCGGGTCCGACGTTATTGACCACATCGTCCACACCCACCACGCCGGTCAGCCGGGTGGCGGTACCGCCGAGGTAGTAGCGGATGTCCGAGGGGCTGGCCACACCGAGGCCGGTCGGGTAGGTGGTCCCGGCGATCTTCAGCGGGCTGCCCCCGCCCACGCTGGCATCCACGCTCGGCGTGAGCCATCCGCTGGTGGCCGAGATCCACGGGTGAGCCGAGAGCGGCTGGTCGGTGCCGGTCGGCGGCGCCGGAGCCACGGTCACACCGAGGGCCGGGGCGTTGGCGGTGGTCTTGCCCCGCACACCGATGTAGCGCACCGAGGTGCCCAGCGAGACGCTGCCGTTGCTGGCACCGGCGGGCACCACAAACTTGACCTTCACATCCACGCTCTTTCCGGCCTTGATCAGCACCGGCTGCGATCCGACCACACTGGCGCTCCAGCCGTTGGGCACCGTGAACGAGACCTGGGGAGAGACCACGGGGATCGTTCCGTCATTGTGCAGGGTCACGGTGCCGGTGAGGGTGGCGCCGGCCGAGGTCAGCACGTCTCCGCTGGCAGGAACCGGCTGGCCGTTGATCGCGGTGATCGCCGGGGCATCGGCGACCACGCGGGCGCTCTGCGGCAAACCGGTGGCCTTCTTGACCACCAGGACCGCGACACCGCGGGCGGGCACCGAGGCACGCAGGGTTCCGTTTGCTTCGGTGGTGGTGTGGGTCCAGGCGTCCTTCACGGTGACCCGCTTAGACGAGAGGCCCACGGCCGAGGTCGTGGTCGAGATGCTCACCGGGGCGTCGGTGCGGTTGACCAGGCCCACGGCCACCGAACCATCGGCCAGTGGCTTCACCCAGGTCTCGGTGGTACCGGCCGCACCCACGCGGGTGGCCTGCTTGCCGAGGCGGTCCTGGTTGATAGCCAGCAGATCCTTATTGGTCAGCGTCGCCAGGGTCTCGGGGGTGAAGGTGCGCGGGTCGCTGCCGATCACCAGCGGGGCGGCGGCCAGGGACCACAGCGCCATCTGCGAACGGAACTCCTCATCGGAGAGGCCCAGCTGGGGTCCCAGATAGTCGGGGTCGTTGAAGTGACCGGGACCGGCAACCTCGGGATGCGCGGCGTTGGCGTCGAAGTTGCGCAGCACGTCGCGGTAGGTGATCTTGCCCACAAAGCCCACGTCGGTGTAGGTCCGCCAGGACTGGGCGATCGCCGGGGCGTAGCTCCAGGTGTGGGTGGACTGCTGGGACTCGGGGTAGTTGCCCCAGTCGGGCGAGGTCACCGGGTTGCAGATGTTCAGGATGATGTCGCGTCCGCTGGCGTTGTTGCGCAGCGCGGTCGCGAACTCGGTGTAAACGGTCTGCGGATCCAGGTCGGCGGCGATGCCACACAGGAAGTCAACCTTGACCGCGTCATACCCCCAGGCGGCGATGGTGTCGGCATCGGTCTGGTAGTGACCGTAGCTGCCCAGGCCGCAGTGCTCGGGCATAAACGGACCGGCGTCGGTGTAGATACCGGCCTTGAGTCCGCGGGCGTGGATCGCATCGGCCACGGCCTTCATACCGCCGGGGAAGCGGGCGGCGTCCCCCTGCAACTGGCCGTCGGCACCGCGCGGGGTGTCGGCCTGCCAGCCGCCATCCAGCCAGACGATGTTGTAGCCGGCCTTGGCGAGCCCGCTGGAGTTCAGAAAATCGGCCACCTCGATGACCTTATCGGTGGTGAAATCCCCACCCAGACCGAAGTAGGTGTTCCATCCCTGATAGGGGGTGGCACCCAAGACGGGTGGGGTGCTCGGCTGATGATACGAGCTGGAGGTCGCGGGTTCGGCCGGGGCCGCCTGCGCGGGCAGGGCCGCGGAGGTGGCGGCGGCGATACCCAGTATCGCGGCGGCGCCAATCCCCAATAAGCGCTGTAAGGACATGCATTCTCCTGACGTCTTCGTCGCCCCGAACACTTCGGGGGTGGGGCCATAAAACCGCATTGCACCGGCCGGGCAATATGCATCGCTCGACTGAATACCTGGAGAAGTTGATGATTGGGCCTCTCGAAATTCCCGCGCGGCGGCCCGGATGGGGATAGCCTGACCACAGTGATCAACCGAGGGCTAGCGAAGGGGAGCACCGGATGGAACTGGAGCGTCGTCACTTTTTGATTCTGGGTGCGCTGGCGCTCGCCGGATGCGCGCCGGTGAAAAACCCCGGTCCGAGTGGATCGCCGAGTATCCTCCCCAGCGCCTCGCCCTCACCCTCGCCCTCACCCTCGGTTTCGGCCGGGCCGCCCGACTGGGACGCCCTCGCCCAGAGCCTCGGCGACCGGCTGCTGCGCCCCGGCAGCGACGCCTACCGCGCCGCCGTGCCCACCGAGATTCCCGTATACGACGGGGCCGCACCGCCGGCGATTGTGCGCGCCCAGGACGCCGCCGACGTGGCCACCGCGGTGAGCTTTGCCGCCGCCTCGGGGCTGCACATCGCGACCCGCTCGGGCGGCCACAACTATGCGGGCTGGTCTAGCGGTGGCGGCGGAAACACCGGTTTGCCCGAGGAACTGGTGATCAACGTTCACGGTCTCAACTCGGTCGAGGTGGACCCGGGCACCGGCGTCGCCCGCATCGGTGCCGGCGCGCCCCTCGCGCTGGTGTACGAAAAACTCGCGGCGGCGGGCCGGGCGATCGGTGGCGGCAGTTGCGGCTCGGTCGGCATCGGTGGCCTCGCGCTGGGCGGGGGAGTGGGGGTCCTTGCCCGCGCGTTTGGACTGACCAGCGACCAGGTGGCGGCGGTCGAGATCGTGACCCCGGATGGAAAGACCCGCACCGTGGATGCGAACACCGATCCCGATATCTTCTGGGCCTGCCGCGGCGGGGGCGGCGGGCTGCTCGGTGTGGTGACCGCGTTCCACCTGAACACCAAGCCCGCGCCCGAGGTCACCATGTACTTTCTCTCCTGGGATGCCCGGAACGCCCCGGCGGTCATCGCCGCCTGGCAGGAGTGGGCACCACAGGCGGACCCGCAGCTGTGGTCCACACTCAAGCTGCTGACCGGATCCACGCATCCGGGCGGGGCTTCGCTGAGTGTTTCGGGCACCTGGATCGGGCCGAATGGTGGACACACCGCGGCCCTCGCCGGCCTGCTGAGTCGAGTCCCTGCCCCCGGTCGAAACCAGGCAACCCGGCACGGCTATCTCGACGCGATGATGCGCTATGCGGGCTGCGCCGGATCCACCGCCGCGCAGTGCGTCTCGGGCCCGGGCGGCAAGCTCACCCGCACCTCGTTTGCGGCAACCTCGGGGATCGCGACCCGGGCGCTCACCGCCGCGGAGATCACCGCCCTGATCCAGGCCACCGAGGCCGTGGGGAAGGTGGCGGGGGTGACCGAGGGCGGGTTCTCTTTTGACGCGCTCGGCGGCCAAGCCAACGCCCTCGGTGCCGACGCCACCGCGTTTGGACACCGCGGCGCGCTGTTCAGTGCCCAGTACACGGCAAACTTTGCCGACGGCGCGAACCCCGATCCCTACCGCCAGGCCGTGCGCACGCTGCGCGCGGTGACCACCCCGGCCTGGGGCCCCGGAGCCTACGTCAACTATCCCGACGCGGGCATCGAAAACCCGGCCAGCGCCTATTTCGGTGATAACGCCGCACGGCTGAAAAAGATCCGCGCCGCCGTCGACCCGCACGGGGTGTTCCCCGCCTGGCAGCTGGGCGCCTAACCCGGTTTGCCGAGAGTTCACAGAAACTTGGAGATTTCCAGGCTTTCGAGGTGACGCCGTGCCCAAAAATCCGGTACGGTTATAGATCGACCCCGCGCCAGAGTGCAGGGTTTTGTGTAGCTGAATATAGAGGAGGCCTCCGATGGATATCGACCTCAGTGTGTTGAAACTGACCGAGCGGGAAACCGAAATCCCGTTTGATGAACTGGCGGGGATTATTGAGCAGGCCATCCTCACGGCCTACCTCAAGCACGTCACCCAGGAGGGCCAGCCCGAACCCTCGGCGCGCGTCCACCTGGACCGCAAGACCGGCCACGTCGCCGTGCTGCTGCACGAGCTGGACGAGGAGGGCGAGATCATCGGCGAGTCCGAGGCCGACCTCGACGACTTCGGTCGCATCGCCGCCTATGCGGCCAAGCAGGTTATTACCCAGCGTCTGCGCGACATCGCCGATGACGGCGTGCTGGGCGAGTTTAAGGACCGCGAGGGAGACATCGTTGCCGGTGTCATCCAGCAGGGCCCGAACCCCAAGATGATCCACATCGACCTCGGCACCGTCGAGGCGATTCTGCCCCCCGAGGAGCAGGTTCCGGGCGAGGACTACTCGCACGGTCGCCGCATCCGTGTCTACGTGACCGCCGTGGCCAAGGGCACCAAGGGCCCGCAGATCACCGTGTCGCGGACCCACCCGGGCCTGGTGCGCAAGCTGTTCGCGCTCGAGGTTCCCGAGATCGCCAACGGCCTGGTCGAGATCGTCTCGCTGGCCCGCGAGGCCGGTCACCGCACCAAGATCGCCGTGCGCGCCACCGACTCCTCGATCAACGCCAAGGGTGCCTGCATCGGTGAGATGGGTCGACGCGTGCGCGCCGTCAACGAGGAGCTGGGCAACGAGAAGATCGACATCGTCGACTACTCGCCGAACCTGCCGACCTTCGTGTCCAACGCGCTGTCGCCGGCGAAGGTGTCCAGCGCCTTCATCCTGGACGAGTCGATCAAGGCCGTTCGCGCCCTGGTTCCCGACTTCCAGCTGTCGCTGGCCATCGGCAAGGAGGGTCAGAACGCACGACTCGCCGCCAAGCTGACCGGTGCCAAGATCGATATTCAGCCCGACAGCATTCTCGAAGGCGAATAACCACGGCCAAATCGCGGCGCTCGAACATCGGGCGCCGCGATCTTCGCCGAGCGCGAATCGCCGAGGAATGGCGAGAACCCACAAAGGGGGTAAGATGGAAGCCGTTAGAACGTGCGTTGGATGCCGTACTCGCGCCGCGCGATCCTCCCTGTTGAGGGTTGTGCTGCGGGGAAATGCGGTGGTTGTCGACGAGACTGCATCGCTCCCCGGACGTGGAGCCTGGGTGCATCCAACACTGCAGTGCTTCGGTACGGCAATCAAGCGACGGGCCTTCGGCCGGGCGCTGCGATTCACCGGAGTGCTGGACGTGCAAACCCTAGAGAACAGGCTGAATGGCTAATGGACAACTAATGAGCGGCTCGAAATGAGACCCGTCCGTTACTAATGGTCTGCCCACTGTCTGGGCAGGCCCAGACAGGAGAGAAGTGGCTGTAAAACAGCGCGTGCACGAAATCGCTGCAGAGCTGAACGTGGACAGCAAGGTAGCCCTTGCAAAGCTTAAGGAGCTTGGCGAGTTCGTCAAGTCCCCGTCCTCGACGATCGAACCCCCCGTAGTACGTAAGCTGCGCGAGGCACTCATCGCCGATGGTGCCGCCGGTGCCCCCGCACCCGCAGCAACCCCGGCTCCGGCCGCGGGCGCCAAGCCCGCCGCCGCGAAGCCGGCAACCCCGGCTGCCGCCCCCGCGGCAACCCCCGGTGCCGCAAAGCCCGCGGCCGCCAAGCCCGCAGCGGCAAAGCCTGCCGCCGCGAAGCCCGCGGCTGCCAAGCCCGCAGCGGCCGCCGCCAAGCCGGCGGCTGCCAAGCCCGCCGCGGACGCCAAGCCCGCCTCGGCAAAGCCCGGTACCGCTAAGCCGGCCGCGGCCAAGCCCGCGACCCCCGGTTCCTCGGCAAAGCCCGGCGCTCCGCGTCCGGGTAACAACCCGTTTGCCTCCTCGCAGGGCATGGGTCAGCAGCCTCCTCGCCCCGCGGGCACCCCGCGTCCGGGTAACAACCCGTTCGCTTCCTCGCAGGGCATGGGTCAGCGACCCACCCCCGGCAACATTCCCCGTCCGCAGGCTCCGCGCCCGCAGGCACCCCGTCCCGGTTCGCCGCGTCCCGGCGCTCCGCGTCCGGGTGGTGCCGGTCGTCCCGGCGGTGCCGGTGGCGGATTCCAGCGTCCCGGTGGCGGCGCGGGTCGTCCCGGTGGCTTCCAGCGTCCCGGCGGTGCCGGTGCTGGTGCCGGCGCGGGTGCTCCCGCAGCCGGTGGCTTCCAGCGTCCCGGTGGTGGCTTTAGCGGCCCCCGTCCCGGTGGCGGTGGCGGTCGTGGCCGTGGCCCCGGTGGTGGTACCGCCGGTGCGTTCGGTCGCGGTGGCGGCAAGAGCAAGGCACGGAAGTCGAAGCGGACGAAGCGGGCAGAATTCGAGCTGCGGGAAGCCCCGTCGCTCGGTGGTGTCTCGGTTCCCCGTGGTGATGGATCGACCCCGATCCGTCTGCGCCGCGGTGCATCGATCGCCGACTTCGCCGACAAGATTGAGGCCCTGACCGGTTTCCCGGTTCAGCCCGGTAACCTCGTCACGGTGCTGTTCCACCTCGGTGAGATGGCAACCGCGACCGAGTCGCTGGATGAGGCCACCTTCGACGTGCTCGGTTCCGAGCTTGGCTACAAGATTCAGATGGTTTCCCCCGAGGACGAGGACCGCGAGCTGCTCGACGGCTTCGACATCGACCTGGACGGCGAGCTGGAGGCCGAGACCGAGGACATGCTCGAGGCACGTCCGCCGGTTGTGACCGTCATGGGTCACGTTGACCACGGTAAGACCAGCCTGCTCGACGCCATCCGCAACGCGGATGTGGGTAAGGGCGAGGCCGGTGGAATCACCCAGCACATCGGTGCGTACCAGGTGCAGACCACCCACGAGGGCATCGAACGTAAGATCACCTTCATCGACACCCCGGGTCACGAGGCGTTCACCGCCATGCGTGCCCGTGGTGCTCAGGTCACCGACATCGCGATCCTCGTGGTCGCGGCGGACGACGGCATAATGCCGCAGACCGTTGAGGCCCTGAACCACGCCCAGGCAGCGAACGTGCCGATCGTGGTCGCGGTGAACAAGATCGATAAGGACGGCGCCAACTCGGCCAAGGTGCGTCAGCAGCTGACCGAGTACGGCCTGGTTTCCGAAGAGTACGGTGGAGACGTCATGTTCGTCGACGTCTCGGCTCGCAAGAACATCGGTATCACCGACCTGCTGGACGCCGTTCTGCTCACCGCAGACGCCGGCCTGGACATGCGTGCGAACCCGAACAAGGACGCCCGCGGTGTGGCCATCGAGGCCAAGCTGGACAAGGGTCGTGGTTCGGTTGCTACCGTGCTGATCCAGTCCGGTACCCTGCGCATCGGTGACGCCATCGTCGCCGGTACCGCCTACGGTCGCGTTCGTGCCATGGCCGACGAGAACGGCAACGCCGTTGCCGAGGCCGGTCCCTCGCGTCCGGTGCAGGTGCAGGGTCTCTCCAGCGTTCCGCGCGCCGGTGACACCTTCATCGTCACCGAGGAGGACCGTACCGCCCGTCAGATCGCCGAGAAGCGTGAAGCCGCCGAGCGTAACGCTCAGCTGGCCAAGGCTCGCAAGCGCATCAGCCTGGAAGACTTCACCCGTGCACTCGAAGAGGGCAAGGTCGAGTCGCTCAACCTCATCATCAAGGGTGACGTTTCCGGTGCCGTTGAGGCCCTGGAAGAGTCGCTGCTCAAGATCGAGGTTGACGAGAGCGTGCAGCTGCGCATCATCCACCGTGGTGTGGGTGCTGTCACCGAGTCGGACGTCAACCTGGCGACCATCGACAACGCGATCATCATCGGCTTCAACGTCCGTCCGGACACCAAGGCCCGCGAGCGTGCAGCCCGTGAGGGTGTTGACATCCGCTTCTACTCGGTGATCTACAACGCCCTCGAGGACGTAGAGAACTCGCTGAAGGGTATGCTCAAGCCCGAGTACGAAGAGGTCCAGTCCGGTGTGGCCGAGATCCGCGAGGTCTTCCGCTCCTCCAAGTTCGGAAACATCGCTGGTGTTATCGTTCGCTCCGGTACGATCACCCGAAACGCCAAGGCTCGCGTTATCCGCGACGGCGTCGTGGTGGGCGACAACCTGGCCATCGAGTCGCTGCGTCGCTTCAAGGACGATGTCACCGAGGTCCGCACGGACTTCGAGGCCGGTATTGGTCTGGGCAAGTTCAACGACATTCAGATCGGTGACGAGATCGAGACCACCGAGATGAAGGAGAAGCCCCGCGTCTAATCCCGCAGGCTGATCCATACGACTCCGCCCCCGGCACCTTCTGGTGCCGGGGGCGGAGTCGTTTTCTCTTGTCCTAGGGGTCCTTCATTCCGTTCGGTCAAGAATCTAATGGACCCCGGGGGCCCAATGATAAATCCGGTTATCGCTCGAATAATGATGCCGTCACGGTAGCGCTCAGATCATCTTGCTCCGGGCTAATGCTTGTACTGACAAAGTCGACTTCGGTTCTCGATCCGCGTGTTGATCGAGACGCCCGGCCTCCCCGTGGACATCAATGATGATCGGGATTTCAATTCCCGCGGGAAAACATCACCGTGGTACTGACATATGAATGAACGTGGCTTCACATTCGGGGAGAATCTGCGCCTGAAATCGTCCCTAGGTTCCGTAGATCGAGCGGCAGTGTAGTTCGGCGTGAAGCTGAGTTACCACCGCCGTGTCCGGAGAAGTCTCGAGCAGCGCTCCGATTTTGCTTGTGTCTCAACCCCTGTAGTTGGAGGCTTCACACATGACCCGAAGCTGATTGGAGCTCAAAATGAATGTACACAGCATGAGCAAGAGTATTCGAGGTGTTGTCGCCGTCGTCGGGATTGCATCTCTGGTCGCGTTGGGCGCGGTGGGGAGCGCTAGTGCGACCGAGACCAAACGATCTCCGGAACCACTCGGGCTTGTCGGATTTGATACCGTCGTAGCCGCCGCCCACGGATTCGAAGTACGGACGGATATAAACGGCTATAAGTGTTCGATACCGCAAAACTCCCCGCCGGGCCTCTGCCCCAGCGATTTTCGACTGGGCGAAGCGAATCAGGGAAAGACTTCCACGTACAACACCGTGCGGGATACCTGCGGATACTCCTACCTCTACTGGACCAGTTCGGGCAGGGGCTACGAGACCGGGTACTACATCAACGCGTCGGCAGGGTTCGCACTCACCCACACCTGGAGTCTCTTCTTCACGACCACCTCCGGTCCGGAGCTTCGAGATCACTCGGGGATCGCGCCCTGGGGTGGACGAAGCTGGAGCGCAACGGGAACCCTTGACGGCGGTGGGCAAAGCGGTAGTGCCTCCGGCACCGTGTTCCTGAATAACGGTGGAATCTGCGTTTCTAAGGGCCCCGTTGCAAACTAGCCAGCGGTTCTTGGCCGTAGGGCTCCGAGGGAGCGGTGGTCGCAACATGACTCGGGAGGGAACGACCAATGCAACAGAAGACGAAACACGGATGGATAGCGGTTACAGGTGACGATGAATTGCCTTTCATCCTGGCGCTGGTCGCCGCCGATTTTTATGATCTCAGCGAGGTTCATGGCTTACCGAGGATTGATCTGCCGGCCATGATATCCAGATTCAGCCGATACGCGTTGGCCGAACTTCCGTCGCTGCCACGGGCGGAGCTGTCCGAATGGTGGCAGGCTCTCCTGAGCGCACCCGGCTTGCCAATGCCACCGCCGGGTGTAACACCATACGTTGATGCCTTGAACGCGGCCGGGATCAGTACCTGGTCGATCTCGTGGCAGGAATCATGGCGTCGATGGTCGCGCACGCGAGGCGAGGCGGATTATGGAGTCTACGCGGCCATCATGAGCGAGTGGGAGTCTGCCCGCGCGCGAAACTCGCCGGATTTCAGGCTGAGCGTGCACGTCCTTCCGTTGAAAACAGAATTGGTGTGGACCTTCGAAAACCACGTGTTTGTGAGCGAAAATGCCTGGCGGGATGCATCGAAGTTTCCGGCGCAGTTGCGAGCAATTCTGTTCTCTGCCGCCGATCAGGCAGTGCGTGCCACCGAGGCGTAGAGGCGGTTGAGGGATCGGGTGAAGACGGGGATATAGTCGATGACCTCGGGGGAGACCACGACTTGGCCGCGCACACCCTCGTTCAGGGCGAGGGCCTCCAGCACGAACTGTCGTGGGTCGGTGTCGGCGACAAGTTCGCCGGAGTCGATGCCGCGCTGGACGATCGGCACCAGGGTCGCGAGCGAGGTTTCCAGGACGTGGCGCAGGTGCCCGCTGGCAGGGCTGTCCTCCAGCAGGGCTTCCCCGCTCAGGACCGCGCGGAAGCGCAGCAGTGCGGGCTCGTCGGCGGCCGAGGCGGCACCGGCGATCAGGCGGTCCATCAGGTCGCGCACGCTGGTTGCGGCCGAGGGATCGTGGCGGGCGTAGGCGTCCTCGCGGTGGGCGACCACCGCGTTGAACAGGTTTTCCTTGCTCCCGAAGTGGTGAAGCACGCCCGCATCGGTGACCCCGACTTCCGCGGCGATCTTGGCCACGGTCGCCCGGGTGTAGCCCACCCGGGCGAAGTGCTCGGCCGCGACCTCGATGATTCGCCGCTGCCGCTTGAGCCCGCTGGGGCGCGGGGTCTTGGCCGGAACCTTCGACTCGGACGTGCTCATCAAAACCTCTACTCGCTCGGGGACACCGATTCCGTGCCGGCCAGGACCCTCGTGAGCGGCCGGGGGCTGCCCCCGGGCCAGACCAGGCCGTGTCCAAAACGGAATACCGGATCCACGGTATCGAAGGGAACGTCGGTTCGGGAGGCCGCCACGGCGGCGGTGGACCGTGGCAGATCAAACGGTAAGGTTCCGTTCACCGGCTGATAACCAAAGATCGCATCCAGCACAATCTCATCCTCGACCCCGAAGGTCCCCAGCAGCGCGGTCGCCGCCTCGGCGATCTCGGGCAGTGCGGTGGGGCGCTCCAGATAGACGTCGATCACAGTGGGAACCGTGGCGCACAGCGTCAGCAGGTGTGTGAGCTGCGCGGGCGGAAACTCCAGCGCGCCGTCGTGGAAGGCGCCGGCGAGCAGGCCCTCGCGCGCCTCGAAGGGGGCATCCACCCGGACAATTGCCAGGTGGGCCTCGGCCGGATCGGTGACCACCTCGCCGTAGACGGCGAGGGTTTCGGCGGGGATGCCCTCGGCGTAGAGGCGCATGCCCTCCCGGCCCGGTGCCTCACCGGTGAGCGCCACGACGCTCGCCCGGCGGGTGGCCAGGGCCACCGCCCGATGCTCGGCGGTGGTCGCCGGGAAGGCGGCCCGGGCTGGATCCACGTGCACGGGGGAGATGCGCACCACCGAGTCCTCAGGGGTGGAATCTTCCACCTCGGTCAGCAGGCCCAGCGCCAGGCGGTCGGCGAGCACGCGGCGCACCGAGACGTCCAGACGTTCTTCGGTGACCTCCCCGGCGGCGACCGCATCGATGATCAGGGCGGGATCATCCTCGCCGCCGAGCTGATCCACACCGGCGGCAAACAGGCGTCCGACCCGCTGGATCGGCGTCAGGTGCTCCACGCCCCAGGCGCGCACCGGCAGTTCGATCCCCAGAGCCGGCAGCCGCATCCCGGTGACCACGTTGAAATCGGTGACCACCAGACCCTCGAAGCCGAGTTCCCCGCGCAGCAGATCGGTGATGATCGAGCGGGCAAACGCAAAGCCCACGCTCTCATGCGGGGTGTCCAGCGGGGCCGCGTAGCCGGGCATGACCCGGGTGGCACCCGCGTCGAATGATGCCACAAATGGGCGCACGTGATCGTTGAAGCGTCCGCCCGGATAGACGGTGTGCGCCCCCTCGGCAAAGTGCGAGTCGAGTCCGTCCCGCTGTGGCCCGCCGCCGGGGAAGTGCTTGACCGTGGCGGCCACGCTGTGCGACCCCAGGGCGTCGCCCTGCAGGCCGCGAACCCAGGCGGCGCTGATGCGTCCGGCACGCTCAGGATCCTCCCCGAAGGTCCCCGAGATGCGCGCCCAGCGCGCCTCGGTGGCCAGGTCCGCCATGGGGTGCACGGCCACGCTGATCCCGCACGCGCGCAGCTCCCGCGCCATCGCCCGCGCCGCCCGCTCGGTCAGGGACGGATCGTCGGCGGCGGCGAATCCGATCGGCTCGGGGAAGCGGCTGAGGCCCGAGCTGACCAGCGCGGTCTGCACGTTGAAGCGCGACCCGTGACGCGGATCCGAGGCCACCTGCACGGGCAGCCCCAGGCGGGTGCGTGCGGCAAGGTCCTGGAGAGAATTGTGCCAGGTGGCGATGGCCTCGGCCGGGGGCGCGTTCATCAGCAGGACCGAGGAGATGCCCCGGTTCACGATCAGCTCGGTGGCCGGCACAAAACCAAAGGGTGCGGCCGGATCATCCCCCTCCCAGAGGCTCCCATCGGGGTTCGCGACAATCCGCGCCACACACAGGGCCGCGGCCTTTTCGGCGAGGGTCATCGAGGCGAGGATCCGCTCGATCAGGGGGATCTGGGTCATGCTGCTCCTTGAAATCGCGACGGCTGAGTGACCGCCTGATGCCAGCCTAGGCAGCGGAGGACAAGCGCTGGCCGAAGTTAACTTAGTGGTCACTAAGTCTTTTCCGGGATGTTAAGAAGCGCTGCTGAACTGAGCCCAACTTCACGAAAGGAAGCCCTCAGACATGTCCCTCCCCACCCCGTCCGGCACCGTCCCCATGCGCCGGATCCTCGCGTTCTCCCTCCTGGAGCTGGTCGCGTTGGGATCGCTCGCCACCCCGCTCGTTGTGGGTCTCTCGCTGCGCGTGCTGCAGCTCGTCCCGGAGAGCGGTAAGGAGGCCGGGCTTGCCGCGGTCACCGCCGCGGGGGCGATCGCCGCCCTGCTGTCCAACCCGATCTTTGGTTACCTCTCCGACCGCACCACCAGCCGATTCGGGCGCCGCCGCCCGTGGCTCGTGGCCGGAACCGCCCTCGGTCTGCTGGGTGCGCTGATCGCGACCTTCGCCCCGAACCTGGCCGTGCTGGTGGCCGCCTGGGTGATCGCCCAGATCGGCTACAACGCCGCCCTCGCCTCGCTGAGCGCGCTGCTCGCCGACCAGATTCCCGAGCACCAGCGTGCCCGCGCCTCGGGTCTGTTTGGGGCCTTCGGGTTCCTGGGACTCGTGCCCGCCCTGCTGGTGTCCACGATCTTCTCGGGGTCGATCCCGGTGATCATGCTGTTCATGCCGGTGGTGGCCGTGATCGTGACCGTGCTGGTGTGCTGGAAGATCCCGGACCCCGCAGTGGATGCCTCGGCGGTGCCCAAGGTGCGTCTGCGCACGGTGTTTACAGCGATGTTTGTGAACCCGTTCACCTATCCGCTGTTCACCCTCGCCTGGATCCAGCGCTTCGCGATGCAGTTCGGCTACACCGTGGTGGGCACCTTCGGACTGTTCTACCTGATGCTGCGCCTGGGACTCGACGTCCCGCACGCCACCCCGCTGGTAACCCTGTCTACCCTGGTCGGGGCGACCCTCAACTTCGTAGCGGCCTTTGCCGGCGGCTACCTGGCTTCGCGCCGCGGCAACTACGTGCCCTTCCTGGTGGGATCGGCCGTGCTGCTGGCGATCACCCTGCTAATGAAGGCCTTCACCGACAGCCTCTCGATCTTCTGGATCAGCACCGCCCTGGCCGGTTTCGCCCTCGGCTGCTACTACGCGGTGGACCTGGCCATCGCCCTGCGCACGATCCCCGCCCGCGACGCCGGTCGCTACCTCGGTGTGTTCAACGTGGCCAAGACCCTGCCGCAGTCCCTCGCCCCGATTGCCGCCCCGCTGATCATCATGATCGGCCACGGCGACCCAATCTCCGGCGGCGATAAGAACTATGCCGCCCTCTATATCGTGGCCGCCGTGCTGGTGCTCGGCTCGCTGATCACCGTGCCGTGGCTGATGCCCGCGCTGCGTCGTAGCAAGACCGAGCAGGCCGCTACCGGTGCCGCCACCGACGTGCCCGCAGCCGAGGTGCGCGCATGAGCGGCGAGCGTATCCCGCTGAGCGCAACCTTTAATACCCGCGAGTGTGCAGGTTTGCCGGTGCGCGGCGGGGGAGTGATCCGTTCGAACGTGCTGTGGCGCTCGGATGCGGTGCCGGTCTTGACCGATCAGGATGTGGCGTTACTGGACGGCCGCCTGCACACCGTGATCGATCTGCGCAGCGAGACCGAGCGCGCGAGCCTGCCGAGCGCACTCGAGGCGATTGCCCGTGAGCTACACCGGATCGATCTGGCCGCCGGTGCCCTGCCGAGTGGAGGTGCCTCCGGCGAGGAGGATCCCACCGCGGCGATGCTCGCGCAGATTCCCTCGCTGGAGACCCTGTATCGGGGCATCCTGACCGAGGCGGGGCCGGTGATCGCCGAAATCGCCCGTGCGGTCATCGCCGCGGCGCCGCACGGGGCCACGCTGATCCACTGCACCGCCGGCAAGGACCGCACCGGGGTGAGCGTCGCGCTGCTGCTGGACGCCGTGGGGGTGGAACGCGAGGCCGTGGTCGAGAACTACGCGCGGACCGCCGAGAACCTGGCGGGGGAGTGGGCCGAGCGTATGTTCGCCGCGATCATCGCCCACGGTGTTCCGCTGACCGAGGGCATCCGCGCACTGGTATCGGCCAGCCCCGCGGAGGTCATGGCGGAACTGCTGGCAGGCCTGGACACCGAGTATCCCGACGCTTCCTCCGGGGCTCGCGGATACCTGGCGGTCCACGGCCTGACCGAGGCCGAACTGGCCGAGCTGGATGCGACCCTGGTCGCACCCGCTCCCGCCTGATCGGGCCCGCCCCGGATCGGAACCCGGCCCCGAGGTCGCGTTCCGGTTCGGGGCACCGGCGTTCGCGCAGGGCTGCGCCGGACCCGCGTGTGCGGGTTATATTTCGGGGGTGTCGCTGCTCTAGACTGGGGGTTGCCCGATCGAGTTCGTCGATGGGGAGGCAAGGAGATCATCATGGCTAACCCCCGCGCAAAGAAGCTGGCAGACCGTATCAAGGAGGTCATCGCCAAGCGACTGGACAAGGGACTACGCGATCAGCGACTCGGCTTTGTCACCATTACCGATGTGCAGGTGACCGGTGACCTGCAGCACGCCTCCGTGTTCTACACGGTGTACGGCAGCGACGAGGAGCGCGCGGACAGCGCCAAGGCCCTCGAGCGCGCCAAGGGCATGCTGCGCACCGAGGTTGGCCGCAACATCAACTCGCGGCTGACCCCGTCGCTCGAGTTCATCCTGGATGGTATCCCGGAGAACGCCAAGCACATCGAGGATCTGCTGCGTGAGGCGCACGAGCGCGACACCGCGACCAGCGCCCAGGCATCCACCGCACAGTACGCCGGCGAGGCCGACCCGTACGTGAAGCCCCGCGAAACCGAAGAGGACTAGTCCTCATCCAACAAAAACCCCGCATCCGAGAAATCGGATGCGGGGTTTTTGTATGGGCGTAATCGCTCGGAATTGAGAACAATCCGGTTCCCGACTGTTGAGATTGAAGGTCATCGATCCATTGCGACGCCTCGGAGCGTTCTGAGGTCCGAGCGTTCAGCGAATAACGGGTGAGGCATGTTTTTCTACTGCTTGTCTCAAACCGGTTGAGACATCGCGTAGGGAGAAAACAATGGAGTTGAAGACTGCGCGCCGCAGAGGCGCGAAGCTAGCCGCCGTGTTAGTGGCTTTGATTGCTTTCGCAGGTAGTCCTGCAATCGCCAATGCAACGTCGCCGCACGCATCGCCAGAAAATGAGCAGACTGGGTCTGTTGCAAAAACCTCATCCGCACTTTCTCAAGACCAGGTAGTCACCCTGGGAACCTCATTGAAAGCGGGAAACAGTAGACGAGAGGTTCGACAGACATCCTTCGGAGAACAAACGACGTTCCTGTTTGATAGCGGGCTTCGAATCGGGTTCACCTATGATTTATCCGGTCAGCCGATAGTTCTGCCGAAGAACCATCCAGGTATGGAAGCTCGAGTGGAAGCCGGCGCAGATCCGTTTCCCTATGTAAGTTTCGATTCCGCAGAGCAAGCGGCCGGAGCTGCTGGAAGCGTAGGGGTGTTGGTGGGAGCGGTATGCGCTTCATTGGGGCCAGAGACAGCCGGTGTCGGCTGCGTGGTCGCCGGAGGCATCGGCGCCACAATTGTTGGTATCTTGACGGCCCACGGAGTCTGCGACCACGAACAAAACTATAGGATCTATGTTCTTACTCTCGAAGGGCAGTGCAGAAATGACTAGAGCTGTAGAAAGCCCCACGTATCGGCGGGGGATTATTGCAGGGACGGTACTTGCCGGGATGTACGTATTTTCACAGCTTGTCGTGATTCCCCTCATCACCCACCGGAGTCCCTGGGATGGGATTTGGTTTGTCGCGTTCGTCACCGTTGCACTTTTCCTCGCGGGGCACCTGATCCAGACAAAGCTCGCTGGGATTCTTCGCCGAGGTCGATAAAGTCGACCCAAACCAAAAACCCCGCATCCGAGAAATCGGATGCGGGGTTTTTTGTGGCTGGGTTAAGGGGTAACCAGCACCTTGACCTCGAGGCCGGTCAGCGAGGCGGCGAAGGCGTCGGCCGCGCGTTCCAGCGGGAAGGTGTTGGTGATGATGATGTCCTCATCCACGCCACCGGCGGCGATGATCTCGATCGCCTCGGCGTAGTCCTCGGCCAGGTACGTGGCCGCACCCTGCAGCTTCACCTGCATGTCCTGCATCGCGGGCAGCGGGACGGTGACCGGCCGCTGGGGCACACCCACAACCACCACGGTGCCACCCTTGCCAGTCAGGGCGAAGGCGGAGTCGATGGTCGGCTGGATCGAGACGCAGTCGAAGACCACGTCGGCGGTCTCGCCGAAGAACTCGTGGATGTCGGCGACCAGGGTCGGGGAGGCGGCGTCGAAGACGGCGTCGGCGCCGGCCTTGAGGGCGTGCTCACGCTTCTGCTCGAGCATGTCGGTCATCACCACGGCGCGGGCACCGTGATACTTGGCGGCGGCCAGCACGAGCAGGCCGATGGTGCCGCCGCCGAGTACGGCGACGGTCTTGCCGGTCAGGTCGCCGGCCAGACGGACGGCGTGAACCGGGGTGGCCAGCGGCTCGATGATCGCGGCCTGCTTGTCCGTCATTCCGGCGGGGACGATGTGCAGGCGGTCTGCGGGCACGGTGAACAGGTCTGCCATGCCGCCCTCGCGGAAGCCGCAGCCGAAGAAGCCGAGGTTGTCGCAGATGTTCTCGCGGCCGGTGCGGCACATCTTGCACTCGCCACAGGGAAGGGTGGGCTCGGGGGTCACCCGGTCGCCAACATTCACGTTGGTGACGGCCGATCCCACGGCCTCGACGATGCCCACAACCTCGTGGCCGGGGTAGTACGGGGGCTTCATGACGGGGTGGTGGCCGCGCAGGGCGTGGGTGTCCGAGCCGCACACACCCGAGACGAGCAGCGAGACCAGGGCCTCGTCCTCCAGAACCTCGGGAACGGGTTCGACAACGATCTCAAGGGTGTCTACGTCGCTGACTTTGACCCGACGACGGGTGGATTCGCTGATGCTCATGGTTTCCTTCGACATTGAATGTGAAAACGGGGTGTTTGTAGTATAGCTACATTTTAAGTCCGGGGAACCATCGGATCGAAAAATCTTCGGAGATTGGCAATTCATCCAAAACGGGAGATCAATTCCGCGTATTTACGGGAAATTTTGGCGATTGAAACCGTGAAATTGCGCCAAATTGGGGGAGTGCTGCGCAAGTGTGTACGACGGCGAGCTTTACATCTACGTAGTCTTGCTACATAATCGCTTCCAGGGCAGCGAATGGCCGCGAAATTCGGCAGTGAATCGATCTTAGTTCAGCGCCGCCCCGACTATCTCACCGGCGAGATGCGCTCCCCAGCACCCGCCGGTCACAACGAAGTGAAGGAGCACTGGGTACCTATGAACGCACACGGATCTTTCCCGCGCTGGACCAAGCGCGCGGCCGGAATCGCCACGATTATGGCCGTGGCCATCGGACTGAGCGCCTGCTCATCCGCGGCCGATGACAACAAGCCCGCCGCGGGCGGAGAAAAGGGCGACGTCCTGCTGGTGCAGGGCATCCGTAGCCTTTCCAACTCCTACCACGCCAACTGGGCCGCCGGCGGTGACCTGTTCGGTGAGAGCGTTGACAAGAAGGTCATCGTGCTCTCCGATGAGGCCGACTCGCAGAAGCAGCTTTCGCTGGTGAAGGGCCTCGCGGCCAAGGGCCAGGTCTACGCGCTGAACATCGACCCCAACACCTCCTCGGACACCGAGGCCATCGTGCGTGCGGTGACCGAGGCCGGTGGCTACGTCGTGACCCAGTGGAACAAGCCCGACGACCTCAATCCGTGGGACATCGGCGACCACTGGGTCGCCCACATCGCCTTCGACGGCACCGGCATCGGCAAGGACGTCTCGCAGACCCTGTTCGACTCGATGGGTGGCGAGGGTGGCATCATCGCCCTCCAGGGAATCCTCGATAACAAGCCCGCCAAGCAGCGCTTTGCCGGTCTGCAGGAGGCCCTGAAGGCCAACCCGGGCATCACCCTGCTGGATGACCAGACCGCCAACTGGAGCCGCACCGAGGCCCTCTCGGTGACCCAGACCCTGCTCGCCAAGCACGGCGACAAGGTCAAGGGTGTCTGGGCCGCCAACGATGAGATGGCCCTCGGCGCCCTGGAGGCGCTGAAGGCCGCGGGAATGGCCGGCAAGGTGCCGATCATCGGCTTCGACGCCGTTCCGCAGGCCCTGGATGAGATCAAGAGCGGCACCAATAAGTACGTGGCCACCGTCTCGACCGACCCGTGGTGGCAGGGTGGCGCGGCGCTCTCGCTGGCCTATAAGGCCGCAACCGGCGAGATCGACGTCTCCAAGCTCAGCCACGACCAGCGTGCGTTCTACGCCGAGCAGTCGATCGTGACCAAGGACAATGTCGAGAAGTTCACCCAGGCACCGACCCTGGAGGCGCTGAAGCCCGACCTGGACGACCCGTTCAAGCGCTTCTCCGCTCCGATCAACTAAGCCCGATTAGCTCCTAAGGAATTTCATGTCTCAATCCGGTCCCCAGGTTGCGGACGCTCCCGCCACCGGCACCCCCTCGCGGACTTCCGGTCCGACGCCCCCGGATCCCACCACTCCCGGCACCCTGGCCCGGGTACGCGGCCTGATCGGCGGCGGGGGCCCGGCGGTCGCGCTGGTGGTGTTGATCGCGTTCTTCTCGATCGCCACCCCCAACTTCTTCTCCGTGTCCAACGCGTCGAGCCTGCTGAGCCAGCTCTCGATCCTGCTGGTCATCTCGATCGGCCTCACCTTTGTCATCCTGCTGGGTAGCCTGGACCTCTCGGTGGAGGGCGTGATGGCCTCCTCGTCGCTGGTGTTTGTGCTGCTGGCCAGCAACGATCGAAACGATCTGAGTCTCGGGTTTATCGCGCTGATCGCCGGGGTGCTCACCGGCTCGCTGTTTGGCCTGCTGAACGGTGTGCTGCACGTCTATCTCCGGGTTCCCTCCTTCATGGTGACCCTGGGTACCGGCGCCATCGGCGTGGGTCTGGCCACCGTGCTGTTTGGCGGCCGGGCTCCGCGCCTGATGGATGACGGTTTGCGCGGGCTGGGCTTTGGTAACTTCGGGATCTTCCCCAAGCTCGCCCTGATTGCGATCCTGGTGCTGGTCGTGGCCCTGCTGGTGCAGAAGTTCACCCGCGTGGGCCGCTACGGCTACGCGATCGGTGGTGATGAGCCGGTGGTCCGCCTGTCCGGCGTGAACGTCGAGCGCTATAAGGTGCTCTCGTTTGTCCTGGCCGGAACCGGATCGGGAATCGCCGGCGTCATGGCCGCGATGCAGCTCGGTGTGGGCGATGTCTCGATCGGTGCGGGCTTCCAGTTCACCGCGATCACCGCGGTGGTTCTCGGCGGCACCGCCCTGGTGGGTGGCATCGGCGGCGTGGGCAAGACCCTGGTGGGTGCGGCGATCATCACCGTGCTGGCCAACGGCCTGATCCTGCTGGGTGTCAACCCGTACGTACAGATTTCAGTGCAGGGCCTGGTCATCGTGGTGGCCGTGGTCGCGACCGGCTGGTCGCTGCGCAAGCGAGTAAGGGCGATTAAGTAATGACCGATACGGTACTGGAGGTTCGAAACCTCCGTAAAGAGTTCCGCGGGGTTGTGGCCCTGGACGACATCTCCTTCGAGCTGCGCCGCCACGAGGTGGTGGGCCTGATCGGCGAGAATGGTGCGGGCAAGTCGACCCTGCTCAAGGTGCTCTCGGGCATCTACAAGCCAGACGGGGGAGAGATCCTGCGCGAGGGCAAAAAGGTCACGTTCCGCACCGCCGCCGAGTCCGCCGCGGCGGGCATCGGGATGGTGCACCAGGAGCAGTCGCTGGTGACCTCGATCTCGGTGGCCGAGAACATCTTCCTCGGCGTCGAGGGTGCCGGGGTTTCGGCGGGCGTCTATCGCTGGGGCACGCTGCGCACCCTCGCCCAGGAGCAGCTGGACAAGATCGGCTCGCCGATCTCCCCGAAGACCAAGGTCGAGCACCTGTCCTTTGCCGAGCGGCAGATGGTCGAGCTGGCTAAGGCCCTCTCGGTCGAGGAACGCGCGGATTCCGAGCCGGTGATCGTCCTGGACGAGCCCACCAGCGTGCTCGAGGGCGACGAGTTGGAGGTGCTCTTCGACCAGATCGATCGCCTGCGCAAGTTCGCCTCGATCGTCTTTGTCTCGCACCGCCTCGACGAGGTGCTGCGGGTCTCCGATCGAGTCTACGTATTCAAGGACGGCCAGTGTGTGGCCGTGCGCGACCGCTCCGAGGTCGACGTGGATGAGCTGCACCGCCTGATGGTGGGCCGCGAGAGCACGGCCGAGTTCTACCACGAGGCCAAGCAGACCGCGGTGGTGGATCAGCCCGTCCTGATGCAGGTCACCGGGCTCGGCAAAACCAAGGCCTTCGAGGATGTGAACTTCACGCTGCGGGCCGGCGAGGTCGTGGGCATCACCGGCGTGCTGGGCTCGGGCCGCGAGGAGCTCTCCCGCGTCCTGTTTGGGGCCGAGGGCTTCGATCAGGGCTCGATCACGCTCGGCGGCAAGTCCATCGGGCTGCGCTCGCCGGTGGAGGCCGTGCGCGCGGGCATCGGGTACATTCCGGCCGAGCGCCGGATCGAGGGGATCGCCCAGGGGCTGTCGGTTCAGGAGAACATCTTCCTCGCCGATCCGTCCACCGTGAGTGCCGGGCCATTCCTCAAGCCCCGCGCCGCCGCGGCCGCGGCCGACGAGTGGATCCGCAAGCTCAAGATCAAAACCCCGAACCGCGGCACCAACATCTCCAACCTCTCCGGTGGTAACCAGCAGAAGGCGGTGCTGGCCAAGTGGCTGACCTCGCCCCGACTAAAGGTACTGATCCTGGATCACCCCACCCGGGGACTCGACGTGGGGGCCAAGGAGGACGTGTACGGCTTCATTCGTGAGCTGTGCGCCCGCGGCATCGGCGTGATCCTGCTCGCCGACACCCTCGAAGAAACCATCGCGCTCAGCCACACCATCCTCGTGATGCGTGATGGCCGGGTGCAGCAGACCTTCGACGCACACCCCGGGAACAAGCCCCGGCCCGTCGATCTTGTGGAAGGAATGGTCTAGGCCATGGCGATACTCACCCCGACCCGCCCGCGTCAGGCGGCGGCCTCCGGCGTCACCGTGAAGGACCGGATCATCGCGGTCTTCCCCCTGCTGGTGCTGATCGTCCTGGTGCTGCTGGTGCTGACCCAGCAGCCCAACTTCCTGAGCTTGGCTAGCGTGCGTGGCCTGTTGGAGAGCATGGCGCCGATCCTGCTGCTGGCGATCGGCCAGACCTTCGTAATCCTCACCGGCGGGATCGACCTGTCCTTTGCCGTGGTGTCCTCGCTGAGCACCGTGCTCCTGGCGCTGTGGCTCCCGGACATGGGGGTCGGCGCGCTGATCCTCGTCCCGATCCTCGCCTGCCTGACCGGCGTGCTCACCGGAACCGTGGTGGCGTTTGCGCAGATCCCGTCCTTCATCGTGTCCCTCGGCGCGATGGGCTTGTGGACCGGTGTGGCGCTCACGCTCTCCTCGGCCTCGACCATCCGCATCTCCGCCAACTATGACGTGATCGGCTGGGTCACGGACATGCGGATCGCCGGACTGCCGGTGTCGGCGCTGCTGGCGATCCTGCTGGCGATCCTCATCTCGGTGGCGATCCGGGTTCTCAACCGCGGTCGCGCCCTGCACACCATGGGCCTGGCCGAGAACGCCCTGCTGATGTCGGGTAACCCGACTCGCGCCTACCGTATTCTCGCGTTCGCCCTGTGTGGCCTGTTCTCGGGCCTCGCCGGTGTGGTGCTGGCTTCGAGCCAGTACTCGGGTGGCCCCTCGCTCGGTGACACCCTGATGCTGCCCGCTATTGCGGCCGTGGTCATCGGTGGCAACGCGATCACCGGTGGTGTGGGTGGCCCGCTGAAGACCCTGGTGGGTGCGCTGATCATCGTGGTCCTGCGCGTGGGCCTGAACGCGATCGGCATCGACCCGGCATACGAGCAGATCATCTACGGTGCTGTCATCATCGGCGCCGTGGTGCTGACGATCGACCGCTCCCGCCTCGGCATCGTCAAATAGCCCCTCATATTCAAAGGAGAATCATGACCAAGACACCCCGCCTGATCGATCACATCGGCATCCTGGTGGAAAACCTGGAGGAGTCGATCGTGGCCTGGGAAAAGGCTACCGGTTACACCTTCGGCCCGATCGGCCGCTACCGCACCGAGCGCTGGCGCGACCACAGCGATGCGACCCCGCACCCGCACGACGCCCGGATTTCCTTCTCGGCCGAGGGTCCGCCCTTCATCGAGCTGATGGAGTTCCACGGCGAGGGCACCCACTCGGCCACGGAGGGCGAGGGCTTCCACCACTTCGGCTTCCTCGACTATCCCGAGGTCGAGTCGAAGATGGCCGAGCTGGCCGAAGCCGGCATCGGCCACGACGGTGAATCGCTGGATGAGGGCGGCCGCCCGATCCTCTGGTTCACCGAGAAGCGCGACCTGAACGGTATCCGCCTGGAATTCGTAGCCGCGACCCCGCAGCCCGTGGTCGCCGATGACGGTTCCGAGCTGGCCGAATCCCTGGTCACCCTGCCCGCCGGCTGGACCGATAAGGACTAGCGCCGAACGCGCGGAACGCCCGCCACTGATCAGTCAGCGGCGGGCGTTTCGTGGTTCCCGACTAGTTGGCGGTCGCGGTCGCGATGGCCCGGGTGAGGCGTTCGCGCTCGCGGATGATCCAGTCGCCCACCGGGTAGTTGAGCCGGAAGGCCTCGGCGAATTCGACCGGGTCCTCGCCCACGATGGCGGCGACCGGGGTGCCGTCGGCGGCCGCGGTCTCAAACAGGTCGGCCAGGTCCTCCAGCATGAGCATCAGCTCGGAACCCTTGCCCGGACCGAAGTACATCAGGTAGCGCTCCAGCGCATCGATGCTGGCCCGGTACGGCTGCGGGAGGGCGGCGGTGCGGGCCTTATAGGTGCGGTAACGCTTTTTCTCATCGATCATTTTTGATACAAACATGTTCCTGTCCCTTAGTCGTTGCGGAGGTGGTTGAGTCGCCCGGACAGGAAGGTCCAGGCGGTCCAGAATTCTTCGAGGTAGGTGTGCCCGCTCGCATTGAGCGTGAACACCTTGCGGGGCGGGCCCTTCTCGGAGGGGCGCTTCTCGATATCGACGAGCCCCTTCTGTTCGATCCGCACCAGCAGGGCATAGATCGTGCCCTCGGCGATCTCGGTAAACCCCTCATCGCGCAGCCGCGCGGTGATCTCATACCCGTAGGCGGGTTTCTCGGTGAGGATCGCCAGCACGATGCCCTCCAGCGTGCCCTTCAGCATCTCGGTCATCAGCTTGGCCATCGGCATCCTCTCAGTACTCAGTGTTGCTATCTACTAGTACATAGTAACGTTAAGTACCGAATGTGCAAGGGGTGATTTCGGCTCGTGGTGTCGCGGGCGTCGGGCGTAGGCTGACGGGAGTGGCCGCGGAAGTCTCGCGGCGGGAGAGGACACCATGCTTGCAGTTCACGCCGACCGCCCGGGCGGTCCCGAGGTTTTGACCGCGACCGAGACCGAGCGCCCCACACCTGGACCCGGCGAGGTCCTGATTCGGGTGCTGGCGGCCGGGCTCAACCGCGCCGACACCCTGCAGCGCGAGGGGCACTACCGCGTGCCGGCGGGGGCCACCGACATCCTGGGACTCGAGGTCTCCGGAAGCGTGGCCGCCCTGGGTGAGGGCGTCGCCGACGATGAGCGGGCTCCGTCGATCGGCGAGCCGGTCATGGCCCTGCTGGCCAGCGGCGGATACGCCGAATTTGTGAGCGTGCCGGTGGGGCAGGTGCTGCCGATCCCCGAGCGGATCGATCCGGTGCACGCCGCCGGGATCCCCGAGGTGGCCGCCACCGTGGTCTCCAACCTCAACCTGGTGGGTCGATTCCAGCCCGGAGAGACCGTGCTCATCCACGGCGCGACCGGCGGCATCGGGGTCTTCGCGATCCAGCTGGTGCACGCCCTGGGTGGCGTCGTCGCGGTCACCGCGAGCAGCACCGCCAAGTTGGAACAGGCACGCCTGCTGGGGGCGCGAATCCTGATCAACTACCGCGAGCAGGACTTTGCCGAGGTTATGGCCGAGCATGGCGGGGCCGATGTCATCCTCGACACCGTGGGTGGAAGCTACCTTGAGCGCAACGTCCAGGCACTGCGCCGCGGCGGCCGGATCGTGACCATTGCCGTGCAGGGTGGCGCGCGTGGTGAACTCGACTTCGGCGCGCTGATGACCAAGAAGGCGAGCGTTTCGGCAACCACGCTGCGGGATCGATCCGTGGCCGAGAAGACCGAGATCATGGACGCCGTGCGCCGGATCGTCCTGCCGCTGCTGGAATCGGGCCAGGTGCGCCCGGTCACCGACTCGATCTATCCGCTCGCCGAGGTGGCCGCGGCCCACGCCCACTTCGACACCGGCACCCACCTGGGCAAGGTGTTGCTGGACTGCCGCCCGAGCGAGTAGGGTCCCGCAAAAACTAAACGCCACTGCCCGCACACCTCGGGGTGTGCGGGCAGCGGCGTGTGCGGCGGGCGACTAGGCGGCCGGTTCGGCGGATTTCCTGGTGTTGGTCAGGACGCCGGAGAGGGCAAACGCCAGGATTCCGGCAATCGGAACCACCAGCAGGCCGAAGCGCAGCGAGGAGTTGTCTGCGATCAGACCCACCAGCGGAGGCGAGACCAGGAAGCCCAGGCGCATCAGCCAGGACACCACGGTCACGCCGGTGCCGGCGCGCAGTCCGGGGAGCTCGTCGGCCTGCTGCATGGCCGCGGGGACGAGTGTCGCGACACCGAATCCGGCGGCGGCGAATCCGGCGATCGTCCCGGGAATGCTCGGAAAGGCGAGGGCGGTGCCCATGCCGATGGCGGTGATCAGGCCACCCACGCGGGCAACGGTGCGCTGGCCGAAGCGGTCAACCAGGCGGTCGCCCAGCAGGCGTCCGATGAACTGGGCTCCCACGAGCGCCACAAAACCGGTGGCGGCAATCGCCGCCGGGGCGCCGAGGTTGTTCCCCAGGTACACGGCGGCCCAGGTGGACCCGGCATCCTCCACCAGGGTTCCGGCAATCGCGATCACCACGAGCGCCACCACCATAAAGATCAGGCGCGGGCTGAGCGCCGAGCGCAGCTTTGAGGCGGTTTCCTCGCCCACCGGGTTGGCCACCAGGCCCGCATCCTCATCCTTGCCGGGCAGGCAGAAGCGCAGTGCGATGATCGCGACCACCGAGAACAGGATGCCGGAAATGGTCAGGTGCACCGAGCGCGGCAGGCCCAGGGCGATCGCCCCGGCGGCCATACCGCCGCCCAGCACCGCGCCGATCGACCACACCGCGTGGAACGAGTTGATGATCGAGCGCCCGAATCGGCGCTGCACCCGCAGGCCGTGCGTGTTCTGGCCCACATCGGTGATCGAGTCCATCGCCCCGGCAAAAAACAGCGCGGCGGCAAACAGCGGGAACGAGGGGGAGAAGCCCACCAGGATCGTGCCCAGGGCGGTCAGGATGGTTCCGATTGCCGCGGCCCGGGCCGAACCCAGACGGCGGATGATCGTGGCGGCGGCCAGCCCGGCGATGATCGCCCCGGCGGGGAACGCGGCGATCGCCAGTCCATAGGCGGCATTATCCAGCGCGAGGTCGGCCTTGATGCCGGGGTAGCGCGGCACCACGTTGGCAAACAGCGCGCCGTTGGTGAGGAACAGGACCGCCACGGCGATCCGCGCGCGGCGTACCTCGAGGGTGGGCTGGGAAGTCTGAGTCTTTTTCACGAGGGCTTTCGTCGTTCGGTCGAGGGTCGGGGGGATGCCCGGATGACGCGTCTACACTGCGGCACACTAGCATCAGGCGGGGTACGGATGCCAAAGGTGTCAGCTGGGTGATGTTCGATTTCGCAGAATGGACAGCGGCCAGGGGCGACGCTCGGTGCGGGCCTGGCCAAAATCGATTCCGGCCAGGTCGGCGTCCAGTCGGTCGGCACCGGTGAAGTGGTGGGTCTGCAGGCCCAGGGTGATCGCGGTCTCGATGTTCTCGCGGCGGTCATCGATGAACAGGGTTTCCCGCGGCGTGGTTTCGGTCACGGCCAGAGCGGTTTCAAAGATCCGCGTCCCGGGTTTGACCATGCGCAGCTCGCAGCTGAACAGCATGAGCGAGAAGATCTCCCGCATCGCCGCGAATCTGCTCACGGCATCGGCGAGGTCCTGCGGGGCGTTGGAGAGCAGGGTGAGGCGGGCGCCGCGGCGGTGGGCATCCCGCAGGGCTTCGATGGTGTCGAAGTTGAGGTGGATGTTGCCGGCCAGATCCAGGCGGCGCAGCTCGGCGAGTTCCTCGACGGAGGCCGCGCGGCCCAGCACCTCGGCCCAGTACCCGTGGGCGTGCCGTCCGCGATCGTACTCCTCGCGAAAGCGCCAGTAGCGTTCGTGAAAGTCGCCGGGGGCCATGCCCACCATGGCGGCCATTCCGGCGGCGGCGAGTGCGGGTTGGGCCACGCAGATTACCTCGCCATAGTCCACAAGCAGGTGTGTTGTCATCGGCGGTTGCCGTCCTTCCCGATCACAAAATGCGATCGAGCAATCATCATATATGTTCATACGAACAAGTCAAATGTTCGTAACCGAGATGTCAAAGTCCCGGATTTCGGCGATTGCGCATGGGGGAATTCGCCGGGTTTGATCACAAAACCTTTCAAACGAACATTTTGGGTGTATCTTTGGCTTATGAGTGGAAACGCCCGGCATGAGGCCATTTTGGAAACCCTGCAGTCCCGCGGACGCGTGGACGTCACCGAGGTGGCCTCGCGCTTTTCGGTGTCCGAGGTGACCGTGCGTCGCGACCTCGACCAGCTCGCCCAGGCGGGAATCCTGCGTCGGGTGCGCGGAGGCGCTGTGAGTGTGCGCATGCGCGGGGAGGGGATGCCGTTTGCGATGCGCAAGCTGGAGTCCTCGGCGGCCAAGGAGCGCATCGCGATCGCCGCCGCCGCCCTCGTGGTGGATGGTGAGGCCGTGTGCGTGGATAGCGGCACCACGGGGGCCGAGCTGGCCCGGCAGCTGGTTAATCGTCGACTGACGATCATGCCCTTTAGCGTGCAGGCCCTCATGGTTCTGGCGGGAAGCCCCACCGCCCGCATCCTGCTACCCGGCGGTGCCGTGAACCCCGACGAGGGGGCGATCGTGGGGCCGCTCGTGGAGCAATCCCTGCGCGGTCTGCGGTTTGACACGGTGTTCCTGAGCTGCTGCGGGGCCTCCCTTGATGAGGGTGTCACGGCCCACGATCTGGAGGATGCGGCGGCGAAGCGGGCGATGCTCGCCTCGGGGCGGCGCGTGGTCCTGATCGCCGAGGGGTCTAAATTTGGCCGCTCGGCGATGTCGATCACCTGCTCGCTGCGCGAGGTCGACCTGGTGGTGACCGATGAGTCGGCCCCGCTCGATGTCCTGGAGCAGCTGCGGTCCGAGGGTATCGAGGTCATCGTCGCCTAGGTTTCTGGGTGTTTCGGGGGAAATTTGCGCACCGATTGCGTGACATAGGTAAAAGACCTACGCTTCTGTCATGGGCACCGAGGGTGCCGATGAGAGGAGCGAAGATGTCGCGAACCATAAACCCCCTGAAGCGTGAGGTAGCCCGATGAGTGGCACCCTGCGCTTTGACACCCTGGTATCGGGGCTGGCGCCGATTACCGGTGCCCCGCTCCCCGGCGGCGAGCAGCCCAGCTGGTCGCCGCTGACGCACACCCTGATCTTTGGGGAGCGCGATGCGGTCCTGGTGGACCCGCCGATTACCGCCGCCCAGACCGAAACGCTGGCCGACTGGATCGCCGCCCATGAGCGCCGCCTGATCGCGATCTATATCACCCACGCCCACGCCGATCACTGGCTGGGCACCGCTCGACTTCTCGAACGCTTCCCCGAGGCGCGGGTCTACGCGGGCGAGGCGGCGACCGCGCGCATCTTTGCCGACACCGCCGACGGCACCCCCGGCGCGCTGTGGGCTACCCTCTTCCCCGAGCAGCTGCCCACCCCGATCCGATTCCCGGTTGAGCCGGCACCCGCGGCGGGCATCGAGCTCGAGGGGGAGCGCCTGCACTCGATTGCCGTGGGGCACTCGGACATGGATGACACCACGGTGCTGCACGTCCCCGCCCTGGATCTGGTGGTGGGCGGCGATATCGTCTACAACAACGTGCACCTCTACCTCGCCGAGGCCAGGAATGGGGGCTTCGAAGCCTGGCACCGCGCCCTGGATGCCGTGGAGGCGCTGAATCCGGCTGCGACGATTGCCGGACACAAGGACGCCTCCCGGGATGATTCTCCAGTGAACGTGGACGAGACCCGCCGCTATCTGCGCGACGCCGAGGACATCCTGGGTACCGCCACGACGCGGCTGGAATTCTTCACCGCCCTGACCGCGCGCTATCCCGAACGGGTGAACGCGTACACGACCTGGCTCTCGGCCCTGCGCCTCTTTGACCGCTAACCCCCGAAGGACATCATCATGACCAGCTATCTCGGCTCGGGAGACCCCGCCACCCACCGCACCGACTACACCCCCGAATGGTTAGGCAACCTCGCCGAGGACGTGACCCTGGAGGCCTCGGTTCTCAACGGCATCCTGCGCGGCCCCGAGGCCGTGCGCACCATTCTCGGCTTTGCGCGCACCCTCTACGACTATCAGGAGTTCAACTTTGTGGGCCCCTACGGCGACAACGGGTTCGTCGAGGATTACACCGCAACCTTCCGCGGCAACCCGATCGGCAGCGTCGTGGTGATCAACTTCAACGCGGCCGGACAGGCTCAGCAGATCATCATCAACCACCGCCCGCTGACCTCGGTGGTGCGCTGGACCACGATCATGCGGGAGCACTTTGCCGGTACCGAATATGAGCCCTATTTTCTGAGCGCGGCGGAGCTGGCCGAGCTGGGCTAGTCCGCCGTGCGCGGCTCGGTGGCCGAGCTGGGCTAAGCCACCACGCACCGCCGCGCCAGTTCAACCCACCGCGCCCGTCTGGTCGCCCGATCGGCCAATTCCGCGCCTGAATGCACGAAAAAACGGGCCGCGAAGCGTGTGCTTCGCGGCCCGTTTGTGTCGGCTCCCTAGTCGAACGAGGCGGAACCCGAATCGGTTTCGCGATCGCTCATTCGGGCGTAGCCGGCCAGGCCCGCCTTCATCGCCTCGAAGTCGGCAAAGTGGGCCTCGCCGCGGCGTAGCGACACCGCGGTCGAGAGGATATCGATCACCACGAGTCCCGCCAGCCGGCTGACCGTGGGCGTGTAGATATCCGTGTTTTCGAAGGTTTTGGCCACGATCTTGACGTCGCACACCCGCATCATCGGGGTGTCATCGTCCCCGCTGATGCCGATCACCGTGGCACCGCGCGAGCGTGCCATCTCGGCCACCCGCATGGTCGAGCGGGTGCGGCCGGTGTTGGAGATGACCACAAACGTGGTCTCGGGATCGGTCATCGCCGCGGCCATGAACTGCTGGTGGGTGTCGCTCGGGGCGCTGCAGGGAATCCCGAACAGCTGCGCCTTTTGCAGCGCATCCTGGGCGATCAAGCCCGAGGCCGAGAGGCCGATGAAGACCAGCGCGCGCGAGCCGAGGATCGCGGTCACCGCCTGCTCCATCTGATCCGGGTCGAGGAAACGACGCGATCGGTCGATGCTGGAGATCGTCTGATCGAAGATCTTGCTCGCCAGTTCGGCCACCGAGTCGCCCCGGTTCATCGCCGATTCCACCGAGGGAACCCCGAGGATCAGCGCCTGGGCGAGGGCCAGCTTGAAGGCCTGGAACCCGTCGAAGCCGAGTCCCGTGCAGAATCGCATGACCGTGGGCTCGGATACCCCGGCCCGGGCGGCCACCGCGGACATCGAGGATTCCATCACGAAGGTGGGATCCTCGGTGACCAGTTCGGCGACCTTGCGTTCGGACTTACGCAGAGAATCGAGAGACTCTTTCAGACGCTCAAAGAGTGATGTTTGCGAGGTGCTCTCCATCCTATGCATCCTAGTGCTATTGCCCGGTGAGCGCGGCAAGGAGGTTCTCCACGGCGGCCTCGGCGGCGCGCCGAGTGCTCGCCCCGGTGAACGCGCCGATATGCGGGGTGAGCAGGGTCTGCGGGTGCGAGAGGACCGCATCCAGGACCGGGGGTTCGGTCGCGAACGCATCCACCGCGTAGGCGGTCAGGGTCCCGTCGGCGTAGGCGTCCAGCACCGCCGCGTGATCCACCAGCGCCGATCGGGCGGTGTTGATCAGCACGCTCCCGGTGGGCAGCAGCGCGAGCTGATCGCGGCCCACCAGCGGAGTGCCGTCGGCGGGCGGGGGCGCGTGCAGGGTCACCACGTTGGACACCCGGAACAGGGTGGCCAGGTTCACCAGCTCCACGCCCTCGGGTGCCTCGGTCACAAACGGATCAAACGCGACCACGCGACCGCCCAGCTGCAGGATCGTGGCGGCCACGTGGCGACCGATCGCCCCGAACCCGACGATACCGACGGTCACCTCGGCGACCTCCCGTCCGCGCGAGCGCGCCCATCCGCCCTCGTGCAACAGGGTGTTGGCGGCGGGGATCTGGCGCAGCGATCCGAGGATCAGGCCCAGCGCGAGCTCGGCCACGCCGCGGGCGTTGGCCCCGCGTGCGGTCTCGATCCGGATGCCCCGGGCGGAGGCCGCGGCGAGGTCGATCGAATCGGCCCCGGCCCCGTTGCGGCTGATCACCCGGAGGTTTCCGGCGGCCGCCAGAATCTCGGCGTCAATGGGCTCCACCCCGGCGATCCAGCCGTCGATATCGCCCACCAGGTCGCGCAGCTCGGCGGCCTCGGGCTGGCGCCCGGCCGGGCCCGAGACGATCTCGAATCCGGCCGCGCGCAGCGGTTCCAGCAGCGGATGGGTTGCCGCGTCCTCGGCGGTGAGTGAGCGCGGGGTGACCAGAATCTTTCCGGGCATCGCGCTAGCCCTTGGTGCTCGAAGCCAGACGGGAGAGCTCGTCAAAGCTCGGACCCGAGGTGGGAATGGTGACATCGAAGACCTCGGCGATGACCTGGGTCCAGCCGTGCAGGAAGTACACCCAGCCGTCAACCACCGTGACATTCAGCGCGGGATCCTGGGCGCGAGCCTGGTCGAGGAAGATCAGGTCGCCGCGGTAGTTGAGGTCCCAGACGATCGCGTCCTGCGGGAACACCACCGCGTTTGTCAGCGGGGATCCGGGGGCGTCCTTGCCGAGGCCGGTCGCATTGATGATGACCGATCCCGCCGGCAGATTCGCGACGATCGCGTCACTCAGTTCGGGCTTGGGGGTCAGCCGCACGGTGACCGGGACCCGCGGGTCCGAGGTGGCCAAGACCTCGGCCAGGTCGTCCAGGCGCTGCCGGCTGCGGTTCGCCACGATGATCTCGCGCGGGTGCGCGGCCCGCTCGGTCCGGGAGAGATACCAGGAGATCGCGATGGCCGATCCGCCCGCCCCGATCACAAACACGTCGGGGTTGTACCGGGTGAGGTGGGCGGGGGAGAGGAACGCGTCGAGGGCCAGGCCCGACGAGATCGGGTCCTTGGCATGGGCGATCAGGCGACCATCCCGCTTGGAGATACTGGAGATCTCGTTCATCAGGGTTGCCAGCGGATCCTCCTCATCAAAGAGGTCGCGGGCGGCGGCAAACAGGTCGAGCTTATGCGTGGTGACCAGGGCGCCGCGGCTCAGCGGATCGTTCTTGATGAACTCGACCACGCGTCGATACTGCTCGGCGGGGGCGTGCAGCGGCAGGTCGATGCCCACCAGCACGGCGTCGCCGAGTCCGAGTTCGGCGGCCCACAGCGGGAACACCTGGCGGATCGAGGAGGACCCGGTGGTCACCCCGATGAAGTACATCGTGGGGGCGGTGGCCGGGACCAGGGTGTCGGCGGTGAGGGTAACGGGGGCGCTCATTTGGTGGTGTCCTTATCGCGGAGGAGCGCGCGGGCCTGGGTGAGGGCACGCGCGGCGTTGTCACGGATGGTGTCGAATTCGCCGGCCTGGATCAGCGCTCGCGGGGCGATCCAGGTGCCGCCGGCGGCGATCACACGCGGGATGCGCAGGTAGTCGCCGAGGTTGTCCGGGGTCACGCCGCCGGTGGGCATCACGTGGCGCAGGCCCGAGGCGGCGAGCGGTGCCAGCAGGGCCGAGAGGGCCTTGGCCCCGCCGTTGAGTTCGGCGGGGAAGAACTTAACGGTGTCGAAGCCGTCCTCGACCGCGGCCATGATCTCCGAGGCGGTTGCGGCCCCGGGAATCAGCGGCAGTCCCGCCTCGCGGGCGGTCCGGCCGAGCAGCGGCGTATAGCCGGGGGAGACGCCGAACCGGGCCCCGGCTGCCTGCGCGTCGATCACGTTGGCCGGGGTGAACAGGGTGCCCACACCCACGTAGAACTCGGGGAGTTCGGTGGCGATCTGGCGGATGGACTCCAGGGCGTCGGGGGTGCGCATCGTCACCTCGATCGTGGTGAGCCCGGCCTCGGCCAGGGCGCGCGCCAGCGGAATCGCGAAGCGTGCCTCGGGGATTTCGACCACGGGGACGATCCCGAACCCTGCCAGCAGGGCGAAGGGATCCGTGGGGGAGTCCGCGGAGGTCTTCTGTGCGCTCGCCGCGGCTCGTGCGTCGGCTACCCGCGTGCTCATGCGTTCACGCCCACGCGGTAGCCGGTGTGCTCGGGGTTGGGCACGCTCGCCCAGCCGCCGCGTCCGTCGGTGACCACGAGCTCCTTCATCCCGGCGGCGTCGCCGATGATCGCGTAGTCCTGGCCGGCGTCGGCCGCATAGGTAAAGAGGGTGACAAAGGGCTCGGTGCCCACGTTGATCGAGCGGTGGATCCAGTGTCCGGGCACGTTCACGGCCTCGCCCGGGGTCAGCTCGACCGCGGCGCTCCGGCCGTCGATGGTCTCCAGTAGCATGACGCCGTGGCCGGCCAGGCAGTAGTACAGTTCGGCGCGGTTCTCGACCGCGTGGATGTGGCCGCGGGTCACCGCAAACTCGGTCCCATAGGTTCCGGGCAGCAGCGTGCTGGTGCCGATCACCAGCGCACCCTCCGCATCGGAGTAGCGGTGCTCCTCGACCGAGTACACCAGGGTGTCGGCGCCGTGCTTTTCCACTGCCGCCCGATAGGCCGCGTCGTCGCGGTAGACCCCGGCCATGTCGCCGAGGAACTTCTCGTAGCGACGGGTGTTGCCGGTGAGGTCCCCATTGGGGTGGACCCGAAGCGGAACCGGAATATCTACGCTGATGCTCATTGTTCTCCTAGGTGGGTGGATTTGGTAGTAATACTACATAATTAAGGATGTGAACGTGCACATTTGGGCGAGATTGCCAAATTAAGCCCAATAATTCGTGCCGGACATCGATTTGTCTGTAGTATTACTAAAAATCAGGAATTTAGCCCCGTGTCCCCACACGCGGCCATCGTTCTTCCGTATTCACCGTCGAATTCGTGCGAGAGGTTTGTCATGAAAGCAATCGTTTTCCGAGAGGGTTCCCAGTGGGCCGTCGAATCCATCGAGAAGCCGGTTCCCGGCCCCGGCGAGGCGCTGCTGCGGGTCATCCAGACCGGCGTCTGCGGCACCGATGAGCACCTGCTGCACGGCGGATTCATCGCCAAGTTCCCGCTGATTCCCGGCCACGAGATGGTCGGCGAGGTGGTTGAGCTGGGTCCGGGCGAGGCCAACGCGGTGGTCGGCGACAACGTCGTGGTGGACAACACCGTGCTGTGTGGCAAGTGCCACGCCTGCCGCGAGGGCAACGACCTGTTCTGCGAGAACTTCGGCTCGCTCGGCTGCAACATGCCCGGCGGATTCGCCGAGTACGTGGTGGTCGATTCCAGCAAGGTGTACCCGATCGGGGACCTCGACCCCGACGTGGCCGTCTTCGCCGAGCCCACCGCCTGCGCCGTGCACGGCGTGGACATCCTGAACCTCAAGCCCGCCTCGGACGTGCTGATCTTCGGTGCCGGCCCCACCGGTCTGATCCTCTCCCAGCTGCTGAAGACCGCGGGTGCCGCCCGCGTCACCGTGGCCGCGCCGACCGCCTCCAAGCTCGAGGTGGCCACCGCACTTGGAGCCGACCACACCGTCCAGGTGGATCGCTCAAACCCCGAGGCCGCCTCGGCGGCGCTGCGCGACATCGCCCCGCGCGGATTCGACGCGGTCATCGAGGCCACCGGCTCGACCGCGGTCCTGGAGCTCGCCGTGAGCCACACCAAGACTGGCGGCACCGTGCTGGTCTACGGTCTGGCCGGCGAAAACGACACCGCGGCGATCAAGCCCTATGAGGTGTTTAGCCGTGAGCTGACCATCAAGGGATCCTACGCACAGGTGCACTGCCTGGGCCGCGCGCTGTTTGCGCTGCAGACCGGACGGGTGCGCACCGAGGGCCTGATCACCTCCAAGCTCAACCTGGACACCTTCGACCAGGCGCTGGCCAACCTGCACGATTCCGAGCAGATCAAGACCATTGTCTCGTCGCGATAGCGTGTCATGATCATCTCCCACGACCTCGGAACCACCGGTAATAAGGCGACCCTGGTGGCCAATGACGGCCGCCTGATCGCCGCCGTCACCGTTCACTACGACACCGATTTTGGCCTCGGCGGTAAGGCCGAGCAGTATCCCCTCGCCTGGTGGGACGCCCTCGCCCAGGCCACCCGTGAGCTGCTGGCCTCGGCCGGTGCGCGGCCCGAGGACATCGACGTGGTGTCCTTCTCGGGGCAGATGATGGGGGTGGTGGCCATCGATGACGCCGGGGATCCGGTGTTCCCCTCGATCATCTGGGCCGACACCCGGGCCACCGCGCAGACTGTCCGGCTGCTCGATGTGGTGGGGATGGAGCGCGGCTATCAGATCACCGGGCACCGGCTGAACCCCACGTATTCGCTGGCCAAAACCATGTGGCTGCGCGATACCTCCCCCGATGCCTTTGCCCGCGTGCGTCGCATCCTGCTGGCCAAGGACTTTATCGCCTTCAAGCTGACCGGCGTGCAGGTCACCGATCGCTCGGATGCGTCGAGCACCAACGCCTACGATCAGCGCGCGGGCACCTGGTCCGAGGAACTGATCGCCGCCTCGGGGCTGTCGCGGGAAATCTTCCCGGAGATCGTGGACTCCACCACGGTCATCGGCACAATCACCGCCGATGCGGCCCGGGCCACCGGCCTGCTGGCGGGAACCCCCGTGGTCATCGGTGGTGGCGACGGGCCGATGGCCGCGCTCGGCGCCGGAATCATCGACGCGAGCTCGGGGGCGTATGCGTGCATGGGGTCGTCCTCGTGGGTATCGGTCGCCGCGGATGCGCCGCTCTATGATCCGCAGATGCGTTCGATGACCTTCAACCACGTGATCCCCGGCCGCTTTGTCCCCACCGCCACGATGCAGGCGGGCGGGGCCTCGCTGCAGTGGATCGTGGATACGCTCTCCCCGGCGACCGCCGCCGACTACGCCGAACTCCTCGACGCCGCCGAGAACCGGCAGGCCTCGGGGGAGGGACTGTACTTCCTCCCGCACCTGTTGGGGGAGCGCTCGCCCTACTGGAACCCGCACGCCCGCGCCGCGTTTGTGGGCCTGCTGCGCCATCACGACCGCGGACACCTGACCCGCGCGGTGCTGGAAGGGGTCGCGTTCAACCTGCTCACCGGGCTGCGTGCGTTCGCCGACTGTGGCACCGATGTGGACCGGATCGACGTGATCGGCGGGGCGGCCAACGCCTCGGCGCTGCTGCAGATCTTCGCCGACATGTGGGGCATGCCGGTCGCCCGGCGCGATTTGGTGGACGAGGCCGGGGCGATCGGCGCGGCCGTGGTGGCCGGAGTCGGCGTGGGCATATTCGACAACTTCGAGGTGGCCGCGACGCTGTCCAAGCGGAGCACGGGGTATGAGCCGAACCCCGAGGCGACCGCGCGCTACGCCCGCGAGTATCCGGTATTCCTCGACGCGTATGCGCGCCTGGAACCGTGGTTTGATGCGCTGGCGGCGGGTGGCTCGGATGCCTGAGTCGCGCAGGGTGCACACGGTACCCGCATCCGACTCGGCGAATCCCGGGGTCAGCTCGGGACCGAACCTGTCTGGCTCGGCGTCGACAGATCGCGAGGCTTCCCCGCGGGTGACGCCCGCCGCGGGCATCATCCGCACCGTCGGCGGCGATATTGCCCCCGAGGACCTCGGCCGCACCAACTATCACGAGCACCTGTTCCAGGTCTCGCCCCTGCTGGCCGGGGACGAACTCGACAACGAGGAAGCCTCGGGACACGAGGCGATCTCGCTGGTCGAGTCGGGCTTTGGCGCGATGATCGAGGCAACCCCGATGGGACTCGGTCGAAACCCGGCGGCGGTCGCACGGATTGCCGCGCGGGCGGGGCTGCACGCGGTGCACGTGACCGGCGCGCACCACGGCGGGCACTATCCCGAGGTACACCCGATTCGGGCACTGACCGAGGACGAGCTGGTCGATCGCTGGACCGCGGAGATCCGCCACGGGTTCGGGGAGGATCCGGGGGCGGTAGCCTCTATCTCTGCGTCCAACGTGCGCGCGGGCATGCTCAAGGCGGGGATCCGTTACTGGCAGATCGGTCCGTTCGAGCGGCGCGCGCTGGCCGCGGTCGCCCGCACCCACGCCGAAACCGGGGCCGCAATCATGGTGCACCTGGACTATGGATCCGCGGCTCACGAGGTCCTGGACCTCCTGGAACGGGACGGCGTATCCCGGGACCGTGTGGTGCTCGCGCACATCGACCGCAACCTGGACTCGGGCCTGCACGCGGATCTGATCGCCTCGGGTTCCTACCTCGGCTATGACGGCCCGGCCCGGCACCGTGAGGCGCCGGATCAGGCGATCCTCGAGTGCCTGGAGCGCGTGGTGGCCCGGGTCGGATCGGACCGGATCCTGCTCGGTGGCGACGTCGCCCGAGCCTCCCGCTACCTCGCCTACGGCGGCATGCCCGGCCTGGAATACCTCGGCCGTCGCTTCATTCCGCGCCTCGAGGTACGCCTCGGTGCCGACCGCGTCGACGCCCTCCTCGCCGACAACGCCGCCCGCCTGCTCACCCTCGCGGTGAACGGCGGCTAGCCAGACACACAGAAAACCCCGCGTCCGATGTGGACGCGGGGTTTTGTGTACGCCGGTCTAGGCGTGCTTGGTCAGGCGGGTGAGCATGTCCGGAGCCGTGCGGTCGAGGATCCGGCCGCCCCAGCGCACACCGATCCAGTAGAACAGCGCGCCGATGCCCAGGCCCACCGGGAGGGTCAGCCAGATCAGCAGCGCCGATCCGGTGACCGCGCCGACGATCATCAGGATCAGGGCGGGCAGGCTCAGGACGATCAGCGCACCCATGCTGCCGAAGGTCCCGGCGAGGGAGAGCACACCCGAACCGGGCTTGGAGGCCCAGGGGCTGTCCGCGGGGTCGGGCACGGGCATCAGGAAGAAGGCCGATTCCACCGAGGAGACGCCGTTTCCGGCCAGGATCATCCCCAGGCTCACCCCGAGCACCGCGGGGAGCAGGTGAACGCCGCCGGAGATGACCGCCACGATCACCGCGATCACGATGGTCATCGGGACGATCAGGGTCATAAACGCCCAGGCGCGTCCACGCCGGTCATCGATGCCGCGCACCCCGTGGGCCACGTGGGCGGCAAACGCGGTGCCGTCGAAGGCCAGGTCCACAAACGTCGCGGTGGCTACAAAGAGCAGCATGAACGGCGTCGCGAACGCCAGTACCTCGGGGCCGCCCTCGGTCTGCCGGGTGATGAACCAGAACAGGAACGGCATCAGCGGCACCAGGATCAGGCTGCGTGCATAGCGGGGATCCCGGAACCAGTAGATCAGGCAGCGGGCGGCAATTGCCCCGGCCGGGTTGGCCGGGAAGAAGCGGAACGGACCGCGCGCATCGCGCACCCGTCCGGTGGAGGAGGAGCGGGTGGCCGAAGCGTTGACGCTGGCCGCATACGCAACCTGCCACAGCCAGTACACCACTGCGACGCTCGCCACGGCGACCAGCAGGTGCAGGATCGCGCCCAGTGGATCCCCGGCGGCCACCGCGGCCGGAACCGCCCAGACCGCGCCAACCGGGGTCCAGGAGGCCACCGCGGCGATACTCGGGAACAGGCTGATGGAGAGGACGATGCCGCCGGAGAGCCCGGCGATCAGCGGCCCGAGCAGGATGATTAGGACCAGCAGCACGGTCCCGATGATCTCGCGATAGCGGCGACTCATCGCCAGCCGGGTGGCCAGGGTCAGGACCAGCTGGGACACCAGCAGGCAGGTGACCAGCGCGATCGGCGCGCAGATCACCGCGACCACCGCCGCCAGCGGCGAGCGGATCCAGGCCAGGGCGGTCAGCGCCGAAACCAGCAGGGTGATGATGCCGGGGATCCCCAGCGCTCCGGCGAGGAGCGTGCCCCAGCGTAGGGAGGTTTGGGAGATCGGGAACGTCGCGAACCGGGCCGGATCCAGGGTGCGATCGGCACCCGCGGTGGCCAGCGGAACAATGCCCCAGCCGAGCACCAGAACCGAGCCCACGGTGATCAGGATCACCCCGGTGTATTGATCTGCATTGATCCCCAGCACCACCAGTGACACCAGCGCCATGCCCAGGATGCCCAGGCCGTAGAGCGCACCGATGATCGCGCCCACCAGCTGCCAGGTGTTGCGGCGCAGCGAGTTCCACATGATCTGATAGCGCAGCTTGACCAGCACCCTGACGATGCTGGGCTGCTTGGCCGTGACCGGGGCGGGGGCTAGAAGCTGCGCAGCCACTCGGGGCCCTCCTGCTGGTGGCGGCCGCCGACAAGCTGGACGAAGCGGTCTTCCAGGGTTGATCCGGCGCGCACCTCATCGACGGTGCCCGCGGCGACCACACGACCGGCGGCGATCACGGCCACATGGTCACACATGCGCTCGACCAGGTCCATCGAGTGGCTGGACACGATCACCGTGCCGCCCCCGGCCACGTAGCCGTGCAGGATGTCGCGGATGTTCGCGGCCGAGACCGGATCCACCGACTCAAACGGTTCATCCAGCACCAGCAGGCGCGGGGCGTGGATCATGGCGCAGGCCAGTGCGATCTTCTTGGTCATACCGGCCGAGTAGTCCACCACCAGGGTGTTTGCTGCCTGCTGCAGGTCGAGCAGGCCGAGCAGGTCGGTGGTGCGGGTCGCGACGGTTTCGGCGTCCAGGCCCGAGAGGAGTCCGTGGTAGGTGACCAGCTGCTGGCCGGTCAGGCGGTCAAACATGCGCACGCCGTCGGCGAGGTTACCCACCAGGCGCTTGGCTTCGACCGGGTTTTCCCACATGTCCACGCCGTAGATCAGCGCGGTGCCAAACTCGGGACGCAGCAGGCCGGTCGCCATCGACAGGGTCGTGGTTTTACCGGCGCCGTTGGGGCCCACCAGACCGTAGAAGGAACCCTGGGGGATCGTGAGGTTGATGCCGTTGACCGCGATCTTCTCGCCAAAACGCTTGGCGAGGCCGCGGATCTCCATGGCCGGGGTGCCGGGGGCAGCCTGGGCACCGAAGGGGGCGGGGGTCGCCTGGGCGACATCGGCCGCGGGCACGGTGGCGGGCTGCGCGGGAGCGGCCTCGGTACCGGGGGCGGGGGTGTCCAAACCGGCGGCGAACTGTGCGGGCACGGCGGCGGGCTGCGGTGATGGCTGCGGGATTCCCTGGGGCGGGATGGGGTCGGTCATCGGGTCCTTCCGGATGGTCGCGGGAGCGATTGCGCGGAAAACGCCGATCGCCCGGTTGATCACCGCCAACCTACCAAGAATGGTGGGTGTGGTGGGGAACAGCCGGGCGATTTGGCGTATTTGGAGACCCGCTAGCGCGGATCGCGGGGGCGCAGCCAGCGCTCCAGCACGATCGATCCGTCCTGCCAGGGCAGCAGGATCCAGACGATCAGGTAGGTCAGGATTCCGATCCCGGGGAGCAGGAACGCCAGCAGGGTGCCGATTCGCACCGCGGCGGGGTTCCAGTTGAAGCGGGTCGCGATGCCGGCGCAGATTCCGCCAAACATGCGGTCGGGTCCGCGCCGGACGGTGCTCTTGCGCAGCACGTCGAAGAAGCCGTTCATTATTTTGCTCCCGTTGAGTTGCGGGCATTGCGGACAACCATGCCGATTCCGCAGCCCACCAGGACCGCGCCGGCGGCGGTGACCACGGCGAAGGCCAGGGTGATCGGATCCACCGAAATGTCCCAGACGTTCCGGGCCACCAGCAGCACCCCGAAGGCCAGGAGCAGCATGCCCCAGACGATGGTGAATGCGCGCGGCGTGCGGTTGATCGGGGCCTCCACCCGGGTGCCCACGGCCACCGGTGTTCCGGTCGGATAGGCGGCGGGCGGAACATAGGGGTAGTTCGGGGTCGCCGTGTGCGGGCCCGGGTAGGTGGCGGTGGGGATGCCGTCCTGAGCGGGCGCGGGCGTTGACTGCGGGTACGCGGCGGTGGGGATTGCGTCTTCCGCGGGTGTGGTCTGCGGGTACGCGGCGGTGGGGATTGCGTCCTCCGCGAGCGTGGCTTGGGGATACGCGGCGGTGGCGCTCTCGTCCCGAGCGGGTGCGTCGCTGGTGGTCTCATCGGCGCTCGTGGGCGTCACCTGATGTGCGTCGGCGGGGACATCTTCCGGGCTCTCCCGCTGCGCCTCGGCCACCAGATCCTCGATCCGCAGCTCCTTCTCGGGCTCGCTGTTGTGCCCGTTCTTGTCCGGGGTGTTCGTGGACACTAGTGTGCTCCCTTGCTGATAGCGGGTGCCGCGGCGCTGTCGCCGACGACTCGGGGTTTGTCGGTGACCGTGACGTTACTGAACGCGCCACGGATTTCCAGGATGATCTGCGGGCCGTCTTCGGAGTTCGGGCCGAAGCCGGCGGAGTTGTCGAACCAGATTCCGCCGCGCTTGTTATCCACGCTGCCACCGGTGATCTTCGAGGCAGCGAGGGCCAGGGACGTATCCACCGAGACTCGCACGTCGTTCGGGACGTATACCCGCAGGTCGGACATCGCGACGTTCACCGGGACGGTGATCGGTCCGCTGCTGTCCAAATCCCTGATTCGAGAGAGATCGATGGTCCCCGAGGCGGCGGCGATGGCGTAGCCGTCTCCGGCCTCGGCGGTGGTGCCGGGGATGAAGGTGGCCGAGGTCGCGGCGGCCCAGTTAAGGCTCTGCCCGCCAAACGAGGTGAACAGCCCGCCGATCAGCGCAAACATCGCCATCCAGCCGAGGAACCCACCGTGCCGGCCGCGGATTCCGCTGATCAGCACGCCGAGTGCGAAGACGGACGCGGCCACGCCCAGGGCAATCGCCACGGCGCTTCCGTTGAAACCGTAACCGGCGATCGTGGAGACTCCGAGCACCGCGGCACCGGCCAGGAACGCCAGCCCGGTGCAGAGCAGTCCGGTTGCGGCACCCGGGCCCAGAACGCGCGGCCGCGGCGGCCGGGCGGCGTGGGGGACGTGCGGCGGGTGCGGGGCGCGGACACCCTGCGGGTTACGGGTGGTCTGCGGCGCGGGACGAGCAGGCTGAGCGGGTTGAGCGGGTTGAGCGGGCTCGGCCGGCACCGAAAACTCCGTGGCCGGTTCGGGTGCCGCGGCGCTCGCATTCCCATGCAGTTCGTCTACCGACAGGGGCGCGGCGGCCGGTGCCGGTGCCGCTGCCTGTCCCGGTGCGCCGAAGGGTGCGGGCGCGGTGGCCGGTTCCTGGGCCGGGGCCACGAAGGGCGCGGGGTATCCGGACGAGGTACCGGACGGGGTTCCGGTCGGGTCTCCGCTGGGGGAGCCACCATCCGGGTAGCGTCGATCATCGGGCCCGGGGGTGGGCGGCGTGCTGCCACCCTGCGAGCCGCCACCGGTCTGACGCGTGATGAAAAACACCGTGGCACCGATGATCAGGGCCAGCACAACCAGCGAGGAGAGCCAGGAGTTACGGCCCCAGTCCCAGGGGGAGAAGGATCCCACCTGAATGTTCAGCAGTCCGACGCCGCCGACAATCACCGCGCCGGTCATCCCCGCCGCCCATCGTCCGTGGCGCAGGGCCTCGGCGTGAATGTAGCCGTTGCGGTCGGGCAGGAAGGCCCAGGCCAGGCCGTAGAGGAAGGGACCGATGCCCGTGAAGATGCTGAGCACCACGATGAAACCGCGGACCAGGATGGGATCGATGCCCATGCGCTGGGCGAGACCACCCGCGACGCCACCGAGCCAGGAGGACTCGGAGCGAATGATGCGGGTGTCGCGGATGCTGTCAAAGAAGCCGCGGTTGGGCCGGGCTGGGCCGGAGCGTTCGGAATCGGTGGTGTTCATACCTTCAGTGTGGTGCGGGGAAGGCACGGTCCGCTATGGGGGCCTACCCTGATAAAACCCTGAGCCTGATGGGGGAGCGTCCGGGGTTGCCCGGATTTCCGGCGCTGCAGGTGGTCGCTTGCGCGTGGGCGTGCTTGTATGGACCCATGCGTCTTCCCCTGGTCAGAACCCGATCCCGTGCGATCGCGGGTGTGTGCGCGGGTCTTGCCCGGCACCTGAACCTGCCCGTGGTCTGGGTACGGGCGGCCATGGTGGTGCTGACCCTCTTTGGCGGTGCCGGTGCGATGCTGTACGCCTGGCTCTGGCTGCTGGTTCCCAGCGAGGACGACGTGGACCGCGCCGCCGACCGCAACTTCAATCCGCGAAACGTGGCCGAGAATTTCGCCCGCAACGTGGCCCCGTGGCTCCGCACGCGCCCGGCCGATCCCGGACAGGCACCTCCGACCCCATTTGGTCCCGGTACGTTCGACCCCGAGTCCGGGGCGACATCGGGACGTCCGGGTCGCCCGGCAGCCCCCGGGTCGGTGCCCCCGCCCGGTGCCTCGGACGCCCCCGCTCCCGCGGGCACCGACGGGCGTCCCTGGCGACAGTGGAAGATGGGCCTGCCGGAGATCGCCGTGGGCGTGGTGCTGCTGGGGATCGCGGTGGCGATTCTGCTGGAGATGGTGGGCGTCCACATCAACTGGCAAACCTGGCTGCCCGCGATCGCGATTGTGACCGGCGTGGGGCTCACCTGGATCCAGCTGGATACCGGGTCCCCGGGACGCCGGGCCGGAGCCCGGGGTTCCTCGGGCGCGCTGCGCCTGATTGCCGGAATCGCCCTGGTGGTGATCGGCATCCTGATCCTGATCACCGGCGCGGTGGACCAGGTCCTGATCGGACAAACCCTGCTGGCCACCTTCGCTATTCTCTGCGGATTGGCGGTGGTCCTGGCCCCCTGGGTCGTGAAGTACTGGCGCGAGCTGGGCGCCGAACGCGCGGCCCGAGCCCGCGAATCCGAGCGCGCGGACATCGCCGCGCACCTGCACGACTCGGTCCTGCAAACCCTCGCGCTGATCCAGAACCGTGCCGACAGCCCCGCCGATGTGCGCCGGCTGGCGCGCGCCCAGGAGCGGGAGCTGCGCGCGTGGATCAGTTCGGATCAGCCCGATCCCGGCGGCAGCATCGCCGAGCGCCTGCGCGGAATCGTCGCGGAAATCGAGGACGGCTACGGGCGCAAAATCGAGATCGTCACCGTGGGTGACACCGAACACTCGGATCGCCTGGAACCGCTGCTGGCGGCGACCCGTGAGGCGATCCAGAACGCCGCCAAACACGCGACCGGCACGATTTCGGTCTATCTTGAAGTGGGTGCCGGCGCGTGCGAGGTGTTTGTGCGCGACCGCGGACCGGGTTTCGACCCGGACCAGGTGCCCGAGGACCGCCACGGCGTCCGCGACTCGATCCTGGGCCGGATGACCCGGCACGGCGGCACCGCGACCCTGCGCAACACCGGGCAGGGAACCGAGGTGGCCCTGCGGATGCCGCTGCCCGATCTACCAAAGGAACACGTATGAGCGAGCACGAACCCCAGAATCTCCGGGTTGTCCTGGTGGACGATCACGCGATCTTCAGGTCGGGCCTGCGCGGCGCGCTCGCCGCGGACATTGAGGTGGTGGCCGAGGCGGCCACCGTGGAACAGGCGATCACCGCGATCCATGACACCCTCCCGGCCGTGGTCCTGCTCGACGTGCACCTGCCCGGAGGCCGGGGAGGGGGCGGAGCCGAGGTCATCGTGGGATGCGCGGACCTGCTGGCCCACACCCGGTTCTTGGCGCTCAGCGTCTCCGATCAGGCCGAGGATGTGGTGACCGTGATCCGTGCCGGAGCCCGCGGCTACGTCACCAAAACCATCGACGCCGACGAACTCAACGACGCGATCCGCCGAGTAGCCGCGGGAGACGCCGCATTCTCCCCGCGCCTGGCGGGGTTTGTACTGGATGCGTTCGGTACCCAGAACGTCGCCCAGATCGATGATGAGCTGGACAAACTCTCGGCCCGCGAGCTCGAGGTTATGCGGCTGATCGCCCGCGGTTACTCCTATAAGGAGGTCGCCGCCGACCTGTTCATCTCCACCAAGACGGTGGAGTCCCACGTGTCGGCGGTGCTGCGCAAGCTTCAGCTGTCGAATCGGCACGAACTATCGCGCTGGGCCGTGGACCGACGGATCCTCTAGCGGAAGCTAGTCGGTCAGCAGCTCGGGGGCACCCACGCGGAGGTCGAAGGCTCCGGCGAACTGCGCGTCAAACTCCTGCACCGATCCGCCGATGCTGTGCGCGATGAACTCGGTGGCGCGCGGTCCAACCTGGTCGATCAGGGCCTGAATGACCTGGGCCACGGCACCGGGAAGCCCGGCCTCATCGGCACCGTTGAACACCACGACGTACTCCACGTCGTCGCCGAAGGACACCTCGGCGTCCTCGCTCAGCACGGTTTCGTTGGCGGTGACCTGGAAGAACCAGCCGGGGATCCGCTCGGCACCGGTGGGCAGCACACCCTCCTCGGGACGGTGCGCGGCGAGAGTTGCCTCGAGGTCCTCGGAGTACAGGTATTCGGCCACAAACAGCGGCGGCAGCACCCCGGAAACCTCGAGTTCGGGCTCGGCGTCGGCCACAATCTCGAACGCGGGAGAGTCCGCGGCTGCGAACTCCTCAAAACCGGGCTCGGGGGTGAAGTTCTGCGGGTTTTCGGCGCTAGTCATGCGCCCAGTTTAGCGGGTTAGGGCAGGACGTATCCGCCCTGGGACTCCATCGCCAGCCCGTCGGCGAGGAGCCCGGCAAGGGCCCGATCCAGCTGGACCCGGTCCTCCCAGAGCCCTATAATCTCGGCATCGGTGACCGGCAGGTGCGCGGCCCGAAGCTCGCGCAGAATCAGCCCGCGGACCTGCCGATCACTACCCGCATAGGTCTTCTGCACGGCCTTGGTGGGGCCGAAGTATTCGGGCGAGCCGGCCTGGACCCAGGCGCACGCGTCCCGGATCGGACACACGTCACACCGCGGCGAACGCGCCGTACAGACAACCTGTCCCAGCTCCATGATCGCCACGTTAAAGGCGCGGGCCGCCTCGCGATCCTCGGGCAGCAGCGCGGCCATATCGGCCAGGTCCGCGGCGGCGCGGGGCGGGCCGGGTTCGGCCTGGGCATGGATCGCGCGGGCAATGACCCGGCGACCGTTAGTGTCAATCACCGGATGACGATCCCCATAGGCAAAGACCGCCACCGCTCGGGCCGTATAGTCGCCCACGCCGGTCAAAGCGAGCAGGGTGGGGACATCCCGCGGCACGATTCCGTCGTGCTGCTCGGTAATCTGCACGGCGGCCCGGTGGAGCCACAGCGCCCGGCGCGGATAGCCGAGGTTGGCCCAGGCGCGCACGGCCTCCCCGGAGGGGGACGCCGCCAGATCGGCGGGGGTCGGCCAGCGCTCCAGCCACTCGGCGAGGCGCGGAATGACCCGGGCCACCGGGGTTTGCTGCAGCATAAACTCCGACACCAGGGTGCCCCAGGCCGGGAAATCGTCTTCGCGCCAGGGGAGGGCGCGGCCCTCCCGGGCGAACCAGTCGATCAGCGCCCGGGGAATGTCGGTGGTGTTCATCGATTCCAGCGTAGCCGGGCGGCCCGATACGTTGTGAACCGGGCACCCGATGCCGATGAATATGGGAGGATGGAGGCTGGTTTTATACGGCGGTGTGGCGAGGAGATTTTGGTGAGTTCAGGCATTGTGCTGGTGGATAAGTCCGGCGGGATGACCAGCCACGACGTGGTCGCGCGCACCCGACGTCTCGCGGGCACCCGCAAGGTTGGCCACGCCGGAACCCTGGATCCGATGGCCACCGGCCTGCTGATTCTTGGCATCAACTCGGCCACGCGCCTGCTCACCTACGTGGTGGGTCTGGACAAGGAGTACTACGCCACGATCGTGCTGGGATCCTCCACCACCACCGATGACGCCGAGGGGGACACCGTGGAAACCGCGGCCCCCGAGACCGTGTCTGCGGTGACCGAGGAGGCCATCGCGGCGGGCATCGAGGTGCTCCGCGGCGACATCCTGCAGGTACCCACCCAGGTATCGGCGATCAAGGTGGACGGTAAGCGCGCCTACGACCTGGTGCGCTCGGGGGAGACCGTCGAGCTCAAGGCTCGTCCGGTCACCATCTCGGCCTTCGAGGTGCTGGAAACCCGTCGCCTGGGGGACCGGATCGAGTTGGATGTGCGGGTCGAGTGCTCCTCGGGCACCTACATTCGAGCCCTCGCCCGGGACCTTGGCAACGACCTGGGTGTCGGGGGACATCTGAGCGCCCTGCGCCGCACCCGGATCGGACCGTTCTCGGTGGCCGATGCGGTGACCCTCGAAGACCTGGATCCCGCCGCCCGGCTGATCTCCTCGGCCGCCGCCGCCAAGACCCTGTTCCCGCACGTCACCCTGGATGCCCAGCGCGCGATCGATCTGGGCCACGGTAAGAAGATCGGGATCGAAGGCTTCCCCGCGGACGTTTCCGGCCCGATTGCCGCGCTGACCCCGAATGGCGCGCTGATCGGCCTGGTGCAGGCGGGCAAAAACAGCGCCCGTTCGCTGGTCAACTTCCCCTCGGACGAGGCGCAGGTGGCACCGGCCGCTGCCGCTGCAGCCGTCGCACCGCACGCTGCAGCCGCCGCTGCCGCTCCCGCCGAGACCGCTGCCGCCGCCGCAGATTCCGCCGAGGCTCAGGCATGATCACCTGGCTGACCTACGGCATCACCGGGATCGCCGCGCTCGCGGGCCTGATGTGTGTGGTGATGGGCCTGCTCGGCCGCAAACCCAGCGACCTGAGCCTCGGCTCCGCCGCACTGGTGGAGCTCCTGCTGCTGGTTCAGCTCGTGGTGGCGATCATCGCCCCTGCCACCGGCAACAACATCTATGGCGACCCGATCGAGTTCTACGCGTATCTGATCTGCGCGCTGATCATCCCCGCCGCCGCGGTGTTCTGGGGGCTGCTGGATCGCACCCGCTGGTCCACGGTCATCGTCGGAGTCGGGCTGCTCGCGGTGTCGGTGATGGTCATCCGGATGGAGGTCATCTGGACCACGGTGGCCGCCTAACCCACAGGAAACCAACCCTCTCACCATGCCCGCGTGCGAAACGCCTGTCATCTCGTTCCGACCACTGCCGGAGTGTGAGACGAAGGGGCATAGAATTGGCTTCGACATGAACAGCACCGATCCCGCCGCCCAGAACCCCACAGCCTCCTCCTCGTCCACGCGAGATGCCGCCCCGCGAATCAGCGGCGTGGGCCGAGTCCTCGTAGCGGTCTACGGCATTCTCGCCCTGGCGGCGACCGGACGCTCGGTCACCCAGATCATCGGCAAGTTCGATCAGGCACCGCTGGCCTATACGCTTTCGGCGCTCGCCGCGGTGGTCTACATCCTGGCCACGGTCGCCCTGATCGTCCCCGGTGCCACCTGGCGCAAAATTGCCTGGATTACAATCGGCTTCGAAATGGTTGGGGTCATCGTGATTGGTCTCCTCTCGATTTTTGATTCGGCCCTGTTCCCGCACGACACCGTGTGGTCCTACTTCGGTCGCGGCTACGGCTTTGTGCCGCTGGTCCTGCCCGCGCTCGGCCTGTTCTGGCTGGCCAAGCAGAAGGGAAAGCGCGCGTGAGGGTTTTCCGCGACCTGACCGAGGTTCCCCTGGACTTTGGCCCGAGTGCCGTGACCATCGGCAAGTTTGACGGCGTCCACGCCGGTCACCGCGGCGTGATCGAGGGTCTGCGTGGAATTGCCGAGGAGCGCGGTTTGCGCTCGGTGGTGGTCACCTTCGACCGTCACCCGCTGCACGTGATCGCCCCGGGCCAGGCCCCCACCGCCCTGACCGGGATCGACCAGAAGCTGGACCTGCTGGCCGAAACCGGGATCGATGCGGTCCTGGTACTCACCTTCGACCGGCTGCTCTCGGCGCTCGAGCCCGAGTCGTTTGTGCGCTCGATCCTGTGCGCGACCCTCGATGCCAAGGTTGTTCTGGCCGGGGATGATTTCCGCTACGGACACCGCGGCGCGGGGGATGTGGCCTCGCTCACCGAGCAGGGCAAGATCGAGGGCTTCGAGGTTGTGGCCATCGATGATGTGATGCCGCGGGAGGGCCGTCGCGCCTCGTCAACGTGGATCCGTGAGCTGCTGGCCGACGGCCGGGTGGACGCCGCCGCCGATCTGCTGGGTCACTACCCGAGTGTGCGCGGAACCGTGGTCCACGGGGCCAAGCGCGGCCGCGAGCTGGGCTTCCCGACCGCCAACCTCTCGCCCGAATCCACCGGCTACATCCCCGCCGACGGCGTCTATGCGGGCTGGCTCACCAGCGAGGGTGAACGCTATGCGGCGGCAATCTCGGTGGGTAATAACCCAACCTTTGACGGCGTGCCGCAGAAGCAGGTGGAGGCGTTCCTGCTGGATCAGGACATCGACCTGTACGACCGCGAGGTTGAGGTGTGCTTCGTGGAACGGGTACGCGGAATGGTTGCCTATGCGGGCATCGATCCGCTGATCGCGCAGATGCATGACGACGTGGTGCGGGTGCGCGAAATCCTGGACGTCCCCGCTCCATAGCAAACCTTCGGAATACACACTGCTGGATAACGGTTGTTGAGTTTATGATGATCTTGACGAAGGGACACCATCATGGGACTCAAGACCACCCTGCTGACCATCACCGGGATGCGTGACACGTACTGCGTGAACAAGATCCTGCGCGAGTTTGAGGCGCTGGATGGCGTCACCGCCGAGGTAGACCTCGTCTCCGGCCGTGCCCGCGTGCACGCCTCCGAAGACACCGACCAGGGTGCCCTCGTAACCGCGGTCTCCAACGCCGGCTATTCCGCCGCGGTGGTCGCCGCCTAGTTACCTCGTTCGAATCTAGATATCCCGGCACTCACTGAGTGCCGGGATATCGACGTTAACCGGTGTGGTGCCGGTCCTAATCCAAATACCCCAGGAACAGACCCGGCTCCGACCACAGCAGCGAGCCGCCGGCCCCGGACACCAGGTGCCGCTGGGCACCGGGAATGCGGTGGGTGAGGGTGTCGCCGTGGTCGGGGGAGTGGACCTCGTCGCGGTCGCCGAACCACACATGCACGGGGATGTCGATCTGGTCCAGGGGGAGACGCCACGGGCTCATCGCCAGGATGGTGTCGGCGGCATATCCATGGGCACCGCCGGCGAAGGATTCGGCGAGGGTGCGGCGGTAGAGCGCGCGGAAATCCTCGTCGCCGTAGACCTCGGCATCCGCCGCGGAAATCTCGGACATGACGTATTCCCACATCAGCTCGGGGGTGAAGCGGGCAAAGTGGGCGCGGACGGTTTCGGGTTCGCGGCCCACCGAGTCGATCAGGGTCACCATCTCCTCGGGCAGCATCCCGGTAATCAGCGGGTGCGCGACCTCGTCGGAGGGGGATACCAGGTTGAGCGAGGACACCGCGCCGGTCGCTGCCAGGGCCAGCGCAAACGGTGCCCCCTGGGAGTTGGCGATCAGCGGGATCCGGCCCAGTCCCAGTGCACTGAGCAGGTAGCGCAGGTCCTCGGCCACGCTGGTCAGAGACTTATCGGGGTCGTGGTCGGAGGCACCGAGGCCCGGACGATCCACCGAGATCAGCCGGATTGCCCGTTCGCTCAGCAGCTCGGCACCGAAGTTCATCGCGCGACCACTGGCCGCTCCTGGGATGAACAGCACCGGGGTTCCATCGGGGGTTCCATATTCGGCGAAGCCGAGGGCCCGGCCATCCGGAAGAAAAATCTCTCCGAGGCGGGCCGAAACTATGTCTGAGGTATTCACCCTCTCAGCTTATGGGCGCGAACCCCGACACGACGTGGTGCCGCGTCGGGTTCGCTGGAGGCGCACACGCTGCCCTCGTTCGCCACCGGCATCGCGCTCGCAACCGGCACCAACCAGGCGCACACGCTAGGCGCTGAGCACCAGGCTGCGATAGAACTCGATGCCCTCAAGCCAGGTGGATACCCGGATCCGCTCGTTCACCGCGTGCAGACCGGCGCGCTCATCGGCGCTCATCCGGAACGGCGTGGTGCGATAGACGTTCGGGGAGATCCGGGCGTAGTAGCGGGAATCGCTGGCCCCGAGCATCACGTACGGGGAGACCGTGGCATCCGGGGCGGCGACGGCAAAGGCGGACACAATACGCTCCCAGCCCGGTCCGGAGGAGGGGGACACGGGGGAGGGATCGTGGAACTCAGCCACCCTCAGCTCCACCTCGGGATCGTTGATAATCCGGTTCAGCCGGCGCACGGTCGCCGCCACACTCGATCCCACGGCCACCCGCACGTTCAGGGTCGCGGTGGCCCGCTCGGGCAGCGCGTTGGCGGCCGACGCCCCGGAAAGCTGGGTGGTGACGGTGGTGGTGCGCACCAGTGCGGCGGTTTCGGCCCCGAGCCGGGGGAGAACCTTTGCCAGCAGCGGGGCCAGCAGATCGACGTTTTTGGCGACCCAGGGCAGCGGCGCGGCCGAGCGCGGCCCCAGTGTGCGCAGCAGATCTTTGGCCGGGCGGGAGAGTCGCCCGGGGAAGGGCGACCGATTGACCCGGGTGATCGCCCGCGCCAGTCGCGCGGTTGCGGGGAAGGGCGGCGGGGTGGACGCGTGACCGCCCACCTGCGCGACGCTCAGCGTGATCGTCGCCAGGCCCTTCTCGGTGGTGCCCACGAGCGCGGCCGGTCCCCGCAATCCGGGCAGCACATCCTCGATCACCGCGCCACCCTCATCGATCACCAGTCCGGGCACAACCCCGCGGGATTCCAGCAGCTCAACCGTGGCCCGCGCCCCGGCCCCGGTGGTCTCCTCGTTGTGCCCAAAGCTCAGGTAGAGGTCGTGTGCGGGGGTGAATCCCGATTCGATCGCGTGCTCCACGGCCTCGAGGATCGCGACCACCGCGCCCTTATCATCCAGGGTGCCCCGGCCCCACAGCACCCGGTCCTCGCCGGTTCCGGTGATCTCGGCGGCAAAGGGCGGATGGGTCCACTCGGGTTCGTTTTCGCCCACGTTGACCGAGACCACATCGTAGTGTCCCATCAGCACGGTCGGGTTTTCGGGGGAGGCACCGGGCCAGCGCAGCAGCAGCGAGTAGCCGCCGATTTTCTCGCGTTCGAGGGTGCCGAACACCCGTGGGTACAGCTCCTCCAGCGTGGTGAGGAACGTATCAAACGCATCCCAGTCGATCAGGGTTTCATCCAACCGGCCCACCGTGGGGATGCGCAGCAGCGCGCGAAAACGGTCCAGGGATGCATCACCGAATCGAGGGTTCATTGGTGCAGTATAGTGCGGTCCCGCGAGCCCCGGCGGGACGGATCGCGCGGTAAAACCGAAGCGCCACGCGAAAAGGGGAGGAAATCGCGGGCATGAATATCGTAGAATGTTTCCGCGCCCGCCGTTTATCCGGCTTCGGTTCCGGTGTCTATCACCGCGAGAACCCCGAGTCGAGGCAGCAATCACCCGGCCGGCGCAGTATCGGACCCGGCATTTGCCCGGGTACTGGAGCGCTCAGGAGGAGCATGCCAAACACCGGTCAGCGCCGTTCACCCGGCCGATCCGCACACCGCGCCGCGGGCGCACGCGGAACCGCAGCCCGTAAGTCGTCGCGCAATCAGGTCTCGCGCCACGACGAGGAAGCCCCGATCATCCCGATCCTCGCCCGCAAGGTGCGCGAGGTCGAGGCGAAGGCCCAGAAGGGAAAGGTTGGCCCGACCAACCGGGTGAAGTTCCAGGTCATCGCCTTCCTGGTGCGCGAGGAACGCGCCCGGGTTAAGGGATCCACCGAGATGTCCGAGAGCATGCGCACCGAGCTGCTTAAGCGCCTGGATGGCGTGGCCACGATTCTTGCCAAGACCGCCGCCCGTGACACCTCGCTGATCACGCTGCTGGAGGCCGACGCCGCCACCAGCCCGGTGGCACAGAAGATGCGCCGCGACTGGCTGCTGGAATCCGGTGCCGAACTCAGCCCCGAAGAGCTGATCATCACCACCCAGGCCCCCGAGCCCGAGCAGATCATCCCCGCCGAGCTCGCGCAGAAGCAGGTCGTGCCGATCCAGGTGAAGGCGCGCCAGCGCTCCAACCCGTTCCTCGCCCCCAATCTGACCCCGGCCCCGGCCGAGCGTTCCACCCGTGGACGCCTGGACAGCTGGGAGCTGATGGGTCCGCTGTATAAGTCGTTTGAGACCGGTGCCGGTGGTGCCTCGGCGTGCATGCCCCTGCCGGATGCCCCGAAGATCGACCGTCTGGCCCCGCCCGGACGCGAGATCATGAAGCACCAGGCCCGCTTCGTGGAGGCCGTCAAGCGCGGTCAGCGTTCGATTCTGCTGGCCGATGAGCCGGGTCTCGGCAAGACCGCGCAGTCGCTGCTGGCAGCCTCGGTCGCCCAGGCATACCCGCTGCTCGTGGTGGTTCCCAACGTGGTCAAGATGAACTGGGCCCGCGAGGTCGAGCGCTGGACCCCCGGTCGCCGCGCCACGGTGATCTACGGTGACGGACGCGACATCGACGCGTTTGCCGACATCTTCATCGTCAACTACGAGGTCCTGGACCGTCACCTGGCCTGGCTGAGCACCCTCGGGTTCCGCGGCATGGTGGTGGATGAGGCGCACTTCATCAAGAACCTGCACTCGCAGCGCTCGCAGCACGTGCTCTCCCTGGCCCGTCGGATTCGCGCCAACACCCCCGGTGGCAAGCCGCTGCTGATGGCGCTGACCGGAACCCCGCTGATCAACGACGTGGCCGACTTCAACGCGATCTGGCAGTTCCTCGGCTGGACCACCGGCGATAAGCCCGGACCCGAGCTGATGGCCAAGCTTGAGGAAAACGGGCTGACCCCGGCGGACTCGGGCTTCTATCCCGAGGCTCGCAATGCGGTCATCGACCTGGGTATTGTGCGCCGCAAGAAGATCGACGTGGCCGCCGACCTGCCCTCGAAGATGATCGCCGATATCCCGGTTGAGCTCGACGATGAGGCCGGGCGTTCGATCCGCGACGCCGAGCGCGAGCTGGGTCAGCGCCTGCTGGCCAAGTACAACCGCATCATCGAGGCCCGTCCCGACCGGGCCGGGCGCCCGAGCGGTCCCGACCTCGACATCATGCGCCTGGTTGCCCAGGGCGAGCTCGAGGAGTCCAAGGCCGCCGGTGGGGGCGAAAACGTCTTCACGATGGTGCGCCGGATCGGTCAGGCGAAGGCTCAGCTGGCCGCCGACTACACCGCGCAGCTCGCGCACTCGGTGGGCAAGGTGGTGTTCTTCGCCAAGCACATCGACGTCATGGACACCGCCGAGCGCGTGCTGGCCGGACGCGACCTGCGTACCGTGTCGATCCGCGGAGATCAGAGCACCCAGGCCCGTCAGGAAGCCATCGACGCGTTCAACAACGACCCCGGTGTCTCGGTGATCGTGTGTTCGCTGACCGCCGCCGGCGTGGGTGTCAACCTGCAGGCAGCCTCCAACGTGGTGCTCGCCGAGCTCTCCTGGACCGCCGCCGAGCAGACCCAGGCGATCGACCGCGTGCACCGCATCGGTCAGGACGAGCCGGTCACCGCCTGGCGGATCATCGCCGCGCACACCATCGACTCGAAGATCGCCGAGCTGATCGACTCGAAGCAGGGCCTCGCGGCCCGCGCGCTCGACGGCAGCGACCAGGCGATCGAGTCCAGCGACTCGGTGCAGCTCAACGCGCTGATCTCGGTGCTGCGGGACGCGATTGTGGCGAGCGGAAAATGAGTTCCGACCGCTACGGTCGCGGCTCCAAGCGCGAACCCACCTTCACCCGTCCGGCGCTCGCGCCGGGACTGCTGGCGGCCATCGTGATGATGGCCACGGTGGCGCTGCTGGATTCGGATCTGTACTACATCGTGCGCTTCGTGGTGTGTATTCTCACCGCGATCGTCGCGTTCTATTCGATCCGCGCCGGCCGAGCCTGGTGGCTGATTGGGCTGGTGCCGCTGCTGGTCTTTGTGAACCCGATCATTCCGCTGCCCACCTGGCCGGTTGAGGTACCCACGGATCTGATCTTCTCGCTGACCCTGTTGTTCCCGCTGGTGCTGATCGGTGCCGCGGTCACCCTCAAGGTGCCGGACATTCAGGAAGAAGCCCGTCGCGGACGCTAGCCCGCAACCACAAACGCCCCGGTTCTGCCGGGGCGTTTGTGTATCCTAGTCCGTCCACTCGATGGCGTCCCAGAGCCGCCACAGGGCGGGGGCTCGCTCGGGGGTGAGGGCGATGGCCCAGTTGATCCGCCCGAGCAGGTGCGCGCGAAAGTGTGGGTGCCGGTCACGGTTTTGAGCCTCGGGACCGGTGCGGGCGCAGTTGCGCAGGATCGCGCGTAGCCGATCATAGGCGTGCCGATCCATCGCCGGATGCTCGTTCACCACGATCCCGGTGACCCGCTGGCTCGTTCCGCGTGGACGCACCCGGGTTTTGCGGGGGTTGATCCGCTGGCCCGAATCGGTCACGATCGCCTCGATCCCGCGGATGAACGCATCTGAGCGGGCAGCCAAGCGGGGACCGCCGCTGAAGGTCAGGTCGTCGGCGTACCGGGTGTAGCGGGCCCCACGGCATCTGCCCAGCCGGTGAGCCGCTCATCCAGCCGGTGCATCGCCAGATTCGCCAGCAGCGGCGAGGTGGGGGCACCCTGTGGGAGGTGGGGGATCCGCAGTGCCGCCGCGAGCGCCTGCCTTTCATCGGGCTCGCCTCCGGGTGGCATCGCGCGAATCACCGCGGGCGGGACCGCGTGGGTCCCCAGCGCGGCGAGGACCGGTACCAGCGCCTCACCCCAGCCCTGTCGGCGCAGCCCGGCGTGGATCTGGCCGCGGGTGACCCGGGCGAAAAACGTGGTGAGGTCCATTCCGATCACCACGTGTGATCCGGCATGGAGTGCCGCTCCGGTGATCGCCGACCGGCCGGGCACAAACCCGTGGGCCGCCGGGTGCACCGGCAGATCGGCGTAGACCTCGGCGATCAGCTGCCGGTGAAGCGTCATCAGCCGCCGCCCGGGGACCTCCAGGAGCCGCGGAACCCGTCCCGGCCGGCTGCGCCATTCATACCGGTAGTGGTTCAGGCGTGTGCCGGGGGCCAGCCGGTTCCACCCGCGCAGATCGGCGAACCAGTCCAGCTCGCCCGCGTCGAGGCCCAGCAGCCGGGCGAGCTCGGCGGGGGTGTCGGGACGACGGCTCGCGGGTTCCTCCGCGAAAACCTCAGCCCCGGATGGGGCAGGGCGTTCGCCGACGGCCACGGTGCCGAGTGCGGTAGGCATCTCATACAGGGCGTGCCGGACCAGGACGAGGTGTCGGCCCTCGGCGCTCGCCCGCTCGGCGGCGGCGGTGAGTTCGGCGCTCTGGGCGATCCAGCGTCCGAGTTCCCGGGGACGGTCGAACGGCACCCGCGGGTACGCGGCCAGCACGGCGGACACCAGGCCCGGCAGCCAGCGACGACGGGCTCCGAGCACGTCCGCACCGGCGGCGATCAGCGCCGGTCGCGTCCAGCCGACTCCGAATGCGGGATCCCGGTCTCGCGTGGGGTCCGCGCCTTGCGGAGCGTCTTGGTTTCGGGTGGGGGCCGGGCCTGATGCCGCTTTCCGGTCTCCGGTGGGGTCCGAGCCTTGCGCCGGGTCCCGGTCGCGAGCGGGTTTCGGATACGCTGCCTCCAGGAACGCGGCGGCCAGCGAATCGGCCACCGCGGCGAGCGAGGGCGCGGGGGTGTGTCCGGCACGCGTACCCATCAAGATCCGCCGCTAATAGGGGCCCGTTCGGCGGCGGCGCGGGAAAGTGATCGACCGGTTGATGCGGCCGTGTGCGGGGCGACGCGAAGCGTCGGGAGGCACTCGGGGCGCGGAGTCCTACTCGGTTTGCGGTCCCCGGGGTTACCCCGGAGCGGAACGGTCCCATCCATGATGAGCCCTCCCGTTCTCGACCGATTCCCCGCGCTGCCGCCGGGGTGTGTACAGGCTAGCCGGTGGTGGCAAGCCGAACAAGGGGAACCATCAAACACGGCGGGGTGCCCACATTCCGTGGGCACCCCGCCGGGAGGCGTGAATCGGGCTCGCTAGGCGCCGAGGCGCGACTTGACCTCGATCAGCGAGGGGTTGGTGGCGGCGGTGCCGTCGGGGAAGATCAGGGTCGGCACGGTCTGGTTGCCGCCGTTGAGTTCGGCGACGAGTTCCGCGGTGCCCGGGACCTCCTCGATGTTGATCTCCTGATAGCCGATTCCGGCCGAGGTGAGCTGGGTCTTCAGACGCTGGCAGTATCCGCACCAGGACGTCGAAAACATGGTGACCTGGCCGGCTTCGGGTGTGTAATCCATGCCCCGATTCTAACCCCGCATGCGCCATGCACAGATTCCCAATCGTCACCCCCCGGTGCCCCGGGTTGCGGCAAACCGATACGCTCGATGTGAGGGCAACAGGGTGTTGACCTCACCGACCCGCCGTTGGGCCAGCACCCTCGGGCACCGGGTCAAACTATTGCGCGCAAGGGAAGTGATTCGATGAGAATTGGTGTGCTCACCAGCGGTGGCGACTGCCCCGGACTCAACGCCGTGATTCGCGGAGCGGTACTCAAGGGCACCGCCGTCCACGGCCAGGAGTTCCTGGGGATTCGTGACGGATGGCGTGGCCTGGTTGAGGGCGATGTTTATCCCCTGACCCGCCATGACGTACGCGGCCTTTCCAAGCAGGGTGGCACCGTTCTCGGCACCAGCCGCACCAACCCCTTCGATGGCCCCAACGGCGGTCCCGAAAACATTCGTGTCACCATGGACCGTCTGGGCATGGACGCGGTTATCGCGATCGGCGGCGAGGGCACCCTGGCCGCGGCCAAGCGTCTGACCGACGCCGGTCTGAACATCGTGGGTGTGCCCAAGACCATTGACAACGACCTCGACGCCACCGACTACTCATTCGGATTTGATACCGCCGTGGAGATCGCCACCGAGGCCATCGACCGCCTGCGCACCACCGGTGACTCGCACCGTCGCTGCATGGTGGTTGAGGTTATGGGTCGTCACGTGGGCTGGATCGCGCTGCACTCCGGCATGGCCGCGGGCGCTCACGCGATCCTGATGCCCGAGCAGCCGCAGTCGATCGATCAGATTGTCGCGTGGGTAGAATCCGCCAATAACCGTGGCCGTGCGCCGATCGTGGTGGTGTCCGAGGGGTTCACCCTGGACACCATGGAGACCGCACACTCGGAAAAGGGCCTGGACGCCTTCAACCGTCCGCGCCTGGGCGGTATCGCCGACGTGCTCGCCCCGATCATCGAGGAGCGCACCGGCATCGAAACCCGAGCCACCGTTCTCGGCCACATCCAGCGCGGCGGCGTGCCCAGCGCGTATGACCGCGTCCTGGCGACCCGCCTGGGAATGGCCGCAATCGACTCGGCCGTGGCCAAGCAGTGGGGCACCATGATCGCCCTGCGCGGCACCGAGCTCGTGCACGTTCCCTTCCAGGACGCCCTGGGCGGTTTGAAGACCGTGCCGCAGGACCGCTACGACGAGGCCGCAATCCTCTTCGGATAGCCCCTCGGGGCGCGTCAGCCGGGCACTCTCCGCCCGAGCGCCCCTCCCGAACACGAAGCGGGCCCGGAAACCAGATGGTTTCCGGGCCTGCTTTATGTGGAGCCGTCGGTCGCGCCGACCCGTTGGTGCTTACTCGTGGTCTGCCAGTCCCAGCACATCGAGGATCCAGGCAAGTTCAAACGCGCGCTCACGCCAGGAGTTGTATCGTCCGGTGACGCCACCGTGCCCGGCCGACATTTCGGTTTTGAGCAGCACCGGCGCCTCAACCTCGCGCAGGCGGGCGACCCACTTGGCCGGTTCGACGTAGAGCACTCGCGTGTCGTTGAGGCTCGTGATCGCCAGGATTCGCGGATAGGTGACGTCGGTGCGGATGTTCTCGTAGGGCGAGTACTCCTTCATATACCGGTAGACCTCGGGGGCGTGCAGTGGGTTTCCCCACTCGTCCCACTCGATGACGGTGAGCGGCAGGTCGGGGTCGAGGATCGACGTCAGCGGGTCCACAAACGGGACGCTGGCCAATACCCCGGCGAAAAGCTCGGGGGCCAGGTTGGCGATGGCACCCATCAGCAGACCACCGGCGCTACCACCCTCGGCGACCAGGCGATCCGGCGTGGTGTAGCCGTGATCGATGAGGTGCTTGGCGCTGGCGACGAAGTCGGTAAACGTATTCTTCTTGGTCAGCGTCTTGCCGTTTTCGTACCAGGCTCGACCCAGCTCGCCGCCACCCCGGACATGGGCGATGGCGAAGGTGACCCCGCGATCCAGCAGCGAGAGGCGCGCCACCGAGAAGGACGGATCCATGCTGGCCTCATAGGAGCCATAACCGTAGAGTTCCAGCGGCCCGGGCACCCGGTGCCCCGGCGCAGCTTCGGCATTGGCATTGGACGCAGCTTCGGCATTGGTACCGGACGCAGCTTCGGCATTGGCATCGGACGCAGCCTCGGCATTGGCGCTTGCACTGGCGCTGGGGGCGCTCGCCGCGTGTCCACGCTTCCAGACCAGCGAGATCGGGATGCGGGTACCGTCCTCGGCGATGGCCCACTCGCGCGCCTGCTGATAGTCGGCCGGATCGTAACTACCAAGAACAGGCTGACGCTTGAGCACGCGGATTTCCCCGGAGACAACGTCCAGCTCGGACACGGTCGAGGGGGTCACCAGCGATCCGTATCCCAGACGCAGCGTGGGCTGGTCCCACTCGGGATTCGAGCCGGTGTGCACGGTGTAGAGCGGCTCGTCGAATTCGATTTCGCGCGGCTCGATGGTGGCCAGGGTGGTGTCCGGGGTGATCGCGGCGACCGCGACCCGGGCCAGTCCCTCACGCCGGTATTCAACCGCCAGGAAGGAGGAGAAGACCGCCACGGATTCCAGCCGGACATCTTCTCGGTGGGGGAGCACCACGGTGGCCGATTCGGGGGATGCTGCCGCGAGCGATCCGGAAGACGGCCCGATGGCGGAGACGGGGACCGCCACCAGCTCAAAGTTTTGTGCCCCGGCATTGTGGGTGATCAGCAGGATGTCCTCGCCGCCGATCACCGCGTGCTCCACCTCGTATTCCACGCCGTCGCGGCGCGGCCAGATGACCTCGGGAGTGGATCCAGCAGCCTCGTCTCGCACCAGCAGCCATTCGGAAGTGATCGAAGATCCGGCGGCGATCAGCAGGAACTTGCCGCTCTGAGACAGGCCCGCGCCCACCCAGAAGCGCTCGTCGGGTTCGTGAAACACCTGCTCGTCGGTGGCGCCGGCACCGAGGGTGTGGCGCCAGAGGGTATCCGGACGCCAGCTCTCGTCGACGGTGGTGTAGTAGACCCGACGCCCGTCCGCCGAGAAGAACGCGCCCCCAAAGGTGTTCTCGATGGTGTCGGGCAGCTCACGGATCTCTCCGGACGCACCTGCACCGGCACCCAGCCCGCGCAGATCCCGGAACCGCAGCGTATAGCGCTCATCCCCGGAGATATCGACCCCATACAGCAGGCTGTTGCCGTCCTGGGAGACGTCGAAGGATCCGATCGAGAAGAACTCATGGCCCTCGGCCAGCACGTTGCCATCCAGCAGGATCTGCTCGCCGGGCACGGGATGGGCGGGATCCAGCTCGGGCGGGGTCCAGTCCTCGGGCCCGGCGATGGGGGCACGGCAGTGCAGCGCATACTGGCTGTCCTCGACGCTGCGGGAGTAGTACCACCAGCTGCCCTCACGGGTGGGAACCGAGAGATCGGTTTCCAGCGTGCGCCCCTTGATCTCGCCGAAGATGCGCTCGCGCAGGTTTTCGAGGTGTGCGGTGTGCTCCTCGGTGTAGGCGTTCTCGGCCTCGAGGTGAGCGAGAACCTGCGGATCTTCCTTCTCGCGGAGCCACTCATAGCTGTCGATCACGGTGTCGCCGTGATGGGTGCGTTCGATGGGGCGCTGCTCGGCGCGGGGTGCGGATGCGGATGTCGAAACCATATTCATACGCTATCGCTGACGGCTTCGGAAATGACCCGAGGGAGCCGAACCTGTGGAATTTCGCTCAGCGCTGAACGCCTGTGGAGGAGGGGCGAAATGCTTGGCGAGGGTGGGGGCCGAGGGGTAAATTCGGGATATGACCCAGTATCCAGTGCATCCCCTGAACGATGGCCACCGCCTGCCCGCGATCGGGTTCGGAACCTATCCGCTGACCGGACCGGAGGGGGTCGAATCGATCGCCGAGGCGCTCCGGATCGGCTACCGCATGTTGGACACCGCGGTGAACTATAACAACGAGGAGACCGTGGGGGAGGCCCTGCGAGTGTCCGGCGTCGCCCGTCGCGACATCACCCTCACCAGCAAGCTTCCGGGTCGTGATCACGGATTCGATGGGACCCTGCGCTCATTCGACGGCACCCTCGAACGCCTCGGCGTGGACAAGCTCGACCTCTACCTCATCCACTGGCCCAACCCCAGCGTGGATCGGTTTGTCGACACCTGGAAGGCGATGATCCGCCTGCGCGAGGAGGGCCGTGTGTCCTCGATCGGTGTGTCCAACTTCACCCCCGAGTTCCTGACCCGTCTGCTGGCCGAGACCGGCGTGCTGCCCGCGGTCAACCAGGTCGAGCTGCACCCCTATTTCCCGCAGGAGGCGCTGCTGGACTTCCACCGCGAACACGGCATTGTGACCGAGGCGTGGAGCCCGCTGGGTAAACGCGCCAAGCCGCATGAGGAGGCAGTGATCGGCGAGATCGCGACCAAGCACGGGGTGACCCCGGCCCAGGCGGTGCTGCGCTGGCACCTGGAGCGCGGCGTGGTTCCGATCCCCAAGTCCTCGTCTCCCGGGCGCCAGCGGGAAAACTTCGATGTGTTCGGATTCACCCTGGATGAGGCGGACATCTCGGCCATCACCGCGCTGGGTAAGCCCGATGGGCGACTCTTTGACGGTGATCCCAACACGCACGAGGAGATGTAACCGCACGAACTCCCCGGGGCATCCGCGACAACACCGTCGTGGATGCCCCGTTTTATTGCCGGGAGCGGTTACATGTCCCCTAGGGTGGATGCATGATTCTGCTGAGTGCGCCCTCTACCCGAACCTCGATCGGGATGCGCGGGTTGGCGCGGCGGGCGGCGCGTTGGACCACGGCCCTGCTGCTGGGGACGGCCCTGCTGGGTGGCACCGTGCTGTTCCCGGAGTCCGGAGCGCTCGCCGCAGAGGTGCGATCCTCGACGCCGGTGAACGCACACTCTGCCTCACCGATGGACGCGGACTCCGGCTCACCGGCGAACCCGGACGCCACCTCCCCGGCGAACACCCCGGCATCGGGGATCCTCGCCACCACGGTGATGGCGAAGTCCGGGGTCGAAAACTTCACCTTTGACAGCTTTGAGGGTGTCTACTCGCTCTCCCGGGACGCCGAGCGTCACTCGCGCGTCGACGCGCGGGAGACCTTTGTGGCCCGGTTCCCCGACACCGATCAAAACCGCGGCATTGTGCGGGCGATTCCCCGCGACTACCGGGGTGTGGACTTGGGGACCCGAGTGGAGTCGGTGACCGATGCCGAGGGCAAAGCGGTGCCCTTCAGCGTCGAGTCCAGCCGATCTAACATCCTGGTGTCGGTCGGGGATGACACCTTCCTCCACGGAACCAACACCTTTGTGCTGCACTACACCCAGCGCGATTCCACCCGGTACTTCTCAAATACCCGGATGGATGAGTTTTACCGTGATTCAATCGGAACCCAGCTGCGTCAGCCCGTGGATGCGGCCACCATGAAAGTCATCATCGATCCCACCCTGGTGCCGGCCCTCACGAACCATCAGGCTTGCTATGTTGGGCCAGAGAAGTCCTCCCAAAAGTGCGAGTTCTCTCGGGCCGATGCCGACGGGGCCGCGGTGTTTACCTCCGCGCAGCAGCGCCTGGCCCCGGGGGAGAACATCACGATGTCGGTCGGATTCACGGCGGGAACATTTGCCCAGACAAAGTCTCTCGGCGAGCAGCCGATTTTCGGCTGGCTCCCCGCGGTCCTGGCCGCCCTGAGTATTTTGCTGGTCATTTTCGCGGCGATCCTGCGCCGCCGCCGAAACCCGCGAGTTACCGGGGACGGGATCGTGGTGGCGCAGTACACCCCGCAGCCCGGTGTGGATCTGGGGGTTGCCGCGGACCTGCTGCACAAGCGCAACCTGCCCCAGGCGGCGATGGTGGACCTCGCGGTTCGGGGCAAGCTGCGCATCGTGGAGACCGAGGGGAAGGGTCTGTTTTCGAAGAAATCGACCTACACGCTCGAGTATCTGGCACCCGAGGAGGGGAAGGGGACCTCGGCGCGGGTGCTGCGCGCGCTGTTCGGAAAGGATCCGGCGGTCGGGAAAACGAGATCGCTGGATAAGCCCAGCCGAAAGCTCACCGAGGCGATTACCACGCTCACCTCCTCTGCTCGTGAGCAGGCCCTCGCGCAGGGATTGCGTCGCTGGGAAAAGCTACCCGCGGCCGCATGGTGGGCCATCACCGCGGTGTTGGCCTTCATCACCACCCTGGGCATGACCATCACCGCGGCTTCCCAGGGGGGCGCGCCGGCCGTGGCGGTCGGGGCCACCGTCATCACCGGGATCGCGATGCTCCTCACACTGGTTTTTGCCGTGCCGGTAGCCGCACTCAGTGCCGAAGGCATGCGCGCAGTGGAGTATCTCAAGGGGCTCAAGCTGTACCTGGAGGTGGCCGAGGAGGAGCGGCTGCGCATCCTGCAGTCCCCGCAGGGTGCCGAGCGAGTGGATGTCACCGCTTCCGCCACGGGCGTGGATTTCGGGGCCGAGGCGATCGAACCGCAGCGGGTGCTCCGCCTCTACGAGGCGCTGCTGCCGTATGCGGTGCTGTGGGGTGTTGAGAAGGAGTGGGCCAAGACCCTCGCCGGCCGATACGAGACCGACCTGAGTGAGCCCAACTGGTACGTCGGACACAACGGGTTCAACGCCGCCGCCCTGGGTGTGGGGATTGCCGGATTCAACTCGGCCGTATCCACCGCGTCGTCCTGGAGTAGCTCGGGCGGTTCCGGCGTGGGCGGGTCCATGGGCGGCGGCTTCTCCGGCGGCGGTGCCGGAGGCGGCGGGGTCGGCGGACGCTAGGTTTCGGGACCATCGGACAGGGGGCCGTCAATAGCCGCCAGGTATGCATCGGCGGAGGAATTAAATCCAGCGAATTTGAGGTCGTGACATCGGTGGCGTTTTGCGCGCTCACCGGGGGGAAAGATGCGGCGTGTCGAGGGGATTGAGGGTGTGAGCCTTCGGCGCGTCGAATGTCGAGTTGACGCACGTGGATACCGATGGAAGTATCGACATGACAACCCCGTTTGCAACCCCGTGTGTGGGAAATCGTCGTGAACTCCGTATGACGCATTCCTGAACAGTGGGGGTCCGACTCAGAGAAAAATCCCGGTGGACGCAACCTTTATCGTTATTCTCGTAATAGCGCTCGCACTCTTTTTTGACTTTACAAACGGTTTTCACGACACCGCGAATGCGATGGCAACCCCCATTGCTACCGGTGCGATGAAGCCGAAAGTCGCGGTTACACTCGCGGCCATCCTCAATCTGGTCGGAGCCTTCCTCTCGACCGAGGTTTCCAAAACCATCTCCCACGGCATCATTCGTGAGGGCGGAGACGGCGGGGTGCAAATCACCCCCGAGCTGATCTTTGCGGGCTTGATGGGTGCCATCATCTGGAACATGCTGACCTGGCTGCTGGGTCTGCCCTCGAGCTCGTCTCACGCGCTCTTTGGTGGTCTGATCGGTGCGGCCATCGTGGGTATCGGGTTTACCGCGATCGACAGCGGACAGCTCCTGTCTAAGGTGATTCTCCCGGCGGTGTTGGCGCCACTTACGGCCGGGTTGATCGCCTTCCTGGCGACCCGCCTGGTGTACGCGATGACCCGTCGCTACGACGGCAAGCCCGATGGTCGTGCCGGCTTCCGCTACGGCCAGATCTTCACCTCCTCCCTGGTGGCCCTCGCGCACGGTACCAATGACGCACAGAAGACCATGGGTGTGATCACCCTGACCCTGGTGGCCGTGGGTGCACAGTCTGCCGACCACACCGAACCGCAGTTCTGGGTCATCCTGGTGTGTGCGCTGGCCATCGCACTGGGCACCTACGTGGGTGGATGGCGCATCATCGCGACCCTGGGTACCGGTCTGACCGAGGTGAAGCCCGCCCAGGGCTTCGCCGCCGAGACCTCCACCGCCGCCACGATCTTGGCCTCCAGCCACCTCGGATTCGCCCTGTCGACCACCCAGGTCGCCTCGGGATCGGTGATCGGTTCGGGACTTGGACGCCGCGGCTCCAAGGTGAAGTGGGGCACCGCCGGGCGCATCGCGCTGGGCTGGCTGATGACCCTTCCCGCCGCCGCCATCGTGGGTGGCCTGGCCGCCTGGGTGGCACACAACTTCGGTACCGTGGGCCTGATCATCGACGCGATCGTCGGATTCGGCGCCGTTCTGTTCATCTACCTGTGGTCGCGTCGCAGCAAGACCGACTTCGTCGAGGCCGCGGTGGCCGATGTGGCCGAGTCCGCATTCGCCGTGGATATCCCCGAGGAGATCGAGCCCAAGCCGATCCCCGCCCGGATCGAAGCCCGCCTCGAGGCGCAGGCGGAGGCGAAGGCCGAAGCCAAGGCCGAAGCCAAGGCCGAAGCCAAGGCCGAGTCGCAGGCTGCCAAGAATGAGGCAGCTGCGAAGGCCGAGGCAGCCGCGAAGGCAGCGGCAGCGGCCCCGTCCGAGGAGACGGCCCGCTCCGAGGCGGCCGGCACCGAGTCCGAGTCGAACGAGGGAGACAAGCGATGAGCGTCGACTGGATCGCCTTTATTACGGTTTTTGTGGCCGCCCTGACCGGCACCATTCTGGTTGTTGCCCTGTACGCGATGGGTGTGCGCCTGCTGGTGACCGCCGGACGGGTGCCGGTGGCACTGCCGGCCGAGTTCACCGATGCGATCACCGTGCTGTCCAAGGCCGAGATCAAGCAGGCTTCCAAGCGTGCGGCCAAGGCCGCCAAGAAGAACCCGCTAACCCCGGCCCAGAAGGGCCTGGCTCGGGCCGGTGCCTATGCCTGCTTCGCCCTGTGCGCGGCGGCCGTGCTGGCCGGTATCTACCTGATTGTGCCGTTCTTCCACGGCTAAGCTTCACCGTCATCCCGGGGTGTCCGCGTTTTCGCGGGCACCCCGGTTGCGTTTTTCCGTGCGACAGGGGTGCATCCAAATAACGACGGGACCCTCGGGCCGACTGCATATCAATCGATATGTTAGTCATATCAACTGGTTTCTACCGGTGACTAACCCGAAACTGAGCCACCACCCGTGGTTCGCACCCCCGATATTGGAGATGCATGACTCAGCCCACGTTCCCCCGATTCCACAAACGATTCCGTGCCCCCGTCGCGTTCGGAATTACCGGCGCTCTGCTCACCTCGGTTCTCTGGGGCGGGGCCACGGCCGCCACCGCCGCCGAGGGCGTCACCTTCGCCGATGCGGGACTGGAATCCTGCGTCCGGGCGAGCCTCGATACCGAACCCGGGGCGGCGCTGGACCCGACCGATGTGGCCAACCTCACGGTTCTGGAGTGCGGCACCGCGGGCACGCTCGGAGGCATCGAACAGCTCTCGAACCTCAACACCCTCACCCTGACCGGGCCGCGGATCGCCTCGCTGGCACCGCTGGCCAGCCTCGAACGGCTGATGACCCTGCGTGTCACCGGATCCTCGCTCACCTCGCTGGCCAGCATGCCCTCCCTCCCCAACCTGCTCAAGCTCTCGGTAAACGGCGGCAGCCTCACGAATGCCGCGCTGCCGCAGCTTCCTCGTCTCCAGGTGCTGGAGCTTGATGGCAACGCACTGAGCAGCCTGGCTTCGCTGGCACCGGTGAAGGACCAGCTCACCGGCCTGATTATCAGTAATAACCGAATCTCCGACCTGACGCCGCTGACGGGTGCCCGCAACCTGATGGGCATCGCGGCCGCGAACAACCAGATCGGTGATGTTTCGGTGCTGCCCACGTTCCCCGCATTCCGAGGTGCCGACCTCTCCGGTAACCGGATCATCAGCCTTGCCCCGCTGGCGGGCTGGAACTCGGCGATGGATCTGCGCCTGAGCGATCAGCGCTCCACCCTGGGGGCCATTGCCGCCGGTGAGATCCAGCAGAACCCGGTGCGCAACGCCGACGGAACGGCTATTTCGCCGGTCTCCGACACCGCGAACGTGGCCGCCGACGGCGAATCCTGGACCTATGCCGAGGCCCTGGGCACCAACACGCTGAGCTGGACGGTTTCGGTAGCCGGACACCCGGGATCGGTCTTCTCGGGACGAATCGTGCAGGAATCCACCCCGGCGGTCATCGTGGAGCCGACCGACCCGACCGAGCCGACCGACCCGACCGAGCCGACCGAGCCGACCGACCCTACCGACCCCACCACTCCCGTCGACCCGACCGACTCGACCGAGCCGACCGAGCCGACCGACCCTACCGACCCCACCACTCCCGTCGACCCGACCGACTCGACCGAGCCCACCACCCCGACCGAGCCGACGACCCCGACCGCACCCGTGGACCCGAACGCACCGGCAATCACGGACCCGCTGACCATCAACGCGAGCGACATCACCGCGACCGCCACGACCGATCCGGCGGCGGGCACCGGTACCGATACCGGCACCCAGGCGACCGAAGCGCTGGCTCGTACCGGAGCCTCGGCCTCCTGGTCTCTGCTGGCCACGGCACTGCTCCTGATGCTCGCCGGTGCGGCGTCCGTGCTGCGCCATCGCCGGGTCTAGCCGGCCAGGCTCCCTCCCTCCGACACCCACAAACGGGCCCGGTCCTCAGCAGAAGAGGACCGGGCCCGTTTGTGATGCGGTCTCGGTAACCTACCCGCGCCCGCGAGCGATCTCGCGGATCACCGCCACCGCGCCACCGCGCGCCCACTCCTCGAAGGTGTGGGACGCGACGATGATCTCGCAGTTCAGGGCGGACCCGAACGCGTGCTCGGCGAAGGCCTTGCGGATGCGCTCGGCATAGAGGTCGTACTCACCCACGGCCTCGCCGGCGATGATTACGCGCTGTGGCCCGATCAGGTTGACCAGCGCGGCCAGCGCCGATCCGATGGTCTCGCCGGCGTCGGCAAACGCGGTCCGCGCGGCCACATCGCCCGCACGGGCGAGCTCAACCACCGCGGGCATGTCCAGGGTGTGATTGCCGAGGGCGCGGCGCACGGCGGTCACGATCGCCGCCGAGGAGGCGATGGTCTCCACACACCCGCGGCGGCCGCAGGAGCACACCAGGTTGCCCGGCGCGAGCGGGAGGTGCCCGATCTCGCCCGAGACCCCGTGGGCACCCTCGACCACCGCGCCGTTGACAAAGATGCCGCAGCCGATGCCTGCACCGATGGTGACCATCGCAAACGAGTGGGTGCCGGCGCCACGGCCAAACATCTGCTCGGCGATGGTCAGCGCGCGCACGTCGTTTTCCAGGACGATGGGCAGCCTCAGCCGCTCACCGAGCAGCGCGGCCACCGGGACGTCCCGCCAGCCCATCAGCGGGGAGTCGCGGACCACGCCGGCCTGCGCATCCACGTCGCCCGAGACGGTGATTCCGACCCCGGAAACCGGGGTGCCCTCGATCAGGAGATCCCGCACCACCGCGGCAATCTGGGTGAGCACCGCCTCGGGGGTCGTGTCGGGATTGGCGCGGCTGGTCGAGGCCAGCGGGGTCGCCACCAGGTCGGTGCGGACCGCATACACCCGGTCTGCGGTGACCTTGACCCCGATCGCCTGCGCCCGCCCGGCGCGCACCCGCAACGGGTTGGCCGGGCGGCCCAGCGGGGCCTCCGAGCGCGGGGGAGCGGCGGCGTCCTCATCCTCCAGGAAGCCATCCTCGATCAGCACGGTGACGGCCTTGGTGACCGCCGCCTGCGAGAGCCCGGTCGCCCGGGCCACGTCGATCCGCGGCACCGGCCCGTGACTGAGGATGTGTCCAAAGACCGCGATGCCTGCCGGGGAGGACACCGGGATCTGCGCGATGCCGGTCATCCCTTGAGTCCGCTCGACGCGATTCCGGCAAAGAACTGGCGCTGCAGGGCCACAAAGATGATGATCAGCGGCAGCGAGACGATGAAGGATCCGGCCATCAGCAGGGGATAGTCGGTACCGTACTGCCCCTGCAGGGCGGCGAGTCCAACGGGCAGCGTCATGGTTTCCTTCGACGAGGTGACAATCAACGGCCAGAGCAGGTCGTTCCACGAGTATAACGAGGTCAGCACCGTGAGGGCCGCAAGCGTGGGGCCCGTCATCGGAAGCATGATCTGCCAGAAGATCCGCCAGGATCCGGCACCGTCCAGGCGCGCGGCCTCCTCGAACTCGCGCGGGATCGCCAGGAAGGCCTGACGCATCAGGAACGTACCAAACGCCGAGAAGATGCCGGGGAGGGCGATGGCGGGCACGGTGTCGAGCATTCCCAGGCCCTTGACCAGGTCGAACTGGGCGATGATGAACAGCTGGCTCGGGGCCATCAGCATGATCAGGAACGCCCCGAACAGCAGGTTGCGACCGCGGAACTCGAAGCGGGCAAACCCGTAGGCCGCCAGCGCACAGATCAGCAGCTGCCCGGCCACCCGCAGCAGCAGCGCGCCGAGGGAGACCGCGAGCAAACCCCAGAAGGGCACCATGTCAAAGAAGCGCTCATAGGAGGAGAGGTTGAACGTGCCCGGGAGCAGGGTGGGCGGAACCGCCCGCGACTCGGGGATCGTTTTCATGCTGGTCAGCAACTGCCAGATGAAGGGGGCCACCATCACGAAGGCCCCGAGGATCAGCGCCGTGTGGGTGACCCACTGCGTCGGACGGCGTGAGGCTCGTCCGCGGCTCAAAACTGTCTCACCCATAAAAGACCCATCTGCGCTGAAGGCGGAACTGGATGGCGGTGGCCGCCATGATGATCATCAGCAAGACGATCGCGATCGCGGCCCCAAAGCCCTGATCGTTTTCGATGAATGCCTTCTGATAGAAGAGGAACACGATGGTTTTCGAACCGTCGAGGGCGGGGGATCCACGGCCGATCATCACGTAGATGAGGTCGAACATCTGCAGCGAAGAGATCACCGAGAGCACCGAGACGAAGAAGATGCTGGGGCTCAGCAGCGGCAGCGTGATGCCGAAGAACTGGCGGACCGGACCCGCACCATCCAGCGAGGATGCCTCCATGAGCTCCTCGGGGATGCCCTGCATTCCCGCGCCCAGGATGATGATGTTGGTGCCGAGGGTCATCCAGATACCCACGATGGCGACGGCAAAGATCGCGACCTGCGGGTCGGCGACCCAGCTCGGCCCGTCGATGCCGAACAGACCGAGGAACTGGTTGAGCAGACCGAAGTCGCCGTTATAGATGTAGCGCCAGACCATACCCACGGCCACGGGGAGGGTGACCACGGGCAGGAAGTAGAGGACGCGGTAGATCGCGCGGCCGCGGCGGGCGTTGTTGATCAGCGCCGAGACGAGGATCGCCAGCGGGATACCGATCAGCACGATCGCCGTGTAGATCGCACTGTTCCGCAGGGCGTGCCAGAAGGCCTCGTCGCCGAGCAGCGCCTCATAGTTGGACAGGCCGGTGAACTTACCGCCGCCAAAGGGCCCGGTCTCCATCAGGCTGAGGACAACCGTGCGGACCAGGGGGATCAGATAGAGGGCGAGCAGCCCGATGAACGCGGGAGCGATAAAGAGTAGGCCGACCGCGGCACCGCGTCGCCGGGCCGGACGGGCGGGACGCGTGTTCGCGCCCCGCCCGCTCAGTGTGCTGGTCATTCTTTGGCGAGAACCTTGTTCATGGCCTCGGCGAGGGCGTTTGCCGCATTCGGCACGCTCTCACTCAGCTCCCAGGCCGGGGCGAGCAGCTTGTCCTCAAGCTCGTTCCAGGCGGGGGTGTTCTTGGACACCGGGTAGACCACCGAGTCGGGGACCTGGTCGATGAAGTTCTTCAGCGCGAACTCGGGCATCGAGTCGATCCACGCCTGCTGGGTGTTCTCATAGGCGGGGATCGCGGCACCGGTGTCGGCCTGGATCTTGGCGGCCTTTTCGCCACCGAGGAACAGCAGGAACTTCTTCAGCTCCTCGGGGTGCTTGGTCTTGCCATAGCCGACGTTCTGGATGCCGTTGATCACCGTGGCGCGCTTCTCGCCCTTGGGTAGCACGGTCACGTCGATCTCGCCGCGCAGCTTCGTGTCCTCGTAGAACCGGCTCGCGTAGAAGGATCCGCCGTAGTACATGGCGACCTTGCCATTTTCGAACTGGGCGACGGCCTCGGTGTCGGCGAGCTGCTTGAGGGTGGGGGACTGGCCGTTCTTCACGAAGTCGACCCAGTACTGCAGACCCTCCTGGGTCTTGGGGTTGTCGTAGCCCGACTTCTTTCCGTCGGCCGAGATGACCTCGCCACCGGCCTGGGCGATGGTGTTGTAGATGCCCTCCTGACGGTTCAGCGGGGCGGCGATGCCGAAGGTGCCGGCGGCCGGATCGGTCAGCTTGGCCGCGGCATCCTGGACGTCCTTCCAGCCCCACTGGTCGGTGGGGTAGGCGACGCCGGCGGCATCAAACAGGGTCTTGTTGTACCAGAGACCGATGGTGTCAAAGTCCTTGGGCAGGCCGTACTGCTTGCCGTCGTAGTTGAACAGGTCCACCAGGGCCTTGGGATAGACGGAGGTGTCGATGCCCGCGTCCTTGATCGCGTCATCCAGCGGGAGGAGCTGATCGTTGGAGGCGTACACCTGGAAACGGTCGCCGAGCATCCAGAACGCGTCGGGGGCGGTGCCGCCCTGGGCGCTGACCTGGAGCTTGGTCCAGAACTCATTCCACGGGTTGACCTGCAGCTTGACCTTGATCTTGGGGTTGTCAGCCTCGAAGGCGTCCACGATCTTCTGCATGGCGTCCTCCTGCGACCAGACGCCGTAGGTGAGGGTCACGGCTTCGTCGCCGTTCGAAGATCCGGGGCTCGACGATGAGCACCCGGCCAGGAGGGCACCGGCCGCGAGCATCGCGACGGTGGTACCAAGCCACTTCTTCATGGGGATTCCTTTCGTTGTTCCGCCCGGGGGCGGGAGGGATGGAACACTGGGGGAGGGTTAGGACTGGAGGCGCGGGTTCAGCCAGTCGATGTGGGCCGTGGCCGCTCCATCGAGGGGCTGGGTGCGCAGGGTGAGGGTGTGAGCACCGGCGACCGGAATCTCCAGGTCGTGGGGTGCCTCACCCGAGCGGAGGGTGAGCCGGGTGTGCTCGGTGCCGTCGATCTCGATCGAAACCTGGGCGGCGGCATCGGGGGTTTCGTCATCCACGGCGACCGCGGTGAATAGCGTGGAGGCCGAACCACCCAGGTAGAAGGTGACCGCGGAGTTGTGGGAGACGCCGAGCCCGGACGGATAGGCGGTTCCGGCGACGGTCAGCGTGGTGCCATCGTGGGGATCACCCCCGCCGTTGGACTCGTTGCGTTCCACCGGCCCGACCTCGTTGTGGCAGGAGAGGAAGGGTGCATCCGAGAGCGGGTGCTCACCCTCCCCGAACGGCAGGACAAAGCGGGCGTGGGCGGTGCGCGGGACACCGTCGGTCCCGGGCAGCTCGACGGTCACGACCCCGGTGTCTCCGGCGCTCGCCGAGGCCGGGGCGGTGATGGTCCAGGCGCGCTCATTGTCGCCCGCGGGCAGCGCCGACCAGCCCGGGGTGATGCGGATGCGAGCGCCGGGCTCGGTGTGCAGGGTCGCGGTGCCGCCGGCGGTGATGGCGGCCACCCGGGGTTCCACGGTCGGTTCGGGAAGCACCGTTCGCGGCTTCGCCCGCAGCAGCGGGGTACCGGCGGGGACCGCGATGGCCACAAATCCGCCGTTGGTGGCAACCGGGACGTCGATCGCCTCGCCGTCGTGGGCGCTCAGCAGTGTCTCCTCGAGGGTGTTGTCGGGACCGTCGGTGACCAGCCAAATATCCAGCGCGGCTCCCGGCTGTGCGCCGGCCGCGGCGTTCCCGGCTGCGGGATTGCCGGCGGCCGGACCGCCCGCCGTGAGCTCGCCGATCGGCAGGCTCAGCGTGCGTGCGGCACCCGTCGCGATGGCCCCCAGATACCAGGCGTCGCCGTGCCGGCGGGCGATCAGCGCGTGGCTGTCGGGGTCGCCGCCGAGCAGGCGGGTTTCGTGCCAGGTTGCCGGCAGCTCGGCCAGGAAGCGGTTAGCCAGCGGACGCTCGCGGTAGCGGTCGGGATCATCGGCAAAGTGGGTGATCCCCGACTCATAGACGATCCCGAGAGCCAGCTCGTGGCCGTCGCTGGTTTCGCGCTCGGGGGCGCTGAAGGTGACCGGGGTGTAGTCCATCGCGCCAACCACGTTGCGGGTGAAGGGCTGGATCACATTGTGTGCGGCCGAGAGTGGATTGCCGTAGAACACGTAGTATTCGGCCCCGCGAATGCCCTCATAGGAGACCACGTGCGGGTAGGTCTTGGCCCAGCCGCGGGGGATCACCGAGCCGTGGAAGTTGACCATCAGGCCCACCCGCGCGCTCTCGCGCAGGATCGCGTCGTACCAGCGGTAGCGGCGGTTGCCCTCGGACTCCATGAAGTCCACCTTGATTCCGGCCACACCCCAGTTGCGCCAGCGCTCAAGCTTGCTCAGCGCCTCGGCACCGTCGAGGTCGGACCAGGAGCTCCACAGGTGCACCTGAATGCCGCGGGCGGCGGCGAAGGCGACCAGCTCGGGGACCCAGGTTTCGTCCCAGCCGCAGTCCACCAGTACGTGCTCCCAGCCCTGCTCGGCGGCGTACTCGGTGAAGCGCTTCTGGTCGGAGAGGTAGGCACCGGAGTACTGGCTTGACCACCAGGACCAGGCCGCACGTCCCGGCCGCGGCGCGGTGATCGGGCCGCTGGGTGCGGGGGCGAGGTCATCCACCAGGGTCGAGGCGACAACCTGGGCCAGGGATCCGATGATCGCGACCCGCCACGGGGTGCGGTGTCCGGCCAGGATCGAGAGTGTGGGATCCGCCGGGGTGACCAGCAGAGCGGGTCCGCCCTCGCGGGTGAACACCGGGTGGGCGCCCGAGTTGGTGGCGTCGATGTCGGATTCGCTCCAGAGGACGTGTGCGCCCCCGGGGCGCGAGACCAGCAGCGGGAACCCATAGTCTCCCGGGGCGAGGTCGGCGAGATCCACGCCCACGCGCGGGGTTTCGTACCAGGTCTGGTAGTCGAGTACCCAGGTGCGCTCGGCACCCTCGAGCGAGATCCGGGTCAGCTCGGTACCCAGGGTCAGGGTGTCGGCGGGAACCGCGCCGGCGGTGCCGATCTGGTAGCGGAAGGCCAGACCGTCGTGACCCAGGCGCAGGATGAGGGTCCACTCGGTGCCGCGCGGGGAACGCAGTTCGATGTGTCGCTCGGCGTGGTCCACGGTGCGGGTTCCGGTGGCCTTGCCGGTATAGGCGGTGTAGGTCTCGGCGATCCGCTCCTGGTGGATGCCGGTGATCTCGCCGGTGCCGGTGAGGGCCTCGCCGTTGACGGTGATGCCCAGTTCGATCGGGTCGATCGCCGGGGCGCCGTTGTGGGTTGCGCTCAGCAGCAGGCGTTCCCCGTCGTGGGTCAGGGTCGCGGTGAGGTCACCCTCGACCAGCTCGGTGACGGCGACGGGGGTGGGGAGAGGGGAGGTGCTTGTGATCATCGTTGATCGGGGTCCTTTTCGCGGGGAATCCGGATTACACGGTTGCGTTGTTGGTTGAGTGTAGACATTATTAATTCACGATGTCAAGTATGCACGAACGATGTGCCAGATGAGGAAGTCTGCATGAACAACACACCTGCTTCGCCCATTCACCTGTCCGCGGCCGGGGTCAGCGTGGTCCTCGACGTGGTGGGGGATGAGCTCCCCGCGGTGATCCACTGGGGGGAGGCCATTCCCGCCGGGGATGCCCACGCCCTGGAGGACCTGCGCGCGACCGCGCTCCCCGCGGTGGTCAACAGTTCCTTCGATCAGCCACGGCGGCTCGGGATCCTGCCCGCCCAGTCCGACGGCTGGTCCGGGGTCCCGGGGATCGAGGCGGCCCGCGGCGGGCGCAGCGCGACCCGGTTTGAACTGCTGCGGGTGGAGAGCGATACCCGGTTGGCCCGATTCTGGCTGCGCGAGGCGGCAACCGGCCTGGAGGTGGTGGCGAACTATGAGCTGAGCCCGGCAGGGGTGCTGGCCGTGCGGTTTGAGCTGGTCGCTGCGGAGTCGCCGCTGGGCGCCGATGGATCGGCGGACGGGGTGAGCTTGCTCGCCGAGGACCCGGCGGACTCGATCCTCGCGCTCGGTGCCGTGCGCGCCCTGCTGCCGGTACCCGAGCGTGCCCGCGAAATCCTCGACTTCACCGGCCGTTGGAGCGGGGAGCGCCGCCCGCAGCGCACGCCGCTGAGCGACGGCGGTCACGTGCGCGCCACGCATCGTGGACGCCCCGGACACGACGCCGCCTACCTCACCCTGCTCGGCACCCCGGGCTTCGAGAACCGCAGCGGAGAGATCTGGGCCACCCACGTGGCGTGGTCGGGATCCCTCGAACAGCGCGTGGATCGCCTGCCCGAGGGGGCCGGCGCGCTCACCTCGCTAATCGGCGGCGGTGAGCTGCTGGAACCCGGCGAAATCCGGCTGCGGGCGGGGGAGCGCTACGTCTCGCCCGAGGTGCTCTTTACCTGGTCAGACGCGGGAATCGACGGCATCAGCGCCCGCTTCCACGCCTATTCGCGCGCCCTGGCCGCGCACCCGGAGAAGCCGCGTCCGCTGGTGCTCAACACCTGGGAAGCGGTGTACTTCGACCAGAATTTCGAGACCCTGGCGCGCCTGGCCGATACCGCGGCCGAGATCGGGGTTGAGCGATTTGTGCTGGATGATGGCTGGTTCCGCGGGCGACGCGACGACACCGCAGGCCTCGGCGACTGGTTTGTGGACGAGGGAATCTGGCCCGGCGGGCTGGGCAAGCTCGCCGCGCATGTGCACGGTCTGGGCCTGGAGTTTGGGCTGTGGTTTGAGCCCGAGATGATCAACCTGGACTCGGATCTGGCGCGCGCGCATCCCGAGTGGATCCTCGCCGACGAGCGCCAGCTCGGCCGGAGTTGGCGTCACCAGCACGTCCTGAACATCGCGCATCCCGAGGCCTATCGCTTCATCTATGACCGGATCTCGGCCCTGGTGCGGGAGTGCGGCATCGACTTCATCAAGTGGGATCACAACCGCGAGCTGCACGCGGCGATCGACCGCACCACCGGCACCGTCCGGGTCCACGAGCAGACCCGGGCGCTGTACCGGATGTTTGCCGAGCTGCGGGCCGAGTTCCCCGAGCTGGAGCTGGAATCATGCGCGAGCGGCGGGGCTCGGGTGGACCTGGGGGTCATGGGCCGCGCGCAGCGGGTGTGGGCCTCGGATACCAATGATCCGATCGAGCGACGATGGATCCACCGCTGGACCGCGGCGCTGCTGCCACCCGAGGTGATCGGGGTGCACGTGGGGCCCGAGGAGGCGCACACCACGCACCGCTCGATCGCGCTGCCGTACCGGCTGATCACCGCGCTGTTTGGTCACGCCGGAATCGAATGGGACATCACCTCGTGCACCCCCGAGGAGCGCACGATGCTGACCGCCTGGACCGCGCTGTATCGCGAGCTGCGTCCGGTCCTGCACGCGGGCACCTCGGTGCACGCCGACGGGCTGGATGCGGGGGCCGCGCTGCACGGAGTTGTCGCATCGGATGGGGCGCGGGCGATCTATGCATGGGAGCGTTTTGCGACCAGCGCGATGGCCCACACCCCGCGTGTTCGCTTCCCGGGCCTGGATCCCGAGGCGCGTTATCGGGTGGCGATTCGGCGCGAGGTGGGACCCGCGCAGGCGCATCAGGTGGCGGATCCCGAGTGGTTGCCCACGGGGGAGTCGGTGCCGATCCTCTCGGGGTTTGTGCTTGGTGTGACGGGGGTCCCGTTGCCCCTGCTCAACCCGGGAAACGCGCTGCTGTTCGACCTGGTTCGCGCCTAACCGAGATCAAACTGTTACTTGACGATGTGAATTAAATTCGGTTTACTCCTGAGTGTCGACGCGATGGCGCGTCGACCGACAGGAGGAAGCATGAAACAACATCGTCTTGTTGCCCTCGCGAGCGGCGCACTGCTGCTTGCGGGGGCCGCGATCCCGCTCGGATCGCTTCCCGCAGCCGCCGTCGGAGGGGCCTATACGGTCACCTCCCCGGACGGCAACACCTCGCTCGTGGTGACCGAGGCCACCGGCGGCGCGCTGAACTACAGCGTCGCCCAGAACGGCCAGAGCGTGATCGATTCCTCGGCCCTGGGGCTGGTGACCGCGGCTGCGGACCTCAGCACCGGACTGAATTTTGACTCGGTGACCACCCGCGCCGTGCACCAGGAGTACTCGCTGGTGGCCCGGACCAACGGCCCGATCACCTCGGACGCCAACGAGATGACCCTGACCTATCGCAAGGGCGCGGCCACCCTGGAAATCACCGCCCGCGCCCAGAACGACGGGGTAGCCTTCCGCTACCGGGTCGCCGGCGTGGGCCAGACCACGCTGACCCGCGAGGCCACCAAGTTTGCGCTCCCCGCGGGGACCGGGCTCTGGGCCAGCCCCTATCGCGAGGCCAAGGACTACGAGGACAGCTACCCGTATGTCTCCTCGACCCAGATGGGCACCAAGAAGTTCTCGATGCCGGTGCTGGCCAGCCTGCGCGATAACGCCTCCTGGGCGCTGATCACCGAGGCCGCCGTCTACAACAACGACTTCTATCCGGCGATCCGACTCGATGCGAACGGCAACAACAACCGCACCCTGAACGCCCAGCTGCCCGGACCCGACAACAACGTGTTCAACACCGCGGCCTCGGCCGTGGCGGTGCCCGTGAACGGTGCGGTGCAGACCCCGTGGCGCGTGGTGATTGCCAGCTCGCAGCTGGAAAAGGTCACCGTGAGCTCGATGGTCACCGACCTCAACCCCGATCCGGCGGCCGGGACCGACAGCTCCTGGGTCGAACCGGGGGCCGCACTCTGGTCCTGGTGGTCAAATGAGGAAAAGGCGGGCGAGGGCGACAACATGCGCCTGTCCCAGCAGTCCTATATCGACTCCGCCGAGGAGCTCGGGGTGCGCTACGTGACCGTGGACTGCTGTTACAACAACACCAACGGCGACGTGGAATACCTGGCCGCCTACGGCAAGGAGCGCGGCGTGGGCATCTTCATCTGGATGCACAAGGGCGACTTCACCAACGCCGACGGTAGCTACTTCACCCAGGCCCAGGTCAACCAGGTCATGCAGAACGTGAAGAACCGCGGGGTTTCCGGGGTCAAGATCGACTTCATGCAGTCGGACCGAGCCGAAACCATCGCGCTCTACGATCGCATTTCGAAGGCCGCCGGAACCTCCCACGTGTTGGTGAACTTCCACGGTTCCACCAAGCCGGCGGGGGAGAACCGCACCTATCCGCAGATCATCACCAGCGAGGCCGTGCTCGGTAACGAGCAGTATAAGTATGGCCGCCCGCCCACGGCCAAGGACTCGGCCACCTACCCGTTCACCCGCAACGTGATCGGCGGCATGGACATGACCCCGATCACCTTCTCGATCGGATCCCTGCTCACGACCCACGCCCACCAGCTGGCACTCGGCGTGGTGACCGCCTCGGCGATGGCACACTATGCGGACTCCAACGCCGCGTATGAAACCTGGGTTGGCCGTCACCTGCTACGCGCGATCCCCAGCGTGTGGGATCAGACCAAGCTGATCGAGGGCTTCCCCGGCGACTACGCGACCCTGGCTCGACGCAGCGGGGACGACTGGTTCATCGGATCGGTCACCGATAAGGCCCGTACCGCCACGATCCCGCTGAGCTTCCTGGGCTCGGGATCCTACACCGCGACCATCTTCGCCGACGGCGCGGATGATCGCAGCATCGCGCTGAGCACCCAGACGGTGACTGCGGGCACCACGCTGAGTATTCCGCTGCGCCTGCACGGCGGCGTCTCGGTGCATGTGTCCAAGACCCCGCTGGCGATGTTCGGGACCGCCGACCGCGTGATCGAGGCCGAGGGATCCGCCGCTGTGCGTGCGGGCGGCGCCCAGATCGCCGCCTGCCCGGGCTGCTCGGGTGGCAACAAGGTGGGCAGCATGGGGGGATCGGCGACGCTGAGCTTCCCGAACCTTCAGGTCGCCTTGGCCGGAACCTACACGCTGCGGGTCGGCTATCTCTCCGAGGACCCGCGCTCCTTCACCGTGAAGGTCAACGCGGGCTCGGCGCAGACGGTCTCCCCGCCGCGCTCGGGTAAGGGCAACGACGGCAAGCCGAGCGGATGGGAGATCGTCCGCACGGTCGATGTGCCGGTTCAGCTGAACGCGGGCAATAACACCGTGGTGATCGGGGCCGTCGGTGGCTATGCGCCGGACTTCGATCGGGTGACCGTGGTGTCCGGTTACGCGCTGTCCTCGGGTAGCGCGAGTGTGAACGCAGTAAATGCCGGATCCACAACCGCGCAGATCCGCTACTCGGCGGCCACCGCGATCTCGGCCAAGGTGGTGGTGAACGGGACCGTGGTGCCGATCACCCTGCCCGCGACCGGTGGGGCCGGGCACGTGGGGACGCAGACCGTGTACCTGCCGCTCGGCGTCGGGGCCAACGCGGTGAGCGTGCAGCGCGCCGACGGCGGCGCGATTGCCGGGCTCGAACGCCTGGACGTGCGCCAGTAGCACGATCCGGTTCGCCGCTGAAAACGGGAACCCCCGCCGAGTAGCTCGGCGGGGGTTCCTGTGTGTGGCGGGATGGTGCTACGCGGCTGTGCCCGCGTCCTTGCCCGAGGCGGCCGGGGCCTCGGTGCCACCGATCAGCGGCGAGGCATCCTCACCGTCGGTGCCGCGCCAGCGACCCAGCACGTTCATCACGTGGTAGATCACGATGGCGGCGATCGCGCCCAGGGCGATCGAGTTGAACGAGATGCCGTCGAAGGTGAAGACAAACTGTCCCACGGCCACGATCAGCGCGGTGGCCGCGGTGAACTGGTTCTTGGGCAGCGAGAAGTCGACCTTATTGTCCAGCCAGATCTTCACGCCGACGATACCGATCAGACCGTACAGTGCGGTGGTCACGCCACCGAGGACACCGGCGGGGATCGTGGTGATGATCGCGCCGATCTTGGGGGAGAGGCTCAGCAGGATCGCCACGATACCGGCCACCCAGTAGGCGGCGGTCGAGTAGATCCGGGTTGCGGCCATCACACCGATGTTCTCGCCGTAGGTTGTGGTGGCCGAACCGCCGCCGGAACCGGCAACGATGGTGGCCAGGCCGTCGGCGAAGAGGGCGCGGCCGGTGAGCTTATTGAGCTTGGGCTGGTCCACCATCTCGGCGACGCCGCGGATGTGGCCCACGTTCTCGGCGATCAGCACAAGCACCACGGGGATGAAGGCCGGCAGCACGGTCCACAGCCCGGAGTCCAGGAACGGGTTGCCGGGCAGGTGCAGGTCGGGCAGTCCGATCCAGGCGGCCTCGCCCACGGCCTTGAAGTCGATCTCGCCACGGAACACGGCGAAGACGTAGCCGACGATCACGCCGATGAAGATCGAGAGGCGACCGAGGATGCCCTTGAACAGCACGGTCGAGAGGACCACCGCGAACAGGGTGACCAGCGCGGTGATCGGGGCCTTTTCGGCGTTCATCCAGGCCGCCGGGCCCAGGGCAAAACCGATCAGCGCGACGATGGTTCCGGCAACAACCGGGGGCATGAGCTTATTGATCCAGCCCACACCGGTCCAGTTGACCAGCAGACCGATCAGCGCCAGGGTCAGACCCACCACCACGATGCCAAACAGTGCGCTCTCCTGGCCGTGGCTGGCCACCGCCGCCTGAACCGGGGCGATAAACGCGAACGAGGAGCCGAGGTAGCTGGGAAGCTTGTTCTTGGTGATGAGCAGGAACAGGATGGTTCCGATACCCGAGAAGAGGATGGTGGTGCTCGGCGGGAACCCGGTCAACACGGGGACGAGGAACGTCGCACCAAACATTGCAATAACGTGCTGGGCGCCGATTCCGATGGTGCGGGGCCAGCTCAGGCGTTCGCCGGGGGCAACAATTTCGCGGGGCTGAACGGTTTTTCCGTCGCCATGCAGGGTCCAAGGGAGGGCCATGTATTCACTTTCAGGGAGGGTAGGGTATCGCGTGTCGTCAACAGACCTGGCAACACTCTATGCTATTTCACAGACAAACTTTTTGAGAGGAGCGCCCGCCAGTGGCCTCAGAGAACGCATCCAGCGTCAAGAGCAAGATCGACAGGTTTTTTGAGGTAACCAAGCGAGGTTCCTCCTTCGGCGCGGAAATCCGCGGCGGTCTGGTGACCTTTGTCACCATGGCCTACATCGTGGTTCTGAACCCGATTATTCTCTCCGGTCACCCCGATATCGCCGGTAAGGCCCTGGACTTCGCCCAGGTCAGCGCGGTCACCGCCCTGACCGCCGGTGTGATGACCATCCTCTTTGGTGTGGTGGCTCGTCTGCCCTTCGGTTTCGCCGCGGGCCTCGGGATCAACTCGTTCCTGGCCGTGAGTGTCGTGGGCCAGGTCACCTGGTCCGAGGCCATGGGTCTCGTGGTCATCAACGGTGTGATCATCGTGCTGTTGGCCGTGACCGGCCTGCGCCGGATGATCTTCGACGCCGTTCCGGTGCAGCTCAAGGTGGCCATCTCGGTGGGTATCGGCCTCTTTATCGCGTTCATCGGTTTTGTGAACGCGGGCTTTGTGACCTCGACCGGCCTGGGTTCGCCCCCGGTGGGCCTCGGCAAAGACGGATCGATCACGACCGTTCCGACCATCATGTTTGTCATCGCCCTGCTGCTGACCGGAATCCTGGTCGCCCGCAAGGTGCGCGGCGCGCTGCTGATCGGCCTGGTTGTCAGCACCGTGCTGGCGATCATCGCCGAGGCGATCTTCAAGCTCGGCCCGGCCTTCGTGGACGGCAAGCCGAACCCCGGCGGCTGGGGCCTCACCGTGCCCGAGGTCACCGGCAGCCTGGTCTCGCTGCCCGACTTTAGCCTGATCGGCGCCTTCAGCTTCGGCGGTTTCGAGCGCCTGGGCATCCTGGCCGGCATCATGGTGGTCTTCACCCTGGTCTTCTCGAACTTCTTCGACGCGATGGGCACCATGACCGGTCTGTCCAAGGAGGCCGGACTGGCCGATGAGAAGGGCAACTTCCCGCGTCTGAAGTCGGCCCTGGTGGTTGAGGGCGTCGGAGCGATCGCCGGTGGTGTGACCTCGGGTTCCTCCAACACCGTGTTTGTGGAGTCCGGTGCCGGAATCGGCGAGGGTGCGCGCACGGGTCTGGCCAACGTGGTCACCGGTCTGCTCTTCCTGCTGGCCGTGTTCTTCACCCCGCTGACCCAGCTGGTGCCCTCCGAGGTGGCCTCGGCCATGCTGGTGATCGTGGGTGCCATGATGATCAGCCAGATCAAGGAGATCGACTGGACCGAGTACACGGTCGCGCTGCCGGTCTTCCTGACCATCACCGTGATGCCGATGACCTACTCGATCGCCAACGGTATCGGCGTGGGCTTTGTCTCCTGGGTTGTGCTGCACGCCCTGGCCGGCAAGATCCGCACCATCAGCCCGCTGCTGTGGATCGTCGCGGCCGGCTTTGTGGTGTTCTTCGCCCGCGGACCGATCGAGGCTCTGATCGGCTAAATCCGAACAACACACACGGCGAGGACACCTTTGTTTCCTCGCCGTGTGTGTTTAACGGAATATTGTCTGGGGGTTCAGGAGCTTTCCGCGTCGGGTCGGGCGAGCCGGTGTTTTCGCGGGCTAGGCTTGAGCCATCACCCTCTCCCACACCGGAGGGCAACGACGCCACAGTGACTATCGCGCGGTATCCCGCAGATATGGAGCAAGGAATAACATGACCACCACCAACGCCACCCGCACCGAAACCGATTCCCTCGGTTCGGTCGAGATCCCGGTCGACGCCTACTGGGGCGTTCACACCGCCCGGGCCCTGGAAAACTTCGCGATCACCAAGCGACCCATCTCGGTGTATCCGGACCTGGTCAACGGTCTCGCGGCGGTTAAGCAGGCGGCGGCCCGGGCCAACATGGAGCTGGGCACGCTCTCGGCCGAGAAGGGTGACCTGATCGTTCGTGCGTGCCAGAAGGTACTCGATGGCGAGTACCACGACCAGTTCTGCGTGGGCGTGATCCAGGGCGGTGCCGGCACCTCCACCAATATGAACGCGAACGAGGTCATCACCAACATCGCGCTCGAACTGGCCGGTCGGGAGAAGGGCGACTACGCCTACCTCTCGCCGATCGATCACACCAACCGCAGCCAGTCCACCAACGACGTCTACCCGACCTCGATCAAGATCGCGCTGGCCTTCTCGCTGCAGACCCTGCTGACCGAGCTCAAGGCGCTGCGTGCATCCTTCACCGCCAAGGGGAGCGAGTTCAACCACGTGCTCAAGGTGGGACGTACCCAGCTGCAGGACGCCGTGCCGATGACCCTGGGCCAGGAATTCCATGGGTTCGCCACGACCCTCGGCGAGGACTACGACCGCCTGCGCGAAACCCTGCCGCTGCTGGCCGAGATCAACCTCGGGGCTACCGCCATTGGCACCGGCATCACCGCGGATCCGCGCTATGCCGGCGTGGTGGTGCGTCACCTCAACGAGATCACCGACCTGGGGCTCTCCACCGCCCCGGACCTGGTCGAGTCCACCTCGGATGTGGGCGGATTCATGTCCTTCTCGGGCACGCTCAAGCGTTCGGCCGTGAAGCTCTCCAAGATCTGCAACGATCTGCGTCTGCTCTCCTCGGGTCCGCAGGCGGGTCTCGGCGAGATCAACCTGCCCGCGCGTCAGGCGGGATCCTCGATCATGCCGGGCAAGGTCAACCCCGTCATCCCCGAGGTCGTCAACCAGGTCGCGTTCTCGGTGGTCGGCGCGGATATGACCGTCACCATGGCGGTTGAGGGTGGCCAGCTGCAGCTCAACGCGTTTGAGCCGGTGATCGCGCACTCGCTGCTGCAGTCGATCACCTGGATGGCGCAGGCCTGCAACACCCTGCGGATCAACTGCATCGACGGCATCACCGCCAACGAGGAGCGCCTGGAAACCATGGTGGGGACCTCGGTGGGTGTGGTCACCGCACTGACCCCGTTCATCGGTTATGCCGCCGCCGCGGCGCTGGCCAAGACCGCCCTGCTGACCGGTCGCAACGTCGCCGACCTGGTGGTCGAGGCGGGGCTGATGACTCGTGAAGAGGTGACCAAGCAGATCGCTCCGGCTCGTCTGTCGGGTATGGAGGCCATCACCAGCGCGATCCCGATCATTTCGCCGACCGCTTAAGTTCATGTGCCGCGTCCGGTTCGGGTTTTGAAATCCGGGCCGGACGCGGTTTGATTAACCCATGACCAACAACACCAAGCCTGAAATCGACGCTCCCGTCGGTCCCGCGCCCACCGAACTGCAGATCGTTGACCTCGAGGTCGGCACCGGCGATGAGGCTCAGGCCTCCTCGACCGTTGACGTTCACTACCTCGGCGTCTCGTTCGACTCCGGCGAGGAGTTCGACTCCTCCTGGAGCCGTGGACAGTCCATCAACTTCCCCCTGCGCAACCTCATCTCGGGTTGGCAGGAAGGTATCCCCGGCATGAAGGTTGGCGGCCGCCGCCAGCTGACCGTGCCGCCGCACCTGGCCTACGGCCCCGCCGGTTCGGGTCACCAGCTCTCGGGCCAGACCCTGATCTTCGTGATCGACCTGCTGGGTGTGAAGTAAGCACCTTGACCGCCGCCGATCTGGTGCTCGCGCACAGCGTCACCATTCCCGACTTTCCCAAGCCGGGTATCCTGTTTCGTGACCTCACCCCGGTCTTCAGCCACGCGGACGCGTTCCGCGCGGTCATCGACGAGTTTGCCGAGCGCTTTGCCGGCCAGTTCGATGCTGTAGCCGGTGTGGAAGCACGCGGATTCCTGCTGTCCTCGGCGCTTGCCTACGCCACCAACACCCCGCTGATCGCGGTGCGTAAGGCCGGCAAGCTGCCCGGTGAGGTGATCCGTGAGGATTACCAGCTGGAGTACGGCACCGCGTCGCTTGAACTGCGTCCCGGGCAGCTGCCCGAGGGCAGCCGGGTACTCATCCTCGATGATGTGCTCGCAACCGGTGGCTCCTGCCACGCGTCCGGTCGCCTGATTGAGCGCGCCGGCTACGTGGTTGCCGGGTTTGGTCTGGTGCTGGAACTGGCCGATATGACCGGTCGGGAGCGTCTGGCGGGTTACCCGCTGCACGCGATCATGAGCGAATAGGGTTTTCACCTTCAAAACGAGCCTCGCCTTCGGGCGGGGCTCGTTTTGTGTGTCCACGGCCCCGCTACGCACGGATCGACGTGCCTGAACATCAAGCAGATGCCCAGGGTTATCTGGGTTCCCCGATGCCATACCGGTCCCTACTCTGATTCCAGGGAGGGTGGTGATGAGTATGGCACAGCGCATCTATATCGACGCCGCGGGGATCAAAAACCTGGGCACCAGAATCGGCGATGCCGCTGCGGTCTCGGACGGCGAATTCGCGATCCCTGCGCGCGGCGGAGACCCCGACCTCTCCCGCGCCGGTGCACGTTTTGCCCGGGCTTTTACCGAAGATTTGGCCCGGCTGCGAGCCGATGCCGAGGAGTTCCGCGGGCGCATCCTGCTGACGGCCGAGCACTTCGACACCCATGAACAGGCCGTGGACACATCGGTGCGGGCGATCCTTCAGGGACTGATGCTTTCGCGCGCACCGGGAGCGCCGGCGGGGGTACCGGCAGAGCAGGGCGGGCGCTCACCATTCACGCCGGGCATCGCGGTGCCCGATGCCGCTGCGCCCGGTGGTACCGGCCTCGGTGCTGCCGACCCTGGGACCACGGTCCCCGGTACCGCGGGCGAAGACTCCTCGGGGCGGCGCGGCTAGTGTCCGAGCAGCCGGATGTGACACTCGCCGAATCTCGGGATCCCGAGGTCCTGATCCCCGGGGATCCGGCGGGACTGCGCCGGGTCATCGAGGACTGGCGTGCCCATGCGACTTCGGCCGGAGAAACGGCCGTCCTCCTGGAGCGGATCAGCACCGAGGCCGTATGGGAGGGCGAGTCGGCGGATGCCTTCACCGCCAAGTTTGCGCCGTATCCCCGGCGCTGGCGTGCCGCCGAAACACAGACCTTGGCCGGGGCGAACGCGCTCGAACAATACACCGACACCCTGGAATGGGCACGCGCGCGGGTGGCCGCCGCCCCGGAAGCTGCGGCGCAGGTGGCCGAGCCCGCGCCCGATGACGAGGCGCAGGCACTGCTGGAGGACATCCAGGCGCGTGTCGCCGAGGACGCCAACATCTGCGCCCAAACCCTGACCGGCCTTGCCGACCGGGTGGCCTCCACCGACACATTTTGGCCCGCGCTCACGGCAGCCGGGGGCCTGATCGGCGAGATGATGCTGAGTGGACTCCGGGACGGCGTCAACGCGGTGGGCTCGGTCGGAAACGCGGCCATGGAGGATCCGGCGGCGCTCACCGAGGCGGGGATCGGACTCGGTTTACTCGTGGTGGGGATCGCCGGGGAGGTCGGCGGCGGTGCCCTGGATGTCACCGGCATCGGGGCGGTGGGCGGAATCCCGCTGAACATCGCATCCGCCGGGGCGATCGGGGCCGGGGCGGGCCTGATCGGAGCCGGCATCGGCAGCCTGGTGACCGACGCTACCGGCAGCGCCGGCGTCGTGATCTGGGAAAGCTCGGGCATCGACCGCGGCGATAAACGCGACGAGGCCGGGCACTACACCGGCAACAACGGCGGGGCAAATGGCCCAGCAAGCGATAAGGAGCGTCAGGGGCTTGCCGAGGTCGGAACGGACCAGGGTGCGGATGTGATCGATCGGAAGATCCGCTCGACGGTGCCCGGGGGTAACCCCAACGGTCGCTATTACGACGGGCTGATTCGCAATGCCGACGGCACCTATACGGCAATAGAGGTCAAGAGCGGCGGTGCCCGGTTGACCTCCAGCCAGCGGATTTTCGACGGAATCGTCAGCCCGGGCTCCCCGGCAACCGCGACCCTGAACGGGGTCTCCATCAAAATCATCGGCGTCATCTTGAAACGGGTTCCGTAACCATGAACGATACACATCTGGTCACCACAAACGGCGCCTCCGTCGGCCCGCTCACCAGCGTCAGCAGGCCGTACGCCGCGCAGATTCGACGATTCCTTGATCTGCTGGACGGCGACTCCCGCTGGGCGTTCTCGCTCTGGCGTGGGCCCGAGGGGGTGCACCTGATGGACATCGATCTCGATCGGGTTCCGCAGTCGTACATGCAGAGCGCGGGAAGCGCCCAGGCGATGGTCATCGAGGTGAGATTCATCGAGGATGACGGGATCGCCCGGCGCTATGCGGTGGGACGCCCGCACGGCGACTATACGGGGGAACCCGCCGTCTCGATCCCGTACCGTTCGGATGAGGCGGCGGTGTGGGTCTATCCCAGCGAGGTGTTTGATGCGGCGGAGGCTGCGGGCATCTACGACCACTATTTCCACACCGATCGGGTTCCAGCCGACTACGTTTTACGGCCGCTGGATACCCATGGGCCCGGCCAACACACTTCAGGGAGCACATCATGAGCCACATCACCCACCTCGTGAAAGCCAATGCGCAGGACACCGCGGCCCTCAGCGACCGAGATCAGCCCCTCGGCGACGAGATCCGGCGGCTGCTGCGCCGCCTCGACGGCGACGACCAATCGACGATCCTGCTGTTTCGTCGCCCTCCCGGAGTCCACTATCTGGACCTGATCTGGGGCACTGAGACCGCCGCGTACCTGCAGAGCGCCGGTGCACGTGGGCGGCTGACGATAGACATTCGGTTTGTGGACGATGAGGGTCGGGCGCGGCAGTACCTGCTGGGACACCGCGGTGGACGCTATCGCGGGGACCCCGACACGGAGCTTTCCTTCTTCGGTGGGCGTGGGGGCACCAGCGTGTATGCCCACGAGGTGTTTGAGGCCGAGGAGGCCGCGGTGGTGTACTCCCACTACATCGCCACCGGGTGGATCCCCGATGGGTTTCTGCTCCGGGAGGTGCGGTGGCCACGCGTGGAGGGAGCTCCGGAAGTTGTCGAGTCACGCGCCATCCGACCCGATCCTCAGCGCCAGTTTGAGCTGGCGCGCGGGCGGGAACCCGAACCCTCGGCCACCGCATACTGGGTGCAAACCAACGCGGAACCCGAGGAACCCATCGATGGCCCGGGCCTGGAACCCGAGGACAAGGTCGGGTTCGGACTGGAAAAGCTTGATGGCGACTGGCGCTGGGGATTCCGGCTGCGACGCAACGAGCCCGAGGCACCGTTGCGCCCGATCGACCCCGATTTTCACGGACCGCGCTACCTCGCGGCGCTCGGTTCAGCGAGCGCCCTGACCCTCTTTGCGCGCCTGGTGGATGCCGACGGCGCGACGCATCTGGTGGCGATCGGTCGCACCGATCCCCGCTTCTTCGGGGACTATTTTGAGGGTGCGCCCCCGCTGAGCCTGACCTTCAACGGGGGACCAGGACGGATTGAGGTTTTCCCCGGTGAGCTGTTCACCTCCGCCGAGGCCTTCGAGATCTTTCGGCACTATGCCCGCACCACCCGTCTCCCCGATGGCTTCCACCTGCGCAGGCTTCCCACCGGCGACTAGACGCAAACGGCTCGGGTTCGAAAGAACCCGAGCCGTTTTGCCGTCCGATCTAGAACTCGCGCACGAGCGAAACCGATTTTGCCTCGGGGGCGAAGCCGACGGACTGGTAGAGACGCAGTGCACCGGTGGGGCTCTCCGAGTCCACATCCAGGGCGGCGCGTTCGAGGCCCTCGGCCTTCAGGTTGCGCAGCACCTGAGCCAGTAGTGACTTGGCCAGGCCCTTGCCTCGCCAGTCGCGTCGGGTCGCCACCAGATCGATGTAGCCATAGGTGTAGCCGGCGGCCTCCCACTGGGCGGGATCCACCGAGACGATGACCAGCGCGGCCACCTCGTTCTCGGGGGTGACCGCGAGAGCCGACAGGTCCCCGCGCAGGGTCGAGACCGCGCCGTACTTCTCCCAATCTTCCCGGTTGGTCGGCTGGGATCCCCAGTGATCGCGGAACGAATCGTTGAAGGCCAGGCGGGTGGCCTCGGAGAGATTGTCGGTGAGCGATTCCAATCGAACATCCGCGTGCAGCGGAAGCTCGGGGATGGGCGCGCTCAGATCCCGGGTGAGCTCCATCCACCAGCGCCGTTCCCCGTACCCGCGAGAGGTGAGGAATCCGCGCGGGCTCGTCGCGTGTTCGGAGGCCCCGGTGGAGAACCACCCGGGCACGCTCAGCTCGGAGGCCGCCAGGTGCTGAGCGGCGCGAGCCTCCTGCCAATCGAGCAGCGCGGTACCAAGTCCTCGGCCGCGGTGATCGGGATGCACGGCCCCCGGGATATGCGCCTTGACCACGCTGCTGGCCTCGGGCTCGGCGTGGGAGGTGCCGTAGGCGACAACGGTGCCGTCGGTGGTTTCGGCGAGCAGGGAATCGGTTTCGGGATCAAAACCCGAGGCGGCAAAGTCCACGGTGAGGGCTTCCAACGTGGTGACGTGGCGCGGATCGTCCACGGCCTCCACGGCGCGATCAAGTTCCAGGATCGCGGGCAGGTCGGCACTGGTGGCCGGACGCCAGGTGACGCCCTCGAAGCCGGTGGGCAGCGAGAGCTGGGTGGGTGCGGTGATCCGCTGGTTCAACGGGAGCATGCTTTCCGTAGTCATGCCCCAATTCTTTCACCCGTTATATAAAAGACGCTAGGGCACGGGATGGAGTGCGTCATAGTGACGGAAGCTCCGCTGGGTGGCCACCAGCACGTAGACCAGCGCGATGATGACCACGCCGCCCACCAGAGGCGGGGCCCAGGCCAGCAGGAGCGAGGCCATGATACCCATGTAGAGGTCGCCGAGGCGCGGCCCGCCGGTGACCACCACGGTGAATAGGCCCTGGAGTCGTCCCCGGACCCCGTCGGGCACCGCCGACTGGAGCAGGGTGCTGCGGAAGATCGCCGAAACATTGTCGGCGGCACCGGAGCCGGCCAGTGCCAGCGCGGCGAGCACCAGCCCCGGGATGTAGGCATCCGCGAACAGGTCGCCCACGCGCGCGTTGCCGGTCCAGGTCACCACACCGAGCACCAGCCCGAACAGGCCCATGCAGGCACCGTAGGCGGCCACGGCCCAGGCGATCGCGCGCCCCTGATAGCGCACGCGTCCCAGCGGTCCCGAGAACACACTGCTGACCAGCGTGCCCACCGCGGACGCCGCGGTCAGCACACCCACGGTGATCGGTCCGCCACCCAGCAGAAACGCGCCCACCGCGGGGAAGATCACGCGCGGCTGGCCGAAGGTCATCGCGATGATGTCGATCACAAACGAGGCGCGCACGTTGGGGGCCGTGCGCAGGAAGTTCCATCCGTCCACCAGGCTCGACAGCCCCGGCAGCTTGCGGGATGCCCCATCGGGCACGATCGCCGGAAGCGAGGCGATGCCCCAGAACGCGGCGAGGAACAGCACCAGGTCCAGCGTGTAGGTCCACGGAACCCCGACGGTCGCGACCAGCACACCGGCGAGCATCGGCCCCACGGTCACCGCGGCCCCCATCGAGATGCCGCCGAGCGCCGAGGCCGCGGGCAGTAGTCGGGCGGGCAGGATGCGGGGGAGGATCGCCGCCCGGGAGGTGCCCACCACGGTCGAGGAGACCGCGTTGAGGGTGGTCAGGACGTACAGCGGCCACACGGTGGTCGAGCCGGTCCAGGCAAGAATCGCGATGATTGCCGTGGACACCCAGGTCACCGAGGCGGCGGCCAGCGCGAGCTTACGACGGTCCACCGCGTCGGCGAGCATCCCGCCGTAGAGCCCAAAGATGATCATCGGAACCAGCGCAACCACACCCACCAGGGCGACGGCGAAGGTGTCGTGGGTCAGGTCGAAGATGTGCAGGCCCACGGCGACGATGGTCAGCTGGCCGCCGATGGCGGTGATCGCCGAGCCCGCCCAGAGTCGGGCGAACGCCGGGCTGAAGCGCAGCGGTTCCAGGTCCAGGAAGAGGCCGCGATGCTTATGTGGGGCATCCTCGTGGGGGTCGTTGGGGGAGCCGGGGGTGTGCGGAAGCGGATCCTGACCGGTCTCGGTGGGCAGGGGGATGGGGGAGGTCTGTGGATCCGCGGGCATGGGGTAAGCCTAGTCCGCGGCCCGGACACTTTGAGGTGGCGTGTCACGGTGGACATCACGACCACTTTGGGCGGCGGGGAATTCCGTGCGATGGATGTGGCTTATACCGAGGGTGTGGTTCGCGAGGGTCGCGCACATACGAAGGGACGGCAGTGAAACTTTCAATTCTGGATCTGGTGGCGGTACGCACGGGACAGACCACCTCTCAGGCGCTTCGAGCGGCGGGATCGGTAGCCCGCTGGGCCGACGCCGCGGGGTTCACCCGCTACTGGCTGGCCGAACACCACAACATGCCCTCGGTGGCATCCACCAACCCGCCGGTGCTGATCGGCCTGATCGCCGCGCAGACCGAGCGCATCCGAGTCGGCTCGGGCGGCGTAATGCTGCCCAACCATGCACCGCTCGTGGTGGCCGAGCAGTTTGCGCTGCTGGAGGCCGCCTATCCGAACCGGATCGACCTGGGCATCGGCCGTGCCCCGGGCAGCGACCCGGTGGTCACCGCCGTGCTCAACCGCTCGGGTGCAACCAGCGATGTGAACACGTTCCCGCGTTCGATCCAGGAGATCCAGGGCCTGCTCGAGCGCGACGGCATCGAGGTGTCCCTCTCCAGCGGCCGCGAGTACGGGCTACGTTCGACCCCGGATGCTGCCAGTAGCCCGGACCTGTGGCTGCTCGGATCCTCCGACTACTCCGCGCGCCTCGCCGCCGCCCAGGGCCTGCCCTACGTGTTTGCCAATCACTTCGGGGGAACCGTCCCGGATCAGGCGATGCAGGTGTACCGCAGCGAGTTCCGTCCCGGTGCCGAGGAGGCACCGCGCACCTTCATGACCGTGACCGCGGTGGCCGCCGATACCGCCCAGGAGGCGGAGGAGCGCGCGCTGTCGCAGATGATCATGATGGCGCGAATGCGCACCAATAAGCCCATGACCAAGGGGCTCACCCGTGACGAGGCGATCGCCGTGGAGCTCGATCCGATCGAGCAGAGCGTGGTCGAGGGCATGCGTCAGAACTGGATCATCGGCGACGCCGACACCGTGGCGTCCCGCATCCAGGCCCTCGCCGACCGCTTCGGCGTGGACGAGGTCATGATCGCCCCGGCCACCGCCGAGGACTCGGCCACCGACCTCGAGAGTGCCCCCGCGCGGATTCGCACGCTCGAACTGCTGGCGGATCGTCTGCTGGATCGCTAGCGCACACCCCGCGCGACACGCCGAGGCGAGCATGGGCGCGAGTTATTGTTGAGATGACTTTAACTGGGTTGAGGGTGACACTAAGTCACCACTCGGCCGGCGTGATCGCCCGCAATTCGCGGGATAAGTCAGGAACGGCCCCGTTGTGGTCCGAGTGACACTAACTCGGTGCGGGGCCGTTTTTGCGGGCAAAAACCACGAAATCGCGGGGTCAAATGCGAGCAAAATGGCCTCCATGACTCGATTAGACCGCCTCGACGCGCTCCCCTTCACCCGTGAACACCGCAAGCTCCTGTATGGATCGGGCGTGGGCTGGGCGCTGGACGCGATGGATGTGGGACTGTTCTCGTTTGTGATCGTCGCGCTCACCCAGCAGTGGAAGCTCGAATCCGGTGAGCAGGGGATCATCGCCTCGGTGGGCTTCCTGGGCATGGCGATCGGGGCCAGCGTGGGTGGGTTGCTGGCCGACCGGTTCGGTCGACGCCAGGTCTTCGCGATCACCCTGCTGATCTTCGGCCTGGCCACCGGCGCCTCGGCACTGGTGTGGTCGGTGGGCGCGCTGATCGCGTTGCGCTTCCTGGTGGGTCTCGGCCTCGGTGCCGAGCTGCCGGTGGCCTCGACCCTGGTGAGTGAGTTTGCGCCGCCGCGCATTCGCGGCCGCATCATCGTGCTGTTGGAGGCCTTCTGGGCGGTGGGATGGATCGCCGCCGCCGTAATCGGCTACTTCGTGGTCAAGGCCGGGGATGACGGCTGGCGCTGGGCCCTGCTGATCGGTGCGGTCCCGGCGATCTATGCGGCCGTGATCCGCTTCGGAATGCCCGAATCGGTGCGCTTCCTCCAGTCTCGCGGCAGGAACCTGCAGGCCGAGAACACCGTGCGCCGGTTCGAGCGTTCGGCGGGGATCGATGCCCCGCACCTCAGCACGCTGCCGGCCGCATCCGATACCGATGCCGCGGCCGAAACCGCGACCGTGGAGCCTCCCGTTCCCGCCCGGGAACGCCTCGCCGCGCTGTTTGCCCCGGTTCGCCGTGGGCAGACCATCGCCCTCTGGACCGTCTGGTTCTGCGTGAACTTCTCCTACTACGGGGCGTTTGTGTGGATTCCCACGCTGCTGGTGAACTCCGGCTTCTCGCTGATTCAGTCCTTCACCTACACGCTGATCATCACCCTCGCCCAGCTGCCCGGGTATGCGGCCTCGGCCTATCTGGTGGAGAAGTGGGGTCGTAACCGCACCCTGGCGATCTTCCTGATCGGCTCGGCCATTGCCGCGACCCTGTTCGGTCTGGCGACGGTCGAATGGCAGATCATCGCCGCGGGGATGCTGCTGTCCTTCTTCAACCTCGGTGCCTGGGGCGCGCTGTATGCGATCACCCCGGAGCTCTACCCGACCAAGCTGCGCGGAACCGGGGCGGGCTGGGCCGCGGGCTTCGGACGGATCGCCTCGATCATCGCCCCGCTGATTGTCCCGACCCTCGCCAAGACCGCGGGCCTGCCCACGGTGTTTATCGTGCTGGCCACCGCGTTTGTGATCGCGGCCATCGCGGCCTTCCAGCTGCATGATCGTCGCGGCCAGTCGATCGATGACTTCACCGAGGAACTCGCGAAGGTTCCCGCTCCCGCCGCCTAGCGCCGGTTTTCGTCACAGCACAGCAGCCCGTTCCGGGATCCGGAACGGGCTGCTTTTATGGGTGGAGCTAGGCCTGATTGATGCGGATGAGATGACGGGCCGGGTCTGCCCGGGTGGGCGCTGTGCCGGGTCGCGCGGTTAGGCCTGGTTGATGCGGATGAGGTTGCCGGCGGGGTCACGGAACGCCGCATCACGCACCCCATAGGGCTGGTCGGTGGGCTCCTGAATGACGTCGGCTCCGGCGGCGGCCAGGCGTTCGAACAGCGCGTCGAGATCATCGCTGGACAGGGTGATCGCGGTATACACACCCTTGGCGATGAGTTCGAGCACCACGCGGCGCTCCTCCTCGGTGACGCCGGGGTCGGCAACGGGCGGGTGCAGCACGATCGAGGTGCCGGGCTGGTCTACCGGTCCGACGGTGATCCAGCGCAGATCGTTGTAGCCGACGTCCTGACGCACCTCGAAACCGAGGAGGTCGCGGTAGAAGCCGAGGGCGGCTTCGCCGTCGGTGTGGGGCAGGAATGCGTTCTGAATGGTGAGGGTCATAACGCCATGCTAGTTAGGCGTTGTCGTCACGCGCTTCTTGATTCCTGACCGGTCTGGTGATCTGCTTGGCCAGGCAGTGCGGGATGCCCGCGGCCGCCTGCGACTGGTCGCGGCGATACACGCTGGGAGCCACCCCGACCAGCTCGGTAAAGCGGGTGCTGAAGGTCCCGAGCGACGTAAATCCCACGGCAAAACACACCTCGGTGACGCTGTGGTCCCCGCGGCGCAGCAGGGTCATGGCCCGCTCGATCCGCCGGGTCATCAGGTACGAATACGGCGATTCCCCGTACACCCGGCGAAACTCCCGGCTGAGGTGTCCGGCGGACATGTGTTCGCCGCGGGCAAGCTCCTCGACGTTGAGTGGTTGGGCGTGCTCGCGGTCGATCCGGTCGCGCACCCGACGCATCGTGACGATGTCGCGCAGCCGCTTCTGCTCCTCGGGTGTGCCGCTCATACCGTCATCCTTACACGCCCACATATCGAACGTCATAAAAACCCGGGCGTTTCGGTTGCGGACGTGGCGCACTTCCCGCCAAAATTCAGCTATCCCGCGCACGGGCGTGGATGGAAATGGTGGACTGAATCGTGGGGGACCGGAGCATGCAGCAGCAGGCAGCCTCGAATCGGCGACCCACGGACGAGTATCCGCGCGGTCCTCTGGGGCTCGGCGTTCGCGTTCCCGGAACCGGAAATCCCGCCCGACTGTTTCTTGCCTGTCTATTTGTCCCGTTGACCGGGGCGAGCGCGCTGCTCTGGTTCTTCGCCGAGGAGCCCGGAAATCCGCTGGCCTTTCTCGGGACCCACGGGATCGGTGTGGTCTGGGTGGCCATGCTGCTCCTTGTGCTGCGCGCGCTGATCGGCGGTGTCTGGGTTCGTGGCGACGCGGTCCTGGTGCGCTCCTGGTGGCTCACCCGACGCTTCGCTCGGATCGATATCACCCGGGTGTCGGTGATCGGCGGGCCCTCCGTGCGGCTGGCCGCGCTGGAATTTGGGTTGGGGACGGCGCAGAACTCGCGGCCGATGGCGGGGACCGTCCTGTTTGGTCGTCGAATCCCCGAGGCGCTCCTCTTCCTCGCCGAAGCGTGCGACCTACCGCCGCTGATCGCGGGTTTTCCCGATCCGGTGCGCGAGCGTGCGGTGGCTCAAAACGTGCGCGGGGTTCTGGATGGGCCTCGGGCCGCGGAGAGCAGGCTTGTTCGTCCCCGTCCGGCCGGCCCGGCACGCTGGCATCGGGTGCGCGGAACCGGCACGCTCTCGGGGCTGCAAACCCTGCCCTGGGCGGGCCTGTTATTCCTGATCGGGTGGGATCTGTGTTCCGGTGCCGTATCGCACCAGGCGGTGACCGTCGGATCGACCGCGTTGGGCTGGTTGTGTCTTGCCCCCGCGATCTTCCTGGTGGTGCGCTTTTTCACCACCGGGCTCTTCATCCGCGGCGACACCGTGCTGATGTTCCGGCTGGGATTCCCCACGATCATTCGTTTTGGCGAGGCCACCCGCGTGGATGTTGCACCCGTCCTGCTCCCCTGGGGGCAGACCCTGTCCATCACCCGGTCGGGTCGCGCGATCACCCTGCTGCGGCACGCGCATTTTCCCGCGCACTCGGCACGGATTCGGGACGAGGTGAGCGCGGCGCTCGGCCTCCCGCTCAGCACCGACCCAGGCGCGGGTACCCGGGCCGACTTCACCGCGACTCCCATCACCGAACCGTCTTCCGGTATCGAACGGTCTCTCGGCACCGAACGGTCTCTCGGCACCGAACAGCCTTCCGGCCCCAACGTGGCTCCGGGCACCCACGCATCTCCCGGCACTCACCCGGATGGAGTATCCGCATGAGCCCCGTCGCAGCGCCGCCGCGCGGCCCCGGCTACGTTCCCCATGTTGTGCGAATCCAGGGCACCGGTGCCCTCTATCGCATTCTCCTCACCCTGGCCCTGCTTGGGCTGATCATCAGCTTCGTGGTTGTCCCGCGGGGAACCTGGTTCCTGCCCGACTGGGTGGCCATTCTCTGCGTGCTCGCGGGAGTGTGGGTGCTCGCTCGCGGGGTCTGGATCACCCGCTCTCACGTGGTGCTGGTGAACATCTGGGGCGTCTTGGTGTTTAGGCGTTCGCACATTCGCCGGGTGTACGTGGATACGCGGGTGATCTGGGTGTCTCGATTCGCCCAGGAGCGGACCTTCCTCGGGTTGGAGATCGAGGGACGCCGACGTCCGGTGCGGGTCGAAGCGGCCTTCGTGGAGGAAGACTCGGTGCTCGACGCCTATCAGGAGCTGGTCTGGCGACTGACCGACAACCTGGGCGACCCGGTATTTGGACGCGATGGTGCCGGAAAACCGGTACTCCTGAGCCCTGCCTCGTTCGCTGCGCCGCCCGCCCGGGACGGGTGGGAACAGGATTCGCCGGTGCTGCCCGTGGACCTCGACACCGCCCGCGCCCTCATCCCATTGCAGGTCGAGCTGTCGTCGGACGCCTGGACGGATCCGCAAGCGGGGGTTCAGACGCAGCGGATTGCCCACCTTCCGCGGGTGCGTCCGCTCATCATCCAGCACCGAGACCTCGCGCTCGCCGTGGTCCGAACGCTGCTGCCCGGGTATTTTGATGCGGCCGGTGTGGCGAGCGCCACGGAGATTCTCGAATACGAGCCCAGCCTGACCGCGGTGGAGCGGGCACTGGCCAGCCGCGGTCTCGGCCTGAGGGTTGTTCCCTCGGGCTGGGTGCTGTGCCCGGCGGACACCCAGGGGTCCGTGCGGATTCCGACCTCCCCGTCGCCGGAGACGCTGATCGCCGAGCTGCACGCGGAGCGGCTGGCTCGTATCGACGGGCTCAGCCCGATCTGGGACGAGACCGAGGCGAAGGCGATCGAGGCGACCAGCGCGTTGCTGCGCCCGATCCCGCAGGCCGAACAGGGCCTGATTGCCGCCACGTTCCTGCTGGCCGAGCGTGACGACCTGGACCGCTTTCGCCTGGCGATCGTTGATGCCGATACCGCGATCATCGAACGGGAGCGCGATGAGGACTGGATGCTCAACACCCTGATCGACGACGGCTATGCGGCCCCCACCCTCTGGGACTATGTGGCCACACTCGGTGCCGAAGCCGTGCCCGTGGCGATGTCCCGCCCCCATCTTTCACCCATCCCGCGCACGGTCGTGGAACCTCAGGAGGACTAGAACACGTGGTTGACAATCTGTCCGCACCGCCGAGCATCGCGCGCACGCCGCGCGGGGTCGCCTGGCTGGGGCGTCGAATCCCGGGGACCGGTGCGCCGGCGCGGCTGGGTCTGCTGGTGACGTATCTGTTTTTTGTGGGAATTTTCTGCCTGATGGCCATTGACTATGAGGATCCCGAGACGATTCTTGACACGGTTCAGGGTGGGCTGTTCGCCCTCCTCCCGGTGTTTGCGCCGCTCATCCTGCGCGCCCCGTTTGTCGGGGTGTGGGATGCCGGCGACCTGATCCTGGTGCGCTCATGGTTCTCCACCCAGCGATTCGCCAAGGCGGATATCGTCCGTGTCTCGACCACGGCGCACTCGGCCTGGCGGGTGCTGGCGTGGGGCTCCCCGCGGGATCGGGTGCGCTCGCTCACCCTGGGGCTGGGCGTCTCGAACGCTCGGCTAATCTTCCCCACGGCGGCAGTGCGGCGAGGACGCGCCCGCACCGCGCTGAGCGCGCTCGCCGCGGCGCTGGGGCTGCCCTCCCGGGTGATGGAGTTTCCTGGAGCCCTCGATGATCTGGTTATCGGCACGGACGTACGAGAAGCCACCCACGCCATCGACACCGCACCGGCCACCCACCTGATGAGCCCGCCGCCGGTGGGCTCACACTGGCGGCGGGTGAGCGGGACCGGGCTCATGTCACTGTTCTTCGCCCTGCCGCTGTCCGCGCTGGCGGGCGTCCTGGCTTGGAGCGCGATCGTGGGGGATCCCAACGTGCTTGATGATGATGGCGACGTTCTTGTCTCGTACCCCCTGGGTATTTTCTTCCTGTTCTGCATGGTCGCCTGTGCCCTCTCCGTCCTGGGCAGCGGGATCTTTGTGCGCGGGGGCACCGTGCTACTTCTGCGTTTTGGTTTCCCCACGATCATCAACCACGGGGAAGCCACCCGGGTGGACCGGGTGGGCAGCATGCTGCCCTGGGGCGATTCGATCCGAATCACCACCCGCACCGGCCCGATCCGGATGTGGATGCTCACGAGCTTTAGCGGCGATACCCGGCGCATCCGCACCGAGATTAGTCGGGCCCTGGGCCTGCTGACCACCGATTCCACGCGAAAGGACCGAGTATGAGTGAGGGCACAACCGGCACGCACCGCGGTCCCACCTTTGAGCAGCGGTTTGTGCGCATTCGCCGCTCGGGATCCTTTTTCCGGCCCTTCGTGATCGCGATTCCCGTATCCGTGGCGATCGGCATTCAGAACTCCGAGGGTGTGCCCGGCTGGTGGAGCGTTGTCGCGGTATTGGTCGCGCTGATCCTGCTCCTGCGGGGCGTGTGGGTCACCCGGAGACACGTGATCATCATGAACCTCTGGGGTCCGCGGATTGTGCGCCGATCACGCGTTCGCGGCGTCGGGATCGAAAAGAGCGAGGTGTGGTTTGCCAATTCACCGGGCTACACGCGTCCGATGCTTGTGCTCGCACTGGAGGGGCGCACCAGCCCGGTCGGCGGTGAGGGCGGTTTTGTTCCCGCGCGCGACGCGCAGGCGGCCCTCGATGAGCTGCGCTGGCGTCTCGGGGCACACCTGGTAGACCCGATCGTGGCGGTCCCCGAATCCGGCACCGCACAGCGGCGTGGGCTGCGTGTGCTCCCGGCGGATCTTCCGCTTCCCTCGGGTCTCACCCCGGTGGAGAACCCCGCGGTGCTCCTGCCATACCGCTATGAAAATCCGGCCGCGCGCGTCTCCACCCAGGGAGTCGTGGCCAACGAGCTGATGTACCTCGGCGACTATTACAAGATGCCCGTGGCGCAGACACAGGCGACCGGGGAGGCCTGGGTGAAATCCGATGAGCTCCTGGATTCCTCACGCATCCCGCGGCTTCCGGCGCTTCTCCCGCTCGTGATCCGGCACCGGGACATGGCGCTCGCCGTGACCCGCACCCTGCTACCCGGGCGGATGGATGGTGCGGGACCGCTCGGTGCCGAGGACCTTTTTGATCGTGAACCGCGCGGAATCGAAGTGGACCGCGCCCTGGCCGGAACCGGGCTGGCCCTCGCCCTGGTGCCGGAGGGGTGGGAGCTTGCCTCGCGCGAACACTCGGCTGCCGTGGATCCCGAGAGCCTGCGTGAGCCCGAGCCGATCCTCCTGGAGGTGTTGCATCGCGAGCTCGCCGATGGGTGGGCACGCAGCCGGGCTGCGGATCTGCGTGCGGTGTTTCGATCGGACCGGGACGAGTTCTCCCAGCTGCCGGTGGAGGCGCGTGGACTGGTGGCCGCGGCCCACCTGATGCGCAACCAGCCGCGGTACCTCGCGCTGGTGTCGAGTGAGACCGTGCTGCGTCGACAGGACACCGGAGACGCCTGGGTGCTGGAGCGCCTGGCCGCCTCGGGATTCGCCGCGGACGCACTCTGGGACTACGCGCGAGCCCGGGACCCTCGCCGCGAAAGGGTCGGGGAATAAACTCGGGAGGGGTGCAGTTGACCCATATATCTATTCAAATGGATATACTTAGGGTGATTGAGAGCAGAGGGACACACCATGCAGTTTGGAATCTTCAGCGTCGGTGACGTGACCACCGACCCCACGACCGGCAAGACCCCCACCGAGCATGAGCGGATCCAGGCGATCCTTGCCATCGCCCGCAAGGCCGAGGAGGTGGGCCTGGACGTCTTCGCGACCGGTGAGCACCACAACCCGCCGTTTGTGCCCTCAAGCCCCACCACGATGCTCGGGTTCCTGGCCGCGCAGACCAACCGCATCCTGCTGAGCACCTCGACCACGCTGATCACCACCAATGACCCGGTGAAGATCGCCGAGGACTTCGCGATGCTCCAGCACATCAGCGGCGGCCGGGTGGACCTGATGATGGGCCGGGGCAACACCGGCCCGGTCTACCCCTGGTTCGGCAAGGACATCCGCGACGGCATCTCCCTGGCCATCGAGAACTACGCGCTGCTGCACCGCCTGTGGCGCGAGGACTTCGTGGACTGGGAGGGGAAGTTCCGCACCCCGCTGCAGGGCTTCCAGTCGACCCCGCGTCCGCTGGATGGGATCGCCCCCTTCGTCTGGCACGGCTCGATCCGCAGCCCCCAGATCGCCGAGCAGGCCGCCTACTACGGCGACGGATTCTTCCACAACAACATCTTCTGGCCGCAGCAGCACACGGCTCAGATGATCAACCTGTACCGCGAGCGCTATGAGCACTACGGTCACGGGCCCGCGGCCCACGCGATCGTGGGTGTGGGTGGTCAGGTGTTTATGCGCAAGAACTCGCAGGCCGCGAAGGATGAGTTCCGTCCCTACTTCAACAACGCCCCGGTCTACGGTCACGGCCCCTCGATGGAGGAGTTCACCGAACAGACCCCGCTGACCGTGGGATCCCCGCAGGAGGTCATCGACCGCTATGCCGCCCAGCAGGAGCTCTACGGCGACTACCAGCGCCAGCTGTTCCTGATGGATCACGCGGGCCTGCCGCTGAAGACCGTGCTCGAGCAGCTCGACCTGCTGGGCGAGGAGGTTGTGCCGGTGCTGCGCCGCGAGTTCGCCGCCAAGCGTGCGCCGGGTGTGCCCGATGCGCCGACCCACGCGAGCCTGCTCGCCGCCAGCGGTACTGTCTCCCAGGCGATCGCGCCGCAGAACGACCCGACCTATGACACCGGTTTCGGGGTGACCGGTATCGCACCGGGTGCCGCGACCCTGGCCTCGCTGGATGCCGAGTCGGGCCGTTGAGCACGCTCGTCGCACCCGTCGCACCCCGAGAACTGGAGGTTTGATCATGACCGCGCGTCGCATTGCCGTCATTAGTGCCGGGCTCAGCGAGCCCTCCTCGACCCGTCAGCTGGCCGATGCCCTCGCCCGCGCGAGCGCAATCGAGCTGGAGCGCGGGGGAGAGGCGGCCGAGATCGAGGTCATCGAGCTGCGCCACATCGCCCCCGACGTGCTGAACGGTCTGCTCACCGGAACCCATGCCGCGCCCCTCGCGAACGCCCTGCGCGTGGTCGAGGATGCCGACGCGGTGATCGCGGTTACGCCGATTTTCAGCACCAGCTACTCGGGCCTGTTCAAGATGTTTGTGGACCTGATCGACCGCGACGCCCTGACCGGCACGCCGGTGATCCTCGGCGCGACCGCGGGCACCCCGCGGCACTCGCTGGCGATCGACTATGCGATCCGTCCGATCTTCGCCTACCTGCACGCCGACGTGGTCCCCACCGGGGTCTTCGCGGCAACCGCCGACTGGGGTGGGCAGGGGACCGATGCCGAGGGTCTGCCGGGCCGCATCGCCCGCGCCGCGCGTGAGCTGGCGGGCAAGCTCGCCGGTAGCGCGCCGCGTTCGTTCCGGGAATTGCCGGCCGCCTCGGAGTCCGCCGCGGGAGAGATCGTTGCGGGTGGCGCTGCTGTGCCCGGATCGGAAGGGGCCGACTCCGGTACCGCTCGTGCCGGCGGTTCCCCCTCCGCCCCGCGACCCACCGCCTCGCTGGGTGGCGCGGCCTCCCGGGCTTTCGATGGTGGTTTTGTCCCGATGGGGGATCTGCTGCCGCACTAGATTTCTCCCTGCCTCACACCTCGCGCCGGGGTATCCCCTTCGGATACCTCGGCGTTGTGCGTATCCGCGCGCGCCTGCTAGGGTCATCCCACACAGTCGGGATATCGTCCCGATTATCGGTACCGTCGCCGAAAGGGCCCCGCAATGACCGTTTCCCCCGCTCGCACCCCGCTGTCTCCGATCCTCACGGAGACCCCGATTGTGGCCGTGCTGCGTGCCCGGCACGCGCGCGAATACGCGCCGGTGATCGAGGCCCTGGTGGCCGGTGGGGTGCGCTCGATCGAGCTGACCCTCAGCACCGACGGCGTGTTTGAGCACCTGCCCGAGCTGATCAAGAACTTCGGCGAGCGCGCCGAGATCGGGGTCGGCACCATCACCTCCCGCGATCAGGCCAGGCGTGCCCTGGATGGCGGTGCCGCGTATCTGGTCACCCCGATCACCGACCTCAACATCATCGCCGCCGCCACCGCGCGCCGCGTGCCCGTGTTCCCCGGCGGGCTCACCCCCACCGAGCTGTTCTCGGCCTGGGATGCCGGAGCCGCCGCGGTCAAGCTGTTCCCCGCGAGCACGGTTGGGCCCGGCTATATCGCGCAGCTGCGCGGTCCGTTCCCGGGCATTCGGGTGGTCCCCTCGGGGGGAATCGGCGTGGATGACGCGGCCGCCTGGATCCGTGCCGGTGCCTCGGCCGTGAGTCTCGGAGGCCCGCTGCTCGGGGACGCCTTCGCCGGCGGCGACCTGGCCGCGCTGACCGATCGCGCCCGCCGCCTGGTCGACAACGTGGCCGACGCCCGCGGGGAAGCTCGTCCCGCCGTCTCCGCTGGCGCGGAGCATGCATCCGAAAACGTCTCGACTGCCGAGGCTGCCGCCGCGCGGGTGGCGGAAAACCCGTCGAGCGTCGAGGCCGCCCGATGACCCGCAACGATCTGGGCGTGAGCGCAACCGAGGTGCTGACCTTCGGCGAGACGATGGCGCTGATGCGCACCGATTCGCCGGGCCCCCTAGCCACCGCCCATCAGCTTGCCCTGGGCATCGGTGGGGCCGAAACCAACGTGGCCATCGCGCTGCGCCGGCTCGGGACCGACGTGACCTGGATCGGTCGGGTGGGCGACGACGGTCTCGGCGAAAAGGTGCTGCGCGAGGTCGCCGCCGAGGGGGTGCGGGTGGTACCGATCCTCGATCCGCACGCCCCCACCGGGCTGATGATCAAGGAGCGTCGCACCGGTGACCACACCCGGGTCACCTACTACCGTGCGGGCAGCGCGGCCTCCCGGCTCACACCCGAGGACGTGCCTGCCGAGCGGATCGCCGCCGCCCGACTGCTCCACGTCACCGGCATCACCCCCGCGCTCTCGGCGAGCGCCCGCGAGACGGTGTTTGCCGCCGTGGATATCGCCCGCGAGCGCGGCGTGACGGTGGCCCTGGATCTCAACTATCGTGCGGCGCTGTGGTCGGCGGAGGAAGCCGGGGAGGTTCTGCGCGAGCTGGTCACCCGGGCGGACATCGTGTTTGCCGGGGATGATGAGGCCGCGCTGGTTGTGGGCACCGGCGAGTGCGCCGATCTGGCGCGCGGACTCGCCGCTCTGGGGCCCGCTCAGGTCGTCATCAAGCGCGGGGACAAGGGTGCCCATGCGCTGATCGAGGGCGAGGTGCTCGATGTGGAGGCCGTGCCCATCCGCCCGGTCGACACCGTGGGGGCCGGGGATGCGTTTGTGGCCGGATACCTGGCCGAGTATCTGGCCGGTGAGTCGCCCGCCCGTCGCCTACACACGGCCGTGCGCACCGGCGCATTTGCCTGCCTGGTCGCGGGGGACTGGGAGGGCATGCCGACCCGCCGCGAGCTCTCCCTACTCGACTCGACCGATCCGGTCCAGCGCTAGCCCGACGCCGGTCGGGGCTCCAACCGTGAAGACTCGGGTGACGACCGGCGAGGTAGGTGTGCGCGACCCGTGCCCGGTTTCGAGTGGGAACCGGGCCTAGACCCAGTGCTCGGCGAAGTCCGGGGTGAGGTGCGCGCCGATCTCCGGGGCGGCGGCGCTCAGGACCGCGGCCACCTCGGCGATCCGCTCGGGTGTCATAAACACGCTCGGTGCCGACACCGACACCGCCGCGCGATACTCCCCGGTCACGTCCGCGACGGCCACCGCGACACACGTGATGCCCAGCTCGTTCTCCTGATCATCCAGCGCAAACCCGCGGGTGGCAACCGCGCCGAGTGCCGCACTAAACGCGCCGACATCGGCGAGGGAGCGCTCGGTGCGGCGCTCGGCCGGATCGAAGTAGGTCGCGGCCACCGCGGGATCGGCATGGGCGAGCAGGGCCTTTCCCATCGCCGTGTGCTGGGCGCGAAAGCGCGCGCCGGGACGCGAGGCCATGTCGATGCCGCGGCGTCCGCGGGCCTTGGCTAGGTAGAGGATGTCGGTCCCGTCCAGGATGCCCAGGTGGGTCGCATCGCCCAGTTCGGCGGCGATCCCGGCCAGGAGCTGCTGGACGCGGCTGGGGAGATCCATCTCGCGCTCGGCCAGGCTGCCGAGCTCCAGCAGCGCTACGCCCAGGCGGTAGCGTCCATCCGAACTCAGGGTGAGAAAACGGGTGTTCACCAGCGAGGTCAGCATGCGGTGCGCGGCCGACCGGCTCAGGCCGCTCGCGGCGGCCAGCTCATCCAGGCGAACCGTGCCGTGCGCGACCAGGCGCAGCAGGCCCAGCCCGCGCTCGAGGGTCAGGGCACCGGATGTGGGCGTAGTCATGCCCCCAGTATCGCAGCCGGAGGGTTCGCCACGCCTGGTTCGGAGGGGACGCGCGAAGCTGTTATAGTTGAGAGGTTGCCGTTAGATCGGCCGCGGATTAAGAGAGCCCACGCATCCCGTGTGCGGCACCGCGCAGCGAACAGAAAGGGGATCACCACTATGGCTATTACTGACGAAGTCAAGAAGGCGATCATCGAAGAATACGCGACTCAGCCCGGTGACACCGGATCCCCTGAGGTCCAGGTTGCTCTGCTGAGCGCCCGGATCAAGGATCTGACCGAGCACCTCAAGGAGCACAAGCACGACCACCACTCGCGTCGTGGCCTGCTGCTCATGGTGGGTAAGCGTCGTCGTCTGCTGGGTTACCTGCAGGATGTGGACATCAACCGCTACCGTTCGCTCATCGAGCGCCTCGGCCTGCGCCGCTAGTTCGCGACACAGTTCTTCGCGTTTTCAACGCTCTCGTCGGGCCGTCGATCTTCCTCTGGGAATGATCGGCGGCCCCTCGTCTTTTCCCCGCAGAATTTAGAGGATGATCCCGGTATGACCACCCCGACCACGCCCCGTCCGCGCCGCGCCCTGACCCAGTGGGTCGGATATCCGGTGCTGGTTCTGCTTGTGTACTTTGTGGCGGGATCGGTGCTGCTTCCGCTGGTCGACGGCGTCGCGCATATCGTCGCCGTGGCGGTCCTGGTCGCGATCGGGCTCTACCTGCTGGTGTGGCTCTGGCGCTGGGGGAGTGGTCCCAAGGCCGCCCGCAAGCCGCTCACCTCGCTGCGGGACGTGAGCCTGCGCGCCCTGGGTCGCGATGCGGATACCGTGGGTGAGGTCACCACCCTCGCCTCGCGCACCCCGGTGCCCGAGAGCCGTTTCTTCCGCAGCCCCCTGACCACCGTGCAGGCGTGGCGCGGGGATTTCCCGGCCGCGATCCTGGTGCCCGGCATCACCAGCGGCGTCTCCCGCAACCTGCGCGTGGGTGTGCAGATGGAGGGCGGCGGCAAGGTCTATCTGGTGGGATTCATCGCCCCCGAGCAGGACCGTGACCTGCTCGAGCGCCTCGAACCCCTTGCCGCGCGCGGCGAGTATGTCAGCGTGCCCGCGCAGATTCTCAAGAGCACCCTGGGTCACAACCTCACCGTCGACCTGGATCTCTCGGTCCTCCCGGCCGAGCTCGCCTAGTCTTCGCCACCGCGCGTCTCGGAGAGTCGGCGCGCGCGTTTTCCGCCCGCGCGTACCGCGGGGCGAATGGTCGCGCTGTACTCTGGAACGTACTACGGGTATGTCACCCGCACCATATAACGGGGAGAGAATGCATGGCCGAGCGCGGAATCGCCTCCAGTCTGGTGCGATTTGCCCCGGGCGGCCCCCGCTGGCCGGCCGCCGTCCAGGCGGGCATCGCGATGTTCCTCCCGATCACCATCGGTACCGCCCTCGGTGCACCCCAGCTGGGACTGCTCGCCGGAACCGGCGCCTTCGCGGCGATGTACGGGGGCGGAATCTCGCGCCTGGACCGTGTCCGGGCGCTGCCGTTTGTGGTGGTCGCACTGATCCTCTCGGCGGGGCTCGGGGTGCTCGGCTCGGGATCGCATGCGACCGCGCTGATCGTGGTGTTGATTTCGGGAGTCCTCTCCTCCATTCTCTCCGCGGGATATAACGTCGGTGCCCCCGGTGCGTTCATGTTCACCCTGGTGACCGGAATCGGCGTGCAGCTGGCCGCCCCGCGCACGAGCGGGGGTGCGGGCCTGCCCGGATGGGAGGTCATTGCGCTGGTTGCCGCCGGGGCGATCCTGGCCTACCTGGTGGTGATCGCCCCGCTGATTGTGCCGAGGATTCGGCGCGCCCAGCCCGTGCGTACCCCGGTCGCGGGAATCTTTGGCCGCTTCGGATTTGATGACAACAGCTACCTGGCCACCGTGCGCATGGTGGTGGCGGTGGTGCTGGGAACCCTGGTGGGGATTGGAATCGACGGACACCGGGGCTACTGGATCGTGTGCACGGCCATGGCGATCCTCAGCGTGGGACACAGCCGACGGCTGACCCTGGAACGCGGAACCCACCGGGTCCTGGGAACCCTGCTGGGCGCCGGGGTTTTCCTGCTGCTCGCGCTGATGCAGCCGCACGGGTTTGTGCTGGCGATCATCCTGGGGATCTTCCAGGGTGTCACCCAGCTGGTCATCTCGCGCCACTACGGGCTCGCCCTGACCCTGATCACCCCGCTCGCGCTGCTGATCGCCGGAAACTCGCACGTCAACGCCGAGGCCGTGGCCTTCGAGCGGGTGCTGGACACGGTGATCGGTGCGATCATCGCCGCCGGCGTGCTGCTGGTGACCGTGCCCCGTCCTCGGCGCCGTTCGTCAGAGGCTCCGGTCGAGCCGGCCTAGCGCGAACCCCGTCGCCGCTCGACGGAAGCTCCGGTCGAGCCGGCCTAGCGCGAACCCCCGTCGCCACGCCAGGATGGGTGATTCCAGCGAAATGGGTTAGTGTGTACCGTTGTTGTTTTCGCCGGAAAGGGAACCTGGATGGGTCTGTGGAAGCGTCGTGAACGTTCCAGCAGCATGGAGGAGCTCACCGCCGCGTATGAGCGGGCGGAAGCCGAAGCCAACACCCCGGCCATGGTCGAGGCACTGATCGATATCGCCTGCGCCTGCGAGGCCCGTTCGGCCGGTCGCGGGGTGCGCCACGCGATCGATACCGCCGCCGCGCTGGCCGCCGAGGCCGAGGATCCCGCGCTGATCGAGCGGGTACGCAGCATGGATGCGGCCCTGGACTGCGCCGCACACCGCGCCTAGCCCACCCCCGCGTGTGGTCGATTCGATCACGCCACACCCTCCCTCTGTGCGACCCCCTCTGGTAGTGTTGAGGTGGCCTCCCGCTTCGGGAAGCCACTAACTCCGCGTGGGATAGGCCGGCAGGAAGCTGGTCCTCGGTGGTAGGTTCCTCTCGAATAATACGGTTCGCAGGGTGACTTTCTACTGGAGATCAGCCAGACCCAGGTCGTGGTCTGAGCAAGTACCGTCGCCCCAACCTTCGCGGGCCAACGAGCGCGCGCCCGGCGCGCGCTCAGACGCGAATGGAGATGTGACCTATGGAGGGTCCCGAAATCAAGTTTGCCGAGGCCGTTCTCGACAACGGTAAGTTCGGTAAGCGCACCGTCCGGTTCGAAACCGGACGTCTGGCACAGCAGGCACAGGGTGCCGTTGCCGCCTACCTCGACGAGGAAACCATGCTGCTGTCGGCTACCAGCGCCAGCAAGCACCCGAAGGATAACTTCGACTTCTTCCCGCTGACCGTTGACGTTGAAGAGCGCAGCTATGCAGCCGGCAAGATCCCCGGCTCGTTCTTCCGCCGCGAGGGTCGCCCCTCGACCGAGGCCATCCTGGTCTGCCGTCTGATCGACCGTCCGCTGCGCCCGTCGTTTGTGACCGGTCTGCGCAACGAGGTTCAGATCGTGATCACCGTGCTGTCGATCGCACCGGGTGAGTTCTACGACGCCCTGGCCATCAACGCCGCTTCGGCCTCGACCCAGATCTCGGGTCTGCCCTTCTCGGGTCCGATTGCCGGTGTGCGCCTGGCCCTGATCCCGGGTGCCAACAGCGCGGATGACCAGTGGATCGTCTTCCCGACCGCCGCTCAGGTAGAAGACGCCGTCTTCGACCTGACCGTTGCCGGTCGCGTTGTGACCGACGCCAACGGCAAGCAGGACGTCGCCATCATGATGGTGGAGGCCGAGGCTACCGAGAACAGCTGGAACCTGATCAAGGGTGGTGCTACCAAGCCGAACGAGGCCGTCGTGGCCGCCGGTCTTGAGGCTTCCAAGCCGTTCATCAAGCAGCTCGTTGAGGCTCAGGCTTCGCTGGCCGCCCAGGCTGCCAAGGAAATCGCCGACTACCCGGTCTTCCTGCCCTACACCGAGGCCGGCAAGGCCCTGGTTTCCGAGCTGGCTCTCGAGGAGCTGACCTCGGTCTACCAGATCGCCGACAAGACCGAGCGTCAGAACGCCGACGACGAGCTCAAGGACCGCACCAAGGCAGCCGTGGCCGCCAAGGTTGAGGCCGAAGAGGTCGAGCAGATCGTTCTGGACCAGTTCTCCGCCGCCTACAAGGCCGTGACCAAGGACGTTGTCCGCGGTCGCATCCTGCGTGACGGTGTCCGTATCGACGGCCGTGGCGCAGCGGACATCCGCGCGCTCGACGCCGAGGTTCAGGTCATCCCGCGCGTGCACGGTTCGGCCATCTTCCAGCGCGGCGAGACCCAGATCCTGGGTGTCACCACGCTGAACATGCTCAAGATGGAGCAGCAGATCGACTCGCTGAGCCCGAACAAGAGCAAGCGTTACCTGCACCACTACAACTTCCCGCCCTACTCCACCGGTGAGACCGGTCGCGTGGGTAGCCCGAAGCGTCGCGAGATCGGGCACGGCTTCCTGGCCGAGCGCGCCCTTGTGCCGGTGCTGCCGAGCCGCGAGGAGTTCCCCTACGCGATCCGTCAGGTATCCGAGGCGCTGGGCTCCAATGGTTCGACCTCGATGGGTTCGGTTTGTGCCTCGACCCTGTCGCTGCTGAACGCCGGTGTGCCGCTGCGCGCACCCGTGGCCGGTATCGCCATGGGCCTCGTGTCGGATGAGGTGGACGGCCAGACCCGTTACGCCGCACTGACCGACATTCTGGGTGCCGAGGACGCACTGGGCGACATGGACTTCAAGGTCGCCGGTACCTCCGAGTTCATCACCGCCATCCAGCTGGACACCAAGCTGGACGGTCTGCCCGCATCGGTGCTGACCGCAGCCCTGGCCCAGGCCAAGGATGCCCGCACCAAGATCCTCGACGTGATCAACGCCGCGATCGACACCCCCGACGAGATGGCTCCGACCGCGCCCCGCGTGATCAGCGTCAACATCCCGGTGGACAAGATCGGTGAGCTGATCGGCCCCAAGGGCAAGACGATCAACGCGATCCAGGACGAGACCGGCGCGGACATCTCGATCGAAGAGGACGGCACCGTGTACATCGGCGCCGTGGACGGTCCGTCGGCCGAGGCTGCGCGTGCGCAGGTCAACGCCATCGCGAACCCGACCAACCCGGAGATCGGCGAGCAGTTCCTCGGAACCGTCGTGAAGCTGGCCGCCTTCGGTGCGTTTGTGTCGCTGCTGCCCGGTAAGGACGGCCTGCTGCACATCTCCGAGGTACGCAAGCTTGCCGGTGGCAAGCGCGTGGAGAACGTCGAAGACGTGCTCGGCGTGGGCCAGAAGATCCTGGTGGAGATCACCAAGATCGACGACCGCGGCAAGCTGTCGCTGTCGCCGGTGGTCGCCGATGAGGCTGCCGCCGAGGCTCCGGCCGAGGACTAATCCTCAGGTTTCACACCACACCGCCGCCCGTCCCGTTCTCGGGGCGGGCGGCGGTGTTTTGTGGATTAGGGTCCCTCGGCCAGCAGCTCGGCTTCGGTCTTGGTAATGGTGGGGAGCGCGGCCCGATCATTAAGGTCGAGTTTCTTGGGAAGGTCGGGGCTCTGCGTATCGACCCGTTGAAACCGTGTCTGGGTGTCCCTTTGGGCATTCGCGAAGAGGCCGGCGGGTCCGCCGACCACGACATACCCACCGATCGGATCGTTGGTGTTGTACATCGCCGGCGCGAGGAAAACCAGATAGGGCCCACCGGTACTCAACGCCGAGGCACCGGTGTTGTCATCGGTGCCCGGAGTCGCGATCTCGATGGTGTCGCCGCCGAGGGTGCCCGACACCACGCTCGTCACGCGCACCACGTCAAACACTGTCGGTGCGGAGTCCGGCTGCCCGTATCCCGGAGGCAGAGGCACCTCGCGGGAGCTCCCTGTGGGCTCAATCACGGCGATGGCACTCGCACGCTGGGCAAGATCGTCGAGGCTCGAATACGTGCGGGCACGAGATCCCTGATCTCGAATCTCGGGAATCGGGATCGACTCGGAGGTCGCCGAGCATCCGGTGAGCATGAGTGCGCTTGCAAGTCCAAGCGAAACGAAATTACCTGGTTTCTTAGTAGATAGCATTGATTCCTGCCCTGTCATCATTGGCCGGCACACTGGTCGTGCGGCTGTCATCCGGATACATCAGGATTGCCCGTGAGGACGGATTGTGTGCAAGTCCTAGGGCATGGCCGAGTTCGTGAGCGGCTACTCCCTGGCGTTGAGCCGCGGAATAGGACCCGACATAGGACCAGTTGAGAACGACCTCCATCTGTCCGTTCACCCAGTTACCTCCGTTACAGGGAGGAAAGGAGGCCGCTGTGCCTTTGCCTCGAGTAACACCGCTCCATGTAACGGTGTTTCCCCACAATTCGTAAGTGCCGTAGACATCTGGTGAGCCCGAAGACGAGACCGTCACACTCGCATTTAGCCACGACCACGTGCTTGCGGCGGTGCCCCAGGCTGGTGCAGAAAGCAGCGGTGCGGGTGCGTTGAGCTGGACCGCCGGATTCACCCAACGGCAGCCGAGAGATCCGTAGGCCTGCGCGGGACTTATCGCGGTAATACCTCCTCCAATAACTAACCCAACGGTCAGTAGTGATGTCATGAGTGATCTGTGACGCATATTTACCCCCCCCCTGATAGGTGAATCATCTTTCCACTGCAAATGCCGGTGTGCGAGCAACTAGCGCAAGTTGGAAAAGGCGGACAGATACGGTTCGAGCTTGACCTGGAGTGCACTCCAGGGTCTATCGTGACGGATATGAGCACCACTACCACCGACCTCTCGATCTCCGCCCTGGCGGAACTCTCCGGGGTCACCATTGATACGCTGCGCTACTACGAGCGCGCCGACCTGTTTGTGCGTCCGGTTCGCCGGGACGAGGCGGGCCGGCGGCGCTACGGGGAGCGTGACGTGATCTGGGTCCAGTTTGTGACCCGGCTGCGTGCCACCGGAATGGGGATTACCACCATCGCCGAGTACACCCGGCTGGCCCGGCTCGGCGAGGTCACGAACCCCGAGCGGCTTGCGCTGCTCGAGGAGCACAGGGAGCACGTGGTGGAAAAGCTCAGGGAGACTCAGGCGAGCCTCGACGCGATCTCCTACAAGATCGCCGAATACGAACGAAAGGTAGCCGACCTATGAAAACCACCACACTGGGCAGCGAGAACACCCCCGGCGGCGCGCTGAGCGTCGGAAGGCTGGGGCTGGGCTGCATGGGCATGTCCGCGTTTTACTCGGGCGCGGGCCTGGATGATGCCGCCTCGATCCGCACGATTCATCGTGCGCTAGATCTGGGCGTCACCCTCATTGACACCGCCGAAATCTATGGCCCGCACACCAACGAGGTGCTGGTGGGCAAGGCCCTCGCGGGTCGCCGCGAAGAGGTCACCCTCGCCACCAAGTTCGGGATTGTGCCCACCGGTGAGGGCGAGCGCCGATTCGATGGCAGCCCCGAAAATGTGCACCGCTCGATCGACGGATCCCTGCAGCGCCTCGGCACCGACTATGTGGACCTCTACTACCTGCACCGCGTCGACCCCAACGTGGCCATCGAGGACACCGTGGGTGCGCTGGCCGAGCTGGTGGCGGCGGGCAAGATCCGGCACATTGGGCTTTCCGAGGCTGCCGCCGACACCATCCGTCGGGCGCACGCCGTGCACCCGATCACCGCTGTCCAGACCGAATACTCGCTCTGGACCCGCGATCCCGAGGCCGAGATTCTGCCGGTTGTGCGTGAACTCGGTATCGGATTCGTGCCGTATTCGCCGCTGGGACGAGGCTTCCTGACCGGGACCATTCGCACCCTGGATGGGCTGGATGAGAACGACTTCCGCCGCTTCAACCCGCGCTTTGCCGGGGACAGCCTGGAAGCCAACATTCGCATCGTGGAGCAGGTGGATGCGGTCGCCCGTGAGCTGGACGCGGCCCCCGGCCAGGTTGCGCTCGCGTGGCTGCTGGCACAGGGCGAGCACATCGCCCCGATCCCCGGCACCCGCAAGGTCGCCAACCTCGAGCAGAACGTGGCCGCCGACGCCCTGGTGCTGAGCGCGGCCCAGCTCGCCACCCTCGACGCGGTGGCGGCTCCGGTTGGCGCACGCTACCCGGACATGTCCTCGCTGAACCGCTAGGCCCCAAACACGCATCGCCCGTCCTGTTCGACGGGCGATGCGTGCGTTAACCCCGCTCGGGATACCAGAGGTCGGGGCCGAACATCTCGTAGTGGATGTGGCGGGCGGGGACGCCCTTGTCGATGAGCTGGCCGCGGGCCAACCGCATGAAGGGGAGCGGGCCGCAGAGCACCACGTCGGCGTCGTCGGGAATCGCCATCAGGGTGAGGTTCATGTCGCCGGTAAAACTCGCGGCGTCGCCGCCCTCCTGATACCAGGTTTCCAGGGTTGCGCTCGGCAGCGCCCGCACGTCGGCGATGATCCGCTCGCGTAGCGCCCAGTGGGCGGGGGAGCGGTCGGCGTGGAACACCTGAACGCGACGGTCGCTGCCAGCCTCGACCAGCGCCCGCAGCATCCCCGCCGCCGGGGTTGCCCCGATGCCGGCGGTGATCAGGACCAGCGGGGCCTCGCTCGGGGTGAGCACCACGTTGCCGTAGGGATTGGAGAGTTCCAGCATGTCGCCCACGGCCAGCGAATCGTTAAGGACCGGAGACACCATGCCGCCCTCGCTGCGCCGGACGGCGATCTGTCGGGCGGCGCCGCCGCCGCTAATCAGCGTGTACTGACGAGCCTGCTTGCGTCCCGACGGGGTCGTGACCCGAGCACTCACATACTGGCCGGGAACCGCCGGAGACACCGGCGTATCGGTCACCGGTTCGAAGGTCAAAAACACCGTATCGCCGTGCTCCTCGCGGGCGGTGACCCACCAGAAGGTCCAGCGTGCAAAGCTCGCCTGGGCATCATAGAGGTCACACTCGACGCGAAGCAGGACGTTGCTCAGCAGCCAGTACACGTCGTTCCAGGCGCGGCGAACCTCGGGGGTGAAGGCGTCGGCCAGCACCACCTCCATCGCCTCAAACAGGTGATCGTGCACGATGTCGTACTGGCTTGCGCTCACGCCGAGGGCCGTGTGGCGGTGGGCGATCCGGGTGAGCATCGCATCCACCGCATCGTTCTCCTCCTCCGCCATGCGGGCTGCCATCGAGATAAATCCCAGGGCGAACGCCGAATGCTGGATGCCGCTCTTGTGGTTGGCTTCGTTGAAGAGACCATCCAGAAACTCGGGGTGCGCGGCAAACATGCGCTCATAGAAGATCGGCGTAATCTGCTCGATCTTGGCACGGACCAGCGGAAGACTGGCGAGAACGGCGGAGCGGGAAGATGCTGAGAGCATGCGTGGGTCCAGACGGGAGCGGGCGTGGCACGGGCCCGTGCCACTGGTTAGGCTCTCACCTGCCCGGCGCCTGTGCGGCGGCCGCTGCGGATTTTAGAACATCCACTGTCGGACGCCCCGGCACACACAACGCCCGCCGGTGCAAGGTGGCATCGACGGGCGTGTGGGGGAGAGGCTAGGCCGCGACGTAGACGAAGCCCAGCACCGCGCCGGCCAGGCTCAGCAGGGTCAGGACCACCACGGGAATGACCGGCTCCGAGTGGCGCACGTGAATCACGATCGCTCCGATCATGATGATGGCCAGACCCACGGCGGCGATCGGGGTGAGGATCGGGGCCACCCCGGTCACCACCGGCAGGATCAGGCCGATGCCACCGAGCACCTCGACGATGCCGATGAAGCGGGTGAAGGCGGTGGGGTAGCGGTCCACGAAGGTCATGCCGCGCTCGCTCAGCCGCGGGATCGGGGACACCACCTTCATGCCACCGGAACCGACGAAGACCAGGGCCAGCAGGGCGTTGAGGATGATCAGGGCAATAAACACGGGGGTCTCCTTGGGGAAGTGGGGCCCTGAAAACGGGCAGAACCTCACCGTAGCGATAAATAGTTGAACTCGCAAGTATTGAAGCTTCACGGAATTTCGATAGGGTGGACTCATGGATACCCCGCGCTGGCTCAATGACGAAGAAATCGCCCTGTGGAAGCGACTCCAGGCGATCAGCGAGATCCTCCCGGCCACCGTGGATGCCCAGCTGCGCGCGGATGTGGAACTCACCCGCTACGAGTACTACGTCCTCGCCATGCTCTCCGAGGCCCCCGAGCGCAGGCTCCCGATGAGTACCCTGGCGCTGGTGACCAATGGGTCGCTCTCGCGGCTGTCACACGCGGCCCGGCGGCTCGAACAGGAGGGGTGGATTGTGCGCGAGCGGGTCCCCACCGACCGCCGGGCAATGATCGCCACCCTCACCGAGGCGGGCTTTGCGAAGATCGTGGACGCCGCCCCCGGACACGTCGAGCGGGTGCGCGAAGTGCTGTTTGACCATCTCGACCCCGATCAGGTTGCCGCGCTCAATGCCGCGCTGGCCCCGGTCCTCGCCGCGCTGCTGCCCGAGCTGGGCGACCCCGCCGAGTGCCCCGGCAGCTGCTAGCCCCTGAAAACCTGAGAGATTCGGTGCCGGGCCGCGGGATTTTCGGAGGTGGGCGCGGCCCCGTCATAGCGGATCTCACGGATATCGCATCACATGTCGTATCCAAATTGTTATCGGTTCGTCGAAAAACGTTCGCGTCGGGGTGAGGTGGAGGGTGAAACCCGACATAGACTACGTCTCAGGTGGCGAAAAGTCGGCAAAATTCGCCATCGCGTCGGATGACGAGGGGAGTGCCGGTGCTGAAGCAGATGACGGTTGGATCGGAGTCGATCCCGCTCACCCTGCCCGGACTCGTCCCCGTGGGTACGCCTGAAAACTCCAGCACCGCCGAGCGACGTGACCTGGCCCAGACTGGCCTGCGGGTGCACCCGATTGCGCTGGGTACCTCGGTGTTTGGGTGGACCGCCCAGACAGCCGACTGCGAACTCATCCTGGATCGCTACGCCGAGCTCGGCGGAAACTTCCTGGACACTGCGGACAGCTACTCGGCCGGTCGCAGCGAGCACATCATCGGCTCCTGGATGTCGCGCCGAGGGGTCCGCGATCAGAGTGTCATCGCGACCAAGATCGGCCGCCACCCGGACAACCCGGGCCTGGGATCGGTCAGCATCGTGCGCGCGGTCGAGGCGAGCCTGGAGCGCCTGCAGACCGACTACATCGACGTCCTCTACTTCCACGATGATGACCCCACCGTTCCACTCGAGGACGCCCTCGGGACCGTCGAATGGCTGATCGAGAGCGGCAAGGTGCGTCACCTCGCGGTATCCGCCTACCGTCCCGAACGCCTGGTTCAGGCGCGCATCCTGGCGGCCTCGGGCTACCCGCGGATCGCCGCGGTGGGCACCCACTACTCGCTGCTGCACCGCAGCAGCTACGAGGGAACCCTGGAACTGGTGTCGCGGGGCCAAAACCTCGCGGTGGTTCCCTACCTGACCCTGGAAAACGGCTTCCTCAGCGGCAAGTACCGTTCGCGGGCGCAGCTGGACACCACCGCACGCGGAACCCGGGTGAGCAGCCTGGTCAACCGTCAGGGTCTGCGCGCGCTGCAGGTGCTGGACCGGGTGGCCGAGGAGCAGGGGGTCACCCCCACCACGATCGCGCTGGCCTGGGTGCTCTCGCGCCCCGGCATCACCGCCCCGGTGGTGAGCGCGAATGACCCCGAGCAGGTGGACGCGCTGATGGCCGCACCGGCCATTTCGCTGACCCGTGCGCAGAGCGCCGAACTGGAAAAAGTGTGGCACTCCTAGTCGCGATGGTCCGCTGCGTCGGGGTGCTAATTTGGCCCCGCGCCGGACAAACCCATCGGAATGTGAGCGTCCTGGCTTAGGGTGGAGCCGATGATTCCCCCGAGAGCGTTCCCCCTCACCGAGCCCAATATCGACTTTGAAACCGCGGCCGGCTCGCGGATTCGGCGCACCGTTTTGCCCACCGGCCTGCGGATTCTCAGCGAGGAGATGCCCGCCGCCCAGAGCGCCACGATCGGCTTCTGGGTGGGTGTGGGTTCCCGCGATGAGCTGGCCACCGAGTCCGCCGTGGGTGCCTCGGGGTTTGGATCCACCCACTTCCTCGAGCACCTGCTGTTCAAGGGCACCCCGACCCGCAGCGCGCTGGATATCGCGATCGCCTTTGACGCCGTCGGCGGCGAGCACAACGCGCTGACCGCCAAGGAATACACCTGCTACTACGCCAAGGTTCGCGACCAGGACCTCGGCATGGCCACCTCGGTCCTCGCCGATATGATCGCCTCCTCGCTGATCGACCCCGAGGAGTTTGAGCGCGAGCGTCAGGTCATCATCGAGGAACTGGCGATGCGGGAGGACGATCCCGGGACCGCGGTCTGGGAGCTCCTGTTTGAGGCCGTGCTCGGCGAGCACCCGCTGGCCCGCCCGATCGGTGGTACCCCCGAGACCATCGAGGCGTGCACCCGCGAGGCCGTACTGGAGCACTATGCCCGCAACTACCGCGCCGCCGATGTGGTGATCTCGGTGGCCGGGGCCGTGCGTCATGATGAGCTGGTCGCCGATGTGGTGTCCGCGTTGACCGAGGCCGGCTGGGATCCGACTATTCAGGCCGATCCGGTGCCGCGTCGTCCGCTGGTGCCGGTGAATACCCGGCCCGCTCGCTCGCTTGTGGTGGAGCATCGCCCGATCGAGCAGGTGCATCTGCTCCTGGGCTGCACCGGAATCGCAATGCGGGACGAGCGCTGGCCGGTCATGAGCATCCTCAACTCGATCCTCGGCGGTGGCATGTCCTCACGCCTGTTCCAGGAGATCCGCGAGAAGCGAGGGCTCGCCTACTCGGTGTACTCGTTCTCCAGCGCGTTCTCCGATACCGGAGTGTTTGGGCTCGGCGCTGCGTGTACCCCGGCCCGCGCCCGCGAGGTTGCCGACCTGATGTATGCGGAACTGATCACGATGGCCACGGACGGGGTCACCGAGGAGGAGATGGCGCGCGCCCTCGGGCAGCTCTCCGGTGCCTCGGCGCTCGCCCTCGAGGATTCCGACTCGCGGATGTCGCGGCTTGGCCGCGCCGACCTGATTCTCGGCGAGTTCCAGGAATTAGACACCATCCTGGAGATGCTTGCCGCCGTCACCGCCGAGGACGTGCGAGCACTCGCTCGCGAACTCGCGGATCGGCAGTTTACGGTTGCCGCGGTGGGGGCAATCGACGAGAGTGTATTTGACGGCTTCGGTGAGTCCTTAGAAGGGAAACGATCATGAGCCAGTATCTGTACCTCGTGCGTCATGGCGAACAGCAGGACGCCGAACACGGAATGCCCGACGGACCCCTCTCCCCGCGTGGTCGTCGCCAGGCCCGGCTGATCGCCGAACGCCTGAGCGGGCTTCCGCTCACCGCCGCCTACCACTCCCCGCTGCAGCGGGCCGCCGAAACGGCCGAGCTGATCGCCGAGCGTCTGCCCTCGATCTCGCTGGAATCCTCGGCCCTGCTGTTTGACTGCGTGCCAACCGGCAAGACCCCGGATACCCCGAGCGCGTTTGACTCGTTCTTCGGCGGCATCACCGACGCCGAAACCGAGGCCGGCACGGCGCAGATGAACGATGCGGTGGCCGAGTTCCTGGCCCCCAAGAGTGGCGAGCGACACGACCTAATCATCAGCCACAACTTCGTGATCGCCTGGTTTGTTCGGGAGGTGCTCGGCGCACCCGACTGGCGCTGGATGACCCTGGACCAGGCCAACTGTGGGCTCACGGTGATCCACCGCAAGCCCGGTCGGCCCTGGACCCTGCTGACCCACAACGATCTGGCCCACCTGCCGATGGAGCTGCGGACCGGACTGCCTGATCCGCTGCCGGTTTAACGTCCGCCGAGCCGGCCGCCGCTGAGCTGCCCGCCACTGGGCTGGGCTCTGCTGGGCGGCCGTCGTTGGTGTCACCACCGGTGGCCCCCATACAAAAAGTCACCCCGCACGCGGGGTGACTTTCTGGTTTCGCCGGCTAGTCGGTGAGGGTCTTGCCGTACCAGTGGTTGGCGTTGGGGTTTGAGTTATAGGGCTCGATTTCCACATAGCCCGAGCTGCGGTACAGTCCGCCGGCGGCGGCCAGGGTCGCGTTGGTATCCAGGACCAGCTCGGTTGCTCCGAGCGCGCGAGCCTCCTCCTCGAGTCGGTTTAGCAGGGTGCGGCCCAGGCCGCGTCCACGCGTGGCCGGGCGCAGGTAGACATGCTTGATCTCGAACCGGGTGGGGGAGAGCGCGCGTACGCCGCCGCATCCGAGCAGGGTGTCATCCTCGGCGAGCACGATGAACGAGCCGGCCGGGGGAATGAAGCGTGCCGGGTCGGGCAGGGTGACCACGTAGTCTCCGTCTTCAAACCCGACCGCGCGTTCGCCAAAGTACTCCATCAGGAGCGTGTGCGAATCGGGAGTATCGGTGCCGAGGCGGTGAAAGGTGAGCATGCAATAATGCTACGCCGCGGTCGCGCACTTTAATCACGAGTGTGATCGAGACAGGGTCGCGTTCACTTTCCGACATTCTGAACCGCGAGGCAAATCGGGTCTCAAATATTACATATCGTAAGCTCGATATGTTTAAAAATACTGAATTGAGGTGGGGCGCCCCACCGAATAGTGCGCACACTCGCCCACGACGCGGCCTGGCCGCGCTGCTGCTTTCGGCCCTGCTCACCGCATCCGCCCTGGTCTTGGCACCCGCCGCCGCACAGGCGGCCCCCGAAGGTGTGGAACGCGGCTGCGTGATTGATGCCGTGACCGTCTCCAACGAGGCCGGCCAGAGCGTGGAGGGCACCACCGTCAGTCGCTATTCGCGGCTGATGATCGGGTTCAACTGGAGCAAAACGGCCGACTGCGTGATCAACGAGGGCGACACCGCCACGATCACCTTCCCCGCCGAACTGCAGATCTCCGGTGCCGCGGTGACCAGCAACATGTTTGACGACGCCGGCAACCTACTGGGAACCATGACGCTCAGCCCGCAGAAGGCGGGCACGCCGGCCACCGTGAAGCTGGTGTTCTCCAAGTTTGTGGGGGACAACCAGCTCGCCTCCGGCACTGTGCGCGTGCTCAGCACGATTAGCTCGACCGTGATACCCGGGGAGGACCCGGTACCGCTGGAGTTTGTGACCGATACCGGCACCACCACGGTGTCGATCATCATCACCAACCCGGCCATTCCCGCCCCCGACCCCGAGGTGACACATAAGTACTGCTACTGGCGCGAGGGAGGCACCTCGCTCTACTGCGATATCTGGCTGCCTCGGACCCAGCTCACCGCCGCCGGCGAGCCGATTCCGTGGACCGATGTGACCATCGAGGATCGCCTGAACAGCCCCGGTCAGCGCATCGTCCCCGATTCCTATGTGCTGCTGGCCTCCGAGGCCACCGACGTGAACGCCAACGGATGGCCGCGCTGGGGGACCGCCTTCAAGCCCGCGACCCGGGCCGTGGACCTCGGATTCTCGGTCGTGGAACAGTCGGAGGGTGGCTTCACCGCGCATCTGGACACGACCGGTCCCCGGTTCGGCTATCTGATGCTGCGCTATGACGTGGAAATCACCGATGCCACGCTGCCCCAGTATTTGAACACCGCGATCACCCGAATCAATGGTCGGGCCGCCGAATCGATCCTCTGGACCACCATCAATAACGGCGTCAGCGGTGGCGGATCCGCGAGCGGCCTGGGGATCGTCAAGGGCGAGATTGGTGCGATCCCCGGACGGGTCGCGGACACCGCGCCCACGATGGCGGATGCCCGGATCTACGACCTCGAAAAGGGCCGGGAAGTGGTCATCGAAATGGTAAACCGTGGCGGCACTCCGCTGACCAACGTGACCGTCTCCGACCGCCTGATCAACGGGTCCGAAGCCCTGGAAAACGTGATGTGCGCCTTCCCGGGCGATGCCAGGCAAACCGTGGGAGTGCAGGCACCGGACGGCACCTGGAACATCACCTGGGAGGCTTCCGTTTCCGGCGGCGCCACCTGGGCCCCCGGTGACGCGGGCATGTTTCAGTGCACCGGGTGGCTGGGCCTGTACGGCGTGGGCGGTGCCCACACCGATGAGGCACGCATCGTGGCCACCGATCCGGTCCGCAACGCCGTGCTCACCAACACCGCGCGCTACAACGCGGTGACCGGTGGGGTCCGCGTGGTGCGCTACGACGCCCGCGACAACTTCAGCGCCCCGCTGACCGCGGGCATCGTGACCAAGCCGCTCGGCTTCGGCGATGCCGACTACTATCGCGATGCGAACACCGCCGAAACCGCGATCGAATATCCCTATGCGAACGGTGCCGATATTGTTGAGCCCGTGCGCTGGACCGTCAGTAACATCGGGGGCAGCACGCTGGCGGATATCGTCCTGTCCGAGCAGACCCTGGAGGGATCTCCGCTGGCCAACGCGCGGTGTGAGTTCCCCGACGGCAGCGCGGGGATGACCTGGCCGGGCCCGTGGGCACCGAGCACCAGCTTTGAGTGCGCGGGCGAGCTGACCCTGCCGGCCCAGACCGATGGTGTAGCGGACGAGTCGCCGCAGACCCATGCCAGCGAGGCCGTCGTTCGTGCCTCGGTGATTCTGCCCGATGTGGATCAGAACTACCGGGTGACCGGTGAGCCGATGACCGATCTCGATGGAAACCTCGTGCACGCCGGCCTGGAGGTGACCGATTCGGATCCGTACTACGCGATTCGCGCCGGAAAGCCGGCACCGGAGCCCACGCCGGAGCCGAGCACCGAACCGACACCCGAGCCGAGTATCGACCCGAGTCCGGAACCCAGCGTGGATCCGACCCCGGAACCCAGCGTGGATCCGACCCCGGAACCCAGCGTGGATCCGAGTCCGGAACCCAGCGTGGATCCCACGCCCGAGCCGAGTATCGACCCGAGTCCGGGCCCGAGCCCGGACCCGAGTGTGGATCCCACTCCCGAGCCGAGTACCGGGCCGACTCCGAAGCCGAGCATCACGCCGAGCGGTACGCCGACCCCGAGTGTCGAGCCCAGTGCCGATCCCTCGCCCGAGGCGACCGCAAGCACGGATCCGAGCACGGATCCGAGCACGGACCCGAGTACGGATCCGGCCGCGCTCCCCGGCGGCGGAGCGGGCACTGACTCGACCGCCCTGGCCCCCACCGGGACCGCGCCGATCGCCTTCCTGGGTGGTGCGCTGATCCTGCTGGCCCTGGGGCTGGCCTTCCGTCCGCGTCGACGTGTGGCAAACGCACACTCGCGGCGCTAGCCGTCGCCCCACCCCACCCCACCGGGCTCGCGTTCGGTGGGGTGGGGTGTGTCGTCACTCCGGACCACGAAGTTGCTAGATTAGGGGTATGACTACACGGGTTGCGATCGTTGGTGCCAGCGGAAAAATGGGACGACTGTTTAGCCGACTGCTGGAGGCCAGCCCCGACTATGAGGTGCACGCGGCCCTGACCTCACGCAGCGACCTGTCCGAGATGGACGGCGCCGACCTGGTGGTCGACGTGAGCACCCCGGCGATCAGCCCCGCGGTGGTCGCCCATGCGCTGGCCGCCGGTGCCAACGTGCTGGTGGGAACCTCGGGGTGGTCCCGGGAGAAGCTGGACGCGCTGGAGCGCACCATCCCGACCGGCCGCGGCGTGCTGATCATCCCCAACTTCTCGGTGGGATCGGCGCTGGGCACCGCGCTGTCGATCCTCGCCTCGCGATTCTATGAGTCGATCGAGATCATCGAGTCCCACGCCTCCACCAAGATCGATTCCCCGAGCGGCACCGCCGTGCGCACGGCCGAGCTGATCGACCGTGCCCGCGCCGATCTCGGCCCGGTGGAGGCCCCGCACGTGGACCAGCGCGCCCGCGGCGAACTGATCGCCGGGATTCCGGTGCACAGCCTGCGCCAGCGCGGGATCGTCGCCCAGCAGCGGGTGATCCTGGGTGGGCCGGGGGAGACCCTGACCATCGCCCACGACACCATCGACCAGAGCGCCTATGAGCACGGCATCACGCTGGCCCTCGCCCGGGCGCAGCACGTGAGCGGCCTCGTGGTGGGGCTGGAAAACGTGATCGACCTGGGCCTGGGCGGCCAGGCTTGATGCGCGCCCGCACCGACGAGGCGGGGGCACGCTAGTGCGCGCCCGACTGCCCGCCATCCTGGTCTCCGCCTTCCTGGTGATCTGCCTGATCCTGGTGGGTCAGAAGGCGCTGGTGGCGATCGGCACAGGGCAGCCCATCGCGATCGTGATCGGCATCGCCCTGGTGGTGCTGCTGCTCGCCGGGGTCTGGGCCCTGTGGCGGGAGCTGCGGTTCGGGTCGGCATCCAGCCGTCTGGGCCGCCTGCTGGAGGAGCGTGGCCTGGTGCCCGAGGACGAGGTTCCGGTACGCCCCAGCGGACGCCCCGAACGCGCCGCCGTGGACGAGCTGTTCCCCGCCTATCGCGCGGCCGTCGAGGCCGAACCCGAGAGCTGGACCGCCTGGTTCCGGCTGGGCATCGTCTATGACGGGGCCGGGGATCGCATCCGCGCGCGTCAGGCGATCCGAGAGGCGATCCGGCTGGAGCGCGCTGCCCGCTAGCCGCGGGGAACACTTCGGTCGTTGGCAAGTCGCCGCTAGCCGCCCGTCGGCGAGCCTCTCCTGAGCACCCGTCGACCTCCCCTCCGTCAACCGATCGGTTGACCCCGGGGTCCCTCGATCGTGCCTCCCCGCGGATGCGCGCGGCCGCCAGCATGGAGGTATGACGGTTGCACTCCATATTCACGACCTCCGGAAACAGTATTCCGGGACCACAGCGGTAGCCGGCCTGAGCTTTGACGTGGAGGCCGGAAGCCTCTGCGCGCTGCTCGGTGCCAACGGGGCCGGGAAGTCCACCACGATCGCCTGCATCTCGACCCTGCTGGGTTTTGACGCGGGGGTGATCGACGTCCTGGGCGACCGGGTGGGTTCGGGACCCGCGGCCACCGCGCGCATCCGCGGCCGAATCGGGGTGGTGTTTCAAACCTCGGTGCTGGATCCGCTGCTCAGCGTGCGCGAAAACCTCACCGTGCGCGCCCGGCTCTACCGGCTCGACGCGGCGAGCACCGACGCCCGCATCAACGAGCTGGCCGAGATGACCGACCTCACCGGGTTTCTGGATCGCCGCTACGGCACCCTCTCCGGCGGGCAGAAGCGGCGCGCGGATATCGCCCGGGCGCTGATCCACTCGCCCGACATCCTGATCCTCGACGAACCCACGGCGGGCCTCGACCCCGCCAGCCGGGAACGCATCTGGGATGCGATCCACACCCTGCGCCGGGCCACCGGCATGACCGTGCTGCTGACCACCCATTACCTGGCCGAAACCGAGCTCGCCGACGACGTGATCATCATCTCCGGGGGTGCCCTGGTCGAGCGCGGATCCGCCGCCGAGCTGCGGGCCCGGCTCGGAGCCAGCCGACTGAGCATCACGCCGCGCCCCGACGCCGCCGCGCTGATCGCCGCCTGCGCGGCGCTGCCCGGCACCTGTGAGGGCGACCGCTTCGAGCTGCGCCTGCCCGGAAGCGCCGTGGCCCTGGATCTGCTGGCCGCCCACCACACCGACATCCTCGACTTCGAATTCCGGCACGGCACGATGGACGACGTGTTCCTCAGCGTGACCGGCGATACCCCCAAGGACCCCGCATGACCACCATCTGGACCCTGACCCTGCGTAACCTCCGCCTGTTTTTCCGCGACCGAATGCGGGTGTTTTTCTCGCTGCTGTCGGCGCTGATCCTGGTTGCCCTCTACGTGTTCTTCCTGGGCAATCAGATCACTTCCTCGGTCACCGCCCAGCTTCCCGGAGCCCCCGCGGAAGATGTGGACCGCTTCATTCGGGCCTGGGTGTTTGCCGGGGTCATCATGATCACCTCGCTGACCGCGAGCCTGGGCGCGATGGCCGTCTTTGTGGATGACCGGGTGGCCCGCCGTTTTGATGACTTCCTGGTTGCCCCGCCCCGGCGCGGACACCTGACCCTCGGCTACCTGTTGGCGGCCTTCCTGGTGGCCGCGGTGATCTCGCTGCTGCTACTGGCCGCCGCGCAGATCACGCTGGCGATCTCCGGCGGCGGGATGACCCTGGGCGAGCTCGCCACGGCCGCGGGCATCACCCTGCTGTGCTGCCTGGTGTTTGCGGCGCTGTCGGCCCTGGCTGCCTCGTTTATCGCCTCGACCGGGGCGTTTGCGGCGCTGTCGACCATCGTGGGAACCGGGGTCGGGTTCCTTGCCGGGGCCTATGTGCCGCTGGGTACCCTGCCCGCGGGCGTCGCCAAGGTCCTCACCCTGCTGCCCTTCGCCCAGGCCGCGAGCCTGGTGCGTGGACCCCTCACCGCGGGTCCGCTGGATGCGCTGGATTCCGCTCAGCCGGGTGCCGGCGAGAGCCTGGCCACGTACTTCGGCGTGCACGCGATGGTGGGGGATACCGAGCTGGGGGCACCGCTGCTGATCGCGATCCTCGCCGCACTCGGAATCGTATTCCTGCTGCTGGCCATCGGCCGGTTCGGGCGGCGCCTGCGCACGGTATGAGCCGCTGTGTCAGAATGAGGGACATGAAACTCAGACGGGGGTGGGACCTTGCGGTTTCCGCCTGCATGGTGCTGCTGATCCTGCTGGCCTTCGTCTCGGTCACCCACGAGGGTGCCTCGCGGCTGGATGTGGGAACCCGCGCGGTTCTGATCGCCGTGGGCCTGGGGGCCCTGGCGGCCTACTATCTGCTGTGGGCGCGCCCCCGCAACGAGTCCAACGCGGTGGGATGGGGTGCCGCCTGGGTGATCCCGATTGGTGCGCTACTCACCTTCGCCAGCCCCTCGATGTTCACCGCCCAGGTAATCCTGTATCCGATGATCTGGGAGGGCAATGCCCGGCCGCGCCGGCCGCTGATCCTCTCGGGGATCGCCGCCATCGCGATGACCACGACCTCGATCCTCGGCACCGAGGGGCCGGACTGGCCGGGGAATGCCCTGGTCATCGGCGCCGTGTCCTATGCGTTCAACCTGGCGATGGGACTGTGGATCTCGGGCATCTCCCGGGTGAGCGCCGAGAACGCGCGCCTCTACGACCAGCTGCGCCTGCGGCAGGAGGAGATCGCCGCGCTCAACCGCGACGCCGGTGCCATGCACGAGCGGGGGCGTCTCTCCCGAGACCTGCACGATACCGTCGCTCAGACCCTGACCGGCGTGGTGATGCTCTCGCGCAGCGCACTGCGTCAGGCCGAGGCGGGTTCACCCAAGCTTGTGGACACTGTGCGGCTGATCGAGTCCAGCGCCGCCGAGGCGCTCGCCGAAACCCGGGCGATGGTCGCGACCGCCTCCTCGCTCGAGGAATCGACCTTCGCCGAAACCCTGGAGCGCTTCTGCACCCGGTTTGCCCGGGAAACCGGGATCGCCGTGGACCTGGAATTCTCGCTGGATCCTGGGCTTGTACTGTCCCGCGCCGAGGAGGTCATCCTGCTGCGCTGCGTCCAGGAGGGGCTGGCCAACGTGCGCAAACACTCGGGGGCCAATACCGCGTGGGTGCGCGTGGCCTCGGGCCGGGCGAGCGTGCGACTCGGGATCGCGGATAACGGTCGCGGCCCGATCACCGCGGCCCCCGAGCCACACGCACCGGGGGAGGAGGCCGCCACCGCTCAGCCGACCGGTGGGCAGTTTGGGCTCGCCGGTCTGGCCGAACGCCTGGGAGGGGTGGGCGGCACGGTCGCCCTGACTGCACAGCCCGAGGGCGGGGCTCTGCTGAGCGTCGAGCTTCCGCTGAGTGCCGATCCGGGCACCGCTCCGAGCTCCGATCCCCACACTGATCCGAGCATCCGTCCACATATTCGTCCGAGCGCCGTTCCGAGCACCGAGGAGCAATCATGACCGCCGAGCTACGGGTTTTTGTGGTGGACGATCACCCGATCGTGCGCGCCGGAATCTCGGCGACCCTGGAGGACGCCGCGGGGATCACCGTGGTGGGCACCGCCGCGAGTGGACCCGAGGCGGTCGCGCGGGTGCGCGCGATTCCCACCGACGTGGTGCTGATGGACCTGCGCATGCCCGGCGGAGACGGGGTCGCGGCAACCGCGCAGATCCTCGCCCACTGCCCGGACACCCGCGTGCTGATCCTCACCACGTATGAGAGTGATGATGCGATCCTCGACGCGATCGAGGCGGGGGCCGCCGGCTACCTGCTCAAGGCCGCGCCCGAGGAGGAGATCATCGCCGGCGTGCGCGCGGTCGCCGCGGGCAAAACGGTGCTGGCGCCGGAGATCGCCGCGGCCCTGGTGTCGCGGATGCGTCAGCCCGCCGCGCCCACCGGCCCCACCCTCACCCCGCGCGAGCGCGAGGTACTGGCTCTCGTTGCCCAGGGGCGCACCAACGGGCAGATCGCCCTGGGGCTGCACGTCTCCGAGGCCACAGTCAAAACACACCTGGTGCGCATCTTCGACAAGCTCGGCGTGGGCGATCGCACCCGTGCGGTGACCCTGGCCCTGGAACTCGGCCTCCTCCGCGACTAGCGCTCCGGGCATGATCAGCTCACCGATCCTGAGCGTTTGGGGATAGTCTCCGGGGTTTGCACGGATGTTTTCCTATATTGGAATCATGCACACGCCTATCCCGGACTATCTGCACGAAGTACTCGAGAACACGCGGGACGACGGGGAGGTTGCGGCCTATATCCCCGAGCTCGCGCGGGCGAATCCCGATCTGCTGGCCAGCGCGCTGTGTATGTCCGACGGCAAGATCTATGCGGCCGGAGACATCCACGAGCGCTTCACCATCCAGTCGATCTCCAAGCCGTTTGTCTATGCCCTCGCCCTTCAGGAGCGCGGGTTTGAGACGGTCTTGGACAGGATCGGGGTCGAGCCCAGCGGGGAGAGTTTCAACTCCGCCTCCCTGGATCCCCGCACCCAGCGTCCCGAAAATCCGATGGTCAACATCGGCGCGATCGCGACCCACGCGCTGGTGCGACCCGAGGCCAGCCGGGACGAGCGGTTCGAGGCGGTCCGGGCCGGTCTTTCGGCGTTTGCCGGCCGCGAGCTCGACGTGGATGAGGCGGTCTACGCCTCGGAGATGGGTACCGCGTTTCGCAACATGTCCCTCGCCTATCTGGTGCGTTCTGTCGACGGATTCACCCAGGACCCCGCGGACATCGTCGAGGGGTACACCCGTCAGTGTTCGATCCTGGTGGATGTGCGGGACCTGGCGGTCATGGCCATGACCCTGGCCAACGCGGGGATTAACCCGATCACCCGGGAACGGGTGGTGAACGAGCACGTGGCTCAGCAGGTCCTCTCGGTGATGACCACCTGCGGCATGTACGACGCCGCCGGGGACTGGATGACCCAGGTGGGCATCCCCGCCAAATCCGGGGTGGCCGGCGGCATCATCGGGGCACTGCCCGGGCAGGTGGGGGCGGCGGTATTCTCCCCGCGGCTGGACCCGGTGGGCAACTCCGTGCGCGGGGTGCAGGCATTCGAACGCTTCTCCGGCGACATGGGGATGCACCTGCTGAAGTCCCCGCCGCTCTCCCGGGACGTGATCCGGCACGCTAATCGGCGGGTGTCCGGGCAGGGGGAGTTCCACGTGATCGAGTTGCAGGGTCCGCTGCGCTTCTCGAGCGCCGAACGGGTGATGCGCGAGCTGGAGCAGATCCCCAACGACCGCCAGGCCATCGCGCTGGATCTGGCCCGCGTCTCCTCGGTGGATGATGTGAGCCGGCGGATGCTGATGGAGGGTCTGCGACGACTGATCCTCGAGGGTCACGCGGTGTACCTGGTGGATCCGCGCTCCTCGATTCCCAACCGGGACCTCGGCGACGGAACCTTCCCCGCCGATGCGGCCTCCCTGGAGACGCTGGGTCTCGCGCTTACCGAGGGCAGCTAGCCGCCCGGGCCCACTCGTCCGGGCCACCCGTGCGCGCCGAGTGTACGCACGGGCGCGGAAGCCGACACCCTAGTCGGCGGCGAGCGCCACCTTCAGCGCCGAGGCGGCATCGGGATGGCTGAACTCGAAGCCCTCACCCTGCAGCACGGCCGGGTGAATGTGCTGGTCTACCAGCAGCAGATCCTCGGCCGCATTCTGCAACAGCAGGCGCAGCGCAAACGCGGGGGCGGGCAGCCAGTAGGGACGTCCCAGGTTTTCGGCGAGCGCCCGACCGATCTCGCCCGAGGTGGCCGCCACCGGGCCGGTGATGTTGACCGGGCCGGACAGGGTTGAGGTGAGCAGGAACTCCAGTGCGCGCACCTCGTCCTCCAGGGACACCCAGGGCCAGACGTTTTTGCCCGAGCCGAGCGGGCCGCCGAGGCCCAGCTTGGCGAGGGTCAGCATGGGGCCGATGGCACCGGCCGGATCCAGCACGATGCCGGTGCGGGCAAGTACCACGGTGCAGCGATCCGAAGCCTCCAGCGCGGCGGCCTCCCAGCGCTGGGTCAGCTCGGCGAGGAATCCGGTGCCGCCGGTGCTCGACTCGTCCAGGTCGATGCCGGGGCGGGATCCGTAGAATCCCGAGGCCGATGCGTTGATCAGGATCCGCGGGGGAGTGGCGGCGGTACGAATGGCGCGCACGATGGTCTGGGTCCCGTTGAGTCGGGAGGAGAGCAGGGTGCGCTTATAGCTCGCGGTCCAGGGGAGCTTGCCGATGCTGGCCCCACCGAGATTGATCACGGCTTCGATGCCGTCCAGGGCGTCGGCTGGAAGGAAGTGCGCGTCGGGATCCCAGCGCACCTCGTTCTCGGCGGCGGGCTCGCGCCGCACGAGCACCCGGAGGGAGTGCCCGGCGGCGCGCAGCCTTGCCTGCAGGGCGGAACCGATCAGACCGGAGGCACCGGCCAACAGAATGTTCATGTTCACACCCCGCTTTCTGGCTAGGCCAGGCTTGCTTCGAGGGTGATCTCGATGCCGGCCAGGGCGGCCGATACCGGGCAACCGGCCTTGGCCTCGGCGGCGATGCGGTCGAAGTCCTCGGCCGAGATGCCCGGCACGGTCGCGTTGACCAGCAGGTGGCTGCCGGTGATGCCGGTGCCCGGAACGAAGGTGACGGCGGCGGTCACGTGCAGGCGCTCGGGGGTGAAACCGGCCTCGGTGAGCATGTTCGAGAAGGCCATCGAGTAGCAGGACGAGTGTGCCGCGCCGATGAGTTCCTCGGGGGTGGTGACCTTATCCGAACCCTCGGATCGGGCCTTCCAGTTCACCGGAAGGTTCGCCGCGGAGGACGAATCCAGGTTCACGGTGCCCGAACCCTCAAACAGGGACCCGGTCCAGACGGTGGTTGCTTCGCTGGTAATTGCCATGGTGTCCTCCACAGGTAGCTGATGGTGGCCGTCGAGCCGAACGCCCGACAGGCCTCGTGTATGCCGAGCCTAACGCTTTCACGGCGGGCACGCACCTTCCTTTCTGGCGTTTTTCAGGGACCGCTGTGGGCAACCGGTCGCGCCCCCGCACGCCGCGCCCGAGACAAAAAATCTGGGGGCCGGGCGGATGCCGGTCAAACTTCCCGAAGGAGGGGACAATTCGAGGGTGAAGTCCCGCCCACTTCGATCCCAAAGCGCATCGCACGCGATAGGCTGGAGCCGTGTCAGAGATCGAATTCCGCAGCGAAATGACGGTGGAACTGGTTCGTTCAAACGCCAGTGACGCCGATGTCCTGTTTGCAGCCCGGGTGTCCACCCAGGGTGAGCAGACCCTCGAATCCGCCCAGAGCGGTGACGAGGCCACGAGCCGCGACCGCGGTCTCATCAACTACCTCATGCGAGACCGTCACGGTTCCCCGTTTGAGCACAACTCGATGACCTTCTACGTGCAGGCACCGATCTTCGTGTTCCGCGAGTTCATGCGTCACCGCATGGCCTCCTATAACGAAGAGTCGGGCCGCTACCGTCAGCTGAACCCCACCTTCTACGTGCCCAACGAGCAGCGCAACCTGGTCCAGGAGGGTAAGCCCGGCGCGTACAACTTCCTGCCCGGTACCCCCGAGCAGACCGCGCTGGTGCAGGCCGAGGCCGAGGCCCAGTCGATCGCCGCCTATGAGTCCTACCAGCGCATGCTGGAGGCCGGCGTGGCCCGCGAGGTTGCCCGCATCGTCCTGCCGCTGAACCTGTACTCCTCGATGTATGTGACCGTGAACGCACGCTCGCTGATGAACTTCCTCAGCCTGCGCACCAAGCGTGAGGGCACCCACTTCCCCTCGTTCCCGCAGCGCGAGATCGAGATGTGTGCCGAGCAGATGGAGAACTTCTTCGCCGAGCTCATGCCGCTCACCTATGAGGCGTTCAACAAGAACGGCCGCGTCGCCCCGTAGGGACACACGGATCCAAACGACCCCCGGACATCGTCCGGGGGTCGTTCTGTATTTTGGGGTGCGGACCCGGGCAGCCGGTGCATGATCGGGGGTCCGCCGGGATGTGTCCGAGCCCGCACGGAGGCAGGCTCGCGGCCGCCGCGTAATAATCACGGCACCCGAACAAAATCGCGAAAATCCGCGTGTTTTCGGCGTTTAGCCAAGAAATCTCCACGCCCTCCGGGGCAGATAACGTCATCTATTGCAACCGGGCGTAATACTCCGTCACGCCAAAATGACCCCCGCCCGAGGGGCTGGTACCGTGGCGCTATGACCCCGCAGAACATGATGCCAGCACGAGCGCTTTCGCGTCTCTGTTGCCGGGCACTCATGCCGTAGCGGGATCGCCCCGCTCCCTCGCCGCGCCCTCCCCGCCCGGCAGACCGTCTCTGCGGTTTCGGCCGCCGTCGCAGCATCGCCCGCTCCGGGCACCCTGCGCTGCACCATCCTCGCTCACTCGCGTGACCACACCGCGAACGTGCTCATTGGTGCACCCTGCCGCGCCCCCTTCGCGACGCCCTGGACTCCATCCCTCCCCAGAAAGTATCCCGATGTCTCGACGTACCACCCTCCTTGCCCTCCCCGCGCTGATCGCGGTGTCGGCGCTGGCCCTGACCGGCTGCTCGGCCCCGAGCGATGCCGCCCCGGTTGATGGCGGCTCGATCACCTACGCCACCGGTAAGGACATCACCTGCCTCGACCCGCACGTGGGAGGCGACATGCCTCAGGCCACGATCGCCGCCCAGTACCTCGACTCCCTGGTGGCTCAGGACGATAAGGGCGCGATCCACCCGTGGCTCGCCAAAAGCTGGGAGACCAGCGCCGACGGTCTCACCTGGACCTTCCACCTGCGCGACGACGTGAAGTTCACCGACGGCACCCCGTTTGACGCGGCGGCGGTCAAGGCCAACCTCGACCACATGGTCAACCCGGCCACCCAGTCCGGCACCGCCGGAGGTTACCTGCGTCAGTACGTGAAGACCGACGTGGAAAACCCGACCACCGCCGTGGTGACCCTGAACAAGCCGTACCAGGCGTTCCTCGAGGTGCTCGCCCAGCCCTTCCTCGGCATCGAGTCGCCCACCGCCCTGGCCCGTCCGCAGGCCGAGAACTGCGCCTCGCCGGTGGGATCCGGACCCTTCAAGATCGTGGGCTACACCCCGCAGCAGGAGGTCAAGCTGGTGCGCAACGACGGGTACAACAGCCCGCCGCCGTTTGCCAAGAACAAGGGCCCGGCAAAGATCGCGAACATCACCTGGAAGATCATTCCCGAAAACGCCACCCGCTACGGCGCGCTGCGCACCGGGGAGGCCGACATCATCGACTTCCTACCGCCGGAGAACTTCGCCGAGGCTAAGGCCGACAGCACGATCGCGCTGAGCCTGACCGACCGTCCCGGTAACCCGACCGCGCTCCAGCTCAACACCACCCGGGCACCGTTCAACGACGAGGCCGTGCGCCGCGCCTTCCTCACCGCCTCGAACACCGAGGCCAGCGTGAAGAGCGCATTCCTGGGGACCGCCTCCTACGCCGGTGGTCCGCTGAGTTCGGTCACCCGGTTCTATGACAAGGACTATGAAAAGACCTACGCGTTCGACCTGAAGAAGGCCAATGATGCGCTGGATCAGGCGGGCTGGACCGAGCGCGACTCGGCCGGGTACCGCACTAAGAACGGCACCCGCCTGACCGCCGTGCTCCCGCTGACCCCCACCAGCTGGCCCGCCGCCACGGTCGAGCTGCTGACCCAGATCCAGGCTAACGAGAAGAAGGCGGGCATCGAGGTCAAGATCGAAAACGTGGATGACGCGACCGCCAATAAGCGGGGCAACACCTTCGACTACGACCTGCGGGTGGGTTACTGGAACACCAACACCGCCGACGTGCTGCGGATCGTTTTCTCCAGCGCCGCCCGCGAATCCGCCGGATTTGTGCCCAACGGGGCCGGCTATGCCAACCCGGATCTGGACAGCATCCTCGATCAGGCCCTGGCCACCACCGATGACACCACCCGCGGCGAACTGTACAACAAGGCGCAGAAGATCATCGACGATGCGGCGATCAGCCTCTCGCTCTACAACCAGAGCACCCAGCTGGCCAGCCGCAAGGATAAGGTAACCAACGTGGTGGTGGAGCCCTCACTCAAGCTGCCCTACCTGTACGACGCTCAGGCGGTGGCGAAGTAGTGTCCGGCACCGTTTCGCCGGGCTCGGTCCCGGAGATCGCCGATCCCGGCGTGGACGCCCAGTCGGTGCAGGTTCCGGCCGCCGCCTCGGCCGCGGGGTTTTCCGCGCCCGCCGCGGGCCGCGGCTCGCGTCCGAACCCGGTCTGGCGAATCGGTGCCCGCCTCCTCGGGGCCCTCGCGGTCCTCTTCGCCGTGGTCACCCTCACCTACTTCGCCCTGAAGCTGGTGCCGGGTGACCCGGTGCTGGCGATCCTCGGCGGGGGAGGGGCCGCCCCGAGCGACGCCACCGTCGCCGCGGTGCGCGCCCAGTACGGCCTGGATCTGCCGGTGTATCAGCAGTACCTCAACTACCTGGCGGGTGTGTTCCGCGGGGATCTGGGTACCTCCTATATCTTCAAGCGCCCGGTGCTGGAGTACCTGGGCCCGCAGATCTGGCCCACCCTCCAGCTGACCCTCGCCTCGGTGGCGCTGGCCTGGCTGATCTCGCTCGCGCTGACCCTGCTCACGGTGCGCCGCGGGCGCGTGGCCGACGCAATCGGCAACGCGGTCGAGGTGCTGTTTGCGGCGATCCCACCGTTCTGGATCGGCATCATCCTGCTGGTGGTGTTCTCCTTCACGCTGGGCTGGTTCCCGGTCGCCGGGAACGCCGACCTGCGCGCGCTGGTGCTCCCGGCCCTCGCCCTGGCGATTCCACTAGCCGGGTTCCTTGCCCAGGTCACCCGGTCCTCGTTTGCCGAGGCGCTGGATCAGCCCTTCGTGCTCTCGGCCCGCGCCCGCGGTGCCAGCACCACCGGGGTGCGGATCCGGCACGCGCTGCGTCACGCGCTGCTGCCGGGCCTCGAACTCTCGGGCTGGGCCGTCGGGTCGCTGATCAGCGGCGCGGTTGTGGCCGAGGTCATCTTCTCCCGGCAGGGCCTCGGCCGGGCCCTGGTGGATGCGATCGTCGCCCGCGATACCCCGGTGGTCCTGGCCGTGGTGGTGTTCATCGCGCTGGTCTACGTGGTGGTCAACATCCTGGTGGAACTGCTGGTGCGCGTGGTGGATCCGCGCCTGATTCGAAAGCGAGCCGCAGCATGAGTGTCCTGAGCGCCCCGGTGACCGCACGTTCGCGGAACCGATTCCTCGCCGAGCTGGCCCGCACCCCGATTACCGTGATCATTGCGGCGGTGATCCTGGCGGTCATCCTGCTCGCGGCGATCTGGCCGAGCCTGTTGCAGAGCCACGATCCCTTCGGCGTGGATCCGCAGGCCAACCTGCTGCCGCCGAGCCCGCAGCACCTGTTTGGGACCGACCAGTCCGGCCGCGACATCTTCTCCCGCATCATCGAGGGCACCCGCCAGTCGCTCGTGGTGGGGGTGGGCGCGACCCTGGTGGGCCTGATCATCGGCGGACTGCTGGGCATCACCGCGGCCCTGTCCGGTCCGCGCACCGACGCGGTGATCAGTCGGATCATCGAGGTCCTCTACGCCTTCCCGAGCCTGCTGCTCGCGCTGCTGTTTATCGCGATTGCCGGCACCGGGGTGACCACCCTGGTGTTTGCGGTGGGGATCGGGACCGCACCGGGATATGCACGGATCCTGCGGGTCCAGACGGTCAAGGTGGCCGGATCCGGTTATCTGGAGGCCAGCCTGGCCCTGGGCTGGGGACCCCGGCACCGGCTGTGGCACACGATTGTGCCCAACGTGGTGCGCCCGCTGCTGATTCTCGCGACCCTCGGCGTGGGTCAGGCGATCGTCTGGGCTTCGGCGCTGAGCTTCCTCGGGCTGGGGGCTGCGCCGCCCGCCGCCGAGTGGGGCACGATGCTGGCCGACGGCCGCAACTTCATTCAGCTGGCCTGGTGGATCGCCGTGTTCCCGGGCCTCGCCATCACCGTGACCGCCCTGGTCACCACCGTACTGGGACGCTACATTCAGCGCCGGACCGACGGAGTAACCCGATGACCCAGATCCTGACCCCGACCGACATCCCGGCCGAGACCCCCGTGGCCTCCCCGCTGCTGCGGGTCGAGAACCTCAACATCTCCTTCGCGGTGGGCCGCGGACGCGTGGACGTGGTCCACGATGTCTCGCTGAGCCTCGACCGCGGACGCAGCCTCGCGTTGGTGGGCGAATCCGGCTCGGGCAAGACCGTGACCGCGCGCAGCCTGCTGGGCCTCAGCGGCGACGGTGCCCGGGTGCTCGCCGACCGACGCGAGATCCTCGGCCGCGACGTGCGCAAGCTGAATGATAAGCAGTGGCGCGGAATCCGCGGCAAGCACGTGGGCTTTGTGCTGCAGGATGCGCTGGTGTCCCTCGATCCGCTTCGCACGGTCGGGGGCGAAATCGAGGAGCTGCTGAAGCTGCACCGTTTCGGCGACAAGGCCGAGCGGCACGCCCGGGTGATCGAGGCGCTGACCCGCGCCGGGGTTCCCGAGCCCGAACTGCGCGCCCGGCAGCGTTCGGGGGAGCTCTCCGGCGGCCTGCGCCAGCGCGCGCTGATCGCCCAGGCTACCGCGCTGAATCCCGAGCTGATCATCGCCGACGAACCCACCACCGCGCTGGATGCGACCGTGCAGGCACAGATCCTGGACCTGCTCGCCTCGCTCAAGGCCGACGGTGCCGGGGTCCTGCTGATCTCCCACGACCTCGCCGTGGTCTCGGCCGTGGCCGATGAGGTGGCGGTCATGAAGGAGGGGCGGATTGTCGAATCCGGACCCGTGGAACAGGTGTTCGGAGATCCGCAGCACGCGTACACCAAGGCGCTGCTGGCCGCGGTCCCGCGAGCCCATGCCAAGGGCACCCGGCTCTCCGCCGCCGCCCCGGTCACCGCGATCGCGCGGACCGAACGGGCCGCGAAACTCGACCCGAGTGCCCCGGCCATCGAGGCCGTGGGCCTGCGCAAGGACTACACCGGGCCCGACGGGATCACCCGCACCGTGGTGAACAACGTGTCCTTCACCCTGGAAACCGGCACCACGCTGGGCATCGTGGGGGAGTCGGGATCGGGCAAGTCCACCACCGCGCGGATCGCGCTGGGCCTGACCGAACCCACGGCCGGGACTGTTTCGATCGGCGGCCATGCCTGGACCGGGCTGAGCGAGCGCGAACGGGCACCGTTCCGCCGCGAGATCCAGGTGGTGCATCAGGATCCGCTGAGCTCGTTCGATCCGCGCTTCACCGTGCAGAAGATCCTGCGCGATGCGCTGCGGGCCGCCGGAACCGACCGGGCCGGTCATCCGGCGCGCATCGCCGAGCTGGCCGAGCAGGTGGGCCTGGCCGCGGCCGTGCTCGACCGGCATCCGCTTACGCTCTCCGGCGGGCAGCGCCAGCGCGTCGCGATTGCTCGCGCGCTCGCCCTGGAACCGCGTATCCTGGTGCTCGATGAGCCGGTCTCGGCGCTCGACGTCTCGATCCAGGCGCAGGTCCTCGACCTGCTCGCCGACCTGCAGACTGCCTTCGGGCTGAGCTACCTGTTCATCAGTCACGATCTGGGTGTGATCCACCACGTGAGTGATCGGGTTCTGGTTCTGAGTGACGGCGAAGTGGTCGAAACCGGCAGCGCCCACGAGGTCTTCACCAACCCCCGGCAGACCTACACGCAGACCCTGCTCGCCTCCGTCCCGAGCTTGCCCCCGCACACCCGCTAGATCCCCGATCCCCGCAAGGAAGCTTTTCTATGTCCAAGCAGCTGCACTTCAACGCCTTCGAGATGAACACCGTGAGCCACATCAATCACGGTCTCTGGGTGCACCCCGACAACCGCCGTCACGAGTACACCGACATCGAGTACTGGGTTGAGACCGCCCAGCTGCTGGAGCGCGGCCTGTTTGATGCAATGTTCATCGCCGACGTGGTGGGCACCTACAACGTGTATCGCGGAAGCCGGGATGCGGCGGTTGAGCGCGGCATCCAGATCCCCAATAACGACCCCTACCTGATCGTCCCGGCCATGGCCGCGGCCACCAGGGATCTGGGCTTCGCGGTGACCTTCGCGACCACCTATGAGTCGCCCTTCGCCAACGCCCGCCGCCTCTCGACCCTCGACCACCTGACCAAGGGTCGCCTGGCCTGGAACGTGGTCACCGGGTATCTGCCCGATGCGGCCAAGAACTTCGGGCTGAGCGAGCAGGTCACCCACGATGTGCGCTACGAGGTGGCCGAGGAATTCCTCGACGTGTCCTACAAGCTGTGGGAGGGTTCCTGGGACCGGGACGCGGTGATCCGCGACCGCGAGCGGGCGATCTACACCAACCCGCGCGGGGTGCACGAGATCGGCCACGTGGGCAAGTACTTCACCGTGGATGGTCCGCACCTGTCCGAGCCGAGCCCGCAGGGCACCCCGGTGATCTACCAGGCCGGATCCTCCGGCGCCGGCAAGCTGTTTGCCGCCAATAACGCCGAGGGCGTGTTTGTGTCCTCACGCACGCTCGCCGAGGTGGCCAAGAACGTGGCCGACCTGCGCGAGCTGACCGAGCAGGTGGGCCGCGGACGCGACGCGATCAAGGCGCTCGCCTCGATCAACATCGTGCTGGGCGAGACCGAGGCCGAGGCCAAGCGCAAAACCGAGGAGGTGCTGGCCCTGCGCGACGTGCACGGGTACCTGGTGCACCTGGGTGGCGGCACCGGGATCGACTTCTCGGCCGTGGCCAACAACGAAAAGCTCGAATATAAGGGACGCGGACACATCGAGTCCGCCGAGGCCGAGCACACCCGCGACGCGAAGGCCAACGGTGCCACCTCGATCATCGATAAGCTCAACGATCCCCGCGGCGACGAGTTCTTCGTCTCGGGCACCGTGGAACAGGTCGCCGACCGGATCGAGGAGATCGCCGAGGTCACCGGCGTGGACGGATTCAACCTGGTGCAGTACCTCTCCCCGGGAACCTTCACCGACGTGGTTGAGCTGCTGGTGCCCGAGCTGCAAAAGCGCGGCCGCTACCGCACCGAGTACACCGAGCACACTCTGCGCGAGCGCCTCTTCCCGGGCCAGGGCAGCCAGCTTCCGGACACCCACCCCGCCGCCGCCTATCGCGGTGCCTTCGGGGATAAGTAGTCGTCACCGCGGTTCCCCTTCCCTCAATCCCTCGGAGATTCCCATGAGCACGCCCACCTCGTCCCACACTGCCCGCGAGACCGACACCGCCTTGGGCGGGGCATCCGCGCGCCTGGCCGCCGCCGCGCACCGGCGCGATCTGCACGCGCGTTTCGCGCCGGTATTCGCTCGGATCGCCGCCGAGTCGGCGACCCGGGAGGCCGAGCGCACCCTGCCCTTCGATCAGGTTGACTGGCTGCGGGATGCGGGGTTTCTGGCGGTGCAGGTGCCGGTCGAGTTTGGCGGGCTGGGGGCCTCCAGCGTGGAGTTCTTCGAGCTGTTGGTGTTGCTCGCCGAGGCCGATTCCAACCTGCCCCAGCTCCTGCGTGCTCACTTCACCACGGTGGAGTCCTGGCTCGTGCGCGAACCCGGCGAGCGCCGCGCGTTCTGGTTGCGGCAGATCGCCGGCGGCGCGGTGTTTGGTAACGCGACCCATGAACGTTCCGCCGCCACGGTGGGCACCTATCAGACCACCCTGAGCCGCGAGAACGGCCGGGCACGGCTGGACGGCACCAAGCACTACAGCACCGGGTCGATCTATGCCGACTGGATCCTGGTAACCGCGACCGATGCCGAAACCGGCGAACAGGTATCGGTCACGGTGGCCGCCGACGCCGCGGGTGTGGATCGCCGCGACGACTGGGACGGGTTCGGGCAGCGCCTCACCGGGAGCGGGACCACGGTGTTCACAAATGTGACCATCGATCCCGAGCACATCGACGTGGCCCACGCAGCCACCCCCAGCCACATCACCGGGTTCCTGGAACTCGTGTTGCTGGCGAGCATCGCCGGTATCGGGCGGGCCGCCCTGCGCGATGCGCGGGACTTTGTCGCCTCCCGTACCCGCGTTTACAGCCAGGGGGTGGGGACCAGCGCCCGCGAGGATCCGCTGGTACAGCAGGTGATCGGGCAGATCTCCGGGCTGGTGTTCGCCGCCGAGTCCGCAGTGCTTGCCGCCGCGGCCGAGGTGGGGGAGGCCTCGGACCTGGCCCTGTTCGAGGCGGCGAGCGCCGCGGATTCGGCGCGGGAGCTGCCAGTGGATTCCGGGGAGAATCACCACGGAGAGATTTCCGGAGAACCAAGCGGGACGCCCACTGCTGCGCACACCGCGGAGTCCACCCGGGCAATCCGTGCCGCCGAGACCGCGGCGATCCGCGCCCAGCTCCAGGTTCCCGACCTGGTGCTGCGGGCGACCACCGCGCTGTTTGAGGTGGGCGGTGCCTCGGCCACCGCACGCGAGCGCAACCTCGACCGGCACTGGCGCAACGCCCGCGTGCTCTCCTCCCATAACCCGGTGATCTATCAGGCCCGCGCCCTGGGTGACGACTTGCTGAACGGCGACGGCCTGCTGTTCACCTGGGCCACCGGTGAGGGCACCCCCGCCGCCACCGCCTAACCGGCGGGATCGATTCGGTGGGGGTCACGAATGCGACAGGCCCCCGAAATGTGGCCGCCCGCGCGCGACTCCCGGGTTAGCCTTGCGCTATGAGCATGCCCCACACCGATCCGGCCGGCCGAAACTTTGCGGCCCTGGCCTGGCAGCCCACGTCCCGCGACAAGGCCAGGTTTCGTGACTACCTGAAGCGCACCTATAACATTCGCTACTTCGCCAAGGCGTCGGACAACGTGGCGGTTTTTGGGATCGCCGCCGGGCTGGGGGCGCTGCTTCTTTTGCCGCTGGCCGGGGTGCTCATGTCATCGGTGGGCGGCGGATCGGCGGGCGGTAGCTGGGCAGCCTTCTTCGTCCAGCTGGTGATCTCGGCGGGTATCGTCTGGGGCGTCTGGGCGCTGTTTCGGGGGATGCGGAATCGCGGAGACAATAACCCTATTCGCATGTTCAGCTTCGCCCGGGACAACGGGTTTGGCTACACTCCGGCGACCAACAACATCAACTATCCGGGCATGATCTTTAACACCGGATACGACCGCGTGGCCTTCGACCGGGTGCACGCACTACCGGGCCAGCGCTACTTCGATATCGGAAACTTCCGGTTCAAGTTTGGAAACCAGTACGTCAATCCGTGGCTCGATCGGACCGGGAGTCCCGCCGGACGCCGCGAGCTGTGGAGCACCTGGGGGTACATGGTGTTCCAGTTGGATCGCCGTCTTCCGCATATCGTGCTTGATGCCCATGCTAACAATAAGCTGGGCTTCTCCAACCTGCCGTACACCCCGGATGCGAGTCAGCGGCTCTCCCTCGAGGGGGATTTCAATCGCTACTTCACGCTGTATGGCCCGGTGGGTTATGAGCGGGACGTCATGCAGATCCTCACGCCGGACGTGATGGCCCTGCTGATCGACAACGCGGCACCGTTCGATGTGGAGATTATCGACGACCTGATGTTTATCTATTCGGCGACCCCCTTCGTGGAGGGGGACCGGAGCCCGTTTGTGCGGATGTGGCGGGTGATGGACACCGTCGGCACGCAGACCGCGCGCCAGGCCGCCCGCTATCAGGACCCGCGCATGCCGGGCGCGCAGGCCGGACCGGTGCCCGGACCCGTGCCCGGCTACCTGCCGCCCGCCGCCCCGCAGATGCCCACGCCGCCGCCGGCACCCGGCTTCAGCCCGCCGCCGGGATATCCGCACACCGCGCCGGGATATCCCCAGCCTTCCCAGGGGTATCCCCAGCCCGCGCCGGGGTACCCGCAGCCCGTTGCCGGATACGGCCAGACCATCCAGGGGTACGGTCAGTCGGGATCCGGGAACAACCAGGTTTCCCCCGGCGGGCAGCGCCTGCGCGGACGCACCAGCATCATCGCCATCGTCCTGGGTGTGATCGTGATCGTGCCGGGCATTATCCGGCTGTTCACCTGGCTCGCCGGCTAGCTTTCGGTCCCCAATCGAACGTACGGGATTGTCCCGGCTAGCATCCAGGCGCCGGGGTTACCCTAGTGTTCATGCCCGAGATCTCCGCCCCCGGTTTCGCCTCTCGCGCGACCCCCGGGGACACCGGATCGGGCCCCCTCGACCTCCTCCCGGATCCGCGCCAACTGGCCCGATTCGACCGTGAAGTTGCCCTGCGCGCGGCCGCGATCGCCGCGCTCGCCGCCGTGGTGCTGGCGGGGGTAATGATCGGCCTTGACCTCTTCCTGGCCGAACCCACTGCCCCGTTCCCGGACGATGCCCAAAACACCATCATCCTGATCCCCGCCACCGTGCTGGGGGCGATCATCAGCGTGTGGGGCGCGCGGAGCGTGGAGCGTCGCCGCGGCGGGTTTACCCCGCTGGTGCCGCTGACCACCCTGGCCCTGGGCCTGGCCGTATCCACCCCGTACCTGATCCTTCCGGTGATATCCACGGTGAGCGCGGGACAACCCAGCCGTCGGGCGATCTTCTCACTGGGGATGGCCGTGGTGATCTGGCTGCTCGTGGGTCTGGCCTATCGCCGCGCCACCCGGCTCCCCGATACGCCGACTCGGCGCATCGCCGGGCGCACGATCCTGGTGCTGGTCGCGCTGCTGGTGGCGATCCTGCTGTGTACCACGCTGGGCGCCCCGATGTCGTTCTTCGCGTTCCTGCTGCTGACCCCCGGCTACGCGATTGCCCCGTTCCTGTTTGTGGGACTCTTCGCCTGGGCGGGCATCCTCGCCGGGCGCGATCGACGCGGCGCGGTTCCCGGCCTGGCGATGCGGACCCTGGCCTCGGGCACGCTGATCCTGCTCGCCCTGGCGTGCGGGGCGGCCGCCTGGGTCGGGTTCCAACGGGTCGCGACGCGTGAGCTGGTGGGCCTGGACCTGATCGATGCCACCCCCGCCACGGTGCCGCTGATGGACCTGAGCCCGGTGCGCATGCTGGCACTGATCGTGCTGATGGCCGCCCTGCTGGCGTTGCTGGCCCGACGGACGGCCGGGACCGCGGCCTTCCTGGTGGTCTCGGCCCTGCTGGCGCTGATCATCGTGCCGCTCAGCTTCCATACCGAGGAACCCTCGGCTCGGCAGAGCGCGCCGGCCATGTTCACAACCGGGAGCGTGCCGGGGGTCTACGACGACCAGGCCACTCCGGCCCCGACGGTGGAACCCAAAAACATCACGGGTTCGCGCTCCAGCGTGCTCACCGAGGCGCAGTCCAAGCCCGGGACCGAACGGCGCTATGAGGAAGCACAGGTGCCCGACGGCACGGTGATCGCCGGAATCGATCCTGAGGATCTGCAGACCCGCTTTGCCGATCTGGTGCAGTCCAGCGCCCGGGCGGTGGATCCCACCGCGGATCCCAAACCCGACATCGACACCGTATCCTGCGCCGACGGCAAGGGCGTCAGTTACGTCTGGAACTCCGACACCCTGAGCGCCGGCGCGGATAATCCGCGGGCAAACGCGCTGGCCCTGGTCAAGGTGGGCCAGGTGTGGAACGCCGCCGGTCACAACCTGCACGCGTTTGAGGTGGACCACCTCGACGCGGTGCGCTCGAGCGTGGGAATCGGCCAGAGCCTCAGCGCCCAGCGCCTCGCCGACCACGTGGTCCTGGGGATGACCAGCATCTGCGTGTCCACCCGATAGCTGAGTAATTCGTGCGGACGTGTGTCGCCAATGGTGCGCACGGCACCCAGTTGCCGGTACTCTGGAGGGGTGTCTAACGTTGAAAACCCCTTCGGTCAGGTCCTCGTCGCGCTCGTCACTCCGTTCACCGCAGACGGTGAGGTGGACTGGCCCGGTGTCGAAAAGCACATCGACGATGTGATCACCGCGGGTGCCGACGGCATCGTGGTCACCGGCACCACGGGGGAGACCTCGACCCTGACCGACGCCGAGAAGCTGCGCCTGGTGGAGGTTGCCCGCTCGGTCTCGAACGGCCGCGCCAAGATCATCACCGGTGGTGGCTCCAACGAGACCGCCCACGCGATCGAGCTGTACAAGGCCAGCGAGAAGGCCGGCGCCGACGGCGTCATGATCGTGACCCCGTACTACAACAAGCCCACCCAGGCCGGTGTGCTCACCCACTTCCGGATGATCGCCGACGCCACCGACCTCCCGGTCATCCTGTACGACATTCCCGGCCGTACCGGCATCCAGATCACCTACGACACCATTCTGCGGGCGGCCAAGCACCCCAACATCCTCGCCGTCAAGGATGCTAAGGGCGACTTCTCCGAGGTCAGCCGCGTGCTCAACCAGACCGACCTGCTCTACTTCTCCGGCGACGACGCCAACGCGCTCCCGCACCTCTCGATCGGCGCCTCGGGCCTGATCGGCGTGACCGCCAACATCGCCGCCACCCCCTACCGTCAGATCGTCGATGCCGTCAACGCCGGCGACCTGGCCACCGCAACCGCCGCACACAAGAGCCTCGAACCGCTCGTGCGCGCCGTGATGACCCACGTGCCCGGCACCGTTGCGGCCAAGTACATCCTGCAGGGACTCGGACGCATCGACAGCGCCCGCGTCCGCCTGCCCCTGGTGGGCCCCGAAGACTTCGAGGCAGCCAAGATTGAAGACGACCTCGCTCTGGTGGGCACCATTCCCGGTGTCGACCTGAGCAACTTCCGCCCCGACCGTAATGCTGCGGCCGGTGGCGCACTCCCGAAGGTGCACGGCACGACGCGCTAGTTCGCCAAGCTGCACTGCATCGCAATACACAACATGGCCGCGGAATAACACCGCTGCCCGATAAGGAGGGCGTATGCCCGTAACCGCCTACACCCCGCCGAAGCTCAAGAAGGGGACCCTGCGGGTCACCCCCATCGGCGGACTCGGTGAGGTCGGTCGCAACATGACCACCTTCGAAATCGATGGCAAGCTGCTGATCGTCGACTGTGGCGTGCTCTTCCCCGAGGAGCACCAGCCCGGCGTCGACGTCATCCTGCCCGATTTTGGCCCGATCAAGGACCGTCTTCAGGACGTGGTGGGCGTTGTGCTCACTCACGGCCACGAGGACCACATCGGTGCCGTCCCCTACCTGCTGCGTCTGCGTCAGGACATCCCGCTGATCGGCTCCGGCCTGACCCTCGCCCTGGTTGAGGCGAAGCTCAAGGAACACCGGATCAAGCCCTACACCCTGACCGTCAAGGAGGGCGAGACCGAGAAGCTGGGTCCGTTCGGCCTGGAATTCGTCGCGGTGAACCACTCGATCCCCGACGCCCTCGCGGTGTTCATCCGCACCGTGGCCGGTAACGTCCTGGTGACCGGTGACTTCAAGATGGACCAGCTGCCGCTGGATGGCCGGATCACCGACCTGCGTGCCTTCGCGCGTCTGGGCGAGGAGGGTGTGGACCTGTTCCTGCCCGACTCCACCAACGCCGAGGTTCCCGGCTTCACCTCGCCCGAGCGCGAGATCGGCCCGGTCCTCGCCTCGGTCATGGCCAAGACCCCCGGCAAGGTAGTGGTGGCATCGTTCTCGAGCCATGTGCACCGCGTGCAGCAGGTCCTGGATGCCGCCCACCAGAACGGCCGTCGCGTCGCGCTGCTGGGTCGCTCGATGGTGCGCAACATGACCATCGCCGCCGAGCTCGGGTACCTCAAGGTGCCGGATGGCGTGCTGATCGACTTCAAGAAGACCGCCGGCGTGCCCGACAACAAGATCGTCTTCATGTCCACCGGTTCGCAGGGCGAGCCGATGGCCGTGCTCAGCCGCATGGTCAACCGCGATCACCAGGTCGAGCCGCGCGAGGGCGACACCGTGATCCTGGCCTCGAGCCTGATCCCGGGTAACGAGAACGCCGTCTACCGCATCATCGATGGGCTGACCAAGCTCGGCGCCAACGTCGTCCACAAGGGCAACGCCCGCGTGCACGTCTCGGGCCACGCCTCGGCCGGTGAGCTGCTGTACTGCTACAACATCCTGAAGCCCAAGAACGTGCTGCCCGTTCACGGTGAGCACCGTCACCTGTTTGCCAACGGCAAGCTGGCTAACCAGACCGGTGTACCCGAGAAGAACACCATCCTCGGTGAGGATGGCACGGTTGTGGACCTGCGCGACGGTGTCGCCCGGGTGGTCGGACAGCTCGATCTCAAGTTTGTTTACGTGGATGGTAAGACCGTCGGCGAGATCACCGAGGACGACCTGCACGACCGCCGCGTACTCGGCGAGGAGGGCTTCATCTCCATCGTGGTGGCCGTGGACCTGAAGAACGGAAAGATCCTTTCCGGACCGCAGATCTCCGCTCGCGGATTCGCCGAGGACCCCCGAGTCTTCGACAAGGTGCGTCCCAAGCTGGTTCAGGCCCTCAACGACGCCCTCTCCAACGGCACCCGCGACACGCACGCCCTGAGCCAGATCGTGCGCCGCACGACCGGGCGCTGGGTCGCCACCTCGCTGCGTCGCCGGCCGATGATTGTGCCGCTGGTGGTCGACGCCGGCTAGGCAACATCGCAACAGTTATCTCGTCACGGGCGGGTGTTCTCCACGGAGAGCACCCGCCCGTGACGTGATTTGGGGGGTCGTGATCCTCCGCGCGGCGCAGGGCACCTCATGCCGCACACTGCTAGTTTCAAGAGGAAACACCAGGTATGCCAGGGGGAAATCCGGCAGTGTCATATGCGCCTGGCCATCGCCCCGCTCACATCCGGGGCCTATTTTTTGAGGAGTACCCGTGGGGGTCTGGCGTCGTTGGATTTTTCCGAGCCTAAGAATTGTAGTGTTTGCGGCGATTGCTATCGCCCTGGTGAAGATCGCATTTTTCCCCGATCAAGATACCCGGCGTGAGGCGATCGCTCCGACCGGCAACATTGATGACCGGGTTGTCAGTGTGAGCACCGGTAATATCGCCAACCAGATCGAGCTGTCGGCCACCGTCGTGGCCGACCCCGCGGTTCCCGCCCGCGGAACCCTGGCCGGAGAGATTTCCGAGCTGCACGTCAAGGAGGGGGCCAAGGTGGCCGCCGGGGCGGTCATCGCCACGGTGCGAAAGGAGATCGAGCAGGAGCCGATCGTCCGCACCGACGCCGAGGGTAACACCACCACCACGACGCCCGCACCCAAGTACCGCACCGCCCAGGTCACCGCACCGGCCGCCGGTATCGTGAGCTCGCTGCCGATGGTGGTGGGTCAGTCAGTGGCCATCGGCGACCCGGTCGCCCAGGTGGCACCCGACTCGTTCTCGGTGACCGCGACCATCGATCCCGCGCAGCGATTCCGGCTGACCGAGGAGCCCACCGAGGCGCGGGTCTCGGTGACCGGTGGTCCCGATGAGTTCACCTGCACCGCTCTGCGCATCATCACCCCGCTGGAGGGTCAGTCCAGCACCCCCGAGAACCCGGGTTCCGGCGCGGCCCCCAGCGGCCCGACCGTGCGCTGCGCGGTCCCCGGAGACGTGCGCGTGTTCGCGGGCCTGGGCGGCAAGCTGATGCTGCCCGGCGGGTCGGCCGAGAACGCCCTGCTGCTGCCGGTTACCGCGGTCAAGGGCAGCTCTCAGGGCGGAACCGTCTGGGTGGTAACCGCCGACGGAACCCAGGAAAAGCGCGAGGTCAAGCTGGGCCTCAACGACGGCCGACAGGTGCAGATCACCGAGGGCCTCGCCGAGGGCGACAGCGTGCTGGAGTTCATCCCGGTGGAGGATCCCACCAACCCCGGCGGCGGTGCCGGCGAGGACTGCTTTGAGCAGCCCGACGGCAGCATCGCCTGCTCGACCTCCCAGGAGGGATAGTGAGCCTCCTGCACCTGGAGCGGGTCACCCGAGCGGTGCGCCTGCCCGATGACACCATCCTGCCCATCCTGCACGACGTGAGCCTGAGCGTGAGCTCGGGGGAGCGGGTATCGATCGTGGGGCGTTCGGGATCGGGCAAGTCCACCCTGCTCAACATCCTGGGCCTGCTGGACAACCCCACCACCGGTACCCTGCACTTTGACGGGCAGGATGTATCCCGCCTCTCTCAGCGTCGCCGTGACCGGCTGCGGGGCAACAACGTGGGTTTCGTGTTTCAGCAGTTCAACCTGCTGGAGGGACGAACGGCCCTGGAAAACGTGCTGATGCCGCTGATGTACTCGCACGGGCGTGAGTTTTGGCGTCGCACCCGCATCGCCACCGAGATGCTCGAGCGGGTGGGACTGGGGCACCGCCTCGCGTCCTTGCCCGGCAGCCTGTCCGGTGGTGAGCAGCAGCGCGTGGCGATCGCCCGCGCCCTGGTCCGCCGTCCGCGACTGATCCTTGCCGATGAGCCCACCGGCGCCCTGGACCTGGAAACCGGGAACAGCGTGATGGCGCTGATGGATGAGATCGTGCACGAGGACGGTGCCGCGCTGGTCACGATCACCCATGACTCGGCGATCGCCGCCCGAAGTGACCGCCATTTCCGGCTGGACCATGGGGTCCTGACCTCCGAGACCCTGGTTCCCGTCGCGGCCGCATCGGCACTGCCCGCGGCTCCGGCGGGCACCGCGGCTCCTCTGAACCCGGCGACTCCGGCGGGCACCGCGGCCCCGCTGAACCCCACGACGCCGGAGGCCACCGCATGAACGGCTTCTTCGCCGGCATCGTCGGTGCCTTTTCCGATGCCGCCCAGGAGGTGCGGGTCCATCGTGGGCGCGTGCTGCTCTCCCTCGTCGGGGTGGCCGCGGCGGTCACCGCGCTCACTGTATCGATGGCGTTTGCCGACATCGCCGAGCGCACGGTGGTCGAGCAGATGGAAACCTATACCGGACGCCCCACCACCCTGGATCTCACCGCATCGCCCACGGACGAGCCCCGTATCGACCACGTCGAGCGGTTGGAGAGCGCCTGGTTTGACGTGATGAAGCGCTCGGACATCACCCACGCCACCCGTGATAGCAACGCCTCCGCGCGGATGCGATTCAGCGACGGCGCCCAGGATGTGCAGCTGCAGCTTGTGGACCAGCCGTACGCGGTGATGCGCCACCTGCGCATGCTGGAGGGGACCTGGTTCGCCCCCGGAGACAGCGAGCGATTGGCACCGGCCCTGGTGGTGAGCCGCAATATGTACGAGATGCTGGGGTCCCCAGACCTGCGCACCCACCCCACGATCGTCAGCCCCGGCCTCGGCAACGCGCGCCTGGTGATCATCGGCGTCTATGACGGGCCGATCTATGAGGGGATGCCGCCCGAGGCGAAGATCCTCACGGCCTCATTCCGTCAGGTGGCACCCGAGAAGGATGTGCTGACGGCGGCCAGCGGCACCCGCTACCAGATGTGGGTTCCGCAGGACATCGGGGACGAACTGGGCAAGCGCATCAAACAGTCCATCGCCGGAGCGCTGGGGGACGGGTTCCTCGTCGAGGTCTATAACAACAACCAGGGCGGGATGGATCCCAGCCAGGATCCCACGGTCATCTTCCGCCTGCTCTCGCTCGGGATCGGCGCGATCATTCTCACCCTCGGTGCCCTGGGTCTGGTCAACATCGCGATCGTCTCGGTGCGCCAGCGGGTGCGCGAGATCGGTGTGCGCCGTTCCTTCGGGGCGAGCACCGGTCGGGTGTTCTTCTCGGTCATGATGGAGAGTGTGGTCGCCACGGTGGTTGCCGGATTTGTCGGGGTGATGATCGCGATCCTGATCATGCGCATCCCCGCCGTTTACGGGATCTTCACCGGCGGAGCGGTGGGTACCGGTGCCCCGGCCTTCCCGGTGGGGGCCGCGGTGACCGGCATGGTCGCGGCGACGATTGTGGGGGCGCTGGCCGGCCTCATCCCGGCGATTATCGCGACCCGGGTCAAGGTCATCGACGCCCTGCGGTACTAGCGTTCGTACCGAGCATCGCGATCGCAGAAATCCGCGGGATCACCAGGCAAGAAACGCCGCGTGATTCCGCGGATTTCCGCGTCAATCCCGGAAAAAATCGGTGGGGCGCAGTACCGTAGAGAACATGGCTACCCGTTCCACACCCACCGGACCGCGCAAGAAGTCGACCACCACGTCGGCCACCGCGCGGAGCGGTGGTGCGCGCACCACCGCCGGCGCCTCGGCCAAATCTGGCAAGGGTGCCGCGGCAAAACCCGCGACCGCGACCACCAAGGTCGCGTCCTCGCGCGCGTCCAAGACCGCGCAAACCCCGACCGTGGCATTCCCCACCGAGTCCTCACGCAACCCGATTGCGGTGGCCTGGATGGCGCTCGCCCACGTGGTCGGCGGTGCCTTCCGCGCCTTCGGCAGCGAAAAGCTGGAGCCCGAGGAGCGCCGCGACGGCGTGCCGTTCCTGTTCTTCTTGCTCGCGGTGATCGGTGCCGCGGTGGTCTGGTTCGGCGTGAACAACCCGGTGGCCCAGAACCTCAACGCCTGGAGCTTTGGCGGACTGGTGGGCCAGGTGGCCTTCGCGATGCCGGTGATCCTGATCCTGCTGGCGCTGTGGCTGTTCCGCAATCCCAGCTCGGTGCACGATAACGGACGTATCGGGATCGGCCTGTCCATCGCGCTGATCTCCGTGACCGGGCTCTGCCACACCTTCTCCTCTCTGCCCGATCCCAGCCAGGGCCTGCCCGCCCTGGCGGCGGCCGGTGGCCTGATCGGCTGGATGATCGGTGGTCCGCTGACCTTCCTGCTCACCCCGATCGGCTCGGGTATCGTGCTCTCGCTGGTCCTGGCGCTCAGCCTGCTGATCATCACCAAGACCCCGCCGAACCGCATCGGTGCGCGCCTCAAGGAACTCTACGGCTGGCTGTTTGGTGCCGATGTGCACACCGAGCCGCGCGCGAAGGCCGACGCCGCGACGGCTTCGGCCGCAGCTGCCGGCGACTCGGACATCGAGGACGATCCGATCGCCGATCCCAACATGCTGCCCTGGTGGCGTCGCAACTCCTCCAAGCGCGAGGAGGCCCCCGAGACCACGGCCCCGTCCGATTCCGACGCCCTCACCGAGCTACTGGGTGGCACCACCCGCGGTGGCTTTGACAGCGCGCTGGAGCCCGAGGTTGTGGCTCCGGTCCCCGACAACACCGCCGGCCAGACCGAGGCCATCGCCCACCTGGCCGCCGCCGAGGCCGCCCTGGACGGCTACGCCGCCGCCGGGGCCTCGAGCGGGCTGCGGGAGGACGACGCCACCGACCAGACCGAAATCCTGCCGGACCTCACCTCGGTGGCGCTGCGCGACGGTTCGGACACCGGAGAGCTCGCCCGTGGCGGCATCCCCGATGTCCAGAGCGGTCCCTATCAGCTGCCCTCGGCTCAGTCCCTCTCGGCGGGAACCCCGCCCAAGGCGCGCTCGGCCGCCAACGACGCGATCGTCGCGGCGATCACCGAGGTGTTCGCCCAGTTCAAGGTGGATGCCAAGGTCACCGGCTTTAGCCGTGGCCCGACGGTGACCCAGTACGAGATCGAGGTGGGTCCCGGCGTCAAGGTTGAGCGGATCACCGCGCTGCAAAACAACATCGCCTATGCGGTGGCCTCCAACGAGGTGCGCATCCTCGCCCCGATTCCCGGTAAGTCGGCGATCGGTGTGGAGATCCCCAACACCGACCGCGAGATCGTCTCCCTCGGCGACGTGCTGCGCTCCCCGGTGAACGTCAAGGCCACCCACCCGATGACCATCGGCGTGGGCAAGGATGTCGGCGGTGGGTTTGTCGTGGCGAACCTCGCCAAGATGCCCCACCTGCTGGTGGCCGGATCCACCGGTTCGGGTAAGTCCTCGTTTGTGAACTCGATGATCACCAGCCTCCTGATGCGCGCGACGCCGCAGGAGGTCCGGATGGTCCTGATCGACCCCAAGCGCGTGGAGCTTGCGCCCTATGCGGGCATCCCGCACCTGATCACCCCGATCATCACCAATGCCAAGAAGGCCGCCGAGGCGCTGCAGTGGGTCGTCAAGGAAATGGACATGCGCTACGACGATCTGGCAAGCTTCGGCTTCCGCCACATCGACGACTTCAACCGTGCGGTCCTGGGCGGCGAGATCGTGCTGCCCGCCGGTTCCGAGCGTGTGCTCAAGCCCTACCCGTATCTTCTGGTGGTCGTGGACGAGCTCGCCGACCTGATGATGGTGGCCCCGCGCGACGTGGAGGACTCGATCGTGCGGATCACCCAGCTGGCACGCGCATCGGGTATCCACCTGGTGCTGGCCACCCAGCGTCCCTCGGTGGACGTGGTGACCGGTCTGATCAAGGCCAACGTGCCCTCGCGCCTCGCGTTCGCCGTAACCTCGGTGACCGACTCCCGCGTGATCCTCGACCAGCCCGGTGCCGATAAGCTCATCGGCCAGGGTGACGCCCTGTTCATGCCGATGGGTGCCTCCAAGGCGCTGCGGGTCCAGGGTGCCTGGGTCAACGAGGACGAGATCGAAAAGGTTGTGCACCACGTCACCGCCCAGGCGCGTCCCGACTACCGCAAGGATGTCGAGGCCGTGATCGAGAAGAAGGAGGTCGACGCGGACATCGGCGATGACCTCGAGCTGCTGTGCGAGGCCGTCACCCTCGTGGTCGGCACCCAGTTCGGCTCAACCTCGATGCTGCAGCGCAAGCTCCGCGTGGGCTTCGCCAAGGCCGGGCGTCTGATGGACCTGATGGAGTCCCGCGACATCGTGGGGCCCTCCGAGGGATCCAAGGCCCGCGATGTCCTGGTGACCGCCGAGCAGCTGCCCGGGACCCTGGCGCTGCTGCGCGGGGAGACTCCGCCGCCCGCCGCCACTGCTGCGCCGGCGGCTCCCACCGCGCCGTCTGCTCCGGCCAGCGCGGCCCCGGCCGGCCTGCCGCTGCCGGGCCCGGTGGATGACGACGCCCCCAGCCACACCGCCGCGGCACCCGCCGTGGATGACCGCTACGCGGATGACCCGGTCGAGAAGCAGTTCGAGGGGTATCCGGTGGTCAACGCCGATGACGAAGACGGCGAAGACGCCTGGGGACTGACGGGACGAGACTGACATGACCACACCCACACCGGCCACCGTGCCCTCCAACTGGAATCTACCCAACGCGATCACCGTGTTCCGCATCCTGCTGGCCCCGCTCTTTATCTGGTGGGTGCTGGCGGATGACGGTGCCGATGGGCCGCTGCGCTGGTGGGCTGCGGGACTGTTTATCTTTGCCATCGCGACCGACGGCATCGACGGGGCCATTGCCCGGCGCACCGGTCAGGTGACCGATCTGGGCAAGCTGCTGGATCCGATTGCCGATAAGGTCCTCACCGGTGGCGCGCTGGTGGCGCTCTCGATCATCGGCGAGCTGCCGGTGTGGGTGACCGTGATCGTGCTGGTGCGCGAGATCGGGATCACCGTGCACCGGATGATCGTGGTCAGCGACCACGTGGTTGCCGCCGCCTGGATGGGCAAGCTCAAGACCGTGGCCCAGGCGGTCGCCATCTCGCTGGCCCTGCTGCCCTTCCCGATGCTGCTGGGCGACTGGGTCAACGTGGTGAACATCATCACGATGACCATTGCCGTGGTCCTCACCATCGCCAGCGGCATCGACTACGTCATCACCGAGATTCGCGGACGCGCCCGCCGATGACCGGGCACCCCGCGTCTCCGGCGGAGCCGACCGATGCCCGGGCGGCGGAGTATGGGGACGCTCGGTCTCGGGATGCCGAGCTGGCCGACGTCGTGGCCTGTGGATTTAGCATCGCCGTGGCCGAGTCGCTGACCGGCGGGCTGGTACTCGCCTCGATCGTCTCCGTTCCCGGAGCCTCGGCGGTGTTGCGCGGGGGAGTGGTCGCCTATGACACCGAGCTCAAGCACCGTGTGCTCGGGGTGGATGCGGCGCTGCTGGCCGAATTCGGGCCGGTGGATCCCCGGGTGGCCGAGCAGATGGCCCGCGGGGCCCGGCGAATCGGAACCACCGCGGCGGGCGAGGCGCAGATCGGTGTCTCGACCACGGGGGTCGCCGGACCCACTCCGGATCCGCAGACCGGTACCCCGGTGGGAACCGTCTTTATCGGGATCAGTAGCGTCCGTGGTGATCGCTCGATCGCGGTGCACGCCCACGGTGATCGCGCGCAGATTCGCGAGTGGAGCGTGCGTGCGGCGATCCGCGCGGTGCTCGAAGAAGCCCGGATTCTCGGGGAACACGCCCATTCCTGAAGATTCGCCGATAACCTGGAATAGACCCCCGGGGGGCTGGGTTATATTCGGTGTCAACAAATGTGCGGCAAGATCTCACCGATTCCGGGGTTTCCCAGGGAACGGTGTAGTAATCTAAATCATCCCTCGGGTTAATCGATCCGGGGTCGCACGGCAGAAAGGGAGGCCCCAATGGTACTCGTACGTCAGGAAATCGGCGACGTTCTTCGTGACTTCCGCCTGCAGAAGGGACGCACTCTGCGTCAGGTTGCGGGCAAGGCCAGCGTGGCTCTCGGCTACCTCAGCGAGGTTGAACGTGGTCAGAAGGAGGCTTCCAGCGAGATTCTCGCCTCGGTAGCCGACGCGCTCGACACCCCCATCTCAGTCATCATGCGCGAGGTTGGTGATCGCCTGGCGATCATCGAGGGCCTCGCGCCGATCCCGGACACCATTCCGGAGAGCTTCACGGCCGACATCGAAGCCGAACTCGCGATTCGCTAGTCCCGCCGGCACAACACCCCGCACGAATTCGTGCGGGGTGTTTGCGTTGTCGGGCATCGTCTCCTCGGTCTGTGCCGTGGGTGCGCCGAGGTGTGTGGGGGCAGGGTCGGGGGAGTTGGGTAGGCTGAACGGGTGAAGAATAGCGAACTGCGCCATGCGATTGCCGCCGAGTTTGGTGCCGGATACGGCGGCGTGCTGATGCGCGACCTGGCGCTGCGAGCCCTCGATGGGCGTACCGGGGATGAGGCACTGGCGGCCGGGGTTCCCGCGCGCGATGTGTGGCTGGCGCTGTGCCGCGAGAACGAGGTGCCGCGCGAGCGCTGGGATGGCGTGCGCCTGCCCGCTCCGCGGGACTAGGTAAACGATCCGAAAACTCATTCGACACGCCGCGGGCAATATCTCGAACATTCGTTCGGATCGGCGTATGCTCCTACACAGGACGAAATCTTCGGATTGTTATCCACAATAGGACCGCAACTCGACCCGGTGTCGGAGGGTGATCCTAGAGTCGAAGCAACCGGAGCAGATCGCTCCAGCCTTGTTCACCGAGGGCGTGCCGGTGGTGCTGAAGTCAGCACCACGCGGGCACACGGCATCCAGATGTCGCCTCGGGACAGTATGTAGGCGCATCACCCACGAACGTAGCGCGCAGCCGCTACCGAGACGAAAGAGAGACGGCCATGGCTTCACCCACGGATCGCGAAAAAGCACTCGAAACCGCCCTTGCCCAGATTGACCGCCAGTTCGGTAAGGGCTCGGTTATGCGCCTCGGCAGCGATGAGCGCGCCCCCGTAGAAATCATCCCCACCGGCTCGATTGCTCTGGACGTCGCGCTCGGCGTGGGAGGTCTGCCCCGCGGCCGCATCATCGAGATCTACGGCCCGGAGTCCTCGGGTAAGACCACGCTGACCCTGCACGCTATCGCCAACGCTCAGCGCCAGGGCGGCATCGCCGCCTTCATCGACGCCGAGCACGCCCTCGACCCCGAGTACGCCAAGAAGCTGGGTGTCGACATCGACGCGCTGCTGGTTTCTCAGCCCGACACCGGTGAGCAGGCGCTGGAAATCGCCGACATGCTGATCCGCTCGGGCTCGATCGACCTGGTTGTCATCGACTCCGTAGCCGCCCTGGTGCCCCGCGCCGAGATCGAGGGTGAGATGGGAGACTCGCACGTGGGTCTGCAGGCCCGACTGATGTCGCAGGCGCTGCGAAAGATCACCGGTGGCCTCAACCAGACCAAGACCACCGCGATCTTCATCAACCAGCTGCGTGAGAAGATCGGTGTCTTCTTCGGAAGCCCGGAAACCACCTCCGGTGGTAAGGCACTGAAGTTCTACGCCTCGGTTCGCCTCGACATCCGCCGCATCGAGACCCTCAAGGACGGTTCGGACGCCGTGGGTAACCGTACCCGCGTCAAGGTGGTCAAGAACAAGATGGCTCCGCCCTTCAAGCAGGCCGAGTTCGACATCCTCTACGGTGTGGGTATTTCCCGCGAGGGCAGCCTGATCGACTTCGGTGTCGAGCACGGTCTGGTCAAGAAGTCCGGTTCCTGGTACACCTACGATGGAGACCAGCTGGGTCAGGGTAAGGAAAATGCCCGTAACTTCCTGATCAACAACCCCGATATCGCCGCCGACATCGAGAACAAGCTGCTGGCAAAGCTCGGCATCGGCGCGGCCGGTGCTCAGGCCAAGGCCGATGCTGCCGCCGCCGAGGCCGCGGCCGAGGCCAAGGCGACCGCCGCCAAGAACGCGCCCGCCGCCCCGGCGAGCGAGGCACCGGCGGTAGCGCTCAAGCGCGGCGCCTAGTCCCATGGTCCGCTTCATCGATGAGGGGCCTTCCTCGGAAGGCCCCGAAACCGAGAATGGTGGGCCCTCACGTTTCGGCGGGGCCGCCGGCGTATCCTCCCTCGGGCCTTGGCCCTCCTCGCGTTCGCGCGGGGAGGCCTCGGTCGAGGAGCGAGAGGCCGCGGCTCCGTCGGCGTTTGCCCCCACTTTCGCGCCCGCCTGGGGTGTGATCCCGGCATCGGCCGAACCGACCCAGGACTCCGCCGCGGCATCGGATTCGCGAGAGTCTCCAGGCTCCTCGGTGCCCGCGGAGCATTCGGATTCGGAGTATTCGACCACTGAATGTTCGGATTTTGAGCGTTCGCATTTGGCACCTTTGGATTCGGCACCTTTGGATTCGGTGTCCTCAAAATCGGTGCCGTCGGACTCGGCACCTTCGCATTCGGGGCCTTCGGATTCGACGTCTGCTGAGCCCGCGGCGTCGGCCGCGGCTCACCCGACCTTCGCCCCGGCCTGGGGCGCGCCGAACCGCGTCGCCCCACTGTCTGAAGCAGCGGTGACTGACGAGGCAGTGACTGAAACGGCGGTGACTGATGATGCGGAGACCGAGGAGTCGCTGGCCCCGGTGATTTCGCTGGGCAGGCGGCGGTCGACACCGATACGCTCGGGCGCTCGCGAAGCAGATTCGGCCGTGGCCGAAGACGCGACCTCTTCATCTGTCACCGCGGCATCGGTAACGGCGGACACGGATGAGACAGGGAAGCCTGCGGTACGCGCAATCGTCTCCGATCTCGCGACCCGGGCGCGCAAGACCATCGCCGCCGATCCGGCAGATCCGGCCGCATCGGTCGTAGCGCCCGCGCATACGGCGGCCTTCGAGGAGTATCCCGACACCGAGATTCCCAGCTTCGCCGCCCGGTTCGGGCTGGACGAGGAGGAAGACTTTGAGGACGACGGCGAGTCCGAGGAGGAGATTGTTCCGCCCACCTTCGATGAGGCGGTAGAACTCCTTGTGCGTCGGCTTGCCCGATCTGCGCTGAGCCGTGCCGAGGTGATTTTCGAGGTCGAGCGGCTGGGCCTGGAAAACGACGGTGCCGAAGCCGTGGCCGAACGTCTGGACGAACTTGGCTATCTGGATGATGCGGTGCTGGCCGAACAGCTCAAGCACTCCCTCTACGATCGAAAGGGTAAGTCCCGCCAGGTGGTGGCCCGGGAAATGGCGCAGCGGAAGATCCCAAACGAGGTCATTCAGGACGCGCTGGCCGAGGTTGCCGATGACGACGAGCTTTCCGCCGCCACCGCGCTGGCCAAGAAGCGGGTCGGGCAGATGAGCTCGATCGATGATGCCGCCGCCGAACGTCGCCTCACCGGCTTTCTCGCCCGTCGGGGATACCCCGGATCAATCGTGCGCGAAGCCGTGCGGGCGGCACTGGCAACCCGTGGGTCCCGCGGACGCGTGACCTTCCGGTAGGGAGGCTTTCGGGGGAAGGTTGGGTGTTGACCAGCCTTCCTCTACAGGCCCGCATTCTTCCACGGGCCTGCCTTCTCCCAGCGGGAGTTCTTCCTGTAGCTGTGTGCCTTCCTCCACAGGCCAGAGTTATCCACCGGGTGGGTCGTGCGACCACACGGGCCGCCCGGGTTTCGTAGAATGGACACATGAGCACTTCCGTGAGTTCCTCGCCCGTCAGCACCCCCACCATCATCACGCCCTCCGAGGCGGCGGTTGGTACCGGTGGTCGTCGGCGTACCTATGAGGTACGTACCTACGGATGCCAGATGAACGTGCACGATTCCGAGCGCCTGAGCGGGTCGCTGGAGGCCGCCGGATACGTTCTCGCCGCTGGTGAAGAACCCGATGTGGTGGTCATCAACACCTGCGCGGTTCGGGAAAATGCCGACAATAAGCTCTATGGCAACCTGGGTCATCTGGCGTCGGTCAAGAAGCGTCACGAGGGCATGCAGATTGCCGTGGGTGGCTGCCTCGCGCAGAAGGACAAAAACGTCATCCTGGAAAAGGCACCCTGGGTCGATGTGGTGTTTGGAACCCACAACATGGGCGCGCTGCCGAACCTGTTGGAGCGTGCGCGTCACAACGACGAGGCGCAGCTGGAGATTCTCGAATCGCTGGAAACCTTCCCCTCGACCCTGCCGACCAAGCGCGACTCCAGCTATAGCGGCTGGGTCTCGATCTCGGTGGGATGCAACAATACCTGCACGTTCTGCATCGTGCCCGCGCTGCGTGGCAAGGAAAAGGATCGTCGCCCGGGCGAAATTCTTGCCGAAATCCAGGCGCTGGTTGACGATGGGGCCATCGAGGTCACCCTGCTGGGGCAGAACGTCAACAGCTACGGCGTTGAGTTTGGTGACCGCTTCGCCTTCAGCAAACTGCTGCGCGCCGCGGGCCAGATCGAGGGGCTTGAGCGCATTCGCTTCACCAGCCCGCATCCGGCCGCCTTCACCCAGGATGTCATCGATGCGATGGCCGAAACTCCCAGCGTGATGCCGCAGCTGCACATGCCGCTGCAGTCCGGCTCGGACACCGTCCTCAAGGCCATGCGTCGGTCCTACCGCAGCAAGAAGTTCCTGGGAATCCTCGACCAGGTACGCGAGAAGATTCCGCACGCTGCCATTTCCACCGACATCATCGTGGGTTTCCCCGGTGAGACCGAGGAGGATTTCCAGGAGACCCTGCGTGTGGTGGAAGCCTCCCGCTTTGCCACCGCGTTCACCTTCCAGTACTCGGTGCGCCCGGGCACCCCCGCCGGGGAAATGGAGAACCAGATCCCCAAGGCCATCGTGCAGGACCGCTACGAGCGTCTGGCCGCGCTTCAGGACCGGATCTCGCTCGAGGAAAACCAGGCTGTGGTGGGCCGCGAGGTGCGTATCCTGGTCGCGACCGGTGAGGGCAAGAAGGATGCCGCAACCCGACGGATGTCCGGCCGCGCCGAAGATTCCCGTCTGGTGCACTTCTCGGTACCCGAGGGCTCCGAAATTCCGCGTCCGGGCGATGTGGTGACCGCGGTGGTCACCGAGGCCGCGCCATTCCACCTGATCGCCGACGCCCCCGAGGGCACCCTGCTGAACATTCGTCGCACCCGCGCGGGTGATGCGTGGGATCGCGATCAGGCCGAGTCCTGCGGGGTTCCCAGCGATCCCGGGGCCGGATCGACGGGGTCCGCCGGTGGGCCGGTAAACCTCGGGTTCCCGAGCCTGCGTGTGGGGCCGCCGGTCGCGGCCTCGACCAGCAGCACCGTGCCGATCTACAACACCAACGACGACCTGCGATAGGCGTGAGTATCTCCGAAAGTTCACGGTATCCGTCGGCCTCGGAATCAGGGGCGAGCACGAGCACGAGCCCGAGCATGAATCCAGTTTCGAGCCCGAGCACGAATCCGGCTTCGGATCTGAGCGAGGTTACGAGTACCAGCGCGAGCGAGCGTGAGTCGGGGCCGATCTCGTCCGGACCGCTGCTCCAGGACCTCGGGAATCCGCGACTGATAGCCGTGGTCGGGGCCACCGGCACCGGGAAGAGTGACCTGTCTCTCGAGCTGGCGCGGAGGCTTGCCGGCTACGGGCAGCGGGCCGAGATTATCAACGTGGATGCGATGCAGTTCTATCGCGGCATGGATATCGGTACGGCCAAGCTCAGTGTCGCCGAGCGCTCGGAGTTTCCGCACCACCTGTTCGACATTCTGGATCCGCATGAGGATGCGGCCGTCGCGCACTATCAGCCCGAGGCTCGCGGCATCATCCGTGACGTCCTTGACCGGGGTGCCTGGCCGATCCTGGTGGGCGGATCCGGCCTGTACGTGTCCAGCGTGCTGTTCGACTTTGAATTCCCCGGCCAGGATCCAGAGATTCGCGCCCGATTAGAGGCCGAGCTGAGCGCCCAGGGGCCCGGCATGCTGTTTCGCCGGCTGCGCGATCTCAGCCCCGAGGCGGCCGAGAGGATCGGTCCGCACAACGGACGCCGCATCGTGCGAGCACTCGAGGTGGCCGAAATCACCGGGGAACCCATCGCCGGAACCCTGCCGGACGAGCCCGTGTGGTGGACCCCCACCCTGCTCATTTCGCTCACCGCGCCGCGTGAGGACCTCGTCGCCCGCCTGGATGCGCGGGTGACCCGGATGTGGGAGGCCGGGCTGGTTGCCGAGGCCGGCGGTCTGCTCGAGGCGGGCATCGATGCCGGGGTCACCGCGAGACGGGCGATCGGGTACGGCCAGGCCGCCGCGCAGATCCGCGGGGAGATGACCGAGACCGAGGCGATTGAGGACACGCGCCGGCTCACCCGCCGCTATGCGCGTCGTCAGGTGAGCTGGTTCAAGCGCTATCGGGGTGCCCACGTGTTCGACACGGTTGCCGAGACGCTGCCCGAGATCGCCGAACACATCCTGCCCTCCGCCTTGTCCTGACGTCTCACCCCTGACGCGGGGACCGGCAGCCGTCCCTGCCTAAAACGCGCGGAAACGGCACACGCCGCAACGGTTTCCCGATGCGGCGTGTGCCGTTATCGACGGCGACTACGAGCGGGTCGCGCCCACCGCCTCACGCTTCTTCGCTCCGCGCCGGCGCAGCGCCTGGAACAGGGTGAAGCCGATCGCGATGGCCATTAGCGAGTACAGGGTGATCGTGATCGGGGAACCCACCAGGATGCCCAGGTCGCCCTCGGAGACCGCAAGCGAGCGCCGCAGCTCGGTCTCGGCCAGCGGACCGAGGATCGCGGCGATCAGCACCGGGGCCAGCGGGATCGAGAAGCGGCGCATCAGGAATCCGAGCAGTCCGATGCCCAGCACCAGCCACAGGTCCATCTCGGCCGAGGCGATTGCATACACACCGAGCATCGCAAACAGGGTGATCCCCGCATAGAGGTAGTGCTTGGGCACCAGCAGCAGCTTGGCCCAGACGGCGGCGAAGGGCAGGTTGATGATCAGCAGGATGATCAGCCCCACAAACAGACTCGCCAGCAGCGGCCACACCAGGTCGGCGCTGCGCTCAAACAGCAGCGGTCCGGGCTGCATGCCGTACTGCTGGAAGGCCGCGATCATCATCGCCGCGGTGGCGGAGGTGGGCAGTCCCAGCGCGAGCAGCGCCCCCATCGCGGTTCCGGCGGTCGCGTTGCCCGCGGCCTCGGGGGCCGCCACACCCTGAATCGCGCCGCGCCCACCAAAGTCGGGATCCTTGCGGCGCTGCGCGAGCTTCTTCTCGGTGCCGTAGGCGAGGAAGGTCGGAACCTCCGAACCACCCACCGGGATCACACCGAACGGCACACCGAAGCTGGTGCCACGCAGGAACGCGGGGAAGGCCTTGCGGAATTCCGACCAGTTGAGGAACGGCGATCCGCCGGCCGAAACCCGGGTGACCGCGCCGTCGCGGTGAATTCGAGACGCCACGTGCAGCACCTCGCCGAGCGCCAGCAGGCCCACGGTGATCACGATGATCGAGATGCCGTCAAACAGTTGCGGGAGTCCCAGGGTGAATCGGGCAGCGCCACTGGGACCGTCGATTCCGACCATGGCCAGGGCCAGGCCGATCGCGAGGGCGAGCAGTCCGCGCAGCACCGATTCGGCCACAACCGAGGAGATCGCCACGAAGGCGAAGGCGGCGAGCGCGAAGTATTCGGCCGGGCCGAACAGGGTTGCCAGCTTCACCAGGTAGGGCGCGAAGAACACCACCAGCGTGGTCGCGATCATCCCGCCCAGGAACGCGCCCATTGCCGAGGTTCCCAGGGCCTTGGCGGCACGGCCGTCCTTGGCCATCCGGTGGCCCTCAAACGTGGTGGCGATGGCCGAGGAGTTGCCGGGGGTGTTGAGCAGGATGCCGGCGGTGGAGTCCCCGAACAGCCCACCAAAGTAGATGCTGGCAAACATGATGAAGGCACCGGTGGGATCCAGGCTGAAGGTCACCGGGAGCAGCAGGGCCACCGCCATTGCCGAGCCGAGGCCCGGGAGCACACCCACGGCGGTACCGAGGACCGCGCCGATGAGGAGCCAGAGCAGGTTGATCGGGGTCAGCGCGACGCTGAATCCCTCAAGCAGGTGGGTTAGCTGATCCATGTCCGGACCTCCAAATACATCGCGTCAACAAGCGGGGAAAGGGTGCTTAGCCGAGCCATGAGAACACCCCCGAGAGGATGCCCGAGGGCAGGGTGAGGCCCAGGCCCGCGGAGAACGCGAGTTGAATGGCCGAGGACATTAGGATCGCGATGGCGATATCAAACACCGGTCGCTTGCTGCCCAGGGCCCGGGCGATGACCCAGAACAGCACGGCCCCGGCGAGAATCCACCCCAGCGGAACCAGCAGCAGCACAAACCCGACCAGACCGGCCAGCACAAATCCGAAGGTTTTCCAGTCGGTTCCCGTGCGCGGCACGTCGTCCCCGGTGGCCGAGGCGACCACCCGGATTTCCGAGGTGGTGTCGATATCACCGAGCTCGCCCAGCAGGTCGGGGTCCATGCCCAGATCATCGCTTCCCCCGGCACCCACCTCGGCCTCGGGATTGCGAATGACCTGGATGGCCAGCAGCACCCCGAGGATGCCCAGCCCGGCGCTCACGATGGTGGGGAAGAACTGCGGGCCCGGCACGCCGGATCCCGGTGGAACCTCCATGGTTGCGGTGCCGATGCCGAGGAATATCCCGAGGCCCAGCACCAGGGCGGCGACCACGAGCTCGCCGCGCCCGTGCCACCAGGAGGCATCGGCCGGACGGGTCGGGGTGACGGATGTGGCGGTCATAGTCCCAGCTCCCTAATCAGATCGGACACCCGAACGGTTTCCTCCTCCAGGAAGGCGTCAAACTCGGCCCCCACCTGGAAGGAATCGGTCCAGTTGTTGCGGCGCAGAGTGTCCTGCCACTCGTCGGTGGCGTGCAGTTCGGTGATGATCGCGACCATCTCGTCCCGGGCCTCATCGGAGATGCCCGGCGGTGCCACGTAGCCGCGCCAGTTGGACATTTCCACGTCGATCCCGGATTCGATGAACGTCGGCACGGGCACCCCGTCCAGACGCTCGGGGGAGGAGATCGCCAGGGCACGCAGGGTGCCGGCTTCGATCTGGTCGCGGAACTCGTTGTAGCCGGAGATCCCCGCGGCCGCGGTGTTGGAGAGCATCGAGGCGAGCACCTCGCCGCCGCCCGAGTAGGCGACGTAGTTGACGTCCCCCGGGTTGATCCCCACGGTGCGCCCGAGCAGGCCGCTCAGCAGGTGATCGATGCTGCCGAGCGAACCCCCGGCGATCGAGTGCGCGCCGGGAGCCTGCTTCCAGGCCGCGGCGAACTCCTCCATCGTGGTGTACGGGGAGGCCGCGGGGACCACGAGCACGCTGTAGTCATCAGCGAGGCGCGCAATCGGGGTGGTGTCGGCCAGTGATTCGGGCGTCTTGGAGAGCGCGCTGGCACCGATCATCACCGCTCCGGTGACCATCAGGATGTCGTCGCGTCCATCCATCTGAACCAGCTTGCTCAGCCCGATCGTTCCGCCCGCCCCGGGCACGTTGATGACCTGGGCGTTGTTGACGATGCCGGCCATCCGCAGGCCCTGCTGACCCTCGCGGCCGAAGCCGTCCCAGCCTCCACCGGGGGAGGCCGGGGCCATAATGGTGAGTTTGCTGCGTGCCGAGGCGGTGGACCCCGAGGCGCTGGCATCCATCGCCGCCGCCGTGAACACACCGATCGTGAGGACTCCCACCACGACCGAAAGAATCGTTTTCTTCATGTTTGTTCCTTCCGCTTCCGCCACAACGCTGTGACGCAAGTTTGGTGTTCCCACGCTAGGCACCCGGGAGGGCCCGGTCTATTTGTGTGTTTTGTGGTCTTAAATGACCGCGCCGTGTGCCGGAGCGGATGCCCGTGCGCTGGTAGCCTGGCGGTGGCCCACGGGCCGTGAGGGAGGACGATGGTGTCTGGGCACAGGACGGATGGGCGCGCCGAGCGCTCCCCGAGTGCGCCGCGCCGCCTCACGCTGCTGCTGGTTCAGGTGGGGATCGTGTTTGTGTGCCTGGGGATCACGGTGATCGTGGCGCTGATGGTGCAGGAGCGTCAGATTCGCGCGGCCACCGAGGAGCGGGTGATCCAGGTCGCCGAGTCCCTGTCCAGCCTGCCCGCCGTCCGCGCGGGAATCCTGGCCCCCTGGCCCACCGGGGAGCTTCAGCCCGTCGCCGATCTGGTGGCCGAGGCCGCGGGGATGGACTACGTGGTGATCACGGATACCGCGGGCATCCGGCTCACCCATCCCAACGCCGCCCTGGTGGGGGAGCGGGTCTCCACCGATCACCGTCGGGTCCTGGCCGGGGAACACTTTGTCGGGGTCGAGGCGGGCACCCTGGGACCCACCCTGCGCGCCAAGATGCCGGTCTACGACACCTCGGGGACGGTGATCGGCACCGCCTCGGTGGGCATCCTGGAGAGCGCAATCGCCGAGGATATGCGTGACGGGGTCGCCGGCCTGCTGCCCTGGGCGCTGGGATCCCTCGCGGTGGGGATCGGGGCGGCCGCCCTGGTCACGATGCTGCTGGGACGGCGCCTGGACCGCCTCGCCCGCGACGCCCGCGACCTGGTGGTTCAGCGCCGAGTGGGCGCGGCCCTGGGGGAGCAGTCGCATGAATTCACCAACCGCCTGCACGTGCTCTACGGCCTGCTCGAGGATCGGGAAAACGACGAGGCGCTCGACTATATTCGTACCCTGGTTCCCGTGGACGCCGAGGTGGTTTCCGGCGCGGATTCGGTGGGGGGAGGTGAGGCGGCGTCCACCGGACCGCGCACCGCTCCCACCCCGGTGTCCCGCAGCGGCCTGCGCACCCTGATCGAGCGGCAGCGGGCAATCCTGGTAGCCCAGGGCGGCCACCTCGAATTCGAGGATGCCGAGCCGGGCAGCCTGGACACCGAGGAGTTTGAGGTGATCGCCAACCTACTCTCGAATGCGGTGGATGCGGCCGGACCGGGTGGCCGGGTCGAGCTTCGCCTGACCCGGGGGCCCGAGGGCCTGTCCATCCGGGTGTGCGACAGCGGGAGCGGGATTGCCCGCGCCGACCACGAGCGCATCTTCGAGCGTGGCTTTAGCACCAAATCGCCGGGGGAACGGGACCTGCCCCGCGGCTTCGGTCTCGCGCTGGTGGCCCGCATCATCGAGACCCGCGCCGGCTGGATCACCGTGGGAACCCCCACCGACGGATCGGCGGGTACCCGGATGGACGCCCTCGTGCCGCCGCTGCGTCCCGCCCACGGCGCCGTCAGTGCGCAGCACCCGCCCGCACCCGTCCACCCCGACCCGGAGGAGACCGCGCGATGATCCGCACCCTGATCGTGGACGATGACTCGGCCGTCTGCCGCATGCACATCCGCGCGCTGGAGCGTCTTCCGGGCTTTGTGGTTGCCGACACCGCGGCCACCGGGGCCGCCGCACTGGACCGGCTCCTGGACGGCGATATCGATCTGGTGCTGCTGGATATCCACCTGCCCGATTTCAGCGGGGTCGAGGTGTTGCACCGCCTGCGTCAGCTCAGCGACGACGCGGTGGACGTGATCGTGGTGAGCTCGGCCAACGACGGCATCACGGTGTCTCAGGCGGCCTCGGCTCGGATCGCCGACTACCTGGTTAAGCCCTTCTCCCGCGCCCTGTTTGAGCAGAAGCTCGGCGCGTATCGCGACGGGCGCGCGGCGACCCGTCCGCGGGTCGACCCGGCACCGCTCGGACAGGAGGACGTGAACGCGCTGATCGAGGCCGGCCGGGGTGGCGATCGCCGTCTGCCCAAGGGGCTCTCCGAATCCACCGCGCGGCTGGTGGAGAACGCCGTGTCCACCGAGCAGGCCTCCTCGGCGATCGAGGTTGCCGCCGCCTGCGGACTCTCCCGGATTACCGCCCGGCGCTATCTCGACCACCTGGTGCGCACGGGGGTGCTGCGCAGCGAACACCGCTACGGCCAGCGTGGACGCCCGGAGATCCTTTACCGCCGCCGCTGAGCGGGTTTTCCGATGCGGGCCGCGACGCCTAAACTGGGGCAATGGCGAACACACTCGATTTCCACAAGGGCCACGGCACCGGCAACGACTTTGTCCTGATCACCGATCCCGATGCCCGGCACGAGCTGACTCCGGCCACCATCGCCGCCCTGTGTGATCGTCGCTTCGGGATCGGTGCCGACGGCCTGATCCGCGCCGCCCGCTCCGCCTCGCTCGAATACGGGGCCGAGAGCCTGGCCGAAGACTCCGGCGCCGAGTGGTTCATGGACTATTACAACGCCGATGGTTCGGTGGCCGAAATGTGTGGCAACGGAATCCGCGTGTTTGTGCGCTACCTGATCGACACCGGCCTGATCACCCTTGAGCGCGGCGAAACCATCGCGATCGGGACCCGCGCGGGTGTCCGCGACGTCCAGGTGACCGCCGGCGGATTCGCCGTGGACCTGGGACGCTGGCGCCTGGAGGAGGACGGCCCGCTGGTGCACACCCGCGGCGTCGAGGTGGCCCGTCCGGGTGTGGGCATCAACGTGGGGAATCCGCACGTGGTGGTTGCGCTCGCCGATGACTCCGAGCTCGACCAGGCCGACCTCACCGTCGCCCCGACCCTGGATCCGGCCCCCGAGGCCGGTGCCAATGTGGAACTCGTGGTTCCCGCCGCCCAGCTGGTGCGTGACGGCGTGGGCCAGATCCGCATGCGCGTGCACGAGCGCGGCTCGGGCGAGACGCTCTCCTGCGGCACCGGGATCGCCGCCGCAGCCCTGGCCACCCGCTTCTGGGCCGGCCCCGCCGCCCCTAACCAGTGGCGAGTTACCGTGCCCGGCGGCGTCTGCGCCGTGCGCATGTTCCCCACCGAGGACGGCGAGCACGTGTCCCTCTCGGGTCCCGCGGAACTGGTCTACACCGGCACCGTGGACCTGGACGCGCTGCACCGGGTCTAGGCACCATACTCAAAAGGCCCCGGTGGATGTGAATTCCACCGGGGCCTTTCTCGTGTGTGATCGCTATACGAAGTCGGGCAAATCTTCATCATCGGCGGCGGAGTGATCCACCAGGATCACCCGGAAACCCTTGGCCGTGGTGTGACGGCTCACGGTGAACTCGCTCCCCAGGGTCTCGGCGATCCAGCGCTGCAGCGAGTCGCCACCCAGGTTCTTCTGCACCACGAGCCAGGCCTCGCCCTGCTCGACCAGGCGGGGCAGCCAGTGCTCCAGCATGCCGTGCAAGACGTCCTTGCCCACGCGGATCGGCGGGTTGGACCAGATGGCCTCAAACCGGATGTCCGCGGGTACCTCATCGGGGTGCACGGCACGGATATTGGTGATACCCAGATCGGCGGCGTTATTACGCACCAGGTCGAGTGCACGATCGTTCACGTCCACGGCCCAAACGGTGGCCTCGGGGCTCAGCAGCGCGAGCTCGAGGGAGATCGGGCCCCAGCCGGCACCGAGGTCGAGCAGGTTGCCGTGGGTCGGCGGCTCGGGCACCTCCTCGAGCAGAATGCGGGTGCCCTCGTCGAGGTGGGCGGGGGAGAAGACCTTATTCGCGGTGGTCAGCGTGCGCTCGACGCCGGCAATGCGCGCGGTGATGGTTCGATAGACCGCATCACCCGCGGGTGTTGCATCAAAATAGTGTTCACTCGACATATTTAGACCGTATCCGATGGATACGAACTAGGGTTAACTCGATGACAAAAGACACCCCGAACACCATCACCCCCGCAGACGACCGCGATGCCGCGGTGCAGAGCGCCACGGGCACCGCCCAGGCCGCCGAGCGGGGTACCCACAATTCGACACAGACCGGCGATTCCGCCACTCATTCCCCCGCCGCGTCCGGGTACGACGCGTCCCATTCCACCGGTGCCTCTTCCACGGGCACCTCCTCCACCGATTCCACCGGTGCTGACGATCACGGTGCGGACGATCACGGTGCGGACTCCGAGGACGCCGTCGAGCGTGTCCTGCGTGGTGCCGCCTCCCGTGCCGGCGCGGTCAACGTGTTTGCCACCGGCCGTGCCGCCGCCCTGCAGGACCACGACACCGAGGGATCGGCGGGCGATGGCGATCAGGCCGACCGCGCCGACCGCGCAGCCCTGCGCCGCGTCGCCGGGCTCTCCACCGAGCTTGAGGACGTCACCGAGGTTGAGTATCGCCAGCTTCGCCTGGAAAACGTCGTCCTGATCGGCGTGTATCCGCAGGGCAAGCAGGACGACGCCGAAAACTCGCTGCGGGAGCTGGCCGCGCTCGCCGAAACCGCGGGTGCCGCGGTTCTCGACGGTCTGCTGCAGCGCCGCGCCAATCCCGACGCCAGCACCTATCTCGGGAGCGGAAAGGCCGCCGAGCTTGCGGGGATCGTCAAGGCACTCGGTGCCGACACGGTCATTGCCGACACCGAACTCTCGCCCAGCCAGCGCCGCGCGCTCGAAGATGTGGTGAAGGTTAAGGTGATCGACCGCACGGCCGTGATCCTCGACATCTTCAGCCAGCACGCCAAGAGCCGCGAGGGTAAGGCCCAGGTGGAGCTGGCCCAGCTCGAATACCTGCTGCCCCGTCTGCGTGGTTGGGGTGACTCGATGTCCCGCCAGGCCGGTGGTCAGGTGGGTGGAGCCGGTATGGGTTCGCGTGGTCCCGGTGAGACCAAGCTCGAACTGGACCGCCGACACATCCACATTCGGATGTCGAAGCTGCGCCGTCAGATCAAGGGCTTCCTGCCCGCCCGAGAGGCCAAGCGCGCCAACCGTCAGCGCTTCGAGGTACCCTCGGTCGCGATTGCCGGGTACACCAACGCCGGCAAGTCCAGTCTGCTGAACCGGATCACCCGGGCCGGCGTGCTGGTCGAGAACGCGCTGTTTGCGACCCTGGACGCGACCGTCCGCAAGAGCAAAACCGAGGATGGTCGGGTCTACACACTCACCGATACCGTCGGTTTTGTCCGTAACCTTCCGCACCAACTGGTCGAGGCATTCCGCTCGACCCTGGAGGAGGTGGGCGACTCCGATGTGATCGTGCACGTGGTGGACGGATCCCATCCCGACCCCTCGGCCCAGCTCAAGACCGTGCGTGATGTGATCACCGATGTCGGTGCCCGGGACATCCCGGAAATCGTGGTGTTCAATAAGTCTGACCTGGTGTCCGAGGAGGACCGCCTGGTGCTGCTGGGACTCGAACCGCACGCGATCTTCGCTTCGGCGCGCACCGGCGAGGGCATCGAGGAAATCCTGGCGAAGATCGCCGAGCTGCTGCCCAGCCCGTCGGTTGAGCTCAATTTGCTGGTGCCCTACGACCGCGGCGACGTGATTTCGTTGCTGCACCGTCGTGGCCGCGTGGTCACCCTCGACTATGAGGAGGACGGCACTCGCGTTCACGCGTTTGCCTCACCCGAGGTGGCCGCGGGACTCGACGAGTTCGCGCGGTAGTGCCGATCCCCGAGTGACCGATGTCCTGCGCCGAGCGTCACGCGACCAGCGCAGGCACGATCAAAAGACGAAGGGGCGAGTCCTGATGGACTCGCCCCTTCGGCGTTGCTGAACGACACACCCTCGGTGTTGTCGGCTAGAACAGCCGGGCCGCGCTGGCCGACTCGTCCTCCTCGAGTTCCAGGAGGAAGGCCTTGCGGGCGGTGCCGCCCGCGTAACCGGTCAGCGATCCGTCGGCCCCGACCACGCGATGACACGGCACGATGATGCTCAGCGGATTGCGACCCACCGCTCCGCCCACGGCCTGCGCACCGCCGGGCTGGCCGAGCTCGGCGGCGATATCGCCGTAGCGGATGGTTTGTCCACGCGGAATCCGCCGAATCTCGGCCCAGACGCGCTGGGCAAAATCCTCACCCTCGGGGGCGAGCGGGAGATCGAAGGTCTCGCGATCACCGGCAAAGTACTCCGCCAGTTGATCGCGGGTGCGCGCGAGCACCGAACTGTCCGCGATGTCCACCCGGTCGCCGAGAGCACCATCGGAGGGCCGGCGAGCGTGCTGGGCGAAGTACACGGCGATCAGCGTCTCGCCGCGAGCGACCAGGGTCAGCTCATCCACCGGCGAGGGAATGACCGCGTGAATCAGGCGGGACACGTTCGAATCCTCGGTGGTGTGCACGCTCTACCTCGTTTCGGGCTGCGGGATCCGGGATGCGGGCTGCTCGACTCGGGATGTCGGACCGGGGCCCGGGAAATCGAATCGATCGAGCCCGCGGCGGGGAACTAGACCGCGCGCAGGACCGCGACGATCTTGCCGAGCACCTCGGCGTGATCACCCAGGATCGGCTCGAAGTTCGAGTTGCGGGGGAGTAGCCAGGTGTGGCCGTCGCGCTGACGGAACACCTTCACGGTGGCCTCATTGTCCAGCATCGCGGCCACGATGTCCCCGTTTTCCGCGTCGTGCTGCTGGCGCACCACAACCCAGTCCCCGTCGCAGATGGCCGCGTCGATCATCGAGTCGCCGGAAACCTTGAGCATAAATAGGTCGCCCTTGCCCACGAGCTGGCGCGGCAGCGGGAAGACCTCCTCCACCTGCTGCTCGGCGGTGATCGGGGAACCCGCGGCGATCCGACCCACCAGCGGCACCATGGCGGCGTCGCCCACCGGCGGGGTGACCGATTCGAAACTGGCCGAGGACACGGTGGTGCCGGGCAGATCGATCAGGATCTCCAGGGCGCGGGGACGATTGGGGTCGCGGCGCAGGTATCCGCTGAGTTCCAGCTGATTGAGCTGGTGGGTCACGCTGGACAGCGAGGCGAGGCCCACGGCGTCGCCGATCTCGCGCATGCTCGGCGGGTATCCACGGTCGGCCACCGAACGGGAGATGTATTCGAGAATCGAACGCTGCTTCTCGCTCAGGCTCTTGCGTCGCCGAGTGCCGGTTTTGGGCGCGTCGGTGGCGTCTACGTTCGGCTTCTTGGTGACCATGGTTTCCCGTCCTGACGGCCCGTTTGAGCCAGTGTCGGTGGTTATTGGTTGAGTAATCCCAACACTCGAAACTGTATCCAGCGACGGCTGGGAAAACAAACATTTCTTCGAGTGTGTCGGGAAAAAATCTCAAAAAGATTCGAATACCGGCTTGTGAATTCGATTATTCGAAGTTATATTCGAAACAGATGTTCTAACGCCCTTCGAAAACACCGCCTCGGTACAGCAAACCCCGGTGTTGGATTTCCCTTCTTCAGCACGCTTTGTCTTCAGCACGCTTTCATTTACACCGGCCACGGCTTCCACTCCTCGGACTCTGCTTCGCAGGATGGAGCGCCGCACGGGCACCGAAAGCCGGGCATGCCCGGCTGATCGCCACCCACCGGTACAGAGAGGCCCATTATGAGTACCGCAATCCTGAATCCCCGCCGTCCCGCTACCGCTCGTCCCTCCTTCGGATTCGAGCCCTCTGCTCTGGCAGCACCCGCCGGTGTTGCCGCCTCTGCTGCCAAGGCTCGCCCCTCGGGCAAGCTGCGTCTGACCCGGCGCGGCCGCATCGTCATCACGACGCTGGTGGCGCTGCCCCTGGTGATCGCGCTCCTGGTGGTGGGTTTGAGCGCCGGGGGAGCGGTTGCCTCCTCAACCCCGAGCGACGCTTCCTTCCACTACGTCACCGTGGAAAGCGGCGATACCCTCTGGCAGCTCGCCGTGTCGCTTGACCCCTCGGCCGACCCGCGGGATGTCATCGCCGAGATCCGAGACCTCAACCAGCTGCAGGGATCCGGCCTGGAAGCTGGTCAGCGCTTGGCGATTCCGCTGCGCTTCGACGCTCCCACGCGCTAGGTTCGCACACCCGTGCAGACTGGGTAAATGTGCGCCCTGTTGCCCGGAGTGACTGGGTAAACTTTTCCCGTGACCACTCTTGACGATCTGCCCCTCCGCGATAATCTGCGCGGCCAAACCCCCTACGGCGCACCGCAGTTGAACGTGCCCGTTGCGCTCAACGTCAACGAGAACACCCATCGCATCCCCGAGGCGGTGGCCCACGATATCGTCGCCCGTATCGCCGAGACCGTGATCGGGCTCAATCGGTATCCGGATCGCGAGTTCACCGGTCTGCGCGAACGCCTGGCCCGTTACCTCGGCCACGGGCTGACCGCCGAGAACATCTGGGCGGCCAACGGCTCCAACGAGGTGCTGCAGCACGTCCTCTCGGCCTTCGCCGGACCCGGACGCACCCTACTCGGGTTTGCCCCCACCTACTCGATGTACTCCCTCCTTGCCGCCGGCGGCGACACCACCTGGATTCCCGGTGTGCGGGATGACGAGTACGAGCTCTCCGCCGAGACCGCCGTGGCCCAGGTGCGCGAGCACCAGCCCAACGTCGTGTTCCTGTGCTCCCCGAACAACCCCACCGGTACCCCGATCGATCTGGAAACCATCGCGGCGATCTACGATGCCACCGATGGGGTGGTTGTCGTGGATGAGGCCTATGCCGAATTTGCCCCCGACGGCACCGAGAGCGCTCTGAGCCTCCTGCCCGGACGCCCGCGGCTGCTGATCTCGCGCACCATGAGCAAGGCCTTCGCCTTCGCCGGTGCCCGGGTGGGATACCTGGCCGCCGATCCCGCGGCCATCGATGCCCTGCGTCTGGTGCGTCTGCCGTACCACCTCTCGGCACTCACCCAGGCGGCCGCCGAGGCGGCCCTCGATCACACGGCGGAAATGCTGGCGATGGTGGATGATATCCGCGGCCAGCGGGACCGCATCGTGGCCCGCCTCACCGAACTCGGCTACACCCCGCACCGCACCCACTCCAACTTTGTATTGTTTGGTGGCGTCGAGGATCCCCAGGCACTGTTCACCGCGCTGCTGGAGCGCGGCATCCTGATTCGCGACGTCGGTATCCCCGGACACCTGCGCGTGAGCGCCGGAACCGAGTCCGAAACCACCGCCTTCCTCGAGGCCCTGAGCGCGCTAAGCTCAAAGGCATGACCAGCGCACCTCGGACCGCGAAGATTACGCGGGCAACCAGTGAATCCTCGATCGAGCTCGAAATCAACCTCGACGGCACCGGCCGCAGCGAGATTGAAACCTCCGTGCCCTTCTACGACCACATGCTCACCGCCTTCGCCAAGCACTCGCTGACCGATCTGCGGGTCAAGGCCACCGGCGACACCCACATCGACGTTCACCACACGGTGGAGGACATCGGCATTGCCCTGGGCCTGGCGATTCGCGAAGCCCTCGGTGACAAGGCCGGAATCGCCCGCTACGGCGATGCCCTGTGCCCGCTGGATGAGGCCCTGGCTCAGGCCGTGGTCGACATCTCGGGTCGCCCGTTCCTGGTGCACACCGGTGAGCCGGCCGGGTTTGAGTTCCACCTCATCGGTGGACACTTCACCGGATCGATGATCCGTCACGTCTTCGAGGCCATCACCTTCAACGCCGGACTCACCGTCCACATCGACGTGCGCTCGGGCCGCGATCCGCACCACATCGCCGAGGCCGAGTTCAAGGCGTTCGCCCGCGCGTTCCGCCAGGCCAAGGCCTTCGATCCGCTGGTTGAGGGCATCCCGTCCACGAAGGGCAAGCTGTGAGCGATACCAACCCGACAAGCGATACCACCCCGGCAGCACGCCGCCCCCGCGTGGTGGTCTTTGACTACGGATCGGGCAACGTCCACTCGGCGGTCAAGGCCCTGGAAAAGGCCGGTGCCGACGTCACCCTGAGCGGAGACTTCACCGAGGCGATGGCTGCCGACGGGCTGTTTGTCCCCGGTGTGGGTGCGTTTGACGCGGTCATGGCCGCACTGGAATCCTCCGGCGGTGCCCGCATCATCGATAAGCGCATCACCGGTGGCAAGCCGGTGCTCGGCGTGTGCGTGGGACTGCAGGTCATGTTTGACCGGGGGACCGAGCGCGGGGTGGAAACCGAGGGTCTGGGTCAGTGGCCCGGATCGATCACCGAGCTGCCCGCCGAGGTTGTGCCGCACATGGGCTGGAATACGGTTCGGGTTCCCAAGAACTCCCGCCTGTTCCGCGGTCTCGAGGACGAGCGCTTCTACTTTGTTCACTCCTATGCGGCGCAGGAATGGCTGCTGGATGTGATTCCTCCCTTCACGGAACCGGCCCTCACCTGGGCCGACCACGGTGTTCCCTTCCTGGCTGCGATCGAAAACGGACCGCTCACGGCCACCCAGTTCCACCCCGAAAAGTCGGGGGAGGCGGGGATCACCCTGCTGCGGAACTGGCTGGACACCCTACCCCTCCCGGAGTAGCCGCACCCCGGCGCGCGGTCGCCGAGCGGACATCCACCCGGCGCACCAACCACCTCCACCCTCGCGGGCCGAACACGACCGACACCGAACGTGTTCATCTCGCACCCTCGCGGGCCGAACACCGCCGACACCGGCATCGTTCACCCACCACCCAGCGAATCCCGTCAATCCCGGCGTGGATTCGCCCCTAGGACACAAGGACAACATGAGCGAGTTCAACAACACCCCGGCACTCGAACTGCTGCCGGCCGTGGACGTGGCCGACGGTAAGGCCGTTCGCCTGACCCAGGGCGAAGCCGGATCCGAAACCAACTACGGCGACCCCGTCGATGCGGCCCTGGACTGGGCCAAGCAGGGGGCCGAGTGGATCCACCTGGTCGACCTGGATGCAGCCTTTGGTCGCGGCAACAACCAGGCCGTCATTCGTCGGGTGATCAAGGCCGTGCACGGCGTCAAGATCGAACTCTCCGGTGGTATCCGCGATGACGAGAGCCTGGAAGCGGCCCTGGAAAGCGGCGTCACCCGGATCAACCTGGGCACCGCCGCCCTGGAAAACCCCGAGTGGGCCGCCAACGTCATCGGTCGCTACGGTGACGCGATCGCCGTGGGCCTCGACGTGCGCGGCACGACCCTCGCCGCCCGCGGCTGGACCCGCGATGGTGGCGACCTGTGGACCGTGCTGGAGCGCCTCGAAGAGGCCGGCTGCACCCGCTACGTGCTGACCGACGTGACCAAGGACGGCACCCTGCAGGGCCCGAACATCCAGCTGCTCAAGGACGTCATGGAGCGCACTAACCGTCCGGTGGTCGCCTCCGGTGGCATTTCCAGCCTCGACGACATCGCCGCCCTGCGCGAGCTGGTGCCCCTGGGCCTGGAGGGCGCGATCGTCGGCAAGGCACTGTACAACGGCAACTTCACCCTGCCCGAGGCCCTGGACGTGGCCTCCAACTAGTTCATCTGCATGGGCCCGGTACCTCGCTGAGGGGTGCCGGGCCCGTTGCATGTGCGCGCCGAATCGGAAGGCCCGATAGGCTGGATGTGGCCAATTGCGCGACCACCCGTTTGCGATGTGGCCCGCCCACCCCGGCGGCTCGTCCCCGCCGCTGCGCACCACCCATCCGGCGGCTGATCCGGCCGCACCGCACCGTCCATCCGATGGTTTCGTTCCCGCGAGGAGACAGCATGACCGAGCCCACCCCGGCCGACCCACACGCACACGGTGCCGGCTGCGATCACGGCACCCCCGGTGATCCCACCGGGATTCGTGCCCGCATTGCCGCCCTCGCCGGCAACACCGCCGACAGCGCGGACCAGTCCTGGGAGGGACGCACCTTCCAGGCCCACGACAACGCCTACGCCGAGGATGATGGCAGCGCGCCCGCCGAGCTCGCCGAGGCCCAGCGCCGGTTCACCGCGGGGGAGGGGAGCGCCGAGGCCGTCGTGGATGCGTTCCGTACCGCACGACTGCTGATTCCGCTGGTTGCCCATGCCGGGGACGTGGGACTCAACGCCCACGGTCAGGAGGTCGACAAGACCCAGGAGCTCTCGATCATCACCGTCGCCGGACCCGACGGTCGCAACGTCCTGCCGGTGTTCTCCTCGGTGGATGCGATGCGGGCGTGGAACCCCAAGGCCCGGCCCGTGCCCGCCGACGGCATCCGGGTAGCCCTGGCCGCCGCCGAGGAAAACACCGACCTGGTGGTGCTGGATGCCACCACCCCGCTGGAATTTGTGATCCGCCGTCCTGCGCTCTGGGCCGTGGCCCGCGAGGAATCCTGGATTCCCAGCTTCCAGGATCCCGAGGTGTTCGCGGCATTTGTGTCCTCGATCGGGACCGAACTCTCGGTGCTGGATGTGGCACTGTCCACCGCCGACCCGCTCTCGCGCCTGCACGGTCCCGAGCTCGTGGTGACCCTGACCCTGGTGCAGGGTCTCGACCGCGAGATGCTTGACGCCGTGCTGCAGCGCCTCGCTCAGCGCTGGGCGCAGGACGACGTGATCGCTACGCGGGCCGACTCCCTGACCGTTCGTCTCCGATCCTCGGAGTAGCAGGCCAGAATAGAACACCCCGCCGTGCACGAGCACGGCGGGGTGTTCTGTTGGACGGTCCTAGTGGTGGCGGTAGGGTGCGCCATCGGCATCCACCGGGAGGCGCTCGCCCGCGAGTACCCGCAGCGGCAGGCGGTTATCCGGCGCGGGCAGCGGGCACACGTAGTGGTCGCTGAAACCGCAGGGCGGGACAAACGCACGGTTGAAGTCGATCACCGTGTGGCCCTCGGCATCGGCGGCGGGGACCGTGAGGAAGCGGAACCTATAGGTTTCGTCCTCGGCGTCGCGGTCGGTCCCGGTCTGATCGGCGAACACCACCGAGTAGGCGTTCCCCGCGGCGGTGGCCACCAGCGCGGCCCAGTGTCCGTTGATGTTGACGTGCAGGCGGCCCGAGAGCGGCTTGTCCTGCACGAACCCGTCCACCAGTTCGATCGCCAGGGTCTCGTCCGCCGCGGCCTCGAATCGGGCCGGGAATACCCAGGCGGGATCGGGGGTGAACGCTGCAATCTCGGTGATCGCCCGGCGGGTTTCGCTGCGCGGGGTGAGGACCCGCAGCGCCAGGTCCTCGCCGCGGCCAAACGCCCGCAGGAGGACGTCGCCGTACTCGACATCGGTGCCGGGCTCGACCCGCAGCGTGGTGGCCGGGACCTCGACATTGGTGGGGAGCAGCCCCACGATCGCCTCGCCTTCACGCTGCCACGTTCCCGGAAGGCCGGGAACCTCCTGAGCCTGCTCGGTGAGCCAGTGGGTGCCCACCAGCGAGGCGATGCCGTACGGCGAGAGGGTGGTGTCGAGGCGCGCCTCATGCCAGGCCGCCCAGTCGGCGGCGAAGGCGGCGGGATCGGTCGCGGAGTCGGCGGGGGTAGTGCTGGTCTCAGACATGGGTGGAGATCCTTTCCTGTGTGGTGGGGAGTGCGGAATCGGCGGCATCCGGGGCGGAGGCCGCCGGATGCGCGGGGGCGAGCGCGGCAGCCGCGTCCGCCGAGGGTGCCGCGGCCGAGGCATCCGTGGTACCCGCAAGCACCGTGCCCGAACGCTCGTGGGCGAAGCGCTCCTGCTCGGCACGAATCTGCTCGGGGGTCAGCGGACGGATCGCCTGGGCCAGCGCCGCCTCGCGCTGCGCCGCCCAGCCCGCCTGGATCAGCGGGTAGGCCTCCTCGAGCAGGATCCGCGCCTTCTCCACCGTCTCCTCGAGCGTGTGCAGGGCCGGATGGATGCCGAGGATCAGCTCGTCGGTCAGCGCGATGGTGGGGTCGGCCAGCAGGTCGGCGGCGAGTTCCTCGGGGGTGCCCCAGATGAAGTTGTCCGAGAGTAGCTGGTCGGGGATCGAGGCGGTGAGATCCACCCGGCCGATCTTCGCGGCGAACTCGTTCCAGCGCCCCGCGCGCTCGCCGGCCTCGGCGAGTGCCGCGGCATTGGTGACGCCCGGATAGGCGGTCCGCGAGGTCACCACATAAGGCGTGCGGGTGTCGCCCCAGGTTTCGTGGAATACCCGACGGTACTCGCGTACCGAGTACGCCTGACGCTGCTGGAATCCGGCGCGCGCCTCGGCGGTGCGCTCGCCGCCGTTGCCGAATCGCTCGAGGATGAAGCCATCCCCGCGCACCGCCGCGGCCCGGATCGTGTTGATATTGGAGCTGCCGTGGACCACGCGTCCGGTCAGTCCGGCGTTTGCCGGCCAGATGTGGGCGCTGCCCTCGGGTACCTGCGATCCTTCAAGCGCCCAGTGCAGCGAGTCGATCTTGTGCTCGAAGTTGGCATCGCGATCCTTCTCCCAGGCATTGAACACGTGGAAGGAGTCCGAGGGGACCCCCTTGCCCACGCCGAGGATCAGGCGACCGCCGGAGAGGTGGTCGATGACCGCCACGTCCTCGGCGACCCGGATCGGGTCGTCCAGCACGATCGGTAGCACCGCGGTGCCCAGCCCGATCCTCGAGGTTGCCACCGCCGCGGCCCCCAGGAACGCATACGGGCTCGGCAGCGCCGCCCAGCCCGAGTGGAAGTGCCGGGTCGCGATCCACGCGCTGTCGTAGCCGAGCTTTTCCAGCTCCTGGAACAGCAGGATGTTTTCGCGGTAGATGGTCGAGGTGTCGGTGTTCTGGTCCAGGTGGGTGATGAACCCCACCCGCAGGCGCTCGCCGATCACCGTGGATCCCAGCGGCGCGGTGGTCCCGAGCCCCGCAATCTCATTGGGTTCGGGACGACGGCTGACGGGGAAATCTGCGGTGCTCATGCGGTTACCTCCACGGGGTGTTGGGATGTGCGGGCGGACTCGGCGCTTATGCTCCGGCCTCCACGGCGGACCTGGACGGACTCGGTGCTCATACCCCGACCTCCACGGCGCTCTGATACGGTGCCAGGTTCTCGCCGCTGGGGCGGAATGGGATGGGCCGTTCGACGTAGGGGACCGCGGTGGTCGGGGTGGATCCGCGCAGCCCCGGCAGCTGGGTCGCAAACAGTTCGATGGATTCGAGGATGTGTGCGGGCTTGACGTGAGGTCCCTGGAACTGGATCGCGGTCTGCTCGGTACCGTCGAACTGGTCGGTCCAGCGCCAGATCGAGTCGGCCACCTCCTCGGCCGTGCCCACCGCGAAGGAGAGCTTCTCGGCGATATCGTCGAAGTCGGCGCTGTCCGGGCCGCCGCGCCAGTCGACCTTCAGATAGATCGCCGCGTACTCGCGCAGGAACTCGACGGCGCGCTCGCGGGCGAGCTCCCGGGTGGGCGCCACCAGGCCCGAGCGCAGGTGAATGACCTCGCCCCCGGGCACCTTCTCGCGATACTCGGCGTTGAGGGCCAGGCGTGCCTCGAGCGGCATCGGGCGCGGGATCATCAGCCGGTAGCCGTGGGCGGAGGCCAGCTCGATCGCGTTGCGTCCGGCGGCGGTCCAGATCACGTCGCGGGCGGGGCGTCCGGCGGGCGGGGAGATTTCCACGTCGTCAAAGCTGTAGAAATCCCCGTGGAAGTCGACGCGTCCGTGATCGATCGCCTGGCGCAGGATCTCGTGCACCTCGCGTGAGCGGGCCGATCCCTCGCCGGGAATCAGACCGTACACCCCCAGCAGATGGTCGGTGCCGGCACCGCTGCCGACACCGAGATCGAGGCGGCCGCCGGAGAGGGCGTCCAACAGCAGGGCCGATTCGGCGAGCCGGATCGGGTGATAGAACGGCGCGCACACCACCGAGGTACCCAGCCGGATGTTGGTGGTTATGGCGCTCAGTCGGGCGAGGAACAGCAGCGGGTCGGGAACCTCGCCGCGGGCGTTCTGGTGGTGTTCGGTGACCCAGACGCCGTTGTAGCCGAGCTTGTCGCCGAGGACGACCTGCTCCTCGATATCGCGATAGAGGGCAGCGGGGTTTTGGCCGTTGGTGACGTCACCGTAGTAGAAGAGGTCGATGCGGGGCATGATTGAGTCCTTTCGGCCGGTGGGCAGCCGCGCGGCGAATGCCCACCGGAAGGGGATGGGTTACTTGGCGAGCCAGACGTCGTAGAACGCGTCGGTGTAACCCACCGCGTCAAACTTCCAGCCGTGCACCTTGGCGGTGGTACCGACGATCTTCTTCGGCACGTACAGCGGAATCGCGAAGCCCTCATCGAGGATGCGCGCCTGGACCTTCTGGGCCTCGGCGATGCGCACCTTGGGATCGGAGTTAGCGCTGATGATCTTGCCCGCCTCGTCGATCTGCGGGTCGGAGACCAGCCCGTAGTTGATGCCCGAGCCGCCGCCCTCCTTGGGAATGGCGTTGGTCTGGAAGGGCTGAATCGTGGTGCCCACATCGGCGTAGCCGCGCGAGGAGTCGGCGAGGTTGTGTTCGTTCTTGGCCAGCTGGGCGGAGAATGCGGCGGTGTCGTACGGGGTGCGGATGACCTCGAAGCCCGCCTTCTTCAGCGAGGAGGCGATGGCCTCCCCGAGCTGCTGACGCTGGTCGGTCTGCACGTAGAGCGAGTCGACGGCCCAGTTGATGGTGAGGCGCTTGCCCTCCTTGGTGCGGTAGCCGTCCTTGTCGGTTTCGGTGTAACCCGCCTGATCGAGCAGCTTGGCCGAGGCCTTGGGATCGAAGTTCCAGCTCTTCTCGAGCGACTTATCGTAGGAGCCCAGCGGCGGGGTGTCGGGCAGCGTGGTGGTCCAGGCCTTCTTATACTCGCCGGCGTAGACGCTCTTGAGGAGGCCGTCCACATCGATCGCGTCCCGGAAGGCGAGACGCACGTTCTTATCGTCGAACGGGGCGATGTTGGGGTTCAGCGCCAGGTAGTAGGGGGTTCCGGTGTTGTCCTTTTCCAGGATCTGGGCGCCGGCGGCCTTGACCTCGGGGATGTTCAGCGGCGGAACCTGATCGATGGCATCGGCCTGCTTGGAGCCGAGTGCACCGATGCGCGCCTGGGGTTCGGGCACAAACTGGATGGTGACCTCATCGAGGTAGGCGGGACCGGTGTGTCCCCAGGTGCTGGGTGCCCAGGCATAGTCGGGGTTCTTTTCCAGCACGATCTTGGAGCCCTTGACGTAGTCCTTGACCCTGAACGGTCCCGATCCCACCGACAGCTTGGGATTCGCCGACAGCTCGGCGGGGGTGTGCTCGGTGAGGACCTTGCCCGAGTAGATCGGCCAGTGCGGGGTCGAGAGCGCGTGGATGAAGGAGGCGTTGGGGCGGGAGAGGGTGACCTTCAGGGTGCTGTCATCCAGCACCTCGTTGGACACGATGCCGCTGGACACGGTGGCCAGGCCGGTCTCGTTGAGCGGCCGGTCGAAGTTCTGCTTGAGTACCCCGGCGTTGAACGGACTGCCGTCCTGGAACTTCACGTCGGTGCGCAGGGTGAAGGTGTAGGTCAGTCCGTCCTCGCTGACCTCCCACTTGGTGGCCAGGCCCGGCTTATAGGTGCCGTCCTCGGCCTGCACGGTGACCGTGTCGAAGATCGAGGAGTTGATCGAGTTGAGGTTGAGGCTCGGGACGCGCTGCCCATCCCAGGTGGGTGGTTCGGTATTGGCCAGGTAGCGCAGGGTGCCGCCGCTGACCGGGCTGGCCGAGGCACCGGCATCGCCGGAGGGCCCGGATCCCGGGGAGGCGGACGCCGAGCAGGCGCTCAGGGCGAGGGCGGTGAGCAGGGCGGTGGCGCCGAGCAGGGCCGCGTTGCGGGTGCGATTTCGCATGGAGGGTGCCTTTCGGGGGTGATTGCGGGGAACGGGGTAGTGTCGGCGATCAGATCGCGGGCAATGGGGCACTAATGGTGGGGATAGCGGCGATCAGATCGCGGGTATAGGGGTGCCGCGGATGATCGAACACTTCGCCGGTCTCGCCGAATTCGACGATCCGGCCGTGCTGCATGACCGCCACATCGTGAGCGACGTGGCGGACCACCCCCAGATCGTGGGAGATAAAGAGGAGCGAGACGTGCAGCTGATCCTGAAGGTCGCGCAGCAGGTCGAGCACCTGGGCCTGGATCGAGACGTCGAGGGCGGAGACGGGTTCGTCACACACGATGATCTCGGGGTTGGTGGCGAGGGCCTGGGCGATCGCGATGCGCTGGCGCTGCCCGCCGGAGAGCTCCAGCGGATGCCGGCCCAGGTGGATCGCCGAGAGTCCCACCTGTTCCAGCAGCGCGGTCGCGGCGTCGTCGCGCGCGCCGCGGGGAACCCCCACGGTGGACAGGGCCTCGCCGAGCAGCGTGCGCACGTTGGAGCGCGGGTCGAAGGAGCCCAGCGGATCCTGGGAGATGGTCTGGATACGGTGACGCCGCGCACGACGCTCCCTCTCTCGGAGGCTCGACCACGCCTCGCCATCCAGCAGCACCTCGCCGGAGTCGGCGGGGGTGAGACCCAGCGCGATCGCCGCGGCGGTGGACTTTCCCGAGCCGGATTCGCCCACGATGCCCAGGGTCTTGCCGCGTTCGAGGGTGAAGGACACATCGTGCAGCACGGTGGTGCGGCGTCCGCGCGAGGCCGGGTAGCTCTTCACCAGGTTGCGCGCCTCGAGGATCGGGGCGGTGGGGGCCACGGTCAACCCGGACTCGGAGGACCCGGACTCGGTTAGCTCCGATCGGGCGGGCACGGTGCCGAGTCGTGCCGAGTCTCCCACCCGCGCCGCCTCGTCCTGCCCCGCGACCCGGGGCCGGGTGAACACCGCTGGCGGCAGCGGGGAGAGGCGCTCGCCGCGGGTGTGGGCCGAGGGCACCGCATCCAGCAGCTGCCGGGTGTAGTCGGCCCGCGGATTGTGCAGGATCTGCGCGGGGGTGCCGCGTTCAATCACCGCCCCGGCGCGCAGCACGATGATCTCATCGGCCAACTCGGACACCACGGCCAGGTCGTGGCTGACCAGCAGCAGCGCGGTGCCCTCGCGCTTGAGTTCGGCGAGGAGTTCCAGCACCTGCGCCTGGACGGTGACATCCAGGGCGGTAGTGGGCTCATCGGCGATCAGCACCCGCGGCCCGGCGGCCACGGCACTGGCGATCAGCGCCCGCTGGCGCAGTCCACCGGAGAGCTGGTGGGGATACTGCGCCGCGCGCTCCTCGGGATCGCGGATACCGACGCGGCGCAGCAGGGCGTGCACGATCTCGGCGGCGGGTTTTTTCGCCAGGCCGGTGTGCAGCCGCAGCGATTCGGCCACCTCGGATCCGATGGTGTTGAGCGGATCCAGGGACACCAGCGCATCCTGCAACACCAGGCCCACCTCGCGTCCGCGCACCCCGCGCCACTGGGCGGGGGTGAGCGTGCGCAGGTCGTGGGTGCCCAGGCGCAGCTCGGAGGCCTCGACCCGGGATCCCGGACCCACCAGCCCGAGCAGTGCCCGCGCCGACACGCTCTTGCCGGATCCGGATTCGCCCACCAGGGCGACGCAGCGTCCGGGGGCCAGGTCAAAGGACAACCCGGTCACCGCGGTGTGCGGGCCAAAATTTATGGTCAGATCACGGACCGAGACCAGGGCCTCGGGATTCTCGACGGTCACAGGGAGCTCCTCTTGCTGATGAAACGCTGCTGCAGCCAGCGGCCGGTTACGGTCACGCTGATCACGGTCAGGGTGATGAAGACCCCCGGCCAGATCGCGATCCACGGGGCGATGCTCAGGTACTGTCGAGCCTCGGAGAGCATGAGGCCCCACTCGGGGGTGGGCGGCACGGCGCCGAGACCGAGGAAGCTGAGCGCCGCACCAAAGATGATGCAGACACCCACGCCGATGACCGCGTGCACAAGCACCGGGCCCAGGCTGTTGGGCACCACGTGGCGCAGCACCAGGCGGGCGGGGGAGAGCCCCAGCGCGATGCCCGAGCGGATGAATCCCGAGCCGCGGATCTGCAGCACCTGGGTGCGCACGAGCCGGGCGGCTCCGGGGATCCGGCCGAGGCCCACGGCCCAGAGCAGACTCCACTGGCCGGGGCCGAGAATCGTGATGGTCAGCAGCGCCACCAGCACCTCGGGGAACGCCAGGAGGACATCGAGGGCGCGGGTGATGACCCGATCCCAGATGCCGCGGGAGTAGCCGGCGAGAACGCCCAGGATGATGCCACCGATCAGGCCGATCAGCGAGGCCCCTACACCCAGCGAGAGCGAGTAGATGGTGCCGTGGATGATGCGGGAGAACAGGTCGCGGCCGAGCTGATCGGTGCCCAGGATGTGGGCGGCACTCGATCCGGCAAACGCGTCGGCGGGGTTGCCCTCGATCGGATCCTGACCGGTGAAGATGCCCGGCCAGATGGCGGCCACCAACAGGAGCAGCACCACGAGGGCCGAAAGGGCGACACCCGGATGCAGCGCGTGGGCCGAGCGCACCCGTTCGGAGCGGGGAAGCCGCGGGGGTCCGTCGGGGCGGGCACGCAACAGGCTCATGCGTGGCCTCCTCTCGGGTGGGGGTTCGGCGCGGGGGCGCGGAATCGGTCGGATCGGTGAGGGTTTCGGGGGTCGAGAGGCTCGCTCATGTGTGACCTCCTCGCAGGCGCGGGTCCAGGAGTGGATACAGCAGGTCCACGATGGTGTTGATCAGAATGAAGATCAGCGCGGCGAACACCACGAAGCCGAGCACCACCGGATAGTCCCGATCCTGGATCGCCACCACGGCGACCCGGCCGAGTCCGGGGCGGGCAAACAGCGTCTCGATGATCGCGGTGCCGCTCAGCAGCGATCCGAAGATCACGCTGGTGAGGGTCAGCGCGGGCAGGCTCGCGTGACGCAGCACGTGGCGCGAGCGCAGCCGGTTTTCGCCGAGTCCGCGGGCGCGGATCGTGGTGACAAACGGCTCGTGCAGCACGTGTTCCATGCGCTCGCGCAGTACCTGGGTGATCACGCCGATCAGCGGCAGGGCGAGGGTGATGACCGGCAGGACCAGCGAACCGGGTCCGTCGGTCCCGAAAGCCGGGACCCACTGCAGCGAGAAGGAAAAGACGGTCATCAGGATGATGCCGAGCCAGAACGAGGGTACCGAAACGGCAACCAGTTCAAACCCCTGGGCAAATGCGCGAGCCCCGCGGCGGCGGCCCGAGGTGGCAAGCGCCAGCAGCACGGACACGATAATCGCCACCAGGATAGCCCAACCGGTGAGCTCGGCGGTCGGCCCGATCTCGCTGAGGATAACCTCGGTGACCGGGGAGGCGCGCTGATAGCTGATCCCGAAGTCCCCGCGCAGCACCCCGGCCAGATAGGTGAAGTACTGCACAATAACCGGCTGATCGAGCCCGTAGTGAGCGGCGATCTGCGCGCGGATTTCGGGGGTGGCCTCCTGCATGCCCGAGAGCATCTTGTCCAGCGGGTTTCCGGGGATCAGTTGGAGTGCCACAAACGAGAGGGTGGCCGCGGCCCAGAGCACCAGGACGATATCGAGGATGCGGTGACCCACATAGGAGGCGATCCCGCGGATGCGTCCGAGCCGACCGATCTCCTCGGCGTGTGATGCATCGGCGAGCAGCGAGGCGACCGTTGGGACGGCGTCCTCGCGGGGCTCCGGCTCGGGAGCGGACGCCTCGGCAACACGCCCAGATGTTGCGTCGGGAGCGGACGCCTCGGCAACGGGCCCGGATGACGCCTCGGGCTCGGACGCCGCGGCAACGCGCCCGGATGATGAGCCGGAAGCAGATACGGTCGGAGCCGCCACCGGGCCGACCGCCGCCACCGCGCCGACCGCCTCCGCGGGCGGCACCGTCTGATCGAGCGTGCTCACGCTAGTCCTCCCAGCGCACGCGTCCGCCGCGCGCCACAAACTCGTCGGCCACGGCCTGGCGCAGGTCGGCATCCACCAGGTAGTCGGCGGCGGCCGAGCCCAGCGCGGTGGCGGCGTCCACGAGCGCGTTGAGCGCATCGGGCAGGATCGAGATGTCGGCAAATCCGGCGTTGTGCGGCACGATGGTGCCGTCCCCGCCGAGGCCCAGGGCCGGGTGGATCGCCGGAATGTACTGGCTCACGTTGCCCATATCGGTGGAGGGTCCACCCTGGCGCACAACCTTCGGCTTGAGCGGCACGGTACGCCCCCGGCCCGTGAGGTGGCGCGCCCAGTGCTTGGTCAGCGCGATGTTGTTGGCCAGCGGCAGGTAGGCGGGTTCGGCATCGAGGTCGATCTCGGCCCGGGTTCCCGTGGCCAGGGCGGCGGCCTCGAGGATGTCCACCACGCGCTGGGTGAGGATCTTCAGTGTGTCGATCTCGCTCGAACGCACCAGAATGTGCGCCTCGGTCAGCTCGGGCACCACGTTGGCCGCACTCCCGCCGTTGGTGATGACCCCGTGAATGCGATCGATCGGCAGGATGTGCTGGCGCAGCTGGGCGATGCCCTGGTAGGCGGTGACCACCGCATCGAGCGCGTTGAGCCCGAGGTAGGGGGTGCCGGCGGCGTGCGCGGCGCGGCCGTGATAGGCGACCCGAATCCGGCGCACCCCGGTGGTTCCCGAACCATAGATGGGGGAGACCTCGTGGCCGACGCTCGGGTGGACCATGCCCGCGGCATCCACCTCGTCAAAGCCGCCGGCGCGGATGATGAGCTCCTTGCCGCCGCCACCCTCCTCTGCCGGGGTGCCGATCAGCGAGACGCGGCCGCCGGTTTCGGCCACCACGTCGCGCAGCGCCAGGAACGCTCCGATCGCGACGCCGGCGATCACGTTGTGCCCGCAGGCGTGGCCCACACCGGGCAGCGCGTCGTATTCGGCGATGACCGCGAAGTGCGGTCCGTCGCCCGCCTCGGAACCCGCGTGCGCCACAAACGCGGTGGGTAGTCCGAACACGCCCACCTCGGTGTCCACCCCCTCCTCGGTCAGCAGCTCGGCGATCTTCTGTACGCTGCGGTGCTCCTCAAACCCCAGCTCCGGGTGGTGGTAGAGGTCCACGGCAAACGCGTGCAGCCGCGGTCGCAGGCCCTCGATTCGGGCAGCGATCCGGGTGTGGATGTCTGCCGGGGCACCGGCGAAGGCGGACTCTGCCTCCCCAATCGGGGCGGGGGTGAGCGAGCGCTGTCCGTAGGCGAGGTAGGTGTCGAGCGGATCGGTGGTCATGAGTGGGGTCCTTTGCGAGGGTGCCCGAGTGCGCGCCCTGCGGCGGATCGGAGGGGTGCGGAACTCGGACGGAGACGGAGCGGGTGGGATGGGGATGAAGCGGTGGGTCCCGGGAGCCGGTCGAGGCTCGGGCCCCGGCCGCTAGGCGGAGTGCGGGCTGTACCGGGGATTGAACACAAAGCCGTCGAGGGCCTCGGTGACCGCGGCGGAGATCGCCCCAATCTCCTCGGCACTCAGCGTGATCTCGGTGGCCGCCAGGTTGTCGCGGAGGTGTGCCGGGTTGCGGCTGCCCACTACGGCGAGGCCGTCGGGCACCGTGTGGAAGATCCAGGCGAGGGCGATGGACTGCACGCTGGTCTGATGCGCGCGGGCGGTGGGTTCGAGCGCCGCGAATACCCGGGCGTGGGTGTCGGCGGGCAGCCCGCGGCCGATCAGCGGCCAGTAGGCGATAAACGGGATGTTCCGTTCGGCCAGGCGCTCGATCACCGGGGTATTCTCCCGCGCCGCCACGTTATAGAGGCTCTGCACGGCGGCGAGGGGCTCAATCGCGAGCGCGGCATCCAGCTGATCCCGCGTGGGTTCGCTCAGCCCGATGTGGCCGATCTTGCCCTGATCGCGCAGCTCGGCCAGGGCACCCAGCTGATCGGCGAGCGGGACGTCCGGGTCGATCCGGTGCAGAAAGAGCAGGTCGATGCGCTCGCGCCTGAGCCGGTGCAGCGAGGCGTGGACGGCGTGACGCAGATAGTCGGGCCGGCCGAGAATACCCCAGCGATCCTGCGCCGGACGCAGCATCCCCACCTTGGTCGAGACCAGGATGTCGTCCCGGTTGCCGATCACGTCGCCGATGATGCCCTCGCTCACACCGGGCCCGAGTGCATCCGCGGTGTCCACGTAGCGGATCCCCGCATCCAGGGCCGCACGCAGCAGCGCCCGCGGAACCTCGGGATCGGTGGGGACACCCCACCCATCACCCGCGGTCAGCCGCGCGGCCCCGAGGCCCACCCGGGGCACCCGGTGTCCGGCCAGCAGGGTCTCTTCGGTGGAGGGCGTGGCCGTGCCGGATGCCGAAGCCCCGGGCACGGTGGCGGTGAGCACGGTGTCGGTGGGCGCGACGGCGGCGGTCTCGGTGCGGCTGGCGGCGATGGTCACGGCGAATCCCTCGAATCAAAAACACGGCTGATGGTTCGAGAAAACTAGCAATGCGCCCGGGGGAGGACCAACGGTCACGGGGACACGGGGTAACCCAGTGTCACGTGGCGAAACAGTAGGTGCGCGCATCGCGTGTCTAGGCCATAATTGCGCGCAAAAAAGCACCGACACTCCGAGGAGTGCCGGTGCCGTTAAGGGGTGGGGCGTTAGTTCACCGGACCGGTGAACTTCTCGCCCGGGCCCTTACCAATCGGGTCCTCGATGGCCGAGGCCTCGCGGAATGCGAGCTGGAGCGAACGCAGACCGTCGCGCAGGCTGCGGGCGTGCATGTCGCTCACATCCGGGGCGGCGGCGGTGATCAGGCCCGCCAGGGCGTTGATCAGCTTGCGTGCCTCATCCAGGTCGGTCTGGGTTTCCGGGTCGTCGGCAAGGCCCACCTTGACCGCCGCCGCGCTGAGCAGGTGTACGCACGCGGTCGTGATTACCTCGACCGCGGGAACCTCCGCAATATCCCGCGTGGCCTCGGCAACCGCTTCGTTTTCTTCCGGGCTGGGGGACTGGTTTTCCGTCACTGTGTTCCTCTGCTAGACTGATACGCGGCTACGGAACATCTGTTCCGTTACGAAAGAGGATATTCTCCCACCCGCGTTTGACCGTAGTACTAGGTTACCGGGTAGTTACACTCCGCCAAGACCCTCCTCGGAGGGTCTGGTAGTCAGGGTGTTGGCCGGGTAGTGACCTTTGGTCACACGTATCCGGTGTGTAATTTCTCTCTCGCCTCGGTATGAATCATTTCGGACTGAGTGGCCTCGAGTATCAATCAGAGGAGTTACGCATTAGCGATCCCCGTACCAATGACCGAATCCGGGTCCCTGAAGTTCGCCTTGTTGGCCCCGCAGGCGAGCAGGTTGGTGTTGTCAAAATTGAGGTAGCGCTGCGCCTGGCGCAGGAGGCAGATCTTGACCTGGTCGAGGTTGCCCCCAATTCGAAGCCGCCGGTTGCGAAGATCATGGACTACGGCAAGTTCAAGTACGAGGCTGCGCAGAAGGCGAAGGAAGCACGCCGTAACCAGGCGAACACCGTCCTCAAAGAGGTGCGCTTCCGTCTGAAGATTGATGACCACGACTACGAGACCAAGCGCAAGCGCGCCGAGGGCTTCCTGAAGTCCGGGGACAAGGTGAAGGCAATGATCCTTTTCCGCGGCCGCGAGCAGTCTCGTCCCGACCAGGGTGTGCGTCTGCTGCATCGTTTTGCAGAAGATGTCGCCGAGTTCGGCGTGATCGAGTCCAACCCCACCATCGATGGCCGCAACATGGTCATGGTGATTGGGCCTCTCAAGAATAAGTCCGAGGCGAAAGCCGAGGCCAATGCAAATCGGGCCGCCAATAAGAGAGCGGCAAAGCAGGAGGAAAGTAATGCCTAAGCAGAAGACCCACTCGGGCGCTAAGAAGCGCTTCAAGCTCACGGGCTCCGGCAAGATCAAGAAGCAGCAGTCGGGTATGCGACACAACCTTGAGGTGAAGTCCAGCCACCGCAAGCGTCGTCTGAACCAGGACCAGCTCGTGTCCAAGGCCGACACCAAGAACATCAAGAAGCTTCTCGGTAAGTAAGCTCGACGGACATAGAGAGATAGAAGTAGAGAAATGGCAAGAGTAAAGCGGGCCGTCAACGCCCACAAGAAGCGTCGCGTAATCCTCGAGCGTGCCTCGGGTTACCGCGGACAGCGTTCGCGTCTGTACCGTAAGGCCAAGGAGCAGGTTACCCACTCCTTCGTTTACAACTACAACGACCGTAAGAAGCGTAAGAACGACTTCCGTCGCCTGTGGATCCAGCGTATCAACGCCGCATCCCGTGCAAACGGCCTCACCTACAACCGTCTGATCCAGGGTCTGGGTCTGGCCGGTATCGAGGTTGACCGTCGTATCCTCGCCGAGCTGGCAGTCAACGAGCCGGCAACCTTCGCCGCTCTGGTTGAGTCGGCCAAGAAGGCCCTCCCGGCCGACACCTCGGCTCCCAAGGCTGCGTAAGCTTTAGCTTCATTTACATTCGGCCCCATCGCCTCGGCGGTGGGGCCGTTTGTTTTTCCGGCCGCGGAACCTTCGTCGGGCTTCGGCGGTCGGGCCGTTTGTTGTTTCCGGGTCTGTTGTCCAGCGGTCGGGGTGGGTTTTCCGCTGCGCCGCCCACGCGGGTAGAATGGCCGGGTGCTAGATAATCCCCGTGCCCCCCGTATCCGTGCCGTCGCAAGGCTTGGCCGTCGTGCCGTGCGTGAAGAGACCGGCCTCTTCCTGCTCGAGGGCCCGCAGGCGGTTGTCGAAGCGCTGACCTACCGCCCCGAGGTCATGCTTGAGCTGTACGTGACCCCCACCGCGCTGGAGCGCTACACCGATCTCGGTGAGGCCGCGGTTGCCGCCGGGATGGACGTCGAGTTTGTGAGCGAAGAGGTCATCAACGCGATGGCCGACACCGTGACCCCGCAGGGCGTCATCGCTGTCGCCCGCCAGTTCCCGACCTCCGCCAAGGACATCTTCCGCGACGAGCCCAAGCTCATCGCGATCCTCGAGGAGGTCCGCGACCCGGGCAACCTCGGGACCATCATCCGTGCCGCCGACGCCGCCGGCGCCGACGGCGTGATCCTCACCGGACGCAGCGTCGACCTCTACAACCCCAAGGTGGTGCGCTCCACCACCGGATCGCTGTTCCACCTGCCCGTCGCCGTGGGCCTGGAACTCCCCGACGTCCTGCTGCTGGCCCGCGAGGCCGGCGTGTCCGTGATTGCCGCGGACATCAAGGGTGACTCGCTCCTCGACGTCCGCAACAGCGGTGTCCTCGCAGAGCCGACCGCCTGGCTGTTTGGCAACGAGGCACGCGGCCTCACCGATGAAAACCTTGCCCGCGCCGAGCGCGCGGTGAGCGTGCCGATCTTTGGTGCCGCCGAGTCGATGAACCTGGCCACCGCGGCCTCGGTCTGCCTCTACGAGAGTGCCTTCGCGCAGCGCTCCTAGGCCTCCGCACCCTCGCGAGCCACCCCGCAGTTTTGCGGGGTGGCTCGCGGCGTTTGTGGATCCGATCAAAGGCGGACGCATGATATGCGACACGCTCTATTCCCAGTGGTGACAGGCTCGGGTACTGCCCGTACTCCGACGTAACGTGAGCGTATGGAGTCGATGTCGATACCGAGGTTTACCCGTGTCTCACGCAGTGGGTGTGAGGCGCCGCTGCTTGCGCTCTCCGCGGTCACCACGCACACCGCCGAACGTCGAGTGCTCAACGGCGTCAATCTGACCATTTCGCGTGGCGAAGCCGTTGCGGTGTTGGGCCTGGATGCGGCCGATGGATCGCAGCTGTGCCGGATCGTCAACGGCAGCGAGCACTGCGATTCCGGGCAGGTTTTGGTCGATGGCCGACCGATCCCCGGCGGGCGACATGAACGGGAGCTGCTGCGCGCAGACCTGGGTCTTATTTCTCCCCGACACGACCCGAATCCCCGGATGAGTGTGATCGAGAGTGTCACCCGCGGGCAGATTCGGACTCGGGGGATCTCGCCGATTCGTGCCTTCGAACGAGCGCGGGCACTCCTGGCCCGGGCTGGTGTCTTGGGCCATGACCGGGAGGATGTCGCTGAACTGTCGGTATCGGGGCGTCGCCGGGTGCAGCTTGCCCGCGCCCTGGCCCTCGAACCGCGCCTCCTGCTGCTAGACGATGTCACTCGGGGGCTTGATGCATACACGTATCGAGACGTAATCGATCTGGTCGACGGGGCTCGAACCGAGGGGATCGCACTCCTGGTCGTGACCGATGACCTGCGTTTTGTGCGTGCGACCGCCACGCGGATCGTGGTGCTGTGCGGGGGACTGGTTGTCGAAGACCAGGCCGCGGACGATTTTTTCCTCCATCCGGTGTCCGTCTCGGCACGAGAAATTGTGGCCGGTTTTGCCGCCCCGGGGGCGTAACGCAGTTGGCAGAAGCCCGCGAATTCCCGGGAATCTGAGCGTGTTCGGCGCACAAAACTTTTCGGACAAATGCATGCCAAAAACAGTATATATATCGGATTTCACCTCAAATATGGAAGAAGTCCGAACAAAATAAGCATCTGATCAGCCCGTTGTATAACGGTCACAAATAGGTAACAAGCGTGTTTATTCGTGTCGTTTGAGTGGGCACACTGACTAGCGTGAGGGCATGGAACCAACGTTGATACCCCAAACCACCAGCGTTCCGATCGTCGGCCGCGGAGAACCCCTCGTGGTGCTCTCCGATGTCAACAAGCACTATGGCGATCTGCACGTTCTCAAAAACATCTCCACGTCGGTTGCACGCGGTGAGGTCGTGGTCGTGATCGGGCCCTCGGGGTCCGGGAAGTCCACGTTCTGCCGGGCGATCAACCGTCTGGAAACCATCGACAGTGGCACGATCACGATCGACGGCAAGCAGTTGCCCGAGGAGGGGGCGGGGCTCGCCAAGCTCCGCGCCGATGTGGGCATGGTGTTCCAGTCCTTCAATCTCTTCGCCCATAAAACCGTGCTGGAAAACGTGACCCTGGGCCCCATCCGGGTGAAAAAGATGTCGACCAAACAGGCGAACGAGCGGGCAATGACGCTGCTGGAACGCGTGGGTGTGGCCAATCAGGCCAATAAGCTGCCCGCCCAGCTCTCCGGCGGTCAGCAGCAGCGCGTCGCGATCGCCCGATCGTTGGCGATGAGTCCGAAGCTGATCCTGATGGACGAGCCCACCTCGGCGCTCGACCCGGAAATGATCAACGAGGTCCTCGATGTCATGGTGGAGCTCGCCAAGGAGGGCATGACGATGATCGTGGTGACCCACGAGATGGGCTTTGCCCGCAAGGCTGCCGACCGCGTGCTGTTCATGGCGGACGGCGAAATCGTCGAGGACGAAACCCCGGAAACCTTCTTCACCAACCCCTCATCCGAGCGTGCGCGCGACTTCCTCGCCAAGATTCTCGACCGGTAACACCACAGCAAAGGAGCCACTCATGAAGCGTTCGAAAGTATCTCTTGTAGCCCTCGCCGCGGCCTCGGCCCTCCTCTTCACAGCCTGTTCCACCTCCGACGGCGGCAACGCCGGCGGCAGCGGGGGAGGCTCCGGGGACAACCCCACCGTGGTAGAAAACCCCACCTTCGAGGCGGGAACCACGATGGAGAAGCTCGCTAAGGCCGGCAAAATCACCGTCGGGGTGAAGTTTGATCAGCCGCTGTTCGGTGAGAAGGGCCTCAACGGGGCCGAGGGTTTCGATGTTGAAATCGCTAAGATCATCGCCGGCCAGCTGGGTATTCCCGCCGACAAGATCGAATGGAAGGAAGCGGTTTCGATCAACCGCGAGCCGTTTATCCAAAAGGGCGAGGTTGACATGGTGGTCGCCACGTACACGATCAACGACAAGCGCAAGGAAGTTATCGACTTTGCCGGTCCGTACTATATTGCCGGACAGTCGCTGCTGGTTAAGGCAGATAACAACGACATCAAGTCCGAAAAGGACATCGTGGGTAAGCCCGTGTGCTCGGTGACCGGATCCACCCCGGCCGAAAACCTCGCCAAGCTCGGCGCCGACCCGGTCCTCACCGACGCCTACAGTAACTGCCTTGAGCCGCTGCGTTCGGGGAAGGTCGTGGCGGTCTCGACCGACAACGTGATCCTCGCCGGCCTCGCGGCCAAGAACGAAGGCGAGTTCAAGCTTGCCGGTGACCTCTTCACCAAGGAGCCCTACGGCATTGGCTTGAAGAAGGGCGATACCGCGTTCAAGGACTTCATCAATAAGGCCCTGGAGGAGTCGTATAAGGACGGCGCCTATAAGAAGGCCTGGGAATCGACCGCGGGCAAGATCCTGCCGTTTGTTGAGGGACCCAAGATCACCGAATAGCCCCACAACAGCTGTTCTGCGGGGCGAACACCCCGCAGAACAGCTGTTTCCCCCTCGAAAGGAGGCGGTGAATGAACGTTATTATTGACAACCTCGATCGATACTTTTCGGGCTTTGTACTCACCCTGCAGCTGTTTGTGGTCGCGGGGATCGCGGCGTTGATTATCGGCACGGTCGTTGCGATCATGCGGATCTCGCCGGTGGGAGCGCTGCGCACCTTCGCGACGGTATACACCGAGGTGGTGCGAAACACCCCGCTGACCCTGATCCTGTTTTTCTTCGCGTTTGTGGCCCCGCAGCTGGGGCTCGGCCTGGACTATAAGTTCCTGGCGATGATCGGCCTGAGTCTCTACACCTCCCCGTTTGTGGCCGAGGCGCTGCGCTCGGGGGTCAACGGCGTGCCGATCGGGCAGGCCGAGGCTGCCCGGAGTATTGGGCTGGGATTTGGCCAGACCGTGACCCAGGTGGTGCTGCCCCAGGCGGTGCGGATGACCATTCCGCCACTGATCAACGTGATGATCGCGCTGGTCAAGAACACCTCGGTGGCCGGTGGATTCTTTGTGGCCGAGCTGGTCACCATCGGTAAGGAACTGGCCAACGCCAACGGGAACGCGGTGATCCCGGTTCTGCTGGGTGTGGCCACGTTCTACCTGTTGATTACGATTCCGCTGGGCATCCTGGCCGGATACTTGGAGAAGAAGTGGGCGGTGTCGCGATGAGTGGATCCTCTGTTCTGTTTGATGCGCCCGGTCCCAAGGCTCGGCGTCGCTCGCGCATCACCTCGGTGATCGTGACGCTCGTGGTCATCGGCGGGCTCGCCGCCATCGGGATTGTGCTTGGACAGCCTCGCGAAGCAGCCGGTGGGATTACCCTGCCCGGAGTCTGGGATGCCTCACGCTGGGATGTTGTCACGAACCCTGCCCTCTGGTCACAAATCGGCGGCGGTGTGCTGAACACGCTCAAGGCGGCGCTCGTCGCGGCAGCGCTTGCGTTGGTTCTGGGTGTCGTTTTCGCGCTGCTGCGCACGGCGCGCACTCGATGGGTGCGTGTCCCGGCGACCATTGTGCTGGAGTTCCTTCGAGGCATGCCCGTGCTGTTGATGATGCTTTTCATCTTGCTGGCATTCTCCAGTGGTTCCTATCTGGCCGTGGTTCTCGGGCTGGGTCTCTATAACGGCGCGATCATCGGGGAGGCGCTGCGCGCCGGCATCGCCTCGCTGCCCAAGGGACAGCGAGAGGCCGGGCTGAGCATCGGGCTGACACCCTTTGCTACCCGGATGCGAATCGAGTTTCCGCAGGCATTTAGGCAGATGCTCCCGATCGTCGTGGCCCAACTTGTGGTGCTGCTCAAGGACACCTCGCTGGGATTCATCGTCGGTTACCCGGAGCTGATCCGCACCACGATGAACAACCTCGGAAGCGCCCTGGGCAATAAGTACCTGTTCACGCTGTTCATCATCACCCTGGTCATCTACCTGGTAATGAACCTGCTGCTCTCGGCCTTTGCACGCTGGCTGGCCCGGCGCTCGGACCGTGCGCAGCGCGGCGGTGCCGAACCCGAAAAGCCCGGTGGCGGAGACGCCCCGGGCGCGGAGCCCGGTCCCGCGGCCGCCGTACAGGCGAGGTAGGTACAGAAGTAACTGCACATGACACGGTAAATTAGCGCCGCCAAGGTTGATTTCTTGGCGGCGCTAATGGATCTAGCTAGTAGGTTGTCCCAATCATGTAACGACCAGTGAATCGAAGCCTAAACAAATCAACCAGTCTTGTTTGATTCGACTGTCTGCGTTCACATCTCGATCCCAGACTGAGCGAGTAGCGTCCACGCCAACGTCAACGCTAATCGATCTGACCACGTCAATTCGATTTTCTCCCCAACGTGAATGTGACGATTCAAAGCTCTAAGGCCCCCTCCTTAGGCTAACTTCACAGATACAAGGAGAAGTCTGATGCATTTTGTCAAAAGACCAGGACTCGTTTTATCACTGAGTTCCGTCATCGTTATGGGGGTCATATTGGCTTCCGCAACTCCCTCGCTCGCATCTTCGCCGGAAAGCGAGGCCGTGTCCGAGTTGAAAAATATTCCCGCAGAGCTCAAACTTTCGAGCTCCGCACAGGCCTCGTTAGATTTCGCTTCCAGTGATGGGAACACGACTCTCTCATCTAGAGGTTTTGAAGGTTCTACCACCAGAGTGACAATTTCTACTGGGACGGAAAGTCAGGGCAGGGTCGTAGTTCTCGAAGGTAAAAAGACCGCAGAACACCAGGTGGAAGGCTATGAGGTTTTGAAACGAGAAGATACCGGCGTCTCGACCTTTGCTAAAGCAATTGATGGTGGAGCTCAGATTATCTTCTCGGGTAAAAACAAAGCGGCTACTGAGAAATTCACGTTGCAATTCGAGCAGCAAATTACGTCAATTGATTCGCTTGGGGAAGGCTTCCAAAGTGTGGTTTTCTCGGATGGGACTGCGCTCGTTATTCAACCGGCGTGGGCCTTTGATGCATCGGGCCGGGCACTCGAGACCAAGTACGAGTATTCGGGACAGAGCCTGCGTCAGCGCGTTGAAGTAAACGCAGACACCAAGTTTCCGGTTTCGGCAGACCCTGCCTGGAGCTATCAGCATGAGGCTGGAGTTGGAGGAACCACTCCTACTCAAGCTCGTGATGCGCTCAATCAGCCCGGGCGCTTCAACCAAATATTCCCCGTAGATGGTGCCCCTGCAAGCATCCCCTCTTCGGGACAGCTGCTGCCCCTGACAGTCACTCTTGTGGGGCCGATTACTGCAAACTTCAACTGCACATTTGGCTCTCAGTCTTATAGCAACGAAGGCAGCGACGAATTTTGGTCATTTGGACTGAACGCGACGCAAGACCATGTGGATGGTGCTGGCTCGACCATTCGCTTTTCTGTATCGAAGTCGCATGGGGACGGATCTAAGCGGCTACTCGTGTATGCGAAGATAATTCGTTCTGACCCTCTGGGCATCGGACGACAGGCATACAAAGACGGCGCGGTGCAAAAATGGAATCAGTTTGCCTCGAACCTCAGTGCAATTTAGCTACTTTCAGTAGCCACTTGCACTGGTGAGAGCCGACCGAAATTATCACTTTGCCGCCTGGCACGAGATGAAGCCCAGGAATCACATCGTGACGAACGCGAACGGCCCGCCCGGATGGATCCCCTCCGCGCGGGCCGTTCCGGAGTTCTGGCCCCCGGCGGGCGGGAGAACCCGGGTAGAATGTGTTTTTGTGTCTGACCCTCAACTGATTACCGAAGAAAGCGTCGCCGCCGCGGTCGATGCGGCGCTCGCCGCCATTGCCGCCGCCGCCGACTCCACCGCACTCAAGCAGGCGCGTTCGGCCCACATGGCCGAGGGCTCGCCGCTGGCGAACCTCAACGCCGCCCTGCGCTCTGTGCCCAACGACCAGAAGGCCGCCTTTGGCAAGCTCGTGGGCCAGGCCCGCGGGCGTGTGAACGGTGCCTATGCCGCCGCCGAGGAGCGCATCGTCGCCGCCGAGGATGCCGCCCGCCTGGCCGCCGAGACCGTGGATGTCACCGCGCTGCCCAGCCGCTACCGTGCCGGTGCCCGTCACCCGCTGGAGCTGCTGCGCGAGCGCGTGGAGGACATCTTCACCGGTATGGGGTGGGAGATCGCCGAGGGGCCCGAGGTCGAGAGCGAGTGGTTCAACTTTGACGCGCTGAACTTCGACGCCGATCACCCCGCCCGCGCGATGCAGGACACCTTCTTTGTGGAGCCTCCCGAGGCTCACCTGGTCATGCGTACCCACACCTCTCCGGTGCAGGTGCGCACGATGCTCGACCGTGAGGTGCCGATCTACGTGCTGGCCCCGGGCCGCGTGTACCGCACCGATGAGCTGGATGCCACCCACACTCCCGTGTTCACCCAGTTCGAAGGCCTTGCCGTGGACAAGGGTCTGACCATGGCCGACCTGCGTGGCACCCTGGACCACTTCGTGAAGTCGGTCTTCGGCGACGAGGCGAAGATCCGTCTGCGTCCGAGCTTCTTCCCGTTCACCGAGCCCAGCGCCGAGCTCGACTTCTGGCACCCCACCTTCAAGGGCGGCGCACGCTGGATCGAGTGGGGCGGCTGCGGCATGATCCACCCCAACGTGCTGCGTGCGGCCGGAATCGACCCGGAAATCTACTCCGGTTTCGCCTTCGGTATGGGTGTGGAGCGCGGCCTGATGCTGCGCGACGGTGTACAGGACATGCGTGAAATGGTGGAGGGCGACGTGCGCTTCTCCCAGCAATTCGGAATGGTGGTGTAGTCGTGCGGGTTCCCCTGAACTGGCTGGCTGAATACGTAGATCTCGAGCCCGGAGCGACCCCCGAGTCGGTCCAGGAGGCCCTGGTCAAGGTGGGTCTGGAAGAGGAGGACGTGCACACGTTCGACCTCACCGGACCGATCGTGGTCGGCGAGGTGCTGGAGTTCACCCCCGAGGAGCAGTCCAACGGTAAAACCATCAACTGGTGCCGCGTGCGCGTGGCCGCCGACGGCGAAATCGCCGCCGATGGTGGCGACGCGATTCACGGCATCGTCTGTGGTGCGCACAACTTCCGCGTGGGTGACAAGGTAGTTGTCACCCTGCCCGGTGCCGTGCTGCCCGGAAACTTCGTGATCGCCCCGCGCAAGACCTACGGTCACGTGTCCGAGGGCATGATGGCCTCGGCCCGCGAGCTGGGCCTGGGCGACGAGCACGATGGCATCATCGTGCTCTCGACCTACGGCATCGACGCCCCCGTGGGCACCCCGGCCCTGCCGCTGCTGGGCCTGGATGACTCCGCGGTGGAGATCAACGTGACCCCGGACCGCGGCTACGCGTTCTCGGTGCGCGGTGTGGCCCGCGAGTATTCGCACGCCACCGGTGCGGCCTTCCGCGACCCGGCGCTCGCGCCCGCCGCGCTGGAGGCCACCGGCTTCTCGGTCGAGATTAAGGATGACGCCCCCATTCGCGGCGTGGTGGGGGCCGACGCCTTCACGACCCGCGTGGTGCGCGGCGTGGACGCCACCCGCCCGACCCCGCCGTGGCTGGTTGCGCGCCTCTCCCTCGCGGGGGTGCGCTCGATCTCGCTGCTGGTGGATATCACAAACTATGTGATGTTCGAGCTGGGTCAGCCGATCCACGGATACGACCTGGACAAGGTTGCCGGCGGACTGGTGGTGCGTCGCGCCGAGAAGGGGGAGACCCTGGTCACCCTCGACGGGACCGAGCGTAAGCTGCACCCCGAAGACCTGGTGATCGCCGATGACTCCGGGGCGATCGGCCTGGCCGGTGTCATGGGTGGCGCAACCACCGAGATCAGCGACACCACCACCGATGTGCTGATCGAGGCCGCGCACTTCTCGCCGGTGTCGATCGCGCGTACCGCTCGTCGTCACAAGCTGCCCTCCGAGGCGTCCAAGCGCTTCGAGCGCGGGGTCGACCCGCGCCTGGGCCGTGCCGCCGCCGCGCGTGTGGCCGAGCTGCTGGTGGAGCTGGCCGGTGGAACGATCGACTCGCTCGGTCAGACCATCGCCGCCGATGAGGCCCCCGAGGCGATCCTGCTGCCCGCGGGCTACGTGAGCGGCCTGATCGGTACCGAGTACACCGTGGCCGAGGAAACCTCGGCCCTGGTAGAGATCGGTGCCGAGGTGACCGCCGTGGAGGGCGGCCTGAGCGTGGTGCGTCCCACCTGGCGTTCGGACATCACCGGCCCCTGCGACCTCGCCGAGGAAATCGCGCGGATCATCGGCTATGACCGCATCCCCTCGCGCCTGCCCGTCGCCCCGCCCGGACGCGGCCTGACCCGCACCCAGCGTGCGCGTCGCCGCGTGGCTCAGACCCTGGCCGCGGCCGGATCGACCGAGGTGCAGTCCTACCCGTTCGTGTCCGCCGAGACCAATAACATGTTTGGGTCGGCGACCCCGGCCGATGTTCCGGCAATCAAGCTGGCCAACGCCCTGGACGCGCGCGAGCCGTTCCTGCGCACCTCGGTGCTGCCGGGCCTGATCGGTGTGGCCAAGCGCAACCTGGCACGCGGACTCGTGGATCTCTCGATCTATGAGACCGGTCTGGTGTTCCGCCCCGAGGCCGGCGTCGCGCTGGGCTACGCGGGTGAGCTGCCGAACGGGACCGTGCGTCCGAGCGAGGCCGAACTGGCCGCGCTCAAGGCCGGAATCCCGCCGCAGCCGCACCACGTGGGTGTGCTCATTGTGGGCAACGTGACCCCCAAGCAGCCGGGTCTGGACGCCGTACCCAGCGGCCTGACCGACGCCCTGGATGCGGTGCGTCAGGTGGCGCTGGCCGCCGGCGTGGAGATCCGGATCGAGCAGGGATCGCACCAGATCCTGCACCCGGGACGCACCGCCGCGCTGTATGTGGGGGAGACCCTCGTGGGCTACGCGGGGGAGCTCCTGCCGAGCTTCGCCGCCGAGTCGGACCTGCCGCGCACCGTGGCCGTCGCCGAGATCAACCTCGACGCCGTCCTTGCCGGAGGCACCGACATCGTCGAGGCGCAGTCCATCTTCACCTTCATGGCCGCCACCCAGGATCTCTCGCTGACCGTTCCGGTCGAGGTTCCGGCAGCCGAGGTACAGGCGGCGGTTCTCGAGGGCGCGGGGGAGCTCCTGGAGCACATCCGCCTCGTTGATGATTACCGCGGCCAGGGCTTGGCCGAGGGCCACAAGTCGCTGAGCTTCGCGCTGCGCTTCCGCGCCGCCGATCGCACGCTCACCGCGGCCGAGGCCTCCGAGGCCAAGCTGGCCGGCGCCGCCCTCGCGGGCGAGCGCTTCGGCGCGGCGATCCGCGACTAGCCACGTAAAGCAAAACGCCCGTTGTCTCCGCGAGGAGGCAACGGGCGTTTTGTGTGCCGGATGCTAGCCGTTGGGCTTGTCCCAGCCGAGCTGCTGGGCGGTCCACACCAGGCCGTAGGGCATCATGGTGCGGGCCGCGGTCCAGTTGTGTTCGAGGCCCGGATAGGTGCGCAGCGTGGTCGTGAGGCCGTGCTCGCGCAGGTCGCGGTTGATGATCTCGGCCGCGCGCAGCGACTCCCCATCATCCTGACCGATGAAGAATGTTTGGCCGGTTCCGCGTGGCAACTCACGTAGGAGGTGCGTGGGGGTGTTGATCCGCATGGCCTCGGGGTTACCCACGATGCCCTTGGAATACGGCTTAGCGTAGGGAAGTAGCGAGATAGCCGACCCAAATTCCTCGGGGTAGCGCAGCGCAAACACCAACGAGGTGAACCCGCCGGAGGACATCCCGGCAATGATGCGCTTTTTGGCCTCGGGCTCGGTGCGCAGGGTCTTATCGGCCCAGCCCACCACGTCCTTGACCATGTAGTCCTCGATCTGCGGGCCGCCGGGGAAGTTCAGCGGTTCGGTGGTGCGGCGCTCGGGACCGGCATTGAGATCGGGGGCAACCACGATGGCGTGCGGGAACTGCCCCGACTTCATCAGCTCTTCCAGGGTCACATCGATCCGGCCGCCGGCAAACCAGTCGGCGGCGCTGCCGGGAGAGCCATGCATCGCGTAGATCACCGGGTAGCGGCGGTCGTTGCCGGGCTTGTCATAGTCCGGCGGGAGGTACACCCAGGCACCGGAGCTCGGGACGTCCTTGGCGGTGGAGGGGATGGTGGCCAGGAAAGAGTATCCGGTGGTGGAGGTGGTGACCCGACGCTCGGAGGTGGGCAGCGTGGTGGTGCCGGATCCCTGCACGGGCTTCTTATCGGAGACGACGTGGGGTTTCTGTGGGGTATCGCTCAGCCAGCGCTGCACCGAGGACACCGAGGGCAGATAGCCGACCCAGGTGTTGACCCCCAGTGCCAGGGAGCCGATCAGCACGATGGTGATCGGGGTCCACCAGAGGAATCCACGACGCACACGGCGGGTACGACGCTCGGGGTCACGGCGGGCGCGCCAAATCCACAGACCGATCAGGACAACCGCGATCGCCAGCCCGATGATGCTCGGCCAGTAGGTGGCGAGCAGGTCGGTGCCGGCGGCGCCGTTCTCGAGCGACGGGGGGATGTCGATGGGTTTGTCGGGATTCATTGTGGCCTCCAGGTGCGCGATCTCGTTCCGGGGAACGGAACCGCCGCTGCCGGCGACAACCGGCAAAGTGCTGTGTATACGTCAGCCTTGATTTTAGGTCCCAGCGGGGGAGGGGGAATCGTCTCAGAGGCTGATATTTACCGTGGATGGCGTATTCTCGCGGGACTCCTCAGGGATTCGCGGGTGTTTTTCAGGAATTCACCGGCTGTTCTGCGGCGGGACACCCACAAAAGGGCGGATCACGGCGCGCAAATAACCGTCGTCATGTGGGGAAATCGGGGGTGCATACCATCCGTCAACGTGACAAGCTGGAGGGGTGTCCGGTCCTGTGAACTCCCATCCCGATCCCTCCGACAGCGGCGACGCCTGGGTCTATGCGCCCGATGGCCGTCAATTCTGGGGAACCTACGGTGCCTCGGGCCTGCTGGCCTTCGACCGCGTCCGCGGGGTCCTCCTGCAGCACCGGGTCGAGTGGAGCCACTTCGGTGGCACCTGGGCGCTGCCCGGGGGTGCGCGTCACCGCGGGGAGAGCGCCGTGGATGGGGCCTTCCGCGAGGCCGCCGAGGAGGCCGGGGTGCCCGATGGCGCCGTCCGCCCGCGCTTCAGTGCGGTCCTGGATCTGGGCTTCTGGTCGTATACCACCGTGGTGGGGGACGTGATCATCCCCTTCGAGCCGGAGATTACCGATCCCGAGAGCCTCGAGCTGCGCTGGGTCCCACTGGACGAGGTTGACACCCTGCCGCTGCACCCCGGATTCGAGCAGTCCTGGCCGGCGCTGCGGGCGGAGCTGGAGCGTTCGGAGACGATCGTGGTGGATGCCGCCAATGTGATCGGTGCGCGCCCGGATGGCTGGTGGAACGATCGCGCCGGGGCTGCCGACCGCCTGCTGCTGGCGCTGGAACGCCTGGCCGAGGAGGGGATCCCCGCCGACGCGCTGGGCCTCGGGCACTCGCACTGGTGGCCGCGTTTCCGCGTTGTCCTCGAGGGCGCGGCCCGGGGTGCCGAGATCCGCGACGCCCAGGTTCCCGAACTCACCGTCGTGCGGGCTCCGGGCGAGGGCGACGAGACGATTGTGCACGTGGTGCGCGAACTGGCCCAGCGCACCCCGCCGCATACGGTGTGGACGATCACCAGCGATCGCGGCCTGCGGGAGCGGGTCGAGGCCAAGGGATCGCGGATCCTCGGATCCCGCTGGCTCTGGGACCGAATCGACGCGCTCTCGGACTAGCCTCGGGTCTTTTATCGCCGACCCGTGAGAGGATCATCGCGAAGTGTCTCGACCCCGGGGAAAGGATAATCTCGCATGTTTGGTAGCTATGTCGCGCTGGGCGATTCCTTTACCGAGGGCATGGGGGATGAGCTACCGGGCGGGCTGATTCGCGGCTGGGCCGATCTGGTTGCCCTGGGGCTCGGACAGGCCGCGGGGGCTCCGATTCGCTATGCGAACCTGGCGATCCGTGGCAAGAAGGTGGGCGGCATTCTCACCGAACAGGTCGAGCCCACCGTGCGGATGCGTCCCGAGCTGGTGAGCATGAACGGTGGCGGCAACGACATCATGCGGGTGCGGGTGTCGATTGCGCGCACGGCGAAGCTGATGATCGACGCGGCCGAACGCCTGCGCGATGCCGGATCCCACGTGCTGCTGGTGTGTCAGCCGAACCCCGGCCAGCATCTACCGTTGGGGGCGCTGCTCTCGTCGCGGGGTCATGCGGTGGCGGCCGAGATTCGCTCGCGGGTGCCCGAGGGCGTGACCCTGATCGATAACTGGTCCGATCCGGCCCTCAGCGAGGGCCGATACTGGGCCGACGATAACCTGCACCTGAACACCCTGGGGCACACCCGGGTCGCAGCCACGGTACTCTCGGCGCTGAACGTCCCGGTCCCGGTGGAGTGGGCGGTGGATGAGGTGGCTCGCTGGCCCGACCGGGGTGCGCGCAGGCGCGACCGTGCTTACTATCTTGAGCACGTGCTGCCCTGGGTGGTGCGCCGGGTGACCGGGCGGAGCGCCGGGGATGGCAAGAGCGCCAAGCTGCCGCTGCTGGAGACGGTGCAGATTCCCGGGCCCGAGCGGCCCACGCGGCTGGCACCGTCCCAAGGGTTCTAGGGATCTCCGAGTTCCCGTGATTCGCTGACCACCGGTCTGAGTCCGGGAGGTTTTCCGTCGCGTTACCGCGGCATGTGAGAGTATTTTTCTGAGGTGCCGTAGGGGCTCGAGGAGAAGTCTGCGACGTTCTTGACGGTTGTGATCCCTGACCCTGTTTTTGCCCCCTGACCGTTTTTGATGTCTCGCACTGTGACGCGGGACGTCGCGGCCGATCGTTTCCCCCGATACGATCGGCGAGGAATCCCCCAATGAAACGAGGAATGCATGCTGGTTGAGCCGGATATCGAGTGGGTACGCGGGTACCAGGGGGCTGCCACGGCACCCGCCGATCTGGAGGCCTTTTGGGCTCAGACGCTCGCGGAGTCGGGCGAGTATCCGCTGAACGCCCGGTTTGTTCGGGTGGCGGAGCGTCTGCGTCTGGTGGATGTGTATGACGTCACCTATGCCGGTTTTGGCGGCCAGGAGGTGCGCGCCTGGCTGCGTGTGCCGGCCGGGACCGATCTGGACGCCGCGGGTGATCTGCCCGCGATCGTCACGTATGTGGGCTACGGCGGTGGTCGGGGTGAGCCCGAGGCCGATCTGCTGTGGGCGAGCGCGGGCTTCGCGCACCTGCACATGGACACCCGTGCGCAGGGTTCGGGCTGGACGCGCGGTGACACCGGTGACACCGCAACCCAGGGTCCCAGCATCTCGGGTCACATGACCCGCGGTATCGAGGACCCGGTCAACTACTACTACCGTCGTCTGATCACCGACGCGGTGCGTGCTGTGGACGTGGTGCGCGGTGTTGCGGCCATTGATAACGGACGAATTGCCGTGCAGGGCCACAGCCAGGGCGGCGGACTGGCGCTCGCCGTGTCGGGTCTGCGGTCGGATCTGGCCGCGGTAATCGCGCAGGAGCCGTTCCTGTCGGACTTCCCTCGTTCGGTGCGTGCAGCGTCGCAGCGCCCGTACACGGAGATCACCGAGTACCTCGCGGGTCACCGTGGTGCCGCCGAGAACGTGTTCCGCACGCTGTCCTACTTCGACGTCACAAACCTGGTGCGCAGCTCGAGTGCGCCGGCGCTGGTGTCGGTGTCCTTTATGGATGCGATCTGCCTGCCCTCGACCGTGTATGCGGCCTATAACCGCTACGCGGGGGAGAAGCGCATCATCGAGTGGGAGTTCAACGGACACGAGGGTGGCCAGATGCTGACCACCCGTGCCTCCCTGGACTTCCTCGACGAGGTGTTTGCCACGAGGTAGCGTCGATGCTGGGCGCGCACCGTCATGCTGTGGCGGGTGCCCCTCCTTATAAACGCGGTGTGCGGCCGGGCCAAGGGTGCCCGGCCGCACACTTTTGCAATCCGCGAACGCGCCCGTCCATCGCTCTCCGGATAGGGCTAGCATTGGGCGACGAGACCGCCGGTGTGCTCACGTGCGGGTGTCTTCGGGCGGCTGCGGTGGGCGGGTGCGCGTGACCCCGTGGGGGAGCGTGGGCCGAGGTGCCGGCGGGGGTTGTTGAGAGAGGGTGGGATCGGTGACGGTTCTGCCGCTGATGGTTGCTGGGCCGGAGACGGTTTCGCCGATCACGGGTGGTGGAGCTCATGCTGGTTTTCCCGAGGACGAATGGTGGGGCCGGTGACGGTTCTGTCGCAGACGATGGCGGGCCGGTGACGGTCTGCTGCACGATGATGGCGGACCGGTGACGGTCCTGTTGGAAACGGGGAGAGATCGGTGAGTGCAGAAGAGTTCGAGGGTGCCGTGGGCGGAGCGGCCGCGCTCGCCGAGGGGCCTGAACGGATCGAGGCGGGTCTTGCCGAGCTGGTGGAGCGCGCGCGTGCGTTGATCGTGCCGGGGCAGCGTCGTCTGCTGGGGATGGCCGGCGCTCCGGGGGCGGGGAAGTCCACGCTCGCGGCTCGCATCGTGGCCGAGCTGGGGGAGGAGGCGACGCTGGTCCCGATGGACGGATATCACCTCTCCCGCGCCGTGCTCGCCGACCTGGGCCGCACCGACCGCAAGGGTGCTCCGGACACGTTTGATGCCGCGGGCTTCGTGGCCCTCCTGGGCCGCCTGCAGGACGCCCGGGAGACCGTATACGTTCCGAGCTACGATCGTGACCTCCACGAGTCCGTGGCCGCAGCGCTGGCGGTATCTCCGGTCACGCCGTTGCTGATCGTGGAGGGCAACTACCTGCTGCTGGATGATCCCGAGTGGGCACCCGCGCGCGAGTTCCTCGATGCCGCCTGGTACGTGGAGATCCCCACCGGCCTCCGCACCGAACGTCTGGTCGCCCGCCACGAAGCCCACGGCAAATCCCCGGAGCACGCCCGCGAGTGGGTCTTCCGCAGCGACGAGGCCAACGCCCGCATCATCGAGGCATCTGCGGTCAACGCGGACCTGATCGTGACGCCGGTGCAGGACTAACTGGGCCGTCGGGTGTGGCTTCGCTGCGCCTTCGCTGGTGGCTCCGCCGCGGCGACACGCGCACCCCGCGACCCGTTTTCCCTTTCACCCCGGGTTCGCGCTACTATAAATGAGTTGCCGGAAACGACAACGGGCTGTGGCGCAGCTTGGTAGCGCACTTGACTGGGGGTCAAGGGGTCGCAGGTTCAAATCCTGTCAGCCCGACCAAAGAAACCCTCCCAGAACCGCAAGATGTTGCGGGGCTGGGAGGGTTTTATTTTCTTCGAAATCGCGCAGTTCCGCCCTGAGGCGACAGATTAGGGCCGTTTTAGAAAATCAATGACGACGTAGTTTAGATGGACGCTCTATCGATGAGGTCAACCCTACGACGTGCCAGAACCCACAGTGCATCGCGGCCGAATGCTTTTTAGTTCGGGCGGCATAGATAGCCACTTCGTGCTGTGTGACGATCGCAGCTCGCTTTGTAATACAACGTATGCCCGTCATCCCCGCTTCTCCTTGCCCTAGATTCTCTTGTAGCGAATCGTATGGGCGAGCATCGACATCAGTGTGGTGGGGATTTCAGAAGTCTGTCGCTAGAAACGAGGCAGCGAAAGCAGATTGTCGGATTCTCGTCCGTTTGCAATGGTCGTGAGGTACCTGATTCCATTGCTACGCGTGATCACCTCTGCCTGCGCGCCGGTGTGTTCATTGTGTGTGCGAACACTATTTCCATTGTCTATGTATGTCACCATTGAAGCGCGGGTAGCAGCGTGAGGGGTGCCGTAAGTGCCCTCGGAGTATTGGACCTCGGTGATGTGTTCATTTCTGGTGCCTGGATGGGCGACCCGTACGCGGCGGATGTAGATCATGTTTCTCCAATCAATTAGCTTGGCGTGGGTCAAGTTCCCCACACCAACGGCGATGTTATTGGAAACCATGAACGTTGGGTATCACTGCTAGTGGGCCTTATCAAGACTGCAGAAATCTGTTATGACAGCGTAAAAGTGCATCGGTTGGAGCTTAATCTTGCAGCTGAACGTGCGAAGGTATCGCACGAGTGAACGCGAGGATTTTCGGAATATGGCGACACCTCGGTGTTGTCGTGAATGCCCCAAAACAGGTAGGTGCCGTGTCAGGCCGAGTACCGTCGGTACACCCTGACAGAATGGGGGTTAGTAGTCGATGTTTGTCGTGCGTCGCAAAATATTTTGGAGCAGCAGTGAGCAGTCTGGGCAATTTCATCTGGGGCATCGCCGACCAGTTGCGCGGTGTGTATAAACCACATCAGTACGGTGACGTTATCCTACCGATGACCATTCTGCGCCGGCTTGATTCGGTCCTTGAGCCATCTAAGGGTAGGGTACTTGAGCTGGCAAAAACCACCCCTCCGGCGATGCTGCCGGTCCGAGTAAAAAAACAGCTGAACCTGAGCTACTTCAATACGTCACCGTGGACGTTTACCAAGCTGCTGGGGGATCCGGAGGGTCTCGCGGCAAACCTGATTGATTACATCGCGGGTTTCTCCGACAACATCGACATGTTCACCCGTTTCAAATTTGAGGCCGAGGTTCAGAACCTGGCCGAGAAAAACCGGCTGTTTATTATTGTGCAGGCGTTTGCCAGGGTGGATCTGCATCCGTCGCAGGTGTCCAATGCCGAGATGGGTGATCTGTACGAGCATCTGATCCGCAAGTTTGCTGAGTCTTCAAACGAAACAGCCGGTGAGCACTTCACTCCGCGTGATGCTATTCGTCTGCTGGTTGAGCTGCTCTTCGCACCGGATGACGAAGTGCTGGGGGGCAACGGCGTTGTTCGTACCGTGTATGACCCGACTGCCGGCACCGGGGGCATGCTCTCCATCGCCGATGAGCACGTGGTGGGAACCCCGGAGCATCGTGGTTTGAACCCGAACGCGCGCCTCCAGCTGTTTGGTCAGGAGCTCAACGATTTCACGTATGCCGTGGCAAAGTCCGACATGCTGGGCAAGGGACAGGATGTGATGAACATCCAGCTCGGCGATACGCTCGCCGATGATAGGTTTGCGGGCCGGACCTTCGATTACTGTCTCTCTAACCCGCCGTATGGTTTTGACTGGAAGGCGTCGTCTGAGGCCGTGACCGCTGAGCGACAGGCAATGGGCGAGGCATCGCGTTTTGCCGCGGGTGTGCCCTCGATCTCCGATGGGCAGATGCTGTTTCTGCAGCACCTCGCGGCAAAGCTGCGTCCGGTTAAGGACGGTGGTGGTCGTGCGGGCATCGTCCTGAATGGTTCGCCGCTGTTTACCGGGGCCGCGGGTTCTGGCGAGTCTGAGATCCGCCGGTTTCTGCTGGAGCGTGACCTGGTGGATGCGATTGTGGCGCTGCCCACCAACATGTTTTACAACACCGGCATTGCCACCTACCTGTGGATCCTCGACAACAACAAGCCCGCGGCGCGCGTGGGCAAGGTGCAGCTGATTGATGCCACCGACCAATACACCAAGATGCGCAAAAATCTCGGCGATAAGTCTCGGGAGATTTCGAAGGAGCAGCGCAGCGAGATCGTGCGGGCCTATGATGCCTTTGCCGAGTCGGAGATTTCAAAGATTTTTACGGCCGATGACTTTGGCTACTGGACGATCACCGTGGACCGTCCGATGCGGCGCAACTATTCGGCAACCCGCATTGCAGCGGTGGACGATAAGAAGTTTGGTAAGGACGTTGACTCGGCGCCGTTCCGTGCCGCGATCAGCGGCATGAGCCCGCGCACGTATAAAAACCGTGATGAGTTTATCGCGGCCCTGCGGATCGCGTTTGTGGCGGCGGGGCTGACCCGTACCCCGGCACAGTTCCGTTCGCTCGCCCTCGAGCTCAGCGAGATTGATGAGACCGCCGAGCTGGTTCGGGATGCCAAGGGAAACGTTGAGGTGGATGCCAAGCTGCGCGACACCGAGAACATCCCCTTCACCTACGCTGGGAATACTCGCGGCCAGGCGGCTCGTGACGAGATCATCGCCGCCTATCTGGAGGCGGAGGTACTGCCGTACGTCCCCGACGCGTGCTTGGATACCACCAAGACAAAGGTGGGGTATGAGATCCCCTTCACCCGCCACTTCTACAAGTATGTTCCGCCGCGCCCACTCGCCGAAATCGACGCCGAACTGAACGAACTCGCAAGCGAGATCATGGTTCTACTTGAAGGGCTTGAACGATGAGGTCAGAAGTGTACCCGTCGTTGGCGTTGCGTCGTGTGGGAAAATTAGTTGGAGGTGGAACTCCATCATCTGAAGAGAGCAACTGGGACGGAACCATCCCATTTGTAACACCTCCAGACCTTCGCCCGGTCTCGGGAAGTTCCATTTTTTCGACTCAGAGAACGCTCACAGAGCGTGGCGCTATCTCCGGATCCGCAGTTGTCAACGCGGGTGCTGTTCTCTTGTCTATCCGTGCACCAATTGGATACGTTGCCCAGGTTGGGATGCGATCAGCGTTCAACCAGGGATGCCGTGCGATTATTCCATCCGAAATAGTTGACGGCCGCTTTTTGACATATACCCTTCTTGCTTCAAAACCAGAATTAGAAGCACTTGGCAGGGGCACGACGTTCATGGAGCTGTCTACTGTGCAGATGGCATCCTTTAAGGTTCCGGTACCCTCAGTTAAAACACAAGTTCTAATTGCGGATTACCTTGATCGCGAGACCGCCCGCATTGATGCTCTCATCGCCAAGCAAGAGCAGCTGATCGAAAAACTCACCGAACGTCGTCATGCTGTCATTGATTCGGTCCTAACAGTTGGTTTGTCAGCCGACGTCGATTTCAAAGATTCGGGTGTTAAGTGGCTTGGGCGTATCCCTGAGGGATGGCGAACAAAGCCGCTATGGTCGATGTATAAACGTCTCAAAGATACTGAACATCCTGATGAAAAAATGCTTTCAGTCTTCCGAGATTATGGTGTGGTTCTAAAAAACTCTCGCCAAAATATCAATAAAACCGCTGAAAATCGGAATATTTACCAGCTTGTACACCCCGGATGGCTTGTAACGAATCGTATGAAAGCTTGGCAAGGTTCCGTCGGAATTTCTCCACATCGTGGAATAGTTTCGGGACACTACCTTTGTTTTTCACCATTGCATCAAGAAAGTAATGAGTATCTTAATTGGCTTTTTAGATCGCCCCGATATGCAGTTGGATACAGCCTTATATCCCGTGGAGTGCGGATCGGGCAGGCGGAGATTGATAATGATGACTACCGAGTCGTGCCCGTGCTTTTGCCACCAATTGCTGAACAAGTGCAAATCTCGCAGTTTCTTGAAAAACAGACGTCAAAAATCGACACCCTAATCGACAAGACGCGGGCCTTTATCGCGCTCTCAAAGGAGCGGCGTGCCGCGCTTATTGCGGCTGCGGTGACCGGTCAGATCAACGTGAGGGAGGTCGGGTGAGTGTTCAAGGGAATTCAATTCGGCTGTTTCTTGTTGACGGGACCTCGGGCGGGCTCACCGTCGCTGAAATTGTGAACTGGACCGGGCAGATAGGTTCCACACCTCGCGCAGACCTCACCAAGGGACACATGTGCTATCCGGAGGCACGCCTGATCCCAATTGCACAGTCCGCCAGGCGGATACGGCTCGGCGACGTGTATTCGACAACTCAGACCGGACTCAAAGGAGACATCTGATGCCAATCGAAAACGAGAAGGCCTACCAGTCGGAGATTCTTGCCGAACTACACGGGGACGGTTGGATCTATACTTCTGAGGCCGAACGCGGCGGGTATGACAAAAAGCATGCGCTGTTCGTCCCGGATGTCTTTGGATGGCTCGAAGAGACCCAGCCCGAGGCCCTGGCAAAGGTAGTTAAACCGGGGATGAGTGACAGCGAGCGGGAACGAGCGAAGGCCGCCATCCTGGACCGTCTTGTGTCCGTGCTGAACAAGCCGCTGGATCAGGGCGGCGGCACGCTCAACGTGCTCCGCGGTGGTTTTGATAAGACTCCGGCCAAGTTTGCAATGGCCGAGTGGGAGCCCGCAACCACACATAACGAGACCACCCTGCATCGTTATGACGCCGTGCGCGTGCGTGTGATGGATGAGGTCGTCTACTCAACGAGGAACGGTGAGGCAAACCGGATCGACCTGGTGTTTTTTATCAACGGATTACCCGTGGCAACGGTTGAATTGAAGACCGATAATACCCAATCCCTGGACGCCGCGGTGAAACAGTATCGTGAAGACCGCAACCCAGCCGGGGAACCACTGCTCGGATTTGCTAACCGCTGCCTCGTGCACTTTGCCGTTTCCTCAACCGAGGCCGCGATGACTACGAAGCTTGCGGGCAAGGACACGTTTTTTCTGCCCTTCAACATGGGAGATCAGGGTGCCTCCGGGAATCCGGTGAACCCCGAGGGCGCATCTGTGTCCTACCTATGGGAGCGGGTATGGCGGCGCGATAACTGGCTCAACATTATCGGCCGGCTGATTCACCTGGAAACCCGGCGGGAGATCAATCCGATCACCGGCGAAGTCACGAAAAAATCGACCCTGCTGTTTCCCCGATTCCATCAGTGGGAGCTGGTGACCAACCTGCTTGCCGAGGTACGGGTGGAGGGCGCCGGTCACAATTATCTGGTGCAGCATTCGGCCGGATCGGGGAAGACCAATTCCATCTCCTGGGCGGCCCACGGGCTCTCCAAACTACATAATTCCGCGGGGGAGAAGATCTTTGACTCTGTGATCGTGGTCACCGATCGCACGGTCCTCGACGATCAGCTCCAGAAAGCAATATCACAGATTGAGCGGGTTGAGGGAACGGTCGCGAAAATTAATGCCACCGAGGTGAGGAACGCCGGAAACGACGATATCCGATCAAAATCCGCCCTGCTGGCGCATGAACTACTCGCGGGTCGCCCGATTGTTATCGTGACGATGCAAACCTTCCCATTTGCCCTCGACGCAATTCGCAAACACAGGGGCCTCGCCGAGAAGCGTTTTGCGATTATTGCCGATGAGGCGCACTCCTCCCAAACCGGTGAAACCTCGAAAAGGCTGCGGAAAGTGCTTACCGAGGACGAACAATCCGAACTCGCAGACGGTGGCGAGATTGATACCGAAACGATCCTCGCCGCCGAGATGACCGATCGAGCGGACTCGTCAAATCTCTCCTACTTCGCCTTCACCGCGACGCCAAAACCCAAAACCCTTGAGTTATTTGGGCGTAAGGACGATGAGGGTAGGCCTCGGCCGTTCCATGAGTACACCATGCGGCAGGCGATTGAGGAGGGCTATATCCTCGACGTGCTGCGCAACTACACCACCTATGAGAGAGCATTCCAAATTCATCAGCGGGCGGTTGCCGCCGGTGAGAGTGATCGCCTAGTCGATGAGTCGAAGGCATCCAAAGAATTGATGAGGTGGGTCTCCCTGCACCCCACCAATATCGCGCAGAAGGTCCAAATCATCGTGGAACACTACCGTGCAAATGTGCGATACCTGCTGGATGGACATGCCAAAGCGATGGTCATCACAGAGTCCCGCCAGCACGCGGCACTCTATAAGGAGGCGATCGACGCGTACATCGCAAAGCAACGCTATCGCGATATCGCCACGCTTGTTGCGTTCTCCGGCGGGCTCAACGAAAAGCAAATGAACGGGCATCGCATCGGTGCGCTGAGTTATGACTATACCGAAAGTAACCTGAACACGGGGCTGCGCGGCCGCGATATTCCGACGGCCCTTGCGAGCGACGATTTTCAAATTCTTTTGGTTGCAAACAAGTTTCAAACCGGGTTTGATCAGCCGCTCCTCAGCGCGATGTACGTGGACAAACTGCTGACCAATCCGGTGGCCGTGGTTCAAACACTTTCTCGGCTAAATCGTACTTTGCCGTCCGCAGGGAAGGACAAGACCTTCGTCCTTGACTTCAAGAATGAGTCGGAGGACATCCTTAAGGCATTCCGGACCTACTATGAGACCGCCGAACTGGTCGGGGAGACGGATGTTGATCTCATCCATGATGTCCGAGACTCGTGTGATGCGATGGGGATCTATACCGAGGGCGAGATCGAAGCTTTTGTACAGGCGTTCCTCACCGGCGCAAAAAACTCCGCGCTGGAACCTCCGCTGGAATCCGCGTCGCGTCGTTTTAGGGATCGGTATCTCTCCGTGATCGCCCCCGATGGTTCGGTGCTGGACGCCGACGAGTTGGGACAGCTTGAAAAATTCCGCAAGGACATCGGCTCATTTGTGAGGCTTTACGACTTCCTTTCCCAGATGGTGGACTATGGCGACACCGGCCTGGAAAAGCGAGCGATGTTCTTCCGACTGTTGCGAAAGCGGCTCTATAAGCCAGATGGCACCGACTACATCGACCTCACTAACGTTGAGTTGAGGGCGATGAAGCACTCTCGTATCGCTGAGGAAACACTCAACCTCAACGTGGGCGAATCTACCCAGCTGAAACCAGCTTCCGCGGTAGGGTCCGGGCAGATAAGAGATCCCAAGAAGGTCCTCCTAGATGAGATCCTTAACCGACTGAATCAGCTTTTCGAGGACGAGGTTTTTTCTCCTGGTATGGCGCAGACCTGGTTCGAATCAATCGTCACGGTGTTGGAAGAAAACCCCACCATCCAGGATCAGGCTGCAGCCAACCGAGTTGCTCACTTTATTGAATCTCCGGACCTTTTGAGCGCGGCGGCAGATGCGGCAATTTCGGCTGGTGATGCTCACCAGAAAATGACCGAGCGGTTCCTCACGGATACCACCTTGCAAGCGGAAATAACCCGCGCCGCAGGTCGAATCGTTCACCATGATCTGACAAGCTGAACTAATAGAAATGCAATTCAGCTGCCTTGGATACACGTGCTTTCACCGAAGCGTCCGGATTGTGAGAACGAGTACTTAGTCTGCTCTCGCTTTTGAGTCATTATGACAGGGCCGTTGCTCTTCACGGTGGTGCTCACCTTTAAAGCAGCTGATGCCGGTTTTTCTGTGACATCGGAGGATCATTTTTCCACCGGGTATAGCCTCAGCGACATGGGGCTGAGGCGACTCGCGTTCGAGCGAGGTGAGCCAGCGGAATTACGCAATGAATGTCTGCCGGTGTGTGGGCTGCCGAGCTCCACTGCATCGCGAGGACGACATATCGTTTTTGTATCCAAAACCGCATACGGGCGGGCAACGGTGCCGCTGTTTAGCTCGCAGGTATGCGAATTGTTGGCCTTGATCTCAGTCCACGTCCCGAAGTCCTGACGGCAGGCGGGACGCCGCGGCTGTTGTGGCCCGATGTGGCCAAGGGGCTGCTCATTATTCTGGTGGTGTTTTGGCACACGGTGGTGAAGTCCTATCTGCAGGTGGACTGGCGGCTTCCGGTGCCGATTGCCGGGGCCTGGGGGATTGCGGCCGACATTACCTATCCGGTGCGCATGCCGTTGTTTTTCCTGATTTCTGGATGTTTCGCCGCGAGTGCACTCGCGCGACCCTGGGGTGCGGTGTTCCGCGGCCGCGTGGTGCGGTTCCTGTACCTCTACCTGCTCTGGACGCTGATCCACATGGCGACCATGTGGGCGTTTCCCGACTTTCCCACCCTGGTGCCGCGTTCGGTTGCCGAGTTTATCGAGGCGATCACGATCAGCCCGCCCAACACCTGGTACCTCTATGCGCTCGCGCTGTACTTCGTCATCGCCAAGTCCCTGCGACGTCTGCCCCGCTGGATTCCGCTCGGCGTCGCCGCCCTGCTCTCGATCGCCGTGGGCGCGGGGCTGATCGACATCGTCAGCAACCGCGGATCCCTGATCGCCAACCTGCTCTTTTTCCTGATCGGAGCCTACGCCTCGCGCAAAGTCCTCCGGTTCACCTCGCGGCCTCGTCCCATCCTTGCCGCCGGCCTTCTCCTCGGCTATCTGGGGGCGTTTGCGCTTGTGCGGATGGGCGCCGTCGAATCGGTTCCCGGCGTCCTGCCCGGCCTGGCGCTGATCGGGGTCCTGATGGGGCTCGCGATCGCGCCCCTGCTCGCAAACCTCCCTCGCCTGGGCCGTGGACTGGCCTTTCTCGGGGCACGCACCCTCCCGATTTACGTGATCCACATGCCGATCCTCGCCCTCATCGATGCGCTGATTATCGGGCTGCTCTCGGACGCGGCCACCGGCGTCCAACTCGTGGCGGCGACCTGCCTGCCGGTGGTGATCACCGCGGTGGTCATCGCGGTGAGCCTCGGAATTGCGCGACTCATCGCCCGGGATCGTATTGCCTGGCTGCTGGATCTTCCGGTCCGCCGCGGAGCAACGTCTGCCGCCGCCCTCCCCGGAGACTCGCCTCGGCGAAGCTCGTCCCAGCACCCGCCCCTCGCGGCTCGGACCTCCGCGGCACCTCACCGAGAGGTTCGGCCAGACGCCTCAATCACCGCTTCGTGGGTCGCCGCATCCCGGCGACGCGTGCCCTGGCGCAACCCCGACACCGCCCGCGGCCGTACCCCGGCGCGGTGCCGTGTGCCCTGGCGCACGCCCGTTGCCGTGCTCGTGCTCGTGGCACTCGGTCTCACGGCGTCTGCGGCATCGGCGATCCCCGTCCCGTCCCGATCCGAGATGCCGCACCGGCCCGCACACCGCACCGGCGAGGTGAGTATCGGTGCGGTCGGTGACATCCTGCTCTATGACGCATCGCGCGGGATTCCCGCCGACCAGGGAGCCGGTTACCTTGACCGCGTGCGTCCCTGGTTCACCGAGGACCTCGTGACCGGCAACCTGGAACAGGCGCTCACCCCCGACAACGGCACCACCAAGTGCGCGGGGCTGGGCGACTGCTTCGCCTTTCGCAGCGATCCCGCAGCTGCCGCGAGCCTGCACGGCTTCACCGACCTCAACCTCGCCAATAACCACAGCCGCGACTTCGGACAGCGCGGCTACGATGCGACCCGTGCGGCACTGGAGAGCGTGGGCATCCGGCCGGTCGGGGATCGAGACGAGATCGGTTTTTTGCGGGTCGGCGATCTGGCCGTGGCCATGATCGGGTTTGCGCCCTACTCCACGTTCAATCGGGTGACAGATCTTCGGCACCTGCGTGCCATCGTCCGCAAAGCGGCCGAGCGGGCAGACGTCGTGATCGTGCAGGCCCACATGGGGGCCGAGGGGCCGACGGCGGACGCGGTCACGCCCGGCACCGAAACGATGTTTGGGGAGAACCGCGGCGACCCGATCGCCTTCGCCCATGCGGCAATCGACGCCGGAGCCGACCTGGTTCTGGGACACGGACCGCACATCCTACGCGGGATGGAGTGGTATCGCGGGCGGCTCATCGCCTACAGTCTGGGGAATTTCGGCGGTGGGGGAGTCTTCGGGACCGACCCATCCACCCGGTTCGGCGCATATCTCTCGGTACGACTGAACGCAGACGGCACCGTGTTGGGGGCACGGGTGCGCTCGGTGCGCTTCGAGCAGGAGGACGGCATCCCGACGCCCGATCCCAGCGGTCGGGCCGCGCACCTCATGACCGAACGGGGACTGCGTGACTTCCCCGATTCTCACGTTTCAATCGGCACCGACGGAGCGATCACCCTGCCATTGGCCCCGCGGATATAGGCGAGGCCCGCAGCGTACCCATCCGTCCTGTCACTCACGAATGTGCCGGATCACACGTTTGGGGGATAGGCGCCGCCGCCCTGCACGCTATAGCCTGTGGGCGTGATCTTGCCACATGCCATCGGGGGATGATTCCGGATGCGCCGACCTCCATAGATGGGGTCACGGGATGGCGTCACCGCGGTGCTGACGGGCACCGTGATCGAACATGATGCGTGGGCGCGTGGGGTAGCGGGTGCGCGTCTCCGTGTGGACGTCCAGGGCAGGGGCGTTTCCGAACTGTGTGATCCGAAGGGCTTTGACATCGATGTTCGCGCCGGAGAGGTTGTCGCCGCCTCGGCGATGATGGCTACCTGGCAGCGTCAGGATGGAAAGTGAAGATTGTTCCCTAACCCGCGTCAAGACGGAGCCGGAGTGCGCATGCCGCGGAATGCGCCCCGCACACGTCCCGCCCAACGCTGGTTCGCGCTCGCGCTTCTGCTGGGAGTAGGGGCGCTGGGAGGGTGCGCGTCGGACGACGTCACCGTGAGTGGAGATCCCTCGGATGATGTGACCTCAATCGTTGTGGTGCGTCCCGTATACCGTGACGTGGTCCCCTCCTGCCTCGAAAACGACCCGGCGGTTGAGCCGGGGATACGGAGCGCGGACCAGCCCGCGTCACGAATCTCCTATGGGCTCACCGCGGGTGCGGGCGCGGATGATGTTGCGCGGCTTGTTGACTGCCTCAGATCCTCGCTGCGTTCGGAGACAATCGAGCTTCACCCGAATTGATAGCCGACAACGATCGGGCCGCAGCGTGTGGCGGCACGACTATTGGTTTCCGCGCCCGACGTGACCTGATCTGAGGCCGGCCTGCTTGGGGCGCTCCGCGGTGACCCCTGGTTATGGTGCGGCTATGCTCGCCCCATTGCTCGCTTGGTGCGCGCCGTCGCGACCGCGGTCCATGGGTCCTCGGGCCAGGGATGCTTGGGGTAGCGGCCGCGCATCTCCTTGCGGACGTCCTGGTAGGGGCCGTTCCAGAAGGAGGCGAGATCGCCGGTGATCGCCAGAGGTTTCTGGGCGGGGGAGAGCAGATGAAAGAGGATCGGGACGCGGCCACCGACTAGACGAGGGGTCTCGGCCAGGCCGAAGAGCTCCTGCAGCTTCACCGCGACTACCGGGAGCGGGGCGGTGTTCGTGCCAGTGCCCGCACTCGTGCCGGAGCCGGTGCTTTGCGCGGACCCGAACTTGGTACCAGCGGCCCCGGCCCTTCGCTCGGAGCCGGCCTCTGCCCCCGCAGCCCCGGCTCCTGCACCGGTGTACTCGGCGTCAGCATCAGCATCGGCTTCGGCTTCGACACCGACGGCTCCGATACCGACGACTCCGGCACCAGCTGCTCCACCACCGGGGTTCCCGGCTCCACCCTCGTTGACATCCGGGTAGCGGATTCGCACCCGGTTGCCCGAGGGCACCTCCAGATGCTCGGGCACAAGCGTGTCGAGCTGTGCGGCCTCGGGCCAGGGGAGGAGGCGGCGCAGCGCCTGGGCGAGGTCGATGCCGTGGAGGGAGGACTGGGCGGTGAGGCGTTCGAGGTCGTGGCCGAGCCAGGCGTCGATGTTCGCAAGGAGTGCCGCATCGTCCATGGCGGGCCAGGGACCCCCGAGCTCGCGGTGAAGAAGGCCCAGTCGGGCACGCAGGGATGCCGCGCCCTCGCTCCAGCGCAGCCCGTCGAGTCCCGTCTCGCGCAGGTGCGCGGCAAACGCGGGAGCGGTGTCGGCCGCGGTGGGGGCGACCGGAGTAGAGGACAACCGGATTGCGCCGAGGGTGCGCCGCTCCTCCACCCGAACCCGTCCGTCGGCAACCCGCGCCGCGCGCTCGGATGCACGCAGGGGAGCGCCGAGACGGAGTGCGTCGGCCTCTCCGAGGGCTGCGGCAAGCCGGATCACCGCACCGGTCCCATCGGCCACGCGCCCCTCGGCACGCTGAACCTCGCGCACCGCGATCCACTCGCTGGACACCAGCTCGCTGCCCTCGGGCAGGGCAGCCCGGGTGCCGCTGGCCAGCAGGTAGCTGCGGGAGTGTTCGCCCGTGCGGCGGGCGATCCATTCGGGCCGGGCGATCGCCGTGACGATGCCGGGCAGGTCGGCGGGGTGCGTGGCAGCGTTGGCGGGCGGGTTTGCGGAATGCGCGGCAAAGTCGCCCGGCAGGTCGGCGGGGTGCGCGGCTTTGTTAGCCGGCACGTGTGCGGGTTGCGTGCGTGCGCCGGAATCCGAGCGTCCGTCTTCGGCGATCCTCGCCAGCCGCCGTGCCTCCGCCTTCCAGCGCTGAGCGCCGTGCGCGCGGCCCGAGCGCAGGTCCTGGAGCAGGCGGGATAGGTCCGCCCCGGGATCGCGGAAGTCACCCGACAGCGCCGCCACAACCTCGGCCACGGCATTCGGATCCCCGATCTCGGCGGTCCCCGACAGCAGAGCCCGCGCCTCGCGCACCCCCACCGGGAGTCGGGACACCCGGCGACCCAGCTCGGAGAGACCGCCCTCCTCGGACACCAGCCCCAGCGCAAACAGCTCGCGCTGAGCCTGCTCCATCGAGGCGGCCGGGGGCGGCGTCAGCAGGCGCAACCCGGTGCCGCCCGGGGTTCCCCAGGCGGCGAGCAGCAGGGCGGCATCGAGCAGGTCGGCTGACTGGATCTCGGGTGCCGAGGCGGCAGGCATCCGCGCAAACTCGGTCTCCGTATAGGCACGCACTGCCTTTCCCGGCCCCTGACGGGCGGCCCGACCGGCACGCTGTTCGACGCTCGCCCGCGACGCACTCACGGTCACCAGGCCCGACATATCGCGGCCACGGTCCCGGCGAACCTCACGGGTCAGGCCCGATTCGATCACCAGGCGCACGCCGGGAACCGTCAGTGAACTCTCGGCGAGCGACGTGCTGACCACGATCCGCGCCGCCCCGCCCGCCGCGGCCCCGGAAACCGCCAGGTCTTGCTCCGCGGGGGAGAGCCGGCCGTGGAGGGGGAGCACGTCGACGCCAGTCGGATTCAGATCACGAATGCCGCGCACCACCTCATCCACCTCGCGTGCGCCGGGGACAAAAACCAGCGCATCGTGACCGGCCTCTCGCTGCTCGGTCACGGCAACAGCGGCCAGGTGCCGCAGGAATTCCCGGGTCACGCCGCGCTCGTCCAGGCGCGGGTGGCTGCCGGGGCGGTGCACGAGTGTCAGCGGATGCAGCGGCGAGGGGACGTTGACCACCGGAGCATCCAGGAGCGCGGCGATTCCGGCGGCATCCAGGGTCGCGGACATCGCGATGACCGTGAGATCCTCGCGGAGTTCGCGGACCTCGGCGAGGAAGCCGAGCAGCAGGTCACCATCCACGGAGCGCTCGTGTACCTCGTCGAGGATGACCGCGTCCACGCCCTCGAGTTCGGGATCCGACAGTAGCCGCCGCAGCAGCACACCCGGGGTGAGAACCTCGATCCGGGTCTCGGGACCGACCCGACGCTCGCCGCGGACGGTGAAGCCGACCGGGCCGCCCACCGGGGAGCCGTCGAGGGCCGCGAGTCGCCGGGCGGCCGCGCGCACGGCAACCCGGCGCGGCTGGCTGAGCAGGATGCGCCCGGGAACGGAGCCGGTAGCGGAACCGGGAGTCGCGCCTGGAACCGGTCCTCGCTCCGCCAGCAGGTTCGCCACCAGCGGCGGCACAAACGTGGTTTTTCCGGTGCCGGGCGGGGCCGTGATCACCGCGGTGCCGGTGGAAATCGCGTCCGCGAGCTCATCCCGCGCGGCCGAAACCGGCAGGCCGGTGCCAATGCTGGCCAGATCAAAAAGGTGTGCGCTCACCTCCCCATCCTAGGGAGCGGGCGGATACGGAGCGAATGGGACCCGATCGTCTCGGGCATTCGCGTGCGGGCCCGATAGGCTGACGAGTCATGACGCCGCACACACATCTTGCCGGACCCGCCCTCATCGTGATCGATGTTCAGCGAGGGTTTGCGGATCTCGCCTTCTGGGGGCCGCGAAACAACCCGCACTGCGAGAAGAACATCGCGGCACTCATCGCCCGATGGCGTGAGCGCGAGTGGCCGGTCGTGTTTGTCCAGCATGATTCGGATGACCCGGCATCGCCACTGCACCCGAACAATCCCGGGCACGCATTTGCTGACGTGATCGAGGGCGAGCCCGATCTGCTCGTGCGCAAGAGAGTGAACTCGAGCTTCCACGGCACCCCCGATCTGCACGCATGGCTCACCGAGAATAGCTCTTCGGAAGTGGTGATTTGCGGCATCACGACCAACCACTGCTGCGAAACCACGGCGCGTCTGGCCGGAAACCTCGGCTATGAGACCACGTTTGTCCTCGATGCCACGCACACGTTTGATCGTGCGGCACCGGATGGAACGGTTGTGACCGCCGATGAACTGGCCCGTATTACCGCGACCAATCTGCACGGGGAGTTTGCAACCGTGCTCGGTACCCGCGAGGTGTTGGAACGCACCGCGCGCTGACGCGGATTTCGAAACTAGACGTCCGCGCCGCTCGGCGGCGCCAGCGTGCACACGTAGCGGCGGCGATCGGGCCAGCGGGCATCCGTGTGCCCATCGGCAATGGTGAATCCGAGGCGACGGTAGAAATCCACGGCATCATCGTCGGTTTCCGCCAGGATTCTCCTGTTCGGGGCCGCGTCCTTGATGCCCTGCACGAGTCGCCGCCCCAGCCCGAGGCCACGCGCACGTTCATGCACCGCAATGTACATGATCTCCACGGGATTCGAGCGGAGATCGCAGGCGATGAAGGCGACCAGGCCGTCTCGATCCGACATACCGCGCACCCAAAGGTGTGGGAGCTCATCGTGTGTGATTCGATCAAGCTCCGCGCTCTCCACCTCGGCAGCCAGCCACAGCAGGTGTCGAAACTCGTCGCTCGCGACATCGGAGGGGCGGTTCAGGGGGATCATGACTCCCATTATTCGCGATGTGAACGATGCCCGGGGTGACAATTTGGGTGTGCCGCGGTAGCCGGCAGGCTGTCCGCACCCACCGGCATCCGAAAGAGCGCGCATCCGCCGACTTCCATGCCGGAGAGGCGAATGACGATCCGTCGGGAATCTACAAACCTCCGTGCCGGAGAGGCGAATGACGATTCGTCGGGAATCCAAAAACCGCCGTGGCGGCGCGCAGTTTGCGGGCCGACACGGCGGGTTGAGGGGCGCGGGCCCCGTCGAGCAGGGTTAATCCTGCTCGCTGCGTCCGCGGATCTTAAGCACGGCGAGGGTGCCGCCGATCAGCAGCAGCGCGAGTGCGCCGTAGATCAGGGGAGTGGGGGTGCCGCCGGTGACGGCCAGGGCGGTGGTGCCGGTCGCGGCGGGGACCGTGGACGGGTCAACCGTGGAGGTGGCCGGCTTGGTGTCCAGCACGAAGGAGGTGATGTCCGTTGGGTCCGTGGGGTTTACCGGATTGGTCGGATCTACCGGGTTGGTCGGGTCCACGGGATCCACCGGGTCCACCGGGTCTACCGGGTCCACCGGGTCCACCGGGTCCACCGGGTCGACGGGGTCCACGCCATCCGCGACCGCATAGGTGTAGGTCACGCAGGCGCTCGGGCCCACGCCGCCGTCCACGCTCGCCGCCATCATCTGCTGGCCGAAGCCGACCCGGTTTTGATAGTCGAGGCCGAGGCCCGAGTAGGTGCCTCCACCCTGGTTCTTTACGCCCTCCGGGGCCAGCAGGGTGAGGGTTCCGGTGCCCACAAACGCGCTTGCCGTGGCGTCGCCGGCAGCGTAGGTTGCCCCAAACGTTAGGGTCTCGGGGGAGAGGATGCGCCCGCTGGTGCCGGCGTAGTCGAGGGTGCCGTCGAACGGGGTGAGCGTGGTGACCTCGTCCTTACGATCGAAGGTCTTGTCGAAGATGCCGTCATAGGTGGCGTCGAGTGCAAAGGTGCCGCCGAGCGCGGATTCCAGCTCCACGTTGAATCCGTAGCCGAATTCCCCCTGGAGCGGGGTGGTTCCGGTGTTTTCGATGCTGACATATCCACCATCGGTGAACTTTCCGGCCACCTCGACCGAGATCAGTTCACCCAGGCTCGGATCAAACTGTTCCACCTGAAGCGGGTGGGTCCAGGGGTTCTGCACCAGGTCGATGGGGTCGCCGGCGTTGTACATCCAGCCGCAGGTAGTGGTGGTGGCGATCTTCTGGGGAGCGGCCTCGGCGCTCGCCATCAGAGGTGCGCCGAGGATGGTCGCGGGGACCAGGGCGGCGGCGACAAGCGCCCCGCGCCGCAGCGCGCGTGAGGATGAACGGGGGACTGAGTGAGTTACGACCATGAGGTCTCCTGAGTTAGGGATGAGCGCCGGGAGCATCGAGTGCTCCGGGGCGCGGTGGCGACCGGGTGTCGCAGATGATCGTTTCGGGCGATCAGTAACCGTGTACCATTCTAGTATTTTAGATTCTTAAACATCAAGTCTGTCATGTTATTTTTTCCGAACGTCGATTTTTGACCTCGGGCGGCCCATGTCTGGGGCTACGGTTCCGCCCCCTCACTCCCCGGTAGGGGGTGCAATCCCTCCCGGGCGTGATGCCCGCCCACGCACCCGCCTTTTATGCTTCACGGGCTGCCGAGGAATCGGCGGCGGGAAAGAGGATGTGGGAATGTTTGACTGGTTGAATGATGCGATTCTGGCCACGGCGGGATCGCCCTGGATCTACCTCATCGTCCTGTTCGGGGTCTGCGCCGATGCGTTCTTCCCGCCGATTCCCTCGGAGACCGTCGTGGTGGCCGCCGCGGCCCTGGGGTTTGCCACCGGCGCTCCGAACCCGTGGATCATCATGGCGCTGACCGGCGGTTTCGCGCTGGTGGCCCTGTTCCTGCTGAGCGTGCCGGGGCCGTATTCGCCGGACATGTACGAGAACCTCAATCCGCCCACGATCTGCCTGATCCTGCTGGGGATCGACCAGCTGATGCTGTTTACCCTGCTGCGCAATCGGCTGCGTGCGGTGGCCGAGCGCCCGCGGATCGGCGCGTTGGTGGATCGGGTTGGGGCTCGGTCCATGACCATCTACCTGTGGCATATGCCGGTCATCATCCTGCTGGCCGCCGGGCTGCTGATTCTTCACCTGACGGTTGCGGTGCCCCTGCCCGATCCGCTGAGTGCGGGCTGGTGGCTGACCCGACCATTCTGGCTGCTGGCCGGGCGGCGCGCTCCTCGCGGTGGGCATGCTGATCGCCGCGCTCGCGCTCGGCTCCTCGAAGGGCATTCCGGCCAGGGTGTAGACGGTACCGAGGCCTAGTCCGGTGCCGCGATCCCGGCGTCGCGCAGGCGTCGGATGTACTCGAGGTCGGCCCGGGCCCGGGGGCCGTGGGAATCGGCGACCAGCACCACATCCTCCGCCTCGTAGTGTGCCAACTCGGAGATGGACACCCAGAGCGCGGACCCACCTCGATCGATGCTCTCCCAGGCCCCGTTCGCCGTCGCCTCGGCGCTGACGACCGCATGCAGGGCCGGGTTGCGCCGGATGAACCGGGAGGGAAATCCGCGCAGGGAGATGCTACCGGAGGCCTCGGTGATGTCCAGCATCCACTCGGGGTCCGCGAATCTGGCACGCCGAAAGCCCTCGTAGGCAGCTTCGATTTCCGGATCGCCCCCTCTCATTGTGGTATTCAGAATGAGCCCCTGGATGCGCCCACGCAGGGTGACCCGGGTGAACTCGACGCCAAACACGAAGCCGTCATCGCGCCCGCAGTTCAGGCCATCGATCACCACATCCTCCAGCACCGCACCGTCGAGCGAGGATCTGCGCAACTCCACGTCGCCGAGTGTCGCCCGCAGCAGGCGTGGGCGCCGGGAGGCATCGGTGCTCCGGTCGCTCCAGCAGTTTTCGAGGGTGAAGTGCGAGGCATGCAGATCGCTGAGCACGGTGCCCTCCTCGATCCGTCGGTCGCGGATCATCAGGCGCGGAGGATTCTTGCGGGCGGCTGTGGCGAGCAATTCGCGGGCCGAGACTTCCGCCGCCCGGGCGAGTTCGGTCAGGGTGTGGACGCCCGGCTCGGGCGCGATACTCAGTTCGCCGGGGGAGGGCAGGGTCGAGACATCACCCGGCACGGGGATTTCGCCCCAGGAGGGTGCGGCCGGTTCGATGTGCCAGGGGGACTCCGCCGGGAGCCCCGGGATCGCCAGCAGGTTGTGGGCTCGGCCCAGATCGGTGGGCGCGATGATCACCCCGTCCAGGGCTCGAAATGCGGAGGCCACCCCGAAGGGAATATCCATCGAAAACAGTTCGCGCTGATCACCCGCCGCCAGGATGACCACCCGCTCGGCTCCCACATGAAAGCTCTCCCCGGTGGCTCCGATGAAGAGTTCGGCATCGGAGTGCAGCACGCGCCGAACCCCGCGGCGCGCGGCGGCCTCGGGGATAGTTGGAGCCGGTTCGGTGCCGCGGCGACGCCGCCGCAGCGCGGTGAGGGTATCGAGGGACACCAGCGTTTCCATGACGCCCTTGCTGCCCACGGCAACCGTGTTCTCATCGATGCGTGTGAGCCTGAAGTTGTACTTGCCGATTTTCGCGGTGAGTTTCCGCGCGATCTTCACAGTCGGCAGGTCTATTTCATAGAGGCCGAAATAGGTGATCACGAGCGCGCGTTCGGGGGAGAGGGCAAAACCCGCCGCAATCGGCGCGCGCAATCCGGTGAGGATGCGCCACTCACCGCTGCGTAGATCCAGCAGCCCGGCCCGCGTGGTTTCTCGGCCCTCACCCCAGGAGGTCAGCAGGTGCGTGTCGCCGAGCATGATCGTGGCCGAATGGACCAGTTGCTGGGCGTCGCTGGGCACGGGAACGGGTATTTTCAGCGGTGCCGGGACGGCTTCTGGGGCCGTCATGCCCCGAGCCTAGCCCGGGACCTCGGACTCTGCCAGGGTGAGGGCGGATATCGTCTGTCCGCCGAAAGGCCCAGCGCTCCTAACTGACGTGCGAGCCCCCTTGACCTCAACCGCGCTTGAGGTTTTACGGTGGGTGTTATCGGCCCAATCGGGTCGTCCCGTCGAATCGAGGACCACATGAACTCCGCCGCCCTGCGTCAAGAACAACCCCGGCTTGCCGCGTTGCCTCCGCCGTCCCAAAGCAATGCGGGGCCGTCTGCCCATTCGAGCAGACGGCCCCGCACCGTCAGCTAGACCATGCCGCCGTTGACGTACACGGTCTGACCGTTGATCCATCTACCGGGGCCCGCCAGCAGCGAAACCATTTCGGCGATGTCTTCGGGGGTTCCCAGACGTTCCAGCGGGTTCATTTTGGACATCCGCTCGATGGTTTCCGGATCCTTCCCCTCGAGGAAGAGTGCGGTGGCGGTCGGGCCGGGAGCGACCGCGTTGACCGTAATGTCGCGTCCGCGCAGCTCCTTAGCCAGGACGGAGCTGATCGCATCCACCGCCCCCTTGGAGGCGGCATAGGCGGCGTAACCGGGCAGACCCAGCTTCTTCACCGACGTGGAGAAGTTGATGATCGCGCCGCCGTTACGGACACGCTTGGCTGCCTCCTGATCCATCACGAAGGTGCCGCGAATGTTGGTGCGGTGCATCCGGTCCAGATCGTCCAGATCGAACTCGGCAATCGGCCCCAGGATCATGATGCCCGCGGCGTTGACCACCACATCGACCCCACCAAATTCGCGTTCCACCTGGTCATATGCCGCCCGAACCTGGGTTTCATCGGCGATGTCGGTCTGAATCCCGATGGCCGTACCACCGGCCGCCTCGATTGCGTTCAGCGTTTCGGTGGCGGCCGCGGAGTTCCCCGCATAGAGAATTGCAACCGACTGTCCGTCGGCGGCGAGCCGTTCGGCCACCGCCCGACCAATACCTCGGGAGCCGCCGGTAACGATAGCCGTGCGTTGTGATGTCATAACCACTCCTCTTTCTTGTGATGTAAAACAGTGTGAACCTGCGAACAGGCCGCACCACCCTGTGCCCAGACTACGTGAGTCCGGGCACAGGACGGATGAACTACTGGTTGATTCCGGACAGATCGTTCTCGCCGTAGCGGTTTCCCGCGGCGGGAATGAGATCGTTTAGCGCGGTGAGCTGGGTGTCACTCAGCACCAGGGCATCGGCACCGGCGTTCTCCTCGATTCGAGACACACGCTTGGTACCGGGGATGACCGCCAGGTTGGGGTGCCGGGTCAGCAGCCAGGCCAGGGCAACCTGCGCGGGAGTGGCGTTGGCATCGGCGGCGATTCGCTCCACCTCGGTCACCAGCGCCAGGTTCGCGGCGAAGTTCTCCTCGCTGAAACGCGGGGTGGTGAGGCGGAAGTCATCCGGTGCGAAGTCGTCGCGCGAGCGGAACTGTCCGGTCAGGAAGCCTCGGCCCAGCGGAGAATAGGCAACAAAACCAATGCCCAGCTCGGTCATCAGCGGCAGCACCTCCTCCTCGACGTCGCGGGTCCACAGCGAGTACTCGGTCTGCAGCGCGGCAATCGGGTGAATCGCGTGGGCGCGGCGGATGGTGTCCAGGCCGGCCTCGGACAGACCGATGTTGCGGATCTTGCCCTCGCTGACCAGCTCGGAAAGCACACCCATCACGTCCTCAATCGGGGTGGTGGGGTCGACACGGTGCTGGTAGTACAGGTCGATGTAGTCGGTCTGCAGTCGACGAAGCGAACCCTCAACGGCAATGCGAATGTTCTCCGGACGCGAGTCCAGGCCGCGCTCGGCCGGGCCCAGGTGGGAAACAAAACCGAACTTTGTGGCGAGTACCACCTCGTCCCGACGTCCGCGAATCGCCCGACCCACGAGCTCCTCGTTGGTGTACGGGCCGTAGATTTCGGCCGTGTCGATGAAATCGACACCGAGGTCCAGGGCGCGCTGGATGGTGCGCTCGGCCTCATCGTTGAACTCGCCGGCACCGGTGTAGTAGGCCGACATGGTCATGGCACCGAGTCCAACTCGGCTGACCTCAAGGTTTCCCAGGGTGGTTTTTTTCATGGTTTTCTCCTGTGTGAGGGGTGATTAGTTGTCCAGCAGGGTGCCGGCGATGTCGATCACCGCGCGATAGCGCACGGTGCTGTTAGCGACGCGCTCATAGGCGGCGGCGATTTCGCCGGCATCCACCAGCTCGATCTCCGCGGCAATGTTGTGTTCGGCGCAGAAGTTGAGCATCTCCTGGGTCGCGGCCGGGCCGCCGAAGTTGGAACCGACGATTGCACGCTGATGCATCACAATCGATCCGGCGTGGAACTGATACGGCTTGGCCGGGAACCCCACGTTGATGAACGCGCCGTCGATCTTGAGGGTTTCCAGGTAGGCGTCCAGTTCGATATCCGCCGAAACGGTGTTGAGGACAAAATCGAACGTGCCGTTCAGCGCACGCAGGTTCTCCGGGTCGCTGGTGACCACATAGTGGTCGGCACCGAAGGCCAGGGCGTCCTGCTCCTTGCGCGGGGAGTGGCTGAGCAGGGTCACCGTGGCACCCATCGCGTGGGCGATCTTCACGGCCACGTGTCCCAGGCCTCCGAGCCCAATGATCGCGATGTTTTTGCCCGCGGCGGCACCGAACCGTACCAGCGGTGCGTAGACGGTCATTCCCGCGCACAGCAGCGGGGAAGCGGCGGCGAGGTCCATGCCGTCGGGGATGGACATCACAAAGTGGTCCTTGACCACGATGCTCTTGCTGTATCCGCCGGCGGTGGGGGTCCCGTCGTATTCGCGACCGTTGTAGGTGGCCACGGGGCCGTTGAGACACATCTGCTCGTCGCCGCGGAGGCAGATCTCGCAGGTGCCGCAGGAGTCGACATAGCAGCCCACTCCCACACGGTCACCGACCGCGAAGGTGGTCACCTCGGATCCCACCGCACTGACCACGCCGGTGATCTCGTGTCCGGGAACCATCGGGAAGATCGCGGGCCCCCAGTCTTCGTTTACCTGGTGGATATCGGAGTGGCAGATTCCCGCGTACTTCACCTCGATTTGGACATCGTCGGGGCGCAGATCACGTCGTTGAATCGTGACCTTTTCAAAGGCCGCGCCGGGGGTCGCGGCGCTCAGAGCAAGGGTGGAAGTCATAGGACACCTTTCAAAAGGGAAGGGGATACCGTGTGGGTGTGCGGTGTTTTAGGCGGCTTCGGGCAGGTCGCTCAGCCGGCGCAGGGCAAAGGGAACCGCCAGGATCTCGTTGAGAACCTTCGCAACCTCGATGAAGTGCGGGGTCTGGAAGTGGAACTCCAGCGCCGCGGCGTCGGTCCACTCCTCGAGGCAGATCATTGCGCCGGGGACGGCCGGGTCCGAGAGTGGCCGGTAGCCGAGGCAGCCGGCCTCGGCCAGGGAGGGCTCAACCATGTTGGTCAGAGCCTCCCTGAGCCGATCCTCATATCCGGCCTTGGCTTGGAACGCGGCCACCAGTACCAGCGAATTGTGTTGTGTCATTCGGGGTCCTTCGTGTTAAGCCGAGGCTGACTGGGGTTAGGCTTCGACGCGGTTGCCGCGCAGCAGCCAGGTCGGACCCTCAACGTAGGAACCGATCTCGGCGAAGAACTCGGCGAAATACTGGCCGTTGGCGTGAATGTCGAATGCTTCGGCACTCTCATAGCCCTCGTTGAGGTAGAAACGGTTTTCGTTGTTCTCGTCCTGGATCAGTTCGAAGCGCAGGGTTCCGGGCTCGTTGGCACCGGAATCGCGGCCATCCTTGATGGCTGCGTTGATGAAGTCCTGGCGGCGCTCGGGCTGAACATCGAAGTAGACGGCGACGTGGTACATGGGATCTCCTTGTGGGAATGTGTCTGTTGTGTGTCCGGCCGAATCGGCCAGCAATCAGAGTCAACACCGTGCGCAGGCTGTGGTGAGCGTCCAAACAGGCAGGGTTCTGCCTAGGAAAAACCGTCCTACCCAGACCGGGAGATCTCGGTTGATACTTGAAGGATGCAACCCTCAACCAATCTCGCCGAGTTTCTTCGGGCCGCCCGTGCCCGGGTGCAGCCTCAGGACGTGGGCCTCGGGTCCGGCGGCACCATTGCCCGCCGTGTGCCCGGACTACGCCGTGATGAGGTCGCGCTGTTGGCGGGCATGAGCGTGGACTACTACACCCGGATGGAGCAGGGGCGCATCAAGCACGCCTCCGATGCGATCGTTAACGGGTTGTGTAAGGCGCTGCTGCTCAACGCCACCGAACGCTCCTACCTGTTCTCGTTGTTCTCCCCGGCCACCGGACGCCAGCCTCAGCCCGTCCGCGCCACCAAGGTACGTCCGATCGTGCGCCAGATGCTGGACCAGATGGAAAACACGGCGGCGTTTGTGCTGGGGGTAGGCATGGAGGTGCTGGCGATGAACGATCTGGCGAAAAAACTGATGCCCGACTTCACCGCGGAAACGGGCCTGGCCCGGAGCCTGGCGCGCTGGACCTTCCTGGCTCCGGAAGCGCGCACCTACTATCGGGAGTGGGATGTGGTGGCGGCCGATATGACCGCGATTCTGCGCCGAGATTCCAGTCGTCATCCCAACGATCGCGCACTCAATGAGCTCATCGGAGAGCTCACCGTCAAGAGTGAGGCATTCCAGCAGTGGTGGCCTCAGCACATGGTGTACGAGTGTTCCTTTGGAACCAAGAAACTCGCCCATCCACTGGTGGGCCCGATCGACATCGAATACGAGACCTTCCCGGTGCCCGAGGACCCCGATCAGCAGCTCTTTATTTACATGGCGAAGAAGGGCTCACCCTCCGACGATGCACTGCGGATTCTGGACACCTGGGACTCCGAGAGTGCGCTTGCCTTCACCCCTCACGAACGGTAATCACCCAGCTGCGCCGCTACGCCATCGTCTCGGACGGGTTCTCCCACGCATTGGCGCGGCCACACGAGATGCATCGCTAGAGCCGCACTAGACTTTTTTTCTCATCCGCCGTCACTTTTTCCCCGTATCGGGTACTTCATATCGACGGCCCACCTCGCGCCAGTAAAAACCTGTCTGTTGTTCACTCAATAAATGACAGCGAGTTTTTCTGCGGGGAGGGACCGTGAAGACTCAGGCCAGAACCATTTGGGGGATCTGGCAATGCACGGGGGGAAGCTGTGGAACTGTCAAACACGCTGGGTAAGGCGTCGCCTTGGGGCCGGCACAAGCGAAAACTGAGGTCATCGCTGGCCGGGATGCTCTCGATCGTCCTGGTGGGAAGCGGGCTGGGCCTGCTCCCAACCGGGGCGATGGCGGCGACCACAACCGACAACATCGTGCCGTTCGATGACACCCTCATCGACCGCTACACCGAGGTAGCTCAGTTCGGCGGCGATATCGCCGGCACCGACCCCAACCGTACCGCCTACGATGTAAAGCTCGACGCCAACACCGTGGTGTACACCAGTAAGCGTGGTGACCGCGCCCCGGGCAGCGGCAGCGTGATCGTTCGGACCTGGGTAGGACCCGCGGCCGGAGACTTCTCCACCACCACTCTGACAGCTCCGGCCTCCGCAGCGGGATTCGGATTCTCGGTCGACGTGGATGACGCGGCCGGAATCGTGGTTGTGGGTGCCCGCTTCTCCAACACCGTTTACGTTTACACACGCAGCGGCGACACCTGGTCCACCACCCCGACCACGATCACCGCGGCCGACAATCCGCGGATTGCCCGGGTTGGTTCCTTCGGGGAATCGGTAAGCCTGAGTGATTCGCACCTGGTGATCGGTGCCCCAAACTCCCAGGTTGATGGGAAGGTCAACGCCGGTTCCGCCTTTGTGGTCCCGATCGCCGAGGCAATCTCCGGGGACGCCCGGGCTCAGGCCCTCCTACTCCCCGCGGGCCGGGTCAACCGCGACGACGTCTACGGACAGATCGTTGCCGCACGGGACGCTACCGCCGTGGTATCCGCACCCCAGCACCGCGAGACCGCGGCCGATGGGCAGGACTATCAGGTGGGTCAGATTTCCGCCTGGAACCTGAGCGATGCGTCGAATACCTTCACCGTGACCCCCGATGTTAATCAGGAAAAAACCGATTTCCCACCCAACGATGAGGGTGGATCTTGGGCCGGCCTCGGGCGATCAATTGTGATCACCGCGGACGGACGGGTGATCGCCGGTTCGCCCTCCGAGGTGCACTACACCGGTGAAAAAGCCGGAGATATCGCCACCGATTCCGCCACCACACAGGGAGCGGTCTACATTTTCACGCCCAATGGCACCCTCGCCGGACAGCGCCTCTCGGCGCTCCCTGGGCAGTACTACTTTGGGTCGAACCTGGATTTTAACGAGGAAACCCGAGAACTCTTTATCGGGTCGCTGAACCTCGATGCCGTTCCCGACCGCGGCAATGTTCAGGTATTTGACCTGACTGATCCCGCCTCCACCACACCCGCCAAGCCGCTTGAAACCCGCGAGGGCGGGGAGACGAAGTTTGGTTCCTTTGGTCTGCTGGGCGGTTCGGTTCAGGCCAGCACCGGTCGCGATAAAAACGGTGCCCAGCACCACCGCGTGGCCGTGAGCGCAAGCGGTGGGGTCTACGTGTTTGAGAGCCTCAACGCGGTGACCCTCACCAAAACCACCTCGCTTGCGCCGGGGAATGCCTCACCGAGTGCCAACGAGGGAAAAAACGTCGCGACCTATACGGTCTCGGTAACCAACACCACCGGCGTAGACCTCAACGACTTTGTGGTCACGGATGACCTCCGCAACGTGTTGGATGACGCAGAAATCAGTGCGATTAGGGCGAGCATCGGCAGCGCCTCGCTGAGCGGAAATGCCCTCACCTGGACCGGTAACCTTGCCGTGGGTGAGACCCTCACCATTACCTATGTCGCCACCGTTATGCCGGTGGTAACCGCCGATGACACCGGTGTGCAGAACTACACCGAGCCGGTCGCCGCGCTCGTCAACAGCGTCAGCACCAGCCGCATCATCGCCGGGGAACCCGCCGCCGTGCCCAGCGTTCGGGTCGCCGAAGACGCGCCCGACCGCAGCAAGTGGACCGACGGTGTCACCGTGACCACCCCGATTGATGGGGCGCTCAAGCTGAGTAAGACCGTGACCGATGCCGATGGCAACGGCCGTGCCTCCGCGGGTGAGCGGGTAAGCTATTCCCTCACCGCGACCAACGTGGGTGGCCTGCCGCTGGATGCCGCGACCGTGACCGACGATCTGAGCTCGGTCCTGGCCTACGCGTCCGCGCCCGAAAACATCGTGGTCACCCTGGTGGATCGCGAAGGCAAGGAAATCACGGCACCCGCCGCCCGTTTCGACACCCCCATCCTGAGCTGGACCGGGGATATCCCCGCGGGGGCGAAACTCACCATCGGATACGACGTTGTGATGAAGAGCGCGGGAGAGCTCTATCCGCTGACCGGCGGAGAGGCCCTGGTCAACGGCGTGGACTCCCCGGAAAAGGTGGATCCCGAGGGCCCCACCACCACACTGCCGGTGGAGGACGAACTGATCCTGCAGAAGTCCGCGGCCCCTGCCTCGGGTAGCGAGGTACGTCCGGGCGACCAGATTGTCTACACCCTGACCCTGACCAATAAGGATGCGGCGGTGGCCAAGACCGGCGTCACCCTGACCGATGACCTCTCCGAGGTACTCGCCTACTCAAGCCTCGTGGGCGACCCGAGTAACGGAGCCACAATCGAGGGCAACACCCTCACCTGGACTGGTGACGTGGCCGCCGGAGCGAGTGTCACGATCACCTACACCGTGACGGTGAGCGATTCCGCTCCCGACGGCCAAAAGATTGGCAACCACGTAACGAGTGCACAGGTACGGGAAAACCCGCCGGGCACCGAACACGAGGTGGTCAACCCGCGCGGCACGGTTTCGCTGTCCAAGGCTTCGATGCCCTTCACCGGAACACAGGTGAAACCCGGTGACACGATCACCTATACGGTGACCGCAACCAACGACACGGGCCTGCCGATCACCGACGTGGTCATCGAGGACGTTGTGTCCGGACCGGTGACCGTGATCGAATCCTCACTGCCCGCCGGGGCCGTCCTCGAGGGCAACACGATCCGCTGGACCGGGACCGTTCCCGCACAAAACTCGGTGGTGCTGAGCTACCGGGTCACCGTGGATGCGACCGCGACCGCGCCCGCCGTGGTGGGCAACGTGGTCACCAGCGATGACATGTCCAATAATCCGGACGAGCCGCCGAGCACGCAGCACCCCGTTCGCACGATCGAGCTCACCAAAACCTCCGAGCCCGCGAGCGGTCAGGTGGTGAAGTCCGGCGACGTCATCACCTATACGCTGAGCGCCACCAACCCCTCGGCCGTTGACTTTGCCAACGTGGAAATCGTTGACAACCTGGCCGACGTGCTGAACAACGCCACCCTGGTGACCCCGCTGACAGGCGGGCTGACCCTGGACTCCAACGCAAAAACCCTCACCTGGACCGGCGACATTGCCGCCGGTGCCACGATTACCCTCAGCTATCAGGTGACCGTTAACGGTGTGATTGAGCCCGAGGGCGCGATCCTGCGCAACGTGGTGTCCAGCCCGGATTCGCCGCGCTCGCCGGAAACGACGCACCCCACCAAGAATGATCGTGGGCAGATTACCCTGGCGAAGTCCTCGGTTCCCACAAGCGGCAGCATTGTGCGTCCGGGTGAGAGTGTTACCTACTCGGTCACCGCAACGAATGCGACCCCGCGGATCATCCGCGACGTGCGCATCGTTGATGATGTGAGTGGGCTACTTGGTAACGCGAGAATCGAGACCGAAAGCCTGCCCGCGGGCATGACACTGAACGGAAACGAGCTCGTCTGGACCGGAGACATCCCCGGCAACACCACGGTGACCCTGACGTATCGGGTGACGGTCAACGCCGACGCAACGGCACCGGCCGTGCTGAAAAACGTGGTGACCAGCGATGATATGACCAATGTCCCCACCGATCCGCCCACAACCGAACACCCCGTGGGCACGGTCACCCTGGAAAAGCGGGTGACGCCCGCGAGCGGAACCGCGGTGAAGGCGGGGGATCGGGTGACCTATGCAGTCACCGTGACCAACCCGGCCGCAACCACAATCACCGGGGTCTCGATCACGGATAACCTCGCTCAGATTCTGGATCAGGCCACACTCGTGGACGGCCCCACCGGTGGTGCCAGTATTACCGGCCAGACCCTCACCTGGAGCGGCGACCTGGCCGCCGGCGAAACCAAGACCTTCACCTACACCGTGCAGGTCAACGCCGAGGTCACCTCGGGGGCGCTGCGCAACGTTGTGGTGAGCCCCGATGCCCCCACCGAGCCTGAAACGGAGAACCCGATCGGGAGCGTCACGCTGGCCAAAACCGTCTCCGTTCCCGCGGGGACCGCGGCCAAGCGCGGCGAAGACGTCACCTACACGGTGACGATTGCCAACACCTCCGGTGTTGACGTGCTGGGGGCCACCGTCTCCGATGACCTGCGTGATGTGTTGGATAACGCGACCCTCCTTGCGGATTCCCTGAACGTCACCGGCGGCCCCGCCGCCACCATCACCGACGGTGTGCTGTCCTGGACCGGCGACGTCGCACACGGTGCCACCGTCGTGATCACCTACACGGTGACCGTGAACGACGATGCCCCCGCGGGCGCGGTGCTGCGAAACGCCGTCACGAGCCCGGTCTCGCCCGAAACCCCCGAGACCATCACCGAGATCGGCCTCGTTTCACTCGCAAAAACCTCGAGTGTCTCACCCGCGGGAGCCGTGAAGCCCGGTAGCGAGGTGACCTATACGGTCACGGTGAAAAACTCGGGTTCGGCGGCCATGAAAAACGTGTCCGTGGTTGATGACCTCACCGACGTCCTCGCCCACAGCACGGTCACGACCGAGCCCACCGCAACGGCCGGACGTGTCACGCGCACCGGAAACCAGCTGAACTGGACCGGTGACGTGGCCGCGGGCGCGGAGATCCGCATCACCTATGCTGTCACCGTGAACGCCGACGTGGTCTCACCCGCGACCCTGCGCAACGTGGTCACCAGCCCCGACTCAACCGACGTCCCCGAGACGATCAACCCGATTGGCACCCTCGAACTGGCGAAGTCCACGAGCGTGCCCGCTGGATCGACCGTGCGCATTGGTGACGAGGTCACCTACACGGTGACGATCACCAATAACAGTGATGCCAACATGTCCGGAGTACAGGTGGTTGATGACCTCTCCGACGTGCTGGACAACGCAGACCTTGTGGGTAGCCCCGCAATCGTCTCCGGAGGTGGAACGCTCACACGCGATGACACCCGGCTGATCTGGACCGGTGATGTGGCTGTCGGTGCCACCGTGACCCTGAGCTACACGGTTGCCGTGCGTGATGACGTGTCCGGCGTGCAGACGCTGCGCAACGTGGTCACCAGCCCCGATTCGCCCAGCAAACCGGAAACCGAAAACCCCATCGGTTCGGTCGGCCTGGAAAAAACCTCGCAGCCGGCTTCCGGATCCGCCGTCAAGCGCGGCGACACCGTGACCTATACGGTGACCGTGAACAACAACTCCGGGGTTGATCTGGCCGGCGTGAGCGCCGTCGACGACCTCTCCGGTGTGCTCGGCACCGCCACCCCGGTGGGGGAGCCCGAGATCATCTCCGGCGGGGGAACCGCGGTCCTCGACCAGGCAACCGCCACGCTGACCTGGACCGGCGATCTGGCCGCGTCCCAGTCCGCGGTGATTCGCTACTCGGTGATCGTGATGGACACCGCGGAGAGCGGGGACGTGCTGCGTAACCTCGTATCCAGCCCGGATTCGCCCAGCGAACCGGGAACCGAGAATCCCGTGGCCACGATCGGACTCACCAAGTCCGTTGTGCCCAAGAGTGGAACGGCAGTTCGGCCCGGGGAGCGTGTGACCTACACGGTCACCGCGCACAACACCACGGGCTTTGACGTCACGAACGTGAGCATCGCCGATGACCTCTCCGATGTGCTGGACGATGCAACCCTGACCCCTCAAGACATCGCGGTATCCGATGGTTCCACCGCGACGCTCAGCGGAACCACGCTCATCTGGGCGGGAACCGTGCCCGCACGGGGAGCAATCACCATCACCTACACGGTGACCGTCAACGCGGACGCCGTGGCACCCTCGACGCTGCGCAACGTGGTGACGAGCCCGCACTCCACCGATAAACCGGAAACACAAAACCCGGTTGGGACGGTTCTGCTCTCCAAGATCAACGACCGCGGTGACGGCACCGTTGTGCTGCCCGGCGAAAAGGTGACCTATACGGTGACCATCGCCAACCCGGGCGCTGGCGACCTTGCCGATGTTTCCGCCTACGACGATCTCGCCGATGTGCTGAACAACGCGACCTGGAACAACGATGCGCGCGCCTCCGCGGGTACCGTTGCCCTGGACGGGAACGTGATGCGCTGGGATGGCTCGATCCCCGCGGGCGGTGTGGTCACCGTGACCTACTCCGTGACGGTCGATAAGGATGCCGCGGCCCCCGATACGATCCGTAACCGGGTAACCAGTCGGGACTCCACCCACGTACCGAGTGTGGAAAACCCCGTGGGCACCGTCGGATTGAAAAAGACCGCCGACCCGGCCAGCGGCACCGCCGTCAAGCCGGGGCAGACCGTCGGCTACACACTCAGTGTGAGCAATCCGGCGCAGGTTGATCAGGAGAACGTGCGGGTCACCGATAACCTCTCGGACGTTCTTACTGCCGCCGACCTCGTGGGAACCCCGGTGGTATCCGACGGCTCCTCCGCCGCGGTTGACGGAAATATCCTGAACTGGATCGGCACCGTTCCGGCAAAAACCACCCTGACCATCACCTACCAGGTGCGGGTTAGGGACACTGCGGTTGCCCCGGCAACACTGCGCAACCTGGTGACCAGCCCCAACTCAACCGATAAGCCCGAAACCGAACACCCGGTGGGCACCGTGACACTGGCCAAGGCCGCGAACCCCGCCAGCGGCAGCTCCGTTGCGCCGGGCGAAAAGGTGACCTATACGGTGACCATCACGAACCCCGTGGATGCTCCGGTTTCCGGTGTGCGGGTGGTTGATGACCTCAGCGACGTGCTGAACGCGGCGACCCTCACCACCGATCCGCGCGCCGACGGGGGAACGGTCACCTACGATCCGGCAACCCGGCAGGTTGTGTGGACCGGTGATCTGACCGCAAAGCAGAGCGTCACGCTCACCTACGTGGTCACCGTCAACAAGGGTGTTCCCGAGGGAACCATCCTGCGTAACCACGTGACGAGCCCGGATTCCCCGGACACCCCGGAGACCGTGAACCCTGTGGGCGAGGTGACCACGGCCAAGCGCCTGCTGGACGCCAACGGGACGGTGATCCCCTCGGGGACCGTCGTTGCTCCGGGCCAGAGCCTCACCTACGAGCTCTCGGTTGTCAACGGGTCCGCCTCCGCCGAGCAGCGCGCACTGCGTGACGACCTGGCCGGAATCCTGGGGACCGCGACACTGACCGCGCCTCCCATCGCAACCTGGACCGATTCCAGCCCGGTTCCGGCCCTCTCATTTGTGAACAACGTGATTCAGTGGACCGGGGCGGTGCCGGCCGGTGCGACACTGACCATCCGCTACACCGTGCAGACCAATCCCCGCGCCGACGGCACCACCGTGTTGAACAACACGCTCTGGGTGGATGGCACCGAGGGACCGGGTACCACAAACCCGGTGGGCACGCTCACGCTGGACAAGTCGGTCTCGCCCGCCAGCGGCACCGCCGTGGCGCCGGGAGAACTGGTGACCTACACGATCACCGCCGGCAACCAGAGTGATGCGCCGATTACCGGCGCACGGATCACCGATGACCTCAGCGGTGTGCTGACCAGCGCGACCGTTGTGGGTAAACCCGTGGTATCCGATGGGTCCTCCGCGATGATCGGTCCGGATGCGACACTGACCTGGACCGGGGATATTCCCGCCCGAGGCGAGCTCACCATCACCTATACGGTGCGGGTCAACGCAGATGCTGCGGCTCCCGCGATCCTGCGAAACCTCGTGCTCAGCCCGAACTCGCCGCAGGAACCGGAGACTGTCAACCCGGTGGGAACCGTCAGCCTGTTCAAGGACAGCGTGCCCGCCGCGGGCACGGCCGTAAAGCCCGGCTCCACGGTGGACTATTCGGTGACGATCCGTAATACCACCGCCGTCCCGATCTTCGAGGTCAGCGTCACCGACGACCTCAGTGATGTGCTTGATGATGCGACCCTCGTGGATGGCAGCGTGCGCGTTTCGGACGGTACCACCGCTACCGTGGTGGATGGAAAAATCGTCTGGAACGGAACGGTTCCCGCCGGCTCCGACATCACGATCACCTACTCGGTGACGGTGAACGCGGATGCCGAGGCCCCCGCGGTCCTACGCAACGTGGTGACCAGTCCGGACTCAACCGATGTGCCCGAAACCGTGAACCCCGTGGGGACCCTGCGCCTGGTGAAAACCTCGGTGCCGGGCAGCGGCATCGCGGTCAAGCCCGGAGACGCCGTGGACTACACGGTGCAGATCATCAACGACTCGACGGCCCCGATCCTCGGGACCAGCGTGAGTGATGACCTCACCACCGTGCTCAACAACGCCACGCTTGTGGGTACCCCGGCCGCCACCACCGGCAGCATCGAACTGAGTGGTAACACGATGCTCTGGAGCGGGGATGTCCCGGCCCAGACCACGATCACCCTTACCTACCGGGTACTTGTGAACGACGATGCGGTGGCCCCCGCGGTCCTGCGCAACGTGGTCACCAGCCCGGACTCGCCCAGCGTTCCCGAAACGGTGAACCCGGTGGCGACGGTGAAGCTCAATAAGAGCAGCAACCCCACCTCGGGTATCGCGGTCAAACCGGGGGACACGGTGACCTACACGGTCACCGCAACGAACGAGGGACTCGTGGATCTGCCCGGTGTGTACATCGAGGACAACCTCTCCAACGTGTTGAACCATGCGTCCCTGGTGGGAACCCCCGAGGTTTCCGACGGGTCCCAGACCCAGCTCAACGGTGCCTCGCTCACCTGGACGGGTACGGTGCCCGCGGGTAAGACGATCGCGATTACCTATCGGGTGTTGATCGCCGCAAATGCCGTACCGCCCGCGGTGCTGCGCAACGTGGTCTCCAGCCCGCAGTCGCCGGAGGTCCCCGAAACCATGAACCCCGTGGGCACGGTGAACCTCACCAAGACCTCGGACCCAGCCTCGGGAACAACGGTGGGTCGCGGCCAGACGGTGAACTACACCATCACCGTCACGAACCCGACACCGAACGAGATCCGCGGCATCGTCATCTCCGATGACCTCTCGGGGGTCCTGGAAAGCGCGAACCTGGTGGAGGGATCACTCAGCCCTTCCGATGGCTCGGTCACCGTGATCAACGGCACGCTCGGTTGGGAGGGCACGGTCCCCGCCGGCGCAACCGTTGAAATCCGTTACGCGGTCAAGGTCAAGGCGACTGCGGTGGCCCCGGCCACCCTGAAAAACGTGGTGGTGAGTCCGCACTCGATCGACAAACCCGGCACCGAAAACCCGGTGAGTCCGCCCGATCCCGGGGAGAAAATCCCCACCACCGGAAGCGAGCTGATTGCTCAGCTGGCACCGATCACGCTCATCCTGTTGGTCGCCGGAGCCGTGGCGATGCTGATTCGGCAGCGCTCACGCCGGAAGGGGAACGACGTTGCATAACCATTCCGAAAGTGGGAACCCCATGGACACACCAGATGACACCACCGGTGCCGTGCCGTCTCCGGAAGCGGGGGCCGAGCACCGTGCTGACCCCACCCCGACCGCGGCACCACTCACCCGGAACCGTTCACGAGGGCGGACAGGCGCGCGCCGTCGGCGCGGACTGATCTTCGGATCGGCCGCCGCCGCGGTCCTAATTGCCGGCGGGATTGCCGCCTGGGCCGGAGGACTCTTCGGCCCGGGGGCGGCCACCCAGGTCTCCTCATCGCTCACCAAATACGACATCAAGGTGTCCGATGGCAGCGGAGCATTTGTTGATGCAACTCGGGAGAAGCCGCTCCCGTTGACGTCTCCGGGCCTCGCCTCCGATCTGATCGGTGAGGGCCTGGAGTGGACGGTCACCGTAAAAAACGAGGGTGCCGCCACCGGACAGCTGTTTTTTGTGGTCTGTGATCCGATGTCCGCCAAGGTGAAGTACCGGGTGGCCCCGGGCAAGGATGTGATCTACCCGGATCTGTTTACCCAGCTCCGGTTCACCATCACCGATGACGCCGGCACCGTGGTGCTTAACAATCAGATGCTTGGTGCGGATGAAAACAACGATCCGAACGGTGACGGTACGCTGCGTGCCGACATTTCCCGGATCCTTGAGGCCGGCGGGGGAGAGGCTACGTTTACCATTCGCGCGGTCTTTGACTATGACCGGGAAGATGCCAGCAAAACAAAACTGGCCGCGTATAACGGCGTGGATACCGACTTTGGTGTTCGCATTGAGGGGGAGAGCGACTAATGGCCAGAGTGAATAACACCGCGGGGCGTGCGGGGACTGCGCCGGTACGCACCCGTCGTCTGCGCATGGCCGGAGCCGCGCTGCTGGTGGCCGGGTTGGCCGCCGGTGCCACGGTACCGCTCATTGGTGAAACCACCGCGGGATACACCGACTCGGCCTTTGCCCTCGCCGAGGGGGTAGCCGTTCCTCCCACCACGGCGCTCGCTTCGGTGGTTCCCTCCTACGCGCTGGACACCATGCAGGTGGTTGACGTGGCCGGAAACCTGTGGATTTGGGGGTACTACGGAAACTCCGGTCCCAGCACCTCCTCCGCGGGTCAGGGAGGCGGAAGTAACGGCATCGACTACTCCACGGGCACGGCGTTTAACAACCACAAACCGAACCAGTTCAAAGCCCTCACCAACATTCGTGCCATGGCCTCCTCGGCCTATGCAAACTATGCAATCGATGAGCACGGCAACCTGTTTGGCTGGGGTCAGAACAACGGTGGCCTGTACATGTTTGGCAACAACTTCAACGGAAGTGGCCGGATCGTCCCGCCCGGGACCACCCCGGAGAACGTGGTCACCAACTGGGCCGATGCGATCATCGACACCGACGTGGTCAGCGTCTCCTCGGTGGAGTACGGGGCCGCCTATGCGAAGGCCGATGGCACCGTTTGGACCGTGGGGGACAATGCGCTCTCCCAGCGCGGTCAGGGCTTTAGCGGCAACGGGAATGCGGCACTGCGGGTGGCCACGCAGGTGACCGACTGGCCCGGTGGCGCACACCCGGACATCGTCTCGGTTTCCTCGGGCTACGAGGGATATTACGCGATAGCCGCCGACAACACGGTCTATTTCTGGGGCCGCTCGTTCCGAGACGGTGCCGGGTCGCTCAACACCAACCTCACCGCGGCGGGCTGCCAGACGGTCAGCGCCACCTACCGCGACTATCGCTGTAGTAAGCCCGTCGAGATTCCCGAACTCACCGCGGTCGCCCAAAACGAGGGTATTAAAGAGCTCGGTGGGGGATACTCCCACGGTCACATGGTCACCGAGCGGGGAAACCTGTATGCATGGGGCAGCGAGGAAAACAACTACTCGGGCAATGACGAGCTCGCCTCCTCGTCGACCAACGGCACCCTGCCCCGGCTGAAGGCCGCCGATGTGGTGGCCTCCTCCTCCCGGTTCGGATCCACCCAGTACATCACCAAGGATGGCGCCGCATGGGCGTACGGCAACCGTCTCTGGGGCGGGGCGTTCAGCCTCGACAACACCCAGGCGAAACCGACGAATGGGGACGACCTGACGGGAAAGGTCTGGGACCCCCAGGCCGATCCGAAAAAGCGTAAGGCGGTTCAGGTGGGTGGCAATAAGGACTCAGCAACGATCCTGTTGGACGATGGCACCGTGCTTTCCTGGGGGGAAAACGGCGGTGGTGCCGCCTGTGGCGGGTTCACATATGCGAACTGTAAGACAGCCGATGGAAGCGTCGCCACGGTCACCGCAACCGGAGGAACCAGCGGTCTGTACGTCTGGCCACTCACCCTCGTGACGGGTATCCAGAATGTGGGACGCTACCAGACCATCACGCTGAACTCCTCGCCGTTCACCGGCAGTGCGGTGATGTCCGGGCAGCGGATCGGATACCGGGCTCTCGCCCGAAACCCGCTGACCGAGGAGGCCACCTATACGGTTTCGGTTGATCTCAGTGGTCTGGGTTCGGACGCCGAGGTGGACCCCGAGACCATCCGCATCACCGTGGGTGATGACGATCCGATTCGCGGGGTGCAGACCGATGGTGTGGTCACGTGGACGGGGAAGGTGCCGGCGAACAGCCAGATCCTGATCACCCTGGACGCCGTGGTGAAGCCGGGCGTGCCCGGGGGTGCCACCCTCAACGTCTCCGCGAACCTGCGGGTGAAGGATAGCACCAACGCGGATTCCGATACGGTGGCCCACATCACCACCACCAACCCCGCCGACCTGGAGGGGTGTGATTCCTGTGTCATCCCCTAATTGCCGGATGTCCGCGTGAAAGTCGACGGCCACCTCGGGTCAAAAATACCGGTATCACGCGTACTACGGGCGGTTTCCGCTGGCGGTGTGCTGGTCGTGGCGGCAACAATCCTCACGGCATACCTGCTGGGGATCCGTGGATACGCGGTGACGGGCGCATCGATGGAACCCGACCTTAGGGCGGGCCAGTTCATCCTGACTCGGAGCGTGCCGGCCCAGGAAATACGGCCCGGAGAAATCGTGACCGTTCGCCGTCCCGGACGTGGAGACATGGTCACCCACCGTGTAATCACCGTCTCACAGGTGAATGGACTCGTGCACCTCAAACTACGCGGCGATGCCAATGCGACAGCGGACCCGTCAGATTATGTCGTGACCCGAGCGCAGCGGTACCTGTTCGCGGTTTTCTAAGGGAACGGGTGGCGGTTCTGGCGGCTCTCTCCCGCGACACGGTGCCATCAGACACCGTCGTGGTGCACGGAACGGCTCGGCAGGACTATCGATTCGCAGAGGACGCGGAGGACTACTGATGGATGACCGGGGGACCCGGATCACGGAAACCACCCGTGACGCCGACTTGATCACACGTTCCCGTACCGGTGAGCAGCGTGCGTACGCCGCGCTGTGGGAAAAATATCACGACCTCGCACAGGCCATCGCCCGGCCACTTGCTCATGCCGACGCCGAAGACATCGTGTCCGACGCCTTCACCATGATCTGGACCCAGCTGCAGCAGGGTGCCGGGCCGCAGACAAATTTTCGTGCGTATCTGCTGGCGACCGTGCGTAATATCGCGTTCAAATCGCATCGAAAGCTCGGCCGAGTTGTCACCGGGATAGATCTTGATCTCGGGGTGGTAGACGATGGGCCGCAGATCATCGAAAATGCCGAGGCCAACCGAGATATCCTGCTGGCATTCGAACATCTCCCCGAGCGGTGGCAGCGAGTGCTGTGGATGATCGAGGTGGAGCAGCGGCCTCGCGCCGAGGTTTCGGCGGCGCTGTCCCTCAGCCCCAACTCGACCACCCAGCTGCTGCGACGTGCCAAGGAGGGGCTGCGCGAAGCGTGGCTAGCCGAACGATTCACCGCCGACGGGGTGGCGCGCACCCATCGCGGATTTGTCCGTGACATGCCGCGATACGTGCGCGGTGGGTGGGCCACTCGCCGCCGACAGGAACTTCGTGAACACATCGGAGACTGTGGAACGTGTCGTGCCCGCGAAATCGAGCTGAAACGAGAGAGTGCGCTGCTGGGGCCCGCACTGGCGCTGCTGCCGCTGATCGGTGGCGGGGCACTGTTTGCCGGGCAACGTGGTGATTCCGCGCAGGCGGTTCCATCCGGTCTGCTCGCCCGGTTCGAGGCGCGATCGTCCGAAACCCTATTCACGCTGGGAAACCAGATGGCGATGCTGTCGCTACCGGCCGCGGTAAGCACCGTGGCCGTGGCCGTCGCCGCCGGAACCGTGTTGCTGGTTCCGCTAATGGTTCCCGGCGTCGGGGAAACTCCCACCGCACGGCCCGCTGACATCATCCCATCGTTCGGTGCGCCCACACTCCCGCCGGATACCGCATGGCCCGAGCCCTCGGCTAACCCGGTGATCGTATCGGGAGACAGCGCCCCCGTGGACCCGTCGCCGAGTGCCCCGACATCCTCCAACGAGTGGTTCCCCTCACCGGATGATCCCGGGGAAACCTCGGCCCCGGCCCCGCTCACCCTCGCATTCGATATGGACCCGCGCGGAGATCTCGCCCCCGAGGCTTCGGGGGTTGCCGAACCCGGGGCAACCATCGAGGTGCGCGCCTCCGGGACGACCGCAACCACGATCGCCGGTGACGATGGGCGGTGGCACCTGGACCTCTCGGCGCTTGGGCTGGGGGTTGGCACACACTCGGTCAGCGCGCGTCGAATCGACGCGGTTCCCGCCCAGGTGGCCGGACCGTTAACCTTCACCCTCGCGCTTGCTCGCCTGACCGCGGAGGAAAACCCCACAATGACCTCGGGAAGCGCTTTTGTTGTCACCGGGATTCCCAATTCCGTGGTCTGTGTTGTGCCGCAGGGGACAGCCCCGCAGGAGATCCGGTTGGGACCCGCGGGTACTGCCCCCACGCAGATTGACGCGTCCACTCCGACCCGGTTTCGCTACTGTGCGGGTACCCGGCTGGGACCCGAGGGAAACGTAGCGCTGGCCGGGAGGTAGGCACTTCTATCTGCTTCCTCAGGTACCGCTTCCGGAGGGAAACGCGCCCCGCGCCACCATTATGTTCCGGATGGGGCTACTCGGCGACGATGCTCAGCGCCTCGATGAGCCCCGCCGCATTTACCGCAAACGTGTACACCAGCTGGACACGCCCGCCGGGGAAGTTGCCCTCCAGGAGCTGCGTCACCGCGGTGGTGGTGCCCGTTTCGCGACTGGAAATCCAGGTCGAGGTGACCTCATATTCGCTGGCATCTCCGCCGAGCCAGCTGAGGATCTCGGCGGAACCGCGATGGGTATGGCCATCGTCGGTGACCACCGCATCCGGGGAAAACACCTCGGCTACCAGCCGCTTATCCTTGCCCTCCATCAGGTCAAAGAACCGCTGGATGATGGGGGAGTGTGGTGATGAATTCATGGTGTGTGCCCCTGTCCTAGATGGTTTTGATGGTGCCGCCATCAACGGTGATCTCCTGCGCCACGACCGAGGCCGCCGCATCTGACACCACAAACCCGATGACCTCGGCGATCTCCTCGGGCGGGGCAAAGCGGCCATCGGGCACGCCGCCCAGCGAGTCGAGGATGAGCTTCATCCCCGCCTCCTCGTCCACGCCGTGCGCCTCGGCGAGGCGGGCTGCCAGCGCGAAGGCACCGGGGCTCTGGATTCCGCCGGGGGAGACGGCGTTCACTCGAATGTGCTGCGCCGCAAGCTCATTGGCGAGACCCTTACTGTAGGCGCGCAGCGCCGCCTTGGCCGCCGCATATCCGAGGGTCCCGTCATAGAGCGGCATCTTGCCCTGGATCGAGGTGACGTGCACGATTGATCCCGAGCCACGCTCCTGCAGCAGCGGAATCAGGGCCCGGTCGAGGCGGACTGCGGCCAGCAGGTTCAGCGCCAGTTCCTCATCCCAGTGGGCGTCGGTCATCGAGGCGTGGCCGCCGCCGGGGGTGTTGGAGCCGCCGGTCACGTGCACCAGGATGTCCAGGCCCCCGGACTCGCGAACGGCCTCGGCGATTCGGGCGGGGGAGTCGGGCGCGGTCACGTCGAACTGCAGGAACGATTCGGCCGCGGTGTGTTCGGGGCGTGATCGGCCCACGGTGGTCACGCGGGCGCCGGCATCGGCGAGGCGCTGCACGGTCGCGGCGCCGAGGCCCTTGGTGCCGCCCACCACGAGTGCGTGACGGCCGGCGAGGGAGAGCAGAGGGGGATACGAAATTGTCATATCCCCAGGCTCGGCATTCCCCTAGGGGGAAGGTCAAGCCCGGCTAGCGCCCGGTGCGAAAAATGGGCCAGCCGATTTCGGTCACCAGCTCCGGAGACTCATCGGTGGCCGCCCGCAGATAGCGTTCGCGCAGCGGACCGGGCACTCCCAGCTCGTGCTCGGCCACATAGACGCCGAGCGCCGAATAGGTTTCGGCAATCGTCTCATCGGGCCCCCGGTGCACGGCAACGGCAAGCTCGACCGCGGGCAGCACCTCCACGTGGAGGCGTCCCGGATACTCGCGCGCGGCGGCTTCCGCGCGCAGCGGGAGGAAGAGGACGGCCTCGCCGCGTCCGTCGAGGAAGAGCTCGGCAGCCCATTCGCCCCCGAGCGGCCCCGCGATGTCTGTCGGATCGACCGCCAACAGCTCGTCTCGGGCGGCGGTGTACCAGTCTCCGAGATCGTCGCGGTTGATTCGCTCACGAATCACCAGGGCCGGTAGCGCGGCAATGCTGTGGTGCTCGATATGGGGCGGGGTTGAGCCCGGATCCACCAGCCCGCGCAGCGAGGCCACCGCGTGCTGGGTGACCCGAAGACGCTCCTCGAGCCGGTTCAGGTGCTCGGTGATCAGGGCGTTGCGGCCGGCCACATCCGCGGTCGCCAGAATCTCACGGATGCTATCCAGCGGCAGATCCAGCGCGCGAAACTCACGGATCACCCGCGCATCGGCCACCTGTCCGGAGGCGTAGAGCCGGTAGCCGTTGTGTGGATCGATCTCGGCCGGTTCCAGGATGCCCACCCGGTGATAAAACCGCAGCGACTTGGCGCTCAGCCGGGTGGCCTGCGAGAAATCGCCGATTGTCATGAGGGAAGCCATAGGGTCATTCTCTCCCATCCGCGGGCGCGCTCCCAACGGACAGGGAGCGTTCGGAAACATTCGTGTAATCCGGGCCGGTTACCCTCATTTGGGGGTCGAGTGTGCGGGCCCAATCTTTGGTTTACCGTTGATCAATTTCTCCGGGATTGATTGAATCGGCAGTGAACCACGATGCGAAACGAAGTCGGGTGCGTGGGTGCCCGTCGGGTCCGGTTCGTATCCCCTGTGAGGAGTTCAATATGACCACGGAACCACTGAGGATCGCGCTGGCACAGCGTCGCCCGTATCCAATTGACGGATCACCGGAGGGGTTTGCCCGGGAGGTCGCCGAGACGCTCGCCGCCCACCCCGGTACCGAGCTGCTGGTCTACCCGGAGATGCACCTGTGCGGGACCGAACACCTGCCCGAGGAGGCTCGCCCCGCGGCCCTGCGCGCCGCCGCGGTCGCGTTGGACGATGAGTATGTCACCCGGTTAGGAGCGATTGCCGCCGAGCACGGCATCTGGTTCTGCCCCGGCAGCATCGGCGAAATTGGTGAGGACGGCGAGTTTTACAACACCCAGCTGATCTTCGATCCCAGCGGCACCCTGCGTGCCAGCTACCGCAAGATGTTCCCCTGGCGTCCGTTCGAGCCGCACCGTCCGGGCGACAGGTTCATCGTCGAGGGGCTGAACCATGCGGGGACTTCGCACGGAACCGTGGGCCTCTCGATCTGCTACGACGCCTGGTTCCCCGAGCATGCCCGCCAGCTGGGCTGGCTGGGGGCGGATCTTGTCCTCAACATCGTCAAGACCACCTCGCCGGATCGCGAGCAGGAGCTTGTGCTTGCCCGCGCCAATGCGATCGTCAACCAGTACGTGGTCGCGAGCCTGAACGCCGCCGAACCGGTGGGTCGCGGCCGCAGCATCGTGGTGGGTCCCGAGGGCTTTGTGATCGCCGAGGGTGGCCTCGGCGAAGAGACCCTGACGTTCACGTTTGATCCGGCCACGGTGGCCGCGGTTCGCGAGCACGGCACGATGGGCAGCAACCGGATGTGGGCACAGTTCCACGAGGGCGATCCCACCATCGAGCTTCCCATGTATCGGGGCCGTATCGACCCGCTGCACTGGTCCCCCCAAACCCCCAACGCAGGCGCCCAGTAGACCGTTTACGGCCCCTGAACGACGCGGCACATCATCCGAACGAGGAGTTCACTGTGTCAAATTCATCCCCCGCTCCCACGCTTGCTCGCACGCTGAAGCTGCCCTCGCTGGTCCTGTTTGGGCTGGCCTATCTGACCCCGCTGATCGTGCTGGGCATCTTCGGCGTGATCGCCTCGCAGACCGGCGGTGCCAGCGCCAGCGCCTATCTGATCGCGCTGATCGCGATGCTGTTTACGGCGAGTAGCTACGGCCGGATGGCCAAGGCGTATCCGGTGGCCGGATCCGCCTACACGTACGTGCGACGCACGATCGGCGGTCGAATCGGCTTCCTGGTGGGTTGGTCGGTCATCCTCGACTACATGTTCCTGCCGATGGTCATCTGGCTGATCGGGGGCTCCTACCTCCAGGCGCAGTTCCCCGGGGTACCGATGCCGGTGTGGATCCTCGGATTCATCGTGATCACCAGCGTCCTCAACGTGATCGGGCTCAAGGTGGCCGACCGCGCGAACCTGATCCTGATGTCCTTCCAGATCCTTGTCATCGTGATCTTTGTGGCCCTCTCGATCGCCTCGGTGGTGAACACCAACGGGCCCTCGGGCCTGTTCAGCGCCGGACCCTTCACCGGGATCAACGCCGGATTCGCGGGGATCGCCGGGGGCGCGGCGGTGGCCGCCTACTCCTTCCTCGGGTTCGATGCGGTGACCACGCTGACCGAGGAAACCATCGAACCGCGCCGCACGGTTCCCAAGGCGATCATGCTGGTCGCGCTGATCGGCGGCGGCATCTTCGTGATCGTGGCCTATGTGGCCCAGCTGGTGCACCCGGGCGGAACCTTCACCGACTCGGACACCGCGGCCTTCCAGATCGCCACCAAGATCGGTGGCAACCTCTTCGGCGCGGTGTTCCTGGCCGCGCTGGTGGTGGCCCAGTTCACTTCGGGACTGGCTGCCCAGGCCTCGGGGAGCCGCCTGCTCTATGCGATGGGGCGTGACGGCGTGCTGCCCAAGCGCATCTTCGGCGCGTTGAGTCCGCGGTTCCGGACCCCGATGCTGAGCATCCTGGTGATCGCGATCGTGGGCCTGATCGCGATGTTCATGGACGTGTCCACCTCGACCTCGTTTATCAACTTCGGGGCGTTTGTGGCGTTCATCATGGTGAACCTGTCGGTGATCGTGTACTGGTTCAAGCAGCGCCGCGAGGGCGTGCCCCACAATCCGCTGGTGTACGTGGTGCTGCCGATTATCGGCATGATCGTGATCGCCTACCTGCTGACCCAGCTGGACGTGCACGCGATCACCCTGGGCGCGATCTGGTTTGTGCTGGGAGTGATCGTGCTGGGGATCACCACGCGCGGCTTCCGTCGCCAGCCGCCGGAGCTCAGCGTCGACAACGTTTAGCCCATAAGCAACGGCGCCGCGTTCCTCGGGAGGGAACGCGGCGCCGTTTTATGCGGGGGCGACTACCACTGCGGGTGCACGGTGGCGCGAAAGTAGCGGTCGTAGATCTCGTGCACGCGGGCATCCAGCTCGGGGGAGGTGTGGGGCAGATCGGCGGCCCCGGCGTTGGCGAGGGCCTGACGGACGTTGCGGGCACCGGGGATGGCGGCGGTCACGCCCGGCTGATCGATCAGCCAGCGCAGCGCCGCCTGCGGAACCGAAACACCCTCGGGCAGGGCCGCGGCAAACTCCTGGGCGGCGGCCAGGCCGTCGGTAAAGTCCACCCCGCTGAAGGTTTCGCCGCGGTCGAAGGCTTCGCCGTTGCGGTTGTAGGTGCGGTGGTCGTTCTCGGGGAACACCGTGTCCGCGGTGTACTTGCCCGAGAGCAGTCCGCTGGCCAGCGGCACCCGGGCGATGATCCCCACATCGTGGGCACGAGCCGCGGGCAGAACCTCATCCAGGGGCTTGAGCCGGAACGGGTTGAGGATGATCTGCACCGAGGACAGCCCCGGACGGTCGATCGCGGTGAGGGCCTGCGCACTCTCCTCGACGCTCACCCCGTAGGCGGCAATGGCCTGCTTTTCCACTAGCTCATCCAGCGCATCAAACACGCGCTGATCGGTGTAGACGGCGGAGGGCGGGCAGTGCAGCTGCACGAGGTCGAGGGTGTCCACGCCGAGGTTGGTGCGCGAGCGGTCCACCCACGCGATGAAGTTCTCGCGCGAGTAATTTTCGGGGAGCTGCTCCAGGCGGCGGCCGATCTTGGTGGCCACAAACACGTTCTGCTCGGGGTTGCGCTCGCGGAAGGCGCGGATGAAGCGTTCGCTGCGTCCGTCTCCGTACACGTCGGCGGTGTCAAAGAAGGTGACGCCGGCGGCGACCGATTCCTCCAACACGGCCAGCGCATCGGCCTCGCTGACCTCGCCCCAGTCGGCACCCAGTTGCCAGGTTCCTAGCCCGATCGCCGAGACGGATCGTCCGGTTTTTCCTAGACTGCGCTGTTCCATGGGTGTGCTCCTTCTGCCGAACTCGGTGGCATCGCCGGAATCCCGGGGTGCGGGTTCAATGGTAGCGAAACCTAGTGCGCCAAAGCCTGTACTTACCGTTTTCTCGGTGCCTATTCTGCTGGGGAATCGGCGGTCGTTGACATCCACCGTGCCGTGGCGAGAAGCCTCGCTAGTGGTGAAACAAAACGTAATCAGATAAATTTACTTGTAAGCATTATGTTCCAGATGGAGGAGTGAACATGAGCATTATTAGATCGGGTCGGGCGGAGATCGAGAACTTCAGTCGGAGTACCCTTTACCGCCGCTATCACGGTGGGGAACTTGAACGTATTGGGCGGGGCCTGTACATTCCGGCGGGCGCCGAGGCTGCCGATTGGGACCAGGCAGAGGCCGCCTTGTTACGGCCCGAATCGACGCTCAGTTTAGTTTCGGCCCTGAACTATTACGGGCTCACCGATCAGATCCCGGACGCACTCGACGTGGCGATTCCGCGAGGAACCCGACCTCCGGTCACGAGCGGAGCAATTCGATGGCGTCAATTTGATCACGCAACGTTCCTCCTTGAACGATCCGAGATACCCATCGCGGGAACGAGCGAAAGGATCGGTATTTACAGTGCTGAGCGCACGATCGCCGACTGTTTTCGGATGCGGTCATCCATCGGGTACGAGGTTCCTCGTGATGCCTTAAAGGAATGGCTGCGCCGCGGCGGTAAGCCCGCCGATCTGATGCGTATAGCGTCCTCTCTTCCTCGTTCGAAGGCTCCGGTGCTTCAGGCGCTGGATATCCTGTCATGAGCTCGGAGCTGGTGTACCGAAGAGTCCAAGCCCTCGCACGATCGACCGGCGCGAAAAACGGTACGCGTGCACCCACCCAGGAATACCTGATTCGGCATGCTCTTGAGTCGTTCGTCGACCGCCTGAACCGATCCCGGCATTCAAAGGATTTTGTGTTGAAGGGCGGAATCCTTCTGGGAGCTTATGGTGTGAGACGACCAACCCAGGATGTTGACTCCAACGCGATCGGGTTAGCCGTTTCTCCGGAAAACCTGGCGGGGATAGTTCGAGAGATTGCCGGTCTCGATATTGATGATGGGCTGGACTTCAACCTGGATAGTCTAACCATTCGCGAAATTCGAGAGGACGCGGAGTACCCGGCATTGCGGTTGAGAATTGGCGTCAGGATAGCGAGTTGGCGCGGCACTATTTCTTGGGATGTGTCGACCGGAGACCCAATTGTTCCTCCACCACGGATAATCAAAATCGATCGAATTCTGGGAGAGCCCATCGTAATGCTGGGATTTGCGGCCGAATCGACGGTGGCCGAAAAGGCATCACCATTCTTGAGCGGGGCCTCGCAAATACCCGGTGGCGCGACTATGTGGATATTGTTGCTCTCGGCGGCCGAGGCCTGGACAGCGATGCGCTGCTTCTGGCCGTGCGTGCAGTTGCGCAGTATCGACGTGTGAAGCTGGAAACGGTGTCGGCGACTCTTCGCGGCTATGGTGCGCTTCACCAGGCTCGTTGGTCCGCGTGGCGACGCAAGGAGGGCCTGGAGTCGGCATGCGAACCGGGCCTGGACGCGCAGGTCGCACGAGTGGCCGCGATACTCGACCCCATTTTTGCTCGAGGAGGTGAGGGTTTAGCCGTAAATAGTTAGGCGGAAGCTGCTATGACGGCGCCGTAATCTCTTCGATGTTGCTCGCGCTGCCGGTGGGAATGATCGTGATCGCGTGGGGCGGGACCGTCTGGTCCATCGAGCGTGGAGTCTCGGTGGTGCGCGCATCCCGATGCTAGCGACCTGTGGACTGACTAGTCGCGTTCCTCGGCCTGGAGGCGCGCGAGTTCGGCGGCGCTTACAGGGTACTGATGGCCCTCATCGTCCACCCACATGTGGGTGCGTCCGGCCTCGGTTGTGAAGGGCCGTTCAAACAGAATGAGGAGCGCCCCGGTCTCCGGGTGCACTTTATGAGGAGTCACCATAGGGAGACACTAGACCCCCACGGCAGACACGGCAAGACCTTTTGTAGAGATCCCGCACAATCGCTAAATCTTGGACGTCACCGCCGGTAACATGGGGCCTCATGAACGCGTATCGGCAGGACGAGTGGGAGGCCTTTCGGGAATACGCCTCCACGGTGGTTTCGCCGTACCTGATGGGCACCGGGGTGGTCACTCCGGAGGACGGGCATTCCCGGCCGGTTTCTCCGCCACACACCCATCCCGATGCGATGCTCGCCTGGTGTTATCGGGGGACCGTCTGGGTGTACCTGCAGGACGCGATGTGGCGTCTGGCCCCGGGGCAGGGGGTCTGGATTCCCGCGGGTACCCCGCACACCTCCCGTCACGATCGTGATTCAACCGGCTGCTACACCTACATCCCCGACCATGCCCTGGTGGCCCCGGTCGAGGAAACTGCCCGCGTGCTCGTGCCCCGGGCTGTTCAGGAGATGCTGCTGCATCTGGGCATCAACGATATGCCCGATGACCTGCGCATCCGCATCCAGTCCGTCCTGATCGAGATGGTGCAGCAGCCGGCCGCCGAGGTCGCCGAGGGATGGGGAGAGGTTCCGCTTCCGGTGGATGAGCGGGTCCAGGCTCTCGCCCAGGCGGTGCTGTCCGATCCCGGCGATTCACGCACGGCCGCGCAGCTGTGTGCGCTGCACGGCCTGCATGAGCGGATGGTGGCCCGGGTCTTCGCGCACGACGTCGGAATGACCTTCGGGCAGTGGCGCACCGGGGTGCGGATGACCCTGGCCGCGCGCCTGATCGTGGACGGCACCCCCGTGGGGGTTGCCGCCCACCGCTGCGGATACGCGAGTACCAGCGCGTTTTCGGCGGCATTCAGGGACCGGTTCGGGATGACCCCGCGGCAGCACATCGCCCGGGTGGAGGCCGATTCGGCCCACCATCTCTACTGGCGCTAGGCCCCGTCGCTCCCGGTGATGCCGACGAGTCATTATGGCGGTGTGCCTGCGCCTCACCCGGTGATGGCCAGCCGGGTCTCCGCTGTGCTCTCGCAACCTTCGTCGGCGCAGGGAGCGTTCGGGGGTATGCCCGCGCAATCCTGCGGGTTTCCGACCGGCTGTCGGAGCCCCGGCGTGTTGCTCGATTTTCCCTGAATTGTCGAAATAAAGACATAAATCGTCGGTTTGGCGACACTGTGCGGTGGGGATCCGTCCTAGCATCGACGTATTAGGTTAGCGTTACCTAATCAAGCTGCGTCGACGCGGCCACACTTTCCCCAACACTCTCAAGGAGAACCATGCCGCACGCCCTCGCGCGCCCCAAGGCCCGCCGCGTAACCACGCTGGCCGCCGTCGCGCTGGCCGCCGTCCTTGCCCTGGCCGGATGCGCCAGCGCCGATGCCAAGCCGGGTGCATCCGATGTCCCCGCCGCCACCTCCGGCGTGGTCATCAAGCACGCCCACGGCGAAACCAAGATCCCCCAGAAGCCCAAGCGCGTGGTCGCCCTGAGCTGGATGACCCCCGATATCGTTGCCGCCCTCGGTGTGAACCCCGTGGGCGTGGAAAAGGTGTGGGGTGCCGGTGACAGCGGGTTTACCCCGTGGTTCGAGGACTACACCAAGAAGGAATTTGGCAAGACCCCCGAGATCATCCCCGCCGGGGACGAGGGTCCCAACTATGAGGCGATCAAGGCACTCAAGCCCGATCTGATCCTGGGCCTGTACTCGGGCATCAGCGACATCGAATACAAGCGCCTGTCCGAAATCGCCCCGACCGTGCCCTATATCGACGGCCCGTGGAACCCGGGAACCTGGGAGAGCATGACCCGCGTGGTGGGCAAGGCCATGTGGGAGGACCAGAAGGCCGAGGACCTGATCAAGGAAACCGAGACTCAGGTCTCGACCCTGGCCGGTAAGCACCCCGAGTTCAAGGGCAAGTCCTTCGTCTGGGGCCTGACCCTGAACGAGGGCGGCACCGACCTTGGCGTCTACCTCAAGTACGACGGCCGCGTGCGCATCACCGAGGCGCTGGGCTTCACCTCGACCTCGGCCATGGACTCGTTCCTGAAGAGCGCCGAGGGTGACAACTGGTACACCGGCGTCAGCCTGGAAAAGCTCTACGACGTGCCCGCCGACCTCTTCGTGGCCTGGGGCAGCAGCCACAACGACGGCGTCTACACGGTGGACAACAAGATTGTTTCGCGATGGGAGCCCATCGCGAATAAGCACTATGTGATCTACAACGAGGACGCCGAGGCTGCCGCGATCAGCGCGCCCACCGTGCTCTCTCTGAAGTACATCCTCCCCAAGTACGTCGACGATCTCGCCGCCGCGCTTGAGGGCAAGCCCACCAACACGGGCAAGTGACAGCCGAAGTAACCACCGCCCGCCCGCTCCCGGAACCTTCGGGGGCGGGCGACCGCGCGCCCGGCACGGACGCTCCCCGGCGGACCGGGCTCAAGGTCATTGGGCTGGTTGTGGTCGCCGGGATCCTGGTGTGTGCGGTGATCGCCTCGCTGATGGTGGGAAACCGGGCGATCGATCCCGCAACCGTGCTGTCCGCATTGACCGCCTACGATGAGGACAATCCGCTGCACCTCATGGTCCAGCAGCTGCGCCTGCCGCGCACGATCCTGGCGATCTTTATCGGGGCCGCCCTAGCCGTCTGTGGCGCGCTGATCCAGGCGTTCACCCGCAACCCGCTGGCCGATCCGGGGATCCTCGGGGTCAACGCCGGGGCGTCCTTCGCGGTAACCTTTGCCGTGGGTGTGCTGGGCTTCACGACCCCCGGCAGCTACGTGCCCTTCGCCCTGGGCGGTGCGCTGCTGCTCACCCTGATGGTGTACGCGCTGGGATCGTTTGGATCCTCGGGGGCCACCCCGATGAAGCTAACCCTCGCCGGAGTCGCCCTCGGTGCCGCCTTCACCGGATTTACCACCGCGATCGTGCTGCAAAACCGCAGCGCGCTGGATGTGACCCGGTTCTGGGGCGTGGGCTCGGTGGGTGGGCGCACGATGGATCAGCTCACCTGGGCGATCCCGCTGATCGTCGCCGGCCTGGTGCTGGGCATGATCTGTGCCCGCTCGCTCAATGCGCTGGCCCTCGGCGACGACCTGGCCCAGTCCCTCGGTGCCCGCGTCGCGACCACCCGGGTGCTGGTCATCATCGCGGTGACCCTGCTGGCGGGCACGGCCGTGGCCGCCGCCGGACCGATTGCCTTTGTGGGCATCATGATCCCGCATATGGTCCGCTGGTTTACCGGCCCGGATCAGCGCTGGGTGCTGTCCTATTCGATGCTGGTGGGGCCGATCTTCCTGATCCTTGCCGACATCCTGGGCCGCGTGGTGCTGCCCAACGGCGAGCTGCGGGTGGGCATCGTGACCGGACTGCTGGGTGCGCCCGTGCTGATCGCGCTGGTGCGTCGTAAGCGGGTGAGCACGCTGTGAGCGTCGACAATCTGTCCCGCGCCTCCCGGCGTGAGCTTCCTCCGGTGGACTTTGGCCGTCGCCACTTCCGCATCGAGACCAGACGAATTGCCGCTCAGATTCCGGCGCGCTCGGTGGTCATCTCGCTGATTCTGCTGGCGGTCATCCTGTTTGGCGGTCTCTACTCGATGACCATCGGTGCCTATGAGGTTTCCTTCGGCGAGGTCATGAACGCGCTGGTCAACCCCGCCGCCGACCCCGACATTCGACAGGTTGTGTTCGAATGGCGGCTGCCGCGGGTGCTGTTTGCGGTGCTGTGTGGGGCGGCCCTGGCGATGTCCGGCGGTATCTTCCAGTCGCTGACGCGCAATCCGCTGGGATCCCCGGACATCATCGGGTTTGGTATCGGCGCCCAGTTCGGAGTGACCCTGCTGATGCTTGTGTTCAACCTCAACACCTACGCGTTTAAGGCCGTGGGGGCGCTCGCCGGTGGTCTGTTCACCGCGCTGCTGGTCTACGTGCTGGCAAATAAGAACACGATGTCCTCGTTCCGACTCATCATCGTGGGCATCGGGGTTTCGGCGGGCCTGGGATCGCTGACCTCCTGGATCCTGATCACCGTGAGCGTGGAAAAGGCCATGATGGCGGCGACCTGGGGTGCCGGATCGATCGCCTCGCTCGGCTTCGATCAGCTGGTGCCCGCGGCCATCGTGTTTGTGTTGGTGGCCGTGGTAGCGCTCCCGCTGAACCGAACCCTCCCGGTCCTGGAAATGGGGGACGACGCGGCCACCGCGCTCGGCATCAATCCCGCCCGCACGCGGCTTTCGGCCATGATCATCGGCGTCGCCCTGGTGGCCCTGGTCACCGCGGCCGCCGGACCCATCTCATTCATCGCGCTGGCGGCCCCGCAGATTGCCCAGCGTCTGATCCGCTCAAACACCCCGATGGGGACCATCCCGGTCATGCTGACCGGCGCCGCCCTGGTCGTGGTTTCGGATGCCGCGGCCCAGCTGCTGGAGGTTCCGGTGGGCGTGGTCACGGTCTCGGTGGGTGGACTCTATCTGGCCTGGCTGCTCGCCCGGCAATACTCACGACGCTCGTGAAAGGAATACCCATGACCGCCTCCCTGCTCGCCCGGGATATCACCCTCGGGTACACCGGCGACCCGATCATTTCGGGACTCTCCCTCGAGGTGCCCGACAACTCGTTCACGATCATCATCGGTCCCAACGCGTGTGGAAAGTCGACGCTGCTGCGCGGGTTCGCGCGGCTGTTGAAGCCCACCACCGGGGCGGTGCTGCTGGACGGTGCCGAGCTGCGCTCGCTCAAACCCAAGGAGGCGGCGCGTAAGTTGGGGCTGCTGCCGCAGTCCTCGATCGCGCCGGATGGGATCACCGTGGCCGATCTGGTGGGCCGCGGACGCTTCCCGCATCAGAATGCGATGCGCACCTGGAGCCGCGAGGACGAGCGGGCGGTGGCCGAGGCGCTGGACGCGACCGGCACCACCGAGCTTTCGCGCCGCCTGGTGGATGAGCTCTCCGGTGGCCAGCGGCAGCGAGTGTGGGTCGCGATGGCGCTCGCCCAGCAGACCGGACACCTGCTGTTGGATGAGCCCACCACGTTCCTCGACATCGCACACCAGATCGACCTGATGGAGCTCTTCGCCGAGCTGCATCAGGGCGGGACCACGCTGGTCGCGGTGCTGCACGATCTCAACCACGCTGCACGCTACGCGACCCACCTGGTGGCGATGCGCGACGGGGCAATCGTGGCGCAGGGGGATCCGCGCGAGATCATCACCGCCGAGCTGGTGGAGGCGGTATACGACCTGCCCTGCAGCGTGATCACCGATCCGATCTCGGGCACCCCGCTGGTGCTGCCGCTGGGTGGGCGTCGGGCGGCTGTACGCTGAGGGGAATATGGATCTTGAGGTTTCCCGTTCGCTCACCATTCCGGCCGCCGAGTTGGAGTGGAGTTTCTCGCGCTCCTCGGGTCCCGGCGGCCAGCACGTGAACACGTCGGATTCGCAGGCGCAGCTGCGCTGGAACGTGGCCGAATCACGGGTGCTCACCGAGCAGCAGCGCGAACGACTGCTGGAGCGTTTGCCGGGAATCCTGGTGAATGGGGTCATCCAGATCACCGTCTCCGAACAGCGCTCCCAGCTGCGCAATCGCGAGCGGGCCCTGGTCAAACTCGGTGAGCGGGTGCGGACGGCCCTGCGCCCCGACGGTCCGCGCCGCCGCGCGACCAAGCCCACCCGCGGATCCCAGCAGCGCCGCCTGCAGGCCAAGGGGCAGCGTTCCCAAACCAAACAGAACCGCCGCCGGCCCGCCGCCGACTAATTTGTGAGTTCTATCGCCTCGCGAGTCGTTTGTGCATATACTGGCCAGTTGCCCATCGATGGACGGTGGGTCCTTCCGCCGAGTATGGCGACCATGTGAAGGGATAACGGCATGGAAAAGATTTCGAAGACGCTGATGAGCTGGGCGTCGATTTTGGAACCCAAGACGCGAGAGCAGGCGCTTACCGCGTCTCGTCTGCCGTTTATCTATCCACACATTGCGTTGATGCCCGATGCTCACCTCGGCATGGGGGCAACCGTGGGCAGTGTGCTGCCCACCCTGAACGCGATCATTCCCGCGGCGGTGGGGGTGGATATCGGGTGCGGCATGATCGCCGTGCGCACCCAGCACACCGCCGAATCCATCGCGCACCTGGATCGGGCGCTCCTGCGGGAGGCCATCGAGGCGGCGATTCCGCTGTCGGCCGGTCAGTACAACACCGAGGAAACCGAGACGGCGAAGGCTCGTAACGACGCCCTGGAGGAGTCGGCCAGACGCGCCGATTTTGATCCCGCCACATACGCCCCGAACTGGCGGCTGCAGCTGGGATCGCTCGGCTCCGGCAACCACTTCATCGAAATCTCGCTGGATGAGGAGGATCGCGTCTGGCTGTTCCTGCACTCGGGTTCGCGCGGGGTGGGGAACAAGATCGCGCAGCACCACATTCGGGTCGCCCAGGAGCTGGCTACCCTCTGGTGGATTTCGCTTCCCGATCCCGCGCTCGCCTACCTGCCCCAGGGAACCACGCAGTTCACGCGCTACATTAAGGAGCTGCACTGGGCTCAGGACTTCGCCCTGGCCAACCGCGAGGAGATGATGGACCGGGTGGTGGCCCGGTTCGCCGAGTGGACGGGGGACGGAGTCACCGAGCACGAGCGGATCAACTGTCACCACAACTACACCGCGCGCGAGAAGCACTTCGGCAAGGAGGTGTGGGTGTCTCGGAAGGGCGCGATCAACGCCGAGGCCGGTGTGCTGGGGCTCGTGCCGGGGTCGATGGGTACCCGCTCCTACGTGGTGGAGGGACTCGGGAACCCCGTCGCGCTCAAGTCCTCGCCGCACGGAGCGGGGCGCGAGTACTCGCGCAGCGCCGCCCGGAAGGCGTTCACCCGGGAGCAGCTGCGGGAGGCGATGGCGGGGATCGAATACCGCGATACCGACGCCTTCATCGATGAGATTCCCGCCGCGTACAAGAACATTGACGTGGTGATGGAGGACTCGAAGGACCTGGTGAAGATCCTGCACACCCTGCGGCAGATCGTCAACGTCAAGGGCGATTAGCCGCTTCCATGCTTCGGCGCACCCGATATGTGTGCGCCGAAGCATGAGACTCTCCTGTGCATACCGAGCCGCGTATACCGTTGCACCTAGACTGGGGACAGCAATCGGCAACCGCCCTTCGCTTCATTGCAGCCACGTCTCTCCCCGAAGCGCTGCTAGCCAGAAGAACGGTGCCGATTATGGAATCGACGTACGCCGAACCCGCAACCTCCACCCTCGGTCCGGTCCGCCGCACCACGGCGAAGACCAGCGACTTCCCGCCGATTGCCCACGCCTATAAGCAGGTCTCCGCCGAGGTGCGTGCGGCCGGTCTGCTCAAGCGCGCGCCACTGTTCTACGCGCTCGTGGGTGCGGGATTAGCGGTGGCGTTTGCCGGAGCGATTGCCGGATCGATTCTGCTGGGGCACAGCTGGTTCCAGCTGATCCTCGCCGGGGTGTTTGGCATCCTGTTCACCCAGGTTGCCTTCCTCGCTCACGAGGCCGCACACCGTCAGATCCTCGCCTCGGGTCCGGCGAACGACCGCCTGGCCCGGGTGCTCACCTCGGTGGTGGGAATGAGCTATTCCTGGTGGGATTCCAAGCACAGCCGTCACCACGCGAACCCCAATAAGGTGGGCAAGGACCCGGACATCGAGCTGGACACCATCTCGTTTATCGAGGAGGACGCGGCCACCGCAACGGGAGTGCGTCGCTTCATCACCCAGCGTCAGGGCTGGCTGTTCTTCCCGCTGCTCACGCTGGAGGGCCTGAACCTGCATTTCCTGGGCTTCAAGCACCTGGCAAGCCCCGGTAAGGTCCGCGGTCGCTGGATCGAGATCGGCATGATCTCGGCGCGCTTCGCCCTGGTCCTGACCCCGCTGTTCCTGTTCCTGCCGCTGGGCATGGCCTTCGCCTTCTTCGGCGTGATGATGGCCGTGTTTGGGGTGTACATGGGTGCCTCCTTCGCCCCCAACCACAAGGGCATGCCGATCATCGATCCCTCGGCCCGTCTCGACTTCTTCTCCAAGCAGGTGCGCACCTCCCGCAACATCCACGGTGGACCGTGGGTCGCCTGGTTCATGGGCGGCCTGAACTACCAGATCGAGCACCACCTGTTCCCGAGCATGGCGCGCCCGCACCTGGCCGCCACCCGCAAGATTGTCCGCGAACACTGCAAGACCCTCGAGGTTCCCTACACCGAAACCTCGGTGCTGCGCTCCTACGCGATCGTGATCGCCTACCTCAACCGGGTCGGCCTCGCCGCCCGAGACCCGTTCGACTGCCCGGCCGCCGCGCAGATGCGTCGCGGCGGGGGACAGCTGGGGGTGTAACACCCGTTACCGCATGTGACGGGCACGGGTTGTGCCCGCGGGATCCTGAGCCTACGCTCGCACCATGATTACTCCCACGCCCTCCGCCTCGCACGTGCGCCGTGCCCCGGCGCGGATCGGGCGGTAACGATGTCTCCGCTGACGGGGCTGGCCTTCCTGGCCGGCCTCGTTGTGCTTTCCCTGGTGATCGGGCTGGTGCTGCGCGCCCGCGGCGGCCGGGTTTCCCATCCCGCCGTGGATGATCGCCTGGACCCGGGTCTATTTGGTGTGGACGCCCTGGGGTCCGCGGCCACCGTCGTGCAGTTCAGCACCGAGGTGTGCGCGCGCTGCCCGGGTACCAAACGCCTCCTGACAGCGCTCGCCGATGAGCGCGAGGGTGTTGGTTTTGTCCACGTGGATGTGACCCACAACCCCGCCCTCGCGAGTCGATTCAACCTCCTGCAGACCCCGACCGTGCTGGTCCTCGATGGTGCCGGACGGACCGCCGCCCGGTTGTCGGGAGTGATCGCGCGGGAGAGCGTGATCGCCGAGCTTGATGTGGTGGGGGAGGGAACCCGTGCGCGGGGGTGAGTCTGCGTTGTCGGCGCGGCTGGACGCATTCAGCGCATCCTGGCGACCATCCGACATCGAGAGCGAACCAGCAGCCGTCCCCGTCAGCGAACCCGATCCTGGAGAATCCCATGTCCGCAGCTGAAAACCACGTTCGCCCCGGGCCTCCGCCCAGCACCGTCGACCCGCGTGCGCCGCGCGTGGGGGCGGCCATCACCTCCGTGCTGCTGATTATCGGGGTGTTTCTCTCCCTCATCGGGACCTCGACCGGGGGCAACCTCGGCGGGCTCTCGCTGGGGCAGCGGGTTGCCGACCCGGGATTCCTCGTGCAGCTGTTGGTGGCGGTCCTGTTTGCTTGGTCGCTGATCGCCCCGGCCAGCCAGCCGCTGACCGTAATCTTCCGACGCCTGGTGCGCCCGCGCCTCGCGCCGCCCACCGAGTGGGAGGATGCCCGGCCGCCGCGCTTTGCCCAGGCCGTGGGCCTCACCGTCGTCGGGATCGGGCTGCTGCTGCACCTGATCGGGGTGCCCTGGGCGCTGGTGATCGCCGGATCCGCCGCCTTCATCGCCGCCTTCCTCAACGCGGCAATCGGGTTCTGCCTCGGCTGCGAGATTTACCTGCTGCTGGTGCGGGTGGGGCTGATCGGACGCGGGCAACGCGCCGCGGTCTAGGCTCGTTGCCGAGAGCAGGCGCGTTTGGGGATCGGCGGCCGCCCCGACTAGAGTGAACATTGTTCAGGAGAACGCCGTTCAGGTCGGGAGGTTGTGGTGAGTCACGCGTGTACGGAACGCCTGGGAGCCCCGGCGCTCCCCGAGGGGACCGAGGTCTCGTGAGTCCACGAATCGTCCCGTTTCGTGGGGACACGGATGCGGTGCTGCGCCGCCTGGAGGAGGTCCGTGAGGCCGGAGACATCCCGCTGATCGGGGATTCCCGCTGGTCCTCGACCCGGTGGGACGCGGTGCGCGCGCTGGCGGCGGACGCGACCCCGCCCGTCGGCGCGGCATGGGCTAGCGTCACCTCCGGAACCAGCGGTACCCCGCGCATCCTGCTGCGCTCGGAGGAATCCTGGGCCGCGTCCTTCCCGACAATTACCGAGGTGCTCGGCGATGCTGCAACGGTCGTTCTACCCGCGCCCCCGGTATCCTCGCTCACCCTGTTTTCGCTTGCCCATGCGCGCTCGGGACTGGGACCGCGTCCGGTTTTTGACCCCGAGTCGATCCGGGAGGCCGAGGCCTTCCACGGAACCCCGCAGGGGCTTCAGCTGATGCTGGACGCGGAGGCGATCCCGTCGGTCCGCACGGCGCTCGTCGGCGGCTCGCATCTGGATCCGCGCCTGCGAGCCCGCGCCGAGGAGCGCGGCATTCGAGTGATCACCTACTACGGTGCCGCCGAACTCTCGTTTGTGGCGCTCGACCGCGGCGACGGGCTGCGGGCCTTTCCCGGCGTCGAACTGGAGGTGCGCGCGGGAGTCCTTTGGGTACGCTCGCCCTTCACCGCGCTGGGGTACGTGGGTGCGGCAGGGCCGCTGCGGCGAGACGGGGACTGGATCACCGTAGGAGATCTGGCCACACTTGACCACGGCGTGCTGCGCCTGCGTGGGCGAGCGGACGGTGCCATCCAGACGGCCTCTGCCACGGTCATCCCCGAGGAGGTGGAGGCCGGACTACGGCGCATCCCGGGGGTTCGCGACGCGGTGGTCTTCGGCTATCCGGCCGGAAACATCGGGTCGCTGGTCGCGGCGATGGTCGAGACCGAGAGTGCGCCCGGGGATCCGGGGGAGGTGCTCACACTCGACGCTCTGCGCGATGCGGCATCCGATCGGCTTGCCCCCACCCAGCGCCCGCGGCTCTGGTTTGCCGGGAGTCTGCCCCGAACCGCGGCGGGCAAACCCGCCCGCGCCGAGATTGTGCGGCGAGTTCTCGCCGGAGAGGTGGATCGTGTCCCACACTGAACCCGTCATCATCGCCGCCCGGCGCACCCCGATCGGCACCCGTGGACGTGCCCTCTCTCACCTCCGGGTGGAGGAGCTGGCGGCACCGGTGATCGTCGCGGCGCTCGGAGACGCGCGCGCCGCGGTGTCCGCGGCCTCGTTATCCACCGCCTCGTTATCCACCGCCTCGTCGTCCCCGGCCGAGTTGCCTCCGGCCGCGTTGTCCGCGGATGGGGTATCCACTCGGATCGCATCCGATCGCGGGGCGGCCGGGCCGACCGAGCAGCCGCACCGTGCGCGGCCCGACGAGCTGTACATTGCCGATGTGATCCTCGGGAACTGTATGGGCCCCGGCGGCAACCCGGCGCGGGTCGCCGCCCTGGCCGCGGGCCTCGGCGTCCACACCCCCGGCGAGACCGTCGACCGTCAGTGTGGCAGTGGGCTGGCGGCAATCCTCGACGCGGTGAGCGCGATCCGGGCGGGCGATTCGCGTCCCCGCATCGCCGGGGGTGTCGAGAGCGCGTCGACCGCCCCCGTGCGCTCGATGGCCGGGATCGCCTATGACCGCGCCCCGTTTGCACCCGTGGGATTCCCTGACCCCGATATGGTCCGCGCCGCCGAAGACCTTGCCGCCGCCAACGGGATTTCCCGGGCACGGCAGGACGCCCACGCCGCCCGGAGCCACGCCCGAGCCCTGGCCGCCCGGGACGCGGGACGCTTCCGAGACGAGCTGGTGAGTCTGGCCGGCCTTGAGGCCGACGACGCCATCGGTGGAGCGGCGGCGATCCTGGGTCGCCTTCCCTCCCTGTTTCCCGGGGGGAGCCTGACCGCCGGCACCTCCACCCGCATCGGCGACGGTGCCGCCGCGACCGTGGTGGTGCCGCGGGCGCTGGCCGGGGGAGCGCCGGGCCTGATTTTGCGGGGGCACGCGGTGGTGGGCTGTGACCCCGCCCTCCCGGGCATCGGCGCGGCTCCGGCAATCCTGGCGGCCCTGGAGCATGCCGACGTGCCCCTCGCGCGCATCACCGGCATCGAGATTGTCGAGGCGTTTGCCGCCCAGTCCCTCGCCGTCCTGGATCGGATCGGTGTGGATGAGGACGACCCCCGGGTCTGCGCCGACGGTGGCGCGCTCGCCCTGGGGCATCCGTGGGGTGCCAGCGGTGCCGTGGGCATCGTGCGGCTGTTCAGCCGTCTGGTGCGTGGGGGCGCGCCGTCCGGCACGCTGGGGATCGCCGCCGCATCGATCGGCGGAGGCATGGGCGTGGCCGCGGTTGTGGAGGTGGTTCGATGAGCGTGCGCGTATACGGTCCCACCGTGGATGAGCACACCCGCTGCATCCACTACGCCACCGAGCTGGATGTGATCGCGATCCGTTTCATCTGCTGCGATCGCTACTATCCCTGCCACCTGTGCCACCAGGAAACCGCCGATCACCCCGCCACGCCCTGGCCGGCGGACGCCCGAGATCGGCTCGCGGTCCTGTGCGGGATGTGCGGGGTCGAACTCAGTGTCATCGAATACATGGCCGCGGATGCGTGCCCGCACTGTGCGGCACCGTTCAACCCCGGGTGCGCGCTGCACTACCCGCTGTACTTCGCCTCATAGGGACCGGGCATTCAGTTTCCAGTGGAACCGAGCGGCACGCCGACGCAAATGCCACCGCGTGCCAAAAATGCTACTGTGTGGTCATGGTAACGGTGTCATCGAGTCCCCGAGTGGGTGGCCTGCGCGATCGCAAGAAGGCCGAGACTCGGCGCACTCTCACGGATGCGGCCCAGCTGTCCTTCGCCGTGGGCGGTCCAACGCTGGAGCGCATGTGCACCGATGTGGGAGTGTCAAAGCGCACCTTTTTCCGCTATTTTGCGGGGCGTGAAGACGCGGCGATGATGCCGCTGCAGGATCAGTGGAACGCGTTTAGGACGATCCTGGATGAGCGGCTGCGCGACGTGAGATCCGGGGCTTCGGTGTTCGCGGTGGTTCAGGAGGCGTTTGCCGAGGCCACGCGAGTGTGCGCCGAGCGAGATCCCGAGTGGATCATCTCCATGCGGCGGGCCCTGGTCTTGGAGGGTGAGCATGCGTCGATCGTCGCGCACAATCTCGGATTTTGTGCGGCCCTCACCCCCGCGATAGCCGCGGCAATTGCCGCTCACGCGGGGGCCCAGGCGCTGCGTGCTCGCCTGCTCTTCGAGGTGTTCGTGGTGGCCGTGCGGGCGGCCCAACACTCGTGGTTGAATGCTCCGCTCGGCTCCGAAAACGTCGAGGTGCTCCTCGATCAGCTGGATCGCGCCGTGGCGACGCTGGCACCGAGTCTTGGCCTGCGGGTGCGCGTCGCTCGTTAGTAACGCGCGGAGATTCCGCCGTCGGCGTGCAGGAGCTGACCCGAGATCCAGTGCCCCGCCGGGGATACCAGAAACGTGACATAGGAACCAATATCGGCCGGGGTTCCCAGCCGCCCACGCTCCGAGGGCCTACGGCCCGGCGGTGAGCTCGGCGAGCAGCGCCTCGACCCGGGCGCGGATCTCGTCGCGGATGCCGCGGACGGTTTCGATGCCCTGCCCGGCGGGATCGGTGAGCTCCCAATCCTCATAACGCTTGCCGGGGAAGATTGGGCAGGTGTCGCCGCAGCCCATCGTGATCACCACATCGGCCTCGCGGACTGCATCGGTGGTGAGGATCTTGGGGGAGTAGGCGGCGATATCGATGCCCACCTCGGCCATCGCCTCGACCGCGACCGGATTCAGGGCATCTCGGGGTTCGGACCCGGCCGAACGCACATCGACGCGGCCCCCGGCCAGGTGCTCCAGGAAGCCGGCGGCCATCTGGGAACGGCCGGCGTTGTGGACGCAGACAAAGAGAACGGTGGCGATGGGGGACATGAGACTCCTCGGGTGGATATTGACGGGGATCAATGTATAGGATGACTATACATTGATGCTCATCAATATGAAATGGAGACCTCGTGTCGCGCACCCCATCCCTCACCCTGGCGCTCACCGATATCTCGGGACGCGCCGAAACCTGTGAGCCCGGGGGCGCGGCGGCCGCGCTCGATCGCACCGAGGCCGAAAAATTCGCCTCCCGACTCCGGGTGATCGCCGATCCCACCCGCCTGCGGCTCATCTCCCTGGTGTCCGCCCAGGCCAACCGCGAGGCGTGCGTGTGTGACCTGACCGAGCCGCTGGGACTCACCCAGGGCACCGTCTCCCACCACCTGAAGATCCTGGTGGAGGCGGGCATCTTCACCCGCGAGCAGCGCGGAACCTGGGCCTACTTTGGTCTGGTTCCCGGCGCGCTGCCCGCGCTGGGTGCCGAGGTGCAGGCGCTCTAGGAGCCGCTCGGCCCTCGCCGTCACCCCTTGTGATCGGACCCGGCCCGGCCCACCCGACTCGAAATTATTGCGCCGCGCCGGGCCCGAGGCCCCATCGGGGCGCATAATCTATTCATCCCCGCAGGCCAAGGAGCCCCCACGTGACCGTTGTTGCCATCGCCATCTTTGTGATCACCCTGGTGCTGGTGATCTGGCAACCCCGAGGACTCGGCATCGGCTGGAGCGCGCTGGGCGGTGCCGCGCTGGCGCTGCTCACCACCGTTGTGAGCCTGAGTGATATCCCCACCGTCTGGGACATCGTGGGCAACGCGACGTTCGCGTTTGTGGGGATCGTGCTGATCTCGCTCATCCTGGACGAGTCCGGACTCTTTGAGTGGGCGGCCCTGCACGTGACCCGCTGGGGACGCGGTAACGGTCGCGCGCTGTTTGTCCTGGTGATCCTGCTGGGGGCGGTGATCTCGGCGCTGTTTGCCAACGACGGGGCGGCGCTGATCCTCACCCCGATCGTGATCCAGATCCTGCTCGCCCTGAAATTCTCGGCCCGCGCCTCGCTGGGGTTTGTGCTCGCCTGCGGTTTTATTGCCGACGCCGGCAGCCTGCCCCTGGTCATCTCCAACCTGGTCAACATCGTCAGCGCCGACTACTTCGGGGTGGATTTTGCCCGCTATGCGCTGGTCATGGTTCCGGTGGGGATCGTGACCGTGGCGGCAAGCCTCGGCGTCCTCTACCTGGCGTTCAGACGCTCGATTCCCCGGCGCTACGATCCGGCCTCGGCAGCCGACCCGCGCTCGGCGATTCGCGATCCGCTGACCTTCACCGCCGGTTTTGTGGTGCTCGGGGTGCTGCTGGTGGGCTATTTTGTGGCCGATCCGCTGCACATCCCGCTCTCGATCGTGACCGCCGTGGGCGCGCTTGCGCTGATCCTGGTGGCCGCCCGGCAGCCCGCGTTCCTCTTTAGCCGGGCGAAGTCCCTCGAAGCGGGTGAGGGGGCGGGCACGGCACCCGATGGGAGCGTGCGGCTGCGGCGCATCTCGGTCACCAAGGTCGTCCGCGAGGCACCCTGGCAGATCGTGATCTTCTCGGTGGGGATGTACCTGGTGGTGTACGGCCTGCGAAATCAGGGCCTGACCGATCACCTGGCCGGGGTGTTTGCCGAGCTGGGCAACCACGGCGTGTGGATCACCGCCCTGGGTGTCGGCGTGATCGTCGCGATCCTCGCCTCGATCATGAACAACCTGCCCACCGTGCTGATCGCGGCCCTGGCCATCGGCGCCGCCGGGGCCACCGGGCTGACCCACGAGGCGATGATCTACGCCAACGTGATCGGTTCGGACCTCGGCCCCAAGATTACCCCGATCGGCAGCCTGGCCACGCTGCTGTGGCTGCACGTGCTGGATCGCCGCGGCATCCACATCGGCTGGGGGCGCTACTTCAAGACCGGCATCGTGCTGACCCTGCCGGTGCTGGTGATCTCGCTGGCGAGCCTGGCCGGCTGGCTGCTGATCGTCGGATAGCGCACCCGCGCGCGACCGCGGTGTCCGCCCGGCTCCCTGGGGAACCGGACGGATGCGAGGGGTGTGGTGGGGTACTAGCTCACCGCGCGGCGGCGACGGGCGCCGATGAACAGCACCGCGCCCAGGGCGATCAGGGCACCGATCGGCAGGGCAAACCCGGCGGCGTTTTCACCCGTGTGGGCGAGGATTCCGCCCGCAACCGCGGCGGCGTGTGCCGACGGGGAGGCGGTCCCGGGCGGAGCGGCCGGCGCCGAGGCGGTCGGGGTGCTCGAAGCCGGGGTCGAGGCGGTTGGGCTCGGGGTTGGCGTGGGATTCACGGCCCGGGCCTTGACGGTGATCGTCACCGAGGTGTCGAGCGGGTTGGTGCCCGGCTGGTCTTCATCGTTGACCGCGGGGACCGCGCGCAGTGCTTGGAGGTCCATCGGTGCCTGCGGGTCGCGCTCGATCAGGTACACGGTCACCGGGACCGTGTAGACACCGGGGGTGGTCGCGGTGCCGGACAGGGTGAAGGTCATCGGGGCGACGGGCTGGTCACCCGCGGCGCGGGCCGCCAGCGCGGGGAACTCGGGTTCGAGGTTATCCGTGGCCGTCAGCTGCAGACCCGCGGGCAGGGTGCCCACGTGGATCACCGGCTTATAGGTGGGGTGGGCGAAATAGTGGAAGTCGATCAGTCGCTGGTCGAAGGAGGCTTCGACATCCTGCGAAATCGCGACGTTCGCGTCCACGGTGGTGCCGGTGAGCGGGATCAGCGAGTCCCGAACCCCCCGTGGTCTCACCAAAGTGCCGCTTAAGTGCCGGGAGGGTGCCGCGCACGAAGTCGAGGGCCGCCTGCTGGGAGGACTCGAATCCGGCCACATAGTCCTGCACGAGCACCGTGGTGGTGAAGGTGCTGGCACCGGTGGTGGCGATGCTGATGTTGCTGGGGAAGGTGGCATCCGGGGTGAAGGTCGGCGCGCTACCGTTGGTGTCCACCGCGAAGCCCAGGACCGGGCCGAAGAGCTCCGGGCCATCCCAGGCGAGGAGGGTGTTGCCCTTCTGTTCGGTCTGCGTGCTCTGATCCGAGCCCAGGTTGGCGAACAGGGTCGAGGTGACGTTGGCGGTGTTGCCCCCGGTGATCGAGTACGACCAGCGCCCATAGTTACCCTGGAAGGTGAGCACGAGCTTCACGGTGAAGTTGCCGTACAGCTCGGTGCCGGTGTTGCCGGTCAGGGTCAGGGTCGAGGTTCCGCCCTCGTTCAGGTCGAGATCGGTGGTGCTGGCGGAGAATTCCCAGGAGCGATCGCCCTCGGTCAGTGCCAGACCGACGCCGACGCCGGTGGCGGTGGCGCGGCGGGTTCGGGTGCCCGCGCGGAGGGGGGGAGGGGTTCACAGGATCCAATCGGGGTGGATTCGCAGCGTCATGGGTCGACAGCAGGGTGTCGGTGTGATGCGAATAATCGCTTGACACCGTAGTGGAAAATCCCAGGAGACGTGAAGCAGTGTAGCGAATATTTCGCCCGTGTTACCCGAGTGGACCCGGGATGCCCAAACGCCCCGCCCCCGAGCCGAACGATCGGCGCGGAGGCGGGGCACGGTGCGGGGCGCCGTTAGCGCTGGCTGGCCACAAACGCCACCATCTCGCGCACCCGCTCCAGGGTCAGGCCCATCTTCCAGGACACCAGCTTGATGATCGGCACCTGCTCCACCATCCGCAGCAGCTCGGGGGCACCGCCGGCGGCAAACGCCTCCATTCGATCCCGAACGCTCTGCAGCAGCCGGCCACCCACCGGGTGCGCAAACCACTCACCCACGGTGGAGTACTCGCTGAGCTCGGGCACCCAGCCGTCTCCGGGCACCTCGATGGTCTCGCTCAGATGAATGCGCCGGGAGGAGGAGCCGACCTGCACGGTGTAGGCCCCGGCATCCACGCGCCAGCGGTGCTGACCCGAGTCCCAGGTGGCGAAGTCGCGGGCGCTCAGGTTCAGGGTTACCCGCTCGCTTTCCCCGGGGGCCAGGTGCACCTTGGCGAATCCGCGCAGCTCGTGCGCGGGACGGGTCGGAGTGCCCTCGGTGGTGCCCACATAGAGCTGAACCACCTCGGATCCGGCGCGCTTGCCGACGTTGGTGATGGTGGCCGACACCACCCAGGTGTGGGGATCGGTGCCCGGCACCACGGCGAGATCGGCAAAGTCGAAGCGGGTATAGCCCAGGCCGAAGCCGAACTCATAGGCGACCGGCACATCCAGCGTGTTGTAGTGGCGGTAGCCCACATAGACGCCCTCGCCGTACCCCACGTGTCCGTCGCGTCCGGGGAAGTGCAGGAATGACGGGGTGTCCGAGAGGCGCAGCGGGATGGTTTCGGTTAGGCGGCCGCCGGGGGAGGACAGGCCAAACAGGACCTCGGCGGTGGCCAGGCCGCCGCCCTGGCCCAGCAGCCAGGTTTCCAGGATCGCCTCCACCGAGGATGCCCACTCCGCCACCTCGACCGTGGCCCCATTGGAGAGCACCACGACGATCGGGATGTTCAGGGTGGTCAGGCGTTCAAGCAGCGCGAGCTGCCCGGCGGGCAGCGCCAGGGTGTCGCGGTCAAAGCCCTCGGATTCGAAGCCGTCGGGCAGGCCCAGGAACAGCAGGATCTGCTCGGCGCCGGTCGCCGCGTTCACGGCCTCCTCGGCCAGGGACGCGGCGGTGTCCGGGGTATCGGTGAGCGAGAATCCGGGCGCAAAGGCGACGTTTTTGGCGCCGATCAGCGCGGTAATCTCCTCGAGGGCGCCGGATAGGCGGGTGGGAACTACGCGGCTGGATCCGCCACCCTGATAGCGCGGGGTGCGGGCGAACTCGCCGATCACCGCGATCCGCGCGCCGGCGGCGGGATCCAGCGGCAGCAGGTCGCCCTCGTTGCGCAGCAGGACCATCGCCTCGGCGGCGGCATCGGCGGCCAGGCGGTGGTGGGCGTCCACATCCACCGGATCGGTCGCGAGTGCCGGGTCGGTGGTGCGCGCGCCCAGCAGGCGCAGGCGCTCCGCCACGGTGTCCAGCACGGCCTCGTCGAGGGTGCCATTGTTGACCGCGTCCACAATTTCGGCATCCGTCTCCGACGGCGGCATCTCCAGATCGAGGCCCGCGGCTACCGAGGCGACCCGGTCATTCACCGCGCCCCAGTCGGACATGAGCACGCCGTCAAAGCCCCACTCGCCGCGCAGCAGGTCCGTGAGCAGCGCCGGATCCTCGCTGGCGAAGGTGCCGTTGATGCGGTTGTAGGCCGACATCAGCGCCCAGGGCTGCGCCTCGGTCACCACGTGCTCAAACGCCGGGAGATAGATTTCGCGCAGGGTGCGCTCATCCACATCGGCGCTCACCCGCATCCGGTCGGTCTCCTGGTTGTTGACCGCAAAGTGCTTGGGGGTTGCGGCCACGCCCCGGGACTGGATGCCGCGCACCAGGGCGGCGGCGATCCGTCCGGTGATGTGCGGGTCCTCGGACACGTACTCAAAGTTGCGCCCACCCAGCGGGGAGCGCTTGATGTTCATGCCCGGACCCAGCAGCACGTGCACCCCCTGCGCGCGGGCCTCGCGGCCCAGCGCCTCGCCGATGCGGTGGGCGAGGTCCACGTTCCAGGAGGATCCGAGGCCCACGGCGGGCGGGAAGCAGGTGGCCGGGACGCTGTCGCCGATGCCGAGGTTGTCGCCGCCCTCCTGCTGGCGACGCAGGCCGTGCGGCCCGTCGGTGAGCATCAGGCGCGGGATGTCCCCGGCGGCAGTGGAGTACCAGGTGGCGCTGCCCGAGGTGAGCGAGGCCTTTTCTTCGAGGGTCAGCTCGGCGGGGGAGTCGGGGGAAGGGGATGTCATCGAATCGGTGTCCTTTCGGGGTGGCCCGCGGTAACGCCGGGGCGATACTCGGGAAAACTGGGAGCCGGCCGCGGGGTGATCCCCAGGGTGCGCAGAAAGACCACGAGTGAATCGTAGGTCGTGACGCGGTCCGGCGCGAGCATCCACTGCAGCTGCAGGCCGTCGGCGAGGGCGACAAACTGGCGTGCGGCATCCAGCGGGGAGATGTCCACCGGGGGCGGCGACTCGGCAAAGAGCTCGGCGAAGGCGCGTCCGGCCACCGTGCACAGCAGCTCGTAGCGGTCGGCGAAGAAAACGTGCGCCGGATGCTCGGGGTCGGTGGCCTCGCTGGACACCTTCACAAACAGCGAGACGATGCCCGGGCGATAGACGTTGTCGTGGATCACATGCAGCGCCCATTCAAGCACCTCGAGCCCGTGGGCACCGTCGCGCAGCTCGGCGATATCCGAGCTGTCTCGGCGGCGCAGCACCTCGAGTAGCAGCTCGTCCTTGCTGCCGAAGTGGTGCAGGAGACCTACGTGACTGATGTGGGCGTTGGCCGCGATCTCGCGGATCGAGACGCCCTTGAAGCCCGATTCGGCAAACAGCTCAAACGCCGAGTCGATGATGCGGGTGCGGGTTTGCCCGCCCTTGCGAGTCGGGGGCGTGGGGGTCACAGGGTCTCATCTCCTCGCTGAAATTCGGTGTGCGGCGGCGCGAATGCCCCGCTGAAAATAAAAAGTACCACATGGTAGAAAAATGTGTATAGGATGACGTACACCCCAACTGGGGACCCCCAACCCGATCCCGATTTCGATCAGTGATCTAAGCAACGAGGTTTAGAACTATGAAACTTGGAAAGTGGAGTGGCTTTGCCGCACTCACCCTCGCCACGGGTGTTTTGCTGTCCGGATGTGCGGGCGCAGCTCAATCTCCGGCGGCATCCGACACCCTCAACATCGCCACGCTAAGTATCCCGCAGAGCCTGGACCCCACCGCCGCCACCGGCAGCAACGTGCCGTTCTTCCAGGCGGTCTATGACACACTGATTCGACGTCAGGCCAACGGGGACTTCACCCCGATGCTCGCCACCAAGTGGGAGTACAACGCCGACAACACCCAGCTCACCCTCACCCTGCGTGACGACGTGAAGTTCCACGACGGTACACCCTTCAATGCCGAAGCGGTCAAGGCCAACATGGACCGGTTCCGAACCAGCACCGGTGGCGATTCCAAGGGGCTCAAAAACATCTCCGAAATCACCGTCGTAGACCCCACCCACGTCACCATCACGCTGAGTGCCCCGGACCCCAGCCTGCTGTTCCGCCTGAGTGACTCGGCGGGTCTGATGGCCAACCCGGCCGCGTTTGCCAACCCGGACGCCCTGAAAACCACCCCGGACGGTACCGGCCCCTATCAGCTGGACAAAAGTAAAACCGTGATCGGCACCAAGTGGGTTTACGACCGTGATCCCAAGTACTGGGGCGACAAGCTGCCCTATCAGACGCTGACCCTGAGCGTCTTCGACAACGAAAACGCGATTGTTAACGGCCTGAAGACCGGTCAGATCGACACCGCGCTGCTGCAGAGTGCCGATCAGCGCGCCGCCGCCAAGCAGGACGCACAGCTGAAGATCCAGGACTCCAACGTCGACGTGCAGAGCATCATCCTGTTTGACCGCGCCGGTGCGATGGTCCCCGCGCTCGGCGACGCCCGCGTGCGTCAGGCGCTGAACTACGCCATCGACCGCGACACCATGCTCAAGCAGATCCGTCAGGGACTGGGCACCACCACCAGCCAGATGTTTGGCACCGACACCCTGGGCTATGACAAGTCGCTGGACAACTACTACACCCACGACCCCAAGAAGGCCAAGGAACTCCTGGCCGAGGCAGGCTACGCCAACGGGTTCGACCTGACCCTGCCGCGGATGGCGGCCATCGTGGACGACGCGCTCGCCGCCTCGCTCAAGGCCGACTTCGCCGCCGTGGGTGTGAAGCTCACCTGGCAGGACGTCGACCAGGCCACCGCACTCAAGCAGATCTTCACCGATAAGGGCTTCCCCGGCCTCGTGCTGAGCCTCGGTCAGCCGGCAAACGACTGGCTGATGATCTCCAGCCAGCTGCTGCCGGGCTCGTTCAACATCTTCGGATACACCGATCCCGAGGCCACCGAACTGGTGAACAAGATTCAGCACGAGTCCGTCGCCGATTCGAAGGCCGACGCCCAGGCGCTCAACAAGCACATTGTTGAGCAGGGGTGGTTTGTTCCCTTCTATCGCCAGACCTATGCCCTGGTCACCGACGGCAGCGTTAACGTGACCCAGCAGTCGGGTATGGCCGTGCCGTCGATCTACAACTACACCCCGGCCAAGTAACAGGTAAGGCTCGTCCCCACGACCATGATTTCCTTTCTCATTCGACGGCTCCTGGCGAGTATCGTCCTGCTGTTTGTCATCTCGGCAATAACATTCCTTCTGCTCTCCGCCCCGCACACCGATGTGGGACGTGTCCTGCTCGGTCAGGCGGCGGAGCAGAGCCTCGTTGACGCAAAAAACGCGGAGCTCGGGCTCAATCAGCCGGTACTCGTGCAGTATCTCACCTGGTTGGGTAACGCACTCCGCGGTGACCTGGGTTCGTCCTGGTTTACCAGCGAGAATGTGCTCAGCGCGATTGGCAACCGGATCCCGGTCACCCTCTCCCTGATGGTGGGTGTGACCCTGATCACCGCGGTTGTCTCGTTTGCGCTGGGGATCTGGGCCGGTGTGCGCCGCGGCGCCGCCGACCGGTTTGTCCAGATCATCGGGGTCGTGGGGTACGCCCTGCCCGGCTTCCTGGTCACCCTGATCATGGTGCTGGTGTTTGCGGTACAGCTGCGCTGGTTCCCAGCGATCGGCTACGTGGACTTCTTCACCTCCCCGGCGGGCTGGCTCTCCACCGTGACGCTGCCGATCCTGGCGCTCTCGGTCGGATCGATCGCCGGGGTCTCCCAGCAGGTGCGCGCCTCGGTTATCGAGGTCATGCGTAAGGACTACGTGCGCACGCTGCGCTCGCGGGGGCTCAGCCCGCGCCGGATCATCTTCCGGCACGTGCTGCGAAACGCCTCGGCCCCCGCCCTCACGGTGCTCGGCATGCAGTTTGTGGGCATGCTGGGCGGCGCGGTCATCGTCGAGCAGATCTTCGGTCTGCCGGGTATTGGCAGCATGACCGTCTCCTATACAACCCGGGGTGATATCCCCATCATCATGGGCCTGGTGATGTTCACGGTGATCGGCGTGGTGGTTATTAACCTCCTCGTGGACGTCGTGGTGAGCTGGCTCAACCCGAAAGCGAGACTCGCATGAGTGATCCCATTCCGGACTCGACCGCCGCGATTGCGCTGGCCCCCACGGCCCGCCCGGTCACCGCGTTCCGCCGCTTCCTGAGCAAGCCCCTGGCCGTGGCCGCGGCGATTGTGCTGGCCCTCGTGGTGCTGGTGGCGATCTTCGCGCCGCTGCTTGCCCCGTTTGATCCCGGTGCCTCCTCGCTCAAGGATGCCTTCGGTCCCGCCGACGGAACCCACCTGCTGGGCTTCGACTCGGCCGGGCGCGACGTCTTCAGCCGCCTGATCTGGGGTGCCCAGAACACCATGAGCGGTGCGGGCATCGCGCTGATCGTGGCGCTGGTCCTGGGCATCCCGACCGGTCTGATCGCCGGTTACTACGGGCGCTGGTTCGATTCGGCCTCGAGCTGGATCGTGAACCTGGTGATGTCCCTCCCGGCGATGGTGGTGCTGCTGGCTTCGCGGGCGATCCTCGGCCCGACCGTCTGGGTCCTGATGATCGTGATGGGTGTCCTGGTGGCCCCGAGCTTCTTCCGCCTGGTGCGCGGCATCGTGGGCAATGTCCGCAACGAGCTGTATGTGGACGCCGCCCGGGTGTCGGGTCTGCGGGACTGGCGCATCATCGGTCGCCACGTGTTCATCGTGGTACGCGCGCCGATCATCATTCAGGTGGCTCTGGTGGCCGGCGTGGCCATCGGGCTGCAGGCGGGTCTGGAGTTTCTGGGAATCTCCAGCGGCGACACCCCGACCTGGGGTGCGATGCTCAACGAGGCGTTCCAGAACATTCAGCGCGCGCCACTGCTGCTGCTCTGGCCCGGTCTGGCTCTGGGCCTCACGAGTGCCTCGCTGGTGCTGCTAGCCAGCGGTCTCTCCGACGTGCTGGGCGAGCGCGGTGCCCCCGCGGCCCGCCGCCGCAAGAACAAGAACGCCGCCCCCGCGGACGTGGTTCCCAGCACCTCGGTGCCGGCCCCGGAAACCCGCGGTGCGCTGCTCTCGATCCGCGACCTGGCCGTGAGCTACGAGCTGGCCGACGGGAGCGACCGAGAGGTTGTGCACGGCATCAATCTGGACATCGAGCCCGGGGAAATCCTCGGCCTGGTGGGGGAGTCAGGTTCGGGAAAGAGCCAGACGGCGTTCTCGATCCTGGGCATCCTGCCCGAGGGCGGATCGGTCTCCCGCGGCAGCGTGACCATTCAGGGCACCGAGGTCATCGGCCTGGCCGAGAAGAAGCACCGCGAGCTGCGCGGCACCGTGGTGGCCTATGTGCCGCAGGAGCCGATGAGTAACCTCGATCCGTCCTTCACGATCGGCGATCAGCTCGCCGAACCGCTGCGCGTGCGCCTGGGACTCTCCAAGCAGGCGGCCAAGGCGCGAGTGCTGGAGCTGCTGCAGATGGTGGAGATCGCCGATCCCGCCCGCACCTTCGCCGCCTACCCGCATGAAATCTCCGGTGGCATGGCGCAGCGCGTGCTGATCGCCGGGGCCATGTCCTGCGACCCCGACCTGCTGGTGGCCGATGAGCCCACCACCGCGCTGGATGTGACCGTTCAGGCCGAGGTGCTCAGCCTGCTGCGTCGCCTGCGCGCGGACCGCGGCATCGGCGTGCTGATCGTGACCCACAACCTCGGCGTGGTTGCCGACCTCTGCGATCGCGTGGCGGTCATGCAGCAGGGTCGGATCGTCGAGCAGGGCACCACCGAACAGATCCTGGTTACCCCCGAACACCCCTATACCCGCCAGCTGCTGGGGGCCGCACTCGACGGTGTCGACGCGCGTCCCGAATGGCAGCCCCGATCCACGGAGGTCTCCGCATGACCCGGGAAAACTCGCTCCTTGAGGTCAACGACGTGCGCGTCGCGTTTGGCAGCAAGGGCTTCCGGAAGTCCCCCAACGAGGTACTGCACGGCGTCTCCCTCGACGTCCGTGAGGGCGAGACGATGGGGCTGGTGGGGGAGTCGGGCTCCGGCAAAACCACCATCGGCCGGGCGATCCTCGGGCTGGCCCCGGTCTCCGGGGGCGAGATCCTCTTCCAGGGGAAGCGGATCGACAACCTCTCGGCCCGGCACCGCCGCTCGCTCAGCCGAGACATTCAGGTGGTGTTCCAGGATCCCTACACCTCGCTGAACCCGGCCATCTCGATCGGGGACACCCTCTCCGAGCCGCTGCTCGCCCAGGGCTACACCTCGCGCGACGCCAGGCGCCGGGTGGGCCAGCTCCTGGATCGGGTGTCCCTGCCCGCGGATGCGCTGGAGCGGCTGCCGCGGGAATTCTCCGGCGGTCAGCGACAGCGGGTCGCGATCGCCCGGGCGCTGGCGATCAGCCCCAAGCTGATCGTGTGCGACGAGGCCGTGTCGGCGCTCGACCTGACGACCCAGCGCACGGTGCTGGAATTGCTGCTGGAGATCCAGGAGCAGACCGGGGTGTCCTACCTCTTTATCTCGCACGACCTGGCGGTGGTGCGCTATATGAGCCACCGCATCTCGGTGATCTACCGCGGCGACATCGTCGAGACCGGCACCGCGCGGGGGGTCACCGACAACCCGCAGAACCCCTACACCCGCAAGCTCCTGCTCTCGGCCCCGATCGCGCAGCCCGCCGAGCAGGCAGCGCGCCGGGCCGCCTATGAGCGCGAGTTTGCGTCCACCCCGCGATAATCCAGACGGTAAGGAAGCCCTCCCCTGATGACACACACAACCCCCTCACCCCTGGTTCCACTGCCCGCTTCGGTGCACCTGGGCGACCCGATTGCGCTGGGTGAGACCCTGCGGATCGAGGCCGCGCCCGGGCTCGATGCGGTCCTGGACACGTTTGCCACGCTGGCCCGGCGCACCCGCGGGGTGGAGGTCGAGCCCGTTGCCGTGGGGATCGACGCCCGGATCCGGGTCGAGCTGGGCCTCGACCCGGAGTCCACCGGGATCGCCCCGGCCGCGGGTTTTGACCCGCGGCCGGTCCCCGCCGACGAGCGCTTCACCATCGACACCCACGAGGGCCTTGTTCTGCTGCGCGCGGCCTCTTCCGAGGGGGCGTTCCGTGGCCTGGTCACGATCCTGCAGGCGCTGGACACCTCGGGTTCCGAGCTCGTGCTGCCCGCGCTCACGATCGTGGACGGCCCCGCCTTTGCCTGGCGGGGACTCTCCTTCGACACGGTGCGGCACCTCTACCCGACCGCCGAGATCGAGGCGGTGATCGACCTGCTGGCCTATCACCGCATCAGCGTTCTGCACCTGCACCTGAGCGACACCCAGGGTTGGCGGCTGGAATCCACGGCCTATCCGCGGGTCGCCTCGGTCTCGGCCACGGGGGAGCGTGAACACTGGACCCGGGAGGAGTTCCGGGCACTGATCACCTTCGCCGCCGAGCGGTTTATTACGATCATTCCCGAGCTGGATCTGCCCGGACACACGGCCGCGGCGATCGCCGCCTATCCCGAGCTGGATACCCCCGGTACCTTCGATCACCCGCAGGTGAAGTTCCTCTCGCCCGAGAACCCGGAGGCCGTGACCTTCGCGACCACGGTCCTGAGCGAGCTGGCCGAGATCAGCCCCGGTCCCTACCTCCACATCGGTGGGGATGAGGCCTTCGGGATGCCGGATGAGCAGTACGCGGACTTCGTCGGTCTGCTGCACGCCCACGTGCGCGGCCTCGGCAAGCGGGTCATTGGCTGGCAGGAGGCTGCGCGGGCCGAGGTCTTCGAGCCGAGCGACGTGCTGCAATTCTGGATCGCCGAGAAGGACGCCTTCGACGCCGACGCCATGCGTGCCAGCGTCCCCGAGGAGTACCTGCCGCTGGTCGAGCTGGCCGCAAAGACCTTCGCCCATGCCCCCGGGGATATCGGCCTGGCGACCGCGCGGGAGACCCCGATCCTGGTGTCCTCCTCCTCGCCGCTGTACCTGGATCGCCGGCACGCCGAGGGCCGGGTGGATGCCGATGGCACCCCGCTCGCCGTGGCCGCGGGTGAGCCCGGGTTCCCGCACTATGCGGCCGAACCGACCTCGGGCCTGAACGATTGGGATCCCGTCGCCCACGCCCGCACCGCGCTGAACGATGCCCGGGTGGTTGGGGTCGAGGCGGCGATCTGGGCCGAGACGATCGAGTCGATCGACGACCTGGCCTTCCTGCTTCTGCCGCGCCTCCCGCTGGTAGCCGAGCGGATGTGGCGGGCCGAGCCCCGAGAGTGGGCCGACACCGCCGCGCGACTGCGCGCGCAGACCCCGGTGTGGGACGCGCTCGGATTCGGTGGCTACTATCGCTCGGCCGAGGTCTTCGGCACCGCCGAGGCTCGGGCATGAGCACCCCGGCCGCCGCGCGCCTGGCCGCGACCCCCGAGCAGATCGCGCTGGCGATCGATATCGGCGGGACGACCATCAAGGGCGCCGCGCTCACGCGATCCGGTGAGGTGTGTGCGGAGATCACGGTCCCCACCCGGGAACAGCAGCGCGGCCCGCTGGACGGCGTCCGCCTGGTCCTCACCGAGCTGCAACGAGAGCTGGGGGAGGGCGGGCGCGAGGCACACCGGGTGGGCCTCGCTTCGCCGGGGCTGATCGACACCCCCACCGGCACCGTCGGCTATTCGGCAAACCTCGGCTGGCGCGACCTCGCCCTCACCGACATCATCGCCGCGGAGTTCGGGCTGCCCGCGGTCCTGCTGCACGATGCCCGCGCGGGTGCGGTGGCCGAGCGTTCGGCGCTGGCGGCGGCCGGGGAGCCCGATGCCTCGCTGGCCTTCGTGCCGATCGGCACCGGTATCGCCGCCGCCCTCGTGGACGGCGACCGGTTTGTGACCGGCGGTGCCGGCGGCGCGGGGGAGTTTGGGCACATCGTGGTGGTGCCCGGCGGCGAGGCCTGCCCGTGCGGTCTGGCCGGATGCGTGGAAATTTACGCGTCGGCCGCCAACATCGTCCGCCGGTACCGGGAACGCGGCGGCGTGGCCTCCGGTGCCGACCAGGTGGCCGCGCGGATCCCCACCGATCCCCGGGCCGCCGAGGTGTGGAGCGACGCGGTGGACGCGCTGGCACGTGGACTCGCCGCGCTGACCGCGATCCTCGATCCCGCCCGCATCGTCATCGGCGGCGGGCTGGGCCTGGCAGGGGATACCCTGCTGATCCCGCTGCGCGCGCGCACCCGCACCCTGCTGCCGTGGCGGCCGGTCCCGCCGATCGGAGCGTCGGCCACCGGGGCACGAGCCGGTCTGGTTGGGGCGGGTGTGGCCGCCTGGGGCGAGGAGGGTCCCGATGCGGGCTTTGTCGCCGCGGCGATCCGCCACCTGGAGGAGGCTTCCGGGGCCGCCGGAAATCACGGTCAGCGCGCCAGCTAGCGTGTTGTGGTCTCCACCGGCAGCCCGATCGCACCCAAATAGGTGAGGATCGAGCGCTCCAGATTCACCGTCTCGGGGGCATACTCCCACTGAATCTGCAGGCCGTCGGAGAGGGCCACCATATGCTGGGCCGCCTGATCGGCGGGAACCAGCGGCGTGGTCATGCCCAGGCGCGCATAGGTGCGGGCAATCGAGTCGCTGATCAGCTCCTGCGCGGTCTGATAGCGCGTCACGAAGTGCTGGTGGGCGGGGTGGGCGGGATCGGTGGCCTCGCTGGAAATCTTCACGTACAGCGGGATCATGTGCGGCTGGGTGGTGATGCGGTGTAGGTGATCCAGGTACCAGCGCAGGTCGATCAGCGGATCCTCGGAGCTCTTCTGCGCCTCGTGCAGCGCGGTGAGCTGCTCGCGCAGGCTGTGCTCATCGGTGATGTCTCGGGACACCATGATCCGCATCAGGATCTCGTCCTTATTGGCAAAGTGATGCAGCAGTCCCACGTGGGTGATCTCGGCGCGGGCGGCGATCTCCCGCAGCGACACCGCGTTGAATCCCGACTCGGCAAACAGCTCAAGGGCCGCATCGAGAATGCGCTGCTGGGTGCGAGCCCCCTTGGAGCCCTTTTTGGGGATCCGGGCGCGCGATTGTGCCATCGTCAGAACGGCCGGGGCGGTGCCGGGTTCGGGTCGTTCCGAGGTGCTCATGACCCCCAAGCTTACGGGCATTCGGTCGCCGCGAGCGTCTATTACAGGCGTGTGTCCGAGCGATCCGCCCACGCACAATCGGCCGATTTCTCGCGGGGAGAAATCGACCGATTGAGGTGACGGATCAGGCGGTGCCTACTCCGCCGCCCGGCGGCGTCGCGCGCCCAGCAGGAGGACCGCTCCCACGGCCGCGAGCAGGCCAATCGGCAGGGCCAGCGCACCGAAGTCGCCACCGGTGGTGGGCAGGGCGGAGCCTCCGCGGGCGCTGCCCGGGGTGGTACCCGGGGGCGTGCCCACCGGGGGAGCCGCGGCACCGGTCGGGGTGGCGGTGCTTCCCGGGGTCTCGGCGGGTGCGGTCGGGGTGGGCGACTCGTTACTCACCCGCGGGGCCACGGTGACCGTGAGTGTGGTGTCCAGCGGGTAGACGCCGATGGGCTGGGGGAAGGGTAACTCCTGGCCGTCGGTGGTCCCGGGGAAAGCGTCCTTGGGGATCGCGAGATAGATGGTGACCGGGACCGTGTAGACACCGGGGGTGGTCGCGGTCCCGCTCAGGCGGAAGGAGATCGGTGCCTCCGCGGGCGCATCGGCCGCGACGCGGGCGTCGAGGGCCGGTCGCGGAACCGGGAGGATTTCCTCCCCCTCTTCCGGCCAGATTACCTCGGGCTCGGCATCCTCTTCGGCGGTGGGCTTGTCTCCGATGATCGTGGTGAGGGTGAGTCCGGCGGGCAGCCCCGTTGCCCGGGCGGTGGCGTCGAGCCCGGGGAGTAGGAAGTACCCCATGTCGATCAGTTCCTCACCGATTGTGGTGGTGAGCTCGGTGTCGACGGGGGTGCCCTGAATCACCGAGGCGTTCTGGAAACTCAGCGGTGCGCCGGGGGCCAGGTGGGTCTCGCCAAAGTGCGCATCGATGTTGGCCAGCAGCGGGCGAGTGAATGCCAGCGCGGCGTTCAGCGAACTGGGCGCTCCGACCGGATAGTCAACCAGCAGGGCGGTCACCTCAAACGAGCCCGCCCCCGTGGTGGAAGCCGAAAACTCGCCGGAGTCCGAATCCGAAGTCAGGGTCGGGGCCAAGCCGTCGGTTTTGACCGAGATTCCGGTGATCGGGGCGGGCGGTCCGGAGGCGTCCACGTTGTGGGCGAGCAGGGTGGTGGCGGTGGCTTCGATCACCGACGTGTGTCGGGCGGCAAAGGCTCCGGCGAAGGTCGCGGTCAGGGTATCCGCGTTGTCGCCCGCAATCGAATACGACCAGCGGGCGTAGTTGCCCTCGATGGTCAGGGTCAGGGTCACCGTGTAGGCCTCGGCGAAGGTCTCACCCGTGTTTCCGGTGAGGGTGATGACGCTCTTCCCGCCCACGCGGGTGTTCACCGAGTGCGTGTCCGCCGCAAAGTCCCAGCCGACTCCATCCCGGCTGAGGCTCAGCGCGCCGATCTCCTGAAATGCCGAGAAGGTCCAGCCCACCAGTCCGGGATCGGCGCGGAAGCCGAAACCGTTGTGGAGGGTTCCGGTGACGATGTTGGCCGGGCCCCAGACGATGGAGGATGAGTTGATGGTTTGCACGGTGTTCACGTCCGCCTGGGCGGGCTGGGTAGCCGAGGCTCCGAGCAGGGAACCGGCCACCAGGGCGAGGCCGATGCCGGCGGCGCCGAGGCGTCGAGACGGAGAATGATGACGCAGGATTGAGGCTCTCACGGGGTCCAATCGGGTGTGCGCATGGGTTTCGCCTGGCCGAGTGCACGCGGCGATGCGGCTTTAGCTAGGAATCGTAGTGGAATGGGGGCGTTAAGGCGAGGGTTCGGGACGCCCTGATCGCGTTTGTGCCGAGGACTGGGGGTATCGAGACTCATGCGGCACCGGTCGTCACGGAGCGGGTGCCGTCCTCGTGCCTGGCGGCCACCCCGGGTAGGCTGAGTGCAGCGTCGGGCGAGGGCCCGCGCCTGGCGAGGGGATACTCATGACCGCAGCTGAATCCGTCAATAACGGCCCGGAAGACGCCGATGGGCCCGGCGGCCTGCGCGATTATGGCTCCACCTCGCTGACCGAGCTGGACCTCGACATCACCGGCGTGGAGCGCCTGGTCCTGCCCGAATCCCTGACCCATCTCACCGTTCGCGGATTCTCCTCGGGGTCCGCCTATGTCTCGGTCGAGGATCTGGTGGAGGGCCTGAGCGGACTGGGCGCCGTGGGGATCCCGGTCACCGAGGTGTCGGCGGCGCATTCCGGACGCGATCTGAGTGTTCGTGTGGTGGGCGGGATGCCCGCGCTGGACGGCCTGGAAAACGTGAGAACCCTCCGCGTCGAGGAGATTGCCCTGCTCGACCTCGACGACGTGGTCGACTCGTTCCCCGCGCTCACCTCGCTTGAGCTCTCGGGGGATCCCGGACGCCTGGTCGAGGTGCCCTCCCTCGCCGAGCTGACGGCGCTCGAGCACCTCACGCTGCGCGGATTCCCGGATCTTGACGCGCGCACCCTCCCCGATCCCGCATTCCTGCCGGTGCTCGGGACGCTCACGCTGGCGGGCTTTCCCGATGGCACCGTCGCCGAGCTGCGTGCCCGCTACCCGCGGGTGCGGATCGTGATCGGTGCGGAGGAGACCCGATGAGTGGGCGCGAGTCGCTGCACATCGAGGTGCGCGGCGGCCGCGTGCACAACCTCAAAAACGTGGACGTGGACGTGCCGCTGGGCGAAATGGTGGCGATCGCCGGGGTGTCGGGTTCGGGGAAGTCCTCGCTGGCAATGGGGATCCTCTACGCCGAGGGATCCCGCCGCTACGTGGAGGCCCTGTCCACCTATACCCGCCGGCGCATGTCACATGCGACCCGGGCGGCGGTGGATTCGGTCCGCCATATCCCCGCGGCCCTGGCGCTGCGCCAGCGTCCCGGCGTGCCCGGGGTGCGCTCGACCTTCGGCACCTCGACCGAGTTGCTCAACGTACTGCGGGTGATGTTCTCGCGTCTCGCCTCACACTCGTGCCCCAACGGCCACCGCCACGTGCCCACGATCGACGTGGCCGCCGACCTGCCGCTCACCTGTGCGACCTGCTCGGCCGTGTTTCGCGCCCCCGGGGCCGAATCCCTCGCGTTCAATGCCGACGGTGCCTGTCCCACCTGCTCGGGCACCGGCATCGTGCGCGACGTGGATGATGCCTCCCTGGTTCCCGACCCCTCCAAAACCATCGCCGAGGGTGCGGTGACCCCGTGGGGGATGGCCGGCCTGTCGGTCATGCCGCAGGTGGTGGCCGAGTTTGGGGTGCGGATCGACGTGCCCTACTCCGAGCTGAGTGAGCGGGAACGCCAGATCGTGTTGGATGGTCCCGATGAGAAGCGGCACATCACCGTCGCCTCAAAAAACGGCAAGGTGTTCTCGATGGACTTCACCTTCCGCAGCGCCCGGCGGGCGGTCCGCGAGGCCCTGAATAATGCGACCAGCGAGAAGGGGCTGGCCCGGGTGAACCGCTACATCACCGCGGGAACCTGCCGCGACTGCGAGGGTACTCGGCTCAGCGTGGCCGCCCGGGATCCACGAATCGAGGGGATGAACCTCGCCGAGGCGACCGCGCTCTCCCTGGACCGGATCACCGAGTGGGCACCCTCCGTGGAGGCGACCCTGCCACCCGAGATGCGGGCGATGGCGCGCCTGCTCGTCGATCAGCTCACCGACATGGGGCGTCGCCTGCGTGAGCTGGGCCTCGGCTACCTGACCCTGGATCGTGCCGGATCCACCCTGTCCACGGGGGAGCGGCAGCGCGTGCAGCTGGCCCGCGCGGTCCGCAACCAGACCACCGGAGTCCTCTACGTGCTGGACGAACCCTCGATCGGGCTGCATCCCGCGAACCTCGACGGGCTGATCGGCGTGATCCGGGACCTGCTGGCCGAGGGGAACTCGGTGGTCCTGGTGGATCACGACGTGCAGGTCCTACGCGAGGCCGACCGGATCATCGAGATCGGCCCGGGCTCGGGGGTGGATGGTGGCACCGTGGTCGCCAATGACACCCTCGCCGAAATCGTAAACAACCCCGACTCGGTGATCGGCGGCTTCATCGCCGGAACCGAACCGGTGGTGGTGCGCCCGCGCGTGGGCACCGAGGAGGTGTTTGCGCACGGCGGCATCGAAATCGAGACCGCCCCGCTGCACACCGTACACGCGCTCCGGGCGCGGTTCCCCCGGGGTCGCCTGACCGCGGTCACCGGGATGTCGGGCTCGGGCAAAACCACCCTGGTGCTGGAAAGCCTGGTTCCCGCGCTCGCCGCCGAGGGGAAGATTCCAGCACACGTGACCCGCATCGAGGCCGACGGCATCAGCCGCGCCGACGTGGTGGATGCCACCCCGATCGGCACCAATATCCGCTCCACCGTGGCCACCTACAGCGGGGTTCTCGACGTGCTGCGGCGCGAGTTTGGCGGCCTGCCCGCGGCGACCTCGCGTGGGCTCGGGGCCGCCGACTTCTCCTATAACACCGGCTCGCTGCGCTGCCCGCGCTGCGAGGGGACCGGACAGATCGTACTGGACGTGCAGTTCCTCCCCGACGTGGATATCGACTGCCCCGACTGCGCGGGTACCCGCTTCGCGCCGCTGGCCCAGGAGATTCGCCGCACCGGTCCCGACGGCACCGAGTATTCCCTACCGGATCTGCTGGCCCTCACCGTCACCCAGGCCGTGGACGCGCTCGCCGACCTGCCCCGGGTGCGCAAGAAGCTCGCCACCCTGGTTGACCTGGGGCTCGGCTACCTGACCCTAGGGGAGGACACCCCGGCCCTTTCCGGCGGCGAGGCGCAGCGCCTCAAGCTCGCCTCCGAGCTGGGCCGGGATCAGCACAGCGCGGTATTTGTGCTGGATGAGCCGAGCGTGGGCCTGCATCCGCGCGATATTCGGGTGCTGCTGCGGGTGCTGGACGGGCTGCTGGAGCGCGGGGCCACGGTCATCGTGATCGAGCATGATCTCGACATGATCGCCAACGCCGACTATGTGATCGACCTGGGTCCCGGTGGCGGAAGCGATGGGGGACGCATCGTCGCGACCGGAACGCCGGAGGAGGTTGCAGCCCGACCCGAGAGCGTCACCGGCACGCACCTGCGGGACTATCTCGCGCACACCGTCTAAACATTTTTCTCGATTGCCGGAATACCCTCTGGGGGTATATCGTTGGCTCAGATGTGATACCCAGGAGGGGTATCCCTCGAGAGGAGAAAATCATGGCAACCACCGAGTACCGCGTCACCGGAATGACCTGCGGACACTGTGAGTCTTCGGTTCGCGAAGAGATTGAGCAGATCGCCGGTGTCGAGGACATTCGCGTGAGTGTGCAGACCGGCGAACTGGTCATCACCTCCGCCGCCGAGCTCGACGATGCCGCCGTGCTGGCAGCCGTCACCGAGGCGGGCTACTCCGCCGTCCGGGCCTAGGCCCCACCCCACCTCACGCCGTTGCATGCCGGTCCCTCCCACAGGAGGGACCGGAAAAAGGAAGAGAAGATGAGTACCTCAACACCCGTGGCCGGTGGCCCCCACATCGAACTGGAAATCGGCGGGATGACCTGCGCATCCTGTGCGATGCGGATCGAGAAAAAACTCAATAAACTCGACGGCGTCGATGCCACGGTGAACTACGCCACCGAGAAGGCCCGGGTCGCGATCCCCGAGGGATACGATCCCGCCCTGCTGATCGCCGAGGTCGAGAAGGCTGGCTATGCGGCCACCCTGCCCGCGCCGGTGAAGCCCAGGGATGTCGCGGACCCGAACGCCGAGGACGCCGATCCCGAACTGATTGCGCTGCGTCAGCGCCTGATCGGGTCGATCGTGCTGAGCGTCCCGGTCATCCTGATGGCGATGATCCCCGCCCTCCAATTCACCTACTGGCAGTGGGCGTCCCTCGCGCTCGCCGCTCCGGTGATTATCTGGGGTGCCTGGCCCTTCCACCGTGCCGCCTGGGTCAACCTCAAGCACGGCGCGGCCACGATGGACACCCTGATTTCGATGGGCACCGGTGCCGCCCTGCTGTGGTCGATCTATGCGCTGTTCTGGGGCACCGCGGGCATGCCTGGGATGACCCACCCGTTCGAATTCACCATCGGCCCCTCCGATGGGGCCTCCAATATCTACCTCGAGGTGGGTGCCGGGGTCACGATGTTCATCCTGGCCGGGCGCTACTTTGAGAAGCGCTCCAAGCGTCAGGCCGGTGCCGCACTGCGCGCGCTGATGGAACTCGGTGCCAAGGACGTGTCGGTGCTGCGCGGCGGCATCGAAACCAAGATCGACGTGGCCGAGCTGCGCGTCGGGGACGAATTCATCGTGCGTCCGGGGGAGAAGATCGCCACCGACGGCGTGGTGACCTCGGGCACCTCGGCGGTGGATGCGTCGATGCTCACCGGCGAATCCGTGCCCGTGGAGGTTGAACCCGGTGACGCCGTGACCGGCGCGACCGTCAACGCCGGTGGACGCCTGGTTGTGCGCGCCACCCGGATCGGCTCGGACACCCAGCTTGCGCAGATGGCCAAGCTGGTGGAGGAAGCGCAGACCGGCAAGGCCGAAGTGCAGCGCCTGGCGGATAAGATCTCCGGGGTGTTTGTGCCGATCGTGATCGTAATTGCCCTGGTCACCCTGGCCGGCTGGCTGATCGCCGGATTCCCCGCGGCCGCCGCCTTCACCGCCGCCGTGGCCGTGCTGGTGATTGCCTGCCCGTGTGCGCTGGGCCTGGCGACCCCGACCGCGCTGCTGGTGGGAACCGGTCGCGGTGCCCAGATGGGCATCCTGATCAAAGGACCGGAGATTCTGGAATCCACCCGCCGGGTCGACACCGTGGTGCTGGATAAGACCGGCACCGTGACCACGGGCAAGATGACCCTGGCTCAGGCGATCACCGAACCCGGCACCGAGCGCGGAGACCTGCTGCGCCTGGCCGGTGCGTTGGAGGATGCCTCCGAGCACCCGATCGCGCAGGCCATCGCCGCCGGTGCGACGGCCGAGAACATCGAGTTGCCCGCGGCCCGGGGATTCACCAACATCGAGGGCAAGGGTGTGCAGGGTGTGGTGGACGGTCATGCGGTTTTGGTGGGACGCGAGTCCCTGCTGGCCGAGTGGTCGATCACGCTGAGTGCTCGGGTTTCCGCCGCCAAGGTCGAGGCGGAGCAGGCCGGAAAGACCGTGGTGGCGGTGGCCTGGGATGGGCAGGCTCGCGGCATCCTGGTGGTTGCCGACGCGGTCAAGCCCACCAGCCGCGAGGCGATCACCGCACTCAAGGCGCTCGGGCTGACCCCGATTCTGCTGACCGGAGACAATACCGCGGTGGCCCGGCGGATCGCCGCCGAGGTGGGCATCGAGACGGTGATCGCCGAGGTGCTGCCCGCGGATAAGGTGGCCGAGGTGATCCGGTTGCAGGAGTCCGGCCGGGTGGTCGCGATGGTGGGCGACGGCGTGAACGATGCGCCGGCGCTCGCCCAGGCCGACCTGGGCCTGGCGATGGGCACGGGAACCGATGTGGCCATCGAGGCGTCGGATATCACCCTGGTGCGCGGAGATCTGCGCGGCGTGGTGGATGCGATCCGGCTCTCCCGCAAAACCCTGGGCACCATCAAAACCAACCTGTTCTGGGCCTTCGCCTATAACGTGGCGGCGATTCCGGTGGCGGCGCTGGGCATGCTCAACCCGATGCTGGCGGGGGCCGCGATGGCCCTGTCGAGCGTGTTTGTGGTGGGGAACAGCCTGCGCCTGCGCGGATTCCGCAGCATCGTCAAAAACTAGTCCCCCGTGTGGGCCCGGAGTATCGGACCCACGTCGCCGCCGAGGTGCGGTGCCCGATATCCTGGATGCAGCAGTCTCGGCCCCGGCCGAACGATCAAAGGAGCCAGCATGGCGACCACCGCAGCCCACAGCACCAACCCCGGTGTCGACACCGCCGCGAACGCCGCGGCCGTGGTTGAGTCCGTCGAGTCGGCGGTCGAGGGTCACTCGGGCGATTCCTGCGCCACCGAGGGGCACCACCACGGCTACATCAGCGATAAGACCGGCTACCAGAAGCGGATGCGTCGGATCGAGGGGCAGGCGCGTGGGATCTCCAAGATGATCGACGACGAGAAGTACTGCATCGACATTCTCACCCAGATCAGTGCCCTGACCAGCGCGCTGGAATCGGTCGCGATTGGCCTGGTGGACGACCACCTCAAGCATTGCGTGATGGACGCCGCCCGTCTCGGTAACGCCGAGGAGGCCTCCGCCAAGCTCAAGGAAGCCACCGACGCGATCGCGCGCCTGGTCCGCTCCTAGACCGCCCACCTCCACCGCGGGCCGCACGGATTCCCGTGCGGCCCTCGGTGTTTTAGTCATTTTCGAATGCCGCGAGGCGCAGCAGCTCCGCCGTATCGGTGAAGCCGTATCGACTCTCCAGGTGGCCAATTATCTGCTCCGAGGTGGTTTCTGGACCAAAGAGTCCGCTGCGCTGAGAAATCTCCTCGAGCGCCGATAGCGCCCTCAGCGGACTATCGCTCACGATGTCAAAAGCAAACTTGCGAGCCGATACCGGGGTGATGCTCACCGGAAGCAGAGCTACGGGAAAATCCTTCAGATTATCGGTCACGATAAATCCTGCTCCGGCCACCTGCGCGGCGGCGACCACGTGCTCATCATCTCGATCCGGAAGTCCAAACGTTCCATCCAACGGCTCCCAGCCGTGAACGAGCGCTTCCGGGAAGACATGACGCATTCGATCCGTCAGACGCATCGCCGAAAGCTGGGCACGGATTGGAGTCAGGTGGCGTCTCTCGATAAGTTTCCGCGTCTCGCTTTCTTCAAGTTCATCAAGTACCGCTTCACTCCAGACGGGCCGAAAGCTTCCCTCGATGGCAAGAGAAAGGAAGAAGTCGCGCTGCAGGCTGGGCCAGAGAATATTGGTGTCAAGCAGCGCGGTGAACATGTGTGGGCCCGACTTTAGGGCAGCTCGATGTCTTGCCGCCGGCGTTCCGATACAACCCGACGCGCCTTCTTTAGCTCGGCAAGGACTTCGTCGAGCGGGGTATCTTCATCGACGTCAGTTGAGAGTCTGGCCAGGGTTGCATACTGCTCCTCGCGGCGGTGCTTGCGATACTCCAGCACGTCAGTCAGTGTGACACGGCGGTGGGTGCCGACGCGCTCGAACGGGATTCTTCCCTCGTCGAGCAGCTTGATGACCGTGGGACGGCTCACTCCCAGAAGATCAGCCGCCTGCTGTGTGGTGAGGGTTTTACCTCGGGGAGAAACGGTGACCGAGAGGCCGCGTCGCATCGCATCGACCACCTGCACAAGCACGTGATAGATCACTGCGGGGAGTTCAACCTGATCATCAGTGGCATCGCCGGACAACACATACCTGGGGGCGGTGTGACCGGACTGGACCTTCGAATGCGCGACGAAGAAATCGTGCACTCGTGCGATGCCGGGCTCGTCGGAAACATCGTAGGTTTCCGAGACGAGCGGTGTGTTGGGGGACATGTCCTACCTCCTTACAAGTGCAAGAAACGTAACACACTTCGAATGTTTTGTTTAGGTTTTACTCCTGACTCCCTGGTAGCGCTCAGCTCTGTGGGGCAAAGCTGGCCACAAAGTCGATGGCGCCGCCCAGGGCGGTGGCGAGGGGGGCGATGCTGTGTTGCGCCTGCGCCAGGAGCATGCCGCCCTGGAACGCGGCGAGCAGGATCGTGGCGAGGGTGGCCGGATCCGCGTCGGGGCGTAGGTCGCCGCGCTCGCGCATCGTGGTCAGGCCGGATTCGAAGACTGCGTGCCAGCGGTCAAACCCGGCGGTGACGTCCGCCGTGAGGTTCAGATCGGATTTGAGGACGTCGCCGGCGAGGGACCCGAACCGGCAGCCGCCCTCCCAGGAGTTCGGGCGCTCGGTGTAAAACGCCGCCCAGGATCGCAGGGCCGCGATACTGTCGAGGTCGCCGTGGGCGGTGGTGTGGATGAGCTCGATGACCTGATCCCCGCGCCGGGCGAGAATCGCGCGTACCAGGCTCTCCTTATCGGGGAAGTAGTGCGAGAGCTGGGATCCGCTGACCTTCGCCGCCGCGCGAATCTCGGGATTGGTTGCCCCCTGGACCCCGTGCGCGAGCATCAGGTCGGCCGCGGCATCCACGATCCGGTCGCGGGTTGCGCGGCCCTTGGCGGTGGCGGGCAGGAGCTCTTCGGCTGGGGTCATACGGTCAGCCTATCAGGGAATGGGCTTGACAGCCCATTCTTAACGGCACAAAATGGGCTAGCGAGCCCATTTGGGTTTCGCGTCGAAAGGACCCCCATGAACACCTCCGCCCCCACACCCACCACGTCCGCCGCGCTTGACGACCTCTCGGCGCGGATCCGCGGCACTCGACTGATCGTCAACCCCTGGGTGGGGGATCCCGCACGCGGCATTCCCGGCGAGCGGTTTGCCCGCCTCCTGAGCACCTGGTCTGAGGACTTCGATTGGCCCGCCCACGAGCGACGCATCCATGCCTATCCTTGGGAAACCGTGGGGGAGGGGGAGCGCGCGCTGCGGGTGATCCATCGGCGCTCGGCCACGCCGGATGCCCCAACCGTGGTGCTCCTGCACGGCTGGCCGGACTCGGTGCTGCGCTTCGAGCGGGTGCTACCGCTGCTGGAGGACGTCAATGTTGTCATCCCGGCGCTGCCCGGATTCCCGTTTGCCCCGCCGCTGGAAGGCGCTCCGGTTTCGACCGCCGATATTGCCGGGATGGTGGCCGAGGCAATGCGAGCGCTCGGCTATTCGCGCTTTGTGATCTCGGCCGGGGACGTGGGCGGCACCGTGGCCGAGTTGCTGGCCGCGGCTCATCCCGAGCGCGTCTCGGCGCTGCATCTGACGAACCTGGCGGCGGCCAGGGTCGGAATGATCGACCCGACCACCGCGACTCCCGAGGAGCTGGCGTTTGCCGCCGCCGCGGGTGGCTGGCGGCAGGCGCACGGCGGGTTTGTGGCCGAGCAGGCGACCCGTCCCGGCACGGTGACCGCGATGCTGGGCGATTCTCCGGCGGCCCTGCTGGCCTGGATGGGAGAGAAGCTGATCGGCTGGGCCGGACCCGCCGACACTCTCAGTGACGGTGACCTGCTGACCTGGATCAGTGCCGCCTGGTTCACCGAGACCGCGGGCACCGCGCTCTCGACCTATTCCGTGCCCGTGGTGCTTCCCGCCCGGATCGAGACCCCGACGATCTACTCGGCCTTCGCCGAGGACTTCATGCCCGCCCCGCGCGCGTTTGTGGAGCGGTTTGTGAACCTGGCGGCGTTTATCGAGCACCCCACGGGTGGACACTTTGCCGCCTGGGAGGCACCCGCGGCATACGTGGAGGATCTGCGCCGGGCGCTCGCCCTGGGCTAGGCGGGCAGCGCGGGTCGGCGGCGGGCTCGATGGTGCAGGGCCGTGGCCGAACCTTGCCTCTGGACCCCGTGGCCGTGTGTTTTCGCCCGTCCGCGCCGACTCGACTAACCGATCCGGCTCGCCCGCACCACCACGTCCCGTCGGTGGGCCGGTGCGTCGGCGTGGACCGAGGCGAGTTCGACCTCCTCCGCGGCCACGATGCTCCACTCATCGGCGGGAAGCAGCGCGATGATCCCCTCGATGGTCGCGGTGGCCTCGACCGGATGGGCGTTGGCGTCCGGGTGATTGCCGTGGTGTCCGGTGGCATGGCCGGCGATGAACAGGGTGCCACCCGGGGCAACCCACTCGGCGATCCGACGGTAGAAATCCAGCTGCGGCATCGCTGGGTGGGCAAAGTGGGTGCTCACCAGGTCGAACCCGGTTTCCGGCACCCAGGTGCCCAGGTCGGCCTCGATCCAGGTGGCCCGGTCCGCAACTCCGGCGGCGCGTGCCCGCTCGGCGGCCACCGCCAGGGCACCGGCCGAGATATCCGCCCCGGTGACCCGCCATCCGTGCTCGGCCAGCCAGAGCGCCTCGGCACCGGTGCCGCAGCCCGCTTCCAGGGCGGTGCCCGGCGCGAGGTCGCTCAGAAAGGTCTCGAGGTGCGGGTGGGGCGGGGTTCGGTGGCTGCCGCGCAGGATCGACTCATCCCAGTGCTGCTCCCAGTAGGCGCGGTCGAAGGTGTGGTGAGAGGACGTGGTCATGGGAGGCCTTTCGATGGGGATATCCCAGTCTGCGCCGCGCCCGGTGAGACCTGCAATATCTTTTGCCAAATGGAAAACGGCCCCTTCCCGCGGGAAGGGGCCGTCGGCCGAAAATCAGAGGGACCAGGTAGCGGTTCCCTCACCCAGCGCGATTCGGGCGAAACGCTCGCCCATGATCTGGTGGGACTCGGCACCCGGGTGCAGGGCGTCGGGCAGCGGGTGGGTTTCGGTGTCCGCCTCGCCATAGAGCTCCTGGCCATCCAGATAGAACAGGTTCGGATCGGTGGCGCGGCGCTCGGTGATGATGCGCTCAAGCTCGGCGCGAATCACGCGCAGGGTCAGCTTGCCGGCCTTGACCTCATCGGGGTTGCCGGTCGCGATAAAGCGCAGCTGCCCCGTGACCAGTGCCTCCAGATCAAACATGCCGGGGCCCGGGGTGTCCTCGTGGATGCCGCAGTAGATCGGGGCGATCACCAGCAGCGGGGTGTCCGGGTGACCCTCCCGGATCGTGTCAAGGAAGCCGTGCACGGCCGGGCCGAATGCGCGCACCCGCATCAGATCGAGATTGGTGAGGTTGATCCCGAGCTTGAGGCTGATCAGGTCGGCGGGGGTATCCCGAATCGTTCGGGCGGTGAAGGGATCCAGCAGGGCGCTGCCGCCAAAGCCCAGGTTCACCAGCTCCAGATCCGCGCCGCGGGCGGCCACCACGGGCCAGATGCCGGTGGGCCGCACCGCGTTGGAGCCGTGGCTGATCGAGGAACCGTGATGCACCCACACCGGGCGCGCATCCGCGGCAATCGGGGTGACTGGGGCGTCGGTGCGCAGTGCGGCAATCGCGATCTGCTCGTTGTGCGGCAGCCAGATCTCCACGAGTTTTGACACGCCAGACAGCCCCTCGAAGCGCAGCGTGGCGACCGGACCCACCTCGGTGGTGGGCGCGCCGGTGGCCATATCGATCGTGGTGGTGGACCCGCCCGAGGTGACCACCTGGGTGATCCGCTCGCCGTCGATCGTGAGCTCCACGATCCCGTCCGGGCGTGCGGGCACGCCGCTATAGGTGGTACGCGAGCGGAACAGGTCCAGCTCGATCACGGTGGCGGCGCTGAAAAATGCCAGCCGCACACCCGAGGGCTGCGCCTCAACCATGCTCAGCTGCGGATCGGTGTTCTGCGCGCGAGCCCAGGCGGGCAGGCGGTGCGGCAGCAGTCCGTGTTCGGTGGATTCGAGCTCGGCGGCCCCGCGGATGAGGGTATCGTTCAGCGGCACGGGGAGGAGTCTGGTTTTCATGATGTGACTACTTTTTGGAGTTCTGACGCGGGATCCACACCTGCTTGATAATCAGCAGGATCGAGGCGGTCACCGGAATCGCCACCAGCGCGCCCAGCAGGCCCAGCAGCGTGCCACCGATGAGGGCACCGATCACCACGAGGGATCCGGGGATCGAAATTGCCCGGCTCATCACCCGCGGAGTCAGCACGTAGGCCTCGACCTGCACGTAGGCGATGTAGATCAGCGCAAACAGCAGTGCCGAGATCGGGCTGGTGAACAGCGCGAGCACGCTCGCCACGGCCCAGAACAGGACCGAACCGACCAGCGGGATCAGCGTGATGCAGAACGCCACCACGCTCATCAGCAGCGGGAACGGCAGGCCGAGGATCGCGTAGAGCACACCCGAGAAGACCGCGTTGAAGAACGCCAGCACCACCATGCCACCCAGGTAGCCGCCGATCGAATCGGTGATCTGGTCGGTCAGGTCCGAGATGCGGGCGCGGTTGCGGGCCGGGGCCAGCTCGTACATGGCCGACTTGATCTGCGGCAGGGAAGCCACGAAGTACAGGGTCAGCACCAGGACGATCAGCACACCGGACAGACCCGAGAAGATCGTGGCACCCACCTGGAACGCACCGCCGCCGATGGCCGCGATGTTGCCCGGGTCGGACAGGAACTTCTGAATGTCACCGATCAGCGATTCGAAGCCCTCACCAAACATCCCCTCCAGGCGGTGGAAGAGATCGCTGTGCATGAAGTCCTTGATCATCGAGGGGACCGACTGCACAAACTGGGTGACCTGATCCACCACGGTCGGGATTACCAGCCACATCATGCCCACGATGATCGCCAGCAGACCGACGATGGTGATCACGATCGACCAGGTGCGGCTGAGCCCGCGCCCGGAGAGCCAGCGCACCACGGGGTCGATGCCCAGCGCGATAAACAGCGCAAAGACGATGTAGATGATCACCGTGGAAATGTTGGTGATCGCGGCCCCCAGGCTGAAGGCCGCCAGGCCACCCAGGGTGAGCAGGAAACCGGCAACAAACGGGTTGTCGAGTCGGGTCCAGAAGCGGCGTGACGGCGGGACGTTAACCGGGGCCGAGGCCGAATCGGGGTCGACCGGGGTCTCCGGGGTCTCCGGGGTCTCCGTGGGCTCCGGGGTGGCCGGGGCTGCCGACTCGGCGGTGCTGTCCGGGGTGGATTTCTCGGGCATGGTTTCCTCTGAGTTTTCGGGTGTGTGAGTTAGGGCTTGAGCCAGGCGAGCGCCGCGGCGCTCAGGGCGGCGATGCCCAGCGGCAGGGTCGGGATGATCGCCGGGGCAAACAGCGGCGAGTGGTTGGAGGGCAGCGCGGAGACCCGAGCGACCAGGTCCTGCTGGCTGGTCACATCGGCGAAGGGTGCGGGATCGGCCCCGCCGAGCAGCCAGTACATGCACGGCACTTCGGCGGCCTCGGCGAGCATGCCCACGTCCTCGCTGCCGGTGACCAGGCCCGGGTCGATGACCTGCACGCCGGGAATGGCGGCGGTCAGGGCCGCGTGCACGCGCGCGGTCGCGGCCTCGTCGTTGACCACCGCGGGGTAGGAGTGGGCGTGCACAATGGTGGGTTCGCGATCGGCGCCGGAGGTCAGGGCCTCGCCGCGGACGATGCGCTCGATGGCCGCGATCACCCGGGCACGCACCGCGGGGTCCACGCTGCGCAGGCTGATTGTGAGTTCGGCGCTGTCGGGGATGATGTTGGGGGCCGAGCCCGCGTGCACCGAGCCGATGGTCAGCACGGCGGTTTCGGTTCCGGCTACCTCGCGGGACACGATGGTCTGCAGGCGCAGGATGACGGAGGCCGCGAGCACGATCGGGTCCACGGTGGTTTCGGGGCGGGAGCCGTGCCCGCCGCGTCCAAACAGGGTGATCACAAACGAGTCGGAGGCGGCAAAGGCGGGGCCGGATCGCAGGCCGAATGCGCCGGCAGGGAACGGGGCCACGTGCTGTCCGAGCACCACATCGGGGGTCCCGAAGCGTTCAAATAGGCCGTCCTCGATCATGGTGCGGGCGCCCGAGCCCTGCTCCTCGGCGGGCTGGAAGACCAGCATCAGGCGTCCGGTCCAGGTGGGATCCGCGGCCAGGGCCGAGGCGGCGCCGAGCAGGGCGGTGGTGTGCATGTCGTGGCCGCACGCGTGCATCAGCGGGACCTCGACCCCCTCGGCGTTGATCGTCGAATCGGTGCTCGCATAGGGAAGTCCGGTTTCCTCGCGCACGGGCAGCGCATCCATGTCCGCGCGCAGCAGCACGGTGGCGCCGGGGCCGCGATCGAGGATGCCCACCACGCCGGTGATGCCCACGCCCTCGGTCACCTCATACCCGGCGGAGCGCAGGTGATCGGCGACGATTCCCGCGGTGCGCACCTCCTGGAATCCCAGCTCCGGATGGGTGTGCAGATCGCGGTAAACGGCCTCAAAATCGGTGCTGGTGTGCGGCGACATTCGAACTCCTGGCTCGGTGAATACTAATTGATATCCACCGTAGTGCCGGGTTCGGGTAAAACCGAGGACTACCGCGCCGTGGCCGGGGTTTCCGACCGATGGTCACCCGGTTCGCCGCGCGCGGGCACGAGGATACTCCGCCGTAGGAGGCCCGCTCGGGACAGCGGATCAACCAGTCTCCGGCCCCACGATCCAGCAAAAAGTTCGGAAATATCCTGTTTTGTCATGACCGTCGCTACCCAAAGCTCGATAGTGTTCTCTTATTACCGTAGCGCTGGCTCCGTGGGGACGGGGAGGGGGAAGCTCATGACGCACGTTGTTTTCAAGAATTTTGCGCTGACGCGTCGCGCCATTCTGGGGGCGCTCATACTGGTGGGGTCGGCGGCGGTGCTGCTGGCGGCCCTTTACGGGTTCATCGGACCCCACACCGCGCAGGCCGGATATTTGGCGATCATGTTCCTGCTCTCGCCGTCGCGCGCGCTGCTGCCGCGCTGGCGGGCGATGGCGGCGCTGTGGGCCGTAATCGTGGCGATGCTGGGCTTTACGTTGGGCTCGCTGGGAACCTTTCCGGTGCTGGTGGCGCTGGTGGGGGTGTGCCTGGTGCAGGGCCTATTCCGGATCGGGGACATCTCCTCGATGACCCGCTCGCCGGTCAACCTGATCGTTTTTGCCTCGCTGTCCCACACCGACGTGCAGTTCTGGCAGGTGCTGCTGGGCTCGAGTCTGGGAGCCGCGTTCATGCTCGCGTTTGCGACCCTCATGCCCACTAAACACGACTCGCTGCCCACGCCCTCGCCGGTCAGGGAGCGGCTGGGGTACGGGGTCATGCTCGCGGTGGGTTCGCTGGGCATCGTCGCCATCGGCGAGGCCGTGGACTTCCCCTACGTCAGCTGGACGCTGCTGTCCTACTGCATGATTCTCGCGGTCGGCGTCGATAACCGCACCAGCCGCGCCCGCGATCGCGTGGTGGGCACCGCGATCGGTGCGGTGTTTGCCACGCTGGTCTCGCTGCTCCCAGCCCCGGTGCCGATCCTCGTGGCGCTGGTCTGCACGCTGCTGTGTGTGGCCTATATTCTCTCCGGCAACTATCCGATGTTTGTGACCCTGCTCACCCCGGTGGTGCTGCTCACCACCTCCTCCGATCAGCCCGCCCACCTGGTGGGCCTCGGCCGGATCGAATCCGTGGCCATCGCCGCCGTGTTGGCGCTCGTGGTCAACGTGATTGCCCATACAATCCTGCATGACCGCCATGCGCGGATTGTGCCGCGCCCCCAAGCCTCAACCCTCAACCCCTAAGGAAAACCATGACTCAGGAACCCTCCCTTTCCCGCACCCTCACCAACGGTGTGCGCACGGCCCTCGGCATCGCCGGAATCATCGCGATCATCATCGGTATCTTGATCCTGGTGGCGCCGCTGAAGACCGCCTCGGTTATCACCGCGTTCATCGCGATCTACGCGGTTGTGGCCGGCGTGATCTATGCGGCCCTGGGCATCTTTGCCAAGAGCGCCTCCACCTGGGGTCGGATCGGCAACGTGCTGCTCGGTGTGTTGTTTGTGGTCGCCGGAATCGTGGCCTTCACCGACCTGGGCAACGTCACCACCGTGCTGGCGATCTTCACCGCGATCTTCATCGGTGTGAGCTGGATCTTCGAGGGTGTGCTGGCCTTCGCGAGCCTGCGTGGCGCCTCCAATAAGGTGTGGGGCGTGGTCTTTGCCGTGCTGAGCATCATTGCCGGTATCCTCGTGATCACCGCGCCGTTCGCCTTCGCCGCCCTGCTGTGGCTGATCCTGGGTGTTGCCCTGGTGGTGCTGGGTATCCTGCAGATCGTGCGTGCGTTTAGCTACCGTGGACCCGCAAGCGGTGCCACCATCCGCGTGGACGAAACCCGCATCTAGTTTTTCTGCCAACGCCCCCATCCGGTTGTGCCGGATGGGGGCGTTGTCTGTTGGCGTGTGTTTTAGTCGGCGGGCAGGGCACGGAGCAACGGGGCGTTGTGTGGTGCTTTAGTCGGCGGGCAGGGCACGGAGCAACGGGGTGGGGGAGTCGGCACGCCGCACATCCACCGAGCGAATGCCCTCGAGCGGGGTTGTGGTGGTCACCTCGACCCGCGCCGGACTGCCCGGCGCGGCGACCCAGGTGGATACCGCCCGCTCGCGTCCGGCATTGTCGGTGAGGACCAGGGAGTAGTCCACCGGTTCGGCACCCGGGTAGGGGGCGGCGGGGGAGGTGTAGGAGCAGTCCATGGTGACCCGGGTGCCGCCGGGAATGTCGCGCAGGGTGACCACCGCGTCGATCGGTGCCAGCTCGGGACCCACCTGGGCGAGGGTGAGGCGCTCGGTCTTGGGTTCCAGCACATGCAGGGTGAGTGGGATCGCGGCCCCGATGACCAGCACGGCGGCGGCCGCGCCGATGGTCCAGCCGCGGGCACGCCGACTCAGGCGGCGTCGCCGCGGGCGCGGGAGGTGCGCGGCGGTTTCATCGCTTTCGGACGGGAACGGTTCCGCCGCGTTGGCCGGGACGTTCGCGTCGGAGGGCGACGCGGGATCCGAGCCGTCCCGGGACTGCGCCTGGCCCTCCCATGTCGGTTCCGTGGCCTCCGGCGCAGGCCGCTCGGCTTCGGGAATATCCCGCTCGTTTGGTGGGGTAATCCGCGAGAGCAGCCCGGGCAGCGAGGCGAGCTCGGACATGTGCAGGCGACACCGCTCGCACTCGGCCAGGTGCTCCTCATAGGCGCGACGATCGGCGGGTCCCAGGGCCCCCAGGACATAGGCGGCATCCCACTCGTCAAAGCGGGTGTGGATATCGGTCACCGGGTGACCCCCTTTTCCTGAAGCGCGAGTTTGAGCGCGCGCAGCCCGTAGTGCAGCCGCGACTTGACCGTCCCCTCGGGAATCCCCAGGTCCGCCGAGAGCTCCACGGTGCTGCGGCCCCCAAAGTACGCCCCGGTGACCACCGCCCGATGCTCGCCGCTCAGGGCCGCCAGGGCCTCGGCCACCAGGATCGAATCAAACAGCGCGTCGGTGTGGTCATCGGAGCGGCCCTCGGGCATCTCCTCGACCCCGATTTCGTGGCGGCGACGGGCGCTGCGGGCCTCATCCACCACCAGGTTCCGGGCCACCGTATACAGCCAGGACCTGGCGCTTTCGGGATCATCGGACATGATCCGTGGATTGCGCCAGGCACGCAGCAGGGTTTCCTGCACGATGTCGTCGGCCCCGGCAAAATCACCGGTGAGGCGCACCACAAAACGCCAGATCACCGCGCCATGCTGCTCATGCAGCTCGCGCAGAACCCGCGCCTCATGCTCGGTGGACATCACGCCCTCGTTTCCTTGCTCACTCCCGGTACACGATATTCGAGGCCCGATGGTTCAAAGCTGAGTTTTTTCTGTAGAAAACCCGATTGGCTGAACCGGGCCGCCGCCTACCTCGTGTGACCGTTGTCTCGAACCACCACGGAAGGTAACACCATGGATATGCTTCGCACCCCCGGCACCGTTCGCACCAGCGCCCTGATTGGCATCGGTGTGGCCGCCATCGCCGCCCTCTCCGGCTGTGCAACCGGCGACCTCACCAAGAGCGGATCGGACGCGGGTTCCTCCACAAACCCCAGTGCCCCCGCCGCACAGTCTCAGGCCGACCCGGGCGCATCACCCGCGGCCGGCGCGCTGAAGGACGGCACCTATTCCGCCGACGGCAACTACACCTCGCCCGGCGGGCAGGAATCGATCGGCGTCACGGTCACTCTCAAGGCCGGCGTGGTGAGCGATGTCAAGGTTGTCCCCAAGGGGCAAAACCCCACCGCCAAGCAGTTTGAATCCCAGTTCGCCTCGGGGATCGCCGGCCAGGTTGTGGGCAAGAACATCTCCGACCTCAACGTGGGCACCGTATCGGGCTCCTCGCTGACCGGGGAGGGCTTCAACGACGCCATCAACAACATCATCTCCCAGGCGAAGTAGTGGTTCCAGCTCCCGTCCCCTGGCGCTTTGAGGCGATCGGAACCGGCTGGCAGATCACCACGGAGAACGAGATTTCTTCCGGTGACCGGGCGGCCGTGTCCACGCTGATCGATGCGTATGACGCGGTGTATTCGCGGTTTCGCGCCGACTCCCTGGTGCGCGGTTTCGCGCAGACCGGCGGCAGCGTGGACCTCGGCGCGCACTGGCCGGACCTCTGGGACACCTATGTGGACCTCGAGGATCTGACCGCGGGCGCGGTCACCCCGCTGGTGGGGCGGGCGCTGGAAACCCTGGGCTATGACGCCGCCTACTCGCTGATCCCCTCGGGAATCCCCGGGCCGGTCCCGGCGCTCGGCGACACCCTGCGCAGTGTGGGAACGGTCCTCACCGCGACCGAACCGGTGCTGCTGGATGTGGGGGCAGTGGGCAAGGGTCAGCTGGTGGATCTGGTAGTTGGGTTGCTGATGGCGCGCGGATACACGGCCCTCACCGTGGACGCCGGCGGCGATATTCGCCATGCCGGATCCTCCGGACTCCGGGTCGCGCTGGAACACCCCTTTGATCGGACCCGGGCGATCGGCGTGATCGAACTCGCCGGCTCCGGCCCGCGCGGCGCGATCGCCGGATCGGCCACCAACCGCCGCGCCTGGGGCGAGGGCCTGCACCACGTATTGGATGGCCGCACCGGGAAACCGGTGGATTCGATTGTGGCCACCTGGGCGATCGGGGAGTCGGCGCTGATCGCCGATGCCGCCGCGACCGCCCTGTTTTTTGCCGGACCCGAGGCCGTGGCGACGCGGCTGGATGTCGACTGGGTTCGGATGTTTACAAATGGACGCGTGGAGTATTCTCGTACGCTTCCCGGAGAGGTTTTTATCGCATGAGTGCCCGACTGGACCGCCTGCTTGGTCGTGTGACAATGTATCGCCTGGTGCTGCTGGTGTTGCTGGCGCTCTGGGTGATCGCGGCCGTGCTCTCGCTGGCCGGAGTGCTCGCGTTCCCGATCCTTGGACTCGTGTTGAGCCTCGTGGTCGCGGTGGTGGTCGGCTGGGTTTCCAATCGAGTCTTCGCGCTGATCTGGCGGGTCGCCCCGCACGGCGAGTCCTCGCTGGTGACCGCGCTGATCCTGGTGTTTTTGTTTTTCCCGCTGCCAACCATCGAGAGTCAGGGAATGCTGGCGCTCGCCGTGGCCGCGGCGAACCTGAGTAAGTATCTGCTGGCCTGGCGTGGTCGCCATGTCTTCAACCCGGTAGCCGCCGGGGCGATGGTGGTCGCGGCCACCGGGATCGGCGGGGCCGTGTGGTGGATCGCGACCCCGGCGCTGTTTATCCCGCTGATCCTCGGCGCGGCCCTGGTACTGCACCGGGCGCGAGCCTGGGATATCGCGCTGCCGGTGATCGTGATCGGGGTGGTGGGCACGCTACTCAAGCTGGTGTCCACCGGCGCGGATCCGCTGGGCGCCGGATGGACCGCCCTGGCCTCCTACCCCTACCTCTTCCTCGGGGCATTCATGATGAGTGAGCCGCTGACGGCACCGCCGCGGCGCCGCTGGCGGATGCTGGTGAGCGCCATCGTCGGGCTGGTATCGCTGATCCCGCTGAATCTGGGTGTGCTGGCGATGTCGCCGGAACTCGCGCTGCTGGTGGGGAACGCGGTCGCGTTCGGGTTTGGTCCGCGCTCGCGTGTGCGGCTGACCCTGGAGGCCCGCGCGGAGCATGCGGGTGGCATCGCCGATCTGTCCTTCGTGCCCGAGCGCCCGCTACGCCTGCGCCCCGGCCAGTATCTGGAACTCTCGATCCCGCATCGGGGTGCCGACGGGCGCGGCCTGCGCCGGGTATTCAGCGTGGCCTCGGCACCGGGATCCTCCGCGGTGCGCATCATCACGCGGGTCGAGGAGCGGGCCAGCTCGTTCAAGCAGGCGCTGCTCGCCCTGGAACCCGGAACCCACGTGGCCGTGAGCGCCGTGGGTGGCGATTTCACCGTGCGCGGAGGTGCCGACGAACTGTGGCTGGCCAACGGCGTGGGGCTCACTCCGTTCCTGGCCGCGGCGGATGCGCGCACCGCGCGTCCGGCATCGGGACCCACGCTGATCTGGGCGCTGCGGGCGGGGGAGGACCCGGTTTGGGCCGAACCCGTGCTGCGTCGCGGCGGCGTTCGGGTGCTGATCGTGGGGCCGGAATCCCTGGGTCTCGACGGCGCTCTGCCCGAGGGCTGGCTGTACGCGGGCACCCGGGTGGATGAGCACGCCCTGGCGATCGCCCGCCCGGCCGGCCGCCCCACCCACGCGTATGTGGCGGGCTCTCCGGCGTTTGTAGTGTCGGCCTCGCGGGCGGCCCGCTCGCATGGTGTGCACCGGGTCCGCACCGATCGGTTCATCGGCTACTAGCGCCCGCCCGCGTCCGGGCTGGTGCGAGCCCCGCGACCCCTCCGGCTACCGGGCGGGTCGCGGGCTGACCCGCGCGCGAGCCGCATGCCGGGACACCCGCGCCCGGTTTCCGCAGCCCGCGGCGGTGCACCAGCGGCGCTTGGCGTTGGTCGCGATAAAGAGCTGTGAGCAGTCCTCGGCCGGGCAGTGGCGCAGGCGTCCGGCGGCCGCCGCATCGCTCAGTTCCAGGGCCGACAGAATCAGTTTGGCGCGGGTGGCCTCCTCGGCCGTGCGCGCGGTGGTGGTGTACTCGACGTGCAGGTGACCCTCTCGCACGCTCAGGTAGCTCTGCACCGGGGCCGCGAAGAGGATCGTATTGGCGGCGGTGAGGACCGGCGTATCCGGGGCGCTGCCCTCGTCGATCGCCCGGATCAGCGCCCCCACGAGCGTGCGGAGGCTCCGGGTGTCCTCCGCGTTCAGCGCGGTGATCGCCGGATCCCGTTCGGACTGGAACCGCCAAAACTCGGCCAGCGCGCCGGGCGCATCGAGCTGATCCACCGCCGGGGTGTGGGCGGTCTTGAGCGTGTTGAGCAGATCGATTGCCGCGGGCTCGCCCAGAAGCGTGAAGGTCATGACACCAGTGTAGAACTAATGGATTAACCAGGCAAGAATGCATTAGTATCCAATCATGACTGCACAACGTATCCCCATGATTACCTTCGCGATCGGCTTCGGTCTCGCCGGACTTGCCCAGACCTGGAGCGCCGCCGACGCGGTGTGGGGGCTCAGCCCGATGATCGGCGACGCCTTCTGGGGCCTCGCCGCCCTGTCCTGGGTCTGGCTCCTGGTGGCCCATGCGATTCGAGGGTTTTCCGCCGAACAGGGGCTGATGGGTCAGCTGCGCAATCCGGCGCAGGGTCCGGTGGCCGCGCTGGCACCCGCGCTGGGAATGTTCCTGGGTGCGCGACTGTACCCGATGGTTCCCTGGGCGGGAACGACGCTGGTGCTGATCTCGATTGCCGTCGGCGCGGTGTTTGCCGGCTGGATCCTGGGTCGCTGGGCCCGAGGCAACATCGAGATCGACTTCGTGCACGGAGGCTACCTGCTCCCCACGGTGGCCGCGGGGTATATCGCCGCGGGATCGGCCGCCAAGATCGGGTGGATCGGACTCGGCTGGGGTGCCTTCGGGGTGGCCACACTGTTCTGGGTGCTGGTGTTTACCCTGATCCTGGCGCGCCTCGCGCTGCGTCCGGCCCTGCCCGCACCGCTGGTGCCCTCGCTGGCGATCCTGATGGCACCGCCCGCCGTGGGTGGCGGGGCGTGGATCGCGCTGACCGGCACTCACGTGGGGATCGGCATCGAGGTGTTGCTGGGACTCACCGCGATTCTGGTCCTGTTGCAGCTGGGCCTGCTGCCGCTGTATCGCCGCACCCCGTTTACCCTCGGTGCCTGGTCCTATACGTTCCCGCTGGGCGCGGTGGCCGCGTTTGTGATCAGTGCCACGGCGAGCCCGGTGTGGGCGGGGATCGGCGTGCTGGTGGTGACCGCGACGATCCTCACCGTGGCCACCCTCTCGGTGCGCACGGTGTTGGCAACCCGCGCCACGATGCAGGCGGCGGCCGCAGTATAGGTGGCCCCTAAACGCCGAATCTCCGCGAGACCCGATGGGCGCGGGCCCTCGATTCTCGTGGTGTGCTGGGCGCGCGGTGTTTCGCTATCCCTGCCAGGCCAGGGTTTCGGCGAGGAGCTTGCGCAGGGCGCGCGCCGACTCGTGACCCATGGCCGCCTCGAACGATTCCTGAGCGGCAATCCAGGCGGGCATCGCGGCCCGCAGGGTGGTGTGCCCGGCCTCGGTGATGCGGACATCGCGGGCGCGTCGATCGCTGGCCTCGGCGACCTCGACGAGTCCCGCTCGCACCAGCGGTTTCACGTTGGCGCTGAGCGTGCTGCGGTCCATGCCCAGCGTGGCGGCGAGCACGCTGATTCGGGCTTCGCCCTCGAGGGCGAGGGCTCGAAGCACGCTGAACTGGGTGGTGCGGATCCCGGTTCCGGCGAGGGCTCGGTCATAGACGGCGTTGAGGTGCCGATCCACCCGGCGCACCAGATAGCTGTTGCATGTGCCGCCACTGGAAATCTCTGGTGTCACATTTGTACCCGGGTTTGCGTCCATTCGGGGAGCCTAACAGAATTAGGGGGATATCAACCTAATTGTGAACGAAACGGAAGAGAACCCGCATGAGCGACATCAGTACCACCGAACGCGTCCGCCTCGCCATCTATCGTCACTTCGCCCGGACAGGTCAGGCCAGCACCCCGGATTCGGTGGCCGAACGGTTGAATATCGGTCCCGAGGAGGCCGATGCGGCCTTCGACGCGCTCATCCTGGACCGACACATCGCCGTATCGCCGGAGGGGGAGATCGTGTTGGCGCATCCGTTCGCCACCCGAAACTTCGGATTCTCGGTGATGGGGGAGCGGGTGCTGTGGTGGGGAGGCTGTGCCTGGGACTCGTTTGCGATCCCGCACCTGGTGCCCGAGGAGCCCGCGGTGGTGGTGGCCACCACGTGTCCGCACTGTGACGCCGCACACTCCTGGACGGTCACGCGGGACGCGGCCCCCGAGGGGGACCAGGTGGTGCACTTCCTGATGCCGATGGGGCGGGTGTGGGACGACGTGATTCACGCGTGCGCAAACCAGCGGATCTTCTGTTCTGTCGACTGCGTCGAGGACTGGGCTCGCGCATCCGGCCACGAGGTCGGAGCGATCTTTGACCTGCGGACCCTCTGGAATCTGTCCGCGCAGTGGTACGCCGGCCGCCTGGACCCGGGGTATGTGCGTCGGGAGCCGCTGGTGGCCGCCGAGTACTTCGCCGGTGTCGGGCTGACCGGCCCATTCTGGGGGACTCCCGCCCTCACAGCAAACCCCTAGGCACATCCCTCGACACCCCGGGCCCTCCCTGCATAGTCTTTCCGCACAAGGAGGCCCACCATGAACCCGGCACACACCATCAATCGCCCCGCCTGGCCCGCCCACGACGCCGTCGTGCGGCCGTGGCGTCAGCGCCAGCGCGGCGGCACACGCGCCGATCGGATCTTCGCCGAGGTGGTGGCATATGTGCCCCCAGCCATCGCCGATCTCCCCGTGGCGGCCCCGCCCGAGCTGGTGTTGCTCGGTGAGGAGGCGCTGGTCGCGGCCGCCCGCTCCGATGCCCGCGGCCGGGGGCGCTCGGCGGCGCTTGGGCGATTCATGGTGCGCTCCGAGTCCGTGGCCTCGTCCAAGATCGAGCGCATTACACCCGATTCCGTGGCCCTCGCCCGGGCGCTGGCCGGGCAGGGGAAAAGCGCGCCGGCGCGCAGCGTGGTGGCCGCGATGGAGGCGATCCACGGGCTGCTCCTGCGCGCCGGCTCGACGGGGCGGATCACGCGTGACGATGTCCTCGATGCGCATGCGGCGCTCATGCGGGAGGACTCCGACCCGGGGGACCGTGCCTGGGCCGGCCGCTTCCGGGCCGAGCAGAATTGGCTCGGAGGCAGCGACCACAGTCCGCGTGACGCCGTCTTCGTGCCACCGCCACCGGATCTGGTTCCGAACCTCATGAGCGATCTGATCCGCTTTGCCAATCGCGATGACGTGCCCGTGCTCATTCAGGCTGCCATCGTGCACGCCCAGTTTGAGTCGATCCATCCCTTTACCGATGGAAACGGGCGCATCGGCCGGGCGCTGATCGGTGCCCTTCTGCAGCGACGTGGTGTCACCCTGTACGCAACTCTGCCGGTTGCCTGCGCGCTGGGGGCCATGCGCCCGCGGTATTTCGAGGCGCTCGCCGCGTACCGACGGGGCGAGATCGACGCGCTGGTTCGGATTCTCGGGGTGGCGATCACGGTGGCCGCCGACGAGGCGGGGGTGTCCTTCCTCCGCTTGCGGGCGCTCCCTGGGCGCTGGCGTTGCTTGCTCGGGGTACCTGCCGAGTCCGCCGAGGATCGGATCCTTGAGTTTTTGCACGATCGGACCACCCTGATGCTGTCCGATCTCGTGACTCACACCGGTGCGCCGGCGGACACGCTGGCAGGGGTCACCGATGCGCTGGAGGCCGCGGGGATTCTGCGTGAGGTCACCGGTCGGCTGCGGGAGCGCATCTGGGTGGTGGCCGATGTGGTGGATGAGCTCGACGATCTGGAGCGTCGAATTCATGCTCGGCTGGCATCGGGTGCGGGTGCGGGTGCGGGTGCGGCTGCCGTTCCGACGTCTAGTGGCGGCTAGCCGCGGGCTCGGGCGTTGTCGGCGGAGATCACGGTGTCCACCAGGGTTTCGACCAGGATGTCGAGATGGGGACGATCCACCGCGAACCGCTTAATGCCCTGCAGGCTCAGGGTGATCATCTCGCTCAGGCGCGAGGGGGAGTTGTCCCCGGGGAGAAGTGCCTGAAGGTAACGCTCAAACCGCGCATTGCTGCGCGTGACGGCGGGGAACTTCGGGTTGAAGAGGTCCGAGGCCTCGGGGTTTTGCTGGACCAGATCGTATCCCGATCCCACCCAGCTCAGACACGCATGCAGGAGGCGATCGCGTGGGGTCGTCATCTGCGCGAGTTCGTCATCCAGACGCGCAAAGAGTGCGTCGGCGAGGGTGTCGATCACGGCCCCGAATAGCGCATCCTTATCGGCAAACTCCGCGTAGAGGGTGGGGCGGGAGATCTCATTGCGTCGAGCCACATCGGCGAGCGTCGTTCGGGCATACCCGTTGCGACAAAACAGCGCGGTTGCATCGCGAATAATCCGGGCGCGGCGCGGTTCTCTGGGGTCCATGTTTCCAGATTATCCAGTCGGCGGGGAATTTTTCACCGATTCCGATCTTTACAGATTTACGATAAGTGTAAAGTTGGAAAAACTGAAACGAAGGGTGGTCGGCATGACCAACAACAAAACGTGGTTTATTACCGGTGCCGGACGCGGATTCGGTCGAATCTGGGCGCAGGCGGCACTCGAGCGGGGCGACCGTGTCGCCCTGACCCTGCGCAATCCCGTCCAGGCCGCAGATCTGATGGAGCGGTTCCCCGATACCGCCCTTGCGCTGCGGCTGGATGTCACCGACCGCGCGGCCGTATTCGCCGCGGTGAGGGCCGCGCACGACCACTTCGGTCGCCTCGACGTCATCGTCAATAACGCGGGCTTTGGTCAGATGGGTGCCATCGAAGAGGTGGATGAGGCGAGCACTCGGGCCAACTTTGAGACCAATGTGTTCGGGACGCTCTCGGTGATTCAGGCGGCCCTGCCGCTGCTGCGCGCCCAGGGCGCGGGGCACATTATCAACCTCTCCAGCGTTGCCGGAATCGTCGCCGTGCCCACCGCGGGCATCTACGAGGGGGCGAAGTTTGCGGTGGAGGGAATCTCCGAGGCGCTGGCGGCCGAGGTAGCCCAGTTTGGGATTCGGGTGAGCATCGTGGAGCCCAGCGGATATGCCACCGAGTTCCTGAGCGCTAACTCGCTCGGATCGGCCCCGACGATGCCCGAATACGACGCGCTACGGGAGGAACTTGCGGCTTCCCTTGGGGAGGGCGTTCTGGGTGATCCTGCGGCCAGTGCCGGCGCGATCCTGGCGCTGGTGGATGCCGAGGAGCCGCCGCTGCGCCTCATGCTGGGCAACCTGCTGCCGTTCGTGAAGGACGTGTACGCCCGGCGCATCGCCACCTGGGAGGCCTGGGATCACGTGGCCCTGGCCGCGCACGGATACCCCGGTTCGAAGAACTAACCCGGCGTACCCGGGGGTGCCTACTCGTGAAAGGTGAGCACCCCCGCGAGGTCAAGGTCGGAACCCGACCCGCTCACGCCCGCCTGGGCGAGCAGGACCGCCCCCAGGGCCGTGCTCCAAAAGGTTCGCACCTCGACGCCGACCGGGCGCTCCAGGGTCCAGCCGTTGCGTCGCAGAAGGCGCTCCAGGTAACGCTCCGATCTGCGAAACAGCAGGTCGAGATGGGTGTCCACGGTGGGGGCCAGTTCGGGTTTGGCAATGCCCGCGGCCAGTGCGCGAGAGACCGCGGGGAGTGCCGGGAGGGCGAGGGTGGTGCGGGCGATCTTGCGTCGTATTGCCGCCGCGTCCCAGGCCGAGTCGCCGACTCGGGAGAGGCGTTCCGAGTCGTGCAGCAGGGCGTAAAACGCCGCGTGCACAAGCAGGGAATCCTTGGATCCAAAGTGGTAGGTGACCTGATTGGGAAACACGCCCGCGCCGGCGGCGATCTCGGCCACACTCACGTCCCCACCGCCGCGCTCCAGGCACAGCGTCGCGGTCGCCTCGATCAGCCGATGCCGGGTCGAGACGGATCGGGTGCTCGCCTGGGAGTTCTTCTGTTGTGCACTCACGGCTCAATTGTATGTGATACAAATTGATATCTAGTTGTATGACGTACAAATTGTAGAAGGGTACCGCTATGCGCGAATTGATGGATGTGGTTGTGACCGGGTTGGGAACCATTACCCCGCTCGGGACCGGCGTCGCCGAGACCTGGGAGGCGCTGCTGTCCGGTAAGTCCGGCATTCGTGTGGCGGATCACCTCGTGGAGGGGCTGGTTGCGGGCACCCTGGCGGAGGATCCGGCCGAGCGCCTGACGCCGGTTCAGGCGAAGCGCCTGGACCGTTCCCAGCAGTCGGCGGTGGTGGCCGCCGCCGAGGCCTGGGCGGATTCCGGGCTCGTGGATCCCGACCCGGAGCGGTTGGCGGTGGCGATCGGTACCGGAATCGGCGGGGTCGAGTCGCTGCTGCATGAGCACGACGTGCTCGCGGCGTCGGGAGTGCGTCGGGTGTCGCCACGCACGGTGCCGATGCTGATGCCGAATGCGGCGGCCGCCGTGGTCAGCATCGAGTATGGGGCACAGGCGGGCGTCTATACGCCCGTGTCCGCCTGTTCCTCGGGGGCCGAGGCCATCGCGCTGGGTGCCCGTCTGATCCGGGCGGGGGAGGCCGATGTGGTCATCGTCGGCGGAACCGAGGCCGCGATCACCCCGATCACCGTGGCCGGGTTTACCCAGGCCCGCGCCCTGGCGAAGCCCACCGGGGATGCGGCGGATGCCTCGCGGCCGTTTGCCACCGACCGCAACGGCTTTGTGATCGGGGAGGGGGCGGCCGTGCTGATTCTGGAGAGTGCCGCGCATGCTGCTGCCCGCGGTGCCCGGGTGCACGCGGTGTTGGCCGGGGCGGGAATCGCCTCGGATGCGCACCATATGACCGCCCCGGCCCCCGATGGTCGCGGTCAGATCCAGGCCATGCGGCGTGCCCTGGCCCAGGCAGGCCTGGCACCGGATGAGGTGACCCACGTCAACGCGCATGCCACCGGTACCCCGGTCGGCGATATCGCCGAGGCGCGCGCGATCACCTCGGTGTTTGGTCCCGATATCGCGGTGACCGCGCCCAAGGGGGCGATCGGGCACCTGTTTGGTGGTGCCGGCGCAATCGAGGCGCTGCTGACCGTTCTCGCCGTTCGCGACGGGGTGATCCCACCCACGCGCAACCTCACCCCCGACACGGTGGACCCGGACATCGGCCTCGACATTGTCACCGAACGCCGCGACCTGCCCCAGCCCGCGGCCCTCAGCAACTCCTTCGGTTTCGGTGGCCAAAACGTGTCCCTGGTATTCACACGGCCCTAGACGGGCCAGCCCCGCCCCGGAACTCCGGGACGGGGCACATTCGCCGGGGTGCCCGGCGCTACTTGATCTTCTTCAGGGCCGACTCGATCGAGTCGATGATGCCCAGGGAATCGGAGTAGGAGCCCGAGAGGAAGTCCTGGGTCCCGATGCTCAGGCCCGCCTTGACCGCGGGCAGCTCCTGATAGCCCGGGAGGGCAAACAGCTTGGCGATGTTATTGGCCGGGGTGCCGTCGTTGTTTTCGTAGTAGACGATTGCATCGGCGTCACTCAGCAGATCGGTGCGCTCATACGACACCGACTGGTTCTGACCGGCCGGGGTCCCCGCGGTGGCCGAGGCGAACTTTGCGCCGAGGGCGCTCAGCACGGTGCCCACCTGGGTCTTATCCGAGTAGATCCAGTAGTTGCCGTCGTCAAAGCCGCCCTGGATGATGGCCCACTTGGTTTTTGCCAGCTGATCCGCATACGTCTTGGAGACCTCGGCAATGCGGTCGTCGTAGCGCTTCTTGAGCTCGGTCAGCTTGGGTTCGGCGTTGATGTAGTCGGCGGTGTAGGCGGGATACGTGGCCCAGGTGCTCTTCTCATCGAACGGGGCAAACACGGTCGGAGCGATCGCCTCAAGCTTGGGATACACATCGCGCAGGTAGGGCACGTCCACGCCGATAATCAGGTCGGGCTTGAGGGCGGCAATCTTTTCCAGGTTGACCTTTCCGCCCTGCACCACCTTTTCGATCGGCTCCCAGCGCTTGAGGTAGCGCTGGGGAACGTATTCGGCGCCGGCGTCTTCGACACCCACCGGGGTGATCCCGAAGTCCAGCAGCGACTCGGTGCTGAAGGAGTGGATCGAGACGATCCGCTTCGGGTGTGCGGGTATTTTGACCGACCCGTTGGCGGTGCTCACCGAACGTGTGGCGGCGGATGCCGAGGCATCCTCGCCGCCGGGGGCGCTGGTGCTGCAGGCGGCGAGTGCCAGGGCGAGAGCCGCGCCACCCAGCGCGAGCAGCGTCTTACGAAATCGGAACTGTGTGTTCATGGGTCCTTCGATCGGGGGTTGGGGGATAGAAATTCTGAGGGTTAGCGGCGTCGGCCCTCGGCCACCAGCAGCCACACAAAGTAGCCACCGCCGAGGATCACCGTGACCAGGCCCACGGGCACCGGGTCGGGCAGCGCGTGCTGGGCGATCGCGTCGGCGGTGAGGAGGAGGGCGGCACCGGTCAGCGCGGAGGGGAGAAAGGTGATGCCCGCGGCACCGGCAAGACGTCGGGCGATCTGCGGGGCCGCCAGCGCCACAAATGCGATCGGCCCGGAAAAGGAGGTCACCAGGGCGCTCAGTCCAACTCCGATGATGATCGCCAGCAGCCGGGTGCGCTCCACCGCGACACCGAGCTGGGCCCCCGCATCATCGCCGAGCTCCAGCAGACCGAGCGCCGGGGTGATCAGGATCGCCGCGAGAAACAGCACCAGCAGCGGGATGATCGCGATGCTCAGCTGATCCATTCCCGATCTATCCAGCGACCCCGCACCCCAGAATCCGGCATTCACGGCCTGCTGGGTATCGGCGTGCAGGATCAGCCAGGTATTGACCGAGGTCAGCATCGCGGTGACGCCGATGCCCACCACGATCAGCCGAAATCCCACCATCCCGTTGCGATACGCCAGCACGTACACGGCGGCGGCCGTCAGCAGCCCGCCGATGACCGCGCCCGCGGCGGTGGTGACTCCGCCGGGGAGGTTCAGCACCAGCATCACGATCAGCGCGCCGGTGTAGGCGCCGGTATCGAACCCGATGATGTCCGGGCTGCCCAGCGGGTTGCGGGTGAGGGACTGGAAAATCGCGCCGGAAAGGCCCAGTGCCGCGCCGAAGAGCAGCGCGGTGAGGACACGGGGGAGGCGCCACTCCAGCACAATCGTGGATTCGATTCCGGTTGCGTGCCCAAACAGCGCGCCCGCCACCTGCCCGATGCTCAGGATGTAGTCGCCGGTGGCCAGCGAAAAGACGCCCACGACGACGGCCATGAGGAGGAGCCCGGCGACCGCGATCAGCGTACGACGTGGTATCCGCAACGAGAGCCCTCGGGTGCGCCAGACCAGGTGCACGGGAGGCTTCACGGCCCGCATCGACCGCCGCCGGGTCCACCAAACCGCCCTGCCCGCCGCGCGCCGTGTGTCGATCCGGCTCACAGCGCGGCCACCCGGGAGCGGCGCACCAGCAGGATCAGCACCGGTGCCCCGACAAACGCGGTCACCAGCCCCACCGGTAGCTCGGCCGGCTGCATCAGAACGCGTCCGGCCACATCCGCGGCGAGCAGGAGGCACGGGCCCAGCACCACTGAGTAGGCGAGAATCCAGCCCTGCGCGGGTCCCACGATCGCCCGGGCGACGTGGGGAATCATCAGCCCCACAAATGCGATCGGCCCCACCAGCGCGGTCGCGGATCCCGCCAGCAGGGTGACCGCAAAAATCGCCAGGGTGCGGGTGATGTTCGCCCGGGTGCCGAGCGAGGTGGCCACATCGTCCCCGATCGCGAGGGCGTTGAGCCCGCGGGAGGCGATGACCGCCAGCAGGATGCCGATCACGATCACCGGACCCACCGCCACGGCCGCCGACAGAGGCTGGGCGAGCAGGCTCCCCGAGCCCCAGCCGGCCATCTTCTGAAAGGTCGAGGGGTGGTCAAGCTGAATCGTCGAGGAGATACCGCCGAGCACCGCGGCCACCCCCACCCCCGCCAGGGTCATCCGCAGCGCGGTGGCCCCCTCGCGGGCGCTGGCTCCGATCATCCACACCACCACGGTCGCGATAATCGCGCCGGCCAGGGCCAGCCAGAGGTATTGTCCGATCGCGCTCATCCCGAAAAACGCGACGCCGATCGTGACCGCCAGCGCGGCCCCGGCGTTCACCCCGAGGATGCCCGGGTCGGCCAGCGGGTTGCGGGTGAACGCCTGGATCACGCCGCCGGCCACGCCGAGGGCCGCCCCGGCCAGCAGGCCAAGCACCGTGCGCGGGACACGCAGCCCGGTGATGATCGCCCCGTCGTCGAAGTGGTCGGGGTCGATCAGTGTCGGCAAAATATGGGCGAGGGGGACCGGTTTGGCGCCGATCGCGATGCTTGCAGCACACAGCGCCACCAGGGCGCAGGTGGCAAGAATCAGCCAGCCGAGGCGTCGCCCCAGGCGGACGCGGGTGCGCGCAGTCGGCACCGGTGCGGGGGTTGCCGAACGAGCGGGAGAATCGAACAACACAAACAGCTTTCTGCGTGGAGAGGATGCCGAAGCAAAATATTGCTAAGGCTAGCCTTGCCTTGCTGTTCCAACGATATTTGTCCACTCTCGAGGGGACAAGAGTGTCGAGTGCCAATGTGTGTTGTTGATCCGACGCGAGCTGGCGGATCCGCGATATTCACGGGTGCGGATGCCGTGTCCGGGGTGCCCGAGGGCGCAAAACACCCCTGCCTGGCGCGATAAACCGGCCGGGCAGGGGCGAAATGATCTACGGCTTGACCAGGACCTTGAGTGCGCGGCGCTCGTCCATGGCCACATAGCCCGAGGGGACATCCTCGATCGAGACGGTCATATCAAAGACCCGACCCGGGTTGACGGTGCCATCCAGCACCAGCGGCAGGAGCGTGTCGATGTACTTGCGGACCGGTGCGACGCCGCCGGTCAGGGTCACATTCGGGCGGAAGAGCACGCGGCCCGCGGGGGCCTCGACATACTGGGGCACACCCACGCGGCTGATCGCGCCGCCGGGACGGACCACTCCGAGTGCCTGCTCATACGCGGGGAGGAAGCCCACGGCCTCCAGGACGCGGTGGGCACCGTGGCCGCCCGAGAGCTCGCGCACCTGGGCGATGCCCTCCTCGCCACGGGCGGACACCACGTCGGTGGCCCCGAACTCGCGGCCCAGGTTGGTGCGGGCCTCGTGGCGTCCCATCAGGATGATCTTCTCGGCACCCAGCTGCTTGGCCGAGAGGACCGCGAGCAGCCCCACGGCGCCGTCGCCGATGACCACGACGGTCTCGCCCGGTCGCACCCCCGCGGTGATGGCCGCGTGGTAGCCGGTGCCGTAGACATCGGACAGGGTGAGTAGGGAGGGGAGCAGGTCGGAGTCCTCGGTGATGCCGGGAACCGGGATCAGGGTGCCATCGGCCTGGGGGACCCGGGTGGCCTCGCCCTGACCGCCGCCCACGTTCTCATCGCCCCAGTCGCCGCCGTGCAGGCACGAGGTAAACAGGCCCTCGCGGCAGAATTCGCAGGTACCGTCCGACCACACAAAGGGAGCGATCACGAAGTCGCCGCGGGACACCGTCCGCACGGCCGAGCCGGTGTCTTCAACCACGCCGATGAACTCGTGACCGATCGCACGCGGGTCGCTTCCCGCCGGCTTGTTGTGGAAGGGGTGTAGGTCCGAGCCGCAGATACAGGCGCGGACGATGCGGACAATGGCGTCGGTGGGTTCGAGGATGACGGGGTCGGGAACGGTCTCGACCCGAACATCGCCGGCTCCATGAATTATCGTTGCGCGCATGACTGCTCCTTTTGTGTCGCGGTCCCCTCGCGGGAGGCACCTCCTCCATTAGACCGCGAACCGCGCAAAACACGAAGTCTGTCCTGAATGTCCGCAAGTGGGTCCGAACGGGTTTTCGCAGGATTTTCCCGAGATTGCGGGCAACGATGCCCTCGGATAACACCGGACCGCTATACCGGGAGCGGGGATTTTCGTAGTGTCGCCCGCAGGGTCTTTGCATCGAAGCGTGGGCCCTTCCGGCGATGATGCTCGAGAAAAGAGGGACCGTCCATGTCGACAAGACGCAGGAGAAAGTTCGCAGCCCTGATGGCGGTGGTCGCCGCGGCGGCGCTGGTGCTCAGCGGGTGCGCCGACGGCGGGGGAGGCAAGGCGGGGGCCGACCGCCCGCTCCGCGTCTGGTCGGGGGCTACCTCACCGATCGCCAATAACTTCAACCCGTTTGCGCCGGGCTCGGCCGCCCACTTCACCTACGGCGTGATCTACGAACCGCTGTTCTTTTTCAACCAGCTCGCCGATGAAAAACCCACCGGTCTGATCGGCGACTCGTATGAGTTCAACGCCGACGGGACGGTACTGACCGTGGCGATTAAACCCGATCAGAAGTGGTCCGATGGTACGCCGCTCACGGCGCAGGATGTGGCGTTCTCGTTTGGATACGGCTCCAATAAGTCCGAGAAGTTGGTGTCGGCGGTGGCCGAGGGTGACACGACCGTGGTGCTCTCCTATGCGGTGCCGCAGTTCACCGCGGCACCTCAGATCTTGGGGGCGACGTGGATCATCCCCGAGCGCATCTGGTCGAGCATCACCGACTTCGCCACCGAGACCAACCAAAAGCCGATCGGTTCGGGACCCTATGTGCTGAAAAATGCCACCGATGCGTCCTACACCGTCGAGGCCAATCCGAACTTCCGCGACGGGGCTCCCGCGGTGAAGACCGTGCAGAACATCGCGATCGATTCCAACCAGTCGGCGGAAGATCTCTTGAAGACGGGCAAGATCGACTGGGCCGGGCAGTTCATCGCCAACCCCAAATCGATCACCTCGGGCGGAACCATTTCGAGCCTCAATCAGCAGCAGGATCCGACGGTCCTGCTCACGTGCTCCTCGACCGAGCTGGGATGTACCGGACCGCAAACCGATCCGGCCGTGCGCCGAGCCATCAACGTGGCCATCGACCGCGGCGAGATCGGGTCCAAGGCGTTTGCCGGCCAGTCGGGCGTGGTGTCCCCCTCGTTCGCGCTGCTGCCGCGGGATAAGAAGTGGGTGACGGATCCGAAACTTGAAACCAGCCCGCAGAAGGCCAATGCGGCCGAGGCCGGATCGATTCTGGAGGCCGCCGGTTATGTTCGGAGTGCCGACGGGGTGTTCGCCAAGGAGGGGAAGTCGATCGAGATCGATCTGTTCTCCCCGGATGGATGGACCGACTATAACGACGCGGCCAAGCTGATCAGTGAGCAGGCGGCGGCCGCGGGAATCCGGATCAAGAATCGCACGGTGTCCCTGGCCGAGTACTGGACCCCGACCACCAACGGAAACTTCCAGATGGCGCTGTACGGTGCGCCGCAGTCCCTGGTTGCCGACCCGTATTCGAACTACGAGCGCTTCTTCGCGACCGCCTCCACGGCGCCGGTCGGCCAGCCGCCGGCCACGGGCCTGAATCTGGCGCGCTACAGCAACCCCATCGTGGACACGGCGGTGGCGGAGGCCGGCGCGACCCAGGACGAGGGAATCAAGAAGGCCGCCTACGCCCGCATTCAGACCGAGATCGCGCGTGACCTGCCGTATATCCCGGTGGTCCTCAACGCGAGCATGGCGTTTTTCAATACCCGCGATTTCAACGGTTGGCCCGGCGATTCGCGGCCCTACGCGGCACCGTTGCCCTACCTGGCCACGGCTTCGGGGGTGGTGTTGTCCCGGCTGAGGCCGGCGAAGTAGTGGCGGGCCCCGCGCCCGCGGGTGCGGGGCCGTTCCGGAAACATGATGAACACACAAGGGTGATTGCGAAACATAATCGTGACCGGAAATAAACAAGAAAGTGCTTTACTAGAAACCCCTTTTCCTATAATCTCCTGAGAACAGACAGCAAGGATGCTGTCGAGCAACACCTTTCACCATCCAGCTCTAACGCTCATGAGAAGAGGTTTTACTATGGCCACGAGTCGACGCAAACGACTAGGCATGATGTTCGCCGCCGGTGCGGCAGCACTCGCACTCACCCTGACCGGGTGTGCCAGCAACGGAGAGGGCGGATCCGGCGGATCCGACCGACCGCTGCGGGTCTGGTCGGGATCGATGACCCCCATCAACAACAACTTCAACCCGTTCTCCGTGGACACCGCCGCCCACTTCACGTTCGGCCCGATTTACGAGCCCCTGTTCTTCTTCAACCAGCTCTCCGCAGACCCGGCCACCGGCCTGATCGGCGACAAGTACGAGTACAGCGAAGATGGCACCGTCCTGACGATCAAGATCAAAGCCGATCAGAAGTGGTCCGATGGAACAGCCCTCACCGCCAAGGACGTCGCCTTCACCTTCGGCTACGGTCCCAACAAGGACCCCGAGATGGTTTCGGTAGAAGCCACCGATGACACCACCGTTGTCCTCACCTACTCGGTCCCCAAGTTCACCGCCGCCTCGCTGATCCTGGGTTCCACCTGGATCATTCCGGAGCACATCTGGAAGGACATTAAGGACTACACCACCGAGACCAACCCCAAGCCCGTGGGCTCGGGACCCTACGTGCTGAAGTCCTTCAGCGACGCGGCCTACACGGTCGAAGCAAACCCCGAGTACCGTGATGGTGCCCCGGCGGTCAAGACCGTGCAGGTTATCGGTATCGACTCCAACCAGTCCTCCGAGGACCTGCTGAAGACCGGCAAGATCGACTGGGTGGGTCAGTTCATCGCCAACCCCGACGCGATCACCAAGGACGGCCGGATCTCGACCCTCAACCAGCAGCAGGACCCCACCACGATGCTCACCTGCTCCTCGGTGGAGCTGGGCTGCACCGGCGCACAGACCGACCCGGCCGTGCGCCAGGCGATCAACGTGGCCATCGACCGCTCGGCGATCAGCGACAAGGCGTTCGCCGGACTCTCCGGCATCGCCTCACCCTCGTTCGCCCTGCTTCCGCGCGACGAGAAGTGGCTCTCCAGCCCGGACCTCGCCAAGAGCCCGCAGGAGCCCAACATCACCGAGGCCGACGGCATCCTCGAGGCCGCCGGCTACACCAAGGGATCCGACGGATTCTACGGTAAGGACGGCAAGTCGTTCGAGATCGACCTGTTCTCCCCGGACGGCTGGACCGACTACAACGACGCGGCCAAGCTGATCAGCGAGCAGGCGGCAAAGGCCGGCATCCGCATCAACAACCGCACCGTCTCCGAGGCCGAATACTGGACCCCGCTGGCGAACGGTAACTTCCAGATGGCACTCTACGGCGTGACCCAGTCGCTGGTGGCGGACCCGTACTCGACCTACGACCGTTACTTCTCGACCCCGGCCACCGCCAAGGTGGGGGAGCAGCCGGTCAAGGGTGTCAACTACGCCCGTTACAGCAACCCGATCGTGGATGCCGAGGTGAAGGTGGCAGCCGCCACCGAGGACGAGGCCATTAAGAAGGACGCCTACGCCAAGATCCAGACCGAGATCGCCCGCGATCTGCCCTATATCCCCGTGGTACTGAACGCCAGCCAGGCGTTCTTCAACACCAAGGACTACACCGGATGGCCGAGTGAGAAGGACCTGTACGCGGCACCGCTGCCCTACCTGTCCACCGCCTCGGCTATCGTTCTCACCCACCTGAAGCCCGCGAAGTAGGAATGGGTCCCATGGCCATCACCACACAAGTTAAGGGGGGTTGAACGTGGTTTTTTATGTTCGACGAATCCTGTTCTACGTCATCACGCTCTGGGCTGCGGTTTCGCTCAACTTCCTTCTGCCACGGTTGTTGCCGGGTGACCCGGCCGCGATCATGCTGGGGAAGCTCCGGCGTGCAAACGGAGGCAGGCCCCTCTCCGAGGAAACCATTCGGGGGATCACCTCGATGCTCGGTGCTGAAAAGGGGATGACCTTCTGGGACCAGTACATCGCGTACTGGGGTCGGATTCTGCAGGGAGATTTGGGGATCTCCTCGACGCGGTATCCGGCCCCGGTTATCGAGCTGATCGGGGCGGCGCTGCCCTGGACCGTTATTCTGGTCGGCGTCGCCACCGTGCTCTCCTTCGTGCTCGGCATTGTGGCCGGCGCCTGGGTGGGCTGGAAGCGTGGAACCTGGGTGGACCACCTGGTTCCGGCCACCACCTTCCTGCAGTCCATCCCGTATTTCTGGCTGGCACTCGTGCTGGTCGCCGTCCTCTCCGTCCAGTTGGGTGTCTTGCCCATCATCGGCGGATACGACGTCTTTGACTTCCCCGGCGGACCCGAGTGGAGCTGGGCCTTCTTCGGCAGCACCGTGGTCCATGCGATCCTGCCCGCCATCACCATCGTGATTTCCTCGGTGGGCGGCTGGCTGCTGGGCATGCGCAACATGATGGTGCAGACCATGTCCGAGGACTATGTGGTCACCGCCGAAGCCAAGGGCCTCACCCCGAGCCGGATCCGCACCCGCTACGCCGCCCGCAACGCGGTGATTCCGAGCCTGGCCGGCTTCGGAATCGCGCTGGGCTTCGTGGTCGCCGGATCCATCGTGACCGAGCAGGTGTTCAGCTACCCGGGTATTGGCAAGCTGATGATCCAGTCGGTGCAGGGCCTGGACTATTCGCTGATGCAGGGCGTGTTCCTGGTGATCACCCTGGCGGTGCTCGCGGCGAACTTCCTGATGGAAATGATTTACGGATTTATTGACCCGAGAGTGAGACACCGTGGCTGACAACACGACGCCCGAGGTCCCGGTTCGTACCGGACCCACCCCCACCTCGACCCTCGCGACGATTCGGATCGCCAAGAACGACCGCAAGCGTCGGCCGCTGCCGCGGATCTCCGGCAAGCTGCTGACCGGCATCATCATCGTGGTGGTCATCGCACTGTTCGGAATCCTGGCACCGTTCTTTGTGCAGGACCCGCGCTTCTCCGGTAACGACGCGTTGCTGCCACCGGGGGATGGACACATCCTCGGTACCACCAAGCTCGGCTACGACGTCTTCGCCCAGCTCGCCTGGGGTACCCGCGGCTCGCTGTTTGTGGGTGTGGTTGCCGGGGCGCTGGCGCTGCTGCTGGCCATCCTGTTTGGTGTGCTGGCCGGATACTTCGGCGGGGTGGTGGATGAGATCCTGACCCTGCTCACCAACATCATGCTGGTGATCCCCGGTCTGCCGCTGGTCATGGTCATCGCCGCCTACGTGCAGAACACCGAGGGGCTGGGGCCGTTTGCCCGAAGCTCGTTCCTGGTGGCCATCGTGCTGGGCATCACCGGCTGGGCCGGATCCGCCGTGGTGCTGCGCGCCACCGCCAAGTCGCTGCGGATGCGTGACTATGTCGCCGCCTCCCGGGTGGCCGGCGAGCGTCCGCTGCGGGTCATCTTTGTGGAGATCCTGCCGAACCTGGTCCCGCTGCTGGCGGCCCAGCTGATCTTCGGTGTGATCTTCGCGATCCTCGGCGAGGCCGGCCTGTCCTACCTGGGACTGGGCCCGACCGGATCGATCACCCTGGGCACCATGCTCAACGATGCCCAGACCGGGCAGGCCGTGGGCAGCCAGGCCTGGTGGTGGTTCATTCCGCCGGGGGCGCTGATCGCCCTGCTGGGTACCGGACTGTCCCTGATTAACTTCGCGATCGATGAGATCGTCAACCCCAAGCTGCGCCTCGCACCGCAGGCCGCGCGCAACCAGCGCAAGGCCAACCGCGAGGGTCGTAGCGTCAGCGAAAACGGAGCGATCGCATGAGTGCCACCCCGGTCCTCACCGCCCACGGCGTGAGCATTACCTATGAGGTTGATCCGCCCGTGCAGGCCGTCAAGGATGTATCTCTGACCCTGCACCGCGGCGAAATCCTCGGTCTTGCCGGAGAATCCGGCTGCGGGAAAACCACGTTCGCATACGGGCTGAACCGCCTGCTCAAGGCACCCGCGGTCATGACCGGCGGCGACGTGGAATTCCACGACGTGGACGGCACCGACATCAACGTGGTGGGTCTCTCCGGTGAGGGGCTGCGCCGCTTCCGCTGGGACAAGGTCTCGATGGTGTTCCAGGGTTCGATGAACTCGCTGAACCCGGTGATGACCGTTCAGGCTCAGCTGGAGGATGTGTTTATCACCCACCGTCCGGGCATGCGCAAGGCCCAGCGTCGCGAGCGCTCGGCGGAACTGCTCGAGCTGGTTGGGGTGGACCCCAACCGCCTCGGGGCGTTTCCACACGAGCTCTCCGGCGGTATGCGGCAGCGCATCATGATCGCGATGGCCCTCGCGCTCAACCCGCAGGTCATGATCATGGACGAGCCCACCACCGCACTGGATGTGGTGGTGCAGCGCGGAATCATCCGCGAGATCATGCGGCTGCGCGAGCGGCTGGGCTTCGCGGTGATCTTCATCACCCACGACCTGCCGCTGCTGATCGAGATCAGCGACCGGATCGCGATCATGCGGGACGGGGCGATCGTGGAACTCGACGACGCCGAGAAGATCTATCACGACCCGCAGCACGAGTACACCCAGAAGCTGCTGGCCAGCTTCCCCAGCCTGCGTGGCGAGCGGGGCGACTTTGTTCGTCTCGGCCACGGGGAAACGCCAGCCAAGGCTCCCGCCCAGTCCGGAGGTATCGCATGAGTCACGCCAAGCCCAACGGTCCCTCGACCTTGGAAATCAAAAACCTCAAGCGCGACTACACGCTGCGCTCGGGCTTCAAGCGCAACGTGCTGCACGCGGTCTCGGACGTGTCCTTCACCCTCGAACCCGGACGTACCATCGCCCTGGTGGGGGAGAGCGGATCGGGCAAGTCCACGGTCGCGCGGATCATCTCGCGGCTGGAAAACGCCACCGGGGGACAGGTTCTGCTCGACGGAGCCCCCGCCCCCACGCGGGGTCGGGCCCTGGAGCGCTACCGCTCGAAGGTGCAGATGGTCTTCCAGGACCCGTTTGCCTCGCTCAACCCGTTCCACACGATCCTGCATCACGTGGAGCGTCCGCTGCGCATTCATCATCCGCACCTCTCCTCCAAGCAGATCAAGGAGCGGGCGTATGAGCTGCTGGAGCGGGTGCAGCTGACCCCGGCCTCGCGCTATGCCGACCGCCGTCCGCATGAGCTTTCCGGTGGACAGCGTCAGCGGGTGGCCATCGCCCGGGCCCTGGCCCCGGGGGCGACCTACATCGTGGCCGACGAGCCGGTGTCGATGCTGGACGTTTCGATCCGGCTGGGCGTGCTGAACCTGCTCGCCGAACTGCAGCGCAGCGAGGGACTGGGTGTGCTCTACATCACCCACGACCTGGCCACCGCCCGGCACTTCTCCGACGAGATCATGGTCATGTATCGCGGCAAGATTGTGGAGCGCGGCGAGCCCGACTCCGTCATTTTGAACCCCCAGCACGAATACACGCGTACCCTGCTAGAAGCCGCGGCCGATCCCGATCGACTCGGGCAGCTGCGAGCCGAGGTCCGTGCGGAGGGGATAACAACATGACACAGACACACATCGATCCGGGAACATCCACCTGGCTGCGGGTGCAGAACGACCGCACCGCGCTGCACCTGCTGCTGACCCACGGTCCGCTCACGCGGGCGCAGCTGGGGGAGTTGTCGGGGATGTCCAAGCCCACCGCGGGGCAGATGCTGGCGCGCCTGGAGGGCGCCGAGCTGATCGCCCCGGTCGGGGAGGTCTCGGGGAGCCGCGGCCCGACCGCCGTGTCCTACGGGGTGCGGGCGGATCGGATCACCGGCGTAGCGGTGAGCATGCACGCGGGGTTCCTGGAGGCCGTGCTGGTGGATGCCATCGGCACCGAACACCCCATCGCCAAGATTCCCCTGGCCGGGCGGCAGCGCTCGCCCGAAGGCGATATCCGCGCGGCGATCGACGCGGCCTGTGCGGCCGCCGGAGTCTCGGTGGATGCCGTGGCCGCGGTCGCGGTCGGGGTACAGGCGGCGGTGTGGCGCGAACGCGACCGACTCTCGCTGAGCGACACCCTGCCGGGCTGGCCCGCGACCGGTTCGCGGGAGCGGATCGAGACGGCGCTGGGCATCGACATCACCCTGGAAAACGATGTAAACCTGGCCACGATGGCCGAACGCGCCGCCGGTGCCGCACAGGACGCGAGTAGTTTCGCCCTGCTGTGGCTCGGCGAGGGCCTCGGTGTCGGGGTCGACCTGGGCGGCGTTCTGCACCGCGGCGCGGCCGGCGGGGCGGGGGAGATCGGCTACCTGGCGGCGATTCGCCCGGATACCGGAGAACCTGCCGACACCACCGACCTGCTGGGTGGCCCCGCGGTACTGGAGCTGCTGGGCCTGCCCCGCACCGGCGACTATGCCGAGGCCGTGCGCGGACTGGGTGAGAACCCGGCGGCGTTGGAGGCCCTGGCCGATCGCGTGGCCCTCGCCCTGGACCCGGTGCTCGCGGTCCTGGACCCGGCCCTCGTTGTCCTCGGCGGACCCACCGGCGTGGCCGGCGGAGACGCGTTTGCCACCCGGGTAGCACGGGGCATCACGAGTGATGCCCACCCCGAACTCGCCGTACGCACGAGCCTCACCGGACCCTCGGCGGTGCTCTGGGGTGCACGGCAACTCCTTGTAGACCAGATCCGCCAGCGCCTCGAGGCGCGGATCCTGGTTGGTTAGCTCTTTACTCTTTTTATTTAGACGAACGGAAACCTCATGAAACTCGCCATTGTTGGCGGTGGGTCGACCTACACCCCCGAACTGATCGACGGATTCTCCCGGCTGCGCGACGTCCTGCCGCTCACCGAAATCGCACTGGTAGACACCGATCCGCGCCGCCTGGAGCTGGTCTCCGGTGTTTCGCGCCGGATGCTTGCCCGCGCCGGCCACCCGGCCAAGCTGCTGGCCACCACCGACCTGATCGCCGGTGTCGAGGGTGCCGACGCGGTGCTGATCCAGCTGCGGGTGGGCGGGCAGGATGCCCGCGAATCCGATGAGACCTGGCCCCACGAGGTGGGCTGCATCGGCCAGGAGACCACCGGTCCCGGCGGCCTGGCCAAGGCGCTGCGCACGGTTCCACTGGTGCTGAGCATCGCCGACACCGTGAAGAAGTACGCCAAGCCCGACGCCTGGATCGTCGACTTCACCAACCCCGTGGGCATCGTCACCCGGGCCCTGCTGCAGGCCGGCCACCGTGCCGTTGGTCTGTGCAACGTTGCCATCGGATTCCAGCGCCGCTTCGCCAACACCCTGGGTGTGGAGCCGGACAAGGTTGAGCTCGGCCACGTCGGCCTCAATCACCTGACCTGGGAGCGTAGCATCCGCGTGGACGGTCAGGACCGTCTGCCGGGGCTGCTCCAGAACACCGTCGGGGAGCTCGCGGACGAGGTGGAGCTCCCCGCCGCCCTCCTCAGCCAGCTCGGCGTGGTGCCCTCCTACTACCTGCGCTACTACTACGCGCACGATGAGGTGCTGCACGAGCAGCTGCACAACGAGTCGCGTGCGGCCGCGGTGCGGGCCATCGAGAACGAGCTGCTGGGCATCTACGCCGATGAGAGCGTGGACACCAAGCCGGCGATCCTGGAAAAGCGCGGCGGCGCGTTCTACTCCGAGGCCGCGGTGCAGGTCCTCGCGCTGATGCGCGGCGACCAGGACATCTCGCGTGTGGTCAACCTGCGTAACGATGGCAGCCTGCCCTTCCTGCCCGACGACCACGTGATCGAGGTGCCGGCCAAGTACATCGACGGCAAGTTTGTGGCCGAGCCCATCGACGCGCTACCGGATGACATTTCGGGTCTGATCTCGGCGGTGGCCGGCTATGAGCGCCTGGCCCTGGACGCGGCGATCAACGGTGGCCGCGACCGCGTGCTGCGGGCGATGCGCGCCCACCCGCTGGTGCTCCAGCACGATCGTGCCGAGAAGCTTACGGACCGGCTGATGGCCGCCAACGCCTCGTTCCTGGAGTGGGCGTGAGTCCCCTCTCGGCCGACCCCTCGGCCCGATATGTGGTCGCCGTAGACGGCGGCGGCTCGAAGACGGATGCGGTCCTGCTGAACCTGAAGGGCGAGCTGATTGCGCACGCCCGCCGGGGCGGGTCCAGTCCGCAGGTTGAGGGATTGGCCGCGTCCGTTCGGACCGTGGACTCGGTGATGACGGCGGTCCTGGAGGGGATCGATCCGTCCGCGCTCGTGCAGACGAGCCTGTACCTGTCGGGGCTGGACCTGCCCCAGGAGATCGCCGATTATCGTGAGGCGGTCAAGGATAAGGCCTGGGCCGGATCCAACCTGCTGCTGGATAACGACCTCTTTGCGCTACTGCGCGCGGGCAGCGATGCCCCCAACGCGGTGGCGATCGTGGTGGGTACCGGCATGAACGCGATCGGGCTGCGGGCCGACGGCGAAAGCTACCGGTTCACCGCGCTCGGCGGAATCTCGGGGGACTGGGGTGGCGGCGGAAGCCTCGGCAGCGACGTGCTCTGGCACGCCGCCCGGGCCGAGGATGGTCGCGGACCCAAAACCCTTCTGGTGGATGCGCTGCTGGCGGCCACCGGGGCGGGCAGCGTGCGCGAGGTGACCGAGGATATCCACTTCGGGCGCCGACCGTACTCGATGCTGTCGAGCCTGTCGCCGCTGATGATGTCCACCGCCGCCGCCGGCGACCCGGTCGCCATCTCGGTGGTGGAACGTCAGGCCGATGAGATCGTGGCCTACGCCCGGGCCTGCATCAACGACCTCGACCTGGCGGACGAGGCCGTGCAGGTGGTGATCGGCGGCGGCGTGGCCCGTTCGCGCGATCCGCTGCTGCTGGCACGCACGCGTGCGGGCCTGGCCGAAACCGCGGCCCGCGTCGAACTGGTGATCGTGGATGCGCCGCCGGTCCTCGGCGCGGGTCTGCTGGCACTGGCCGACGCCGGTGCCGACACCGCGGTGCTGGCACACGCGCGGGCACAGCTGGGGGCGGTCAAGCCGTAGTGTGTTCGATGCCCGCCCATCTTGACCTTGTCGAGATGGGCGGGCATCGTGCTGTCCGCCCTGTCCGGGGCCCCTGCGGCATATTGCACACATGATAGCCTCGAAATCGGTCCGTGACGCATTTTGCTCCGGACCGTGTCAGACAACACGGGGGAGTTTGGTGTGGCGTCCGGAAAACGGATCGTACAAGACAGTGACATCATGGCTGCCGCGGCCACCGGGGCGGGACAGGCCGCCGAGACGCTGCGTTCGGCGCAGTCGGCCCTGTCCTCGGCCATTCCGGGGAATGCGTTTGGGCTTGCGGGAGCGCCGGTCGCCGTGGCGGGTAATCAGCTCGGGGCGAAGATCGGGGAGACCCTGGCATCGCTGGCGAAGCTTGCCGAGCTGACCGCCCGGGGAACCACCCAGACCAATGCCGAGTTCGCCCGAATCGAGGACGAGGCGGCCAGAATCATCGCCCAGATTCAGATCGGACCGACCGGATGAGCGTGTTGAGCGAGACCGCGGTTCCGGATGCGCTGGCCGCCCAGATTGCCGGAAACGGTTGGGCGAGCACCGCATCGGGCGGAACCGGCGGAGCGAACATGTGCACCTCGCCGCCGAGCTTTGTGGGACCGCTGGCCACGTTTGTGCAGCCGCTTCTGTCGCTTCTGGATCAGGTGAGCGGGCAGCCCGCGGCGGTGTATCAGGCCTCGATGCGATGGGAGTCCACCACCGGCGATGTGGCGAGTATCCGGGATGCGCTGAAGGCTCAGGCCAATGCCGTGGAGGGACAGCTTGAGGGTCTGACGGCGGAGGCTCTGGCCCTTGCCCTGAAGATGGTGTCGAGTGGCGCGCACTCGGTATCGAACTGGACCAAGTCGGTGGCTCAGGCGCTGCAGCTGTGCGTGACGATTTTTGAGACCGTGCGCTCGCTGGTGTGTGAGGCCCTGCTGAACCTGGCAAACTTCGCCAGTACCGTGGCGGATCTGGTGTTTGGCAGTATGCCGTGGGAGCTGGAGAAGAAGGCTGAAACGATCTCGAAGTTCACCCGGAGCGTGCAACGCTTTGTGAACTCCTGCGCGGCCGCGATGAACAACGCCCTGAAGGCGGCCCGTGAGCTGGTGCGCCTGATCACCGATCTGTTTCGCGCCATCGTGCCGTTCCACGCGGCCATCGACGCGGCCATCGGACAGATCGTCAACTCGATCCCCGGCGGTGACCCGGTCTCGGTGGCACCCGGCGGGGAACGCCGAGGTCCCAACGGCTCGATCGAGAACCCCTCACAGACGCCGTATCCGGGGTCGGAACTCGCTTTCACGGACAAGTACCCTCGTGGTTATCAACACAGCTATGATCTTGGGCCTAGTGATTTGACTACCGAAGAGCTAAATAAGTTATTTCGAGATGAGTTCGGGCATATTTTTGTTCCATCACGTGTCGGCGACAACAGCCAACTTAATGCCCAACTTACACACGTCAATCAGCGCATTCAGACGTCACTTTTTGGTACCTCAATTCCAGAAGTGACCACAGGAGGGATCGTGGTCAACCAGATAGCGCCCGATGGGTTTACAGTTCGCGCTGAAGACGGACATCCTGAAGCGCCAGGTGAGGTGGCTTTCCGTATTACGTCCGAAAATGGCCGTGCACGATTGCAAGTAACTGGTGCGTACGCGGATACCATTATCGGAAAACATGATTTGGGTGCGCCAGTTGAATCGAACCCGGCGTTTGCAGGCATTGCAGATGTCAGTATCTGGTCGGACATGCAGGGACGATTCCGGGATCGGCTCAAATATGGCCGTTAAACACTCTCGAATTCTGAGCATGACAAGTCTGGGGCTGACCGTATTATTAGGGCTCACCGGTTGCGTGTTGACCTCGAACCCATATCCGGAGATTCCTCGGTTTGCGAAGAGTGGTGGGCAGACTCAGGCCGAGTTGGATGCGAAACTTGCAACAATTCCGGGGTTGAAGTTCCTAAAAGCCTCCGGTGGAAAACCAAATGTGAAAGGTAACACCGGGTTTACCTTCGATTTCGAACTGAAATCTGGATACCGGATTGCCGATCCGGGGGGCCTTGTCGACTACTTGTCTCGTTCAGCTTGGTCTGTTCGTGATGGGTATATGCCTAACTCGGTGATCTATATTCAGTGTCTCTGCAATGTTGCTGACAATCTGGACCTGGTGGTAGCTGGTGAAGATGCAGGCTGGGTGAAGAAGGATTCGCAGACGCATCGTGGTCCTGCGGAAAATGGATACACCGAAGTCAATGTCTGGTTGCTGCTGAATAATTCGTACTCAGAAATTTGGGGTTCTGATGAGAATCGTGAGCGGTTGGGGAAGTGGCCCGGGGAAGCTCCGGCGGTTCCCGAGAACCTGGTGGTGCCGCGCTGATGCCCCAGGACAATGACAATGACGGTGCGTGGGCGACCGGTGCCGCGCAGGGGAAACACGAGTAGGGGAGAGAATCGATGAGTCTTGAGCAGGATCCGATTGATGAGTTTGAGGCGGCCCGTGCCGAGCTGCAGGCGATTTCCGCGCAGGCGGATGCCAACGCCCAGGGGGCCTCGGCGCTCGCCGATGATGCCCGCACACTGCAGGCCAGCGTGCGTTCGCCGCGCGGAGAGGTCACCGTCACCGCGCGGGTAGGCGGGGCGATCAGCGCCGTACAGTTTGCCGACGCCGCGCTCTCACTGCGCCCGGCAGACCTCTCCCGGCTGGTGGAAACCACCATCGCACAGGCCCAGTTTCAGGCGGCCCAACGGTTTGCCGATCGCGCCGCCGAGGCCTTTGGTACGGACTCGGAGATTGCCGCCCAGCTGCGCGCCGACGCGCTCGCGGCGTTCCCCGAACCCGGGCCCGACACCACCGGCATCCGCTACTAGGGAGCATCATGGAACTGACCAGCACCCCGGAAAAACTTCGGGAAATGAGTCACACTTTCACCGCCCAGGCGCGTGCATTGACGGGTGAACTCGCGACGCTGGACCGCGCGATCACCGAGCTCTCACAGTCCTGGCAGGGTGAGGCTCAGGTCGCCGCCCTGGCGATGTACAACCGGGTCCGCGCGCAGCTTCAGGCGCAGGTGGCCTCGCTCACCCATGCGGCCGCGGCCCTCGATCACCTAGCCGGTGCCTACGCGCGCGTTGATGCCGCCGGAGCCAAACTGATCCCGCACGAGGGATAGTCATCGCCGTGCGAGCCTGGATCGGGTAGCGGTCCGCGCGGATCGCCGGGTCACACGTCCCCCTCCACCTAAACTGGGTGTGGCGCAGGTTGTGCGTCCGCACCCCGAGGAGCACCCGCATGAGCCTGGTTCGGCTAAACGACGTCCACGTCCGCTATGAAAACGCACAGATCCTGCGGGAGGCGTTCCTCAAGCTGGACGCCGGGGATCGGATCGGTCTGATCGGTCGGAACGGCTCGGGAAAAACCACGCTGCTGAAGCTGATCCTCGAGCAGGTGCATCCCGACGCGGGGACCGTGACCCTGGATCCCGACATTAAGATCGGCTACTTCTCGCAGTTCTCCGAGCTGGACGGCACCGCGACGATCACCGAGGTCCTGGATGGCCTGTTCGGCCACGTACACGCGGTGGAGGCCGAACTGGCCGGGATCGACGCGTCCATCGCCGCCGATCCGATGGGTGATCTCGACGCCCTGATCGAGCGCCAGGCCGAACTCTTCGCCGAGATGGAACGCATCGACGGCTGGGACTACACCCGCAAGATCGAGCGTGCGCTGAGCGTGCTGGGCTTCTCCGAGGCCCACCGCAGTATCCCGATCGATTCGCTCTCCGGTGGTTGGCGCAACCGCGCGGCCCTGGCAAAGATTCTGCTCGAAGAGCCCGATGTGCTGCTGCTGGATGAGCCCACCAACTTCCTTGATGTGGCCGGTGTGGAGTGGCTGGAAACCTGGTTCCGCACCTTCCGCGGGGCGGCGATCATTGTCTCCCACGACCGCACGTTCCTCGACGCGGTGGCCACCCGTATCATCGAGGTCGAGAACTACCACCTGCACGAGTACGCGGGAAACTTCGCCGAATACGTGGTGCAGAAGCAGTTCCGGTTGAAGACCCTGGAACAGCAGTATCAGCATGAGGCCGAGCTGCTGGCGTTCGAGGCCGAGGGGATTGCCGACCGTCGCGAGGCCGCCAAAGCCGGCGGGAAGGGGCTGGGAAAGCAGCTCGCGGGGATCAAGAAGTCCCGCGCCCCGCGCCCGGTGGATGAGATCCTCACCGACATCTACGGGGGACTACACGTTAAGGATGTGCTGTGCCGGGTCGCCGACCTGAGCAAGTCCTACGGTGAGCGCACCCTGTTCCAGGATGTGGAGTTCGAGATTCGACGCGGCCACCGGATCGTGGTGATCGGGGCCAACGGTAGCGGAAAATCCACCCTGCTGAAGGTGCTCACCGGCGAGGAGAAGGCCGACCGTGGCGAGGCCGCCTGGGCCGGGGGCGTGCGCACCATCTCCTATAACCGGGTGCTGGATGAGCTTGACCCCGAGGACACCGTGGCTCACGCCGTCGGCGCGATGCCCGACAGCCTGGCGCTGCGCGCAACCCGCAAGTCGGTGGGCCGCTTCCTGACCATGTTCCAGTTCTCCGAGGCCGACCAGAAGAAGCGCATCCGCGAACTCTCCGGTGGTCAGCGGGCTCGCGTGGCGATGGCGCAGTGCCTGCTCTCGGGAGCCTCGGTGCTGCTGCTGGACGAGCCCACCAACCACCTGGACCTGGCCAGCACCCAGGTCATGGAGCGCGCGCTGATCCACTTCCCGGGTGCCGTGGTGGTGGTCAGCCACGACCGCTTCTTCACCGATAAGGTCGCCACCCGCATGCTGGTCTTTGGGGCCGAGGGCGCGGCACCGGGCGCGGTCGAGGTACGTTCGGCGTAGGTGCTCCCGATGCGGGCCTAGGTGCTGTGTCCGGGCAGCGGAGGAAGGTGCCCGGACGCAAACTGGGTGAGCACGAGGGGATAGCGATTCGGGTCCATCCGGTCCACCTCGGCGAGGAGAAGGGTCTGCTCGTTAAGCCGGTGCGAGTAATTTCCCAGCGTCGGAATCGTCACAATCTGGGTGAGCCCCGCGTCCCACGCCAAACCGAGGGCCGACGCCGCGAGGCGTTCGGGCGTGCTCTCCAGGGGGACTATGAGCCCCGTGGCAACCTCAGAATGTCGATCCTCTAGCCACTCCGAAAAGCGTGGTGTCAAACTCGCTTTCCACGGGCGCTGGGGACCGAAAATCGGACTGCGCGCGGTTGTGACGGCGTTTACGGCGTCATTCCACCAGTGTGGCCAGCGGTCCTCCCATCGGGCGGAGAACCGGTGAGTTCCTTCGGAACGAGGCGGCGTCACCAGGCAGCGCGGAGAATTGCCGCCGACATGGATTTCCCACGCTTCTCGGATCCACAGCAACTCCAAGAGCTCAATCGGGAGCGATTCCACCCGAATGAGCATGTCGGGTGGCCAGAGTGAGTGGGGGCTATCGTCAATTGCATTCATTAGGTGGGAGTCCCCTCAACTGACGGTGCTCTCGGCGGGTGAGGTCCGGCGAGCGTCGAACACGCGGGCCTCGGAGTTTTCGTGAGCCTACGCGATTTTGTGCTGAGTGTGTGCGGATCAAATTTGGACCTCAGCGACGTCTCAGGTAGGCACTTCCGGTGAATGTGCGCCGCCCCCTTGACCTCACACGTGTGATTGATAGCGTGGGGGGAACAGGAGGTGATCCAGACGGATCAACCCTGCGGCCCATCCGGGGCCTTGGAGTTGTTCCGTTTCTTATGAACACACATCCCACCAGCCCGCGCCGCGATAATCCCGACACCGGATCCGGCCCGGCAGAATCGAACAACCGCCACAACCCGCACGGCGGCGGACCCGACGGTCGGCCCGCCGAGCCCAACGAGCACGAACTCGCCGATGCCTTCGAGGAGGACGGACAGGAGCCAAGTCGCCGCCTGGGGGAACCCGAGCGCGATGATGACGACCTGACCTCGCTGGACGCACCGGACTAGACGCCGGCTGCCATCCGCACCCACACGGGCGCGATGAACCCCGTGTTTATCGCGCCCACCGGGCACCTCGACAGCAGTAAAGCAGCACCATCCATCCGGAGGGAGCACCATGCCGAATTCACCAACGCCGAGACTTCGCGATCCCGAACTGTACGACCGTCTGCGATCCGAGGGAAATTCGGAAGAGAAATCCGCGCGCATTTCCAATGCCGCCGCCCGGGATGGCCGCTCGGCCGTCGGCAAGCGCGGCGGCTCGGCCGACAACCTTGAGGATCGCACGGTTCCCGAACTGCGTAATCGTGCCCGCGAGCTGGGGTTGAGCGGCTACTCGGGCAAACGTAAAAACGAGCTGATCGCACTGCTGCGCGAGCACTAGACCACCGCAACCGCACCGAACCGGAGTACCCGGCACCGGCCGGGCACTCCCCGAGAAGGGAGCACCACCATGCCGAACACCGATCCCCGCGTGAAGTACCGCACCGACGCCTTTCCCACCCACGACACCACCCAACCCGGCCTCACCCACGAGATCGAACCCACCCCCGACCACGGCGAACTCACCTACCGTGGACACGGGCGCCTCGCCGGGCTCACCGCGCTGATTACCGGGGGAGACTCGGGAATCGGCCGCGCGGTCGCCATCGCCTACTCCCGAGAGGGTGCAAATATTGCCATCTCCTATCTTCCCGAGGAGCGTGCGGACGCCGAGGAAACCGCCGAACTGGTGCGCGCCACCGGGGTCAATGTGATTCTGCTCCCGGGAGATCTGCGCGAGGAGAGCTACTGTGCCTGGATCGTCGGGGAGACCGTCCGCGAGCTGGGCTCCCTCGACATCGTGGTCAACAACGCCGGCTATCAAAAGCATCGTCCCGGGGTCGAGAACCTCGAACGTGAGGAACTGGTCAGGGTGTGGGAAACCAACCTGTTGGCCGGGCTCCTGGTAACTCGTGCCGCGGTCCCCAGACTCCAGCCGGGAGCTAGCATCATCTTTACCGCCTCCATTCAGGGCTACGATCCCTCACCCTCGCTGATGGACTATGCGACCACCAAGGCGGGCTTGGTCTCCCTCACGGCCTCCCTGGCCGAGGAACTGGGGCCGCGGGGAATTCGGGTCAACGCGGTGGCCCCGGGGCCGATCTGGACCCCGCTCATCCCCGCCACCGGCTGGGGAGACGGGATCGCCGACTTCGGCCAGGATACGCCGCTGGGCCGGGCAGGACAGCCCGCAGAGGTTGCCGGTGCCTTCGTCTATCTCGCCTCCGAGGACGCCTCGTATACGTCGGGCGCGGTGCTCGCGGTGACCGGGGGTAAGCACCTCTAACGTCGCGCCGGAACGGGCCGCATCCATTCCTCGAACCGGTGCGGCCCACCCCGCACCCCTCGTGCGGAGCACGTAAATTACGGTCCCGATTTCGGGTGCAGACCGGACAGCGGGGCGTTTCAGGGGCGTCCGTCCGGTTTCGTGTGTGCGCCCATCTGTTGTAATACTGAACGGATGGACATTTTTAATGAGATAGCTCGCCTGGGTTCCGACGAGCTGTGGTCCTGGATCGTGGTGCCGGTTCTGATCGGCCTGGGCGTGTATTTCACCGCTCGCACCGGCGTCGTCCAGGTGCGCTGGATTCCCGAGATGTTCCGCACCCTCAAAGACAAGACCCCCACCAACGAGGACGGCACCCCGCAGTCCACCTCGGCGTTCCAGGCCTTCACCATCTCCGCCGCGTCACGCGTGGGTGTTGGGACGATCGCCGGCGTGGGGACCGCGATCGCGATCGGCGGCCCCGGTGCCGTGTTCTGGATGTGGGCGATGGCCCTGCTGGGTGGCGCGGCAAGCTTCGTGGAGTCCACCCTCGGTCAGCTGTATAAGGTGCGCGATCACGTCGGTTTCCGCGGCGGCCCCGCGTACTACATGATGTACGGGCTGCGCTCGCGCGGGCTGGGCATCGTGTTTGCGGTCATCATGATCGCCACGTTCCCCTTCGCGTTCTCCTCGCTGCAGGCCAACACCATCAGCGCCACCGTGACCAACAGCCTGCACGTGGACCTGCCCTGGCTGCCCGCCGCAATCGGCATTGTGGTGGCGATCCTCGCCTCCCTGGTGATCTTCGGCGGGGTGCGGCGGATCGCCACCGTATCCCAGTCGGTGGTCCCGCTGATGGCGCTGCTCTACCTGCTGGTGGGCCTCGTTGTGGTCGCCCTGAACATCACCCACCTGCCCGAGGTCTTCGGGATGATTTTCAGCCAGGCATTCGGGTTCACCTCGTTTGCCGGTGGTGGGCTGGGCGTCATCATCATGACCGGTATCAAGCGCGGCATGTTCTCCAACGAGGCGGGACTGGGATCCGCCCCCAACGCCGGTGCCACCGCCGCGGTCACCCACCCGGTCAAGCAGGGCCTGGTGCAGACCCTGGGTGTGTACTTCGACACCTTCCTGGTGTGCACCGTGACCGCGTTTATCATCCTGGTCGCCAACCCCAACCTGGAGGGTGCCCGGCCCGGAATCGCGCTCACCCAACAGGCGATGGTGGAAAACCTCGGCTCCTGGTCAAACATTCTGCTCACGGTGATCATCTTCCTGCTCGCGTTCACCTCGATCCTCGGCAACTACTACTACGGCGAGGCCAACATCGAGTTCATCACCTCGAGCGCGCGGGTGCTGCTGTCCTACCGGGTGCTGGTGATCCTGGCCGTATTGGTGGGATCGATCGCCTCGGCGGATCTGATCTGGAACCTTGCCGACGGCATCATGGGCATCATGGCGCTCATCAACCTGGTGTCCATCGCGCTGCTCTCGGGGGTGGCCTTCAAGCTGATGAAGGACTACGCCGACCAGCGCCGGGCGGGCCTGGATCCGGTCTTCACCCGGGATCGACTGCCGGAGATTCGCGGCATCTCCTGTTGGCAGGACGAGGCCAGCGTGACCGGTACGATCACCCTGCCGAAAACTCCCGTGAGTGACTAGACGCTCCGCACACCACAAGACCTCGGACGGTTTCGTTCGGGGTCTTTGTGCGCCCTAGACGCGGGTGTAGCTCAGGATTCCGGGCAGTTCGCCGTCCTCGCCGAGGTCGTCGCCGCGGGCAAACGCGCCCCAGACTCGGCGGACCCGACGCGCGGCGGCCTCGATCTCGGACCAGGTGGCCCCGGTGAGGATGCCCGCGGTGACCCAGGCCTGTTGATCGCCGAAGAGGAGCGGCAGGTCGATCGTGTGCGCCGAACCCAGGGGGTTACCCGGCGCGCTCCAGGAGATCACATAGTGGTGGGCCCGGCCGCCGGCGGCCACATGGCGTCGGGCAAACGAACGCGATTCTTTGCCGTATACGCGGCGGGTCAGGGCGTTTGTGGCCGCCTTCGCGAGGAGCGGACCCATCACCGGAGTTGTTACGGCTCGGGCCAGCTTGGGGAGTGCCGCGATAAACAGCCGGGTTTCCTCGGCCGTATGACCCACCAGGACCTCGATGTTCGGGGCCGTGGAGTCCCAGGCCGCCTCGATGTCCTCCTCGGCGGGCAGCGGATCCAGGCCGTACTGGCAGCCGAATGCCATTCCGCCGCGGAGTCCGAAGCCGCGGCCCACCTCGACCACTTCCGGCTGGCGGGCCATCAGCTCGGCGAGCGGGGTCTCGGGGGAGAGGCTCCGGGCGGCCTCGAAGAGGGCGCGACTCATCTCCAGGCGGTGGTGTCGGATGCCGAACGGGGCGCTCTGCAGGATGGCCCGGGAAAACAGCTCGGGGGCCTCGGGCAGGGTCATCACGTGGGCGATCGCATCGGCCCCGGCTGACTGCCCAAACGCGGTGATACGGCCGGTATCCCCGCCGAAGGCCGCGATGTTGCGGCGGACCCAGCGCAGCGCGGTGATGATGTCCAGCAGACCCAGGTTTGCCGGGCGGTCGGGATCCCCATCGGGGTCGCCGAGGAAACCGAGGATGCCCAGGCGGTAGGTCACGGTCACCACGATCACGCGCTGCTCGGCCACCAGCGGCCGCGGGTCCATGACCGCGATATCGCCGCAGCCGGTGAGATAGGAGCCGCCGTGGATCCACACCATGACCGGGACGTGCTCGCCGGGCAGCAGGTCCATCGGCATCGTGATCGAGAGGCGCTGGCAGTCCTCATCCTGAACGCCCGGATTCGCGCCCGCTCCCAGCACCTCGGTCAGCGCCGGAGAGGGGAACTGGGGGCTGGCCGGAGCGGGCGTCTCGGCGAGGAAGGGTTCGATGTGATCCGCGACCGGAACCGGGGCGGCGAACCGGGATGCGGTGGCGTAGCGGATTCCCCGGGCGCGGATCACGTCATCATCGACGACCGCGGTGATCGGGCCACAGGGCGGGGTGAAATCGAGAATCAACGGGACCTCCGGAGTCGTGATGCCGGTCAGGTGACACCTACACCTTAGAACCCGGATCCGCTCGGCGGGGGAAGGCGCGCAGCGTCCGGGACGGCATTCCCGCGCGCCGGTCATGGGTCGGGCGGTGACCCGCGGGACGCTGCCGGGCCGGTGACGGGTCGGGCGGTGTCCCTTCGGACGCTGCCGGGCCGGTGCCGGGTCGGGCGGTGACCCGCGGGACGCTGCCGGGCCGGTGACGGGTCGGGCGGTGTCCCTTCGGACGCTGCCGGGCCGGGCCGGGCGGCCTCGGCTAGCCCAGGAGTCCCGCCGCCCCCGCATGAACCGCGGCCTCGGTCCGCGAGGCGACCCCGAGCTTACGCAGGATCGCCGAGACGTGCACGCTCGCGGTTTTGGTGCTGATGAAGAGGCGCTCGCCGATCTGACGGTTGTTCAGCCCCTCGGCGATCAGGGTCAGGACCTGGCGTTCGCGCGCGGTCAGCTCGTCGGTTTCCCGGGTGCGGCGCACCCGCGTGTGTCCGTCCACCGCCAGGCCGCCGCGATGGGCGGACTCGAGCGCGTGCTGCTCCAGGATGTGGGCACCGAGTGCTCGGGCCTCGGAGACGGCGCAATCCAGGGCCTGCTGGGCACCGGCACGGTCGCCGTGTTCCAGCAGTACCGTGCCCAGGCGCAGCTGCGCATAGGGCAGGTAGCGGGCGGGCGCGGCCGGCGAATCGGTGGCTGCAACCAGGGCGCGCCAGGCGGCCACGTTCTCCCCGGTCCCGCCGGGCTCGCCCAGCTCCGCCTCAAATGCGGCGACCCAAAACTTCGTGGTGGGCCAGGACTCATAGGCGGGCAACAGCGTGCGCCACGCCCGTTCCTGACGATCCAGTTCGGCCTCGGAGATGCCCTCGGGCAGGATGCGATGCGGGTTCAGCGAAACCCCGTGTTCGGCGCGCTGACGCAGCTCCTCCCGAATACAGGCCAACACCCGGGCGGCGATGGGAAGGAGGGGAAGATCGTAGCCGGGGATCGGGCGATGCCGCGCATCCCGCAGCACGTCCAGGCTGGCCCAGGCTTCGCGCAGATCCCCGGTGGACAGCGACACCTGGGCGACCGCCGCGGCCACCGTAAAGCGCGAGTGCAGCTCCTGGCTGCCGATCAGATCCAGCTGGGGTCGCCAGCGTGCCAGCAGCGCGGCGGCACGCTCGGGGTCGCCGCGCCACAGCACCAGCAGGATCTTCGAGGTGCGCAGATACACCGAGTAGGCCAGCGCCGGGCGCAGTGCCAGGGTGTCCTCGATGATGGTGTGCGCCTCGTCCCACAGCCCCATGGCCAGCAGCGGATCCACCGCGTTGGACGCCAGGACCAGGCCCGAGCTGCGCTCCATGCCCACGGCCTTGGCATCGCGCACCCCGGCCAGGGCCAGCTCGGTGGAGAGCGCATAGTGTCCCAGCCGGAAGTGCACATCGGAGGCCGCCACCCGGTAGCGCAGCAGCGTCTCGGCATCCCCGGCGGCGACCTCCTCGGCGCGGGCAAACAGGGCAAGACCCTCCTCGATGTCACCGCACATGACCCGGGCGGTCCCCGCGTAGCCGGCGGCCGCCGACAGCGCATAGGGGGAACCCGCCTCGGTGGCCGAGGCCATTGCCCGTTCGGCGTAGTCGCGCGCCCGATCCAGGTTGCCCGCGCTCAGTTCCTCGCCGGCCAGATCGTTGAGAACCAGGGCGTGCAGCCGGGGTTCGGTTCCCGCCGGCAGCAGCGACAGCGCCTCCTCAAGCGGTGCCCGGGTGCCCGGACGTCCGAGCCGGGACAGGTGCTGGGAGTGGGTGCGCAGCAGCTTGGCGCGCAGGGTGTCGGAGGGGATGGTGGGATCGTTCAGGGCGTGGTCCACCAGGACCGCCGAACGCTCCAGATCGCCCGCATCGTTCAGCGCGCAGGCGGTTTGATACATCAGTTCCAGGCGCGAGATATCGGCCCCGGTTTCGGGATCCTCCACCTGATCCCACAGCTCCAGTAGCCGCTCGCCAAACTGGGCCACGGCCACATACCCCGAGGCCGTGTAGGCGTTATCCATCGCCCGCTTGGTGGCCGGGAAGGCGCGCGGAAAATTTCGGGCGGACATCCAGTGGTTGGACACCTCGGCCCAGGCGGTGACCTCGGTGCCCAGCGCCTCGATCGCCTCGGCGAAGGCCGTGTGGAACCGGATTCGCTCACCCGGCAGCAGGTCGGCGTAGATGGCCTCGCGCACGAGCGCGTGACGGAAGGTGTAGTAGCGCTCATCGGCCACCAGCACGTTGGCCCCGACGGCCTCGCGGGCGGCGGCATCCAGGGCATCCGCCCCGCCCTCGAACACGGCGCTCACCAGGCGGTGATCCACCCGGACGCCGCCCACCGAGAGTACCCGCAGCAGGAGCTGGGTCGTCGGGTCGAGTCGATCGTAGCGGCCCAGGAGCAGCGCGCGCAGGGTGTCGGGTAGGTCCTCGGCGGTGCCGGTTTCGGCGATGCCGACCAGCTCCTCGACAAAAAACGGCACGCCCTCGGAGCGCTCGTAGACGCGTTCCAGGTCGCCGCGGTCGGGGGTCGTGCCGAGGATACCCACGACCTGTTCACCCACCTGATCCAGGGAGAGCCGGGTGAGTTCGTGGCGCTGGACGCGGCGGGTGCGATCCAGCTCGCCGAGGAAGGCGCGCAGCGGGTGTCCGCGCGGGACATCGTCGCTGCGGTAGCTCAGCAGGAGCAGGATCCGGTCGTGCACCAGGGCGCGCACCAGGAATCCCAGCAGCTGCAGGGTGGCCCCATCGGCCCAGTGTAGATCCTCCACCACGAGCACCAGGGGACGATCCAGCGAGAGCGTCTCGAACATCAGCGTGAGGGTTTCGTGCAGACGGCCGGCGCCGCGCGCATCGTGATCGTAGGAGTCCTCGGGCGTACTGGCCACCGGACCCAGCGAGGGCAGCAGTGAGGCCAGGGTGTCGAGTCCGGAACCGGCGGCATCACGTATCGCATCGGGTCCACACTGGGAGCGCAAAGACTTGAGCAGGCCGGTGATCGGGGAGTACGGCGCGGGCACCGAGCCCTGATCCACCGCCTGTCCGCGCAGCACCAGGGCACCCGGACGCACCTCGTTGATGAACTCGGTCAGCAGCCGGGTCTTCCCGATTCCCGCCTCCCCGCCCACCACGACGGTGCGGGTGTCTCCGGCGGCAGCCTCGGCAAAGAGCTCGCGCAGGAGCGCGAGGTCTTCGCCGCGGCCGATCAGGCGCGCGCTGGTTGCGGGTACACTCACCTCACTATCGTGCCACGACTCGGGCCGGGCAAGATAGCGGGAGCGCCCGGGCGCGGGCCTAGTGCTCACCGCAGGCGGCGGGGGCGGATCCGTCGGCGGTGCGTGCTCGACGCTGTGCCGCACGTCGTTCCTGTACCACCCGCTCGCGCTCGAGCCGAATGATGAGCTGGCGCTCCTGGAAGCGTCGGGCCTCAGATGAACCGAATTCCCACTGCCCAAACATGATGTGTCCTCCTTGAATGACCACCGGAAGGGGGATCTTCCGGCGATAACTCAAGCATCCGCGCTGAGGTGGGGGTCTTGCCTCGGGCAGGTGCCCTATCTTCCGCGTGGGAGGAGCCTAGGGCACCGTGCTTATCTGAGGTGGTGGGGCGGCGGGGTCGGAGTCGGCAGGGGATCGCCGGTATCGGGGGTGGGGTGCGAGAACTGCAGCGGTTGGGACGGGGAGGCGGTGGGGTTAGAGGGCGAGGAATCCGGCGATGCGGCGGGGGATCGAGGGGGCCGAGTTCTCCGGCAGCGCGTCCACCGGCCACCAGCGCAGGTCCTCGGACTCGTCGCTCACCGCCAGGGTGGCACCGGGATCCACGGTGACCGCGACCCCGATGTCCAGGTGCGAGCGGCACACCCCGAAGCGGGTGGAGAGCTCGTGATGATCGAGGTCGTAGCCGAGGACCGGGGTGTCCGGATCCGGGGTGGTCCCGGTTTCCTCGGTGAGCTCACGCAGCGCGGCGGCCTGGAGCGAGGCATCGCCGTCGTCGAGGTGGCCGCCGGGCTGCACCCAGAACTGTCCCTTGGTGTGGAACACCAGCAGGGTCTGGGTGCGGTCGGGGCTGAAGACGAAGCAGGAGCCGGTGATGTGGCTGGGGCCGTCCTCGCGCAGCAGCGGTGCCGGATCCAGGGCCAGATAGCGAGCGAAATCGGCGTGGGCTGCGGCATCCGAGGTGCGGGCGGTGCTCGGGTCGGCGAGGATCGCCAGGGCCGAGGCGTGCAGGGCGGGGCGGGTGCTGGTCATGGGAACCTCGGTTCGGTTGAGACGATCCGGTGGGTCGTCGGGACGGTCGTTCTGGTGCGGGCGGGCATCGTGGTCGGGATGAGGGCCGGCTGTGGGTGAGCCGAGCTGTGCTGGGTTGAATTGAACTGCGCTGAGTTGAACTGAACTGCGCTGGAGCCGAGCCGGGTTGCGCCGTGCTGTGGGCTGGGGCACTCACGCCGCGCCGGTGGCCGTGAGCGCGGGAACCTCCTGGTCCACGCGCAGGGCACCGTTCTCCAGCGTATAGCGCAGCCAGCCCGGCCGCTGGTCCCCGAGGGCCGCGGTCATATCGGAGCGCTCGGGAATCGCCCCGGTGAGGCTGGGGGCGGTGATCCCGCGAAACCCGGATACCGTCCAGTCCAGGTGGCGGTGGGTGTGGCCGGCGCACACGGCGACCGGTCGATACGGGGCAAGGAGCGCCGCCAACCGGGACGAGGCTGCCGAGGGAATCGACATCCAGCTGTCGGATTCGGCCGCGGATTCGCGCCGGGTTTCGGGCCGTGCATCCAGCGACTCGTGGCTGAACACCAGCAGCGGCCTCGCTGACACCGCGGGCAGCGCGACCCGCTCCAGCCACTCCCACTGCCGCCGCTCGGCGGGCAGCCCCGACCCGAGAATCTGCGCGTTGATGCCCAGCAGCACCCATCCCTCCAGCTCACGCATCCAGAACGACGGCCCCCAGAGCGCCTCCCAGGCGAGCACCCGGGCCTCGGACACCAGGGTCCCGTGCCAGTCGGCGGGGAGCCCCGCGCGAATCGCGTGATCGCCCACATCGTGGTTGCCCGGAACCACCAGCACCGGGGCGTCGAGGGCGGTGATGCGGGCGTGGGCGAGGGCGCGGTCGGTGGGATCATCCGGATCATCCACAACCAGGTCACCGGTGATGATCACCAGGTCGGGGCGGTCCCGGGAAACCGACGCGTGTAGGTGCGCCCAGGCGGTTTCGGCCGCGTGGGCACGCCGGTCGCCGCCGGAGTGGCCGAGGTGGGGATCGGAGACGTGGAACAGGGTGGGGAGGGTCATGAGTTCTTTTCGAAACGGGGAAGCGGGGTGGCGTTGTCCTGGCCCAGCAGGGCGCGCAGGGCACGGGCGACGCCGTGATTCATGTTGGTATCGGTGACGCGGTCGGCGGCCTGCCGGACCTCGGGCGTCGCATTGCCCATCGCGATGCCGAGGCCCGCGGCGCGCAGCAGCGGCAGGTCGTTGTGTTCGTCGCCGAAGGCTACGACCCGGGCGAGGGAGTGTCCGAGGGATTCGGCCCAGACCCGGGCGGCATCGGCCTTGGTGACCCGGGCCGGTGAGATCTCCACCACCCCGCCGAGGGAGTCGGTGACCGCGTAGGTGTCGCCGATCTCCCCACGGATCGCCTCGATCAGGTCCCGAGGAAGCCCGTCGCCCGGTGCCAGCACCAGCTGGTGGGCGGGGGATTCGGGCAGCGCGCGCACCCGATCGGGGTGCGGATCCCGGAGGACCCCGCCGCGCTCGGCCAGTTCCAGCAGCCGCCGGTCGCTGCCAAACTCGGTGCCCGATTCCCAGCCGAATCCGGCGTCCGGATACCGGGCGCGCAGGTGGGTGATCAGCGCCGCGAGCTCGCTCGGGGCCAGGGCGTCCTCGTGCAGGATTCGCGTTCCGTCGGGGGAGAGGATCGCCGCGCCATTGGACACGATGACCGCATCAAACAGCGCCAGCGTCTCGGGATCGATGACCGCCCGGATCAGCCTGAACGGCCGGGCCGAGGCGATCGCCAGGGCCATGCCGTGCTCGCGGGCGAGAACCAGTGCCGCAACCGTTTCCGGGGCAACCCTTTTCTGATCGGTGAGCAGGGTGCCGTCCAAATCGCTGACCAGCAGTGGAAAACTAGGCTGCAACACGCACCCCACTCTCGGTATCGAATCGGTGGAGATTGGCGGCGCGGGCCACCATCGTGATCTCCTCGTGCAGGGGGAGGGCGGCATCCACCCGGGCACGCCAGAGGGTGTTCCCGGCGCGCAGGTGCAGGATGCGGTCGGTGCCCAGCAGCTCGGCGAACTCGACCCGTCCCTCGATGCGCAGGTCCCCGGGCTCGGCAGCGACCCGGTCGGCGGGGAGGAAGTGCTCGGGGCGGACCCCGAGCGTGATGCCCGCCCCGGCACCGGTTTCCGATGCGGGTGCCGGGGCGAGGTTCATGTTGCCCAGGAAGGCGGCCACATAGGTGGTTTCCGGAACTCGGAAGACCTCCTCGGGGGTGCCCTGCTGCTCGATGTGGCCGCCGCGCATCACCACCACGCGGTCGGACATCGTCATGGCCTCGGTCTGATCATGGGTCACGTAGAGCATGGTCGAGCCGATCCGGCGCTGCATGGCCACCAGCTCGGCGCGCATCTCGATGCGCAGCTGAGCATCCAGGTTGGAGAGCGGCTCATCCATCAGCAGGATCTCGGGATCGCGGGCCAGTGCCCGGGCGATCCCCACGCGCTGGCGCTGCCCGCCGGAGAGCTGGGCGGGCAGCCGATCCATCACGTGATCGATGTGCAGCAGCCTCGCCGCGGCCAGGGACCGGGTGTGCCGCTGGGCAATGGGGACCCCCGCCATTTTGAGGGGGAACTCGATGTTTTTGCCCACGGTTTTAGCTGGATACAGCCCATAATTTTGGAACACCATTGCGACCCCGCGGCGGGAGGGATGCACCGAGGTGACGTCGCGCTCGCCGATGTGCACGCTGCCACCGGTGGCGCTTTCCAGGCCCGCGACGATGCGCAGCAGGGTGGTTTTGCCGCAGCCTGACTCCCCGAGGATCGTGGTGATCTGCCCGGCCGGGGCGGTCAGCGTCACCTCGTTCAGGATGCGGGTGGAGGCGCGCTTTGCCCCCTCGAAGGTCTTTTCGACCGCGCGGATGTGTACCGGGGCGCTCACTAGCGGGCCGCCAGAATCTGCTCGGTCTGGGTCTGCAGGTCCTTGGCCGCGGCCTTGCCATCCTGATCGCCGCGGAGCACCTTGAGCTGGGTGTCGGTGTAGAGCTTGGAGTACTCGGCGTTGGCGGTGCCGGGCAGTGAGATCCACGGCACGGTCTTCTGGTCGCGCACGGCGGCCCAGCCGGGGTTGGCCGCATAGACCGGGGCGAGCTGCTTGGGGTCGGTGATGGTGCTGGTCAGCAGCGGGATGGTCGCGGTCTTGGTCACGGTCTCGGTGACCGCCTCGGGGGTCAGCAGGCTCCGCAGCGCGGTGCAGACGGCCTTCTGGCGGGAGGGATCCTTGGTCGTGATCACGAAGCCGTTGGTCGAGGTGGTGGCCACGGCCTTGCCGCCGTCGGCCGCGGGGACCGGGGCGATGCGGATGTCGGCGTTGCCATTAGCCTTGAGCGCCGGGTAGCCCGAGGCCGAGGTGACGATCATGCCCAGCTTGCCCGAGGCGAAGGCCTCGTTGGCGTCGGCGAAGAAGTTGGTGTAAACCGGCGAGCTGCCGTCCTTGGCCATGGCCGCGAAGGTGTCAAACACGCTGGCCGCGGCCGGGGTGTTCACGGTGAGCTTCTTGGACGCCGGGGCGTAGACCTGGGACCCGAGCGAGGCGAGGTAGGACTGGAAGTTGAAGTCGTTGCCGAAGTAGGCGGTGCCGCCGGCCGCGCCGGTGGCCGCGATGGCCTTCGCCGCGGCGTGGAACTCGGCCAGCGTGGTGGGCGGGGTGTTGGGGTCCAGGCCCGCCTGGGTGAACAGCTTGGCGTTGTAGAACAGCGCGTTGGGGGTTACATACCAGGGCACCTGATAGACGTGCTTATTGACGGTGATCCCCGAAATAAGGTCCTTGTTGAGTCCGGATTCGGCGGCGAGGCAGGCGTCGGCGGGCTGGGCCACCCCGGCGTCGATCAGGGTTTGGTAGGTCGCATTGGTGACCCGCACGGCGTCGGGGCCGTGGCCGGCCGCGATATCCACCAGCGCCTTCTGCGCGGTGTCCACATCGGAGTCGGCGGTGAGGTTCAGGGTGACCTTGGCGGTGCTGGCGGAGGCGTTGTAGCGGTCGAAGATCCCGCGCAGCAGGTCACCGTTCTGGGCCGACTGGCCCGAGACGATCGTCACATCGGCCACGGGGGTGGTCGAGGCCGAGGCATCCGGGGTCGCGGCGGCCGAGCAACCGGCCAGCAGGGTAATCCCGGCGAGGGAGGCCGCCAGGGCGAGGGTGCGGGTGGGCGTCGGCCGCGTGAACATGCGTCGAGCGGATGCCGAACGCGAAGGGGAGGGGCGGGAGGGGGAGAAGCGAGACATTTTATTCCTTAGTAAGGGCACAGCAGGGGGTGGGGAGGGCGGCTGCGTTAGCCGGCCTGGCCGGCGAGGGCCAGACCGCGAATGAACTGTCGTTGAGCAAAGAGGAAGGCAATCAGGAGCGGGAGGACCGAGAGGGTGGCCATCGCCATCTGGGGGCCGTAGGCGGTGACCGCATCGGAGTTGATGAACTGCACCACCCCGAACGGGATCGTGGCGGAGGAGGAGTCGGAGAGGACAAAGGAGGGCCAGAAGTAGGCGTTCCAGGCCGAGGTGATGGTGAAGACCCCGAGCGAGAGCAGGGCCGGGCGGCTCGCGGGAATCACGATCTGGATCAGCGTGGCCAGGGTGCCCGCACCATCCAGGGTCGCCGCATCAAACATCGATCCGGGCAGGGCCAGGAAGAACTGGCGCAGCAGGAAGATCGCGAAGGCCGAACCGACAAAGGGGAGGATCAGCGCGGGCAGGGTGTTGATCAGGCCGACCTGGCGGAAGATCAGGTAGATCGGGATCGCCAACACCTGGAACGGGATCAGGATCAGCAGCCCCAGCAGCCACACGGTGATGTTACGCCCGCGATAGCGCAGCCGGGCCATCGCGAAGGCCGCGGGCACACACACCAGCAGTTGGAGCGCGAAGGTGGCCAGGCACACGATCAGCGAGTTGAGATAGTAGGTGCCCAGCGGCACCTGCTGGGCGACCGTCTGGAAGTTTTCCAGTGTCGGATGGGCGAGGTAGCGTCCGGCGAGAATATCGGCGGTCGGGGTGAAGGCCGAGGCGAGCATCAGGATAATCGGGGCGAGCATGTAGACGCCGCCGAGGGCGAGCAGCAGGTGGCGGACAATCTGGCCAAGAACCCTCATCGGGACCCTCCATTTTCCAGGCGGCGAGCATAGCCGGTGCGCTGGATCGCGGTCACCGCGACCGAGAGCACCAGCAGGGCGAGGGAGAGGACCGCGGCGCGGCCGATATCGAAGTAGTGCACACCCCGGTTCCAGATCGCGAAGGTCAGGGTTTCGGTCGAACCGAGCGGTCCGCCCTGGGTCATCGCGGCGATCACGTCGTAGGCCTGAAGAGCCGAGCCCGCGGTCATGATGAACACAAAGATCGTGGTGGGTCCAAGCGCCGGCCAGGTCACGTGCCAGAAGCGGTTCCAGCCGCCCGCGCCGTCGAGCGAGGCGCTGTCGTACTGGTCCTGCGGGAGGGTACCGAGGGCTGCCAGGTAGAGGATCGCGACCAGACCAATCTGGTGCCAGTTGCCCACCACGGTGATCGCGGCGAGTGCCAGATTGGGATCGGAGAGCCAGTCGTGGATCCCCAGGATCGGGGCGATCACCGTGTCCACGACCCCGGTGTCGGCGCGGAACATCCAACGCCAGACCGAGGACATCGCGACCAGCGTGGTGGCGACCGGCAGGAAGTAGAGGCTGCGCCAGAATCCCTGTCCGCGGCGCAGGCCGTGGATCAGCAGCGCCACCAGCAGGCCGCCGACCATCGAGGGGCCGATGGTGAAGACCGCGTACAGCAGCGTGTTGCGCAGGGCCCGGGCGAACTCGGGGTGCGGGATCTCGGTGGCGAAGTTCGTCCCGCCGACAAATGAGGACGTCCCGGTCACCAGGTTGAGGTTGAAAAAGGCCAACACCAGCACGATGACCAGCGGCGCGGCAACAAACAGGACCAGGCAGATCGTGGCCGGGGCCAGCAGCAGGTGCGGGGTGAGCCGGGCGGTGCGGGTGCTCACAGCAGGTCCCGTTCGATCCGGTCGCCGATGAGTTCAAGTCGGGCCCGATACCCGGCCGGATCGGTGTTTGTCAGCGCGATCAGCAGCGCGTCGATCGTGGCCAGATACGCCAGTCGGCTGCCCCAGGCGTCCATGCCCGAGCGGGCGGTGGTGCCACCCACCACGAGCGCGATGTCGGCGAGCTCGGCCAGCGGGGTGCGGGCGAACGAGGTGATCGCGATCACGCTGGCCCCGGCGGCCTTGGCTTCCCGGGCGACCTCGACCACGTGCGGATAGGTGCCGCCGTGCAGGATCGCCACACACACGTCCCCGGGGCCGAGCTGTTGGGCGCGGATCCACTGGATCTGCGCGTCGGTGGGGGCATCGGCGGGGTGGCCGAGGTGGGTCAGCCGGAAGGCCAGGTCCTCGGCGACGGGACTCGTGAGGGCGGCCCCCACGGCGATCGTGTGCCGGGCACCGGAGAGTGCCCGGATGGCGCCGGCGAACGCCTCGGGATCCACCGAGTCGGCGATCGATCCCACCGCGTGCTGGGCGAGGGCTGCGACCCCGCGCAGGGTTTCGGCGGGGCTGTCGGTGGGGGACAGGGCGGGAACCGTATCGAGGGAAGGCTCGGCCACCGCCAGCGCGATCGCGAGTTCCTGATAGCCGCCAAACCCGACGTTGCGGGCGAAGCGGATGACCGTGGTCGCCGAGGTGTCGGCCCGGCTGCCCAGCTGGGAGGCGGTGGAGCCGATGACGGCCCGGGGATCGGCGAGGACCACCTCGGCGACGCGGCGTTCACTGGCGACCAGGGTGCCGAGTGCGGCGCGGATCAGGGCCACCGCGCGGGCACCGGGGGCGGTGCCGAGGTCGGGACTCGGATCGGGGGAGGAAGTGTTCATGACGCCAGGCTAGGAGCGGATTCTTAACGACGTATTGCCATAACCTAACCAATCGTTAACGTGTTACGGCATAACAAACTTCACTCGCCCCGTCACGTGATTACATAACAAATAGTGGCTCATCTGACTTTCAGCTACCCCGTGAGAGCATGGCGCTATGTCGACGTCGCGCCCGGAAAACCCCGCCCACGCCCGCATTACCCTGGTCGCCCCCGGTGTCCACTTCGTGGAGGGCCCCGCCTCCAACTGGGTGGTGCTCACCGATGGGGACACCGTCACGCTGGTGGACACCGGTTATCCGGCCGACCTGGCCGCGGTGGAACACTCGCTGGAGGCCTGTGCCCCCGGTGCGCGCCTGACCACGGTGCTGATCACCCACGGCCACTCCGACCACATCGGAACCCTGCCCGAGTTGGCCAAGAAGCATGCTCCGAGGGTGCTGGCCGCGGCCGAGGAGATTCCCAATATTCGGCGTGAGGAGTTGCATCAGATCGGGATCGGCGACATCCTGCCGCGCCTGGCCAAACCGCGCTATGCCCGCTGGACCCTGCATGCGATCCGGGCCGGCGGGCTCGCCCCGATCGAGGTACGCGAGGTCGAGCCGGTCGAGCCCGGCGTCGCCCTGACCCTGGGCGGACACACGGTGATTCCCCGGCTCACCCCCGGACATACGCCCGGCCACCTGGTGTTTGCGCTGCCCGATGCGAACGCCCTGATTACCGGTGACGCGCTGATCACCGCGCACCCCACCGTCTCGACCCGGGGTCCCCAGGCCCTCGGCGATATCTGGCACTGGGACGCCCCGGCCGCCCGCCGGGTGTTTGCCGAGCTGGCCGAGGAAACCTGTGATCGGCTAATCATCCTGCCCGGGCACGGACCCTCGCACTTCCCCGCGTAGCGGGCTAGGCCCCCACGTAGGTGGCCAGGTGCTCGCCGGTCAGGGTCGAGCGCGCGGCCACCAGGTCGGCGGGGGTGCCCTCGAACACGATCGATCCACCGTCGTGGCCGGCGCCCGGGCCCACGTCGATGATCCAGTCGGCGTGGGCCATCACGGCCTGGTGGTGCTCGATCACGATCACGGACTTGCCGGACTCGACCAGGCGATCCAGCAGCCCCAGCAGGGCCTGGACATCGGCCAGATGCAGACCGGTGGTGGGCTCGTCCAGCACATAGACGTCGCCGTCCTCGGCCATCTGCACGGCGAGCTTGAGTCGCTGGCGCTCGCCGCCGGAGAGGGTCGTGAGCGGCTGTCCCAGGCTGATGTAGCCGATGCCCACATCCACCAGCCGGTCGAGGATCTTGAGGGCCGCCGGGGTGCGTGCCTCGCCCTCGGCAAAGAAGGCGGCGGCCTCGGCGATGGGCATCGCCAGCACCTCGGCAATGTTTTTGCCCCCGAGGGTGAAGTCCAGCACCTCGGCGAGGAATCGCTTGCCCCCGCAGACCTCACAGGTGCTGGCGACGCTGGCCATCATGCCCAGATCGGTATAGATCACGCCGGCACCATTACAGGTGGGGCAGGCCCCCTCGGAGTTGGCGCTGAACAGCGCGGGCTTGACTCCGTTGGCCTTGGCAAATGCCTTGCGGATCGGCTCCAGCAGGCCGGTATAGGTCGCGGGGTTCGAGCGTCGCGATCCCCGAATCGCGCCCTGATCCACGGTGACCACCCCGGCATCCCGAGGGATCGAGCCGTGGATCAGCGAGCTCTTGCCCGAGCCGGCCACGCCGGTGATTACGGTGAGAATGCCCAGCGGAATATCCACATCCACGTTTTTGAGGTTGTGGGTGTTCGCCCCGCGAATCGCCAGCGCCCCGGTGGATGTCCGCACCGATTCCTTGAGGTGCGCGCGGTCATCCAGGTGGTGTCCGGTGAGGGTGTCGCTCGCGCGCAGCCCCTCGACCGTTCCGGTGAAGCAGATCTCACCGCCGGCGCTGCCCGCCCGCGGACCCATGTCCACCACGTGGTCGGCAATCGCGATGGTCTCGGGCTTATGCTCCACCACGATCACCGTGTTGCCCTTATCGCGCAGGCGCAGCAGCAGGGTGTTCATCCGGGCGATATCGTGCGGGTGCAGGCCGATGGTGGGCTCATCGAAGATGTAGGTCACGTCGGTCAGCGAGGATCCCAGGTGGCGAATCATCTTGGTGCGCTGCGCCTCACCGCCGGAGAGGGTGCCCGCCGGACGATCCAGGGTCAGATAGCCCAGGCCGATCTCCACAAACGAATCCAGCGCGCCGCCCAGGGTTTCCAGCAGCGGGGCGACGCTCGGGTCGTCCAGCCCGCGTACCCACTCGGCGAGGTCGCTGATCTGCATCGCGCAGGCATCGGCAATGTTGATCCCGGCGATCTTCGAGGACCGCGCGCCCTCGTTCAGGCGCGTGCCCAGGCAGTCGGGGCACGTGGTGAAGGTCACCGCCCGGTCCACAAACGCGCGGATATGCGGCTGCATCGCCTCGCGGTCCTTGCTGAGCATGGACTTGCGGAGCTTGGGGATCAGCCCCTCATACGTCATGTTGATGTCGCCGATCTTGACCTTCACCGGATCCTTATAGAGGAACGCGGTCATCTCCTTCTCGGTGAACTCGCGGATCGGCTTATCCGGGCTGAAGAAGCCCGAACCGGTGAAGATCTTGACGCCCCAGCCATCGGCCGTATAGCCGGGGATGGTGAGGGCACCCTCGTTGAGGGACTTGGAGTCGTCAAAGAGCTGGGTCAGGTCGAGGTCGTTGACCTTGCCCATGCCCTCACAGCGCGGGCACATGCCGCCGGTCACCGAGAACTCGCGGCGCTCCTTGACGGTGCGACCCTCCTTCTGGATGGTGACCGCGCCGGCCCCGGACACCGAGGGCACGTTGAAGGCGAAGGCCTGCGGGGAGCCGATGTGGGGCTGACCCAGGCGGCTGAACAGGATGCGCAGCATCGGGGTCGCGTCGGTTGCGGTGCCCACGGTGGAGCGCGAGTTGGATCCCATTCGCTCCTGATCCACGATGATCGCGGTGGTGATCCCCGAGAGCACATCCACATCGGGGCGGCCCACGCTGGGCATGAATCCCTGCAGGAACGCGCTGTAGGTCTCGTTAATCATGCGCTGTGATTCGGCGGCGATGGTCCCAAAAACCAGCGAGCTCTTCCCCGAGCCTGACACCCCGGTAAACACGGTGAGGCGGCGCTTGGGGATGTCGACGCTCACGTCTTTGAGGTTGTTTTCGCGGGCCCCGATGACCCGGATCAGATCGTGGCTGTCTGCTGCGTGGGGGACGGTGCTCATGGGGTGCCTTCCGAACGGGATCACATGCACCGCGCGCAGTCGCCAGCGAAACGCGCGGTATCTTTCGATTGTGATGGTCCGCGGGTCTGCTGTCCAGCCGGTGTCGCGCGGGCGTGGGTTCGAAGCCGCCCCGGACAAGAAAAACCCCCTGGCCGTAATCCGGAGATTCGGCGAGGGGATCCTTCAAACCATTTGACGAGGGACCTTGTCCTCGTATGCCTTCAAATTATCATGGGTTCTCACCCCGCGGGTAGATTTCGCCAATTTGTCCGCTACCTGTCCGCAACTTGACGTGCAGAGCCCCCTCCGCCTCATACTTGCCTCATGCTGCCCGAAACGAAATTCGCGACCATTGTCGGCGGCCTCCACCCTGCCCGATTCGATCCCTATCTGGTGGCGGCCGATGGGCATCCGCATCGTGCTCTCGAACTGTATCTTTGGAACGTCCAGCTTGCGGGTGCCTGGCACGAGACGCTCGCACTCACCGAGGTGTTTCTTCGGAACCGGATTGATCGCGAGCTACGGATCTGGAACGTGAGCCGGCCTCCCTCTGGCCCGGAACCGCCCTTCACGGAGCTCTGGACGGAACGTGCCGCACGTCCGCTCAACACGATTCTGCGTGTACCGCTGGATCGGGCCGTACGAAATGCGGTGCGCTCGCGCAATCGGCGGGGACCCGATCATCCACGCGGACGTGCCCCCATCGATCATAATGATCTGGTTTCACAACTCACTTTTGGAGTTTTTGTCAATTTGCTCTCGGCGCGAAATGCGGACTCTCGAAACTCTCTGCAGCGCGACATTCTCTGGAGGGAAGCTCTCTCATCGGGGTTTCCACACCGCGGAAGTGGAGCGACCGATGGTCGCGCTCTTGGTACACAGGCCACCCGCCTGCACGCGCTGCGCAACCGGGTCGCGCATGCCGAGCCACTGCTTGATGTGCGCTCGGATCGGCGGCTTCGGGATGTGGGGCGGCTGCTGGCGAGTATGGATCCACGGTTTGCCGGCTGGGTCACCGGTGGGTCCCGGGTGCAGGACGTCCTGAAGCAACGACCCGGGTGAGTGTCCGATCCCGGCGAGCCACCCGACCGGCAAATGGATTCGGTTTGCCCCATCGAAATGTCGCCCGGGACGACTAGCCTGGGGGCATGAAGACGGAATCCACACCCCCGGGCCCCGACGGACAGCTCATCGTAGCGGACGTGATCGCCTGGCGAGCCTGGCTGGATGCCAATGAGGAGGTTTCCGACGGGGTCTGGCTACACCTGGCCAAGAAGGGAACCGTGGAACCCACCACCCTCACCTACGGCCAGGCGCTCGAGGAGGCGCTGTGTAGCGGATGGATCGACGGCCAGAAGCGCTCCTTTAACGAGGCGACCTTCCTCCAGCGATTCACCCCGCGCCGTCGGGCCTCGATGTGGTCGGCACGCAACGTGGGCATCATCGCCGAACTGGATGCGGCCGGTCGCATCCGCCCGCGCGGTCACGCCGAGGTGGCAGCTGCCCGCGCCGATGGGCGTTGGGATCGGGCGTATGCGGGCTCGGCCGACGTGGAGATTCCCGAGGCCCTGGCCTTGGCGCTCGCCGCCGACCCGGTTCTCGCCCAGGCGTTTGAGGGTCTCAGCGCCTCGGCGAGGTATTCGATCCTGCACCCGCTGATCACCGCTGCCACCCAAAAAACCCGCGACGCCCGCCTCGCCCGCGCCCTGGCAAAGCTCGCCGAGGGCTAGGGGCGGCCCAACACACGTCAACCGCCGATTCTGTGTTGTCGATGGGTGATCACCGCATTAACCGCGGACCGATCGTTCGCATCCGCAGATAAAAGCTCGGATTCAGCGACGGGCGTTCTCAACTCTTCAGATCGGCCATGTGGAGTTTATGGAACCTGAACGAGTCGATTGCCTTCAATGATGAGACGACGATCGCAGAATTCTGCGACCCTGGCACTGTGCGTGGCGATAACGAATCTGGCTCCTGCTGACCCCAGGGTCTTGAAGAGCTCGAGTACTTCGGTTTCGGTCTTTTCATCGAGAGCGCCCGTGGGTTCATCGGCAAGCACGAGAGAGGGCTCCTTCACGATCGCTCGTGCAATGGCCACTCGCTGGCTCTCCCCACCGGACAGCTTAGAGATACGCTTTCGATCGAACCCTTCAAGCCCGACCGCGGCAAGAGCTTGGCGCGCGATGGTATCAGCTTCCTTATGCCCGGGAATGGCCATTTTGACGTTTCGAAGCACGGTAAAGTCATCGATCAGGTCATACCGCTGCGTAACCATACCGATGTTCTTCCGGCGGTAGTCCGCCATCGTATCCGGCTTCGGGAGGAGCGTGCGATCACGATGCAGGTACTGCCCCTGATAACTCACATCTAGGCCGGCCAGGATCCTCAGCAGTGAGCTCTTGCCGCTTCCGCTTCGACCGATCAGGGCTACCGAGCGTTCGCTTTCAGAGAGGTGAAAATTCAAATCCTCAAAAAGGTGCCGCGTTTGGCCGTTTGGTTCCGTCACAACCTTTGAGATGTCGCGCAACTCAACGATGTTTGTCATGCAGTTTTTCCTCCTGTGCCCAATATTGTTGTTTTGACCAGACGCTGCTGCCAAATGGCATCCAATAGGAAAAGCACAAAGACGCCGGCGGTGATGAGCAATCCGCTCGTTGAGTCCTGGTTTGGCAATCGTTGAATGAGAAAAACGAGGGCAACGGCGATGGCAGCGTATTCGATGACTGTTGTGGCCAGCGCGGTGCCACTCAGCGCAGACCCTCTGCGACCCAACATCCAGAGAGCGCGGACACGCTGACTTCGCCGACGGTGATTAAATCGGGTGAGTGCAACGATCGCAACAATCGAACCGATGATCAGTGCGATCTCGATCGTCACGAGCAGACCGAGGTTATCGAGGATCAGGTTTCTCACAAGGGCGAACTGGGTAATGTATGACGGCACGTTAATCAGTGCGTATGCGTCAAAGCCTGACTGATTCCCTGCGGTCGCGAGAGTGGACAACACGACATCCGGACTCGTTCCGGTATCCACAGCAACATTCGCATTGATCATCGCGAATGCCAGAATGCCGTAAAAGTATGCCTCGGTCTCAGGGAAGTGCTCAATACTCTGCGGGTACGGGATCAGGACGTAATCGTCCAAATAAAAGTTGAGATCGTTCTGATAGAACATGGAGGAGTTGGGTTCCAAGAATCCGACTACTTCAAAGCGCGCGACGCGAGAGTAGAGATTCCCTGTGAGGCGATCGCCAATCTCATAAACACCACGATAGTTCGAACCGAGCAGTACCGGGGTGGACGGGTTTGAATAATCGATGCTCTCCCAGTCAAAAGCCTTGCCTGCCGCGTCGGTGAGGTTGTAGAACTCGAATGCTGCCTGATTCATTTGCATCGATTTGACATTCACGGCCACACCGCCAAGACTCTCGTCCAGGTGTGGCCCCTGTAGCGCCATTTCGGTCCCATAGCCATATTCGAACGTTTCGCCACCTTCAAAATTTACGATGGGAAGGTTTTGATCAAACGCCGACAGTACCTCCAACGATCTATCCGACTGCAGGTTGTCGTAGAAGCGTGCAATTTTCCTGATGTTATCTGACGAGGAACGGTACTGCTCGAATGCATCGGGATCGGTCAAATGATCCGAAAGCCCGTAGAGGTCAGCCGCCGCGGAGTCGGAGAAGCTTCGGTTTACGGCGTCGCGTGTTGATTGAGTGAACGACACGAGGTTATAGGCGGTCACACCCAGGAACGCGACGATCAATACCTTGGTCACGGTCGACAAGAGTGTTCCACGGAAGTTTTCAATTAGCCCCATGAGTGCCTCTTCCAGAGGAGCCATGCGCTGGCAACGGTGAAAACTCCTGCGATGAGCGTTGCCGGCGCGAGCGTATTCAGAAGGAGCGCGCCGGTCGATTGCATCGGCCCCGACAGCACGGTGGCCGTTCCAAAGATCAGCAGTAGGGGCAGCGTCATCCACAGAAGTAACCGGACAACGCTGCGGATTAGAATGTGAAGCCGTCGAGCCCCAAGTTGAAAAAGAACGACATTCAGTCGTCGACTTTGGGAGGCCGCGAGAAGGCCGGTGGCGATGGCGCCCAAAACCGTCAAAATCCAACCGAATCGCAGCAGAACTGGCGAGACAAAATCGATGTTGGTTCGACGGTCGGTTCCTCCACCCGCTGCCGCAGCGGGGGCGGGTTCTAGCCGTTCAAGCACGGCGTCATCTATGTTTGAACCGTCGACGATCATCCGCGAGGCTGCGGTGTCATCGAACAGTCCGGGGCCCTGGAGGAGCACGGTGCGTGAGACAAGGCTGTTTGCATGAAGCCCAAGGTAACCAACAACCGGGTACAAAATGCCCTGAAACTCGTATGTCGTTACGCCCTGATCTTGATTCACCTTCACATCAGCACCAACGAGTGCCGCTCGTACGTCCCCAGCCTGCAACTGCCTACCCGAGTGAAGGGGAAGCGGATCGGGATGGCCCGTTTCGATAACCGTTCGAACCGACGTGTCCCCTGGAAGCTCTTGGAAGATCCGCGCACTGGTCCCAGATCGCGCCAATAGTGATTCGAGCTCAGCTCCGGTTGTGCTCACGGAGATACTGCGGCTGGAATAGAGATTGTTTCCCTCCAGGGACAGGGCACGCTGGGTTTGATCGTAGAGCCCAAGCGCAACACTCAAGATTGAAAACAGCGTCACAAGAAGGACGATAAATAGAAGACTTCGAGCGTTCATGGTGGCTTTCAATGATCAACCGATAAGACCAGAATGGGAGGGGCTGGCGGTAGCCAACCCCTCCCATTCAGCAACTTACTTGCCGTAGTATGTGCGAGCCGAGCCGAGGTCAGAGTTCTGTGAGAATTTGCGCCACGGTGAGATCGCCTCCGTGCCGTTGGTGCCCCACTGGCGACCCGACGTTGTGTAGACCTTTCCTCCACCGAACTGCTCCATCTGAGCGTTCGTGTAGTGGTAGACGCCTACCCAGGTAGTCCAACCATGGGCTCGCTTATGTGTGGTCCCGCTAATGCTCTTCTGTTCAGCCTTGCCGGTGTGCTGTGCCTGTGACGCTGCCCTTGCGGCAAAACCTGTCGACGACAGCGAGGATACACCAGTGTCCTCGCTCCAGCCGCCAAGATCAGCCGCATTAGCAGCGGCAGCTGGCACCAGCATCGCTCCGATCAGAATTACCGCCGCAGCGGCGGACGTAGTGAACTTCTTCATTGCACTCTCCATTTGTGTAATCGGTGGAGGGTGTAAGGCAAATCCACGATCATCGCGCAGCGCCAACTATGAAGCGGCGCTCGATTTATCAGATGATTCGATTCATCGCTCCCCAAGTGGAACCTATCCCACTTCCCCCGCATCGTTTATACAGGTTGGGATCGTGTGAATGCAATTTGAATGATGGCGCTCGGGAGTGTCTTGAGGGCTATTACCGGTCCTGCCCATTTCATCAATGGTGCAAGCACGTGATTATGCCGCCCCGCTCCTACTCGTCGCCAGGCAGCGCGGCGAGGAACCGGTTGGTGTCCTCGGCGATCTGGGCGGACTCGGTGTGGTGCAGGTAGTGGTCACCCTTCATGCCGATGACCTCACCGTGGGTGGAGTGTGCGGCCTGCTCCTCGTGGAGCTTCAGCCAGTTGGGGTTGGCCGGGTTGGGGTCCTGCGCGAAGAGCAGGACCGGCAGGTCCGCCGGGAAGGTGAGCTTTCGCGCCTTGGCGTCGGCGAAGTTCGCGCCGATTCGGCTCATCTCGTCCAGGTAGGTGTCCGACATCGCGTTGCGGTTCACGATCAGGGTGTTCTGTTCGCGGGCCTTCTCGGGGTAGTCCTTGGCAAACTTGGCCAGTGGATCGCTGTCGAGGGCTGTGACAGCGCGTGCAATTCCGGTGGCCTTGGCCGCCCGCATCAGGTCGATCGGGAAGGAGACGTCCATGCCGGGCTGGTCGGGCACGCTGGTGTCCACACCCACGAAGGCGATGACATCCTCGGGATACTTATTGACGTAGTTCAGCGAGTAGATGCCGGCGATCGAGTGGCCGCCGAGCACGAAGCGGTCGATGCCCTGCTGGTGCAGCGCCTCGTGCACCTCGGTCACGATGTTCTCGCTGGTGCGCGGCTTCTCGGTCTGATCACTCAGTCCGTACCCGAAGGGCTCCACCACAACCACACGGTGGGTTTCGGCGAGCTTCTCGGTGAGCGGCAGGAAGTCGATGGAGGGTGCGGACGTCCCAAATCCGGGCAGCAGGACGATGGTCTCGGGGCCGTCACCGGTGGTGACCAGGTTCATCTTCTTGCCGTCGACGGTGGAGAATTTGCCGTACGGGGTGATCCGGTCGGCCTCTTGGCCGCTGGCCACGGCGTTGACGATTGAGGTGGTGGCGAGGATCAGGGCAAAAATTGCCAGGATCACTCCGAAGACCTTCAGGGTGACCTTCAAAAACTTCTTCATTACTGCGCTCCAGGGCGGGGATCGATGGAGTTGAGGCGTGAGCCTCGACACCGGCGGTGTCCTGCCTAGAGTAACCAGCACTCTGTTATGTATTCGGACCGAACTCCCAGGCTGAGGCGGATTTAGCGTGTGTCGGGCGTTTTTGATCGGTATCCGCGAACAAACTGCGCATTCCGTAGTCGAATCGTTACGACGCCGAGGCTAGGCGAGGGTCTCATCCCGCTTGCGGGCACGATAGGCGGCGGCCTTCACGCGGCTGCCGCAGGTCTTCATCGAGCACCATTCGCGGCGGTGTCCGCGGGAGTGATCCAGATACACCTGGGTGCACTCGGGACGGGCGCATTCGCGCAGCAGGGTGGTATCGGGTCCGCCGATGATGGCCACCGCCTGGCGGGCAATATTGCCCAGGGCCTCGGCGGCCATGCCCCGCGGACGCCAGCCCACGTCGTTCGCGGACGGAGAAGTCGAGGATGCCGCCGCGCCAGTCACATCCGCCGCGCCCGCGACACCCGCCGCGTCCGTTACGCCTGTGTCGGAGGGCGTGGCCAACAGCTCCGCCGCCAGGACCGGCGCGGAAGCGTGCAGGTTGAGTAGTGCGACGGACTCCTCCGGCAGGGCCTCGCCGTGCAGTCGCGCCCAGACCAGGGCGTAAATTGCCTCGCGCAGAATCAGTGCGTCGGCAAGCACCGCGGGAGTCGCGGTGTGGGAACCGGGCAGGAGGCCCGACTGATCCAGCCAGTCGTCGAGGTCGGCGGGGGTTTCCAGGCACTCCCGCGGCCGCTCGTTTCGGCGCGCACGCAGCGTCCCCACCAGGTCGAGGGGGAGGCAGCCGCACGGGAAGGCGTGTTTCATGTCACCATTCTGACCGGTGACCCCGGGTGCGCGCAAGCGGATCACCAAAATTCGTCACCGGTTTGACAGGTGACGTTTTTTCGTGTCATGATCATCACCACTTAGACCGGTGATGCCGGTCGGAATGGAGAACAGCATGGAACTCAAGCTTGAGGTGGTCGTGATTCCCGTCGCCGACGTGGATCGAGCCCTCGCCTTTTACACCGGCATCGGATTTCGCGAGGACGCCGATTTTCGCACCGAACGCGGCCTGCGAGTGGTTCAGGTCACCCCGCCGGGCTCGGCGGCGTCGATCATCTTCGGCGAGCAGCTCACCGATGTGCCGCCCGGGACCGTCCGCGGCCTGCACCTGGTGACCGCCGATATCGCCGGAGCCCGCGCCGAGCTGGCCGAGCGCGGGGTCGCGATCAGCGGACTCTGGCACGATGCCGACGGCGTCTTCCACTGGGCGGGCGGCGCGAACCGGGTGCCCGGGGCACACCCCGAGGCCGAGAGCTACGGCACCTTTGCCTCGTTTGAGGATCCGGACGGGAACGAGTGGATCCTGCAGCAGGTGGTCACCCGTGCGCCGGGACGCTAGCGCGGCACCGGGCGGGAACTCAGCAAACATGTCTATCGTTTTTCAGGAACCTGAACCAGGATGGAAGAACAACACGGTGGTTGGCCACGAAGGGGGCACAGCATGAGTGAGGATTCGACAACAACAAAGCGGCGCACGGTGGATGTCATCGTGATCGGGGCCGGTCCGGTGGGCGAAAACGCCGCCGACCGTGCGGTACGCGGCGGATTGAGCACGGTGATCGTGGAGCGAGAACTGGTGGGCGGAGAATGCTCCTACTGGGCCTGCATGCCCTCCAAGGCGCTGCTGCGTTCGGGACAGGTGTTGCGTGCGGCCAAGGCGGTCCCCGGTGCGGCCGAGGCGATCACCGGCGAGCTGGATGTGCCCGCGGTGCTGGCTCGGCGAGATTCCTTCACCAGTAACTGGGACGACGCGGGACAGGTGCGCTGGCTCGACAGCGCACACATCGACCTGGTGCGCGGACACGGTCGCCTGAGCGGCGAGCGCGAGGTGACGGTGACCGGACCCGAGGGTGAGGTCACCATCCTCACCGCCAATCACGCGGTTGTGGTGGCCACCGGTTCGATCGCGACCGTTCCCAAGATCCCGGGGATCGAGGAGGCGGGTGCCTGGACCAGCCGCGAGATCACCGCGGCGCAGAGCGTTCCGCCGCGGCTCGCAATTATCGGCGGCGGGGTGGTGGGAACCGAGATGGCCACGGCCTTCGCCTCCCTCGGCTCCGAGGTCACCCTGATCGCCCGGGGCACGCTGCTGGCCGGACTCGAAGACTTTGCCGGGGAATACGTGGCCGACGGCCTGCGGGAACTCGGAGTCACCGTCCACACGGGAACCTCGACCGACCGCATCGAACGGGCGTCCTCCGGCGAGGTCACCGTCTTCACGTCCGCCGGAGAGGTGCACGCCGATGAGGTGGTGGTGGCCACCGGCCGCGGGGCGAACACCCGTGATCTCGGGCTCGAAAGCGTCGGACTCACCTCGGGCGACTGGCTGAGTGTGGACGACACCCTGCTGGTGGAGGGTTTTGACTGGCTCTACGGCGTGGGCGATGTGAACCACCGGGCGCTGCTCACCCACCAGGGTAAGTATCAGGCGCGCGCCGCCGGTGACGTCATTGCCGCGCGTGCGAGCGGGAGCGAGCTTTCGACCGAGCCCTGGGGAATCCACGTGGCCACCGCCGATCACGGTGCCGTCCCGCAGGTGGTGTTTACCGATCCCGAAGTTGCGGCCGTGGGACCGACCGCCGAGCAGGCCACGCGGTCCGGATACTCGGTGCGTGTGGTCGACTACAACCTGGGCTGGGTTGCCGGGTCGAGTCTGTCCCGCGATGGATACACCGGGAAGGCCCGCCTCGTGGTGGATACCGACCGCGAGGTCATCCTGGGTGCGACGTTTGTGGGTCCCGAGGTGGCCGAACTGGTGCAGACCGCGACCACGGCGATCGTCGGGGAGATCCCGCTGGCCCGACTGTGGCATGCGGTCCCCGCGTACCCCACGGTGAGCGAGATTTGGCTGCGGCTGCTCGAAGAGTATGGCCGTCCCACCGCGGAATCCCGGTGATGAGCGACCCCAGCCGCGCCGACCGGGCGGCCATTGTGCGCTACCTGCGGGTGGTGCAGGACTCCCGCAACGGCCTCGATGAGCGGACGGCCTCGGCCTTCGAGAGGCTCACCCCGGCGCAGCTGGATCTGCTGGTGGAGCGGCTGGCGGGTCCGTCGGCGTCGCCTGCATCGGCGTCGTCCGAACCCACTCGGCGCTCGCCGGCACCCGGGTCTGCGGGTAACCGGCGTCCGACCGCTCCCGGTTCCGGGGCCGTCCGGCGTTCGGATGCTCCCGGGGACGCCTCCGACCCTGGTTTCACCCGGGAGTCGGCCGCGCGCTGGGTGCAGCGGCGTCTGCTCGGCGGTGCCAGCGCACGCGATGTGCGCGGCACCGCGCGGGTGACCGGGGCGGCCCTGGCGCTGTTTGCGGTGGTGATCGGGATCGGCGCGGCCATCGCGATCACCACCGAGCCGCAGCCCATGGCCGGGCCCGGGAACCCGCAGCAGAGCGTCAGCACCGAGCACGGCGACCCCTCGGGGGACCTGGGCGAGGTGCTGCGCCGGCAGGCTCTGGAAGACCAGCAGACCGATCTCGACTACTAATTAGTCCGCGGTGCTCGACCCCGCTGATAGGCCGAGGCGGTTGACCTGGCTGCTGAGTCAAGGCCGAGGCGCTAGACCTCGCAACTAGTCCGCGGTGCTCGCCCAAGCTGCCCAGAGGTGCGCGTAGCGTCCCCGCGCCGCGCGCAGCTCGGCGTGGGTGCCCGATTCGATGATCCGACCGTGCTCCATCACGATGATCCGGTCGGCGCGCGCCGCCTGATCCAGGCGGTGCGCGATGATCAGGGCCGTGCGTCCACGCAGCAGGGCCTCGGCTGCCGCATCCAGGGTGCGGGCGGCGTCGGAGCCGGCCTCGGCCGTGGCCTCATCCAGGATCACGGCGGGGGGATCGAGCAGGGCGATCCGAGCCAGCGCCAGGTGCTGGCTGCGCTCGGCGGTGAGGGACAACCCGCCGCCGCCCACGCGGGTGTGTATCCCCTCGGGAAGCGCGTCCACCCAGTCCCGTGCGCCCACCAGGTCCAGGGCCGCTGTGAGGGCCCGGGCGGGGGAGTCGGGTTTTGCGATGGCGAGGTTCTCGGCGATGGTTCCGGCAAACACGTGCCCCTCCTGGGTGGCCAACGGCACCGGGATCGCGAGCGGCAGGCCGCGCTGGTCGCCGTCGAGCCCATTGCCGTCGCCGTCGAGCGCGTCGACCCCGCTGCTGCCGCTGCTAAGGTCGCCGCCGACCACGCCGGTGCCGTGCACCGGTCCTGCAAAGCCGGCGTCGACGTCGCGGAGGCCCGCGATCACCGCGGCCAGGGTGGACTTGCCCGATCCGCTCTCGCCGACGATCGCCACGTGCTCCCCGGGGGCCACCTCCAGGTTCAGCCCGTCCAGCAGCGGGACGCCCGGGTGATAGCCGAAGACGAGGTTCCGCGCGGCGAGTCCCACCGCGGCCTCGGCTCGTGGTTCCGGTTCTGGTTCGCGCGCGGGCGAGATCGAGCGCGAGGACGTCTGCGAGGCTGAAATCGAGGTCGGCCGCGAGGAAAACTCCGACGATACCGGCCGCGATGCCGGCCGTGATACCGACCGCGAAGCCGACCGCGATGTGGCGGCGTCGGGATCGGCACCCGCGGAGTCGAGCACCCCGACCAGCCGGGCAAGGCCCGCCCCCGCCCGCTGAAGCACCCCGAAGACACCCAGGACCGTGTTGATCGGGTCAAAGAGACCGGCAAAAAACAGCGCGGCGGTGACCGCGGCCCCCAGCGGGACCGTGCCCGTGGTGACCAGCAGATATCCGGCGATCAGGATCGCCGACAGCCCGACCCACTCGGCCGCATTGAGTCGCGCGTAGAACACCGTGGCGGTGCGGACGGCGCGAAACTCCCAGCCCATCGAGGCGCGGGAGGCCGTGTCGATGCGGGTGTACTCCCGCTCGCCCAGGCGCAGGGCGCGCACCGTGGGCAGCGCCGAGAACGCGGTGAGCAGGGTGCCCGCGCGGACCCCGTCGGCGGCGCGGCCGGCGGCGAAGATCGGCCCGGATGCGCGCAGATACCGGCGCAGGGCGAACCCCTGGATCGGAATGGCCAGGGCCCCGGCGAGGGCAAAACGCCAGTCCAGCGCGGCCAGTCCCAGCAGCGTCATGATGATCGTGATGCCCGCGCCGGCGAAGGCGATAAACGCCCAGGATGCGGCATCGGACACCTCCTCGGCATCCCCGGAGACCCGCGAGACTAGGTCGCCGGTACCCCCGGCCTCGATCCGCGCGAGCGGCAGGTTGAGGGCGGCCGAGACGGTGTCCTCGCGCAGGGTCGCGACCCCAGGCTGAATTCCCCGGGACAGGGCGACGGTCGCGATCCAGCCGAATCCGGCCTGTCCCAGCCCTGCGACCAGGAGGAGCAATCCCGGACCCACCAGGGAGGTGGGGGCGGCGCCGTCGGCGATTAGCTGGGTGATCCAACCGAGCGAAACCGGACCGGCCAGCCCGCAGATCCCGGCCAGGATCAGGCCGAGCAGCGCCAGGATCAGCGCGCCTCGGTGCCGGCGCAGCAGCGGCCGCACCACGGCCAGGACGGTGCGCCGATCGGCAACGGGAAGGATGGAGGGTGTGGTGTGGGTCATCGCAGCACCGCCCCGAGATAGCGGGCATCTGAGGCGGTGAGGAGGTCGTGGGTTCCCTCGCTGGGAGGCTCCTCGGCGGGGAGGAATATCACCCGGTCGCAGCGCGCCAACCAGGCCGGGGAGGTGGTGAAGACGGCGGTGCCGCGGCCCGTGCGCAGGGCGGCCACCCGCTCGGCGATGAGCTGCTCGGTGGCCGCATCCACCGCGGTGGTGGGGTCGTGCAGGATCAGCAGCTCGGGATCGGCGGCGAGGGCACGGGCGAGACTCAGCCGCTGACGCTGGCCACCGGAGAGGGCACCGCCCCGCTCGCCGATGTCCCCGGCCCATCCCTCTGGCGACTGCTCGGCGACCTCGTCCACGTGGGCGGCGTGGGCTGCGCGGGTCGCGAGGTTGTCCCGCGCCGCCGAGCCCGGGGTGGACTCGTCCGGTGCCGAACAGTGGCTGTGGGGGGTCCCGTCCGTCGCGGAAGCCTGGGTGCGGGTGGCCTCGCCCGGCGCGAACACCCGGGGGAGGGTGGTCTCGCCGGGCGCATGGTCCCCGGGGTGCGCGGCCTCGGTCAGGGCGTCGCGCAGCGAGCCCGCAAACAGCGCCGCATCGTGCGGGGAGACCAGGACGCGGCGTCGCAGATCCCGCGCGTCGAGGTCGGGGAAGGCAATACCGCCCAGCCGGATGGTCCCCGATTCGGGATCGATTTCCCGGGCGAGCAGCGCCCCGAGGGCGTGGGCCGTCCGCGGGTCCTCGGTCACGATTCCGGTGAGCTCCTGCGGGCCCAGGCGCAGGCTCAGCGGTGCCGAGCGCCCGGGCAGCGGGAACACCCGCTCCAGCTCCAGGGCTGCCCCGGCTTCGGCAACCCCGGTTCCCGAGTGATCGCGGATGGTGGGGGTGTTCAGGATCGCCGCAACTCGTTCGGCCGAGGCGCGGGCGCGGGCGATCGCGGTTCCGGTGAAGGCCAGCGTGTCCATCGGCCCGATCACAAAGCGGGCCAGGCCCAGGGCCGCGACCAGCTCGCCCGGGGTGAGGCTGCCGGTCAGGGCGAGGTAGCCGCCGAGCACCGTAATCAGGGCCAGATAGGTTCCGGTGAGGGCGGCTCCGAGGGCGGTGAGGGTCGCGGCCCCGGCGGTCGCGTGCAGGGTTGTGGTGAGCGCCCGGCCGCTGGCCTCGGCATACTGCCGGGCCCCGGCGCTGCTGGCCCCCAGGCCGCGCAGCACACGCAGACCGCGCACCAGGTCCTCGGCCAGGACGATCACCCGGCCGCGATCATCCTGCTCGATTCGGCTGCGCCGCTGCACCGGCCGCGAGGCCAGCCCCAGCGCGATCAGCAGCAGCACCGTCCCCACCATGATCACGATGCCCAGCGGCAGCGAGGCCATCAGGAGCATCACGGTGCTGGCAATCAGGACCAGGGCCGCGGCGATGCAGGTGGCCAGCATGCCGGCGAACGCGCCGATCCGGCCGGCATCCGAATCCGCCCGGGCCAGCAGATCGCCGGGGGCCTCCTCGATGCCGCCCGCGGGATCCAGCACCCGCGCGCTCAGCCGCATCCGCACCGCGTGCTCCCCGTGCTGCTTTGCCCGCATGCTGGCGCGAGCGCCCAGCCGGTAGGAGAACGAGAGCAGCAGGAAGTCCGCCGCGAGAATGCCGATCCACAGGGCCAGGGCTCCCGGATCGGCGGCGGAGATCGCCGCGCCGATGGTGGCACCGATGATCACCGGAACCAGGGCTTCGCCCAGCTGATGCAGCCCATAGAGGACGGTGGCCAGAACCAGATCGGTCCGTCGGATCGCGAGGGTGTGGCGGATGAGGGAATTGGGAGAAACGGATGACGCGGGCATCAGATCAGATTAGGATAACCTTAGTTCTGTCGTAAAGATGGCAGCACGCCAACCTCTGTCGTGGATCGGCCACGCGGCGCGTTGGCACATCATTCTGTTGGGAAATTGGGAGCCACGGTGGGTGCAGCAAGCGTGATCGGCTTGGAACGATTCGAGATGGATCGTGGCCAGAAATTCCGCACCCACGTGCACCGATATCACCAGCTGGCCTGGGCGAGCTCGGGTGTACTGATGGTTGATGTCGAGGACCACTACTGGGTGCTGCCGCCCAGCCTGGCGCTGTGGATCCCCGCGGGCACCTGGCACGCCGCCGCCGCGCTGCAGCGTTCGGTAATGGAGGGGATCTACCTGGATCCGGCGGGCTGCCCGCTGGCCTGGGCACAGCCGACCGTGGTGGAGGTGTCGCCGCTGGCGGCCCAGCTGATCGGCTACCTGGCCGGCGACCTGGCCGAGGAGGCCCGCATCAGCGCCGAAACCGTCCTGCTCCAGGTCCTGGCACCGGTGGATAAGGCAACCATCGAACTGCCGCTACCCACGGATCCGCGGGCGCGTGAGGTGGCCGCGATCCTGCTGGCTCGTCCCGACGATCAGCGCGGGCTGGACGCGCTCGCCCGGCAGGTGGGATCCAGCTCACGTACCCTGCTGCGCCTGTTTGTGGCCGAGACCGGGTTGACCTTCACGCAGTGGCGGGTGAACGCCCGGCTGCAGGCGGCGATGGCGTATCTGGCGGCGGGGGAGCCCGTGGGGCGCGTGGCCGACCGGGTGGGATACGCGACCGCCAGCGCGTTTGTCGCGGCGTTCCGTCGGGTCACCGGGCATACGCCCGCCGCCTACTTTGCGGCGGCCGGCGGGGGACGCCGCGAGGGTGCCGGGATCGGGTTGGATGAACCAGGCGCCGCGGATCACGAGCAGGCATTCGACGCGGACGCGGCGGAGCCCACCGAGGCAGCACCGCGGGACGTCTCGTCTCCCGAGCGAGCGTTCGACGCGGCCTAGGCTTCGCGCTCGCCCTCGATCTCCTCGGGATCGATCGGGGCCAGCAACACCGCACCGGATCCTCGGGCGGCCAGGGCATCGTTGGGGTTGAACACGCGGCAGGAGCCGAGGGACACGCACCCGCAGCCGATGCACTGGTTCATCTCGGTTTCCAGGCGTTCGAGTTCCAAGCGGCGCGCGGCGAGCTGACCGCGCCAGGAGGCGTTGAGCCGGTTCCAGTCCCGCAGCGAGGGCATCCGATCCTCGGGCAGGGTCTCGAACTGCTCGGCGACCTCGGTCAGCGGGATGCCCAGTCGCTTGGCGGTCTGGATGATCGCGATGCGCCGCTCCACGTGGCGCGGATACAGCCGGTGCCCACCCGAACTGCGCTCGGAGTGGATCAATCCCTTCCGCTCATAAAAGTGCAGGGCCGAGGCCGCGACGCCGGTACGGCGCACGATCTCGCCGATCGGCAGCAGGTCGGTGGGACTGCGGCGGGGTTCATCCGGCGACGCGGACTTGATCTCAACCATGGTTGAGATTTTACCCTGAAGTAATGCATACCGAGACTTCCGAAGAACACGGCACCTGGGCGGACCTTTTCCGCGGCGGTGCCGGCCCCATCTCCCTGGTTCTGGCAGGCGGGGTGGCCCTCTACGCGCTGACCGTCTATGTGACCGGGGCGCTCCTCCCGGCCCTTAGTGCCGAACTGCACGGGGTGGAACTGTACGCGTGGGTCAACACCGCGTATCTGACCGCCTCCGTCCTGGCCTCGGCGCTCTCCGGCCGCGCCTCGATCCGGCTGGGCACGCGCGGGGCCTACCTGATCGGGTTTGGACTGTTTGCGCTGGGGTCCGTGATCATCATGCTGGCGCCGGCGATGCTGGTTGTGGTGGCCGGACGACTGGTGCAGGGACTCGGTGGGGGATTCCTCGCCGCGCTGGCGTATGTGTCGATCAGCGCCCTGCTGCCGCGCCGGGTCTGGACCCGGGCCACCGTGCTGATCACCGCGATGTGGGCCATCGGCGGGGTCGCCGGGCCCGCACTGGGTGGGGCGTTTGCCTCGGCCGGGGTCTGGCGCGAGGCCTTCCTCATTCTCACCATCGCCGCCGTGCTGCTGGGGCTGATGGCGCTGATCGTGATCCGGGCGCCGCGTCCCGAGGCCGCCGGCATGCCGGGGTTGGCCGTGGGATCGCTGGTTCTGGTGGTGGTTGCCGCGGTGCTTTTCAGCATCGCCACCGTGGTGATCGGGGGCTGGCAGATCCTGGCCGTGGTGCTGGGAGCGCTCGCGCTGGTGCTGTTTGTGGTGGTGGAGAAGCGTGCCGGATCGGCGCTGCTGCCGGCGATGACCTTCCGCCGCGGCTCCAACCTCAAGTGGGTGTACCTGGTCGCGGGCCTGATCGGCGGTTCGGTTATGATCGAGTCGTTTGTGCCCCTGTTTGCCCAGGAGATCGGCAACGTTCCCGCGCTTCCCGCGGGCTACCTGGGTGCCGTGCCCTCGCTGGGATGGACGGTGGCCGAGATCTTTAGCGCGATGATCGCCGGAACTCGGGCGCGGCTGCGTGCGCGCACCATCGCGCCGTTTATCACCGTGGCCGGGCTGGCCGGATTCGCGCTGGTATCGGGCACCCTGGACGGGGTCGGCGTGCTGATCGGCTGGATCGTGACCCTGGCCCTGGTGGGCATCGGCGTGGGCATCGGATTCCCGCACCTGAGCGTCGCCGCGATGTCCTCGGTGGAGGGCGAGGAGGAGCAGGCGGCGGCAGCCTCGGGCGTCTCCACCGTGCAGCTGCTGAGCAACGCGATCGTGACCGCGCTGGCCGGAATCCTGCTGGGAACCTCGGTGGCCGGGCTCACCTCGGCGCAGGTGGTGTCGGGTGGGCTGGCGATCCTGGTGGCCGTGTCGATCCCCGCCGCGCTGCTGGTGGCCCGCCGACTCCGGACTCGGTGATTCCGATCCCGGCAATACCGGTTTGGCACATTGTTAACCATTCTTTCGAATGATGTGAATGATGCGTGGGATTGATGATTTTCTCGGATCCCGACCCTAACGTAGGAGCATGACACGAATTCCCGCTCGGATTTTGGCCCTCGCCGGTGCCGCTTTGGCGCTGTCGATCACGGTCACCGGCTGCGCCGGTTTTGACGAGGTGGTCACCCGCACCAAGGCTGCCAGCTTTCACGACCGTGACGCCCTGATCAAATCGGGCATCACCGCCGACTGGGTTCCCACCGATGCGCACCGTATCCGCGGGGCACGCTCGCTGGACAACGCCGACATGTCGGTGCTGATCAGTTCGAAAACCAAGCTGGATCCGCGCAAGTGCCCGCGCAAGAAGCGGCAGTCCACGCCCTCGTTTGTCCTGGCCGGTGCCCCCAACGCGTATGCGGCCAAGGAGGTCTTTGCGTGCGGTGAGTGGAGTGTCATTCCCACGCGTAACGGGTGGTTTGGGTGGACCCCGAACCACCCCCAGGAATCCGGAAATAAGGGCGGTCCGCGCCTGGGTCACCACCCGGTGCTGCGCACCGAATAGCGGCTACTCGGGGAGGGCTGCAACGGATCCACTGCCCACCCCGCCGGGTGTTACACGACGCGCCGGAAATCTTTAGTTTTTGTTCCGGAACCGCTCGAGCGCCGCCGCGGCATCCTCATCCACCAGGTGTGCGTTGGCCACGGCACCGGCCCGGACCCCGGCGGCCGCCGCGGCACCGACCTGCGCGCCCAGATCGGTCGCGTTTCCGGCCACCCAGACGCCGGGAACGCTCGCCTGACCGGTCGCATCGGTCTGGATGGCCCGGCCCATCGGGTTCTCGGTGATCGCGAGGTTGAGGCTCGCCACCGGACCGAGGTTCGCCACCATATGGGGTGCCACCACGACGGCCGTGCGCGGAACGAGCGTGCCATCGCTCAGTCGGATGCCGCGCAGCGTGTCCGCGTCGATATCCAGTCCGGCCACGGCACCCTCGATGATCCGGATGCCCAGTGCCGCAAACTCTTCCCGGGTGTCCGCGGCGAGTTCGGTCTCGTTGGTGAAGAAGGTCAGGTCTCGGCTCCACTGGTGGAACAGGCGCGCCTGGTGGACCGAGCCCGGACCGCTGGCCAGGACTCCGATGGGCTGATCGCGCACCTCCCACCCGTGGCAGTACGGGCAGTGCAGCACCTCGCGGCCCCAGCGCTCGCGGACCCCGGGGAGGTCGGGGAGCTCGTCGGTCAGGCCGGTGGCGATGATGATACGGCGGGCACGCAGGGTCGAGGGTTCCGCAGCGGAATCGGGGGTGACGTGCACGGTAAACCCGATGCCCGTGGGGTCGGCCACCACATCGGTGACGCTGCCCGGCAGCAGCTCCCCGCCGTATCCGGCCAGCTCGGCCCGGCCGCGCGCGACCAGTTCCAGCGGCGGGATACCCTCGAGCCCCAGGAGGTTGTGGGCACCCTCGGCGGGGGCGTTGCGCGGGGCACCGGCGTCGATGACCAGGGTGCGGCGGCGTGCCCGGCTCAGGGTCACGCCCGCGCCGAGGCCGGCCGCGCCGCCGCCGATGATGATCACGTCGTAGGGGGTGGTGGTGGTGGGGTTCATGAAGGCTCCGTCTCGTGGATGGTGACTCCATCCTGAAGCGCGGCGCGATAAAACAGCAAAGAGTTTTGCCGAATGGAAAACTCACGGCTCCCGTGCAGCCGTCGGCGGCCGGTGGGGTGTCAGACTGGAGCCATGACCGATGCCCGACACACCCTCGATGCCCTCGGTGCGCGACTCAACCGCCTGCGCACCGGGCGCGACCTGACCCTCGCCGAGCTGTCCGAACTCACGGATATCTCGATCAGTACGCTGTCCCGGCTGGAGAGCGGCGTGCGACGCCCGAGCCTGGAACAGCTCCTCCCGCTGGCCCGCGCCTATGGGATGACCCTGGACGAGCTGGTGGATGCCCCCGAAACCGGGGATCCGCGCATCCATGTCAAGCCGCACGTGCACCGGGACGGTACCAAAACCATCCCGCTGACGCGGCGTCCCGGCGGGATCCAGGCGTTCAAGATGGTGCTGCCGCCGGCGCGCTGCACGCCGCCCAAATCGCTCATGGTGCACGAGGGTTACGAGTGGGTCTATGTGCTCTCCGGTCGCCTCAGACTCCTGCTGGGGGAGCGCGACATGGTGCTGGAACCGGGGGAGGCGGCGGAGTTTGATACCCGGACCCCGCACTGGTTCGGTCCGGTGGCCGGGGGCACCGTGGAGCTGCTCAGCCTGTTTGGCAAGCAGGGCGAGCGGGCGCACACCAAACTGGCCCCGGGACGTGAGTCCCCGGGCCAGTAGGCGGGATTGCGCGCGGCGCCAGCGGTGCTCGCGCAGGGCCCCGGTGTATCGGTGGGGCCCAGTATCGCGCCGGGCCCCGGTGTTGCGGGCGGGGCGACTTAGGCGGTGACGCCGGGGTTTGCGAGGACCGCGCGGGAGCGCAGCGCCCCGTCGGCCAGCGAGCTCAGCACCTCGGTGGCGCGTGCCATCTCGAAGCTGTCCACCACGGTGCGGATCTTGCCCGCGGCCGCCAGTTCCAGGACCTCACGCATCTGCGCCCGGGTGCCGATCACCGAGGCCTGGATGGTCTGAGCCTTGTTGAACGGGAACTCGGCCAGGGTCAGCGGCACGCCGTTGACCAGGGTGCCACCCCACTTGAGCACGCCGAAGGCCTGCTCGGTGACCACGTCGGCCGGGGCGAAGGTGATGACCGCATCGGCCGAGTCGGCAATCGCGGCCAGGGCCTCGGGGTCGCGGGAGTCCACGGTGTCGGCGGCGCCGAGCTCGCGGGCCACCTCGAGGTGTTCGGGGGTGCGACCCACCGCGATCACCCGGGCGCCGGTGAGCGCGGCAAACTGCACGGCCATGTGGCCCACGCCGCCGAGGCCGAAGATCGCCACGGTGTCGCCGGGGCCCACAGTGAGCTTATCCACCGCGGCAAAGGCGGTGATGCCCGGGCAGAACAGTGGCGCGCTCTCGACCAGGTCGAGGGAGGCGGGCACCGGATAGGTGTGGGCGGCGGTCGCGATCATGAATTCCGCATAGCCGCCGTTGACGTGCTCGCCGGTGATCTTGCGATCGTGGCAGAGGTTTTCGCGTCCGCTGGTGCAGAACTCGCAGGTCTCGCAGGAGGACCACAGCGGCTGGACGCCCACCGGGTCGCCGATCTGGAAGCCGGTGACACCCTCGCCGAGGGCGCTGACGTAGCCGGTGACCTCGTGGCCGGGGATGATCGGGCTGATTGCGGGCACGCCGCCATCCACCCAGTCGCCCTCGATCATGTGCAGGTTCGAGCGGCACACGCCGCAGGCCACCACGTGGATTTCCAGCTGGCCGGGGGCCGGGGCGGGGCGCGCGGTTTCGCGCCAGGTCAGGGGTGCCTGCGCGATCGGCGCGGGCTGGTCAAGTTCTTGGGCATACATCGAAGTCATGCCTCAACGCTAAAACCGGCCGCGCGAGCGCGTCCAATAGGAGATCCGTATGGATGGGTTTTAGCGGCCCAGCGCGGCGGCGAGTTCTCCACGGGTGGTTTCGATCTGCGGGGTCCCCACAAAGGTCTCGGCAAACGCGCGGGCGGTCTCATCCGCGGTGTCGGAGAGGACCAGGCGGATCTCCCAGCCGAGGGAGTCATCCTCGATGATCGCGCGGGGAAGCTCGGCCGCCTCGAGCTTCGCCGCCATCGACTCGGGCACAATCGCGACCCCGCCGCCGCGGGCGACCAGGCGGATCAGCATGTGCACGTCTTCCAGAGTCATCACGCTCTGCCGGGTGATGCCCCGGCGCGCCCACGCCTCATCCAGGATGCGCCGCGCCGCCCAGGTGTCGGCGAAGTCGATCGTCGCGACCCCGTCCAGCTCATCCGGGCTCAGGCTCTCGCGGGTCGCCAGCGGGTGTCCCTCCGGGCCGAGCAGTACAAAGGATTCCCGGCGCAGCGGGATCGAGGTTGCCGAGACCTCCTCGGTCAGGCCGTTGGCGAGCAGCGCCAGGTCGATCTCGCCGGTATCCAGCTGGGAGTGCAGCGACTGGGTCGAAGCCTGGGTGAAGTGCATGCTGGTGTGCGGATGGGCGCTGCCAAACGCGGTGATCAGATCCACCAGGTCCACAAAGTCGCCGAGGCACTGTTCGGCGCCGATTCGGGTGGTGCGCGGGCTCGCGCTCGCCGCGCGCAGCAGTGCCTCCTGGGCCCGGCGCGCCTCGCCCAGCAGTAGCGCCGCGCGTGGACGGAACGCATCGCCCGAGGCGGTGAGGGTGGCGCCCCCGCGTCCGCGGGTGAACAGGCTCACGCCGAGTTCGCGTTCAAGCGCGCGAATCGAGGAGGAGAGGCCGGGCTGGCTGACAAAGGAGCGCTCGGCGGCGCGGGTGAAGTTCTCCTCGGCGGCCACGGCCAGGAAGAATTCAAGCTGGCGCAGATCCATTAGCGGGTCTCCTCGGTGGGCGTGGTGGTGGCGGTGGCCAGGGGAGCGTTGGTCGTGGCGATGGGTGCGACGGGCGTGGCGTCGGAGGCGGAGCGTCCGTCGGGCGTGCTGGCGGCGGTGGCCGTACCGGGTGCGGTGGGCCAGTGCGAGAGGGCGCCGTCCAGCACGTCGATCAGGCGCTGCCAGGACGCTGCGGTCTCGGGGTCCGAATGGGAAAACCCGCCGGTGTCGTCGAGGCCGATGAAGCCGCCGATGCTCGATCCGATGATTCGCACCGCGTGCGGAACCTCGGACGCCGGCAGTCCGTAGCCACGGATCACCTCACCCAGGATCGCCGAGACCCGCCGACCGGCGGCCACAAAATCCTCACCGGCAAAGTGTGCCCGGCTGGCTTGCCAGAGCCCCGGGTGTCGGCGGGACATCTCGAGCATCGCCTCGGCGGCCGCGGCGAGGGCCGCGCGCTTGTGCAGCCCGGCGGTCGCGCGGGTGAGGTCGGCGGCCAGCACCGCGTGGGCGCGGGTTCCGACGATCTCCCGCAGCGCATCGAGCCCGCGCACGTGGGCGTAGAGGCTCGCGGGCTTGACTCCGAGTTCGCGGGCGAGGGCCGACACGGTGACCCGGTTAAAGCCGAGACGATCGGCAAGCTCGGAGGCAACGGTGCCCACGTGTTCGAGGGTAAGCCCAACGGTCGCGGCCATGATCTCCTCGCGTTTGGTAACGATGTCCTCTCTGGATTATAGGCGTCGGTGACGGCCCGACGGGTGGGCCGGGCCGCCACCGCACGCCGGCGTTTGTTAGCGGAAAGCCCCGCCCGCGCGTTCGGAGACGGGGTCGGGGTTCACTAGCGGATAGCCCCGTCCGCGCGCCTAAACACGAGGGTCGGGGTCTGCTAGTGGGTAGCCCCGCCTGCGGCCTCGGAGACGAGGGCTGAGATGGCCGCGACCTCATCCTCGCCGAGGACCACATCGAGTGCCGCCATGTTTTCCCGCAGGTGTGCACGGCTCGTGGTGCCGGGGATGGGAAGGATGCGCTCATCGAGGTGCAGGAGCCAGGCGAGCGCCAGCTGTCCGGTTGTGATGCCATGCTCGGCGGCGATCGGGTCCAGCACTGCATAAATCGGCGTCGCATCGTCGATGCTCTTGCGCAGGCTCATCGGCCACCAGGGGGAGAAGACGCCGCCATCGGCAAGGGTCGCCCGCATGAGTGCGCCGCCGGTGCGGTTGGCGGCGTTGTACATCGCGGTGGTGGCGGCAATCGGGGCGATTTCGCGGGCGATGGCATACTGCTCGGCGGTGACGTTGGAGAGTCCGATGTTTTGGATGAGTCCCTCGTCGCGAAGGTCCCGCAGCGCTCCCACCTGATCCTCAAACGGGGCGTCGGTGGCATAGCCATTGTGGAGGTAGTACAGCGGGAGAGAATCCAGGCCGAGTCTGCTCGCGCTCATGACCGCGCTCTGGCGCAGGTAGATCGGGTTGCCCACCCATCCCAGGGTGTCGTAGTCGAAGCCACCGCGAACAAAGCCTCCCTTGGACGCGATGGTCAGCCCGGGGTAGGGATGCAGCGCCTCGCGGATCAGGGATTCATTGTGGTGTGGACCATAGACATCGGCGGTGTCGATGAAGTCCACCCCCTCCTCGCGCAGTGCACGGAGCAGCGCCAGGCCGCCGGCGTGGTCGGGGTAGGGCCCCCATACCTGTTCGCCGGTGAGCTGCATGGCACCAAAGCCAATCCGGGTCACCGTGTGGGAGGAGCCAATGGTGAGTGTTTTGCTGGTCATTGAAGCGGCTTTCTCGTAAAATGGGGAGCATCCCCGTAAAAGTGGGGAGTGTCCCCGATTCTATCTGGGGAGTGTCCCCGTTTTCAAGGGAGAGTAGTGAAATGACCGATCCACTGGTATCCAAGCGACCGGCGCGAGCCGATGCCGCAAGAAATTTTGATGCGATCGTCGCCGCCGCTCGCGAGGTGTTTGAGCGCTCGGGTTCGCAGTCGAGCATGGATGAAATTGCCCGGATTGCCGGGGTGGGGAGCGCCACGCTCTACCGCCACTTTCCCCGTCGGGACGATCTCGTGGAGGCGCTCTATGCGCGCGAGGTCGCCCTGGTCTGCGAGTATGCCGAGAGTCTGGTGGGGGAGGGGGATCCGTTTGACGCGCTGACGCTCTGGCTGCGCCGTTTGATTCTGGCGATGGGGACCAAGCGCCTCCTGATGGAGGGCTTGGCCTTCGAGCCCGCTCGTTACCCCACGCTGATTGAGGCGCTGTATGCGGCCGGGCGCGTGGTTTTGGAGCCGGCCAAGGATGCGGGTGCCGTCGCGGCCGACCTTGAGGCCGATGATGTCATGCGCCTGGCCATCGCGGTGAGCGCGGCCGTCTATCGGGATGATGCGCAGCGGGAGCGCGTTTTTGCCGCCGCGCTGCGGGGTCTGCGGCCCGCGAACTGAGCGGGAATTGGGAAACGCCCCGAGGGAAATCCTCGGGGCGTTTTTGCTGCCCTCAACAAAATGTTTGCACTGATATCAATCTAGTGTTATCGTTGCTATCAGTTCGAGGGAATCGACGATCACCACCCGGTCGCCTCCTCGACACAGACTCAATCGGGAGACATCATGACCAGCACTTCGAACACCACCGCCACCCAGGGCCGCGTTGCCCTCGTGACCGGCGGTTCCGGCGGCATCGGCCGCGCCACCGTCGAACGCCTCGTCGCCGACGGCTACGCGGTGGCCGTGCACTACTCGGGCAACCGCGCCGCCGCCGAGGAGACCGTGGCCGCCGTGACCGCCGCCGGTGGATCCGCAATCGTGGTGGGCGGGGACGTCGCCGATGAAACCGCGATGGCCACCGCGTTTGACCAGACCGAGGCTGCCTTTGGCGGGATCGACGTGGTGGTCAACACCGCCGGAATCATGATCCTCGGCCCCATCGCGACCCTGAACCTCGACGACCTCGACCGCATGCACCGCACAAACATCCGCGGTACCTTCGTGATCTCGCAGCTGGCCGCGAACCGCCTGCGCTCGGGCGGCGCGCTGATCAACTTCTCCACCTCGGTGTCCCGTACCAAGTTCCCGACCTACGGCGCCTACGTGGCCAGCAAGGCCGCGGTCGAGTCGATCAGCCTGATCCTGGCCCGCGAGCTGCGGGGCAAAAACATCACCGTGAACGTGGTTGCCCCCGGCCCCACCGCAACCCCGCTGTTCCTCAATGGCAAGGACGAGCAGACCATCGAAAACCTGTCCAAGGCCGTCCCGCTGGAGCGTCTGGGTCAGCCCGAGGACATCGCCGAAACCGTGGCCTTCCTCGCCGGTCCGGCCCGCTGGGTCAACGGCCAGGTCATCTACACCAACGGTGGACTCGCCTAGGCGCGGCCCACGGAAACACAGGGAAAAATCATGACCACCATTGTATTGATCACCGGTGCCTCGAGCGGTTTTGGGGCACTCACCGCACGCGCACTCGCCACCGCCGGACACACCGTCTATGCGGGCATGCGCGAAACCACCGGTCGCAACGCCCCGCAGGTTCAGGCCGCCGTGGACTTCTCCGCCGAGCATGAGGCCGACCTGCGCGCCATCGAACTCGACGTCAACAGCCAGGACTCGGTGGATGCCGCCGTGGCCCAGATTCACGCCGAGCACGGACGCATCGACGTGCTCATCCATAACGCCGGCCACATGGTCACCGGACCCACCGAGGCATTCACCCCCGAGCAGCTGGCCGAGCTGTACAACGTCAACGTGCTCTCGACCCAGCGGGTCAACCGGGCCGCGCTGCCGAACATGCGTCACCGCGGCAACGGCCTGGTGATGTGGGTGTCCAGCACCTCGGTGCTCGGTGGAACCCCGCCCTACCTGGCCCCGTATTTCGCGGCCAAGGCGGGCATGGACTCGCTCGCGGTGTCCTATGCCGCCGAGCTTTCGCGCTGGGGTGTGGAGACCTCGATCGTGGTCCCCGGATCGTTCACCAACGGAACCAACCACTTCGCGCACTCGGGTCGTCCGGCCGATCAGGAAACCGTGGCCGAGTATGAGACCCGCTATGCGGGGCTGATGGAGCAGGTGTCGCAGAAGCTGGCCGAGCTCTCCCCGCCGGATGCGAATGCCTCGATGGTTTCCGACGAGATCGCCCGCATCGTGGCGCTGCCCGCCGGGACGCGTCCGTACCGGGTCCACATCGACCCGGCAAACGATGGATCCGAGGCGGTCGCGGCACTTTCGGATGCCAATCAGGTAGCATTCCTCAACCGCGTGGGTCTCGGTGACCTGCTCACGGTGACCCCGCGGGCCTAGTTTCCCTCGAATCGAACGGAGTAGTCATGACCCCCACCCTTCCGGAACCGATTGCTCGGTTCATCGACACCACCAACGCTCAGGATTCCGCGGGCTTTGTGGCGGCCTTCACCGAGGACGCCCTGCTGGATGACTGGGGTCGCGTCTTCCGCGGGGCCGGCGGCATCGCCGACTGGAACCGTACCGACAACATCGGGGTCAACGCGCACTTCGATCTGGTGAGTGTCGAGCAGGCACCCGCCGGGGAGGAGTGGATCGTGACGCTCAGGGTCAGTGGCGATGGCTATAACGGCACCGGCCCGATGCGCTTCCAGCTCGCCGGCGACCGGATTTCTCGCCTGCGGATCACACCCAACTAGGTTCCAACACAATAGGGCCCCTTCTCCCGCGGGAGAAGGGGCCCCGTTATGCGTGGGGACAACGTAGGACTACGGAAGCGGCGCCCGGGTTAGCTGGTGGCCAGGGCCTCCGTCGGGGGCAGCCGGGCGGCGCGAATCGAGGGGTACACGCCGGCCACCGCGCCCACCAGCACGGCACCGACCAGCCCGCCGATCACCGACTCCGGCGGGATGACCACGGGCCAGCCCTGCAGCAGCGTATAGCCCAGGGTGCCGGCGATCCCCAGCAGCGTTCCGATCACCCCGCCGGCCCCGGCCAGGAACACGGCCTCGATCAGGAACTGCAGGCGAATCTGCCCGCGGGCGGCCCCCAGGGCCCGGCGCAGGCCGATCTCGCGGCGACGCTCCAGCACCGAGACGATCATCGTATTGGCCACGCCGATCCCGCCCACCACCAGGGCAACCCCGGCCAGTCCCAGGAACAGGCCCGAGAAGGTGTTTTGGGTGTGCCGCTTGGCCAGCAGCGCCTCCGAGGGGCTGCTCACCTGGATCAGTCCGGGCGTCTGTGGATCGAGGGTCGCCGGGAGGACCGCGCGCACGGCCTCGATCTGCGACTCCTCGGCCGTTAGATACACCACGCTGGATCGGCCGTCGAACCCAAACGTGCTGCGGGCCGCATCCCAGCCGATGAACACCGCCTGTTCCAGCTCGGGGGTCACCGGCATCGCAGCCAGGATCCCGATCACCGCAAAGCGGGTGCCACCCACATCGATCAGCCGCGCGGGCTGATCCGGGTCCACCTCGGCAATACCCAACCAGCGCGCCGCCTGCGACCCCAGCACCACGGTGGGGTAGGCGGCAGCGGAGGGGTCGAGGAAGCGTCCCGAGGCGATTCTCCCGTGCACCGTGGTGAGCAGGTTATCGGGGGCGGCGAGGGTCGTGATGCCGGTGCTCAGGGTGTCCCCGACGTACTCGGTCCGGCGCACGGTCTGGTGCACGTTGGCCACCGCCGAGACGTGTTCCACCGGTCCGATCCGCCCGGCCATCGCCGGGGCCCCTGGATCCAGGGTGATCGGATTATCCGGCGAGGACGTGGGCTGCGCCACCAGAATATTGGTGCCCAGCGCCGAGATATCGTTCAGCAGTTTTTGCTGGCCGGACGCGGGAATCGCGGTCACCAGCACCAGGGTCGCGATGCCGATCGCGATCCCCAGGCCCGAGAGTGCCGCGCGCCCGAGACGTCCGCGCACCCCCTCGAAGCCGAGGCTCAGCACGTCGAGCGGGCTCAGCCGGGCGCGTGGACTCAGCCGGGCGCGTGGACTCAGGCGAGCGGGCGCGGCGCTCATGCGGCCACCCGCTCGCTCAGTCGGCCATCGCGGATTTCGACCCGACGGGGCAGCTCGGCGGCAATCTGTTGATCGTGGGTGATCAGCGCGATCGTGGCCCCCTCGCGGTTGAGCTCGAGGAACAGGTCGAGAATTCGGCGTCCGGTGACCGAGTCCAGCGCGCCGGTGGGTTCATCGGCGAGGATCAGCGCGGGGGAGTTGACCAGGGCCCGGGCGATGCCCACCCGCTGCCGCTCCCCGCCGGAGAGCTCGTGGGGGCGGTGGGTAAAACGGTCGGCGAGGCCCACCCGGTCCAGCGCCTCACGAGCCAGGGCCGGACGCTGGCGGCGCGGAACGCCGGCATAGAGCAGCCCGGTGGCCACGTTGTCCACGGCGGAGAGGCGCTCGTTGAGGTGCGACTGCTGGAACACAAATCCCAGGGTGCCCCCGCGCAGGATCGAGAGTTCACGATCGTTCATCCGCGGGACCGAACGGCCGAGCAGCAGCACCTCGCCCGAGGTCGGGCGATCCAGGGTGCCACAGATGTTGAGGAGTGTGGACTTACCCGATCCCGAGGGGCCCACAATCGCCAGGCACTCGCCCGCGTGGATGTCGAGGGAGACCCGATCCAGCGAGGTCACCCCGCCCGGATAGCGCTTGGTAACCTCGCTCAGGGAGAGGACAGCGGTCACGAGGCCACCACCACGCGGAGGCCCTCGGTGACGCCGTCGCCCGAGATCTCCACGTTTCCGTCGGCAAAGAGGCCGGTGGTCACGGCGATGAGTTTCCCGGCCGGAGTCTCGACGGCCTGCGCCCCACCCTGCACGGTGATCAGCGCGGTGACCGGGACGATCAGGACGCCGGGGTGGGTCTGCCCGATGAAGCGCACCCGGGCACCCCCGGTTCCCGCTGCGGTGAGTTTTTCGGCGTCGGCGGGATCGGTGGTCAGGGTGACCGTGATGCTGGGGGTGCCGCCGCCCGAGTCCCCGGCGGGCGGGTTCTGGAGAGCGGCGATGGTGCCGGTGAGGGTCGAGCCATCGGGCAGCGTGACCGGAGCTTTCGCGCCCACGGCGATCCCACCCGCGCTGCCCGCGGGCACCGGGACGGAGATGACCCGGGTGGTGTCGGTCACGGTCAGGACCGGTCCGGAGGCGGGGTCGCCCACCCGCGCGCTGATCGCGTTGATCCGCAGTGGGCCGGAGTTTACCAGGAAGCGTTCGGGACTGATGATCCCGGTCTGGTCGAGCCCCTGTTTCTTCTGCCAGCGCTTAATGGCCGCCGAAAGGGCCGGGGTGAACACGCGATCCTCGCCGCCGCGCTGGGGTCCCACCGTGTAGCCCAGGGCCGCCAGATTATCGGCGACCACGGCCACATCCTTGCCGTGCGGCGGACGCGGCGGGGTGGGTGGAGCCGGCGGCGGTGTCGCCGGCGGCGCACTCGGGTCGTCGGAGCCGCCCGTGTTCCCAGTATTGCCTGCGCTGTCTGTGCTGCCGGAATTGCCGGTATTACCCGTGTTGCCAGGGTTGTTGCCGGTGCCGCCGCCAGCGCTGCCACCGTTGCCGGCCCCGCCGCCGGTGCCGCCGGTCGTCCCGCCACCGCTGCCACCGCCGCCGGTCGTCCCGGCGAGCGAGAGCTCGCGGTAGAGCGGCGTGGTCCCGATCAGCAGCGTGACCGGCTCATCGTTGACCCGATACAGCTGGTCGCCCTGGTTGATCACGGCGCCGGCGTCCGGCAGCAGGGTGATGATCCCGGTGCCGGGACCGGTGACCGGATGGGCGGCCCCGAAATCGATCGTGGCCGGATAGTCGGTTCCGGTGGAAATATCGCCGCGGGTCACGGTCGCGGTGGGCCGATGGTCCGCCTTTGCGGGTGGCGGCGCGGTGGGTGCCAGACTCAGTGCGAGCCCCGCGGCCGCCGCACCCACCAGCAGAACCGCGATCCCGGAGATCCAGAGGGTGCGTTTGCCCGGGCGAAAACGCCGACTCACTTGCCGCTCCCGAAGGCCTGCAGGGTGCACTTCTGGTCGATGTCCCCGGCGTTATCGGGGATCGAGGTCATGCTGTCGTCATAGTTGGCGTCAAGGTTTTGCGCGTTGAGCAGGTGCATGAAGATCCCGTGATCGCGCAGGCAGGAGATCCACGCCACCGACTGATCGCGGAACTTCGGATTGGTGGCGGCCTCCAGCTCCTTCGGCATCAGCGGAAGCAGGTTGGTGCACGCGGCCTTGGCGGTGTCGGGCACCGGATCGGCGGCCCGCGGGTAGGTGTCGGCCTTGGTCCCCGACTGCCCGGCGGCCCCCGGCGCATTACGACCGTTATCGGCGGTCGCACCGTGGGCGATCAGGCAGGCGTTCCAGGCACCGATCAGCTGGTCACGCCGCTCGGGGGAGTCGTCCAGACGCATCTGCGGGCGGCCCGAGCCCTCGCCGTCGGCGGTGTTCCCGGCGGGTGTGTTCGAAGTTCCCGAATCGGTCCCGGCACTCGAGGAGACCCGCGGAAGCTCGGCGACCCGGGTGATCCCGGTGTCCGGGTCCTGGGCGCAGCCGCTAAGGATTGCGGCGAGAATCAGAGCCGGGACCAGTAAGATCCGCGGCGTCAAAAACGATCGTGAAACAGTCATGGCGGCCACGCTAGGCACATAATGTCAGGCAAATGTTAGGAACATGTGTGCGTTTGCCCCAACGGGCGTGATCCGCCGGTTTCCCGCGGATTCTCGGGCTTAGACTACCGTCATGGCCGAACTGTTAATTGCCGAGGACGACCCCGCGCAGGCCGAGCTGATCCGGCTCTATGCGCAGAATGAGGGGCACCACGTGACCGTGGTCCCCGATGGGCGCGCGGCCCTCGACGAGGTCCGCCGGAAGACCCCGGATCTGCTGATCCTCGACGTGATGATGCCCAGGCTGGACGGCCTGGACGTGTGCCGCATCCTGCGTGCCGAGTCCGCGGTCCCGATCCTGATGGTCACCGCCAAGACCTCCGAGGATGACCTGCTGCTGGGCCTCGACCTCGGCGCCGACGACTACCTCACCAAGCCCTACAGCCCGCGCGAGCTGATGGCCCGGGTCCGCGCGCTGCTGCGCCGCGACGCCCGCGGAACGGTGACACCGGTGATCCGCGTGGGCGCACTGGAGATCGATCCGGGCCGCCATGAGGCCCGACTCGGCGGCACCGTTTTGGACCTGACCCCCGGCGAGTTTGCGTTTCTCGCCCAGCTCGCTCAGGCCCCGGGCCAGGTCTTTACCCGCGAGCAGCTGATCCGTAATCTGCACGGGGTGGACCGCTATATTTCCCGGCGGACGATCGATGTCCACGTATCCAATGTGCGCAAAAAGGTTGAGCAGAACCCCGCCCATCCGCTGCTGATCCGCACGATTTACGGGGTGGGTTATAAGCTGCTGGATCCCGATGCGTAGGCCGGTGGATCCCGGCCACCGGGTGCCGTGGCCGCGCAGCCTGGTGGTGCCGCTGTTTGTGATGACCGCGGCGATCGTGGCGGTGTCCGTGGCCGCGGCCGTCTGGATGACCGTGTCGGCCACCGCGACCGCCGTGGAGCAGAAGCGCGACCAGACGGTCACCACCGATACCGCCGTCTATGACGACCTGGTGGGCTATGCGGCGACCCACACCCACTGGGATGCCGTAGGCTCTGTGCTCAGGCGACTGGCGAGCGAGAACGAGGTGACCCTGACCCTGATGGATGAGTCGGGGAACCTGATCGCCACGACAGCAAAAAAGTCGGCCCAGCTGCCCCGGCCCGACCTGGCACGCGCGATCCTCAACCCCCTGGCGCTGGATCCCTCCCTTGCCCCCTCGGCGCGGATCACCGCCCCGGAACCGGATGCGGATCCCGAACCGGGGGAGTCCGCGGCACCCGGTTCGGCACCCACCTCGGAACCCTCCGAGAAGCCCGGGCAGGCATCGGGGGGAGCATCTCCCGCGCCCTCCCGCGACGGGACGACGGCCGGCGGGCCGCCGAGTTTCTCGGTCATCGACCCGCGGGCGGTCGGCCCGTTCCGGCTGAACGATGAGGAACGGGACCAGAAGATCGCCGAGGCGAAAGACCTGGTGACCTGCCTGAGCACCAACGGTGTGTCCGGGGTACTGAGCGATACCGCGCCCAATGGGCGCCCGGTGGTTTCGATGCCCACGGGCACCCAGACCCCGCGCCCCTGCCTCGATGATGAGGGGCTGTTGCGCAAGCCCACTCAGAGTGAGTACACCGCCCTTCAGGCGCTGGACACCCTGGTCAACGACTGCCTGGCCCGCTCCGGAGAGGACCCGATCATCCTGGACACCGACCTGAGCTGGACCTCGGTGGACAGCGACCGCGAGTCCAACCGGGGCGTGAGCGGCTGCATCGAAACCTCGCGTCAGGAGCAGCTGGCCTCCAGCGTGGCCGAACCCGCGCGCCTCTTTATTCAGGGGCAGGATGCCACCGCCCGCGTGTTTTGGGACTTCTCCGGGGAGAATCAGCTGCGGCTCACCCTGCTGATCGCCGGACTCCTGGTGCTGACCCTGGGCCTCAGCCTGTACGGAGGACTGCGGCTGACCCGTCCGCTGCGCACCCTGGCCGCCGCGGCCGCCCGCGCCAGCGACGGAGACCTGCGGGCGCGTGCCGATGTGCGCCGCCGCGACGAGGTGGGCGCCGTGGCCACGGCGTTTAACACGATGGCCGAGCGCCGGGAAACCCTGGAATCCTCGCGGAACGCGATGATGAGCGACATCTCTCACGAGCTGCGTACCCCGATCGCCACGATGCGTGGATGGGTCGAGGCAGCCGAGGATGATCTGGTGACCCCGGATGCCGCGTTCCTGGCCACCCTGCACCGGGAAACCCTGGTGCTGCAGCGCCTGGTGGATGACCTGCACCAGCTCTCGCTGGCCGAGGCGGGGGAGCTGTCCCTGGAAATCGAGGATATTCCGCTGCGGGAATTCCTCGATCAGTTCGAGGCCGCGGCGCGTGGACTCAGCGATCCGGCGGGGATCTCCCTGACCGCGATCGCCGACCCGACCCTGCCCGCCGACGCGATGGTGCGCGCGGATCCCTTCCGCCTGCGCCAGGCCCTGCTCAACCTGGTGTCCAACGCGGTGCGACACACCCCGGAGGGCGGTCGCATCACGATCACCGCCGAGCGCTCGGGCAACGAGGTTTCGGGTGGCGTGCCCGACGGTATCGCGTTTACCGTGACCGACACCGGTTCGGGCATCCCCGCCGAGGAGGTTCCCTTCGTCTTTGATCGGTTCCGCCGTGCCGATAAGTCACGCACCCGCGCCACCGGCGGCAGCGGCCTGGGCCTGGCCATCGTGCGCGAAATCCTGCGCCTCCACGGCGGCTCCGCGACCCTGGCAAGCACGCAGGGAACCGGCACCGCGGTCACCCTGTGGTTCCCGGACGCGCCGCCCCTCACCGACCGGAGCGGAACGCCGTCGAGGTGAGCCCGGACGCGCACCAGCCGGACCGGGCAACGTATCTTGCGGGGTTCGCTCGGTGCCCCGGCATCGACACCGACTAATGCAAAACAGGCGGCACCCACTCGAGTGAGTGGGTGCCTCCTGTTGTATCGCCCGGCACGAGGCTGGACAGTGCCTAGCGCCTAGTGGCGGGGCTTGCGGTCGAAGCCGCGGTCGCCGCGGTCTCCACGATCCTCGCGCGGGGCGCGGTCGCGGTTCCAGCTGCCACCGCGGTCGCCGCGGTCCTCACGGTTGTCACGCTCGAAGCGGTTCTCCCGGCGGGCGGGGGCTCCACGGTCGGCACGGATCTCGATCAGCTTGCCGCTGATGCGGGTGTCGGCCAGCTTGTCCAGGGTGTCCGCGGGCATCGAGGCGGGCAGCTCCACCAGGGAGAAGTCCGGACGGATCTGGATCGCGCCGAAGTCCTCGCGGTTCAGTCCACCCTCGTTGGCCAGGGCACCGACGATCTGACGCGGCTCGACGCGGTGACGACGACCCACTGCGATGCGGTAGGTGGTCATCGGTGCGCCGGAGTTGCGCGGGCGGCGCTCCTCGCGGTCAAAGCGGTTGCCACGGTCTCCGCGGTCGTCCCGGTCGAAACGCGATCCGCCACGGGAGTCACGGTCGCGACCGCCACGCTCGTCCCGGCTGAACTCGCGTGCCTCACGCTCACGACGACGGGCGTCGCGCTCGTCCTCGGCGTTGAGCAGCAGCGGGGTCTCACCCTGGGCAACCACGGCGAGGGCCGCGGCAACGTCTGCCTCGGGAACGTCGTGGTGCTCGACGTAGTGGGCGATGATGTCGCGGAAGCGATCGATCCGGCTGGTCTGCTCGAGCGCCGCGGTGATCGAGTCATCGAAGCGGCTCAGGCGGGTGGTGTTCACATCGTCCACGCTGGGCAGCGACATCTGGGTCAGCGGCTGGCGGGTGGCCCGCTCAATCGCGGTCAGCAGACGACGCTCGCGCGGGGTGACAAACGAGATCGCGTCACCGGTACGACCGGCACGGCCGGTGCGGCCGATGCGGTGGACGTAGGACTCGGTGTCCACCGGGATGTCGAAGTTGATGACGTGGCTGATGCGCTCCACGTCCAGGCCTCGTGCGGCCACATCGGTGGCAACCAGGATGTCGAGCTTGCCCGACTTCAGCTGGTTCACGGTGCGCTCACGCTGAGCCTGAGCAATGTCACCGTTGATCGCGGCGGCGGAGAATCCACGAGCCCGCAGCTTCTCGGCCAGGGTCTCGGTCTCGTTCTTGGTGCGGGTGAAGATGATCATGCCCTCGAAGTTCTCGGTTTCGAGAATTCGGGTCAGGGCGTCAACCTTCTGGGCGTAGGACACCACCATGTAGCGCTGGGTGATGTTGGCAGACGTGGTGGTCTTGCCCTTGATGGTGACCTCTTGGGGATCGTTCAGGTACTGTGCCGAGATGCGGCGGATTGCCTGGGGCATGGTGGCCGAGAACAGGGCCACCTGCTTGGAATCCGGAGTGTCCGCGAGGATCGTTTCCACGTCCTCGGCAAAACCCATCTTCAGCATCTCGTCGGCCTCATCGAGCACGAGGAATCGCAGCTCGGAGAGATCCAGGGTGCCCTTGTTGAGGTGATCCATGATCCGACCCGGGGTACCCACAACAACCTGTACACCGCGACGCAGCGCGGAGAGCTGAACGCCGTAGCCCTGGCCACCGTAAACGGGGAGGACGCGGACACCGCGCTGGTGGGCGGCGTACTTTTCGAACGCCTCACACACCTGCAGCGCGAGCTCACGGGTCGGCGCAAGCACGAGTGCCTGCGGGGTTTTCTGGTCCGGGTCGAGCCGGGAAAGGATCGGCAGCGCGAACGCAGCGGTCTTTCCGGTTCCGGTCTGGGCAAGGCCTACGACGTCGCGGCCCTCGAGCAGCGGGGGAATCGTGGCGGCCTGAATTGCGGAGGGGGTTTCGTACCCGACGTCCTTCAGGGCCTTCAGGACCGAGTCACTCAGTCCGAGTTCGGAGAAGGGAATGGTATCGGAGTCGGGGGAAGTCATAACTTCCAGAGTACCCGTTTTTGCCCGTGTTAGTTGACCGAAGTTTGAACGCGTGTTAGCGTTCCGGGGTGATAATCGACGAGATCGACAGGGCCTAGCCTCCGCCCCGGCGGTGGCATGCGCGCGCAGCCCCAGGGTTGATCCCCTTTTTCTGAGGGATCCCCGGGTGCCTGATCCGCGCCCGGTTGGTATTTCCACCGGGCGCGCACTCTAGGGAGTGTCGCGGGGTTTTTCCCCATTCGAATCGCTGCGTGTGCTCGGTCTACCGTCCGCACATCACCCGCACCCCGCCGCGCTCTTTGCGGTGCCCGGGTGCCCTCGCTGGTGTGCGATATCCATTTCTCGCTGCCCGGATGTGCCCACAGACCCCGGGTATAACGAAAGGACAACGTATGTCCCAGCACCCTCAACCCGCCATCTCGCTGTTCGATCTGAGCCTGACCAGGCCCGATGGGACGGTGACCCTCGACGGACTCTCGGGCACCATCGGGCTCGGCCGCACCGGGCTGATCGGCGCCAATGGGTCGGGAAAATCCACCCTGCTTCGGCTCATCGCCGGGGAGCTGACCCCGACTCGGGGTCGGGTGGTGACCGGGGGAGCGGTGGGGTACCTGCCGCAAACCCTGACCCTGGATACCGACGCGACCCTGGCCGACATCCTGGGGATCGGGCCGCAGCTGCGCGCCTTCCGCGCGATCGAATCCGGGGATGTGGATCCCCGCCACTTCGACGTCCTCGGCGACCGCTGGGACGTGGAGGCCCAGGGGTCCCGCGCCCTGGCCGAGTGCGGACTGCCCGAGACCGACCTCGACCGGAGGATCGGCACGGTGTCCGGCGGCGAGGCCATGCTCGTCGCGATCGCCGGCCTTCGCCTGGCCCGGGCCCCGATCACGCTGCTGGATGAACCCAGCAACAACCTGGACCGCGATGCCCGGAGCACGCTCTATCGGATGGTCGAAACCTGGCCGGGCACCCTCGTGGTGGTCAGCCACGACACCGTGCTGCTGGATCGAATGGAGCAGACCGCCGAACTCTTCGCCGGTTCCCTCACCGTGTTTGGTGGACCCTATTCGGCCTGGCGGGCACACCATGAGCAGGAGCAGGCGGCCGCGATCCAGGCCGAGCGCAGCGCCGACCTGGCGGTTAAGAAGGAGCGGCGTCAGCGTCAGGAGGCCGAAACCCTGCTGGCCCGACGGCTCCGCGCGGGTAAGAAGGCAAGCGAGCAGCGTCGCGGCGACAAGATCGTGATGAATCAGCGCGCCTCCGAGGCGCAGGAGTCGGCGGGCAAGCTGCGGGGCAATCTGGAAAACCGGGTCGAGGCGGCCACCGAGGCTCGTGATCGTGCGGCCGAGCGGGTCCGCCGGGAGGAGAGCATCCACCTGGAGTTGCCCGATCCCCGGGTGGCGCGGTCGCGGCGGATCGCCGAGTTCGAGCTGTCCGGGCGCACCCTGGTCATCCAGGGACCCGAGCGGGTGGCGCTGATCGGTGGCAACGGGGTGGGGAAAACCACGCTGCTGCGCGAGCTCCTGGACTCCACGGCTTTGCGGCGGGCACGCCTGCTCACCGATCGCGTGGGATATCTGGCGCAGCGTCTCGACGGCCTTGTCGAGGGGGCGAGCGCACTGGAGAACCTCCGCCTGGCGGCCCCCGAGACTCCGGATGGGGAGATTCGCGGCATCCTGGCGCGGATGCTCCTCCGCGGGGATGCGGTGCATCGTCCGGTGTCTACCCTGTCGGGCGGGGAGCGTTTTCGCGTCTCGCTGGCGCGGCTGCTGTTTGCCGAGCCTCCCGCCCAGCTGCTAATCCTCGATGAGCCCACCAATAATCTCGACCTCGCGAGTGTGGATCGCCTGGTCGAGGCGCTGAGCGAGTATCGCGGGGCGCTGCTGGTGGTGAGCCATGATGACGCCTTCCTGGCGCGGATCCACTGCGACCGGGTCTGGGAGCTGACGGCCGAGGGTGCGCTGAACGAGCGGGGAGATCTGTTCGCCGCCGAACCCGGAGATTCGAGATCACCCCTTGTGCGAGAGGACTGAGTCGCGTAAGCTGATCTATTGCTGCGTTATGTGAACGCGATCTACGCCCCCTCTAGCGTGATCGGCTCCATCCGGCCGGAGTCCCGTTGCAGGATCCCGCCGACGCTTTCGGATCGTGAACATTCCGATCAATCGAAATACCCGATGTATTTCCGATTGCTCCACATCCGATATCGCGAGTTTTCACACCCGGCAGGCGATCCCCGACGTGATCCGCCCGACGCCGCAGCCACCGCCATTCGGCCAGCCCGCCCCCGCGAGGCTCCGCCCAGGCACACACAAATTCGGGAGGGTGCGTTGTCGCACGCCCGGCACAGACATAAAGGAAGTAATTATGAATACCAACACCCGTATCCACCAGAGCCCGCCGACCGCGTTTTTCCTCGACGGATTCCACGCGGCCACCCGTGCCCGCAGCGTTCGTCCCGGCCACTTCGCCGCGACCCGCGCCGCCGCCCTGCTGGACTGGCGTAACACCCACCTGCACCTCGGTTACCCCGAGCAGACCCGCGGCCTCGCCGAGGTTCGCCGTGGGTGGGACACCGCCGTATCCCTGGGATCCGACGTCGCCCTGGCCGCCTAGTCATGCAGAGCTGAAGGCCCCGTACACGCCGTACGGGGCCTTTGTTGTACCCGGGCTCGGGCCGAGATCTCGGCCGCGATTCGTCTAGAGAGCGCTCGTCACGAAGCCTTCGCTAGTGGTCCGCGCCCTCTGCTACCGGCGCACGCCCCACATAGTGCTCTTCGACGCGCCGCAGCGCGGCGGCCGGATCGCTCAGCAGTTCACGTTCCTCGGGGTGTTCCCAGAAGTACAGAACCGTCCAATACAGAATGTTCACGTCGGTCGCGGTACAGCGTGCATTGATCTTGACCTCCCTGTGGCCGAACTCGGTGAGATAGAGCCAGATCCCGCGTTCGCGGAGGGGAAAACGATAGATTCCTGCTGCCCGCACTCGGTAGAGCGTTGCCCAGCGGATTCGCACACGCCCGCTTCCTCGAACGCCAATAATGTACTCGGGGGTCAGCGTTAAGCCCGCCGGGTAAAACTGTGTACGAAGGGGTTCGCTGAGGGCCAGCGAAAATGCCGCCGTGATGATGACCGAACGCGCGGTAGTCGATGCAAGCGGATTCGGTGCCGTGTAGATCTCGACGGTGAGCCAGCTTAGATACGCCGCGAATAACCACACATATCGTGCCCATACGCGATTTCGAGGTGCGACGAACCGAAGAAATCGATGCCGTCGTGAGATTCGGGCAGTGAAGGCCTGAGGTGCCCGAGAGATGGCCACGAGATACCACGCATATGCGCTCAATGTCAGGACGTAGCTCAGCAACATGAGGACACCGATCGGGGAGTGGGCGAAGATGAATCCCAGAGCCACTCCCCATAGCGCCGCCCCGAGAGCGATGATCCAGACCACTTTCCAGAAGCGTTTCCACAGCGGCGGAGGAGACTGAACGATCTCGGGGAAATCTCCGCGGAAAATTACGCTCCGCGCATTCATTTGGGGTAAACGATTCTATTCAGCGGTATGCCCGAGCCCGGCACAATCGCGGCATCCCAGTAAGCATACGGAAGCTCATGATCTAGCTGTTCTCGTGTCGAATCAGGAACGAGGCGTTCATACAGCTCCTGGGCCAGCAGACCGGTACCTGCTGAACCAATAGTCAAAATAAACGCCGTGCCTAGTGGGGTGGCCGCAACCGGAAGAACGAGGCCCACCAGCGATGCAGCTTTGCTTCCAATGGCCGCGCCTGCGGCTCCTCCCAACAGTCCCACCCCGACCACATCCGCAGGAGTACCGGTGGCCAGGTCGAAGGTCGAGGTGACCACGGTAATGGTGGCCCCGCCAAAACTCAGGTAGCGGCCAATCTTTACCCCCGCTTCGATCTGCACGTTCAAGCCTGCTGTGACCGAGTCGATCCGGTCGGCCTCGATAAACCGCGCGAGGCCCTGCTGGTTGGAGGCCACGGCCTCCTCGGTGACCCGTTTCAGCGAGGTTCGTAGTCCGTCCAGCGCAGTGTTACGAGTCTGGGTTCCGGCCTCGAAGCCTGCCGAGGCAAACAGGTCCAGGTTGGCCGCGCGGAGCGTGTCCCAGACCTGTGCAAGGACCGATAGCCTTTCCTCTCCGTCCAGTAGCGGTGGAATGTTGTCCCGAATCCACCCGTCGTGTTCACTCCACCATTGCCCCATCGCGGTGCTGATGCGGGCGTATTCCGCGGCCTGTTTCCAGTAGGCCTTGGCCGCGACCACCTTCTCTCGTGGTGGCGGTGGGGGTGGGGTCGCGAAACAGTCAACCGGGAGGGGGCTCACCGGGGCCTGGATGTAACGGCCGCCGGTCACGACCAGGCCCGCGGCGCGGGCATCCTCGCCGAGGTGAATCGAGCGGGTGCGTCCACGCTCGAGAAGCTCGGCGTAGTCGTTCAGAGTAGCGTCCGCCAGGTTGAGATAGTCCTCGACCGGCCAGAGGACGCTCAACGCGTCGCCCACCTTGGTGCGGAACGCGTCACCGCCCTCGCCCTCGAAGCCCTGAGTTGAGGAGGTGCGGGTGCCGCGCAGGGCGTCGCTTGCCGCGCGTAGTCCCGCGCTCATCGTGGGGGAGAACCAGGATGCCAGGGTTCGTACCGAGGCGGGTTCTCCGGGGATGTCCAGATCGATCCCGTTCATAGTCGGTTCATCTCCCGTGCAAGTCGACCGATCTCCGCCCGATGCCCGTCCTCGGCGCGCTCCATCGCCACGAGGACCTCGCCGGACGCTTCCGAGAGCCCGTGCAGAATCAGAATCAGGTAGTTCGCGGCATCGGCGGCGGCAGCGGCGATCAGAACCGTCTCTGCCGTAATCTGCCCGGCGGAGATGCCCTCGGGAACCGCGCGGACGGCGCGGTCCAAGGCATCGGCGGCCGCATCGAGATCGCCTTGGATCTGGACGAAGCGTTCGGGATCGGCGGAAATGAGCATCAGGGTGTTCCCGTGATCCCCGGCACCGGCTGATCCAGAATCAACACACTAAATCCCGTTTCCTCCTGCAACAGCGCGAGAGCGTCGACGGGGAGCAGGATCCAGGGCGTCCGAGCCCCACAGTGCGCGACCAGGCGGTCCAGCGCGGTGAACGCAAACAGTGCGCGCTCCCCGGAGCGTGTGATGCCCACGATGACCCGTGGTTCCTCGGTGGTCTCCGCTGCCCGCTGCACGGGCAGGTAGAGCACCGGGGGAATGATGACTTCCTGCTCGCCCATACTCGTCTCCTCTATCCGAGAGGGACGCTAACAGTTCCCGCTGCGGCGCGGCTCCACTCAGCGGGGAGAATCGCAAGCCAACCGCGGAATCTCGCCCCGACTCGGGCGGTCGTCATAGCGGACATCTGAGACACGAGATGGCGGGTCTCGTGCGGTAGCCGGTACGTCGCAACGGCCCCGCACCGTGGATTTTGCGGCGGTCGTGAGTAGAGGGTGAGCGTCTAGGCGGCGGGGATGGTCTGGATGGTGACCCGGTCCTGGTTGATGATCTCGCCAGCATCGTTGATATAGGCCACGCGCACGGCCTCGTGGGTGTCGGTGGTGACGTTTTCCAGGGTGCGTCCGGCGGGGATCGGTAGGTACTCGGTGCCCCACTCGACCAGCGCCGAGAGGACCGGGAGCAGGGCCATTCCCGCGGGGGTCAGGTGGTAGTCGTCGCGGGCGCGCTCGCCGGCCTCGCGGTAGGGGCGACGCTCCATCACGCCGGCGTCCACCAGGGAGGTGAGGCGCTTGGTGAGGATGTCGCTGGGGATGCCGATCGCGCGGAAGTCGGCGAAGCGGGTGGCCCCGGCCACGGCTTCACGCACAATCATGAGTGACCATTTTTGTCCCAGCAAATCCAGGCTGCGGGCAATCGGACACAGGCTTTCGGGGTACAGGCCGGTCGGATTCATGACTCCAGAATACATCACGGTTTGATTTTCCAACACAGCATGCTAGGTTTGGTTTTCCAAGTGAGCGAGATGGTCTCGCCCTGATGTATCGGAGAACCCCATGACCACCCTGACCAATGCCGTAGTTCTCGTGACCGGCGCCAACGGAGGCCTCGGCGTCCACTTTGTTGAGCAGGCCCTCGCCCGCGGTGCCGCCAAGGTCTACGCGACCGCCCGCACCCCGCGCACCTGGGATGACGCCCGCGTGGTGCCGCTGCGCCTGGATGTGACCGACCCCGCCTCGATCGCCGACGTGCTCGCGCAGACCGGAGACACCACCGTGCTGATCAACAACGCGGGAATCGAGAAGTTCGGCACCCTGCTCGCCACCAGCCCCGAGGATGTCCGGGCCATTTACGAAACCAATGTGTTCGGTCCGATCGCCCTGGTCCAGGCCTATGCGCCGGTGCTCGCCGGCCACGGCGGCGGCGCGATCATCAACGTCCACTCGGCGCTGAGCTTCTTCAGCATCCCGGGCGTCTACTCCTCCACCAAGTCGGCCTTCTGGGGTGCCACCAACTCGCTCCGGGTGGAACTGGCGAGCCAGGGAACCCAGGTTCTGGGCGCGCACCTGGGCTACACCGACACCCCGATGATCCAGGCCCTGGACGTGCCCAAGGGAGACCCGCGCGACGTGGTCAACAACATCTACACCGATCTGGAAGCCGGCGCTCACGAGTCCCTCGCCGATGAGATCGCCCGTGGCGCGCACGCCAGCCTGAGCGCTCCGATCCACGAGCGCTACGCTGCTCAGGGGATCACCGCGGCCTAGGTTCGTCCCCGTGCCCGGGGTAGGGCCGCGCTGGAGTCGCCCCGGGCACGCTCGTGCGCCCGCATGCCCGTTGCTAGTGAGCCGGTGAGCTGGTGAGCCCGTGAGTCCGTGGGTCCATGAGCCCGTGTGCTTGTGCGCCCGCATGCCCGTGGGTTCGTGGACACTCGAACCTGCGGGAGAATGGGGGAATGCGCAAGAACCGTTCCGAGCTGTCCCGATCCGATGCCGCCACCCGGATCTCCGCCTACGTCTACGGAAACCTGCTGGTTCTGGCCGCACTGGTGAGCCAGCACCCCGACGAGGTTGCGCACGGCCGAGCGGCGGTCATCGTGCTGGCCACCGGATTTACCACGTACCTCGCGCACACCTTCGCCGAATCGCTCGGTGAACGGGTGCGCTACGACGCCAAGCCCAGCCGCGAGATGGTGCGACACGAGCTGCGCAACGCCCTGCCCATCGTCTCGGCGACCACAACCCCCGCGCTGCTGCTCGCGGCCGCGGCCTGGGGCTGGATTTCGGCTCCGCTGGCGCTGGGTCTGGCAATCGCGGTGACCGTGGTGCGGATGGGTTTCCTCGGCCTGGTGCTGGGACACCTGCGCAATAAGAAGGCCTCGCTGCGATCGCTGCTCACCGGGATCGGACTCGCGGTCGCGTGTGCGGGCATCGCGATCCTCAAGGCCGTGCTGCTGCACTAGCCCCGCGTGCCGCGGAGCCGCGCGGGGGAGAGCCCCGTCCAGCGCACGCAGGCGCGACGCAGCGAGCGCTCATCCGCGAAGCCCAGCTCCGCGCTGATCCGGATCAGCGGAAGCGTGTTTTCCTCCAGCAGGTGCAGCGCGCGTTCGCGGCGCACCCCGTCGACAATCTCCGCAAAGGTGGTGCCGAGTTCGGCGAGACGGCGACGCAGGGTCCGCTCGGTGAGGTGGAGCGCGCGGGCGGCCTCGCCGATTGCCGGAATCTCGGGCAGCGCGTGGGCGATCCGGGCCTCCAGGAGTCGATAGAGTTCCTGCCGGTCCCCGATGCGGGTGGTCAGCTCGCTCAGCAGGGCGCGCGTCTGGGCGTGAACCCAGGGGTCGGCCCCGGGAAGGCGGCGTTCGGGCCATCCGGCGGGCAGCGTCCACTCGGTGTGATCCGCGCCGAAGGCCACCGGACAGCCAAAGAGGTCGCGATATTCGCCGGCATACGGGGGCGGCACGCACGCGAAGCTCACCCGGGCCGGACGGAAACCCGGGTCGAGGGCCGTACGCACCATTCGGGTGATGTTGGCGATGCCCTCCTCGATTAGAAACCGGCCCACCGGATCGTCCGCCGAGACCGCCGTGAGTTCGGCACGCACATGGGTCTGGGCATCATCCTCGCGCACGCTCCACACCACCATCGATCCGGCCAGGTTTTGAAACTCGATGCCCAGCCTGATCGCATCGATCAGCGTGGGGGCCGTCATCATCCCAAATCCCACCGGACCCGAGGCGGCGATGTGCTGCGCGGTGCCCACCAGGAGGCCCAGGTCCGCCCGGGGGCTGCGCGCGAGCGCCGCGCGAATCACCGCGTCCCCCTGGCGAAAGGACACCCGTAGCTCGGGACTGTTCAGCAGGTCCGGAGTGAGGCCGACGCGCTCCAGGGCACCGCCGAGGTCGACTCCGAGCTCCCCGGACACCCGGGCCAGATAGCGCAGGATATTGGGCGCGATGGTGGCCGAGATCGCGCCCGCGGGTGGGGTCGGCGTCGCGGTAGTGGGGATTAATTCGGCCATGACCAGACACTAGCACTGGCCGCTAGGGTCCGCTATTGGTCCGTCGGGGCCCGCGAAATCGGGGCGTCCCGGCGATAGCGTGGCTGCAGGCGTCCACGAGGACGTGGTCGCCGGCCCGATTGGAGTCACGATGAGCACCGCAGCCCTCCCCAAGAATCTGCATGACACCTGCGTGATCGGCGCGGGCCCGGCCGGCCTGGCGGTCGCCCGGGCCCTCGCCCAGCACGGGCTCCCGTACACGCAGATCGAGCGCCATACCGCCACCGGCGGGGTCTGGGACATCGATGCCCCGGGCACCCCCATGTACGAGTCGGCGCACTTTATCTCCAGCCGCACCCTCTCCGGGTTCGACGGTTTTCCGATGCCCGACACCTATGCCGACTATCCGCCCCACCGGGACATCCTCGCCTACCTGCGAGCCTTCGCCGATGCCTACGGTCTGACCGAGAGGATCGAGTTTGGGGTGACGGTGAGCAACATCACCAAGCTGGAGGACGGATCCTGGCTGGTCGAGCGCGCCGACGGCACCGCGACCAGACACGATAACGTGGTCTCCTGCACCGGCGCCCAGTGGTTCCCCAATGAGCCCGAGATCCCCGGCGACTTCACCGGCGAGGTGCGTCACACGCTGACCTACCGCAGCCCGCACGAGTTCGAGGGCAAGCGGGTGCTGGTGGTGGGTGCGGGAAACTCCGGCTGTGATATCGCCTGCGACGCCGCCCGCAGCGCCGACCGGGCGGTGATCAGCATGCGCCGGGGCTACTGGTTTATCCCCAAGCACATCTTTGGCCAGCCGGTGGACGTGTTTGCCGAAAACGGACCGCACCTGCCCAAGCGGGTCGAGCAGGCGGTGTTCGGGACGATGCTGCGCCTGCTGATGGGCAAGCCCGAACGGCTGGGTCTGCAAAAGCCCGACCACCGTCTGTTTGAAACCCATCCGGTGCTCAACTCGATGCTCTGGCACCACCTGCAGCACGGGGATATCGAGGCGCGGCCGGGGATCAAGACCACCGCGGGCAAAACCGTGACCTTCACCGATGGGCGCAGCGAGGACTTCGACCTGATCCTGCTGGCCACCGGCTACCGCCACCTGGTCCCGCACGGGCAGGAGTATTTCGGTGATCCCCAGCACCCCGACCTCTACCTCAGCTCGTTCTCGCGCGAGCACACCGGGCTCTTCGGGGTCGGCTATGTGGAGACCAACAGCGGCGCCTACCAGGTGTTTGACCTGCAGGCCCAGCTGATCGCCAACTATCTGGCCGCCCGCGCGAACGGGGCCGACAGCGCCGCCCGCTTCGCCTTCCTGATCCGCACCGAACGGCCCGATCTGAGTGGCGGGGTGAAGTTTGACCGCTCCCCGCGCCACCGCGGCTACGTGGATTCCCACGCGCTGACCTCGCACCTGCGCAAGCTCTTCACCCAGATGGGATGGGACCCGAGGGCGACTGCCCCGACCGGAGGATCCGCGGCGACATCGGGGCGGCCCGCCCGGGAGCGATCGGCCCGGGAACGGGTGCGCTGAGATGGCCTATAACTATGCGGGCAAGGTGATCGTGATCACCGGCGGGGCGGGGGACATCGGCATGTCCCTGGCGCGCCGGATCGCGCCGCTGGGGGCCCGGGTGATTCTGGTGGACATCCGAGCCGAACGTGCGGTAACCCAGGCGGCCACCCTCCCCGTGCATCCGGCCGCCGGGGGTGCCCACGTGGGACTCGGCTGCGACCTGACCAAGCGGGACCTGGTGGAGGAGCTGATCGCGCACATCGAGGTTGCCTTTGGCCGCATCGACGTGCTGGTCAACAATGCCGGAATGACCTCCTCGGAGCGCTTTGCCGAGCGCAGCGTGGAGAGCATCGAGCGCGAGCTCACGGTCAACCTCACGGCGCCGCTGGTGCTCACCCGGCTGGCCATCCCGCTGCTGGAGCGTGCGGGGGATCCGCGGATCATCTCCACGGTGTCACTTGGAGGTGTCTTCCCGCTCGGGGAAACTCCGATCTATACGGCTTCGAAGTTTGGGCTGCGCGGGGCGATGCTCTCGATTGGCCTCGATCTGGCCGCGCGCGGGATTCGAGTCGGGTCGGTGCTGCCTTCGGCCACCGACACCCGGATGCTCCGCCAGGAGGCGATCGAGGGGGGCAATTCGCTTCAGTTCCAGGATCCGCCCCAGCCGCCCGAACGCGTGGCCAAGGCCATGATGAGCCTGCTGGATCGGCCGCGACTCGAGGCCTATCCGCGGATCGGCGAATCGCGGCTGCTGCGCGCGGTTATGACGATGCCCAACGTGCTGCCGCGACTGCTGCCGATGTTCCGCAAGCGCGGGGATCGAGGCATGGCGAAGTTTGTCCGTGAGCTCGCCGCCCGCGGTGACATCGTCCGGACCGAGAGCGGCTGGCGGCTCGCCGAGGGCGAGGCCCACCCCGAGCTCACCCAGCCGTAGCGCCCGCCCGTTCCCGTTCCCGTTCCCGTTACCGCACCGCACCTGCACCGGTACCTGCACCTGCAGCCGCACCACTAACCCGAAGGACCTCTCCGTGACTCAGCCCGCCACCCTGCCCCTCCTGCGCCCGCGCGACGGATCGGCCGGAGACACCCCGATCCCCGCGGTCTCGGCCGCCGAGGTTTCCGAGCATGCCCGCGACGCCGAGCGCGTCTACGCCTCCGGAGTCTGGTCGGGATTGGAACCTCGGGAGCGGGCGGCGGCGCTGCTGCGCCTGGCCGACCTCATGCAGCGCGACACAGACGTGCTGGCCCGGCTCGAGTGTGAGGACGCGGGCAAGCCGATCCGTGAGTGCGTGGAAAACGACGTTCCCGGGGCGATTGAATCGATCCGCTGGTTCGCCGAGGCCGTGGACAAGCTCACCGGGCAGATCACCCCGGCGGGCCCGGGCGTGATCGCCCTGACCGAGCGCGAGCCCTTCGGCGTGGTCGCCGCGATCCTGCCCTGGAACTATCCGCTGGCGATGGCCGCGTGGAAGATTGCCCCGGCGCTCGCCGTGGGCAACGCGCTGATCCTCAAGCCCGCCGACACCACCCCGCGCTCGGTGCTGCACGTGGAAAAGCTCGCGCTCGAGGCGGGGATCCCCGCCGGCGTGCTGCGGGTGCTGCCGGGTACCGGGGCCGAGGCCGGGGCGGCGCTCGCCCGGGATCCGCGCATCGGCGCGCTCTCCTTCACCGGGTCGACGCGCACCGGCCGAGCGATCCTCTCCGCGGCCGCCGAAACCAACCTCAAGCGGGTCTCGTTGGAAATGGGCGGCAAGAGCCCGCAGGTCATCTTCGCCGATGCGCTGGGCTATGGCGAGGACCTGATTTCCCAGGCCATCGAGTGCGCGTTTGTGACAGCCGGGCAGAACTGCACGGCCGGGTCGCGGATCCTGGTGGAGGACTCGATCGCCGAGGAGTTCACCCGTCGGTTTGTCGCCGCCGCGCGTGCGCTGCGGGTCGGCGATCCCGAGGACCCGAACACCGATATCGGTCCGGTCATCAACGGTGCCGCGGCCCGGCGGATGCTCACGGTGGTCGAGGAGGCCCGGGCGGGCGGTGCCCGCGTGCTGCTCGGCGGCGAGGAGGTCTCGGTGATCCCGGGTGGGCACTATGTAACCCCCACCATCCTGGACCGGGTGCCCGCGGATGCGCGCATCCTGAGCGAGGAGCTGTTTGGGCCGATCGTCACGATCCAGACCTTCACCACCGAGACCGAGGCCATCGCGCTGGCCAACGACACCCCGTATGGCCTGGCCGCCTCGGTCTGGTCTTCGAACATCGACCGCGCCCTGGGCGTGGCCCGCTCGATTCGCGCCGGGGTGGTCTCGATCAACTCCTACAGCGAGGGCGACCTCACCAGCCCGTTCGGTGGCTGGGGCGAGTCGGGCTTCGGCGGGGTCGAGAAGTCGCTGCGCGCATTTGAGCAGTGGACCCGGGAGAAGGCGATCTGGGTGCAGCTGCACCGCTAGCCGCGCCCCTCGGCTCAGGCTCGCCGGTCGCTCACGCTCGCCGCGTCGCCTGGGCCAAACTTCCCGGCCGAGCAGCCCCTAGCGGATGCTCTTGAGCCGGGTGATCATCCACACCCCGCCGAGCGCGAAGACCGCGGTGGCCGCGAACAGCAGGGTGTAGCCGCCGCTGGTGGTGATCAGGATGGCCGCGATCAGCGGGGCGATCGTGGTGGGCACCACCAGGCCGATGTTCATGATGCCCAGGTCCTTGGCACGGTTCTCGGCGTCGGGGAGCACCCGGGTCACCACCGCCTGGCCCACCGACATCGAGGCTCCGAAGCCGCCGCCGATAAACGCGGCGGCGATGATCGCCATCACAAAGCTCGGCGCGAAGACCAGCAGCGCCGCCGCGAGGGCCTGGGCCAGGCCGGCGATGATCAGGACCCCGCGCTGGCGTCCGGTCCGGTCCGAGTACAGCCCGGCCAGATAGGTGGAGGCGAGGGCGGCGGCCAGATAGACCAGGGTGACGATGAGCAGCGCGTCCTCGGGGCTATCCATCTGTAGGCCGTCGGTGAGGAAAAAGAGCATGTAGCAGGTGCCCAGCGAGTTGGCCAGGTTCACCAGCGTGCGGCTCCCGAACGCCCAGGCAAACTCGGGGTGCCGCCGCGGGTTGACCCAGAGGCCCGAGGCGATTGCCGAGAAGGTCAGCGGGGGCGTGCGCATGCCGCGGCGCTCGCGGTGGATCCAGACAAACGGGATCGCACACAGCACCAGGGCGATCCCCAGCAGCTGATACGCGGTGCGCAGCTGCAGGGCAAACAGGGTCACTGCGGCAATGCCGATTACCACGCCCAGGGCCTGCGGCCCGTAAATCGCACTCGAGAGGATGCCGCGCTGGCGCTCGGGGACCCGGTCCGCGATGACCGCGGTGAGACCACCCATCATCGCGCTGGCCCCCGCCGTGGCCACCGCCCACCACAGGACCACCCCGCCGGTGCTCGTCTGCTCGCCCACCAGGGCCACGGCCAGCGCTCCCACAAACGCGCCCCCGGCGATCCACAGGCGGCGCCGGCCAAAGCGCGAGATGGTTCGATCGCACAGTGCCCCAAAACCCGGCAGGGTCACCAGGGCCACGACCCCGGCCACGCCGTTGGTGATCGCCAGGTCGCGCACCTTATCGCCGGGATTCAGGGCCTGAAACTGGCTGGGCAGCAGGAGCTGGAGGGGTACCAGGCTGGCCATCCAGTAGCCAAACCAGGCCAGGGTAAAGGCCGAGATCCATCGCCCGGATACCGGGGTCTCGGGAATGAGTGCGCCGGGATCCGGGGCGGTGATGGGGGGATGGGGCATCATCGTCTCGCAATCGTCTGGGGCAATCTCACCGCGCGCGCGAGGCCGGGTCAAGACCCCGAACCGGGTGCCTACCATTTGGGGGACACTCGGCACCCGCGATAATTAAGGTTAGGCTGTACTAACTAGTGAAGGGTTCTTGGATGGCACGCACAAATATTCGCAGCACCCGGGTTCGCCCCAGCACCACCGGAGCGGTGGGTCTGGAGGTGCTCGCCCGTGAGCAGATCTCGCCGCACTTCATTCGGGTGACCCTGGGTCGAGGCGACATCGAGTCGTTTGTCCCGCTGGGCCACGATCAGTGGGTGCGCCTCTTCCTTCCGCAAAACGGGGGCAACCTGGCGGCGGTGCCGAGCGCCCTGTCGCTGGGATCCTATGCGCGCTTCCTGGCGAGCGCCCGGGGCGATCAGCGTCCAGTGCTGCGCGCCTATACGATTCGCGAGTATCGATCCGAGGGGCCCGATGGTCCCGAAATCGATATCGATTTTGTGGTGCACGGAACGGGGGAGGCTGCGGGGGTGGCCTCGGACTGGGCCCGGAACTGCGTGCCGGGCGATGAGGTAGCGATCCTGGATGAGGGCACCGGCTTCACCCTGCCCGCGGGGATCGCCCACGTCCTGCTGGTCGCCGATGAGAGCGGGCTGCCCGCCGCCGAGGGGGTCCTGGCCGCCCTTCCCGCGCACGTTCGGGGGACCGCCCTGCTGGAGATCCCCGCCGAGGAGGACCGCCGTGTGCTGGCGGCGCCGCGTGGCATCTCGGTGCGCTGGCTGGTGCGGGAGGATCCGCATGCGGTGCCCGGCGTCCTGGCGCGCACCATCGCCGCGGATGTGCCGCTGCCCGCCGAGGGATTTTTCGGCTGGGTGGTCGGGGAGTCCGCGCTGGCCACCGGGGTGCGCCGCGAGTGGGTGTCCCGCGGGGTGCCCAAGGACCGGATCATGTTCTGCGGGTATTGGAAGGTGGGCCGTTCGGGCTAGGCGGGCACGTGGGTCAGGGCGAACTGGATCAACAGCATCGTGATCACAAACCCGGTGAACTGGTTGAGCAGCAGGAAGCGTCGCCAGCCGCGGTTGGCGCTCTCGGCGGTCGCGTCGGTGATGTTCCAGGAGGGCAGGGTCACGATCAGGTACGGGATTACCAGGAGCGCCGAGAGTTTGCCCCACCCGGGGATCCACAGCGCGGCGATGCCCGCGGCCAGATAGAGCAACACCGATACCCGCGCGGCTGCCCGGGCACCCCAGGCGGTGGCCGAGGAGGAGATTCCGGCGGCGCGGTCGGCCTCCACATCCTGGACGGCACCAAACAGGTGGCTGGCGGCTCCCCAGAGGAAAAACGCCACCAGGAGGCAGAGCAGCGCCGGGGTCCACTGCGCACCGGCGAGGGCCAGGCCCACGATGGCCGGGCCCACAAAGTGCAGGCTTGAGGTGACCGAGTCGGCGACCGCCCGCTCCTTGGTGCGCAGCGGCGGGACCGAGTAGGCGAGCACGCCGGCCACACACAGGATCAGGAGTAGCCCCGAGAGGGGCGTGCCCACCGCGAGCAGATAGACAAAGCTCGGCAGCGCGAGCAGCGCGCCGGTCCACAGAACCGGTCGGTGCAATCGGCGTTCGAGCACCGCGCCCTCGATGCCACCCTTGCGGGGATTGCGTAGGTCGGACTCATAGTCGAAGACGTCGTTGACCCCGTACATCAGCAGGTTGTAGGGGATCAGAAAAAACAGCGTGCCCACGATGAATTCGCCGTCCACGGTGCCGCGGGTGATCAGCATGGCCGCCGCAAACGGATAGGCGGTGTTGATCCAGGACACCGGGCGGGAGGAACGCAGGATCGTCCGCCAGTCGGCGTTACTGAGTGTGCCCAGCGCGAGCCAGACGCCGGGCAGGATCAGCAACGCGAGTAGTGGGTAGGTGAAGTCCTCGATCGGGGCGTTGCCGATGTTGAGGCCGAGCAGGGTGTCCCGGTCGTAGTCGAAGAGGCCCAGCACGATCATGATGTTGTCAAAAACCGCGGTCGCGACGGTCAGCCCGGCCAGGGCGATGGCCGCCGCGCCGAGTGAGACGCGGGCGCCTCTGGAGCGGGTGAGAGCAAACATCCCCAGCCCGCCGGCCAGCACGACCGCACAGATCTGCCAGTACATCATGAGGCCGCGCTCCGACGGGTGCGGATGCGGGCGAGGAGACGCGTGCCCAGCACAAAGAGGATCATTGCCGAGTAGCACAGCAGGGTCAGGAACAGGATCTCCTCCACCGGGAACTCGGGGGCGAGGTTCCAGTGCAACAGGAGGGGACTCTCGCCGCGGAAAAAGATGCCCGCGTGGATCGCCCACAGGTCCCAGGCGATGAAGGCGACCAGTCCGGTGGTGAGCGTGAGCGCCGCGCGAATCGGGGAGTCCCAGAAGAATACCCGGTGACGCAGGTCGATCAGGGCGAGACCGCCGATCGAGATCAGCAGCGCGAGGGCGTAGCCGCCGGTCATGCGGTGCCGCGATCGCCGCGGGTGGGGGTGGGCTCGGGCAGCGGGGCGCTGCCGCGGTCCCCGCGCAGGCGCTTGAGGACCAGCTCGGCGCTGATCAGACACATCGGCAACCCGATGCCCGGAACAGTGGTGGCTCCGGCGTAGTACAGCCCGGAAACCTTGGAGGAGACGTTTTTGCCGCGGAAGAACGCGCTCTGCGCGGTGGTGTGGGCAAGACCCAGCGCGGTCCCGCGCCAGGCGTTGAAATTCCGTTCGAAATCGCGCGGGCCGATGCTGCGGCGCACCACGATGCGCTCGCGCAGGTCGGGGATCTTCGCCCAGGCGGCGATCTGGTCGATGGCCGCATCGGTGATTCGCTCCACCTCCTCATCGCCCTCGCCGCCCAGCTCGGGATCGGAGGGCGCGGGCACCAGCACAAACAGGTTGCTGTGTCCGGGCGGTGCCACACTCGCATCCGATGCCGACGGATGACACACATACAGGGAGGTCTGATCGGGGAGCCAGTGCTCCCCGGGGGCGGGTGCCGGGGCGTCGATTCGCCGGAAGTTCCCCTCCCAGTCCTCGGTGAACAGCAGGGTGTGGTGCGGCAGCTCGGGGATCTCGCCGCGGATGCCGAGAAACACCAGCACCGTCCCGGGCCCGGGAACCGTGCGCTTCCAGGAGCGCTCGGGCCGCGACTGCAGCGCCGGGGGGAGGAGTCGGGTCTCGGTGTGGTGCAGATCCGCCGCCGAGACCACGATGTCCGCATCGATCCGGGAGGTCACGCCGCAGCGTTCGGTGACGACCCCGGTCGCGCGAGCCTTGCGCCCGGCGGATTTGGTGGTGATTTCCCGCACCTGGGTTTCGGTGAGGATGGTGACCCCGGCCGAATCCGCCAGTCGGGCGAGCGCCTGCACCAGCTCGGTGAAGCCGCCGTGTGGATACTGGACCCCACCGTTGAGATCCAGCCCGCTCATCAGGTGATAGATCGCCGGGGCCCGATACGGCGAAGACCCGAGAAACACCGCCGGATATCCGAGGATCCGCAGGATCCGCGAGTCGGTGAAGTGATCGCGGGCAAACGCGTGCAGGGATCGGGTCAGCAGTCGGACCAGACTGCCCGCGCGCGCGATCACCGCGCGACTGGAAAACGCCGAGAGGTTTTCGAAGTTGGTGTAGAGGAAGGACCTGGTCGCAAGATCCAGGGTCTGTTCGGCCGAGGCCAGATAGCGATCAAATGCCGGTCCGGATCCCGGTTCCAGCCGCTCAAACAGTTCCCGGTTGGCCGCCCGCTGCGCGCGCACGTCCACCGCCTCGTGATCCTTCTCGAAGATCACCCGGTAGCCCGGGTCGAGGGTTTCCAGGTCGAGCTCGGCGGCGGTGCTGGACCCCATCATCGCGAAGAAGTGATCAAACACCTCGGGCATCAGGTACCACGAGGGGCCGGTGTCGAAGCGGAATCCCTCGCTGCTCCACGATCCGGCGCGTCCGCCCACCTCGGCATTTTGCTCGACCAGGGTCACCCGGTAGCCGTCGCGGGCGAGTAGGCCAGCGGTGGCCAGCCCGGCCACGCCGCCGCCGATCACCACGGCGTGCTGCGGGGTGTTGGCGGGGGTGGCGGTCGGGAGAGACTCGGACAAGAACGGATCCAATCTTCGGGTGGGGCGGGCGGCTGCGGCGATGTCGCGGCCCGGATGTCAGGAGTCGAGTATGGGGTGCCGTGCTCGGGGTGGCTGCGGCGCGACCGAGTTTCGGGGCTACCGACCGCCGCGGGAGGGCAGGAACCTCCCGAGAAGGAGGGCGCGCAGGGCGATCACCACCTTGTGCGGGGTACTCACGCGGATGCGGCGACGCAGCAGATCGCGGGCGGGAACCGCGCCCATCTTGCGGGTCAGTGTCGCAAACAGTTCGGTCGCGCAGATCACCGCCGGGCGACTCACCCTCGGGAGCAGGCGGATGCCCGCCCGGGCGCGGGCCAGGTCGGCGTCGATATCGGCGATGATGGTGTCGCGATCCCGCGCGGTCAGCAGGGCCACGTTGATCCCGGGGAAGTAGTTGCGTCCCAGGGCGTCCAGGTCGCTGCCCAAATCGCGCAGGAAGTTGATCTTCTGGAAGGCGGACCCCAGCGCACGGGCGGCATCGACGATCTCCGGACGCCGCGGATCCACCCGGGAATCCTGGCAAAACACCGCCGTGCACATCAGGCCGATGACCTCGGCCGATCCATAGATGTAGGTCTTGATGCTGGCCTGATCATGCACGTTTTGTTCCAGGTCCATCCGCATCGAGGCGAAGAAGGGACGGGTCAGTTCGGTCCCAAAGCCCGCGGCCCGTGCGGTCTGGGCGAAGGCGTGAACCACCAGGTTGCTGGAGAATCCGGTGGTCAGGGCGTGCTCGGTCTCGGCCTCCAGCGCATCCAGGGTTTCCGCGCACTCGGCGGTGCTGAGCCCGGCGCTCTCTCCGGGACCGTCCACGATTTCGTCGGCGACGCGCACCAGCGCGTAGATCGCCGCGATCCGGGTGCGCATGCGACCCGGAAGGAGGAGGCTCGCGGCCCCGAAGGAGCTGGAGTAGCGGCTGAGCAGGTGCACGCTGTTCTCGGTGGCGACCCGGTTGTACAGCGCGAGTCCGGTCTCCGGGGCGCGCGCGGGCACCGCCGGGCGGCGACCCTGCGGTGTTTCGGGCGGGGTTGCCCCGGGCCGCGGGGTGGAGTCTGGGTGATCGGAGGTGGGGGTCACGGGCTCAATCTGGGTGGGAACGGGCGCTGTTGCCAGGAGTCGCAGACTAAACATCACGTCCCCCGAGCTCGATAATGACGGATGTAAGGTAACTGCGCAACCGTGGGGGCAGCGCGGGGGAGAGGGTCGCCGCCCGCGCGCGTCGAGTGGCATCGGCCACCAGCGCGTCGTGACGCTCACGCACCCCGGCGCGAATCAGCTCCGCGCGCACGTGCTCCCACTGGGCCGCGGTGGCGGACTCGGGGTCGCGTTGCAGGGCGATGATCAGCGGCCAGGCGGCGCTGTCACGGGCGAGGGACACCAGCGCGGTGTTCTTGCCGGTGGACAGGTCCGCGGTGATGCTCTTACCGGTGCGGGCGCTCTGCCCAAAGACGCCCAGGTGGTCGTCCCGGAGCTGGAAGGCCAGGCCGAGGGCACGCGCCACCTCATCCAGGGCACCCAGCAGGTTTTCGTCCGCCCCGGCAAGCACGGCCCCGGCCCGGAGTGGCACCGAGAAGGTGTAGCTGGCGGTCTTGTGCTCGGTCATGCTGAGGATGCGCGTGATCGTCGGGGTGCCGGCGTCCAGCGCGGCGAGGCTCACGTCGGCGTGCTCGCCGCCGGCGGTGACGTGTACGGCCTCGTCGAAGAGGTCGAGCAGTCGGTGTCGAATCCGGGTATCGACCTCGAGCAGCGCGATGTGGCGCTGGGCCGCGCTGAGCAGGAGGTCTCCGCCGATGATGGCCGAGGATTCGGCATCACGACGGGCCCGGGCGGGATCCGAGGTGCGCAGCGGATGAGTTTCCAGGATCGCGCCGGTCAGGTTGAGCTGACCGCGGCGCAGCAGATCGCCGTCGATGATGTCATCGTGCACCACAAAGGCCCCGTGCAGCAGCTCCTGCGCGGCGGCGGTCGCGACCAGGGCGCGTAGCAGGGCATCCTCGACGGGGCTGGCGGTCGGATCCTGCCCGGTTTCTTCCTCCGTGGCCAGGGCCAGATAGGCCCCGAGTACCAGGCGCGGGCGGATCCGCTTGCCGCCGGTGAGCGCCCGACCCAGTCCCGCCCAGAGTGGGGGATAGGAGGCGTCCATTTTTTGACTCTTGGCCAGGCCGTCGGCGAGGAAGGCCGCGAGGGCCGCTTCCACGTGGTGACTGAGTTCACTGACGCGCGGGGGGATATCGCAGGTGCAGACCTCCTCGAGGTCCCCCTGTCCAAAGCCGGCGTCGAGCAGCGCACCCAACTCGGAGTCCGAGGGGAGCGCCTGCTCGACGCGTGTTGCGCCATCGGAGACGGCGGTCTGGGGGGAGGGGATTCCACCTTCCACGGGAGCGAGTGCCGCACGCTCGTCGTGATTCTGGATCGCGCCCCCGGGGAGGTGGCTGTGTTCGTGACGCGCGTTCGGGTTGCTCGTCACGGACCTAATCCGGGCGAGTCGATGCCGTTCGCGCGCGGGCGATGCGGCAATGGACTCCTCCTCCGTGGGCGGTACCGTGGGTGCGGCCGTCCCGGCGGGTGTTGCTCGAACGAGGGTGTGACCTAGCGGTGCATTCATCGTTGTGCCTCCCGGAATAAATAACTAGCTAGGCTAGCTAATGAGTTGACGGTATCATGTGATCAGTGCATCTCGCATCCCGTCCCCAAAACTTTTGGACATCATGAACGCCCCCTACTGGTACCTGCAGGACGAGGATTCCGGTGCGCCCGGGGTTGATCCGGCGTCGGGGGTGGACCTCGCACCGGGGGTGGACCTCGCGCCGGGGGTGGATTCGGCGCCGGGCGCGACCCGGGCCGCGCGTCCGTCATCGCAGCCGAGTGGGAATCTGCCGCGGGTGGACGTGCCGGACGCCGAGGCGTCGAGAATCAATGCGACGGGGGCTGTAGCCTCGGGGGCGGAAGTGTCGGGCGCCGAGGCGTCGAGAGCGAATGTGACGGGCGCCGAGCCGTCGGATGCTGAGCGCCAGGCGGTTGGCGCGACCCGGATTCCGCGGTCCGGCGAGGCGGCGGATGACGGTGCTGGTGCCGGTGCCGGTGCCGGTGGCAGTGGGGCATCGTCCCCGGGAACGGGTCCCGTTGCGGTTCTGCGCGCGCTACGGCGTTGGCGCGAACGTGACGAGGCGATGCGCCGGGAGACCCGCCGAGAGATGGGCATGGGTGAAACCGACATGGCGGCCCTGCGGTTCCTGATCGCGGCGGCCGGGAGGAGTGAGCCGGTCACGGGCAAGAGGCTTGCCGATCACCTGGGCATTTCTTCGGCCTCGACCACCAAGCTGACCGATCGGCTGGTGGCTTCGGGGCACCTGCGCCGCCTGCCTCATCCGGTGGATCGCCGCGCCATCCTGCTGGAGGCCAGTGCCCAGACCCACCGCGAGGTCCGCGGCACACTCAGTGGCAGACACGAACGCATGCTCGCGGCGGCCGAGTCGCTCACCTCGACCGAGCGCGCGGCGGTGGTGCGCTTCCTCGATCGGATCGGGGAGAGCATCGGCCCCGATGCCGATGCCGATACTGATGCAGATACCTATGTCGCTGCTACTGATGTCTCGGATGCTGATGCTGATGCTGATGCCGGCACGGGATCGGCTCTTATTGCCGATGCTCATGACCCGGTGGCTTCTGGGTCCCGGGCGATCAGTTCGTAGCCAGTGCGCGAAACTTCGATACGTGGCCGCGCGAGCGGCTCGCTCCCTAGCTAGCGAGTAAGCCCTGGTGTTCGGGATGGTTGGCAAACCAGCCGCGCACGTAGCCACAGGTCGGGGTGATCCTGCGTTCGGGGTCCCGGCTGATGTCTGCGATCGCAAACTCCACGAGTCGTGCGGCGAGGCCGCGACCGCGCTGAGCGGGTTCGGTGTAGCTGTAGGTGAGAAAAGTCACACCGTCGCGCTCGGTGAAGGCCAGGGTGGCGTGTACCGCCCCGTCCTCGCGGAGCTCGTAGCGGGAATGCTCGTTTGATCGGGTGATTTCCATGTCCTCAGCCTAGACCCTGTCCGCACGCTGAGCAACGGTAACGGCAACGGCAACGGGATCGGCGGTGCCGGGTCGAACACTCAGGAGGACGTGCCGTGCAGCTGGTCGAGATACCGCATGATGACGCCCTCGCGGAGTGCCCAGGGCGACACCTCCAGGGAAGAAGCTCCCATGGTTCCCATGGCCTCGCGCAGCACGATGCCGCCGGCGGCGATCTGGAACGCGCGATCCTCGGTGATACCGGGCAGCGCGTGTCTTGCGCTTGCGGGAATCATTGCCAGGCGGGGAACCCAGTCGGTGAGTCGTTTGAGGCTCAGTCGGGTGCGACCGTCCCCGTTATCGCCGCTGCTGCCGGCGAGCTTGGCCAGCGAACGGATCGTCTTGGATGAGCCCACGATGTGGTCCGGCGCTCCCTGCTCGGCGAACAGGGGGAGTGCCTCGCCGAGGATCCGGCGAGCATGCGCGGCAAGCTCCTCGGTCTGTTCCAGCGTGGGCGGATCGTCGTGGAGGTGGGAGACCGTGGTGCGTCCGGCACCCAGGGGCAGGCTCACGGCGACGTCCGGCATCTCATCGGACCCCTGCGAGATTTCCAGGGAACCTCCACCGATGTCAAACACCAGGATGTTGCCCGCCGACCAGCCATACCAGCGGCGAATCGCCAGGAACGTGAGTCGCGATTCCTCCTCGCCGCTGAGGACCTGGAGGTCCACTCCGGTATGGGCGCGAATCAACGCGAGCGTCTCGGGGCCGTTGGTGGCCTCGCGAATAGCCGAGGTGGCCATCGGCAAGAATGCGTCCAGCCCCGCAGCCTCGGCGATTTTTGCGGCCGCACTCACCGCATCGATCAGGGCGGTGACTCCCTCGTCGCTGATGCGCCCCTCGGCATCGATGTAGCGCATCAGGCGCAGCACCGACTTGTGATCGGTCATCGGGATGGGACCCGCGCCGGGGTGAGCATCCACCACGAGGAGATGGACGGTATTTGAGCCAACATCGAGTACACCGAGACGCATGTGATCACAGTAACGGATTTGCGGCCACCCACCAATGACCGTGGGACCCGAATCCCGGCACATCGGATGTCCCCGGTCCTGCGTATAGTGCGACAGTGGCTGCGAACATCAGCCAAATGATGGACGCAAAATCGAACTAAACCGCGTTAGCATGAGTGCTCAGCGGGTTGCGTCCGCTAGAAGCTCTATTGTTTACACTCCATACCAGGATGGATCCCATGCTCTTACGGCTCTTACTGCGATATTCGCGCCCGTATGTTCGGTGGATCGTGGCCGTTGTTATTTTGCAACTGATCGCGACTCTCGCCGCTCTTTACCTGCCCAGCTTGAACGCCCAGATCATCGATCAGGGAGTGGCCAAGGGCGATGTTAACTTCATCTGGGCCACCGGTGCAACCATGCTCTGGGTGTGCCTGGTCCAGGTGGCCGCCGCGATTGGCGGCGTCTACTTCGGTGCCAAAACCGCGATGGCGGTGGGCCGTGATCTGCGCCGCAGCGTCTATGGTCGTGTCTCCAACTTCCGCGCCCAGGAGCTCGGTCGCTTTGGTGCGCCCACCCTGATCACCCGCGGCACCAACGATGTGCAGCAGGTGCAGATGCTCCTGCTGATGACCCTGAACTTTATGGTGTCCACTCCGATCATGTGTGTGGGTGGTATCGTCATGGCCCTGCGTGAGGACGCGGGACTGTCGTGGCTGGTGTGGGTTTCCGTGCCGCTGCTGATCGCCGTGGTTGGTTACCTGGTCACCCTGCTGATGCCACTGTTCCGCTCGATGCAGGAAAAGATCGACGGCATCAACGGTGTTCTGCGCGAGCAGATCATCGGCATCCGCGTGGTGCGGGCGTTTGTGCGTGAGGATTTTGAAACCCAGCGCTTTGGCGATGCCAACCACGCGCTGACCCGGGTGTCGCTGAAGGTCGGTTCGATCTTCGTGCTGATGTTCCCGCTGATCGGTATGATCCTGCACCTGGCCACGGCCGCCGTGCTGTGGTTTGGTGGGCACCGGGTGGATACCGGTGACATGCAGGTGGGCTCGCTGACGGCCTTCCTGCAGTACCTGCTGCAGATTCTTGCGGCCGTCATGATGGGAACCTTCATGGTCATGATGATCCCGCGTGCGGTGGTCTGTGCCGAGCGCATCGGTGAGGTCCTGGATGTGGAACCGACCATGTCCGAGCCCGAGGAGCCGGTAGAGGTGGCCGACCCGCGCGGTGTGGTGGAGTTCCGCAACGTGGGGTTTGGATATCCGGGGGCCGAGAACCTGGTCCTGGAGGGGTTGTCGTTTACCGCGGAGCCCGGAAAGACCACGGCCATCATCGGCTCGACCGGGTCCGGTAAGTCGACGCTGCTGAGCCTGATTCCCCGCCTCTACGACGCGGGGGAGGGCGAGGTCCTGTTGGACGGGGTCCCGGTGACTCAGTACACCCGGGCGCAGCTTTCCGACCGCGTAGGCATGGTCCCGCAGCGCCCCTTCCTGTTCTCGGGCACCGTGGGAAGCAACCTGCGCTTCGGTGATCAGCATGCCGATGATGAAAAGCTGTGGCAGGCGCTGACCGTGGCACAGGGTGCCGGCTTCGTACGGGAGAAGGAGCACGGGCTGGACAGCCCGATCTCTCAGGGTGGAACCAACGTGTCCGGCGGACAGCGTCAGCGACTGTGTATCGCCAGAACGCTGGTGGCCGAGCCCAAGGTGTACCTGTTTGATGACTCGTTCTCGGCCCTGGATGTGACCACGGACTCCAAGCTTCGTGCGGCGCTCAAGGATGAAATTCGTGACGCCACGGTGATTATCGTGGCCCAGCGGGTGTCCACGATCACCGATGCCGACCAGATTCTGGTGATGGATGACGGCAAGATTGTGGGTCGCGGAACCCACGAGGAGTTGGTTGAATCCAACGAAACCTATCGGGAGATCGTGAACTCCCAGCTCAGCGCATCGGAGGTGGCGTAACTCATGGCGCGAAAGAAAAACGATTCCTTGGAATCCGAAACCCCCGAGGCCGTGCTGGAGTTTGACGAGCGCGAGCTGACCGCGGGCTCGAGCGATGACATGTTTGGTGGCGGCGCACCGCCCAAGAAGGCCAAGGCATTCTGGCCGTCCGCCAAGCGTCTGATGGGGCTGCTGGCACCCGAGCGCGTGGGCGTGTCGGTGGTCGTGGCGATGGTTGTGGTCTCCGTGGTGCTGGGCGTGATTGCGCCCAAGATTCTTGGCCAGGCCATGGACGTCATCTTTGGTGGCGCCATCGGAGCGGGTATGCCATCCGGGGCCACCAAGGAGCAGGTCATCGCCGGCCTGGTCGCCTCGGGCGATCAGTCGCGGGCGGACATGTTGGAAAAGATCAACTTCACCCCGGGCCAGGGCATCGATTTTGTCAACCTGAGTCGACTGATCTTCATCGTGTTGGCCATGTATCTCATTTCGTCCTTCTTCATGTGGGCGCAGGGATACATCCTGAACAAGCTGGTGATGAAGGTTGTCTATAACCTGCGTCGCGATATCGAAACCAAGCTCAACCGCCTGCCGCTGAACTACTTCGATACCCGCCAGCGTGGCGACCTGCTCTCGCGGGTAACCAATGACGTGGATAACATCCAAAACGCGCTGCAACAGGCCTTTGCTCAGATGATTCAAGCGGTGCTGACCATTATCGGCATCGTGGTGATGATGTTCATCGTCTCCTGGCAGCTTGCGCTGATTGCTCTGATCGCCCTGCCGCTGTCGGCGATTGTGGCCGGTGTGATCGGTTCGCGCTCGCAGAAGCTCTTCGCCGCCCAGTGGAAGAACACCGGCGTGCTCAACGGGCACATCGAGGAGTCCTTCTCCGGCCACGACCTGGTGACCCTGTTCGGGCGCCAGAAGGACATGCTTGAGGGATTCGACGAGCGCAACCAGGGCCTGTTCAAGGCGTCGTTTGGTGCCCAGTTTATCTCCGGCATCATCATGCCGGCGATGCAGTTTGTCTCGTACCTCTCGTATGTGGGAATCGCCGTGGTGGGTGGATTGCGCGTGGCTACCGGGTCGATGACCCTGGGTGATGCCACCGCCTTCATCCAGTACTCCCGTGAGTTCACCAGCCCGATCGGTCAGCTGGCCGGAATGGCAAACATGCTCCAGTCGGGTGTGGCCTCGGCCGAGCGGACCTTCGAGCTGCTTGATGCGGAGGAGCAGAGCGAGGATGACACCACCGGTGCCCTGCCCGCCCACACCGATGGGCACGTGGAATTTGAACACGTGACCTTCTCCTATAACGAGGAGACCACGCTGATCGAAGACCTGTCCTTCGAGGCGGAGCCCGGTCATACGGTGGCCATCGTGGGGCCCACAGGCGCGGGAAAGTCGACCCTGGTAAACCTGGTCATGCGCTTCTACGAGCTGCAGGGCGGAAGAATCCTGCTGGATGGCACGGACATTACCACCGTGCCGCGCCAGGAACTGCGCTCGAAGGTGGGCATGGTGTTGCAGGATGCCTGGCTCTTCGAGGGCACGATTCGGGACAACATCCGCTACGGACGCCTGGACGCCACCGATGACGAGGTAATCGCCGCGGCCCAGGCCACGTTCGTGGATCGTTTCGTGCGTCAGCTCCCCGACGGCTACGACACGATTCTGGACGATGCCGGGTCGAATGTGTCGGCCGGCGAGAAGCAGCTGATTACGATTGCCCGAGCCTTCCTGGCATCGCCCTCGCTGTTGATCCTGGACGAGGCCACCTCCTCGGTGGACACCCGAACCGAGCTGCTGGTGCAGCAGGCCATGGCCGCGCTGCGCACGGACCGGACCTCGTTTGTGATTGCCCACCGCCTCTCGACGATCCGGGACGCCAACACGATTCTGGTGATGGAGTCGGGCCGGATCGTCGAGCAGGGCTCGCATGAGTCGCTGCTGAAGAAGCAGGGCGCGTACTACAACCTGTACATGTCGCAGTTCTCGGGCGGTCATGACCTGGAGGAGTCCGCGGACCCGCTGGCATTTGATGCCACCGGAGCCATCCCGACCCAGCCGACAAGCTAGGGAGTAGGCGGGATCCGGCACGCTCAGTGCCGGGGAATCTCCCGCCCGAATTCCGGGGGCCGTCTGGTGTGCCGAGCGCACCGGTCGGCCCCCTGGTGTTTTCCGAGTCATTCGTCAAACACCCCCTCGTGGGTCAGCAGGGCGTGCTTCACCCAGGTGCCGGCGATGTGCCCGCCCAGGCTACCGTCGGCGTGAATCACCCGATGGCAGGGGAAGATAATCGGCACCGGGTTGAGCGCGCAGGCGGCCCCCACCGCGCGCATGGCCAGGGGGCGCCCGGTGGCTGTGGCAAGCTCCCCGTAGCTCACGGTGGCACCGTAGCGGAGACGGGGAAGGAACCCCAGCACCTCACGGTGGTAAAGACCGAAGGGCCCGAGGTCGATGGGAAGATCGAATCGACGTCGTTCGTGGGCGATGTATTCGCCCAGTTGTTTCACCGCTAGTTCCACATGGCGACGTGAGCGTTCGGGCGCGATACGCAATCCATCGGCCAGCCTGCCCAGGGTGGGGCCGCCTCCGGATTCAAGAAACGAGAGGCGTACGACCCCGGCCGCCGAGGCCAGCACCGTAAGGGTTCCCCAGGGGGAGGAGAGCGAGGCTTCGTGGGCATCCAGCACCGTCCCGTGACGCGCGCGGGCGGGATGGGCAGCCCGGGTGCTGATGGCCGTGGGGATCCGCGGGAGCGGTGCCGGTGGACGGCTTCCGGCAAAGCCAACCGGGAGCGCCTCCGGGTCGGCGGGATCCGCCGGGGAGAACTTCACCCGCGAGCGTGAACGCTCTCGAAAACGTCCGTCTCGGATGAGGCGGTGCAGCACCGCGGTATCCGGGGTATCGGGAAGCGGGGAATCCGAGGAAGCGCCGGTGAGTCCGGGCGGGAACGGAATGGTCGGTGCCGGGCCCAAAACCGGTGCCGGGCCCAGAACCGGTGCCGGGCCCAAAACCGGGGACGGACTCGACACCGGGGGTGGACTCGACATCGGAGAAGGACCCGACCCCGGGAACGAACTCTGGTCTTTGGCCTGCTTGGGGTTTTCGGACTGCGCCCGGCTTCGGTCCGATTCCCGATCTTCGGGCGTGGGCTTCATGGTGTGCTCCCTGTGGTCTGCGTTCGCTACGCGGGGAGGCAGGGGCTCACGGGTGTGACTGTGGCGTGTGCGGGCCTAGTGATGCATCCCTCGGCGTGGTTGGTTGGAGTCCCAGTCCACCAGGGGTACTGAATTCACATCGAGGGTGGCCGCATATTGTGGAGAACTTTGCTGCGGGGTGAGGCTGTGGGCAACGTCTAGGCGCGGGAATCTGCCTCGCCAACATGCTCGCCGTCGCCGTCGCCGTCGCCGTCGCCCTGAAGCTCCGCCTGACGCGCGGCATGCGCCAACCCGGCCTCATGCGCCCGGTCATACTCCTCGGCGCTGAGCGCCCCCACAACCGAGTGCGAGCGGGAATACACCAGGTACCAGATCACCCCGATCACCATCCAGATCACAAAGACGATCCAGGTGTTGCTGCCCAGGCTCACCATAAGCCCCACACAGCACACAAATCCCAGGATCGGAACCACCGGATAGAGCGGCACTCGGAAGGCGCGCGGCGCGGACGGACGGGTGCGGCGCAGGTAGATGACCGCGAGGTTGACCAGGGCGAAGGCAAACAGCGTCCCGATGCTGGTGGCATCGGCCAGCTCACCCAGCGGGATCAGGGCGGCGGTGATCGCCACGGCGATGCCGATGATCAGCGTACCGGCCACCGGGGTGTGGCTCTTGGCGGAGATCCGCTGGAACACCCGCGGCACCATGCCGTCGCGGGACATACTCATCAGGATGCGCGTCTGACCATAGAGCACGGTGAGAACCACGCTGGCGATCGCGATCACCGCACCGATGGCCATGACCAGGGTGATCCAGGGGGTGTGGGTGATCTCATCCAGAATGGCCGCGAGCGTGGGGCCGTTCTCGGTGAACTCGGTCCAGGGGTGGGCACCGAGGGCGGCGATCGCCACCAGGATGTAGATCACGGTCACGATTCCGAGCGAGAGCAGGATCGCGCGCGGCAGATCCCGGCGCGGATTGAGCGCCTCCTCACCGGCGGTGGAGGCCGCATCAAAACCGATATAGGAAAAGAACAGGCGCGAGGCCGCGGCGGCGATGCCCGCGGTCCCCATCGGGGCCAGCGGCTCGAGGTTTCCGGCCCGGAAGGCGGTAAACGCGATCACGATGAACAGCAGCATGGTGGCAATTTTGAGGACCACCATGATGGTGTTGACGGTGATCGATTCGCTGGTACCGCGCACCAGCAGGAACATCGCAATCAGGACCAGGGCGGCCGCGGGCAGGTTCACGATGCCGCCGGCATCGGGCCCGGCCACCAGCTCACGCGGAAGCTCCAGTCCAAAGACTCCCAGCGCGTCGTTGACATACTCTCCGGCGCCCACGGCCACGGCGGCCACCGAGACCGCATATTCGAGGATCAGACACCACCCACAGACCCAGGCGAGCCCCTCACCCAGGGTCGCATAGGCATACGAGTAGCTGGATCCGGACACCGGGACGCTGCCGGCCATTTCGGCATAGGACAGCGCCGAGAGCATCGCGGTGAATCCGGCCACGATAAACGCGATCCAGACGGCGGGCCCGGCCATCGGCACCGCGGTGCCCAGCACCACAAAGACTCCGGTTCCCAGGGTCGCGCCGATGCTGATCATGGTGAGCTGCCAGAGCCCGAGGCTGCGGCGCAGGGCGGGCTGGGATCCATCCGAGAGTGGGACGTCGATGGGCCGGCGGCGGGTCAATTGAGCGGCCAGGCCGAGGGTGGGACGGGGTGCAGAACTCACGGAGGTTTCCAAGCGATGAATGAATAGGAAGAGAATAAGTCTCGCAGACAACCGCGGAAGCCGCGTTATCCGGTCCGACCCGGTGCGGTCGATACCTCCGAAACGCGGCCCAAAAACACGCATCGCGTGGACATTCCAGATGTCCACGCGATGCGGGTGTTGCGATGAGTATCCGGGTCAGTGACCCATCGGAGCCTCACCCTCGGGCAGATCGGCGGGCTTGCCGATGAAGGGGGCGATCAGGATCAGTGCGGTGGCGATGCAGGCACCCACCAGGAACGCCTGGGAGACACCGCCGGCCACGGCCGCGCCCGCGGTGGCACCGCCGGCCACCAGCGCCTGGGTCTGAATCGACAGGATGGTGACAAACAGGGCGGTACCCACGGCACCGGCCACCTGCTGCACGGTTCCCACGATCGCACTGGCGTGGGAGTAGAGCGCGGGCCGAACCGCGCCCAGGCTCACCGTAAACAGCGGGGTGAACAGCAGCGCGAGGCCGAGGCTCATCACGATGTGGGCGCCCAGCAGGACCCAAACCGAGCTGCCGGCGGCGGTGCCCACGGTGGCCAGGAACCACAGGGCACCGGCGACGATGATCGAACCCGGGATCATCAGCGGACGCGGACCCACCCGGTCAAACAGGCGACCCACAAACGGCGCCATCAGGCCCATGACCAGCCCGCCGGGGAGCATGAACAGGCCGATCTCGATGGTGTCGAGTCCCAGCACATTGGTCAGGTAGATCGGCAGCAGGATGATGGTGCCAAACAGTGCGGCCATGGCCACCACCATCATCAGGATGCCGGCGGTGAAGGTCGGCGACTGGAAGGTGCGCAGGTCCAGCAGCGCACGGTCACGTCGCGACAGCAGGATCTGGCGGATGATGAAGGCCGCCAGGCTCACGGCGCCCACCACCAGGGAGACGATCAGCGTGACGCCGCCGTCGGTGGTTTCCTCGGAGATGCGGCTGATGCCGAAGATCAGTCCACCAAATCCGAGGGCGGAGAGGATCACGCTGAACACATCCAGCGGAACCACGCGCGGCTCGGTGACGTTGGAGATGCTGCGGATGCCGATGATCAGCATGATGATCGCGATCGGGAGCACCAGACCAAACATCCAGCGCCAGCCCAGCGAGTGCAGGATCAGGCCGGAGATGGTGGGGCCGATGGCCGGGGCCACCGAGATGACGATGGACACCGAACCCATCATCCGGCCGCGTTTTTCGGCGGGGACTAGGGTCATCAGGGTGGTCATCAGCAGCGGCATCATGATGGCCGTACCGCTGGCCTGGACGATGCGGCCCAGCAGCAGCATCACAAATCCGGGGGCCACCGCGGCGATCAGGGTGCCCAGGGAGAACAGGCCCATCGCGGCGATGAAGATCGGGCGAGTATTAAAACGCTGCAGCAGGAACCCGGTAATCGGGATGACCACGGCCATGGTGAGCAGGAAGCCGGTGGTGAGCCACTGCGCTGCGGCAATGGTGATTTCGAGATCATGGGTGAGCGAGGGCAGCGCCACGCTCATGATGGTCTCGTTCAGAATCACCACAAACGCGGCGGCGATCAGCAAACCGATGACCCGATTATTGCGTCGGGTGTTTGCGACCTCGTCGGAGACGGGTGTGGTGGTAACAGATGACAAAAAGACTCTTCCTCTGGGGACATTCAGGGATAACGTACATTGTGCTAACGGTCTTGCCCGTGGGTTCATTCCGCAAAAGGGTAAAGCGGGGGTGAACTTTTTGGTGTGGCGAGCCGGGCAGGCACGGCTTCGGGCTCGGTATCGTAAGGGTATGAGACTACTGCACACCTCCGACTGGCACGTCGGTCGCAGCTTCCACGGGGCCAGCACGCTGGCAAATCTGGAGGCCGTGCTCGGCGAGCTTGCCCGCATCGTGACCGCGGAACGGGTGGATGTGGTGGTGGTATCCGGGGACATTTTTGATACCGGAACCCCCTCGGCCGCCGCCTATGCGGTGCTCGGGAATGTCCTGCGTGACCTGCACCGCACCGGGGTGCGCATCGTACTCACCTCGGGCAATCACGACTCCGCCCAGCGGCTGGGGTTCCTGGCCGAGTTCACGGCGAATGCCGGGGTGTATGTGTGCACCGATCCCGAGGCCCTGGATGTGCCGATCGAACTGGCCGATGAGTATGGTCCCGTCCTGATCTACGGCATTCCCTATCTGGAACCCGCGCTGCTGCGCTACCGCTTTCCCGATGCCGATCTGCGCGGGCAGGAAAAAACCATGCGGTTTGCGATGGAACGCATCCGCGCCGATATCGCCACCCGGCCGCCGGCCCGCACGGTGATTGCCGCCCACTGCTTTGCCTCGGGGGCCAGCGGGGGAGACGGGGAACGCGACATCACCGCGGGTGGCATCGAATCGGTCCCGCTGGATGTGTTCGACGGGGTGGACTATGCCGCCCTGGGCCATATTCACGGCCGAGCCACCCTGCGCGAGCACGTTCGCTACAGCGGTGCCCCGCTGCACTATTCCTTTTCCGAGGTGAACAAGCCCCGGGGTGGGTGGATCGTGGATCTGGACGGTGCCGGTCTCTCCGAGGTGCGCTGGGTGGATCTCCCGATTCCGCGCCCGCTGGCCGTGCTGCGTGGCACCCTCGAGGAGATTCTCGCCGATCCGGCGCGGGAGGGGGTTCGCGAGCACTGGGTCGCCGCGATCCTCACCGATCCGGTGCGCCCGCTGGACCCGATGCGTCGCCTGCAGGAACGTTTCCCCTTCGCGCTGACCCTGGAACACGCCCCGGAAACCGCGATCGTGGACACCTCCACGAGCTATGCGACCCGGGTGCGTGAGCGCGGGGACGGAGAGATCATCGCCGGGTTCCTGGAACTCGTCCGCGACGGGGTGGGTCCCGACGCCGAGGAGCGGGCGCTGATCGACGATCTGATCCGTGCCGAGCAGCGCCGTGAACGCCAGGAATGAGCCGATGAATTTGAGACTGCAGGAGGGTGTGGCATGAGGATTCATCGCCTGAGCATCACCGGATTTGGACCGTTCCTGGACACCCAGGAGGTCGACTTCGACGCGTTCGCCGCCGAGGGGCTGTTCCTGATCGCCGGGAAGACCGGGGCCGGGAAGTCCAGCATCCTGGATGCGATCTGTTTTGCGCTGTACGACGGTGCCCCGCGCTATGACGGCACGCCGGGAAGGCTGCGCAGCGACCACTGCGGCCCCGGGGATCCCACGCTGGTGGAACTGGAATTCAGTACCGGGGGCGAGCGGTATCGGGTGCGGCGCTCGCCGGGATATGAGCGGCCCAAGTCTCGGGGTGCCGGAACCACGATGCAGAAGCCCACGGCGGAGTTGGCGATCCGGCGTGCCGACGGCTGGGAGGTGCTGTTTGCTCAGCCGCGCGAGGTGGGCAAGGAGCTGGCCGAGATTATCAAGCTGCGGCGCGAACAGTTCCTGCAGGTGATCCTGCTTGCCCAGAACCGGTTTGGCGAGTTTCTGCGCGCGCAGAGTTCCGAGCGGCTGGAGCTGCTGCGGACGCTGTTTGGAACCGCCCGTTTTGATCACTATGAACGGGACATCTTCGAGCGGATGCGCGCGGCCGAGGGAGTCCTCTCGACCCGAAAGTCGGCCGCCGAGGCGCTGGCCGCACGGGTCGGGGAGGTGCTTCCCAACCAATCCTCCGCGGACAACTCCGGGGTGGGCTCCGCGGATAACCTCGGTGACGCCTCCGTGGACAACTCCGGTGACGCCTCCGCGCAGGGCGCGGCACCCGGCCCCGGACAGCCCACCGACTCGTCCACGCTGCCCCCGATGCCCGCGGTTCCCGATGCGGACTGGTTTGCGCGGGCACGCGAGGTGTCGGCGGCGGCGGTTGCCCGCACCGAGATTGCGCTGGGTGTGGCCGATGCCCGCCAGCAGGAGGCGCGGGAGGCGCTGCGTGAGCGCGAGGCCCTGGCCGACCGGCAGCGCCGGCTGAGGGCCGCGCGCACCGAGTTTGCCGCGCTCGAGGAGCGTTCGACCGAGATCGACGGCGAGCGGGTAACCCTGGAGGCCGCCGATCGGGCGGCGCAGGTTGAGCCCCTGGTGCACCGCCTGAACGCCGCACGGGAAGCCCGCGCGGCGATCGAGGACACCCACACCGCGCTGATCCGCGAGGCGGAAGCGGTGAAAGCAGCGAAATCCGCGGACGTCACGGACCCGGCCGCCGAGGCTTCGAGGACGGTCGGTGTGGATCCGGCACCCGAGGTGACGCCGGAAAATGGAGCACGCACCGCCGAGGCACCGGCCGATTCGCGGACCGAGGACTCCGCCACCGCGCACACGGAATCCGCAGACCTCAGCCTGGTTGCCGATCCCGCGACCCCCGAAGATGCCCTGACCGCGATCGCCGAGCGCCGCACCCGCCATCTGGGCCGCCTCGAAGCCGAAGCGAAGGCGGGCCGCGAGCTGCCCACCCTCCACGCCCGGGTCGCCACCCGAACGGAAGAGGAGGAAGCCGCGGCGAGTGCGCTGACCCGCGCCCAGGAGCGGGGAGTGGCACTGCCCGCCGACCTTGCCCGGGCGCGCGAGTCCCGAAACGAGACCGCCGCGCGAGCCGCGCGCCTGGATTCGCTGCTTGCGGAGACTCAGTCTCTGAGCGCACGGGCCGAGGCGCTGAGCGCCCTGATCGCCCTCGGCCCGACCCTCGCATCCGCCCGCGAGGATGCCGACCGGGCCGAGGCGGCTCAGCGGGAGGCGTCCGCGCATCAGCGTGCGGTGCTCCGGCGTCGCCTGGCCGGGTTTGCCGGGGAGCTGGCGGCCGGGCTGGAAGCCGGGGAACCCTGCGCCGTCTGTGGAAGCACCACCCATCCGCATCCGGCCGAGGCATCCGCGGATGCCGTGGGGGAGGAGGATGTGACCGCCGCCGAGGCGAGGGTTGCCGAGGCCGCCCGCGCGCTCGCCGTCGCCACCTCGACCCTGGGGGATCTGGCCCAGAATCGCTCGGCGCTGAGTGCCCGGGCCTTCGGTTCGGCCGACGTGCCCGAGGACCTCGACGCCGCGCGGCACGCGCTGGTCGCCGATCTCGCCGAGGCCACCCGCACGCGGTCCGAGGCCGAGCAGGCGGCCCGGGATCTGCCCGCACGGGAGACCGAGATTCTGGCCCTGGAAGCCGAGCAGAATCGGGTTGATGCGGTGATCGCCGAGGCCCGAGATGCCCTGGCGGCGGCCGCGTCGGCGCGGGCGAGCGCGCAACACGCGGCGGAGGACCTGTCTCGACGCCTGTCCCTCGCCCACGTCGGCTATCCGGATCTCCCCGCGGCCATCGAGGCGGTCACGCGCGCGCGGGACCTGGCCCGCGATCGTGCCCGAATCATGGGCGAGCGGGTCCGGCTCGAAGCCGCGGTGGAGACAGCCCGGGACGAGCGAAACCTGGCGCTCGCGGCCAGCGGGTTCTCCCGCGAGGAGGACTGGGCCGCCGCCCGTCGCGCGGACCGCGAGCAGATCCGCGCCCGCATCACGGCCCATGATGCCGCCCTGGCCGCGGTGTCCGGTCGGATCGATGCCCCCGACCTCGTGGATCTGCCGGCCGAGCCGGTGGACGTGGGCGAGGCACGCGAGGCCGAGCACCTCGCCGGACTGGACCGTGACGCCGCCGCGAGCGCACATCACGATCAGCGCAGCCGGCACCGGGACCTGGACACCCTCCTCGCCTCCCTGGCCGAGGCCCAGGCCGACATCGCCGAGGAACTCACCGCCTTCGAGCGGCTGCGCGCCCTGGCCACGGTGCTGCGCGGCGGGGAGAATAACGCCCGTCGCATGCGCCTGGAAAGCTTTGTCCTGGCCGCCGAGCTGGAGGAGATCGTGCGGGCGGCCAACCTGCGACTGGCCGAGATGAGCGCGGGCAGGTTCCGGCTCGAACACGACGACACCGTGCAGCACGGACGCGGCCAGTCGGGCCTCGGGCTGGTGATTTTTGACGGGTTTACCGGAACGCCGCGGGCAACCCAGTCGCTCTCGGGCGGGGAATCCTTCCTGGCCTCCCTGGCGCTCGCGCTGGGGCTGGCCGAGGTGGTCACCCAGCGTGCGGGCGGCATCACGCTGGACACGCTGTTCATCGACGAGGGATTTGGATCCCTGGATGCCGAGACCCTGGACACCGCGATGGCCACGCTGGACGGGCTGCGCGCGGGCGGTCGCACCGTGGGCGTGATCAGTCACGTCCCGGCCATGCAGGAGCGGATTCCCGCCCGGCTGAACGTGCGGGCGAGCGGTGCCGGTCCCAGCCGGATCGATCTGGCGGAGGGATGAGCGGAAACAGATTTAACCTCGGTTTAAGAATCGCGTTTCTTGACGCGCAATAAGTCGAAAAACTCCTGCGCCCCCTCGGGGCGTTCCCCTAGTCTCGGGTCATGGCCTTACCGGCCAGAGCGTGGAGCTCCCACACCCAGGGAGGCTCGGAGAAGAGGAGAAGCGTGGACATCGACATCCGTGAACATCGTCGCCGATGGTTGGCCCAGGAGGCCGCCGCCGATCGCATCGTTTCCCGGGTTGGTTCCCTCTATCGCGACCACGGAGTCGTGACCTCCCTCGGCGGTCGCCGGCTGATCGGGCTCGCCTCGATCGACGTGCTCGGCACCCTCACCCGCACCGCGACCCACCCCGACGACCTGACCGGCGTGGATCGCGAGCTCGCGGATCTGGAGCTGATCCTCGACGCCCTGGCCGAGATTGCCCCGGGCCCGGTCTCGCTGGACCTCACCGCGCTGAGCGCCGGCTGGCGAGGTGCCGGGGGAGCGGATCCGGTGCGACACCTGCGCGAAAGCCTGGATCTGCCGGTGGGCATCCCGGGCACGGTGGATACGGAAGCGCCCGACGGGGTCGAACCCCGCGACGTGGTGCTCTATGGATTTGGGCGGATCGGACGCATCCTGGCCCGCCTGCTGATCACCCACGCGGGCGGCGGCCACGGGCTCCGTTTGCGGGCCATCGTGGTGCGCCCCGGGGGCCCGGGGGACCTGAATAAGCGCGCCAGCCTGCTGCGCCACGACTCGGTTCACGGGGACTTCCCGGGCACGGTGACCGTGGATCCCGAGGGCAAAAGCATCCTCGCCAACGGCACCCTGATCCGGGTTATTTACGCCGCCGAACCCGAGACCATCGACTACACCGAGTACGGGATCACCGATGCGATCATCGTGGATAACACCGGTCGCTTCCGCGATGCTCAGGGGCTTGAACGCCACCTGGTAGCGCCGGGTGCCGCGCGAGTTTTGCTGACGGCCCCCGGTCGCGGCGACATTAAAAACATCGTTTTTGGGGTGAACGACGCGGTGATTGCGCCCGAGGACCGGATCCTCTCGGCCGCGTCCTGCACCACCAACGCGATCACCCCGGTACTCAAGGTCATCAACGATGTCTACGGGGTGCGTCACGGACACGTGGAGACCGTGCACTCCTTCACCAATGATCAGAACCTGATCGATAATTTCCACACCGGGGATCGTCGTGGACGCTCGGCCGCGCTCAACATGGTGCTCACCGAGACCGGCGCGGCCACTGCGGTGGCGAAGGCCCTGCCCGAGCTGACCGGGAAGCTGACCGGGAGCGCGATCCGGGTGCCCACCCCCAACGTGTCGCTGGCGATCCTGAACCTGGAGCTTGAGCGTCCGGCTACCCGAGACGAGGTCAACGAGCGCCTGTTCCAGGTTGCCGCCGCCTCGACCCTGCGCCAGCAGATTGATTTTGTGGCCGAGCCGGAGCTGGTGTCCAGCGACCTGGTGGGCTCACACCGCGCGGGCATCGTGGATGGTTTGGCCACCATCGCCCGTGATACAAACCTCATCCTGTACGTCTGGTATGACAATGAGTTCGGTTACAGCTGTCAGGTGATGCGTGTGCTGGAGCGCATCGCCGGTGCGCACCCGCGGGTTCTGCCCGCCCGGGTGCCGGCTTAACCGCGCATCGCCGAAGCGCAAACGGCGACCGGGTCCCATCCTCCCGACAGAGACGGAGGGTGGGACCCGACAATTCTTGATGGCGTGGGCATCCCCGCACCATACGCATCGGGCCCCGGGCTCCTCGGCAATCGAGGAGCCCGGGGCCCGATGTTCTGTGCCTGAAGGACTAGGCGGACACCGCGGCGCGAGCGCCACCCTGCCACAGTGCGTCAAACGGAGCGTTCGAGGACACCCGGGCGGCAATCCCGGCGGTTACAAACGCCTTGGCGGTGCGGGCGGCCTCGAGCGGGGTCGCGCCCTTGGCCAGCTCGGCGGTGATCGCGGCGGCCAGCGAGCAGCCGGCACCCGAAACGGCGACCTCGCCCACCTTGGGGGCGCTGAGAATCTCGGTGACGGTGCCGTCGTAGTAGACGTCCACGGCGTCGGGGCCGGCGATGCGCACGCCACCCTTGGCGAGGACCGCGGCACCGGAGATCTCGTGAATGATCCGGGCGGCCTCGGTCAGGTCCTCAACCGAGGTGATGGTGATGCCCGAGAGCGACTCGGCCTCGAAGTGGTTGGGGGTCACGAAGGTGGCCAGCGGCAGGATCTCGGCCTTGAGGGCCTGGTCGGTGTCCAGCGCGTGACCGGGCTCCTGCCCCTTGCAGATCAGCACCGGGTCGAGGACCACGTTTTTCCAGTCCTGGTTCTGCAGGGCCGAACGCACGGTGGAGATGGTGGTGGGGCTGCCGAGCATGCCAATCTTCACGGTGTCGAGGGATCCGGCGTAGCAGGTCTGGATGGCCTCAAGCTGGTCGGCAATCACGCCGGCATCCACCGGAACGAAGCGGTGGTTCCAGTTGTCCTTGGGATCGAAGGACACGATGCAGGTCAGCGCGGTGATGCCGTAGACACCGAGTTCCTGGAAGGTCTTGAGGTCGGCCTGCGCACCGGCGCCGCCGGTGGCTTCGGATCCGGCAATGGTCAGGGTGATCGCGGGACGCGGGGCGGTTTCGAAAGACATGCCCTTATCTTAGAAGGTAGAACCGTGCCAATCTGGCGGCGAAAACGTGCCAATTTCCACCCGGTGGTCGGTCCGAATCCCCGCATATGCGTCATCCGCAGCGCCCGGGTTTGGGAAATAACGGCCGATTGTAGCGCGATTCGTTACGCTAGTGCGCATGACTACCGTCGAGAAATCTCCGCCGTTTAGTCGCTGGGTCTTCTGGCCCGCAGCGATTATTGTCATTGTTTTTGTGGCCTTCGCGATGATCGCGCCGGATGTGGCCGAGTCCACGTTCGCCTCGATTCAATCCACGATCGTCAAGAACTTCAACTGGTACTACGTCCTCATCGCCGCCTTCTTTGTGGCCTTCTGTCTCTGGATGGGCTTCGGGAAGTTCGGCGACATCAAGCTGGGTAAGGACGAAGACGAGCCCGAGTTCTCCCTGGGATCCTGGTTCTCCCTGCTGTTTGCGGCGGGCATGGGAATCGGTCTGGTCTTCTACGGGGTCAGTGAGCCGCTCAGCCACTTCGCCAATCCACGTCCCGGAGTTTCCGGCACCGACGCACAGATCGCCCAGCAGGCGCTCTCGCAGACCTACCTCCACTGGGGTGTGCACGCCTGGGCCATCTACGTGGTGATCGGATTGGCGCTGGCCTATGCGATTCACCGTCGCGGTCGCCCGATCTCGATCCGCTGGGCCCTGGAACCGCTGCTGGGACGCAACGTTCGCGGCGGCTGGGGCAACCTGATCGACGTGATCGCGCTGGTGGGAACCATGTTTGGTGTCGCCACCTCGCTGGGCTTTGGTGTGCTGCAGATCGGCGCGGGCCTCGAACACGCGGGCCTGTTTAAGTCCACCGACTTTAGCAACGTGATCATCATCGTGGTGATCACCGGTGCCGTGCTCTTCTCGGTACTCTCGGGTGTCTCCAAGGGCATGAAGTGGCTCTCCAACACCAACCTGATCCTGGCCGCCGTGCTGGTGCTGTTTATCCTGATCGTCGGGCCGACCCAGTTCCTGCTGCGCGACTTTGTCCAGTCAATCGGTAACTATCTGCAGAACTTCATCGGGCTCTCCTTCAACGTGTCGGCGTTTGCCGGGGCCGAGGGTGAGGCCTGGCAGGCATCGTGGACAACGTTCTACTGGGGCTGGTGGATCTCCTGGGCACCCTTTGTGGGCATCTTTATCGCGCGGATTTCGCGTGGCCGTACCGTCCGTGAGTTCATCACCGGTGTGATCCTGGTTCCCACGCTGATCACGTTCCTGTGGTTCAGCGTGCTGGGTGGTACCGCGATCTTCCAGGCTCTCAACGGGGGTGGCGGGCTGATCGGCCCGGGCAACTCGGTGGATGTGGAGGGTGCGCTCTTCCAGATGCTGAACAACCTGCCCGGTGGATCCGTGCTCACCATCGGTGCCATCATCCTGATCGCAATCTTCTTTGTCACCTCCGCCGACTCCGGCGCGCTGGTGATGGGCATGATCGCGACCGGCGGCCAGGCCGAGCCCAAGCGCTGGATCCGGGTGTTCTTCGCCTGTGCCTCCTCGCTGCTGGCCATCGCCCTGCTACTGACCGGCGGGCTGGAGGCGCTGAAAACCGCGGCGATCATCATCGCCCTGCCCTTCAGTGTCATCATGCTCGGGATCTGTTGGTCCACCGCGATCGCCTTCAGACGCGAGAATCGCCTCTACGACAAGGCGCGACGCTCGGCGTTTGTGAACCAGATCGGTGACCACTACGGCCTCGAGGTGGATAAACCCAATGAGGAGGGCTCGCTGCCGCGGATGGGGGCACGCTTCCTGCGTCGCCGGCGCGGGCTGCCCCAGGTTCCCGTGGCGACCAGCGCGATCGACATCATGGCGCAGAGCCCGGCCGACGCCGGGGTGACCCTGGTGGCCGGCGACTCCGCCGAGGCCGGGGAGACATCGGCGGGCGTCGCCGACGGATCCCCGTCCACCGATGATCCGCAGGCCGAACGCTAGCCAAACATCAGCGCGATTCCGGACCCCGTGTTCTCCATGAGCACGGGGTCCGTGTTGTGTGTGCCACGCACCGCCACCCCGGTGACCGCGCGCAGCCGGGCCCAGTAGTCGGCGTTCAGGCGTGCGTGATCGGTGTTGGCGGAGGCCAGCAGGGCGCGCGGTTCAAGCTCGGCGAACCACTCGGGGGCCGGCCCATCGTCGCCGCCGTGGTGGGGGAGCAGCCAGAGCGCATCGTGCAGGACGCCGTCGTGGTCGCGAGACCGAATATCGTCCCAGTGGGAGCCCTCGCCCGCGTGATCCCCGGCAAAGATGATCGCGCCGCCGGGCAGACCGGGGGCCGCGGGTGCCCCCACCGAGTGCAGCGCAAACACTGCCGATTCGGCATTTGCCTGCTCGGAAATCTCGTGGATGAGTGCCTCGATGCGCGCGGTGCCCGCGGGGGTTTGCGCCGCGGCCGGTGTGATCTCGGCGAGCGCCGCCACCAGTGCCGGGGTCTCCAGCGCATCGCCGGCCACCGGATACAGTCGCTCGAGTCGGAGCCCGAATGGGCCCGGTGTCTCCCAGATCACCGGGTCCGACTCGGGGGAGAAGGGCAGCAGGGTGGTGCCGCCGTCACTCAGAATCCGGGTCAACTCGGCAAACTCGCGCAGCGACTGAATCTGGCCATCCGGGGAATCCACGTGCGCATCGGAGCGGAACCGCGCGCGCCAGTCATCGCCCATCGGGGGTTCGGCGATCTGCGGATAGGGGAGGTGGGCACGCGACACCGGTGCCACGCGGGCGAGGGCGAGCAGTCCCTGCACGTGATCGCGGTGCAGGTGGGTGAGGATCAGGTCGTCGATGCGGGTGATGCCGTGTTCGCGCATCCAGGTGACCGGATCGGTGCGCACCGCATACTCGCGGCGGGCGCCCCCGTCGATCACGGTGACGCCGTGGGCGGTGCGGATGATCGCGCAGGAACCCTGGCCCACGTCCAGGACGTCGACGCGCACGGGGGCGGGGAGGGCGAGTGTGGTCATCGGGGGCCTTTCCACGGAGGAGTAATAGTGGGGAGTGAGTGAGTGAGCGTAAGGGCGAAGGTGAGGACGGGCGTCGGCCCACCGGTTTCCGGCCGGGCGGTGCGCCCAGTGTGACGGGTGTGGGTGGACACCGGGTTAACGGGTCGCCCGCTGCCAAACATGTGTTTGGCAGGACCAACCCGCTCGGCCCAACTTCGGCGTCATTTCTCACGCCCGAGCGCCGGGCTCCTGTGGGCACACCGGACGTGCAGCGGGCGTTCATTTGCGCGCGTCCGGCAATTCACCGATCGGGACTGCCGGATACGTGCCCCGAACTGGTCTCCTGGGTGCAGGGCGCGACGGGCGTCCATCCACACACTCTTTGGAGAACACCGTGCAGAAAACTCGACTGCGTGCAGTCATTGCGATCGTTGCCGCAGCCACGATCGGACTCACCACTGTTCCGCAGGCCGCCTATGCCGCGACCTGGACCCGCACCGCCAAGTATGAGCGCTGGACCGGCTTCAACGCCCTCGAGCGCGGTCAGGGGATCGCCAACGACGGCACCTACTTCTACTACTCGGGCCTGATGAGCATGGTCAAAACCCGCATCAGCGATGACCACGAGGTCGCCGAGAACAACTTCGCGATCCCCGCGGACCTGTCGAACACCTTCAAGTCCAACCACATCGGCGACATCGCTTACCACGACGGTCTCGTGGTGGCACCGCTGGAGGACGGCAAGAACGGCTACCAGAACCCGCTGCTCGCGCTCTACAACGCCAGCAACCTCTCCTACACCGGCCGCTATGTAAAGCTGCCGCTGGACTCGCTGCCCGGCGGTGTGCCGTGGGTGGCCGTGGACGCCGCGGCCGGCCTTGTCTGGGTCGCTCCGTGGACCCAGCGCGCCGAGGAGGGCACCGATCGCCTGATCGCCTACCGCCTGAACGACCTGCTGACCGCGACTCCGGGGGCAACCCTGGCCGTGGACCACACGGTGAAGCTCTCGCGTCCGCTGAGCCGGATCCAGGGCGCCACGATGTACAACGGCGAGCTCTACGCCTCGGTGGACATCTCCGGCGACAAGTCGGTCTACTCGATCAACACCGTAACCGGTGCCGTGAACTGGCAGTTCAAGCAGGACGTGGAGCCCAAGGATGAGGTACAGGGCATCACCGCCGTGGACCTCGGACCGGCCGGCGGCCAGCTGCACGTGCTCAACGTGGGCTCGGGCCTGAAGTCAATCTTCATGTACCTGCAGCACTACACCGTCTCCGGACAGTAGGTTTCGCGGGGGACCGGTGTCCCCGCCGGCGCCCGGGCGGCCCGGCCGACGCATCCAGCGTCGGTCCGGTCGCCCGGGCGCCGTGCTGTCTGCGGGGAGGTCACCCCCTCCGGTTGCCCGGGCGAAGGTCCCTGTCCGGTCGCCCGGGTGCCGTGGCGTCCGCGCGGAGACTACCCCCGTTCGGGGCGCATATCTTTGGCCATTCGCCCGGGAATTGGCTGAGCGTCCGGGGTGTGTGTGCGGTCTGCGCACCCGCCTGTTCGGCAGCACCGAACCCCGACCCCGGGGCTTCATTCGACGTTCATTGCGTGGATGGGAACCGTACCCGGACCGGGCCTTGGTGCCGTGTCACTCTGTTTTGCGAAGGCGATCCCCCGTTCGCCCCTCCCGAACCAGTCACACCAGATGAGGACACCCGTGCCCGAAGTACTTCTCCGCTCGCTCAGCAAATCGTTCACCGGTACCCGCGGTGACCGCCACACGGTGCTGCACGATGTCGGGTTCACGGTCGCCGACGGTGAGTTCGCCGCGATCCTCGGCCCCAGCGGCTGTGGCAAGTCCACGACCCTGCGCATCGTCGCCGGCCTCGACCGTGCCGACAGCGGCGAGCTGCTCATCGGCGGCCGCGATGTCGGTAACGTCCCCAGCTCCGAGCGCGGCCTGGGCATGGTCTTCCAGAACTACGCCCTGTTCCCGCACCTCAGCGTCGCCGAGAACATCATCTTCGGCCTCAAGGTGCGCCGCGTGGGTAAGGCCGAGCGCAATGAGCGCCTGCTCGAGGCCGCCCGTCAGCTTCAGCTGGAGCCCTACCTGGACCGTCGCCCCGGTCAGCTCTCCGGAGGTCAGCGTCAGCGCGTGGCCCTCGGCCGGGCGCTGGTGGGCGGCTCGCGCCTGATCCTGATGGATGAGCCGCTCTCCAACCTCGACGCCCGCCTGCGTGCCGACATGCGCACCGAGATCCGCGAGCTCCAGCAGCGCCTGGGCCTCACGGTGCTGTACGTGACCCACGACCAGGTCGAGGCGATGACCATGGCCGATAAGGTTATCGTCATGCGCGAGGGCTTCGTGGACCAGATCAGCGCCCCCGAAAACCTCTACGCCCGGCCCGAGAACGCGCACGTGGCCCGCTTTATCGGCGCCCCGCCGATGAGCGTCATCGAGGCCCGTCGGGAGGGCGATGCCCTGCTGATCGGTGACCAGCGCATCCCCGCCGCCCACCTGTTTGCCCGCTTCGGACACGACCTGCCCGAGGAGGTGCTGCTGGGCATCCGGCCCGAGGACCTGACCCCCGGCCTCGGTGCCCCGTCCCGGCCCGAGGATCTGACCCCCGGCCTCGGCACCCCGTCGCGGCCCGAGCAACTGACCCCGGGCCTTGGTGCCCCCTCCCGCGCCGAGAACGTGGCCTCCGACACCGGCGCGCTGAGCCTGCCCGGCGTGCTGGAGCGCCAGGAGCTGCTCGGTGCCGACCGCCTGGCCACATACTCGGTGGGGGACCAGAACCTGCGGGTCCGCGTGCGCGCGGCCAGCACCCTGCCCACCATCTCCCAGCTCGGTGCGAGCCTCGACCACGTGCACCTCTTCACCCGCGCCGATCAGGTCCGCATCCCCGCGGCAATCCGCCCGGTCCTTGCCCAGGCGTCCTAACCCGGCCCGCGCCCCAAAACTTTTCCTCCCCGCAACACCTTCAATCACAACCCATCCACAAGGTTCCAGAAAGGACCCTATTTCCCATGTCTTCCCCGATCCGCAAGAAGCTTCTTGCCACGGCCGGTGCCGCACTCGCATTCGCCGTTGTGCTGACCGGTTGCTCGGCACCCGCACAGGCCGACGAAGAGGTAAGCATCGAGTTCTACTACCCCGACCAGGTGGGTACCCTGGGCACCCTGATCGACGGCTACCTCAAGGAATTTGCCGCCGAGCACCCCAAGATCAAGGTCAAGGGCGTCTACTCGGGCGACTACGACCAGACCCTCACCGCGGTCAACACCGCGATCGACGGAGGCAAGGCCCCCGCCCTGGCCATCATGGACCAGACCTTCGTCCTCGACCTGGTGGAGCGCGACGCGATCTCCAGCTGGGATGACTACCTCAATGACGACGAGAGCAAGAAGTGGCTCGACGGCTTCTACCCGCAGTTCATGAAGAACTCCACCGACAGCGAGGGCCACGTGTGGGGTGTGCCCTTCGCACGCTCGACCATCGTCCAGTACTGGAACAAGGACTACTTCACCAAGGCGGGCCTCGACCCCGAGCACGGTCCGGCCACCCGCAGCGAGCTGCTGGATGCCGCCCGCGCCACCCAGGAGAAGGGCGGATCCAAGTACGGTCTGTTCATCCCCACCTCCACCGGTACCGCCTACTGGCTGTACCAGGCACTGGTCCAGCAGGCCGGTGGCGACGGCGCAATCAGCAACGCCGACGGCACCAAGGTCACCCTGGACACCCCGGAGAACGTGAAGGCTCTGGAGTTCTGGGCCTCGCTGGGTGCCGAGGGTATCGCCCCGAGCACCGAGGTCGCCTGGTCCACCTCGACCGATGACTTCCTCGCCGGTCAGACCGCCATGCTGTGGACCACCTCGGGCCGCATGGGCACCATCCAGGACAAGGCCACCTTCGACTGGGGTGTGTCCGCACTGCCCAAGGACGTTGCCGCCGGCGCACCCACCGGTGGTGGCAGCCTGATGCTCTTCAACGAGGGGGTCTCCGACAAGCAGCGCGAGGCAGCCGTCACCCTGGCGAAGTTCCTCACCACCCCCGAGCGCGCCGCCGACGTGTCCGTCAAGTCCGGCTACATCGCGACCTCGGACGCAGCCTGGAACGACCCCGCCATGGTCGCCCACGTGAAGAAGTTCCCGCAGGCCATCGCCGCTCACGACGCCGCCCGCGACGCCATCCCCGAGATGTCGACCCTGGATCGTGACCGCGTGGTCTACCAGACCCTGGCCCCGGCGCTGCAGTCGGTCCTGCTGAACGGTGCCGACGCCAAGGAAGCACTCACCAAGGCTCAGGCAGACATCACCAAGATTCTGGCCGAGCACAAGTAACACCCCCGCTCGGCCCGGGGCTGCAAACCTCCGGGCCGAGCACTCGCACCACCCCACACCCCGTTCGGGGCGGGCCATCCCGCTCCGCCCCGAACACCCTCGAACCAAAGGCTGCCACCCGTCATGACCGACGCCCCCGCAGTCGCGCCTCCGACCGAACGTTCGTCGTGGAATCCCCTCCGCGCCGCCCGCAAACTCCCGGATGCCGGCTTCGCCTATTTCCTGCTCCTCCCCGCCTTCATCTTCCTGGCGCTGTTCACGGTGAAGCCGCTGATCGGCTCGATCATCGCCAGCACCCAGCCCCGCCGTGGCGACGGGTTTACCCTCGATAACTACGCCCGTCTGGCCACCGATGACGTCTTCCTGAAGGCCCTGGGCAACAACTTCCTGTTCTCGCTGATCACCGTGCCGGTGTCTCTCGGCCTGGCGATGCTGCTCGCGGTCCTGCTGCACCAGAACGTGCGAGGCCGCGGCTTCCTGCGCGCGGGTGTATTTGCCCCGGCGATCCTCCCGATGGTTGCCGTCGCAGTGATCTGGATGTATTTCTACCAGCCCAATATCGGCGTGATCAACTCGATCCTCGGTGCTTTGGGCCTGCCCACCCCCGACTGGCTGGGCGATCCCGGCCTGGTGCTGCCCTCGCTTATGGTCATGATGGTCTGGAAGGAGGCGGGATTCTTTATGCTGTTCTATCTCGCCGGGCTCCAGGGCATCGACCCCGAGCTCGAGGAGGCCTCGCGGCTGGAGGGTACGGGCAAGTTCCGCCACTTCTGGAAGGTCAGCTTCCCGCTGCTGATGCCCACCACGCTGTTTGCGGCGATCGTGGCGCTCTCGGATTCGATCAAGATGGTCGACTTCGTGTTTGTGATGACCCAGGGTGGTCCGGACAACGCCAGCAACCTGCTGCTGTTCTACATCTATAAGGTGGCCTTCGCCCAGCACTGGCCGCAGTTCGCCGCCGCCATTTCACTCGTGGTTGTGGCCGTGCTGGTGGCACTGGCCCTGATCCAGATCAGACTGATGGATCGCAAGATCCACTATCGCTAGGAGACATAGTGGATCGCATCCTCACCACCTCGGACCGGATCGAACGGGTTCTCGCCTGGGTCGCCGGCCTGCTCTGGATCGCCCCGCTGGCGTACGTGTTTGTGCGCTCGGTGATCGTGGAATCCCCCGGGGGGAGCCGCTTCGGCTTCGATAACCTCACAAACGCCTGGTCAGCCGCGCCGTTTGGGCAGTACTACCTCAACACCACGCTGCTGGTGGTGGGCATCACCCTGGCCCAGCTGGTATTCGGGGCGCTCGCCGCCTACGCGTTTGCACGGTTCACCTTCCCGTTCAAGAATGCACTCTTCGTGTTTGTTCTGATTCAGCTGATGATCTTCCCCGAAGTGTTCATGTCCGAGAACTATCGGACCGTGGCGGGCTTTGGGCTGCTGGACACGATCACCGGAATCGGCCTGCCGTATGTGGCCAGCGCGTTCTGTATCTTCTTCCTGCGCCAGGCGTTTATGACCGTGCCCAATGAGCTGGTCGAGGCCGCACAGGTGGAGGGCAGCTCGCGTCTGGGCATCCTCTGGAAGGTGTTCCTGCCGGCCGCCAAGCCCAGCATCATCGCCTACGCGCTGGTGTCGGTCTCGACCCAGTGGAACAACTTCCTCTGGCCGATGATCGTGGCCACCTCGGATGAGACCCGGCCGATCACCGTGGGCCTGGTGCGCTTCCTGGCCCCCGAAACCGGCATGGACTTCCCCAAGATGGCCGCCGGTACCGTGATCGTAATCGGCCCGTTGCTCGCGGCCTTCCTGATCGGTCAGCGCGGATTCATCAACTCGTTCCTGCGCTCGGGTATCAAGTAGCACGCACCACAAGAATCGCCGGGCTGGTTTTCCAGCCCGGCGTTTTTGTGTTGCCCGCGGATCACGGCGGGGAGCTCTGCGTGAACGTAGCCCGGCGGGAACCTACCCCTGCGGGATCTCCAGCACGATCTTGCCGCGGGCGCCTCCGGGGTGGCGCAGCGCGTCCACGGCGGCTACATAGTCGGTCAGCGCGAAGCGGTGGGTGACCAGCCAGCCCGCATCCAGGGTGCCGGCGTTGATCAGCTCCACCACCGAGCGCCAGGACGCCGAGGTTGAGGCGAAGCTGCCCAGCACGGTGAGGTCGGCGTTGATCAGCGCGTCCACATCCAGCGGGAAGCGGACATCCCGGCCCAGATAGCCGAGGAGCGCCAGGGTGCCCCCGCGCCGGGTCGCGGCAATCGCGGCGGCGACGCCCGCGGGGGAACCCGAGGCCTCGATCACCAGGTCGTAGCCCTTGGCCGCGCGCCGGGTGAGGAAGCGGTCCACCCCGGCGTGCTCGGCGAGGATCGCCTGCTCGGTGCGTAGGCCGCGCAGGTCCACTCGCTCGGGATCCCAGACGCGCGCGAGGGCGGCGGCGAGCAGCCCGATCGTGCCGTCTCCGATCACCAGGATGCGCGCCCCGGGGGCGGGAATCGCGCGCTCCATGGCTCGATAGACCACGCTCGCGGGTTCGGCGATCACCGCTGCCAGCGGATCGATACCCGGCGCGATCTCGTGCGCCAGGCTGCGCGGCACGGCCACGGCCGATGCGGCCGCCCCGTCCCGGGTGAAGCCCAGCTCGGCGTAAGTCGCGCACAGGTTTTCGCGGCCCTCGGCGCAGCGCACACAGGTGCCGCAGGGGATCAGCCCCTCGGTGACCACGGTGCGTCCGGCGGGATCAAGCCCCACCCACTCGTGCCCGAGGGTCAGCGGGTAGCGTACAAAGGCCGGGTCCACCAGGCCATCGATCAGGTCCAGGTCGGTTCCGCACAGCCCCACCAGCTGAGGCCTGAAGATCTCCTCGCCGGGACCCGCGACGGGCTCGGCAACCTCGGCCAGGTGCAGGGTTCCGGGGTGCGGGATTCGCAGCGCCCGCACTAGTCGCGTCCCCGCGGACGACCGGCGATCTGCGCGGTGATCTGCGCGGCAAATCGGCGCAGGATCCCGCCCAGTTCGCTCGCGCGGCGCTCGGGGGAGCCGGTCTTAATGGTGGTGACCGACAGGGCACCAAAGACGCCCCCGTGCAGTCCGAATACGGGTGCGCTCAGGCAGTAAACGCCGATCTCGTCCTCCTCATCATCGATGCCGAAGCCGCGCTCGCGGGTCCGGCGTAGGTCTTCCAAAAACCCGGGCACGGTGGTGATGGTGCGGCGGGTGCGTGCGGGAAGCCCGGTTTCCTCGGCGATGCGGATCGCCTCGCTCACGGGCAGGTGGGCAAGAATCGCCTTGCCGGCGGCGGAGGAGTGGGGGAGCTCGCGCACCCCCATCGGTGCATGGAAGCGGATCACACCGGGAGCATCCACCCGGGAGATGAACATCGGATAGCCATCATCGTTGATCGCCGCCCGCGCGGTCATCTGGGTACGCCGGGTCAGATCGTGCAGCACGGGCTTGACCAGCTCGGTGAGCGGGTGGGTCTCCACCGCCCGGTCGCCCAGGCGAACGAGGGTCAGGCCCAGCCGATAGCGGGGCCCGGGATGCACCTCGCGGATATAGCCCGCGTCCACCAGCGTGCGCGCGATCGCAAAGCCCGCGCTTTTGGACATCCCGGACAGGCGGGCGAGTTCGGTGAGGGTCAGCCCATCGGTTCCGGCTTCGGCAACCACGTCCACCACGCGCAGTGCGCGGGCGACGCTGGCCACCGTGTAGTCGCGGCGTTCGACGCCCTGGCGCGACGCGGGTTCGGACACGGTTTCCTCCTGATGGGTGCTGGGCCGAGGTCACTCTATGCCGCGGCGGCGTGCCGAGGTCCCGCCCGCGCGGGCTGATTCGAAGTGTTCACCCGGGCCCGCCGGGGCGGCGAGGATCGTTCACCGGTGCGTCTACTGGTGGCCACCTCCCGGCCACCAAACGCTGCTGCGATGGGTGTGCCGGAGTCTGACCGGTGCCGTCCCGGTCTTCCCCTCGGGTGCGCATACGCCCATCCCGTAGACGACTCGGGCCGCGATGATCGGGCACCCGTGCCCGTGCCCGTGCCCCTGCCCGTGCGCGTGCCCCTGCCGATCGGGCTGGACTCGGCGCCGGCCCCGATCCGCCTCCTGCCCACCCGAGAGAAGCGACCCGATGTATACACCGCGTAGTGCCGAGTGGTTTGTAGGCGAATCCGAAATCTCGGTCATGCACCGGGTCGCGCTACGCAACTCGGGGGTGACCGAGGACCTGGAATCGGGACGGCCGCTGATCGGCATCGCCGACTCCTCCTCGACCCTGAACCCGTGTAACCTCCCGCTGCGATCCCTGGTGGAGGATGCCGAGCGTGGCATCCGCGAGGCCGGCGGGATCCCCGTGGTGTTCCCGGTGATGAGCCTCGGGGAGGACCTGATGAAGCCCACGGCGATGCTCTATCGCAACCTGCTCTCGATCGAGGTGGAGGAGTACGCGCGCGCGTATCCGCTGGATGGGCTGATCCTGCTGGCCGGCTGCGATAAATCGCTGCCCGGTGCCCTAATGGGGGCGGCCAGCGCCAATCTGCCCACCCTCGCGGTGGTGAGTGGTCCGCGCGCCGCCGGGGTTCTCGACGACGCGCGGCTGGGCACCGGCACGGCCCTCTGGCGTGCCGACCATGAGCGGCAGAGCGGCACCCGAGATTCGGACGCCTGGAAGAGTTTCGAACGGGCGCTGGCCTGCGGTCCCGGAACCTGCAACACAATGGGGACGGCCTCGACCCTGGCGATCCTCACCGAGGTGCTCGGCTTCATGCTCCCCGGGACCGCGGGGGCTGCCGCCGGAAGCGTGGCCCGGGCGGAGGCCGCCTATCGCAGCGGGATCACGCTGACCGAGACGGTGCTGCGCGCGGATCCCGCGGACACCCCGCAGCGCATCCTCACCGAGTCGGCCTTCCGCAATGCGCTGGTGGCGCTGTGTGCGTTGGGCGGGTCACCCAATGCGGTGATCCATCTGATCGCGCTCGCCGGACGGGTGGGCATCACCCTGGACGGCGATACGCTGGATCGCATTTCCCGGGAGGTTCCGGTCATCGCGGACATCGAACCGGCCGGGGCCGGGCTGCTCGCCGACTTCGACCGCGCGGGCGGGACCCCCGCCCTGCTCCACACGCTGGACTCCCTGATCGATGCGAACCTGCGCGCCGCCGACGGACGCCCCTGGCGCACGCACCTGCGCGCCGCCGAGTCGGTGCCGGAGCGGAGCCCGGTTGCGACCGCAGACGGTACCGAAGCGCATCCAGTTCCCGGCCTAGATGCGACCGCCGGTGATACCGGGCGCGAGCCATCCGCCCGGCCGGGGCATCCCGCCGGGAGCACGCGACCGATCCGCCCGCTCACCGATCCGGTGGCCCCCGAGGCGTTTGCCGTCCTGCGGGGCAATCTGGCCCCGCGCGGTAGCCTGCTCCGCCTGGCCACCGCCCCCGAGCTGCGCCGCGTGCACACCGGCCCGGCGCTGGTCTGGCACAGCTACGCGCAGATGCGCCGCGAGATCCACGATCCCACCCTGGCGGTCACCCCGGACACCGTGCTCGTCCTCACCGGTGCCGGACCGGTGGGAGCCCCGGGCATGCCCGAGTGGGGAGTGATCCCCATTCCCCGGGTGCTCGCCGCCCAGGGGGTCACCGACATGCTGCGGATCAGCGACGGCAGAATGTCCGGGACCGCGTTTGGATCCTGCATCGTGCATGTGAGTCCCGAGGCCGCGATCGGTGGACCCATCGGGCTCCTGCGCACCGGTGACCTGATCTCCCTGGATCTGGACGCACGCTCCCTGAACGTCGACCTCACCGAGGCGGAGCTCGCCGTGCGTCTGGCGGCCCACATTCGTCCCGAACCCGCCGACCTGCGCGGATGGCCGCTGCTCTACCGCCGTCACGTGGGCCAGGCCGATACCGGCTGCGACTTCGATTTCCTCACCGCCCACACACCCGAACAGCGCCGGGTGGTGCAGCCCGTCGTGGGGCTGTCCTAGCCGCCGCGTCCCAGAAAGCGAGCGCGTCCATGACCGCCACTTCCGCATCAGCCCCAGGCTCCGTCCCCGCCTCCACCGAGCATGCCGCCCCCGCCGCGCCCCCTACCCCCGCGGCCCGGACCGGCACCGCCGAGACCGTGGCCTCCGATCACGCGGCTCCCACGGAGCACGCCGTCCCCGCGGCCCTGCGCGCGCTCGCCGAATCCGCCGCGCTGCGGGTTCGCGAGCACATCCTCGAGCGTCGGCGCACGGGCATCGGTGCCGTGGATACCAAGTCCTCCGCGATCGACGTGGTGACCGAGGTGGATCGCGAGGCCGAACACCTGCTGCGCGACATCCTGCTGACTGCCCGTCCCGAGGACGGTTTCCTCGGCGAGGAGGGTACCGCGCAGATCGCCGGGACCAGCGGCATCGTCTGGGTGGTCGATCCGATCGATGGGACCACCAACTTTGTCACCGGTGCCGGACCCTTCGCGGTGTCGGTGGCCGCGGTCAGCGCCCCGGGCGACCCGGCTCGGTGGCGCGCCTATGCCGGCGCGATCGCGCTGTGCCTGGGCAATACCGCGACGGAGCTGTTCTCGGCCCACGCCGGCGGCGGCGCCACCGCGGATGGCCGGACGGTCAGGGTGCTGGCCGGTGCCGACCTGAGCGCGGCGATCATCGCGACCGGACTGGCGTATGACCCGGCCATTCGACGCCGACAGGCGGCGACCCTGGAAGCTCTCACCCCGCGGGTGCGGGATCTCCGGATCGGGGGATCGGCTGCCGCAGACCTGTGCGCGGTCGCCGCGGGACACGTGGCCGCCTATGTCGAGCGCGGTCTCGCACCCTGGGACTGGGCCGCCGGTGCGCTGATCGTCACCGAGGCCGGGGGCGTCCTCGCGGGAGAAACCGGGGACCGCCCCGATGCCGAACTACTCCTCGCCGGTGGCGCGGGCATCGTGGCCACCCTGCGTTCCCTCGTCTAGACCGGTTTCGAGTGCCCCGCCACATCCGGTGCCCGGGTTTTTGTCTGCCCCGCCAGACGCGGGCGATTTTCGGCAAACCGACGGTTTGGCGCGGTGGCCCGTGTGGGTCGCGGCGGACATCCCCGAAATCCCGCGGATTTTGGGTGTGCGGGTATCCATCCCGGCAACAAAAGTTTCCGCTCCGTGTCTGTCGCGACCGGGGATAAACCGCGTGGTCATCGCGGAGTTTCGCACCCCTCGGCGTGTACGTGGCGGGGTCGGGTTACGATGGACGCTGGCCCGCCCCGTGGTGCCGCTCGCGACGTCGCGACCCGTGAATGGACGAGAGTACCCGGGCATGCGTGCCTCCGGTGAACACATTCCGCGGCTGGGGAATGGGAAAGAGTACAAAATTGAGTGAACCGCTGACCACGAATACCATCGACCTTCCCTCGACTCGGCGTCGTACCGCGGTACCCGCGGACCTCGCCCGCTCCTGGCTGCTGGTCAACGCCACTCAGCCCGACCTGATCGAGCAGGGTGTGCGCTCCTCGGCCGACGCGGTCATCCTGGACATCGAGGACGCCGTGGACCCGAGCCGCAAGCCCCAGGCGCGCGAGGACGTCGCCCGCTGGCTGCACACCGAGGGCAACAGCGCCTGGGTGCGGATCAACGACTACACCACCGAGTTCTGGCGGGACGACCTGGAGGCCCTGCGTCACGCGCCCGGCCTGCTGGGGGTCATGCTGGCCAAGACCGAGGATCCCGAGCAGGTCACCGCGACCCACCAGATCCTCGGCGGGCAGCGTCCCGTGGTTGCCCTGGTTGAGTCGGCCCTGGGCATCGAGGACGCCGGTCGTATCGCCCGTGCGCCCGGTGCCTTCCGCCTGGCGTTTGGCTCCGGCGACTTCCGTCGCGACACCGGCATGAGCGCCGACCGTGAGGCGATGGCCTACCCGCGCGCCCGCCTGGTGGTTGCCAGCCGCGCGGCCGGCCTGCCCGGTCCGATCGATGGACCGACCGTGGGCGAGAGCCACCCGATCCTGCGCGAGCAGTCGGGCATCACCGTGATGATGGGCATGACCGGCAAGCTGTGCCTGAGCGCGGATCAGACCCCGGTGGTTAACGAGGTCATCAGCCCGACCCGTACCGACGTGAGCTGGGCCAACACCTTCCTGCTGGACTTCACCGCCCGCGGCGAGATCGTCCGCGACGGATCGGACCTGCCGCGCCTCGGCCGCGCCCGCAAGATCATGGCGCTGGCGGCCGCGTTCAACGTGCGCCCCTTCGACGCCGACTAGACCGCTTCGACGATGCCCGGCTTCGCCTTCGCGGGGCCGGGCATTCGTGTTTGTGCCGTGGATCCGGAGCGCCCGCTAGGCTGGTGCCACCCCAGGCTGGCCAACGAAGGCGGACCCATGCGCATCGTCATTGCGACCGACAAGTTCAAACACTCCCTCGACGCCCGCGCCGTGGGTACCCATCTGGCGCGTGGCCTGCGCGCGGCCGCCCACGCCGCGGGAGCTTCGGAACCGATCATCGACATCGTGCCCCTGGCCGACGGCGGGGAGGGCACGCTGCGCGCCGCACTGGAAGCGGGCGCGACCGAGATCCCGGTGCGCGTAGTCGGGCCACACGGTACCCCGGTCTCGGCATCATTTGCCCTGTTCCCACCCGCCGATGCCACACCCGCATCCGATTCCTCCGGAGTGGCGGCAATCGACCGAGCAACCGCCACCCAGGCAACCGCCACTCAGGAAGCCGAAACCGCGGCTACAGCCACACCCGCGGACCCACCCTCCGAGTCTCGCACCGCGTTGGTTGAGCTGGCCGCAGCCTCCGGACTCGACCTGGTGCCGCCGGATCGTCGAGATCCCGGCGCGGCCACCACGGTGGGCACCGGCGAGCTGATCCGCGCGGCCCTGGACCGTGGGGCCACGCGAATCATTCTCGCCGTGGGCGGCAGCGCCACCACCGACGGTGGTGCCGGTCTTCTCACGGCCCTGGGCGTGCGCCTGCTGGATCACTCCGGGGACCCGATCCCACCCGGGGGTCTGGGGCTGGAAAGCCTCGCGACTGCGGACCTCTCGACCCTCGACCCGCGGATCAGCGCCACCGAGTTTGTTCTCGCCTCCGACGTGGATAACCCACTGTGCGGCCCGCGCGGGGCGGCCCGGGTTTTTGGGGCTCAGAAGGGTGCCGACGAGGATCTTCGCGCGCGCCTGGACGCCGCCCTGGCCCGCCTGGTGGCGGTACTCGCCGCGGCAGAGGCCCCGGAGTCCGACCTGGTCCAGCATGCTGCGAGTTCTCCGGGGGCGGGTGTCGTGGCCGATGCGGTGTGGGGTGCCGCGAGTTCTCCGGGGGCGGGTGTCGTGGCCGATGCGGTGTGGGGTGCCGCGAGTTCTCCCGGGGCCGGTGCCGCGGGTGGGGTCGGTTTTGCGGCGCTGGGGATCCTGCGCGCCGAGCGGCGTCCCGGCATCGACGTGGTGTGTGAACTCACCGGTGTGGACCGGCTCATTCGGGGCGCCGACCTGGTCATCACCGGCGAGGGCAGCCTGGATGCTCAGAGCCTCGGCGGCAAGGTTCCGGTGGGGGTGGCCGAGGCTGCCCATCGAGTGGGTGTGCCCGTGCTGGTCGTGTGCGGGCGCTCGGAACTCACCCCGGCGCAAGCACGGGACGCCCACCTGGGTCGCGTGTTTGCCCTCGCCGCGATTGAGCCCGATCCCGCGCGCAGCATGGCCGAGGCGGGCCCACTGCTGGAGCGTCTCGCCGCGGATATCTGGGACGCGATCCCCACGCTCTAAACAGAAAACCCCGCCGGGCGGGATGCCCGGCGGGGAAAAGAGGGAGGGGGACTAGCGAACCACAACCGCCACGATGATGTTCACCACGGTCAGCCCGGCCACGGTGGGAATCACCCAACCGGCCAGCGGCTCCTTCTTCTTGTTGATCAGGGCGATCACCAGGATCGCCACCAGGATCAGCAGCTTGATGCCCACCTTCATGTGGTCAACCGTCACGTCGGCGTTCATTTCAGCCAGGGCGACCAGTCCCAGGCCGCTGACCAGCTGCAACCACGACCCGTGCAGGATGCCGGGAACCAGGCGTGCCGTGCCGGTCTTAATGGCCTTGATCTGGGTCATTGCCCCGCCCAGAATGGCGGCCAGACCCACAAAGTGAAGGATGAGCAGAACGTTTCTCAGGATCTCCATGCTTAAAACCCTATCCGACAGATTGTCGGAATCATTACACCTTTTGGAGGATGGTGGGAGATACTTGAGTCATGCCACGTATCACCGCGCCCACCGTAGCCGAGCACCGCTCGCGTCGTCGGGATGAGCTGATCCAGGCCGCCACCGAGGAGCTCCTGGAGTCCGGTGTCGACGCCGTCACGCTTGCCCGGGTGGGTAAGCGGATCGGACTGGCTCGCTCCAGCGTGTACGAGTACTTCAACTCGGCAACCGATCTGCTGGCCGAAATCGCCCTCGGATCCTTTGCCGAGTGGACCGGGGAGATCGAACGAGCCCTGGCCGGTTCGGCCACCGCCTCCGAGCGCCTGGACGGATATATCTTCACCAGCCTGCGCCTGGTCGCCGAGGGCAAGCACGATGTGGCCGACGCGCTGGGTGGAACCCGGCTGCCGGACTACCACCGTCGCGAGGTCATCGAGCTGCACGTGGCGCTGATGTCGCCGCTGCGCGACGCCGTGGACCAGATGGGCGTGGAAAACCCCAGCCTGATGGTGGAACTGATTCAGGGCCTGGTCGAGGCCGGCTCGCGCCGCATCGCCCGCGGGGACGACTACGTGCGCGTCGCGCGCGCCACGATCTCGCTGGTGCACTCGGGGCTGACCCCGGCAACCGGCATCGACACCGCCGTCGGCGGAACCCTCGCCGCCGCACACTAGCCCGCGCTAGTCCCGTTCGAAGCCGCGCAGCTCATCCAGCGCGCGACGCTCCCGCTTGGTGGGACGACCCGCTCCGCGGTCACGCAGAATGGGCGCGGCCGTTTCCAGCTTTGAGGGCCGTGGCGGGGTGTTGTCCTTGGCCGCCAGGGCCGCGGCAGGGGCACCCACCCGCTTGGTAATCAGGCCGGTGACCTCGAGGATCGAATCGAACCCGGCCACGCGCACACGTACCTCATCGCCGAGCTTAACCTGGGTGGACGCCTTGACCGTGTCGCCGTTGACCCGCACGTGTCCGGCACGGCATGCCGTGGTTGCCTGGGAGCGGGTTTTATAGCGTCGTACGGCCCAGAGCCAGCTGTCCAGGCGTACCGAGCCTTCCGTGTTCATGCCCTCAGCTTATCGCCGTGAGTGACCCGGGCAAGACGAAACCCCCGCCGTCCGAAGGGACGACGGGGGTTTCGGGGTTGCGGTATTAGACGCCGCGGATGTTCTCAGCCTGCAGACCCTTGGGGCCCTCAACAGTGTCGAACTCAACACGCTGGTTCTCGTCGAGCGAGCGGAAGCCGCTCGATGCGATTGCCGAGTAGTGCGCGAAAACATCAGCCGAACCGTCGTCCGGGGTGATGAAGCCGAAGCCCTTTTCAGCGTTGAACCACTTCACGGTTCCAGTTGCCATGATTATCTCTTTTCTTTAGGTGACCCGGTACGAGTTTCGAACCGGTTCGTCGCGGTGTTCTGTGCTAGCTCCTGAAGAAAAGCGATCATGTCTTGCGAAGAAGACCTGACTGCCCCAAAACCTGTGCAATACAACAACGGTGCGACAACGTTCATCGAGGATCCTGACAGGTTTTGGTCGAAACCAAAACCCTTCGGGTCTCGTGTGAACGAGTATGAACGCGCAACCGAGGTCCGGTCAACGCGAAGATCTGAGGATTCCTGCCCGGCGGCGAGGCGGCGCGAGAACGGCGCCGAGACCTCGGTGGGGGAGGAGGCCAACACGCCGGGGCGTGAGGCGAGAGACATGGACGGGGTCGACATGTCTGATGCACGCCGCTGAATACCCGGTGCTGAATACAGCGCCGTGGCACCCGCAATGCGGGTCGGCCGGCTCGGCCAAGACACCAGGGCCGCCGTGGCCCGGGTCTGCGTGGTAATGCGTGACATCTAATTTCCGAGGTACCCCCGCGTGCTTTCTGGGGGTGCCCTGTGTTGGTGCGGAGTGTGTCAGCGGGGGACTTCCTCCTCGATGCACATCGAGGCGAACCGCTCAGACACACTGAGCTTGCTTCGTTCACAGTAGCGCAGAATCAAAAGAAACACACCGATTTCGTGCGAAAGTGGCGGGTTATCCCGCGAATTACCGTGAATATGTCCCGCGGGTTGGGGGTATTTGGCGGCGGTTTTTATATTCGACGTTCGGAAAACCGACCCAAAATGACTTCTATAAAGAGGACCGTGCGTTGCACTCCCCAGGGCACGTTCAATCCGATAGGCTGGAAAAAGGAGGTACACGGTGTCAATCCACGAAGATAAGAACCCGCACACACAGTCGTTTGTGCGCCGTCCCGCAACAGGTGACGCGGGAGAACCCGCTGTCGATGCTACGGCTGCTTACAGCCAGGATCTCGGCACCACGGTTGCGCCCATTGATCGCGAGATTTCCGAGGCCGAGCAGTCGGCCATCAACGCCCTGCCTCCGGGCTCGGCGCTGCTGATCGTGCGTCGCGGACCCAATACGGGTGCCCGCTTCCTGCTCGATTCGGATCTCTCCACCGTCGGGCGCCACCCCAACGCCAGCATCTTCCTTGACGATGTGACCGTGTCGCGTCGTCATGCCGAATTTGTGCGCACCCCCAATGGTTTTGAGCTGCGCGACCTCAACTCCCTCAACGGCACCTACCATGCCGGCGAGCGGATCGAGAGCGTCGAGCTGTACGACGGTGCCGAGGTGCAGGTGGGCAAGTTCCGCCTCACCTTCTACCCGTCGCGCCACGACCTGCGTGCCGACCAGCACGTCCCGGGTGACGCCTAACAACGTGTCGGTACAACCCGCTCGTTCACAGACCGGTCACGCGTCCCAGGATTTGGGACGCGTGACCGGTCTGCTCAGTATCGGCCAGGTTCTCGCCCGTCTCTCGGGTGACTTCCCCGATCTGAGTAACTCCAAGCTGCGCTTCCTCGAGGAGCAGGGCCTGGTTTCGCCTCAGCGCACCCGGTCCGGCTATCGAAAGTTTTCCGCCGAGGATGTGGAGCGTCTGCGCCTGATCCTCTCGCTTCAGCGTGATCACTACCTTCCGCTGAAGGTGATTCGCGGCTATCTGACGGATATGGATAACGGCATCACTCCGGTGTTGCCCGGCGGGTCTTCCTCGATGTTGCAGGGTGCGCGCCGCCTCACCCGGGAGACGCTGCTGTCGACCACGGGTGCGCCTGCCTCGCTGCTGACCGAGGCCGTGAGTGCCGGCCTGATCCCCGCGGGGGAGAGCTACGCCGAGGACGCGGTCACGATGCTCTCGACCCTGGTTGCGCTTTCCCGTCGCGGCATTGAGCCGCGTCACCTGCGTGGATTCCATGCGCAGATCGAGCGCGAGGTGGGGCTGATCGAGCGCTCGGTATCCTCCCTGGCGGCACGTCCCGATGCCGCCAGTCGCGCCCGCTCGCTCGAGCAGGCTGCCGAGATCGGCGAGGGGTTTGATCGGGTTCGTACGGTGCTGCTGCGCGCGGCCCTGGACCGCCTGCGCCCCTAGGCTCAGCACCGCCTGGGCCTCTAGGACCCTGCATTGACCGTGTCCCAGGGGCGAGTGCCGTCTGCGCTCCTAGGGTCAAGCGCTGCCAGCGTCCCCCAGGGACGTGCACCGTCTGCAACCCGAAGGCGCGGTGTGTGCCGTACCCTGGCCCGATGCGTGACCCGGGGTTAGACTTATTTTCCCCGGCGACGACACGCCGCCCGGCGGGGTCTCAAGGTCACGGAAGCATTACGGATCGGCCGATTTGGCTCGACACGCCGCACCTTTTTGGGGGGCCTAAGCCGAGAAGTCCGCGGCTGCCGGTAGCGTGGGTTATATCACCCGCCGAAGACTGCAGAAGGGAGCGGGCACATGAACGAACCGGGTTCGGGCACAGGCCCGCGCTACGACCTTGATCCGCTGTTTACGGATGGACTTCCCGAGCTTGATGCCGACGCCGGTTACCGGGGTAACGTCGCCGCTCGCGCTGCGGGGATCACCTATCGTCAGCTCGACTACTGGGCGCGTACCGGCCTGGTAGAGCCCACCATTCGTGGGGCCGCGGGCTCGGGGACGCAGCGTCTTTACGGGTTTCGCGACATCCTGGTACTCAAGCTCGTCAAGCGCCTGCTGGACACCGGAATCTCGCTCCAGCAGATCCGCACGGCGGTCGAGCAGCTGCGCGAGGCCGGGGTCCACGACCTCGCCCAGACCACGCTGATGAGCGATGGTGCCTCGGTTTATCTCTGTACCTCCAACGACGAGGTTATCGACCTGGTGAGCCGCGGTCAGGGCGTGTTTGGCATCGCCGTGGGGAAGGTGCTGCGCGAGGTTGAGTCCACCCTGGTGGAGTTTGATCGTCAGCAGCATGAGCCCTCGGATGAGCTCGCGGCCCGCCGCCGCGGACGGTCCGTTTCCTAGGGGTCCGCGACTCCTCCTCGAGCCAGGGTTATCCCTGGCTCGTTTTGTCTGTCCGGATGGCGCTCGGTCCGCGGGCGTAGGGGGCGTCCACGAGGTCCCCTTTCCGTGCTGAGAGTGAGCTGACCAGTCTCTGAACTTTTCCCAACACGGTCGATTCCTCGGCGTGTCGCGACGCCCGAGCAGCCTGCACGTTTGCGCGAATTGCACCCCGAAAAGGGGCAAAATGGGTGTTTTGAGTTCCGCGATGCCGTCCCCATCCGTACAGGCGGACCCGCAGAGGCGCGGGGAACATCCCGAATACGACGGGATACTGCGTGGCCGGGGTGCCGCCGGCCGCGTACGGCGGGGCCTCCGCACAACAAAACGCGGGCCCGGACCCGAGGGTCCGAGCCCGCGTTGACGGGTGTGTCCGGCTAGTCCGCCTGGATCGCGGCGGCGCGGCTGTTGGAGGGCTGGTCGGGCTCGGCGTACTCGCCCACCCGGCCGGTGCGCAGCACACGCTCGAGCAGCTGATCGAAGTGCTTGGCCATCTCCTGAGCCGAGTCGCCGGGCCAGATGTGGAGCGGCTTGGCCGCGCCCTGGGCCTGCTGCAGCGAGGTGCGCTCGGGCAGCTGGGGGCTCAGCACCAGGGGACCAAACATGTCCCGCAGCTCCTTGATGCGGAACTGGTGCTCCATCGACTGCGAGCGAACGCGGTTGACGATGATGCCCAGCGGCTGCAGCCGCGGGCTGAGTCCGCGGCGGATCTCCTCGATCGCCCGCAGCGCACGGTCGGCGGCGGCGACGGAGAACAGACCGGGCTCGGTCACCACACACACGCGGTCACTGGCCGCCCAGGCCGTACGGGTTAGGGCGTTAAGCGACGGGGCGCAGTCGATGATCACGAGGTCGTAATCGTCTTCGACGTAGGCCAGCGCCTCCTCGAGCTTCCAGATATCCCGGATCGAGGGGTGCGGACCGTCGAAGTTGATGGCCGACGGGCTGCCGATCATCACGTCAAGGGTTCCTGGGTGGGTTTTTGTCCAACCTGAGGGCGCGATCGCCTGACGGACGGTCTTCTCTTTGGGGGACGCCAAAACATCCGCTACATTGAGTCGACCGGCCACCGCGATGTCCATCCCCGTTGAGACGTCGGACTGGGGGTCGAGATCAACCACCAGGGTCCTAACGCCCTTAGCGAAGGCGGCGGAAGCGAGGCCGAGACTAACCGTAGTTTTCCCGACGCCGCCCTTGAGGCTAGAAACGCTAAGTACATGCACAAAACTAGATATTACCTTCACTAAGCTGTCTACACCTAAAACTCGCCTGAAAGATCAGGTAGGCCCCGCTGCCAGAAAGGGTTACATGTTCCAGAAAATTCTCGTGGCAAACCGCGGAGAGATCGCGATTCGCGCCTTCCGCGCCGCATATGAGCTGGGTGCCAAGACCGTTGCCGTCTTCCCGTATGAGGACCGCAACTCGATGCACCGTTTGAAGGCCGATGAGGCGTACCAGATTGGTGAGAAGGGTCACCCGGTACGCGCCTATCTGAACGTGTCGGAGATTATTCGGGTCGCCCTGGAGAGCGGCGCCGATGCAATTTACCCGGGTTACGGCTTCCTGTCCGAAAACCCCGAGCTGGCCGCCCAGGCAGCCGCCCACGGCATCAAGTTCATCGGTCCGGCCAACAATGTGCTGGAGATGGCCGGTAACAAGGTGACCGCCAAGGAGCACGCGATTGCCGCGGGCGTTCCGGTTCTGGTGTCGACCCCCGCCTCGCGGGACATCGAGGAGCTGCTGGCCGGTGCCGAGGGTGTGGGCTTCCCGCTGTTCGCCAAGGCCGTCGCCGGTGGTGGCGGACGAGGCATGCGCCGCGTGGAGACCCTGGCCGAGCTGCGTCCGGCCCTGGAAGAGGCCATGCACGAGGCCGACAGCGCGTTCGGTGACCCCACCATGTTCCTCGAGCAGGCGGTGCTGCGCCCCCGTCACATCGAGGTGCAGATCCTCGCCGATGAGCAGGGCAACGTGATGCACCTGTTCGAGCGCGACTGCTCGGTGCAGCGACGCAACCAGAAGGTTGTCGAGATCGCCCCGGCCCCCAACATCTCCGAGGAGCTGCGTCAGGCCCTCTACCGCGACGCGGTGGCCTTCGCCAAGTCGATCAACTACGCCAACGCCGGCACCGTCGAGTTCCTGGTGGACACCGCCGGGGCGCGCGCGGGTCAGCACGTGTTCATCGAGATGAACCCGCGAATTCAGGTGGAGCACACGGTCACCGAGGAAATCACCGATGTGGACCTCGTCCAGTCGCAGATGCGGATCGCCTCGGGGGAGACCCTGAGCGACCTCGGTCTCGACCAGGACACCCTGGTGATTCGTGGTGCCGCGCTGCAGTGCCGCATCACCACCGAGGACCCCACCCAGGGCTTCCGTCCCGACACCGGCAAGATCACCACGTACCGCTCCCCGGGTGGTGGCGGTATCCGCCTGGATGGTGGAACCATCAACCCCGGCGCACAGATCAGCCCCCACTTCGACTCGATGCTGGCCAAGCTCACCTGCCGCGGCCGCGACTTTGGTGCCGCGGTGATCCGTGCCCGTCGCGCCCTGGCCGAGTTCCGGATCCGTGGTGTCTCCACCAACATTCCGTTCCTGCAGGCCGTGCTGGATGACCCGTCGTTCGAGGTGGGCGACCTGAGCACCTCGTTCATCGATGAGCGTCCGCAGCTGCTCGCGGGACGCGTGTCCAAGGACCGTGGAACCAAGATCCTCAACTGGCTGGCCGATGTCACCGTCAACCAGCCCTACGGTCCGCGTCCGAACACCATCGACCCGGCCGAGAAGCTGCCGGCGCTGGATCTGACCATCCCCGCCCCGGCCGGATCGCGTCAGCGCCTGCTCGAGGTGGGCCCGGCGGCCTTCTCCGCCGAGCTGCGCGCGCAGACGGCACTGGGGGTGACCGACACGACCTTCCGTGATGCTCACCAGTCGCTGCTGGCGACCCGCGTGCGTACCCGCGACCTGGTCGCCGTGGCCCCGTATGTGGCCCGGATGACCCCGCAGCTGGTCTCGGTTGAGGCCTGGGGCGGCGCGACCTACGACGTCGCACTGCGCTTCCTCGGCGAGGACCCCTGGGAGCGTCTGGTCAAGCTTCGTGAGGCACTGCCGAACGTGGCGATCCAGATGCTGCTGCGCGGCCGGAACACCGTGGGCTACACCCCGTACCCCACCTCGGTCACCGACGCCTTCGTGCGTGAGGCCGCCGAGAGCGGTGTGGATATCTTCCGCATCTTCGATGCCCTGAACGATGTTGAGCAGGTGCGTCCGGCCATCGACGCGGTTCTGGCTACCAAGACCGCCGTGGCCCAGGTTGCCCTGTGCTACACCGGCGACCTGCTGGACCCCAACGAGGATCTCTACACCCTCGACTACTACCTCAACCTGGCCCAGCAGATCGTGGATGCCGGTGCGCACCAGCTGGCGATCAAGGACATGGCGGGTCTGCTGCGTCCGGCCGCCGCGACCAAGCTCGTGAGCGCCCTGCGGGAGCGTTTCGACGTCCCCGTGGTTGTCCACACCCACGACACCGCCGGCGGCCAGCTGGCGACCCTGCTGGCGGCCTCGCAGGCCGGCGCGGACGCCGTGGACGTGGCTAGCGCCCCGATGTCGGGCACCACCAGCCAGCCCTCGATCTCGGCCCTGGTGGCCGCCCTCGCTCACACCGAGCGTGACGCGGGCATCTCGCTGGCCGCGGTGAGCGACCTCGAGCCCTACTGGGAGGCCGTGCGCCACGTCTACAAGCCGTTCGAGTCCGGTCTGCCGGGCCCGACCGGTCGCGTGTACCGTCACGAGATTCCGGGTGGTCAGCTCTCCAACCTGCGTCAGCAGGCCATCGCGCTGGGCCTGGCCGACGACTTCGAGCTGATCGAGGACCTCTACGCCGAGGCCAACCGCATCCTGGGCCGCGTGCCCAAGGTGACCCCGTCCTCCAAGGTGGTGGGCGACCTGGCCCTGCACCTGGCGGCGGTCAAGGCGGACCCGGCGGACTTCGAGGCAAACCCCGAGAAGTACGACATCCCGGATTCCGTGGTGGGCTTCATGGCCGGCGAGCTGGGCGACCTGCCCGGTGGCTGGCCCGAGCCCTTCCGCACCAAGGTGCTGGCCGGACGCAACGTTGACATCTCGATCGCCGAGGTTTCCGAAGCCGACGCCGCACTGCTGGATGGCACCTCCGAGGAGCGTCGTTCGACCCTGAACCGCCTGCTCTTCCCGGCTCCCACCGCGAGCTACGAGCGCAGCCGTGAGCAGTACGGTGACCTGTCGATCCTCGCCACCCTGGACTACCTGTACGGCCTGGAGCCGGGCGGGGAGCACGTGGTGGAGTTCTCCAAGGGTGTGCGTCTGTACGCGGGCCTGGAGGCTATCGGTGCACCCGACAGCAAGGGCGTGCGCACGGTCATGACGATCCTCAACGGACAGCTGCGTCCGGTGTTCGTTCGGGACCGTTCGATCACCGTGGAAACCGTGGTTGCCGAGAAGGCCGACGCGGGCAATCCCGCCCACGTTTCGGCGCCGTTCTCTGGAGTTGTTACTCTTAAGGGTCAGATTGGTGATGTTGTGGAGGCCGGAACCCCGGTCGCCTCGATTGAAGCAATGAAGATGGAGGCCGCAATTACGGCCTCGATCGCTGGCAAAATTGAGCGGCTCGCAATCTCCGGCACCCAGCAGGTAGAGGCCGGCGATCTGATCGCAGTGATCGGCGCGAGCGCTTAGGCACGAACTATTCGGTTCGTGCTCCCAGAGCTGGAGGCGAAGGACAATGGCACCACAGGCCGATAATGGCGCTGCCATGGACGAGCACGAAATTGAATTACCCCCGATCGATGAACTCGATCCCGGTGCCGTAACGCTCAGCGTTGCGGCACCGGCCACGGTATCGATCCCCGTGGGCGCCGCGCTTGCGCAGTACGCCGACGATGATGACTTTGATGAGGACGTCCTGGAGGACGACCTGGTGAGTGTGGACGGCGAATTTGACGCCGACACCGCCGAACGGCCGAGCCCACTCTCGGTAGACGATCTGCACGCGGCCGAGGCCGCCGCCGAGGTTGCGTTGGCTGAGCAGCTTGCCGCCGAGCGCGAGGCCGAGGAGGCGCGCGTTGCCGATGAGGCCGAGGCCGCTCGTGTTGCCGAGGAAGCCCGGGTGAATGACGAGGCCGAGGCCGCACGTCGGGCCGAGCAGGACGAGGCCGATCGCCTGGAAGCCGAACAGCGCGCGGCCGATGAGGCCGAGACTGCCCGTCTCGCCGAGGAGGAACGTGCCGCCGAGCAGGCCGAGGCGGATCGCCTGGCCGAGGAGCAGCGTGCGGCCGATGAGGCGCAGGCCGAACGCGAAGCCGAGGAACGACGTCTGGCCGAGGAGGCCGAAGCCGAGGAACGACGTCTGGCCGAGGAGGCCGAAGCCGAGCGTGAGGCCGAGGAACGTCGCATTGCCGAGCAGGCGGCGACCGAGCGTGCGGCCGAGGAAGCCCGTCTCGCCGAGGAAGCTCGCGTTGCTGAAGAGGCCCGCCTGGCCGAGGAGGCCGAACAGGCTCGTCTCGCCGAGGAGGCTCGCCAGGCCGAGGCGGAACGCCTCGCCGAGGAAAAGCGTGTGGCGGCCGCCGAGGCAGCCCGCCTGGCGGAAGAAAAACGTCAGGCCCGCGAGGCCGAGCAGGCGCGCATCGCCGAGCAGAAGCGTGCGGCCAAGGAGGCCAAGCTCGAGCAGAAGCGTGCCGCGAAGGAGGCCAAGGCCGCCCGCATCGCCGAGCAGAAGCAGCAGGCCGCCGAGGCCGCTCGCCTGGCGGAGGAGCAGCGCGCCGCCGAGAAGGCCGAGCGCGAGCGCCTGGCCGAAGAGGCGCGGCTTGCCGAGCAGGCCCGGTTGGCCGAGGAGGCCGAGCAGGCGCGCATCGCCGAGCAGGAGCGTCTGGCCGCGGCAGCCGAAGCCGCCCGCGTGGCCGAGGAAGAGCGTATTGCTGAGGAAGCCGAAGCCGCCCGCGTGGCCGAGGAGGAGCGTCTGGCTGCGGAAGCCGAAGCCGCCCGCTTGGCCGAGCAGGAGCGTCTGGCTGAGGAAGCCGAAGCGGCGCGTGTCGCCGAAGAGGAACGAGTGGCTGCCGAGGCCGAAGCCGCCCGTGTTGCCGAGGAAGAGCGCGTGGCTGAGGAGGAGCGCGTTGCCGAGGAGGAGCGTCTCGCCGAGGAAGCCCGCGTGGCCGAAGAGGCTCGCGTAGCTGAGGAAGCCGAAGCCGCTCGCCTTGCCGAAGAGGAGCGTCTCGCTGCGGAAGCCGAACCTGCCCGCGTGGCCGAGGAAGAGCGTCTCGCTGCGGAAGCCGAAGCTGCCCGCGTGGCCGAGGAAGAGCGTCTCGCCGAGGAGGCCGAGTTCGAGCGCCTCCTGGCCGAGGAGCGTGCCGCCGAGCAAGCTGCCGCGGCCGAACTGGCCGATGCCGACGACGAGGACGCCGAGATCGAGGCCGAGTACGACGAGGTTGATGACGAGCACATCGATTCGCCCGTTGACGACATCGCGGCGGCCGAAACCGACATTGCCGAGGACCCCCGCGCATCCGCCGACGTAGAGTCCGATTCGGACCCCATCACCCCGAGTGAGCCCGGCATTGCCGAGTCACTCGACGCCCCCTCCGCCGACGCGGAGCAGAACGACGAAAGCCAGGACATGACCAACCCGTCAGACCGGACCAGCGCCGAGACCACCACCGGGCAGGCCGCCGCCAGCGCCGAGACCACCACCGCCGTGACCACCAAGACGGGGCAGCAGAGCACCGTGCGTCCCACCGGCGAGATCCCCGTGCCCGTGTCTTCGGCCGTGGTTTCCGCCGCCCGTCCCGGCGGCATTCAGCAGCAGGGTAAGGTTGCCGGCCCCGAGTCGGCCGCGCTGCTGACCGCCGACCGTCTGCTGGAGACCCGCCCCTCCAGCCGTCCGGCCCCCGAGGGTTTCTGGCAGCACCTGCTGTACAGCGCCTCCGGTCACCTGATCAACGTGGGTGATGCCAAGGCCGTGCGTGAGCGCAAGGACCTGGACACCAAGATTGGTCGCTCCCTCGGTGGCGAGGCCCGCTTTGTGCCGGTGCTGACCCGGAAGGGTGGCGTGGGCAAGACCACCGTGACCGCCCTGCTGGGCATGGCTCTGGCCGATTCCCGCAGCGACCGGGTGATCGCCGTGGATGCCAACCCCGACCGCGGAACCCTGGCCGAGCGGATCGCGCACCAGAGCCGCTACACCGTGCGTGACGTCGTGCGAGACGCCGAAAACATCGTGGGCTACAACGAGTTCTCGGACCTGGTTGCCCGCGACGAGACCCGCCTGGACGTGCTGGCATCGGACACCGACCCGCACCTGTCCGAGGCATTCAACGAGGACGACTACAACGTGGTCGCCGACCTGGCCGCCCAGTACTACTCGCTGATCCTCACCGACTGTGGCACCGGAATCGTCCACTCGGTCATGAAGGCGACCCTGGGCCGGGCCGACTCGATCATCATCGTCACCGGTGGCAGCGTGGACGACGCCAAGCTGGCCTCGGAAACCCTGAGCTGGCTCGAGGTCAACGGACACGAGGAGCTCGTGCGGAACGCGATTGTGGTGGTCAACGCACCCACTCCGATCAGCCGACTGGTCAAGATCGAGGAGATCGACCGGCACTTTGCCTCCCGCGTGCGCGCCCTGGTGCACCTGCCCTACGACCCGCGCCTGGCCGCCGGTTCGGCGATCGACTTCGCCAACCTGGCCCCGGAAACCCGTCTGGCGGCCCGCCAGCTGGCCGCCGCCGTGGTGGAGGGCCTGCCCAGCGGTCGGGAGAACCACCGGTGAGCGAACGCGAGATCCGCATCTTCGGCGACCCCGTCCTGAAGACCGTGTCGGACCCGATCACCCAGATCGATGAGCGGGTGCGCGGCCTGATCCGCGACCTGGTGGACTCGGTCAAGCTGCCCGGTCGCGCCGGGGTGGCCGCCGCCCAGATCGGTGTGAACCTGCGGGCGTTCAGCTACAACGTGGACGGGGTGATCGGCTATGTCATCAACCCCGAGATCACCGAGCTGGCCGGTGAGCTGACCGAGGTGGGGGAGGGATGCCTTTCGGTTCCCGACCTGTGGTTCCCCACGCCGCGCTACGAGCGAGCCACCGTCACCGGCATCGACCTGGACGGCAACCCGATCACCGTCTCCGGTGAGGGACTGCTCGCCCAGGCGCTGCAGCACGAAACCGACCACCTCAACGGCATGCTCTACCTCGACCGGCTGAGCAAGGAAAACCGTCGCAAGGCAATGCGTGAGGTGCGCGAGAGCACCTGGTTCTAACCCCCGCAAAAACGCCCGTGGCCCATCCTCGTGAGGATGGGCCACGGGCGTTTTGCCGCTCGGGCTAGGGCAGAGACACGCTCTGGGTGGGGGTCTTGGCATAGATGCCGTCGATTACCCCGGCGAAGTCGTGCAGGATCTCGCCGCGCTTGATGCTGAGCTTCGGGGTCAGGTGGCCGCTGGCCTCGGTGAACTCGGTGCTCAGGATCACGAACTTGCGGATCGACTCGGCGCGCGACACCCGGGTGTTGGCGGCGTCGATCGCCCGCTGAATCTCGGCCAGGACGGCCGGGTTCGTGGCGGCCTGGGCGATATCCAGGCTCTCGTCCTGCCCGTTGTTCTTGAGCCAGGTGGGGAGCATATCGCGATCCAGGGTGATCAGGGCGGAGATGAAGGGGCGCTGATCGCCCACCACCACCACCTGGCCGACCAGCGGGTTGGCGCGGATCGGGTCCTCCAGCGCGGCCGGGGAGACGTTCTTGCCCCCCGCGGTCACGATGATTTCCTTCTTCCGGCCGGTGATGCGCAGGAAGCCGTCCTCATCCAGGGTGCCGAGATCGCCGGTGCGGAACCAGCCGTCGTCAAAGGCGGCGGCGGTGGCCTCGGGGTTGTTCCAGTAGCTCTGGAAGACACACACGCCGCGCACCTCAACCTCGCCGTCCTCGGCGATCCGGATGGCGTTCCCTGGCAGCGGGGGACCGACGGTCCCGATGCGCGCGGTCCGGGCGCGGTTCACGGTGGCCGGGGCGGTGGTCTCGGTCAGGCCGTAGCCCTCGAGGATGGTGATCCCCAGCGCGTGGAAGAAGTGGCCCAGGCGCGGGCCCAGCGGGGCCGAGCCGGACACCGCATACTTGATCCGGCCTCCCATGGCCGCGCGCAGCTTGCTAAAGACCAGCTTGTCAAACAGGGCAAAGCGCAGTTTGAGCCCGAAGGGGACCGAGCCGGATTCCAGTGCGGTGGAGTACTCGACCGCGGTGTCGGCGGCCTTGCGGAAGATCTTGCCCTTACCGCCGGCCTCGGCCTTCTGCTCGGCCGAGTTGTACACCTTCTCGAAGACCCGCGGTACCGCGAGCAGGAAGGTTGGGTGGAATGAACCCAGCGACTCAACCAGCTTGGTGGTGTCGGGCTGGTGGCCGGTCTTGACCCCCGAGTACACGGTGAGCACCGAGATGAAGCGGGCGAACACGTGGGCGGTGGTGATGAAGAGCAGCGTGGAGGCGCCGGGCATGTTGACTACCTCGGCCAGATCAACGGCCGAGTTCCGGGTGAGTTCCACGAAGTTGGAGTGGGTCAGCACGCAGCCCTTGGGACGTCCGGTCGAGCCCGAGGTGTAGATGAGGGTGGCCATGTCCTCGCCGCGCGCCAGGTTGCGGCGGCGCTCGATCTCCTCATCGGGGACCTCGGCGCCGGCCACGATCAGCTTCTCGATCGCGCCCAGGTGCATCTGCCACACCTGTCCGATCTCGGGCAGCTCGGGGTGGACCTCATCGAACTTGGCGAAGTGTTCGGGGCTTTCCACGATCAGCGCGGTGGCGCCCGAATCGCTGAGGATCCACTGGATCTGACTCGGCGAGCTGGTCTCGTAGATGGGGACCAGAATTGCTCCGGCGAACCAGGTCGCGAAGTCGATCAGGGTCCACTCATAGCGGGTCTTGGCGAGCAGTCCGATCTTCTGACCCGGCTCGATTCCGGCGGCAACCAGGCCCTTGGCCAGGGCGGTCACGCGATCCAAAAATTCGGCAGCGCTGATGTCTTCCCACTCGCTGTCACCACGGGGGACGGCAAACAGCGCACGGTCGGGGGTGAGTCGCACTCGCTCAATCAGCAAATCGGTGGTGTTGGCTTCCGGATCTGCGGGGACGACGGCGGGTATCTCGATCTGAGCCACGGTATCTCCTTTGGTACCAGTTGGAATCGGGTACACCCCACCTTAGTTCGCAAAACGCGGGTTGGGTGAAAACGTAACCGAGTTCCCAGCGAGAATCATGAACGTTTTGCCGAATATCGGCGTGGTCGTGCGGGGCGCGCCGGGGGCCACTAAACTCGACCAGGGCGTTAATACCCAGACAGCCCGAGGAAAGGTTTTGCGCAGCATGCATGCAGTCGGTATCGACATTGGTGGCACGAAGATCGCGGGTGCGGTTGTAGACGAGCAGGGCAACATTGTGGCCGCCCGCCGAGTACCCACCGATGCGTCGGACGTGAAGAGCATCGAGGACGCCGTTGTCGCGATGGTGGAAGACCTGCGCCAGGAGTTTGAGGTGTCCGCCGTGGGTGTGGCCGCCGCCGGCTTTATCGACGCCGCCCAGTCGGAGATCTACTACGCACCGAACCTGGCGTGGCGCAACGAGCCCTTCCGCGACAAGCTGCAGGCCCGGATCGACCTGCCCGTGATCATCGAGAACGACGCCAACGCCGCCGGCTGGGCCGAGTTCGTCCACGGTGCCGGCGCACTCACCAGCGACATGGTCATGCTGACCATCGGAACCGGCGTGGGTGGCGCGGTTGTGCTGAACGACCGCCTGCTGCGCGGCGGGTTTGGCGTGGGTGGCGAGCTCGGTCACATCCGCCTGATCCCCGACGGGATCCAGTGTGGCTGTGGCGTACACGGCTGCTTTGAGCCCTATGGCTCGGGCCGCGCCCTGCAGCGCTACTGCGAGGAGATCGCCGACACCCAGGCCGACGGCATTGGTGCCGAGCTGGCCCGCGTGCGCGCCGAGAACGGCGGCGAGCTCAACGGTTCGCTGATCTCCCAGCTGAGCCAGGCCAAGGACCCGGGTGCCCTGGAGGCCCTGCGCATCCTCGGTACCTACATCGGAACCGCCGCTGCCTCGCTGGGCGCCGTGCTTGACCCGCAGCTCTTCGTGATCGGCGGCGGCGTCGCCCAGGCCGGGGAGGACCTGCTGGGTCCGATCCGCGAGGCCTATCGCGCCCACCACCCCGCTCACGGTTTCCACCCCGAGGCCACCTTCGTGATCGCCGAGCTCGTGAACGATGCCGGTGTCGTGGGTGCCGCCGATATCGCACGTCGCTATGCCGAGGGCATCCCGGCCTAGGCGTTTTCGCCGTACGACGTGCACCCGGGAGCAATTGCCCCCGGGTGCACGCCTGTTTTGAGGCCCACGCGCTATGCTCGAACGATCCGGCAACCGAAATAAGGTCCCCATGTTTTATCGGTTTATGAAGCTGTTCATCATTGCCCCCATCCTCAAGCCCCTCTTCCGGGTCTGGGTTGTGGGTGCCGAAAATGTGCCCACCCACGGTGCCGCGATCCTCGCCAGCAACCACCTCTCGGTGGTGGACTCGATCTTCCTGCCGCTGTATCTGCGCCGCCGGGTCACCTTCCTGGCCAAGAGCGACTACTTCACCGGGAAGGGCCTCAAGGGCTGGCTGGTGAAGCACTTCATGTTGGCCACCGGGCAGCTCCCGATCGACCGTTCGGGAGGCAAGGCCTCGGAGGCGGCGCTGAACACGGGTCTACGGGTGCTCTCCGAGGGGGACCTGATGGCGATCTACCCCGAGGGGACCCGCAGCCCGGACGGGCGCATGTATCGTGGTCGCACCGGGGTAGCCCGGATGGTCCTGGAATCCGGGGTGCCGGTGATTCCGGTCGCGATGATCGACACCGAGAAGGCCCAGCCGCTGGGTAAGGCCCTGCCGCGACCGCGCCGCCTGGGCATCATCATCGGCGAGCCGCTGGACTTCAGCCGCTTCGAGGGAATGGCCAGCGACCGATTTGTGTTGCGTTCGGTAACCGACGAGCTGATGAGCGAAATGCAGCGATTGAGCCGTCAGGAGTATGTAGATGTGTACGCCACGACGATGAAAAACAAGACCGCCTCAACTACCCGCTAGGCTGGGTATCGCTGGCCCCAATTGGTCGGCCAGGTAAGACATCAACAACAGATATAGGAAGTGCCGTGGGAAATCCATTAGAGCCGGTTGTGCAAGCAGATGACGCTGTGATTGCCGGGCTGGACTATTGGCGCGAGCTTCCGATCAAGCAGCAGCCAAACTGGCCGGACAAGGACGCCGTCGCGCGCGCCTCGGCCACCATTTCGACCCTGCCTCCGCTGGTGTTTGCCGGAGAGGTAGACGTGCTGCGTGATCGCCTGGCCGCCGCCGCGAGTGGACACGCGTTCCTGCTCCAGGGTGGCGACTGCGCCGAGACCTTCGCCGGGGCCACCGCCGATCAGATCCGCGACCGCGTCCGCACCCTGCTGCAGATGGCCGTGGTGCTCACCTACGGTGCCTCGATGCCCGTGGTCAAGATGGGCCGGATGGCCGGTCAGTTTGCCAAGCCCCGTTCGAGCGATGACGAGACCCGCGATGGCGTGACCCTGCCCGCCTACCGAGGCGACATCGTCAACGGCTACGACTTCACGCCGGAGTCGCGCACCGCGAACCCCGAGCGTCTGGTGCAGGGTTACCACACCGCCGCGTCCACCCTCAACCTGGTGCGCGCCTTCACCCAGGGCGGGTTCGCCGACCTGCGCGAGGTGCACCGCTGGAACCAGGGCTTCGCCGCCAACCCGGCCAACGCACGCTACGAGAAGCTGGCCAAGGACATCGACCGGGCCATCCGGTTCATGGAGTCCGCCGGGGCCGACTTCGACTCGCTGCGCGGGGTGGAGTTCTACACCGGCCACGAGGGTCTGCTGATGGACTACGAGCGCCCGATGACGCGGATCGATTCGCGCACCGGAACCCCGTACAACACCTCCTCGCACTTCATCTGGATCGGCGAGCGGACCCGCGAGATCGACGGCGCACACGTCGACTTCCTCTCCCGTGTCCGCAACCCGATCGGTGTGAAGCTGGGTCCCACCACGAGCGTGGACGACATGCTGCGCCTGGTGGACAAGCTGGACCCGAACCGCGAGCCGGGCCGCCTGACCTTCATCACCCGGATGGGTGCGGGCAAGATCCGCGACGCCCTGCCTCCGCTGCTGGAGGCCATCAAGGCCTCCGACGCGACCCCGCTGTGGGTCACCGACCCGATGCACGGCAACGGCTTCTCGACCCCCAACGGCTACAAGACCCGTCGTTTCGACGACGTGGTGGACGAGGTCAAGGGCTTCTTCGAGGCGCACCGTCAGGTGGGCACGTTCCCCGGTGGTATCCACGTGGAACTCACCGGAGACGATGTGACCGAGTGCCTGGGTGGCGCCGAGCACATCGATGAGGCCGACCTGGCTACCCGCTACGAGTCGCTGTGTGACCCGCGTCTGAACCACAAGCAGTCCCTCGAACTCGCGTTCCTGGTGGCCGAGGAGCTGGCCGCGCGCAACGCGTAACCCGCTCAGAAACGGCGATGGCCCACGTTCCCGAGGGAACGTGGGCCATCGCCGTTTTCGCGCCCTACGAGGGCACCGGGACTCCCGCCGCTACCGCTGGCGGACACCGGGGCTCCCGCTGCTAGCGCTGGTGGTCGCGTGCTCCGCGACGCTGAATCCACTTTGCGGCCAGCCCGCCACCCACAATGACCAGGGCGTAGCCCACCAGGATCAGCCAGGACCAGTCATCGGGCACCACATAGGCGAGACCCCACAGCGCCAGAAGCGCGGCCACACCAACGATCAGAAGCGTTCGAAAGCGGCGCATGGGTGCGGCCTAGAAGTTGGCCTGGATGGTCACGGCCGCGCCGCGCTTGATCTTGGTTCCGGCGGCCGGGTCGGTGCCGGCCACGGTGAAGGAATCACCCAGCAGATCGGCCACGGCCTGGGGGATCCCCGACTTCACCGTCACGGTGAAGCCGGCGTCTTCCAGGGCCTTCTTAGAGGCTTTGACGGGCTTGCCGGTCACGTCGGGGACGGCGACCAGGTCGGGGCCGAGAGAGACCACCAGGGTCACCGTGCCGCCGACGTCGGGAACCACCCCGGCGCGCAGCTCGCTCACCGCGATCACGCTGCCCGCGGGAACGGTATCGCTGAACTCGGTCTTGTTTTCGCTGGCCACCACGAGGCCCACGCCGGTCAGGGCGCTGCGGGCGGCATCCTCGGCAAGCCCGCTCACCGGGGGAATCGGCCCGGCGGACACCGAGAAATCGAGGGTCTGGCCCCACTGGGTCTCACCGGTCTCGGTGATGTCGGTGCCTCCCACGCTGGCACCCAGAATGTTGCCGGCGGCAACCTTGCTCGAGTAGTGCTTGGTGATGGTGCCCTCGGTGAGGTTGTTTTCGGCCAGGACCGGACGCAGTTCCTCGAGGGACTTGCCCCCCAGTGCGCCGAGAGACACGTTCTTGAGACCCAGGGAGACGGTGATCTTCACCACCCGATCCTTATCGATCCGGGCCGGACCGGCGGGGTCGGTGGAGATCACCGTGTCGGCGGGCACGGTAAGGGAGTATTCCTCGGCCCGTTCGGTCTTGATCTCGGCCTTTTTCAGGGTGTCGAATGCCTCGGCCGCGGGCTTGCCCACGAGGTTGGGCACATCCAGCAGTCCGCCGGGGCCGAAGCCAAAGTACCAGCCGGCGGTTCCGGAACCGACGCCCAGGATGAGCACCAGCAGCAGGACCCACCAGCCGCGCTTGGCGCGACGGTTGGAACGCACACTGAGTGCGGAGGTTTGATCATGGGGATCCACCGGCCCGGTGCGCACGCTCGGCGAGGTGAGCACGCGGGTCACGTCGGCGCCGTCGTTCGCCCCGAGCAGGGCCGGGAACACGGTGGTGGCCACGGCGGTCGGGGTCGGGGGTGCCGGAGTCGAGTGCGACAGACCCAGGTGGCGCTCAACCTCACGCAGTCGCTCAAGCAGCTCCCCGGCATCGCTGGGGCGCTCCTCGGGCTCGCGCTCGGTGCACCACAGCACAAGGTCGTCGAGGTCCGCGGGGACCTGGGCCACCTTGGCACTCGGCCGCGGCACCGACTCGTTGGCGTGCTGGTAGGCGATCTGCATCGGCTGCTCGCCCTGGTAGGGCTGTTCGCCGGTGAGCATCTCGTACATCATGATGCCGAGCGCGTAGATGTCGCTGCGGGCGTCGGCCTCGCCGCGGGTCACCAGCTCGGGGGAGAGGTAGGCGATCGTGCCGAGCAGGGCCTGGCCGCTGCCGGTCTGCGCGGTCACCGCTCGGGCGAGCCCGAAGTCGCCGATCTTGATTCGTCCATCGTCGGCCAGCAGCACGTTTTCGGGCTTGAGGTCGCGGTGCACGATGCCGCTGCGGTGGGCGGCGGCGAGGCCGCTGGTCACCGCATCCATGATGTCGATGACCTGACGGGCCGTCAGCCGGCCGTGATCGCGCAGCAGGTCGCGCAGGGTGATGCCCGGCAGGTACTCCATGACCAGGTAGGCCATGTCGGCGTCCTGGCCCTGGTCGAACACGCTGACCACGTTGGGGTCGGCCAGGCGGGCGGCCGAACGGGCCTCCTGGATAAAGCGGTTTTTGAAGTTGGTGTCGTCGGAGAGGTGCCCGTGCATGACCTTGAGGGCGACCCGGCGCTCCAGGCGCAGGTCGGTGGCCAGGTACACGGTGGCCATGCCGCCGCGGGCGATACGCGAGCGCACCTGATAGCGGTCATCAATCAGACGACCGATCAGGGGATCGGGAAGTGGGCTGGACGTCACGGGACAAGTTTACGGTCAGAGCTGCGTGGACCCTGTACAAAACACCCCGTGGCGCGGTGTGGCGGCCGGAAATAGGCCTGCGGGATGACGTTTCGGCCGTCCAGGGGGACGGGATCGCGGTATTTTCGGCAAAAAATGACCGCGTGTCGCGCCCAAAGTGGGCTCTCGGGTGTCGCGCGTGTAAGACTTGTCACGTGACCGATGTATATGCACAGCGTGAGTGGCTCGCAATGCCCGAGCTGGTAGAGATTCTTGACCAGACCCCGAGCCGGATTCGCCGGCTGATTGAGGACAAGCACCTGCTTGGAATCAAGCGAAACGGAGTCCTGAGTGTCCCCGCGGACTTCCTGAAGGACGGTGAGCCGCTGGTACACCTGCGCGGCACCCTGTTCCTGCTCGAGGACGCCGGCTTCAGTACCGAGGAGGCCATGGAGTGGCTGCTCTCCGAGGAGGAGACCCTGGGCGTGGCCCCGATCGATGCGCTGATCTCCGGTCGCAAGACCGAGGTGCGTCGCATCACCCAGGCCCTGGCCTAACCCCAGACAACACACCGCCGCGCACCCCATGGTGTGCGGCGGTTTTGTCTGTGCCGGCTAGGCGCTGCGGCTGCTCATCTTGAGGGCGAGGGCGTCCAGGGCCGATCGGGCCTCGGCGCCGAGACCGGAATCGGTCAGCACCGCTCGTCCCGACGCCACGCTCTCGGCGATGATGGTCTCCACCGCGGCCACCGCGCCGGTTTCCTGCATCAGTGCCTGCAGCTCGAGGATGTCCTCATCGCTCAGATCCGGGTTGCCGATCCGGGCATCAAAGCGAGCCCGCTCGGACTCGGGCAGCTCGCGGCGGGTGAGGGCCACCAGCAGGGTGCGCTTGCCCTCGCGCAGGTCGTCGCCGCTGGGCTTGCCGGTGACCCGAGCATCCCCGAAGACACCAAGAATGTCGTCCCGCAGCTGGAACGCCGTTCCCACGCTCAGGCCGTAGGCGCGCAGCGCGGCCAGCTGGGTTTCCGACCCGCCGGCGACACTTGCCCCCAAAGCGAGGGGTACTTCCACGCTGTACTTGGCCGACTTATAGGTCAGGATCTGGCGTGCCCGGGTGATCAGCTCGTCATCGGAGTGACCAAACCAGGCGCTCTCCTCCAGTACGTCGAGGTACTGTCCGGCGGTCACGTCGGTGCGCATGTTCTGGTACTCGGCGCGCGCCGCCGCATCGTTTTCGCGGGGGAGCGCGGCGAGGGTGTTGTACATCAGCTCGTCGCTCCAGCTGAGCAGCATGTCGCCAAAGAGGATGGCCGCGCCACGCCCGAACGCCGCGTGGTCTCCACGCCAGTTTGCCTCGGCCGAGAGTGCCTCAAACCGGCGGTGAATGGCCGGTTCGCCGCGGCGCGTGTCGGAGTTATCCAGGATGTCATCGTGGACCAGGGCTGCCGCGTGGAAGATCTCCAGGGCCGCGCCCACCCCCAGGATGATGTCGCGCGCGGCGGGATCGTCCGGGTTCGTCGCGGGATTACTCGCCCGTACCCCGTGCCAGCCCCAGAAGGCAAAGATTGCCCGAAAGCGCTTGCCCCCACTGAGGAATTTCTGGGAGTACGTCGAGAACGTGGAGAGGTCGGGGGCAATCCGCGCCAGAATAGATTCATGCTCGATCAGAAACTGATCGATGCGGAGCTGGAGCTGGTCACGGAGGTGCTCGGTTTCGTTCACGCGTCTAGCTTAGCTTTCCCTGGGCGGCTAGAGTGAGAGGGCGCACTTGCGCATTAGGTTGATGGAGGAGGCGATCGGAATGCCGCTATCCGAGCAGGAGCAGCGTCTTCTTGACGAGATGGAGCGTAGCCTGTACGGGCATGACGCAGATTTTGTATCGACCGCGGGTAGTAAACGTGGGCGTCCGAGCTACCGCAGCATCGCGCTGGGCGCGCTGCTGGCAATCGTCGGAATCGGCGGATTGATCGTCGCGGTCATGCTCAAGCAGCCACTGTTTGGCATCGTCGGCTTCGCCGCGATGCTCGCGGGTGTGCTGGTAGCCATCACCCCTTCGAAGAAGGCGGCCCCCACCGCGGCCCCCTCGGGTGAGTTCTTCGCTCAGCCGGCCAAGGCCAAGGGTGGATCTTCCTCCTCGCCGTCCAGCTCGTTCATGGATCGCATGGGGGAGCGCTGGGATCGTCGCGATGGCGGCGAGCAGTAGCCCCACCGGATTTTTTGACATGGGTCACCCTTCGGGGTGGCCCATGTTTGTTTTTACGGGCAGGGTGAGCGGACACCGTGGGAGGCTCGGAACGCCCTGATCCCCGTCCCCCTCCACTCGCCTCCCCGGCCTCCTTCGAGATCCTTCCCCGCCTCTCCCTCCACCGTCCTCCACGGTGCCCGAGGTAGCAGCCTCCACGCCCCTCCACCTGATGCGTGGAGGGTATTTTTTTGCCCAAAATTGGACCTATACAGGCACATAGACTCGCTGAGCGGATTTAACGCTCCATTTCCCTCCACTTTCACAGGTCGCGTATTTACTGGCCTCCCGGCGCGTTAAATCGAAAAATTAGGTTTGGTTCCTAGGAAAGTGGTAGGGGGTGGAGTAAAGTGGGGGCAAGCGGTGGAGGTCGTCCGATCGGGGGAGGGAGCTGGAGACATGTTTCTCGGTACCTATGCCCCGAAGTTGGATGAAAAAGGCCGCCTGATCCTGCCGGCCAAGTTTCGCGAGGAACTCGCCGGCGGGGTGGTGATGACCCGTGGCCAGGAACGCTGCATCTACGTGTTCAGTACTCGAGAGTTCGAGGACATGCACACCAAGATTCGGCAGGCCCCGGTGACCAGCAAGCAGGCCCGTGACTATCTGCGTGTGTTCCTTTCGGGGGCGAGCGCCGAGACTCCGGACAAGCAGAACCGCATCACGGTTCCCTCGGCGCTGCGTAACTACGCCGGGTTGAGCCGCGAACTCACCGTCATCGGTGCGGGTAGCCGCGCCGAGATCTGGGACACCGAAGCCTGGGAGGCCTATCTGGCCGAGCAGGAAGCGGCGTTCGCCGACACCGCCGAGGAGGTGATTCCGGGACTGTTCTAGTCCCTGCACCCCGACCCCCCGCCGTTCACCAACGTGCCGACGCCCCTTCCCTGGCGGCGGGACGGAGCGGATGGGGATCAGGCCCCAGGGATTGCCCACCGGGCACCGGAAGAAAACACTATGGAACTCGACAAGATTCATACCCCCGTACTCCTCGAGCGTTGTCTCGAGCTGCTCGACCCCGCGCTGTCCAAGCCCGGGGCCTGGGCGATTGACGCGACCCTCGGCATGGGTGGGCACTCGCTCGCGATGCTGACCCGCTACCCGAACCTCAACCTGATCGGCCTGGACCGCGACCCGCAGGCGCTGGAGATTGCCGGCACCCGGCTCGCCGCCGTGGCCGACCGAGCTCACCTCGTACACACCGTCTATGACGGCATCGAGGGTGCTCTGGAAAGCGCCGGGGTCTCCGGCGTGGACGCGATCCTGTTTGACCTCGGCGTCTCCTCGCTGCAGCTGGATCGCGCAGAGCGCGGCTTCTCCTATGCCCAGGACGCACCGCTGGACATGCGCATGGACGGGACCAGCGAGCTGACCGCCGAGATTATCCTGGCGACCTACCGCGAGGGCGACCTGCGGCGCATCTTCGAGGACTTCGGCGAGGAAAAGCTTGCCGGCCGCTATGCCCGGGCGATCATCGCCGCGCGTAACGAGGCCCCGATCACCCGCTCGGGTCAGCTCGTGCAGATTTTGCAGGACGCGACCCCCGCCGCGGTCTCCCGCAACGGTCACCCGGCCAAGCGGGTCTTCCAGGCACTGCGGATCGAGGTCAACACCGAACTCAGCGTGCTGGCGGCGGCGATTCCCGCCGCGCTGGACGCGCTGAACGTGGGCGGACGCATCGTGGTGCTGTCCTATCAGTCCCTCGAAGACCGCATCATCAAGCGTTTGTTTGCCAAGGCCACGGCGTCTACCGCGCCGGCCGGCCTGCCCATGGAGCTGCCCGAACACGCGGCACGCTTCCGGCTCCTGGTTCGTGGCGCCGAGCTTGCCTCGGAGGCCGAGATCGAAGAAAACCCCCGCGCGAAGCCGGTCCGGCTGCGCGCGGCAGAACGAGTACGTGAGGGCTGATCATGAGTGAAAACCTGGCACGCAACGATTTCGCGTGGGACGTTACCACTGCGCCGGTCGAGGCTCCCGAGCGCGGCCGGGAACGGCCGCTGCGCGCGGTCTCCCCGGGTACCCGCGCCCAGGCCAAGCCCAAGCTGCTCTACGCGTTTATGGCGCTCGGGGCGATCGGCGCGATTGTGCTGACCCAGATCCTGCTCAGCGTGGGCCTCAGCCAGGGGGCCTATGAGCTCAATGCGCTGCAGAAGGAACACCGCGAGCTGGGCTGGCAGAGCCAGTCGGTTGGCACCGACCTGGCGGCGATCTCCTCGCCCCAGTACATCGCCGCCAACGCCCAGGCGCTCGGCATGACCTTCGGCGGAACCCCCGCCTATATCTCGCTGAAGACCGGCGAGGTCACCGGAACCGCCGCGGGCACCGGCCCGGTCAAGCAGGTTCCGGCCAACTCGATCCAGAACTCGATGATCCAGGGGGCGCCCATCGCGACCGCCGGGGGAGACGTTGTGATCAACTCGGGCGCGGCAAACGCTCCCGCGGGCCCGGCCAACGTATCGTTGGATGCGGGACTTCCGTCGCCGAAGACCCACTAGTTTCACGCGGCAACCTCGGTTATCGCGCGGGCCTCGCCCGCACCCACCGGTTCGCGTAGCCCGCGCTATGCGAACCGGTACCGTGTCGTCATCCTCGCCCTCCGCCTCGGGGGACGCAACTGAGGAGAAAATGTTCCAGGTGTTTGCATGACCTCATCGGCAATGTCCACCAGGCGGCGACTCGTCGCGGTCCTGATCGTGGTGGCCCTGATCCTGGCCGGGTTTGTTGCCCGGCTGGTTGATATTCAGGTGGTGCGGGCCGAGAGCCTGGTCGCCGACTCGCTGGAAAAGATGGGTGGCTCCAGCACCATCTACGCGCCGCGCGGAAACATCGTGGACTCCAACGGCGCCGTGCTGGCCTCCAGCATCGCCCAGTTCGAGATCACCACCTCGCCGAAGGATGTAAAGGCCTTCGACCGCAAGGACGGCAAGAAGACCGTCAAGATTTCGGTGGAGCAGGCCATCGCCGAGATCGCCGCGGTCCTCGCGGTGGACCCGGCAACCCTGCAGGCCAAGATCGATGACGCGCTGGCGAAGAATAAGGACGCGGCCTACGCGCTGCTGGCCGAAAAGGTCAGCTACGACCAGTTCGCCAAGATCCGCGCGATGAATGTCCCGTGGCTCTATATTCGCCAGACCTTCGGCCGGGTGTACCCCAACGGGGCCGTCGCCGGAAACATCGTCGGCTTTGTCGGGGCCGATAACCAGGGTCAGGCAGGCATGGAGCTGAGCGCCGAACAGTGCCTCGAGGGCACCGATGGGCGCCAGCAGTTCCAGCAGTCCAAGGACCGCGTGCCGCTGCCCGGTACCACCGAGACCGTGACCGAGGCCAAGCCCGGTGGTACCCTCAAGCTCACCCTGGACAAAGACCTCAACTGGACCCTTCAGCAGCTGGTGGCCTCGCAGGTGGCCGACACCAAAGCCGAGTACGGCATCGCAATGGTCACCGAGGTTAAGACCGGCAAGATCCGGGCGATCGCCGAGGCTCCCAGCGTGGACCCCGGCAACGTCGATGGTACCCCGGCCGAATTCCGCGGATCCCGCGCGTTCCAGGTACCGTTTGAGCCCGGTTCGATCTTCAAGCCGCTGACCGCCGCGATGCTCGTGGATGCCGGCCTCGCCGACCACAACACGCAGGTCGTGGCACCCTACCGCTACCACCCCAAAAACGGTGCCAGCATCAAGGACGCCCTGCCGCATGAGGACGAGCGCCTGACCATGAGCGGCGTGCTGCAGCAGTCCTCCAACACCGGCCTGAGCATCCTCGGCGAGAAGATGCCCGACGAACAGCGCTACGAGTACCTGAAGAAGTTCGGGATCGGCCAGTCCACCGACATCAAGTTCCCCGGTCAGTCCTCGGGTGTGCTGCACCCGGTGGACAAGTGGGACAACCAGACCAAGTACGTGACCATGTTCGGTCAGGGACTCTCGACCACCGCCGTGCAGATGGCCCAGATTTACCAGGGCATCGCCAACGACGGTGTGATGAAGCCGCTCGAGCTGGTGGAGGGCTGCTCCTATCCCGACGGCACCGTGACCGACGCCCCGGCAAAGACCGAGGGGGAGCGGATCCTCTCCGCGAGCGCCGCCAAAGAAACGATCGGTATGATGGAGACCGTGGTTACCGACGGATTCCTTGCCGACCAGCTGCGCATGCCCGGCTACCGGGTAGCGGCGAAGTCCGGTACCGGTGAGCAGTTCGTGGATGGCCAGCTGCAGACCACGTTCGTGGCCTCGATGGCGGGCATGTTCCCGGCTGATGACCCGCAGTACGTGGTCACCGTCCACCTGAAGTCTCCGCTGACCTACCGCTCCTCGGCCGCGGCCGCTCCGCTGTTCAAGGAGATCGTCGCCCAGGTCATCAAGAAGTACGGCATCCCGCCGTCGACCACCACCCCGCCCGGTTGGAAGGGCACCTACTAACACGCGCCGCCCGCACCCCGAGGCAAACGGGGGTGCGGGTCAGACTCAACACGGCCACACCCCGGCCCGTGTGCACGAAAGATCGTAAACACCATGATTGCATTGACCCTCACCGAGATCTCCGAGATTGTTGGAGGTGAACTCCACAGCACCCCCACCACGCTCTCGGCGACCGACACCGTTTCGGGACTCGTCGACACCGACTCGCGGCTGATCCGGCCCGGCGACATCTTCGTGGCCAAGCCCGGGGAGGTCACCGACGGACACAACTTCGTGGGCACCGCCCTGGCCGCCGGTGCCGCGTTGGCGCTGACCGAGCGTGTGGTGGACGAGGACATCGCACAGATCGTGGTTGCCGACGTCGTGGTGGCCATCGCCGATCTGGCCCGTGCGGTGGTCGCTCGGGTGCGGGCAGCGGGAGACCTGAAGGTGGTCGGGATCACCGGCTCCAACGGCAAGACCACGACCAAGAACATGCTGAACGCGATCCTCTCGGCCCAGGCCGAGACCGTGGCCCCGCGTGCCTCCTTCAACAACCACGTGGGCGCGCCGCTGACGATCCTGCGCACCACCTACGACACCCGCTTCCTGATCATCGAGATGGGTGCGAGCCACGTGGGCGATATCGCCCGCCTGGTTTCGATCGCCAAGCCCGATGTGGGCATCGTACTCAAGGTGGGCCTGGCCCACGCCGGCGAATTCGGCGGTGTGGAGCGCACGGTTCTGGCCAAGAGCGAAATGGTTACCGAACTGACACCTTCGGACGTGGCCATCCTGAACGCCGATGACTATCGGGTCATGGGTATGGCGGAAAAGACCGTCGCCCGGGTACGCACCTTCGCGATGGACACCGACCAGGCAACCTTCGGCGCCCGGGGCGTGGAGAGCACCCGCACCGGCACCGACTTTGTGCTGCACACCGAATCCGGTGCCGAGTATCCGGTTCACCTGCGCATCCTCGGTGAGCACCACGTGTACAACGCGCTGGCCGCGCTGAGCGCCGCCGACGCGCTCGGGATCGCACTCGAGGACGCGATCGCCGCCCTGGGAACACTGGCCCGCGCCGAGCGCTGGCGGATGGAGGTCCTCGGCGGCCGCGACGACGTCACGATCATCAACGACGCCTATAACGCGAGCCCCGATTCGATGGCCGCCGCGATCCGTACCCTGGCCCAGATCACCCCGCGAGACCGGCGCACGGTCGCGGTTTTGGGGGTCATGACCGAACTCGGCGAAATCGCCGGAGACGAGTACGACCGTATTGCTTTGCAGCTGGTCCGCCTCAATATTTCCCAGCTGGTGGTGGTGGGCCAGGCGGCCCGTCGCCTGCACATCACGGCCATCAATGAGGGCTCGTGGGACGGGGAGTCGGTATATTGTGAGGAGGCAGATGCGGCGTTCGAGTATCTGTCCACCGCGATCCGACCCGGAGACACGGTGCTTGTTAAGTCCTCCAACTCGGCGGGCCTGCGACTACTCGGCGACCGACTGGGAGAATTTTTCACGTGCTAGCACTGCTCTTGGCCGTTGTCCTATCAATGGTCTTCTCCCTCACACTGACCCCGGTCTTTGTGAAACTGTTCCATAAGCTCCAGTGGGGCCAGTTCATCCGCAGCGATGGGCCCCAGTCGCACCACTCCAAGCGGGGAACCGCCACGATGGGTGGCATCGTCATCATCATCGGCACCCTGTTTGGCTACTTCATCGCCAAGCTGGTGACCGGAGAGACGGTCTCCGTTTCCGCGCTGCTGGTGCTCTTCATGATGGTGGGCCTCGGACTCGTGGGCTTCACCGATGACTTCCTCAAGGTTCGCAAGCAGCAGAGCCTGGGCCTGGGCGGTTGGTCCAAGATCGCCGGTCAGCTGGTGGTGGCCGTGGCGTTCGGGATCATGGCGATCAACTTCGCCAACTCCAACGGCGTGACCCCGGCGAGCACCGCGATCTCCTTCACCCGGGATCTGAACTTCGACCTGATCTTCGCCGGTCCGTTTATCGGATACGCGCTCTACCTGGTCTGGACCTCCTTCCTGGTGGTGGGAACCTCCAACGGTGTTAACCTCACCGACGGCTTGGATGGTCTGGCCACCGGTGCCACCATCCTGGCGCTGGGCTCCTACATCATCATCGGGTTCTGGCAGTTCAACCAGTCCTGCTTCAACCCCGCCCTGGCCACCGGCGTGGCCCATAAGTGCTACAACGTGCGTGACCCGCTGGACCTGGCCATCGTCGCCGCCGCCATCGCCGGCGCGCTGATCGGATTCCTCTGGTGGAACACCTCGCCGGCCGATATCTTCCTGGGTGACACCGGTTCGCTCGCCCTCGGTGGCGCGGTGGTGGCCCTGGCCATCCTGACCCACACCGAGCTGCTGCTGATCCTGATCGGTGGTCTGTACGTGATCGAGGCCGGATCGGTCATCATCCAGCGGGCCTACTTCAAGGCCACCCACGGCAAACGCATCTTCCTGATGTCACCCATTCATCACCACTTCGAACTCAAGGGCTGGGCCGAGGTGACCGTGGTGGTTCGCTTCTGGATCGTCGCCGGCCTGCTGTGTGCCGCCGGTGTCGGAGTGTTTTACCTCGAGTGGTTCTACCGCTAGGCCAAGAAAGAACGTATGACTGCATCGCTTGATTCCCTCAACAGCTGGTACTCGGACTGGAAGGGCCTGCGGGTCGCCGTCCTGGGCCTCGGCAAAACCGGATTCTCGGTGGCCGATACCCTGACCGAGCTGGGGGCCGAGGTTCTGGTTCTGGCCGAGTCGGCCGAGAGCGACCTGGCCCGCCTGGTCCCGGTGATCGGGGCGAGCCTGTACACCGGTGATCTGGGCGCGGTTCCCGCGGAGCTGAGTGCCCACAACGCCGACCTGCTGATCGTGTCGCCGGGTTTCCGCCCCGACCACCCGTTGGTGCGCTGGGCCGCCGAGACTCACGTCCCCGTCTGGGGCGATATCGAGCTGGCCTGGCGCGTGCGCGATAAGGTCGGGACCCCGGCCGAGTGGATCCTGGTCACCGGCACCAACGGCAAGACCACCACGACCCAGCTGACGGCCTCGATGATCGCCGCCCAGGGATTCAAGGTGGCCCCGTGTGGAAACATCGGTGTGCCGGTCCTGGACGCCGTACGTGACCCCGAGGGCTTCGACTTCTTTGTGGTGGAGCTCTCCAGCTTCCAGCTGCACTACCTGGCCGTCCAGGCCGGGAAGACGCCGCTTCAGCCGATCTCCGCGGTGTGCCTGAACATCGCCGATGATCACCTCGACTGGCACGGTGGGCTGCAGAGCTACATCGCCGCCAAGGGCTTCGTCTATGAGAACGTGGCCAACGCCTGCGTCTACAACAAGGCCGATGTGGTGACCGAGGAGATGGTCCGCGCGGCCGACGTGCGCGACGGTGCCCGCGCCATCGGGTTTGATCTCGGTGTGCCCGGACCCAGCGATGTCGGGGTCGTGGAGGGGATCCTGGTGGATCGCGCCTTCCACGAGGACCGCCACCACTCGGCCCTCGAACTGATCACCGTGGAAGACCTGGCCACGCGTGGCCTGGGTGCCCCGCACCTGGTCGAAGACGTGCTGGCTGCCAGCGCCCTGGCGCGCTCGGTGGGGATCACCCCCGAGTCGATCAACACCGCACTGTCGACCTTCCGGGCCGACGCCCACCGGGTGGAGTCCATCCTGGAGGCCCATGGCATCCACTGGATCGACGACTCCAAGGCCACCAACGCCCACGCGGCCCGCGCCTCGCTCGGTGCCTTCGGCTCGGTGGTCTGGATCGTCGGCGGGCTCCTCAAGGGTGCCCACCTCGACGACCTGATCACCGACTTCGCCCCGCGCCTGCGCGGCGTAGTCCTGATCGGGGCCGAACGGGACGAGTTGCGGGATGCGTTCGCGCGACACGCCCCCGAGGTGAGCCTGGTTGAGGTCACGGCAGCGGAAACTGGAGATGTCATGCCGCAGGCGGTCGAACTGGCCGCCGGTCTGGCTCGGGAGGGCGATACCGTTCTGCTGGCCCCGGCCGCGGCATCGATGGACCAGTTTGTGAGCTACGCCGATCGTGGAACCCGCTTTGCGGCCGCGGTCATCGAGAAGTGGGGAGGAAGCGCCAGTGGACTCTCCGGTGAGCACACCGCAGGATAAAACCACCGCCCGCGTAAGCGTGGGCAAGCTGTTTTCGCCGCAATCATCGAACTACTACCTGCTGCTGGGCACCACGATTTTCCTGGTGCTGATCGGCCTGGTGATGGTGCTCTCCGCCTCCAGCGTGGACTCCTGGCTGGACGATAAGGGCTTCTTTGGTGGGTTCTGGAAGCAGGCCACCTTCGCGGTGATCGGGATTCCGCTGATGCTGATCATCAGCCGATTCAGCCTGGGCTTCTGGAAGAAGTGGGCCTGGGTCCTGCTGGGCATCACGCTGGTGCTGCAGCTACTGGTCTTCACCCCGCTGGGTATCGAGGACGGCGGTAACCGAAACTGGATTTCGCTGGGCGTTTTTACCGCTCAGCCCTCCGAGGCCGTGAAACTCGCACTGTGTATTTGGCTCGGCGTAGTTCTCGGTCGCAAGTACAACATGCTGGACAACTGGCGTCACGTGGTGATCCCGGTTGTTCCGGTGTCGATCGTGGCCCTTGGGCTGGTTCAGCTCGGCCATGACCTCGGTACCGTGATGATCATGGCCGTGCTGGTTTTTGGTGGCCTGTTCTTTGCCAACGTTAAGCTGCGCTACCTGGCCGTGCCGATCCTGCTGGCGGGTGTGGCCGTGCTGTTCTTCGTGATGACCAGCCAGAACCGTACCGACCGCATCGGCTCGTTCCTGGAGGAGGGTTGCGCCGACTATAACGGTCTGTGCTGGCAGCCCCTGCACGGCACCTGGGCGCTGGCCAACGGCGGCGTGTTTGGGCTGGGCCTCGGCAACTCGCGCGAGAAGTTCTCCTGGTTGCCCGCGGCCTCCAACGACTATATTTTTGCCATCATCGGTGAGGAGCTCGGCCTGATTGGCGCGATCGTGGTCCTCGCCCTCTTTACCCTGCTGACCATCGGCTTCATCCGGGTGATTCGCTCGGCCACCGACCCCATGGTGCGCATTACCACGGGCGCGATCCTGGTGTGGATCGTCGGTCAGGCACTCGTGAACATCGCGGTGGTGCTGCGCCTGCTGCCGGTTCTCGGTGTGCCGCTCCCGCTGCTTTCCCAGGGTGGAACCGCGCTGATCACCTCGCTCGCCGCCATCGGAGTGGTGCTATCCTTCGCCCGGGGGCAGTCGCAAAATAACATGCGTGAGGCGTCCGTCGTCTCCGCCCAGAAATCGGAGTAATCCATGACCAACTACCTTCTCGCCGGAGGTGGAACCGCGGGCCACGTGAACCCGCTGCTCGCCACCGCGGACGCCCTGCGCGCCCGCGATCCCCAGGCTCAGATCTTTGTGCTGGGCACCAAGGAGGGACTCGAGGCTCGCCTCGTCCCCGCCCGCGGCTATGAGCTGTTGACCATCGAGCGACTGCCCTTCCCACGCCGGATCAACGGCGCCGCCTTCAGCTTCCCCGCCCGGTTCCGCCGGGCCGTGGGGGAGGTGGAACGCATCATTCGTGATCGCAACATCGACGTGGTGATCGGCTACGGCGGTTATGCCTCCGCTCCCGCTTATCGGGCCGCCAAGCGCACCAAGACCCCGCTGGTGATCCACGAGGCCAACGCCAAGCCGGGTCTGGCCAATAAGGCCGGCGCCCGCTATACCGATCACATCGGTGTCGCCTTCCACGGCACCCGGCTGCGTAAGAGCAGCTATGTGGGCATGCCGCTGCGCAGCGAGATCGTGAACCTTGAGCGCGATAGCGCCCGGGCCGAAGCCTATGAGCTGTTTGGGCTGGACCCGAAGCTGCGCACGCTGTTGGTGACCGGTGGCTCCACCGGTGCCCGCAAGCTCAACCAGACCATCGCCTCCGCGCAGGAGCAGATCGTGGCCGCGGGCTTCCAGATCCTGCACATCGTGGGTGGACGCTCGGACCTGCGCGACACCGGTGCCCCCGGATACCGGGTCATCGAGTACTGTGACCGGATGGACCTGGCCCTCGCGGTGGCCGACTTCGCGGTTTCCCGCGCCGGTGCCGCGACCGTGAGCGAGATTTCGGCGCTGGGGATCCCCGCCGCCTACATCCCCTACCCGGTGGGTAACGGCGAGCAGCGCTTCAACGCGGCCGACGCCGTCCGTGCCGGCGGTGCCCTGCTGGTCAACGACGCCGACTTCACTCCCGAGTGGGTGCGCGACACGCTGATCCCGCTGCTGGGGGACCGAACCCGCGTTCAGGATATGGCTGTACAGTCGCGTCTGATGGGCAGCCTGGATGGGACCGAGCGTCTCATCGCGGTCATCGATGAGGCCGTGGCTCAGGGTTAGTCCCGGGCCCACACATTTTTACAGCGCGGGGTGAGCCCGCGAAGGAGGAAACACATCGTGATCAAACCGGACTTCTCGGTAGAGATTCCCGAAAACCTGGGTCGACTGCACTTTGTGGGCATCGGCGGATCGGGCATGAGCGGCATCGCACGCATGTACCTGCAGGCGGGCTTTGAGGTGTCGGGTTCGGACCGAGAGGACTCGCCCAAGCTGGCGAGCCTGCGTGAGCTCGGGGCCACCACCTCGGTGGGTCATGACGCCGCCAACGCGGTGGGCGCGGACACCCTGGTGGTCACCAGCGCGCTGTGGCCCGAGAACCCCGAGTACCGCTATGCGATCGACAACGGCATCCCGGTGCTGCACCGCTCCCAGGCCCTGGCCGGGCTGACCCGCGGCAAGCGCCTGGTCGCCGTCGCCGGTGCCCACGGCAAAACCACCTCGACCGGCATGCTGGTCACCGGCCTGCTGGGCCTCGGCGAGAGCCCCAGCTTTGTCAACGGTGGCGTGATCGAGCCCTTCGGCGTCTCTAGCGATGGGGGCACCGGAGAGCTGTTTGTCCTGGAAGCCGACGAGTCCGACGGCTCCTTCCTGCTGTACGACACCGCGGTGGCGCTGATCACCAATGTGGACACCGACCACCTGGACCACTACGGCAGCCTCGACGCGTTTGACGCGGCCTTTGTGGAATTCGCCGAGAAGACCCGCGAGTTTGTGGCGATCTCCTCGGATGATCCCGGAGCAAAGCGCATCACCGCGCAGTTCTCCGCGGACACCCGCGTGCTGAGCTTCGGCGAGGCCGAGGATGCCACCGTGCGCGTGCACAACATCCTGACCGACGGCAACGTGACCTTCACCCTGACCTACCAGGGTGTGGACCATGTGGCCACCCTCCGCGTGCCCGGCCACCACAACGCGCTGAACGCCGCGGGTGCGGTGACCGTGCTGATCGGCCTGGGCTTTGACCCGGCCGCCGCACTGGCCGCCGTCGCCGAATTCGGGGGCACCCAGCGCCGGTTCGACCTGCACGGTGTGGCCGCCGGCGTGAGCGTGTATGACGACTACGCCCACCACCCGACCGAGGTCGAGGCCGCGCTGACCGCCGCCCGCGACGTGGTGGGGGAGGGTCGCATCATCGCGATCCAGCAGCCGCACCTGTTCAGCCGCACGATGGCCCTGGCCGGCGAGTTCGCCGAGGTGCTTGAGCGCGTGGCCGACCACACCGTGGTACTGGACATCTGTGCCGCCCGCGAGGACCCAATCCCCGGCGTGACCGGAGAGATCGTCTCCTCGCGCTGGGAGGACCCCACCCGGGTGCACTACGAGGCCGACTGGCAGGCTGCCGCCGACTACGTGGCCACCGTTGCCCGTCCCGGCGACTTTGTGGTGACCCTGGGCTGCGGCGACGTATATAAGATCATCCCGCAGGTGCTGACCTCCCTCGAGGAACACGGCAACTAGGTGAAGCGCCCCTCCGGCGTTCCCCACACGCCCAAGCCCGGTGACGGACAGAAGACGCCACGCCCCGAACGGGACGGTGCGCGATCGGTCGAGCCCGCCGAGCGCTCCGCGGTTGGGCGACCGGGAAGCGAGCCGGCCGTCTCCGACTCGCGGTCCGAGGCGCGCCGGGGCCCGGAATCGACTCCGGCTCGGGACACCGACCCCGGTGCCGACGCCGCGCCCGCACCCACCGGTTGGGTGGCCGAGGCGCTCAACCGGGCCCGGGCCGCGGCTGGGGCGCAGGCGGCATCGAGCGCGAACGCCGCCTCCGATGCGGGTGCCACGGATAAGACCCCGGACACAACCGCGGACGCGAACCCGGTTCGACCCGGTGCGAGCCGGTCGCCCCTGACCGCCGATGACGAGGCTACCCAGGACCTCTCGGCCCTGCGCGCACCCACCTCGCCCGCCTCGGCCCGTAACGATGCCTCCGGCTCGGTGTCCTCGGTTGCCGACTCCGGGCTCACCGGCTCGGCCACCGCCGATTCAGCGATCTTCGGCTCCGCCGCGTCCGCAACCAGCGTGCCCTCGTCCGCCGAGCGTGAGTCTGCGAGCGGCCGACGCCCCGTCGCCGACCCGCTGGCTCCCGAGCGAGCGGGCCGGACGGCACGGGAGGCCAGGCGCGAGCGCAAGCGCTTTGAACGCGCCGAGGTGCGTCGCTTCACCGTGCGCAGCCGTCGGCGTCGGCGTGCCTGGCTGATCGGAATCGGCTCGGTTGCCGCCGTGGCCCTGCTCGCGGTGATCGTGAGCTACACGCCGATCCTCTCGGTGCGCAAGATCGAGGTGCGCGGAACCGAGCGGCTCAGCGCCTCCTCGCTCGAGCACAAGCTCTCCGGCGAGTTAGGGACCCCGTTCCCGCTGGTGGATCAGAGCGCGATCAAGGCCGTGCTCACCGAGTTCCCGCTGATCGAGTCCTACCGGGTGGAATCCAGCCCGCCCTCGACACTGATTCTGCGGATCGTGGAGCGCACCCCGGTCGGGGTGGTCGCCGTGGACGGCGGCTTCGAACTCGTGGATGCCGCCGGGGTGGTCATCGAACGTACCGGGGAGAAGCCCGCCGACTATCCGGTGATTACCGTGGACCGTTCCAAGTCGATGGATGCGTTCAGGGCGGCCGCCGCGGTTCTGCGGACCATGCCCGAGGATCTGCGCGTCAAGGTCTCCTCGATCGGTGCCACCACCCGGGACGATGTGACCTTCGGGCTGGTCGACTCGGAGACCGTGGTGCTCTGGGGGGATGCCAGCGACGGCGTGGTGAAGGCCAAGCTGCTCGAGGCCCTGATGCGTGCGCAGCCCGACGCCCAGCGCTTCAACGTGACCTCGCCGGAGATCGGCGTGGTCGGCTAGCCCAAGAATTATCCCCGTGAAAACCGCCCTGGACCACCCGGTCCGGGCGGTTTTTCCCTTCTTTGCCTGGAAACTCTCGACACGCGGGCGTGTCGGCGGCGCGGGAGCGTTCGTTGGGCATACCGTCAGGGAAAGGAAATGCATACTGAGCATAACTTTAAGCCTCAAGTAGAGGTTGAAAGTTCTCACCGGAGGTCGACGTGACAGCAAACCAGAACTACCTCGCCGAGATCAAGGTCGTCGGCATCGGCGGAGGCGGCGTGAACGCCGTCAACCGCATGATCGAGCTTGGCCTCCGCGGCGTTGAATTCATCGCCATCAACACCGACGCCCAGGCACTCTTGATGAGTGACGCCGACGTCAAGCTCGACGTCGGACGCGAGCTGACCCGCGGCCTCGGTGCCGGCGCGGACCCCGAGGTGGGCCGTCGTGCCGCCGAGGACCACGCCGAGGAAATCGAGAACGCCCTCGCCGGCGCCGATATGGTCTTTGTGACCGCGGGAGAGGGTGGCGGAACCGGAACCGGTGGTGCCCCCGTCGTCGCACGCATCGCCAAGTCGATCGGTGCCCTGACCATCGGTGTGGTGACCAAGCCCTTCGGGTTCGAGGGTCGCCGCCGTCAGGCCCAGGCCGAGCTCGGCGTGGCCAAGCTCAAGGAAGAGGTCGACACCCTCATCGTGGTGCCGAACGACCGCCTCCTGGAAATCAGCGACCGCGGCATCTCGATGGTCGAAGCCTTCGCCACCGCCGACCAGGTGCTGCTCGCCGGTGTCCAGGGCATCACCGATCTGATCACGACCCCGGGTCTGATCAACCTCGACTTCGCCGACGTCAAGTCGGTTATGCAGGGTGCGGGCTCCGCGCTGATGGGTATCGGCTCCTCGCGCGGCGCAGACCGCGCGATCAAGGCCGCCGAGCTCGCCGTGGCCTCGCCGCTGCTGGAAGCCTCGATCGAGGGTGCACACGGCGTGCTGCTCTCGATCCAGGGTGGATCCAACCTGGGTATCTTCGAGATCAACGACGCCGCGCGTCTGGTCCAGGAGGCCGTGCACCCCGAGGCGAACATCATCTTCGGTACCGTGATCGACGACAGCCTCGGCGACGAGGTGCGCGTCACGGTCATCGCCGCGGGCTTTGACGGCGGCGAACCGCCGGCCAAGAACGTCGAGGCCATGAAGGACGCGAAGATCGGTGCGGGCGGGGTTCTGACCTCGACCGAGGAGGTTGCCGCGACCGAGATGATCGTGGACGAGCCGGCCTCGGGTTGGAACGTCACCGCCGAGAACCTCGACACCCCGCCGGCCACCGCCGACCCGGCATTCGCCGATTCGGCCGAGCTGGACATCCCGGACTTCCTCAAGTAACAAGAAGTTTCACGCATGACGCTCAGTGTGCCCGCCGGCGGCGAGGGAATCTCCCTCGCCGCCGCTGCGGCATCCGCCCCCGAGTCCTCGAGAATCACCGAACCCGTCACTCCCGTGCTCACCGACCCCACCCGCGCCACGGCGCTTGGCGAAATGACCGCGCGGATCGATGCCGCCGCCCGCGCCGCGGGTCGTAGCCCCGAGGAGATCACCACCATCGTGGTGACCAAGTTCCACCCGGCCGACCTCGTCCGCGACCTGTATGCCCTGGGCGTGCGGGACGTGGGGGAGAACCGCCACCAGGAGGCCCGGGACAAGGCCGAGGAAACCGCGGACCTGACCGGTCTGCGCTGGCACTTTATCGGTCAGTTGCAGTCCAAGAAGGCGCGCCAGGTGCGACGCTATGCCAGCAGCGTGCACTCGCTGGATCGCATCAGCGTCGTGGACGCCCTCGCCCAGGCGGACCCCGAGTTCCCCGATGCGCCCCCGCTGCCCGGCTTCATTCAGGTCAACCTGACCGACGATCCGGCCCGCGGCGGCGTGCACCCCGACGACGTCCTCGCCCTGGCCACCCGGGTCCTTGAGGCCCCGGCGTTGAGCCTGCAGGGAGTCATGGCGGTGGCCCCGCTGGAGGGGGATCCTAGGATCGCCTTCGAGCGTCTGCGCGAACTCTCAGATCGCGTGCGTACGCTCAAACCAGACGCCCGGTATATCTCTGCCGGAATGTCTCACGACTTTGCCGAAGCCATTGCCGAGGGTGCGACACACCTGAGAATTGGTTCCGCAATCACCGGCAATCGCCGCTGACCACGTTAACATTTTCCTAAGAACCGCGCGAAAATCGGAGGTACCAATGTCCAACCCGCTCAAGAAGACCATGGTCTATTTGGGACTGGCTGATGATGACCTCGAGTATCAGGAGGCTCAGCAGAAGGCTGCCGCACAGGCTCAGGCGGATGAACCCGCCGCGCCCGCGAGCGCCGCGCCTGCCCCGGCTCCGGTAGCTCCGGTCCAGGCACCCGTGCGTGCCTCGGTCACCCCGCTGCGTCGTCCCGCCGTGACCCGTCAGGCCGCGCCGAACGAACTCAACGAGATCCTCACCGTGCACCCCAAGCAGTACAAGGATGCCCAGGTGATCGCCGAGACCTTCCGCGAGGGAGTGCCGGTGATCATCAACCTGTCGCAGATGAGCGACGGTGACGCGCGTCGCCTGATCGACTTCGCCAGCGGCCTCTCGCAGGGTCTCGGCGGCAAGATCGAGCGCGTGACCAGCAAGGTATTCCTGCTCTCGCCGCAGCACGTGGCAATCCTGGGTGACGCGGCCGAGTCCGCGGATGCCGAGAACACCTTCTTCGCACAGCAGTAGTTGATTTCGCGGTGATTGGTCTTCTCCGGTTCATCATTGGGAACCTGCTCCTTCTCTATTTCCTCATTCTCTGGGTGCGGTTTGCACTGGAGCTCTTTCGCTCCATTCGTCCGGGCTGGCGCCCGGGCCGCGCCCTCATGGTGATCGCCGAAATCGTGTTCACCGTGACGGATCCGCCGATTCGGTTCTTTCGGCGGATCCTCCCTCCGGTGCGAATCGGTGGGGCGATGCTCGACTTCGGGTGGAGCATCACCATGTTCTGTGTCCTCATTGCGATGACACTCGTGAACAACTTTCTCCGTATTTAGACGCTTCACGATAGGGTGAAGTGTCACGACCCTCGTCTTCTGGCGGGGTCATCCATAAAGTTTTTGGGTCTCCGAAACCTCGGGGACGTCAAATCCGCAATCTGTCGTTACAAGTAAGGGTGAACAGCCATGGCGCTAACTCCGGAAGATGTAGTCAACAAGCAGTTCCAGCAGACCAAGTTCCGCGAGGGCTACGACCAGGACGAGGTCGATGACTTCCTGGATGAGGTCGTTGTTGAGCTGCGTCGTCTGACCCAGGAAAACCAGGAGCTCACCGAGCGCCTGAAGGCCTTCGAGAGCGGCAACGCCCCCGTGGCCGCCGCTCCGAGCACCACCCCCGTGGCCGCCGTTCCGGCTCCGGTCTCCGCCGTGCCCGCACCGGTTGCTGCCGCACCTGCCGCCGCCGCGCCGACCGGCGATGACGCAGAGAGCTCCTCGAGCCTGCTGCAGCTGGCTCGTCGCCTGCACGACGAGCACATCAAGGAGGGCACCGAGAAGCGCGACGCGCTGATCGCCGAGGGCCACGCCACCGCCGCCCGCCTGATCGCCGAGACCGAGGCCAAGCAGCGCGCGCAGGTCGAGATCCTCGACAAGCAGAAGGTTGTCCTGGAGACCAAGATCGACGAGCTGCGCACCTTTGAGCGCGACTACCGTAAGCAGCTGCGCGGTTACATCGAGGGTCAGCTGAAGGAGCTCGACGAGCAGTCGGGCACCGGTTCCTCGAAGTAAATTCTTGTCGCAGGAATCTCCGGCTCGAGCCGGTAAGTGGGCAGTCCCGCTGTTGGCGATTATCGCCGCGGCGGGACTGTCTGCTGATCAGCTCGCCAAGTATCTGGTCACCACCAATCTGACCCTGCACGAGCCCGTCCCGATCATCGGTGACTTCCTCGTGTTCTACTACATTAAAAACCCCGGTGCCGCGTTCTCGCTGGCCAGCGGCATGACCTGGATCTTCTCGATCCTGGCCTCCGCCGTGGTCATCGCGATCATCGTGTTTGCTCGTCGCGGAAAGATTCGCTCCCGCGCCTGGGCCGTGATGATCGGCCTGCTGCTGGGCGGGGTCCTGGGTAACCTGACCGATCGCCTGTTCCGTGAGCCCTCCTTCGGGCTGGGACACGTGGTGGACTTCATCTCGACCCCGTGGATGCTGCCCGCCGTGTACAACGTGGCGGACATCCTGATCGTGTCCTCGATGGGTCTGTTCCTCATTCTTTCGTTCATGGGCATCAACCTGGATGGAACCCGCGCCCCCGGCCGTGCCGCGCGTCGCGCGGAGGCTGCCGAACGCGATGGTGCCGCCCTGGGTGCCGCGATCGACGCCTCCCTCGCCGCCGGCGATGCCGAGGAGGAAGCCGCACGCGCGGCTACTCGCAAGACCGCGGCCGATGCCGCAGATCCTTCGGTTTCCGAGGAGGAGCCCCATGCAAAGCCGTAGTCTTCCCGTCCCCGATGGTCTCGAGGGCACCCGGGTCGATGCCGGCCTGGCCAAGCTGCTCGGGTTCTCCCGTACGTTTGCGGCCGAGGTTGCCGATTCCGGCGGCGTCACGCTGTCGGGCCGGGTGCTGGGCAAGTCCGATCGCCTCTCGGCGGGGGACTGGCTCGAGGTGTCCTGGACGCCCAAGGCCGAACCGACCATCATCCCGGTGGTTGTTGAGGACCTGGACGTGGTCTATGACGATGACGACATCATCGTCATCGCCAAGCCCACCGGCGTCGCCGCCCACCCCTCGCAGGGATGGAGCGGCCCGACCGTGCTGGGTGCCCTGGCGGGTGCCGGCTACACGGTCTCGACCTCGGGTGCCGCCGAGCGGGCGGGCATCGTACACCGCCTCGACGTGGGCACCAGTGGCCTGATGGTGGTGGCCAAGTCCGAGCGTGCGTACACCGAGCTCAAGCGCCAGTTCCACGACCGCGAGGTGGAGAAGATCTACCACGCGGTGGTTCAGGGACACCCCGACCCGCTGGCCGGGACGATCGACGCCCCGATCGGACGCCACCCGCGTCACGACTGGAAGTTCGCGATAACCACCGACGGTAAGCACTCGATCACCCACTATGAGACCCTCGAGGCCTTCCTGCGTGGGTCCCTGCTGGAGATCCACCTGGAGACCGGCCGAACCCACCAGATCCGTGTGCACATGGCCGCGCAGCGTCACCCCTGCGTGGGCGATCCGCTCTACGGCGGCGACGCCCAGCTGGCCGAGCGCCTGGGCCTGACCCGGCAGTGGCTGCACGCCCGCCAGCTCGCGTTTACCCACCCGGGTACCGGCGAGTGGGTCAGCTTTGAGGCACCGTATCCCGAGGATCTGGAACACGCCCTGGAGATTCTGCGCAACGACTAGGGTCGTGCCCGGTTTGACCCTCTCAAAACACCCCGCGATTACTCGCGGGGTGTTTTTGCGTGTGCCCCGGTCGGTGGTGAGGGGTATCCTAGAAGTTCATCCTCGGAAGAAGTAGCGGAGCAGTTTTGACCCCTTCGGATAAGCAGTTTGTCCACCTTCACGTGCACAGCGAGTACTCGATGCTCGATGGAGCGGCGCGGGTCAAACCGCTGATTGAGGCCGCCAAGGAATCGGGGATGCCCGCCGTCGCCGTGACCGACCACGGAAACGTGTTTGGCGCGTTCGATTTCTGGCGCACGGCGACCGATGCGGGGATCAAGCCGATCATCGGTACCGAGGCCTACCTGACCCCGCGCACGCACCGCACCGACCGCACCCGGGTGCGCTGGGGCGACGGCTCGCGGGACGACGTCTCGGGTTCGGGTTCGTATACCCACATGACCCTGCTCTCGGAAACCACCGAGGGCATGCACAACCTGTTCCGGCTGAACTCGCTGGCCTCGATCGAGGGCTACTACTTCAAGCCGCGTATGGACCGCGAACTGCTGGAGACCTACGGCAAGGGCCTGATCGCCACCACCGGATGCCCCTCAGGGGAGGTTCAGACCCGCCTGCGCCTGGGCCAGTACGACGAGGCGATCAAGGCCGCCGCCGAGTTCCAGGACATCTTCGGCAAGGAGAACTTCTTCTGCGAGCTGATGGACCACGGCCTGGGGATCGAGAAGCAGGTCATGGGAGACCTGATCAAGATCGCCAAGGACCTCAGCATCCCTCTGGTGGCCACCAACGACCTCCACTACACCCACGCCCACGACGCCAAGTCGCATGCGGCGCTGCTGTGTGTGCAGTCGGGTTCCACGCTGGATGACCCCAACCGCTTCAAGTTCGACGCCGACGAGTTCTACCTCAAGTCGGCCGAGGAGATGCGCCACCTCTTCCGTGACTATGAGGAGGCCTGCGACAACACGCTGGCCATCGCCGAGCGCTGCAACGTGGAGTTCAACACCAAGGCCAACTACATGCCGCGCTTCCCGGTGCCGGCGGGGGAGACCGAGGACAGCTGGTTCATCAAGGAGACCGAGAAGGGCCTGCACGAGCGCTACCCCAACGGCATTCCCGCGGATGTGCGCGAGCGGGCCAACTACGAGGTGGGCGTCATCATTCAGATGGGCTTCCCGGGCTACTTCCTCGTCGTGGCGGACTTCATCAACTGGTCCAAGAAGAACGGCATTCGGGTGGGACCGGGCCGTGGTTCGGGTGCCGGTTCGATGGTCGCGTACGTAATGAAGATCACCGACCTGGACCCGATCCAGCACGGACTCATCTTCGAGCGGTTCCTCAACCCCGAGCGTGTGTCGATGCCCGACTTCGACGTCGACTTCGATGACCGTCGCCGTGGGGAGGTCATTCAATATGTGACCGCCAAGTACGGCGACGAGCGCGTGGCCCAGATCGTGACCTACGGCACGATTAAGGCCAAGCAGGCACTTAAGGACTCCTCCCGGGTGCTGGGTTTCCCCTTCGGCATGGGCGAGAAGCTCACCAAGGCGATGCCCCCGGCGATCATGGGTAAGGACATCCCGCTCACCGGCATCTTCGATAAGGATCACCCGCGCTATAAGGAGGCGGTGGACGTCCGCACGGTGGTCGAAACCGACCCCGAGGCCAAGCAGGTCTTCGAGACCGCGCTGGGCCTGGAAAACCTCAAGCGCCAGTGGGGTGTGCACGCCGCCGGTGTGATCATGTCCTCGGATCCGCTGATCGACATCATCCCGATCATGAAGCGCGAGCAGGATGGCCAGATTGTCACCCAGTTCGACTATCCGGCCTGTGAGAGCCTCGGCCTGATCAAGATGGACTTCCTGGGTCTGCGCAACCTCACGATCATCGATGACGCCCTGGACAACATCAAGTCCAACCGAGGCGAAACCCTGGTCTTGGAAGACCTCGACCTCAACGACGTCGGGTCCTACGAGCTGCTGGCCCGTGGAGACACCCTGGGTGTGTTCCAGCTCGATGGCGGGCCCATGCGCTCGCTGCTGCGCCTGATGAAGCCCGACAACTTCGAGGACATTTCCGCGGTGCTCGCGCTGTACCGCCCGGGCCCGATGGGTGTGAACTCGCACACCAACTATGCGCTGCGCAAAAATAAGCAGCAGGCGATCACCCCGATCCACCCCGAACTCGAGGAACCGCTTGAGGAGATCCTCGGTGGAACCTACGGCCTGATCGTGTATCAGGAGCAGGTGATGAGTGCGGCGCAGAAACTCGCCGGCTTCAGCCTGGGGCAGGCCGACGTGCTGCGCCGCGCGATGGGTAAAAAGAAGAAGTCCGAGCTGGATAAGCAGCAGGCAGACTTCTTCGCCGGTATGGCCAGCAACGGCTACTCGCAGGCCGCGATGGATGCCCTCTGGAAGGTGCTGGAGTCCTTCGCCGACTACGCCTTCAACAAGGCGCACACCGCCGCCTACGGGCTGGTGTCGTACTGGACCGCGTACCTCAAGGCCCACTACCCGGCCGAGTACATGGCCGCCCTGCTCACCTCGGTGGGAGACTCCAAGGACAAGCTGGCGATCTACCTCAACGAGTGTCGTCGAATGGGCATCAAGGTGCTGCCGCCGGATGTCAACGAGTCGATCGGGTTCTTTGCCGCCGTCGGCGAGGACATCCGCTTCGGCCTCGGCGCGATCCGCAACGTGGGTGGCAACGTGGTGGAGGGTATCCGTTCGGCCCGCGAGGAGAAGGGGGCCTATGCCACCCTGCCCGACTTCCTCAAGAAGGTGCCGCTGCAGGTGGCCAATAAGCGCGCGATCGAGTCGCTGATTAAGGCCGGTGCCTTCGACGAGATGGGCAATACCCGGCGCGCGCTCTCCGAGGTGTTTGAGGACCTGGTGGAGGATGCCGCCAAGACCAAGCGCAAGGAGTCCAACGGAGACTTCGCGTTTGACTTCGACAGCCTGTTTGACGACCCGCAGGAATCCGACCCGATTCCCGTGCGCCCCGAGTGGTCCAAGAAGGACAAGCTCGCCTTCGAGCGGGACATGCTCGGTCTCTACGTGTCCGACCACCCGCTGGCCGGTCTGGAACTCCAGCTGGCCAAGCACGCCACCACCACGATCCTCGACCTGATGAGCTCCGAGTCCACCCAGGACGGCGATACCGTGACCATCGCGGGTCTGGTGACCAGCGTGCAGCACCGGGTGGCCAAGCAGTCGGGCAACCAGTACGGCATGATCACCGTCGAGGATTTCAGCGGTGAGATCACCGTGATGTTCATGGGCAAGGGCTATCAGGAGTTTGGTCCGATGCTGCTGGGCGACTCGATCGTGGTGGTTCGCGGGCGGGTCTCGATGCGGGATGACGGCATGAACCTGCACGCCTACAGCCTGATGGCCCCGGAGTTTGTCCAGGAGGATGGCGATACCACGCTGTTCCTGACCATGCCCGACGCCCGGGCGACCGCACCGGTAATCGCCAACCTGCGCGAAATCCTGGAGCGCCACCGCGGCGACGGCGAGCTGCGGGTGCGTCTCACCCGCGGAGACGTGGCGCGGGTGTTTGAGGTGCCAAACTACCCGGTTCGGGTGAGCCCGGACCTGTTCGGCGAGCTCAAATCATTGCTTGGTCCCGGCTGCCTCGGTTAGGTTGAATTCACCCCGCATTACCCGTGTTCATGAGAGGACCCGATGAGTACACCAGAGAACCCGACCTCACCCGATCAGCCCGCCGCCGAGCGGGCGGAAACCGGCGTGTGGGAGCGTTTGGAGCGCGCGGCCGCCGGGGGAGCCGCGGAGTCTCCGGTGACGCCTGAGCCGGCCACCGCGGCCGACACGCCTCGGGCGACGCAGCCCGCGCCGGGCGCAACGACCCCCGTCGCCGCGGATACCGAGGCGCCGCGGGTGGTGGCACCCTTCGCCGACACGTTTGCCGCACCCCACGCGGCGCAGCCCTCCTCGGCCCTGCCCGGGTTTGCGCCGAGCACGCAGCCCGCCGCCGGAGCACAGCCGGTTTACGCCGCTCGCGAGCCGCGCCCGGTGCGCACCGTGGGCGTGTTCACCCTGCGCGAGATCCTGTTTGTGATCCTCAGCGCGCTGCTGGTGCTGATCTCGTTTGTGCCGGCCTTCCACCTCGGCCAGTTCGGTGCGCCGCTGACGCTCTGGAACCTGCAGTTTGCGCCGATGCCGGTGGCCGTGTCGATTCTGCCGCTGATCGCGCTGGCCCTGGTGCTGCTGCGCCGCCTGGTGCCCCGTGTGAACTGGCGGGTCGGCTCGCTCTCGGTGGATCAGTTTGCCTCGGTCACCACGGTGATCGCCGCCGTCAGCTATGTGCTGTTTGTGTCGGCATACACCGTGCTCACGGTCCCCGGCCAGATCAACTGGTCGCTTCCGGTGGGCACCATCTTTGCCCTGGCCACCCTGTTCACCTCGACGTTCGCGCCCTTCCTTCCGGCCTTCAAGACCGAGTTTGCCGAGCGGGAGGAGACTCCGGCCGCCCCGGTCGCTCGCGCGCCCCGCGTGATCACCCCGACCCCGCGTCCCCGCGCCGCGCAGCCCGTTCCGGGTGCCGCCGCCTTCGGTGCCCCCGGAGCCGTGCCCGCGCAGCCCGTGCGGACCGCGCCGTTCTGGGTGTACAGCTACACCCCGCGTCCGGTTCACAGCGTGGACGGCCAGTCGGTCCTATTTGAGATGGGACCGGCTGCCTGGGTCCTCGCGGTGGAAGATCGTGGAACCGCCCTGGTTCTGCGCGCCGATGATGGCCGGATCGGGATCCTGCACGATCTGAGCAACCTCACCCGCGGATAACGGGCCCGATATATAACGAGCCGGGAATGTGTGAATGCACGTCCCGGCTCGTTGGCGTTAACCCTGGACGGGTGTGCACCGGATTCTCGGGGGATCCCCGGCCCGTCTCGCGGCGGAGATGCCCGAAAACCCGCTAAACTGGGCGTCGACATGATTCAGACGATTGATCTTCGCGAGCTCCGCCCCGGCCGTGCCGAGCTCACCGCCCTCCTGCCACGTCCCACCGTGGACATCTCCGTCGCGATGACAGCCGCGAGCACCCTCATCGATGAGGTGCGCACCGGTGGCGAGGCGGCGCTGCGTGAGCATGCCCGTCGCTTCGACGGGGGCGAGCCCACCAGCATTCGGGTGTCCGCCGAGGCCATTGCCGCCGCCGTGGAGGCGCTGGATCCCGCCGTGCGCGCGGCGCTGGAAACCGCGATCGAGCGGGTGCGTCGCGCATCCGCCGCTCAGGTACCCGCATCCCGGGTGACCGAGCTCACCGATGACTCGCGCATCGTGCAGCGCTGGCAGCCCGTGGACCGGGTGGGTCTCTACGTGCCGGGCGGCAAGGCCGTCTACCCGTCCAGCGTGATCATGAACGTGGTCCCGGCCCAGGTGGCCGGGGTGACCTCCCTGGCGCTGGCCTCGCCCGCCCAGCGCGACTTCGACGGCAACGTGCACCCCGTGGTGCTGGGGGCCGCCGGCCTGTTGGGGATTACCGAGGTCTACGCGATCGGTGGTGCCAGCGCCATCGGCGCCCTAGCCTACGGAGTGCCGGACATCGGCCTGGAGCCGGTGGATATCGTCACCGGACCGGGTAACATCTACGTCGCCGCCGCCAAGCGCCTGGTCAAGGGCCAGGTGGGCATCGACTCCGAGGCCGGCACCACCGAGATTCTGGTGATCGCCGACGCGCACGCCAACGCCGCCTATGTGGCCGCCGACCTGATCAGCCAGGCCGAGCACGACGAGGCAGCCGCCTCGCTGCTGGTCACCGATTCGGCGGAGTTTGCCGAACGGGTGCGTGACGAGCTTGCCCGCCAGACGACCGAGACCACCCACTCCGCCCGCGTGGCCCAGGCCCTGGCCGGTCCGCAGTCGGCGATCGTGCTTGTTGCCGACCTGGCTGCCGCCGCCGAGTTCAGCAACGCCTACGGCCCCGAGCACCTGGAGATTCAGACCGCGCACAACACCGAGGTGCTGGGAAACATCACCAGCGCCGGCGCGATCTTCGTGGGGGAGCACTCCCCGGTGAGCCTGGGCGACTACCTCGCCGGGTCCAACCACGTGCTGCCCACCGGCGGTCAGAGCCGTTTCTCGGCGGGCCTCGGTGCCGCCACCTTCCTGCGTCCGCAGCAGATCATCGAGTACGGCCCCGCCGGGCTGGAAGAGGTCGCCGCGGGCATTCGCGCGCTCTCCGATGCCGAGGCACTGCCCGCACACGGGGACGCCGTCGCGATCCGTTTCACTCCGTCCGCTCAGTAGTCTGGTACCCCGATGCACTGTCCTTTTTGCCGTAACCCCGACTCCCGGGTGATCGATTCGCGCACCAGCGATGACGGCCTCTCCATTCGCCGACGTCGGCAGTGCCCCAAGTGCGGCGGTCGATTCAGCACCTCGGAGACCGCGAGCCTGAACGTGATCAAGCGCTCGGGTGTGGTGGAACCCTTCAGCCGCGACAAGGTCGTGGCGGGTGTGCGTAAGGCCTGCCAGGGACGCCCGGTGACCGATCCGGATCTGGCGATGCTCGCCCAGACCGTGGAGGAGACCATTCGGCAGACCGGCACCAGCCAGATCAACGCCAACGAGATCGGCCTGTCCATCCTGCAGCCGCTGCGCGAACTGGACGAGGTGGCCTACCTGCGCTTTGCCAGCGTGTACCAGGCGTTTGAATCGCTCGAGGACTTCGAGTCGGCGATCGCCGCCCTGCGCGCCGGAACCACCTAACCAGACTCCCCTTATTCCCCGTTCGCCCACGCCCAGCTTGGACCCCGCATGTACCCGTTCCTGTTCAAAACCGTTCTGACCCGCTTCTCGCCCGAGCAGGCACACCACCTGGCCGCGACCGCGATCCGGGCCATTCCTCGGGTGGGACTCGGACGGGCCGCGCGTGCGTTCACCGCCGGGGGAGCGGACCTCTCGGTGCGTACCCTGGGCATCACCTTCCCGACCCCGTTTGGGATCGCCGCCGGCTTCGACAAGGACGCCACGATGATCGAGGGTCTGGGGGTCCTGGGCTTCGGCCACATCGAGGTGGGCACGATCACCGCCCACGCGCAGCCGGGCAACCCCAAGCCGCGCCTCTACCGGTTGCCCACCGACCGTGCGCTGATTAACCGAATGGGTTTCAACAACCACGGAGCCGCCGAGGCCGCCGAGCGCATTCGCGCCCTGCGGGCCAGCGGAAAGTCCCTGCCGGTGATCGGCATCAACATCGGTAAGAGCCGCGTGGTGGACGTGGATAGCGCGATCGAGGACTACCTGGAGAGTGCCCGCCTGCTGGCCCCGGTTGCCGACTACCTGGTCATCAACGTCAGCTCGCCCAACACCCCGGGCCTGCGCGGCCTCCAGGAGCTGGACCGCCTGGAGCCCCTGCTCACCGCGGTGAAGGCCGCCTCCGGTCGCACGCCGCTGCTGCTCAAGATCGCCCCGGACCTCGAGGATGATCAGGTGGCCAAGATCGCCGAGCTGGTGGTTTCGACCGGCCTGGACGGCATCATCGCCACCAACACCACGATCAGTCGTGACGGCCTGGACACTCCCGCCGAAAAGGTTGCGAGCATGGGGGCCGGTGGCCTCTCCGGTGCACCGCTCAAGTCCCGCTCGCTTGAGGTCTTGCGCCTGATCCGCGCGGCCGTCCCCGCAGAGCTGTGTGTGATCTCCGCCGGCGGCGTGGAGACCGCCGAGGAGCTCAACGAACGCCTGGAAGCCGGTGCCACGCTGGTGCAGGGCTACTCGGCCTTCATCTACCGCGGCCCCCTGTGGGGACGCGAGCTCAACCGCGGTCTGGCCGGGATCCGCGCCGCCCGCCGGGTGTAGTCTTCCGCGCGAACACGCACACAACAAAACACCCGCCGAGAACTTCTCGGCGGGTGTTTTGTGTGGTCTGAGACCGGGTTACTGCGGGTACTGACGGCGACGCACCTGCGGCTTGGGCAGGCGCAGGAAGCGCATCTGCAGGGCCCGCATTGCCGCATACCAGCGCACGCCCTTTTCGGCGTAGCCGTACTTGGCGGTGAGCTTGCGACGCAGGCGCAGGCCGAGGATGACACAGTCGAGAATCGCGATCAGCAGCAGGCCCCACACCACGAAGAGGGAGTAGGCGGCCACGCGGGTGTCCTGAATGAACGAGGCGATGACCACGAGCAGCAGCAGCGGCATCAGCCACTCGCCGGCGCTGAAGCGGGCATCCACGAAGTCACGCACGAACTTCTTCTGCGGTCCGCGGTCGCGGATGGGAAGGTAGCGCTCCTCGCCGTTGGCGAGGCCCACGCGGGCCTTTTCGCGCTCGACCGACATCTGGGCGCGAGCCTGCTTGGCCGCTTCCTTGCGGTCGTTCGGGACGAGGGGACGCTTATTTGCCGCCTCGCGCTCCTTGCGGGTGGGGGTGGGGCGTCCCTTACCGGCGGACGCGTTCAGCCGCGCCTCGGTCTGGTCGAGGGATTCCATGCCCGGCTCTGCCGGCGTGCCGTTAGTCTGCTTAGTCACTTATTGATCCTTGGGTTGGCGTTACGCTCTAAGATTACCCGTATGAACGCCTCGAACCACACCATCCCGCAAAACCTGCACGATCCGATTGAGCTGAGCCTGCGCGAGACCGTGCAGAATCAGCTGCCGCGCACCCTCGCCGACCTGGGCGACCTGGTGCGGATTCCCAGCGTGGCCTGGGATGGCTTCGACCACGATTTTGTGCGCCAGAGCGCCGAGGCCATCGCCGAACTCGCCCGGGACACCGGCGTCTTCGACGAGGTAGTGATCTCGCAGGCGCCGCTCGAGGGCTCGACCGAGCTCGGCCAGCCGGCGATCCTGGCGACCCGCAAGGCGCGCGCGGGGGCACCCACCGTGGTGCTCTACGCGCACCACGACGTGCAGCCGCCCGGAGACGACGCCGAGTGGAACACCCCGGTCTATGAGCCCACCGTGGTGGGGGACCGCCTCTATGGGCGCGGATCGGCCGACGATAAGGCCGGCGTGATGTCGCATATCGGCGCCATTCGTGCGCTGCGCGAGGTGGCCGGTACCGACTTCAACCTGGGCATCACCCTGTTCATCGAGGGGGAGGAGGAGTTTGGCTCCCGTTCGTTTGCCAACTTCCTCGCCCAGCACCGGTCAGAGCTCGCCGGCGACGCGATCGTGGTGGCCGACTCGGCCAACTGGGACACCGAAACGCCGGCGCTCACCGTGAGCCTGCGTGGCAACGTGACTTTCCGCCTCACCGTGCGCACCCTGGATCACGCGTCGCACTCGGGTATGTTCGGGGGCGCGGTTCCGGATGCGATGCTGGCAACCTTCCGCCTGCTGAACACGCTGTGGGACGCCGAGGGTTCGGTGGCCGTGCCCGGGCTGATCGTTCGCGAGGCCGAGACCCCCGCCTATGATGAGGCCCAGCTGCGCCTGGAGACCGGACTGACCGAGGGGGTCAGCCCGATCGGAAACGGCTCGATCCTCGGCCGAATCTGGGACAAGCCCGCCATTACCGTGACCGGTATCGACGCCCCGAGCATGAAGAATGCCTCCAACACCCTGATCCCCGCGGTTACCGTGCGCGTCAGCGTGCGTATCGCCCCGGGCCAGGACCCGCAGCAGGCGCTCGAGGCAATCACCGCCCACCTGGAGGCTCACACGCCCTTCGGTGCCCAGATCTCGATCGATGACGCCGACACCGGCAGCCCGTTCCTGGTAGACACCAGCCACCCCATCGTCACCACGGCCAAGCAGGCCATGGCCGATGCCTGGGAGGTGGCCCCGGTTGAGCTTGGCATCGGCGGCTCGATTCCCTTTGTGGCCGATCTTGTCCGTGAGTTCCCCGAGGCGGCGATCCTGATCACCGGTGTCGAGGACCCGCACTCGCGCGCCCACAGCCCGAACGAGTCGCTGCACCTGGGTGTATTCCACCGCGCCACGCTGACCGAGGCGCTGCTGCTGGCACGTCTGAACGGCCAGACCAAATAATTTTCTGAATTCCGGGAATCCTCGATCGATGATCGCGGTTATCCTGGTTGAAGACCGTGTCCACCGCGGCACCCGTCACGAAGGAGAAACATGAGCGACGCAACAACCCTGACCGAGGCCCCCGCCCACGGTGTGGCGCTGACCGATACCGCGGCCGACAAGGTTCGTAGCCTGCTGAACCAGGAGGGTCGCGACGACCTGCGCCTGCGCGTGGCCGTGCAGCCCGGCGGCTGCTCGGGCCTGATCTACCAGCTCTACTTTGACGAGCGCTTCCTCGATGGCGACGTAACCGTCGACTTCGACGGCGTCGAGGTCATCGTGGATGGCATGAGCGTTCCCTACCTCGATGGTGCCACCATCGACTTCGAGGACACCATCCAGAAGCAGGGCTTCACGATCGACAACCCCAACGCGGGCAGCTCCTGCGCCTGTGGAGACTCGTTCGCCTAAATCGAGATAACTTCGACACTCCGACCGAATGGGGCCCATTTTGGGCCCCATTCGGCGTTTTTTCAGTCTTTCTTGGGAAAATGAGGGTGCGTATGTAGAGCTTTGGGCCTGAATGGTCCCGAACGTGCCCCACATTCGGGATACACTGGACGCTGAACCAATAGTGTCTTTGCGAAAGGTCCCAGGTGCGCTCGAAACGTAGACTCCGCTGGGCTTCACTCCCGTTAGCCGCCGCGCTTGTCGCGGTGCTAGCCGGTTGTACCCAGGCCGAGCTTCACGGCTATCTCCCCGGCTTCAATAACGAGGGTGAGACCCCCGTAACCAACCACACCGAGAGGGTTGCTGCCCTCTGGACTCACTCGTGGATTGTCCTGCTCGTCGTCGGTGTTCTGACGTGGGCTCTGATCATTTGGGCAATTGTTGTCTACCGTCGCCGGAAGGGCCAGACCGGCCTGCCCGTGCAGATGCGGTACAACATGCCCATCGAGATCCTTTACACGGTGATTCCGCTGATCCTGGTGGTGGGCTTCTTCGCCTTCACCGCCCGCGATCAGGCGGCCATCGAAACCCAGTACGAACACCCCGACGTGGAGATTCAGGTCTTCGCGAAGCAGTGGTCCTGGGACTTCGTATACCCCAAGTCTGTAGACGGCCAGGATGTCTGGACCGCCGGTGTGCAGGCTCGTCAGCTCGAGGGCGGCAAGCCCGGCGAGCTCGACCCCAAGAGCATTCCGGAGCTTTACCTCCCCGTAGGTAAGACCGTGAAGATCGCCCTGGAGTCGCGTGACGTCATCCACTCCTTCTGGGTGGTGGACTTCCTTTACAAGAAGGACATGTACCCGGGTAAGACCAACTACATGTCGTTTATCCCGCAGCGCGAAGGCGAGTTCGTGGGTAAGTGTGCGGAGCTGTGTGGTCAGGACCACTCGATGATGCTCTTCAACGTGAAGGTTGTGTCCCAGGCTGACTACGACAAGCACCTCGCCGACCTGAAGGCCGCCGGCAACGTCGGAAACTTCGGTAGCGAGTTCAACCGTAACCAGAACCTTCCCGGCATCGACAAGCCTGCCGAGGCCGAAAAGGGAGAGGGTCACTAAACGATGTCTACTACTTTGAACATCCCGGCCGGTCAGGCCAGTGTCCTCAACCGGTCACGGGTTGAGAGCAAGGGAAACATCCTGGTCAAGTGGATCACCTCCACCGACCACAAGACCATCGGGTACATGTACCTGATCGCGTCCTTCATCTTCTTCTGCATCGGTGGCGTCATGGCGCTGCTGATCCGTGCACAGCTCTTCGAGCCCGGTCTCACCGTGATCGAGACCAAGGAGCAGTACAACCAGCTGTTCACCATGCACGGCACGATCATGCTGCTGATGTTTGCAACCCCGCTGTTCTCGGGTTTCGCAAACGCACTGATGCCGCTGCAGATCGGTGCTCCCGACGTGGCCTTCCCGCGTCTGAACGCCTTCGCCCTGTGGCTGTACGTCTTCGGTAGCCTCATCGCCGTGGGCGGATTCCTTACCCCGCAGGGTGCCGCCTCGTTCGGTTGGTTCGCGTATGCGCCACTATCGAGTCAGACATACTCACCGGGTATCGGCGGAAACCTCTGGGTTCTGGGACTGGCGATGTCCGGTTTCGGTACCATCCTGGGTGCCGTGAACTTCATCACCACGATCATCACGATGCGTGCCCCGGGTATGACGATGTGGCGTATGCCCATCTTCACCTGGAACACCCTGGTGACCTCGCTGCTGGTTCTGATGGCCTTCCCGGTCCTGGCCGCCGCACTGTTTGCGCTGGCCGCCGACCGAGTCTTTGGCGCCCATATCTTCGACGCCGAAAACGGCGGCGTGATGCTGTGGCAGCACATGTTCTGGTTCTTCGGTCACCCCGAGGTGTACATCATCGCCCTGCCGTTCTTCGGTATCGTGTCCGAGATCTTCCCGGTGTTCAGCCGCAAGCCGATCTTCGGTTACAAGACCCTGGTCTACGCAACCATCGCGATCGCCGCCCTGTCGGTGACCGTGTGGGCCCACCACATGTATGTGACCGGTTCGGTCCTGCTGCCGTTCTTCGCGCTGATGACCATGCTCATCGCCGTGCCGACCGGTGTGAAGATCTTCAACTGGATCGGTACCATGTGGCGCGGTTCGGTCACCTTCGAGACCCCGATGATCTGGTCGCTCGGCTTCCTGATCACCTTTGTCTTCGGTGGTCTGACCGGCGTGATCCTGGCATCGCCGCCGCTTGACTTCCACGTCTCCGACACCTACTTCGTGATCGCCCACTTCCACTACGTGGTGTTCGGTACCGTGGTGTTCGCGATGTTCGCCGGATTCTACTTCTGGTGGCCCAAGTGGACCGGCAAGATGCTCAACGAGAAGCTGGGTTACTGGCACTTCTGGCTGCTGTTCATCGGCTTCCACACCACCTTCCTGATCCAGCACTGGATCGGTGTGATGGGCTTCCCGCGTCGTTACTACACGTACTCGCCCGCGGATAACATCACCTGGATGAACCAGCTCTCCACCATCGGATCCTTCATCCTCGCGGTCTCGCTGATTCCGTTCTTCCTGAACGTGTACATCACCGCCCGAAAGGCACCGAAGGTCACCGTGAATGACCCCTGGGGTTATGGTGGATCGCTCGAGTGGGCCACCTCGTGCCCGCCCCCGCGTCACAACTTCACGTCGATCCCGCGGATTCGCTCCGAGCGTCCCGCCTTCGACCTGAACCACCCCGAGGCTGCCGAGTTCACCGGCCGCGATACCCCGGCAATTACGACCGTTGAAGAAGGAGGAGCGAAGTAATGAAGTCCAACATTTCGATCCTCTGGATCCTCGCCGTCTTCTGCCTCATTCTGGCGGGTGTCTACACCTTCTGGAACGTCATCGACCCGGCTCACGGCCGCGTCGAGTGGGTTGGTACCGTGGCCCTGCTGCTCTCGGCCATCCTCTCCGGCTTCATCGCCTTCTACCTGCGTCTGGTTTACCGGTCCCAGGGCGGCGAGCTGCCCGAGGACAACGTGGCCGCGAACATCGACGACGCCGACCCGGAGATGGGACACTTCGCTCCGTGGAGCTGGTGGCCGTTCGTTCTGGTTGGCGGTGCCTCGGTGGTCATCATCGGCATCTCGGTCGCCCAGGAGGGTAACTTCTGGCTGGCCTGGTTCGGTGCCCCGATTGTCCTGGTCGCGCTGGTCGGCTGGGTCTATGAGTTCTACCGCGGTCGTTTCGCACACTAAGGTTCAGTAACACACGGGCGGGCCCGCTTCCCTTTGGGAGGCGGGCCCGCTTTGTTGTACCCGCGGCACCCGAGTGGGCACCACCCAGCCGCAGTAAGCGGCGCACCGCCGCGTATAGCAGCTGCCTCCAGCTCGCAGCTTGCCGCATCACACGGAGCCGCAGCACGGATTGCTCGATGATGAGCGACCTACGCGGCAGCCGGCATCGGCGGGCGAAGGCTCAGCGGTTGCGCGTGAGCCGCCTGAGCGCCCGCAGATAGCCGTGCGAGGCGTAGGACTGCCCGAGGAGCGTCAGGGGATAGATCGGGCTCCAGCGGGGCGCACGCGGCCGCCAGAAGCCGCGCAGACGGAACCAGACGGCGTCGTCGGGTTCATGGGTGATCAGGAAGTGCTCCTGGCCCTCCTCGCGGTGCCGGGGGTCCGCCTCATATCCGAAGCCGCGGGCGATGGATCCGGGCATGAGATCGAGCCCCGGGCCCTCGGGCGGAATGCCGGCCCAGAGGATCTCGCAGTGCACGGTGGTCAGCGTGATCGGAACCAAACGCGGCAATGGCCGGTATCGCATCCGAATGGTCGCGCCCACGATGTCCGATGCCGCACCCGTAGCACCGACCAACAGTCCGGACTCGCGGTGCAACCGCCAGGAGCCGACGTCGGCCAGAACCCGGGTGTGCAGCGCCGCCCCCACACCCACTCGGAGGTCGTAGCGAATCTCGCGAAATCCCGTGGGTGTATCAGGGCCGCCATAGTGTGGCGGAGACAGAGCGGAGGAGGGCGTCACGTTGGCTCGATTCGAGGTGGATGGATCGGTCCGCGGTCTATCGCGCCGGCTCGGGCGGTCGCACGGTCGAAGTCACCCCAGAATACCCGGTGCTCAGAGGCGACCGCTCAGGGGGCGCCTGGGCGCCGCGGGGGAGGGGAGTGGGTGCGCGGCACACGCCCGGTTAAACACCGAGTGCCGGATCCTCCAGTGGAGAATCCGGCACTCTTCTGTGACGTGCTGTGTGGGGGAGCGCCTAGTGGTGCTCGTCGTCCCCGTGCGACTGGTCCAGTTCGTTCTGGGTGACCGGAGCGATCCGGTCCTCGAAGAACCAGCGGGACATTGCCGCGCGCAGGCGCATCGAACCGGTGATCTTGCCCTGAGCGTTCGGGCGGAGCATAACCGGAGCGTTGTCCTTGTAGCTCACGAGCTCCCAACGCTCATAGTCGGATACCTGCTCGTGAACCTCGATGTACTCGCCGCCGGGGAGGCGGACAATGCGTCCGGTCTCGTAACCGTGCAGCGCGATCTCGCGGTCCTTCTTCTGCAGGCCCAGGCAGATGCGCTTGGTGACGAAGTACGCAATGACCGGTCCGAGGAAGAGCAGGGCCTGCAGGGTGTGGATCACACCCTCCATGGTCACCCGGAAGTGGGTGGCGATGAGGTCCGAGCTCGCGGCGGCCCACATGACCGCGTAGAAGGTCACACCGGCGGCACCGATAGCGGTACGGGTCGGGGCGTTACGCGGGCGGTCCAGCAGGTGGTGCTCACGCTTGTCGCCGCTGACCCACGCCTCGATGAAGGGGTAGATCAGGACGGTCACGATGAACAGACCCAGGATGATAACCGGCAGCAGGATTCCGAAGCTCCAGGTGCGGTCCAGCCACACAAACTCGAGGTGCGGCGGGGCCAGACGGAGCATACCGTCGGCGAATCCGATGTACCAGTCGGGCTGGGTACCCGCGGACACGGGCGAGGGGTCATACGGTCCGTAGTTCCAGATCGGGTTGATCTGGAAGAACGTCGCGCAGGCCATGATCACGCCGAACACGATGAAGAAGAATCCACCGGCCTTGGCTGCGTACACGGGGAGGATCGGGAAGCCGACCACGTTCTCCTCGGTGCGGCCCGGGCCGGGGTACTGAGTGTGCTTGTGCACAATCAGGAACATCAGGTGCAGGGCGATGAACACGATGACCAGCGCGGGCAGGATCATGATGTGCAGCGAGTAGAGACGACCCACGATGTCCTCACCCGGGAACTCTCCACCAAACAGGAGGAAGGAGATCCAGGTGCCGACCAGCGGGAAGGACTTGATCATGCCGTCGATGATGCGCAGACCGTTACCGGAGAGCAGGTCATCGGGGAGCGAGTAACCGGTGAAGCCCTCGGCCATGGCGAGCACGAAGAGGACAAAACCGATGACCCAGTTGATCTCGCGCGGCTTGCGGAACGCGCCGGTGAAGAACACGCGGAGCATGTGCAGACCGATCGAGGCCACGAACAGCAGGGCGGCCCAGTGGTGGACCTGGCGCATGAGCAGACCACCGCGGATATCAAACGAGATGTCCAGGGTCGAAGCCATAGCGGCCGACATGTGCACACCGTTCATGGGGGCATAGGAGCCCTCATAGGTGGTGTGGGTCATGGCTGCGTCGAAGAAGAAGGTCAGGAAGGTTCCCGACAGCAGGATCACAACGAAGCTGTAGAGCGCGACCTCTCCGAGGAGGAAGGACCAGTGATCCGGGAAGATCTTGCGACCGAACTCCTTGACGGCGCCCGAGATGCTCGTGCGCTCGTCGAGGTAGTTGGCAGCCTTGCCGGTGAAACCACCGGACTGCTTAGCGGGGGCCGTCGGTGCGGCCGTTGCGGTACTCAATGACGCTCCCAGAAGCTCGGTCCGACAGGCTCGTGGAAGTCACTCTGAGCGACGAGGTAGCCCTCATCGTCCACGGTGATCGGGAGCTGCGGAAGGGGACGGGCGGCCGGACCAAAGATCACGGTCGCGTGGTTTGCCACGTCGAACTGCGACTGGTGGCAGGGGCACAGCAGGTGGTGGGTCTGCTGCTCATACAGGGCAACCGGGCAACCCACGTGGGTGCACACCTTGGAGTAGGCGACGATGCCGTTGTAGGACCAGTTCTTACGCTCGGGGAGCTCGTTCAAGTCCTCGGGCTTCAGACGCATGAGCAGAACGATGGCCTTGGCCTTCTCATTCAGCACGTCCTTGGCGTCGTTGAGATCCTCGGGGATGACGTGGAACGCCGAACCCAGGGTCACATCGGAGGCCTTGATGGGCGCGCCGGAAGGGTCACGCGCCAGGCGAGTGCCCTTCTTCCACATGGTGTGGTGCAGCAGCTCTACCGGGTCCTCGTCGTACGGTGCCAGACCGCGGAACAGGGCCACGGCGGGCAGCGGGAAGACAACCAGGGCGCCGATCAGCGAGTTGCGGATGAGCGAGCGACGGCCAAAGCCGGACTCCTCATTCGCCTCCTCGAAGATCTCGATGGCGCGGGCGCGGGTCTCGTCGGTACCGCGCACGGGGTGGCGGTGGTCCACGGACTCGTGGTCGGCCATGAGGGCCTTACCCCAGTGGACGGCTCCGATACCCAGGGCCATCAGGGCCAGGGTGGCACCGAGGCCGATGAAGAGGTTGTTTGACCGAACCAGTTCCATCTGGCCGTCGATCGGGAACATCATGTAGGCGGCAACGGCCCACAGGCTTCCCACGGCGGAGAGGAAGAAGAGGATGAAGACAGTGCGCTCGGCCTGCTTTTCCTTCTTCGGGTTCAGGTCGGTGACGCGCTGACGGTGTTCCGGGTGACCCGGGTTCTCAACGGCGTCGGGGCTCACCACGCCTGTGCCGGAATCTTCCGGCAGCAGGTCATGGGAAGAGGAGTTCGCAGCGGCGAGATCCTTGCCGCTGTTATCGTCCTGTGCCATTGTGCTCCTTACGTGATTGCAGTGTCATGATCAGGGCCGTCCTAGTTGGACTTGGCCGTGATCCAGACCGTAAGCGCCACAACGGCGCCGAGGCCAAAAATCCAGATGAACAGACCCTCGGCCACCGGGCCGAGCGATCCGAGTCCGATACCACCGGGGTTACCGATCTTCTCCTGGTACTTCAGCGCGGTGATGATGTCGCGCTTGCCCTCGGGGGAGATGTTCATGTCGTTGAACACCGGCATGTTCTGCGGGCCGGTGATCATTGCCTCGTAGATGTGAGCCGGGGTAACCCCGACCAGGCTGGGGGCGAACTTGCCCTCGGTCAGTGCACCACCGGCACCGGCCACGTTGTGGCACATGGCGCAGTTGATGCGGAAGAGCTCCGCACCGTGAGCGGCGTCACCGTCTGCATCCAGGTACTTGGCGTCCGGGATGGAGGGGCCGGGAGCGGTGCTTCCGACGTACACGGCGAGCTGGTTGATCTGCTCCTGGGTGAACTGAACGGGCTTCTTCTGAGCCTGCGGTCCGTGGCCCTGCATGGGCATACGGCCGGTTCCGACCTGGAAGTCGACCGCGGCGGCACCCACACCGATCAGGCTGGGACCGTCGCTGGTGCCCTGGGCGTTGAGACCGTGGCAGGTGGCGCAGTTCGCCTGGAACAGCTTCTTGCCGTCCTCAACGTTGGACTGGCTGGCTGCGGCCGGCGCGGGCTGAGCGTTGGCGGTGGTTGCGCTCACCGCGGCGTAGGCGCCGCCGGTGAACAGCAGGCCGACAGCAATAAGCGCCGCGGCGGCAGCCGGGGAACGGCGACCGGTGCGGCGGCTCTTGCCGGCGGCTGGACGTGAAGTTTTGCGTGACATGGCTTTATTAGGCTCTCGGTTGTTATCTCAGGACGTACACGACGAGGAACAGAGCGATCCACACAACGTCAACGAAGTGCCAGTAGTAGGACACAACGATGGCGCTGGAGGCTTCCTTGTGACCAAAGTTCTTCACGGCGTAGCCGCGACCGATGATCAGGAGGAAGGCGATCAGTCCGCCGATAACGTGAATGCCGTGGAATCCGGTGGTGATGTAGAACGCGGATCCGTAGGCGTCAGAGTTCAGCGCGACTCCCTCGCTGACCAGGGTGGCGTACTCCCAGATCTGGCCGGCGACAAAGATTGCACCAAGGGCATAGGTGAGGAAGAACCACTCAACCATTCCCCACTGGCTCGGCTTAGGCCCGGTCGACCGCGGCTGGAGACGCTCGGCTGCAAACACGCCCGCCTGGCAGGCAAAGGAGGAAGATACGAGGATCAACGTGTTAATCAGCGCGAACGGCACGTTAAGTACGGACGTTCCGTGAGCCCAGATTTCGGGGGCTACGGAACGCAGGGTGAAGTAGATCGCGAACAGACCCGCGAAAAACATGACCTCTGAACCCAGCCACACAATGGTGCCCACGGCTACGTTATTGGGTCTGTTGATCTTCGGGGCTTTCGCCGCATAGTTCAAAGAAGTGCTCGTCACTCCTCCATTATGGCTGATTTGCGGGCGAGTATTGGCCATTTCCCGTCTCGCTCGACCTTCACAAGGGGTTAGGGCTACCTAAGTTTTCGCCGTGAATTCACCCTGAATGTCCGAGATTCCGCGGCTTTCCGGTCGCGGTGTCGGCAAAACGTCGGCATAAAGGTTTTTGCGGGCCGGAGCGTCGCGGATACCAATATGCTTGACCTATGTTGGATACCTTCACCTGGCCCTCCCTGTTCACCTCTCTGCTGTCCGGCGAGAACCTCAGTGTCGCCGAGGCGACGTGGGCGATGCAGCAGATCATGAGTGGAGCGGCGACTCCGGCGCAGATTGGCGCATTCCTGGTCGCCCTGCGCTCCAAGGGGGAGACCGTGGATGAGGTGGTGGGTTTCCGCGACGCGATTCTGGAGCACGCACTCCCGCTGCCGCTGGACTCGATGGCGCTCGACATCGTGGGTACAGGCGGGGACCGCTTCGGGACCGTGAACGTCTCCACCATGGCGGCCATCGTTTCGGCCTCCACCGGGATCCCAGTCATCAAGCACGGCAACCGCGCCGCGAGTTCCGCCTCCGGTTCCAGCGACGTGCTGGCGGCCCTCGGCATCGACCTCTCGCTGGCGCCCGCCGCCGTGGCCGATGTCGCCCGCGAGACCGGCGTGACCTTCGCCTACGCCTCGGCTTTCCACCCCGGATTTGCCCACGCCGGACCGGTCCGTGCCCAGCTGGGGATTCCCACCGTTTTCAACTTCCTGGGTCCGCTGACCAACCCTGCCCGTCCCGAAGCCTCGGCCGTGGGTGTTGCCCAGGCCGACCGGGTGCCGCTGATCACCGGGGTGTTCCGTACCCGCGGGGCAACCGCGCTGGTGTTCCGCGGGGACGATGGGCTTGATGAGCTCACCACCACCGGACACTCGCACATCTGGGAAATCACTCGCGGTCGGATCGCCGAACACGACCTTGACCCCGGGGATCTAGGGATCGCCCGGGCGCGGATCGAGGACCTGGTGGGTGGCGATCCGGTGCGCAATGCCGAGATCGTGCGCGAAACCCTCGCCGGTCGTCTCGGACCGGTGCGCGATATCGTCCTGCTGAACGCGGCGGCGGGCATCGTGTCCTACCGCCTGGCCGAGGACCACACCCAGATGGAGCAGCCGATCCTCGCCCGCTTCCGGGACGCCCTGAAGGTCGCCGCCGAGGCTGTTGATTCCGGGGCCGCCCTCGCTAAGCTGGATCAGTGGGTCGCCGCAACGTCGCGTCGATCCGAGCACACGGCATAGCCGCCGCACCGGGCCACAAGCCCGACGGCGCGAGTTTTGGGAGAAATCGGTGAAGAAGCTGATGAATGATCCACGCGCGGTGACCGAGCAGGCCGTGGCCGGTTTTGTGCGCGCCCATGGCGCGCGTCTGCGTCGCGTGGGCACCGGCTACGGGGTGGCGCGCGCCGAGCCGCTGCTGCCGGGTACCGTCGCCGTGATCGGTGGCGGGGGGAGCGGACACGAACCCCTGCACGTGGGGTTTGTGGGTTCCGGTGCCCTGGCCGGGGCCGTGCCCGGTGAGATCTTTAGCGCGCCCACGCCCGAATCCATTCTGGAGGTGGTGCAGGCGACCCACGCGGGTGCCGGGGTGCTGTTCGTGGTGGGGAACTACTCGGGGGATCGCTTCAACTTTGAACTCGCCGCCGAGCGCTGCATCGCCCTCGGGATCCCGGCACGCTTGGTGGTGGTGTCCGATGATGTGGGGCTGGGCTCGCTGATCCCGGCCGATCGCCGACGGGGAATCGCCGGCATGCTGGTGGCCCTCAAGATTCTGGGGGCCGCCGCCGAGCGCGGCGACGATCTGGAGACGCTGGTGGACATCGGCGAACGGATCAACACGAACCTGGCCTCGATGGGGGTGGGCCTGCGCGCGGGGACCTCGCCGCTCGCGGACGTGGCCAGCTTTGACCTCGGCGAGGACGAGATGGAGGTCGGCATCGGCATCCACGGCGAGCTCGGCCGGGACCGGGTACCCCGGGGGCGTGCCGACGAGATCGCCGAGCTGCTGCTGACCGAGATCCTGGCCGAGCTGGGGGCCACGCCCGCGGACACACTCCTGGTGTTTGTGAACGGGATGGGTGGGACCCCGCCGGGGGAGCTGGCGCTGTTTTTTGACAGCGTCGCCCGGGACCTGGAGGGGCGCGGCTATGTGATTGGCCGCTCGCTGGTGGGTGCCTATGTGACGGCACTTGATATGCAGGGCGTCTCGGTGAGCATCGCCCGACTGGATCCCGAGCTACTCTCGCTGTGGGACGCCCCGGTGGACACCCCGGTGCTGCGCGCGCCCTAGCGTGCCGCGACGGTGCCCACCGAGAATGATTTTTGTCAGTGAAGGAGAAAAGATGACCCTGAATGCCGAATGGGCCGCCCGGTGGCTGGTTGCCGCGGGCGACGTCTGCGATCGCGACCGTGCCTACCTCAGCGAGCTTGACCGCCTGATCGGAGACGGTGATCACGGCGAAAACCTGGCACGCGGTTTTGGTGCCGTGCGTGGCCAGCTGCTCTCGAGCCCGGGTGGAGAAACCCCGGCCGAACTCTTCCGCACCGCGGCCCACACGCTGATCTCCACCGTGGGTGGGGCCTCGGGACCGCTCTACGGGACCGCGCTGATGCGGGCCGCCGAGGCGCTCCAGGGACGCAGCGTACTCGATACCCAGGGGGTGGTGGACCTGATCGGTGCCGCCGCCGAGGGGATCGCCGCCCGCGGCGGTGCCGAGGCCGGGGACAAGACGATGCTGGATGCATGGCTTGCCGCACAGGCCGAGGCCCAGGCGGTCCAGGTCGCGGGAGGATCGGTCGAGGAGGTTATCGAGGCAGCCGCCCGCGGTGCCGCGGCCGGGGCCGAGGCCACCGAGCCCATGGTCGCCAAGCGGGGGCGGGCGAGCTACCTCGGCGAGCGTTCCCGTGGACACCGTGATCCCGGGGCCGCCTCCAGCGCGCTGCTGCTCGAGGCCGCGGCCGCGGCGGTGCGCTCGTGACCCGAGAGGTTGTGCGCGCGAACGGATGGATCCGATGACCGCAGAGCCCACGCGAGTGGGACTCGTCATCGTCTCTCACAGTGGCCGCATCGCCGAGGGCGTGCGTGAGCTTGCCGGTCAGATGGCCCCGAGCATCACGATCCTGGACGCCGGCGGGGACGCCGAGGGTGGGCTCGGGACCGACTTTGCCCGGGTGAGCGACGCGCTCACGGGGGCTGATGCCGGTGCCGGCGTCCTGGTCCTGGCGGATCTGGGCTCGGCGATCATGACGGCCGAGTCGGCGATCGAGTTCCTCGATGCCGAACGCCGCGCGCGTGCCCACGTATCCCCGGCCCCACTGGTCGAGGGGGCGGTGGCCGCGGCCGTCGCCGCCGAGCAGGGCGGAGACCTGGCGGCCGTGATCGCCGCCGCGCTCACGGCGGGGGATGGGAGCCCCGCGGACGCCGTGGGCAGCGCCGACGCGCTGGCGGCCGAGGAGCACCGGCCCGATGTGGCCGCCCTGGGTTATGCGCGCAGCGTCGTGGTAACCAACCCTGAGGGGTTACATGCGCGCCCGGCGGCGGAGTTTGCCAAGCTGGCCGCTACCTTCCCGGTCGCGGTCACGGTTAACGGGCGCGACGGCAAGAGCTTGCTGCAGATCATGTCCCTGGGGCTGATGCCCGGTGCCGAGGCCGAGATCGCCTCCCCGGACCCCGACGGTCGCGTGGCGGTTGATGCGCTGGCGGATCTGATCGAGTCCGGATTTGGTGATCGGGGCAGCGCCGCGCCCGGGAAGTGAATTTTGCCCCAACGCGGGCACGCGGGCGTGTCGTGGAGAGGATCCGCGCGCTTTCCGCGTGCCCCGTATTGGGGTCATCGTAACCGTGGGTAAATGACTGCGCCGGATAACGAGCGTGCAGTACTGTCGGAGGCGGATCGAGCGTGTTTTTAGGGGGCTCGACCATCAATCGAAAGGACTGCTATGGCTTCCAGTATCTGGGAAAACTTCTGGAACGTTTTGGCGCTGCTGCTCTACATCGTGGTGTTTGTGAGCTATCTGTTCGCGCTGTTCGCCGTGATCTCGGACCTGTTCCGTGACCACAAGCTCGCCGGTGGCTGGAAGGCGCTGTGGATCGTCGGACTCATCTTCATCCCGATCCTGACGCTGCTGGTCTACCTGATTGCCCGCGGTAGCGGCATGGCCCAGCGCTCCGCCGAGGCTCAGCGTTCGGCTCAGAACGCCGCCGACGCGTACATTCGCGAGGCCGCCGGTAAGGCGACCCCGAGTGATGAGATCGCGACCGCCAAGGCGCTGTTTGATGACGGTGCCATCAGCGAGGAAGAGTTCGCTCACCTCAAGGCCAAGGCTCTCGCCCGCGCCTAACGCCGAGCGTCACGGCCCCCGCTCCCTCCGTTCGAGAGGGTGCGGGGGCCGTTTGCGTTGGCGCGGGGTGGGTTCCGACACGCCGAGATATAAAAAAGGCCCTCGCACATCCTCCCGGTGGGGAGTTTCTGCGAGGGCCGTGGTGGTGCCGGTGGTGGGACTCGAACCCACACGTCCTTTCGAACAAAGCATTTTGAGTGCTCCGCGTCTGCCATTCCGCCACACCGGCTAACGTCGATATCTGAAACTGTATCGTACAATTGAACCGTGACTGAGCAAGAAGCAACCTCTACCCCCGCCCCGCGACGCGTTGTTGTCGCCGAGGACGAATCCCTCATCCGTATGGACATCGTGGAGATCCTCCGCGACAACGGATTCGAGGTGGTAGGCGAGGCCGGTGATGGCGAGACCGCCGTCGCCCTCGCAACCGAACTGCGTCCGGACCTGGTGGTCATGGACGTGAAGATGCCCCAGCTGGACGGCATCTCGGCAGCCGAGCGTCTGCACAAGAACAACATCGCCCCGGTGGTCCTGCTGACCGCGTTTAGCCAGAAGGAACTGGTGGAGCGTGCCAGCGAGGCCGGCGCGCTGGCCTACGTGGTCAAGCCGTTCACCCCCAACGACCTGCTGCCGGCCATCGAGATCGCCCTGAGCCGCCACCAGCAGATCCTCACCCTCGAGGCCGAGGTCGCCGACATGGTTGAGCGCTTCGAGACCCGCAAGCTGGTGGATCGCGCCAAGGGCCTGCTCAACGAGAAGATGGGCCTGACCGAGCCCGAGGCGTTCCGCTGGATCCAGAAGGCGTCCATGGATCGCCGTCTGACCATGCACGATGTGGCCCAGGCCATCATCGAGCAGCTCAGCGCCAAGAGCTAACACACACCCCAACAAAAACGGGCCCCGTCGAAGGATGGGGCCCGTTTTGCTGTCTGCGGCTATCGCGTCGGCTTGTCCTTGATCAGGTTGGTGATCCGGATGGTCGAGCAGCGGCGGCCGTTCTCATCGGTCACCACGATCTCGTGCACGGTCAGCGTGCGGCCCAGGTGGATGGGGGTGCAGACACCGGTGACGATGCCCGAGGTGGCCGAGCCGGTGTGGGTGGCGTTGATGTCCACACCCACGGCGACCCGATCGGCACCGGCAAACAGGTTCGCGGACATCGATCCGAGCGATTCGCCCAGCACCACGTACGCACCACCGTGGAGCAGACCGATCGGCTGGGTATTGCCCTCGACCGGCATGGTGGCCACCGAGCGTTCGACCGAGAACTCGGTGAACTCGATGTTCATCTTTTCGGCCAGGGCCCCCATGCCACGCTCCACGAGATAGCGCATGCCGGGGTTGTCGGCGGAGGTTGTGTCTGTCATCTGCTGCCTTTCGATGCGGAGGGGATGGGTCCAGCCTAGGAGAGGATCCCGAGCGCGGCCAGGGTTCCCAGCAGGCTGCTGGCCACCAGCGCAAACGCGACGATTCCGGCGATCCAGGCGCGGCGGCGCTTGGTGCGGGCACGCTGGGCGAGTTCGGCGGGGGTGTAGTCGTCAACGTTCCAGTCGGTCATGATTCCTCGTTTCGGGGATGGGGATCGGCGTCCCCCGATACTCCCACACTCGCCCGGGCGGGAACGGCTGCCCGGGCGGCGTGGGGGATATCGCCGTGACGGGGGTCCCTTGTAGGCTGGGGCTGTGTCGGAAAACAAGAAGCCTACCCTCCTGATCATCGACGGCCACTCGCTGGCCTTCCGGGCCTTTTACGCGCTCCCGGTCGACAGCTTTAAGACCCGCGACGGGCAGCACACCAACGCCATCCACGGCTTTATCTCGATGCTGCTCAATCTGCTGAAGAACGAGTCGCCCACCCACGTTGCCGTGGCATTTGATATCTCGCGATTCTCCTTCCGTACCCGGGAGTACCCCGAGTACAAGGGCACCCGTGGGGAGACCCCGAGCGAGTTCATCGGCCAGATCCCGCTGCTGCAGGAGACCCTGGCCGCGATGAACATCACCACGATCACCAAGGAGGACTTCGAGGCCGATGACATCCTGGCCACCCTCTCGGTGCGCGGCACCGAGGCCGGCTATCGGGTGCTCGTGGTCTCCGGTGACCGGGACGCGATCCAGCTGGTCAACGACAATGTGACCCTGCTCTACCCCTCGCGTCAGGGTGTGTCCGACCTCACCCGCTACGATCCCGCCAAGGTGCACGAGCGCTACGGCATCCGTCCCGAGCAGTACCCCGATGTGGCGGCACTCGTGGGCGAGACCTCCGACAACCTGATCGGCGTGCCCAAGGTCGGCGAGAAGACCGCGGTCAAGTGGCTGGGGCTCTACGGCAGCCTGCAGGGCATCCTGGACAACGCCGACAACATCACCGGCAAGGTGGGCGAGAGCTTCCGCGAGCACAAGGAAAACGCCGTCCGCAACCGTCGCCTGAACCACCTGGTGCGCGATGTAGAGCTGCCGGTCACCGTTCAAGATCTTGAGCGCAAGCCGATCGACGCCGATGCCGTGCGCGACATGTTTGCCCGGCTGGAATTCCGTACCCTGCTGGACCGCGTCTTCAAGCTCGAGGGTGTCGTGGCCGATGCCCCGGCCGAGCCCGTGGCCCCCGCCGCCGTGGCCCCCGCGGTTCAGGAGTTGCTGGATGAGGAGCTGGGTGCCTGGCTGACCCGCAACTCCGCCGCTCACCCGGGTGGTCTGGCGCTGCACGTGGATGTGGTTGAGGGGTTGCCGACCGCGATCGGGATCGCCTCGGAGACCGAGTCAACCGTGCTCGCCTGGCACGCCGGCAGCGCCGACTATGCACCGTTTGAGGCCTGGCTGGCCGGTCCCGATCCCAAGATCCTCAACGATGCCAAGCCCGTTATCAAGGCGTTCACTCACGCGGGCCTGGCCTTCGAGGGCCTGCGCACCGACACCCTGGTGGCCGGCTGGCTGCTGCGCCCGGCGAGCCCGGACAAGACCCTGGGCGACCTGGTCACCCGCTACCTCGATGAGCACATGCCGGTGGATGACCCCAACCAGCTGGTTCCCGAAGACAACGCGGACAACCCGGCGCTCAAGGCCTGGTATGTCGCCCGCGTGGCCGCCGCGCAGATCCTGGCACTGGACGAGGGTTCGGCCCGCGTGCTGCGCGACATCGAGACCCCCTCGACCCCGATCCTCGCCCGGATGGAGGAGTTCGGCGTGGCCGTGGACCACGACCTGCTGGCCGGGCTCTCCGAGTCGCTCGGCGTGACCGCCGCCGACCTGGCCGCCCGCGCCTACGCGGAGATCGGTCGCGAGGTCAATCTGGGCTCGCCCAAGCAGCTGCAGGAGGTCCTCTTCGACCAGCTGAACATGCCCAAGACCCGCGCCAATAAGACCGGCTACTCGACCGATGCCGACTCGCTGGCCGACCTTCAGGCCAAGGCGCCGCACCCGTTCCTCGGGCTGCTGCTGGAGCACCGCGACGCCACCAAGCTGCGTCAGATCGTCGAGACCCTGGACAAGGCGATCGACGATGAGGGGCGCATTCACACCTCCTATATTCAGACCGGTACCAGCACGGGTCGCCTGTCCTCGGCCGACCCGAACCTGCAGAACATTCCGGTGCGCTCCGAGGTGGGTCACCAGATCCGCTCGGCATTCACCGTGGGTGAGGGCTTCGACTCGCTGCTGACCGCCGACTACTCGCAGATCGAGATGCGCATCATGGCGCACCTCTCCGGTGATGCGGGCCTGATCGAGGCGTTCCGCAGCGGCGAGGATCTGCACCGCTTCGTGGGTGCCCGGATCTTCGGGGTCGAGCCGGCGGATGTGACCCCGCTCATGCGGACCAAGGTCAAGGCCATGTCCTATGGTCTGGCCTATGGGCTCAGCGCGTTTGGTCTGTCCAAGCAGCTGCGCATCGACACCGCCGAGGCCAAGCAGCTGATGGGAGACTACTTCGCCCGCTTCGGTGCGGTGCGCGACTACCTGCGCGACGTGGTCGAACAGGCCAAGATCGACGGCTACACCACCACGATCTTCGGTCGTCGTCGCCTCTTCCCGGATCTCGCCAGCGCCAACCGTGTGCTGCGCGATAACGCCGCCCGCGCGGCGCTGAACGCCCCGATTCAGGGTAGCGCCGCCGACATCATGAAGATCGCGATGATCAATATCGATGCCGACATGCGTGAGCAGGGTCTGGAGAGCCGGATGCTGCTGCAGGTGCATGACGAACTGATCTTCGAGGTCAAGGCCGCCGAGGCCGAAACCCTGGAGACCATCGTGCGCACCCGGATGGCCTCGGCCGCCGACCTCAGCGTGCCGCTCGAGGTTCAGGTGGGCCACGGTCTGAACTGGGACGCCGCCGCGCACTAGGGGTCCCTCCGCACCCGGCATGAAAATGCCCGCTCGGATGTCGTTTTCGACATTCGAGCGGGCAATTGTGCGTTTAGGGCGCGACCCGGGCGGCGGCGCTCCGGGATTATCCCGCGCGGTTCTGTCGCCGGGCGTCGGGGGAGGGATACGCTGGGGGCATGAGTGAGAACGTTTCCCGTCCCCAGACTCCGATTGACCGCATTGCCGAGGCATGGGTAGACACCCTGGTGTCGCTGAGCCCGATGACCGGCACCTATATCGGCCGCACCGAGGCCAACGAATTTGTGGGTGACTACTCGCCCGCGGGCCTGGCCGCCTACCGGGCCGCGGCCGCGGCCGTCATCGAACAGCTCGACGCCGCCGAGGTGCAGGACAAACAGGACCGGGTGACCCTGGCCGACCTGCGCGGCGCGCTGCAGCTCGATATCGAGATCCACGATGCCGGACTGCCGCTGCGCGACCTCAACGTCATCGCCTCGCCGCCGCAGGAGATCCGCGACGCCTTCGACCTGGTCCCCACCGAAACGGCCGAGGACTGGGCGATCATTTCGCGTCGTCTGGCCCGGGTTCCCGCGGCCCTCGCCGGCTACATCGAGACCCTGCGTCTCGGCGTGGAAAAGGGCATCACCCCGGCCAAGCGTCAGGTGTTCGAGGTCGCCGACCAGTCCGACCGCAACGGCGCGACCGACGGCTTCTTCCCGTCCTATATTGCCGCCGCGGGGGAGGCCGGCGCGGCCGTACGCGCCGAGCTGGAGGCCGGTGCGGAAGCCGCCGCCACCGCCTATCGCGAGCTGGCCGGCTTCCTGCGCGACGAGCTCGCTCCCGTCGCAACCGAGGTGGACGCCGTGGGTCGCGAGGCCTACTCGCTGTTCTCGCGTCGCTTCCTCGGTGCCGAGATCGATCTGGACGAGACCTATGAGTGGGGGATCCAGGAGCTCGCCCGCATGGTTGCCGAGCAGGAGGCCATCGCCGACCAGATCCTCCCCGGGGCCACCGTGCACGAGGCCATCGCGCACCTCGAGCAGGACCCGAATATGAAGCTGCACGGCGTGGACGCCCTGCAGAAGTGGATGCAGGAGACCAGTGACCGCGCGGTTGCCGAGCTCGGTGCCACCCAGTTCGACATCCCCGAGGAGATCCGCACCCTCGAGTGCATGATCGCGCCGACCCAGGAGGGTGGCATCTACTACACCGGTCCGACCGACGATTTCTCGCGTCCGGGCCGCATGTGGTGGTCCGTTCCACAGGGCGTCACCGAGTTTGACACCTGGCGCGAGCTCACCACCGTTTACCACGAGGGTGTGCCCGGTCACCACCTGCAGATCGGTCAGGCCGTGTACAACCGCGACCAGCTGAACTCGTGGCGTCGCCTGCTGGCCGGCACCTCGGGTCACGCCGAGGGGTGGGCCCTCTACGCCGAGCGTCTGATGGATGACCTCGGTTACCTGAGCACCCCCGCCGACCGCCTGGGCATGCTCGATGGCCAGCGCATGCGTGCGGCCCGCGTGGTTCTCGACATCGGTGTGCACCTGGGCAAGCAGCGTCCCGACGGCCAGGGAGTCTGGACCGCCGAATACGCATTTGAGTTCCTGGCGCAGCACGTGAACATGAACGAGGGCTTCGTGCACTTCGAGGTCAACCGCTACCTCGGCTGGGCCGGTCAGGCACCGTCCTATAAGGTCGGTCAGCGCATCTGGGAGCAGCTGCGCGATGACTACCGGGCCGAGGCCGGGGAGTCCTTCGATATTCGCGACTTCCACCGTGAGGCCCTGGGCCTGGGTGGCGTGGGTCTCGACACCCTTCGCGACGCGCTGCGCGCCGAAAAGTAGGGGAGACTCGGGGTGAGTGCACCAAGGCACGTAGTACTGGCGGGGGTATCGGGCTTTATCGGTGCGCACCTCGACTCCTATTACCGGGGGCTCGGGGCCCGGGTGAGCCGCATCGGCCGCTCGGGTCCCGATGCCCGCTGGGGGGAGCGGGAGAAGATAGCCGCGCTGCTTGAGGGCGCGGACCTGCTGATCAACATGGCGGGGAAGAGCGTGAACTGCCGCTATCACGAGGCGAATCGCCGAGAAATCCTGCGTTCGCGGGTCGAGACCACCCGCGAGCTGCGCGAGATCGTGGCGGGCCTGAAGAATCCGCCGCCGGTGTGGATGAACGCCTCCACGGCGACGATCTACCGCGACGCCCGGGATCGTCCGATGACCGAGTCCACCGGCGATATCGGCTCCGGATTCTCGGTGTCGATTGCGACCGCCTGGGAGGCCGAATTCTTCGCCGGCGACCTGCCCGGGGTGCGCCGGGTGGCGCTGCGGATGGCGATCGTGCTCGGCGACGGCAGCGCCCTGGTGCCGCTGACCCGCCTGGCCCGGCTGGGTATCGGCGGTCCGCAGATGGACGGACGCTGGCCCGCGAGCCGCGCGCGCCTGGCCGCCGGCACCTACCATCGCTTCGGCGGGGGAGGCGGGAGGCAGAAGATGAGCTGGGTCCACATCGACGATGTGATCTCGGCGATCGAGTTCATCCGTGAGCACGAGGAGCTGGATGGGGCGATCAACGTGTCCTCCCCGGGGACCGTAACCAACGCCGAGTTCATGCGGGAGCTGCGTCGGAGCGTCGGGGCACCGTTCGGGATGCCCGCGTTCCGCTGGATGATCGAGCCGGCGATGGCGGTCCTACGCACCGAATCGGAGATGATCCTCAAGAGCCGCTGGGTGATCCCGGAAACCCTGGAGAATGCGGGATTCACGTTCGGATACCCGACCCTGGCCCCGGCACTGACCCAGATCGCGACATACCGCGCGATCCCGGCTTGAAGTCGGGCGAGTCGCCGGGATAAGATAGAGCGTCACGCTCGTGACAAATCTATCCGTTCTGCCGTGATGATCAACCCGTGTCACCAACCAGGTGACCCGGCCATGACGGCCCGAAACCCTGTCCATTCTGGAGCAACCACTACATGACAAGCGAAACGACCGCCAAGAACCTCAAGCAGGTCGCGATCAACGACATCGGCACTGCCGAGGACTTCCTGGCTGCGGTCGAGAAGACTCTGAAGTTCTTCAACGATGGTGACCTCATCGAGGGTACCGTTGTGAAGATCGACCGCGACGAGGTTCTCCTCGACGTCGGTTACAAGACCGAGGGTGTTATCCCCTCGCGTGAACTTTCCATCAAGCACGACGTAGACCCGAGCGAGGTCGTCAATGTCGGCGACTCGGTCGAGGCCCTCGTTCTCCAGAAGGAGGACAAGGAAGGTCGTCTGATCCTGTCGAAGAAGCGCGCACAGTACGAGCGCGCATGGGGCGATGTGGAGAAGATCAAGGACACCGATGGCGTCGTGACCGGTTCGGTCATCGAGGTTGTCAAGGGTGGTCTGATCGTAGACATCGGCCTGCGCGGCTTCCTGCCCGCATCGCTGATCGAGCTGCGTCGCGTCCGCGACCTGACCCCGTACCTGGGCCAGGAGATCGAGGCCAAGATCCTCGAGCTCGACAAGAACCGCAACAACGTTGTGCTTTCGCGTCGCGCCCTGCTGGAGCAGACTCAGTCCGAGTCGCGCACCACCTTCCTCAACAACCTCCAGAAGGGACAGGTCCGCAAGGGTGTTGTCTCCTCGATCGTCAACTTCGGTGCCTTCGTGGACCTGGGTGGCGTCGACGGTCTGGTGCACGTTTCCGAGCTGAGCTGGAAGCACATTGAGCACGCCTCCGAGGTAGTCGAGGTTGGCCAGGAAGTTACCGTTGAGATCCTCGAGGTCGACCTGGACCGTGAGCGCGTGTCGCTTTCGCTCAAGGCCACCCAGGAGGACCCGTGGCAGGTCTTCGCCCGCACCCACGCCATCGGCCAGGTTGCACCGGGTAAGGTCACCAAGCTGGTTCCGTTCGGTGCGTTCGTTCGCGTCGCCGACGGCATCGAGGGCCTCGTGCACATCTCCGAGCTGTCGGGCAAGCACGTTGAGCTCGCCGAGCAGGTTGTCTCGGTTGGCGAAGAGGTCTTCGTCAAGGTCATCGACATCGACCTGGAGCGTCGCCGCATCTCGCTGAGCCTCAAGCAGGCCAACGAGGGTGTCGACCCCGAGGGTACCGAGTTCGACCCGGCACTCTACGGCATGCTGACCGAGTACGACGAGCAGGGTAACTACAAGTACCCCGAGGGCTTCGACTCCGAGACCAACGAATGGCGCGAGGGCTTCGAGGCTCAGCGCGAGAAGTGGGAGCAGGACTACGCCGCCGCTCAGGCTCGTTGGGAAGCTCACAAGAAGCAGGTCGCACAGGCCGCCATCGAAGAGGCAAACGCACCCGAGGCTCCGGCCGCCGGTTCGTCCTTCTCGAGCGAGTCGACCGGCGCCGGCACCCTTGCCGACGACGAGTCGCTGGCCGCACTGCGCGAGAAGCTCTCCAGCAACAACTAATTGGCAACAACTAATTCCTTTAGTGGTTCGCTGAGCGTTTCGCTTCGGTAAACAACCGGGCCGTTCTCCTTCGGGAGAGCGGCCCGTTTGTTGTTCCCCGAGTTGTCGGGTGATGTTCGGTTCGCCCGGCCGCGTTCGGGGAGTAGGGTGGAGGAGAATCAACCGCGAAAGGGCACAGCGTGTATCTGATCGGCCTGACCGGGGGCATCGCCTCGGGCAAATCCACCATCGCCAAACGACTCAAGAAACGCGGTGCCGTGCACCTGGATGCCGACCGCCTCGCCCGCGAGGTGGTCGAGCCGGGGGAGCCCGCACTGGAGAAGATTCGTGCTCGCTTTGGCGAGGAGGTCATCGCCGAGGACGGTGCGCTGAACCGTCCGGCCCTGGGTGCCATCGTGTTCAGTAACCCCGAGGCCCTGGCGGATCTGAACGGCATCGTTCATCCCGCCGTTCAGGAGCGTACCCGTGCACTGTTTGCCGCGGCCGAGGCGGAAAACCCCAATGCGGTGGTGGTGTACGACGTCCCGCTGCTGGTCGAGGCCAAGCTTCCGTATCCGTTTGATGCGGTGGTGGTGGCCGAGGCACCCGCCGACGTGCGGATCGAGCGGATGGTGCGGCTGCGTCAGATGGACCGCGCCGAGGCCGAGCGCCGGATCGAGGCCCAGGCCACCGATGCCGAACGTCGCGCGGTCGCGACCCACATCATCAACACCGGCGGGTCCCTGGGTGAAACCCTCGACGCGGTGGATGACTTCGCCGATGGGGTGCCGGGTCTCTCTCCCCGCCACTAGGAAGGCATGGCAAAGGCCGCCCGAGGTACCGGGCGGCCTTTGCCATGTGCGAGCTAGCGAGCCAGGGCGGCCTTTTCGTCCCTGTTGATCAGCGCGAGGAACACCACGGTGAGCAGTGCAATCGCGATCAGGGCGATGAAGGTGACGTTCCAGCCGAAGTTTTCCACCAGGAATCCCACCCCGCTCGAGGCCATGGTGGCCCCGATGACGTAGCCAAACAGTCCGGTGAAGCCGGCGGCGGTGCCGGCGACGTGGCGCGGGGAGAGATCCAGTGCCTGCAGGCCAATCAGCATGACCGGGCCGTAGATCAGGCCACCGATCAAGGTCACCGCGACCAGCGGCATCCAGATCGGGACGCCCTCGGGCAGCAGCCAGTAGATCGCGGTCATTCCGGCCACCGCGATCATGAAGGCGATTCCGGTCATCGAGCGGTTGCCGCGGAACACCTTATCCGAGAGCACACCACAGAGGATCGTGCCGCCGATCCCGGCGAGTTCAAAGAGCGAGAACCCGGCAATACCGCCGGTGACGCTGGCGCCACGCACCTGGGTGAGATAGATCGGTGCCCACACCAGGATGCCGTAGCGCAGCGCATAGACGCACACGTTCGCCAGTGCCAGCAGTACCATCGTGCGGTTCATCAGCACGTGTTCCTTGATCAGACTCCAGGCACTTCGGCTCGAATCGGCGCTTTCATCCACGGAGACCTTGGCCGGATCATCGCGGTACTCCTCGATCGGCGGGAGGCCCTGGGACTCGGGGGTATCCCGGATCAGCAGGAATGCAGCCAGCGCCACCACCAGCGCGACGATCGCCGGAAGCCAGAACGCCGAGGTCCAGTCATTACCCGTCAGCTGAAGCCCCAGCGCAACCAGCGCGCCGGCCCCGACGCCACCCACGTTGTGGGCCACGTTCCAAATCGAGGTCTTGATGCCACGCTCGCTGGTGGAGAACCAGTGCACCAGCACGCGTCCGCTGGGCGGCCACCCCATCCCCTGGAACCAGCCATTGATGAACATGACCGTGGCGAAGATCGCCAGCGAGGCCGTGACCGCGGGCACAAAGGCCACCGCCAGGTTGGCCACGGCCGAGAGGGCGAGGCCCAGCGGCAGGAAGTACCGGGCGTTTGAGCGGTCGGAGAGGATCGCCGAGAAGAACTTGGAGAACCCGTAGGAGATCAGGGTGGCGTTGGCGACCAGCCCGATTCCAAACTTGTTGATCTGTCCGTTGTCCTCCAGAATCGCGGCCACCAGGGGCAGGTTGTTTCGGATCAGGTAGAACCCGGCGTAGCCGATGAAGATCCCCACGAACACCTGGAGGCGCAGCCGCGGATATCGTGTGGCAATCACCTCAGGTGAGAGGCGCGGTGCGGGTGGCGGGGCCGCGAGCAGTCCCTTGGTTCGCGTATTTTGCGACATAGATCGTGTCCTTTGTTTGATGGCACGCCATCGCACTCGGGATCGGAGCCGGGCGGCGTTGCCGTCGCCAACTCTAGGCAGGATCGCTGCGGGTCCGGGGGAGCGGGTCGCACGCGGTACGTTTGTCTGTCTGACCAGACCTTTGGGGTGCGGTGCCAGCCCGGTATTACCGCGGATCTTTGCTCACGCTACGCGATAGCCGGGCATCAATGTCCGGGTGGACACCGCGGACACTGAACCGCGCTCGGGACTCCGAGACTAGCGGACCGGGGCCTCCAACAGCGCCACGCTCACCGAACCACCCTTGGTCGAGAGTTCACCCACCCGGGCGAAACCGAGCCGGGCGTGAAACGCCAGCGAACCGGGGTTTGGGGGATCGGTGTTGACCTCACAGGTGACCGTTCTCAGCCCGGCGGCGCGGGCCGCATCAAACACGGCCGCGTAGAGGACCGGTCCCAGGCCGCGGCCGCGCTCCCGTTCGGCCACCACGATCCGGTCCACATAGAGGAAGTTCTGCCCGCGGGCGGAGAACCAGGCATAGTTTTCGCTGGCGTAGGTGGCACCGGGGGCGAAGGTGATGATCGCCCCCAGAACGGTGTCCGGATCGGCGGGATCGACCACGGCAACCGCGAGATGGGCGGTGTCGATCAGCGTGCGCAGCTCGTCCAGGCTCAGCCGATTCACCGCGGGTACCGCCGCGTTGTTCAGCGCGAGCAGTGCCTCAAGCTCGCGCGGGTTGTGGGCATCCAGGAGGCGAGTCACGGCGGTCATTGGCCCAGTCTATCGGCCGTCGGGGGTGGCGAGAACTCGGCACTACCGGGAAGATCCGCGTCTCTAAAGGCCGTAATCTCGGCGTTCCCGGCTGCCCCTGGATCACAACCGAGTCGGTAGCCGAGGCTAGCGCGGTTGAGGGTCGAGTCCCGTGCGCGAGACGCTGAGGTCCCAGATCTCGCGGGCCAGTTCGAGCGTCCGCAGCTTCCGAGGGAGGCGTTCGCGCACCGGAGCGCCGCGACTGGAGAGGAACCGCGGCCCCCACATTTCGCCGCCATTGACCGTGGGATCGAGGGCGGCCCGTACGGCCGGCCAGGCACCGGCGTCCTTGCCCTGGGAGAACAGGCGCGCAGGAATCGCGCGAAAGGCGGGCCAGGGAACGTAGGGGAGCGCGGGGCGGCGATCCGGGGCCAGCTGGTCCATCGCCACACCGGGATGGGCAACAACCGAGGCAACCGGTGAGGTGGCCGCGCGCAGGCGGCGATCCAGCTCGAATGCCGTGAGCATCTGGGCGTATTTGGAGGCCGTATAGAAGGGGAGCGAGCGGTAGGGGCGGCCCACATGGTCCACGTCGCTCGGGTCGAGCCTGGCCAGCGTATAGCCGAGGCTGCCCATCGTCACCAGGCGCGATCCGGGTGTGCGCTCAAGGGCGTGGAGCGAGCGGGCGATCAGGGCGAAGTTTCCCAGCTGGTTGGTTCCGAACACCAGTTCGTCGCCGGCCACGGAGGTGTGGTGTTCAGTCTGGGGCTTGAGCCCGGCGTTGAGGACCAGTGCGTCGAGCCGGGGAAGCGCCCCGATTTCCGCCGCGGCGGATTCGATCGAGGCCGGATCAGCCAGATCCAACCGGATGAAACCCAGCCGGGCCTGCGGATCCCGCGCGGCCAGGGTTTCCAGGGCCCGGGTGGCCCGCTCCTCGCTGCGGGCGGCGATGACCACCTCGGCCCCGGTGGACGCCAGCTGTTCGGCGATAAAGAATCCGATCCCCGCGCCGCCGCCGGTCACCACAAAGGTTCGGTTGTCCTGGCGGGGGAGGCGGGCGGGATTCCACGTAGTCATGGGCTCACGTTAGCGGACATCGCGGCCAGCATGCGAGCGTTGCGGATCCGCCTCGGGCGAACGACGGGTTCGGTGTCGGTGGTGGTGCCTAGACTGGAGGCATGGAACCCACCCGCTCCGTTCGTCCGTTTGAGGTCATCAGCCAGTACACCCCGAGTGGTGATCAGCCCAACGCGATCGCCGACCTGGCCGCGCGTATTAACGCCGGTGAGGCCGATGTGGTGCTGCTGGGTGCCACCGGTACCGGTAAGTCCGCCACCACCGCGTGGCTGATTGAACAGGTTCAACGCCCCACCCTGGTTATGGCGCACAATAAGACCCTGGCGGCGCAGCTGGCCAATGAGTTCCGCGACCTGCTTCCCAATAACGCGGTCGAGTACTTCGTGTCCTACTACGACTACTACCAGCCCGAGGCCTACGTTCCGCAGACCGATACCTTCATCGAGAAGGACTCCTCGGTCAACGCCGAGGTCGAGCGCCTGCGTCACTCCACCACCAACTCGCTGCTCAGTCGGCGTGATGTTGTGGTGGTCTCCACCGTGTCCTGCATCTACGGCCTGGGTGCGGCCGAGGAGTACTTAGACGCCATGGTGGCGCTGCAGGTGGGCGAAAACGTGGGGCGGGATCGCCTGATCCGTCGCTTCGTGGGCATGCAGTACAACCGCAACGACATCGACTTCTCCCGCGGCAACTTCCGCGTGCGCGGCGACACCATCGAGATCATCCCGGTCTATGAGGAGCTCGCGGTGCGGATCGAGCTGTTTGGCGACGAGATCGAGGCGATCTACTCGCTGCATCCGCTCACCGGCGAGATTGTCAAGCAGCTGGATGCGGTCTCGATCTTCCCGGCCACCCACTATGCGGCCAGCCCCGAGACCATGCAGCGCGCGATGAAAACCATCGAGGAGGAGCTGGAAATTCGACTGGCCGAGCTCGAGGGTCAGGGCAAGCTGCTGGAGGCCCAGCGGCTGCGCATGCGCACCACCTTCGACCTGGAGATGATGCAGCAGATCGGGTTCTGCTCGGGCATCGAGAACTACTCCCGCCACATCGATCAGCGCCAGGCGGGGGAGGCCCCCAACTGTCTGCTCGACTACTTCCCCGACGACTTCCTCACCGTGATCGACGAGTCCCACGTGACCGTCCCGCAGATCGGCGCGATGTTCGAGGGTGATGCCTCGCGTAAGCGCACCCTGGTGGACCACGGCTTCCGTCTGCCCAGCGCGATGGATAACCGCCCGCTCACCTTCTCCGAGTTCAAGAACCGGGTGGGTCAGACCGTGTACCTCTCGGCCACCCCGGGCAAATACGAGATGGGCATTGCCGATGGCGTAGTTGAGCAGATCATCCGCCCCACCGGCCTGGTCGATCCGGAGATCGTGATCAAGCCCAGCGAGGGTCAGATCGACGACCTGCTCGAGGAGATCACCGCCCGCGCCGAACGAGACGAGCGCGTGCTGGTGACCACCCTGACCAAGAAGATGGCCGAGGAGCTTACCGACTTCCTCACCGAGGCCGGGGTGCGTGTGCGCTACCTGCACTCCGATGTGGACACCCTGCGCCGGGTCGAGCTGCTGACCGAGCTGCGCCAGGGTGTGTACGACGTCCTGGTGGGTATCAACCTGCTGCGTGAGGGCCTCGACCTCCCCGAGGTGTCTCTGGTCGCGATCCTCGATGCGGATAAGGAGGGCTTCCTGCGCTCGGCGACCTCGCTGATTCAGACCATTGGTCGTGCGGCGCGTAACGTCTCCGGTCAGGTGCACATGTACGCCGATAAGATCACCCCCTCGATGCGCCTGGCCATCGACGAAACCGATCGCCGCCGCGAAAAGCAGGTGGCGTACAACCTCGAGCACGGCATCGATCCGCAGCCGCTACGCAAGAAGATCGCCGATATCACCGATCAGCTGCTGCGTGAGGGTGCCGATACGGCCGAGCTGCTCGCCGGTAAGCAGGGCGATAAAAAGAAGTCGCCGACCCCGCGCCTGCGCCGGGAGGGCATCGCCGCCGAGGGTGCGGCCGAGCTGGAAACGCTCATCGCCGACCTTACCGAGCAGATGCTCGCCGCCGCCTCCGAGCTCAAGTTTGAGCTTGCCGGACGTCTGCGCGACGAGGTTCAGGACCTCAAAAAGGAGCTCCGGCAGATGGAAAAGGCCGGTCACATCTAGGTGTGAGTGCCGCCCACGAGGCCCCGCGTTTGAACACAACGTGGGGCCCCGTGTTTCCCCGGATTACGGGAAGCTGTGGGGTTAATTAGTATTGCGTGTCACCCGTTCGGGTGTCGGTCCGGGGAGGCGTAGGATGGCCCCATGTTGTCCGACTTCGACGCCGCAAAACCCTCGCGGCGTACACATGCAGATTCGCACTCCCCCAATCACGACGGTGATCCCGGCGTGATCGTGAGCCTGGATGCGAGCACCGGGCGACGCCGAGCACGGACAGCCCGGGCCTCCCGAAAAAACCGGGCGGTTTTTGCGTTGCTGGCGGGGATGATTCCGGTAGCGCTGATCGCCCTCCTCGCGCTTCCCGGTGATGACGGGGTACTCGGGTTTGTGGGGACCGATGCCCACAATCTCGAACTTTCGGTTGCCGGTGCGTTCGAGGCGAAATCCGCAGCCTCGGCGTCACCCAATCCAAAGGTCTATGTCCTCGGAGACTCCTATTCGCGAAGCAGCGGAGCCAGCGACCCTCAGCATGACAACATGCACCTGCTTGCCGCCCACTACGGGTGGACTGTGGACAACCTCTCCGAGGGGGGAGTGGGATATGGAACCTCGATTGAGGGAGACAGCAGTCAGAGCGAGTGCGGCCAGGACCGCTGCGCGTCCTATCTGGAGCAGATCGCCGCAATTCCCGCGTCCGCTCAGCGCATCCTGGTCAACGGCGGTAAGAACGAGGTCAACGTGGACGTCACCGACTCCGACTCGCACATTGACACGTTTTTTGCGCTGCTGCGCGCGGCGCACCCCTCCGCCGATATCGTGGCCACCAGCCCGATCTGGCAGAACACCGAGGAGCCCGACTCCATGGTCGCAATGCGTGAACGGGTGCAGCACGATGTGCGGACCATCGGTGGACACTACCTCGACATCGGACAGCCGTTGGTCTCGGCGCCGGACCTGCTCTATGAGGACGGTGAACACCCCAATGATGCGGGTCACGTGGCCGTCGCCGATGCGATGATCGCCGGATTTACTCGGCTGGGAGACAAGGCCTGGACCAGCGCCAAGGGCACGCCCGCGGCCACCGCGACGGCGCGTCCCTAGCGCATTGCGCCGCTGGCGGAATGCAATGTCGGTGGTCGCGCGTAGACTAATCGGGTGTCGATCCAACTGCCTGATTCCCTGAATTCGCTGAGTGTCCGTGGTGCCCGTGTGCACAACCTGCGTGACGTCAACCTGGAAATTCCCCGTAACTCGCTCGTGGTATTTACCGGCCTTTCGGGGTCGGGAAAGTCCTCGCTCGCGTTCGATACCATCTTCGCCGAGGGGCAGCGTCGCTACGTCGAGTCGCTCTCGGCCTATGCGCGCCAGTTCCTGGGCCAGGTGGATCGCCCCGACGTCGACTTCATCGAGGGCCTGAGCCCCGCGGTGTCGATCGACCAGAAGTCGACCAACCGCAACCCCCGCTCGACCGTGGGTACCATCACCGAGGTGTGGGACTACATGCGTCTGCTGTGGGCGCGTATCGGCATCGCGCACTGTCCCGAGTGTCATGAGCCGATCCAGAAGCAGACCGTGCAGCAGATCGCCGATCAGCTGATGGAGCTCGAGACGGGTACCCGCTACCTGATTATGAGCCCGGTGGTGGTGCAGAAAAAGGGCGAGTTTGTTGACCTGTTTGCCGAGCTGGTGGCCGCCGGATTCTCCCGCGCGCTGGTCGACGGCGAGCAGATCCAGCTGAGCAGCCCGCCCACCCTGAAGAAGAGCTATAAGCACGACATCTCGGTGGTGGTGGACCGTCTGGTCGCCGGTCCCGAGCTGCTGGGACGCCTGACCGACTCGCTGGAGACCGCGCTGCGCCTGACCGACGGCATCGTCCAGGTGAGCTTCGTGGATCGCGAGGGGGATGATGCCCTCCGCAGCTACAGCGAGAAGCTGTCCTGCCCGAATAACCACCCGATCTCGCTCACCGAGATCGAGCCGCGCACCTTCTCCTTCAACGCCCCGTTTGGTGCCTGCCCCGAGTGCTCGGGCCTGGGCACCCGGATGAGCGTGGACGAGGAACTCCTGGTGGGAGACCCGGAGGCGAGCATCAACGAGGGTGCGATCGTCCCCTGGTCCACCCAGGGCAAGGGCCTCTACCAGTACTACGAAAAGCTGCTGGTGGGCCTCGCCGACGACCTGGACTTCTCGCTCAATACCCCGTGGAATCAGCTGCCCAAGAAGATCCAGGAGGCCGTCCTCCGCGGCAATAACTTCTCGGTCAAGGTGCGCTATAAGAACCGCTTCGGGCGCGAGATGACCTACTCCTCGGGCTTCGAGGGTGTGATGCCGTATATCGAGCGTCAGTACCTGCAGGCCGAGACTGACACCCAGCGCCAGCGCTGGACCGAGTACCTGCGTGAGGTGCCCTGCCCGGTGTGTGCGGGTAAGCGGCTCAAGCCCGAGGTGCTCGCGGTGCTGATCAACGGCGAGAACATCTCCGATGTGGCCGAGCTCAGCCTGAGTGATGCCCGTGCCTTCATGGAGACCCTGACCCTCACCGAGCGCGAGGCGAAGATCGGTGCGCAGGTGCTGCGCGAGATCAAGGTGCGTCTCGACTTCCTGATTCAGGTGGGCCTGAACTATCTCAACCTGGCCCGCTCGGCCGGTTCGCTCTCCGGTGGTGAAGCTCAGCGCATCCGCCTGGCAACCCAGATCGGATCGGGCCTGACCGGCGTGCTGTATGTGCTGGATGAGCCGAGCATCGGCCTGCACCAGCGCGACAACCGCCGACTGATCGAAACCCTGGTGGCCCTGCGCGACCTCGGCAACACCCTGATCGTGGTGGAGCACGATGAGGACACCATCCGCACCGCCGACTGGATCGTCGACATCGGACCCGGCGCCGGCGTCAACGGCGGCCGCGTGGTCCACTCCGGTGGCTATAAGGAGCTGCTGGCAAACACCGAGTCGGTGACCGGAGACTACCTCTCCGGACGCCGGGCCATCGCGCCGCCGAGCGTGCGCCGCCCGATCGACAAGCAGCGCATGCTGCACGTGGTGGGTGCCACCGAGAACAACCTGAAGAACGTCAGCGCGGACTTCCCGCTGGGCGCCTTCGTCGCGGTGACCGGGGTGTCCGGCTCGGGCAAGTCCACCCTGGTCAACGACATCCTGTATCGGGTGCTGGCCAATAAGCTCAACGGTGCCCGCCGGGTCGCCGGTAAGCACACCCGGATCACCGGCCTAGAGCACCTGGACAAGGTCATCCACGTCGACCAGGCACCGATCGGCCGCACCCCGCGCTCGAACCCGGCCACCTACACCGGCGTGTTTGACAAGATCCGTAACCTCTTCGCCGAAACGCAGGAGGCCAAGGTTCGCGGCTACCTGGCCGGACGCTTCTCGTTCAACGTCAAGGGTGGGCGCTGCGAGGCGTGTGCCGGTGATGGAACCATCAAGATCGAGATGAACTTCCTGCCCGACGTCTACGTGGCCTGTGAGGTGTGCCAGGGTGCACGCTACAACCGCGACACCCTGGCCGTGCACTACAAGGGCAAGAACATCTCCGAGGTGCTGGACATGCCCATCGCCGAGGCCGCCGACTTCTTCGAGCCGATCTCGGCCATCCACCGCTACCTGAAGACCCTCGTGGAGGTGGGGCTGGGCTACGTCCGACTGGGGCAGAGCGCCACCACGCTCTCCGGCGGTGAGGCGCAGCGCGTGAAGCTCGCGACCGAGCTGCAGAAGCGCACCAACGGACGTTCGGTCTACGTGCTGGATGAGCCGACCACGGGTCTGCACTTTGAAGACGTGCGCAAGCTCCTGCTGGTGCTGGACGGCCTGGTGGACAAGGGCAACACGGTGATCACCATCGAGCACAACCTCGACGTGATCAAGTCCGCCGACTGGATCATCGACATGGGACCCGAGGGTGGTGCCGGCGGTGGAACCATCATCGCCACCGGAACCCCCGAGCAGGTGGCCGAGAACCCCGAGAGCTTCACCGGGATGTTCCTCAAGGAGATCTTTGAGCTGAACCCCGAGCGCTACCCGCGGGTGCTGCCCACCCCGATCGTGGTGGCCCCGGCCAAGGGTGCCGCCAAGAAGGCCACCGGGAAGCCGGCGGCCAAGACCGCGGCTGCCAAGACTGCGGCTGCCAAGACCGCGGCTGGGAAGGCGGCGGCGAAATCCTCCGCGGCCAAGGCGTCGGCGGGCGATGCCGCCGCCCCGGCCAAGCCCAAGCGGTCGCGCTCCTCCAAGGTTGTGACCACCCGGGTCGCCCCCACCAAGACCCGAAAGACGGGTTCCGATAACTAAATGAGCGACGTCCTCAGCTATCGACCAAAGGCGGGGGAGATTCCCACCAGCCCCGGCGTGTATCGGTTCTCCGACGCGTCGGGGCGGGTTCTCTATGTGGGCAAGGCCAAAAACCTGCGCCAGCGCCTGAGTAACTATTTTGCGCCGCTGCGCAGCCTGCATGAGCGCACCCGGCGGATGGTCACCAGCGCCGCCAAGGTGGACTGGACCGTGGTGGGCAGCGACATCGAGGCGTTGCAGCTGGAGTACACGTGGATCAAGGAGTTTGATCCACCCTTCAACGTCAAGTTCCGCGATGACAAGACCTACCCGTATCTCTGTGTGACCCTGGGGGAAGAGTCGCCCCGGGTCATGGTGACCCGCAATCATAAGATTCGTGGGGCGCGCTATTTCGGTCCGTATCCGAAGATCTGGGCCGTGCACGAGACGATGGATCTGATGGTCAAGGCCTTCCCGATCCGCACGTGCAACGACACCAACTACAAGCGCGCCATGCAGACCGGGAAGCCCTGTTTTGCCGGGCAGATCGGCAAGTGTGGTGGGCCGTGTTCAGGTCGGGTGACCATCGCCGAGCATCGCGAACGAGTCAACGACTTTGTCTCGTTCCTGGCCGGGGGAGACCGCCGGTTTGTGACCGAGTTCACCGCCAAGATGAAGCAGGCCTCGGCCGATCTCGACTTCGAAAACGCCGCCCGCTACCGCGACACCCTGCTCTCCCTGGAGGCCGTGCTGGAAAAGAGCGCGATGGTGCTGCGGGACTCCCTCGACGCCGACGTGTTCGGGGTTGTCCACGACGAGCTCTCGGCCGCGGTGCACCAGTTCATGGTGCGCGGAGGCCGTATTCGCGGTGTGATGAGCTGGACCGTGGACAAGGAGCTGGAGCTCTCGACCGGTGAGCTCGTGGACGGGCTGTTGCAGCGCGTCTACGCGAGCGCCGATCGGGTGGATATCCCGCGCGAGATCATCGTGCCCGAGCTGCCCGAGGACGTCAGCGAGATGGAGTCTGTGCTCGCCGAGCGGCGCGGGGCCAAGGTGCGGATCAAGACCCCGCAGCGCGGGGAGAAGGCCGCGCTGATGCAGACCGCGCAGATCAATGCGGCCGGCACGCTCAAGCTCTATAAGACCCGACGGACGGCCGACTTCGCCGCCCGATCGCAGGCCCTGGCCGATATCCAGGAGGCCATCGGGATGGACCAGGCCCCGCTGCGCATCGAGTGTTATGACGCCTCGCACCTGCAGGGCACAAACATCGTGGCCTCGATGGTGGTGTTCGAGGACGGCCTGCCGCGCAAGGACCAGTACCGCCGCTTCAACGTCGCCGAATCCACCGATGACACCGACTCGCTCTACCAGGTGCTCTCGCGCCGCCTGGCGTACCTGAGCGAGCCCGAGGAACCGGTACTGGAGGCGGCGTTGGCCGCGGGGGCGGACGAGTCCGCCAACACCGGCACCGACGCCGAGGGGGAGGCGCTGGCGCTGGCCTCGGAGATCGTGGCCAAACCCAAGAAGTTTGCCTATCCGCCGCAGCTGTTGATCGTGGACGGCGGGCAGCCCCAGGTGGCCGCCGCCAAGCGGGCGCTGGAGGACTCGGGACAGACCGGAATCCAGCTCGCCGGGATCGCCAAGCGCCTCGAGGAGCTGTGGCTGCCCGATAGCGATTACCCGGTGATTCTGCCCCGCAACAGCGAGGCGCTGTTCCTGATCCAGCGCCTCCGTGATGAGGCGCACCGCTTCGCCATCACCCACCAGCGCTCCCGGCGCAAGCGCGATATCACCACGATCCTGGGCGAGATTCCGGGCCTCGGCCCCGCGCGCATTTCGGCGCTGCTCAAGCACTTCGGTTCGGTCGCGCGGCTACGGGAGGCCGATGCCGTGGCCATCGCCGAGGTACCCGGGGTGGGGGAGAGCCTGGCCGAAACCATCGTTTCCACGCTGGCGGCGCCGCGCGAAGCATAAATTTCGACGGCAAATCCCTGGGAGTTTCCCCACGGTTTCTCCGGATTTCTCGGGCCCGCATCGATCCGATGCGGGCCCGAGACGTGTGTGCCCGGCCGGGCCTGATGGGTGCCGCCGGGCCCTGACCGGTGGTCAAGGACATCGCATTGCATCAGATATCCTGGGGTTTTTCCGGAAGCACCCCGCGTGGATGGCGAAGCCTTCCCTTCGTGCGTGGTCCGGGATAAGCTCGACGCCACGCCCGACACACACTTCCCCGGAAATCCGGGGCGACACGCCGTAACCGTGCTCGGGTGCGCGCTGTCCCTCGAACGGGGCACGTGGGATCCCACGGAAGTGCGCCGCGCCGGATATGCTAGACGATGCCCACGAACCAAGACGGGGCAGAAAGGGCAGGTCATGAACGTCCAAGCCGAAGGAACACCCCAGCAAGAGGTGCTCATCGTTACCGGTATGTCCGGTGCGGGGCGATCGACCGTGGCCAATGCTCTCGAAGACCTTTCCTGGTACGTGGTGGACAACCTCCCGCCGCAGATGCTGCGTCCGCTGATCGACCTGGCCGAACGGGCCGAGGGGGCGATCCCCAAGATCGCCGTGATCGTGGACGTGCGTGGCCGAGACTTCTTCGGCGACCTGCAATCGATGATCCAGAGCCTGCGCGAGGGCACGCTGTTGCGCGTTTTGTTCCTCGATGCGTCGGATGCGGTGCTGGTTCGACGCTTCGAAGCGGTCCGCCGGCCGCACCCGCTGCAGGGCGGCGGCACCACCCTGGACGGAATTGCATCCGAACGTGCACGTTTGGCCACAATTCGTGAATCCAGCGACCTGGTGATCGATACCTCGGAGCTCAACGTCCACCAATTGGGCGGCAAGGTCCGCGACTATTTCGCGGCCGAAGGCACCCCCGGCGTCACCCTCACGGTGATGAGTTTTGGTTTCAAATATGGATTACCGCCGGACGCCGATATGGTTGCAGATGCACGTTTTATTCCGAACCCCTTCTGGGTGCCGGAGCTACGCCCCCTTACCGGGCAGGATGCTGCGGTCAGCGAATACGTGCTCTCCCAGCCTGGAGTCGAGGAATTCGTCTCCGGCTACCTGAACGTGCTGGAGCCGGTACTTACCGGCTACCAGCGTGAAAACAAGCGGCACGCCATGCTCGCGATCGGCTGTACGGGTGGTAAACACCGTTCCGTCGCCATCGCGACCAAGATTGCCGCTGCCCTGGCCGCGTCTCCGGGCGTCGCAGTGAGCCTGTCTCACCGCGACCTGGGGCGCGAGTAGTACCGGGCAGAACTTACCCTTTCAGAGATTCAACGATTGGAACACGCGTGGCATTGACCGACGAGGTCAAGAAAGAACTCACCTCGGTTGTCTCACCCAAGACAACCGTGCGCGCTGCGGAGCTCACCAGCATCCTGCGCTTTAGTGGCGGACTTCACCTGATTAACCAGCGACTGGCCATTGAGGCCGAGGTTGACACCCCCGAGCTCGTACGCCGGGTCCGTAAGGACCTGGCCGAGCTCTTCGGCATCCGCAGCGAGGCCGGCCGGATGGCCCCCTCGGGATCGCGCCGGAATGAGTTCTTCCTCATCCGCGTGCTGGACGGCGAGACCCTCGCCCGTCAGACCGGACTCATGGACCAGCGTCGCCGTCCCGTACGCGGACTCCCCAACCGGCTGACCACCGGTGGCCGCGAGGAACTTGCCGCCATCTGGCGCGGTGCCTTCCTCGCCCGAGGAACCCTCACCGACCCGGGTCGCAGCGCGGCCCTGGAGATCACCTGCCCGACCGGCGAGTCCGCGATGGCCCTGGTGGGCGCCGCGGGTCGCCTCGGCATTCCCGCCAAGGCCCGCGAGGTGCGCGGCATCAACCGCGTGGTCATCCGCGACGGCGAGGCCATCGGTGCCATGCTGATCGCGATGGGTGCAGCGGGAACCGTGGCCGAGTGGGAGGCCCTGCGCCAGCGCCGCGAGGTGCGTGCCACCGCCAACCGCCTGGTGAACTTCGATGACGCCAACCTGCGCCGTTCGGCCCAGGCCGCCGTGGCCGCCTGTGCTCGCGTGGAGCGCGCAATCGAGATCCTCGGGGACGAGATCCCCGATCACCTCAAGTACGCGGGCCAGCTGCGTCTGAGCCACCGCGAGGCCAGCCTCGACGAGCTGGGTCAGCACGCCGAGCCGCCGATGACCAAGGACGCGATCGCCGGGCGTATTCGCCGCCTGCTGGCCATGGCCGACAAGCGCGCCTCGGACAAGGGCATTCCCGGTACCGAGGCCAACCTTCCGGTAGACATCGACGCGTAGTTTCGGCTTTTTTCTCGATATCGAGAAATATTCGGGGGCAACCGGCGGTTGCCCCCGATAGGCTGAGTATGTGACTCAGTGGTTCGTCACACTGAGCACGAACCCCACACAAGAGGAGATAGGTTTATGGCTATTTACACCCTTCCCGACCTGGGCTACGACTACGGCGCTCTGGAGCCCGCAATCAGCGGTGCCATCATGGAGCTCCACCACTCGAAGCACCACCAGGCGTATGTAACCGGCGCCAACACCGCCCTGGAGCAGCTCGCCGAAGCGCGTGACTCCGGCAACCTCGCGAACGTCAACAAGCTGCAGAAGGACCTCGCGTTCAACCTCGGCGGACACATCAACCACTCGATCTTCTGGACCAACCTGTCCAAGGACGGTGGCGACAAGCCCGTCGGCGAGCTGGAGAGCGCAATCAACGACTTCTTCGGATCGTTTGACAAGTTCCAGGCTCACTTCACCGCCGCCGCACTGGGTGTCCAGGGCTCCGGCTGGGCCGTTCTGGCCTGGGATGCAGTGGGCCAGCAGCTGATCGTTCAGCAGTTCTTCGACCAGCAGGCAAACTTCCCGGCCGGGATCATTCCGATCCTGATGCTCGACGTCTGGGAGCACGCTTACTACCTCGACTACCGCAACGTCCGCGCCGACTATGTCAAGGCGTTCTGGACCATCGTGGACTGGGAAAACGTGCAGCTGCGCTTCGAAAACGCACGCTCGAACGCAAACGGACTCCTGGTACTGTCTTAAGGGACAGAGAAGTCCCGGATAGCACTCGCTGTCCGGGACTTTTTCGTTTGCGCACTGTTCACCACAGAAAAATAGCAGCGCTTCGGCGCTCCAGCGACAGGAGAAATCCTTTGACCGTCAAGATCGGTATCAACGGCTTTGGCCGTATTGGCCGTAACTACTTCCGCGCCGCCCTCGCCAAGGGTAGCAACATCGAGATCGTCGCCGTGAACGACCTGACCGACAACAAGACCCTCGCGCACCTGCTGAAGTACGACTCCATCACCGGTCGCCTCGATGCAGAGGTTACCTACAACGAGAACGAAATCGTTGTCAACGGCAAGGCCATCAAGTCCTTCGCCGAGCGCGACCCCGCCAACCTGCCCTGGGGCGAGCTGGGCGTGGACATCGTGATCGAGTCCACCGGATTCTTCACCAAGGCCGAGCTGGCTCAGAAGCACATCGATGCCGGCGCCAAGAAGGTTCTGATCTCGGCTCCCGCCTCGGGCGACGCCGCGACCTTCGTGATGGGTGTCAACGAGCACGAGTACGACCCGGAGAACCACCACATCATCTCCAACGCGTCCTGCACCACCAACTGCCTGGCCCCGCTGGCGAAGGTCTTCAACGACAACTTCGGCATCGAGACCGGTCTGATGACCACCGTGCACGCGTACACCGCCGACCAGAACCTCCAGGACGGCCCGCACGGCGACCTGCGTCGCGCCCGCGCCGCAGCCGTCAACATCGTGCCGACCTCGACCGGTGCCGCCAAGGCTATCGGCCTGGTTCTGCCCGAGCTGAAGGGCAAGCTGGACGGCTTTGCTCTGCGCGTTCCGGTACCCACCGGTTCGATCACCGACCTGACCGTGACCACCTCGCGTGAGCTCACCATCGACGAGATCAAGGCCGCCTACAAGGCTGCCGCCGAGTCGGGTCCGCTCAAGGGCATCCTGAAGTACACCGAGGACGAGATCGTGTCCAGCGACATCGTGACCGACCCGCACTCCTCGATCTTTGACGCCGGTCTGCTGCGCGTCCAGGGCAAGCAGGTCAAGCTGTCGTCCTGGTACGACAACGAGTGGGGCTACTCCAACCGTCTGGTAGACCTCACGGTCTACGTCGCGGATAAGCTCTAACCACCACCTAGCAGCAAAGGAACCCCGCGAGCATGACGCTTCGTACTCTGGAATCCCTGGGAGATCTCGCCGGCAAGCGCGTGATCGTCCGCTGTGATCTGAACGTCCCCCTGTCGGAGGGCAAGATCACCGATGACGGCCGCATCCGTGCGTCCCTGCCCACGCTCAACACGCTCATCGAGCGTGGTGCGCGGGTTGTGATTGTTTCCCACCTCGGCCGCCCCAAGGGCGAGCCGGAGGACCGCTATAGCCTCGCGCCGGTGGCCGCTCGTCTGAGTGAGCTGCTGGGCCGTGAGGTGGCCTTCGCGTCGGACACCATCGGTGCCTCCGCCGCCGAGGCCGTCGCGGGCCTCGAGAACGGATCCGTTGCGCTGCTGGAAAACCTGCGCTTCAACGCCGGTGAGACCGCGAAGGACGACGCCGAGCGCGCCGCCTTCGCGGCCTCGCTGGCGCAGTTCGGGGACGCCTTCGTCTCCGATGGCTTCGGTGTTGTCCACCGTAAGCAGGCGAGCGTCTATGAGCTCGCCGGTCTGCTGCCCAGCGCGGCCGGACTGCTGATTGCCGCCGAGCTGGATGTGCTGGATCGCCTCACCGAAACCCCCGAGCGCCCCTACGCGGTGGTGCTGGGTGGTTCGAAGGTTTCCGACAAGCTCGGCGTGATCGGCCACCTGCTCCCGCGGGTCAACCGTCTGCTGATCGGTGGCGGCATGCTCTTCACCTTCCTGGCCGCCCGCGGCTACAAGGTCGGTTCGAGCCTGCTTGAGGCCGACCAGATCGACACCGTGCTGGGCTACCTGGCCGAGGCCGAGAAGCTCGGCGTTGAGATCGTGCTGCCCACCGATGTGATCGTCGCCGAGAAGTTCGCCGCCGACGCCGCACACGAGGTTCGCCCGGTCGAGTCCATCGAGGACACCGCCTTTGGTGCCGCCGGCATCGGACTGGACATCGGTCCGGACACCGCCGCCGCATTCGCCCAGGCAATCGCCGGTTCCAAGACCGTGTTCTGGAACGGCCCGATGGGCGTCTTTGAATTTGATGCGTTCGCCGGGGGAACCCGTGCGGTCGCCGAGGCTCTCACCCAGGTGGATGGCCTCAGCGTGGTGGGTGGTGGCGACTCCGCCGCCGCCGTCCGCGCACTCGGCTTTGCTGACGATCAGTTTGGCCACATTTCAACCGGCGGTGGCGCGAGCCTCGAATTCCTCGAGGGAAAGCGCCTGCCTGGACTGGAGGTCCTCGGATGGTAGCCACCCGTACCCCGCTCATCGCGGGTAACTGGAAGATGAACCTGGATCACCTCCAGGCCATCGCGTTTGTTCAGAAGCTCGCCTGGGCCCTGGACGACGCCAAGCACAACGAGGCCGACGCCGAGGTTGCGGTATTCCCGCCCTTCACCGACCTGCGTAGTGTCCAGACCCTGATCGCCGCCGACAAGCTGAAGATCGCTTTTGGCGCGCAGGATGTGTCGACCCAGGAGTCCGGCGCGTACACCGGCGAGATCTCGGCCGCCTTCCTGGCCAAGCTCGACGCACAGTACGTGATCATCGGTCACTCCGAGCGTCGTACCCTGCACAACGAGGGTGACGACGTGGTGGCGGCCAAGACCGCCGCCGCCCTCAAGCACAACCTGGTTCCCGTGATCTGCGTCGGTGAGACCGCCGAGGACCTCGAGAAGCACGGCCCGAGCGCCGTTCCGGTTGCTCAGTTGGAGGAGGCCCTGGCCTCCGTCTCGGCCGACTCGGACATCGTGGTGGCCTATGAGCCCGTCTGGGCCATCGGCTCGGGTAAGGCCGCGACCCCGGAGCAGGCCGAGCAGGTCTGTGCCGCGCTGCGCGAGAGCCTGCGCGCCCGCCTGGGTGACGCGATCGCCGATCGCACCCGCATCCTCTATGGTGGTTCGGTCAAGGCCGCCAACATTGCCGGGTTCATGCGTGAGCCCAACGTGGATGGTGCCCTGGTTGGCGGTGCCAGCCTGGACGTGGACGAGTTCGCCGGTATCGTGCGCTTCCGTCAGCACGTCGGAAGCTAGTTCCCCCACGAATTTTTCGGTCCCGGCAGAAATGCCGGGACCGATTCGTATGTGAAGCGCGTCGCCTGGTCCCGAAAGGGCTCCGGAAGCGATAAGCTGATTCCGTACGACCGCGAACCTGGTTTGCGGTCACGTTATACTTGACCGGTTCGCGTGGATGCGCGTTCGGCACATGAAAGGTCCTTCGTGGAGATTCTTCAGATCGTACTGCAGGTGCTGCTGGGCATTACCAGCCTCCTGCTCACCTTCCTCATCCTGCTGCACAAGGGTCGCGGAGGCGGTCTTTCCGACATGTTCGGTGGCGGTGTTTCGTCGAACCTCGGTGCATCCGGTGTGGCCGAGCGTAACCTGAACCGGATCACCGTGATCCTGGGTCTGGTCTGGTTTGTGTCGATCGTGGCCCTGGGCCTGATCACGAAGTTCCAGTCGGTTATCTAACTTTCCGCACTCTGCATTTCTAAGTCTGAGCGGCACAAGGAGTAAACATGGCTACCGGAGGTAGTGCAATTCGGGGTTCTCGCGTCGGTGCGGGCCCCATGGGTGAACAGGACCACGGCTTCCACGCCGACCGCGTGGCGGTGTCCTACTGGGACGCGCTGGGCAACCAGACGGTTCGGTACTTCGCGGCAAACCTGCCCGACGAGGAGATCCCCGAGACCATCGACAGCCCCACCAGCGGTCTGCCCGCCGGCCGGGACAAGGAAAACCCGCCGGCTCTGGCGAAGCTTGAGCCCTATAAAACCCACCTCGCGTATGTGAAGGAGCGTCGCACGGAGGAGGAGGCCGCCTCGCTGCTCGAGGACGCGCTGACCGCCCTGCGGGAGCGTCGCGGTACCGCGGCCCCTAAGAAGTAGTTTTATCGCCAGAAGCGCCCCGGGAGGAACCTCCCGGGGCGCTTCTGCATGCCCGCAAACGAGGCCGCCGGGCAGTACCTCAACGACCAGGTTAACGAGCGCCTGAAATCGGCGCTGGGGAGCGCACGGCCGCTGCCGATCGCCCGCCTGCACTTCAACCGCACCCAGAAGTACCTGGGTCTGGTGGACGCGGACAAGAACGAGACCCGCATCCCGATCGAACACCCCACCGAAATCTATGCCCACGCCGATGCGCTGCGCGAGACCGTGCGCCGCTACCACGAGGTCTAACAGCCCACACAAAAACACCGCGGCCCCCGTTCCCAAAGGAACGGGGGCCGCGGTGTTGGGGGCCCCTAGTAGGACTGAGCGATCAGGTCCTCGGGCACCTCCGAGGCGGCAGCCTCATCCACGAAGAAGACGGTGCGACGACGGCCCTTGACACCCGCGATCGGCACATCCGCATAGGAGGCACCGGCCAGGGCGAGACCCAGCGGCGACGCCTTCTCCGCACCGGCCAGCTCGACCCACACGCGGCGGGAGGTGTTGATCGCGGTACGGGTGAGAGTGAGCCGCTCGCTCGGCGGCTTCGGCGAGTTGCGTACCGGCAGGACCGTGTGGTCTTTGTCCAGTACCTCGGTGAAACCGGGGAACAGCGAGGCGGTGTGACCGTCGGGCCCGACACCCAGGAAGGTGATGTCGAAGCGGGGCAGGTTCGAGTCGCCATCGGCGAAACGAGCCAGCTCCTCGGCATAGGCCACGGCGGCGGCATCCAGGTCGAGTCCGGCATCCGATGCGGGCATCGGGTGAATGTTCTCGGCCGGGATGGTCAGGTGATCCAGCAGAGCCGAATACGCCTTCACGTCGTTGCGGTCCTCGTGGCCGGCGGGCACAAAGCGCTCGTCGCTCCACCAGAAGTGAACACGAGACCAGTCAACGCTGTCGCGCGCGGCGGAAGCATTGATGGATTCGAGCACCGCGATCCCCACACGGCCACCCTCCAGCACAACGTTTACACGATCGTATTCGTCGAGCAGGTCGAGGGTTTTGGTGAGGAAGCGTGCGGCCAGGGAGGCCGTCAGCGCTTCTGCATCCTTATGAATGAGGACGCGGCGTTCGTTGGTCATCGTTGATCCCTTACTTTACTTCGTGGTGGACTCGGCCAGCAGTTCGGCCAGTCCGGTGGTGATTACATCGCCGTACAGTGCGTCCGGGTCGAGCCGGCGCAGTTCCTCGGCGAGGCAGTCGCGCAGGCTGCGGCGGGGCAGAGCAATTTCGTGCTCGGGCTGACCCGGCAGCTTCAGCGTAGCCGACGTGCTGGTGAACGGACGAACGATCGACACCTCACCGCTGTCGCGCACGAGGGTCACCGAGTGAATTCCGGTGTCGTGCGAACCGCGCTCGGTCTCGACCTGCTCCACCGGAGCCTGCAGCGCACGGCGCAGCCAAGCGGCCAGCAGGATGGTCGAGGGGGAGTCGGAGGCACCCGAGACGATCACCTTGGTGACCGGCTCATACGGCGGCTGGTCCAGCGCCGCGGCGAGCTGAGCACGCCACAGGGTCAGACGGGTCCACGCGAAGTCGGTGTCACCGGCGGTGTAGGTGGTGGCACGCGTGTTCAGCGTGGCCAGCACGTCCTCACCGATCGAGGCGTCGGTGATCCGGCGCTGCGCCATGCGACCCAGCGCGGTGTGCGCCACGTCGGCCGGAGCCTTGCCGGGCCACCAGGCCACAACCGGAGCGTCCGGCAGCAGCAGGCCGGTGATCAGCGATTCCTCGCTGGTCGCGACCGCGCCGAAGACGCTGAGGATGATGACCTCGCTGGCACCGGCGTCGCCACCGACGCGGATCTCCGCGTCCAGACGATCAACGCTGCCGGGGGTGACCTCGTTGGAGACCACGATCACGCGCATCGGGTGCTCACGCGATGCCTCATTGGCGGCGTGAATTGCATCCTCTTCCTGACCGTGCTCGGAGCTGATCACCAGGGTCAGCACGCGACCCAGGGCGACGGCACCGCCGTCTTCGCGCAGGGTTACCAGGCGCTTGGCCACCGCACTGACGGTGGTGTCGGGCAGTTCGACGATCATGGGCGTCTCCAATTCCGGCCGTCACGCTGCAGGAGCTCGTCGGCCGAAGCCGGTCCCCAGGATCCGGGCTGATACTGATCAAGCGGGCCACCCTCTGCGGCCCAGAACTCCTCGATCGGGTCGAGGATCTTCCAGGAGAGCTCAACCTCCTCGTGGCGCGGGAACAGGGGCGGGTCGCCCAGGAGAACGTCGAGAATCAGACGCTCGTAGGCCTCGGGGCTCGCCTCGGTGAACGCGTGACCGTAACCGAAGTCCATGGTCACATCGCGCACCTGAGTGCTGGCACCGGGAACCTTCGAACCAAAACGGATCGTGACACCCTCGTCCGGCTGGACGCGGATCACGAGGGCGTTCTGGCCGAGCTCGGCGGTCTGGCTCTCCTCGAACAGGTACTGCGGTGCACGCTTGAAGACAACGGCGATCTCGGTCACACGACGACCCAGACGCTTACCCGCACGCAGGTAGAAGGGCACACCGGCCCAGCGACGGGTGTTGATGTCGAGGCGCATCGCGGCGTAGGTCTCGGTGATCGACTCGGGGTTCATGCCGTCCTCGTCGAGGAAACCGGGAACCTGCTCGCCACCCTGCCATCCGCCGGCGTACTGGCCGCGGGCGGTGGCGGTTGCCAGGTCTGCGGGCAGACGCACCGCGGCGAGAACCTTCTCCTTCTCGGCACGCAGATCCGCGGCGTCGAACGAGTTGGGCTCCTCCATCGCGGTCAGCGCGAGCAGCTGCAGCAGGTGGTTCTGGATCACGTCGCGGGCGGCACCGATACCGTCGTAGTATCCGGCACGACCACCCACGCCGATGTCCTCGGCCATGGTGATCTGGACGTGGTCTACGTGGTTGGCGTTCCACAGCGGCTCGAACATCTGGTTGGCGAAACGCAGCGCCAGGATGTTCTGAACGGTTTCCTTACCGAGGTAGTGGTCGATGCGGAAGACCGAGTCGGCGGGGAACACGGACTCGACCACGGCGTTGAGCTCGCGGGCGGTCTTCAGGTCCGAACCAAACGGCTTCTCGATGACCACACGACGCCAGGAGCCTTCCTTCTGGTCGGCCAGGCCCGAGCGGCGCAGCTGCTCGGTCACAACCGGGAAGGCCTTCGGCGGGATCGACAGGTAGAACGCGTAGTTACCCATGGTGCCGCGTTCGCGGTCCAGGGTCTCCACGGTCTGCTTGAGGCGGTCAAATGCCTCGTTGTCATCGAACTCTCCGGGAACGAAGCGGATACCCTGCGCAAGCTGGTCCCACACCTCTTCCCGGAACTCGGTCCGGGAGTGCTCCCGGACCGAGTCGTGCACTACCTGCATGAAGTCCTGGTCTTCCCAATCACGGCGGGCGAACCCGACCAGGGAGAAGCCCGGGGGCAACAGCCCACGGTTCGCCAGGTCGTAAACGGCCGGCATGAGTTTCTTACGTGACAGGTCTCCGGTAACACCAAAGATGACCAGTCCGCTCGGGCCGGCGATTCGGTTCAATCGCCGGTCCGAGCTCAGCCGGAGCGGATTAAACTCCGGCGTAATATCCACGGGGGACATGGGACTCCTAGAAGGTTTTGCGAGGGGTTGTTAGCGCGCGATGGCGGCGAACAGGGTTTCGATGGTGCTGGCCGGGTCGGTCAGGGTGAGGGTTACGACGGGACGACCGTGGTCGGCCAGTACGCTTGCGTCACCCTGCGCCTGAGCGGCAATCAGCTCACCGAAGGTGAACGGACGCTCCGGGATCTCGAGGTCCGCGGGGGCGGTCTCGGTGATCTGCAGGAACACGCCCACGGCCGGTCCGCCCTTGTGGAACTGACCGGTCGAGTGCAGGAAGCGCGGGCCCCAACCGAAGGTGACCGGACGACCGGTTACCGCGGCGAACTGGTCGCGGACACCCTGCAGCTGCGGGTTGGCGACACGGTCTACGTAGGCCTGCACGGAGAAGTAGCCATCCTCGGGCAGGGTGCCGATCAGGGCATCCAGAACCTCGCGGACGGTGGTGGCGGAGCCGATAATCTCGGCCGGGCCGCGCACCTCGATACCGGCGTCCACAAATGCGGGCGCGGTGGGCTCGGGGCGGGAGTCCAGCAGACCGCGGGTAGCGATCTTGGCGGACTCCACGTCGGGCTGGTCGAAGGGGTTGATCCCCAGCAGGCGACCGGCCACAACCACCGCGTACTCCCACACCAGCAGCTGAGCGCCGAGGCTTCCGCTGACGAGGATCTCGCCCTCGCGTGCGTGGTTGTCGAAGTGGGTGTGGGCGTTGTCCACCAGGCGCACGATCTGGGTGTCCGCGTAGTCCGCGGTTACCTCGGTCGAGAGCGGCTCGAGCACAACCGGCAGGACGCCGGTGCCGAGCTTTCCGGTGGACTCGGCGATCAGCTGCTCCACCCAGTCGCCGAAGCCGACGATGTGGCTGCCGTCGGTGACGATGCCCAGCTTGCTGCGGAATGCGATGGCCGCACCGAGCACCAGGCCCGGGTTGGTCTCGTTGTCCACGGCGAGCTCAACCGAGATGGCCTCGGCCTCGTTGAGCAGCTCGTCGATGTCCGCACCGGCGAGGCCCGAGGGGACCAGGCCGAACGCGGTCAGGGCCGAGTAGCGGCCACCCACGTTGGGGTCCGCGTTGAAGACGGTGTAACCGGCCTCACGTGCGGACTTGTCCAGCGGGGAACCCGGGTCGGTGACCACGATGATGCGCTCGGTCGGGTCGATGCCCGCCGCGGTGAACGCAGCCTCGTAGGCGCGACGCTGGCTGTCGGTCTCCACGGTCGACCCCGACTTGGAGGACACCACGAGGGCGCTGGTCTCCAGGCGGTCGTTCAGCGCGGCCAGGATCTGACCGGGAGCGGTCGAGTCCAGGATGGTCAGCGGGGCGTCCAGGGTGTTGGTGATGACCTCGGGGGCCAGCGAGGACCCGCCCATGCCACCCAGCACGATGTGGTTCACACCGGCCGCGCGCAGCTTGTCGCGCAGCTCGATGATCGGTGCCACCAGCGGACGCGAGACCGAAACGGCCTCGGTCCAGCCCAGACGGATGGAGGACTCGGCCTCGGCGTCCGCGCCCCACAGGGTGGGGTTCTGGGCGGTGATACCCGAGGCGACCAGGTCGGCTACCAGGGTGGGAACGGCTTCTTCTACGGCTGCCTTGACGGTGCCGGAGAGGTGGATTTCGAAGCTCACTTCGAAGCCTCCAGAGCTGCGTTCACGGTGTCCAGCAGTTCGTTCCAGGAGACGATGAACTTCTCAACGCCCTCCTTCTCGAGCTGAGCGGTGGCCTCGTCGTAGGACACGCCTGCGGCGGCTACTGCGTCCATGATCTCGTGAGCGGCGGCGTAGGCCACGGTCACGGTGTCACCGGTGATGACGCCGTGGTCGGCGGTAGCCTCGAGGGTCTTCTCCGGCATGGTGTTGACAACACCGGCGGCAACCAGCTCGGTCACGTACAGGGTGTCGGGCAGAGCGGCATCCTTGACACCGGTCGAAGCCCACAGCGGACGCTGCTTGTTGGCACCGGCGGCCAGCAGACCGGCGGCACGCTCGGAGGCGAACTCCTGCTCGAAGGCCTCATAGGCCAGCTGAGCGTTGGCAACGCCGGCCTTCGACTTCAGGGCCACGGCCTCGGGGGTGCCCACGGCGTCCAGGCGAGCGTTGATCTCGCTGTCCACGCGCGACACGAAGAACGAGGCAACCGAGTGGATGCCCGAGATGTCGATGCCCTTAGCCTTGGCCTGCTCGAGACCGGCCAGGTAGGCGTTGACCACGGCGCGGTAGCGCTCGAGCGAGAAGATCAGGGTCACGTTGACGCTGATGCCCTCGGCGATCACGGCGGTGATGGCCTCGAGGCCCTCAACGGTCGCGGGGATCTTGATCATGGCGTTGGGACGGTTGACCTTGGCCCACAGCTCCTTGGCCTGCGCGATGGTCGCGGCGGCGTCATGAGCGAAGCCCGGCTCGACCTCGATCGAGACGCGGCCATCGAAGCCCTTGGACGAGGCGTAGATGTCGGCAAAGATGTCGCTTGCGGCGGCAACGTCGTCGGTGGTGATCTCGAAGACAGCCTTCGATGCGTCAACACCGGCAGCCTTGAGCTCGGCAACCTGCTCGGCGTAGCTCTCACCGTTGCTCAGGGCACCGGCGAAGATGGTCGGGTTGGTGGTCACACCGACAACGTTCTTCTCGGCGATCAGAGCCTGCAGGCTGCCGGACTGGATGCGTCCGCGGGACAGGTCGTCGAGCCAGATGCTGACGCCGGCCTCGGACAGGGCGGCGGTACGTTCGTTAGTCATTGAATCTTCTTCTTTCCTGTTCAACGCCTACGCGTTGAGCGAGTCCTTGGCCGCGGCCACAACGGCCTCGGTCGTGATACCAAACTTGGTGTACAGGGTCTTCTCATCTGCCGAAGCACCGAAGTGCTCCAGGGAGATGGAACGTCCACGGTCGCCAACAATTCCCCGCCAGGTGAGGGCGATACCGGCCTCAACCGAAACGCGAGCGGTGATAGCTGCCGGGAGTACCGACTCCTGGTAGGCGGCGTCCTGCTCGGCGAACCACTCGAGCGAGGGGACCGAGACGACGCGGGCCTGGATGCCCTCGGCTGCCAGTGCGGTGCGAGCCTCAACGGCCAGCTGCACCTCGGAACCGGTGGCGATCAGCAGCACCTCGGGGGTACCGTTCGGAGCCTCCAGCAGCGTGTAGGCGCCGCGAGCGGTCAGCGATGCCGATGCGAAGGTTTCGCCTTCGGCAGCACCCTCGCCACGTGCGTACACGGGGAGGTTCTGACGCGACAGGGCGATACCCTGCGGTGCGGTGTGACGCTTGAGCATCTCGAGCCACGCGTGAGCGGTCTCGTTGGCGTCGGCCGGACGGATGATGTCCAGGTTCGGGATGGCGCGGAGCGCTGCGAGGTGCTCAACCGGCTGGTGGGTCGGACCGTCTTCGCCGAGGGCGATCGAGTCGTGGGTCCAGACGAAGATCGGGGCGATGTTCATCAGGGCGGCCAGACGGACGGCGGGACGCATGTAGTCGGCGAACTGCAGGAAGGTTCCACCGAAGACGCGGGTCTTACCGTGCAGGGCGATACCGTTCATGATTGCGCCCATGGCGTGCTCACGGATACCGAAGTGCAGGACGCGACCGTAGTCGTTACCGGTCCACGCGTTGGTGGAGTGCTCGGCGGGAACAAACGAGGGGGCACCCTCGATGGTGGTGTTGTTCGAACCGGCGAGGTCGGCCGAGCCACCCCACAGCTCGGGCAGAACCGAGGCGAGGCCGTTGATGACCTTACCCGAGGCAACACGGGTCGAAACCGAAGAGCCACCCTCGAAGACCGGCAGAGCGGACTCGATGTCGGCGGGCAGTTCGCCAGCCTCGAGGCGAGCCAGCAGTTCGGCGCGCCCGGGGTTTGCGGCGGCCCAGGCGTCAAAGCGAACCTGCCATGCTGCGTGCAGCTCGGCACCGCGTGCCACGGCACCGCGGGTGTGGTTGATGACGTCCTCGTCCACCTGGAAGCTCTGCTCCGGGTCGAAGCCCACAACGGTCTTCAGCGCGGCGAGCTCCTCGGCACCCAGCTTGGAGCCGTGGATACCACCGGAGTTCTGCTTCTTGGGGGAGGGGTAACCGATGATGGTCTTGAGGATGATCAGCGAGGGCTTCTTGGTCTCTGCCTTGGCAGCCTCGATGGTGTCGTTCAGTTCCTGAACGTCCTCGACGTACTCGCCGTTCTTCTTCCAGTCGACGATGCGCACATCCCAGCCGTAGGCCTCGTAGCGCTTGGCGACGTCCTCGGTGAAGGCGATGTTGGTGTCGTCCTCGATCGAGATCTGGTTGGAGTCGTAAATGGCAATCAGGTTGCCAAGCTCCTGGTGGCCGGCCAGTGAGGAAGCCTCGCTGGTCACGCCCTCCTGCAGGTCACCGTCTCCGGCAACGACGTAGACGAAGTGGTCGAAGGGGCTGGTGCCGGCTTCGGCCTCGGGGTCAAACAGGCCACGCTCGTAGCGGGCGGCGTAGGCGAAGCCCACGGCCGAGGCGAGACCCTGACCCAGCGGGCCGGTGGTGATCTCCACGTGGTCGGTGTGACCAAACTCGGGGTGACCCGGGGTCTTCGAGCCCCAGGTGCGCAGTGCCTCGATGTCGGCCTTTTCCAGGCCGAATCCGCCGAGGTACAGCTGGACGTACTGAGTGAGGGAGGAGTGGCCGACCGACAGCACGAAGCGGTCGCGTCCCAGCCAGTCCTGGTCGCTCGGGTCCTTGTGCATGACCTTCTGGAAGAGGAGGTAGGCGACCGGTGCGAGGCTCATTGCCGTTCCGGGGTGGCCGTTACCGACCTTTTCTACGGCATCCGCCGCGAGAACGCGAGCGGTGTTAACCGCCTTGTTGTCGATGGGATCCCACTTCAGAGCTGCCAAGATTATTGACCTTTCCTAATCGAACCCGGTGGCCTGGGTTGGCCGCCGTGGCTGAGCGAACTGCGTGTCGCGCACGGCGCCGCCCCCGAGGCGGGCACTACGACGGAGTGCGGGTCCGGGGGGAAGGGCGTCGCGTTATTGCGAGCGTCTACCAGTATAGGGAGTTCCGCTCCCGATAGCGGGGGAGTTCGGGCGCGCGTGCACGGTTGGTCGCCCGAAACCGATCCCGTAGGATGGGCGAGTCGAGTGAAGAGGTATATAGAACTAATGGACGTCGCAGAGTTGACCCCCGTCGCCACCGAGAAGATCGGTGCCAAGCGCAAGGTACGTGCCTACATCGCGCTCACAAAACCCCGTGTTATGGAGCTTCTGCTGGTGACCACGGTCCCGGTGATGATCCTCGCTCAGGGGGGTCTGCCGACCCTCGGGCTGGTCCTCGCCACGGTCATCGGCGGCGCGCTGAGTGCGGGTTCGGCCGGGGCGTTCAACTGCTATTTCGACCGCGATATCGACCGCGTGATGAACCGAACTCAGGGTCGACCGCTTGTGACCGGAGAGGTCAGCCCGCGCGAGGCGCTGGTCTTTTCCTGGGTCCTCGCGGTGGTTTCTACGGTGTGGCTGGCCCTGACCACCAACCTGCTGGCCGCCGCACTCTCGGTCGCGGCCATCGCCTTCTACGTGCTGATCTACACGCTGTGGCTCAAGCGTCGCACCGCTCAGAACATCATCTGGGGCGGAATTGCGGGCTGCTTCCCGGTGCTGATCGGGTGGTCCGCGGTCACCGGCTCGCTCTCCTGGGAGCCCTTCATCCTCTTCGGTGTGGTGTTCCTCTGGACCCCGCCGCACTACTGGCCGCTGTCGATGAAGTACCGCGAGGACTATCGCTCGGTGGGTGTCCCGATGCTCGCCGTGGTGCGCGGACGCGCGCAGGTGGGCCTGCAGGTCATCCTGTACGCATGGGCCACCGTGGCCTGCTCGCTGCTGCTGATTCCGGTGGGCAACATGGGTATCGTCTACAGCGTGGTGGCGGTGCTGGCCGGCGGCTGGTTTATCTTTGAGACACACCGTCTGTATAACCTCGCTATTCGTGGCGCGGCGGCGAGTCCGATGCGTGTGTTCCACGGTTCGATCTCGTATCTCACGCTGGTGTTCCTCGCGGTGGGTATCGACCCGCTGCTGCACTTCTAGGGCGAATCTGCACGTTCGTGCAGCACGTTTCGCGCTTTGGGTATCGGGCGGGTCGATTTTGCTGCACATACGTTCAGTGCTCCTGAACCAACGTGAGCCCGAATCGGGACCGTGGGTACCCAGACAAAAGGGCGGTGGCCCCCTCCGAAGAGGGGACCACCGCCCTTTATCGTTGCCGGGTTAGGCGCGTGCTGCCTGCGGCTCTGTTGACACCTGCTCGGGTTCGGGGATCGAGGAGCGGGTGTCCAGCATGACCCGGGTAGCCAGGGCGATCACGACGCCGGCCAGGACCATGTGGGTACCCACCATGATCTCCGGCAGTCCCAGGCGTGACTGGGCGATGCCCAGGACGATCTGGGCGACCTGTCCCACCAGCAGCCAGACGACCGGCTTCACCGGGTAGCGCAGGCGCAGTCCGATGATCAGGATCAGGACTGTCGAGGCAAACATCAGGTAGCCGGGCCAGGAGTGCAGGTGCTGCATGAACTCGGGGTTCAGGCCGTTGCGGGGCACGTTGGCGTCGCCGGCGTGCGGACCCGATCCGGTGGTCAGGATGCCCATGACCGCGGCCAGGGCCACCAGGAAGGTCATGATGTGGGTGAGGATCCGGTAGGGCGCCGCGCTGCGCTTGGGGCCGGCCGCTCCCTTATAGGCGCGGTAGACCAGCGCCGTGGTCAGGCCCACCAGCACCAGCGAGATCACGAAGTGGGCACCCACCAGGTAGGAGTTCAGGCCGGTCAGCACCACGATGCCGCCGAGCACCGCCTGCAGTGGGATGCTCATGCCCTGGGCGAAGGTCAGCCAGAACAGATCGCGGCGACGCTTACGCAGGTTCCACACCGACAGGAAGGCGCCGATGGCGATGATCACCAGCACGAATGTGAGCGTGCGGTTACCAAACTCGATGATCCCGTGGATGCCCATCTCCGGGGTCGAGGTCAGCGACTCGGGGGTGCACTTGGGCCAGGTGGGGCAGCCGAGGCCGGACCCGGTCAGGCGAACGGCGCCGCCGGTGCCGATCAGCACCGTCTGGAAGATCAGCGAGAGCCAGGCGAAAACACGAACCGGTCGGTTCACGCTCTGCGGCAGCCAGTTTGTGATCCGCTGATAGAGGCTTGGTGTCGGCCGGGAGGTCGTGGTCACGGGAATCGGTCCCCATCCTTAGTTAACGGTGCGGCTCGCGGTAATCACCCATGCGGAAATATGCCGGAACCTATAGAATACGAAGAGTTCGAGTAGTTGTCTGCGTCTGGCACGTTGCATGCCAGCCGCAGGCCAGGTACTGAAACCCCCTTGAACTAATTGTAGAGACGCCGGAGAGCGTCTCGCGCCACCCCCCTCTCATGCCCGCGCCTGATAGCGCATCACCGTGAGGGAATGCCAGGTACGGAAATTCTGTTACCGGCAGGTAGAAAAGAGGTAGAGACATGTCAGACGTGCTCATTGACCGTCCCGAATTGGACTCCCTGGGAGTTTACGAATTCGGATGGTCCGACTCGGATGCGGCGGGTCAATCCGCCAAACGAGGAATCTCCAAAGAGGTCGTTGCCAACATCTCGAACCTCAAGAACGAGCAGGACTGGATGCTGCAGCGACGCCTGAAGGCCCTGCAGATCTTCGAACGTAAGCCGATGCCCGCCTGGGGTGCCGACCTCTCGGCCATCGACTTCGACAACATCAAGTACTTCGTCCGCTCGACCGAGAAGCAGGCCCAGACCTGGGAAGACCTGCCCGAGGACATCAAGAACACCTACGAGAAGCTGGGTATCCCCGAGGCCGAGCGTCAGCGCCTGGTCGCCGGTGTGGCCGCCCAGTACGAGTCCGAGGTGGTGTACCACCAGATCCGCGAGGACCTCGAGCAGCAGGGTGTCATCTTCCTGGACACCGACACCGCGCTCCGCGAGCACCCCGAGTTCTTCGAGGAGTACTTCGGTACCGTGATCCCCTCGGGAGACAACAAGTTCGCCGCGCTGAACACCGCCGTGTGGTCGGGTGGCTCGTTTGTGTATGTCCCCAAGGGTGTCCACGTGGAGATCCCGCTGCAGGCCTACTTCCGGATCAACACCGAGAACATGGGTCAGTTCGAGCGCACGCTGATCATCGCCGACGAGGGCTCCTACGTCCACTACATCGAGGGCTGCACCGCCCCGATCTACAAGTCGGACTCGCTGCACTCGGCCGTGGTGGAGATCATCGTGAAGAAGAATGCCCGCGTTCGCTACACGACCATCCAGAACTGGTCGACCAACGTGTACAACCTGGTTACCAAGCGCGCCATCGCCGAAGAGGGTGCCACCATGGAGTGGATCGATGGCAACATCGGCTCCAAGGTCACCATGAAGTACCCGTCGATCTACCTCACCGGTGAGCACGCCAAGGGTGAGACCCTGTCGGTGGCCTTCGCCGGTCCCGGTCAGCACCAGGACACCGGTGCCAAGATGATCCACATGGCCCCGCACACCCAGTCGACCATTCTGTCGAAGTCCATCGCCCGTGGCGGCGGCCGCGCCGGATACCGCGGCGAGGTTCGGGTGGACGCCAACGCGCACCACTCGAAGAACACCGTGGCCTGTGACGCCCTGCTGGTAGACCGCATCTCCCGTTCGGACACCTACCCGGCGATCGACATTCGTGTGGATGACGCCGAGCTGGGTCACGAGGCCACGGTGACCAAGGTCTCCGAGGAGCAGCTGTTCTACCTGATGAGCCGCGGCCTCGAGCAGGATGAGGCCATGGCCATGATCGTGCGCGGCTTTATCGAGCCGATCGCCCGTGAGCTCCCGATGGAATACGCACTCGAACTCAACAAGCTCATCGAAATGGGCATGGAAGGATCCGTCGGCTAAATGACGACCACATCCCCTGCAACCAGCAGCACCGAAACCGAACAGCACGGGTTCAAGGCGCACAGCGATGGCGGCGACGCCTTCGTGCCGGTCCAGACCCGTTCCGAGCGCTTCGCCTCGACCGATGTGGCCGCCTTCCCGGCGGTCACCGGTCGCGAGCCCGCCTGGAAGTACACCCCGGTCGCGCAGCTTGCCGACCTGATTGATGGCGAGCTGGACGGATCCGAGTATTCGTTTGAGGCGCCCGCCGTCGACGGTGTCGCCGTGGCCTGGGTGGGCCGCGACGATAAGCGGATTGGCACCGCCGGTACTCCCGAAAACAAGGCCGCCGCCAACGCATGGACCGCGTTTGAGAAGGCCCTGGTCATCTCGGTCACCGGCGAGGAGGAGAAGACCTTCCGCCTGCACCGCACTGCGCTGGGTAACACCGCCCGCGCCGCGCACACCGTCATCGAGGCCGCGCCGCACTCGCGCGCCCTGGTCATCCTGGAAAACGCCGGCCAGGCCGCGCTGACCGAGAACATCGAGATCATCGTCGGCGACGGCGCTCAGCTCACCGTGGTGAGCGTTCAGGAGTGGGCGGAGGATGCCCGCCACCTGGCCGAGCACTTCGCCGAGATCGGTCGCGACGCCAAGCTGAAGCATGTGGCCGTGACTCTGGGTGGCAAGATCGTCCGGGTCAACCCCTCGACCCACCTGGGCAGCCAGGGAGCCGACATCGAGTCGCTCGGTGTGTACTTCGCCGACGCGCACCAGCACCTCGAGCAGCACGTCTACGTCGACCACGACGCCGAGAACACCCGCTCCCGCGTGAGCTATAAGGGTGCACTCCAGGGCGAGGGCGCGCACACCGTCTGGATCGGCGACGTGCTGATCCGCCAGACCGGAACCGCGACCGACTCCTATGAGGAGAACCGCAACCTCGTGCTCAGCGAGGGTACCCGCGCCGACTCGGTGCCGAACCTCGAGATCGAGACCGGCGACATCGCCGGCGCCGGTCACGCCAGCGCCACCGGTCGTTTCGACGACGAGCAGCTCTTCTACCTCATGGCACGCGGCATCGCCGAAGCCGATGCCCGTCGCCTCGTGGTGCACGGCTTCCTGGTGGAGATCATCCAGCGCATCGGCGACGCCGAGCTGGGTGAGCGCATCGAGGCCGCCATCGAGCGCGAGCTTGCGGCGGGTGACCTCCAGTCGTGAGTACCCGTGTTTGTGCCCTTGCCGATCTGACCCTCAACCAGGCCCAGCGCGTGGTGGTCGACGGCACTCCGATCGCACTCGTGTTGGACGCGCAGGGTGAGGTCCACGCAATCGGAGACACCTGCACCCACGGCGATATTTCCCTCGCCGAGGGGTTTGTTGAGGGGGAGACCCTCGAGTGCTGGGCCCACGGGTCCGCATTCTCGCTGAAGACCGGCAAGCCCCTGACCCTTCCCGCCTATGAGCCCGTCCCGGTATACGCCGTGGAGCTGCGCGATGGCGACATTTTTATCGACCCGACCGTAACGAAAGAGATCTAGCGCCATGTCAGTACTTGAGATTCGCGACCTGCACGTCAGCGTGGAAACCGACCAGGGCACCAAGCCGATCCTGCGCGGCGTAGACCTGACCCTCAACTCGAACGAGACCCACGCCATCATGGGCCCCAACGGCTCCGGTAAGTCGACCCTGGCGTACACCATCGCCGGTCACCCGAAGTACACCGTGGACTCCGGTTCGATCACCCTGGACGGCGAAGACGTCCTGGAGATGAGCGTGGATGAGCGTGCCCGTGCCGGCATCTTCCTCGCTATGCAGTACCCGGTGGAGATCCCCGGCGTGACCGTGTCGAACTTCCTGCGCACCGCCAAGACCGCCATCGATGGTGAGGCTCCGGCGATCCGTACCTGGATCAAGGACGTGCGCACCGCCATGGACAACCTGCGCATGGACAAGGTGTTCGCCGAGCGCAACGTCAACGAGGGTTTCTCCGGTGGAGAGAAGAAGCGTCACGAGATCCTTCAGCTTGAGCTGCTCAAGCCGAAGTTCGCCGTACTGGACGAGACCGACTCGGGCCTCGACGTTGACGCGTTGAAGATCGTCTCCGAGGGTGTCAACCGCGCCCAGGAGAACACCGACCTCGGCGTGCTGCTGATCACCCACTACACCCGCATCCTGCGCTACATCAAGCCGGACCACGTGCACGTGTTCGTGAACGGTAAGGTTGCCGAGCAGGGCGGCCCCGAGCTGGCCGACCGTCTGGAAAACGAGGGTTACGACCGCTACCTCCAGACCGCCGACCAGGCGTAGGCTAGACCCATGTCTACCACCCTGAGCCCGGCCCGTTACGACGAGGTCACCGAGGCGCTCAAGGACGTTATGGACCCCGAGCTCGGGGTGAACGTTGTTGACCTCGGCCTGATCTACGACCTCGGATGGGATGATGAGAACAACGCTCTCATCATCCACATGACCCTCACCTCGGCCGGCTGCCCGCTGACCGATGTGCTCGAAGAGCAGACCGGTGAGGCACTCGATGGCGTCGTGGAGGCGTTCCGGATCAACTGGGTCTGGATGCCGCCGTGGGGTCCGGAAAGAATCACCGATGACGGCCGCGACATGATGCGAGCCCTCGGCTTCGCGATGTAGTTTGCCCCTCAGAACCCCGCTCACCATGTGGTGGGCGGGGTTTTGTGCGCTCCTATGCCGGTAAGCTGGCAGCATGACTTCCCGTACCGGCCGCGAACAGCTGCACGATTCCATCCGCGACTATGAGGCCGGCGATTTTCCGGTGGACCGCATCATCGACTGCGTCTGTGCCTGCGGCAACGAGGTCTTCGCCCTCGGCTATGACGATGAGCAGGGCGTGGCCGTGCGGCTGTGCTCGAAGTGCGACACCGAGGTTGCGCTGCTCGACTCGGCCGACCTGCTGGACCGCGCCGACTCCGACATCGAACTCGATGCCGCCGAGTGCACCTGCGACGGCACCGACTTCACCGTGGCCGTGGGCTTCGCCATCGAGGGCGAGGACGTGCGCTGGGTCAGCGTGGGCCTGCGCTGCGAAGACTGCGCGATCGCCGGCGTCTACACCGACTGGGCGATCGACTACAGCCCGAGCCTGCACCTGCTCGAGCGGGTCTAAGCGCCCACAACGTCGCCACAACACAGCACAGCACGGCAACGGCGTTGGCCGTGTTCGAGTTGATCCCGGACACGGCCGACGCCGTTGGTATTGCGGTTGTCGCGTCTAGGCGGCCTTGCGCACCCAGTAGACCTCGGTGATCATGGTGTGCGAGACCTGCCCGTCCTCGGTGTTTGCGGCGATCGCCGCATCCAGTGCGGCCTCAAACGTGTCGCCCGCGGCGGCGAGGGCCGCCTGCATCTTGCTCGAGGACAGGGCGCGGCCCCGGGTGTCTTCGGGGGAGCGGGTGAGGGTCCACTCGGCCTGATAGACACCGTGATCCGAATCCGCCGGGGCGAAGGCCTCGGCCAGCTCCTGCGCGTAGGGGAAGTCGCGGTAGGTGCGGGTGTAGCCGGGGGAGTAGGCCTCGGCCAGCTCCTCCCACGCCTGGGCAAAGCCGCCGCGGGTGTAGTCGCGGTTGTTCTGGATGATTGCCAGCACACCGCCGGGCCGAAGCGCCTGGATGGCCGCCGCATAGAACCGCGGGCGATCAAACCAGTGGGCGGCCTGACCCACGGTGATCAGTGCGAGGTCACGGCGCTGCTCCAGATCCGGCTCGACCGGGGAGTGAACCCAGGTTGCCTCGGGCAGGCGCTCGGCGCCGGTGGCGACCATATCCGCGGAGATGTCCACGGCGGTGTAGTGGGCCAGCGGACCGAATGTGGGCAGCAGGTCTTCGAGGACCACGCCGGGCCCCGATCCCGCATCGAGAATGTTGAGCGGCGGCGTCGGATCCACCAGCTGCTCCAGCAGCGTGTACACGGCCCGTGGGTAGCGGGGGCGCTGCTCGTTGTAGATGGTAGCCAGACCGTCAAATACCTCGGACATGGTCAATTTCCTTCCGATAGGGGATCTGTGGCCAGTTTAGGTTTACGGGTGTGCGTCGCTCGGCGGCTCGCCCCAAATTCCCAGACATTCAATATCTATCTGGGTGGCGGATATTGCGGCGCGGGGTGGCTCGGATAGGTCTGGGGGATGCGAACGCGTAGACTGGGTGACTTACCTCGACTTTTATGGCGCTATTTGTGGTGCCTGGTTAGCAAAGGACACCCGCAGTGGCTCTCTCCGTTCAGGATCTCGAAATCCGTGTTGGCGCACGGCTACTCATGGAAAACGTGAGTTTCCAGGTTGCCGCGGGCGACAAGATCGGTCTGGTGGGACGTAACGGTGCCGGCAAGACCACCCTCACCAAGACCCTGGCCGGCGAGATTCCCGCCGCCGGGGGCACGATCAACAACCGTGGCGAACTCGGCTACCTGCCCCAGGACCCGCGCACCGGTAACCCCGAGGACCTCGCGCGTACCCGCATTCTGGACGCCCGTGGACTCGGTCAGATCGCGCTGAACATGGCCAAGGCCACCCAGGACATGGCGAGCACCGACCCTGCCGTGGCCGAGGCCGCGATGAAGAAGTACGGTAACCTCACCGACCGCTTCAACGCGCTGGGTGGGTACGCCGCCGAGGCCGAGGCCGCCTCGATCGCCAGCAACCTCAACCTGCCTGACCGCATCCTGGATCAGCCGCTCTCCACCCTCTCCGGTGGTCAGCGTCGCCGAATCGAGCTCGCGCGCATCCTGTTCTCCGACGCGCAGACGATGATCCTCGATGAGCCCACCAACCACCTCGACGCCGACTCGGTGGTGTGGCTGCGCGAGTTCCTGAAGAACTACCGCGGCGGCTTCATCGTGATCACCCACGACATCGAGCTCGTGGGCGAAACCGTGAACCGGGTGTTCTACCTCGACGCCAACCGCCAGGTCATCGACATCTACAACATGAACTGGAAGAACTACCTGCGTCAGCGCGAGGCAGACGAGGAGCGCCGCAAGAAGGAGCGCGCCAACGCCGAGAAGAAGGCCACGACCCTGCAGCTGCAGGCGGCCCGCTTCGGTGCCAAGGCCTCCAAGGCGGCGGCCGCCCACCAGATGGTCGCGCGCGCCGAGAAGCTGCTCGCGGGCCTCGACGAGGTGCGTCAGGTTGAGCGGGTGGCCAAGCTGCGCTTCCCGGATCCCGCGCCCTGTGGCAAGACCCCGATCATGGCCAAGAACCTTTCCAAGAGCTACGGTTCGCTGGAAATCTTCACCTCGGTGGACCTGGCCATCGACCGCGGCTCCAAGGTCGTGGTGCTGGGACTCAACGGTGCGGGAAAGACCACGCTGCTGCGCATGCTCGCCGGGGTGGACAAGCCCGACACCGGTGAGATCATCCCCGGTCACGGCCTCAAGGTGGGCTACTACGCCCAGGAGCATGAGAACCTGGACGTGAAGCGCACGGTGCTGGAGAACATGCTCTCCGCCTCCCCGAACATCGGCGAGACCGAGGCGCGCAAGGTGCTGGGTTCGTTCCTGTTCACCGGTGACGACGGTCACAAGCCCGCCGGCGTGCTCTCCGGTGGTGAGAAGACGCGTTTGTCGCTGGCGATGCTGGTGGTGTCCTCGGCCAACGTGCTGCTGCTCGATGAGCCCACCAACAACCTCGACCCCGCCAGCCGCCTGGAAATCCTGGATGCCCTGGCACACTTCACTGGTGCCGTGGTCCTGGTGTCCCACGACTCGGGTGCCGTGGAGGCGCTGAACCCCGAGCGCGTGCTCATTCTGCCCGACGGTGTGGAAGACCACTGGAACAAGGACTACAACGACCTGATCGAGCTCGCCTAACCGGCTCCTTGATTCACGGCCCCGGACACCTTTTTGGTGTCCGGGGCCGCGGCGTTTTCAGGTCCGGCATACTCAGCTGGATACACTGAATTCATGACTTCCGATCCCCGGCATCCCGAGAGTGCGCCCGCGCAGAAGGCCGAGTTCCACACCTGGTTTGTGGACGCGTTTGCCGGGTTCTGGCAGGGCGGCGGCGGCACCCGGATCGGCGGGCGAATCGCCGGTTACCTGCTGCTGAGTGATGCCGACGGGGTCAGTGCCGATGAGCTCGCCCGCGAACTCGATATCAGCCGCGGTTCGGTATCCTCGCACGTGCGCAAGCTTGAGCAGGGCGGCTTTGTGCACCGGGTACGCCGCCCGGGCGCGCGCACGCACTACTTTGCGATGGATGCCGATGTGTGGGGCGGATTCCTCAAGCAGGAGCAGACCTACCTCGCCAACCAGCGTGCGCTCGCCGAACGGGCCCTGGATCACGTGGCCGCCGGGGGCCTCGCCCACGAGCGCGTGCGCAACATGCGCGACTACATGGGCTGGATGGTTGATAACCGCGCGCTGGACACCGAGTGGGCGCGCTTCAAGGCTGAGCGGGACGCCCAGGCCTAGCCGCGCGCGAGCGGCACGATCAGCGGGGAACCGCTCTGCGGATCGGTGGTGATCTCGGCGGGCAGCGCAAACACCTCGCGCACCAGCTCGGCGCTGAGCACCTCCGCGGGGGCACCCTCGGCCACGATCGCGCCCTCGTGCATGACGATCAGGTGGTCGGCGTAGCGGGCCGCCTGGTTGAGGTCGTGCAGCACGGCGATCACGGTTTTCCCGGCTGTGCGCATGTCCTGGCAGCGGTGCAGGAGGTCGATCTGATGGGCAATGTCGAGAAACGAGGTTGGCTCATCCAGCAGCACGTATTCGGTGTCCTGGGCGAGGACCAGCGCGACCCAGGCACGCTGCCGCTGTCCACCGGAGAGCTCGGACACGAAGCGATCGGCAAGGTGCGCAACCCCGGTCTGTTCGAGCGCGCGGTCCACGGCCTCGGTGTCGCCCGGTGCCCACTGCCGCAGCACCGAGTGATACGGGTGGCGTCCGCGGGCCACCAGGTCACGCACCCGGATGGTGTCCGGGGCGATCGGATCCTGGGGGAGCAGGGCCAGGCGGCGCGCGATGGCCTTGGGGCGCATCCGGGCCAGATCGGTCCCGTCGAGGGTGACCGTGCCCGCGCGCGGGGTCATCGCCCGGCCCAGACTCTTCAGCAGGGTGGATTTGCCACATCCGTTGGGGCCGATAATCGCGGTGAATGCGCCGGTGGGCGGGGCCACCGAGAGGTCACCCAGGATCTCGCGTGAGCCGTAGCCCACACGCAGGTGTCGGGCGATCAGGCCGAGGGTGATTGTGGTCATAGTGTGCCTTTCCGCCATTCGCGAATCAGGAGTGCGCCCAGGTAGATGCCACCGACCCCGGCGGTGAGGATCCCCACCGGGAGCCCGCGCGCAAACGGTGCCTGCTGGGCCAGCAGGTCCGCGATCACCAGGATCAGCGCCCCGAGCAGGGCCGAGAGCCCGAGGGAGAGCGCGGCGGAGCGGGTGAGGCGCTGGGCGATCTGCGGCGCGGTGAGGGCCACAAACGAGATCGGTCCGGCCACGGTGACCGCCCCGGCCGCCGCGACCACGGCCACGACAATCGCCGCCGTACGGGTCGCGGTGATCCGGATGCCCAGCGAGTGCGCCAGCGCGTCCCCGAGCCCGATCTGGTTGAGTGAGGGGGCCAGGTTCCAGGCGGCGGGCAGGGTGATGGCCAGGGTGATCGCGATGATCCCCACCGCGCCCCAGCCCACCGAGTTGATCGATCCGGCGAGATATCCGGCGAGCTGGCTGGCCTCGTCGCGCAGCTTGACGCTGACCACGTACTGGGTCACCGCGTGGGCCATCGCCGAGACCCCGATCCCGGCGATGATGATGCGCGCCGGAGCGGCAAATCCGCGTCCGGTGGAGAAATACACCAGGGTGATGGCCAGGGTCGCGCCGATCAGTGCGCCCACCGGGGTGGGCAGGACGCCGGGCCAGAGCAGCGCGCAGATCGCCACGCCTGCCCCGGCTCCGGCCCCCAGGCCGATGACGTCGGGGCTGCCGAGCGGGTTACGGGTCACGGCCTGGAACAGCGCGCCGGAGATTCCCAGCGCCGCGCCCACGCCGATCGCGACCAGCAGGCGCGGGCCGCGCAGCGTGGTCAGGGTGAACCCGGCGGCACCCCGCGGCGGGTCAAACAGGGCCGCCGGGAGCGCCTGGGGAGCGATTCCCAGCTTTCCCATGCTCAGGGTCAGTACGGCCGCGATCAGGAGCAGGACGAGGGCGATGCCCGACCAGGCCAGCGTGCGCGGATGCACGGGGAGCGCGACCCACGGACCGATCCGAAAGAGACGCGGCGGCCGAACCGGGGTGGGGGTCGGCTTTTGCCCGGTCTGTCCGGTCTGCCGAGCTAGCCCGGCCTGTCCGGTCTGTCCGGTCTGTCCGGTCTGTCCGGTCTGCCCGGTCCGTCGAGGTTGCCTGGACTGCCGGTGCCATCGATCCAGCCGGGTCATCCGCGCACCGCCCGTCCGGCCCGCACGGCGATCAGCAGGAACGGGGCACCGACAAACGCGGTCACCACCCCCACCATCAGCTCGCCGGGACGCGCAATGATCCGCCCTACAATATCCGCGGCGATCAGGACCGAGGCCCCCAGCAGGATCGCCGCGGGCATCTGCCAGCGATGATCGGTTCCCACCAGGGCGCGCACGAGGTGCGGCACCGCGAGGCCCAGGAATGCGATCGGTCCCACCAGTGCGGTGGCTCCGGCACACAGCAGCGCGGCGGCCAGCAGGGCCCCGGCGCGTACCCGCGGTACCGAGACGCCGAGCGAGTGGGCGAGGTCATCGCCGAGGGCGAGGGCGTTGAGACCCGAGGCGAGGATCAGCGCGAGCACCAGGCCCAGGATCAGCGCGGGGGCGACTTCGGCGAGGGTGTCCAGACGGCGTCCGGCGAGGGAACCGATGACCCAGAAGCGGAACGAGTCGAACACGGCCGGGCGGGTGAGGATCATCGCCTGAATGTACGTGCCCAGCACCGCCGAGACCACGGCGCCGGCCAGGAGCAGCGGGACGATGCCGCCGCCGGTGGGGCGTCCGGCGACCAGGACCACCAGGATCACCGTCACCAGAGCGCCAACCAGCGCGACCCAGACGGTCCCGGCGCCGATTGCGGTCCCGGTGATCGCCGTCGCGGTGACCACGGCCGCGGAGGCTCCAACGCTTACGCCCAGCAGGCCCGGATCGCCCAGCGGATTGCGCGTCACGCCCTGCACGATGACCCCGGAGACCGCGAGACTTGCCCCCACCACCGCGCCGATAATTGTCCGTGGAATGCGTTCGGTGACCACGAGCCGTAGGTGTGGATCGCCGGCGCCGGTGAGTGCCTGCAGGACCTCGGCGATCCCGGTGACCCGACTGCCGGCAAAGAGCGACAGCACCGCAAGTGCGGCCAGGAGCAGGGCCAACCCCACGAGGATCAGCAGGTTGATCGGTGCCGAGCGAACGCCCAAGCGGCCGCGCCGGGAATCCCGGGCGGCCGCAGGCGTGGTGGAGACGGACGTCACTTACCGGCGTGCGCGAGCGCGGCGTCGATCAACGGAACGTAGCGCTCGAGTGCCCAGGGCACGGTGAGCGGGTTGATCATCGAGGATCCGGTGACAAACGGCTGGTCGGTCGGTGCCACCACGGCGCCCTTGGCGACCGCGGGAATTGCCGCGTAGAGCGGCTGCGCCTCGATCTCGGCGCGGGTCTCCTCATCGGAGTAGAAGGTGAAGATCAGGTCCGAGCCGGCGAGCTTATCGGCGTTTTCCAGGCCGATCAGCGCCGAGTCGGTGCCCTCGGTTTCCTCGAACGAGTTGACCACGGGGTCCACGGTGAGGCCGAGCGCCGAGGCCATGGCCACCCGCTGCTCGCCGGGGAAGAACACGCCCAGGGTACCGGGGCCGGTGGTGTAGACGTAGGAGAAGGTCACGCCCGCATACTCGGGCCGCTTGGCGTTTTCCAACTGGGTCTTGATGTCGCTCACCAGATCGGCGGCCTCGGTGGACTTGCCCATGGCCTTGCCGATCATGGTGATCTGGTCATCCCAGGTGATGGTCCAGGGCTGCTTCGGGTAGGCGATGGTCGGGGCGATCTTGGAGAGGACGTCGTACTGCTCCTGGGTCACGCCCGACCAGGGGGCGAGGATCAGGTCCGGGTCGAGGTCGGCGATGGTTTCCACGTCGAGCTCGGTGTTCCCGGTGAAGGTCTTGGGCAGCTTCCCGCCCTCCTTGGTCACGGCCTCGTGGACCCAGGGGAGGTAGCCGGTGTCGTCGCTACCCCAGGGGTATTCCTCCATGCCCACCGGGATGGTGCCGAGCGCGATGGCGGTTTCGGCGGATCCCTGCCCGAGGGTCACGAAGCGCTTGGGGGTGCCGGTGATCTCGGCGGTTCCCAGTGCGTGGGTGATCGTGACGGTGTCGGCGGAGCCGGCGGCATCGCCGGTGGTTCCCTGGGCGGAGCAGCCCGCGAGTACCAGGGTGGCCGCGGCGAGGGCGGCGGCGAAGAGCGTGCGGCGGGGCCGCTGGACGGGGCGTCGCATGTGGAGCCTTTCGGTGGGGGAGGGTGCACCTGATCGGTGACTCGGGGATCGACGCGCGCCTCGTTCCGTGTGGATGGGGCATCCGCGAACCGGGGCGTCGAACCGTGTAGTTAGTCTAGCCTTACCTCACCTGAACTTTCAAATATTTTGACACTTTGGGTGCGAGGGCAGCAAAAAACCGTGGACCCCCGACTCGGGAATCCACGGTTTTTCGGGATGGATCTAACGTTCGGCGTGAATGCGCACGTCCTCCACCTCGGCGTCCTCGACATCGGCATCGGTGAGCTTCGAGGCGCGCTTGGCCGCGCGCTTGGCGGCGCGCACCTTCTCGGCCGGATCGTCCGAGTTCACCCGGCGATACTCCTCCCGCACGGCCCAGCCGAGGAAGGTGAAGCCCATCAGCGCAAACAGGATCCACTGGAACGCATAGGACAGGTGCGGGCCCTCATCGGGCTCGGGCTTCTTCACCGCCGCCGGACGCTGCTCGCTCGGGGCCGGATCCTCGGTGTCCAGCAGACCATAAGCACCGGTGTAGATGCGCTCCTTGAGGATCGCCTCCGCCTCGGGCAGGTTGACCGTCGCCAGCTGGCCGGAGGGGGCGCCGCGTCCACGAATGGTGTCCTCGCTGGCCTTGAGGCGTGCCACCACGGTGACCTCTCCGCTCGGCGGGGCGGGCACGTGATCGGGACGCTCGGCGTTGTTACCCTGCGGGACCCAGCCGCGGTTCACCAGGAACACCTTGCCGTTATCCAGGCGCAGCGGGGTCAGGATTTCATAGCCCGGGGAGCCATCGTAGGGACGGTTGCGCACCAGGATCTGCTTATCCTCCTCATAGCGACCATGCATGGTCACCGGGAGCCAGCGATCGTTAATGTTGAACGCACTCTCCGAGGGGAGGGCCTGATCGATCTGCACCGGGGTCGCGTCGAAGTTCTTGGCCACGCGGGCGATCTCGTCCTCGCGCTCGCCGCGGCGATCCAGCTGCCAGTTGGAGAGCAGCACGCAGGCGATGGCAAACACGATCGCCACGCCCAGGTAGGCAAACCAGCGTTTTTCAAACACAAACCGCCAGCGGTTCACGGGGTCTCCTCGGGGATGAAGGGGGCCACCTCGGCCGGGAAGCCACGGGAGGTGAGGAATTCGGTCAGAAACTCGGCGTGCTCGGCGCAGGCCAGCCACACCTTGCGTCGGGTTTCATCGTGGATCTTGGGGTTGCGCCAGGAGATCTTCACGGTGGCCTCGGCGCGGCACCCGGCTCGGGAGCACTCGTGGACGCCGGGATCGCCAAACAGGCCGCCTAGCATGCGGCCCGCGCGGACGTGAGGGAGGGGATCATGCGGTCTCCGGTTTGGGGGTCGGGGTCTCCTCGGGGTGCTCATAGATGACCCAGCTGTCGGGCGTGCCCGGCTCGGGTTCCGTCGGCTGCTCGGCGGGAGCCTCCTCGGCGAAGACCGGCTGCGGCGCGGGCTCGGGGATGCGCACGGTCTCGGGCATCGAGGCGGTGGGAATCAGTCCGCCGGGGGATTCGCGGCGACCCTCGACCGCGGGCCCGGGCATATTGGCCACCAGTACCGCAAAGTAGGGGATGAACACCGCACCCAGGATGGGCACCAGCATCCACCAGCCGTGCACAAACATCAGGCTCACCAAACACACCATCCGGATAGCCATCGCGATGAAATATTGGCGCATGCGCCGGCGACGGTCTTCCTCGGGTGATCGCGGCAGTGTGGTGATCGAGGAGTCGTTCATGTCGGTCCTAAGCCTACGCTCTTTCCCGGGACACCCTAAGCTGGAAGCAGCGCGCGGCCACCGGGTGGCCCCGCCGACACGAACATTCCCTCGAATTCGCTCCGGATGCCCCCGCGCCGGCGCGGTCGAGGCCCAGGTTTCAGGAGAAAACATGACCGACCCTCGTACCGTCCTTGTCACCGGTGGAAACCGCGGAATCGGCTTTGCCATCGCCGAGGAATTCCTCGCCCAGGGCCACCGCGTCGCCGTGACCGCCCGCTCGGGCGAGGGCCCCGCGGGTTCGCTGACAGTGCGCGCCGATGTCACCGACGCCGCCTCGGTGGACGCCGCCTTCACCGAGATTGAGGCCGCCTACGGTCCGGTCGAGGTTCTGGTCGCCAACGCCGGCATCACCCGCGACACGCTGCTGATGCGCATGTCCGAGGAGGACTTCGACACCGTCATCGACACCAACCTGGGTGGATCCTTCCGCGTGGTTAAGCGTGCCTCCAAGGGGATGCTCAAGGCGCGCTATGGCCGCATCGTCCTGATCTCCAGTGTTGTGGGCCTCTACGGTGGTCCCGGCCAGGTCAACTACTCCGCCTCCAAGGCGGCCCTGGTGGGCATGGCCCGCTCGATCACCCGCGAGCTGGGTGCCCGCGGCATCACCGCCAACGTGGTGGCCCCCGGGTTCATCGAGACCGACATGACCGCGGCCCTGCCCGAGGACACCCAGAAGCAGTACAAGGCCAGCATTCCCGCCGCCCGCTTCGCCTCGCCCTCCGAGGTGGCCAAGGTTGTGGCGTGGATCGGCGGCGAGGACGCCGGGTACATCTCCGGTGCCGTGATCCCCGTCGATGGCGGTCTGGGCATGGGGCACTAGTCCCATACGCAAAAACGCGGGGCACCTCGAATCCGAGGTGCCCCGCGTTTTTCTGTGCCTAACCGCGCAGGCCCAGCAGCGGCAGAATGTCCGAGAGGTTGCGGCTACCCACGGCGACGCTCGCCTGGGCGCGCACGGCGGGCTTGGCGTCATAGGCCACCGAGAGCCCGGCGATCGCCATCATCTTCAGATCGTTGGCGCCGTCGCCCACGGCGATGGTGCGCTCAAGCGGCACCCCGAACTCGCCCGCCCACTCGCGCAGCGCCACGGCCTTAGCTTCGGCGTCGATGATGTCGCCGAGCACCTTGCCGGTCAGTGCGCCATCGATCACCTCGAGGCGGTTGGCACGCCAGCGGTTAAGTCCCAGCGAGTCCGCCAGCGGATCCAGCAGCTCATGGAACCCACCGGACACCACGGCCACCCGGCCGCCAGCCGCATGCACGCCGGCGATCAGATCGCGGGCACCATCGCTCAGCTCGATCCTTTCGCGCACCGCGTCAATCTCGGAAACACTCAGCCCTTTCAGGGTTGCGACACGCTCGCGCAGGCTCGCGGCAAAATCCAGCTCCCCGCGCATCGCCCGCTCGGTCACCGCGGCCACGTGCTCCAGGCTCCCGGCGCGCTCGGCGATCAGCTCAATCGCCTCATTTTTGATCAGGGTGGAATCCACATCCAGGATCACCAGGAAACGGGCGGGGGAGTCGCTCATGGGCTTCTGCTCTCTGTCGCAAAACGGCTATCGCCTCATTCTGGCATCAACTCGGCGACGGATGTGTCACGCACTCCCGGTGCGGAGCGATAGGCTTAGAACATGGCGAAGGTTCTGCACGTAGAAGACGTATCGGTGCTGCGAGATGGCAGCCCCATCCTGGATTCGGCGACCTGGACGGTCGGTTCCGATGAGCGCTGGGTCATCCTCGGACCCAACGGTGCCGGGAAAACCACCCTGCTGCAGCTTGCGGCCACCCAGCTGTACCCGACCCTCGGTACCGTGGACATCCTCGGCGACCGCCTGGGTCGCACCGACGTGTTCGAGCTGCGCCCGCGCATCGGATTCGCCTCCAGCGCGCTCTCCAAGCGTCTGCCGCAGGGCGAGACCGTGCTCAACGTCGTGATGACCGCCGCCTACTCGGTGACCGGTCGCTGGACCGAGGAGTACGAAAACATCGACGAGAAGCGCGCCCACCGCGTGCTGAACGAGTGGAAGCTCGACCACCTCGCCGACCGCGCGTTTGGCACCCTGAGCGACGGCGAGCAGAAGCGGGTGCAGATCGCCCGTGCGGTGATGACCGATCCCGAGCTGCTGCTGCTTGATGAGCCCGCCTCGAGCCTCGACCTCGGTGCCCGCGAAGAGCTGGTCGCCCTGCTCGGCGGCTTCGCGCGCTCGACCGAGGCCCCGGCCATCGTCATGGTGACCCACCACGTGGAGGAGATCCCCGTGGGCTTCACCCACGCACTGCTCATCCGCGAGGGTCGCATCGTGGCACAGGGTCCGCTCGCGGACACCGTGACCTCGGACAACCTCTCCACCACGTTTGGTCTGCCGATCAACGTGACCGAAACCGGCGGGCGCTACAACGCCCGCGCGGTCTAGGCCCAAGACCCGCCGGGGCGTGTTCGCACACCCCGGTATGAAGTCTGCTAAAGTTAGTAGCTGACTTAGCTGCGCAGGTTTCGCGCCGCGCGGCCAAATCCCAAGACGTTTATCGTTACCACCATCCACTATCAAGGAAGTCCTCATGAAGACCGACATCCACCCCACCTACGAAGCAGTTGTGTTCCGCGACCTCGCATCGGGTGAAACCTTCCTGACCCGTACCACGGTCAGCAGCGACAAGACCATCGAGCTCGACGGCGTGACCTACCCGGTCATCGACGTCGAAATCTCCTCGGCTTCGCACCCCTTCTACACCGGCAAGCAGCGCATCATGGACTCCGCCGGCCGCGTGGAGAAGTTCAACCAGCGTTTCGCAGGTTTCGGCGCGTAACCCGCACCCAACCTCAACCGGGTTCCTCTTTCGGGAGGGGCCCGGTTTTGTTTTGGTACGCCATTGCCGAACCGGCCCCCGCGAGGCAGGATAAGGCTATGGAAACTGCCGACCTGCTCGATGCGATTCTCGCGGCCCGCCCGCCGCTCGCGAGTGGCGAGGCCGCGCCCGCGGATGGGGATCCCGGGTCGGCCGCGACACGCCTGGGTCTCGGCGATCCCGAAACCCCCGCCGATCTGCTCGACAACCTCGCGGCCGCCACCTTCGCCGCCGCCCAGATCGCCGCGGCCGACCTGATCGCCCCCGCCGCACACACGCCCGTGACCGTCTCGCGGATGGGCGCATCCGCCTGGTTCCACGGCACCCTGCGCCCGCTGGGGTGGCTCCCCGGAAACCCCTGGAGCCCGCTCTCGGGTGGCATCCGGACCGCCGACGGATGGATCCGCACCCACGCCAACGCGCCCGCACACCGAATCGCGATGCTGGATGCGCTGGGCCTCGCCCACGACACCACCCGCGCACGCCTGGAAGCACGCCTGGCGCAGCTGGGCTCGATCGAGGCCGAGGACCGCATCGTCGGCTTCGGGGGAGCGGCCGCCCGGTTGCAGACCCGGGAGGAATGGCGACACTCGGCGCCCGGACGTGCCATCGCGTCCGAACCGTTGATCGCCTGGGAATCCACCGGCTTCCCCGCCCGCCGACAGGGTGCCCCGGACCCCGAACGGCCCCTACGCGGGGTCCGTGTGCTCGATCTGACCCGGGTCATCGCCGGCCCGGTTGCGACCCGCACCCTGGCGTTGCTGGGTGCCGACGTGCTCCGGATCGACCCACCGGACTGGTCCGAGCCCACCCTGGAATCCGAGATGCTCTGGGGCAAGCGCACGGCCCGGCTCGATCTGCGTCACCGGATCGACCGGGAGCGCTTCCTCAACCTGCTGGCCGAGGCGGACATCCTGGTCCACGGCTACCGCGCCGACGCCCTGGAGCGCCTGGGATTTGGTGAGCGAGAGCGCGCCCGAATCCGCCCGGGACTCACCGAGGTGGCCCTCAACGCCTACGGGTGGAGCGGCCCCTGGCGAGGCCGCCGCGGGTTCGATTCGATCGTGCAGTTCAGCACCGGCGTCGCGGCCATCCCCGAGGAAGGAACTGCGCCGGTCTCGCTGCCCGTGCAGGCCCTCGATCATGCAACCGGGATGCTTGCGGCAACCGCCGCCCTGCGCGGCTGGGCGCAGTCGGTACATCACGGCGAGGGGGTGCGGGCGCGCCTCTCGCTGGCCAAGACCGCGAGCCTGCTGGATTCGCGGATCGGCACCGATCCACTCACCATCGTCACGGAGTCACCGGCCCCCACAACCCGGATCGAACACACATCCTGGGGGCTCGCACAGCGCCTGCCCTGGCCAGCCGCGTCCGCGGGCATTCGGGTGGATTCGGATCATCCGGCGCGGGCGCTGGGCGCCGACGCGCCACGCTGGGGACAGCGCTAACAGGCAGGGGCAGCCCTAGCGGACTGGCCACTCCCCGGAGGCCACAAAGTTCGGGTTCTTCGAGCGGCGCATGTATTCCTGGAAGGACGCGGCCTGCTCGGCGCACCAGTCCACCTGCTTGGCGTGCAGCTCGGCGGCGCTGAGCCCCTCCAGCTTGTCGGCATGGGCGCGGATCAGGGCCTGGGCCACATGGCCGGCGGCGATCGCGTCGGAGGCGGCGTCGTGGGCATCCAGCAGCGAGACGCCGTAAAACTCGGCCGAGGCCTCGAGGGTGCGCTTGCCCTTGCGGAAGCGGTCCACGGCCTTATCGATGACCAGCGGATCCACGATCGGGGACGGGTTTTCCAGCGGCGGGTAGCCATAGCGCAGCGCCTCATGGTGCAGCAGACTGAGGTCGTAGGGGGCGTTGTAGATGACCACCGGCACGTTGGCCGTCAGTAGCTCGCGCAGCGCGGAGATGATCTCGGCAACCACCAGGGCGGCGGGCTGACCCTCGGCGCGGGCGCGCTCGGTGGTGATGCCGTGGACCGCGGTGGCCTGCTCGGGAATCTCGACCCCGGGATCCGCCAGCCAGTCGTGGTTGCGGATCACCTCGCCTCGCGCATCGAGAATGCCCACGTGCGCGCTCACAATGCGGCTCGTGGTGACGTCGATCCCGGTGGTTTCCAGGTCGAAGACGGCGATCGGCTGGGTCCAGATGCTCGTGGTGGTATTCACGTTTCTAAGCTTAGGCCGGACCACCGATACCGGTGTGGAACACGCGCCGCCCACAACGCAAACGCGGACATCCCGGGGGACATCCGCGTGTGCGTTGTGGGCCGATATGGTTAGGCGCTGGGCCGGCTCACGTGCAGCCAGAAGAAGCTCTGTGAGCCCATGGTGAGGTTCAGCGTGCCGTCCTCGTCGAAGGAGGGGAAGGTCGCCCCACCAAACAGGTCGCGGACGCGGCGACCGGCCAGGGAGGGATCGGTGATCGTGACCGGGGTCGGGTGGTGCGCGAAGCTAAACACGCACAGCACGTCTTCGGCGGGTTCGAGCTGCGGCCCCACCTTGCCCTCATAGCTGCGACGGAAGGCGAGGACCGAACCGTGGTTGGTGTCGACCACCTCGAGGGTTCCCAGGCCGAAGACCGGATGCGACTTGCGGGTGTGGATCACGTTGCGGATCCAGTGCAGCAGCGAGGCCGACTGCGCCAGCTGCGACTCGACGTTCACGCTCTGGTAGTTGTACACCAGCGACTGCACCACCGGCAGGTAGAGCTTGCCGGGGTCGGCGGCCGAGAATCCCGCGTTGCGGTCGGGGGTCCACTGCATCGGCGTGCGGGAGGAATCGCGGTCATCCAGCCAGACGTTATCGCCCATGCCAATCTCGTCCCCGTAATAGAGGAACGGGCTGCCACCCAGCGAGAAGAGCAGCGCGTGGGCAAGCTCCAGCTCGGCACGCGAATTATCCAGCAGCGGCGCCAGGCGTCGCCGGATGCCCACGTTGACCCGCATCCGCGGATCGTAGGCATACCATCCGTACATCGCCTGACGGTAGTCCTCGCTCACCATCTCCAGGGTGAGCTCGTCGTGGTTGCGCAGGAACACGCCCCAACCGGCCCAGTCGGGGATGTGGGTAACCTCGCGCAGCACCCGCTCTAGCTCCTCGGACTGCTGCGAACGCAGCGCGTAGAAGATCCGTGGCATGACCGGGAAGTCGAAGGCCATATGGCACTCGGGCTCCTCGTCGGTGCCGAAGAATGCGGCGGTTTCCTTGGGCCACTGGTTCGCCTCGGCGAGCATGATGCGGCCCGGATACTCCTCGTCCAGCATTGCGCGCAGCTTCACCAGGAACTCGTGGGTCTCCGGTTCGCCCTCGCCGTTGCCCTCATCGGACTCAAAGAGGTAGGGGACCGCGTCCAGTCGGAAGCCGTCCACCCCGAGGTCCAGCCAGAACCGGACCACGTCAAAGATGGCCTCGTGAACCGCGGGCTCGCCGTAGTTCAGGTCCGGCTGGTGGGAGAAGAAGCGGTGGAAATAGTACTGCTTGCGCACCGAATCAAACGCCCAGTTGGACTCCTCGGTGTCGGTGAAGATGATCCGGATGTTCGGGAACTTCTCATTGTCATCACTCCAGACATAGAAGTTGCCGTAGGGTCCCTCGGGGTCCTCGCGGGAGGCCTGGAACCAGGGGTGCTGATCCGAGGTGTGGTTCAGCGGGATGTCGATGATGACCCGCATGTTGCGCTCGTGGGCGCGGGTTACCAGCTCGCGGAACTCCTCGATCGTGCCAAACTCCGGCAGGATACTGCGGTAGTCGGCCACATCGTAACCGCCATCACGCAGGGGAGAGGTGAAAAACGGGGGGAGCCAGAGGGCGTCGATTCCCAGCCACTGCAGGTAGTCGAGTTTGCTGATCAGACCCTTCATATCGCCGGTTCCATCGGCGTTACTATCCACGTAGGAGCGGACCATCACCTCATAGAACACCGCGCGGCGATACCAGAGCGGTTCGCGTGCGAGGCCGGGGAGCTGGATGGGCGCAGTAAAGGTCACACTGTTCCAATCTGTGGTGCACGGGCACGATCCAGAAGGCGGATCGAACTGTCTTCCGAACGAGTCTAGGGGCAGCGGGCGGGAATGTGTTGTGCACAACACCTAAACTGAGGATGTGACTGCACCGATCTCCCCGTACCAGCCCCGACTCGACCAGATTGCGACCCGCCGCGGCGAGGTGACCCTGGAGGGGGCGCGCACCGCGTACTGGGAATATGGCGACCGGGACGCCGCGGTGACGATGGTGTTTGTGCACGGATTCCGCGGGGATCATCACGGGCTCGAGCCGATCGTTGCCCAGTTCCCCGACGCCCACATCATCGCCCCCGACCTGCCCGGGTTTGGTGAGTCCGCGGCATTTGTCAGCGGCCGTCACGATATCGAGGGCTACGTGCGCTGGCTGCGCGGTTTCATCGCCGCACTCAATCTGGACGCGCCGCCGGTGATCCTCGGCCACTCGTTCGGCTCAATTTTGGTGTCGGCCGCGGTGGCCGATGGGCAGCCGGTGTCCACCCTGATCCTGGTCAACCCGATCGCCGCCCCGGCCCTCTCGGGACCGCGCGGCATCCTCACCCGACTCGCGGTCTTCTACTATTGGGCCGGAAAGACGCTGCCCGAGGGGATGGGCTTTGCGCTGCTGCGCTCGCGAATCATCACCCGGGTCTCCAGCATCGCAATGGCGAAGACCAAGGATCCCGAGCGTCGGGCCTGGATCCACGATCAGCATGATCGCTACTTCAGCGCGTTTGCCGACCGGGCCAGCGTGATGGACGCGTTTGACACCTCGGTGCGCTACGACGTGAGCCAGTATGCCAACCGCATTCCCGTGCGCACCCTGCTGATCGCCGCCGAAAACGATGACATCACCTCGGTGCCCAAGCAGCGCGAGCTCGCCGAGAAGCTCGCGGATGCCCGCCTGGAGGTCATCCCCGAGGTGGGGCACCTGATCCACTATGAGACCCCCGAGCAGGCGGCTGCCCTCATCCGCGACGAACTGGGTCGATAAATCATGAAACGGTGCCCCCGCTCATCCCGATCAGGAGAAGCAGGGGCACCGCGCTCTTCAGGCCCGAACGTTATGCGTTGGGATTGAACGAGATACCGGCGGGCTTTGCCGCACCGAGGTGCCAGTTGAAGTTCTGGTCGTTAATCTTGATGGTTGCCGCGCCGAAGTTGGCGTTCATCAGACGGTTGCGGTAGTCCGACGGGTAGCCGTTCCAGCCCACCAGACGCGGGTAGAACCAGTTTCCGGTAACGTTTTCCACGCGGTCATCCGAGGCGTTGGCCAGACGGAAGTAGTGCGTGAAGCCGCCCTCCTTGTGGTAAACCACCTTGGCGTGGGTGCCATCGAATCGCACCTTGGAGGCGGGATCAACCTGCCAGCCGTTGTGAACCGAACGGGAGACATACTTCACCTGGTTGTTCTGTACCCAGACAACCACGTGCTCCCAGTCGTTTCGGTGCCCATTGGTGCCACCGGCGATTTCCCCGACTCCGTTGGACGCCTGGTCCTTTTCAAAGTAGCTGGCGTACATAATCGCGCACCAGCCGTTGTTGCACTTCTCCCGAGAGTAGGTGTTCGAGTTCTGCAGCTGCGGAGCGTCGTGGCAGTGGCCATTGACCGCACCGCCCAGGCCGAGTCCCGGGTTGATTTTTCCGCTGGCGCTGATCGCGGCGGTTGCGTAGCAGCCGTCGGTGTCGTAGTCATAGGCGGGTGAGAAGGTCTGTTCCAGGCCGTCCGCGTTCTGCGGAAGCGGCTGGAAAACCTCTGCCTGAGCGGTCAGCGGTGCGCCGATCGTCAGGGCCAATGCACAGGCTGCTCCCAGCAGCACGCCTGCGATCTTGTGAGCTCGGCGGGCTGAACGCGGAGCGGTGGTGGTGGCCGAAGCCGAGCCATCCAGGGTGATGGACATGTTTCTCCTTGAAGGTCGCGATGGGTGTCAGCTCGAGACTCATGCCGTCGCGACCCGCGACATTTCCCCCAGAGCCGGGGAAGACTCTTCGTCCCCCCGGGCCCAGTAAAGTGCACCCCCAAAATGCGGGTCAAGAAGTACAAAAGTGATTGTTATCTCGGGCGTGGCTATGTGCCCGCTGTGCCCAGCATTTGTATGGGCTATGAGATTTCTATGCGGCAAGTGTTAACCTGCCGGAAATATAACCGGCCGGTCAGGCGGGTGTTTTATGGCACCCGACCCACCGGCCGCAGGGGGAGAGAATGACTATCCGGCGAGGCGCTCGTCCAGCGCATGGAGGGCCGGTGCCACCGAGCCCTCGAGGACGAGGGTCGCGCGGGAGGCACCGCCGGTGGTGCCTCGGTTGATCGTGATGATCGGGGAGCCGTCGCGCCGCGCCTGATCCAGCAGGCGAATTCCGGTGTTTACGGTGAGCGAGGATCCCAGCACCAGTAGCGCGTCGGCACGGTGCACGATCGAGCGGGCGCGCGCAAAGCGGGCCGAGGGGACCGTCTCCCCGAAGAAGACCACGTCGGGCTTGAGTGGGCCGCCACAGACCGTGCACACGGGCACGGTGAAGCCGTCCAGCTCGGGCACCTCGGCATCGCCGTCGGGGTTTAGCCGGTCGGCATCCTCGGGACCCAGCTGGGCCAGCCACGGGTTTTCCCGGGCGATCTGCTCGGTGATCGCCTGCCGGGCAAAGCCCTGCTCACAGGCCAGGCACACCACCCGGTCCAGGCCACCGTGCAGCTCCACGAGTTTGCGGGTGCCCGCCTGTCGGTGGAGTCCGTCCACATTCTGGGTCGCGATGCCCAGCGCCCGGCCCGAGCGCTCCCAGTCGGCTAGCAGTCGGTGGGTCGGATTGGGTGCGGCCGCCTGCATCAGGCGTCCGCCCAGGAAAGCCCCGGCCCAGTAGCGGCGACGGCGCTCGGCCGAGGCGCGAAACTCGGGCCCGGTCATCGGCTTGCGCACGGGGGCACCGGGTCCGCGATAGTCGGGGATCCCGGAGTCGGTGGAGACGCCGGCCCCGGTCAGAATCGCCAGGCTGCGGCCCCGTAGAATATCCGCCGCGCGGTCGAGGTCTACCGAATCGGGAATGGGCACGTGACGCCTCCAGGGGCCGGGGATGGAATGATGGTCTAGCGGGGGACCAGATGATCCCCTCGTGGTGTTACATAACCACCGTAGTGAGTACAGGAGTATTTGGGTGCGCGTTATTCCCCTGGGTCCGGACGGACTCGATGAACTGGCCGATTATGCACGGCTCACGGACGTCGCCCTGCGCCGGGTGACCGAGCCCGAGGGTGGGCTCTACATCGCCGAGTCGAGCAAGGTCATCACGCGTGCCATCGCCGCCGGTCACGTGCCGCGTTCGGTCCTGCTGGCCGAGAAGTGGCTGGCCGAGATGGAACCCATCCTGGCCGACTTCCCCGAGGTTCCGGTTTACGTGGGGGATGCCGCCACGCTGGAAGCCCTCACTGGATTTCACATGCACCGGGGTGCGCTCGCCGCGATGCACCGGCCCGAACTGCCGGATATGGCCGAGCTGATTCGGGATGCCCGACGCATCGTGATCCTGGAGGACATCGTGGACCACACCAACGTGGGCGCGATCTTCCGTGCGGTGGCCGGTCTCGGTGCCGACGCCGTGCTGGTGTCGCCGCGCTGCGCCGACCCCCTCTATCGCCGCAGCGTCCGGGTGAGCATGGGCACGGTGCTGCAGGTGCCGTGGACCCGGATGCCCGAGTGGGACGACGCGCGCGAGATCCTCAGCGCCGCGGGATTCCATGTGGCAGCGCTGGCCCTCGATGAGCGCGCGGTGACCCTGGACGCGTTCTCGGCCGCGGCCCCCGAAAAGATCGCGCTGATGCTCGGCAGCGAGGGGGACGGACTCAGCCGTCAGGCCCTGCACCACGCCGACAGCACGGTGATTATCCCGATGCTGCACGGGGTGGATTCACTCAATGTTGCCGCGGCCAGCGCGGTCGCACTCTGGGAGCTGCGGATTCGCGAATAGTTTGCTGTGGCGCGCACGAAACGCTCAGGGGATGCCACATAAACTGTTTCGGTGACCCAATTCCCCCTCCGCCGAGACCGAAAATCCCGGGCTCGCAGCCGCGCCCTGCTCCGCGCACCCCTCGCGATTGCCATCGTTGTAGCGGTACTGGCCGCCTGCTACGGCGGCTATGCGATGCTTCGCCCGTTGCCCGCCTCGGCCGCGACCCCCGCGGCCACCCTAGCCACCCCCACGAGTGCGAAGGAGCCCATCGCCTGGCCCGCCAACGGCGTGGCCGCGGTCGGCGAGGTGGGATACGACGGCGTCCTGGCCAGTCACGGCTCGCAGGAGCGCACCTCGATCGCCAGCATGACCAAAACCATCACCGCCCTGGTGGTGCTGGAAAAGCTTCCGCTGGCCAAGGGGGAGTCGGGTCCGACCTATACGTTTACCGAAACCGATCAGAAGATCTACCAGGACACCGTGGCCGAGGGCGGATCCCGGGCTCCGGTAGTGGTGGGTGCCCAGGTAACCGAGCGTCAGCTGCTCGAGGGGCTGATGCTTCCCAGCGGTAACAACTACGCGATCACCCTGGCGAACTGGGCCTATGGCTCGATGGAGAACTTCCTCCCGGCCGCCCGCGCCTGGCTGGATAAGCACGGCCTGACCGATACGGTTCTGGCCGATGCCAGCGGCATTAACCCGGCCAGCCAGTCCTCCCCGCCGAACCTGGTGGAGATCGCCAAGCTGGTGCTGGCACACCCCGTACTCAGCACCGTGGTCTCCGAGAAGTCCGCCTCGATCCCCGCGCTGGGCGAGGCCGGAAACCTCAAGAACACCAACGATCTGCTGGGAACCGGCGGGGTGATCGGGATCAAGACCGGCACCACGATCGTGGCCGGAGCCTGCCTGATGTTTGCGGCCGAGCGAGAGGTCGCCGGCAAGAAGACCACGGTGGTGGGTGTGGTCATCGGCGCGGCGACCCATGAGGAACTCTTCGCCTCGGTGAGCAAGCTGCTCGATAGCACCTATGCGGCATTTGGCAAGGCCACCCTGATCAAAAAGGGTGACCCGGTGGGCTACATTCAGACCCCCTGGGGCAGCCACGCCAACGTGGTGGCCACGAAGGATGCGACCGCCGTGGTTTGGCGTGATTCCCCGATCACCCGTAAGGCCAGCATCGATCCGCTGGCCTCGGGCAAGCAGGGCGACCCGGCCGGAAAGATCACCGTGACCGAAAACGGCGTGTCCGCCGAGGTTCCGGTGGCTCTCGCGGATGACCTGGACGGGGCCTCGATCTGGTGGCGTCTGACCAACCCGATGTAGTCGGGTACAAACAACACCCCGGATTCCGTCATCGAGTGGCGGAATCCGGGGTGTTTTTTGTTGCGCGTCGGGCGGGAGTTTAGCGCTCGGGGAAGATGATCGGGGCGGCCTCGGGGCGCTTGGCGCTCACGTTATCACCCGAGCTCTGGTGGCGCAGGCGACGAATCACCCAGGGCACCAGGTGCTCGCGGGCCCAGGCCAGATCCTCGGAGCGGGCCTGCCGCCAGGAGGACTCGGGCATGGCCTCGGGACGCAGCGGCTGCAGGTCGTTGGGCACGTTCAGCGCGTCCAGCACCATCCGGGCCACGGTGTGGTGGCCGAGGGGGTTGAGGTGCAGGCGATCCGGGGCCCACATGCCGGGATCCTGAATCTCGGAGAGGGCCCACTGGTCGGCGACGATGCAGTCGTAGCGCTGGGCGACTGCACGCACGTTTTCGTTGTAGATCGCGACCTTGCCACGCAGGGCCCGCATGACCGGGGAGAAGCCGGTGTCCACCCCGGTGAACAGGACGATCGTCGCCCCGTCGCGGGAGAGGGTGCGCACGGCACCGTCGAGCTTCTCGGCGATCTCGTCGGGATCGGTTCCGGGGCGGATGACGTCGTTGCCGCCGGCGCACAGGGTGATCAGGTCCGGGTGCAGGCCGAGGGCGGGTTCGAGCTGATCGTTGATGATCTGACCGATCAGCTTTCCGCGCACGGCCAGGTTGGCGTAGGCAAAGTCCGGACAGTCGCGGGCGAGCACCTCGGCCACCCGGTCGGCCCAGCCGCGGTTGCCACCGGGGGATCCGGGCTCGGGATCGCCGATGCCCTCGGTGAAGGAGTCACCAATGGAGACCATTCGCCGCCACGGGTGAAGCTGTGATTCGGTCGCGGGTTCGGGGGTGGTCACGGGGTTCCTTCCGGTCGCTAACGAGGGTCGCCTCTAATGTACCCGGCTCGCCCGGGAAATTCCGGAGGCGGGCGCAAACTCGCTCCGGGCTCGGCAGTGTCGGAGGGTATCCGGTAGTGTCTAGTTCAGTGAGCGAAGAGTTGATGACACCGGATTCTGGTTCCGGTCCACGCATCGGAACCTCCGCCGCCGAACACCTCTCACCCTCCTTCCCGGAGCGTGCGGCGTGGGGTACGGTCAGCAAGTTGCGGGCCTGGCAGGCCGAGGCGATCGAGAAGTATTTTGAAACCGAGCCGCGCGATTTTCTCGCCGCGGCTACCCCGGGCGCGGGCAAAACCACCTTCGCCCTGCGTCTGGCGGCCGAGCTGTTGGCGCGGCGCACGGTCGAGCGGGTCACCGTGGTGGCCCCGACCGAGCACCTGAAAAAGCAGTGGGCCGATGCGGCCGCGCGCGCCGGTATCCGGCTCGACCCGAACTTCTCCAATGCCGAGCGTCGCTATGCCTCGCACTATCACGGGGCCGCGGTGACCTACGCGCAGGTGGCCGTACGGGCCTCCCTGCACCGCGAGATCACCGAGTCGCGCAAGACCCTGGTCATCCTGGACGAGGTCCATCACGGCGGCGACGCGCTGAGCTGGGGCGATGCGATCCGCGACGCCTTCGAGCCCGCGACCCGCAGACTCTCGCTCACCGGAACCCCGTTCCGCTCGGACACCGCCCCGATCCCCTTTGTGCTCTACGCCCCGGACAATAAGGGCATCCGCACCTCGGTCACCGACTATAACTACGGCTATGGCCGCGCGCTCCAAGACGGCGTCGTGCGCCCGGTGATGTTCATGGTGTACGCCGGGCACATGCGCTGGCGTACCAAGGCCGGCGACGAGATGGAAGCGCGCCTGGGCGAGGGCAATACCAAGGACATCACCTCCCAGGCCTGGCGCACCGCGCTGGATCCCAAGGGAGAGTGGGTGCCGCAGGTGCTCGACTCGGCTAATAAGCGACTGACCGAGGTTCGGCACGCGATCCCCGATGCCGGCGGGCTGGTGATCGCGACCGATCACTACACCGCGCGCGCCTATGCGGCACTGTTGAAGGAGATCACCGGCGAGGAGGTCACCGTGGTGCTCTCCGATGATGCCGGAGCCTCCGACCGGATCGATGAGTTCTCCCACGGCACCAGTCGCTGGATGGTGGCCGTACGGATGGTATCCGAGGGGGTGGACGTGCCCCGCCTCGCGGTGGGGGTCTACGCAACCTCCTCATCCACCCCGCTGTTTTTTGCCCAGGCGATTGGCCGCTTCGTGCGGGCTCGGCGTCGAGGCGAGACCGCCTCGGTGTTCCTGCCGAACGTGCCGCCGCTGATGAATCTGGCCGCCGCGCTGGAGCTCGAGCGCGACCACGCGCTGGATCGTCCCTCAAGCGACGAGGGCGACTTCTACAATCCCGAAGACGCGATGGTGGCCGCCGCCAATAAGGAGGATCGCGCCTCCGAGGAGCTCGGCCAGGAGCTGTTCTCGTTTGAGGCGATGGGGTCCTCGGCCAACTTTGATCGCGTGGTCTTTGACGGTCAGGAGTTCGGGGGCTACGCCGAACCCGGGACCGATGAGGAGCTCGATTTCATCGGGCTGCCGGGCATCCTCGAACCCGAGCAGGTTCACGAGCTGCTGACCCAGCGTCAGCAGCGTCAGCAGCGGCGTCAGGATGATCGCGAGGCCGCGGGAATCGCGCCGCCGGAGACCACTCCCGAGCCGCTGTATCGAACCCTCAAGGAGCAGCGCTCGCTGCTGAACTCGCTGGTGGGCCTCTACGCCAAGCAGAGCGGCCAGCCGCACGGACTGGTCCACGCCGAGCTGCGCCGCGTGTGTGGCGGCCCGGCGGTGCCGCAGGCCAGTGTGACCCAGCTGCAGTCGCGGATCCAGTATCTGCGGCGTCAGCTGGGGAGCCAGCGCTAATCAACTCCGACGTCCCGAAGGGAAGTCGGCGCTATGCAACTCCGGAGTCCCGCAGGGGAGTCGGACGCTAACCCTTCCCGGCATCCGCGATACCGGAAAGATGACGCGCAGGGTTGCCGCTATGCTCGATCTGTGCCGTCCACCGTCCCCTCACCCAGACCCTGGTGGCGTCGTGTCCTGACCAGCCCCGCGTTCTGGGCGCTGGTGAGTCTGTCTGCCGCGCTTCCCTGGGTGCTCACCGAGCGGGGGATGGGCCTGCCGCCGATGATACTCTCGCTCCTGGGCGGCTGGCTTCTCGGCATCGACCTCGTGAATCGAACCTTCCGGGCTCGTTCCGCCCGGGTTGGGCTCTGGATCCACGTGGCGCTCGCTGTGGCGTGTAGTGGGCTGATGATCTACCTGGTGGAGTCGGGGAGCGCCGGGCTCCGGATGCTACCCGAGCCCCTCCGTGCCCCGGCGATCATGGTGCAGTTTGCGCTCATTCCGGCCACCGGCTGGATGGTGCTGGGGGTACTCGGACGGATCACCACGGTCGCGCGACGCCCCGCCAGGAACCCGCGCACGGTACCCGAATGGGTGCAGGATAAGACCGGATTCAGCGTGGGCTTTCGCGCCGTGAGGATGCCGGTGGCCGCGCTGGTCTGGTGGGGTGTGGCGCTGGGCGTGATGGTCGCTACCGTCCTGTCGGTGCTGATCGTGACCGACGCCCTACCTCGCTGGGTCTCCACCTCGCCCATGGTGTTTCTGCTGCTCGCCGCGCTGATCGCCCTGCCCCCGTTTCTCGTTTTTCGTGGAGTCTGCGCGCTGCGCACGGTGCCTGCCTCGGTGCGATTCACCCGGGGTGCGCTGCTGATCGCCTGGGATGGGCAGGAGCGCAGTGTGCCCCTGCAGCGAATCACCCGTCTCGTCTGGTGCTCCGCCGGTGAATCGGCCCGGGTGGAGATTGCCTCCCCGGAGCTCAGCCTGTCGCTCCTGGTGAGTGTGGCCCGGCCCGGTGCCGGCGAGCTGGCTCAGCTGCCGCCGCTGCCGCGTCGCACCGAGGCGGCGCTCGTCGAGGCGGGCCTGATGCCCGTGATTCAGCGGAAATCCCGGCCCAGGCGCTCGCCGATTTCGGTATTCGAACGTGTGTTCGAATCGAATTCGAGCGCCGCTACTCCGACTCGATAGTCGGCTCGGTCCGCCGCTCCAGAAACGTGTAAACATCCGTTTCATCCACCCCGGGAAACACCCCGGTGGGCAGCGCATGGAGGAGCGTATCGGGAACCCGCGCCGCCGGGAACGTGCGGTGGGCCCAACGGGCGTGGAGAGCTTCCGGGGGTGTGCGACAGCATGCGGGATCCGGGCACCGCGAGGTAAAACGGTGGGAGGTCTCGCGCCCGCGGAACCAGCGGGTGTACTCAAACCGGGTGCCCACGCTCAGCGAGAAGCGTCCGCGTTCGGTCACCCGGATATGCGAGGTGCACCAAAACGTGCCGGCGGGTTTATCGGTGTACTGGGCGTAGGGGCTGACCTGATCATCCGCCAGGAACACCCGCCGCGCGCTCCACCAGCGGCACACGCTCTGCCCCTCGACCGCGCCCAGAACATCGCTGGGCAGAGCCGCCCCATCATTTTCATACGCCTTGACGAGTACCCCGGACTCATGGGTGCGGAGGAAGTGCACGGGAATCTGGGTGTGCCGGGTGATCAGGTTGGTGAAGCGGTGAGCGGCGGTTTCATACCCCACCCCGAAGGCATCGCGCAGATCCTCGACCGAGAGCTCACGCGCGGCCTTGGCCGCCAGCAGGCGGGGGACGGCATCGGCTTCGGGAATCAGCAGGGCCCCGGTCAGGTAGTTGGCCTCCACGCGCTGGCGCAAAAACTCGGCGTAGTCGCGCGGCGGGGTGTGGCCAAGGGCTCGGGAGGCGAGGGCCTGGAGGATGAGCGTACGCGGGTCGGTTGTGCTGGAACGCGTTATCGGGATGAAGATGCGTCCGTCCTCCAGATCTGTGATCGAGAGCGCCCCGGCGGGGATTTCCGCGTCGGTATGCAGACTAAACCCCAGGTGTCTGGCCAGCTCGCCGGTCAGGCGCTGGGAGAGTGGGCCGGAGTCGTGGTTGACGGAGGCGAGCAGCTCCCGGGCCACCAGTTCGATGTCGGGATAGTAGTTTCCGCGCGCCCGCATGTCCCCGCGCAGGGCGGCATTAGCCCGCCGCGCCTCCTCGGGGGTGGCCGCGCGCTCGGTGTGGAGTCGTTCCAACTCGCGGTGGAGACCGAGGATCGCGTCGATTGCAGCATCGCTCAGGGACGCCCGGACCGGCACCGCCGGGAGCCTCAGGTTCGCATACAGCGGCGAGCGCTGCACACGTTCCAGCCGGATCTCGCGTTCGGCCCGAGCCGAGGGTGAGTCCTCGCGCAGGAGTTCGGCGGTGGTGGTCTCCAGCGCGGCCGCGATGCGGTCCAGTTCGGCCATGCCCAGGTCGCGTCCACCGTGTTCGATCACGCTCACCCGCGAGGCGGCCCGGTCGATGCGTACTCCAAGCTCGCGGAGGGTGAGGCCGAGCGCGCGGCGGCGCTGGCGAATGCGGTGTCCTACGGTCAGTGCGTCGTACACGATGGTCCCCCGAACCCTTGGTGCCCCGAGTACACAGGGCGTTTCTGTCGTTTTCCAGAAATTTGACCGTATTTCTGCTGGGTATCCGGGATTGACCGGCCGACACCGAGCGCAAGCTGGGGACATATCCACCGGGTCGCACCGACGCGATCCAGAACAGGAGAACCTCATGACCAGCTATCCCGGCGATCAGCATCAGAGTGCCGCCGACCTTTCCGCCGACTGGGAGATCAACCCGCGCTGGGCGGGTATCCACCGCGACTACACCGCCGAGGACGTACTCGCCCTGCGTGGCAGCGTCCTCGAAGAACACACCCTGGCCGCCCGCGGTGCCCGCCGCCTGTGGGACCTGCTGCACTCCGAACGCTACGTGCCCGCGCTGGGGGCGCTCACCGGAAACCAGGCGGTGCAGCAGGTGCGCGGCGGGCTCAACGCGATCTACCTGTCGGGCTGGCAGGTGGCTGCCGATGCCAACTCCGCCGGGCAGACCTACCCGGACCAGAGCCTGTATCCGGCCGACTCGGTGCCCAAGGTTGTCCGGCGCATAAACAATGCCCTGGCTCGGGCCGATCAGGTGTCGGGCACCACCGACGGGGTGAGCGACTGGTTTGCCCCCATCGTGGCCGACGCCGAAGCGGGTTTCGGGGGCGTCCTCAACGCCTACGAGCTGATGAGCGCGATGATCGGTGCGGGGGCGGCCGGGGTGCATTGGGAGGATCAGTTGGCGAGTGAGAAGAAGTGTGGGCACATGGGTGGGAAGGTGCTGGTTCCCACCGGGCAGCATATTCGCACGCTCAACGCGGCACGGCTCGCGGCGGATGTGGCCGGGGTTCCCTCGATCATCATCGCCCGGACCGACGCCCTGGCCGCCAACCTGATCACCAGCGATGTGGATCCGCGCGATCGCCCCTTTGTATCCGGTGAGCGCACCTCCGAGGGGTTCTCGCCCACCACGCCGGGGATCGACGCGGTTCTCGCCCGCGGACACGCCTACGCCCCCTACGCCGACCTGCTGTGGGTGGAATCCGCCGAGCCCGACATCGAGCTGGCCAGGCGCTTCGCCGAGAGCATTCACGCGGCATTCCCCGGCAAGCTGCTCGCCTATAACTGCTCGCCGTCCTTCAACTGGAAGCGGCACCTGAGTGACGCCCAGATTGCCACCTTCCAGCACGACCTGGCCGATCTGGGCTACGCGTTCCAGTTCATCACCCTGGCCGGATTCCACGCGCTCAACCACTCGATGTTTGACCTGGCCCGCGGGTATCGGGACCGCCAGATGAGCGCCTATGTGGACCTTCAGGAGGCCGAGTTTGCTTCCGAGGCCCACGGATACAGCGCGACGCGGCATCAGCGTGAGGTGGGTACCGGCTACTTCGATCTGATTACCACCACACTCAATCCGGAGAGCCAGACGCTGGCGCTCGCCGGATCCACCGAGTCCGAACAGTTCCACTAGGGGGAGTCGTCATGTCCACATCCAACCGTATTCTGCTGCGCGGGGCGCGCTCGGCCGACACCGATCTGATCCTCACGCCCGAGGCGCTGAACTTCCTCGCCGACCTCCACGATCGTTTTGCGGGACCCCGGCATGCCCGGCTGTGGGCCAGGCAGGAATCTCGGGCGACCATTGATAACGGCCGCAACCTCAATTTCCTGCCCGAGACCGCGGCCATTCGGGCGGATCCCACCTGGCGGGTGGCCGGGCCGGGGCCGGGGCTCGAGGACCGTCGGGTGGAGATCACCGGACCGATCGATCCCAAACTCGCGATCAACGCGTTGAACTCCGGCGCAAAGGTGTGGCTTGCCGATCTGGAGGACGCCACGAGTCCCACCTGGGCGAATATCATCGGCGGGCAGGCGACCCTGTACCGTGCGATCCGTGGCACCCTCGACCACGTGGACCCGGCAACCGGTCGGCGCTACACGGTGGGGGATGACACTCCCACCATCGTGCTCCGCCCGCGGGGATGGCACCTGGTGGAGCGTCACCTGTCCCTGACGGATCCGGCGGGCATGCGGGTTCCCGCCGTCGGTGCCCTAGTGGATGCGGGCCTGTATCTCTTCCACAACGCCCACGCGCTGATTGCCGCCGGGCGCGGCCCCTACCTCTACCTACCCAAGATTGAAAACCACCTGGAGGCACGGCTCTGGAACGAGGTATTTGATTTTGCCGAGGAGGCGCTGAGACTCGAGGCCGGCAGGATCCGCGCCACGGTCCTGATCGAGACGATCGGTGCGGCCTTCGAGATGGAGGAGATCCTCTATGAGCTGCGCGAGCACTGCGCGGGGCTCAACGCCGGCCGCTGGGACTATATTTTCAGTCTCATCAAGACGCACCGGGAACGCGGGGTCCGCTTTGTCCTGCCGGATCGTGCCCTGGTCACGATGGATGTCCCCTTCCTGCGCGACTACTCCAACCTGTTGGTGGCGACCTGCCACCGCCGGGGTGCCTCGGCCATCGGCGGAATGAGCGCGTTTATCCCCAGCCGTCACAACCCGGTGGCAAACGAACGAGCATTCGCCGCGGTGCGGGCGGATAAGGCGCGCGAGGCGGCGGCCGGGTTTGACGGGACCTGGGTCGCGCATCCGGGCCTGGTCTCGATCGCCCGGGCCGAGTTCGACGCGGTGCTGGGAGCTAGGCCGGATCAGCGCTCCCGACTACGCCCCGATGTGAGCGTGAGCGCGAGCGACCTGCTGAACCTGGATGGGCTCACCGGCGAGGTCACCGAGGCCGGGGTGCGTGGCAACATTCGTGCGGCCGTGCACTACCTGGAATCCTGGCTTCGTGGACGCGGTGCGGTGGCGATCGACAACCTGATGGAGGATGCGGCGACCGCCGAGATTGCCCGGGCGCAGCTGTGGCAGTGGGTGCGCTATCGGGTTCGCACGAGTTCGGGGGAGACCATCAGTCCCGCGCTGATTCGTGCGGGGATTGCGGCCGAGGTCGGCGCAGGGTCGGCGCTTCCGGGGAATCGATTCGCCGAGGCGGCCGCGCTGATCGAGGAGAGCGTGCTGGGGGAGGAGTTTCCGACCTTTATCACCCTCTCCGCCTATCGTCAGTATCTGGTGGAGGAGGTCCCGCTGGCGGCCATCGAGGCGTAGCGTCCGTGGAGGAATGGCCACGTCACATTCCTGGCGTGGCCATTCAGCATAATGCCCGTGGATTACAAGGCATGTTTAGAAATGTAACGAATTGCTTGAGATTCTAATGGGCGATGCTTTCGAAGCAACCTTACTCTAGGCCATATTCACGGACCATTAATCCGCGACTGGCCCCCGCCGTTTCTCTGCCAATGTTGGACCAATAGTTCCAGCGTTCTAGTAGGTATGCTTTGCGTTCTTCAGTCATCATAACCGTGCGTTCGAACGCTGCATCAGGACTATTCAGCGCTTCGATGCCTAGTGATGGTATTGGCCCGGTGCTGTACACAGGCGAAAAAGCAAACGGGACAATTCCCTTGGTGGTTAGCTTGGCTGTGATTGATTGGCTGTGATTGTAATTTGGACTGAGCGAATCAAAACTCCGCGCGGTCTCGTCTGCCGCAAGTTGACTGTTTCGTTTAAAACGAAGTTGTTTCGGATTGTTATGCGTGCTATTCGGTCCAAACTCAGACTCGCGTCCATAGACCAAGAGGAATTGTGGAACTATAGGCCGGTCTTCGTACTTATCAACAGTAAAGAGATATTTTCTTCTGAAAATGTCTCTATTTCCTTCAGTGTTAAACCATGCGCGCCAATTGTTTAATTGGTCTCGGGCTTGGGAAAAATCTGCGGTAGGCGTGCCTTTTTTGGTGAACCAGAGCTTCGAAGGCTTCTCGATTTCAATCAGAATCGGAGTTATGAGACCGGAGCTGCGGGTCACCCACATGAAATCGGGAACGTACGAATCGCCCGCACCTACTAGAGCAGGTTGAGTGAAAAGTAGCCCCAAATCTGATCCATGATGTCCACCAGGCCCTACGTCTCCGCTGCCTCCAGGAACCATTGCTGGGTGTAACTCGAGGAATTGCTGCACTTGATTCTCTTCCGGATCAGATCCCAAAAGTTCTCTCCACTCCTCCCTTGCTTTTGTCTCATAGGTCTGCCAATCGAGAGGTAAGGGGCGCGCGGAATTATTGTCCGGTTTGAGTGATTCGAACTTGTGGGGTGCAAGGTTGTGTTCCAAAGACATGGCAAAGACAGTATCAGTGCCTAAGACAAAGAATGTTCGCGCTTGACGTCATGGACGAGTGACTGCTACCGAGGGTGCCTGGAGTTAGAGCACGACCGGTTCGGTTTCCGGATGCGCGTTCTGCTCGGTTGCCGCCGCCTCAAGCCGGCGGTCGCGACGGGAGAATAGCTGGGCGAGTAGGGCGATGAGCGCGCTCGCCGCCATCAGGATGCCGTATAGGGTCGCGACGGTGGCCAGTCCGAGCATGGGTTCCAGCGCCCCGCCCACCAGGACCGGCACGCCGAAGGAGAGGTAGCTGATCGTGTAGATCGCCGAGAGTAGACCCGCACGGTGGTGCGGTTCCACCGTGGTTGTGAGCATACGAAGCGGCGCCTGGAAGCCCGCGCCGAAGCCGATTCCGCCCACCACGCTAGCGACCAGCACCAGGGCAAACACCTCGGTGTCCACGGCGATGATGATCAGCGCCGACCCGGCAATGAGCGCCACCAGCCCGGCCAGCAGCGCGCGTCGCGGGGCAACATTGCGGGTCAGAATTCCGGTGAGCGCACCGATCAGGGTGAAGAGGCCGATCAGCAGGCCCGAGAGGAGGTGGTCGGTGAGACCGAATCGAACAACCAAAATCGAAGGAAGCAGGGCTAGGAAGAGTCCGCCCAGTCCCCAGCTGGCGGCGAAGGCACCGGCGAGTGCCCCGAAGAGCGGGCGCGAGTCGCGCGGGATCGCCAGGGCGGGACGTAGTGATGCGAGTCCGCCGGGGCGTCGGGTGACGGTCTCCGGAACCCACAGCAGGGCGATCGCGAGCAGGACCAGCAGGGTCGCGAAGGATGCGTAGACGGTCACCTCGGGATTGGGCGCCCAGCGTGCCAACATACCCGATGCCACCGCGCCGAAAGCCAGTCCGATGCCGGGAACCGCGCCGTTGAGGGTCGCGGCGAGGGCGGTGTTTCCCCGAGGTGCATTATCCAGCATGGCCGCGCCGAGGGTGCCCATCATCAAGCCCACCGAGGCACCCTGCACCACGCGCGCCAGGATGAGGGTCTCGAACCCGCTGGCAAAGATGAAAAACCCCATCGCAATCAGCAGACCGGCCAAGCCGATCGCGATCAGCGGCTTGCGGCCGATGTAGTCCGAGAGCGCTCCGGCTGTCAGCAGCGTGATCAGGAGCCCGCCCACATACACCGCAAAGACCGCGGTGGTCTGCAGCGGGGTGAGGTGCCATTCGGCGCTGTAGATCGGGTAGAGGGGAGACGGAGCGGAGCCGGTGGCGATGGCGGTGAGGAGGATCCCGGCGAGGATCCAGATCCCGCCTCGCCGCGAAGAAACCGAGGAATTCATCGAGTTTGCCTTCCTGGGGAAATAAGTACGAGAATTTTCGTACTCGAAAAGAGTACTACCAAACTCGTACTAAGGGGCAAACGGAGTATGCTGGTCGCCATGACTACGCAGATTGACCAGGTACCGAGCCTGGAGGAGCGTCTAGAGCAGCCCGAGCCGCGCGACATGAGGGCCGACGTGGTGTTTGCGGCGCTGTCGGATCCGCTGCGCATCTCGATTGTCCAGCGGCTGATGAGCGAGGGTGATGACGCCTTCCGCTCCTGCACGTGGGTCGGAATCGACCGCCCCAAATCCACCCTGACCCATCACTTCCGGGTGCTACGGGAGGCCGGTATCATCGAGCAGCGCCGATACGGGACCGAGCGTCGCAGCCGCGTTCGGATGGACGACCTGGCAGCCCGCTTCCCGGGGCTCCTGGAGATGGTGCTCGCCGCACCCCTGGGATAGCCCACCCTCCCCGCATGCAACAGGCCGACCCGACGTACTCGGGTCGGCCTGTTGCATGCGGGACGTGAACCCCTAAAGCGAGGAAAGGCCCGAACCTTGCGGTTCGAGCCTTTCAGTACTGTCTCAACACAGTGTGCGCGGAAGGGGACTTGAACCCCTACGCCCTAATACGGGCACCGACCGTTTCATCGCAACCGTGAGTGTACCCAGGGGTGAATTTCCGCGAAATTACCGGTGTTTTGCGGGGTTGTGTGATGGTGGTCCGGAGCGATCTGGTGCACATTTTGTTGACGCTTTTGCTGTACGCCGCGAGTGTCGCGGTCGCTTTACCCGAACCAGTTGAGGTGCTCTCGGCGCGCCCGCCGATTGAGCATGTATTCAAAATCGAGCGTCCTGTCTCGTTCCCCAAAACGAGGAAAGGCCCAGATCCGAAGATCTGAGCCTTTCAGTACTGTCTCAACATGGTGTGCTGCTGTAAATGGTACTGCGGGACGTGAACCCCTAAAACGAGGAAAGGCCCGAACCTTGCGGTTCGAGCCTTTCAGTACTGTCTCAACACAGTGTGCGCGGAAGGGGACTTGAACCCCTACGCCCTAATACGGGCACGCCATTCCGCCACCCGCGCGGGTAACTTCCGATTTCTCGGCTTGATCACTTTCGTGACCGGCGTTTGTTGTCCGGGCCGTGGCCGTTCCAACAGTTCCGGCATTCGGTTTGGATGCACGATAGCCTTGTGGTCATGACCGAGGCCCAGAATGACGCGGAATTTGCGCTCGATGAGACTGCAATTATCACGCGCGAACTTATCCAGATGAACACAACAAACTACGGCGACGGTGTGTCGAACGGGGAGACGGAGGCCGCCGAATACGTGGAGGCGAAGCTGCGGGCGCTCGGGCTTAAGCCGCAGTTGTTTGACGCCGCGCCGGGGCGTACGAGCGTGGTTGCGCGTGTCGCCGGTCGCAACCGGGACAAGGGTGCTCTCGTGGTGCACGGACACCTCGATGTGGTGCCAGCCGAGCCGGAGAACTGGTCGGTGGATCCGTTTGGTGGCGTGATCAAGGACGGCATGATCTGGGGCCGCGGTGCCGTGGACATGAAAAACATGGATGCGATGATCCTGACCTCCCTCGCCGATGTGCTGGAGCGGGGTGGTCCCGAACGCGACCTGGTTATCGCCTTCTTCTCCGATGAGGAAAACGGCGGCATCTTCGGGTCCCATTACCTGGTGGACAACCACCCGCACCTCTTCGCCGGTGCCACCGAGGCGATCAGCGAGGTCGGTGGATACTCGGTCACCGTGAACGATAAGCGGGCCTACCTGCTGCAGACGGGGGAGAAGGCACTGGTTTGGGCCAAGCTCGTGGCCACAGGAACGGCCGCCCACGGGTCGCGGGTGCTTGAAGACAATGCGGTGACCAAGCTCGCCCGGGCGGTCGCCGCGATCGGGTCGATCCAGTGGCCCGTGCGCCTGACCGATACCACCGAGGCGCTGATCGCCTCGCTCGCGGGCATGCTCGGGGTGGATCCGCAGCGGGTGGGTCCGGAAGAGATCGCGCTGGCCACCGGCCCGGCCGGGGCATTTATTCATGCCTCGCTGCGTACCACCAGCAATCCGACCATGCTCTCCGCGGGATATAAGCACAACGTGATTCCCGACCGGGCCGAGGCTCGGATCGACATTCGCTGCTTCCCCGGGGAGGAGGCCGAAGTCGTGGCGCAGCTGCAGGCGCTGATCGGTGACGACGTCCGGATCGAGATCTCCCACCAGGATGTGGGCATCGAAAACCCGGCCACCGGAACGCTGGTGGACGCGGTCACCGCGGCCCTCGGCAAGCACGATCCGGGTGCTCCGGTGCTCCCGTATCTGCTCGCCGCGGGCACGGACAACAAGGCACTGTCTAAACTTGACATTGCCGGTTATGGTTTTGCTCCGTTGAAGCTCCCGGCCGATCTTGATTTCCCGGCGATGTTCCACGGCGTCGACGAGCGTGTTCCCCTGGACGCCCTCGTGTTTGGCCGCGCGGTTCTCACCGATCTGCTTCTTGACTACTAATCCCCACAGAAGAAAGTACCCCTCGCGTGGAATTTATTAACGCCATAATTTTGGGCCTGGTGCAGGGCCTGACGGAGTTCCTCCCGGTCTCCTCAAGTGCCCACATTCGCATCGTGGGTGCCTTCCTCGGCACCGGTGAGGACCCCGGCGCCCGGTTTACCGCGATCATCCAGATCGGTACCGAGCTCGCGGTGATCCTGTACTTCTGGAAGGACATCGTTCGCATCATCGGTGCCTGGTGCAAGGGCCTGGTGGGGAAGGTGCCGCGCACCGATCCCGACGTGAAGATGGGCTGGCTGATCATCCTCGGCTCGATCCCGATCGTGGTGCTTGGACTGCTGTTCAAGGACGACATCGAGACCACCTTCCGCTCGCTGTGGTTCACCGCCACGACCCTGATCGTGTTCGGTATCATCCTGGGTGTCGCCGACTGGCTGGGGCGCAAGCGCCTCGAGGTCAAGGACCTCACCTACGGTCACGGCATTATCTATGGTCTGGCCCAGTCGCTGGCCCTGATCCCGGGCGTCTCGCGTTCGGGCGGCACGATCACCGCGGGCCTCGCCCTCGGATACACCCGGGCCGCCGCCGCTCGCTATGCATTCCTGCTGGCCATCCCCGCCGTGATGGGCGCCGGCTTCTACCAGGTGTACAAGGCCTTCACCGACACCTCGGGAGCTCACGAACCCTTCGGTGTGGCCGCGACCATCGTGGCGACCATCGTCGCCTTCGTGGTGGGCCTCGTGGTCATCGTGTTCTTCATGAACTACATCTCCAAGCGCAGCTACCTGCCGTTCGTGATCTACCGGATCGCGCTCGGACTGGTGCTGTTTGTGCTGCTGGGAACCGGGGTGCTGTCGGCATATGGCAACTAGCCTCGGGACCATCCCCTCGTGGACCGCACCGCGGGTACCGGCACTGCCCGGTGTCGGCGGCGCGCCGCGCATCATGAACACCGCAACCGGGGCGTCGGCGCTGGCCGAAACCGACGGGGTCGCGGGCCTCTACGTGTGCGGCATCACCCCGTATGACGCAACCCACCTGGGCCATGCCTCGACCTACCTGGCCTTTGACACGCTGCAGCGCGTCTGGCTGGATGCCGGCTACGAGGTGCACTACGTCCAGAACGTGACCGACGTGGATGACCCGCTACTCGAGCGAGCCGCCGCAACCGGCGTGGATTGGCGCGCGCTGGCCGCCGACCAGATTGAACTGTTCCGCACGGACATGGCGGCCCTCAGTATCCTGCCGCCGCGCGAGTATGTGCCGGTCACGGACACCATCGATGCGGTGGCGCTGGCCGTGGCCGAACTTCTGGAGTCGGGCCTCGCATACCGGGTCGAAACCGCCGATGCCGAGGGTGAGGACATCTACTTTGATGTCGCAGCCGCCGCCTCCAAGGGTCCCTGGACCCTGGGATCGGTGAGCGGGTACACCCGCGAGCTGATGCTGACCCTGTCCGCCGAGCGCGGCGGGGATCCCGAGCGTCCGGGCAAGCGGGACGCCCTGGATCCGCTGCTGTGGCGCGCCGAGCGGCCGAACGATCCGTCCTGGCCGGCGGCAATTGGAGCGGGCCGTCCGGGCTGGCACATTGAGTGCAGCGTGATCGCCACCGGCCTGCTGGGGGAGGACTTCACCGTGCAGGCCGGCGGGGGAGACCTGCCGTTCCCGCACCACGAGTTCAGCGCCGCCCACGCGTCGGCGCTGACCGGGGAGCCGCTGGCTCGCATCTACAGCCACGCGGGTCTGGTGGCCTTCGAGGGCGAGAAGATGTCGAAGTCGCTGGGCAACCTGGTGCTGGTCTCCAAACTGCGTGCGGCGGGAACCGAGCCCGCGGCGATTCGCCTCGCGGTGCTCGCCCACCACTACCGCAGCGACTGGGAGTGGTTCGACGCCGACCTGAGCGGTGCCGAGCGCCGCCTGGAATCCTGGCGTGACGCCGGATCGAACCCGGTAGCCGGATCGACTCTGGCGCTGTTGGAGCGCGTGCGTGCAGCCCTGCAGGACGACCTGGATACCCCGGCCGCCCTCGCGGCGATCGATGAGACCCTGGCCACGATCGATGACACCGAGCTGTTCGCCGATCTGGTGTCGGCACTGCTGGGAATCACGCTCTAAACCGATTCCCGCTCACACAAAACGCCGCCCGCAATCTGCGGGCGGCGTTTTGTGTTGGGGTGTCTTAGGCGGTGGGGGAGCCCGGGAGTCCGGGACCATCGGGGTTGTCCTGACCCGAGCCCGAGCCAGAATCGGACCCGGAGCCCGATTCAGCGCCTGAGCCGGACCCGGAATCAGAACCATCGCCGGTGCCAGAACCAGGGTCAGACTCCGGCACGGAACTGGGCTCCGCCTCCGGCACGGAACCGGACTCCGCCTCCGGCACGGAACCGGACTCCGCCTCCGGGGCGCTGTCCAGGAACCGGCGGAACTCCCGGGCGATCGCCTCGCCCGAGGCCTCGGGATCCTCAACCGTGTCGCGGGCCTGCTCCAGCTGGGTGATGTAGTTCACCATGTCGGGGTCCTCGGCGGTCAGCGCGGACACCGTCTGCTCCCACTCGGCGGCCTCGGCCAGCAGATTGCCACGCGGAATCACCACCCCCACGAGCTCCTCGATCCGATCGATCAGGGCCAGAATCGCCTTGGGTGAGGGGGTATTGTGCACGTAGTGCGGGACCGAGGCCCACACCGACAGGGTGGGAATTCCCACGGCCTCGGCGGCCACACACAGCACGTTCAGGATGCCCACCGGGCCCTCGTACTGACTGCGCTCCAGCTCAAGCTCCCCGCGAATCTCGGCGTTGTCGCTCGAGCATTCGATCTGGATCGGCCGGGTGTGCGGGGCGTCGGCCAGGACCGATCCCATCACGATGATGCGGCCGATATCGTGCACCAGCGCGGTGTCCAGCACCTCGGAGACAAACGCCTGCCAGCTTCGGCTGGGCTCGGTGCCCAGGAGCAGATAGACCTGGGACTCGTTGCTGGTGCTGGTGCGCGCGCCGAGCGATTCGGGGATGAATGCGGGCTGCGCCTCGATGCTGTCGGCGTCGCCGGTTGCCTCGCCCGGCGCATAAAACACGGTTTCGGGCCAGCGCAGCGCGCGGCGTCCCGACTCGTCGAAATAGATCGTCGGACGGGTGAATTGGAAATCGTAATAGGGTTCGGGATCGATGCGTTTCACCGGGGTCGCCGCCAGGTGTTCGCGCAGCACCTTGGCCGCCCCGGATGCCGCCTCACCGGCGTCATTCCACCCCTCGAAGGCCACCACTAGAATTCGCTCAGTCACCAGATTCTCTCCTGCATGCTCGTGCCCGTGATCGCGTCCGAGGGACGCGCGGGCGTGATTACACCCTACTGCCCGGGCCGGACCAGGTAACATGGGACCCCGTGACCACTCAGCTTCCCGCCGCAGTCCTCTGGGACATGGACGGCACCCTCGTAGACACCGAACCGTACTGGATTGCCACCGAACGGGAGCTTGTGGGCTCCTATGGTGGCACATGGACCGAGGAGGACGCCCTGCAGATGGTGGGCTCGGGCCTCTGGGAGTGTGCCGCGGTCCTGCAGAGCAAGGGCGTGGCGCTGGAACTGGATGAGATCGTGTCCACCATGACCGGCCGCGTGATCGCCAAGATCGAGGAGCACGGCGTGCCCTTCCGCCCCGGCGCGCTGGAGCTGCTGCGCGAGCTGCGGGAAAACAACATCCCCACCGCCCTGGTCACCATGTCGATTCGAACGATGGCCGAAAAGGTCATCGACATGATCGACTTTCCCGCCTTTGATGCGCTGGTGACCGGAGACTCGGTCACCCACGCCAAGCCCCATCCCGAGCCCTATCTGCTGGGTGCCGAGGCGCTGGGTGTGGACATCCGTGCGTGCGTGGCCCTGGAGGACTCGCTCCCGGGCATCACCTCGGCGGCCGCCGCCGGCACCACCGCGATCGTGGTTCCCCACGCCACGCAGGTCGCCGAAACCCCCGACTTTACCGTTTGGCCCACCCTGGAAGGGGTGACGCTGGATGATCTGAGCGCGCTTGTTTGGCGTCGCACCACCCTCAATAACACCCAGGAGATTTCTTCGTGAGCATTGTCCCCGGCACCGAGCGGGCCCTCAACTCCGGCCCCTTCCGCCTTGGCGACCGCGTCCAGCTGACCGGCCCCAAGGGCCGCAAGAACACCTTTGCGCTGGAGGAGGGTGGCGAGTTCCACTCGCACCGCGGCGTGATTCAGCACAGCGCGATCATCGGCCTGCCCGACGGTTCGGTAGTGGTGAACTCCGCCGAGGAGGAGTACCTGGCGCTGCGCCCGCTGCTGATCGACTTCGTGATGTCGATGCCGCGTGGCGCCGCGATCATCTACCCCAAGGATGCAGCCGCCATCGTCGGCGACGCCGACATCTTCCCCGGTGCCACCGTGGTGGAGGCCGGCGTGGGTTCGGGCGCGCTGTCGCTCTGGCTGCTGCGCGCGATCGGTCCGCAGGGCACCCTGAAGTCCTATGAGCGTCGCGAGGAATTCGCCGATGTCGCCCGGGCAAACGTCACCACCTTCTTTGGCTACACCCCGGAGAACTGGTCGATCACCGCCGGCGACCTCGCCGAGACCCTTCCGCAGACCACCGAGCCCGGCACCGTGGACCGCATCGTCCTGGACATGCTCGCCCCCTGGGAGTGCATCGACGCCTGCCTGGATGCCCTGGTGCCCGGCGGCGTGCTGCTGTGCTACGTCGCCACAGTGACCCAGCTGTCCCGCGTGGCCGAGGCCATGCGCGCCACCGGACGGGTCACCAACCCCAGCTCGAGCGAGAGCATGGTGCGTGGCTGGCACGTCGAGGGTCTGGCTGTGCGTCCGGATCACCGAATGATCGCGCACACCGGATTCCTGATCACCGCCCGCAAGCTTGCCGACGGCACGATCATGCCCGAGCTCAAGCGTCGAGCCTCCAAGACCGAGTTCAGCGCCGAGGACGTCGAGGCCTGGACTCCCGGTTCGCTCGGCGTGCGCGAGGCCAGCGACAAGTCGCTGCGCAAGCGTGTGCGCGAGGCCCAGGCCGCGGCCGAGTCCTCGCTGAGCCGCGATTTTGATGCGGATGCCGCACGGGACTAATCCCTCCGGTTGCACGCGGCGACGACTCGCCGCGTGCAACCTTTCCCCCTCGCGTTCAATCCTCAGCATCCGGTCACCTAGACTGGTCTGACGATCGCGTTGACTTTTCAACCGCTTCCTATTCCTGACCCAAAGTGAGGTACCGTGCGCACCACCCCCGCACTCATCGTCGCCGCAGCGCTGCTGGTTGGCGGCGGCTTGACCGCGTGTTCCACCGTTGCCCCGTCGGCCGCAGACTGCAAGCCCGCGATGTCCTCGGGGAAGGCCTCGGATGACATCAAGACCAGCGGGAAGGCCGGGTCGGTCGCCAAGGTGGAGATCCCGACCCCGCTGTACGTGGACAAGGGCAAGGGGCAGCGCACGGTTGTGCGTGAGGGCACCGGCATTCCGATCACCGGCAACCAGGTGATCACCATGAACTTCTCCCTCTACAACGGCGAGAACGGCGAGCTGCTGCAGTCCAGCGAGCAGACCGGTCCGCAGCCGTACCTGGTGAACAGTCTGCCCGAGCAGTTCCGTCCGGCGCTGGAGTGCGCTCAGGCCGGTTCTCGGATCGCATCGGCCGTGGGTTCGGAGCAGTCCGAGGGTAAGTCGCCGGCCATCGTGTTTGTGGCCGACATCACCTCGGTTCTGCCGGACCGCGCCTACGGGCGCGACGTCCCGGTTGTGGGATCGGGCTTCCCGAGCGTCGTGAGCGCGCCGGATGGTACTCCGGGTCTGACCATCCCCAAGAGCAAGGCACCCGAGGAGCTCAAGGTCGCCACCCTGATCAAGGGTGACGGTAAGGAGCTCGGCGCCAAGGACACGTTCGCGATGAACTCGACCGTGGCCAGCTGGAACGAGCGCTCGATCATCTCGACCACCTGGACCTCGAAGACCCCGCAGGTTGCCGCGCTGGACAAGCTGGGCAAGGGGCTCGCCGAGGCACTGAAGGGCCAGACCATCGGCTCGCGCGTGCTGGTGGTTGTGCCGCCGAAGCTGCAGGACCCCGCCGAGCAGGGCAACGGAAGCGCCATCATCTACGTGGTGGACATTCTGGGCACCGTCTCGGTCTAGTTCGAACTCTCGAATACGCCGCATCCCCGCACGGGGGTGCGGCGTATTTTTGTCTCGAAAACCCACCGCGCGCCGCGCCCGACACGAATCAACCACCGGCCGCCACAACACGCTAAACTGAATACGTGTTCGAATCTACTCGCGCCACCCCGCCCCGCGTTCCCGTCGAGGAACGGCTCTTCAGCCTGGTTCTTGCGCTGCTCGCAAGTGAACAGGGGCTGACCAAAGCCGAAATTCTCTCCACCGTGCAGGGATATCGCCAGCGCTTCGTGCGCGGCGGGGATAACACGTCACTCGAACGTCAGTTCGAACGCGATAAAGATGACGTACGTGAGTTGGGTATCCCGCTGGAGACCGTGGAGCCTCCGGGGGAGAGTGGCAACAACCAGCTGCTGCGCTACCGCATCCCCAAGGGTGAATACGATCTGCCTGCCGAGGTCACCTTCTCGCCGGCCGAGATCGGGGTGCTCTCCCTGGCCGGCACCGTGTGGCGTGAGGGATCGCTCTCGGATGAGTCGCAGCGTGCGCTGCATAAGCTCCGGGCGCTGGGGGTGGAGTCCTCGGATCCGCTGATCGGCTACGCGCCGCGGCTGCGCACCCGGGAGAGCGCGTTCGCGCCGCTGAACACCGCGATGGATCGCAAGCTCGAGGTTGCCTTCGACTACCTCAAGCCCGGCGACGAACACGCGCGCCGTCGCCGCGTGGCCCCGCTGGCCCTGGTGCAGCATGAGGGTCGCTGGCACGTGCACGGCATCGACCGAGACGCCGAAGAGCCGCGCACCTTCCTGCTCTCGCGCATCCTGGGCGCGGTGACCACCACGCGTCGCTCCTTTACCGAAGACAACGCGGGGAGCGCCGAGCGCGCCCTGACCGACCTCCGGGGCCTCTATGAGAGCCAGTGTGCGCTGCTGGATGTGCGCCCGAACACCGAAGCTGCCCGCCGCCTGCTCACCCGCGCCCTGGATCGCGAAGACGCCCCGCTGCGGGTGCACTATACCGATGTCAACGTGTTTGCCGACGAGCTCGCCGGCTACGGGCCCGAGGTTCTGGTGCGCGAACCCGCGGCCCTGCGCGACGCGGTCATCGAGCGACTGCGGCGGACGCTGCGCAATCATACGGCCGAGGCCGTATCCGATCGATCCGAGGGGGAGTCCCGATGACCAAGTCCACCGCCCGAGCCGGTGCCGGGCTGCAGGGGCGCGATCGACTGGCGTTTCTGCTGGTCCTGGTGCCGTATCTGATCGAGCATGAGCAGGTCAGCGTGGCCACCGCCGCCGAGCACTTCGGGGTGGGGGAGGCGCTGATCCGTGAGTCGGTCGCGCTGATCGCCGTGTCCGGCGTCCCCGGCGAGACCAGCGCCTATCAGCATGAGGACCTCTTCGACATCGACTGGGACCTGTTTGAACAGCGTGATCAGATCGTGCTTACCCGGCTGGTGGTCATCGACGATTCCCCGCGCTTCTCGGCGCGGGAGGCGGCCGCGTTGATCGCCGGGCTGCAGTATCTCTCGGCGCTCCCGGGGTCGGCCGACGACGAGGTAATCGGTTCGCTCATGTCCAAGCTGGCGATCGGCTCCTCGGGCCGCCCGACCGAGGTGGCCGTGGCCGCGAGTCCCGCCACCGCCGCCCTGGTGCCCGTGCGGGATGCCCTCGCCCAGCGCCGCGAGCTGAGCTTTGACTACCTGTCGGCCGACGGCCGGACCGAGCACCGAACCGTCGATCCACTCCGGGTGGAATCGCTGGATCGGGACTGGTATCTGCGGGGCTGGTGCCACCTGCGCCAGGCCGTGCGTACCTTCCGCATCGATCGAATGAACAGCGTCGAGATCGGCGAAAACCAGGCCCAGCACGGTGCCGACGACCTCAGCGTTCCCTCGGATTTCTTCCAGCCCTCGGCCACCGATCTGACCGTCACGATCAACATCGACACCGCCGCCCTGCCGATGATCGCCGAGTTTTTTACCGCCGACTCTCAGGTGCGCGAGGTGGGCAACCGCTCACTGGTGAACCTGCGGCTGGGGCACGTACACGGCTTCAAGCGCGTGGTGGCGGGACTGGGAGGCCTCGCCGAGGTGACCGATCCGGGAACCGCCCGCGAGGAGGTTGCGGCCTGGTCCCGGGAAGCACTGGCCGGATACGGCCTGTAATCGACCTCCCTGCGGTTCGAACGGATTCGCGGTAGACTCGAAGTGTACGTACGTGTACACCAACCAGAGGATTTCCCATGCAAAACCTGCTCGCCGGATGGCACCTGCCCGTCCTGCTGTTCATCATTCTGCTGATCTGGGGCGCGCCGAAGCTTCCCGGCCTGGCTCGCAGCCTGGGGCAGTCGATGAACATCTTTAAGAGCGAAATCCGTGCCGGCAAGAAGCCCGAGGGTGACTCCACCCCGGCTGAGCCGACCGCGGACGACGCCCCGACCAAGAACTAAGCCCGTCGTGGCGGTTAGCGCCAAGCCGGTGAAAAACCGGGAGGGACGTATGTCCCTCGGCGCGCACCTCAGAGAGTTCCGCAAGCGTCTCTTTATCAGCGCCCTCGGCATCGTCCTGGCGATGATTGTTGGGTTCATCTTCTCCCGGCAGGCGATTGCGGCAATCTCCCAACCGATCAAGCAGCTCAGCACCACCGGTACCGCGCTGCTGAACTTTGATACGGTCACCTCACCGTTTGACCTGCAAATGAAGGTGGCACTCACCATCGGTGTGGTGCTCTCCTCTCCGGTGTGGCTCTCGCAGATCTGGGCGTTCTTTATGCCCGCGCTGACCCGCAAGGAGAAGCTCTACGCGGCCGGCTTTGTGGGCGCGGCGATTCCGCTGTTCCTCGCCGGCTGTGTTGCCGGGTGGCTGGTGTTCCCGCATATAGTCGAGGTGATGGCGTGGTTTACCCCCGAGGGTGCCGCGAACATCTACCAGGCGGGCTACTACTACGACTTTGTGCTCCGGCTGATCCTGGCCGTGGGTATCGCCTTCGTGTTGCCGGTGCTGCTGGTGCTCCTCAACTTTGTGGGGGTACTGAGCGCACAGGGCATCATCGGTGGATGGCGCTGGGCCATCCTGATCATCGCGCTGTTCTGTGCCGCGGCAACCCCGGCCGCGGACATCGCCTCGATGTTCCTGCTGGCGATCCCGATGGTTGTGCTTTACTTTGGCGCCTGGGCAGTTGCCTGGATGCATGATCGACGGGTGGCCAAGCGTGATGCGGCCGCCGCCCTGGACCCGGAAGGCGCAAAATGACCACCTCGCCCCCTGAGCCCGCGGCAACCCCGATTACCGATCAGGTGTTTGATGCCGGGCTCTCGGCCGAGGTCGCCCCGGTGGTTGCCCCCGAGCGTCCCGATGTGGTCGGGCCGGTCGCGACCGCCTTCATGAAGGGTCAGAAGTTTGCGCTGGATCCGTTCCAGCGTGCCGCGGCGATCAGCGTCGAGGCGGGGAACGGCGTTCTGGTCGCCGCCCCCACCGGTGCCGGTAAAACGGTGGTGGCCGAGTTCGCGATCTTCGCGGCGATGCAGACCGCATCGCAGAAGGTATTTTACACCGCGCCGATGAAGGCGCTGAGCAATCAGAAGTATTCCGAGCTGGTGGAAACCTATGGGGCGGACCAGGTGGGTCTGCTCACCGGCGACGCCAACATCAACTCCGGTGCCCGCATCGTGGTGATGACCACCGAGGTGCTGCGCAACATGCTGTACGCGGGCTCGTCCCTGCTGAACCACCTGGCCTATGTGGTCATGGATGAGGTGCACTATCTGGCCGACCGCTTCCGCGGCGCGGTGTGGGAGGAGGTCATCATCCACCTGCCGCGCTCGGTGCGGCTGATCGCGTTATCGGCCACGGTGTCCAACGCCGAGGAGTTTGGTGACTGGCTGCAGGCCGTGCGCGGCAACACCGAAGTCATCGTCTCCGAGGCGCGCCCGGTCCCGCTGGATCAGCACGTGCTGGTGCGCGGCAAGCTCGTGGACATGTTCGAAACCGAGTTCCGCGGCGATACCCGCACCGTCAATCCCGAGTTCATTCGGATGGCGCACGGCGGGTTCCAGGGATCCTCCCGCGGCCGTGGCCGTCGGGAACGCGACCGCCGTCCGCGCCGCCCCCTGCCCGGGAGCGGCCAGCTGGATCGCGCGGGTCTGGTGGAGCTGCTGGGCGAAAGTGACCTGCTGCCGGCCATCTTCTTTGTGTTCAGCCGCAACGGCTGTGATCAGGCGGTGCGCCAGGTGCTGCGTACCGGTGTCCGGCTGACCACGGCCGAGGAACGCCGGGAGATCCGCTCGATCGTCAACGATCGCACCCGGACGCTGCGTGACGAGGATCTCGCGGTGCTCGACTTTTGGCGCTGGCGCGACGGCCTGGAGCGCGGCGTCGCCGCCCACCATGCGGGTCTGCTGCCAGCCTTCAAGGAGGTCGTGGAGGAGCTCTTTCGGCGCAAGCTGGTCAAGGTTGTCTTCGCGACCGAGACCCTGGCACTGGGCATCAACATGCCCGCGCGTACCGTGGTGCTGGAAAAGCTGGAGAAGTTCAACGGCGAGGCCCGCGTGCCGATCACGCCGGGGGAGTACACCCAGCTGACCGGTCGTGCCGGGCGGCGCGGGATCGACGTCGAGGGTCACGCGGTGATCCACTGGCGCGAGGAGCTCAACGCCGAGGCCGTGGCCTCGCTGGCCTCCAAGCGCACGTATCCGCTGCGCTCAAGCTTCCGGCCGACCTACAACATGGCCGTCAACCTGATCGATCAGTTTGGTCGCAACCGGACCCGCAACATTCTGGAGTCCTCCTTTGCGCAGTTCCAGGCCGATCGTGCGGTCCTGGGGCTTGCCCGTCAGGTCCAGGAGCAGCGTGCCTCGCTCGCGGGCTACGCCGAGTCGATGGCCTGTCACCTGGGCGATTTTGCCGAGTACTCGCGCATTCGTCGCGAGCTCACCGATATCGAACGCAAGTCCAATGAGCACGGCTCCAAGGCTACCCAGCGCCGCCGTCAGGAACGCCTGACCGAGCTGCGCGGGCAGATGCGTGAGCACCCCTGCCACCGCTGTCCCGAGCGGGAGCAGCACGCACGCTGGGCCGAGCGCTGGTGGAAGCTGAAGCGCTCCACCGACTCGCTGACCCGACAGATCAACGAGCGCACCGGCGCGGTGGCCCGGGTCTTTGACCGGGTGACCGACGTGCTCAAGGACCGCGAGTACCTGGTGAAGGACGATAACGGGGCCCTGGTGCTCAGCGAGAGCGGGCGAATCCTCAAGCGCATCTACGGCGAACGCGACCTGCTGGTTGCCGAGTCGCTGCGCCGCGGACTCTGGCGTGAGCTGGATGCGCCGCAGCTGGCGGCGATGGCCTGCGCGCTGGTGTACGAGCCGCGCCGGGACGAGGGCAACCTCGACGAGCGTGACCTGCCGGGTGGCGCGTTCCGCGATGCGCTGCGCGCGACCGAGGAGCTGTGGTCCGTGCTCGATGATACCGAGCGAGCCCATCAGCTCCCCGGCAGCGAGCCGCCGTCCACCGGTCTCTCCCACGCGATGTTTGAGTGGGTGCGCGGACGCGACCTGGATCAGGTGCTGCGCGAGGCCGATATGGCCGCGGGAGACTTTGTGCGCTGGTCGAAGCAGACCATCGATCTGCTGGATCAGCTGGCCAATGTCGCGGATCCCGAGGTTGCGACGGTCGCCCGTCGTGCGCTGAACGGTGTGCGTCGCGGCATCGTTGCATACAGCTCGGTCTGATAGAAGTTGAGGGACCCGCGCACCGCGCGGGCAGGAAGATGCGTGAATGACACAGCGGTTTATCCCCGATTTTTCCGGCGCGAGCGTGCTCGCCGACGGCCGCTGGCGGCGCTTCCTGCGCCCCGCCCCGCTGCCGGGTGAGGCCTCCCGGCTGAGCGCCGAAACACCCTGGGTGCGCTGGCCGCTGGCATTGCTGCTGGCGCTCGGTACCGGTCCGGTCCTCGCCTCGGCGTTTCCCGCGCTGGGATGGTGGCCGCTGACCTTTGTTGGCGTGATCATGATTGTGCTCGCGGTAATCGGCCGCGGGTTCTGGGCGGCCACCGGGCTGGGGATCCTCGCCGGTGTCGGCTTCTATCTGACCCTGGTGTCCTGGACCGCGCTGTATCTGGGTCCGGTGCCGTGGCTTGCGCTCTCGGTCCTGGAGGGCATCATCTTCGGACTGGGCGCCGGGTTTATCGCCGTGGTGGCCCGCCGAATCCCGCGGATTTTCTCGCCGCGGGTCGCCTGGGTTTTGACACCGCTGGCCATCGCGACCGTGTGGATCACCCGCGAGGAGGTGGCCGGCAACTGGCCCTATGGCGGATTTGCCTGGGGCCGGTTGATCCTCGCCCACGCCGAGAGTCCGTTCGGAACCCTGGTGAGCTGGGTGGGCTTCACCGGAACCTCGTTTGTGCTGGCACTGCTGCCGGTGGTATTCCTCTACCTCTGGCGCTCGGGAATCGCCCACCGACCGGCGCGTGCCCTGCTGCCCGCGATGATCGTGGCCGCGCTGCTCGCGGTGCCGCTCGCGCAGACCGAGCAGATTGGTACCAGCCGGATCGCCGCGGTGCAGGGCAACGGCCCCGCCGGGTACTTCGATAAGCGTGAACCGGGGGATGTGCTGCAGAGTCAGCTCAAGGCCTCCCTGTCGTTGCTGGATAAGCGCCCGGACATGGTGGTCTGGCCCGAGAACGGTTCGGATCTGAACCCGATGCTGGATCCGCGCGCCTCGCAGGCGCTCAATTCTCTGGGTCAGCTGCTGGACGCGCCGATCATCACCGGCACCATCACCCAGCGGGACGGCAGCTACTACAACACCTCGCTGATGTGGGAGGCGGGCCAGGGGCCGCTGGATGGCTATGACAAGGTGCGCCCGATTCCCTTTGGCGAGTATGTGCCCGACCGCTCCTTCTGGGAGCCTCTGGCACCGGACCTGATCGGGCTGATCGGGCGAGACTACACCCCGGGTACTCGGGACAACGTGTTTGACGTGCGCGGGACCATCGCGGCCATTTCGATCTGCTTCGACATCGTGGACGATAACCTGCTGCGCGAGGGGGTCGAGCGCGGTGCCCAGGTGATTCTGGCGCAGACCAATAACGCGGACTTCGGCAAGACCGCCGAGAACGAGCAGCAGCTGGCCATCGCAAGACTGCGCGCGCTGGAAACCGGGCGGGCCCTGGTGAATATTTCCACCGTGGGCACCAGTCAGACCGTGGACGCCAACGGACACACGCTGGCCGAGATTGCGCCGTATAAGCCCGGGTACATGATCGCCGACGTGCCGCTGTACCGGGGGATTACCCCGGGCGTCTCGTGGGGGCAGACCCTGCAGATCATCCTGGGCTGGAGCGGCGCGATGATGATTGCCGGCGCGCTGATCTTCGGCACCCGGCGTCGCACCCGCCCGAGCGCGACACGCGTACCCCCACTCGATTAGGAATGCGCCCGGGCCATCAGATAAAGTATTGATGTGCCCGGGAACGGGTTCACAACTCAAAAGGGCGATTGGCGCAGTTGGTAGCGCGCTTCCTTCACACGGAAGAGGTCATCGGTTCGAGTCCGGTATCGCCCACAAATTACACCCTCGAAGCTCGTTGAGACTTCGGGGGTTTTTGTTTTGACGGTGCAGATTGCGACGACGCTCGCGACCGTGAACCCCTCGCTCGGTAGAGTTTTTGAGGAGGTCAGAACGCGAGTGAAGCATCCACGGATGCCCGCGGTGTGGCCGCGAGTCTTTCCGCCCGGGTGGCGGATTGAGCCGGCGGTGGGGGCGGGCCGAGGTGCGCAACCCCGGCCCCCACCGCCTTTACCCCCGTGGAAAACAGCGTGATTCCGCGACGAAACGCCGAGGGGCCGCCGGAATTTGCGCCCCATTACCAATTGCGGATAGAGTAATGACGTACCCGGGAACGGGGACAAAAACAAAATATGCGGATGTGGCGCAGTGGTAGCGCATAACCTTGCCAAGGTTAGGGTCGCGAGTTCGAATCTCGTCATCCGCTCAGATCAAACACCGGATCGGGTTTCCCGATCCGGTGTTTTTGTGTGTGCGGACGGGGGAGCGGAGCGCTTGTTCCGTGACGCATGGGGAGTGGAGCCCGCCCGAAATCCCGGGGTGCGCACGCGCGAAACGCCCAAAATTGCCCTCGATTTGCAACCCCGCGACGGGCTTCGGTAATGTCTAAGACGTAGCCGGAGACGGCAAACAAAATGCGGATGTGGCGCAGTGGTAGCGCATAACCTTGCCAAGGTTAGGGTCGCGAGTTCGAATCTCGTCATCCGCTCGGAATAAGCCTTCGGGCCGGTCTTGCACCGACCAAGCTTTTCTCCCTACACCCTCGGGTGTAGAATAGTTTCACATTTGAGCGATTGGCGCAGCGGTAGCGCGCTTCCCTGACACGGAAGAGGTCGCTGGTTCGATCCCAGTATCGCTCACCAAGAAAAGCCCCGGATAAAGTCTTCATGACTTCTCCGGGGCTTTTTGTGTTGTGTTCGGTGGCGCCCGCGTGGCTCGGTGCGGGCTGCGTCCAGCCGGGGTGGCCGGTGGGGGAGGGGAGCCGAGATTCCTCCGTGTAAAAGACCTCTTCCGTGGGAAGGATGCGCCGTGCAGTCGAAGACACGCCCGATGCTGTTCTCGTATGACGGACCAGAAATCCGCGTAATTCCGGGGGCTGTGGGGGTATTGGGTGAGTGGATTTTGGAAAAACAACGGTGTAATTCGCTTCGGCCCCATCGTTTCCTGTATTCTATTGATGTAGCCGGAAACGGAAACAAAATGCGGATGTGGCGCAGTGGTAGCGCATAACCTTGCCAAGGTTAGGGTCGCGAGTTCGAATCTCGTCATCCGCTCGAGTGTTGGGAAGCGATCGAAAGATCGGTTACGGCACGCGGGTTTTACCCGCATGCGGTGGCGTGGCCGAGAGGCGAGGCAGCGGCCTGCAAAGCCGTCCACACGGGTTCGAATCCCGTCGCCACCTCCACTCAATAATTCAATACCTGAGCGATTGGCGCAGCGGTAGCGCGCTTCCCTGACACGGAAGAGGTCGCTGGTTCGATCCCAGTATCGCTCACAAAGAAAAAGCCCCTGAGAAATCAGGGGCTTTTTGCTTGTATTGGTACCCTGGACGTTCGTTGGCCCCCGTTCGGGTCGAGGGCTGTCGCGTGCTCAGCCGGGCCAGTACGCTGCCTGCATGAGTGAATCCACGCCGAGTCTTCTCAACCGTACGGTCCTTCCCGCGCCCTGGTCCCTGTCGATTCGGACTGTGGGGATCGGGCTCCTGGGTGGCCTGCTCTATGGGCTGCTGGGGATCTTCAGCTACACGCTGCCACACAGCGACTATGTGACGATCCGTCCGGCCATCGCGATCCTGGTGTTCCTGGGTATCCGGTTTGGACCGATCGCCGGGGGCGTGGCCGGACTGATCGGGAACCCGATCGTGGACCTGCTGCAGGGTGCCTCGATCTGGACGTTCTGGGACTGGCACCTGGCCAATGCCCTGGTCGGGGTCATCGCCGGCCTTGCTGCCCACTTTCTGCGGCCAGCCACGAGCGCGCGCGGGCGAATCATCCGGCTCAGCGTGATCTCGGTTGTTGCGCTGGTATTCGGGTTCGCCCTGACCTTCCTCGATCTCCTGCGCGGCGAGAGCGGCTCGACCTGGTGGGCGGGTTCCTATCTGCCCACCGTGGGGTGGAGCCTCGTGGTGTGCCTGCCGCTGGTTCCGGTCCTGGATAGCGGATGGCGGCCGCCATCGCCGCTCACCCGCGAGGGGCCCTCTGCGCCTTCCTCGCCCTCCGCGGCGTCCTCGCCGGCCTCCGATATGCCGGAGTAATTCACTCGCGAGTCCTTCGCGAAAACGGGTAATAGATGATTCGAAAAAAACTTTCGGAAAGCGCGACATGTTTTGTCGGCGTCTACGTCGTCTTGATCAGCAGCAACCTGAATCACGCTGCCGACCCTACCCGTTAGCTCGACGATGTGCCGGGGGCCATGTGCCCCAGGCGGGTCGAGCGCTCCCGAAGGACCCGTTATGCCCCTAAACGCTTCCGAAACCGATATCTCGACGACAACGCAGTCAACCGACGCGGCTCCCGCGCCCTCGCGGGGGTACCGTCACCGCTCCACCGGCCGGGTGATGGCCGGCGGTGCGCTGATGACCGCACTCCTGGCCGGATCACTCATCGCCGCCCTTCCTGCTCAGGCCGCCCCGATTCCCGATCCTTCCGTTTCGGCGACACCGTCCGCCGACGAGACTCCCCAGGGCCAGCCCTCACCGGCGGTTGTGAGTCCCGAGTCGACCGTGGCGCCCTCCTCCGCGCCGGAGCCGCAGGCCGCCCGGGCCGAGACGCCGATCCAGATTCCCGATGCCGCGCTGCGTGCCTGCATCAACGCGGCCATCGGTCAGCCCGCCGGCGCGGCGATTGTGCTCTCCCAGGTCTCCGACCCGAACCTGCGGCTTTCGCTGAAATGTTTGTACAGCGGGATCAGCGACCTCACCGGAATCGAAGCGGTGACCGGTGCCCGATTCATCGACGTCTCGGGGAACAACGTCTCCGATGTCAGTGCGCTGGGGGCACTGGGTCGAAATCTCACGGCCATCGGACGCACCCTCAGCGATATCCACGTGGAAAACAACCACATCGCCGACCTCAGCACGCTCAAGGACCTGGTGGTCCAGTACTACTTCTTCACCGAGCCGCAGCTGAAGGCGCTGCCGGTTGCGGCACCGCTGACCAAGATTGCCAACCCGATTCGCAACCAGGATGGGACGGTGATCGTTCCCACCTCGACCGATCCCGGGTTTGTGTATGACGCGGCCACCAACACGTTCACCTTTGCAACGCCCGGTCCCAAGACCCTGACCTGGACCAGTCCGCTCACCCCGGGCAGCCAGAACTACCCGTACAACTATTCGGGGACCCTCACCGTGATGATCCAGAAGCCCGCGGGGAACCCCGGGGACGGCGGCACCACCGCGCCCACCGATCCGACCCCGCCGGCCACGCCGGGAACGAGTGGCACCCCGGTGCCCGTGCTGCCCGTGTCGGCCGGGGGAGTGCACCCGGGATCGTCGCTGGCCTCGACCGGTCTGGATACCAGCGTGCCGCTGTTTGCCACGGCAATCGCCGCCCTGCTGGGCCTGGGTGGCCTCGCCCTGGGGCTGAACCGTCGGCGGAGGGCCGCGGTCCGGAAATAGCGTGCCTCCGACCGCGTGATCAACGGCGATCACGACACACAACCCGGGAGCGTCCCTCGCGCTCCCGGGTTGTGCGCTGTCTACGGCGTCAGTGCATACGCTCACACGGCGCGTGACGGTCGGCGGCGCGGGCCCGGAACCGATAGAATGGGCGAATCTATTTACAAGAGGAGCACAACAGGTGTCTGACGGATTCGAACGATTCCCCGACCGCAACGTTGTCGCCATGCGCGTCAACGGTGAACTGAAGGACCTCGCCACCACCCTGGAGACTACCGACGTGGCCGAGCCGGTCACGATCGATTCCGAGGACGGCCTCAACATCCTTCGCCATTCGGCCGCCCACGTGCTGGCCCAGGCGGTTCAGAAGGTCAACCCCGACGCCAAGCTCGGCATCGGTCCGCCCGTCACCGACGGTTTCTACTACGACTTCGACGTGGCCGAATCCTTCACCCCCGAGGACCTCAAGGCCCTCCAGAAGGAGATGGAACGCATCATCAAGCAGGGCCAGCGCTTCGTGCGCCGCGTCGTGACCGACGAGGAGGCTCAGGCCGAGCTCGCGGACGAGCCCTACAAGATCGAGCTGATCGGTCTCAAGGGTGGTGCCGAAAACGGTGGCGACAACGAGTCCGTCGAGGTGGGGGCCGGCGAGCTGACCATCTACGACAACGTCGACCCCAAGACCGGCGAGACCGTCTGGAAGGACCTCTGCCGCGGACCTCACCTGCCCTCGACCCGCCTGATCGGCAACGGTTTCGCCCTCATGCGCGTGGCCGCCGCCTACTGGCGCGGATCCGAGAAGAACAAGCAGCTGCAGCGCATCTACGGCACCGCCTGGCCCACCAAGGATGAGCTGCGCGCCTACCAGACCCGTCTGGAGGAGGCCGCCAAGCGCGACCACCGCAAGCTCGGTGCCGAGATGGACCTCTTCAGCTTCCCCGACGAGATCGGCTCCGGCCTGCCCGTGTTCCACCCCAAGGGCGGCATCATCCGCCAGGAGATGGAAAACTACTCGCGCAAGCGCCACACCGAGTCCGGCTACTCGTTTGTGAATACCCCGCACATCACCAAGGGCGACCTCTTCATGACCTCCGGTCACCTGCAGTGGTACGCGGACGGCATGTTCCCCCCGATGCACCTCGACGAGGTGTGCGATGAGCACGGTCACGTGACCCGTCAGGGCGCCGACTACTACCTCAAGCCGATGAACTGCCCGTTCCACAACCTGATCTTCCGCTCGCGTGGACGCTCCTACCGTGAGCTCCCGCTGCGCCTGTTCGAGTTCGGTTCGGTGTACCGCTACGAGAAGTCCGGCACCCTGCAGGGCCTGACCCGCGTGCGCGGCATGACCCAGGACGACGCCCACATCTACGCGACACCGGACCAGGTGAAGTCCGAGCTGACCTCCACCCTGGAGTTTGTGCTCGGCCTGCTCAAGGACTACGGCCTCGACGACTTCTACCTGGAGCTGTCGACCCGCGATCCCGAGAGCGAAAAGTTCGTGGGCAGCCCCGAGATGTGGGATGACGCCACCGAGACCCTGCGTCAGGTGGCCGTGGAGTCCGGCCTCGAACTCGTACCCGACCCGGGTGGGGCCGCGTTCTACGGCCCGAAGATCTCAGTTCAGGCACGCGACGCGATCGGCCGCACCTGGCAGATGTCGACCATCCAGCTCGACTTCAACCTGCCCGAGCGTTTCGACCTCGAGTACACCGCCGCGGACGGCACCAAGCAGCGTCCGGTGATGATTCACCGCGCCCTGTTCGGGTCGATCGAGCGCTTCTTCGGCGTGCTGCTGGAGCACTACGCCGGTGCGTTCCCCGTGTGGCTGGCCCCCGAGCAGGTTGTGGGTATCCCGGTTGCCGAGGAGTACGCCGAGTACCTCGAGGAGATCTTCGACCGCCTGCGTGCCCGCGGTGTCCGCGCCTACGTGGACCACAGCGATGACCGCATGCCCAAGAAGATCCGCACCCACACCAAGGCCAAGATCCCCTTCCAGCTGATCGCTGGTGAGGATGACCGCGTGGCCGGCGCCGTGAGCTTCCGGTTCCGTGACGGCAGCCAGCTCAACGGTGTTCCGGTGGACGAGGCGATCGCCAAGATCGTGGACGCCATCGAAACCCACGCCCAGGTCAACACCGCATGGCAGGACTAGTTCCCGAGAATCCGGCGGCGGAGCCCGGCATGGGCTTCGTCGCCGAACCGGACGGCAACGTGCTGGCCGGTGTTCCCGACGAGTTCCAGCGCCTGTGGACCCCGCACCGGATGGTCTACATCCAGAACGGGCAGCAGCCCGCCAAGGATGACTGCCCGTTCTGTGTGGCCCCCTCGATGAGCGATGAGGATGGCCTGATCGTGGCCCGGGGAAAGTACGCCTATGTGCTGCTGAACCTGTTCCCGTACAACAGCGGTCACCTGCTGGTGTGCCCGTACCGTCACATCTCGACCTACGATCTGGCCACGGCCGAGGAGGTCGCCGAGATCGGTGCGCTGACCCAGACCGCGATGCGCGTGATCAAGGACGTCTCCCACAACGACGGCTTCAACCTGGGGATGAACCAGGGTGAGGTTGCCGGGGCCGGGATCGCCGCCCACCTGCACCAGCACATCGTGCCGCGCTGGCGTTCGGATGCGAACTTCTTCCCGATCATCGCCAAGACCAAGGCGCTGCCGCAGCTGCTCGGCGAGGTTCGCGCCTCGATCGCCGAGGCCTGGCCGAAGGCCTAGTCCACACCCCGAACCGCCCGCTTCCTCGGAAGCGGGCGGTTTTGTGTTGCCGAAACAGTCCAAACAGCCACTTGCTTTATATTGGACTGCAATCTTCACGGGTATTGGCCTGGTTAATGCCATAGCGTAGGCGCATGACCTCAGAAAACCCCACCCAGACCACCGCCACCACCCGCGTCAAGCGCGGCCTCGCCGACATGCTGAAGGGCGGGGTAATCATGGACGTGGTGACCCCCGAGCAGGCCCGCATCGCCGAGGACGCCGGCGCCGTTGCCGTGATGGCGCTCGAGCGGGTTCCCGCCGACATTCGCGCCCAGGGTGGCGTAGCCCGGATGAGTGACCCGGACCTGATCGACGCGATCCGCGCCGAGGTGTCCATCCCGGTCATGGCCAAGGCCCGCATCGGCCACTTCGTCGAGGCCCAGGTGCTCGGCGCGCTCGAGGTGGACTTCATCGACGAGTCCGAGGTGCTGAGCCCCGCCGACTACATCAACCACATCAATAAGTGGGACTTCGACGTGCCCTTCGTGTGTGGCGCCACCAACCTGGGTGAGGCCCTGCGCCGCATCACCGAGGGTGCGGCCATGATCCGCTCCAAGGGCGAGGCCGGGACCGGCGACGTGTCCGAGGCCACCAAGCACATCCGCACCATCAAGTCGCAGATCCGCGCGCTGTCGGCTCTCAACGAGGACGAACTGTACGTGGCGGCTAAGGACCTGCAGGCCCCGTTTGACCTGGTGGTTGAGGTTGCCCGCACCGGCACCCTGCCGGTTGTTCTGTTCACCGCCGGGGGAGTGGCCACCCCGGCCGACGCCGCGATGATGATGCAGCTCGGCGCCGACGGCGTGTTTGTCGGCTCTGGAATCTTCAAGTCCGGCAACCCCGAGGCTCGCGCGGCCGCCGTGGTCAAGGCCACCGCCGCGTTCAACGACCCGGCCGTGATCGCCCAGGCCTCGCGCGGACTCGGTGAGGCGATGGTGGGCATCAACGTGTCCGACCTGGCCGCCCCGCACCGCCTGGCCGAGCGCGGCTGGTAGGACTCCGCACCGCCTGGCCGAGCGCGGCTGGTAAATCGTTTCCCGGTTCGCGTGTGTGCCCGCCTCGGGTGCACACGCGAACCCGTTTTTTGAAGGAGTGGTGACCATGACAGCACGCGTCGGAGTCCTCGCGCTCCAGGGCGGCGTATCCGAACACCTGGAGGCGCTGGGCCGGGTGGGGGCGGAAACCGTCCCCGTGCGCACACCCGCGGATCTGATCGGGCTGGACGGCATCGTCCTGCCCGGCGGCGAGTCCTCGGTGCTGGACAAGCTGATGCGTCTGTTCGAGGTGCGCGATCCGCTGATCGCCCTGCTGCGCGCCGGCCTGCCCGCCTATGGGACGTGCGCCGGCCTGATCCTCCTCGCCGATACCGTGCTGGATGCGGCGCCCGGCCAGCAAAGCCTCGGCGGTCTGCCGGTGACGGTGCGGCGCAACGCGTTTGGCTCCCAGGCCCACTCCTTTGATACCACCCTTGAGTTTTCGGGGATCGATCATCTCGTGGCCGCGACCTTCATCCGTGCCCCGCTGATTGTTGCGGTGTCGCCGGGGACGGAGGTTGTGGCAACCCTGGACGACGGATCGATCGTCGCCGCCCGCCACGGAAACCTACTGGGAACCTCGTTTCATCCCGAGCTGACCGGGGACGATTCGGTGCATCGGTACTTCCTCGAGATGGTACTTGCGGCCAAAAACGGCTGAGCGCGCCAGTCCGGATGCGAGAAGATCCCGGTCGGACCCGTAGAATAGAGGGGATATACGACGAAACGGGAGCATATGTCCGGACACTCCAAGTGGGCAACAACCAAGCACAAGAAGGCGATCATCGATCAGCGCCGTGCGAAGTCGTTTGCCAAACTGATTAAGAACATCGAGGTTGCTGCGAAGATCGGTGGTGCCGATCTGTCCGGAAACCCCACCCTGGTTGACGCGGTTCAGAAGGCAAAGAAGACCTCCGTTCCCAACGACAACATCGACCGCGCGATCAAGCGTGGCGCGGGTCTGACCGGTGAGGTCATCAACTACACCACGATCATCTACGAGGGCTACGCGCAGAACGGCGTCGCGCTCATGATCGAGTGTCTGACCGACAACAAGAACCGTGCCGCCGCCGACGTGCGTGCGGCGATGACCCGCAACGGCGGCACCATGGCCGACCCCGGTAGCGTGGCCTACAACTTCAACCGCAAGGGACTGATCGTTGTCTCGGCCGAGAACACCACCGAGGACGACGTCATGGAGGCCGTGCTTGAGGCCGGTGCCGAGGAGGTTCTCAACGAGGGTGACACCTTCGAGATCATCACCGATGTGAGCGACCTGGTGACCGTGCGTAAGGCCCTGCAGGATGCCGGTATCGACTATGAGTCGGCCGATGTCGCGATGATCCCGAACCTCAAGGTTGACGTGGACGCCGAGACCGCCCGCAAGGTGTTCCGCCTGATCGATGCGCTGGAAGAGTCCGACGACGTCCAGAACATCTACGGCAACTACGGCCTGAGCGCCGAGGTGCAGGCCGAGCTCGAGCAGGACTAGGCATCGTGAGCACTCGGGTACTGGGTGTTGACCCGGGGCTCACCCGGTGCGGCATCGGCATTGTCGATGTCGCACCGAACCGTCGGGCCACCCTCGTGCACTACGGGGTGATCCGCACCAGCCCAGATATGAGTATCGACGCGCGTCTGCTGGCCATCGCCGAGGGGATCGACGCGGCGATTGTGGAGCACGCCCCCACCGCGATGGCGGTCGAGCGTGTGTTTGCGCAGCAGAACCTCAGCACGGTGATGGGGACCGCGCAGGCCAGCGGCCTGGCGCTGTACTCAGCCGCCAAGCACGGCATCCCGATTGGGATGCACACCCCCTCCGAGGTCAAGGCCTCGGTGACCGGGTACGGTAACGCCGAGAAGAAGCAGGTGCAGCAGATGGTTGCCCGCATCCTCGGCCTGGCCGAACTGCCCCAGCCCGCGGACGCCGCGGACGCCCTAGCCCTGGCGCTCTGCCACGCCTGGGGCGGCCTGGTTCCGGTGGGCGCCCGCCCGCACGGATCCCGCACCCCGGTGAGCGCCCCCACCTCGGGCAATCTGACGCCCGCGCAGCAGGCCTGGCGCAACGCCGAACAGGCCGGGGTCGCCTCGCCGCGCAACACCCGCACCGGCCGCTTCGGGAAGTAGCGGCGACCACGCCCGCCGGAAGTTATCGCCGAGCCCGCGAGCTTTGGGTTCGATCTGCCCGCTTCCTGCGTAATATCGGGCGTGGCAGTGAGCCCGTGTCGCAGGCGGGGCATAGGCTAGGGGCGTGATTGTAAGTCTTCGCGGGACCGTGCTCAGCACCACCGCCGGCCGAGTGGCCATCGAGGTAGGCGGCGTTGGTTACGCCGTACAGATTACGCCCGAACACGCGGTACGCCTGCGTGTGGGCGCCGAGGCGTTTGTGCACATTTCGCACATCATTCGTGAGGATGCGCAGCTCCTGTTTGGATTCGAAACGGTTGAGCAGCTCGACGTTTTCGAGGTCCTCCTCGGCGTCAACGGGGTGGGCCCCAAGTCAGCGCTCGGTGTGCTCGCCTCGATGAGCCCCGATCAGATCGCCGACGCGGTGGCCTCCGAGGATGATTCCGCGTTCCGCAAGGTCACCGGCATCGGCCCCAAGACGGCCAAGCTGATTATCGTGTCCCTCGCCGGCAAGCTCGTGGCCACCCGCCGGGTGAGCGCCACCGCGACCGGATCCGCCGCCGTCAAGGCCAGCGTGATTGAGGCGTTGCTGGGCCTGGGCTGGAACGAACGCCAGGCCGTGCCCGCGGTCGAGGCCGCCCTCGCCGCGAGCGGTGACCCCGCCTCCGCTACCGTGCCCGCGCTGCTGCGCGCGACCCTGGCGGCCCTCGGACCCCAGCCGGGGAGCGGACGATGAGCGTCGAATTCGACGATGTCGCCGAAACCCTGAGCGCCACCGCGTCGGGGGACGCCGAGCTGGCCTTCGAGGGTGCGCTGCGCCCGAGTACGCTGAGCGAGTTTGTGGGCCAGCAGAAGGTGCGCGGGCAGCTGGAACTGCTGCTGCGGGCGGCCGCCCTGCAGGAGCGCACTCCCGACCACATCCTGCTGGCCGGTCCTCCCGGGCTGGGAAAAACCACCCTGGCGATGATCGTGGCCCAGGAGAGCGAGCGTCCGCTCCGGATGTCGAGTGGCCCCGCCATCCAGCACGCCGGTGACCTCGCGGCGCTGCTCTCCAGCCTGGTGCCCGGCGAGGTCCTCTTCATCGACGAGATTCACCGGATGGCGCGCTCCGCCGAGGAGATGCTCTACCTGGCGATGGAGGACTTCCGGATCGACATCATGGTGGGCAAGGGTGCCGGTGCGACCTCGGTCCCGTTGGAACTCGCCCCGTTCACCCTGGTGGGCGCGACGACCCGCGCCGGTCTGCTCCCCAACCCGCTGCGTGACCGCTTTGGGTTCACCGCACACCTGGAGTTTTACGCCGATAACGAACTCGAACAGGTGCTCGCTCGGGCCGCCGGACTGCTGGATTTGGACATCGATCGGGCGGCGCTGGCCGAAATTGCCGGTCGCTGTCGCGGGACCCCGCGTATCGCCAACCGACTGCTGCGCCGCGTACGCGACTATGCGCTGGTGCACAATTCTCGGGCCGATCTCACCGCCGTGAGTGCCGCCCTGGAGCTGTATGACGTGGATCCGCTGGGGCTGGACCGCCTGGACCGGGCCGTCATGGAGATCCTGCTTAAACGCTTCGGCGGGGGACCGGTGGGCCTCAATACCCTGGCGGTATCCGTCGGCGAAGAGGCCGAAACCATCGAAAGTGTGGTGGAACCCTTCCTGGTACGGATAGGTTTGATCATGCGCACCCCACGCGGTCGAATGGCGACCAATGAGGCCTACGCACACTTCGGGATCCAGCATCCCCACGCCCCTCAACAGGGCAATGACCTATAATTCAAGCGAACAACACACCCGAAACTTTGATCCCCGGCGCTCGCGCCGCGAAAGGCTCTGCGTAAAATCATGGACTTCATGACCGTCATCATGCTCGCCGTTATGGCACTGCTCATTTTCTTTATGTTCCGTAACGGTCAGAAGCGCAAGCGCGACCTGGCAGCCCTGCAGGAGCAGGTTGTTCCCGGCGCCGAGGTAATGACCAACGGTGGCATCTTCGGCACCATCATCTCGATCGACGATGAGAACAACAAGGTGCTGCTGGAGACCAGCCCCGGCACCATCCTCACCGTGCACCGTCAGATCGTCTCGCGCGTGGTTCCCACCGAGGAGCCGGCCGTCGAGGACGAGACCGCCGAGACTCAGCTGAACGAGGACAACGCCACCTTCGTGGGCGAGCCCGAGTTCGGTGAGCGTGCCGAGACCGCCAAGCCCAAGACCGACGAGAAGTAACGCGCCTCTCCCATCGCACGCGCCGGGGTAGTTCTGGCGCGTCCCTCCATAGAAAGCTGAGTAGCCCATTGGCACAATCACGACAGGCTCCCGTCCGCCACGGTAGGCGGGCGCTCATCTGGTTGGCGGTGATTCTCATTGCCATGTTTGGCGGTCTCGCCGCGGGAACGATGTTTGGGGACGCCTCCTGGCAGCCCAAGCTCGCCCTCGACCTGGAGGGTGGAACGCAGATCATCCTCGAGCCCAAGCTTGAGGGCGGACAGCAGGTTTCCTCGGAGCAGCTGAACCAGGCCGTGTCGATCATCCGTCAGCGTGTGAACGCGACCGGTGTGACCGAGGCCGAGGTCAACACCCAGGGTGGACGCAACATCGTTGTGTCGATCCCGGGCAAGGTCGATGAGGACACCCGGAAGCGGATCGAGTCCAGTGCTCAGCTGCAGTTCCGTTCGGTTCTGGTGGCGTCGGCTCCGACCACCACCACAACCGGCGAGGACGGCAAGGAGACGCCGAACCCCAAGCCGACCGATGACCTGTCCAAGACTCCGGCTACCAAGCCCACCGACGGGAGCGACCTGGCCTGGGTCACCCCGTACCTGAGCGCCGAGTTCCTGGCAACCGACTGCAAGACCCCGACCGGTGCCGAGAACGCACCCAAGGATCAGCCGGTGGTGGCCTGCTCGGATGACGGTACCGTGCGCTACCTGCTGGGTCCGGTTGAGCTCAACGGTGACTCGATCACCGACGCTTCGGCCGGCATCAAGACCACCTCCTCCGGTGCCAGCACCGGAGAGTGGGCCGTGAACATCACCCTCGCCGGCAAGGGCAAGGACGCGTTCACCGACGTGAGCAAGCGCCTGTTCAAGCTGTACTCGGCCAACCCCAACGACGCCCGCGCGGCCTTCGCGTTTGTGCTCGATGGCAAGGTCATCTCGGCCCCGGTGATGCAGGGTGTCATCACCGATGGTCGCCCCAGCATCTCCGGTAACTTCAACGAGCAGAGTGCCAAGGCCCTCGCCGACCAGCTGAAGTACGGTGCGCTGCCGCTGTCCTTCGGTGTGCAGTCCAGCTCGGAGATCTCCGCGACCCTGGGTGCCACTCAGCTTTCCGGCGGTATGCTCGCCGGTCTGATCGGTCTGATCCTGGTGGTCATCTACACGCTGTTCCAGTACCGTCTGCTGGGCTTTGTGACCATCTTCTCGCTCGTGGTGGCGGGAGCCCTCACCTACGCGGCCCTGGCGCTCCTCTCGTGGGGGCAGGGCTACCGACTGTCGTTGGCAGGTGTGGCGGGTATTATCGTCGCGATCGGATTCACGGCGGACTCGTTCATCGTGTACTTCGAACGTATTCGAGACGAGCTCCGTGACGGCCGTGGCCTGGAATCCGCCGTGGAGGCCGGATGGAAGCGCGCCAAGCGCACCATCTATGCGTCCAAGGGTGTGAACCTGTTGGCCGCCGTCGTGCTCTACCTGCTGGCCGTGGGTAACGTGCAGGGCTTCGCGTTCACGCTGGGTCTGACCACCGTGATCGACGTCATCGTGGTGGTGCTCTTCACCCACCCGATGCTCCAGCTGCTTGCTCGTAACCGATTCTTTGCCAGCGGTCACCCGCTGACGGGTCTGGATCCCAACGCCCTCGGTGCGATCTACCGTGGACGCGCTCAGTTCCGTACCCCCGAAATGACCGGTTCCAAGAAGGCCCTCGGGGCCAGCCGTGAGGCCCAGAAGCGTCAGACCATCGCCGAGCGTAAGCTCGCCGAGGCTCAGGCCGCCAACGGTTCGACCTCTTCGAAGGAGAGCTAATGCCCAGCCTCAACCTGACGTCGTTTGGTAACGACCTCTACACCGGCAAGCGTTCGATCAACTTCGTTGGTCGCCGCAAGCTGTGGTTCACGATCGCGATCCTGCTGGTGATCGGTTCGATCATGGTTCCCGTGGTGCGTGGCATCACGACCGGTGCACCGTTCAACTTCTCGATCGAGTTCACCGGTGGATCTGAGTTCACCGTGAGTGGTGTCACCGATGCCAACCAGACCAAGGCCGCGGACGCGGTCTCCTCGGTGGTTCCCTCCGCCGTCTCGAAGGTCAGCGAGGTGGGCGACCACGCGATTCGTGTGCAGACCGACCAGATGACCTCGGATGAGTCCAGCCAGGTAGCCAAGGCGCTGGCCAGTACCTTCAAGGTCAACGAGAGCGAGGTGACCTCGTCCTTCATCGGCCCCTCCTGGGGTGCGGATGTGAGCCGGCAGGCCCTCACCGGTCTGGTCATCTTCCTGGTACTGACCTTCATCATCATGGCCCTGTACTTCCGCACCTGGAAGATGTCGGCCGCGGCGATTATCGCCCTGGTGGACGTGCTGGTGATCACCCTGGGGGTTTATGCCCTCAGTGGATTCCAGATCAGCCCGGCCGCGGTGATCGGATTCCTGACGATCCTCGGCTACTCGCTGTATGACACGGTGGTGGTCTTCGACAAGATTCGAGAGAACACCACCGAGGCGGGGGAGCACTCGCCCCGCACGTTCGGCGAGTCGGTCAACCTGGCGGTCAACCAGACCCTGGTGCGTTCGATCAACACCTCGGTTGTGGCGGCCCTGCCGGTGGCTTCGATCCTGGTGATCGGTGACCTCTTCCTGGGAGCCGAGACCCTGCGGGACATCTCGCTGTCGCTGCTGGTGGGTATCCTCGTGGCTACCTACTCGACCATCTTCGTGGCGGCGCCGCTGTACTCGCTGCTGCGCGAGAAGGAGCCGGCGATTGCCAAGCACGACCGCAAGGTGCTCGCCGACCGCGAGCGTGCGGCCGTTCAGGGCTCGACCTCCGAGGCCTAAACAGCTCAGCAACACCCTGGACCGGGGCCCCGTCGCGATTGCGGCGGGCCCCGGTTTTTTGGTGGTGGCGGTGGGTACAGTGTGGTGTTCGCGGTTAGCGGTGGGGTGTGTTGGGTGGAGGGAGAGACGGTGTGTGTGGTGGGCACCGTGTGGTGTTCGCGGTTAGCGGTGGGCCGTGGTCTTTTTGGGGGCGGAGAGCGGGCATAATAGGGAGCAGAGACATGAGGTGGTGAATCGACGATGACCGATACAAATACGGCGAATGCGTCGCTGCGGCGGCTGGTTCCGCGCATTTTTTCCAAGGCTCAGCCGGCGGGTGCCGTGGACCGATTGGTTCGGACCGCCCGCACTCACCACCCGCGCGCCGACCTATCGGTGATCGAGCGGGCCTACACCGTCGCCGAGCGTGCCCACCGCGGACAGAAGCGTCAGAGCGGCGAGCCCTACATCACCCACCCGGTGGCGGTCGCGCAGATCCTCGCCGATCTGGGCCTGGGCCCGCGCACCCTCGCCGGTGCCCTGCTGCATGACACCGTCGAGGACACCGACTACACCCTGGACCAGCTGCGCGCCGATTTCGGTGATGAGATCGCGATGCTGGTAGACGGTGTCACCAAGCTCGACAAGGTGAAGTACGGAGACGCCGCCCAGGCCGAAACCGTGCGCAAGATGATCGTGGCGATGTCCAAGGACATTCGTGTGCTGATCATCAAGCTGGCCGACCGCCTCCACAATGCCCGCACGTGGGGCTTCGTGCCGCCGGAGAAGTCGACCCGCAAGGCCACCGAGACGCTGGAAATCTACGCGCCGCTGGCCCACCGCCTGGGAATTCAGACCATCAAGTGGGAGCTGGAAGATCTCTCCTTCGCGGTGCTGTATCCGAAGATCTATGCCGAGATCGAGTCGCTGGTTAAGGAGCGCACGCCCAAGCGTGAGGAGTTCGTCCAGCAGGTGATCCAGGAGGTCACCACGGATCTGCGCGCGGCGAAGATCCGCGGCAAGGTCATGGGCCGGCCCAAGCAGTACTACTCGATCTACCAGAAGATGATCCTGCGGGGTCGCGAGTTTGATGACATCTATGACCTGGTGGGCATTCGGGTGATCGTCAACTCGGTGCGCGACTGCTACGCGGTCCTCGGCGCGATCCATGCCCGCTGGACCCCGATCCCCGGACGTTTCAAGGACTACATCGCGACCCCGAAGTTCAACCTGTATCAGTCGTTGCACACCACGGTGATCGGCCCCGGTGGCAAGTCGGTGGAGATCCAGATTCGCACCCAGGAGATGCACGAGCACGCCGAGTACGGTGTGGCCGCACACTGGGCGTATAAGGAGCGCAACGCGGGCAATAAGGTCGAGGTTTCGCGCTCGACCGGGACCGATATGGCCTGGCTCAAGCACATCTCCGACTGGCAGGCCGAGACCGCCGATCCGGGGGAGTTCCTGGACTCGCTGCGCTTCGAAATCGGTGCCAAGGAAGTGTATGTGTTCACCCCCAAGGGGCGCGTGGTGGGCCTGCCCGCCGGGGCGACCCCGGTGGACTTTGCCTATGCTGTGCACACCGAGGTGGGTCACCGCACGATGGGTTCCAAGGTCAACGGCCGCCTGGTGCCGCTGGAGACCGAGCTGAACTCCGGGGACGTGGTCGAGGTCTTTACCTCGAAGAACCCCGACTCGGGACCCAGCCAGGACTGGCTGGCGTTTGTGAAGAGCACCCGGGCGCGTAATAAGATCCGCCAGTGGTTCACCAAGGAGCGCCGCGACGAGGCCATCGAGCAGGGCAAGGACGCGATCGCCCGGGCGATGCGGAAGCAGAACCTGCCGCTGCAGAAGCTCATGGACCGCGACAGCTTCGCCGAGGTCGCCGCGCAGATGCGCTACGAGGACGTCTCGGCCCTCTACGCCGCCGTGGGCGAGGGACACGTCTCGACCCAGTCGGTCCTGGAGAAGGTGGTTTCGCTACTCCAGGGCGATCAGGAGGCCGAGGAGCACGCGATCGAGTTCCCGATGCGCGGCCGCGTCCGCCCGCAGGAACACAGCGACTCCGGCGTGCTGGTGCGTGGGGCCGCGGACATCCTGGTCAAGCTGGCCAAGTGCTGCACCCCGGTGCCCGGGGATGAGATCGTCGGGTTTGTGACCCGCGGGTCGGGTGTCTCCGTGCACCGCGCCGACTGCCACAACGTGCAGGGCCTGATGCAGGAACCCGACCGGATGATCGAGGTGGCCTGGGCGGCCTCGTCGAAGAGCGTGTTCATGGTGCAGATCCAGGTGGAAGCCCTGGATCGCGCGGGCCTGCTCAGCGATGTGACCCGGGTGCTCAGCGAGCACCACGTCAACATCCTCTCGGCGAATGTCTCGACCTCGAGCAACCGCCTGGCGATATCCCGTTTCGTCTTCGAGATGGGGGACACCACGCACCTGGATCGTGTCCTCAACGCCGTGCGGCGGATCGACGCGGTCTACGATGTCTACCGGGTGACCGGCGGCTAGTCGCGCCCAGATCCTCCGTGGAGGCGTGGCTTTCTGGTCGCGAATCTCCGCCCGCTCACGCCCGTCCACTCACCGCGAGTGGGCGGGTGTGTGTGGTGTGGACTCGGTGATTTCGGTCCAGAGGCCCGCGACGCGGGTGCGCCGTTCCTCGGCAATCGACCCGGGAAGCACGGTGGCCCCGAGGATGCTCCAGCGGTGTGTGCGGTGACGCTGGGTGCCCCGGAAGGTGTGGCGGGCGGGCCGGGGGACATCGAGATCCCGGATCCAGCGGGCGGTCTCGCCCACCGCACACAGCCGCTGTAGATCCGCGGGTTCGGGAAACAGCAGCGCGAGTGCGCGGGCCCGCAGCGCCGAGGTTTCGGGGATATCGATGGGGACAAAACCCGGCTCCAACGCATACACCTCGCCGCGCAGACGCGCCCCCATCAGCTGGGCCAGCGGCATATCCGCGATGGTGAGCAGGTCCGGGAGGTGCGCCCCCGGACCCGGGAAGAGTCGAGCCAGATCTACCGGGGTCATCACCCCAGCCTGTCCACCTTTGGGGGAAATGTCCAGGGCCCGGACGCCCCGGACAGACAGAACGGCCACGGAACCCGAGGGTTCCGTGGCCGTTCGTGTGAAGGAAGCCTAGCCGAGGACGTTGAGCCACGCCTTGCGTGCCTCGAGAGCCTCGTTGGCCTTGGCGATCTTCTTGGCATCTCCGGTGGCCTCGGCCGCCGCGAGCTCCTGCTCGAGCTTCTCGATGGCCGCGTTCAGCTGACCGGCAAGACCCTCGGTACGGGCCTTGGTCTCGGGGTTGTTCTTGCTCCAGTGCTCATCGTCCAGCGCACGGAGGTGATTTTCCACGGCGCGCAGGCCGTCTTCGACCTCGCGGATCTTGTCGCGCGGAACCTTGCCCACTTCGTCCCACTGACGCTGAACGTTCAGCAGGGCCGCCCGCAGCTTCTCGCGGTCGTTCTCCTGCAGCAGCGGGGTGGCCTGGTCCAGAAGCTCACGCTTCTTCTCGTAGTTGGCCTGGAACTCGGCGTTGTCGATCGCGTCCAGCTCGGCCTTGGCCTGGTAGATCGCGTCACCGGCGGCCTTGAAGCGGGCCCACAGGTTGTCGTCCTGGCGCTTGCCGGCACGGCCCGAGAGCTTCCACTCGTCCAGCAGACGGCGGTAGTCCGAGGTGGCCTCGGCACCGCGGGGGATCAGGGCCTCGGCGGCCTCGATCAGCTTCTGCTTGCGGGTACGGGCTTCCTTGTGGACCGAATCCAGCTCGGCGAAGAACGCACGACGGTTGGCATCCACGGTGCCGCGGGCGGTACGGAACCGCTTCCACAGGTCGTTGGCCACACCCTTGGAGAGCTTGGGGCCCTCCTGCTGGTGCTTCTGCCAGGCCGCAAACAGCTCGGCCATCTGCTCGGTGGCCTGCTTCCACTGCGTCTTGGCGGGGTCCTGGCCGGCGACGGCCTCGGCCTGCTCGACGATGCGGGTGCGCTCGGCCACGGCCTCCTCGAGTTCGGCCTTGGCCGCCTCGGTCTGCTGCTCGGTGAGCTCACCCACGGTGGCGTCCAGGGCCCCCACGCGGGAAACCAGCGAGGCGATGTCGCCCACGGCCTTGGCGTCGGTCAGCTCCTCGTGGAGCTTGGCGACCGCCTTGGAGATGTCGCTCGCGGGAGCACCGCGCTTGGCGCGCTGCTCCAGCAGGGTGACCTGACCGGCCAGATCGAGGAACTTGCGCTCGAAGTAGGCGAGTGCCTCTTCGGCGGTGCCGTCGGGGTACTGACCAACCTCACGCCACTGCTCGCCCTCGCGGACAAAAACGGTACCGGAGTCGTCGACGCGACCCCACGGTTGCTGTTCGGAAGTAGACACGTGCCTCACCTTGCTGATGTTTACGCTCGATGCTCTCGAGATCTCTCGATAAGCCTAGTATGGACGACGAATGCCGGGCAGCCCCAACATACGTCTTGATTCTATTTGACGGTAATGGAGTCCAGCTTAATGGGCTGTTGTGGTGTGGAGCTATCCGCACCGCCCACCGGGATCCTGGTCACCGACTCGTTGAGCTTATCCAGACCGCTCGTGATTTTGCCGAGTACGGTGTATCCACCGGCGCTGTCCGAGGGGATCTTGGTGTCGCCGAAGACGATGAAGAACTGGCTGCCGTTGGAATTTGCGTCGTTTCCGACGCGCGCCATGGCCAGGGTGCCCGCCGGGTAGATGTTGTCGGCCGGGGCGTTTTCGATCGGGCCGAAGCTGTAGCCGGGGCCGCCGGAGCCGTCACCCTTGGGGTCGCCGCACTGCAGGATTTGGAATCCGGGCTCGCCCGACGCTCCGGGAGTGTTCACCATGCGGTGGCAGGACAGCCCGTTGTAGAAGCCCTGCTTGCTGAGCGACACAAACGAGGCGACGGCCTGGGGTGCCTTCTGGCCCTCGAGCTCGATGCCCAGGTCGACACCGTTCACGGTGAGGTCTCCGGTCCAGGTCCGATCCTCGGCCACCGAGGGGTCCGGTGCCTTGGCCGTGGGTGACGGGGAGGAGGATGCGCTCGGCGAGGGGGATGCGCCGGCCTCGGGCGCGTTGCCCGCGTTCTGGGCGATCACGCCCCAGGTGATCGCTCCGGCCACCAGGACGAATGCCACGCCGCCGGCAATCCAGGCGTTGCGGGTGCGCGTCTTGCGCTTTTTCTCCCACGCCTCCTTGCGTGCCTCGTACTGCTGCAGGCGGGCACGGGCCTCGCGAGCGGCTTTTTCGTCCTTTTTCTGGGCTGCCACGGATGCGGTCCTTTCCAGGGAGTTCAGGTGTTCGAGACGATACTAGCGGCACGGCCGATGAATATGTGTGCGTATGGCGCGTGCCGACGGCGAATTCGCAGCCGGTGCCGGTGGTACCCGATAGCCTGGAGACATGGTTTCCTCGTCCTCCGCCCTTCAGTCCGGGAGCGTTCCGCTCGCGGTACGCATGCGCCCGCGCACCCTCGATGAGGTAGCCGGACAGCGGCACCTGCTGCGCCCGGGTTCGCCGCTGGTGAGCCTGGCCACGGGGAAATCCGGGGATCAGGGCACGGTCTCGGTCATTCTCTGGGGGCCGCCCGGGACCGGGAAGACCACGATCGCGCAGACCATCGCGCACTCCTCCAATCGGCGTTTTGTGGAGCTTTCGGCGGTTACGGCCGGGGTCAAGGACGTGCGCGAGGTGATGGCCGAGGCCATGACCAGCCGCGATCTGTACGGCCTCTCCACCGTGTTGTTCCTCGACGAGATCCACCGCTTCACCAAGGCGCAGCAGGATGCACTGCTGCCCGGGGTCGAGAACGGCTGGGTCATCCTGGTGGCCGCGACCACCGAGAACCCCTCATTCTCGGTGATCTCCCCGCTGCTCTCGCGCTCCCTGCTGCTCACCCTGGAGCAGCTCTCGGATGACGATCTGGGGGTCCTGATCGATCGTGCGGTCACCGACCCGCGCGGCCTGGGGGATCGCTACCGCCTGGATCCCGAGGCTCGCGCGACCATTATTCGTCTGGCGTCGGGGGATGCGCGGCGTGCGCTTACCGCGCTCGAGGCGGCCGCGGTGTCCGCCGATTCACTGGTCGCTTCGGCACTGTCCGAGGACGGGGTGCTCGACTTTGGTGCCCCCGCGGGGCGAACCGAGGATCGCGACCGGGATGACGACGAAGATGACAACGAGGAGTTAGCGGAAGACGTTGCCGTCGGTGAACCCTCGCCGGAGAACAGCGATACGGCGAAGCCGGCGGGGACGGGCACCGGAGGGTCGGATGATGCCGATGCCGATGCCGAAGCCGACGAGCCCGCCGATACCCGTCCGGTCATCACCAAGGAGATCGTCGCCGGTGCCGTGGACCGCGCGCTGCTGCGCTATGACCGCAACGGCGACGAACACTACGACGTCATCAGCGCGTTCATTAAGTCGATCCGCGGCTCGGACCCCGACGCGGCTCTGCACTACCTGGCCCGGATGATCGAGGCGGGGGAGGACCCGCGCTTCATCGCCCGTCGAATCATCGTTTCGGCCTCGGAGGATATCGGCCTGGCCGACCCGCAAGCCCTGGTGATCGCGGTGGCCGCCGCCGATGCCGTGCAGATGATCGGTATGCCCGAGGGACGCATCCCGCTGGCCGAGGCCGTGGTCTACCTGGCCACTGCCGCCAAGTCCAATGCCGCCTATCTGGGCATCAACGATGCGATCGCCGATGTGCGGGCGGGGGCGTTCGGGCGTGTCCCCAAGCACCTGCGCGACGCGCACTACGCCGGCGCCAAACGCCTGGGTCACGGCAAGGGCTACCGCTATCCGCACGACACCGAACTCGGCGTGGTGGAACAGCAGTACCTGCCGGATGAGCTGACCGGCCGCACCTACTATCGCCCCACCACCCACGGCAACGAGCGCGAGGTGGGTGGGCGCCTGGCCAAGATCCTGCGTATCGTCCGCGGGCGCTAGGGTCCGGGATTCTTCGCATCGTGGGGAACACCGCACCGAGCCTCACAACTCCCCGGCAAAACGCCCCGCGCGCGGGTGCTTTCGGGGAGGGTGCATGCTAGGCTAGCGGGGACCTAGATCGAGTCTTGACGTACGGCTGCGCAGAGACTCATCGATCGACGGGATGGATTCTGTAGCCGAATCGCCCTGGTCACTCCCTCTAACTCCTTTCCACACCGCGTTTTGTGGTGCGGGAAATCTGTTTATGGAAACCATTTGAAAGGAAACCGTGTCTACTAAGTCACGTACCCGTAGCAAGACGCGCCTCTCGCGCGCACTCGGCATTGCCCTCACCCCGAAGGCTGCCAAGTACCTCGAGAAGCGTCCCTACGCTCCCGGTGAGCACGGCCGCACCAAGCGCAAGGCTGACTCCGACTATGCCGTTCGTCTGCGCGAGAAGCAGCGTCTTCGCGCCCAGTACGGTATTCGCGAGAAGCAGCTGAAGATTGCGTTCGAAGAGGCTCGTCGTACCTCCGGTCTGACCGGTGAGAACCTGGTTGAGCTCCTCGAGCTGCGTCTTGACGCACTCGTGGTCCGCGCCGGTTTCGCCCGCACCACCGCCCAGGCTCGTCAGCTGGTTGTGCACCGTCACATCCTCGTTGACGGTCAGCTGGTGGACCGCCCGTCCTTCCGCGTGAAGCCGGGTCAGACCATCCACGTCAAGGAGAAGTCCGAGGCTCTTGAGGTCTTCCAGGTTGCTGCCGCTGGCGGTCACCAGGATGTCCTGCCCAAGGTTCCGGCTTACCTGGACGTAGAGATCGACAAGCTGCAGGCTCGCCTGGAGCGTCGTCCGAAGCGTGCCGAGGTCCCCGTGACCTGTGAAGTACAGCTCGTTGTTGAGTACTACGCAGCCCGCTAACTAGTACCCATACACCTCTTGCGGGGTCACGGTTTTCCGTGGCCCCGCTTTTGGTACCCGGGTTTTTGGATCGCCACACGCGGGTGAAGCGTGCGACGTGCACCGCAAGATCCACCTTTTACCACCTCAGCGCACTAAGATTGTGGGGTGGTTGCCCACTCACCCTCATGATTTCGGAGACTCCAGTGAAAAACTTCCTCATTTTCCTCGCGGGTATTGCCGCGGGATTTGTTGTCGCCCACGAGGTGAACAAGACCACCCGCGGTCGCCGGTTCTTCAGCGAACTCGACGGACGCATGCGCGAGTTTGGTGACATCGTTGCCGACTCGTACAAGCTGCGCGAAGCCGAGCTTCGCGAGGATAGCGACATCAGTACCACCACCAAGTAAGTCGTCGGACTCTTCCCCTCCCCAACGACAGTAGAACGGACCCATGAAAACCGCCGAAATTCGCAAGCGCTGGCTCAACTTCTTCGCCGAGCGCGGCCACACCGTAGTTCCCTCCGCCTCGCTGATCAGCGACGATCCGACGCTGATGTTCACGGTGGCCGGCATGGTTCCGTTTGTGCCCTACTTCACCGGGCTGATTCCCGCCCCGTTCCACCGCGCGACCAGCGTGCAGAAGTGCATCCGCACCTCGGACATCGAGGAGGTGGGCAAGACCCCGCGTCACGGTACCTTCTTCCAGATGAACGGCAACTTCTCCTTCGGTGACTACTTCAAGAAGGACGCGATCACCTTCGCCTGGGAATTCCTGACCGGCAGCGAGGAAGACGGCAAGCTCGGGTTTGACCCCAAGGACCTCTGGGTCACCGTCTACAAGGATGACGACGAGGCCATCCAGTACTGGACCGAGATCGCCGGCCTGCCCGCCGAGCGCATCCAGCGTCTGGACGCCGACACCAACTACTGGTCCACCGGTCAGCCCGGCCCCGCCGGTCCCTGCTCGGAGATCTTCTTCGACCGTGGCCCCGCCTACGGCATCGACGGCGGCCCGGCCACCGATGATGACCGCTACGTCGAGATCTGGAACCTGGTGTTCATGCAGTACCTGGTCTCGGACGTGAAGTCCAAGACCGACTTCACCATCAAGGGTGAGCTGCCCAAGAAGAACATCGACACCGGTATGGGCCTGGAGCGCGTGGCGTTCATCAAGCAGGGTGTCGAGAACATGTACGAGATCGACGAGGTGCGCCCGGTCCTGGACCGCGCCGCCGAGCTCTCGGGTCGCGCCTACGGTGCCAACCACGAGGATGACGTGCGCCTGCGCGTCATCGCCGACCACGTGCGCTCCTCGCTGATGCTGATCACCGACGGGGTGACCCCGTCCAACGAGGGTCGCGGCTACATCCTGCGCCGCCTGCTGCGCCGGGTGGTGCGTGCCATGCGTCTGCTGGGCTACGAGGCCGCGAGCTTCCCCGAGCTGTTCGCCATCTCGCGCGACGCGATGAAGGCGTCCTACCCCGAGGTGGAGGCCGACTGGTCGCGCGTCTCGCGGGTGGCCTTCGCCGAGGAGGAGACCTTCCTCCGCACCCTCGCCGGGGGCACCGAGATCCTCGATGCTGCCGTGGCCGAGACCAAGGCCGCCGGCAACTCGACCCTGAGTGGCAAGACCGCGTTCCTGCTGCACGACACCTTCGGCTTCCCGATCGACCTGACCCTGGAGATCGCCGAGGAGGCGGGTCTCCGCGTGGATCGCGCGGTCTTCGACCAGGCGATGAGCGAGCAGCGCTCGCGCGCCAAGGCCGACGCCAAGAACAAGAAGGGCCACCTGGCCGACCTCTCCGTCTACAGCGACTTCCGTGCGCTGGGCGAGACCGACTTCCGCGGCTATGACGAGCTGATCACCGGCTCGAAGGTCATCGGTGTGATCGTGAACGGCGCCTCGGTGCCCGCCGCGAAGGCCGGCGAGACCGCCGAGCTGATCCTCGCCGAGACCACCCTGTACGCCGAGTCCGGTGGTCAGGACTCCGACCAGGGCCGCATCGTGGGTTCGAGCTTCGAGGCCGAGGTCCTGGATGTCCAGCGTCCGGTCAAGGGCCTGGTGAGCCACACCGTGCTGATCGATCAGGGCACCGTCGCCGTGGGTGACGAGGCCACCACGATCGTGGACGCCGACTACCGTCAGAGCGCCGCCCGCGCACACTCCAGTACCCACCTCGTGCACGCCGCGCTGCGCCAGACCCTCGGTCAGGACGCCCACCAGTCCGGTTCCTACAACAAGGCCGGCTACATGCGTCTCGACTTCTCCTGGAACCAGGCCCTCTCGGCCGAGACCAAGAGCGAGATCGAAGACATCGCCAACGACGCGATCCTCGGTAACCACGAGGTCATCACCCGCGTGCTCGGCCTCGACGAGGCGCGCGAGCTCGGGGCGATGGCGCTGTTCGGTGAGAAGTACGGCGACCGCGTGCGGATGGTGGACATCAACGGTGCCTGGTCGCGCGAGCTGTGTGCGGGAACGCACGTGCGCTCCTCGGCCGAGATCGGACTGGTCAGCCTGATCAGCGAGTCCTCGGTGGGATCGACCAACCGTCGTGTCGAGGCCCTGGTGGGTCGCGAGGCCTTCCGTGAGCTGGCCGCCGAGCGCGCGCTGGTGCAGCAGATCACCGGCAGCCTGAAGACCCCGCGGGAGCAGCTGCCGGAGAAAATCCAGGAGCTCGTCACCGGTCTGAAGGCCGCCGAGAAGAAGATCGCCGGATTCGAGGCCAAGGCCCTCGCCGAGAAGATCCCCGCGCTGATCGAGACCGCCCAGGTTGCCGGTCAGGTGCGCGTGATCGCCCAGAACCTCGGTTCGGTTGCCTCGGGCGACGACGTGCGTTCGCTGGTGACCGGTGTGCGTGAGCGCCTGGGTGCCGAGGCCGCCGTGGTGGCCCTGGCCGCCGAGGTCTCCGGTCGTCCGGTCATCATCGTGGGTACCAACCAGGCCGCACGCGATGCCGGTGTGGCCGCCGGTGCGCTGGTCAAGCTCGCCAGCGGTGTGCTCGGCGGTGGCGGTGGCGGCAAGCCGGATCTCGCTCAGGGTGGCGGTCAGGATGTGACGGCGATTCCCGCCGCGCTGACCGCGATCACCGAGCAGATCGGGCGCGCGTGACCCACGAGGGTTTCCGCCGCGGTGTACGCATCGGTATCGACGTGGGCAAAGCCCGCATCGGGGTAGCTCGCAGCGACCGTGATGGTCTGCTGGCTACCCCGATCGAAACCGTGGCGCGCGCCGAGGACGGCAGTGATCTGGCGGCAATTCGCCAGCACATTGCCGAGCTGGAACCGGTGGAAATTATTGTGGGGTTGCCGCTCTCGCTGAGCGGCGACCGCACCCCCTCAACCGAGGACGCCGTGGGATTTGCCGAGGCGATCGCTCGCCTCGGCACTCCGGTGCGCCTGGTTGATGAGCGTCTGTCCACCGTGACCGCCCACCAGGCGATGCGCGGCGTGGGGCGCTCCCAGAAGAAGTCGCGCGGTGTGATCGATCAGGTCGCCGCGGTTATCATCCTCCAACACGCCCTGGACACCGAGCGCGGCCGGGGGATCGCGCCCGGTGAACCGGTGCTCACCGACGAAGGAGCCTGAGTGTGACCGACCCTCAGAACGGACGTTTCCCCGAACGCCTGACCCCCGGAGGTTCCTCCGGCCCCGTCGATCCGGCCGCCGCTTCGGCACCGGGTGCCTCCTCCGCGCAGGGATCTGCCGCACGGGACGCCTCGGTGTCGGGGGAGACTTCGGCACCGGGCGCGACTCCCGCGTCGGGGGAGACCTCGGTGCCGAGCGAGTCGATTGTGCGAGGCGAGGCCTCCGGTCCGGTGGGATCCTCTCACCCCGAGGAGCCCGTGGAGGACGTCCTCAACCACGTGTTTTCCGAGCTGACCGGCGAGCTTCCCCGGGATGTCCTGGAGGCTCACGAACGGGCACTCCAGGAGCCCGATCCCGTGCTGCCCACGCCGACCAGTCGGCGCGAGGCGCGCGAACAGGCCCAGATTGCCGAGACCCGGGCGCAGCGCCGCGCCGAGGCCGAGGCGGCGCTGGCCCAGCACACGGAGGCCCTGCGCTCCACGACCAAGCCCAAAAAGCGCCGTCGGCGCGGGTTCGTGGTCGCGGGCATCAGCGTGCTCGTGGTGGCGGCCCTGGTCGGGGTGGGCGCATTGACGCTGGGCCCGGTCATCCCCAAGCTGATCGAACGGATCTCCTCGATGGAAGTGAAGGACTTTGAGGGCGAGGGTACCGGTCAGATCACCGTGACCATCGCCGACGGGGACGACGGAACCGCGGTCGCGCGCACGCTCTTCAAAGCCGGCGTGACCGCCTCGGTCGAGTCGTTCTACCAGCTCCTGGTGGGAAGCAGCAGCGAACCGGTATTCCACCCGGGCATGTACTCGCTGCGCAAGGAGATGAGTGCCCAGGCCGCGCTGAACGCGCTGCTGAAGCCCGGCAACCGCCTCGAGGGCGGCCTGCTCATTCGCGAGGGTGAAACCGGACGCACGATCCTTCCCGCGCTGGCCGCGGCGATCGGCGTGCCCGAGGCCGATGTTCAGGCGGTCGCGGCATCCCCGGCAAACTTCGGTCTGCCGCCCGAAGCCGTCACGATGGAGGGCTGGTTGTTCCCGGCCACCTACACGTTCCCCAAGGGCACCACCGCAGCCCAGGCACTACAGACAATGGTGGATCGCACCAAGCGCGCCCTGACCGATGCGGGCGTGCCCGCCGATCAGTACGAGCGCATCCTCAACGTGGCTTCAATCGTGCAGCGTGAAGCGCGGGCCACCGACGACTTCGCCAAGGTTTCCCGGGTCATCGAAAACCGCCTGGCCGCGGGGATGAAGCTACAGATGGACTCGACCGCCCAGTACGGCAAGGGGCAGGCCGATGGTTCGGTGTGGTCCTCGGCCGAGTCCCTCCGGGACAAAAACGACTGGAACACGTACGAGCGCGACGGGCTTCCGGTTGGGCCGATCAGCAACCCCGGTGACGATGCGATCAAGGCTGCCATGGCCCCCGCCAACGGCGACTGGTTGTTCTTTGTCACGGTGAACCTCACCACCGGTGAGACCGTCTTCACCAACAACAATGCCGATCACGAGGCCGCGGTCAAGCAGCTGCGAGACTGGTGCTCGGCGAACCCCGGTAAGGGCTGCTAGTGGCCACCACACACCTCGCGGTCTTCGGTTCGCCGATTGATCACTCCCGTTCCCCCGACCTGCATCGGGCCGCCTACGCGCGCCTGGGGCTGGAGGACTGGGACTACGGTCGCCGCGAGGTGGGTGAGGCCGAACTGGCCGGGATTTTGGCCGGGCTGGATGAGTCCTGGCGTGGTCTCTCGCTGACGATGCCGCTCAAGGGGGAATCGTTCCGGATCGCCGCCGAGCGCGACGAGAACGCGATCCTGACCGGTGCCGTCAACACGCTGCTGCTCGTGCCCGGGGAGGCGCCCCGCGGATTCAACACCGATATCGCCGGGATTGCCGACGCGGTGCGCGGTTTGGTGGGGGAGAACCCCCTGCCGCGCGGGGGCGTCGACATTCTGGGCGGAGGTGCAACCGCCGCCAGCGCGCTGGTGGCCGCCGCCCGCCTCGGTGCCCACGCGGTGCGGGTCTTTGCGCGCACCCCGGATCGGGCTGCGCACCTCGAACCCATCGCCGATGCCCTGGGGATCACCCTGGAAATCCGCCGGTTTGATCAGTATGTGGTGGCCGCCGATACCGACCTGGTGATCTCTACCCTGCCCGGCGGGGCCTCCTCGGGCATCGTGTTCCCGGCGGATCTGCGGGCACGCACGATCCTGTTTGACGTGGCCTATTCGCCCTGGCCCAGCGCGCTGGCGAGCGAGTGGGTTGCCGAAGGCGGTATCGTGGTCAGTGGACTGGAGATGCTGGTCCGCCAGGCGCTTATCCAGGTGCGGATCTTTGTGGGGCACAACCCCGCTCTGCCTCTGCCCGATGAGCACGCGGTCCTCGCCGACATGTATGCGGCGGTGGGGCTGCAGCTGCCCGCAACACCCACCCCCAGTTAGCGGTTTTTCGCCGGATGCCCCGTGCACGCCGGCCTCAGATGTTCATGCGCGGGTCACCGCGACGAGGGAAAGATAGGTGCCATGCTTCGTTGGCTCACCGCCGGAGAATCTCACGGCCCGGAACTGATCGCAATCGTTGAGGGGCTGCCGTCGGGCGTCCCGGTGTCGATGGACGCCATCCGTGAGGACCTCGCCCGCCGCAAGCTCGGTTATGGTCGCGGATCGCGGATGAAGTTCGAGGCCGACGAGCTGCACATCTCCGGTGGCGTGCGTCACGGATTCACCCTGGGTGGTCCGGTCGCGCTGCGCGTGGGTAACACCGAGTGGCCCAAGTGGACCGAGGTCATGAGCCCGGAGCCGGTGGAGCTGTCGGACATGTCTCGTGGTCGCGGCGCGCCGCTGACCCGTCCGCGTCCCGGTCACGCCGACCTGGTGGGCATGCAGAAGTACAACTTTGACGAGGCTCGTCCGATCCTCGAGCGCGCCAGCGCCCGCGAGACCGCGGCCCGCGTGGCCCTCGGCGCCGTGGCCAAGTCGTTCCTGAACGAGCTGAGTGTCGAGCTGGTCTCGCACACCATCGCGATCGGACCGATCCGCGTTCCCGACGGCACCGCCCTGCCGCTGCCCGGCGACGTGGACGCGCTGGACGCCGATCCGCTGCGCTGCTTCGACGCCGAGACCTCGGCCAAGATGGTCGCCGAGGTGGATGACACCAAGAAGAACGGCGACACCATCGGTGGCGTGGTTGAGGTGCTCGCCTACAACCTGCCGCCCGGACTGGGTTCGCACGTGCACTGGGATCGTCGCCTCGACGCCCAGCTGGCGCAGGCGATCATGGGTATCCAGGCCATCAAGGGTGTCGAGATCGGTGACGGTTTCGAGACCACCCGTCGTCGCGGTTCGGCCGCCCACGATGAACTGTTCATCGAGGACGGCGTGATCGTACGTTCGAGCGACCGCGCGGGCGGCATCGAGGGCGGCATGAGCACCGGTACCGTGCTGCGCGTGCGCGCCGGCATGAAGCCGATCGCCACCGTGCCACACTCGCTGCGCACCGTGGACACCGCAACCGGCGAGGCCGCCGGTGCCCACCACCAGCGCTCGGATGTCTGTGCCGTGCCCGCCGCCGGCGTGGTGGCCGAGGCCATGGTTGCGCTCGTGCTGGCCAATTCTGTGCTGGAGAAGTTCGGGGGCGACTCGATCGTGGAGACCCGTCGCAACCTCGACGCCTACCGCGCGCACCTGGCCGCCAACCTGCACACCGCCGAGGCCTCCAACCCGGAGCTCGCCGCCGGTGAGTAATCAGCACGTCCCCAAGACGATCGCGATGGTCGGTCCGATGGGTTCGGGAAAAACGAAGATTGGTCGCCGGCTCGCCCGCGACCTGGATCGCCCGTTCATCGACACCGACCAGCGCATCGTCGCCGAGCACGGCGAGATCGCCGGAATCTTCGAGCGGGTGGGCGAGGCCGGTTTCCGCGCCATCGAACGCGAGGTGGTGGCCCAGGCCCTCACCGAACCCGCCGTGGTTTCGCTCGGTGGGGGATCGGTGCTGGATGCCGATACCCGCGCTACCCTGCGCGAATTGCCCACCATCTACCTGACCGTGTCGGAGCGGGTGGTGCGCGGACGCCTGCGTGGCGGCAAGCGCCCGCTGGTGCAGAACGACCCCGACGCCTGGCTGCGCATCTTCACCGAGCGTCGCGCCTTGTACGAGGAGGTTGCCAGCGTTCGCTTTGACACCTCCGCCGGACACATCACCGCCCTCGGTGGCAAGATTGCCGCGTGGGCTAAGGAGAACTCATGAGTACCCCCGAACCCACCGTCGTTCCCGTTTCCTCCCCGCAGGGTGACTATGAGGTCATCATCGGCCGAGACATCTATGGCGGCATCCCCGCCGTGCTCGGCGAGGGTGTGCAGAAGGTGCTGATCGTGCACCCGCCGACCCTGGGGGCACGCGCAGCCGCGCTGCGTGAAACCCTGGCCGAGCACTATCAGGTGCTGCTGGCCGAGGTCCCCGATGCCGAGGCCGCTAAGCGCGTGGAGGTCGCCGCATTCTGCTGGCAGATCCTCGGACAGGCCGACTTTGCCCGCACCGATGCCGTGATTGGCTTCGGTGGCGGCGCCATCACCGATCTCGCCGGCTTCGTGGCGGCCACCTGGCTGCGCGGGGTTAAGCTCATCTCGCTGCCCACCTCGGTGCTGGCAATGGTCGACGCCGCCGTGGGTGGCAAGACCGGCATCAACACCAACGAGGGCAAGAACCTGGTGGGTGTGTTCCACGCCCCCTCGGCCGTCTTCGCCGACCTCTCGGTGCTCGACACCCTGCCGCGCAACGAGATCCTCACCGGCTTCGCCGAGATCGTCAAGGCTGGGTTCATCTACTACCCGGAGATCCTCGACATCATCGAGGCCGATGTTGCCGTGGCCACCAACCCGGAAACCGATGAGTTCCGCCGGGTGATCGAGCTCTCGATCGACATGAAGGCCCGGGTCGTGGGCGAGGACTTCCGCGAGGCGGGTCTGCGCGAAATCCTCAACTACGGGCACACCCTGGGGCACGCGATCGAACACGCCGAGCGCTACCAGTGGCGTCACGGTGCCGCGGTTGCGGTGGGCATGGTGTTTGCCGCCGAACTCTCGCGCCTGGCCGGACGCCTCTCCGATGAGGCCGTGGACCGCACCCGCGCGATCCTCGACTCGCTGGATCTGCCCACCAGCTATCCGGTGGGCCGCTGGAACACGCTGCTGGCCACCATGCAGCGCGATAAGAAGGTGCGCGCGGGCATGCTCCGCTTCATCGTGCTGGACGATATCGGCAAGCCCAGCGTGCTGACCGCCCCGGAAACCTCGCTGCTGTTTGCCGCATATCAGGAGATCGGGTCCTAGGATCCGGTAGTCTGCGATCATGACCCGCATCCTTGTCCTCAACGGCCCGAACCTCAACCGCCTGGGCTCCCGCCAGCCCGAGGTGTACGGCTCGGGGACCCTCGACGACCTCAAGCGCATCCTCCAGGAAGACGCCTCCGAGGGAGTCGAGATCGACCTGCGTCAGAGCAACTATGAGGGGCAGCTGGTGGAGTGGATCCACGAGGCCGCCGATGCGGGCACCCCGGTGATCCTCAACGCGGGTGCCCTGACCCACTACAGCTATGCGCTGCGGGACGCGATCGCGCTGCTCCATGAGCCCGGGGTTCCGCTGATCGAGGTGCACATCTCCAACGTGCACGCCCGCGAGGAGTTCCGGCACACCAGCGTCATCTCGGCCGTTTCCACCGGGGTGATCGCCGGATTTGGATTCGATTCCTACCGTCTCGCCCTGGTTCAGCTGACCGGATTCTCCGGCCGCTAGGCGGGCCCGCGCGCGCCGTTCTTTGAAGGTTCACGGCGCGTCTACTAAGATGGGTGGGTCGGTCGCACCCGATCGTACCTTTTTTAACTGAACGGAACCGCTTTTCATGGCATCTACCGCTGACATCAAGAACGGCGTTGTCCTCAAGATTGACGGACAGCTCTGGACCGTAATCGACTTCCAGCACGTCAAGCCGGGCAAGGGTGGCGCATTCGTGCGCACCAAGATGAAGAACGTCGTCTCCGGCAAGACCGTAGACAAGACCTACAACGCCGGCACCAAGATCGAGCTTGAGAGCGTCGACCGCCGCGACTTCACCTACCTCTACGCCGATGGCGATGCCTATGTCTTCATGGACGCCACCGACTACGACCAGATCAACGTTCCCGCCGCCGTCGTTGGCGACGCCGCGAACTTCCTGCTGGAGAACCAGGCCGTCACCATCGCCCTGAACAACGGCAACCCGCTGTACGTGGACCTGCCCGCCTCGGTGGTTATCACCATCACCCACACCGACCCGGGCCTGCAGGGCGACCGTTCCACCGGTGGCACCAAGCCGGCAACCATCGAGACCGGATACGAGATCCAGGTCCCGCTGTTTGTTGAGAGCGGCACCCGCGTCAAGGTAGACACCCGCACCGGTGACTACCTGGGCCGCGTGAACGACTAGTAGTGAGCGCCAGAACTAAAGCCCGCAAGCGGGCACTCGATATGCTGTACGGCGCGGACGTCCGCGATCAGCCGATCCACGTGATCCTGACCGCCGAGGCCGCGCGCGCCGCGCACGAACCCGCGCGCGAGGCATCGTGGCTGTACGCACGCGAGATCGTGGACGGTGTGTTTGATCACGCCGCCGAGATCGACGAGCAGCTGGAAACCTACGCGCAGGGCTGGACCCTCGCCCGGATGCCCGTGGTGGATCGTGCGATCCTCCGCATCGGCGTCTGGGAGATGCTGTTCAACCCGCAGGTCCCGGTGGCCGTGGCCATCGACGAGGCCGTGGAGGCCGCCAAGCAGTTCTCGACGGATGACTCCGCCGGGTTTGTGAACGGCCTGCTGGGCAAGATCGCCCAGGCCAACGCAGTCAGCTAGGTATCCCGTACATAACGGCGGGCAGGCGTACGTAGCCGATGCCGCGGAAGCTGGTGAAGGCGGACTCGATACCGGTGGCGGCAAAGAGGCGCTCGCGCAGCCCGTCGGCCTCCTCGCGGGTGGACCCGAGGGTGCCCGGGAGTCGAATCAGGCGCATGGCCGGGGCGGGGTCGGCCACCTCGGGTCGGGTGGAGCCCGCGACATGAGGGGCCAGCGCGGCGGCCACCTGGGCGGCCGCCGCCTCGACCCCGGTGGTCATGGCCGCGCGGGCGCGATCCCAACCGAACGTGTGTTCGATAAAATCCACGGCGATCGGTGAGGCCAGGTAGGAGGTGATATCCAGGGTGCCCTGCATATCGAAGCGCTCGGGATAGGGCAGCTCCGCGTTCCAGGAGTCGATCAGCGGCCACAGGTCGTCGCGGTCCTCAGCGGCGGTCACCAGGAGCGCCGAACCGCGCGGGGCCGCCGGCCACTTGTGCAGGTTTCCAAACCACCAATCCGCTCCGGCTACCCGCGCCGCATCGGCGACCAGCCCGGGTGCGTGGGCACCATCCACGAGCACACGGACGCCGTGGGCGTGCGCCAGCGTGGTGAGCGCGGCGGTGGGGAATACCTTGGCCGTGGCCGAGGAGATCTGATCCACCACGATCAGCCGGGTGCGCGGGGTGATCGCCGCGGTAAAGGTCGCCAGGATTTCTTGATCATCGGCCTCCAGCGCGATCGGCACGATGGTGACCCGGGCTCCGGTGCGCCGGGCCAGTCGGCGCACCCCCATCAGCACGGCACCGTAGCCGTGATCGGTCACCAGGATCTCGTCGCCGGCGGCGAGCCGCAGCGCGTTCAAAACCACCGTGGCACCGGCCGAGGCATTGGGAACAAAGACTGTATCGGCGGGGGATGCCCCCACAAATCCCGCCACGGCCTCGCGCGCCAACCGGGTGCGTTCGGCGGCAAACGGGAACCAGCCCACCGCGCTGAGTTCGGCGGTGCGCTGCAGCTCTCGCTGCGCGGCAATGACCGGGCTCGCGACCGCACCGAACGAGCCGTGATTGAGTGGCACCACGCCGGGGGCGAATGCCCAGGCCGTCCGGGCGGGTGTCCCATCGGCGAGGGTGAGCGGGGACAGGAGGGGGAGGTTCACGCGGTGCTCCAGTGCTGAGTGTGATGCGGGGCCCTCGAATGAGCCCGTCAATTTTGATGCTAAACCACCCGGAGTTACGGTGCGAAATTCGCGATTAGAACATGTGTTCGATGGGTGATTTTCCGGGACCCGGGTGGGCAAAAATAACGAAACTATGGCGATTCTGTGGATCTGCTTTGACGCTACGGAGAGTTTGGATTCCGCGCCATAACCTGATCTCATGCGATCCTCTGCCCTTCTTGCCGCCGGTGTGCTGGCCGCCACCGTTTTTCTGACCGGCGGCTGCGCCGTGCACTCGGAAACCATGGGGACCCCCTCGTCCTCCGGCTTGCCGTCGGCAGGTCCGAGCGACCAGCCCTCGGGTTCCCCCTCGCCCTCGGATACCCCGATTGCGCAGCTCCCGCTGCCCACGACAAAGGCGCCGCTTCCCACCGGTGCGATTACCGGGCTGCCCAAGGGTGGGAACTATCTGGCGTGGACGGTGGATGACGGCGCGGATCCCGAAACCGTCGAAAAGTACGTGGACTTTGCCCAGCGCACCGGCACCCGGCTGACGTTTTTTGTGAACGGCCACTATCCCTCCTGGACCCAGGTGGCCGATAAGCTGCGCCCGATGGTGCAATCGGGGCAGATTCAGATTGGCAACCACACCTGGGACCACCCGGCGCTGACCAAGATCAGTGATCAGCAGATCAGGGATGAGCTGACCAAAAACGACGAGTTCATCGAAAAGACCTTCGGGGTGAGCGCCAAGCCCTACTACCGTCCGCCGTTTGGCTACCACAACGCGCACACCGATGCGGTGGCCGCGAGCATCGGCTACACGGTTCCGGTGCTCTGGTACGGGTCGCTTTCGGACTCGGGGCTGATCACGCCCGACCAGGTGGTGAGTTTTGCTGATCAATGGTTCCTGCCCGGACACATCGTGATCGGTCACGCCAACCATACGCCGGTGACCGAGGTGTTTGATCAGCTGGAGAAGATCGTCCAGGAGCGGGGTCTGCGCACGGTGACCCTGCGCGATATCTACCAGGGCTAGCGCCCCACGCGTGATCTCCCCGCGCGTGGGCGGACGAGCCTCGGAAGGGATTGAGCGGGCATCCGCGGCTGAGCCGTTCGGGTGGGATGCCCGCTCTGTTCTAGGGAGGTGAACCTCCCTCCCTGTCTACTGGGAATGGATCACCGCGTGCCGGGGCGCTGCGCGAAACGACAGCCGGTCTGCGCTAAATGGCGCCGAGCGCATCTCGGTCCCCGGCATCATCGCGCAGCGCACGGAACAGGGCCGAGGCGGATCCGAACCCGGTCGCGTGAGCAATCTCGCTCATCGAGAGTCCCGGATTGGCGCTCCGCAGCGTCCGCGCCTCGCTCACCCGGGCTCGACGCAGCGCCCCGCTGACGGTGTCCCCGCGCCGGGCAAACTCGGCCTGCAGCGTGCGCGGGGCCACACCCAGGCGGCGCGCAATCTCGGCGATGCGCAGCGACTGGGCATGGTACTCGACGGCGATCAGGTCGAGAGCGCGTGCATAGGGATCGTCCCGGGCCGGGGCATCGCCGCTGATCAGGCGCACCAGCGATCGGGTGACCTCCTCGGCGACCAGGCGCAGCGGTGCCATCAGCGGTGCCTGCTCGGAATCTACCGCAAACAGTCCGGTGGTGAAGGCCAGCAGCGGTGCCAGCAGCGAGGGGTCCAGGGAGGGAACGTGGGCGCTCGCCGTGGCCAGCGGAATGTCGGCGACCAGTCCCGCGGGCAGGCTGATGTAGAGCACCTCGTTATCGGTGTCGAGAACGTCGATCCACAGCGGCTCGGTGCCCGGCGGAATATAGAACAGTCCGGGCTCACGGGTGAGCAGCGCCCCCTCGGTTCGAACATGTATTCGACCGCCGAGAATGATGACGATGGCTGCCCGATCCGCCGACTGCGCATCCCGGGGCCACTCCATCCGGATGGCCGGCATCGCGACCCGCACGAAGCTCAGCTGCGGAAACTGCGCCAGGCGTAGGCGCAGGGGCGCGTTGTCGTCGAGCTCGTGCAGTACCACGTTGGCCGCGCGCAGGTAGTTCGCCAGCCCGGTATTGGCCGCGAGGGCGCGGGATCCGTGGACGGTGAGGCGCGCGGCATAGAAATCGAGCCCGTCAAAGGTGCGGGCCCAATCCTCACGCCGCCCCGACACGCGCGTCTCGGGGGAAGTTCAGGGGGGTGGGGGCAACCCCGGCGCGTGCCGCCGCGATCACCGCGAGCACCCGTGCGCGGATCGCGTTCGAGCGCTCGGTGAACCCGCGCTGGGCACGCACATACTCGGCCTTGCCCGCATCGGTCTCGATAGTGACGGCCGCATGCCCGTAGGAGGACACGTCGTAGGGGGAGGCCTGCATGTCCAGCGTGCGGATATCCCGGGCCAGCTCGAATGAGTCCAGCAGCAGTTCGCCGGGGACCAGGGGGCCCAGCTTGGCGATCCACTTATAGAGGTCCATGCCCGCGTGCAGGCAGCCGGCCTGCTCCATCTCGGGCTGGTTCTCCCGGGTGGGGGAGAGTCGATTGAGGGGCTCGGCCTCGGGGGTGAAGAATCGATAGGCGTCAAAGTGGGAGCAGCCCACCCGGTGGGATTCGACCACCGCGTCGGTGGCCGACGGGGAGAGGCGCAGCGGGACGCCGTTGTGCCGGATCTGTTCGGGATCCTGCTTATAGACCATCGCCCACTCGTGCAGGCCGAAGCAGTCGAAGCGGGCGGCGCGCTCGCCGGTGCGGGTCAGCAGGAACTCAACAAAGTCGATCAGGCGGGCACGGTCGCGCAGCAGCGAGGTCGCATCCACCGTGATGGTTCCATCGGCCAGGCGCATATACCGAGTGGGAAGCTCGCGATCCTCGGGCCACTCGATCGCGGTGCCCACGCCCGGATGCCAGCGCCGCAGGATGCTGGGCTTGATCGGATAGTACGTGAAGAGGAAGTCCTCGATCGCGTGTTTTTCCCCGCTCTGACGTCGCGCGCGCCAGCCCGCGGTGAGCGTGTCGGCGCGGGTCTCATGGGCGAGGGTGCGCTCACGCTGCACGCCCGGTTCCAGGCGCACCGGCGTGGGGAGCGAAGTCTCGGTGGGCATGGCTCAATTCTACGCCGAGTGCGACGCACGCCCACCCGGATCGCGCACAATCGTCCACCCCGGAGAGCCGAGTGTGCGAGCGCCGAGGTGCTCGGCGGTGCTAGGGTAGAAACGTTGTACACCAGTCAACCTTTAAGGTCGTCCAGAGAGGCGAAGAAGGGAGGCCCTATGAGTGCACGTATCGTGCTTCAGCAGGCTGACATTTCCCGGGCGCTCACCCGTATCGCACACGAGATTCTCGAATCCAATCGTGGCGCGGGTGATCTGATTCTGCTCGGCATTCCCACCCGCGGCGTGTACCTCGCGGCCCGCCTGGCGGCGCTGCTTGAGGAGTTCTCCGGGCAGGAGGTTCCGGTGGGATCGCTGGATATCACCATGTATCGCGATGACCTGGGCCGGATCCCGACGCGCTCGCCGCAGCCCACCAGCATTCCCGCCGGCGGCATCGACGGCAAGACCGTGATCCTTGCCGATGACGTACTCTACTCGGGCCGCACCATCCGTGCCGCCCTCGACGCCCTCGGCGACATCGGTCGCCCCCGCGCCGTGCGCCTGGCCACCCTGGTCGACCGCGGGCACCGCGAGCTGCCCATCCGCCCCGACTTCGTGGGTAAGAACCTGCCCAGCTCGAAGTCCGAGCGGATCAACGTGGAGCTGGTCGAGATCGACGGTGAAGACCGCGTGACCATCGGGGAGAGCCTCTAGTGCGTCACCTCCTGGACACCCGCACCCTCTCCCGTGCCGACGCCCTGAGTATCCTCGATGTGGCCGAGGATATGGCCGACACCCAGCTGCGCGAGGTCAAGAAGCTGCCCACGCTGCGCGGTAAGACCGTGGTGAACCTCTTCTTCGAGGACTCCACCCGCACGCGCATCTCGTTCGAGGCCGCCGCTAAGCGCCTGAGCGCCGACGTCATCAACTTCTCCGCCAAGGGCTCCTCGGTCTCCAAGGGTGAGAGCCTGAAGGACACCGCCCAGACCCTCGCCGCGATCGGTGCCGACGCCGTGGTGATCCGCCATGGTGCCTCGGGGGCCCCGCACACCCTGGCCGCCTCCGGCTGGATCGACGCGGGAATCCTCAACGCCGGCGACGGCACCCACGAGCACCCCACCCAGGCGCTGCTGGATGCCTTCACCATGCGCCGCCGCATCCACGGCGCGGGTGCCTCCCGCGGCCGCGACCTCGACGGCGTGCACGTGGTGATCGTCGGCGACATCCTGCACTCGCGGGTCGCTCGCTCGAACGTCTGGCTGCTGTCGAGCCTCGGTGCGCAGGTCACGCTGGTCGCCCCGCCCACCCTCCTGCCCGTGGGCATCGAGGGCTGGCCCGCCTCGGTGTCCTACGACCTGGACGCCGTGCTGGCAGAAAACCCCGACGTGGTCATGATGCTGCGCATTCAGGGGGAGCGGATGCACGATGCGTTCTTCCCCAATAGTCGAGAATATTCCCGCCGCTGGGGCCTGGACGATGAGCGTCTGGCCCGCCTCACAGGCGATAGCATTGTGATGCACCCCGGTCCGATGAACCGCGGACTGGAAATCTCCTCCGGCGCCGCGGACTCGCCGCGTTCGACGGTGCTTGAGCAGGTGTCGAGCGGGGTATCCGTCCGGATGGCCGCCCTGTACCTGCTGCTCTCGGGAGAACGCGAGGACCAGCGATGACCACCCCCACTCCCACGACTTCGAAGGACACCGCCGTGCAGAACGAGACCTACCTGATCCGTGGCGCACGCCTGTCCTCGGGCGAAACCACCGACCTGATCCTGGAAAACGGCGTCATCGCCGAGCTGGGCAACGGACTCACCCGCGCCGGTGCCACCACCGTGGACGCCGAGGGCCTGATCGCCCTCCCCGGTCTGGTAGACCTGCACACCCACCTGCGCGAGCCCGGCTTCGAGCACAGCGAGACCGTGCTGACCGGCACCCGCGCCGCCGCCTCCGGTGGCTACACCACGGTGTTCGCGATGGCCAACACCTCCCCGGTGGCCGACACCGCCGGCGTGGTGGAGCAGGAGCTCTCCCTCGGTGAGCAGGCCGGTTACGCCCGCGTGCAGCCGATCGGCGCGGTCACCGTGGGCCTGGCCGGAGAGCGCCTGGCCGAGCTCGGCGCGATGGCCGAGTCCCGCGCCAAGGTCCGCGTCTTCTCCGACGACGGCCTGTGTGTCTCCGACCCGCAGCTCATGCGCCGCGCGCTGGAATACGTCAAGGCGTTCGACGGCGTCATCGCCCAGCACGCGCAGGACCCCAAGCTCACCCCCGGTGCGCAGATGAACGAGGGCTCGGTTTCGGCCGAGCTGGGCCTGACCGGCTGGCCGGCGATGGCCGAGGAGTCGATCATCGCCCGCGACGTCCTGATCGCCGAGCACGTGGGCTCACGCCTGCACATCTGCCACCTCTCCACCGCCGGTTCGGTCGAGGTGATCCGCTGGGCCAAGGCCCGCGGCATCAACGTGACCGCCGAGGTTACCCCGCACCACCTGCTGCTCACCGAGGAGCTCGTGCGCTCCTACGATGCACGCTATAAGGTCAACCCGCCGCTGCGTCGCGCCGAAGATGTCCTCGCGCTGCGCGAGGCCCTGGCCGATGGTACCATCGACATCGTCGCGACCGACCACGCACCGCACCCGGCCGAGGCTAAGGAGTGCGCGTGGGCCGAGGCCGCGAACGGCATGGTGGGCCTCGAATCCGCGCTCAGTGTGGTGCACGAGTCGATGGTTGAGACCGGCCTGATCGGCTGGGCGGATGTCGAGCGGGTCATGTCCCGCACCCCCGCCCAGATCGGCCGCATCTCCGGCCAGGGCCTCGCGATCGCGGTGGGCAACCCCGCCGAGATCACCCTCTACGACCCCGCCGCCCGGTCCGACTTTGCCGTCGCAGACCTGCGCGGGCGCTCGATCAACTCCCCGTACCTGGGAACCAGCCTTCCGGGCCGGGTCCAGGCCACCTTCCACCGCGGATACGCCACGGTGCTGGGTGGGGAGCTGGTACCGCTTGAAAAGATCCAGGAATTGGTAGCATCGCATGCCTAACCCGCTCGTCCCCACGCTGATCATCGTTGCCTTCCTCGCGGGACTGTTTGTCCTGATGTGGCTGGGCTGGCGAAAGCGATCGCGACGAGACGGGGGAATCACCCTGAACGGCGTGATTCCCGGAAACCTCACCGAGCTGGCCTCAGCCGACGCGTTCTACGTGGCCTCCACCCGGCCCGGCGCCCCGCTGGAACGACTCGCCCTGAATGGCCTGTCCTTCCGCGCTCGCGCCCGGATCACCGTGAATGCGGAGGGTATTCTCCTCGAAGCCCGAGGTGGAGCCCCCGTGTTCTTTGCCCCCGACACCGTGTACGGCGCACAGACCGCCACCTGGACGATTGACCGCGTGGTCGAACGCGACGGTCTGATCGTGCTCGCCTGGCGCGCACCCGAGCAGGATGTGGATAGCTACATCCGGGTCATCGACCAGGCCGACCACGCCAACATTTTGGCCGCGATTGAAAAGATCGCCGCCGCCCCCACTCCCACCCCCACCGAGAGCGAGATTTCAGCATGACCACCACCGCATTCGGCTCCGCCGAACCGGCCGTCCTCGTCCTGGAGGATGGCACCCGCTTTGAGGGTGCCGCCTATGGCAAGACCGGCACCACCCTCGGCGAGGTTGTTTTCACCACCGGCATGTCCGGCTACCAGGAAACCCTGACCGACCCGTCCTACGCGGGTCAGATCGTCGTGATGACCGCCCCGCACATCGGCATCACCGGCGTCAACAAGACCGACATGGAATCGGATCGGATCTGGGTCTCCGGATACGTCGTCCGCGACCCTTCCCGTCGAGTCTCCAACTTCCGCTCGGAGGGCACCCTCGACGACAACCTGGTCGAGGACAACGTCGTCGGGATCTCCGGCATCGACACCCGCGCCCTGACCCGCCACATCCGCTCGGCCGGTTCGATGCGCGGCGGTATCTTCTCCGGTGCCGACTACTCCGCAGACGCCGAGGCCCTGGTGGCCCAGGTGAACGCGGGGGAGCAGATGGCTGGCCTCAGCCTCTCGGCCACCGTCTCGACCACCGAAAACTACACCCTGCCCGCCACCACCGAGCGGATCGGCTCGATCGCCGTGCTCGACCTCGGTGTGAAGCGCGCAACCCTCGGCTACCTCGCCGACCAGGGCTTCGACGTGATCGTTGTCCCGCAGGACATCACCCCCGATGACCTGCTGGCCCTGAAGACCGACGCGTTCTTCTTCTCCAACGGACCCGGCGACCCCGCCGCGGCCTCCGGCCAGGTGGAGGTGCTGCGTGCGGGTCTGCGTGCGGGGCTGCCCTACTTCGGGATCTGCTTCGGTAACCAGCTGCTCGGCCGCGCCCTGGGCTTCGACACCTATAAGCTGCCCTTCGGCCACCGCGGCATCAACCAGCCCGTGCTCGACAAGGCCACCGGCAAGGTCGAGATCACCTCGCAGAACCACGGATTCGCCGTGGACCTGCCCATCGAGGGCTCGCACGAGTCGCCCGAGGGCTTCGGTCAGGTCGAGGTGAGCCACTACAGCCTGAACGACAACGTCGTGGAGGGCCTGCGCTGCCTGGACATCCCGGCCTTCAGCGTTCAGTACCACCCGGAGTCTGCGGCCGGACCGCACGACGCCCACTATCTTTTTGCACGTTTCCGCGAGGTAGTTCTCGCCGGTAAGGGAGAGTCCAAGTAATGCCCAAGCGCGACGATATTAACTCCGTCCTCGTCATCGGCTCCGGCCCGATCGTCATCGGTCAGGCCTGTGAGTTCGACTACTCCGGCACCCAGGCGTGCCGCGTGCTGCGCGCCGAGGGAATCCGGGTCATCCTGGTCAACTCGAACCCCGCCACGATCATGACCGACCCCGACTTCGCCGACGCGACCTACGTCGAGCCGATCACCCCCGAGGTCATCGAATCGATCATCGCCAAGGAGCGTCCCGACGCGATCCTGCCCACCCTGGGTGGACAGACCGCGCTGAACGCCGCGATCCAGCTCGACGAGCTGGGCATCCTGGAGAAGTACAACGTCGAGCTGATCGGCGCCAAGATCGAGGCCATCCAGAAGGGTGAGGACCGCCAGCTCTTCAAGGAGCTCGTGATCGAGGCCGGCGCCGACGTTGCCCGCTCGCACATCGCGCACACCGTGGAGGAGGCCGTCGAGTACGCCAAGGACCTGGGTTACCCCCTGGTTGTGCGTCCGTCCTTCACCATGGGTGGCCTGGGCTCGGGCTTCGCGTACACCGAAGAGGAGCTCATCCGCATCACCACCGACGGCCTGCAGTCCAGCCCGACCACCGAGGTGCTCCTGGAGGAGTCCATCCTCGGCTGGAAGGAGTACGAGCTTGAGCTCATGCGTGACGGCAGCGACAACACCGTTGTGGTCTGCTCGATCGAGAACGTCGACCCCGTGGGTGTGCACACCGGTGACTCGATCACCGTGGCCCCGGCCCTGACCCTCACCGACCGTGAGTACCAGCGCATGCGCGACATCGGCATCGACATCATCCGCTCCGTGGGTGTGGACACCGGTGGCTGCAACGTGCAGTTCGCGATCGACCCCAGCAACGGCCGCATCATCGTGATCGAGATGAACCCGCGTGTGTCGCGCTCCTCGGCGCTGGCTTCGAAGGCCACCGGCTTCCCGATCGCCAAGATCGCCGCCAAGCTGGCCATCGGCTACCGCCTGGACGAGATCCCCAACGACATCACCAAGGTGACCCCGGCCAGCTTCGAGCCGACCCTCGACTACGTCGTGGTCAAGGTTCCCCGCTTCGCGTTCGAGAAGTTCCCGGCCGCCGACGCGACCCTGACCACCACCATGAAGTCGGTGGGTGAGGCCATGGCCATCGGTCGTAACTACACCACCGCCCTGCAGAAGGCGCTGCGCTCACTTGAGAAGCGCGGATCCTCCTTCCACTGGGGTACCGAGACCCGCTCGGCCGAGGAGCTGCTGACCGTGTCGGCCACCCCGACCGACGGTCGTATCGTCACCCTGCAGCAGGCCCTGCGCGCCGGTGCCACCGTCGAGCAGGCCTTCGAGGCCACCGGCATGGACCCCTGGTTCATCGACCAGATCGCCCTGATCAACGACGTCGCCGACTTCGTGGCCGGTGCCGCCGAGCTGACCGAATCCGTCCTGGCCCAGGCCAAGGACCACGGCTTCAGCGATGCCCAGATCGCCCAGCTGCGCGGCCTCACCGAGGCCGAGGTTCGCGGCATCCGCCACGGTTTCGGTCTGCGCCCGGTCTTCAAGACCGTCGACACCTGCGCCGGCGAGTTCCCCGCCCTCACCCCGTACCACTACTCGAGCTACGACTTCGAGACCGAGGTGGCACCGTCGGACCGCAAGAAGGTTGTGATCCTCGGATCCGGCCCGAACCGCATCGGCCAGGGTGTGGAGTTTGACTACTCCTGCGTGCACTCCTCCTTCGCGCTGCACGACGCCGGTTTCGAAACCATCATGATTAACTGCAACCCCGAGACCGTGTCCACCGACTACGACACCTCGGACCGCCTGTACTTCGAGCCGCTGACCCTCGAGGATGTCCTCGAGGTCATCCACGCCGAAAGCCAGTCCGGCGAGCTCGTGGGTGTTGTGGTGCAGCTCGGCGGCCAGACCGCGCTGGGCCTCGCCCAGGGCCTCAAGGACGCCGGCGTGCCGATCCTCGGCACCACCCCGGAGAACATCGACCTCGCCGAGCAGCGTGGCGAGTTTGCCCGCATCCTCGATGAGGGTGGCCTGCTGGCCCCGCGCAACGGCATCGCCCACAACGTGGAGGAGGCCATCGAGGTCGCCGAGACCATCGGTTACCCGGTCCTCGTGCGTCCGAGCTTCGTGCTCGGTGGCCGCGGCATGGAGATCGTCTACTCGACCGAGGCCGTGCGCGACTACTTCGTGCGCCAGGAGGGTCAGGCCCTGATCGGACCGGATCACCCCCTGCTGGTGGACCGCTTCCTCGATGACGCGATCGAGATCGACGTGGACGCCCTCTACGACGGCAACCGCCTCTACATCGGTGGTGTCATGGAGCACCTCGAGGAGGCCGGTATCCACTCCGGTGACTCGTGCTGCACCCTGCCCCCGGTGACCCTGGGCCGCGCCCAGATCGACCGCGTCCGCGAGGCCACCGAGGCCATCGCCAAGGGTGTGGGCGTGCGCGGCCTGCTGAACGTTCAGTTCGCGATCAGCGCCGGCATCCTCTACGTCCTCGAGGCCAACCCCCGCGCCTCGCGCACCGTGCCGTTCGTCTCCAAGGCGCTCGGCATTCCGCTGGCCAAGGCCGCCTCGCTGCTCATGGTGGGCAAGACCATCGACGAGCTGATCGCCGAGGGTATGCTGCCCGAGGTCGACGGCTCGCGCGTCCCGCTGGACTCCCCGGTTGCCGTCAAGGAGGCCGTGCTGCCCTTCAAGCGCTTCCGCACCAAGGAGGGCAAGGTTGTGGACTCGCTGCTCGGCCCGGAGATGCGCTCGACCGGTGAGGTCATGGGTATCGACCGCGACTTCCCGCGTGCCTTCGCCAAGAGCCAGGCCGCGGCCTCGAGCGCTATCCCGCTGAGCGGTACCGTGTTCGTCTCGGTCACCGACGAGGACAAGCGCGCGATCGTGCTGCCCGCTCTGCGCCTGCAGGAGCTCGGCTACGAGCTGCTGGCCACCGAGGGAACCGCCGAGATCCTGATCCGCAACGGCATCCAGGCTCGCACCGTGCGCAAGCACAGCGAGGGCTCGGTGGACGGCGACCCCACCATCGTGGACCTGATCAACGCCCGCAAGATCGACGTGGTCATCAACACCCCGTCCGGTTCCAGCGCCCGCGCCGACGGCTACGAGATCCGCGCCGCCACGGTGGCCGCGGACAAGCCGCTGTTCACCACCATCGCCGAGCTCTCGGCCGCGGTGAACTCGATCGAGGCCATCCGCAACGGCTTCGAGGTGCGTTCGCTGCAGGACTACGCGATCGACCGCGCCGAGCGCCTGGCGGCCTCGGCTCCGGCCTCCGCGTGAGCGCGGCCGTGACCCCCGGCGGCGAGGGCACCCTCGCCGCCGGGGCAACCGGCACCGGCTTCGGCCAGCGGCTGGCGGAAGTGTTTGCCAGCCGCGGCCGCCTGTGCGTGGGCATCGACCCGCACTCCTTCCTGCTGGAGGAGTGGGGCCTGGCCGACAGCGCCGCCGGTGTGCGCGAGTTTGGTCTGCGCGTGGTCGAGGCCACCGTGCAGGGTGGCGCCGGGATCGTCAAGCCGCAGGTGGCGTTCTTTGAGCGTTTCGGCTCGGCCGGCTACGCGGCGCTGGAGGAGGTCATCCAGACGGCCCGCGCCGCCGGCATCCTGGTGATCGCCGACTGCAAGCGCGGGGACGTGGGTACCTCGGTTGAGGCCTACGGACAGTCCTGGATGGCCGAGGGATCACCGCTGGAATCCGATGCGATGACCATCAGCGCCTTCCAGGGCGTCGGCTCGATCCGAAAGCCCATGGAGCTCGCCCGCGAGCGCGGCAAGGGCCTGTTTGTGCTCGCCGCGACCTCCAACCCCGAGGGTCGCGCGATCCAGCGCGCCCGCGTGGAGGAATCCGGACGCCGGGTATCCCGCCAGATCGTGGACGAGATTGCCGCCTGGAATCTCGCCGAGCCGGGCCCCTTCGGCGGCGTGGGCCTGGTTGTTGGTGCAACCCTGAATTTGGCCGACTTCGATCTGTCATATGATGAAGCTCCCGAGCCGGCGCTGCCGATCCTCGCGCCGGGCTTCGGTGCGCAGGGTGCGCGCCTCGCGGATACCCGTGAAATTTACGGCCCGCTGGCACCCGGTGTGATTGTTTCGGCTTCGCGCAGCGTTCTTGCGGCCGGACCAGGTAACATCACGGGAGCAATTGTTTCTATGACCCAGGAAATCGCCGTGGAGTATGACCGTGCCTAGTACGACCCCGCATCGGCCTCGCCGAGTAGCCCCCCAGTCTCTCGTGGCGTTCGCCGCGGTCGCCACCGTGGTGGTGTCAGCATGAACGCCGCCGAGGCTTCGGCGGTCACCCGTGACCTGCCCGAGGTAGACCGCGTCGCCGCGTCGCGTGCCGCCGTGGCCGCCCGCCGTGCGCGCGCGGCCGTGAAGGCCGAGATCGCCTCGGGTGCTCGTCGCCCGCTGGACGTGCTGGCCGCCGCGACCGCCGAGCCCGAGGGTGTCGAGGGTCGACTGCGAATCACCGACTTCCTGCTGGCCATTCCGGCCATTGGTCGCACCAAGCTCGGTCGCATCCTGGAGGAGCTGAGCATTTCCCCGGCCAAGCGCCTGGGCGGCCTCGGTCGTCACCAGCGTGTACGCCTGGAGGAGTTCCTGCACCAGCGTGCGGCTCTCGGGCGTCACCCGGTCAGCAAGCTCCTGGTGATCGCCGGACCCACCGCCGTGGGCAAGGGCACCGTGGTGCGCCACATTCGCGAGAACTACCCGCAGGTTCAGCTGTCCATCTCGGCCACCACACGCGAACCGCGTCCGGGGGAGACCCACGGCGTGGACTACTACTTCGTGGACAACGCCGAGTTCGACTCGCTGATCGAGCGCGGCGAACTGCTCGAATACGCCACCGTGCACGGCGTGCACCGCTACGGCACCCCGCGCGGCCCGGTCCGTGAGGCCCTGTCTCGCGGAACCAGCGTGATCCTGGAAATCGACATCCAGGGGGCACGCCAGGTCAAGGACGCCATGCCCGAGGCGGCGCTGGTCTTTTTGGCCCCGCCGAGCTGGGAGGAACTCGTGCGTCGACTGACCGGTCGGGGCACCGAATCCGCGGAGGAACAGGCGCGCCGCCTGGAGACCGCCCGCACCGAATTGGCGGCCGCGGATGAGTTCGATTATCAAATTGTCAACGGTGAAGTCGCCGAAGCGGCGGCCGAGGTCGTAGACTTGATTCAGCTTCGCGGTGTCGCCGCGCGCTGATCCGCGCCCGCCGCACCGTTCACCACCGCGCTAACCCCGCGTAAACCACACGAGGAGTGTGAACCACATGGTTGAAAAGCCCAAGGGAATTATCGATCCGTCGATCGACGACCTGCTCACCAAGGTTGAGTCCAAGTACGCTCTGGTGATCTTCGCCTCCAAGCGTGCCCGTCAGATCAACGACTACTACACCGACCTGCACGAGGGTTCGCTGTTTGACAACGTTGGTCCGCTGGTCGACTCGACCATGGAAGACAAGCCGCTGTCGATCGCGATGCACGAGATCAACGAGGACAAGCTCACGATCAAGCCGATCGCCGAGTAACAATCTCCCAATGACCTCCGCGCTCAACATTGTTGTCGGGGTAACGGGCGGCATCGCTGCGTATAAGGCAGTCGGTGTCGTCCGTTTGTTGGTTCGTGCGGGACACCGTGTTCAGGTCATCGCGACCGAGCACGCGCTGAACTTCGTGGGTGCGCCCACCTGGGAGGCAATCTCGCGCCAGCCGCTGGCCACCGATCTGTACACCGACGTGTCCGAGGTGCGTCACGTGGCCCTGGGCCAGCGTGCCGACCTGGTGATCATCGCCCCGGCCACCGCCAACACCCTCGCCAAGCTGGCGGCGGGTATCGCCGATGACCTGCTGGGCAACACCATCCTGGCCACGCGTGCGCCGGTGCTGGTCGCCCCGGCGATGCACACCGAGATGTGGCAGAACCCGGCGACGGCGGCGAACGTGGCGACACTGCGCGAGCGGGGGATTCACGTTGTGGGCCCCGAGAGTGGCCAGCTGACCGGCACCGACAGCGGTCCCGGACGGATGAGCGAGCCGGAGGACATCGTGGATGCGGGCCTCGGCCTGGTGCCCGATGCCGCCGGCGACCTGCGTGGTCGTCGCATCCTGATCACCGCGGGTGGCACCCGCGAACCCCTCGACCCGGTGCGCTACCTGGGCAACCGTTCCAGTGGCAAGCAGGGTATTGCCCTGGCCACCGCCGCCCACCTGCGCGGGGCCGATGTGGAACTGATCACCGCCTCGATCGATGAGGCACTGCCGAATCACGTGCCGAGCCACGGTGTGCAGACCGCCGCCGAGCTGCAGCGCGCGGTGCACACCTCACTGCCCGCCGCCGACATCGTGATCATGGCCGCCGCCGTGGCCGATTACCGTCCGGTGCAGGTGAGTGAAACAAAAATCAAAAAGGAGGAGCGTGGGGACACGCTCACCCTGGAGCTGGAAAAGAACCCGGACATCCTGGCCGGGCTGGTTCCGCTGGCGCGTCCCGAGCAGATTATCGTCGGGTTTGCCGCCGAAACCTCGCGTGACCGGGAGCACCTCCTGGAGCTCGGCCGAGCCAAGCTCGCACGCAAGGGCTGCGACTTCCTGTGCCTGAACGCCGTGGGCTGGAATGACGGATTTGGCGCCGACCGTAACACGGTCATCATCCTCGATGCCACCGGCACTATAGTTGGGGAAGCTTCCGGTTCGAAGCGCGAGGTGGCCGACGCCATCCTCACCGCGATCACCGCCGGATAGCCCGAGTTAACCACCGCGATTTTTATAGTCTCGCAGCACCTTTGAGGAGTATCACCATGACCGATCTGCGCCTGTTTACCTCCGAGTCCGTGACGGAGGGGCACCCCGATAAGATCTGTGATCAGATCTCCGACTCCATCCTCGACGCCCTGATCACCGAGGACCCCACCGCCCGCGTGGCCGTGGAAACCCTGGTCACCACCGGCCTGGTCCAGGTCGCCGGCGAGGTCACCACCTCCGCGTATGTGGAGATCCCGGCCATCGTGCGCGATGTCATCCTGGGCATCGGTTACAACAGCTCGGAGACCGGTTTTGACGGTGCCTCCTGTGGTGTGAACGTCTCCATCGGCGCGCAGTCCCCGGATATCGCCCAGGGCGTGGACACCGCGTTCGAGACCCGCGAGGGCACCAGCGCCGACGCGCTGGACCTGCAGGGCGCCGGCGACCAGGGCATCATGTTCGGGTTCGCCACCACCGAGACCCCGCAGTACATGCCGCTGCCCAGCTGGATCTCGCACCGCCTCGCCGAGCGCCTCTCCGAGGTGCGCAAGAGCGGGGAGCTGGACTACCTGCGTCCCGACGGCAAGACCCAGGTCACCATTGGGTACGAGGGCATCATCCCGCGCACCGTGGAGACCGTGGTCCTCTCGACCCAGCACCGCGACGAGGTGACCACCGAGCGTCTGCGCCGCGAGGTTGAGGCCCTGGTCATCGACCCGGTGCTCGCCGAGCTCGAGCTCGACACGTCGGGCCGCAACACCCTGATCAACCCCACCGGTCGCTTCGTGATCGGGGGACCGATGGGTGACGCGGGACTCACCGGTCGCAAGATCATCATCGACACCTACGGTGGAGCCTCCCGTCACGGCGGCGGTGCCTTCTCCGGTAAGGACCCGTCGAAGGTGGACCGCTCGGCAGCCTACGCGATGCGCTGGGTCGCCAAGAACGCCGTGGCCGCCGGTTTCGCCGAGAAGCTTGAGGTCCAGGTCGCCTATGCGATCGGCAAGGCCGCCCCGGTGGGCCTGTACGTCGAGACCTTCGGCACAAACCACGTGCCCGACGAGAAGATCGTCGCGGCCATTCGCGAGGTCTTCGACCTGCGTCCCGGCGCGATCGTGCGCGACCTCGACCTGCTGCGTCCGATCTACCGTCAGACCGCGGCCTACGGCCACTTCGGTCGCGAGCTTCCCGACTTCACCTGGGAGAAGCTCGACCGGGTCGCCGACCTGCGAAGCGCCGCCGGAATCTAAATGACCTCGGCCAGCATCGCCAGGGTGCTGATCGACTCGCCCCTGCCTCAACTCGACCATCCGTTCGATTTCCGCATTCCGCCGGAACTCGCCGATGTCGCGCTGCCCGGGGTGCGGGTCGTGGTGCCCTGGCGGTCGCTGAAAAATGGGGCCGCCGGCTATATCGTCGAGGTCACCAGCGACGCCGAATTCACCGGCAAGCTCAGCGACCTCGGCGAGGTGGTCTCCCCGGCGCGGGTGCTTACCCCCGAGGTGTGGGCGCTCGCGCGGCGGGCGGCCGATCGTGCCGCGGGCTCCGCCAACGGAATCCTGCGCCTCGCGGTGCCCGGACGTCAGGTACGCGTGGAGCGCGCCTGGATCGCCGAGCACGAGGAGCAGGGTGCGGATGTGGCGCCGCCGGCGCCACAGGTCTCGGCGGTGCCGATTACCGGGTATCCGGACACCCTGGCCGAGGCCCTGGCGGCCCATGAGCGAATCGCGCTGGACGCGCTGCCCGGCGTGCTTCCCGGTCCGCAGGAGGCCCCGGTTGGACGCTGGGCGATCACCCTGGCCGAGGCGGCGCTGGATCGCTATGCGGCGGGGGAGAGCGCGATCCTGGTGGTCCCCGACTATCGGGACCTCGACCAGCTGCTGCTCGCCCTCGAGGAGCGGGTCCCGATCGTGGATATTCTGCGGATGGATGCCAAGCAGCCCAACCCCGACCGCTATCGGGCGTTCCTGGCGGCGCTGGAACCACGGCCGCGGATCATCATCGGCAACCGCTCGGCGGTCTACGCCCCCGCCCACAACCTAGGCCTAATCGCCCTCTGGAACGACGGCGACCCGCTGCACGCCGAACCGCTGGCCCCCTACGTGCACGCCCGGGACGCGGCGCTGATTCGGCAGGAACAGTCGGGGGCGGCGCTGGTGTTTGCCGCGCACTCGCGCAGCGTCGAGACCCAGCGTCTGGTCGAGATGGGCTTTATTCGCCCGCTGGATCCTCAGCCGCGTCAGCGCCCCAAGATCATCGTCACCGAGCAGCAGGATCAGGGTGAGGGTCCGGCCGCCGCCGCGCGTATTCCCTCGGCGGCATGGAAGGCGATCGCCGATTCCGTGCGCGAGGGCCCGGTGCTGGTGCAGGTCTCGCGTCCGGGGTATGCGCCGATGCTCTCGTGCAAGCGCTGCGGGGACGCGGCGCGCTGTACCGCGTGCCACGGTCCGCTCGGTATTCCCTCGCGCGGGGCGACGCCCGCCTGTACGCTGTGTGGTCACCTGGCCGCCGGTTGGGTGTGCGCGACCTGCGAGGGCACCGAGTTCCGCCTGGTGACCCGGGGGACCGGACGCACGGCCGAGGAGCTGGGGCGCGCATTCCCGGCAACCACCGTGATCGTGGCCGACGGGGAGAAGACCGTGCTCACGGTCCCGGATCGCCCGGCGCTGATCGTGGCCACCCGCGGTGCCGAACCCATCGCCCATGGCGGCTACCGCGCGGTGCTGCTGCTGGACGGGGATCGGATGCTCGCCGCCGAGTCGCTGAGCATCGCCTCGGACTGCCTGCGCTGGTGGTCCCATGCGGCGGCCCTCGCCGCGCCCGGGGCGCAGGTGCTGCTGGTGGGGGTGGGCGGGGACCTCGCCCGTGCCTTCGCGACCTGGAACCAGGCGGAGTTTGCCAGCGCCGAGCTCAACGACCGTCGCGCGCTGCGCTTCCCGCCGGCCGTGCGCCTGGCCACGATCACGGGCCAGACCGATGCGATCGGCGAGGTGCTCACGAGCCTGGAGGGCCTGCCCGCGGGTGACATCCTGGGGCCGGTTCCGGTGATCCTGGAGGAGACCGGACGCCCCACCGGGGAATCCCGCGCCGTGGTGCGATTCGACTATGCGGCGGGTGCTCGGGTGGCCAAGGAGCTGCGCGCCGCGGTCATCGAGTACGCGACAAAACGCCGCGCACCGCGCGCGGGTGCGCGTCCGGGCCGCGCGGCCCCTACACTTAAGGTTCGGTTCGATGACCCGGAGATCAGGCTCTAGCCGCCCGGATCGAACCCCGATGCGTGAACTAAATCAGGAGTTTTTACCGTGAAGATCATTTTCGCCGGCACCCCCGAGGTGGCCCTGCCGAGCCTGAAGGCTCTGCTGGAGGGACCCCACGAGGTGGTGCACGTGGTGACCCGACCGGATGCTCCGCTCGGACGCAAGCGCGTCCTGACCCCCTCGCCGGTCGCGGCCCTGGCCGAGGAAGCCGGGGTTCCGACCACCCGCGCCGCCCGCCTGGGTGGCGAAACCGGGGAGGCCCTGGCCCGGATCGAGGCCGACCTGGGTGTCGTGGTGGCCTATGGTGGCCTCATCCGCGAGCCCCTGTTGTCCTCTCCCACACACGGATGGATCAACCTGCACTTCTCCCGGCTCCCCGCCTGGCGTGGGGCGGCCCCGGTGCAGCACGCGCTGATCAACGGCGATACCGAGATCGGCACCGACATCTTTAGGCTCGTGGCCGAGCTCGACGCGGGCGAGATCATCTCCAGCGAGACCCACCCGGTGGATCCCGACATCACCGCCGGCGAGCTGCTGGCGGCCCTGGCCAAGACCGGTGCGGCCCAGCTGGCGCGCACGGTCGATGCGATCGCCGACGGCAGCGCGACCTCCGCTGTGCAGCAGGGCGAGCCGAGCTTCGCCGGCAAGCTCGGCCTGGACGATGCGCTGCTGACCTTCGATACTCCGGCGCACGAACTCTATAACCGCTATCGCGGGGTCACTCCCGAGCCCGGTGCCTACACCCTGGTGGATGGCGCACGCTTCAAGATCCTACGCGCGGCCCGCGCCACGGAAACCGATCTGGAGGCGGGAGCAATCCGCCTGGTCGGCAAGCGCGTGCTGGTGGGGACTCTCGACGGGGCCCTGGAACTGCTGCGGGTTCAGCCCGCCGGGAAGCAGGCGATGGACGCCGGCTCCTGGTGGCGCGGCCTCGGTGCCGATCCCACCCCGCGCGCAGCGCTTTCCTCAGACCTTTCTGCAACCACTTCTACCGAGGGGGAAACCCGATGAGCGAGTACGACGGACGCCCAGGCTCCACCCCCGAGGGCCGCGGCCCCGAGCGACGCGGACCCCGCGGCACCGGACCCGCCCGCCGCGGCCCGAACTCCGGCAAGCCCACCCGCTCAGGTGAGGGCGGCAACGGTTCCGGCGAGCGTCGGGGACCCCGCGGTGCCGGCCAGCGTCGCCCCGGACACGCTCCCGCCGCCAATGAGCGCGCCGGGGACGCCGTCCAGCCCGCCCGCCGGGTCGCCTATGACGTGATCGTCGCCGTGCGCTCGGATGACGCATATGCCAACCTGCTGCTGCCCGTGGCGATCCGCCGCGCGGCCCTCAGCTCGGCCGACGCGGGCCTCGCGACCGAACTCTGCTACGGCAGCCTGCGCCTGCGCGGCTACTACGACCGGGTGATCGAGCTCGCGGCCAACCGCGCCGCCGACCAGATCGATCCCGAAATCCTCGACGTCCTGCGCCTGGGCGTGCACCAGATTCTCGGTACCCGGGTCGCCGCCCACGCGGCGGTAAACGAGTCGGTGTCGCTGGCCCGCGAGGTCGGTTCGCGCTCCTCGACCGGGTTTGTGAACGGCGTGCTGCGCGGCATCACCCGCACCTCGCCCGAGGAGTGGCGTGAGCGCGTGGCCGCGTCGGCCACCAGCGAGGACGAGCGCCTGAGCCTGCTGCACTCGCACCCCGAGTGGATCGTACGTGCGCTGCGCCAGTCGCTGCGCGCCGAGGGCCGGGTCGACGAGCTTGAGGCGGCCCTGGCCGCCGATAACGAGGCCCCGAAGGTTACCTATATCGCGCTGCCCGAGCGGGTCGAGAAGCCCGCCGAGGCCGAGCCCGCCGCCTATTCGCCGCTGGCGTTTACGCTGGGCGGGGGAGACCCCGAGGCCGTCATTCGTGCCGCCGCCGGGCTGATCCGGGTGCAGGATGAGGGCTCGCAGCTCGCGGCCCTGACCCTGACCCGCACACGCGAAATCGCCGCCGGGGAAACCTGGAGCGACCTGTGCGCCGGGCCCGGAGGCAAGGCCGTGCTGCTGGCCACCGAGGCGCTCAACGCCGGGGCCACCCTGGTGGCCAACGAGGTGGTGCCCGCCCGCGCCGACCTGGTGCGCCGCGCCCTCTCGGTGCTGCCCGAAGAGGTTGAGGTCAGCCGTTCGGACGCGCGCGACTGGGGCGAGCGTCACCCGCAGGGCTTCGATCGCATCCTGGTGGATGCCCCGTGTACCGGACTCGGCGCGCTGCGTCGTCGTCCCGAGGCGCGCTGGCGCAAGACCCCCAAGGACCTCGCCGAGCTCGGCGTGATCCAGCTGGACCTGGTGAATTCTGCGGTGGCAGGCACCAAGCCCGGCGGTCTGCTGGCCTACGTGACCTGCTCGCCGCACATCGCCGAAACACGCGGTGTGGTCTCCGAGATCCTGCGCCGTCACCCGGAGGTCACGCTGCTGGACACCCAGGCGCTGCTGAACGGCGTGACCAACACCCCGCTGGACCTCGGCGAGGGGCTGGTCGTGGGGGATGGATCCACCGTGCAGCTCTGGCCGCACCGCCACGGAACCGACGCGATGTTCATCGCGCTGTTCCGCGTGGGGGAGTCCGTCACCGCCTAGCGATCACTCGGTTCGATTCCGGGTCGATTAATTGGGTTAGGTTAGGCTACGCTTAACCGTCCCCCGTTATTTGACCCGGAAGTTACCGTGCCAATTTCTCGTACACTCTCCGCGTGGAGCGCCGCCGGCGTTGCCCTCGCGCTGTTTGCCGGAGGCGCGGGTGCCGTCCTGGCACCCGCCACCTCGGCCCTCGCCGCCCCCGGCGAGGAATCCCCGATCACCACCGCGACCTTCGAGTGGGGCGTTAATGCCGTCTCCCAGGGCACCAGTAACAGCGGTGCCTGCTCGTATTTCGTCGCGGGTATTGCCGACGGCACCGACGCCGACTACCGCACCACCGAGGGCAATGTGACCCTGCTTAAGCGTGCGGCAAACGGCGACGCGCTGAAGGTCACCCGCGACAACCGCTGCCTGCCGATGGTCGGCGATGACTCCCGCCAGCGCGCGCTGTTCACCGCCGGCACCGGCCAGCACAACACCGCGACCGGAGAGGCGCATATCGCCTGGACCGGCGCGTTTACGATCTACTCCTACGGCGGCCTGGTGCCCTGGTACATCCAGGACCCCGTGCTCGACGTGGATGCCTCCGGACACGGTGTGATTCGGGCGACCCTGGGCGGCTCGGCCGGCGATCCCGGCGGATCCGGCGCGACCACCCCGCTGACCCCGGTGAAAAACGCGGTCATCCTGGAGCTGGATAACGTGAGCATCTCGGGCAATCAGATCCGCTCGACCCCGCACTATGCGGGCGTCGACTACTTCCCGCTGACCGACCCGAAAAACCCGGCGTCCCCGCGCAGTAAGGACTCGGCGATCTCCCCGGCCACCAAGGCCGCAAACCCGACCGGCTGGGGATCCTGGCCCACCGACATGGTGGACTTCCACTACCGGTCGGGCCTCACCACCTACTGGCACTCCAGCGGTGGATCGGGGGATGCCAAGAAGGTGCCCTACGGCGTGACCGTCAACCTGGCCGGGGGAGTGCCGGACTATGCCGACATTCAGCCGATCAAAATCACCCAGCAGCCGAGCGGCGTGCAGGCGCTGCCCGGAGATACTGTGACCCTCACCGGCGCGGCCACAACCAACATCCCGATGACCTATCAGTGGCAGCGGGCAAATAGCTGGCGCGGCCCCTGGAGCGACATCGACGGCGCCACCGCCACCAGCCTGGTGTTGGCCGATCGCAAGGTGGGCGACGCCGCCTACTATCGCCTGAGCGTTCAGGCGGGATCGCTCTCGGCGACCACCTCCGACGCGTTTGTGGATGTGCAGGCGCTCGTGCTGCCCTGGGAGGACTCCAAGCCGCGCGACCGCGTGGTCTACGCCGGGTCCCAGGCGTTTGTCACATCGGGCTTCACCGGCTATCCAACCCCGGTTTATGTGCCGCAGCTCAGCCGTGACGGCGGGGCCACCTGGAACAACGTCCTGCCCGGCGACGGCGTGCTGGAGTCGCGCTCGATGGTCGTGGACGCCGTGCCCGCCGACTGGGACGGTGCGCAGTACCGCACCCTGGCTCGCAACGGGCACGGCCCCGACGTGGTGAGCAGCATCGGCCACTTCACCGTGCTCCCCGCCCCGACCACGCCCACCCTGCGCTTGAACGTGGAGAGTCACCCCGTGGGAACCCGGTTCGACGTGACCAAGAACAACGACATCAACGTGCTCGGCGGCGGTTTTGGCACCCCCAAGACCAACCTGATCTACGGCATCGTGCCCACCGCGAGTTGGAACGCGCGCGAGGCCAACTATCTGGCCGAGGATGCGGTCACCAAGGTCGAGATCGAGCCGGGCTGGAACCTGCGCAACGGGTTCTTTGACCGCTCGGTGCGTCCGGCCGCGGGCACCATGAAGCCCGGCGTGGACTACTCGGTGGTGCTGCTCAGCGCGACCCCGGGGGACCGCAGCCTGGATGCGGCCCTCGCGCTGCCGCTGCTGGCGGCCGCCCCTGAGCCGACCGCTACGCCCGAGCCGACCGCGACGCCTGAGCCGACCGCTACGCCCGAGCCGACCGCTACCCCCGAGCCATCCACGAGCCCCGAACCGACCACGCAGCCCACCGCTCAGCCGTCGACGGATCCCACTGCGGGACCCAGCACGGAACCGACGGCAACCGTGGACCCGAGCACCGACCCCTCGGGTGTCCCGAGTGCCCGGCCTGGCGTCGGCGGTCAGCCGGGATCTTCCGCGACCGTTCCCGGAACCCCCACGGGGAACCAGGCGGGAACAGCAGGTGGAGGGCTCGCCCACACCGGCACCTCCTCGCTGCTCGCACTCGGCGGTGCCGGCCTCCTGCTGGCCTGTGGTGCCGTGGTGGCGCTGCGTGCCCGACGTCGGGACGCGATCTAGCCGCGCCAACCCCGCAAAACCCATCGCGGCGGGCGCCGATCCTGTAGTGCACGCCGCGGCGTGCGCCGACCCCGCACCAGGGTCCCGCCCCGCACACCGACCCTTCGGTGCGCACCGGACGCCCCGCGTGCATAACCGGCGTGCATCCCGCGACACCCGCCCCGCGCCTCGACCCGGTTCCGAGGCGCGGGGTCGTGCTTTCAGCAAGCAGAGGGGTTCCCGAACGCTCGCTGGGACCGCCCCGAGAACCGAACGCGTGAATCGAGCCTGTGGATGCGCTCATAAACTGGCGACACGCCGAGATGTCCCAGATTCGTTCAATGAGGCCGCGTTAAGGGTTTAACGCGCAAAAGTCCCGAAAATTCGCCGCACGGCTACCCACCGTCCATAGCACGGATGTAACACTTGTGTTTCGGCCGCGCGGAGGAAGGCCCGGGGGCCCGAAACATTAGGTAACGTTTGGCACAGACCCTCGCGATCGGCGAGGACGCATTCTGGAGGTCTAACCCGTGACTATTTCCGTTCGTAAGGCGGCCGCCGCCGGTATCGCCGGGCTCGGCGTTATCGCGCTTTTGGCTGGCTGTGGCCAGGCACCCACCAAGCCTGCTGAGGGCGGTGCTGCCGACAGCAAGTTCCTGCCCTGCATCGTTTCCGACTCCGGTGGATTCGATGACAAGTCGTTCAACCAGTCCAGCTACGAGGGCCTGGTTGAGGCCGCGAAGAAGCTGGGCGTCAAGCCCAAGGAAGTGCAGTCGGACAAGGACGACGACTACGCACCCAACATGACCAGCCTGGTTGATCAGAACTGCTCGATCATCTTCAGCGTTGGTTTCAAGCTGTCGGACGCCACCAAGGTTGCCGCTACCGCTAACCCGAAGATCCACTTCGTGACCCTTGACGACAACCAGGTTGACCTGCCCAACGTCAAGCACATGATCTATGACACCGCCGAGGCTTCCTTCCTCGCCGGCTACACCGCCGCCTCCTACTCGAAGACAGGCGTTGTCGGCACCTTCGGTGGTATGCAGCTGCCGACCGTGACCATCTTCATGGATGGCTTCGCCGATGGCGTGAAGTACTTCAACGAGCAGAAGGGCAAGGACGTTCAGGTCCGCGGCTGGAACGTTGACACCCAGAACGGTTCGTTCACCGGTGACTTCGCCGCCAACGACACCGCCAAGCAGGTTGCCGCCGGTCTGATTGAGCAGAACGTCGACGTCATCATGCCCGTGGGTGGACCGGTCTTCCAGTCCGCAATCACCGCGATCAAGGACTCCAAGAAGGACGTCGCCATGATCGGTGTGGACGCGGACCTCTACGAGACCGCTCCGGCCGACAAGGACCTGTACCTGACCTCGGTGCTGAAGCAGATGAAGTCCGGAACCAATGACATCGTGACCCAGGCCGGCAAGGGCAAGTTCGACGCCACCGCCTACATCGGTACCCTGGAGAACAACGGCGTTGGCCTGGCTCCGTTCCACGACTTCGAAAGCAAGGTTGACCCCAAGCTGCAGGACGAGCTGGACACCATCAAGAAGGGCATCATCGACGGCTCGATCGTCGTGAAGTCCCCCTCGTCGCCGAAGAAGTAATTTTCGGCACGTAGTACAGCCGCGTCCGGGGGAGCGAAACACCATTCGTTCCCCCGGACGCGTGCCCCGTTATTCGGCCAGACCCCGGTCGAATTCGCCTTGTACCCCGCTGTACTGAGAAGGACAGAATGAAACTCGAACTTCGCGGGATCACCAAGAAATTTGGTGCCTTTACCGCAAACGACCGGATCAACCTGGTGGTTGAACCCGGTCAGATTCACTGCTTGCTGGGCGAAAACGGCGCCGGCAAGTCCACCCTGATGAACGTGCTCTACGGTCTGTATCAGGCCGATGGCGGCGAAATCCTGCTGGACGATGAGGTTCAGCAGTTTGCCGGTCCCGGTGACGCCATGCGCGCCGGCATCGGCATGGTGCACCAGCACTTCATGCTGGTGCCGGTCTTCACCGTCGCCGAGAACGTCATCCTGGGTCACGAGCAGGCCGGGTTCGCCGGCGTGCTCAAGATGAAGGAGGCGCGCGCCCGCGTGCGCGAGATCTCCGCACGCTTCGGATTCGATGTGGACCCCGACGCCCGAGTGGGAGACCTCCCGGTTGGTGTGCAGCAGCGTGTGGAAATCATCAAGGCGCTCTCCCAGGATGCCCGCGTGCTGGTCTTCGATGAGCCCACGGCCGTGCTGACCCCGCAGGAAACCGACGAGCTGATGGCGATCATGCAGCAGCTGCGTGCCGAGGGTCGCTCGATCGTGTTCATCACCCACAAGCTGCGCGAGGTGCGCGAGGTGGCCGACGCCATCACCGTGATCCGCCTCGGCAAGATCGTGGGCGAGGCGGACCCGACCGCGAGCAACGCCGAGCTGGCCGCGCTCATGGTGGGCCGCTCGGTGGACCTCACCGTGCACAAGGAGCCCGCCAAGCCGGGCAGTGAGGTGCTCAAGGTCTCGGGCCTGACGGTCCTGGACGAGAACGGCCTCAAGGTTGTCAACGACGTGTCCTTCTCGCTGCGTCAGGGCGAGATCCTCGCCATCGCCGGCGTGCAGGGCAACGGTCAGACCGAGCTCACCGAGGCACTGCTGGGACTCCAGCAGAAGGTGTCCGGCAGCATCACGCTGAACGGCAGCGAGATCCTGGGCACCAGCGTGCGCAGCATCCTGGATGCCGGCGTGGGATTTGTCCCCGAGGACCGCAACCGGGACGGCCTGATCGCCGAGTTCACGATCGCCGAAAACCTGATGCTCGACCGCTCGACCGGTGCCCCCTTCGTGAAGGCCGGCAGCGTGCAGCGCGAGTACCGCGATGCCTTCGCCACCGAGAAGCGCACCGAGTTCGACATCCGCTCGGGCAGCATCAACTCGTTTGCGAGTGAGCTGTCCGGTGGTAACCAGCAGAAGGTTGTGCTGGCCCGCGAGCTCAGCCGCGACCTGGCCCTGTTCGTGGCCGCCCAGCCGACCCGCGGCATCGACGTGGGTTCGATCGAGTTTGTGCACAAGCGGATGGTTGCCACCCGTGACGCCGGCGTGCCGGTGATCGTGGTCTCGACCGAGCTGGATGAGGTGGTGGCCCTGGCCGACCGCATCGCCGTAATGTATCGGGGAGAGATCGTGGGCATCGTGCCCGCGAACACCCCGCGTGAGGTTCTCGGCCTGATGATGGCCGGCGAACGTCACGCCGAAGAAACCGACGCGAGTGCCGAGGTGTCCGCGTGAACGAGGAGCCCATGAACCCCGAAAACGAGGCCGAGCAGCCCGCGACGCGCGCCGAGCGCCGTCGTCAGGAAGCCGAGAGCGCCGAGGCACACCAGCACCACGTGGAGGAGGTTGAGGAGGCAATCCTCGCCGCCACCGAAACCGAGCCGGTCGCCTCCGAGGCGGCCTCCGCTCCCGTAGCCTCGGCTCCGGTAGCTGCTCCTGCGGCCAAGGCCGCGACCAAGGCACAGCAGAAGGCGGCGGCCAAGGCCGTTGCCGAGGGGGAGGCCAAGCCCTCCGCCGATGAGCCGGCCACCAACCGCGTGCTGCGCGAGATCATGAACGGCCCGATCGTCCTGACGATCCTCGCCGTTCTGGTCTCCTTCATCATCGGTGGCATCCTGATCGCGCTGACCAACAGCGAAGTCCAGGAAACCGCCGGATACTTCTTCGCCCAGCCCGGAGACTTCTTCGGTGCCGTGTGGAACGCGGTGTCCGGTGCCTACAGCTCGCTGTTCCAGGGCGCGATCTACAACTTCGGTCGGGATGACTTCGCCAGCGGCATTCGTCCGCTGACCGACACCCTGACCTACGCGACCCCGCTGATCGCGGCCGGTCTGGGCGTGGGCCTCGCCTTCCGCGTGGGCCTGTTCAACATCGGTGGTCGTGGCCAGATGCTGGTGGCCGCCGCTGCCGCCGGCTGGGTCGGATTCTCCTTCCCGATGCCGATGTGGATCCACCTGCCCGTCGCAATCCTCGCGGGTCTGGCGGCCGGCGCAATCTGGGGTGGCATCGTCGGATTCCTCAAGGCGCGCACCGGCGCGCACGAGGTGATCCTGACGATCATGCTCAACTACATCGCCTTCTACCTGATCTCCTTCATGCTGCGCACCCAGGGCCTGCTGCAGGCACCGGGTTCGGTCAACCCGAAGTCGCCCCCGATGCTGGAGACCGCGGTTCTGCCGGCGATCCTCGGCCCCAACTACAAGCTGCACGCCGGCTTCATCATCGTGGTCCTGGCGACCGCGGGTGTGTGGTGGCTGCTGAACCGCTCGAGCACCGGTTTCCGGTTCCGTGCGGTGGGTACCAACCCCAACGCCGCGCTGGTGGCCGGTGTCAACGTCAAGTCCACCTACATGTGGGCGATGGCCCTCGCCGGTGGTCTGGTTGGTCTGGCCGGTGTGATGCAGATCCTCGGCACGACCCCGGATGGAATGACCTCCGGCATCGACGCCGGTATCGGATTCGATGCGATCACCGTGGCCCTGCTGGGACGCTCGCGTCCGTGGGGTATCTTCGCCGCCGGTATCCTCTTTGGTGCCTTCAAGGCCGGCGGGTTCGCCATGCAGGCCGCCGAGGGTGTCTCGGTGGACATCGTGGGAGTGGTTCAGTCGCTCATCGTGCTGTTCATCGCCGCACCGCCGCTAATCCGCGCCATCTTCTTCATCCCCTCGGCCGACGGCAAGCTCAAGCGCCGTCCGCTGCGTCGCAACTCTAAGGCGGTCTCGGCATGAGCGCACACAACAACAACGGGGTCGTGACCCCCGCGGCCGACGCCGCGATCAGTGAGGTGCTGGAGAAGAAGGAGCTGCGCAGCTGGAAGGCGGCAATCGCGCTGGGCGTGTTCAGCCTCGTGTCGATCCTGCTGTTCCTGGTGTTCCCGCGTCACGGTGAGACCGGGTTCCGCTGGTCCAATAAGGACGACCTGATCAGCCTGCCGACCTGGAATACCGATGCCGCCCTGACCGGGCAGGTGGTGACCGTCCTGCTGATCATCCTGACCGCGGTGGTGGTCTGGGCAACGCTCAAGACCGGAACGCTGATCCCGCGCACCCGTCGCATCATCGTGACCGCCGCGGTCATCGTCTTCGCCGTCGCCTTCATGGTGGCCTTCCTGGCCTGGGCCATGGTGGGCAACAACGTGCCGGTGACCGGCCTCCTGCTGGGTACCGTGAGCCTCAGCGTGCCGCTGATCTTCGGTGCGATGGGTGGCGTGATCTCCGAGCGTGTGGGTGTGGTCAACGTCGCCATCGAGGGTCAGCTGCTGGCCGGTGCGTTCTGCTCGGCCATGGTCGCCTCGCTGACCGGTAGCCCCTGGGTGGGTCTGCTCGCGGCGATGGTCGCCGGCGTGCTGGTGAGCTTTGTGCTCGCCGCCTTCGCGATCAAGTACCTGGTGGACCAGGTCATCGTCGGTGTGGTGCTGAACGTGCTGGTCACCGGGCTGACCTCGTTCCTCTACTCCTCGGTGTTGACCAAGGATGCCGCGACGCTGAACACCGCGCCGCGTCTGTCTCCGGTGGCCATCCCCGGCCTGAGCGAGATTCCGGTCATCGGACCGGTTCTGTTCAACCAGTCGGCCCTGGTCTACGTGATGTACATCGTGGTGGCCCTGGTCTTCCTTGGACTGTTCAAGACCCGCTGGGGCCTGCGCCTGCGCGCCGTGGGTGAGCACCCCAAGGCCGCCGACACCGTGGGTATTAACGTGGCTCGCACCCGGTTCTGGAACGTCTCGCTGGCAGGTGCCATCGCCGGTCTGGGTGGTGCCTACTTCACCCTGGTGTCGGTGGGCTCGTTCCAGAAGGAAATGGTTGCCGGTGCCGGATTCATCGCCCTTGCGGCCGTGATCTTCGGTCGCTGGGACCCGATCCGCGCGACCCTGGCCGCGCTGCTGTTCGGGTTCGCCTCGAACCTGCAGAACGTGCTGGCGGCCGTGGGATCCCCGGTTCCCAGCGAGTTCATGCTCATGCTGCCCTACGTGGTGACCATCCTGGCGGTGGCCGGTCTCGTGGGCCAATCGGTGGGCCCGGCCGCGTCCGGCAAGCCCTATATCAAGGGATAGTCATGTCCGACGCTATTGACTGGGATGCCCTGCACGCACACGCGGTGGCGGCGATGGAGCGCTCCTACAGCCCGTACTCGAAGTTCCCGGTGGGCGCCGCGGCGATCACCGATGGCGGCCGGATCGTCTCCGGTTGCAACATCGAGAACGCCAGCTATGGGGTGACCCTGTGTGCCGAGTGCTCGCTGGTTTCCGACCTGATCATGGGGGGCGGCGGCAAGCTTGTCGCGTTCGCCTGTGTGGATGGGAACGGCGCGGTACTGATGCCCTGCGGTCGCTGCCGGCAGCTGCTGTTTGAGCACTCCGCCGAGGGCATGCTGCTCAACACCCTCTCGGGGATTCGCACCATCGAGGAGGTGCTGCCCGATGCGTTCGGGCCGCGCACCCTGGTGGAGTACGCGGGCGAGTAGCCCCTCCGTTTCACCTCAATTTCACAGTGCCTCCAGCGGCGATCCGACACAATCGGGTCGCCGCTGTGTGGCATCCGGGCCGAAATACTCGGCACAAATAAAGGAGCGAAGATGACCATCAACAACGCCGTAGAGGCCTTCGACGCGGTAGACCTGATTCGCCAGAAGCGAGATTCGGGCACCCTGAGCACCGCCCAGATCGACTGGCTGGTGGACGCGTTCACCCGCGGCTATGTGGGCCAGGAGCAGATGGCCGCGATGGCCATGGCGATCTTCCTGAACGGGATGGACCGCACCGAGATTCGCGATCTGACCCACGCGATGATCAACTCGGGGGAGCGGATGAGCTTCGAGGGCCTGGGCAAGGTCACCACCGATAAGCACTCGACCGGGGGAGTCGGGGACAAGATCACCCTCCCGCTGATGCCGCTGGTGGCCAGCTTCGGTGTGGCCGTGCCGCAGCTCTCGGGTCGCGGGCTTGGTCACACCGGTGGGACCCTCGACAAGCTCGAGGCGATCCCCGGCTGGCGGGCGGATCTCGAACCCGAGGAGATGACCCGGCTGCTGCGCGAGGTGGGTGGCGTGATCTGCGCCGCCGGTGCCGACCTCGCCCCGGCCGATAAGAAGCTGTATGCGCTGCGTGATATCACCGGAACCGTGGACTCGATCCCGCTGATCGCCTCGAGCATCATGTCGAAGAAGATCGCCGAGGGTACCGCCTCGCTGGTGCTGGATGTGAAGTTCGGCGGCGGCGCGTTCATGCGCGACTTCGACCGCGCGCGCGAGCTGGCCCAGACGATGGTGGACCTCGGCCGCGACTCGGGCGTGAACACCACCGCGCTGCTGACCCGGATGGATACCCCGCTGGGCCTGGCAATCGGTAACGCCAACGAGGTGCGCGAGTCGATCGAGGTGCTGGCCGGCGGCGGTCCGGCCGACATCGTGGAGCTGACGGTTGCGCTGGCCAAGGAGATGCTGACCCTCGCCGGTCACCCCGACGCCGACGTGGAGGCCGCGCTGCGCGATGGCCGGGCGATGGATACCTGGCGGGCGTTTGTCGCCGGCCAGGGCGGCGACCCGGATGCGGCCCTGCCCGTGGCCCGGGAAACCCACACCGTATACGCCGAGACCGCGGGTGTGCTGACCCGGCAGGACGCTCTGCCGTTCGGCATCGCCGCCTGGCGCCTGGGCGCCGGCCGCGCCCGCGCCCAGGACCCGGTGCAGCACGCGGCCGGCGTGGACCTGCACGCCAAGCCCGGCGACACCGTGAAGGTGGGCGACCCACTCTTCACCCTCTCCGCCGATGAGCCCGCCCGCTTTGCCCGCGCGCTTGAGGCGATCGACGGTGCCTTCGAAATCTCCGCCGACGCCGCCGGCTGGACCCCGCCGGCGCTGATCGCCGAGAAGATCGGATAGCGCGTCGTAACACTCGCGGGGTGAACGGGGAAGTTCCCGTTCACCCCGCGGTGTTTCACGAAATGTGGGGGAGTGCCCCCGTTAGACTGAGCGGGTGACTAACACTACTATTCCCTCGCTTGATGGCGTCGATCTGGCCCGTCTGCCCAAGGTTTCGCTGCACGATCACCTCGACGGCGGCCTGCGTCCCCAGACCATCATCGATCTCGCCCGTGAGATCGATCTTGAACTCCCCGCCGACAACGCCGAAGACCTTGCACAGTGGTTCCTGGACCAGTGCAACGCCGGCAACCTGGTTGACTACCTGAAGACCTTTGACCTCTCCACCGCCGTGATGCAGACCGAGGCCGGCCTGCGCCGGGTCGCACACGAGTTTGTGCTGGACCTGGCCGCCGACGGCGTCATCTACGGCGAAATCCGCTGGGCCCCCGAGCAGCACCTGACCCGCGGCCTGACCTTGGACCAGGTTGTTGAGGCCGTGCAGGCCGGGCTGGAAGACGGCGTCACCGAGGTGCGCGAGTCCGGCCGGGAGATCGAGGTGGGTCAGCTGATCACCGCGATGCGTCACGCCGACCGCGCGCTGGAGATCGCCGAGCTGGCCGTGCGTCACCGCGACCGCGGCGTCTCCGGTTTCGACATCGCCGGGGCCGAGGACGGCTTCCTGCCCTCGCGTCACCGCGCCGCATTCGACTACCTGGCCGCCAACTTCTTCCCGGTGACCGTGCACGCCGGCGAGGCCGCCGGTCTGGAGTCGATCACCTCGGCGATCATCGATGGCCGCGCGCTGCGCCTGGGCCACGGTGTGCGCCTGGCCGAGGACGTCACCGTCGAGCGCAGTGATGACGACGAGGTCTACGTGAACATCGGACGCCTGTCCGAGTGGGTCAAGGACCGCGAGATCGTGCTCGAGCTGAGCCCCTCCTCGAACCTGCAGACCGGTGCCATCGCCGCCTGGGGCGAGGATCTGGCCGACCACCCGTTCGACATGCTCCACCAGCTGGGCTTCCGCGTCAGCGTGAACGTGGATAACCGCACCATGAGCGGCACCTCACTGACCCGCGAGCTGGGCCTGCTGGTGGAAACCTTCGGGTACGACCTGGATGACCTGGAGACCTTCCAGCTCAACGCCGCCGCCGGCGCGTTCCTCCCGCTCGAGGACCGTGAGTACCTGGTTGAGCAGATTCAGGCGGGCTTCGACGCCGTCCGCGGCTAGACTTCGAACCGGTCCGGCGGCCGTCGTCACCTCGTGTGGCGACGGCCGCCGCCGTATTTAATGGTGCGCGTGTCATCAACCGGGTTCGACTCGTGCAAAGATGGAGTAGCGGGGGCTTTACGGGGGTATTCTTTCTCAGTGCTTAGTTGCGGGATCAGTCGTGTGCGTCCAGCCCCGGCAGCAACTGAGGAGGAATTGAGTGTCAGAGCGCACCGCATCATCGCGCACGCCGAGCAGCCCGCCGGTCATCCCCGGCTATAGCTATGTCCGGCCCCTGGGCTCGGGTGGGTTTGCCGAGGTCTACCTGTACGAGCAGGACATGCCACACCGCGTGGTCGCGGTGAAGGTCCTCAACGGTGTGGGCTCCACCGCCCAGACCCGACGCGGGTTCGAGGCCGAGGCCGATGTGATGGCCCGTCTCAGCGTTCACCCCTCAATCGTCTCGATCTATCAGGCGAGTATTTCCGCCGATGGTCGGGCCTATATCGCCATGGAGTACTGTCCCGACTCGATGCGCTCGCGCATGCGCAGCGCCAACCCGCTGACCCTCGAGCAGGTGCTCGATGCGGGGGTGCGGCTGGCCGGTGCGCTGGAGACCGCTCATCGCAGTGGAGTCCTGCATCGCGATCTCAAACCCTCAAACGTTCTGGTCACCACCCTGGGCCGACCGGTTTTGGCGGACTTTGGTATCGCCGAGGTGCGCGGTGAGGTGGAACCCGGTGCCCAAATCGCGCTGTCCTATCCCTGGGCGGCACCCGAGGTGGTGCAGACATCCACATCCGGCACCATCGCCAGCGAAATCTGGTCTCTTGCCGCCACCCTGTATACCTTTGCCGCCGGGCGTTCCCCGTTCGAATCGGCGGAGCGGGCACAAAATGTGCGCGAAAAACTGGCGGCCCGCATCACGAAGGCCCTCTACATCGGGCTTCCCGGCGGAATGGGTCAGGGACGCCTCGACGATGTGCTCTCTCGTGCCATGCGCAAGAATCCCGATGAGCGGTTTGCCTCGATGCTGGAATTCGCCGAGGCTCTGCGTGCGCTTCAGCGCGAGTTTGGCTATGACCTCACCCCGCTCGAAGTGATGTCCTCCGAATGGGCCGGGGCGTTGCCCTCGGTCAACACCGACCGGCAGCGTGGTCCCGTGGTCAGCTCGGTGCGGTCGAGCTCGCGGAAGACCGAGCGGGCGGCCCTGCGTGCCGAGCAGCCGCGGACCGACCGATCCTCCTCGGTGCAGCGTACCTCTGCACCCACGATGTCTCCGATGACCGCAATGCTGATCGGCATCGGTGGGACCGTCGTAGCCGGCGGCATCATCGTGGGCGTCGTGATGCTGATGCGCGGGGCGCTCTGATGGGCATTCGCGCGACCCTGTCCGCGAGCTGGGGGCTCGGGGGAGCGGATCGTCGCTCGCGTCGCCGTCGGAATCGGGTGATTGCCTGGGTGGGAGGCGGAACCGCGGTTGCGGTCATCGCGACCCTCGCCGTCTTCAGTGAGGGGTATCAGGCGCAGGAACTGCCCCGCACCGAGACCGCCGTCTGGGTGAGCCGGGATGCCGGCCAGTACGCCCGGGTCAACACCGAAACCGGCGAGCTGGATACCGTGCGCAAGGCCACCGAGCCCGCCCAGGTGATCCAGGCCGGACGCTCAAGCGTGCTCTTTGGTGCCGGCCTCAGTCGGGCCTGGCCGATCAACGCCGCGTTCCCCGAGGATCTGGTTGCCAGCGACGGAAACGGCAAAACCTCACCCGAAACCGGCGACTCCGCGGATCCCGAATCCACGGCCGTGTCCGCGCAGGGTCCCGGGGGGAAGGACCCGGGCGGTCCCGCCGCCGAATCCACCCCGTCGGGAACGCGCGAGGTGATCTCCGCCGGTAACTACTTCGCATTCCGGACCGAGTCCGGGGAGGTATTCGCCGGTACGCTGGCCGAAAGCGACGCCGAGGCGTCCCTCGCCGGAACCAGCGCCCCCGCCCCGGCAACCGGGCGTATCACCGGGGCATCGGCGGTCGACCCGCTGGCGGGTAAGGCAACCGCCGGTCCCTCGCCCAGCGCCGATGCCGAGGGCAAACCCGCCCCGCGCACCCACTATGAGGCCACCCAGATTGCGCTGTCCGACGATGGCACGCTGAAAATGTATTCGGCTGGGGAGTCCCGGGTGCGTACCTTTAGCATCGCTCGCGGTGAGTTCGACGGAGGTGGGGATGCGGTCCCCGCCGAGGTCGCGCAGGTTAAGGAACCCCAGCTGACCACCGCGGGTGGGCGCTGGGCACTGCTTGATCCCACCGGCGGATCGCTCTGGCGGCAGGGGGCGGATAAGCCGGTCAAACTGGAGATTGGTGCCGAGGCTCTGCTGCAGACGGGCGTCTCCGAAACCGGTGACGACATTCTGGTCGCCGATGATTCGGGTCTCTGGTCGGTGGCCGAGGACGGCAAGGTTTCCCGCACCGTCACCGCTCGCGGGACACCCGCCCAGCCGACGCGCGTGGACGGAACCGGCTATGGTGCCTGGCTCGACACCGGTGCCGGCACGCTGTGGACCGGTGGATCCAGAACCACCGAGCTCACCTATGACGCCGCGTCCGGTGCCGCCGACCGTCGTCTCGACCCGGTCATCCAAACAAACGGAACCCGCGCGGTGCTGAGCGAACGCCAGACCGGCATGCTCTGGATGCTGCCCGATGGTACCCCGATCCCGCTCTCCCAGTGGACCCTCAACCAGCCTCCGCGCCAGGACACCGGCACCGTCGTCGTGGACGATGCGACCGAGGAGATGCCCCCGATCGCGGTGCCCGATAGCTTTGGGGTCCGCGCCGGGGGACAGACCGAGCTTCTGGTACTGCTCAACGACTACGACCCGAATAAGAAGGACGTGTTGAGCATCGTCCCCGAGTCCGTCACCGGACTCGACCCGGCGGGGTTTGGCCAGATTAGCGTGCTGCCTGGCAATCAGCGGCTGGCGATTCAGGTGGGTGAATCGGCGAGCGGCTCGGCCACATTCGCCTATAAGATCACCGACGGAACGCTCGAATCGGAGTCCGCAACCGTGACCCTGACCGTGCGCACCCCCGAGGAGAACAGCGGTCCGGCCTGGTGTGGGGTGGAGGGCTGTCAGCTGAGTTGGCCAACCCCGCAGCTCACCCCCGGCGGCACCCTCTCCCTCCCCATCATGGAGGGATGGGTCGATCCCGAGGGCGACCCGATTACGCTGCTCTCGGCTCGAACCACCGATCCCGCCGCCCCGATGCGCGCCGTCGCCACCGAGGATGGACGGATCGTGCTGCGGCATACCGACCAGAACGCACCGGACGGGCAGATCCCCGTTGAGGTGACCGTGTCGGACTCCCAGGGCATCGAAACCACCCGGACGCTCAACGTCCAGGTACTGAGTTCCGCCGTCCCGGTGGTGGAACCGATGGTGGTCAGCGTTCCCGTGGGGCAGAACATCGAGGTGAACGCGCTTGAGCGGGTGAGTGGCGGATCGGGTTCGTTCGCGTTGGTGGATGCCGCACAGCCGCAGGGATCCTCGGCCGGGCTGCAGGTGGTGCCGCAGCAGGCTCGCGGCACGGTCGCCGTGAGCCCGTCGCAACCCGGATCGTACCTGGTGCAAACCTCGGTGCGGGACACTATGACCTCCACCGAGCAAACGGGCGTGATCCGTGTGGTTGCTCCCGAAACGTTGCCCGCGCTCACCCTGCCGCCCACCCGAGCCTATGTCCGGCCGCTGCAGGACACCGTGGTGAGCGTGTTGGACGTGATTCCCCGGATGGCCGATCGCGTTTTCACCGTCGAAAAGGCTACGGTGCTCTCCGGATCGCTGAACGTCGCGCCGATCGAACGCGAATCTCTGCGCGTATCGGGGACCACGAGCACCGGCGCCGCCGGGCTGGTGGGAACCGCCCAGATCACCGTATCCGATGGCCAGGGGCAGACCGCCACCGGCCAGATGACGGTATTCCAGGTGCCCGAAACCGGGACCGATCCGGTCATTGCCCTCCCCGATTTTGCCACCGTGCGCGCCGGCAACGTGGTGGATATCAACGTCTTGGAAAACGACGTTGTGGGCAGCGGCGAGCGCCTCAACCTCGACCCGACGATCACCGGTTCCGGAGCCGAGGGTGAGCTGGCGTTTGCCTCGGGCAACACCCTGCGTTACCTGGCACCGCAGTCACCCGGGACCTATACGGTCAGCTACACCGCGTATCAGGAGAGCGCCCCGGAAAAATCCGATATCGGACGGGTGCAGATTACCGTGCTTCCCGAGGGCAATAACCGCCCACCGATCCCGGCCGCGCTGGTGGCCCGGGTCCTGCCTGGCCAGGAGGCAAGGGTCCGGGTTCCGCTGAGCGGGGTGGATCCCGATGGGGATCGGGTGCGCCTGGTCTCGGTGGAGTCCAAGGACTTCGTGTCCTCCACCGTAGGAACCTCGGATAATGAGGTTGTGCTCTCGATTGCCGAGACCGCGAAGCCGGGCCTCGTGACCATTGGATATACGGTTCGCGACCCCGAGGGAGCCGATGGAACCGGGACGATTCGGGTATCCGTCGGAGACATTGCCCCGGACCCGGGGGCGCCGATTACGATCTCCGACTCGGTTCGACTGGTGCGCGGTTCCGGCGCGCTCACCACCGTGGAACCCCTGCTCAATGACGTTGATCCCGCCCAGGGGAAGCTCGAGCTGCTCGGCGTTGTGCCCGAGACCGGTGCCGACCCGCAGAGCGCGGAGTACCGGGAGCTGGCGTCGCTCCTGGACCTGTCGGAGATGAAGCGTGGTCGGGTGGGAATCTCTTCGAGTCCCAACGGTGGCAGCTTTTCGTTCCGTTACACCGTGCGTTCTTCGGCCAGCAAGAGCACGGCCGAGGGGCGAATCAGCGTGTTTGTCTCCGACCGGGTGGGCACCCAGGCTCCGATCGTGGCCGACACCACCCTCACGGCCCGGGACCGTTCGGTCCTGGCCACCACCGGGGTGGATGTGCGGACCGACCGCGTGCGCTGGTCCGCGGGAGACCCGAATAAGCTCGAGCTCAGCCCCTGGGGCAGCGGTTCGGAGCGCTTCAGCGCATCCGGGCCCAAGCTGGTGGGTGAGTACCGCCCCGAGGGTGGCGTGGTCCCGTTCAAGCTTGCCGGTCCCGACAATAACGGCGGCCAGACGGTTGCCTACGGGCTGTTGATCATGCCGTCCCTGGATGAGCTGCAGGTCACGCTGCGTCCGGGACTCGCGCCGATCAGCGTGGACGAGAATAAGTCCGTGGCAACCTCGGTGGACGATGTGGTCGAGCGCATCCCCGGTGAGCGGATCGAAATACGATCGGGGGATCTGCCCACGCAGCGTCCCCAGGCTACCTGCTCGGCCGCCGGAAACGATATTCGCTACGCCGCCGGAGCCGAGGCTCCGTGGCAGGATCGCTGCATGATCGAGGTGCGCCTGCAGGGCCAGAAGATCTGGACCAAGCTCGCCGTGCCGTATCTGATTGTGCCACGCGAGCCGAAGGCCGAGCTGCAACCGCTCAGCCGGGTGGTGCGGCCGGGATCGGATGAGACGATCAACGTGGCCGCCGACATGCTGCGCTGGCAGGGTGACCGCGCCGGCGACGTCGGTAAGCTGCGATTTGCCCTCGGCGGTGCCGGGCGCGTGTTCCAGGTCAGCCAGGAGGGGAGCCAGATCAGGGTCACCGCCCGTGCCGATGCGCCGCCGGGCACCGAGGAACGCTTCAACATCGATGTGAGCGGCGCCGGTGAGGCCCGCTCGACCCTGACTCTCCGGGTGGGGGATGTGCCGCGCGAGCTTCCTCGTGGGGCCACCGTGAATAAGCAGTGCACCGTGGGAGCCGGCGGATGCCGGGTGACCGCGGTGGGGATCCCCGGGGAGTTTGATCCGTTTGCCGGCAAGGTGGGGGGCGGCCTGGTGTTGGATTCGATCAGCGCTAACGCGTGCCCGCTGGCCCGGTTTGGACGTTCGGGAACCGCGGATATCGACATCACCTGGCCCGCCGGCCAGAGCGCCGGTGGCACCTGCACCGTACCCTTCCAGGTGCGCGATGCTCAGGGCCGTCTGGGCGAAGGACGGCTGGAATTTGATGCGCAGGGACTGCCGGCCGCCCCGGCCAGTATCACCACTGTTGCCTATACCGGCAACAGTGTGAGCCTCGAGGTGGCGCTGGGCGAGGCCCAGGCCGCTCACCCCGCGGTGACCGGGGTGAGCCTGAGCGCCGATGGCCGTGCCGGCGCTGGGCGATGCGCCCCGAGTACCCCGGGGAGCTATCGGTGTGAGGTGACCGGAATGACCAACGGGACCAAGCAGCGCTTCAGCGCTCGTGCGGTCAATGCGGTGGGCGAGTCCCCGGAGACCACCCCGGTGACCTCCTGGGCGTACCAGGTTCCCACCGTGTCTAGCGTGACCGCCACCACCCGGTACGACGCCCAGGCAACCACCCCGGGCACGGGCATCGCGGTGGTGAGTATCGCCGCGGCGGCGGATGCGCGCGCGTTCCGCATCGAGGGACAGCAGAATGAGATCGCCCGTTCGGGACCGAATACCCAGCTTGAGCTCACCCTTCCGGTGGGATCCCAGACCATTCGGGTGACCCCGCTGAGCACGTTCGAGCCGCCGATTCCCGGGGGACCGACCGAGGGAACCCGAGGCGAAGCGACGGTATCGGTGGGGGGCAGCCCGAGTGTGATCGGCGACGTGGCGTTGCGTCCACAGGACAACTCGACCCTGCTCGCCACCGGCGTGCAGGTGAACATGAATGGTGCGCCGGGTGGCGGCACGGTCGTCTATCGACTGAAGATTCGCTTCGCCGGGGAACCGGCGCAGTGTCGGGTGGATGGCTCCGGTAATCTCATCCCCGAAAGTGGCGATAGCACAAGCGGCCAGTTCGGCGGGCTCAACCGGTTCTTCACCTATGGCGTCCGCGCGTGTGTGAGTAACGGGTTCGGGGTTGCCGGAACGGGAGTGAACTATTTGAGTCCGGGTGGTGAGCTTCCCGCCCCCGACGTTACGGGTGGATACGGGGTGAGCCCCGAGTACACAAAGACTCCCGCGGGGGACTATGAGTATCGGCTGACCACTCAGCCCATCGTCCAGGCCCAGGAGGGCATGTTCCTGATGTATCGGGTGGATGGTGCTCCGGCGAGCCGAACCTTTGCCCTGGATCCCGCGCGCGTGATCAATTCCGTCAGCGTGTATCAGTGCCTCAACGATGAACCCGAAAACTGTTCGCGTGATCGCCGGATCGATCCGATTACCTCGACCAACGAGGTGACCGTGACCAAGGTTCCCAAGTGTCTGGCCGCCGACGCCAGTGACGCCGAGGACCTGACGGTGAGCGAGAGCGCGATCCGCGATGCCCGCATCAGAATTCTGCCGCCCACCGTGGCGGATCCCACCAAGGTGACTATCGAAATCACCTGGATGGGAAACTTCCAAAAACTCAAACCCCTGACGATCCCGGTGCCCCTGTGCGCGGCACCGCCCGCCGGCGACGGCTCCACTGAAAGGACCACCCCATGACTAGCGCAGCCCTCACCCCCGAGCAGGCCAACTGGGTACAGGATGTGAGCCGTGCCGTGGTGGACAACATGGAGGAGGCCATCCACGGCAAGCGCCGCATCCTGGAACTCGTCTTCGCCACCTCGTTGGCCGGCGGACACGTGCTCCTGGAAGACGTGCCGGGCACCGGCAAGACCGCCCTCGCCCGCGCCCTGGCGCAGTCGGTGGAGGGGGTGGATTCGCGGATTCAGTTCACCCCGGACCTGCTGCCGGGGGACGTGACCGGGATCACCGTATTCGATCAGAAGACCGCGAGCTTCGAGTTTCACCCGGGCCCGATCTTTGCCAACGTGGTGTTGGCGGACGAGATTAACCGGGCGAGCCCCAAAACCCAGTCGGCGCTGCTTGAGGTGATGGCCGAGGGGAGCGTCACGGTGGATGGGACCACGCGTGAGGTGGACCGCCCGTTCCTGGTGATCGCCACCCAAAACCCGGTTGAGCAGGCCGGAACCTATCGACTGCCCGAGGCGCAGCTTGACCGCTTCATGGTCAAAACCTCGATCGGGTATCCCGATGCCGCCGCCATGATGCGGATCCTGCAGGGCCTGACCGACGATAACGGACCGTTGCGCCCGGTCGTGGACACGGCCACGATGGTTCGCGCGGCCGATCTCGCCCGTCACACCCACATGAGCCCGCTGATCGCCGACTATGTCATGCGCCTGGTGGATGCAACCCGGTTGGCCTCCGAGGTGCGCCTGGGTGCCTCCGTTCGTGGCGGAATCGCGCTGTCCCGTCTGGCCATGGCCTGGGCGGCCACCCGGGGACGCGAGTACGTGCTGCCCGAGGACGTTCGCGACCTGGCCGTGCCCGTTCTCGCCCACCGTCTGGTTCTCGAACCCGAGGCGGAGTTTGAAGGGGTGCGTCCCGAGGACGTGGTGGGTCAGGTACTCCTGGACGTTCCCGTTCCCGAGGAGAACCGCGTCTAGTGAGCACCGAAACCGGAAGAAATACCGGGACCAGTCAGCGTACCTATACGCGCCACACCGAGCTGGGGTCCACGGTCACCAGCACCAGGTTTGAACGCCCCACGCGGCGCGCACGATTGCGCCGCGGACTGCGGCGAACCCTGCGTCGCGCGCGGCGACGCCTGCTGCGGCTGCGTCGTTGGCTCGGCGAGACGATCACCGCGACCGGATGGCTGATCCTGGGGGCGGGGGTGTTGGGGATCCTCGGGGGTGTTCTGCTCGGCTGGATCGAGGGGTGGTATCTGGCGTGTGTGGCCGTCATCCTGGTGCTGTGCGCCAGCCCATTCCTGATCGGTGTGCGCGCCTATAAGATGACCATTTCTACGGATCGCGATCGAGTGTTTGCCGGTTCCGAGGTGGCGGTGGCGCTGAACGCCGAAAACCTGGCGACTCGCCCGGCGCTCGCATCGACGGCCGAGCTCACGGTGGGGGACGCGGTGGTTGAGGTGCCCGTGCCGCTGCTGGGACCCCGGGGGGAACGTTCGATCCCACTGCCGCTGACCGCGCCCAACCGCGGGGTGATTTGGCTGGGTCCGGTGACGGTGTCCAAGCGAGACCCGGTGGGGCTGTTTCGGCGGGAGATGACCTGGCGTAAGCGCCTGCGGCTCTGGGTTCATCCACGAATCGTGTTCCTGCCCCAGCACACCGCGGGCATGGTGCGAGACCTGGACGGTCAGACCAGCCGCATCCTGACCGACTCGGACCTCTCGTTCCACGCGGTACGGGACTATGCCCGGGGGGATTCCTACCGGCACGTGCACTGGCGCTCGACGGCAAAAACCGGTGCCCTCATGGTCCGACAGTATGAGGAGAGTCGCCTGGCTCGTGTGGCCCTGGTGTTTGATGCGCTGCGCTCCGAATACGTGGATACCGAAGAATTTGAGCTGGCCGTGAGCGTGGCCGCCTCCATATCGGTGCAGGCCATTCGTGATGGCCGAGAACGATACGTGGCCTCCGCCTGGCATCCCGAGGGATCGCGGGCGGGGGTGGGGGAGCTCAACGAGCTTCCCTCGCGCACCGCCACGATGATGCTGGATGCATGGGCCGAACTGGAGGCGCTCACCGAGGGGCCGAGCCTGGAATACCTGGCGCACCGCGTCTCGCATACGCGCGATCAGCTCTCGATCGTGTACCTGATTGTGGGGTCGCACACCGATCCGCTGCGTCTTCGCCGCGCGGCCTCGCTGTTTCCGGCCTCGGTCCGGGTCATGGTCATTCGAGCCGAACGTCTCGCGGATCCGCGTAGCGTGGTGTCCGGGGAGACGATGGTGTTGACGGTGGGTGCCCTGGGCGATCTGCCGCAGCTTCTGGTGCGGGGGAGTAAGGGATGAGCGCCCCCGTGTCCGAGAATCAGGGTCACCCCGAATCCACCACCCGCTTCACCCCGAGCGCGCTGGCCGGACTCGCACCGGCGCTCGTCCTGGGCCTGCTGAGTGTTGCGGCCGTCTGGCCGATCTATCGCACGCCGCGGGTGTGGCTGGTGTGTGGTGCGGCGCTGGCGATCGCCGTGTTGCTCTGGGTGCTTCGTCTCGCGCTGCGCTGGAGCGGGGCGCGTATCGCACTGGTATGGCTGGGACTGTTTGTGCTCAGCGCTGTTCCGGTTGCCACCCCGCGCCTGGTGGGTGCGGATGTCTCCCGGATCCCCGGGGCCGAGCGTGACGCGCTGCTCGCGGTGGTCACCGGATGGAAGCAGCTGCTGACCCTTACCCTTCCGGTGGGCGACTATCAGGCCATGCTGGTGCCGTATTATCTCCTCCTCTCGGTGACGATGATGGTTTCGGTGCTGCTGGTGACCGGACGTCGTCGCCTGGTGCAGTGGGCGGTGGCCCCGCTCATGCTCCCGCTGCTTTTTGGACTGATCTGGGGTCCCGGGCAGGTGAGCGCGCCGCTGAGCCTGCCGCTGTTGGGGTGGAACCTGGTGGCTCCCACCGAGCTGATGATCTGGTCCGTGGCCCTTCTCTCTGCGCTTCTCTGGGTGCGCTGGGGCGCCGATTCGGATCGACGCGCCGCCCTCAAGCGGGGCCGCGGGCTGAGTATGGGCTCCGGGGTGAGAATTCACGCGGAGGGGGAGACCGGAGCTGCAACGCCCGCCGCCCCTCGGCGTCATCGCTGGGGAAGACGGATCACCGGGGGCGTTCTCCTGGTCGCGGCCCTGGGCGGCTCGGCGCTGGGTGCTCCCGCACTGACCGCGCTCGGGCAGCGTGAGGTGCCGCGGGCGTATGTGGATCCCAACCTCATCATTCAGGCCGAGCCCACCCCGCTGGGTAGCTACCGGCAGTGGAAGCGTGACACGGTCTTCAACGAGGATCTGTTTCGGGTGACCTCCCCGGGTGAGGGGCCCGAGCGCCTGGGGCTCGCGGTCCTGGACGGATATGACGGAACCGATTTCCACGTGGCCTCCCCGGCGGAGGGTGGAACCCGGTTTACCCGCTTCCCCGGGGCCGTCAGTGGCGGTGCAACACAACGCGTTCAGGTGGAGATCGATGCGGGGTACTCCCAGCTCTGGCTGCCCCTGCCCGCGCAGATCGCCCAGCCGCCGCGCTTCATGGGGAACCGTGCCGACGTGTTGGAGGACTCCTTCTATCTCAACCGGGACACCGGGACCGGCGTGGTCACCCCGCCGAGTGACCCCCTCGATCACGGCGGTGCCGTGGGCGTGCGTGCCGGGGACGGCTACGAGGTAGAGTTTGCGCGAAACCCGGTGGACGCTACCTCGCCCGCCGACCCGGCCGCGAAACAGCCCCGCTTTCCCACCCGCGAGATGCCCGAGCTGACGGCCTGGTTGCGTGCTCAGGCTCAGCCGCAGAACGCTGCGGGATTCGAAACGCTGGTGAAGCGGCTGCGGGATCGCGGGTATCTTTCCCACGGTTTGGCGGATGACCGGGTGAACTCCGCCTGGATCGCCGGACTGCGCGAGAGTGGCGGATATCAGTTCAGCCCCAGCTCCGCCGGCCATAGCGGGGCGCGAATCGAACAGATGTTCGAAGAGTTGAATCGGCAGCAGCGTGCCGCCGGTCCCGAGGCCGATGAGCGCGCGCTGATTGCCGCGGTGGGTGATGATGAACAGTTCGCCGCGGCCGTGGCGATCATCGCCGATACGTTTGGGTATGACACCCGCGTGGTGGTGGGTGTGCGTCTGGGCGAGGCCCGAGATATCGCCGGTGTTCCCGCCTGTCGGGAGACCTGCACCGGCGCCAATCTGGCCGCCTGGGTCGAGGTGCGCGGGGCTAATGATGAGTGGCACGCGGTGGATGTGACCCCGCAAAGCGCGAACCTCCCCACCGACCTGGTCGAGGGACAGCAGCTTCCCGAGTACGCCACCCGCGCGCAGGACCTGAACGCCAAGAGTGATGACCCCCAGCTCAACGTGGGCGAAGGCGAGAGCACCGATAACCCGGATCAGGATCGGGCGGCCTGGGTCGAGATTCTCTGGACGGTTCTGCGCATCGTGGGGCTGAGCCTGGGGGCCCTGGTCCTGTTGGCGTTACCGATCCTCTACCTGCCCATTGCCAAGCGCCTCCGACGAAAGCACCGCTATGCGCCGGCACCCGCGGAAACGCGTGCGCTGGGTGCCTGGGGAGAACTGCTGGATGGCTACCGTGATGCCGGGGGCACCGTGCCCCGGGGTGTTCCCCGCGTGGACCAGGCTCTCGCCCTGGCCCGGGACGGGGTCTCTCCGGATCCCGGCGATCACACCGAGGCCGAGCGGGAGCAGGAGCGTCTGCTGATCTCGATCGCCCGGCGGGTTGACCGCGCGGTGTTTGCCCGCGGTCGCTCCGGCGAGGATGAGGTCGAGCGCATCTGGGACGATGTGACCGAGGCGCTCGCCACCCTGCGGGCCACCGAGCCCGGGCGGTGGCGCAGACTGCGCACCCGACTGAGCCTGCGATCCCTACTGGCGGATGTGTCCGTCCGGGGGATCGGGGCCCAGCTGTCAACCTGGGGCCGAGCGATCGCCCGCAGACTCACCCCACCCGCTCGCACACGGAAGAAAAAGACGCGTGGTCGCGCCATCAGCGATACGTCCACGCACATTACCCAGGAGGAGACACAGCGATGAGCTATCCCGGTTTTGCCCCCATCCCACCCGGATCCGATCACGGTCAGGTGCCCCCGCCGCTTCCCCCGGTGCCGGATCAGTGGGTGCCTCAGCCGGGATTTGAGCCGGTGGCGCCCGATGAGGGCACCGTGATGATTACCCCGATTGTCGAGCCCGCCGAGCCCGAATACGATCCGGAGTTGGATGGTGCCACGGTCGTGGTGGACCGTACACCCCCGCGCGCCTGGTTCCTCGTGCTGGCCGAGGGCGGCGAGGTGGAGCTCCCGGGGGACGATGTGGTCCTCGGTCGTAATCCGCACGGCGACGGTGTCCAGCCGGCGGTGCGGGTGCCGGATGCGGGCAAGACCATCTCAAAGACGCACGCGAGACTGCGTCGCGTAGAAAATGACTGGTTTGTCACGGACCTCGGATCCACCAACGGAGTGCTGTTCTTCTCGCCCGAGGGGCAGGAGCTGCTGCTTCCCTCGGGGGTGGAAACGCTGATTCAGGGCGACTTCATCCTGGGCACCGTGCGGGTGCTGATCGAGTCGCGCGACGGGACCCCCGCCGTGCGAACCTGGGGTGCGAACTAGCGTGAACGGAACGACTGTATGAGCGAGACCGGCTGGCGTTGGAGCGGCGTCATCACCGAACCCGTGGGGCTCTACTGCGAGGTGGCGGCACACACGGACCAGGGGTTGGCGCGCACCCGAAATGAGGACGCCGTGGTGGTGGGCGGTGCCAGTTTTCTGGTCGCCGATGGGATGGGAGGCTATGAGGCGGGGGACCGGGCGAGTCATGCGGTCGTGACCGCGTTTCAGGCGCAGCTTCCCGCCGATCGGCCCGCGACCCTGGAACAGGTACAGAATGCGCTCGAGCATGCCCGAGCGGGGGTGGCCGCGGTCGCCGCCGAAACCGAGCGCGGGGCCGGGAGTACCGTTTCGGGTATGGTGCTGGTGACGCATGAGGACACCCTGCAGTGGCTGCTGCTCAATATCGGGGATTCGCGGGTCTATCAGCATGTGGGGAGCGAGCTTACCCAGCTGACGACTGATCACTCCCTCTGGGAGGAGGAACACGCTCGCCGTGCTCCCGGCGATACCGCCCCGATGCCCGCCAGGAATGTGATCACCCGCGCCGTGGGGGCCGCCGATAGCGAGCCGGATACCTGGCTGATGCCGCTCACGCCCGGGGTGCGCTATCTGATCTGCACCGATGGGCTGCACGGTCTGGTCACGGATGAGCGGATCCGGGCGGTGCTCACCGTGGCCGGCCGTCCCGAATCCGCCGCGGCAGAGCTGATTCGCTCGGCCAATGAGGCCGGGGGTAAGGACAACATCACCGTGATTGTGCTGGACGTGTTGCGGGTGGTGGAACCGGCGCAGACTCGAAGCGTGTTCCTGGATGATCCGTTGCCGTTTGATCTGGCCGAATCGGTCACCGCCACGCTCCAGACCGGAAGGCACGCATGAGTACCCCGATTGAACCAGGCGAGCCCGCGCACGGTCCGGCCCCGCTTTCTCGGCGGGAACGGCGAGAGCGGGCAGAGGAGGCCACCATCGAGGGTGCGCCGGACACGCGACCTACGCCGGAGGCACAATCCACGCCGGAGGCTTCGGATGTGGGGGAGGACGCTGACGACACCGTTCTGGTTGACCGCCGCGGTCTCGACGCGCTTTTCGCAGCAGAAGACGCCGACGCCGGGAACGACGCCGAGAACGAGCATGACGATGCGACCGTCGTGGTCAGCCGCGCCGTTGAGGTGACGGACGCCCGCGTTGCCGAACAGCGCGAACGGAGAATCCTCGAGCACATCGGTAACCCAGACGATCGAGAACAATCCGCCCCAGCGTCCATCCCCGAGGGGGATGCCGAGGATGCGACGGTGGTGGTGAATCGAGGCCCGGCGCTCGCCGCAGTCGTCACGCCCTCCGTCGAGCCCACGTCCTCCGTCGGGCCCGAACCCACCTCCGATGCGCGTCCCGGCTCGGTTTCCCGGCCCGGCAACATCGTCCCCCCGGTTTCGGTGTCGTCTCCGGCGACCCGATCGGGGAGCGCCGACCCCGCAGGGGCAGCACTCTTGCCCGAAGGCAACCCGTTTCGCGCGGATGCCGGGGGAGTGACGGCGACACCGGAGCGTCGAATCATCCAGCGTCAGTATGGTGCCGAGCCGCCCGCGGGATTACCTCTGGAAACGGCTGACCGCGGCGGGCTGGTGCCCACCGCGGAACGCGACCGTCGATTCCGGCTCGGTGCGATCGCCGGATTTGCCGCGAGTATCGTGGTGGCGATCACCGGACTCAGCGTCCTGGCGTATCTCGCCTTCGCCTGACCAGCACCCATCCCAGGCCCGCGATCGCGAGGATCGCCAGCACGATGGATCCTCCAACCGTGGCGGCGGACATTGCGGTCTTCAGCGGGGTGTCACTGGCGTGTACCTTGAGCTGCGCGGTTTGCTGCTGCGCGGGCGGCCGGTTGGTCTCCACAAACGGGCTGGCCGGTCCGCGGGTGTCGGTGTCGGGGTGCAGGGCGATCGCGTCAAAGGGGCGAATCAGCCCCCACCCGCGCAGGGGGTCGGGCTTATCGGCATTGGGACGATCGGCGGTCGCCATCAGCCGATAGGCCCACTCGCGCGGAGTCTCCGAGGGGTAGGCCTGAGCCACCAGAGCCGCGGCCGCGGCCGCATAGCCGGTGGCGAAGCTCGTGGACGGGGCATCCACCGAATAGCGGCAGTCGCCGGCACCGGTCGCGGTGGTCAGCACATCCTGACCGGGGGCGGCCACCTCGATATGATCGCCGTGGATCGAGCTATCGTTCGGCGCTCCCACGGTGTCCACCGCGGTGACCGCGAGTGCCTCGGGGTACGCCGCCGGGAATCGGGGACTATCGGTGACGTTTCGAGTGGTGGTGCGGTTCCCGGCGCTGGCGACCACGAGCGAGCCCGCGGCCGAGGCCTCGGTGACCGCGGCGCGTAGTTCGGGGGTGTCCAGATCATCGCTGAGGGACACACTGATGATCTGCGCACCGTGGGCGGTAGCCCATCGAATGCCCTCGGCCATGCGTCCGGCATCGAGTCCGAACCCGTCCTTATCGGCTTCCTTATCGGTGTCTCGATACACCCGCACCGAGAGCAGCTTGGCCTCCGGTGCCAGCCCGATGACACCCGACCCCGGTGCCGGCCGGGCGGCGATGAGGCCGGCAATCGCGGTACCGTGTCCGTTGGGATCGCCGAAGCCATCGGGCCGTTCGCCGTCGTTAATCAGTGAGATTCCGCCCACCAGGGCATCGGCGAGCTGGGGCCGGGTGACGTCGATTCCCGAGTCAACCACGGCAATCGTGACGCCGGCGCCGGTCCGGCCGGGGACGGCGGGTGTCGCCTCGAGCTGGGTGAGCGCCGAGGGCGGCCCGGCGATTCTGCCGATCACGCCGGGGGTACACGCATCATCCGCGATGGCCGGAGAAATGCCCGCGGCCGCGGGAAAGACGACGGTGCCGGTGCCGAGCATCGCGGCGCAGCCCACCACCGCCAGCCAGCGTCGAAGCGGTTTCGGCTGCGCTCGTCGCGATCCGTTCCGTGGGAGACGGGACGCGTGCGCGGTCGGCCATGCTCCCGGGTGGATGTCGTGGCTGGAGGGACTCATATGCGCGTTCATCCGCCGGATACCGGGGTGGTCGCGGCAGCCTGGGCGCTGAGCTCGGGCCCGGAGGGAATCATCCGTAACCATGGTGCCGGCACCACGGTCACGTCATTCTTCTCGTAGCCGAGCTGGGTAATAATCTCGTTGGTGGCCCCGGGCACGGCATAGGCGATCCCGGTGGAATCGATGACGGTGATCGTGCCCGCGCGTCCGCCGCGGACGAGCGCACCGCCGCCCCGTGCCACGTCTACGCTGGATTCCACCCGGTCGGCATCGCGCGCCGAGGCGGCGGGACCGGGCTGGGCGAGGACGGTCTTGCGCTCATCCCGATTGGCCGCGAGGGTGGCCTGTACGGTGCCCTGCTCAATTCCCGCGAGCGGGGTCAATACCTGGGCGGGCCAGACTCGACCACCGGCGTTCTTGGCGGTCGGCAGCTCGGCCAGGTCGGCCGGGGGACGCTGGACCTCCTCGCCATAGGCGGCGGCGTTGCCCAGGAGTGCCAGTCGGTAGGCCAGGGGACTCAGCGGTGCCAGGGTTCCGTTCCCCAGCAGCAGGTAGCGGTCCTCCGCCGAGGCTCCCACCTGACGGATCACGCTGCCGGCCGGGAGGTTGATCCCGGCGACCGTGGTGCCCGCGCCCTCGACGTTCAGGGGTGCCAGGGCATCCCCGGCCGCAAACAGATTGAGCCAGTCGCCGGTTACCGGAACCGGCGTCTGGGTATCGAGACCCACGGCGCGAAGCACGGAGGTGGTTTGGGCGGCGTCCACCGGATAGCGGGTGCCGCCGGCAATAACAAAGAGGTCCTGATCGCGGCTCACCACGATGCCCTCGGTGTCCTTGGCCGCCTTGACCGCCCGGCCGCCGATGGTCAATTCAGTTCCCTGACCGACCACGCGCGCCGTCCAGGCGTCGGCCTCCAGGGATTTTCTCGCGGGAAGGACATCGGGGCCGCCGGGGATTCCGATCGTGGAGCCGACTGGAATCTTGTTGAGGGCGCTCTGATCCACCGTCAGAACCCTGAACTCCTTGGCGGGGATCAGCAGGCGAGCACTCACGGTGTTGATGACCGGGTGCAGTGTGCCATCCACCGAGAGATAACGGGCGCCGGAGTCCTTGGCGACGATGAGCCGGTTATTCTCCCAGCCCTGGGGAAGTCCGGGGGTGATCAGACCAAAAAAGAGACCACCCAGTAGCACCATTGCCGACAGCGTGACGCCGGCGATGACCGCGCGAAGCGGCTTTGCCGGTTCAAGTTCCTTGCCCCCGGGTGCGCCGCCGCTGAACGCGGAGAGTAGCCGTCGTCGACTAAATCCCTGGGCTTCGACGAGATCCTTCTTTGTTGCCATGGTTATGCCAGCCCGACGATAATGACGCCCAGGGGCAGGAGCACGGTGAGGAGCACAATCTCGATGCCGTCGGCATAGACGCTCAGTCGGATCCGGACCCGGTCGCTCAGCAGCGTCAGAATGAGGGTGATCGTGGTGGCCACCAGCAGCGCCACGAGCAGGATGACCGCGTTGTCTGGGTGCGCGATCAGGCTGACCCATCCGGTGAGCCCCACGATGGCGGTGCCGCAGGCGAGCAGGGTGAGCACCGAGCCGCGCGCGCCCGCTTGCCGAGACTGGAACATGAGGACGGCACCGCACAGGGCACCGAGCACCGCGCCGAGCCAGGAACCTCCGGCTACCACCGGAATCGAGGTCAGGATCGTGAGCCCCAGCGCCAGGCGCAGCGCAATCAGGGTGCGCTGTCCGCGGGCGACCCGGTCGGCCACGCGTTCGGAATCGATCGGATCAGGGGAGTCAAACATCTCCTGTTCGCTCTGCGGCGTCAGGATGGTGATGCGGGTGCTCGCCAGGGCGAGCCAGGGGAGTGCGCCAGCCAGTGCGCCACAAACGGCCATGGCGACCGCGAAGGACGCCAGCGGAGGCACGTTAAAAAGCCCGCTGACCGTTGCCGGTACGGCGAGGGCGAAGCCCAGTGCAACGGGGGCGAAGAGGTATTCAATCGGGCGCACGGCAATGACGATGGCGATGGCTCCGACGACCATGGCACCCAGTCCGGCGGCGGCCAGCGGCCATCCCCAGAGATCGCCGGCTGGGGTAAGGAGGTAGCCGGCGACGCCGCCAAAGGCCGATGCGGCGATACCAAACGCGATACCGGCACCCTGTTGTCCTAGACGTCCGAGTGCGGCACAGAGTGCGAGGAGGACGATTGCGCCGGCACCCGAGACCAGGGCGGCAAGAAGATTATTGGGGCCAAGCGAGGCGAGGGCAATGCCGCTCAAGCCGAGCAGGGTCAGGCTAACCGCGGTAGCCGTGCGGGCCGCGTCCTCGGGCTTCCAGCCGCCGTGCTGGTCGGCGCTGGCGTCGATGACGGCCTCCACCACATCGTCATAGACCTTAATGGCCGAGACGTTTTCCCCGCGAGTGAGCGTGAGCACTTCACCCTGGGCAATTCCCTGGGGAAGTGCGCCTTCTGTAGGTGTCAGTGACGCACCGCTGGCGCGGGTGAGGCGGTAGCCGCCGTGCACCATCGTCGGGTCAAGGACGCCGAGGCTGCGCGCGATTCCGGGGATCAGCTCGATCAGTGGCAGCCGCCCTGGAATCGCCAGATCGATGCGTCGGTCATCGTGAACAACGGATACTCGAACGATCGTATCCGCATTGGATTGTGTGGCCTGTGGCATGGCAATTATTCCCCCGGTTATTCCTAAAAGAATCTACACCCTGAACGCGGGACAGAAAGAATATCTAATGTGAGGTGCTTTTCGGCGAGATTTTCTATGTAGGCTGTTTGGAGATGGCGGGACCGTTTGGGCTCTGAGAGGGAATTCAGATCCGAGCGGATGGGGGTAATTCTCGTTGCTTCTTCGGTCATCGAATTAATTCGAAAAATCTACGAAGGAGGCAAAGATGGCTGAAACCATCTCCGCAGAAGAGGGAGCCCTGCGCCGCGGAGCGCAGGCTGTAAACACTGCTAAGTCGGGAATCGACCAGCAGGTCAAGAAGGTTCGTGGCGAGATCGAGCAGCTGCGCGGTTTTTGGACCGGCGCCGCCGCCACCTCGTTCACCACCATGATGAACCGTTGGGATGAGGAAGCTCGCAACCTCAACAACGTACTTGTCACCCTGGAAGGTGCCCTCGCGGGCACCGAGCGCGACCAGGCGGCCACCGAAGAGCAGCACCAGCAGGCAATTTCCGGCCTCGGTGCGATGATGGCCGGCTAGTCCGGTACTGAGACGATAAGGAGAAAATCTAATGATGGAATCAATGTCGGTTCAGACCGCCCAGGTCAGCGCGCTGTCGCAGCAGATCCGTGGTGGAGCCCAGGGCATCAAGTCCGAGCTCGATCGCCTCGAGTCCGAGGTTGGGCGCCTGCGCGCATCCTGGAGCGGTGAGGCTCAGAACGCCTACGATGACGCACAGCGTCGTTGGAACGCATCGCTGACCGAGATGCAGCAGCTGCTGGAGCGCATCTCGTCCAGCACCGATCAGATCGCTCAGACGTATACCCAGACGGACAAGAGCGCCGCTGGTCGTTTCGCGGGCTAACCAGGGCCGTGTTCCCGGGCCGGAATGCGTGTGCATTCCGGCCCGGGTCACCCCGGGTGGTGAAGTGGCACCCTCGCAATTCCGTCGCATTTGGTATTCCAGGCCGGAATCGGCGGTGCTATGAACGATATGCCAGTAGGTAGGTGTTCACAGATAGCGTTGTTCCAGAGTCGGGCCCGAGTGGCCAAGAGCAGCTCATCAGCAAGTGGAGAGATGTGCTGCTTCAGTTTATGCGTGGTACGAGTTTTCGCCGTGCTTGAGTGGCCTCAAGATCCATACGAGTGCGATAGCAAATGCTTCGTGGAAATCCTCGCATGAGGACAGGGTGTGGCCATACGACAGCCGGGGCATTAATCATTTTGAAAGGCAACACAGATGACTGAAAACCAAATCGGCTACGGAGATTACTCGGATGCTTCGGCGAAGCAAGTTGGAGAAATCGTCGAACCTATCCCTGGGCCGACATCAATTGCTCAAACTGTAGGCGTTACGGTTGGCTCGGCGAGGGATTATCGTGACACTCTCAAAGCTGTGCTTACGGGTCTTGGCAACGACGTGGAGTCGCTCGTTGCCTCTGTGCACACGTTTTCAGAAAATGCTGTGGGTGCGCTTTCGGCGATTCGTGCAGCTGACGCTGATGCCGAGCAGCGTAGCCTAGAGAGCTTTGCCGAAATGGATCGTCAACCTGACACTCGTGCTGGCAGCGTTGTGAAGGATTCGTCAAACACAACTGAATCTAAGCAGAACGCGAAAGCGCCTGCTGGCGACCGAAAATTCTCGAACTAACGCATGAAAGCAGAGTTTTCAATTTTGAACTTTGACGGCCAAACATTCAATCATGTATTGCGTCGGGTGCTGGTGGTTACCTGTGCGCTTACTGCATTAGTTGCGAGCTCAGTCACTTTACCTCCGACCTCCGCAATAGCAGCGGCCTCGACTGCTGTCTTGCCCCCAGATGCTCGTGTCGAAGGGCTCTGGTACCTGGATGCAATTGGGGTGCCGGCAGCTAGGACTAGCGGGTTGACGGGCAAGGGAGTTCGAATTGCCGTAGTGGACACCGGAATCAATCTAAATGCTTCTGAACTACGGGGAGCGAACATAAAGGTTCATGATGGATATTGTGTGAGCCAAGATACCGGAGCCCCTTTCCCCGGGAACTCTACGGACCCAAGCATTTCCGCTCATGGGACGAGCGTCACAGCTATGCTCGTGGGTAACGGGCAGGCTGTGGATGGCGGTAAAGGCACCGTGGGCGTCGTTCCTGATGCGCAAGTTGATTTTTACGCAGTGGGACCTTTGGTGACCGAAGACCAAAAACTAAACGGTTGGAATTCGGTTTGTCCTACTACGAAAGCGAAAGATGGAGCTTTTTCCGGCGATTCTTGGGAAGCGGCCTTCGCTGCAGCCGTGGCATCTGGTGCTGATATCGTTTCGGTCTCGCTTTCCGGACAACTCGTCACTTTCCGCGATCAACTCGCAAAAGCTGCAAGCCGAGGAGTTACTGTCGTGGCATCGATTCCAAATCCGGGAGACGCATCGGTTGGGGTTGGATCGTTTCCGGCAGCAGGTAACGGATCGGTAGCTGTTAACGCTGTCGGATCAGATTTGAAAATTATTGGTGAAAGTGCCAAGTCGGTGCCTGAGCTTCCCAACGCGCTAAACAGCATGGGCGTCACTGCACCCGGTGTCAACATTCTCTCGATCGGGACTGACGGGAAACCAAAGCTCGAGAGTGGCACTTCGGCTGCCGCACCCCTGGTCGCGGGAGTACTCGCTTTGGCATCAGAGAAGTTCCCCGATGCGTCCCAGAACCAACTGTTGCAAGCACTGATTCATTCAACTGATAACGGATCCAGAAATGGCAAGTTGTCCTGGGACCGATATTTTGGCTATGGCATTGTCTCTATTCCGGCGTTGTTGGAATCCAATCCGACATCGTATCCTGACGAAAACCCGTTGTTTGCGGATTCCCCCAGCGATCCACGTTGCAAGGCGGAGGACATGAAGCTACAGCCCAAATCTATGGATGACTGTGCATGGGCCAAAACTCCCACTACGGAGGAAGTTCGGTCGGCAGGATTGGCTTTGAACACTCCCGGGAGCTCAGTCGGAACTGAGTCACCAGAGGCCGAAAGCAATGACGTAGTGGTGATTGCCCTCGTTGTGACCGTTGGGGCTTTGTTGATCGCGGGGGCGGTGCTAGCAATGGTTTTGGCTTCACGTCGTAGGCACCGTCGTTCCGACGAACGCAATGTAAACGCACTCTAAAACACAACTCATCATTAGCAAATGCGAGAGCTTTCACAGACAACGTTCTATTAGGAAAGTAGTTCACATGTGTTGGCCGCGGTAATAGGGAGGAAAAGATAATGGTGGCAATGGGGGAATCCGAGAAAAGGCTTCGTGAACTGGCAACGGGGCGTGACTGGGCGGGACCGATTCTGGCCGATCTGAGGCGCGAGCTTTCTCAAGCACGCGAGGGCCTGATTGCGCGTGGCGCAGATTTGTTCGCTGGCTGGGATGGAGAAGCATCTGAAGCCGCACGGGCGGCGGCTTCTAGACTTGTCGATCGATTCGCGACCTTGGAACAGCAATGCTTGGAGATTGAACAGGTTGTTCGAAACGATAACCTAGCACGCCAGCACGACGCAGAAGTATCGCTAAGGCAGCTACCGTCTGGTGCGATCCCCGATCCGATGATTCGAGCTTTGCTTCAAGGCGCGTCAATTATTTCTCCGCTTGGCGGCGTCATCACGGCCGCGACCCAGGGCTTTTTTGCAAACCAGCTTGCCGAAGAACGCGAACGAATAGCTTCTGCGGCTCTTAGAAAAGTGGAAGGAAAGATTAGAGCAGCCGCTCAGGACCTAGGCCATAGGACAACGGACTTAGTTACTGTCAACGAAAAGTTTAATAAGGGTGATTTTGGTACTACAAATGATCCGCGGAACATCAGCAGCCCCTCCCGGTCGCGACCGTGGGGAGGAGCGGATGGTGGAAGCCAGAACAAAAACGAATCTTCCCAAACTTCGCGCGGCGGTGGTTCAGGAGCTGTCCCGGCCGCTGGTAATAATGTCAGACTTGGACCTGGGTCGGGAAACGAAGGGAGCACGGGGCTTCCCGAGCAAGGGGATCTGCCGTCACGGCCAGTGTATCCGACAATGCCGCCAGCTATAGGTGGGCCCGCAGCAGGCGTTTTACCCGGGAGCGCTGGTAACGGCGATGAACCAGCGCACGGGAATAACCTCGGACCTGGTGGCGGAGTAGGTGCCGGTCGTGGTCCCAGCCAAGACTCCAGCTTGAATGGAGTTGTGGGCGGTCCTGGTGTTGGTTTGCGTGGTGGCCTTGCTGGTGCAGTTGGTTTGGCTGCCGGTGCGAAGCTCGCTGGTGGTGGAAGCGGTGCTAGGCTCCTCAGGGCGTCCGGGCGGCAGTGGTTTGCTTGGTGGCGGTCAGGGAGCCGGTGGGACGAGTTCTGAGAAGAAGCGTTCAGGTTCTGGTGGGTATATCGCGCCCAAGCTTGAAGAAGAGGCGGAGCGGGGACCTGCGTCCCTTGCCTCGCGTGCGGGTAAGCGTGTGAAGAAACCGTCCGCAGATCAGTAGCATGATCGGCCGTCAACAGTCGTGTTTTTGGGCAAATGCGGGGCGTACTCGAGTCACCCAGTAGGGGGGATTTCTGCGAGGTGGTGCAGCACCGGAGCGGGGAGGTGTCGCGCGTTTAGGTTTTTGGGGGCAGGACGAGACGAGGAAGTTTCGTTCGGGTGCTCCAGGGGACTTTCGCCGTGATGCTGTTGATGCGCGGGAGTCGTGGGTTTGGGGTTCTGTATTTGCTCTGTATCGAAAGCTGATTTGGTCTTATTTCACTGGGCCGATCGTGAAAGGAAAAGACAATGTCTGATGGTCAAATCAGTTACGGTGACTACTCGGAAACAACGGCAAAGCTTCTCGCTGAATCTGTCAAGGACCTACCTGAAAATTCAGCAATTGTTGAAAATGTCGGAGTCCAAGTGGGAGGCGCAAAAAAATACAGGGCCGCAATGACATCTGTGCTCAAACAGCTAAGCAGCCAGGTGGATGAGCTTGTCAGTGATATTGACAAACTCTCTGCGAACGCTGCAGGTGCAATTAGTTCAATTCGTGACGCGGACGCTGCCGCAGAGGAGCAATACAAGCAATTCTTTGAGCAGATTATTGAAGCTGAAACAGTGATTCACGGTCAAAAACCCGGAAGTGCTGAGCCCGGAACAACATCAAACTCGGATGGAAAATGAACTCTATGAACAAGAAGTTCCGCAATTTTCGTTCAGCATCATTCAAAGGATTTGTGGCCGCTAGCGCATTCGCTGCGCTCATGTTGGGGAATGGGATGGCTGCGCAAGCGTCACCTCCCTCCGCACAAGACCGAGCTTTGGGACTTTGGTATGCAGATGCCCTTGATCTCCAAACGGTGCACGAATCTGGTCTCACTGGAAAAGGCGTTCGGATTGCGGTTGTGGATGACGGCATTAATCTTGATGCTGCAGAGCTACAGGGTGCGAACATAAAGGTTCATGGTGGCTATTGTCTCAACCAGGACTCAGGCAAGCCGTTTCCTTCCAATACGACGGACGCTACGATATCCCAGCACGGTACGAGCGTTGTTGCCATGCTTGTCGGTAACGGACGTGCCGCAGATGGTGGTCAAGGGACACTAGGCGTAGTACCTGATGCGCAAATAGATTTTTATGCTGCGGGGCCTGCTGTTTCTGAGGAGCAGGAATCAGCAGGGTGGAATAAGATCTGTCCTTCCAAAAAAGATTCAAGCGATGGCTCATTCACGGGTAGTGCTTGGAAGGATGCAACGAATGCGGCCGTAGAATCTGGTGCATCGTTGGTTTCTGTGTCATTGGCGGGATCTGTTATCACTTTTCAGGATGCGCTAATTCAGGCGGCGTCTCGGGGCGTTACTATCGTGGCTTCAGCGCTGAACCCTGGCGACGATTCAATCGGCGTTGGTGGTTTTCCCGCTGCAGGAAATGGAAGCATATCCGTAAACGCAGTCGGGCGAGATAACAATGTGATCGGCAAAAGCGACGGATTTGGAGGTGGACTTCAAGTAGGTAGCGGCAACATTGGTATCTCTGCGCCAGGAGTCAGGATTCTTTCAATTGGATCCGATTGGCAACCCGCGATCGAACATGGCACCTCATATGCAACCCCAATTGTGGCGGGCGCTTTGGCGTTGGCCTCCCAGAAATACCCTAAGGCCACACAGAATCAACTAATCAACTCGCTGATCAACACCACTAATGTCTCGGTTCAGTCTGGCACTCCAAGTTGGGACAGAGTATTCGGTTACGGAATCATTTCGCTGCCCACGCTCCTGAACAACGACCCGATGAACTATTCGGACGACAATCCTCTTTACGTGAAAGATCCCAGTGACCCACGTTGTAAAGGGCCGCGCGAAACTAAACAGCCGACGTCGATGGATAACTGCCAATGGGGAGATACCCCGACCTTGGCGGAGATTTCCGCAGCAAAACCTTCTTCAAGCGGTCTGCCTTCGGCAGCCCCGAATCATTCAGGAGAGAACAAACTACCAATTCTTTCGTGGATACTGTGGATCGGTGTTGCGGGTGTTTTGGTCATTGGCTTAGGTATAGCGGTACCTATTCTCATTGTGTCGCGTAAGCGGTCCAAACTGAGTAAGCAGCCACGCAATGCCGATTTCACTCACCCAGTACTTAGTCACGCGGAGCCTGTTAACCGGATGTTTGGTGCAGAAGCTCGTAAAAGCGCCCAGCCACCACACACTGATGATCGTGGTTCTATCCATGAAAAGGGGGCAGACAAATAATGTCGAATCAGGGGGAAGCGGAAAAAAAGGCTCAATGAGCTCGCTACGGGAAGAAGCTGGGCGGCTCCGACCCTTGAAGTGTTGCATCGAAAGCTAATTCAGGCACGCGAGAGATTGGTCGTACGGGGTCAGGATCTATTTGGATCATGGAATGGCGAATCGTCTGAAGCAGCGCGGGGGGCCGCATCTATTGCAGTTGACCGAATTGCTACGTTGGAGCAGCAGTGCCTTGAACTTGCTCGCGCTATTGACTCGGACGACGATTCACGGCGAGCAGAGGCCGAATTGGCTTTAAAGAAGTTACCGAAAGCTACCATCCCAGATCCCACTCTTCGTGCGGTACTCCAAGGGGCTACGGTTGTCAATCCGCTTGGCGGCGCTTTGCTTACAGCTGCCACCCTGGGTGTTTTCGGATCGCAGCTAGAACAGGCGCGAAACGATGCTGCGAAAAGGGCCCTTGCCGCGCTTGAGGCGAAAATCGAAAATGCCGCGGAAAGCTTGCTCAGCCAACGGACCGAGCATGTGACCCTAAACGAGAAGTTCGGCAAAGGTGACTTCGGCATGACTGAGAATCAACCACCTAACAGGGCACGTCCAGAACCAATCCCTTGGGGCGGCCGGGAACGAAGCGCAGGTCAGGGTGTTAACTTTGGCCCTGGTGCTGGAGACTTGCGTTCACCTCGTCGAGATGACAGCCCCGATTTCGGCAATGGTCGTGGAGGAGATCTGCCGGTAGGAGACGGCGGGCAAGGATCGACCGGCGGCCAAGTTGGCGTTGCTGATCCATCGCGTCCTGGGAAGTCGCCACTTCCTGGTGGCTCAGACGTTGGGTCTCTACCGGGAGTTGGAGGTGGCAATGGCCATGAAAACGGAAGCGATCTCGGGAACGGTGCCGTAGGTGGCGGCGACGGTCGTCGGCCAAGCCAAGACTCCAGCTTGAACGGAGTTGTGGGCGGTCCTGGTGTTGGTTTGCGTGGTGGCCTTGCTGGTGCAGTTGGTTTGGCTGCCGGTGCGAAGCTCGCTGGTGGTGGAAGCGGTGCTTGGTAGTGGTTTGCTTGGTGGCGGTCAGGGAGCCGGTGGGACGAGTTCTGAGAAGAAGCGTTCCGGTTCTGGTGGGTATATCGCGCCCAAGATTGAAGAAGAGGCGGAGCGGGGACCTGCGTCCCTTGCCTCGCGTGCGGGTAAGCGTGTGAAGAAACCGTCCGCAGATCAGTAGCATGATCGGCCGTCAATCGTTGTCCCAGGCGGACAGGTGGGTGCCCGAGTAACGCAGCCGTGAATACAAATCGTTGGTACGGGTCAGCATCGGGGATGTGCCGCGTGTTGAAGTTTTTGGGGCCGTCTCGAAACGAGGAAGTTTTCTCCGAGCGCCCCTAAAGGTTTATGTAATGGTGTGGCTGATGCTCGGGAGCCGTTGTGTTTAAGTTCCTTCTTGGCCCTGTATCGAATATTCACTTGGTCTTATCTTGCTAGGCCGATCGCGAAAGGAAAGGCAATGCCTGATGTTCAAATCAGTTATTGTGACTACTCGGAAACAACGGCAAAGCATCGTGGCGAGACGATTAAGGGCCTACCCAGACGAACTGCAACCATTGAGAGTGTGGGCGTGTCAGTAGGCCGCGCTCAGATGTATCGACGTGCAGTGGAGGATGGTCGTGTCCACCGGGTGACGATCGAGATCATATCGCTATCCAGATACGCGATTTCTCAGATCGTGCCGCGGGAGCAATCGCTGCGAGAAGCACAGCCGACGCGGTAGCAGAGGCGATAAACATGCGGTACTTTAACGAACTCGAAAAAGAAGCCTTGAGCGCCAAGGCTGAAGGTTCTCAAGATGATTCGGGTAGCGAAACGGGCTCAAAATGAAGCGTTCCAATGCAAACTTAGCCGCACACAGAATTCGTCGGCGCTTCCCCTCAGCTAAGGGATTTTCGGTGGCGATTGCTGTTGTTGCACTGACCCTCGCCTCTTCAGCTCCTGCGACTGCGGCGACGCTGTCTGAAAGCGAGCGAGGCGCGGGGCTGTGGTATGTAGATTCGTTGGGTATTTCTAGTGCCCATGCCGAGGGCCTCACAGGCAAAAGTGTGCGTATCGCTGTGGTAGATGACGGTATAAATCTCCAAGCTGCCGAACTACGTGGAGCGAAAATCAGGGTTCACGGAAACTATTGTCTTAACCAGGACACCGGAAAACCCTTTCCCGCGGATTCAACAGACGGCAACGTAGCGCAGCACGGAACCAGCGTGGTGGCGATGCTGGTGGGTAATGGCAAAGCCGCCGATGGTGGAAAGGGAACTCTCGGGATCGTTCCTGACGCTGAAATTGATTTTTATGCGACTGGACCCGTCGTTACCAAGGAACAACAGGATTCAGGGTGGGAAAAGGTTTGCCCATCGGGCCGAGACAAGGCGGATGGATCGTGGGTTGGTGATGCTTGGGAAGACGCCATGAACGATGCGGTCAAGTCTGGAGCATCGATTGTGTCGGTTTCGCTCGCTGGTTCAGCAATTTCATTCAGAGATGGGCTTGTATATGCAGCGGCTCATGGTGTGACTGTAGTTGCTTCAGCAAGGAACCCAGGAAATGATTCGATCGGAGTCGGCGGATATCCGGCGGCGGGGAACGGGACTGTCTCGGTTAACGCAGTTGGCCCTGACAACAAGGTGATTGGCAGAAGCGTCGACTTTGAGCACGCTACTCAGCTGGGTAGCGCGAATATGGGAGTCAGCGCACCCGGTGTTCGAATTCTCTCGATCGGCCGCGATTGGGCCCCGAAAATAGAGAACGGTACGTCATACGCAACGCCATTGACTGCGGGTGTTCTTGCATTGGCCGCAGAAAAATACCCAAAGGCAACACAAAATCAAATACTTCAATCGTTGGTTAGCACAACCGATGCTTCACTCAGAGATGGCACGCCATCGTGGGACCCTGAACTTGGTTTCGGGATCGTGTCGCTGCCACAGCTACTTGAACGGGACCCAGGTGGACTTCAGGACCTAAACCCACTTTTCGTGTCTAAGCCCAGCGACAGTCGTTGTTTAGGGCCTCGTGACTCTGAACAGCCAACTACGATGAAGGACTGCTACTGGGCGCAGCTTCCCACAGCCGAGCAAGTCGCTGAGGCGGCCTCGAAACCAAGTGCGACGGGTGAGCCATCGGAACCTGGCACTTCAGAGCCAAGTGCGCCCCCCGTTTTCATGATTATTGGTCTACTTCTGGGTGGACTGATAGTTATTGCCGCGGGCGTTTTTATCCCTATCGCCGTGACCAAAAAGAGTCGAAGTGGCCGGCAAAAAGCATTTGCCGGTGAGGCGCGGACTTCGGATGGCTCGACATCTGAAGTGCCATTTGCGCGCCAACATCCGACGAACTTCAACTTGCCAAATCTGGACCGCCAGAATCCCCCAAAGCCTAATGGCGATGAACCGCGAGGACCCGTTATCAAATGATTATCGCTGAGCGCCAGCAACGGTCATATAGGTAATGAATGGACGTGACCCTAATGAGCTGCCAGGGAGACGACGAAAAACGTTCACGAGTGCCTATTGGGGGTTCAAATTTGGCGGCGTTAAGGCTCGGGGATAAACGCCACTTCGCCGACAACCGATCCGCGAATGGGCGAGTTGTGGTATGAGAATACAAGGTATTGTGTTTCTACCGCGGGCAATGAGGCCGTTCCGATGATTGCTGTCAGGCATTACAGCAAGGTGGTCGGGCAGAGCGCTGGTTGTGACAGCGCAGAAATATCCAAAGGCGACGCATAATCAGCTATTGCAGTCGATGATTAACACCACGGATAAGTCTCTTCGTGATGGAGGGTTGTCTTGGGAGAGTGATCTGGGTTTCGGTATCGTGTCATTGCCCGAAATGTTGAGTCGGGACCCTTTGGGGTATCCGGATGATAATCCTCTATTTGTGAAGGATCCGAGCGATCCTCGCTGTAAGGGGCCGCGCGCATCGACCCAGCCGACGACTATGGATGACTGCGCGTGGGCTCAGATTCCAACTCTCGAGGAGGTGAGAGATGCGAGTGCCGCGATTCGTCCATCTTCGAATCCGCCGGGATCAAGTTCGGTTGAGGTAGGGACCCAGTTCCCTTGGCTATTTGTTGGTTCAGGTTTTGGGGCTTTGCTGGTTGTTGCTGCCGGAATTCTGATCCCCGTGTTTGTCTTGCGCAACCGCAGGGGAAAAGCAGACGTTGCAGGCACCAGTCAGGTGGGGCATCTGAATTATCCCGGTCACGCACCTTCGCAGGCGCGGCAGAGCCCACCTGGAACGCAGCACAATTCTGTGGTCGGAAACCTCTCTCAAACTTCTCAAGGTTGGGGACCTCCAAACCAAGGAGGAGAACATGTCCAGGGTGACGGCCGCCAGAATGCAACGCATGAAGAAGAGCGCAATACGTGAGGTGAGCGCTAATGTCTCAGCAGAGGGAAGGCAAAAAGTAACTTGTGGAACTTGCGGCTGGGAGGAGTTGGGCAGCGCCGATCCTTGCTACTGGTTGATGTGATCACAACCTCTGATTCACGGGGTTCAGAAAGCGACACGGGGCTGTCGACGAAGGAACATGCCGAGCGTCGGGAAGCTCCCGAGACGGCTTCAAAAGCATTCTCACGTCTCTGTTCATGATCCGATTTATTGAATGATTGTTCAGCGCACAACGATTTTCGCAATTTACAGGCCTTGAGACGGGCTCCGCTCAAACCGAAGACATCGACGCTGGTGGTGTGGCCGGGTCTGGGCGCTCGGGCTTGAATCACTTTCGTTGGTGGTTGAAAACCTTGCCGGTGCGTCAACCGGGAGCGCGTGATGGAGGTGGGAGCGGCTTCTGGTAATTGCATCTATTCACTGGCCGCGCGCAAAGGACTTACTTGTGCGGCGTTAATTGCTTTTTGCGTTGTAGTTGGTGAGGGTGCGCGAATGGACCTCGCCGCGGTCTGGGCGTTGCCGAGTATATGGGCCATATGGTTTTGCGGTGCGGTGCGGTGCGGTGCGGTGTGCGGTGCGGCTGGGCGTTGTGGGTGGCTCCAATACAGCTGTTATTTGGTGTGCAATCGGGGTATCTGATGTGAAATTTGCAATCTTGGTGGCGCAATTCTGTGTCGTAAAGAGGGTAGGCTAGCGGGGTACGCATACGTGCGTTCACATCTCAGTTGTCATCGTGGGGCGATGGATGAGGTGTTCGGAAAGTGCGAATTTCGTGCCGCCCGGGGGGAGCTTTCTGAGGGATTCGGAAATGAATGGTTGGTTCTCCCTCCCCATTCACACCGTGGAGTTCGCTGGTCGAACGACGCGAGAACGATCCCAGCAATTTGGAGGAGTAGCGATGGCAAGCGACAAGATCGTTGTAGTACCGCAAACCCTGATGGAAGCCGAACAGTACCAGGGCGACTTCGCCCGGGCGCTCGAGGCCAACTACGGCTACTTGCAGAAGCACTGTCGTCTCGATGGCGCATTTGGGGTGCTCATGTTGCCGATGCAGCAGTACCACAATCAGGCTCGTGACCTCATCCTCAAGAACTTTGAAAGCTTGAAGAAGGTCGCCGTCGCTAGCCAGGAGGGTCTGCGCCAGGCCCTCAACGATTACAGCGAGCACGAGCGCCAGGTAGTCGACGGCGTCAATAAGCTCGGCTATGAAATCAACGGCGATTTTTCCGGAAATACTGGAACGCAGATTTTTGGGCCGGTGACCATCAACGGTAACGGCAATTCCATCGGCGGCTCGGCCGGGGGCAGCAGCAGCGCCGACGGGGGATACTCCGGGGGCAGCACTGGTGGCGGCTACGGCCCCGGCGGTTCGGGTGGCGGTGCAGGTTCCGGTGGTTCGGGAGCAGGTGGTTCGGGCGGGAACGGCGGCAGCGGTGGTTCGGGCGGTGCCGGCGGCTCAGGTGGTGGTGCGCCCTATACGCCCCCGGTGGTCGATCAGACCCTTCCCGATTTCCCCGATGCTCCCACCCCGCCCGTGCTCGGCGGAGGCTCCGGAGGCGCTGGTGGCGATGGGGGAGCCGGCGGTAGTGGTGGAGCCGGTGGAAATGCGGGCTCCGGAGGTAGCGGTGGAGCAGGCGGCGATGGTGGTGCCGGTGGAACCGGTGGAACCGGTGGCGTGGGCGGCCGCGACGACATTGTCACGCTGCCGGATGACAGGGTGATCCCGGTGGATCCCACACATCCCGAGGGACCCGGTGGGCAGGGAGGCCATGGATCGGTTGTTCCTCCCGTCGAAGGCGCCCTCCCCGGCAACCCCGACGCAGGCCTGCCTCCGAACTGGGATGAGATCGTAGCCAAGGACCCGCTGGGACGTACCGACGCGGAACTGCGCGAGCTGTGGCGCAACCGCGAGTCAATCGTCATCATCGCGCCGGGTTCGTCTCAGATCGGATTCGGCTATCCCGATGAGGTGAACGTCAACGTGAACGTTGTATCCAACGTTCACGTCAATCTCAACCTCGACAGCCTCCTGCGCGAGGCCATTGGCAGTACCGAACGGAGCAACGCATGAGCTCGATCACCCCGGTAGCAGACCCCGCCTCGGTCCTGACCGAACCCACGGTCTCCAAGGAATCACTCGATCGCGTCATGAAGGCCCGAGGTAACTCGATCTTCGGACAGTTCGATAACGTCTCGCGTCAACTCTTCAACTTCAGTCCGCTGGACGAGTGGGTGTTTAACCCGTTCATCGGAGACTGGCAGAGCATGGACCGGGCCTCAACCGCCTGGAGCAACACCGCGACCGCGCTGGACATGTTCGGACAGAATGCGCAGCACCTGACCGAGGTTGTCGGCGCGGATTGGGAGGGCCAAGGGTACCAGGCGTTCAAATCCTCCCAGGAAAAGTTCGCCGAGAAACTCCCTCCGCTGGCCCAGCAGTGCCGCAACGCCGCCGAGCTCAACACCGAATTCGTGAACTTTGCATCCGAGGTCGCCGGGCTCATTCTGGACATCCTGGATATTCTCGCGCAAAAGCTCATTCGGATGTCCGCCGAGGCCTCGGTGCCGATCGCCGGTTGGGTCGCCGCCGGCATCGAAATCGCCGACCTCGTGGCCAAGGTGTGCGACTGGTCGGTACGCGTTCTCGACCTGATCAACAGCGTGGTCCGCATCACCCAGGCCTACATCGCGATCATGACCGGATTCCAAAACTCGCTCGGCGCAATCAGCTCGCTGCTGGATACCTGGTCGAGCGTGGCCTCCGGCGTGGGGTCCGTTGCCAGCCTTGCCGGTGATGTGCTCAAGATGGCACCCACAAAACCCGCCTCGAAAAAGCCCGCACCGACCGGGTAACGGCCGCGTCAGAATCCGAACGCGCGAAGCGGCGCGAGTAACTCGATGAAAGGACCATCATGAGCGATGACTTTGCCAGCACCATAGAAAACATTCGACAGCAGACCGCCGCTATCAGGAGCGAGCGTGATGCCCTGCGCAAGGAAATCGAAGCCGAGCGTGAGGCCAACGCCGAGCTCAAGGAGAAGCTGGTGGCCGCGCGACGTTCCGGGGAACTCGGATCCGAGTGGCGAGTACTGCAGCAGCGTATCGATATCTTCCAGACCACCGAAGACGATATCTACAACGGCATCGACCTCTCGCCCGAAGCCCGCTCGGTGCGTAGGACCATGGGTGAATACTATGGACGCGCGCAGCAGGAGATGCAGGAGGGGGATGGGAGCGAGGAACTGCTCGCGTCAAACGCCAGACTCGACCGGGAGCGCGAGAAACTCGTCGAGACCCTGCGGGACCTCCTATCCTAGGCTGACTGCTGACTGCTGACTGCTGACTGCTGACTGCTGACTGCTGACTGCTGACTGCTGACTGCTGACTGCTGAACCTTCACCCCCGCAACACAGTGCCATCCATGGGCCCCACGGGGCACCGGAAAGAAAGAACCGAATGACCGAGTCCACCAAGGCTGCCCCCGCGCTGCGGCGAATTGCCGTGCGCGATGCGGACCGCCGGCACGACCTGGTGATCCCACTGGGACAAACACTGGCCCACGCGCTCTCGGTATTTGGATCCGACCCCGTATCCGGAGGGCGCGTGTTCGGGCCCGGGGGCGAGGAGGTTGCCGTGCGCACTCCGGTCGCGGACCTGCGCGAGGGCGGCCTGTACACGATCGCTCGCGAGCGGCCGGTGAGTGCCAGAGAACGTCGCCTCGCCGCCGTACCCGACGGATTTACCCGGGTGGGGCCATGGTGGGTATTGCTGGGGTGCAGCATCCTGGTGGGTATCATCTCGACCGGGCTGGACCGATTTCGCCTGACCGGCGCGCTCCTGCTGGGAATCGGAGCAATCCTGGGGGTCTTCATCGCCCAGCTGCGCCCCGAGCACGGCGAACGAGGTCGACTGGGCATTTCCTTTTATACCCCCGTCGCCCTTGCGGTGATCGCCGCCCTGATCGGGGTTCCCCAGACCTTTGCCGGGTCCGCCCAGTTGGCCATCGCCGCCGCCGCGGCCGCGGCCGCCCTGATCTGTGCGCTCACCATGGTGATCAACACCGATACCCCGCGGCGGGCCGCCGCATCCGCCCTGGTGGTGGTTTTTGCCGGGCTGGCGGTGCTCTGGGGCCTCAGCATCCTGGCGGGCTACGGTGTCTCCCAGGCTGCCCTGGTCACCCTCGGATTCATTCCGCTCCTGCTGCGTGCCCTGCCCAGCGCGCTCTTCACCGTGGACGAGGGCTACCAGATCGACTTCGGCAGATTCATGACCGCCCGCTGGACCGTTCGCGGAAAGGTGCCCGAGTATCGACCCACGGTTGAGGTTCCCGAGGTCGAGGGCGTGGTTGCCGAAGCCCTCGCCCGACTACGCGCGCTGACCCTGGTCTTCTCGATTATTGCCGCTCTCTGTTTCCCGGCCATCGCCGAACCGTTGCTGTCGGATGCGGCGATTCAGCGCTGGGCAGCCCTCGCGCTGCTCGCGTTCCTGCCGCTGTCACTGCTGCTGGGGGGAAGGCGGGTGTCCGGTGCGGCGCAGCGGACGCCTCCACGCATCGCGGTGATGGTGGGTATCATCCTGGTTTCGGTTCCGGTCATGGCCAGGCTGACCGGCATGATCGAGCTGGGAGTCGCGGTGGGTCTGCTGGTGGGTGCGCTGCTTGCGGCCGCGGTCATCGTGCCATTTTCGCGAAACGTGCGCTCACTGGGATGGTCGCGCACGGGCGACATCGTCGAGAGCTTCGCGCTGGCCTTTTCCCCGGTGGCGGCCCTCCTGGCCGCCGGCACGCTCACCCTGTTGCAGGGAGCGCTGTCGTGATGAGATTTGCCCACCACACCCCGCCCTACACCCCGGTAGCACCGCCTCCGGTTGACTGCATGCCCACCCCGCCACAAGGAGTGTTCCCCCGATGAGTGTTTCAAACACTTCGCAGACCCGCCGTCGTGGCGGGGGTACCACCGAGCAGACTCGGCCTCAGCAGGGTGCCGCGCCGGTCCGCTCCCGCGAGCGGGGTACAAACCCCGAGCCCAAGTTGACCGGCGATGCCCGCCTCGATGCCGCCCTACGTGCCTCCCGCGCCTGGGCTCATACCGCATCGGTGGGTAAGCGGCTTCTCGCCTACACGATCGACGTTGCGGTTGTCCTCATCCTGGCCGCGGTTGCCGGAGTCCTCACCCGCAGCCCGCTCGTGGGTGCGGTGGTCGCGCTGGAACTGGGAATCGTGCAGTGTGTGATCGAGGCTCGGACCGGACTCACGGCGGGTAACGCCTGCCTGCGACTGCGCACGGTTCGTGACGATGCGCCGCGATCGCCGGGTATCCGTGCCGCCGCGGTACGTGGCCTCATCATGCTCGGCGGATTCCTTGTGGGCGGAATCGGCGGCTGGCTGATGGTGGCCACCGCCGGTCTGGATCCTCGCCGCGCCGGCCGTAGCTGGGCCGATCGGGTGGGGCACACCCTGGTGGTGGCGGTCCCTTCCCGCGCCGAACTCGAATACCGCGCCAGCGCCCCGCGTGACAGCTGGGAGCAGCCCGTTCGTCCGGCCGCGACCACCCCGCCGCCCGGAATCGCCCCCGCACAGGGAACCAACCTTCTCCAGAACCAGCCGGCCGCCGCCACGATCCAGGATGCCTCGGGTGCCGTAGCTTTGGGTGCTGTCGCCTCGGGTGCCGTGGCGTCAGGTGCCGGTGCCCCGCGGCCGGTAGCCTCGGGTGCCGTGCCTCCGCGGGCTGTCCCGGCCCCTCCTCGGGCCGGCGCGCAACCGGAAACGGCCGTGCGGGCCGCCGAGTCGCCGTCGCCTGCTCCCATGGGTGCACCCGCTGTTTCGGCCCCCATCGTCTCGACCCGCGGCGATCGGACCCCCGCGGCTACTCCGCCCGAGGCGGCTGCATCACGCGGTGTGGTGTCTCCGCCGCCGCGGCCCGATGCGCGTGACGCGGTGCCGCCGGCGTCCACTCAGGGTGCCCCGCCGGTGTCCGAGCGGCGCGCCTCCGCCGGTCGCCGCTCGGCAAACGGTGTGGCCGCTCCGACCCCGATCACCCTGCCCTCCACCCAGGGTGTGCCGGTGCCGGATTCCGCGGCGATCGAACGCGATGCCGCGATCCGCGCCTCCGCTTCCCATGCGTCACCGGCACCCGGTACCGCGCGTTTGAATGTGGCCCCCGTGACTCCGGATACCCCGGCAGCGGCGGCCGCTGCTCCGCCGCAGCCCGGCCCCGAGCCGACGACACCGGAAGCGTCTGCCCCGGCGGAGCCCGCCGTCCGCGAACCCGCCGACCCGCCCTCGGGCGTGGTGGCGGTGGGCAACCCGGTGCCGCGCGCCCGCATCCCGCGGCCCCGCGAGGGCGAGCTGCTGCTGGTGTTTGACACCGGTCAGCGAGTACAACTCCCGATCCCCGTGGTCGCCGTGCTCGGACGAAAGCCCGATCGCACCTCCGATCAGGATCAGATCGTGGCGATTGGCGACCCCGAGGGCACCGTCTCCAAGACCCACCTCAAGGTCGAATATCAGCGGGGGAGTGTCTGGGTCACCGACCTCGGCTCAACCAACGGCACCCACATCATCGACGACGACGGAGACGATGCGCAGCTGCCGGCCGGTGGCCGGGCCCTGGTTGCCCAGGGTGCCCGCGTACGCATCGGAAACCGCGTCTTTACACTGTCAACAATCATCGCTGGAGGATCGGATGAATAGCCGTCTCGCCCCGCCCCGGGTCCCGACCGGATCCATCTCGGTTCAGGCTCCGCCGGAGATGGAGCCCTCCGATGGGGGCTCCAGTATCCTGACCTCGATGATGCCGATGCTCGGCAGCGTCGGCGCGATCATCATGGTGAGTATCTCTAATGCCGGGCCCACCGGATTCCTCACCGGGGGCATGGTGCTGCTCTCTTCGCTGGGCTTCGTGTTTGTTAACGGGTGGCGTCAGCGCTCCCAGCGGGCCGCGGCCACCCTAACCAGCCGGCGCGAATACCTCGCATACCTAACCGAACTGCGCACCACCGTCCGCTCGGCCGCCAAGGCTCAGCGACAGGAACGTAACTGGCGCTATCCCGAACCCTCCGTGCTGCCCTTCCTGGCGGAGGAGGGGACGCGGGTGTGGGAACGCGACCCCTCGGCCTCGGACTTTCTCTCGGTGCGCATCGGCACCAACGATCAGCCGCTGTGCATGACCCTGGAACCGCCGGAACTACCCCCGGTGGCCCAGCTGGACCCGGTATCCACCACCGCCGCGCACCGCTTTATCCTGACCCACGAAACCCAGCGTGCCCTGCCCAGCTCGATCGAGCTGTCGGCGTTTTCCTCGGTGCAGCTGGTTGGGGACGACGAGGACCGCATCCGCGGGCTGGCACGGGCGATGATTGCCCACATCGCCACGTTTGAGGCACCCGAAAACGTGCAGATCGTGATTGTCGCCGATCCCGAAAGTCTCCCGCTCTGGGAGTGGGCCAAGTGGCTGCCGCACACCCGATCCACCCGGGCGACCGACGCGCTCGGCGCGGCGCGGATGATCTCCTCGGATGTCAACGCCCTAACCGCGATGATGCCCGCCGACGTGCGTGAGCGCTCGCGATTCAGCCCCGATTCGACATCGAGCGAGCAGCCGCATCTGATCGTGGTGGTGGACGGTGCCACGGTTCCCCCCACCGACCCCGTATTTGTGGGCGGGCTGCAGGGCGTGACCGTGATCGACCTCCCCGCAAGCTGGGACTCCAATGAGGATCCCAACGTTGCCCGACTCATGGTGGAGGGGGATACCACCCACGTGCTCGCCGGGGTCCTCCAGCACAGCTCGGTTCACCAGGATGCGCTGAGTATCGTCGAGGCCGAAGCCCTCGCCCGCCGGCTCTCCCCGCTGGCGCAGTCCGAGGAGCAGGGCGGCGGCGCGGTGGGCACACGCACCTCGAACCGTCAGCTTGAACTCATCGAGCTGCTCAACATGCCCGACGTTCGCGACATGGACCTGGAGTCGGCCTGGGCCTTGCGCCCGGAGCGGGACCGCCTGCGCGTCCCGATCGGTCAGGACACCACCGGTGCGCCGCTGGTCCTGGATATCAAGGAGTCCGCCAAGCAGGGGATGGGTCCGCACGGCATCATGATTGGTGCCACCGGTTCGGGTAAATCCGAGGTGCTTCGCACGCTGGTGCTCTCCCTGGCGCTGACGCACTCGCCCGATGAGCTGAACTTTGTGTTGGTCGACTTCAAGGGTGGTGCCACGTTCGCCGGAATGGCGGACATGCCCCACGTCTCGGCGATCATCACCAACCTGGGGGATGAGATCAGCCTGGTTGATCGATTCCAGGATGCGCTGACCGGCGAGGTGGTGCGCCGCCAGGAGCTGCTGCGTGCCACCGGCCCGTTTGCCAACGTGACCGAGTATGAAAAGGCTCGCCGCTCGGATCGTCCCGAGCTGGCACCGCTCCCGGCCCTGATGATCGTCGCCGACGAGTTCTCCGAGCTGCTCAGCGCCAAGCCGGAGTTTGTCGAGTCGTTTGTGAACATCGGTCGGGTGGGGCGTTCGCTTCACGTGCACATGCTGCTCGCGTCCCAGCGGCTCGAGGAACACCGCCTCAAGGGCCTTGATACCTACCTGTCCTACCGGATCGGTCTGCGCACCTTCTCGGCCGCCGAGTCGCGCAGCGTGCTCGGTGTGCCCGATGCGTACCATCTGCCCAGCGAACCCGGTGGTGGATACCTCAAGGCAAACACCGACGAGATGGTGCAGTTCCGCGCCGCGTATGTCTCGGGGCCGCCGCGCACCAAGATGCGGGGAATCAGCAGTCGCGCCGCCGCCGAGACGATCGATGCGCCGGTGCGCATCAGCGCGTTTACCGCGGCCCCCGTGCTGCGGGACGAGCCCGAGATTGCCGAGGAGGTCGAGATCGAGCAGCCGGTGAATCCGGCCGAACCCGCCGAGAAGCGCAGCACGTTCGATCTGGCGGTATCAAAGATGTCCGAGAGTGGCATGAGCGCCCACCAGGTGTGGTTGCCGCCGCTGGAGATTCCGCCGACCCTCGATGAGCTCTTCGGGGAGCTCGTGGTGAGCTACGAGCTGGGGCTGCATTCGCCCGCCTGGCGCCGTGCGATTCCGCTGACGGTACCGCTGGGTCTGGTCGATGTGCCGCTCGAGCAGCGCCGCGACACCCTCACCGTGGACCTCTCCGGTGCCGCCGGTCACGTGGCCATCGTGGGTGGTCCGCTCTCCGGTAAGAGCACCCTGGCCCGCACCCTGGTCACCGCGCTTTCGCTGCGGCATACGCCGCATGAGGTGCAGTTCTTTGTGCTCGATTTCGGTGGCAGCTTCGCCGGAATGCGTCATCTCCCGCACCTTGCGGGTCTGGCGACCCGGACCGAATCGGATATCGTGCGCCGCTCGGTGGCCGAGGTCACCGCCCTGCTGGATGCGCGCGAGGCCTACTTCCGCGCCAACGGGATCGACTCGATCGCCACCTACCGGACCCGCCGCGCCGCGGGTACCGCGGATGATGGCTATGGCGACATTTTCCTGATTATCGACGGCATCGGCACCATCCGCAGCGACTACGAGTCCCTCGAAGCCCCGATTCAGCTCATCGCCGCGCGCGGGCTCAGCTATGGGGTGCACGTGGTGATCACCGCCGGACGGTGGATGGAGGTGCGCCCGAACCTTAAGGACCTGCTGGGCACGCGACTCGAGCTCAAACTCGGTGACCCGGTGGACTCCGAGGTCAACCGAAAGGCCGCCGGCAACGTGACCCCCGGTCGCCCGGGCCGAGGCCTGGCACCCAGCACGCTGCAGATGCTCACCGCGCTGCCACGCATCGACGCCGACCCCGACTCGGGTTCACTGAGCCAGGGCGTGGATGACCTGGTGAATAAGACCTCGTCGGCCTGGGTTCGCGAGCCCGGTCCCAAGCTGCGCTTGCTCCCCGAGGAGTTGCCGCTGGCGCAGGTCCTGTCCGACGAGCAGGCCAATCTCGAACAGCTGCAGCTGGGTATCGATGAGTCCACCCTGTCGCCGTTTGGCATTGACCCGCGTACCGAGGCACACCTGTTCCTCTACGGCGACTCCGGATCGGGGAAGTCGACCATGCTGCGCGGCTATATCCACGAGATCATGCGTCGCTATGCGCCGGGGGAGGCGCGGATCTTCATGATCGACTACCGCCGTGCCAACCTCGGCGAGATTCCCGCCGAATACCTGGGCGCGTATATGACCGGACACGAGCAGACCACCGACTCGATCGCGCAGCTGGTGGACTTCTTCCGCAGCAGGCTCCCCGGGCCCGACGTGACCGCCGAGCAGTTGCGCACCCGCAGCTGGTGGAGCGGGGCCGAGGGCTTCGTGCTGATCGACGACTACGATCTGGTCGCCACCTCCCAGGGCAACCCGGCCGCGCCGCTCTCCCAGCTGCTTGCCCAGGCGGCGGATGTGGGGCTGCACGTGGTGGTCACCCGACGCTCCGGTGGTGCCTCGCGCGCGGCCTACGACCCCGTGCTGCAGGGCATGACCGACCTCGGCGTCACCGGCATCCTGCTGAGCGGTAATCCCGAGGAGGGTCAGCTGATCGGCAAGGTTAAGGCCATGCCCTCGGTGCCCGGACGTGCGCAGGTTGTCAGCCGCGAGCGGGGACACTTCATCGCGCAGCTGGTGCATACACCGAGCATTCACGAGGATCCCGCCGCCCCGGGTGCCTAGCCGCCCATGCCGGAACCCCCGGACCGAACGGTCCGGGGGTTCCGGCATTTTGGCCGAGGGATGCACGCGGGCCGGCCGAGTGTGCACCATCGGCAGGCCACGCCCGTCCCCGCCCCGGGGGCGGGCATGCGGCGTCTCAGGCGATAGGCTGGAGGCATGACAGTCCGGATCAACCCGAGTATTCTTTCAGCCGATTTTGTGAACATGCAGGCTGACCTTGAGCGCATTGCCAACGCCGATTTTGTGCACGTCGATGTGATGGATAACCACTTCGTGCCCAACCTGACCTTCGGTCCCCAGATGGTCCGCCGGATCCAGGATGTGTCGCCGGTCCCGCTGGATATTCACCTGATGATCAGCGACGCCGACCGCACGGCCCCCGAGTACGCCGAGATCGGCGCCGCCTCGGTCACCTTCCACGCCGAGGCCGCCGAGAACCCGATCACCCTGGCCCGTCGCCTGCGGGAGATCGGCTCGCGCGCGGGAATCGCGCTCAAGCCCGGCACCCCGATCGAGCCCTACCTTGAGCACCTGGACGAATTTGACCAGATTCTCATCATGACCGTGGAGCCCGGATTTGGTGGACAGTCGTTCATGGCGGACATGATGCCCAAGTTGGCGACGCTGTCGGCCGAGGCCAAGCGCCGCGGATCCAACGTGTGGCTGCAGGTGGACGGCGGCATCGCCGAGTCCACCATCGCCCAGGCCGCCGAGGCCGGTGCCGACACCTTCGTGGCCGGCTCCGCCATCTACGGTGCCGACAGCCCCGCGCTGGCCATCGACGCGCTGCGCGATCTGGCCGCCGCCCACCGCCACTAGTCCGGTCCCGGTGGGGCGTGGTGGCGATTACGCCCGATCGCCCCGCCGGGAGCATGCCAATACGTTGGTATACACAGTTTCCTCACAACGGCCGCGATTTACGATCACAAAATGACCGTTTCCCCATTCACCATCCGTGAGCTGACCGACACCGATCTGGACGCGGCAATCGCCCTGCTCTCCCTGGCCAGCGCCTCGGATAATCGGGATCGGCTGCGCGAACGCCTCGCGCAAAACTCCCCGGCCCCGGTGCGTATCGCCCTGGTGGCCGAAGCGGATGGCGTCATGATCGCCGCCGCCAAGATCACCTCCGAAAATGCCACGCCGGGTGCCGCCTCGGCTCTCGTGGTTGTGGATCCGGCCCATCGATTCCGGGGGATCGGAACCGCCCTGTATCGGCGACTGATGTCCGACCTGGCCGCGCACCCCGCGGGTGCCACGATCACCCTGACCTCCGCACTCCGCGATGACGCGGCACCCGGTCGCGGGTTCGCCGAGGCACGCGGCTTCGAGCTGGTGCGTCACAACCTGGGCTGGTCTCTCGAGCTGGAGGGTCGCGCCGCCGAACTCCTCGCCGAGGTCGAATCGATCACCACCGCCAACGCGGCCACGGTGCGTGTGGCCTCGATCGACACCGAGTATCCGCTGATTGCCGCCGTGATGGCGCGCTGCGCGATCGGGCTGCCGGGTCCGATCGCCGGACAGCCCGTGGACACCACCGGCTTCGAGCATCACTTCGCCCGCACCGCCGTCTACCTTGTGGCCAGCGTGGATGGCGCTCCCGCCGGGCTCGGCGTCATTCACCCGGTGGGTGAGGAGGGGGAGTGGTACACGGATTTCACCGGGGTGGATCCGGACTATCGACAGCGCGGCATTGCCCGACTCCTCAAGGCCGCCGAGTTGGCCGAGGCCGCGGGGCGGGCCGGACGGCGGATGGGAACCCATAACGATGTGCACAATACCGGGATCGTGCGGGTGAACGTCGCCACCGGAATGGATCCGGCCCTGGGATACTGGTCCCTGGTGAACAAAAACCCGCGGAAAACCGCAGTTTCCGGCGCGTAGGGGCGTGCTCGGGGAGAGAAGGTGCGTGAAATCCGGGCATATTCTCGCCGGGATCCACCCTCCCGGGTCTTCGCGGAGGGCGCGAACCTAGTACTGTGAGGAACGTGAAGACTTTCGACACCCTGTTTACCGAGCTGACCCGAAAGGCGCAGGAGCGCCCCGAGGGTTCGTTGACGGTGGCCGAGCTGGACCGTGGTGTCCACGGCATCGGCAAGAAGATTGTGGAGGAGGCCGCCGAAGTATGGATGGCCGCCGAATACCAGAGCAATGACGAGGCCGCCGAGGAGATCTCGCAGCTGCTTTACCACCTGCAGGTGATGATGATCGCCAAGGGTCTGACCCTGGAGGACGTGTATCGACATCTGTGAAGCCCCCGCTTCACCCTCGATACCCAACTTCAAACCTAAGGTCCACCCCATGCTGAGAATCGCCATCCCCAATAAGGGATCGCTGTCCGAAACCGCCACCCTGATGCTCGCCGAGGCGGGCTACGCGACCCGTCGCGACCCCAAGGAACTGCACCTGGTTGACGCCGAGAACGACGTCGAGTTCTTCTTCCTGCGTCCGCGCGACATCGCCACCTACGTGGGCTCCGGTGCCCTCGACGTGGGGGTCACCGGCCGTGACCTGCTGCTGGATTCGGGATCCGATGCCATCGAGATCGAACCGCTGAACTTCGGCGACTCGACCTTCCGGTTCGCCGGCCCGGCCGGTAAGTTCCACGAGCTGAGCGACCTGGAGGGTGTCCGCGTGGCCACCAGCTACCCGGGACTCGTGGGCGACTTCCTCGCCGCACACGGCGTGAGCGCGCACCTGGTCAAGCTCGATGGTGCCGTGGAATCGGCCGTGCAGCTCGGCGTGGCCGACGCCGTGGCCGATGTGGTCTCCACCGGTGCGACCCTGCGTAAGGCAGGCCTCGACATTTTCGGCCCGGTCATCCTGGAATCCACCGCGGTTCTGATTCGCTCCGAGCAGGAGCAGCCCGGCCTGGCGACCCTGCGTCGCCGCCTCGAGGGTGTTCAGGTTGCCCGTCAGTACGTGCTGATGGACTACGACCTGCCGCTCTCGCTGCTGGATGAGGCCACCGCGATTGCCGGTGGCCGCCAGTCGCCGACCGTGTCGCCGCTGCGCGAGCCCGAGTGGGTCGCCGTGCGCGTCATGGTTCCCAAGCGCCGCACCAACCAGATCATGGACGCGCTCTATGAACTGGGTGCCCGCGCGATCCTGGTCAGCGCGATTCACGCCGCACGTCTCTAAGGGGGAAGGTCATGACACTCGCAACGCGTGTGATCCCGTGCCTCGACGTGGCCAATGGCCGCGTGGTGAAGGGTGTGAACTTCCAGAACCTGCGCGATCAGGGTGACCCGGTCGAGCTCGCCGCGAACTATGCGGCCCAGGGTGCGGACGAGATCACCTTCCTCGATGTGACCGCAACCGTGGACGGACGCGCCACGACGTATGACGTGGTGACCCGCACCGCCGAGCAGGTTTTTGTGCCGCTGACCGTGGGCGGGGGTGTACGCTCCGCCGAGGACGTCGCCCGCCTGCTGGGCTGCGGCGCAGACAAGATCGGCGTGAACAGTGCGGCGATCGCGCGCCCCGAGCTGATCGGCGAAATTGCCGACCGCTTCGGCGCGCAGGTGGTGGTGCTCTCCCTCGATATCACCCGTGAGGCTTCGGCTCCCTCGGGCTTTGTGGTGACCACCCACGGTGGGCGCACCAAGACCGAGCTGGACGCACTGGCCTGGGCCACCGACGCCATCAACCGAGGTGCCGGCGAACTGCTGGTCAACTCGATCGATGCCGACGGCACCCGCGACGGTTTCGACCTGGAGCTGATCCGGGCAATCCGCGCGATCTCGCACGTCCCGGTGATCGCCTCGGGTGGCGCCGGAGCGCTTGAGCACTTCGCCCCGGCCGTGCAGGCCGGTGCCGATGCGGTGCTGGCCGCGAGCGTGTTCCACACCGGTGCGTTCACCATCGACCAGGTCAAGCTGGCGCTGGCGGACGAGGGCATCGAGGTGCGGCGATGAGCGGCACCGTGACACTGAATACCTCAAGCCCCGAGGCCGTGGCCGCGAGCGTCACCTATGACGAGAATGGCCTGGCCCCGGCGATCATCCAGGAGGTGGGCACCGAGCGGGTGCTCATGCTCGGGTACGTCAATGCGGAGGCGCTGCGGCGCACCCTGACCGAGGGGAGGGTCACCTTCTGGTCGCGATCGCGCCAGGAGTTCTGGCGTAAGGGTGATACCTCCGGCCACGCCCAGTATGTCCGGGATGTCAGCGTCGACTGCGACGCCGACACCCTGCTCATCCGCGTGGTTCAGGTGGGAGCTGCCTGTCACACCGGCGCACACTCATGCTTTGATGAGCGCACGGTTCCGGCGGTTCCGGGAGAGGTTCCCGGCCGCCCCTAGCCACGTGCACGTACGCCCGCTAGCCTCGAACGAGGGCGCGGCGCGAACAATCGGGAGTTTTGATGAGTAACAGTATGTCCGGCACCACCACCCGTGCGGACTTTGACCGCCTGGTTTCGGCGGGGGAGCACCGGGTGGTTCCGGTCGCCCGAGAGGTTTTTGCCGACGGGGAAACGCCGGTGGGGATCTACCGTAAGCTGGCCGCCGGCAAGCCCGGTAGCTTTCTGCTGGAATCCGCCGAGCAGGGCGGCATCTGGTCGCGCTACTCGTTTATCGGGGTGTCCTCGTTTGGTGTGCTGACCGAGCGCGAGGGTGCGAGCCACTGGATCGACTACGATCTGAGCGCCGAGCGCGCCTTCGGCGAGTCGATCCCCGCGGGTCCGCTGGATGCCGTGGATGCGTTCTACCGTCGCTGGGCCGGACCCAAGATCGAGGGGTTCGCCCCGCTGACCGGTGGCCTGGTCGGTTTTATCGGCTGGGAGGCCATCCGCCAGATCGAGCACCTGCCCGATGCGCCGCCGCGCGAGATCCCGGTGCCCGATCAGGCGCTGAGCTTCGTGGAGAGCCTGGCCGTCTGCGATCACCGCTCGGCCACCGTGCGCCTGATCGTTAACGTGCTGCTGGATGATGAGCTGGATGGCGACACCCGATGGGCCCGCGCCCAGGCGCAGCTCGACGCGCTGCAGACCGGTCTCGCCCAGCCCGCCGAGGCGTGGCTCGCCGAGGCCGACTTCTCGCTGGTGGCCGACCCGACCAACCGCACGGATCCGCAGGACTACCTGGACGGCGTGCTGGCCTCGCAGGAGTACATCCGCGCCGGCGACATCTTCCAGGTGGTGCTCTCGCAGCGCTTCGACCTGAAGACCGAGGCCGAGCCGGTGGACGTGTACCGGGTGCTGCGCGCGCTGAATCCCAGCCCCTATATGTACCTCTTTGCGCTGGAGGATGCGGAGGGCCGCCCCTTCCACGTGGTGGGTTCCTCCCCGGAGGCCCTGGTCAAATCGGAGGACGGTCACCTGATCACCCACCCGATCGCCGGATCTCGACCGCGCGGCCGCACCCCCGAACAGGACATCGAACTCGCCGACGAGCTGCTCGCCGACGAGAAGGAGCGCGCCGAGCACCTGATGCTGGTCGACCTGTCCCGCAACGACCTGGCCAAGGTGTGCACGCCCGGCACCGTCGAGGTGACCGAGTTCATGCGGATCGAACGCTTCAGCCACATCATGCACCTGGTGTCCTCGGTGGAGGGCACGCTCCGCGCGGACGCTAGCCCGGTGGACATCTTCCGCGCGACCTTCCCGGCGGGCACCCTCTCCGGTGCGCCCAAGCCGCGCGCGCTGGAGATCATCGACGAGCTCGAACCCGCCCAGCGCGGCGTGTACGGGGGAGTCGTGGGCTACTTCGGCCTCTCCGGTGACGCCGACCTGGCCATCGCCATTCGCACCGCCACCATCGTCGACGGCACCGCCTACGTGCAGGCCGGCGGCGGACTGGTGGCCGACTCGGTGCCCGAACTCGAAGCGGCCGAAAGCCGCAATAAGGCCGCCGCACCGCTGCGCGCGGTGGCCATCGCCAACGCACTCACGAGGATTTCATGACCCAGCCCACCCCCGCCCCCCTCACCGATGCAGAGCGGATCGCCAAGAAACGCCGCGGGCTCAAGTCCCGCTCGCTGCTCCTGCTGATCGTCGCCGGGGGGCTGGGTCTGCTTTCGTGGACCCAGACCTGGGTCAACCTGACGGTGACGATTCCCAGCGGGGGAAGCAAGGACCTCGCCGTCAACGGGACCATCGCGGCGCCGGCTCTGACGGCCTTGGCGCTGTGTTTGATCGCCCTGGCCGCCGCGCTGTCGATTGCCGGATATGTGCTGCGCCTGCTCTTTGGTGGCCTCTCGGTGATCCTCGGGCTGTGCATCGCCCTCGAGGGCATCCTGGTGCTGCTGAACCCCGGTGCCTCCTCGGGTGCCGCGGTCACCGAGGCTACCGGCGTCGCCGGGCCCGCCTCGATTGCCAAGGTCATCACCGCGTCGAGCGTGACCTTCTGGCCCTATGTGGGTCTGCTGGGGGCGGCGATCGCGGTCTTCACCGGGTTTGTGATCATCCTCACGGCCAAGCACTGGCCGGGATCCGCCGGGCGCAAGTATCAGACCACCCCGCGGGTGCGGGTCGTGGATGAGAACGCCATGCCCGACGCGATCGACAGCTGGGATGACCTGAGCCGCGGCGAGGACCCCACCGATCCCACCCTTCCCGACGCCACCCCCAAGTCCTAACCCGACGCACCTCGCCCCGGGCCGTGCCTCCCAACCCGAGGCGCACCGCGTGGGTGCGCACACCCCCGGCGATCCCCGATAGGATGGATCCGCCCATTCGTTTAAGGAGTTTCATGAGCACCGACATTTCCGATCCCGGACACGGACACTCGCCCGCAGCCTGGACCGCCGTCATCGTTATGCTGGCCGCCGTTACCATCGGCACCGTTGCCTTCTGGTTCGCCCAGGTATGGCTGGTGTGGGCTTCGGTTGCGCTGATCGGCGTGGGTGCGCTGCTCGGTTGGATCCTCTCGAAGGCCGGTTGGGGCGTCAAGGGCCCCAAGTACGTCGCCAAGAGCCACTAACCCATGCTCGCCGACCTGATGGCGGGTGCGGCGGCCGACGCCGCCGATCGCGAGCGACTGAAGCCGCTCGAGGCGGTGCGAGCCGAGGCGCTCGCCCGCCCCGCCGCGATCGATGCCCTCGCCGCGCTGGCGCCGAGTGACCGGGTGAAGATCATCGCCGAGGTCAAGCGCGCGAGCCCCTCGCGCGGGGATCTCGCCGAGATTCGCGATCCCGCCCAGCTCGCGGTCTCCTACGAGACCGGCGGGGCCAGCACCATCAGCGTGCTCACCGAGGGACGCAAGTTCAAGGGATCGCTGGCCGATCTCGAAGAGGTGCGTCGTTCGGTCGCGCTGCCCGTGCTGCGCAAGGACTTCATCTCGTCCCCGTACCAGGTGTACGAGGCCCGCGCGGCCGGAGCCGACCTGGTGCTGCTGATCGTCGCCGCGCTGGATGATGCCACCCTGGCCTCGCTGTATGCGCTGATCACCGAGCTCGGCATGACCGCGCTGGTGGAGACGCACAGCGAGGAGGAGCTGCACCGCGCGCTCGCGCTCGGGGCTCAGCTGGTCGGTGTCAACGCCCGCAACCTTTCCACGTTCGAACTCGATCGTGACCTCTTTGGTACCCTCGCCCCGCAGATCCCCGCCGGGGTCATCCGGGTGGCCGAATCCGCCGTGCTCTCGCCGGCCGATGTACGCCACTACCGCGAGGCAGGCGCCGATGTGGTCCTGATCGGCGAGGCCCTGGTGACCGGAGATCCGGTCGCGACCCTCGCTGAATATCTGGCGGTTTAATCCCTATGACGGATCTTCGTTCCGAAACCGGACCGTACTTCGGTGCCTTCGGTGGTCGTTATTCCCCCGAGTCGCTGATCGCGGCCCTCGATGAACTCACCGAGGCGTGGGACAGCGCCCGGAATGACGAGGCCTTCCTCGGCGAGTTCCGCGCGCTGCTGCGGGACTACGTGGGTCGACCCTCGATCATCACCGAGGTGCCCCGCTTTGCCGAGCACGCCGGTGGCGCCCGGATCATTCTCAAGCGCGAGGATCTGAACCACACCGGTTCCCACAAGATCAACAACGCGCTGGGTCAGGTGTTGCTCACCAAGCGCATCGGCAAGACCCGGGTGATCGCCGAGACCGGTGCCGGGCAGCACGGGGTGGCCACGGCCACCGCCGCGGCGCTGTTTGGGCTCGACTGCGTCATCTACATGGGCGAGGTGGACACCGAGCGCCAGGCGCTCAACGTGGCCCGCATGCGCCTGCTGGGTGCCGAGGTCATTCCGGTCAAGACCGGTTCACGCACCCTTAAGGACGCGATCAACGACGCGATGCGTGACTGGGTCACCAACGTCGAGACCACCAACTACATCTTCGGAACCGTGGCCGGACCGCACCCGTTCCCCGCGCTGGTTCGTGATCTGCAGAAGGTCATCGGCGAGGAGGCCCGTCAGCAGGTCCTCGACCTGACCGGCGCGCTGCCCACCGCGGTGACCGCGTGTGTCGGCGGAGGATCCAACGCGATGGGAATCTTCCACGCGTTCCTCGACGATGCCGATGTTGCCCTGTACGGCTTCGAGGCAGCCGGTGAGGGCGTGGACACCCCGCGTCACGCGGCGACGATCACCAAGGGACGCCCCGGCGTGCTGCACGGTGCCCGCTCCTACCTGCTGCAGGACGAGGATGGCCAGACCGTCGAGTCGCACTCGATCTCGGCGGGCCTCGACTACCCGGGCGTGGGTCCCGAGCACTCGTGGCTCGCAGACCTCGGCCGCGCACAGTACCGTCCGATCACCGATGCCGAGGCGATGGAGGCCTTCCGCCTGCTGAGCCGCACCGAGGGCATCATTCCCGCCATCGAGTCCTCGCACGCGCTGGCCGGCACGCTGAAGCTCGGACGCGAGCTTGGACCGGACGCCACCATCCTGGTGAGCCTGTCGGGCCGCGGCGATAAGGATATGGAAACCGCGGGTCGCTACTTCGACCTGATCGACGAGGGAGCCACGCAGCTGTGACCCAGGTACACGACACCCTTGCGGCACTGCGCCGCGACGGTTCCGGGGCCCTGATCGGATACCTTCCGGTCGGCTTCCCCGACTTCCAGACCAGCGTGGACGCCGCGGTGGCCATCGCCGAAAACGGCGTGGACATCATCGAGCTCGGCGTGCCCTACTCGGACCCGGTCATGGATGGGGCTGCGATTCAGGCGGCCACCGTTCAGGCCCTGGCCGGCGGGTTCAAGCTCGCCCACGTGTTTGAGGCGGTTCGTCAGATCCGTGCCCGCGTGGACGTGCCGGTCCTGCTGATGACCTACTGGAACCCGGTGATTCAGTACGGACCCGACCGCTTCGCCGACGACCTGGTCGCCGCCGGTGGTGCCGGGCTGATTACCCCGGACCTGATCCCGGATGAGGCCGCCGACTGGCTCTCGGCCTCGGACCGGACCGATCTGGAACGCATCTTCCTGGCCGCGCCGTCCTCGAGTGACGAGCGCCTGAAGACCGTGTCGGAGCTCAGCCGTGGATTCGTGTATACGGTATCCACGATGGGAATCACCGGCGCCCGCAGCGAGATGGATGGTGCCGCCCGCGCACTGACCACCCGCCTGCGCGCCGCCGGAGACAACTTCGCCTGTGTGGGACTGGGAATTTCCAGCGCCGCCCAGGTGCGCGACGTGCTCAGCTATGCCGACGGTGCCATCGTCGGTTCCGCGCTGGTCTCCGCCCTCGCCGAGGGTGGAGTGCCCGCCGTGGCGGCCAAGGCCGCCGAGCTGGCAACCGGTAAGAGCGAGTCGAAGTAGAATTATCCGCGCCGCCAGGCGTATCTGAAGAAAGGCGTGACCCGGGTGATTTCCCTGAGCATCCCCAGCCCCGAGATTAACTCGTTTAATATCGGGCCCATAACCATCTACTTCTATGCCCTCTGCATTATGGCGGGCATCGTCGCCGCGGCGTTCCTGGTGAACCACCGCCTGAACAAGCTGGGTGCCGGTAACGGCGTCGTGCTGGACATGATCCTGCTGACCGTGCCGATCGGCATCATCGGCGCGCGGATCTTCCACGTGCTGACCCACCCCAACGACTACTTCTACCCGGGTGCGAACCTCTGGGAGGTTGTCGACATCCGCAGCGGTGGCATCGCGATCTTCGGTGCGCTGCTCGGTGGTGCCGTGGGTGCCTGGCTCGGCTGCAAGTGGACCGGACTGCGGTTCTGGGTCTTCGCCGACGCGCTGGCCCCGGGTCTGCTGCTGGCGCAGGCCTTCGGCCGCTTCGGCAACTACTTCAACCAGGAGCTCTTCGGTACCCCCACCGACCTGCCCTGGGGCCTGCAGATCGACAGCACCAACGCCGCCTGGCCGCTGGGCCTGCCCGCCGGTACCCTGTTCCACCCGACCTTCCTCTACGAGGTCATCTGGAACCTGCTCGGCGTGCTGTTCCTGCTGTGGCTCTCGCGCAAGATCAACGTGGGCTGGGGCAAGGTCTTTGGTGCCTACCTCATCTGGTACGGTGCCGGACGCACCGTGTGGGAGTCGATCCGCATCGACCCGAGCGAAATTTTCCTCGGAATTCGGGTAAATGTTTGGGCCGCCCTGCTCGCCATTCTGGTGGGAATTGTCCTGATCATCGTGCAGAACAAGCGCCACACCGGTTTGATCCCCTCGGCCTACCGGCCGGGTCGTGGCGATAAGGACGCTCAGGCTGGAGTAGGATCTTCACACACCGATGTGGAGTACGTAGATACCACTGACCCCTCGGTTCCGGCAACGGCGCCGGTAGCTGAACCGGCCACAAGCCGGGAAGGCGCAACCCCCTAACCCGCTCGGGTTCAGCCAGAACATACCCAGTTACAACGCATTGGCCCGGGACAGGTTAGACCTGCCCCGGGCCAATGGCGTCCCATCCCCTTAAACACTCCGTAAGGGTGGATTCATGACGCAACACAGTCCCTATCAAAGCTTCTCCGCGGTTCCGCCGCGGCAGGGGCTTTACAACCCGGTTCAGGAAAAGGATGCCTGTGGCCTGGCCGCGGTCGCTACCCTGCGCGGTACCGCCGGACACGACATCATCGAGCTGGCCCTGCAGGCCCTGCGTAACCTCGAGCACCGCGGTGCGATCGGCTCGGACGCCGGAACCGGTGACGGCGCCGGTCTGCTGAGCCAGGTCCCCGATGCCTTCCTGCGCGAGGTCACCTCGTTCGAGCTTCCCGAGGCGGGGGAGTATGCCGTCGGTATGGCCTTCCTGCCCCAGGACGCCGCCGAGCGCGCCGCGCAGAAGGCCGCGATTGAGCAGATCGCCGCCGAGGAAGAACTCACCGTGCTGGGCTGGCGTGAGGTCCCCACCGATCCCGAGCACCTCGGCACGCTCGCCCGTGAGGCCATGCCCGCGTTTGAGCAGCTGTTTGTGCGCGTGGAAACCGAGATCGCTCACCACGCTCCCGAGCCCCAGCTGCACGAGCACTCGCCGATCGAACCCGGCGCCCCGGAGGAGGTGATCACACCCCACGCCACGCTTTTCTCGAACCTGGACGCGGTTTCCACCGCTACCTCCTCGATCCCCACGATCGCCACCCCCTCGTCGAGCGCTTCGATCCCCACTCCCGCGCGCTCCGAGGACATTCCTCCCGCGGTCCCCACGACCGCCGCGCGTCCCGCCCGCCCGGATCCCCTCCTGCTGGATCGGCTGGCTTACCGACTGCGCCGTCGCGCCGAGCATGAGCTCGGTGCCTACTTTGCCTCGCTGTCGAGCCGTACCCTGGTCTACAAGGGCATGGTCACCACGCTCCAGCTTGAGCCGTTCTACCCCGATCTTTCGGATGCCCGTTTTGCCTCCAAGCTCGCGCTGGTGCACTCGCGGTACTCCACCAACACCTTCCCGTCGTGGCCGCTCGCGCAGCCGCTGCGTATGCTCGCCCACAACGGCGAGATTAACACCGTGGAGGGCAACCGTAACTGGATGCGCGCGCGTCAGTCTCAGCTGGCCAGCGACCTGCTGGGCGACCTCTCGCCGCTGCTGCCCATCTGCACCCCCGGCGCCAGTGACTCGGCCTCGCTGGATGAGGTGTTTGAGCTGCTGACCCTGTCGGGTCGCTCGATCACCCACGCGATGACGATGCTGGTGCCCGAGGCCTGGGAGAAGAAGGCCGGGTTGGATGACAACCTGCGCGCCTTTTACGAGTTCTCGGCGCTCCAGATGGAGCCCTGGGACGGTCCCGCCGCGCTGACCTTCACCGACGGCACCCAGGTGGGTGCGACCCTCGACCGCAACGGACTGCGTCCGGGCCGCTGGCTCGAGACCACCGATGGCCTGGTTGTCCTTGGTTCCGAGATCGGCATCCTCCCGATCGCCCCCGAGCGCGTGGCCCGCAAGGGACGCCTGCGTCCGGGCCAGATGTTTGTGGTGGACACGGCCGAGGGCCGGATCATCGAGGACACCGAGGTCAAGAAGGGCCTGGCCGAGTCCGAGCCCTGGGCCAAGTGGCTGGAGACCGAGCAGATCACCCTTGAGGACCTGCCCGAGCGCGAGCACATCGTGCACACCGCCGCCTCGATCACCCGCCGTCAGCGGACCTTCGGGTACACCGAGGAGGAGGTGCGCATCCTGCTGGCCCCGATGGGTCAGAACGGTGCCGAGCCGCTCGGCGCGATGGGATCCGACACCCCGATCGCCGTGCTGTCCGACCGCCCGCGCCTGGTGTTTGACTACTTCACCCAGCGCTTCGCCCAGGTGACCAACCCGCCGCTGGACGCGATCCGTGAGGAGCGGGTCACCTCGCTCTCGATCGGTCTGGGACCCGAGCACAACCTGCTTGAGGACGCCCCCGCCCACGCGCGCCGGGTGATCCTGAAGTTCCCGGTGATCAACAACGATGAGCTGGCCAAGATCCAGCACATCGAGCCCGAGGACCTCTCCAGCGCGCCCGCCGAGCTCGCGGTGACCATTCGTGGTCTCTACCGCTTCGACCGCGGCGAGAACGCGCTGCGCGATCGTCTGGACGAGATCCGCGCCGAGGTGGACACCGCGCTGGCTCGCGGCGCCGAGTTCCTGGTGCTGAGCGACCGCGAGTCCACCAAGGACCTGGCCCCGATTCCCTCGCTGCTGCTGCTCTCGACCGTGCACCACCACCTGGTGGAGCGGGAGAACCGCATGCGCGTGGGCCTGATCGTCGAGGCCGGTGACGTGCGCGAGGTGCACCACGTGGCCCTGCTGATCGGCTACGGTGCCACCGCGGTGAACCCGTACCTGGCGATGGAGACCTGCGAGCACCTGACCCGCACCGGTGTGATCACCGGCATCACCCCCGAGCAGGCCGTCAAGAACGTGATCTACGCCCTGGGTAAGGGTGTGCTGAAGATCATGTCGAAGATGGGTATCTCGACCGTGTCCAGCTACGCCGGCGCCCAGGCCTTCGAGGCCGTGGGTCTGTCCCAGGAACTCATCGACGGCTACTTCGGTGGCACCGTGAGCACCCTGGGTGGCGTGGACCTCGGTGTCCTGGCCGCCGAGACCATGTCGCGGCACAAGAGCGCCTACCCGGACAACTCCGCCGAGCGGGTGCACGAGCGCCTGAACACCGGCGGCGAGTACCAGTGGCGTCGCGACGGTGCCCCGCACCTGTTCAACCCCGAGACCGTCTTCAAGCTGCAGCACGCGACCCGCTCGCGTCGCTACGACATCTTCCGTGAGTACACCGCCCTGGTGGACGAGCAGAACGAGAAGCTGATGACCCTGCGCGGCCTGTTCCGCCTCGAGGGCCACGGCCGCACCCCGGTGCCGCTGGATGAGGTCGAGTCCGTCGCCGACATCGTGAAGCGCTTCTCGACCGGAGCGATGAGCTACGGCTCGATTTCCAAGGAGGCCCACGAGACCCTGGCGATCGCCATGAACCGTCTCGGCGCCAAGTCGAACACCGGTGAGGGTGGCGAGGACACCGAGCGTCTGCTCGACCCCGAGCGCCGCTCCTCGATCAAGCAGGTAGCCTCGGGCCGCTTCGGTGTGACCAGCATGTACCTGACCCACGCCGACGACATCCAGATCAAGCTCGCCCAGGGCGCCAAGCCCGGCGAGGGTGGTCAGCTGCCGCCGACCAAGGTCTACCCCTGGGTGGCCCGGACCCGTCACGCGACCCCCGGTGTCGGCCTCATCTCGCCGCCCCCGCACCACGACATCTACTCGATCGAGGACCTCAAGCAGCTCATCTTCGACCTCAAGCGGGCCAACCCCGCCGCGCGCATTCACACCAAGCTGGTCAGCCAGGCCGGTATCGGTGCGGTGGCCGCGGGTGTGGCGAAGGCGCTGTCCGACGTGATCCTGGTTTCGGGTCACGACGGTGGTACCGGTGCGTCCCCGATGAACTCGCTCAAGCACGCGGGAACCCCGTGGGAGCTGGGCCTCGCCGAAACCCAGCAGACCCTGATCCTGAACAACATGCGTGACCGCGTGGTGGTGCAGGTAGATGGTCAGCTGAAGACCGGCCGCGACGTCATCATCGGTGCCCTGCTGGGCGCCGAGGAGTTCGGTTTCGCGACCGCCCCGCTGGTGGTTTCGGGCTGCATCATGATGCGCGTGTGCCACCTGGACACCTGCCCGGTGGGTGTGGCCACCCAGAACCCGGTGCTGCGCGAGCGCTTCACCGGTAAGCCCGAGTTTGTGGTGAACTTCTTCGAGTTCATCGCCGAGGAGGTACGCGAGTACCTCGCCGCCCTGGGCTTCCGCACCCTGGACGAGGCCATCGGTCGGGTGGACCTGATCCACGCCGGAGATGCCGCCGCCCACTGGAAGGCCCGCGGACTGGACCTGGACCCGCTGCTGTACCGTCCCGAGACCGAGCAGGCCCTGCGCGGCATCCGCACCCAGGACCACGAGCTGGATGAGCACTTCGACAACCAGCTGATCGCACACGCCCGTGCGGCCCTGGAAAACGGCGAGCCGGTGGCGATTGATCTGCCGATCAACAACACCGACCGCGCCGTGGGCACGATGCTCGGCCACGAGGTGACCAAGCGTCACGGCGAGGCCGGGCTGCCCGAGTCCACCATCGAGGTTGCGCTGCACGGTACCGCCGGTCAGTCCCTCGGTGCGTTCATGCCCGCCGGAATCGCGCTGCGCCTCGAGGGTGAAGCCAACGACTACGTGGGTAAGGGACTCTCGGGTGGTTTGATCACCCTGCGTCCGCCGCGCGAGGCCACCTATCAGGCCGAGGAGTCGGTGATCGCCGGTAACGTGATCGGTTACGGCGCCACCTCGGGCCAGATCTTCCTGCGCGGTGTCGTGGGCGAGCGCTTCCTGGTGCGTAACTCCGGGGCCACCGCGGTGGCCGAGGGCGTGGGCGACCACGCACTGGAGTACATGACCGGCGGCGAGGCCCTGATCCTCGGACCGACCGGCCACAACGTGGGTGCGGGTATGTCCGGTGGTGTCGCGTACATCTACCGTCTGAACCCCGAGGCCGTGAACCCCGACGCCCGCGAGAGCGGCGAGCTGGGTGTGCACCCGCTGGACCGCGCCGATCAGGAGCGCCTGCGCGAGCTGCTCGGCCGTCACTTCGAAGCGACCGGTTCGCCGGTGGCCGAGGCGATCCTCGCGGACTTCGAGTCCGCCTCAACCGAATTTTCTAAGCTCGTACCGCGCGACTTCGCCGCGGTACAGGCCACCCGTGCCCAGGCCGAGACCGAGGGTCTTGACCTGGACGGCGACGTGGTTTGGGAGCGCATCCTGGAGGTGACCCGTGGCTAACCCGCGCGGATTTATGGAGACCACGCAGCGTGAGACCGCTGCCCGCCGCCCGGTGTCGGTGCGGATCATGGACTGGAAGGAGGTCTACGACAAGCGTGATGGCGCGACCGTGGCCCGCCAGGCCGGACGCTGCATGGACTGTGGTGTGCCCTTCTGCCACCAGGGCTGCCCGCTGGGAAACATCATCCCCGAGTGGAACGACCTGGTGCGTCGGGGCGAGGGTCACGCGGCCATCGAGCGCCTGCACGCGACCAACAACTTCCCCGAGTTCACCGGCAAGCTGTGCCCGGCCCCCTGCGAGAGCGCCTGCGTGCTGGGGATCAACCAGCCCGCGGTGACGATCAAGGAGGTCGAAGCCTCGATCATCCAGGACGCCTGGGACAACGACTGGGTTCAGCCCCAGCCGCCCGAGCGCATCACCGGCAAGACCGTGGCCGTGGTGGGATCGGGCCCCGCGGGCCTGGCCGCCGCGCAGCAGCTGACCCGCGCCGGTCACACCGTGGCCGTGTACGAGCGTGAGGACCGCATCGGCGGGCTGCTGCGCTACGGCATCCCGGACTTCAAGATGGAAAAGGGTGACATCGACCGCCGCCTGGACCAGATGCGCGCCGAGGGAACCCGGTTCCGTGCCGGCGTGAACATCGGGGTGGACCTGACCTGGGAGGCGCTGCGCAAGCGCTTCGACGCCGTGGTTGTGGCCACCGGTGCCACCATCCCGCGCGATCTGCCGATTCCGGGTCGTGAGCTGTCGGGTGTGCACTTCGCGATGGACTACCTGGTGCCGGCCAACCGCGCGGTGGCGGGGGAGACCCCCGAGAACCTGATTGACGCCCGTGGCAAGCACGTGGTCATCCTCGGTGGTGGCGACACCGGTGCCGACTGCATCGGAACCGCGCACCGTCAGGGCGCCGCCTCGGTGACCACGCTGGCGATCGGCAAGCAGCCGGGGACCGAGCGCTCGGATGCTCAGCCCTGGCCGACCATGCCGACCCTGTTTGAGTTCCAGAGCGCGCATGAGGAGGGTGGCGAGCGGGCCTACCTGGTCTCCACCGTCGAGTTCCTGTCGGACGAAGATGGGAATCTGTGCAGCATTCGTGTTGCCGAGACGGAGTTCGTGGATGGGCGGCGTGTCCCCAAGGCCGGGACCGAGCGTGAAATCCCCGCGGACCTGGTATTCCTTGCCCTGGGCTTCACCGGGACAGAGGGCGACACGGTACGCGACCAGCTCGGGCTTCCGATCGCCACACAGGGTAACCTGGAACGAGACAATGATTACCGGACCAACCAGCCCGGGGTCTTCGTTGCCGGTGATGCCGGCCGCGGTCAGTCGCTCATCGTGTGGGCGATTGCCGAGGGTCGTGCGGCTGCCGCGGCGGTAGATCGCTACCTGGAAGGCACCAGTTCTCTCCCAGCCCCGGTGCACGCTCACGAGCGGGCGCTCTCGCTGTAATCACCCCAGCCGCGGCTACTGCCGCAGAAGTTTGGAGCTCTATACCCATGAGACGCGCAAAAATTGTCGCGACACTTGGTCCGGCCACGAACACGTATGAGAACATCCGCGCGATCCTTGAGGCCGGCGTCAACGTCGCTCGGATGAACCTCAGCCACGGTGACTACTCGGTCCACGAGGCCGTGTACACCAACGTGCGCAAGGCCGCCGCGGACCTTGGTCACCCCACCGCCGTTCTGGTGGACCTGCAGGGACCCAAGATCCGTCTGGGCAAGTTCGAGGGTGGTCCCTACGACCTCGCCGAGGGCGACGTGTTCAAGATCACGACCGACGACATCATCGGCAACAAGGACATCTCCTCCACCACGTTCAAGGGCCTGCCCGCGGACGTGAAGGTCGGCGACCCGCTGCTGATCGATGACGGCAAGGTGGGCCTTGAGGTCACCGCCGTGGACGGCAACGTCGTCACCACCGTCGTGACCGTGCCCGGTCCGGTCTCGAACAACAAGGGCATCAACCTGCCCGGCGTTGCCGTGAACGTGCCCGCACTGAGCGAAAAGGATGAGGCCGACCTGCGCTGGGGCCTGAACCTCGGTACCGACTTCATCGCCCTGTCCTTCGTGCGTGACGCCAAGGACATCGTTCGTGTTCACGAGATTATGGACGAGGAGGGTCGCCGCGTTCCGGTGATCGCCAAGATCGAGAAGCCGCAGGCAGTGGACAACCTCGAGGAGATCATCGAGGCCTTCGACGGCATCATGGTTGCCCGTGGTGACCTCGGTGTGGAGCTTCCGCTGGAGGCCGTGCCGATCGTGCAGAAGCGCGCCATCGAGCTGTGCCGTCGTGCCGCCAAGCCGGTTATCGTCGCCACTCAGATGCTGGAGTCGATGATTTCGAGCCCGCGTCCGACCCGCGCCGAGACCTCCGACGTGGCAAACGCCGTCCTCGACGGTGCCGACGCGGTTATGCTCTCGGGCGAGACCAGCGTGGGTGCCTTCCCGGTGATCACCGTGGCCACCATGGCACGCATCGTGGAGTCCACCGAGGAGCACGGCCTGGAGCGTATCCCGGCCCTGGGCAGCAAGCCCCGCACTCAGGGTGGCGCCATCACGGCCGCCGCCGCCGAGGTGGGCGAGTTTGTGGACGCCAAGTTCCTCTGCGTGTTCACCGAGACCGGTGACTCGGTTCGCCGGACTTCGCGTCTGCGCAGCCGGATCCCCGTACTCGGCTTCACCCCGCTGGAGTCGACCCTGCGTCGCATGCAGCTGAACTGGGGTGTCGAGGGCCGTCTGATCGAGACCGTAACCCACACCGACGCCATGTTCGGCCAGGTGGATGACGCACTGCTGGGCGAGGAAATCGCCGAGCAGGGTGACAAGGTGGTTGTGATCTCCGGTTCGCCCCCCGGAATCTCGGGTTCGACCAACGACCTGCGCGTGCACCGCATCGGTGACGCGGCCAACCAGGTTGTTCCGGCGTACGAGAAGTAGAAACGCCAGCAGTGACGGCCCCGGGGGTTTCCCGGGGCCGTCCCGCTTTTAACGCCCCTCGGTCCCGTCCCGCCGCCCCCGTGTAGGGGATATTTTTGCGGGGCGCTTGTGGGTAGTGTGCGGTCATGACCACCAGTGATGCCGCCCCCGTTCTCATCCCCGCGGGCACCGTGTTTTCGCCCGCGGACATCACCTTCTGGGCCGACCGGGATAGCCGGAGCCTCGAACAGGCCATTTCCGAGGCGGATGTGCTGGTGAGCTGTCCACACTCGGGCGCGGCCATCCCCGCCGAGATTTCACGCTTTTTGGCCCCCGAGTTCACCCGGCGTCTCCAGTACGATTTTTCCGATGTGGCGACCTCGGCAATCGTGCGTCGCTGGGCCGAGATCGATCCCCGCATCGTCTATGTGGAAAACCCGCATCCGCGCCTGATTCGCGATCCCAACCGCAAAAAGCCCGAGGACCCGGCGGCACTGCTGGCCGAGGCGATCGGACGGGTGAGGACGGCCGGCGCGTATCAGCGGGCGGATCTGACCGGGGTGGACGCGATTCGCCCGGTCACCTTCTCGTTCTATCCGCTGCTGCGGGTGCCCACCACCGAAGAGGAGCTCTCCGAGCTCACCTCAACCTTCGAGGCCGTGGCCGAGCAGGGCCTCGGTGTGTATGAACGCACCCGGGACGAGCTGACCGAGCGCTTCATCGCCGCCGCCTATGCGCGCGCGGCGGCCGGGGGAGACGCGCGGTTTACCCGGCTGAGTTTCCACGACACGATGAACACCACCACTACCCGCGAGGGTGCCGTCAACGTTGAGCGGGATCCGGCGGACCGGCTGCCGCGGGTGGTGGCGCTGTCCAACCGCGGCGATCACGCGGGTAATCCGCGTCCCGACGGGCCGGTCACCATGAACCCGGTGCGCCTGCGGATGCTGGCTTCTGCCCACCGTGAGGCCTTCGCGGTCGAGCGCGCCGAGGATGTGGCCCTTAATCAGCCCTACCTGGGCAGCCAGGAAATCATCGCCGCGGGGGAGCGCTTCGCCCGCGAGACCGATGCGGCACAGGCCGGCGTGCACCTGGATGCGGTCCAGGCGGAGTTCCTGCGCGAGTTCCTGCTCGGTGACGCGGCGGTTCGGGTACTGCATGAGCCGGGCACCGGCTGGGTCACCGAGGACCCGGAACACGTTGACGCCGTGGCACACGCCTGCCGCGACGCCTGGGACCGCTACCGCGACGCCTAGGCTCCGTACACACAGGGTGCCCGCCACATCCGAAATGTGTGGCGGGAACCCTTCGTGCGAGGCTGCCGCGGGCCGACTAGCCCCAGAGCAATCCGAAGCCCGCACCGGCGATGATCGTGAAGCCCGCCAGCACCAGGGTGGGCACAAAGAACGAGTGGTCCACGAGCTTGGTGCCGAGCTTGGTCGAGCCGGTGTAGTCGAAGTTGGCGGCGGCGATCTGCGAGCCGTTGGTGGGCAGTAGGTAGATACCGGCAAACGCACCGGCCCACATGCCCGAGAGCAGGCCCAGCGGGATACCCGCGGCCAAGCCGATGGGCACCACCGTTCGGGTCGCCGTGGACTGGCTGGTGGTCAGCACACAGACCAGGAAGATGCCCAGCGCGAAGATCCAGGGCCAGTTACCCACCCAGCCACCCACGGTGTCCGCGATGACCTGCTGGTGTGCGCCGAGGAAGGTGTCGGTCAGCCAGGCCAGACCAAACAGCGCGATCGCCGACACCATACCGGCCTTGAACACGGTCATCGTGGGGATCTCGGCCACCTTGGGGCGCGCGACCAGCAGGATCAGGGTACCCACCACAAACATGACGATCTCGATGATCGGGGTCATCGCCAGCGGGACCTGGCCCGGGGCACCGTCGATCAGGCCGGGGACCAGCGGACGCAGATCCTTGAACAGGCCGAAGATCACGATCACCAGCACACCACCCAGGAAGATCAGGGCCGCGTTGCGTCCCTTGGCGGTGGGGGCGACGTCGGCATGGGAGAGCGGGCCATCCTGCTTGGGTGCCTCGAACTTCCCGGCGGCGATCCGCGCCTGAATCTCCGGATCGTCGGCGATGTCCTTGCCCAGCCGCGACACCACAAACGAGGCCAGCACGATGCCTACCACGGCCGCCGGGAAGGTGACCTTCACGATATCGATCAGCTCGTAGCCGTAGGCGGGCGCGTCGGTCAGGGTGACCATCGCGGCCATGGCCGCCGATACCGGGCTACAGGCCAGCGCGACGCCGGTGGCCACCACCGAGAGCGAGAGCGGGCGCGAGGGGCGAATGTTGTTTTTATAGGAGAGGTCCTGGATCACCGGGAGCAGCGGATAGAGAATATTCGAGGTTCCCGCCCCCGCCGAGAAGAGGAAGGACACCAGCGGTGCCACCAGGGTGATCTGCTTGGGGCTGCGCGAGATGAGTTTGGCGGCGACCCCGACCATCCAGTCGATGCCACCGGCCGCCTGCATCATCGAGGAGGCCAGCACCACCGAGAGCACGATAAGCAGGGCATCCACCGGGGGAGAGCCCACCGGTTCCCGGAACACGAAGACCAGGATCGCCACACCGGTGCCGCCCCAGAGCCCCAGACCCACGCCACTGGAGCGGGTTCCCATGATGATGGCACCCAGTACCACCAGCAGTTCCAAGATGAATGTGACGGCTTCCATAGTGCTGCGTCCTCTCCCGGCTCCCGCGCGCACGCGCGGCAGAATCTGCGCTCAGCCTAGCGACGCGCGGACACAAATTGGGTAAAACAATCAACCCAGAACGGGGACGTGTGCCACGCCTGTCCCGCGCGCTACTGTGAGAGGCAGCCTTCGTTTTTTCGACTACCCGATCGAGAATTACGGACGTGGGCACCCGAACGCCGCACCCCTCACACCCATGACTCGAGGGGCGTGGCACACCCGAAGGATCCCGATGCGAACTCTTTCCCCGCCTCGGCTGCAATTCGACTGGACCCCCCAGGCGGCCGAAGTCCTGACCTCATTTAGCGACCCCTCCCACCCCCGCGCCCTCGCCCTGCTGGGGCCCACCGGCTGCGGCAAGACTGCCATCTCCAGCCTGGTCATCGCCGAGCTTGGCGAACCCTACTCGGTTCTGCGGATCCGCGGGGTCTCCTTCGGCAGCGACAGTCCCTACCTGGCCATCGCACACCTGGTGTCGGGGACCGTGAGTCCGGCCGATACCCCGGTGAGCGTGCTGCGTCGCCTGGACGAGCGGCTGCGTCAGATTTCACTCGACCGACCGGTCCTGCTGTACATCCAGAACTTTGAGCTGCTCGATTCGGCCAGCGCCGCCGTGCTATCCACCCTGCTAGGGGCGGGCGAGTTCTCGGCACTGATCACCTGTGGGCCGGTGGAAACCCAGGCATCCCTGATGGGGGTGATCGCCGGCGGCATGGTGGAGCCGGTCGAGATTAGTCCGCTGTCCATCCGCACCGTGCACAGGATTCTCGAGGGGGCGCTCCCGGGGACCGTGCCCTATCCGATTGCCGAACGCCTGACCCGGGCGGCCGCCGGTAACCCGGTGCGCCTGCGGGTGCTGGTGGAGCAGGCCCTGGCGGTGGAGGGACTGCAGTTTCGTGATGGCGTATGGTCACTCAGCGGCGATGCGGCACTGGGCGAATCCGGTTCGCGTACGGACACCGCCTTTCTCGGGGTCTACGAGCTCCTGGGGGAACACGAACGATTTGCGATCAACGCGCTGGCGGTGTTTGAGCGGCTGAGCATCGCCGGGCTGATGGATATTGCGGCCCATGCCAATCTGGAGCAGCTTGAACGCGCCGGGCTAATCATTATCGAGGGGGAGCCGCCCCGCTACCGCCTGGCCTCAAGCACCGTGAACGCGTCCTTCCTGCGCTCGCTCAGTCCCGATCTGGTGCGGGATCTGTGGCGGCAGTATGGGCAGCGCGTCCGCGCCCTGGAGGATACCCTCCACCCGGCCGCGATCCTGCGTGCCACCCGCGGTGGCGTGCGGGTGACGCGGGATGAACTGTACGCGGCGGCGTTTACCGCCACCGGCGACCAGCGCCCCGACCTGAGTGATCTGCTGCTGGACCAGCTGGGTCCCGACACCGCGGAGACCTTCCTGATCCGGGCGGGCAACGCGCGCCAGCGGGGAAACATCCAGGCCTCCGAGGAGTTCGCCGGTCGCGCGGCGCTGGTCGCGACGGTGAGCGCCGAGGCCGCACAGGCCCGCGCGCTGCACATCCTGAATACGCTGGAGGATCGGGCCCAGGTTGCGCAATCCGAACAGCTGTTGGAGGCGTTTACCCGGTGGCAGCGTGAGCATGCCTCCACCGACGCGGTGGCCCTCTCGCTCGTGGTCTACTGCGACATGCTGATCGCCTCCCATCGCGGTCGTTGGCAGCGGGTGCGCGAAATCGCCGAGGAAAAGCGATTTTCTCTGCTGACGCCGGCCATGACCAACGTGTGTTTGATGCTGGTGGCCGAGGCGCTGTGCGTGCAGGGTCTCCAGAATGAGGGGATCGCGCTTGCGCGTCGAGTCTTCCCGGACACACTCAACCTGGACTGGTTTGAGCTGCGCGACACATCGGTGATGGCCATGTGGCGGGTGCTGCAGGTGCGCGGGGAATGGGACGAGTGCCGTCACCTGGCCGCCGTGCTGCGCGAGCGTTTTCCGCAGGCCGGCAGCACCTATGCGGCGGTGGGGGAGCTGGTGGATGGGTTCCTCGCGCTCCTGCAGGGACGAACCGAACGGGCCGAGCGTCCGATGCGGACAGCCCGCGCACTCTTTGCTCAGTTAGATCCCGCGGAGGGGGCCGAACTCGGGCGCGCGATGGAACCACTGTTGGCCGATCCCACCGCCCTGCCCCCCACAGATATCGAATTTGATCTCCAGGGTGTGCCGCGTCCGCTGGTGTTTTTGGGGGAGACGATCATGACCCGCGCCCATGCGGAGGGGCTTGACCTGCCCGCGGCGATCCTCACCCTCGTGGCCCAGGCCGATGCCCACCATCTGCGCGCCGAGTTCGGCTATGAGGTGTTCCCCGCCGCCGGGCTGATTCGCCTCCTGCTGGGTGCCGATCCGGGCACCTTGGCCTCAGCCACCGAGAGTGTTCGGCGTGCCCGCACCGTTATTTCTCGGGCGCTGCGCCACAGCTCGGGTCCGCTCTCGCGCGCCTGTGCGGCGTTTGAAATCGGCCTGGACCGGCCCGATGTCTCGGGTGCCGTGCGGGCGGGAAATCGGCTGAGCGGCATGCTCGGGCTGGGTGCGTTTGTGTATGTCGGTGCGGGTGAGGCCGTGGGGGCGGCATCCGAAACCACCGTGCCCGAGAACGAGCCCGAGGGGCTGTCCGAGCGGGAGCGGCACGTGTTTGCGGCGCTGCGGGATGGTCTGCGTAATCGGGAGATCGCCGCGATCCTGGGGATCTCCCCGCGCACCGCCGAGGGGCACGTTCAGCGGCTGTACCGTCGTCTGGGGGTGCGTTCGCGCACCGAATTGCTCGCCGCCTACCCGGTCGAGGGCCGCGGGGTTACCTCGATCGATCCCGGGTCTGCCACTCAGCCCCTCGCCGCGGTGACCCAGCTGCGAGGTCGTGCCGGATGATCAATGTGACGGAGGGTGCCGAGGTTCGCGATGCGGTGATTATTCGTGATCGCGCGGTGAGTGTGCTGCGCGAGCCCGCGAGCGCCGGGGTGTGCCTGGTTGCCCCCGGCGCCATCGGCCTCCCGGACCTGGCGCGGGAAACCTGTGTCGCCGCGGGGATCGAAAGAACCATGCGGGTGGTCGGAAACCGCAGCCTGTCCGATGTGGCCTATGGGGCGCTGGCCCCCTTCCTCGGACCGATCCTGGATACTCCCGACCCCGACGCCCTCACCGCGCTCTCGGGATTCCGCGGCGAGATCGAGCGGCGCCGACAGGGTGCGCCGTTTGTCATTATCGTGGAGCAGGTTGAGCTGTTGGATTCCGCCAGCGCCGGTCTGCTTGCCCAGATTTCGATCGAAGCCTGGGTTCACCTGATGATCCTGGCGCCGGGTGCCGCCCGAATCCCGCGCGATCTGCGGGCGCTGCTGCTTGAGGGGCAGCTGGTCGAGTTCTCGATGACCTCGCTCAGCACCGACGGCGTCATCGCGTTTGCGCACGGCCGACTCGGGGGCATCGTCCCGTGGGCGGTGGCCGACCGCTTTGTCCGAATGGGTGGGGCCGCACCGCAGATTCTTGAGGGTGGGCTGCGCGAGAGCGTGCGCACCGGAGCGCTGGTCTCCACCGAGGGCGTCTGGCGTTTGGTGGATGAACCGCGGCTGGGGTCGGCGAGTGTCTGGCAACTGCGCGGCATGCTTGCCCAGCTCGGCCCCGAGGAAACCGACGCACTGAGCGCGGTGGCCCTGGCCTTCGCGATCCCCGCCAATCTCCTGGGCGAAATCTTCGGGGGTGACGCCGTGCGCGCGTTACGGGCGGCCGAACTGCTGGTGCCCATCGAGCGGAACGGGCTGGATGAGTCGGGGGAGGAGCTGCTGCGCATTCCCACCAACCTGATTGCCGTGGTGCTGCGCGAATCCCTGTCGCCCTCGGCCAGTCGCGCGCTCTGGCAGCGGGTGTTCTCCCGGTTGCCGTTGCCGCGGCTCCCCGAGTCGACCCTGCGCTATGTCGAGTGGACAATCGAGTGTGGTGGCGTGGTGGACACCCAGTCCCTCGGCGTTTTGGCCACGCTGGCCAATCGTGTCGGTCGGCCCGAGCTGGCGTTACGCGCGGTTGCCCTGGATCGCGAGATCCCGCGCTCCACGGCCATGCAGGTACAGCGCGCCCGCGCACACTTCTACCTGGGGGAATCCGCGGCGGCGCTGCAGATCATCGATGAGATTTTCATCGGTCCCGGCTCGTTGAACGATATTCAGCGTATCGCGACACTGCTGGCACAGATCTATGTCACCACCGGACAGGGCTTTGATCGCATCGAGGTCATTCTGGATCGATGGATCACGATGGCCGAGGGCACCAACTATCACGGGATGCTCGCTCAGCACGCCTGGGCGATGCGGACCCCCGCCTTCCTGATGATCAGCGGCGACTATCGCGCCGCCCGTGCCGCGGTGGAACCGCTCCTGCAGCAATCGGGAACAATCAGCTCGGAAACCGTGCTGATCGGAGGCCTCACCGGGGAGATACTGGCGGTAACCGGCGACTTCGAGCGGTCGCTAGAACAACTGGAATCCGCACTCGAACTGGTCATGCACACGGCGGAGTTGGCCAACTACGGGGGCTTCCTCTTTACCCGCATCGCGCTGGTGCAGTGCTCGTACGCCGACTGGGAGCGGCAGGATCGACTCCTGGAACGCCTGGCCGAGGAGCAAAACGCCTGGATGGTTCGGCAGGGAGTCGTCGTCGAACTGCTGCGTGCGGTGCAAAATATGCAGGAGGGTGACTTTGAGGCCGGGGCGCGACACTCCCAGGCGGCGGTAGTCCTGGCCCGTGAGAGTGACCCCGAGCACCTACGCCCGCTGGTCCTGGCCACCGCCGCGTTTACCGCGGTGGTCTGTCAGGATCTGGAGTTAGCCGCCACCTACCTGGCCGAGTACGGCACCATTGAATACCGGGGAACGCCCCTCACCGACACCCTCACGCGTGCATACGCGGCCTATGCGCGGTATCTGGTGGACCCGAGTCTCGGGCTTGATGAGCTGCGCGCTCTTGCCCGAGAAGCCGGGGAGCAGGGGCACTATCCCGCCCGCGTGCAGATCCTCCTCCTTCTGATGGATCTGGGGGACCGCGAGTGCCTGGGTGAGATGACGGAGATCACCGAGGGCGTCACCGATCGTATGGGTCGAGCCGCCCGTGCGCTGGCCCAGGCGCTGCGCACCGGACTCGCCTGCGACTTTGTGGATGCCGCGGAGATCGCGATCGAGTGTTCCCAGCACTACATCGCCGCCCGCGCCCTGACCAGCGCGTTCCTGGCCCTGCGCGTGGGTCCCGAACGCGCGCTGCATCGACGGGCTCTGGACGCTCTTGCCCTGCTGTCCCCGAGTGCCCGGGCGTTGGATCCGATGCTCAACGCCATGCGGGAGGCCACCGTGCTCTCCGATCGCGAGCGCGAGGTGGCGCGCCTCGTCGCGCGGGGCCTCACCAGTCGGGAGATCGCCCGGGCGCTCTCGCTCTCGGACCGCACCATTGAGGGCCACGTACAGCGGGTTCTGCTCAAACTGGGGCTGGGCTCGCGCGAACGCCTACTCGACGCAAACCTGGGCTTCATCGGCGACACGGCATAGGCACCGCACGTTCCCACGACATTGACCGGCGTGCACCCATCTGGGTGCACGCCGGTCTTTTTGCGTAGGACAGGCGCCTCTAATGGGGGTCTACGCGGGCGGGGCACGTAGTTTTTGCGCCGTTAATGCGTAGGTTTGCGGCTCACCTACGTAGTTTTCTGAGGTCTCCCTGAACAAAACACGTAGCGATACGCATAGCACTACAAATTATCGCTTTCTAGATTGTTCCTAGTTGTGCGCCCCCTTGCACACATGAGTCAAAAGGAACGTTCGGTGAAGAACAGGAATTTCAGGATTGCGACGGCCGCCACGGTGGCGCTCGCGCTGATCGTGGGTGGTGCCTCACTGAGCGCCTACGCGGCCAGCGGCGCGGCAAGCCCCGAGGCTTCCCCCTCCGAGGCGGCACTCGCGGTCACCGCCAATGAGAACATTCGCGCGGTGGATGACGCCCCGGCGCAGGCCCCCGCCCCCCGAGTCGGGACCGATGAGCCGGCCGCCGAGCCGACAAACTCCGCCGAGCCAACCGCCCCCGCGGCGTCTTCGGAGTCCGAGGCTGCGGGTACCACCGCGCCCGAGGCCGCAGCCGAAACCGGCACCAAGGGAACCGCAGAGTTGGACCGAGCACCGCTTGCCGGAGACGCTCTTCTCGCGGATGCGGGCCTTGTGACCCCGATGGCCGCGCCGACGGTGGTGCCTCCCGGCAGCAAGGCCGTGATCAACGTGCAGGTTGGTGGCACCCGCGGCGCCGACGGTAGCGTGGGCCCGCAACAGGGTGTGGTGCTGCGACTGGTGAGCGATAACGGGGGCCCCTCCAACACCCTCTACGCCCCCTGGGCTACCTGCACCTCCGATGCCGATGGAAACTGTGCCTTCCTGGTGCCCTCGACCTTTTCCTTTCCCTGGTTTGGCAGCGCACCCTGGGTGAGCCTGCAGAGCACGCCGGCCGGTGTGTACTCGATCACGATGACCCGTACCGGCACCCAGAACACCGCCATCACCACCCCCTATGCTTTCCAGACCTCCACGGGCGATTTCAGTCAGGGACGTATCACCAAATACCCAACCGGGGGATCCACCTCCTCCAGCGCGGCGCTGAACAGCACGGGGATCTTCCAAACTTCCCAGGCAAACCCGGCGCTGGCCCCCAAGTGTGGGCTGAACATCGGCCTGCTGGTTGACCTGTCTTCCTCGCTGAGCGGCTCGCAGGCCGCCCTGCGCACCGCCACCACCGGATTCGTGGATGCCCTGACCGGCACCCCGACCCGCCTGGGCATCTGGACGTTCGGGACCAACTCTCCGGCCGCCGGGTCCTCCAACACCAACTCGGCGATGGTGAGCCTCGCCACCACCCAGTCCGCCGCACCGATCCGCACCAAGGCCAACGGACTCACCGTGCCCAGCGATTCGGGCACCAACTGGGATGCGGGACTGCGCGCGATCACCGCGAGTTCCGAGGCGCTCGACCTGGTGCTGGTCCTGACCGACGGCGCCCCGACCTACCGGCTGAGCGCCGGTGGAGCGGTGAATGGTGTGGGTAACAACACCACCGTGGCCGACATCGAGGCCGCCGTATTCAGCGCCAACGCGCTCAAGGCCAAGGGCACCACCGTCATGGCACTGGGCATCGGTTCGGCCTTCACCGAGGCCAACATCGAGAACCTCAAGTCGATCAGTGGGACCCGCGAGGGTACCGACTTCCTGAAGGTTGCCGATTACACCGCCCTGAACGCACAGTTGAAGGCCCTGGCCGGCGCCCAGTGTGATGGCACCATCAACGTGGGCAAGACCGTGAAAACCGCCACCAACCCGGCCGGCTCGCCGGCCTCGGGCTGGACAATGAGCGTGACCAACGCCGCGGCCAGTTCCGTCGCCCCCGCCTCCGCGGTGACCGGTGCCACCGGCGTGGCCTCGTTCAAGGTCAACAACCTGCCGATCGGCACCCCGCGCGCCATCACCATCGCCGAGACCCAGCAGCCCGGATACGTCCTGGAGCAGCAGGGTGGCAAGAACGCGGTGTGTACCCGCGCCGACACCAAGGCCGCCGTCACGGTGACCAACGTGGGTGACACGGGCTTCACCGTCGATGCGATCGCCAACACCTCGATCAGCTGCCAGATCGTGAATAAGGAGGTCACCGCGACGGTGACGGTCACCAAGAAGTGGATCGTCAACGGACAGACCTTCGCGCACGGTAGTCAGCCCTTCGGGGCGGCGTCCTACACGCTGAACGGCGCGGCCGCCCGCACCGACTTCGGAACCAAGCAGACCGGATTCACCGCCGGACAGAGCGTGACCCTGGCCGAGCCCGCCCCCACCCAGATTCCCTCGGGCTGCCGTCTGCTGGGTGTTGATGGTGTGGAAACCCGCGTGCTCGTGGTTGGCGACAACGCCTTCCAGCTCACCAACCGGTTTGAGTGCACCAGCACGCTCCAGCTGAACAAGGTGGTGCGCGGCGGAACCGCTCAGCCCTCCGACTTCACCCTGAAGGCCACCCCCGGTGGTACCGGTATCAGCGGAGTCAGCGTCGCCGTCAACCCGGGCACCGTGGTGCTCTCCGAGAGCGGTGGACCCAGCGAATACCGCCCGGTTGTGGCCGCGGGAACCACCCTGGTCCCCGGTGCCGTAGGCTCCTGGGTTTGTGAGCGCGATTCGGGTTCCGGATTCACCGGAATCGCCGACGGGCGCAACGGCTCGATCACCGTCGGATGGGGCGATAAGCTGCGCTGCACGGTGATCAATGAGGCCGCGACCCTGACCCTGTCCAAGGTTGTGCTGAATGGAACGGACACCCACGCCGTCCCGGGAAACTGGACGCTCTCGGCCCTCACCAAGCCCAGTGACGGCCCGATACGGGGCTTCCACACGACCGGATCCGCACGGTCCGCCGCGATTCCCGTCACGATTGCCCCGGACCGCGAGTACACACTCTCCGAGATCGGACTGGTGAACGGATTTGTCCGGGCCTCGCTGATCTGCGATGACGGCACCCGGACCTTCACCCCCGAGAACGCCACCATCAGGGTCGCGGCAAACACCTCGCTGCACTGCGAATTCACCAACGCCGCGGTGCCCAGACTGACGATCGTCAAGACCGGATGGGAACTCTCCGAGATCATCCCCGGCACCGGACCGATCGGGTCCCCGGTGATCGACACCTCGATCCCGCGGCCCTCGGGGAGCGAGGTCCAGTGGACCTACCGCGTCAGCAACACCGGCGCCCTGCCGATCGAGAACATCTCGGTCCTCGATAACAAGCTTGCGGCGAACGCCGTGAACTGCCCCGCCGCGAACACTCGCGACGATGGCACCCGATTCCTCGCGGCCGGCGCGTCCATGACGTGCTGGGCACGAGGATCCCTCACCCCGTAGTCACACCCCTCCTTCGCACCACCTCACATAAAGGAATCATCATGAAGATCTCAACTCGCGGTATCGTCGCCGGCGCTCTGGGCCTCGGGCTCCTGGCAGGCGGTAGCACCTTCGCCCTCTGGAGCTCCACCACCGACGCCGACGCCGGCACGATCAACACCGGTAACCTGCACGTCGCCGTGGCCGGCGCACCGGTCTGGACCGACGTCTCGACCGACGTGGTGGGTGTCCCGGTTGCTATCCCCGACGCCACCAAGTTCAAGACCGTTCCCGGCGACACCCTGAACCGCACCCAGGACATTAACGTGACCCTGACCGGTGACAACCTCAACGCGACCCTGAATGTCACCTCGAGCGCCCTCAGCGCCCTGGATGCGCAGGGTGTGGCCAAGGCCGGAACCGGCGGGCTCACCGCGACCTACATCGTCCTGGACAAGAACAACCAGGCCGTTCCGCTGGTGAGCGGCACCCCCTCGGCCAAGACCGCGCTGGGTACCCCTGTCACCCTCAAGGTGCCCAAGAACACCGGCACCACCCCGGACACCTACACCGTGAAGATCGAACTCGCCTTCGATAAGACCGCCACCGACCTGACCTACGCCAGCGCGCAGGCGGTCCTGGGCAACGTCAACTTCTCGCTCGAGCAGAGCACCCGCGGCTAGTTCCACCCTCGGTGGGGTGGGCACACCCCCTGCCCACCCCATCGCAGTTCTCTCCTCAGTTTTGAAAGGCCCTGACCCATGAAACGCACCCTTGCCGCCGCCACCGCGCTGGCTCTCGGCGCCACGCTCGGCACCGCCGGCGCCGCGACCTGGGCCCTCTGGTCACAGCAGACCGCCGTGTACGATGCCGTGACGATCGGCTATGCGGGATTCGCCGTCGGCAACCCCGGTGCAACCCCCGCGCAGATGGACCGCGCGCAAAGCCCGCAGGCGAACGTCACCTGGTCGGCCAGCTCGGCACCCGGCGGGAACCCGATCACCGCCCTGCAAACCAAAAACTTCGCCGACGCGGTGATCCGGGTGGATGGCCAGTCGCAGGGCAACCGCGGGCTCGCCTATGCGCTGCGCGGCGCCCACGTCACCGGCGGTGACACCACCCTGGTGGATGGCGCGCGCGTGCGCATCGTCCGGGCAAGCACGGCCGAGGGCTGTGCCCCGGCCCTCAACGCCGATGCCGGCACCCTCTATGAGGGGGCGCTGGCGGCCGCGCGGATTCCCGCGCGCGAGCTGGTCTCCTCGGCCTACAGCACGGCGGGTTGGGACACCCCGGAACACGAGTTCCTGTGCCTGCGCCTGAGCCGTCCGGTGGCCCTGAACACCACCTATACCAACATTGGATCCGCGAGCGGCACCTACACCAATCCCGAGACCGGTGCCCGGGTGAGTGTTTCGGGGGAGGATCGCTGGTCGATCGGCCTCGGCTACGACACCCGGGCGTTCCAGGCGAGCTTTGCCCTGGACTTCGGTTTCGAGACCTTCCGCGGTCGGTTTGCCGGATAGCCCATCATGTCCATGCTGATCACCACCACCGAGCCGGACACGGAGCGCCCCGACACCTCGCCGGATGGCCTCGAGCCCGGGAGCCCGTCCGGTCCCGCGAATGAGCCCGAGCCTTCGGATGAGTTCGGTCCCGCGAATGAGTCCGAGTCCTCGAGCGCGTCCGGGTCCTCGAGCGCGTCCGAGCCCCCGACTGAGTCCAGGCTCGCGAGTGAGTCCGATCCTTCGACCCGTCGCGGTCGTCGAGCATCCCAGACCGGGACTCCCACGCCCCCGCGTGGATTCTGGTTCGGGGTCTGGCGAGGGGCCGGGGCCGTGCTGCTCGCGCTGCTGGTTCTGGTCAGCGCCGCGGTCACCGTGGTGCCGCTGGTGATCGGGGCGGTGCCGCTCACGGTCCTGACCGGATCGATGCAACCCACCATCCGCCCCGGCGACATCGTGGTGTCGGCCCCGGTCGAGGCGTCCCGGCTGAGCGTGGGCGACGTGGTCACCTTCCAACCCATCTCCAACGATCCCACCCTGATCACCCACCGTATTCGCTCGATGAGCGCGGGGGACTCGGGCGTGCGTCTGATCACCCGCGGGGATGCCAACGGCGCCGATGACCCGGAAATCGGCGCCGATCAGGTCCGCGGACTCGTGCTCTACACGGTACCGTATGTGGGCTGGGTCACCAACCTGGTGGGCGGCAACATCCGCGGCCCCCTCATCACCCTCGTCGGCCTGGGACTGGTCGGCTACGCAGTCTTCACCATTGTGCGTCGTCCCCGCGGCGCCACCGAAAGGAACACACCATGAAACGGATCACCGTTGCCGCCGTCGCGGGCGCCCTCGCCCTGACGGTTGCGGGGCCCGCCCTCGGCGCACACGCCGCCGACGAGATTGGGCTCTCCTGGGACGGACACTCGGGGTTCGCCGCGGAACTCGACCGCCCGGTGTTTGTCACCCCGCGGGTGGTGCCCGGAGACGCCGACTCGCGCTCCTTCGTGGTGCGCAACCAGGGCGAAACCGCCGCGGTCCTCACCGCCAAGATTGTCAACGTACGGCTCACCGGCAACCCCGCGGACGAGTACTACCGGGACTTCACGGTGAACAGCCTCCCGGTGATCGATCGCTTCGGCAATGACACCACGATCCTGACCACCCGCGTGCAGCCCGGCGGTACCGCCACCGTTAATCTCGACTACGATCTGCCCGAGGCGGCGGTCAGCGGCAACTATCCGGTGGCCGACGAGCAGGCGGTCTCGGTGGCATTCGATGTGCGGCTGACCCTGGCGGGGGAGAGCCGAATTGATGGCCCGCCGGTCAGCCCCACGCCGACCCCGTCCGCACCCACACCCTCCGAGCAGCCCCCGGTGGCGGGACCGCCCGCGGCCGCCGGACCCGGCACCCTGGTGCGCACCGGCGCCGAGGGATGGCCGCTGATCGCCGCCATCGGCGCACTCCTGGCCGGTGGAGACCTGGCGCTTCGGCGGCGAATGAACGGTGCAGCCTCCCGGCGCACCCCCTAGAGCCACCGCCGGTGGTGATCCGTGGTCGTCATGGGTCCCGAATCACCGCCGGCGTGGACCCCGCCCGCTCCGACCCCTGTCGGAGCGGGCGGTTTATTTTGCTCCGACAGTCCGTATGCAGACCCGTGTCGGAGCGGGCGGTTTATTGTGCCCCGACAGTCCGTATGCAGACCCCTGTCGGAGCGGGCGGTTTATTGTGCCCCGTCGGCATGCGCCCCGCGCGCGCATGCCGGCGGGGGAATCGGGTCGGGGATAGGCTGGGCACACCGGTCATCCGGGCCCGCATCACGAGTGTCCAGGGCCCGCGGCCGAGGTAAGGAGCACACAATGAATCCGTCCGACACCACCGCCACCCGCGCAGTCGAGATCACCCACACGCTGGAATCCCTGGTGCGTGACCCCGCCAGCGTGGGCGTCGCGGGCCGCATCCCCGGTTCGGCCCTCGCCCTGGCCGGGCTCACCCCCGCCGGCGAACGCGTCGATTTCCTGCATGGCCGCACCGCCCTGGAGGAGTTTGGTCCCGAGATTTCTCGACCGCTCACCGCCGAGCATCGGTTCGACTTCGCCTCGCTCTCCAAGCTCTTTGTGTCGGTGGCTGCGCTCAGCGTGGTGGAATCCGGGCTGGTGGATCCGGACGCCCCAATCGGCGAGGTCCTCGGCGATGCGCTGCATCCCGACGCCCGCCGGATCACCCTGATGAACCTCCTGGCCCATGACTCGGGCCTCCCCGCCAATACCCGGTTCTGGGAGCAGAACCCGGGTGCCGACGCGCTCTGGGCTCACGTTCTGGGGACCGCTCCGGTGCGCGCGCCGGGGGAGGGTCACGAGTACTCGTGCATCGGGTACAACATTCTTGGACGCATCCTAGAAACGGTGAGCGGGGAAGACCTACCCACCCTGATGCGCACCCGAGTCCTAGAACCGCTGGGCACGCGGAACACCGGCTACCACCCGATCGACCCCAGCGTCGCCGTGGCCACCGAAGAGCAGCCCGGCCGTGGATTGGTGCGGGGGAGCGTGCACGATGAGCTGTCCTTCTTCCTCGGCCGCCCCAGCGGAAACTCGGGCCTGTTTGGTCCCGCCGATGATGCCCTTGCCCTGGGCCGGATGATCCTGGCCGGCGGACTCGGTGATCGCGGACGGGTACTCTCGCCCGCGTCAGTTTCGCTGCTGGCTACCCCGCGGATCCACGCGACCAATCCCGCGGGCACCTTCGGGCAGGCCGTCGGATTTCGCGTGCACGATGCCGAGTTTATGGGCGCGGTGCCGGGACTTGGGCACACCGGATTCACCGGGACGATGCTGGTGGTGGACCCGGTGCACGAGAGCGCCGTGGCGCTGCTCACCAACCGTGTACATCCGGGACGCGCCCGGGCGAACGTGTTCGCACTGCAGCGGCTGGCCAGTGAAACCGTGTGCCTCGCGGGTGTGACAGTCGGATAATCGGAGGACCGGATCCGCCGTGCGATATCATCACACTATGAGCGACTCCACCCCGAAACCCCTCCGCGCCGACGCCGAACGCAACCGCGCAATTCTGCTGACCGTGGCCGGGGAGCTGTTCGCCGAGCACGGCATCGGGGGATCGCTTGAGGATGTCGCTCGTCGCGCCGAGGTGGGCATCGGTACCCTGTATCGCCGCTTTCCCACCCGCGACGATCTGATCATCGCGCTCTACAGCGAGCAGCTGGAGCACTTCGTGACGATCGCCAGCGACGCCGTAAACTTCGCCGACCGCGATGCCGCTCGCGCCTTCCGGGCGTTTGTGCACTACACGATCGAGCTCCAGTCCGCCGATCGAGGCTTCTCGGATGTGCTCCTGGACGGGTTCGAGAACCCCCGGATCTTCCGCGACGAACACGAGCTGATCCGCGCGGGAATCACCGAACTGTTCGATGCCGCCCGCGAGGCCGGCGTGATTCGCGCGGATGTGTCGGATCGTGACTTCCCGCTGATCCTCCGCGCCACCGCCCACCTGGCGGGTGCCCCCGAACGAGCCGACGAGCTGGCACGCCTGGCCGGACTGCTTATTTCGGCACTGACCGGCGATTCCACCATCCCGCTCCCCGTCGCCGAGGGATAGCTAAGGGGAGCTGCGGCTCCGGCACGGGCGACGCGCGCGGTGTGGAAATTTGAGAATCCGGTATGGTCGTGTCGCAAAAACGGTGTTAGCCTGACCAGGCGGCGCACCCGCCGCGTTCCGTTTACACCCCTCCACTCACCGGAGCGATGTGACGGGGTGGCCTCCGCCTAGTGGATGGCCATCATGGACCTACGGGGAGTGAAACACGGTTATGCGCTTTTCCAAACGCTGCGCGGTCATCTCGTTGACCTTTGCGCTCACCCTGGGCGGTGTGGGCTTTGCGGCCCCCGCCCTCGCCGATCCCGGCACACCCACGGCGCCGTCCTGGGAAGACGTGGCCGCCGCGCGCGACGACGTCGCCAAGTCTCAGGCTCAGGCAGCCGCGATCCAGACCACGATTCAGCAGCTCAGCGACGCCTCGGATGCGGCCGATGTCGCCACCCAGCAGGCGGCGGAGAAGCTTCAGGTTGCCCGCCAGAAGGTCACCGAGACCCAGCAGCGCCTGGATGACCTGCACGCCCGCCTGGAAGCCGCCAAGTCCGATGATGAGAATGCGCGCAAGGCGCTCGGCTCGATCATCGCTCAGTTTGCCCGCGCCGGCGGTGGCACCGGTGTCAGCGCGGCCCTGCTCTCCGGCGGCAAGACCGACGGTAGCGACCTGCTGTACGAGCTCGGCACGATGGAGAAGCTCTCCAGCGGCCAGGCGGCCCTGCTCGACCGCGCCAAGCAGACCAGCAACCTGGTGACCACGCTGGAAGACCAGACCAAGGCCGCCCAGTCCGAAAACGTCACCGCGCAGAAGGAGGCCGACGCCGCCTTCAAGACCGCCAATGATCGTGCCAACGCCGCTCAGGCCGCGGTGGATAACGCGCAGGTTGAATCGGCCACGCTGAACGCCCAGCTCGCGTTCCTGCAGGACCGGAGTGCAAGCCTGGATAGCGCCTATGCCGCGGCGCAGGCTCAGGCTGCCGCCCTGAAGGCTCAGGCCGAGCAGGCGGCCCGGGACCGTGCGGCTGCCGAGAAGGCAGCCCGTGATGCGGCGGCCGCCGCCGCACACCCGCCGGTCACCACGCCGCCCGTGACCCGTCCGCCGGCAACCGGCGGCGGACACACCGGTGGCGGCAACTCGGGCGGCGGCAACACCACTCCGCCGGTCACCACGCCTCCGGTCACCACCCCGCCCGCCGGTGGCGGGGGAGGCGCGCCGGTGGGACCGGCCGCCGCCGCGACCAGCGCCGTCAACTTTGCCTACGCCCAGCTGGGCAAGTGGTATGTCTTCGCCGGTGAGGGTCCCGACGTGTGGGACTGCTCGGGCCTGACCATGATCGCCTACCGTCAGGCGGGCATCAACATCGGGTACCACACCGTGGGTGCGCAGTACCGCCAGATGACCGCGGTGGGACGACTGGTTCCGCGCTCCAGCGGACTGGTCCCCGGCGACCTGCTGTTCTACTCGCAGGGTGGCAACACCAATAGCCAGACCATGTATCACATGTCCATCTACGTGGGTAACAACCAGATGATCGAGGCGCCCGAGCCCGGGAAGAAGGTCCAGCTGGTTCCGGTTCGGACCCGCAATCTGGTTCCGAACGTGGGCCGTCCGGCCGGATAGGCCCGCGCCACCATACAATTCGCGACGCCGGATTGGGCATATCGTTTTCGACACGAAACGGTTCCCGATTCGGCGTCGCCGCATTGTACGGGCGTATAGTGGCAGTGTGTCTGATCCAGAAAAGTCGACGCGCAAGCCGCGTCCCATCCTGCAATCCGCCAAGCTGGCAAACGTCCTCTACGATATCCGCGGCCCGGTGCATGAGCACGCCGCCCGACTGGAGGCCGACGGACACAAGATCCTGCGGTTGAACATCGGCAACCCCGCACCGTTCGGGTTCGAGGCGCCGAGCGCGATCGTACGCGACATGATCGCCACCCTGCCCGCCGCGAGTGGATACTCCGATTCCCGCGGCATCCTCTCGGCCCGCCGGGCAATCTTCAACCACTATCAGGTGCGCGAGAACTTCCCCGCGTTTGATGTCAACGACATCTACCTGGGTAACGGCGTCTCCGAGCTGATCACGATGACCCTGCAGGCGTTCCTGAACCCCGGGGACGAACTGCTGATTCCCTCGCCGGACTACCCGCTGTGGACGGCATCGGCCACCCTCGCCGGTGGCAACGTGGTGCACTACAACGCCATCGAGGAGCAGAACTGGGAGCCCGATATCGCCGATATCGAGGCGAAGATCACCGACCGCACCCGTGGCATCGTGGTCATCAACCCCAATAACCCCACCGGTGCCGTGTACTCCAAGGAGGTGCTGACCAAGCTCGCCGACGTCGCCCGTCGCCACGACCTGGTCATCTTCGCCGATGAGATTTATGACCGGATCCTCTACGATGAGGCCGAGCACATCTCCATCGCGACCCTCGCCCACGATGTGCTCTGCCTGACCTTCAACGGTCTGTCCAAGACCTATCGGATTGCCGGCTACCGCTCGGGCTGGGTCATCATCACCGGCCCGCGCGATCGCGCCGCGTCCTTCATCGAGGGAATCTCGCTGCTGTCGAGCATGCGCCTGTGTGCAAACGTGCCCGCGCAGTTTGCGATTCAGGCCGCACTGGGCGGCTATCAGAGCATCGATCCGATGCTCAAGCCCGGCGGCCGCCTGTATGAGCAGCGTCGCGTGGCCGTGGATATGCTCAACGCGATTCCCGGCGTCTCGGTGGTTGCTCCGCAGGGTGCGCTCTACGCGTTCCCGCGGCTGGACCCCGAGGTGCATGAGATTCACGATGATGAGAAGTTTGTGCAGGACCTCCTGCTCAAGGAACACATCCTCGTGGTTCAGGGAACCGGTTTCCACTATCCGCGACACGATCACTTCCGCGTGGTGACGCTGCCGGGTGTGGGCGACCTTGAGGTGGCGCTGGAGCGACTGGGAAACTTCCTGTCCTCCTACCACCAGTAGCGGTTGTTTCCGGTGTGCCCGTCTCGCTTTCGGCGAGGCGGGCACACCGCGTTAACCGGCGTCGTCATCGCGGGGGATCGGCGGCCCTGCTAGGGTATGGGGAGCGCCCGGGCAGATCCGGGCGTTTTTGCGTGTGCGGTATCCGCACCAAAACGAAGGACCCCCGTGACCGACTCCTCCTTCCCCGCGCGCCGCGCGGGGATGCTCGCCCTGCCCGAACCCGACATCCCGATCGCCCCCTCCGCCACGATTTCCTCCATCATCACGTCCTCCACCGCTACATCCCACAACACCGCTACATCCCACAACACCACGCGCTCCACCGCTATCTCGCCCACTGCTACTCCCGCCACCGCTACCACCGCCACGCTCGACGCGGTTCGCGAGCGCATTCATCGCGACATCAATCCGCAGATTCAAATTCTTCTGCGCCCACACGGGCATCAGGTCATCCTTGACCTCATCCAGGTTCCCTATCCGCTGCGTGGCCAACGTCTCGCGGATCGCGCCCTTGATCTTCTGTGTCGCCGTGCCGATTCCGCCGGCTGGGAGATCGCGCTGGAACCCCACCCGGCATTCGGCAGTGACACCGGCAGGCTTGCCGCCTGGTATCGCGCCCACGGTTTTCGCCCCGAGGCTCCCGGCGAGAATGCGTGGATGCACCGCCCACCCCGTTTTGCGGTCGCCCCCAGCTAAGTCGGGCAGGCAAAAACGGTGCGTACCCCACGCACTGGGGCACGCACCGTTTGAGTGCGACCGCGGCCCGACCCGGCCCGCGGTCGACAGGCGGTACGGTCTAGGCGGCGTCTTCCCCGGTTTTCCCGCCGGTCGATGCGATCTCGGCCACGAACGACAGCCCGCTGGCATTGTTCTTGGTCATCGAGAGCATCCGATCCATGTACGGTTCGAGCGCGGTGACCTTATCTAGCGGGGCACCAACGATGAGCTGGAAGCCGAGCCCCTGCCAGGCGGCCACGGCACGTCCGGCGAATTCGGCATCGGATTTCACGAAGCCCTCATCGAGGAACACCGGGGCAAAGCGGGGCCGGGTTCGCGACTCATCGCCGAGCTGGAACCGCAGTGCGGCGCCCACGATGAAGGCGACCAACTCCTGGGATTCACCACCACTCTTTCCGCCGAGGGAGGAGTAGGTGCTGACCTCGACGCCGTCTACGGTCTGGCGGACGGCGGTGATTTCCACGTGTCGGCGGACATCCAGCAGGTCGTCTCGGCGACCCTCGCCGTTTTCGCGGAGCAGATCCATGAACGCGCGCAGCCGACCGAAGCGCTCCTGCGCGGCCGCGTCATCCAGGGTTTCGGTGGAACCGGCCGACAGCTCGCGCAGTTCGCGTCGGAATCGGGTCACGTCCTCACCGTGCAGGCGCCGCAGGGCGATCTTGAGACGGTCACGGCCCGCGCCAAAGGGCAGGGTCGAGAGGATTTCGTTCACCGGATCCAGGCGCTCCTCGATCGCCTCGATCGCGCCATCGAACGCGCCGCCGAGGGGAACCAGGTCCTGCCCGCTCCACTCGGAGAGTCGGCGGGTCCATTCCTGGCGACGCTCGTGCAGGCCGGTGGTGATGATCGTGTCGAGGATATCGCGGTATCCCTCGGCCGATTCGATGGTGGTGCCGAGGTTCGGGTCGGGCCAGCGGTCCTGGTAGATCCGGAACGCCGATTCGAGAGCGGACTCGGCGGCGGCCGCGGCCTCGCGAGCCTGGGTGGACTGCGCGCGCAGGCGATCGCCCAGGCGCTTGACCCCCGAATCGAATGCGGCCAGATCGGTTCCTCCGCCCACCGCCGCAAGCTCCTCATCCAGGCGCTCGGCGTGTTCGGGGGCGAGCTCGGCGGAGTTGACCCGTTCCCAGGCCTCGGCCAGCTCGTCCTCGCGGTCCACCAGGCGCTCGTGCTCGGTGGCCAGCTGGGCGCCGGCGTCCTCGGCGAGGAAGCGTTCCCGCTGGGCGGCGTCACGCTCGACCCGCAGGCGGGTTTCCTCGTCGCCCAGGCTGCGCAGCACGTCGCTGTCGGCGAGCACCCGCTCGCGTTCGGCGGCCAGCTCGGTGAGCGCGGTCTCCACCGCGGCCACATCAATCGTGGACCAGCGTGCATCGCGCACCAGGCGGTGAGCGTCCCGGTGCGCACGCAACACGGCCAGACCCGCCCGTTCGGCACTGATCTCGCCCACCAGCGTGGCCAGCCGCGCATCCAGCTCGGCCACCTCGGCCTCGATCTGGGTGAGCCGGGCAGTGTTGGAGAATCCGATGATCGGGCGCACGTTATTGTCACCGTGTGCGCCGCGACTACCGTCTCGGGTCTGACCACTCGGGGCAACCCGGCGTCCGGACCCGCGCAGCTCGGCGGCGGACTCGACACACAGCGCATCGGTGTGGGCCGCGCGCACCCGGTCCTGCACCCAGTGCGCGTAGGGGGAGTCCTGGAAGACCAGCTTGCCAGAGATCATTTCGGGGTCGGACTCCGCCGGCGTGAAGGCACCCGCGGGTACGCCCTCGAACACGATCCGGGTCGACAGCTCCACCTCGTCGATGCTACGCGAGAAGGCGTCCAGGTGGGCCTCATCCACAACCAGGATGCGCGAGACCGGGCCGAGTGTGACCTCGGCGGCGGTGCGCCACCGTTCCTCCCCGGATGCCAGGTCGATGAGCTCGGCCACAAACGGCAGGTCCGCGGCGTTCAGGCCGGCGGCCTCAGCCAGGGCCAGCCGCGCCTGGTGCAGGTGGGGCGGGACCAGACCGGTTCGCCCGCTGAGCGAGATGGCCTCGTCCCGCAGGGCGCGACGATCGGCCTCGAGCGGATACTGATCGCGGCCGCGGGCGTTGATGCGGTCCTCATATTCCTGTTCGCGGGCGGTATACGCGGCGAGGAATGTGTCGGCGGCGTCCTGAGCGGCGGTGAACTCGGCGGCGGATTCGGGGACGGCACCCAGTACGGTCACCCGCTCGGTAAACGCGTCCCGTTCCAGGGCCACCTGCTCGAGGCGGTGTTCGAGCGCGGTGTGCTGCTGTCCCAGGTCTTCGAGAACGTCACCGCCGTTCTCGCGCTGCTGGCGCTGAATCGTGGCGAGCCGGGAAGCCAGCCCGTCCTCGTGTTCGCGGGCGGTGGCGATCCGTTCCCGGGCACCGCGCCGATCGGCCGCGTTGGCGGTGGTGGCCGCCTCCAGCAGCTCGCGTTCGGTGCGGACCCGCCACAGGTTGAAGGCGGTCGCGCCCTCCCGATTGACCCCAAACGTGTCGATTGTGGCCTCTTCGGCGCGAGCGCGGGCGTGTTCGGTCATCAGCGCGGGTACCGCTCCGAGCACCGTGGATTTCTGATCCTCGGTCACCATCGCCTCATAGGACTTCTCCAGATCGGCGAAGTGCGCCAGCGCGGTATCGGCGGCCTCGAAGGTGGCCGGGCGTTCCAGCACCATCGACTTATAGAGACCATCCACCGTGCGCACCTGCTGACCCGCCTGAATCCGGGCGAGCAGGCGCAGGGCCTTGGACCCGTCCCCACCGGCCCCGATGCCGAGACGCGTGTGCAGTTTCTGGGCGAATTCCAGATAGGTCCCGCACACCTGGATGCCGGGGGCCACGCCGCGCAGCGCCCGGCGATCGAAGCGGCTCTCGGCGATGGTCGCCAGCTCACGCAGGTCAAACGCGCTATCGAGGATTGCCATCTTCATCGACACATTCGCCGAGGCGGCGGCACCACGCGGCACAAAATAGGTGCGCAGTACGGTGAAGCGCCGCCGATTGTCGTCTACGAAGGTCATCGAGATGGCGCCCCAGGTGGACGAGTTCTCCCCGCGCAGCACCCGATCGAGCATAACCCCGGTTTCCGGGTCGCGGCGGGAGTCTGTTTTGCCCAACAGATAGGACAGCAGGTTGCGCTGATCCGCGCCGCGGGCACGCCCGGTGGTGGCGTCATTTGAGGCACCGTTGAACGCGGTATCCGAGGGCATCATCAGGGCCAGGTAGGCGTCCATCAGGGTGCTCTTACCCGAACCCGAGGCACCCGACAGCAGCGTGGCGGTGGGGGAGAGGGGAATCGCATGGTGCCCCTGGAAGCCACCCCAGTTCACCACCTGGAACAGCTCGGCGCGCCACTGGGTAGTTCCCTCGGTGGCGCCGTCAATGTGGAAGAGGGGGGCGTCGCTCACTGGGTGATCTCCTCATCGGTGTGGGTCTCGGTATCGGCTTCGGGCACCGACCCGTTATCGGTCTCGGGATTCTCAACATCCTCGGTCTCGACGTCCTCGGTCTCGACGTTCGGGTCCTCACCCTCGGCCTCTGCCCCGGAGCGCGTCCGGAACCACTCGAGCAGTTCGCTCAGGCGTTCGAGCGGCAGCAGGACCTCGATGACCGGGGCGATCCGGAAGCGGTCGGGATCGTCCGTGCGCAGCAGAATCTGCGAGCGGGCCATCGAGTCGATGGCCTTTTCGGCCTTCCGGGCATCACCCGACTGGTCGGTGGAATATGCGGGGCGGAACTGGGCGATCCGTCCCAGCATCTCCTCACGTCCAACATGCACGCTTTCACGACCGTTGCCCCGCTCGCTTCGGAAGCGTCCACGCAGGAACACCAGGAGAATGGTCTCCTCGCGGGTATAGGCGGTGTCGCGCAGCAGGGTCGGGAAACGTCCACCCTCCTCGGGGTGGGCCTGTCGTTTGAACGCGACCTCATACGCGCGATCGATGTGCAGATCGAGGAACAGGTCGTTCAGGCGGGAGCGCAGCACGGCCTCGGAGGCCAACAGGGTCTTCCACTCGCGCGGGTGGTCGGCGGCGCTGAGGTAGCGCCCGCGCAGCAGCGTGACTAGCGCGCGCCGCTGGGCCAGATCAAGGCGACCCTCATCGCCCTCGAACAGCGATACGGTGCCCTCGGGATCAACCTCGGGCACGCCGTCTTCGATCATCGTGTCTCGGGTCATGCGAGGGGGTCCTCCTGAGCAGTCGGGGTGGTATGGGGTGTCTGAGTGGCCGGGACCGTGGGCGCGGTGTTGGCAGTTTCGCCGTCGCCCGCCTCGCTGGAATCGAACATCCGTTCGATCTGGGCGAGGGCGCGCTGCGCCTCACGATCCAGCCGCACCCGGGGCACCCGGAAGGTGCGCGCGGTGTGGTCGGGGCGAATGGTGGAGAAATCGTCGTAGGCGTCCGCCTCGACACCGATCTCGGCCTGGGTGAGCAGGTGCAGCAGACCAAAGATCTCCACCGGCCGGCGCAGGTCCGGGCTCAATGTATTGAAGAGATCGCCGAGGGCGGCCTCCTCCGCATCTCGTGCCGCAAGACCAATTGCCGCGCGCACCTCCTCGAGATAGGGCCCACCCTGAACACGGATGGTATCGATCTCGGGTGCGGCCGGCGCATCCGCGGCATGGTCTTCCAGCGGGGGAGGAGGTGCCGCCGACAGGGGATCCCACAGTCGTTCGCGCAGGTGCGGCGTCTCGGGTACCTCGGGCAGCAGTTCCACCGGGACCGTGGAACGGGGTCCCGCCGTGTGCATCCAGGTTTCCAGCTCGCGGCCGAGGGCGCGCAGCACCGCGTCGAGTTCGCGGTCGCGCACATGATCGTGGTTTTCGATGTGCTCGCGCAGGGTCGCGGTCAGGCGGCGACGCTGGGAGAGCACGTCATCGATCCCCGATCGCAGAATCGATACGGTGCCGCGGAAGTCCCGGCGCGCCCCCGACCCCAATCCGGCGGCGAAGGGGTGATCGAGGATGGTCTGAATGTCTCGGCGCAGCGCCGTCAGCAGCTCCTCGTTTCGCAGCAGGGTGAACGCACCCTCGAATGCCCGCCCCTCGGCCGTGGCACCCATGAGCTCATCGGTTTTGGCCAGGTACTCATCCAGCACCTCACCGATGGGACGCTCCTCGGCGCGGAAGTCGCTGATGATCTGGCGATGCATGGCGGCCACCGACTCCTCCACTCGCTTGAAGTCGCTGGGGAGTTGGCCGATGAGGTCGATCAGGTTCTGATATCCCTCATACATGCGCTCGTTCCCGGCAGCGGGCACCTCGCCACCACCGCGCAGACGATCGCGTTCGGCCGTCAGCTCGGCGATGCGATCATCCAGTCGCTGAATGCGGGTGTGGGGATCGGGATCGGCCTCGGTGGCCCAGTGGTGCATGGTGTCAAGAATGGTTGTGAGTCGGGATTCACTCAGCAGCGCGCGATCCTTGGCCAGGGAGTCGACCAGTGCCAATGCCTCGAGCGCGTGGGAGGTGAGTGAGTAGCGCTCCTCACCCTCATTGTCGCTGGATCGGTAAAGCCAGCGGTCGTTCATCCACTGCACGCAGAGCGAACGCCCGGTGCCCGTGGGGATCTCCTCGCCCAGCGCGGCAAGCTCCTGCAGATAGGTGTCTACCTGGACGTGCAGTCGCTCGGCATGGATGCTCTGCCGCTCCCGGCTGAAGGAGGTTCGGAAGATGGTGAGCACCAGGGGTGCCCACTTTCGATCGAGGAGACGAAGGGTGGGTTTGTCAAAAGACTCCCGCACCCGCGTCAGCTCTCGCAGTACGTCACTCACCGCGTCCATCCTCCCGTTGTCGCGTGGCCCGCCGCCGGCTGGCCAACCTCTATTCTCTCGTACGTTACCGATTCGACACGATCCCGCCGCCCTCGGCGGGGCAAATGGGGGATAAGTTCGCCGTGCCGGTCTGCTGTGGAGGAAATTTTGCCCTTGGCATATGTCAGCGTTCACTGTATAGTCAGTGCATGCTGACATTAGCCTCGCGTCTCGACGTCATGAACCGCCTCGGTCGCGCCATGGCCGACGCCACCCGCTCCCGGATCCTGCTTGAACTGATGAGCGGTCCCGGATATACCGGCAAACTCGCCGCGGATTTGGACCTCACCCGCACCAACGTCTCCAACCACCTGGCGTGCCTGCGCGGCTGCGGAATCGTGGTGGCCGTCCCCGAGGGGCGAGCGACGCGCTATGAGATCTCCGATCCGCACATCACCCGCGCCATCGAATCGCTGCTGGGCGTGGTGCTGGCGGTGGACGATGGTGCGCCCTGCCTCGATGCCGCATGTGTCGAACCCGGGTGCTGCCCGGGGGAGGATGCCGACGGCAGCGGCGTGACCTCCGCCGCCCTTCCGGCCACCCGAGCATTCGAGCGCACGGGGGAGCGGAACTAGTGGCCGACGCCTGCTGCGGCCCCGCCGAAACCCCCATCATCAGCCCCGCCGAATCCGGCTCGGTGGGGACCGACCGCGAAGCCACCCCACTCCGCGAACCGCTGACCCCCTGGTGGCGTGATTCCGGTGTCCTGATCCCCGCCGCCTCGGGGGTGCTCCTGCTGGTGGGCGCCGGCGTCTCGGCGCTCGAATTCCCCGTGGCCGCGCTGATCATCCACGCGGCTTCGCTCGCGCTGGGTGCCTGGACCTTCATTCCCGGCGCGATTCGGAAGCTTCTGCGCGGGCGCCTCACCGTGGGGCTGCTGATGACCATCGCCGCGGTGGGTGCGGTACTCCTGGGGCACGTGGCCGAGGCCGCGGCCCTGGCCTTCCTCTTCTCCCTGGCCGAGGCGCTCGAAGACCGCGCGATGGATCGCGCGCGTCACGGCCTGGGTGCCCTGCTCGACCTCATTCCCACCGAGGTGCGCGTGCTGCGTGGCGGACACGAGTGCGTGGTCGCCGGCGCGAATGTGCGCATCGGTGACGTATTACTGATTGCCGCGGGGGATCGGATCGCCACCGACGGCGTGGTTGCAGCGGGCCGCGGCGGGGTGGACCTCTCGGCCATCACCGGCGAATCGATCCCCGTTTCGGTGGCACCCGGTGATCCGATTGCGGCCGGGGCGATCAACGGCTCGGCAAGCCTGCGGGTCACGGCCACGGCCGATGGTCGCAACAACTCGCTCACCGATATCGTCGCGCTGGTGAGCGCCGCCCAGGAACGCAAGGGGGAGTGGGCCCGCCGGGCGGATCGAATCGCGCGTCCGCTGGTTCCCGCGGTGCTGATCCTCTCGGCCCTCGTGATCATGTTTGGCTTCCTGGTGGGGGATCCGGAGTTCTGGACCGAACGCGCCCTGGTGGTACTGGTGGCGGCCTCGCCCTGTGCGCTGGCGATCGCGGTCCCGGTCACCGTTATCTCGGCGATCGGTTCGGCCAGCCGGTTCGGAGTCATCGTCAAGTCGGGCGCGGCGTTTGAGCGCCTCGGCGCGGTGCGTCGGGTGGTGTTTGATAAGACCGGCACCCTCACCCGCAATGTGCCCGAGGTGGTTGCGGTCGAGGGCGGAGAGGCCGGATCATCCGATTCGGCGCTGATCGCGGCCGCCGCCCTGGAGGCGCGGAGCACCCACCCGCTCGCCCGGGCAATCGTGGCGGCGGCGCCCGCCGGGCACCTTCCGGAGGCGCAGGATGTGACCGAGGAGGCGGGCCACGGACTCGCCGGACGCGTGGACGGTGTCCGGGTGCGCGTGGGTAGCGTTCGCTGGCTGCTCGACCCTGAGGTCGACGGCGCGCTGGTGAATGCCGCCGAGCGCCTGGCCGCGGTGGGCATGACCGTCGTGGTGATCGAGCTGGATGGCCGCGCCACCACGGTCATCGGCGTTCGGGACGAGCTGCGGCCCGAGGCGGGGGAGACGGTCGCGGCCCTGCGCGCGCAGGGGATTTCGGTTGCACTTCTCACCGGTGATTCCGCGCGCACCGCGGAGGCGCTCGCGCAGAGCGCCGGGATCTCTGAGGTTCATCACGAGCAGCTCCCCAGCGACAAGGCGCGCGTGATCGAGGCTTACCGACGTACCGCGGTGACGGCGATGATCGGAGACGGCATCAACGACGCACCGGCGCTGGCCACCGCGGATGTCGGGATCGCGATGGGCCAGACGGGTTCGGCGGCCGCATTGGAATCCGCCGACATTGCGTTTGTTGGCACCGATCTTCGCCAGCTCCCACGGGCAATCGCCCATGCACGCCGCGGGCTCCGCATCATGACCGGAAACATTTTCCTCGCGCTGGCGATCATCGTGGTTCTGGTTCCGCTGGCGCTGTGGGGCGTCCTGGGGTTGGCCGGGGTGGTGCTGGTGCATGAGATTGCCGAGGTAATCGTGATTCTCAATGGCATTCGTGCGGCGCGGGTCCGGTCAAATTGATCCCGGGCAGAGACGCTGACATCAAGATTTCGCACCATACCGCCCACCCGTTTGGATTCGGCCGCGAACTCCCTCCTCGACCTGAACTCGCTGGCCCGCGAGGCGGACCAGACGCACGTACGCGGTTTCATTCGAGTATCATCGGCCCAGAAAGTAATCATTGGTTCAGAAAGTAATCATTGGTTCAGTGGAAATTGAACCAATGATTACTGAGCCGGTTCCGGGGGAGGAGGAGTGGGCGACTCCTCATGCTGCACCGTCAGATCCGCCTCGTCTACGCATTGTTGATCTGTTGACGCTGGGGATTTATTGGTGCGGGCGGGTTAGATGTCGGTGATGGTTCGGATCCGGTCGGTCATGGCTCGGCGGGCGATGTCGGAGTCGGGGACGAAGCGTTCGAAGCCGTGTGGTGCTCCGGGGTGGACGTGGAGTTCGATCGGTACGCCGTGCCGGGCCAGCTTGGTATGACGGTCGTCAAGCATCGGGTAAATCAGGATTTGCTTGGCGACCGGTATGTTCCGGTCGCGGGCGAGGATTGCGGCGCCCGCGGTGGGGCCACCTCCACCACTGTCGCCCATGAGTGCAATCCGGTCGGGGTTTACGCCGAGGGAGGCGGCGTGTTCGCGAAGCCAGATCAGCGCACTGTAGACGTCTTCGGCCATCGCCGTGCTGGTCGGCGCCTCGGGCGCGAGGCGGAGGTCGACGGACAAAAACGGGATGCCGCTGTGGGCGACGTACCACGCGACGACTTCGTCGTACAGGTCGACGCTGCCCCCGAGCATCCCTCCGCCGTGTGCGTACACGACAGCAGATCCCGGGGTTTTTCCGGTCTTGGCGTACCAGCGCAGTAGCAGCGTGGCCTCACTGTCGAATGTCTCGGTGGTGAAATCGGTGGTGGTCACTCCGGTGACAGTGGGGGAGAGGGCGGGCATGTAGGCCTGACCGGCGTTCGCGGAGGCGCGGACGGCCTGCCAGTCTCCGCGCACGGGGCGTGGGGCATTCGCTGATCCCCGCTTCAGTTCGGCCATCGCGGGCACAAGTGCGGGGTCAAGAGCGTATTTCATGATCGGAGCTTTCGCTTTCTGGGGCGTTGTTCGGTCTCAGACGGTGGTAATGGTGCCATCCCACGCGCCGCCCGCGGGCACGGAGGCGTGCTGATGGATGAGCTCCCACCCGTGCTCCCGACGTTCGAAGCAGTCGGTTTGCCGGGAGATGACCTGTCGGCTGGAGCCGTCCTTGAGTACGAGGGCGGTGCGTTGCACGGTGCATACGATGCCCATGTCTCCGTTGACAGTGGCATCCAGGTCGAGGATCTCGACCGTGCACGACTCAAATGTCGCGAACGTGTCATCGAACAGCTTCTGTGCCGGTGCGATGCCGCGGGAGGCGAACGGCACGATGTCGAACCACAGCGCGTCGGACGCCCAGTGTCGAGTGCTCTGTGCTCCGGTCATCGACGTGGCCATCTCGCCGACGACGCCGATCAAGGTGTCTTTGTCCTGCTGTGCGCTCGCGCGCTCGCTCGTGGTCATGGTGTTGTTCCTTCCATCTGGCAGTCCGAGTAACCGCCTCTAGAACGAGTCTCGGGTGTGCCGTCAGGGGAGATGCAATAGGCCTGTTCCTGCTGGTATCTCCCGTTGGGGGAGGTGTCATACTCGAGGTATGACGGCATCCTTAGCGATCGGGGACTTCTCCCGCGCATCGCACCTGAACATCAAGACGCTGCGCCATTACCACCGGATCGGGCTCCTCGTTCCCGCCCACGTGGACCCGGACACCGCCCACCGGCGATACGACACCGACCAGATCCCGACCGCCCAGGTCATCCGCCGGCTCCGCATGCTCGACATGCCCCTGGACGAGATCCATCGCCTGATCGTGACCAGCGATCTGACCCGCCGGAACCGGCTCATCTCAGACCACCTCGCACACCTGGAGGCGCAGCTCGCCCGCACACAGGACGCGGTGGCGTCGCTGCGGGACCTGATCGAACCATCCCGCGGCAATCAGACGGCGAGCGTTGAGCATCGGCGTCAGCCTGCCACGCCGGCCGCCGCGATCAGCGCAGTGATCGACGTCGAGAATGTGACGGGCTGGTACCAGGGTGCCCTCGGCGAGCTGCACGCCCTGCTCGCCGTCCAGAAGATTTCGCCCACCGGGCCTGGAGGCGCGATCTACTCCACCGATCTGTTCACCCACGGCCGCGGCGAGGCCATCGTGTTTGTGCCCTGTGATGGCGATCTGCGACCGACCGGACGAGTCGTGCCCCTTACGGTGCCGGAGACAGATCTCGCCGTAGCTGAACACCGCGGCCCGCACTCCGGCGAGATCGATCACATCTATGGCGAACTTGGCGCGTACATCGGTGATCACGCGATCGGGATCGACGGCCCCATCCGCGAGTACTACCTCGTCGGCGCACTCGAGACGGCCGACGAGAACCAGTGGCGCACCGAGATCGGCTGGCCCATCTTCCACACCGGAGCGTAAGGCGGCCGATCCAGCTACCCGGCAAGGGGAGTGGTCCGTTATCGACGTATATGCAATTTCAGCACGTCAGATATCCGTGACTTGACATAATGTACATTATCAGCGCGACAGTCTGATTGCGATTTGGGCACGGAGTGGCGGCCCCGCCACCGCATAACGTGTGTCTGCGTCAGAATGGATGTACCGGATACGTTTGGTGTGATCGAAGGGAAAGATCATGAGTGAACGACTCGTCATCGACAGCAGACAGCTCAAAGACTCGGCGGTGAACGGAATTCGCGTGGGACTCGGCGTCACGGGCATCGTCGCCGTTCTGGTGGGAATCCTGATCCTGGCTCGGCCCGGATCCGCGCTGATCGCCGTGGGCTGGCTATTCGGACTGTACTTCATCGTGGCCGGCGTGATGCGCCTGATCGCCGCGGCGCTCGCCACCGACTCGGATACCGTGTATCGCATCTCCAGCGGCATCCTGGGGCTCCTGCTGTTGGCCGGCGGCATCTACACACTGGAAAACCCGGTCTTCGGCGCCACGATCCTCGCCACGGTCATCGGCATCACCTGGATCATCGAGGGCATCGCCGCGCTGACCGGACGCAGCAATGATCGCGCCAAATGGTTCGGGATCCTCTACGGAATCCTGAGCATCGTGGCCGGCGTGATGGTGCTGTTCATCCCGCTCAGCACGGCGGCAATCCTGCTGATTTTTGCGGCCATCTTCCTGGTTATCGGCGGCATCCTGCAGATTATTCAGGCGTTCCTGTTTGGGCGTCACGGGTAGCCCGCCCGTTACCCACTCCCCCAAAAACCACAAAAATCCCGCATTCGCTACGAATGCGGGATTTTTGTTACGTATTACTCGCCGGAGCCGAAGCTGCCGGTGTCCCCCACCAGGCGGGTGTTATCGGCGGGCACGGCCTCGACGGCGGCCAGGGCTACCTCGGCGGCGAACTCGGCCACGTTGTAGAGCTTGCCGGCCTGCTCGCGACGCTCGGCGATCGCGCCGGGGTTCAGTCGGTCCAGCAGGGTCGCGGTGATCGTGCCCTCGATCATGTCGCCGGACACCACCACAAAACCGATACCGGCCTCGGCCAGGGCGGGGATCTGCTCGCGCAGGGCGTCCTCGCCGGCGCGCTTGGACAGGGCAACCGGCTCATACTCGGGCATGGTCGGGGTCTGGCGGATGAAGTGGGCCTGGTGGCTGGTCACGAAGACCACGCGCGACCCCTCTCCCAGCAGGGACTTGGCGCTCTCCAGCACGTTGAGCTGGGCGTCACGGTTGAGCAGCAGGGCATAGTTCTCGGCCATGCCGGACTCCATGCCGCCCGAGGCGTTCAGGACCAGGATGTCCAGCGATCCGTACTCGGCACGGATGGTGTCCATCATGTCCGCCACCGAGGCGGGGTCGGTCAGGTCGGCACCCACGGTGATCGCGGTTCCGCCGGCGGTACGGATCTGCTCGGCCAGCTTGAGCGCGCGTGCCTCCTTATTGCGGAAGTTGATCACGACGCGGGCACCCGCCTCGGCAAAGTAGCGAACGGTGTCCGCGCCGACCCCGCGAGAGGAACCGGTGACGAGGACGTTTTTGCCGGCGAGGCTGCCCGGGGCGAGGATTTCAGACACTGTGTGATGCTCCTTGAAGGGTGCGGAAAGGACAAGACGGGCAAAGAGGCCCAGCGATGATTCTAGCAAGAGTGCCCCATCACGCCCGCGGCATATAAACACAAAGTGGGAACGATCCGCCTTTTTTCCGCGGAATTGTCCACCCGAACTGGTAGGTTTGCTGCAAGAGTTTTCGCCCACATCCTGAAAGGAATTGGACGACCATGGAGATGATTACCCCGTATATCTGGATCGCGTGGCTTGCGCTGATCCTGATCTTCATCATCATCGAGATGCTGACCCTGGAATTCACCTTCCTCATGCTGGCCATCGGCAGCTTTGTTGGGCTGCTGAGCGGCATCCTGCACGTGGAGTGGTGGGGTCAGATCATCATTGCCGGTATCGCCGGCATGCTGCTGATCCTGCTGGTACGCCCTCCCCTGTTGCGTGCCCTTCAGCGTGGCGGGGACCCCACCAAGAGCAATATGGATGCGGTGGTGGGCCAGGGCGGCGTGGTGTTGGAAACCGTGAGCGCCGGCACCGGCCTGGTGAAGCTCTCCAACGGGGAAACCTGGACCGCCCGCACAGTGGCCGATGGTCCCGGCACCGCGCTGGAACCCGGCACGGTTATCTCCGTAGCTCTGATCGAGGGTGCCACCGCTCTGGTGCGCCCCGACGCGACTCCCCCCGTCTAGGTCTCGCCAGAGCGGCGAACCAACACAGAACAAGAGGAACATCGTGAACGACGACGTATCAATTGGTGCCATTATCGGCATCATCGCCCTGATCGCGCTGGTGATCTTTGTCCTGGTGGTGATCGCTCGCGCGGTCCGCATCATTCCCCAGGCCAGCTCCGGCGTGGTGGAGCGGCTGGGCCGCTACCACAAGACCCTGCAGCCGGGCCTGAACATCCTGGTCCCCTTCATCGACCGCCTGCGCCCGCTGATCGACATGCGCGAACAGGTCGTCTCGTTCCCGCCGCAGCCGGTGATCACCGAGGATAACCTGGTGGTCTCGATCGACACCGTGGTGTACTTCCAGGTCACCGACGCCCGCGCCGCAACCTATGAGATCGCCAACTACCTGGGCGCGGTGGAGCAGCTGACCACCACGACCCTGCGTAACGTGGTGGGTGGGCTGAACCTCGAGGAGGCGCTGACCAGCCGCGACAACATCAACGGCCAGCTGCGCATCGTCCTCGACGAGGCCACCGGCAAGTGGGGTATCCGCGTGGGACGCGTGGAGCTCAAGGCCATCGATCCGCCCCTGTCGATTCAGGACTCGATGGAGAAGCAGATGCGTGCCGAGCGGGACAAGCGTGCGGCGATTCTGACCGCCGAGGGAACCAAGCAGTCGGCGATCCTCGAGGCCGAGGGTCTGCGCCAGTCGGAGATTCTGCGCGCCGAGGGTGACGCCCAGGCCGCGGTGCTTCGTGCCAACGGTGAGGCCGAGGCGATCAAGACAGTGTTTGCCTCGATTCACGCGGGAAACCCCGACAACAAGCTGCTCGCCTACCAGTACCTGCAGACCCTGCCCAAGCTCGCCGATGGTTCGGCCAATAAGCTGTGGATCGTCCCGTCCGAGCTCACCGAAGCCCTCAAGGGTATCGGCGGAGCCTTTACCCCCAAGGGTGACAACTCCCCCACCCCGAGCGCCCCCGGTGCCGCGACTCCGGTCGCCGGCGTGAACACCGAGGGCATCAACGTGGAGGGCATCGCGGCCGCCCTGGGGTACACCAAGCAGAACCCCGCACCGAGCGGTGAGTAGCAACTCCCCCGCGTTTTTTGAAAAGGCCAGCCCGCGCGTGTTTGCACACCGCGGCCTGGCCGTTTCGGCGCAAATCGCCGAAAACACGATCGAGGCCTGTGCCGCCGCCGTGGCCGCCGGGGCGACCCACCTGGAAACCGATGTGCGGGTCAGCGCCGACGGAATCCCCGTCCTGCATCACGACCCGCACTTCCTGCGCGCGGGACGCCGCATCCGGGTGGATTCGCTGACCCTCGACCAGCTGCGGGATCCCGCACTCGGCCCCGGCCCGGTGATCGCGACCCTGGACGAGCTGTTGGAGGCTTTCCCGACCACCCCGATTAACGTGGATCTGAAGTCCGCCGCCGCGGTGGATCCCGCGGTCGAGGCGATCCTCCGCGCGCACGCCGAGCCCCGAATCCTGCTGACCTCCTTCTCCGAGCGGACCCGGCGTCGGGCGCTGAGCCGTCTGAGCGCGGTGGCCAGCTCCCCCGGTCGGTGGGCCGGAATGGTCCTGATCCTCACCCACTGGCTGCACCTGGGTCGCGCATTTACCCGACTCGCCGCTCGTGTGGATGCCGTGCAGTTCCCCGAGCGCTACGGTCCCTTCCCCGCGATGACACCGGCCCTGATCGCGCGGCTTCGCGGTGTCGGCGTGGAGTCCCACGTGTGGACAATCAATGATTCGGCCGATCTGCGCCGCCTCATTTTGGTCGGAGTGGATGGCGTGATCACCGATCGCTGTGATCTTGCCGTGAGTGTGATTGAGGATTTGCGCGCCGAGGGTTTTTGACCCTCGAACGAGGTACATTAATGTGAGCGCTTACATTCTCCGCGGGACTTTCCACGCCGGGCTCAATTTGTCGCCCGTGACCTGATGTTTTATCTGACCCACGCACTGGGTCATTCTTTTTGCGCCGCAGGCCTGTTGCGCGGTTGCCCGGGCCGGTAGGGTGTGGGGAACCGATCCACGTTCATAGTTTTTTCAGGCTAGACCGGTATAAATGGCAAGCACGCGAGAGGAGACCACACAATGGCGGATCGCAGTTTGCGCGGAATGCGCCTCGGGGCACAGAGCCTACAGAGCGAAGAGGGTGTTGTGTTCTCAGACCGGGAACGTTACATCTACCTATGTCCTAAGTGCGGTCATGAGACCGCACTGGTGTTTGCGGCCGACGCCGAAGCACCCGACACCTGGGAGTGCCGCAACTGCGGCGAGGCCGCGGTGCTGATGGTGGGGACCGAACCGATCGAGCTTGAGCCGAGCGAGGAGAAGCAGGCACGTACCCACTGGGACATGCTGCTGGAGCGTCGCACCCGCGAAGAGCTTCAGGTTCTCCTGGACGAACGACTCGACTACCTCCGCGCCCGGCGCGGACAGAAGAAGGTGGGCGCCTAGCCCACCCGGTCACCGGATTTGTGGGGATGCCCGTTGGGGCATCCCCATCCTTCGTTTAACGGCTTGAGTTGACCCAGGCTCAGCGCCAGCCGTACCGCTTGCTCAGGGCGGCGGTCACCAGGGCGAAGGTTTTGCGGTCCAGGCCCGAGGCCTCTCGGCGCATGCCGCCCGGGCGCAGTCGGAACACCCGGTCGAGGTTCGCCCAGCTGGGCCGTCCCTGCGCGTCCCAGGGGCCGGCACCGATCGGCACGAAGTCGCTCTGCCCCGCATGGGGCTTGGAGGTGAGCGCGATCGCCAGCACATCCGATCCCTGGAGCCGGGCGACCACCAGGACCGGGCGATCCTTACCCCGGCCATCGTTTTCCTCAAACGGAACCCAGGTCCAGACGATCTCCCCCGGGTCGGCGTCCCCATCGCGGCTCGGCGCATAGGTCATGGTGACGGATCCGACCCGGCGCGGGTCGACCTCGCGGGTGGCCTCGGGTCCGCTCTGTCCGGGGCTCGGTGCCTCCCCCGGCCTCGAGCCACCGGAGGGCTTCCCCGGGGCTCCGGGACGGCCGGGACGGGTGGTGGGGCGACTCGGACCGGTTAGGGCCGACAGCAGGTCGCGCAGGATCCTCAGGAACGTGTTCACGCTCCTACGCTAGTGCACGCTCGCGGCGGCCAGCCAGGGGCCGGGGCGGGTGTCGCGGACAAACAAAATCGAACCGGATGTGCGCGGTGCACATCCGGTTCGAGGGGGAAAGAGTTGTGCCAGGCCCTCCCCTTGAAGACCTGGCACAAACCGGGGATCCGCTAGCCGGATGGGGTTCGCGGTTCTGATTCGAACCGGAATCCGCCTGTCGGAGGAGGTTTCGCGTCGGGCCCTCCCCTTGAAGACCCGACGCGAGCTGGGGAACCTAGAGGCTGTGCTCGGAGGTTGCGGTGGATACCGGGGTCAGGGCGTAGCCGTCCTCACCGTGAACCACGCTGTCGACACCGGCGATCTCATCCTCGTTGGTGACGCGGAAGCCCATGGTCTTCTGGACGACCCAGCCGATGACGTAGGCGGCCACGAAGGAGTAGATCAGGACCGCGAAGACCGCGATGGTCTGGACCACCAGCTGGCGGAAGTCTCCGCCCACGAACAGGCCGGTTCCGGTGGCGAAGAAGCCGAGGTACAGGGTTCCGATCAGGCCACCCACGAGGTGGATACCCACCACATCGAGCGAGTCGTCGAAGCCGAGAACAAACTTCAGCTCGATGGCCACGGCGCAGACGGCACCGGTCAGGACTCCGAGGACCAGGGCCCAACCCGGGGTCAGGTTCGCGCAGGCCGGAGTGATGGCAACCAGGCCGGCGACGGCACCGGACGCGGCACCCACCGAGGTGGGCTTTCCGTGGCGGATCTTCTCGATGATCAGCCAGCCGATGATCGCGGCGGCGGTGGCACCCAGGGTGTTGATCGTGATCAGGCCGACGTTCTTCAGGCCGTTGAGCCACTCGGCACCGGCGTTGAATCCGAACCAACCGAACCACAGCAGCGAGGCACCGATCAGGGTCAGCGGCACGTTGTGGGGCTTCTGGATGCCGGGCTTGAAGCCGACCCGCTTGCCGAGGATCAGGGCGAGGGCCAGGGCTGCGGCACCGGCGTTGATGTGCACGTCGGTACCACCGGCGTAGTCGATGACCTCGATGCCGGCGTCCTTACCGAACAGGGCGGTGCCGAGGTTCTGGATCCATCCTCCGCCCCAGATCCAGGCGGTGACCGGGAAGTAGACCACGGTCGCCCAGATTCCGGCGAACACCATCCAGGCGCCGAAGCGTGCCCGGTCCGCGATCGCTCCCGAGATCAGGGCCACGGTGATGATGGCGAAGGTGGCACCGAAGGCCACCCCGATCAGGTTTTCGTTGGCGTGCGGCGCCGAGGCGAGGCCGCCCAGTCCGAAGTCGTTGAGCGGGTTACCGGCGAACTGGCTCGGGTTGTCGACGTGGGTCATGTTGTAGCCGTAGAGGATCCAGAGTCCGCCGATCAGGCCCATCGAGCCGAAGCTCAGCATGAGCATGCTGACGACGCTGCTGATCTTGACAAGGCCGCCGTAGAAGAAGGCGACGCCGGGGGTCATCAGCAGCACCAGTGCGGTGGCGACGAGTCCCCAGGCGAGAGATCCGGTGTCCATAAGCTTTTCCTAACCGTCTGGGCTTCCATCGGGAGTGGAGGCCGTTGCGATTAGTTTGGCGAGAAGTTATTTCCAAAACCGGCAGGATCTGATTTCCAAAATGTTACAGGGCGGCGGCATCGGTAAACAGAATGTTTCGTACCCGATGCCGCCGCCCCGTGGGAAGCGCGAATTACGCCTCGACGCGGACCACCATCTTGCCCACGTTCTTTCCGGCGAGCAGGTCGATGAAGGCCTGCGGGGTGTTCTCGATGCCCTCGACCACGGTCTCGTCATAGACGATCTCGCCGGCGGCGAACCACTCCCCCATGGCCTTCGCGAAGGAGGGGGCCGCCGCGACGTGCTCACCGATGGTGAAGCCGCGCAGGCGCAGGCTCTGGGTAATCAGGCGGCTCATGTTACGCGGTCCCACCTTGGGGGCGGTGACGTTGTACTCGGAGCTGGCGCCGCACAGCGCGACCCGGCCGCCGCGGTGCAGGGCGCCGATGGCGGCCTCGAGGTGCTCGCCACCGACGTTGTCGAAGTAGACGTCGATCCCGTCCGGGGCCACCTCGGCCAGCTGCTCGGCAACCGGTGCCGCGTCGTTGTAGTTAAAGGCGGCGTCATAGCCGTAACGCTCGGTCAGCATCGCGACCTTTTCGTCGGTACCGGCCGAGCCGACCACGCGGGAGGCCCCCATCAGGCGGGCGATCTGTCCGGCGGCGGTACCCACGGCGCCGGCGGCACCGGAGATGAAGACGATGTCGCCGGGCTTGATCTCGGCGATATCGCGCAGTCCCACGAAAGCGGTCAGCCCGGTCATGCCCAGGATGCCCAGCGAGGTGGACAGCGGGACGCCGGGAATCTCGGCGGCCCGGCGGAATCCGGCGGCAGGACCCTGGGCGACCGAACGCCAACCCTGGTCATGGCTCACGGCGGTGCCCACGGGCAGCTCGGAGGCATTCGAGGCGATCACGTGGCCCACGGCCCCGCCGGTCAGGGCCGCATCCAGCTCGAACGGCGCCACATAGGACTCGCCGAGGTTCATCCGGCCACGCATATAGGGGTCAACCGACACGAATCGGTTGATCACCCGAACCTCACCCTCGGCGAGCTCGGGCAGGGTGCGCTCCACGCGTCGGAAGGTGTCCGGGGTGGGCCAGCCCTCGGGGCGCTCGGCGAGGTGGAATTCGACGGTGGTGTCGGGAATCGGTGTGGTGTTCATGAATACAGCCTTAGCGTGTTGCGAGTGCGACAAAGAGGAAGATGAGGCCCAGCAGCGGCAGGGTTCCCTGCGTGATCGCCGCGCGAGCCTTGGTGTGGTCGGAGAGCAGGAGGACCAGTGCGGCGGCAAACATCGGAGCGATGCCGGCAATGATCAGGGTCAGTCCGATCGTCTCGGTCCCGGCGATAACCAGGATCAGACCGATAAGCGAGGTAATCGCCAGAAACAGGTTGTAGAAGCCCTGGTTGAACGCGAGGGGCTTGGTGATTTCGGCCACCTCGGCACTCTCGATCCCGAAGGTTTTCCGAGTGCTGGGGGCGGTCCAACGCACGGACTCCATCACGAAGATGTAGCAGTGCAGCGCGGCAGCCAGGGTGGCGAATACGAGTCCGACGACAAGCATTTGGGGGTTCCTCACGTTAGATAACAGGGGTCTGGAAACTAGCGTACAATAGATTCTGAACCGATCGTTGCAGAATGTGAGAAAACATGGCTCGCTCCCGAGAATTTGATACCGCCGCCGTGGTGCGTGCGGCCCGCGACCTGTTCTGGGCGGTCGGCTATGACGTTGCCTCGATCAGCGACCTGGAAGCGGCGACCGGCCTGTCGCGGTCGAGCCTGTATCAGGCGTTCGGCAATAAGCGGGGGCTGTTTGATGCGGCGCTTCAGGACTACCTGGATGAGATCATCGAGCCGCGCCTGGTGCACCTTACCGACGGAAGCCCCGACGGGGTGCGGCGTTATCTGCGCGATATGGCGGCATCTCTGGCCGCGCTGGAACCCGGGGACCCGCGGTTCGGGTGCATGATTGTGCGCGCCGGGGCGGGAATCGGCTCGCGGGATACCGATGCGGCCGCCGTGGTTGCGGGTTATCGCCGCCGCGTCGAAGGCTCGATCCTCGCCGCGCTCCGCGTGGACGCCCCGCTTCCCGCCGATCAGGCGCGCACCGCACACCGCGCCACGGTCATTACCGGGCTGATCGTGAGTACGCTGCTGCTTGCCCCGGTGGACGTGGACGGTGCCCTGGCGCTGCTGGACGCGGCGATTATCGAGGCGGCGCCGCCGGCCGAATAGGACTGGCGGGGCCTCGAAGGAGTCCCCTGTGGACTACTCGGTCACCGTGGCCGCGTGGGTCAGTGCGGACTACTCGGTCACCGCGCCCGCGTGGGTCAGCGCGATCATGCGCGAGATCGCACGCTGGTACTTCTTGCGGTAGCCGCCCTCCAGCATGCCGTCGCCGAAGATCTGATCCAGCGCGATCCCCGAGGCCACGATCGGGACCTGGGCGTCGTAGACGCGGTCGATGAACGCCACGATCTGCAGGGCGCGGGTTTGGTCGGTGAGCTCGTGCACGTCACGAATCCCCAGCCGGGACAGCCCGGTGATCAGGCCCGCATAGCGGGACGGGTGCACGGATTGCAGGTGGTTCAGGATGGTGTCGAACGCGTCGTCCGAGACCTCGGCATTCACGGGCAGACCGGCGGTCAGCGCGGTGTCGAAGTCCGCCGGGTCGGTCACGATGCAGGATCCGCTCACCGCGCGGCGTCGGTAGTCGGTTCCGTCGATACGCAGGGTGCGGAAGTGCGCGGACATCGCCTGGATCTCACGTAGGAAGTCGGCCGCGGCGAAGCGTCCCTCCCCCAGCGCGCCGGGCGGGGTGTTCGAGGTGGCCGCGATGCGGGTCCCCGAGGCAACCAGTTCCCCCAGCAGGCGGGTCATCAGCATCGTGTCACCCGGATCATCGAGCTCAAACTCGTCGATGCAGATGAGGGTCGCGCCGGTCAGCGCCTGCACGGCCTGCTGATACCCGAGGGCACCTACCAGCGAGGTGTACTCGATAAAGGTGCCAAAGTATTTGCGGGGACCCGGCGCCCGGTGCCAGAGCGAGGCGAGCAGGTGGGTCTTGCCCACGCCGAAGCCACCGTCGAGGTAGATGCCCGGCTGAACCGTCGGTGCCTTCTTTTTCCGGCCGAAGAAGCCACCCGAGCGCTGCACGCCCCAGGCATCGGCAAACTCGGTCAGGATCGTGACGGCCTCGGCCTGGCTGGGATAGTCGGCATCGGGCCGATAGTTCTCAAACGAGGCCTGCGCAAACTGCGGGGGCGGGGTGAGCCCGGCGATAATGGCCTGCGCGTCGCTGCGCGGGGTGCGTTCGGTCAGGCTGATGCGACGCTGCGTGGGGGCTGCGGTCATGTGGGGGCTACCTCGTGTGTCGGATTCTTTCGCCACCCTGATGACAAGCCGCGCAAAGGTGCGTACATTCGAAGGTGGGGCGTCGGCTCCTAGCCTAGTCCCACGAGGCGCGTGCCCGTGGGGTGTCGGCTGTGAACCCGCCCCATCAGCCACCATCCGGACCGGCGATTGCCGGTGCAACCCGAGGGGAACCCCGTGACATTCGCCTTTGATACCTCCGACCCCAAGTTTGCCGACTACGCACACCCGGGCAAACTCGTCTCCACCTCCTGGCTGGCCGATCGCCTCGGCGAACCGGGACTCGTGGTGGTGGAATCCGATGAGGACGTGCTGCTCTACTCGGTGGGCCACATCCCCGGCGCGGTCAAGGTGGACTGGCACACCGAACTCAACGACCCGGTGGTGCGCGACTACGTCGACGGCGAGGGGTTTGCCGAGCTGCTGTCGGCTAAGGGAATCTCGCGCGATGACACGGTGGTGATCTATGGCGATAAGAGTAACTGGTGGGCGGCCTACGCGCTGTGGGTCTTCACGCTGTTTGGACACCCCGATGTGCGCCTGCTGGATGGCGGGCGGGATAAGTGGATCGCCGAGGGCCGAGACATCACCACCGATATTCCCGACCGGATCGCGACCCGCTACCCGGTGATCGAACGCGATGACCACACCGAGCGCGCATTCCGCGACGACGTGATCGACCACCTGGGAAACCCGCTGATCGACATCCGCTCCCCGCAGGAGTACACCGGCGAACGCGTGACCCACCCGGACTACCCGGAGGAGGGTGTGCTGCGCGGCGGTCACATCCCCACCGCCCATAACGTCCCCTGGGCTCGGGCAGTGGCGGCCGACGGCGGCTACCTGACCCGCGAGGAACTCGAGGCGATTTACCGCGGCGAACTCGGCCTGGCCCCCACCGAGTCGGTCATTACGTACTGCCGGATCGGGGAGCGCTCCAGCCACACCTGGTTCGCGCTGCGCTATCTGCTGGGATTCCAGGCGGTTCGCAACTACGACGGCTCCTGGACCGAGTGGGGCAACGCCGTGCGGGTGCCCATCGTCCAGGGCTCCGAACGCGGAACCCGACCGGCGCGCGGCGCCCGGGCGTCCGCTCACTAGGAACGGGGTGGACAAAGGGCCGCGGGGATTCCCCGCGGCCCTTCACTCTGGGCGAAATCCACGGCCCGTCGCGCCCGAGGCTGGCATAATGGTGTCCCATGACCGATAACGCGCTGCCCGCCGCGCTCGCCGAGATCAGCGAGGACTTCCTCGACCTCGACGAAAACTCGCGGCTTGAACTGCTGCTCGACTTCTCCCGCGAACTTCCCGAGCTGCCCGCTCGCTACAGCGACCATCCCGAGGAGCTCGAGCGCGTGGCCGAGTGCCAGTCCCCCGTGTTCATCCGGGTGGAACTGGATGAGGCCGGACTCGTGCAGCTGTTTGCGACCGCGCCCCAGGAGGCCCCCACCACGCGCGGCTTTGCCAGCATTCTGGTTCAGGGGCTCTCGGGGCTGAGCGTCGAATCGGCGCTGGCCGTGCCCTCCGACTACTCGCAGCGTCTGGGGCTGGCGCGCGCCGTGTCTCCGCTTCGTCTGGCCGGGATGACCGGGATGATTCGTCGTGCCCAGCGTCAGATTCGCCTGCTGGCCGGACATGAGTAGTCTGACCGAGCTTCTCCCCGCCAGCGGAGAGAGCATCGATCCCGCGCTGCCCGAGGCGCGCGAGTGGATCGCCGAACGCTACGCGCTCGCCGGAGAATCCTGGACCGCGGTGAACATGATCACCACGATGAACGGATCCGCCGCCGGCGAGGACGGCACCAGCGACACCATCTCCAACCGGGTGGATCGCACCATCCTCAGCGTCATTCGCGACCAGGCGGACGCGGTACTGGTGGGCGCGCAGAGCCTGCGGGCCGAGGGGTATACGATTCCGCGCCGGGCCGCGCTGGCCGTGCTGACCCGCAGCGGGGATCTGGGCGACGTTCCCGATAACGAGGGTGCCCGGGAACGTTTGATTGTGCTGTGCCCACGCGCCTCGGTCCCCAAGGTGACCGCCCGGATGGATGGCCGGGTTCGCGCGGTCATCGGTATCGAAGCCGCCGATCCGTCCCCCGCTCAGATCCTGGCCACCCTGGCCGAACACGGGCTCAATCGGGTGATCTGCGAGGGTGGCCCGACCGTGACCGGTAGCTTCCTGGCCGCCGGCGCGATCGATGAGATCTTCCTCACCGCGGCGCCCAGCGTGGTCCTGCCACCGCAGCCGGTGTTTGGCCAGACCGAGCACCTGGTGACCCGCTACACCCTGCACGGCCTGATGCTGGACGATGAGGGCACGCTGTATCAGCGCTTCCGTCCGCGCACCGCGGAGTAGCGCGGCCACACAGGCAGTTGACCGAGCGGCGGTTGCGGAGCAAACCCTGGCCGAGCGCGCGGCCAAAGAAAACGACCCGGTGGGATCTCCCACCGGGTCGTTTCTGGTTAGTCCTGCGTGGACGGTTCGCGCTGAGCGTCGAGCCACTCATGCACCAGGCGCTCCCAGCGTTCGCGGTCGAAGTTCCACAGCTTGGTGTGCCGGGCCACGGCGAACTCCTCAAGCGTGACGATGTCCGGCCGCTCGATCGCCAGCGCCTGCGAGGCCTCGGCGGGGACCACATCGTCGTCCACGCTGTGCAGGATCAGGGTCGGGATGCGCAGCTCGTCGGCCCGGGCGACCAAATTCATCCGGTCAAGGCGGACAGGCTCGCCGAGTCCGGTGATCCCGGAGGCCCAGCCGGCGCCGAGCAGGTGGACGGCGATGTCGCGCACGGGGCGCGGCAGACGCCGTTCGCGGGCCTGGAATGCCAGGACCTCGGCCCAGTCGATCACCGGGGAATCCAGCAGCAGCGCGGAGACCTCCGAACCGTGCTCGCCGTTCAGGATCGTCTGCAGGGAAATCGCGCCGCCCATGGACCAGCCCATCAGCACGATGCGCGCCGCCGAGCGGGCCCGGACCCAGCCCAGGGCCGCGTCCACATCGTGCCATTCGGTCAGGCCCAGCCCATAGCGGCCATCGGCGCTGGCGGGTGCATCGCCGTCATTGCGGTAGGACAGCAGGAGCACGTTGTAACCGGCGGCCTGGGCGGTGGGAACCGCCCGCAGGCCCTCGCCCCGACGCGTACCGCGGCCGTGCACCACTACCAGCCAGGGTGCGTTCTCGTCCTCAACCGGGAAGAGCCAGGCGGGTGCCACGCCGTTGTCTACCGGGATGTGGACGTTCTCCCAGTGCTCGGCCACGGTCGTGGGGTCGGCATCCACCCAGGCGGTGAAGCGTCCACCGCCATGACCCACCAGGCCGCGCAGATTCTGCGCGGGTAGCTCGCGGGTAACCGTGTGCTCCCCGACCGCCACAACCTCGCCGATGCGCACCAGGCGTTCGGGGCGTCCGTACCAGATGCCGTACTGTCCGGGCAGGACCGTGAAGTCGGTGCGCGAGAGCACGATGGTGCCCTCGATCTCGTTGATTCCCAGGACCTGGGTATCGGGCGCATCCGGACCCGGAGGCGTCACCACCTCGCGCGCCAGGATCGCCGAGACGGTGGCGATTCCGGCCGCAACAATAGCGGTGGTGGCGGCGACGGCCGCCGCGGGCAGGATTAACGCGCGAGCTCCGGCGCGGCGTGAAGAATTCATAGCCAACTAACTCTAGTCTGCAATCGTGACTGATTCGGTAACGGACGGACTCGCCCCGGCTGACTTTCTCCGGGCACGCGACGCCATCCGAAGTGTGATCCTACGCCCCGAACTGCGGGTCCATGAGATTACCGCGCCGGAGCGTCTTGCGCCGTACGCGCTGGCCCTGGCCGCCGATGTCATTCCGCCCGAGCGGGGGCGTCGAGATGCCCCGCATGCGGCGGACTCCGAGCACGGTGCCGGCCGCTTTGTCCTGCTCTATGACCCCGCGGCCCCCGAGGCCTGGGGCGGGGTCTTTCGGGTGATCTGTTTCGCCCAGGCCCCACTCGAACCCGAGCTCGGCGTGGACCCGTTCATGGCCGGGGTTGCCTGGTCCTGGTTGATGGATGCCCTGGAGTCGCGCGATGCCCAATTTGGCGCGGCGAGCGGCACCGCCACTAAGGTAATATCAACGGGTTTTGGCGAGCTCGCCCGTGCCGGAGACGGCACACAGCTTGAGCTGCGCGCGTCCTGGTCGCCCAGTAATGCCGAAATCGGCGCCCATGTCGAAGGCTGGGGCGACCTGCTGTGTCTCCTCGCGGGCCTTCCCCCGACCGAAGAAGGAGTGACCATGATCGGTCGCCGCAGAGGCCCCCGTGCCTGAGCGCCGCAGACGAGCATCGGCTCCCGCAGGAAACACCGCACCGTCCGCCGCCGCATCGAGCGAGCCCGTTTCCGCCGACGCCGTCGAGGTCGAACAGGCCTCCTCCGGTTCGGCGTCGCGCACACGTACCCGGTCCCGACGCGCGTCGGCACCGGCCGGCGCTGCCGCGCAGGCACCGGTGGTCTCGGTGAGCGCCACCGCGGCGGCCACCCAGGCGCTGGCCCAGAGCGAGGGTGCCCCCGCGGGTGCCACACGCAAGGTGATCGACACCCCGCGCGCCTATGCCGCCTCCCTGGAACTCCTGGCGGCCGGTCACGGACCGGTGGCCGTTGACGCCGAGCGCGCCTCGGGCTACCGCTACTCGCAGCGGGCCTACCTGATCCAGGTCTTCCGCCGGGGATCGGGCATGTTCCTCTACGACCCGATCGCGCTGGGATCGATGCACGAGCTTCAGGCCGTGATCGGCGACGCCGAGTGGGTGCTGCACGCCGCGAGCCAGGACCTTCCGTGCCTGCGCGAGGTGGGCCTGGATCCGCGCGAGATTTTTGACACCGAGCTGGCCGCCCGACTGCTGGGCATGCCGCGGGTGGGTCTGGGTGCCGTGGTGGAGTCCCTGCTGGGCATCCACCTGGCTAAGGAGCACTCGGCCGCCGACTGGTCCACCCGTCCGCTCCCCCAGTCCTGGCTGGAGTATGCGGCCCTGGACGTGGAGCTCCTGGTGGATCTGCGTGACGAGGTCGAGAAGCTGCTGATCGCGGCCGATAAAACCGAGATCGCTCGGCAGGAGTTTGAGGCCGAACTGGCCAAGCCGGCTCCCGCGCCCAAGGTCGACCCGTGGCGCAAGCTCTCGGGTGCCCCGAGCGCGCGCAACCGGCAGATCCTGGCGGTGGCCCGCGAACTGTGGGTCGCCCGCGACACCCTGGCACGACGTCGGGACGTGGCCCCGGGACGCCTGGTCCCCGATGCCGCGCTGCAGGCCGCGGTCAAGGCCAACCCCAAGACCCGCGCCCAGCTCGCCGGTATGCGCGCCTTCACCGGCCGCGCCAGCCGTACCGAGCTGAACACCTGGTGGGAGGCCATCGAGCGCGGGCAGCACGAGACCGAGCTGCCGCCGCTGCGCATTCACACCGATACCCTGCCGCCGATCCGTGCCTGGGCCGAAAAGAACCCCGAGGCACACCACCGCCTGCGGGTGACCCGTCCGCGGGTGCAGGCGCATGCCGAAGAGATTCTGATGCCGGTGGAGAACCTGCTGACTCCGGAATTGCTGCGTCGGGTGGCCTGGCAGCCGCCGACCGAGCTGACCGCCGAGGCGGTCGGAGCGGCCCTCGCCGAGCTCGGGGCGCGCCCCTGGCAGGTTGAGGAAACCTCACAGCTAATCGCGGATGCGTTTGTAGAAGCCCCCCAAATTGTTTTGGATGACGACGGCGCGGTTTCGTAGGAAGCATCAAAGGGGTAGCTGAGCGCCCGCGGTCATCCCTAGGATCGAATCAATCGATTCCTCTAGGAGGCAGTGTGGCCAAGAAAAACGACGTCTATTTCGTCGATGGAACGCGAACCCCGTTCGGACGTGCCGGTGAAAAGGGCATGTACTGGAACACCCGCGCCGATGATCTCGTGGTGAAGGCCATGATCGGCCTACTTGAACGAAACCCCGGTGTTCCCGGGGAACGCATTGACGACGTCGCGATTGCCGCCACCACCCAGCAGGGCGACCAGGGCCTGACCCTGGGCCGCACCGCCGCGCTGTTGGCGGGTCTGCCCACCACGGTGCCCGGCTACGCGATTGACCGCATGTGTGCGGGGGCGATGACCGCGGTCACCGCCCTCGGTGCCGGGGTGGCCTTCGGGGCCTACGACCTGGCCATCGCCGGGGGCGTGGAGCACATGGGGCGTCACCCGATGGGCTTCAACGCCGACCCGAACCCGCGCTTTTTGGCGGAGAAGATCGTCAGCCCGGACGCCCTGAACATGGGCATTACCGCCGAGAACCTGCACGATCGCTTCCCGCAGCTGACCAAGGAGCGCGCCGACCACTTCGGCCTGCGCAGTCAGCAGAAGGTCGAGGCGGCCTACCGCAACGGGAAGATCCGGCCGGATCTGATCCCGATCGCGCTGCGCAGCGAGGCGGGCTGGGGCCTGGCCGACACCGACCAGGGCATGCGTCCGGAGACCACGATGGAGGGCCTGGCCACGCTGCGCACGCCCTTCCGTCCGCATGGCCGCGTCACCGCCGGTAACTCCTCGCCGCTGACCGACGGGGCCACGGTGAGCCTGCTCGCCGGAAGCCAGGCGGTCCACGACCTCAAGCTGACCCCGAAGATGCGGATGGTCTCCTTCGCCTATGCGGGCGTCGAGCCCGAGCTGATGGGCCTGGGCCCGATTCCCTCTACCGAGAAGGCGCTGGCCAAGGCTGGCCTGAAGATCGAGGACATCGGCCTGTTTGAGCTCAACGAGGCCTTCGCGGTGCAGGTGCTGAGCTTCCTGGACCACTACGGCATCGGCGATGACGATCCGCGGGTCAACGCCTGGGGCGGCGCCATCGCCCTCGGCCACCCGCTGGCGGCCTCGGGTGTGCGCCTGATGATCCAGCTCGCCGCGCAGTTCGCCGAGAACCCCGGCGTGCGTTACGGGCTCACCGCGATGTGTGTGGGACTCGGCCAGGGCGGCACCGTCATCTGGGAGAACCCGAACTGGAACGGAAAGAAGTAGATTATGACCGACTACTCCACCATCGACTTTTCCCCGCTCGTCGAGGCCTCGGCCGACGAGGTGGTCACCCACAGTTTTGTGCAGGATGTTCGCCTGGCCTCGGGTAAGACCCTGGCGCTGATCACCCTGGACAACGGCCGGGACCACACCCGCCCGAACACGTTTGGGCCGGCCACGCTGATCGAACTCGGCGAGGTCCTGGACGCGCTGAGTCTGCGCGCCTCCGCCGGGGAGATTGCCGGTGTGGCCATCACCGGTAAGCCGTTCATCCTGGCCGCCGGTGCAGATCTCTCCAAGGTGGGAGACCTCGACAGCATCGAGGTCGCGCGCCTGCTCCCCCGCCTGGGCCACCACGTGTTTGGCAAGCTGCACACCCTCGGGGTGCCCACGTTCACCTTCATCAATGGCCTCGCCCTGGGCGGTGGCCTGGAGATCGCCCTGAACAGCGACTACCGCACGGTAGATGCTTCGGCGGCCGGGATCGGCCTGCCCGAGGTCTTCCTGGGCCTCATCCCCGGCTGGGGCGGCTCCTGGTTGCTGCCCAACCTGATCGGCATCGAAAACGCCCTCAAGGTCATCATCGAGAACCCGCTCAAGATGAACCGGATGCTGCGTCCGGCGCAGGTCCTGGAACTCGGGATCGCCGATGCGAGCTTCGGATCGGCAACGTTCCTGGAATCCTCGCTCGCCTGGGCCTCCGGGGTCATCGAGGGCACCACCAGGGTGGCGCGTCCGAATTTGCCGGGCAAGCTCGAGCGCCTGGCCAAGTGGGACATCGCCCTCGGTATCGCCCGCAAGACCCTGGAGTCGAAGATCGGCACCGAGCCGGTTGCCCCGTATCTGGCGCTGGACCTGATCAAGGCCGCCAAGTCCGTCTCGCGCGAGGAGGGCTTCGCGCTCGAGGACGAGGCACTCACCACGCTGATCTCCGGGGACCAGTTCCGCGCCTCGATCTACGCCTTCAACCTGGTGCAAAAGCGCGCCAAGCGACCCGCGGGGGCTCCGGATAAGGCCCTCGCCAAGAAGATCACCAAGGTGGGTGTGATCGGGGCGGGCCTGATGGCCAGCCAGTTCGCGCTGCTGTTTGTGCGTCGCCTGCAGGTGCCGGTGGTCATCACCGATCTGGACCAGGCGCGGGTGGACAAGGGCGTGTCGCATATTCGCGACGAGATCCGGGCGCTGGCCGAGAAGGGCCGCATCTCTAGCGACGAGGCCAACCGTCTCGCCGCGCTGATCCACGGGACCACCGATCGAGCCGAGTTTTCCGACTGCGACTGGGTCATCGAGGCGGTGTTCGAGGAGCTGGAGATCAAGCAGAACGTGTTTGCCGACTTCGAGAAGATTGTGCGCGAGGACACCATCCTGGCCACCAACACCTCCTCGCTCTCGGTCGAGAAGATCGGGGCCAAGCTCGCTCATCCCGAGCGCCTGGTCGGCTTCCACTTCTTCAACCCGGTCGCGGTGATGCCGCTGATCGAGGTGGTCAAGGCACCCGCCACCAACGATGAGACCCTGTCCACCGCGATGGTCGTGGCCAAGAACCTGCGCAAGAACGCGGTGATCACCCGCGATACCCCGGGCTTCGTGGTCAACCGCGTGCTGGCGGTCCTGCTGGGCGAGGCGATGCGTGCGGTGGATGCCGGCACGAGTTTCGGTACGGTGGACGCCGCGCTGGCACCGCTGGGCCTGCCGATGGCTCCCTCGGCCCTGCTCGACCTCGTGGGTCTCAAGGTGGGTGCGCACGTGCTGGACACCCATCACAACGCGTTCCCCGAGCGCTTCTACCGCTCGGAGAACCTGCACAAGCTGGCCGACTACGGCACGCTGCTGGAGCGGGACGCCAAGGGCAAGGTCAAGGGATTCGATAAGGGGGCGCTGAAGCTCGTCTCGGGCGGAAAGAGCCCCGTGTCCGAGGCGGAGATCCTGCGCCGGGTGCAGGATGGCCTGGCCACCGAAATCCACCTGATGCTCGAGGACGACGTGGTGCACGCCGCCGAGGACATCGACCTGTGCCTGATCCTGGGGGCCGGTTGGCCCTTCATCGATGGCGGGATCACCCCGTATCTGGACCGTGTCGGGGCGAGCGAGCGCACCTTTGGTGCGAGCTTCCACGACCCGCAGATTCGCGGGCTGTAGCCGCCACCACTCACTCCGCCCCGGATCCCATGGTCCGGGGCGGTTGTGTTTTCCGAGTAGCCGGTTTTTTCCCCCGCGTCCAGGGAACCTCGTCATCTTTGGTTTTGTGCTGTCATCCGCGTTCACCCTGCGTTTTTGCGGCCGAATCGGGCCTAGCGTTACCCCATGACCGCACTCACCGAATCCCTGCCCGCCGGCCCGGCTCCGTTTACCGTGGGGCTCGTGCTTGATCCCGGCGGAGTCCTGCCCGCCGACACGCCGCCCGCGCTGCGCTACGATCGCGCGTACTGGGAGGGGCTGGTGCACGCGGCCGAGGCGGGTGGCTTCGACCAGCTTGTCCTGGCCGGATCCTCGACGAGCATCGGGCCCGGCCTGGATCCGGTACTGCTGGCCTCCGCGCTGGCTCCGGGGACCGGGCGGATCGCGCTGGTCCCCGAGATCGTGACCGGGGTGCTTGAACCATTCCACCTGGCCGCGGCGGTACAGACCCTCGACCACCTCTCGCGCGGCCGGGCGGGGTGGCTGGTGCGCCCGGGACCCGCGGGTGCCGGCGGGGTTCTCGAAGACCTGGCCGATGCCGGCGAGACGATTGCGGCGGCCCGACTCCTCTTTGAGAGCTGGGAGGAGGATGCCGAGATCCGAGACTTGGATACCGGACGGTATATCGACCGGGACCGCGTCCACCCGATTCGCTATCGAGGTTCGCGCTTCTCGATCCACGGGCCCTCGTATGTCCCGCGATCTCCGCAGGGATCCCCACCCCTGCTGGTCCGGGTTCCCGCCCTGTCCGAGGCGGAGGCGGCGAGCCGCTCGGGGCGGGCCGAGCGGACCTTCGCCCTCGAGTATGCGGACACCATCATCCTGGACGCCACGACGGGCAACAACCCGGACCAGACCCTCCGCGCGCTGCGAACGGCCGGTGCCGCGCGCGTCCTGATCGAGGTTGCACCACCTGCCGGAGCGGAGGCATCGGCCGCCTTCGCTGAGCGCGCGGTGGCGTGGCATCGGCTCGGGGTGGCGGGGGTCCTGCTGCGGCATGCCACGCTGCCCCGCGGACCCGAGGAGGTGGACACCCACCTCCCGACCGAGCTCTGGGCGCAGGGTCTCCCCGCCTCCGTCGGAGGCACCGCGCCGCGTCTGCGCGCCCTCCTGGGGGTGGAGCCCGCCCGCAACCCGTTTTCCGAGGCTCGTCTGGCGAAGGTGGGTGGCCGCGATGAGTAACGCCCACACGCCGCGTCAGGTACACCTGGTGGGATACTTCCCCGGCGTCAACCACTCAACCGTCTGGTCGGATCCGGCCTCGGGGAGCCAGATCGAGTTCGACTCGTTTGCCCACCTCGCCCGCACCGCCGAGCGTGGCCTCTTCGACTACGTGTTCCTGGCCGAGGGCCTGCGATTGCGCGAGCATAAGGGCGAAATTCACGACCTCGACGTGGTGGGCCGACCCGCCGCGCTGCCGCTGCTTGCCGCCCTGTCCACGGTGACCGAACGCATCGGGCTGGTCGCGACCGTCAACTCCACCTTCAATGACCCCGCCGATCTGGCCCGCCAGTTCGCCACGCTGGATCATCTGTCGGCGGGCCGGGCCGGGTGGAACGTGGTCACCAGCTCCGAGGAGTTCTTTGGGGCAAACTTCCGTCGTGGCGGCTATCTTGACCGCGACGACCGCTATGACCGCGCCTCCGAGGTACTCCGTGCGGCCTCCGCGCTCTGGCGGGCTCGGCCCGGTGCAGAGTTTGCGTTTGGCGGGGCTCACGTGCGCTTGGATCGGGTGCCCGGTGTCGTGCCCGGGCCGCAGGGCGCGCCCGTTATCGTCCAGGCCGGCGATTCGGCCGACGGGCGAGAGTTCGCCGCCGAATACGCCGAGGTGGTCTTTTCGCCCCACTCCGAGCCTGGCCCGGCGGCGGCGCTAGCCACGGATCTGACGGCGCGGCTGGCGCGATTCGGCCGCGGTCGCGAGGATCTGCGCATCCTTCCCTCGGCAACGTTTGCACTGGGAGACACTCAGGCCGAAGCGGAGGAAAATGCTCGGGAGATTGCCCGTGCCCAGGTGAGCCCGCAAACGGCAATCGGGACCGCCGAACGCATCTGGGGCCTCGACCTAACCGGTGTTGATCCGGACGGCCCGCTCCCCACCGCCGAACCCGCCGAAGATGAGCTTCGTCGCGGACAGGCACCGCATCTGGGCGAGCGGCGCAAGATCGCCGCGGCCTGGCGGGGACAGGCCGAAGCGGAGGGCCTCAGCCTGCGCGAGGTCATCACCCGGGCGATTAGCTCCTTCACCCTGGTGGGTACCCCCACCGCCGTGGCCGAGCGTATCGCCGCGGACGTTGCCTCGGGGCGTATCGACGGATACGTTCTGGTTCCGCACCTGCAACCGCACGGCCTCGACGACTTTGTGGACCGGGTGGTCCCAGAGCTTCAGGAACGCGGTGTATTCCGGACCGAATACCCGGAGGGCCGAACGCTCCGAGACGTCCTCGATCTCCCCCGCCCGCCCCTCCTTACCCGGAATATTGACACGCGCTAAGCACCCGGTGCCGTCTATGCTCATGAGCATGATCGATGACGAGCACACCCCGCAGCAACTCAGCCGTACGCGCGTTTATGCGAACGACTGGATGAGCGTTTTTGAGGACCAGGTTCGTTTTCCCTCGGGGGTCGCGGGCCCCTATGGCGTTATCGTGAAATCGGATTTCTCGCTGGTCATTCCTCTACGGGAGGACCGCGTATGCCTCGTGCGCCAGTTCCGGTATCCGCTGGGGTCATGGACCCTGGAGTTTCCGCAGGGATCGCTGCCCGTGGGAGAACTCCCGAGTGACCCCGCTGAAGTCGCCCGGCGAGAACTGTTCGAGGAAACGGGACTTCTCAGCGAAACTTTGAGCGCACTGGGAACCCTGCATGAATCCGCCGGGTTCACCGCGTCTCGCTGTCACGTGTTTCACACGCGGGTGGAGTCGGTCGGCACCGCGCATCCCGAAACCGAGGAATCGATCTCGGGAATTCTGTGGGTCTCGATACCCGAATTCTGGCGAGGCGTTGCGGCCGGGCGTATTACCGATGCGCCGTCTATTGCCGCGATGGGCATGTTGGCGGCCGCGGATTGCTCAAATTAACTGCGTACGGGCCCGGACTGCCTCCTGGGAAGCCGGGCCCGTACTAAGGGAAGGCTATTTGCCGGTGACCGCTCCGAAGCCGGGGCTCGTGGCCGGGTGCGGGTCCTCGCCGTCCGGGCGGGCGACGGGGATGCGGCTGCCGAGCACCTGGGCGACCACGTCGCGGGCGATCTGCTGGCCGGTGAGGCCGGCGTCGGTGAGGATCTGCTCGCGCGAGGCGTGATCGATGAACAGGTCGGGCAGGCCCAGCTCGTCCACCGCGGTGTCTACTCCGGCCTCACGCAGGCGCTGACGGATGCGGGTACCGATGCCGCCCACGCGCACGCCGTCTTCAAGCGTGATTACCAGGCGGTGGCGACGTGCCAGCTCCACCACGTCTTCGTTCACCGGGACGACCCAGCGCGGGTCCACCACGGTGGCCCCGATGCCCTGCGCACGCAGACGCTCGGCCACATCCAGCGCGATGGTCGCCATCGGGCCCACGGCGACGATCAACACGTCCTCGCGCTCGCCCTCGGCTAGCACGTCGACCCCGCCGTCGGTGCGGCGCAGTGCGGCGATCTCTTCGGGGGCCGACCCCTTGGGGAAGCGGATCACGGTCGGTGCATCATCCACGGCGATGGCTTCGGCCAGCTCCTCACGCACACGAATCGCGTCACGCGGGGCGGCGATGCGGATGCCCGGGACAACCTGCAGGATCGAGAGATCCCACATGCCGTGGTGCGAGGGGCCGTCGGGGCCGGTCACTCCGGCGCGGTCAAGCACAAACGTGACGCCGGCCTTGTGCAGGGCCACATCCATCAGGATCTGATCAAAGGCACGGTTGACGAAGGTCGCGTACATCGCCACCACCGGGTGCAGGCCCGCATACGCGAGGCCGGCCGCGGAGGTCACCGCGTGCTGCTCGGCGATGCCCACATCGTGCACCCGGGTCGGGAAGCGCTCGGCAAAGGCGTGCAGTCCGGTGGGACGCAGCATCGCGGCGGTGATCGCCACCACCTTCTTATTGCGGGTTCCCTCGGCCAGCAGCGCATCGCTGAACACGCCGGTCCAGCTCTGCTGCGAGCTGGTGCTCAGCGCGCGCCCGGTGGCCGGATCGATCTTGCCCACCGCGTGGAACTGATCGTCCTGGTCGTCGCGGGCGGGCTGATAACCGCGGCCTTTCTCGGTGATCGCGTGCACGATGACCGGGGCACCATAGTTCTTGGCCTGGGTCAGCGCCTCCTCCATCGCGTGGAGGTCGTGTCCGTCGATCGGGCCGATGTACTTAATGTCGAGGTTTGAGTAGAGGGCCTCGTTGTTGCTGGCGCGGGAGAGGAACCCGTGGGTGCCGCCGCGGACACCGCGGTAGAGGGCGCGGCCGGGAGCACCCAGCTTGGCGAAAAACTGCTCGCTGCTGCGTCGCAGCGAACGGTAGGACTTCCGAGTGCGGACGTCGTTGAGGTAGCGCGCCATGCCGCCGATGGTCGGCGCGTAGGAGCGGCCGTTATCGTTGACCACGATGACCATGCGACGCGCGTTGTCGTCGGTCATGTTATTCAGGGCTTCCCAGGTCATGCCGCCGGTCAGCGAGCCGTCGCCGACCACCGCGACGACCGCGCGATCGGACTGTCCGGTCATCGCAAAACCGCGGGAGATCCCGTCGGCCCAGCTCAGCGAGCTGGAGGCGTGCGAGGATTCCACGATGTCGTGGTCGGACTCGCTGCGCTGCGGGTATCCGGCCAATCCCCCACGCTCGCGCAGGTGGCTAAAGTCCTGACGGCCGGTCAGTAGCTTGTGTACGTAGGACTGGTGTCCGGTATCAAACACGATGGGATCGTTCGGAGAGTCAAAGACCCGGTGAATCGCCAGGGTCAGCTCGACCACCCCGAGGTTCGGCCCCAGGTGACCCCCGGTGAGCGCGACCTTGTTGATCAGGAACTCGCGGATTTCCAGGGCGAGGACCTTGAGCTGCGACTCGGTCAGACCATCCAGGTCACGGGGGGATGAAATCTTCTCAAGAATCGACATGGGTACTCCTTCGCTGTCTGCCTGCGCGGGGGCGCGGACTCGTGGATCGGACAGCGTCCGAGGCACAGGGATAGTTTAGGTGATTCGGGCACATATTGGGTGTGAGCCGCGCGCCCGGAAAACCAAAGCCGGCCCCGGAAGTTTCCTTCCGGGGCCGGACTCTCGGGGTTATCGGCTAGCCAACGAGGCTGCGCAGCACGTACTGCAGGATGCCACCGTTGCGGTAGTAGTCGGCCTCGCCGGGGGTGTCGATCCGCACCACGGCGTCGAACTCGACCACGGCCTTGCCCGGAGCGGAGAACTCACTCGGCACGGCGGTGACGCGGACGGTCTTCGGGGTGGTGCCGTTGTTGAGCTCCTCGATACCGGCGATCGAGACGATCTCGGTACCGTCGAGGCCCAGCGACTCGGCGGTCTCGCCGGCCGGGAACTGCAGCGGAACCACACCCATACCGATCAGGTTCGAACGGTGGATCCGCTCGAAGCTCTCGGTGATGACGGCCTTTACGCCGAGCAGCGAGGTGCCCTTGGCGGCCCAGTCGCGGCTGGATCCCGAACCGTACTCCTTACCACCGAAGATCACCAGCGGGGTGCCGGCGGCCTGGTAGTTCTGCGAGGCGTCGTAGATGAAGGACTGCGGGCCACCCTCCTGGGTGAAGTCGCGGGTGTAGCCACCCTCGACGTCGTTCAGGAGCTGGTTGCGCAGGCGGATGTTCGCGAAGGTACCGCGAATCATGACCTCGTGGTTTCCACGACGCGAACCGTAGGAGTTGAAGTTTCCACGCGAGACGCCGTGCTCGGTCAGGTAGCGACCGGCCGGGGTGTCGGCCTTGATGGCACCGGCGGGGCTGATGTGGTCGGTGGTGACCGAGTCGCCCAGCTTGGCCAGCACGCGAGCGCCCACGATGTCGGACACCGGGGTGGTCTCCATGGTCATGCCCTCGAAGTACGGGGGGCGACGCACGTAGGTGGACTCATCGTCCCACTCAAAGGTTGCGCCATCCGGGGTGGGCAGCGAACGCCAGCGCTCGTCACCCTCGAAGACGCTCGAGTACTGCTTGTCGAACATCGCGGTGTCGATCGACTCGTCGATGACCTTCTGGACCTCCTCGGCGGCGGGCCAGATGTCCTTGAGGAACACCGGGTTGCCGTTGAGGTCGTCGCCCAGGGAGTCGTTTTCGAAGTCGAAGCTCATCGAACCGGCCAGGGCGTAGGCGATGACCAGCGGCGGGGAGGCCAGGTAGTTCATCTTCACGTCGGGGTTGATGCGACCCTCGAAGTTACGGTTACCCGAGAGCACGGCGGTGACCGCGAGGTCGTTCTGGTTGACGCCGGCCGAGATCTCCTCGAGCAGCGGACCGGAGTTACCGATGCAGGTGGTGCAGCCGTAGCCGACTAGGTAGAAGCCGAGGTCCTCGAGGGACTCGGTCAGACCGGCCTTGTCGTAGTAGTCGGTGACAACCTTCGAGCCCGGGGCCAGGGTGGTCTTGACCCACGGCTTGGCCTTGAGGCCCAGCTTGCTGGCGTTGCGGGCCAGGAGCCCGGCGGCCATCATGACCGAGGGGTTCGAGGTGTTGGTGCACGAGGTGATCGCGGCAATCGCGACGGCGCCGTGGTCGATCGTGAAGGACTCACCATCGGCGAGGGTCACGGTGGTCGGCTTGGAGGCCGCGGCCGGGGCCGGGCTGGTCAGCGCGGTAGCGAGCAGCTCGTCGGTATCCACAGCAGAAGCGGAGGCGTAAACGGGCAGGTCGTTCTCGAACTGCGACTTGGCGGCCGAGAGCTCGATGCGGTCCTGGGGACGCTTCGGACCGGCGATCGAGGGCACCACGGTGGCCAGGTCGAGCTCCATGTACTCGGAGTACACGGGCTCGTGGTCGGCGTTGTGCCACAGACCCTGGATCTTCGAGTAGGCCTCGACCAGGGCAACCTGCTCCTCGCTGCGGCCGGTGAGGCGCAGGTAGTCGAGGGTCACGTCATCGATCGGGAAGACCGCGGCGGTCGAACCAAACTCGGGGCTCATGTTACCGATGGTCGCGCGGTTCGCCAGCGGAACCTGGGCCACCGAGGGGCCGTAGAACTCCACGAACTTACCCACGACACCCTGCTTGCGCAGCATCTCGGTGATGGTGAGCACCACGTCGGTGGCGGTCACACCGGCGGGGATCGCGCCGTTGAGCTTGAAGCCGACCACCTTGGGGATCAGCATCGACACGGGCTGGCCGAGCATCGCGGCCTCGGCCTCGATGCCACCAACGCCCCAGCCCAGCACACCCAGGCCGTTCACCATGGTGGTGTGCGAGTCGGTACCGACACAGGAGTCCGGGTAGGCCTGGAGGGCGCCGCCGACCTCGCGGGTCATGGTGACGCGGGCCAGGTGCTCGATGTTGACCTGGTGCACGATTCCGGTGCCCGGGGGCACCACCTTGAAGTCGTTGAATGCGGTCTGGCCCCAGCGCAGGAACTGGTAGCGCTCACCGTTGCGCTCGTACTCGATCTCCACGTTGCGCTCGAAGGCGTCGGACTGACCGAAGAGGTCGGCAATGACGGAGTGGTCGATGACCATCTCGGCCGGTGCCAGCGGGTTGATCTTGGTGGGGTCGCCGCCGAGGGCGGAGACGGCCTCGCGCATGGTGGCGAGGTCCACGATGCAGGGAACACCGGTGAAGTCCTGCATGACCACGCGGGCCGGGCTGAACTGAATCTCGGTGTTGGGCTCCTCGGTGGGGTTCCACGAACCGAGGGCTTCGATCTGGGCCTTGGTGACGTTGGCACCATCTTCGGTGCGCAGCAGGTTCTCCAGGAGGACCTTCAGACCAAACGGGAGCTTCTCATGACCCGGGACGGTGTCGAGGCGGAAAATCTGGTAGTCGGTTCCCCCGACGGTCAGATTCTGCTTCGCACCAAAGCTATTGACGGTAGACACTACGCGTTCTCCTCTGGCTAGACAGGCGCGCCCGCACCTGCGTTCAAGGACCCTCCTCCCCTGCCGCAACAGCGGGGAACTCGGTGCCTTGGTTCGCATGTTCGCTACGTCGCGACTAAGGCTGTCCTTATTTATCTTGATGTCGAGATAATTCTATCAGTATTCCGACGCGGTGTCGCTCACATCCGTGCGTGGCGTGTGGGTAAACGACCGCGACCCCCGCCCGTTTCCGGGTGGGGGTCGCAGAGGTGTTCACGAGTGTTCTAGGAACGTTTATCCGCCGTGTCGCCGCGGCGATACACCGAGCGGACGATCAGCCAGGTCAGCACCAGGACCGGCGCATAGAGCGGCAGGCCCATCGCGATCCGGGTCAGGCCCAGTGCGGCCACGTTTCCGGAGAAGTAGAAGGGCAGCTGGACCGCGAGCCGGGCCACAAACATGCCCACCCAGGCCAGGGTCAGCCAGGTGAACACGCGCCGCTTAAAGCGGTCGTGACGCCAGGCCACCCCGTCGCCCATCAGGTATCCGGCCAGCACGCCGATCAGCGGCCAGCGGACGGCGATCGAGATCAGCAGGCCCAGTGCGTATCCGGAGTTCACGTAGAACCCGAGCACGAAGTTATCCTCGGCGCGGCCGGTGGTGAGGGCCAGGACGGCCGAGGCCACCACACCCACCAGGCCACCGATTGCGGCGGTGACCGAGGACTTACCGATGAGTCGCGCCAGGGTTGCCACCACGGCGATCCCCACCGCCAGACCCGCGGCCCAGGGCAGGCTCTGGGTCAGCGTGAACACGATGACAAAGAGCAGACCCGGAACGACGGCCTCGATGATGCCGCGGACGCCACCGATCGCACCCAGCAGGGCGGTACCGGTGTTGCTGCCGCCGGAAGCCAGCGCGCCCAGCGAGGAGCGCGCGGCTACCTGGGCCAGCGTCTCGCTCAGCTTGGGAGAGATCTCCTCGCCGTCCGCGGGTTCCGGCGGGGTGGTCGAGTCGGGTGTGGTCATGCCCTACTCGGTTCCCGGGGCCACCGGCATCTTCAGCGCGAGCAGGTCGCGCGGAGGCATCGGGGTGTTGCCGCGGACAACCACGACGCTCCGGAACAGGTCATCGATGGCCTCAATGGCCTCGGTGTTGCCCTCCTCGGCACCCGCGCCAGCGATCACGCCGCGCAGGAACCAGCGGGGGCCATCCACGCCGATAAACCGGGCCGCGCGAGCGCCGCCGGGGTTCTCGGTGGTGACCTCACCGGGCAGGGTGGCAAACAGTTCCGGACCGAGCACGGTCTCAACCTCGCGCACCTTGCCACCCTGGCCGTTGATACCCACGGTGATCTGCTCGCGGGTTTCGTGCCAGAGGCCCGAGCTGCGCGGTGCGGCAAAGGCCTGCACCTGCAGGGTCGAACCGGCATAGTCGAGGCCCACGGCGATGATGCGCTGGGTGGATTCCTCCACCTCGAGTCGGAGGTTCAGTCCCTCACGCGGGAGGATCTTGACGCCGCCCAGGTCGATATAGGGGCGAACCGGGTTCGCCTCGCTCTCGTCATAGGGGCCACCCTCCACGCGGTCGGCCGGGGCCGACTTGGCGTCGATGGGCTCGGCGACGCTTTCGGCGGCGGTGTCCTCTGCCTCCACAACGTCCACCGCGTCGGTGGCGGGGGCGGTGCTGTTCTTTTTCCTAATCATGCCTGTGCTCCTGTCTGAGGACGACCATACCCGGTCGAACCGAATCCTGTCTCACCGCGTTCGCTTTCAGGTAACACATCTACCGGAATGAAGCGTGCCTGGGTGACCGGCATGATGATGATCTGCGCGATCCGATCCCCCACCGCAATCTCATACGGGGTCGAGGAATCGGTGTTCAGCAGGATGACCTTGATCTCGCCGCGATAGCCGGCATCGATAGTGCCCGGGGAGTTCACCACGGTGATCCCGTGCTTGGCGGCCAGGCCGCTGCGCGGGACCACAAACGCAGCATGCCCATCGGGCAGCGCGATCGAGACACCGGTCCCCACCAGGGCACGCTGGCCCGGGGCGAGGGTGACCGCCTCGGCGGCCATCAGGTCGGCACCCGCATCGCCCGCTTGCGCATAGCGCGGGGCTTCTCGGGCGATAATAGGGATATCAACACTTTCGGTCACAGATCGAGGGTAATGCACATCGATGAATGATTGAGACATGACCCAGTATCACGAACGACTTTTCCCCTCCGCCATGGTGTTTGTGGCCACCGCCCTGGTGATCCCCGCGAGCATTCTGGTGTTCTTCCCGATCTCCCTCACCGTGGGATACGTGGTGGCCGCGGTGCTGTATCTGGGCTCGGTGGTCCTGTTTTTGACGATGGCCCCCACGGTCTCGATCACCGATGGGATCCTGCGCGCCGGCCGCGCCCGGATCCCGGTCACCGAGCTGGGCACCCCCGAGGCATTCACCGGTGAGGCCGCGCGTGCCGAGCGTGGCGTGAACCTGCACGCCCGTGCGTACCTCCTGCTCAACGCCTGGGCGCAGCAGGCGGTCAAGGTTCCGGTCATCGATGAACAGGACCCGACCCCGTACTGGCTGATCTCCACCCGTCGCGCCGGCGAGCTCGCGGGTGCCATCGAGGCGGCCCGTCGGGAACAGCTCGAATCCCACTAGGGTTCGCCCCCGACACGGCGGGTGTTCGCCCGTCGCGAAACCGACGATCGACCCGCCCTCCTCGCGTCATCCCGTCCGGTTGCGGACCGCGTGCCCACCCGTACCCGGGTCGCGGTGCCGGGCACACAAAAGGCCCTCACGATTTTCATCGTGAGGGCCTTTTGACACTGTGTTGCCAGAGCCTAGGCGGCGCACTCCACACAAACCGGGCCGAGCTTGGTCTCGTGGTCGATCTGGGAGCGGAACTTCACCAGGAAGCAGCTCACACAGGTGAATTCGTCTGCCTGCGGGGGCAGAACGACCACGTCGAGGTCGAGGTCCGAGAGGTCGGCACCGGGCAGCTCAAAGCCACCGGGGTTGTCCGCATCCTCGTCACCAACGGCACCCGAGAGTTTGTCCGGCACGCGCTCCTTAAGCGCTTCGATCGATTCGGAATCGTCGTCGCTTTTGCGAGGTGCGTCGTAATCCGTTGCCATGTTTTTCCACTTCTCTTCGCCTTTACCGATCTGAATCGGCGGCCATAGTTTGCAACAATCCGCGCTCAATAGCAAACCGAGCGACGTTTTTTCCCAGCGTTTTGTCGGGAACACACGCCGCGCCCGCGCGATTACGCGATTCACCCGGCATTCATGGCACCATTGTTCACAGGATTTATGACGCCGAAAGAGGCAGGGCACATGCAGGAATTGAAGGTTGTTGGCATCGAGGATGGGGCCCTCATCGCTGCTGCGGAAAATGGGGACCGCTTCAAACTGGAAATCGATGAGGTGCTGCAGTCGCAGCTTCGTCGGATGAAGTCGCCGCTCGCGGCGACCCCGAAGATTAGGCCGCGCGAGGTTCAGGCGCACATCCGGGCCGGGCTCTCGGCCGAGGAGATCGCCGAGCTGACCGGCGCCGACGCCGACTACGTGCGCCGCTTCGAGGGCCCGATCCTGGCCGAGCGTGAACACATGGTGGCCGCGGCCCTCAGCGTGCCCGTGGTCGCCGCCTCGGTGCCGGGAACCGAGGAGGGTGAGGCCAACTTCGGTTCGGCCATCCGCGCCCGCCTGGAATCCCTCGAGGCCGAGGGTGAGCGCTGGACCAGCTGGAAGGACGAGGAGGAGGGCTGGATCGTGAAGCTGTCCTTCACCGCCGCCCGGGTTGAGCACGACGCCCGCTGGACCTTCGATCCCAAGCGCCACGTCCTGAGCCCGCACAACAGCGAGGCCGTGACCCTGTCCAAGCAGGGCGAGATTGCCGCCCCCCTGATCCCCCGCCTGCGGGCCGTGGAACCCACCGTGGATCCCAGCGAGGCCCGGTTCAGCACCGATGCCTTCGAAACCGGAGTCATCGCCCCGATCACCCCTGCGGCCCCCACCGAGGGTGCAGCCGAGTCCGTCGCCAGCCTGATGGGCCAGCGCCGGGTCGAGCCCGCCCACGCGGTAGAGTCGCACCGCCGCGGACCCAATGCCGCCGCCGACGCCGCGATCAACCGTGCCGAGGATCGTGGTGACGAGGGCAACCAGCACACGGCCGACCTGCTGCAGGCGCTGCGCAAGCGCCGCGGTGAGCGCGAGAACCGGGCCGAGCGCGAGTCGCGTCTGGAACACGACCAGCGTCAGGTGGAGCCCGCCGCGGATGCCGACACCGGCTTTGGACTGCGCCCTGTGGATGTGCCGCTGGAGAACTTCGAAACCCTGACCGGCGAGGTCCCGGTTCAGTCGGCGGAGCAGCCCGCCGACGCCCCGCTGGCACCGGCGGCGGCCCCGAACACCGAACACGAACCGGCCTCGCCCACCTCGCAGGTGGATAACTCGACCGGCGCGATCCGCAACCGTCGCGGCCGCAAGGCGATGCCCTCCTGGGATGAGATCGTCTTCGGCGCACGCACCGAAGAAGACTAGGTACCCACACCACAAACGGGCGGCCACGTGAAAACGTGGCCGCCCGTTTGTGGTTGGGACCACCGCGGTTGTGTGCACCGTAACCCGGGTGGCGTGGAATTGGTCGCCGTGGTGAGTGCGCGCTGGTGCGTGTCCTTCGGCTAGGCCGATTCGCGAATCACCAGCTCGGCCGACACGATGGTTTCGACCTCGGGAGACTCCCCCGCCAGGATCTCCAGCAGACGCTGGGCAATCAGCTCGCCCTGCAGCCCCGAGGGCTGACGCACGGTGGTGAGAGCCGGGCTCACCTCGGTGGCCACCGAGGAGTCATCGAATCCCACCAGGGGCAGATCCTCGGGCACCATGATGCCCGCGGCGGTCAGCGTGCGTAGGGCCCCGCGAGCCATCAGATCGCTGGCGACAAAGAGCCCGTCGATTCCGCCGCGCCGCAGGAGTCGTTCCATCGCCAGCTCGCCGCTGTGCTCGGAGAAGTCGCCGAGTTCCACCAGCGTGTCGGGCAGGTTCGCGGCGCGCAGGGCGTCCTGGAATCCGGTGAGGCGGTCTCGGCCCGCGGGCATGTCTTGCGGACCGGTGATCGTGGCAATACGCCGCGACCCACGCTCGATCAGGTACCGCGTCGCCATGCGCGCGCCCTCGGCGTTATCGATGTCCACAAAATAGTCCCCCACGGTGCCGCGCATCCGGTTGGGGCGCCCACCAAACACCACGGGAAGGGCGTCGGCGATGCGGTCCACGAAGCGGTCCCGCGCGTGGTGGGAGATCACGATCGCCCCATCCACGTTGCCCCCGCGCAGGTAGGCGGTGGTTTTATCGCCGTCGTCATCGGTGGCGATAAAGATGTTGAGCACGTAGTCGGACTGGCTGAGCCGGCGGTGCACCCCGGAAACCACGGTGGCAAAGAAGGGATCACCAAAAAAACGGCTGGTGTCCTCGGGAACCACCAGCGCGATGGCCTTGGTCTGGCGCCGAACCAGGCTGCGGGCAGCCTGGTTCGGCACATAGGAGAGCTCGGCGATCGCGCGCTCCACGGCCTCGCGGGCCGCCGGACTCACCGCCTGGGCACCGTTCACGACGCGGGAGACGGTGGAGCGGGAAACGCCAGACAGCGCGGCGACCGCCTCGAGTGTGACCGGGGGTTGTGCGGGGCCCACTCGGCGCCTCCTTGACTAGTGCGTGTGCAGGTACAGCGGCACACCCGTGTACGTCGGAATGGACAGGGTCCGGTTCCGAATGATCCGATGATACTCCATGGCACTGTCCTTGAGCGTGCGCTGCTGAGTGTCGTAATCCACGTGCACGATACCGAAGCGCTTTCGGTATCCCCAGGCCCACTCATAGTTGTCCATCAGCGACCAGTAGAAGTATCCGCGCACGTCCACCCCGGCCTCGGCGGCGTCGAGCACCGCGCCCAGGTGCGACCGCAGGAACGCGGTCCGCTCGACGTCGTGCACACGCTGCTGGCCGTCCTCGATCGCCACCTCGTCATCGTAGGCGGCACCATTTTCGGTCACATACAGCACCGTGTTTGTGGGTTTTGCGTACTCCTCCCACACCCGGGTGAGCACGCGGGTCAGCCCCTCGGGCTGCACCTCCCAGCCCTGTCCGGTGCGGGCCAGGCCCCGCTCATGCGGGTGGATGTCGGCCGGGGCCGGCCAGGGGGCTCGAATCGCACGGTCGGTGGGGGCCTCAAGCTCGATCGGCGGGACGGCCGGGGCGGTGCCCGACACAAACTCCCCCTGGTAGTAGTTCACGCCCAGCGTGTTGATCGGGGTCGAGATCACCGCGAGGTCTCCCTCGTGTACCGCCGCCTCCAGGCGCTTCAGGGCCAGCGGCTCCTCGGTGCGGATATCGGCCAGGATGTCCGCTGGGTACACACCCCGGAACACCGGATCCAGGAACCAGCGGTTGAACTGACCGTCGAGCTTGCGGGCCGCGTTGCGGTCGCCCTCGGCGTGTGGATCCACCGGGTCGGCCACGGTCAGGTTGAGCGTGATCCCCAGGTTGAGCGATTCGTCGCGGGCGCGCAGCTCGCGCACCACCTGGCCGTGTCCAAGCAGCAGGTGGTGCGCGGCGAGCAGTCCCTCACCGGCGTCCTGGTGGCCGGGGGCATGTGCCCCGGCGATGTGGCTGAGGAAGGAGGAACACCAGGGCTCGTTCAGGGTCGCCCAGTTGGTGACCCGATCCCCCAGCGCATCGTGCACCGAGAGTGCGTACTCGGTGAACAGATCGGCGGATTCGCGTACGGTCCATCCGCCACGCTCCTGGAGGGCCTGCGGCATGTCCCAGTGATACAGGGTCAGCCAGGGCATGATGCCGGCCTCCAGGAGCTCGTCCACCAGGCGACTGTAGAAGTCGATCCCCGCCGGGTTCACCGCACCCGCATCCGGACGCACCCGCGACCAGGAGGTGGAGAAACGGTAGGACTCCAGCCCCAACTCCCGCATCAGCGCCACATCCTCGCGGTAGCGGTGATAGTGATCGCAGGCCACATCGCCGTTATCGGCGTTAATGACGGCACCCGGTACGCGGGCGAACTCATCCCAGATCGACGCTGTGCGCCCATCCTCGAAGGCGGCACCCTCGATCTGGTACGCGGCCGTGGCCGCACCAAAAACGAAGTCCCGTGGGAAGGAGCGTGGTGATGACATGGTGATCTCTTTCTTGAGAAACGAACTAACCCTTGACCGCTCCTGCCATGATCCCACTCACCAGCTGCTTGCCGGTGAAGACAAACAGGACAAGCAGCGGAATCGTGGACAGCAGCACCCCGGCCAGCACGATCGAGTAGTCCACAAAGTGGTTCGACTGCAGCAGTGAGAGGGCCACCGGAAGGGTGGGGTTTTGACGATCCAGCACGATAAACGGCCAGAAGAAATTGTTCCAGGAGGAAATGAAGGTGAACAGTGCCAGCATCGCCGCGGCCGGGCGTGCGGCCGGCAGTCCCACGGTCAGGAAGGTGCGGAACGAGCTGGCGCCGTCGACCCGGGCGGCCTCCAGGAGCTCGTCGGGCACGGCCTGGCGCAGATACTGGGTCATCCAGAACACCCCGAATGCGCTGGTCAGCGCGGGGACGATGATCGCCCCGATGGTGCCGGTCCAGCCCAGGTCCGAGAACAGGATGTACAGCGGAACCACGCCCAGCTGGGTGGGCACGGCCATGGTCGCGATCACAAAGATCAGCAGCACGTTGCCGCCGCGGAACTTCAGCTTGGCAAATGCCCAGCCTGCCAGGGTGGAGAAGAACACCACCGAGAGCGCGATCAGCGCCGAGCTATAGAAGGAGTTCCAGAGCGCCAGCCAGAAGTTCACCGCCGGATCATTGATCACCGTGAGGGCGTTGTCGATGAAGTTTCCGCCGGGAATCCAGGAGGGGTTCCGAATGGTCTGAGCATCCCCCGAACCGATCAGGAACGACCACCAGAACGGGAACAGGCTCCCGGCAATCATCGCCCCGAGAACGCCGTAGACGACCCAGCCGGGACGGGAGCCGCGCACGGTCCGGCGGCGGCGCGGTGCCGGAGCCGGGGCGGCTGTGGCGGTGGACGGCGACATCGTGGGTGCGCTCATCGCGATACCTCCTGAGAATTCGAACTGGGGGCCACCGCGGCGGACACGGCGGCCCGGTCGCGTGCGGCGATACGGCGCTCGCGCCGGGTGGGCGGTCGGTGCCCACCCTCGTCCCGCACCAGGTTGCGGGTGACAAACAGGTTGATCACGCCGATCAGCAGGATGATGATGAACAGGATCCACGCCAGCGCCGCGGCCCGGCCGAAGTTCCACTCTCCCCAGCCGGTGTTGTACAGGTAGAGCGAGATGGTCAGCCACTGACTGTTGGGACCGCCGGTGCCGGGCCTGTCGTACATGCGCGGCTCGTCGAAGATCTGCAGGCCACCGATGGTCGAGGTGATGATCACAAAGATCAGCGTGGGCTTGAGGCTCGGCAGGGTGATCGAAAAGAACTGACGGATCGGGCCGGCCCCATCCACGGTGGCCGCCTCGTAGTAGTCTCGCGAGACCGCCTGCATCGCGGCCAACAGAATCAGGATGTTGTAGCCGGTCCAGCGGAAGTTCACCATCGTGGCGATGGCGACGTGGCTGAAGAAGGCGTTGGAGTGCCAGGGAATCGGCTCCAGGCCGATCGTCTGGATCAGGGTGTTGATGATGCCGTAGCGGTCACCAAACATGTTGCTGAAAATCAGGGCGACGGCCACCGGGGCCATCACGTAGGGCACCAGCACACCCATCCGCCAGAAGGTCTTGGCCCGGATGTTTTTGTCCAGCAGCGAGGCGATGAACACGGCCACGATCAGCTGCGGGACGCTGGAGAGCAGGAAGATGCTGAACGTGTTGCGCAGGGCCAGCCAGAACTTGGGCTGCCCGAGGACGTAGGCATACTGCTCAAACCCGATGAACTCGCCGGTGCCGCGCACCAGGTCCCACTCCATGAAGGAGATGACCGCGGTGAAGGCGATCGGGAAGAGTCCCACGACCGCAAACAGGATGAAGAACGGGGAGATGTAGAGATAGGGGGAAAGCTTAAGATCCCAGCGGGACAGGCCGCCGCCGAAACCCACGCGGCGGGCGGCGCGGGGGCGGGATCGGGCGCCGCCGGGCGCGGTGGTGGAAGAGGACACGATGCTCCTAGACAGAACGTTTGACGGGGAAAGAGGGTGGGGCGGCGATACCGCCGCCCCACCCGGGTGCCTCGTTACTTAATGGCCTTGACCTCGGATACCCACTGCTTCCAGGAGGTGTCCGCGTCCTGCGTGCCCTCCTCGACGCGGGTGAGCGCCTTCTGCATCGCATCGTTGATCTGGAAGTACTTCTCGCCCTTGAACGGAGACAGGGTGACCGCCTGTGCGCGCTCGGAGAAGATCGACCCGATCGGGGCATTGTTGAAGTACTCGTTGGTGGCTTCGAGCAGGGTCGCGTTGGTGAGCGCCTCGTTCTGGCTGGGGAAGTTGCCCGAGTTGCTAAACGCCTTGATCTGCTGCTCGGGGGCGGTCAGCCAGTCGGCGAGCTCCTGGGCGGCCTCGACGTTCTTGCCCTTGGCGGGGACGGTCAGGTAGGAACCGCCCCAGTTTCCGCCGCCGCCGGGGAAGACATTGGCGATGTCCCAGCCGGTCACGTTCTTGGCGTTACCCTCGATCACACCGAGCATCCAACCCGGGCACAGCATGGTCGCGAAGGCACCGTCGGCGAGGCCGGCATTCCAGTCATCGGACCACTGGCCGAGCTTTGCCGACTGGGTCTTGCTGGCCGCGAGTACCTCGTCGTAGATCTTGCGGACATCGGGGTTCTCGGTCGCGGTGACGTCACCGGTCTTGGGGTTCTCATAGGCCGCCTCGACCTGGTTGATCATGCCCTGGTAGGTGCCGCCGGCGGAGTCGAAGAAGGGCTTGCCGGTCTTGGTGGTGTACTCGTTGCCCACCTCGAAGTACTTGTCCCAACCGCCGGTCAGCAGCGCGGTCACCTCGGCGCGGTCGGTGGGCAGGCCCGCCTCGGCGAACAGGTCGCCGCGGTAGCAGATGGCCTCGGGGCCGATGTCGGTGCCGTATCCGATCAGGTTCTTGTCGGAGTCGGTCGCGGCGTTGACCTTCCAGTCCAGCCAGCGATCATGCAGCTTCTCGGGCACCGGGGCCAGCATGTCCGAGTACTTCATGACCTCGGGCAGCCAGTCCACCTCGATGGCCTCGATGTCCGCCAGACCGGACTTGCCGAGCTTCTGGAAGTAGTTGGCGCGGGCATCGTTGCTGGTCGCCGCTCGGTTGTGGACCACCGTGACGTTCGGGTGGGCGTCGCTGTACTCCTTGAGCAGCGCATCGGTGTAGCCGAAGTCGTTAAACGTGGCCACGGTCAGGGTAATCTTGCCGTTCCCCGATCCGGCCTCGCCGCCGTCGCTCGCGCAGCCGGCTAGGACCAGTGCGGCCGCGGAGACCAGCGCAACGGTGCCCGCGCTTTTTCGGAAAGCACTCTTGTTCACAATCACTCCTTCGTGGTGGTGGGGTGAGCTTCATCGCTCTGGATTGAGACGCTGTGAGAGCGCTCCCAATCGGTGCCCCGATCCTATGAGAGCGCTCCCAAATAAGTCAACTCGGGGTGCATCGCCGTCCTGGTTTCGGATGCCTTTCGTCACTCCGCGTGAGTCCTTTTCTGACCACATATTCGGCTCAAAAAGTAGCCGTCTCGACGCCACTCTCGGCACCGACAGCCGACGGTCACACTCCCCTGTTTTCTCTAAATCAGGCAGTATGTAAACTCGGATGAATATGCGGAAATGGCCCGATTTTCCGCGTAATCTCGGGGGTTTTGAGTGGCCGCAAAATTTACTTGTTGACAGGTAAGTAAGTAGATGGCTAGCCTGCACCTGTCGACGCCGATGTCGATGAAACGCCCCTCACATTTGTTCAAGGGAGAACACATGCGATCGAAATTATTGCGTGAAAAAAATGGGCCAAATTTAGCCGTGTCGGCCGCCGCGATTCTCGCGTTGGCCGCGGCCGGAACGATCGTCACGGCACCCGCCGCGCACGGTGCCGATCCACTCTTTGGCCCCAACGTCACGATCTTTGACGAAAACTGGAGTGTGGACGCGATCAACTCCGCACTTCAGGCCGCCTCCCACGAGGGAGAATTCAGCCTCAAGCGCCACCAGTTCTTCTTCGCCCCCGGCACCTACGGCGTGAACAATAACGCCGACAACCCCATGGCCGCGACCAACATCATCAACTCCGAACTCGGCTACTACCAGTCGGTTTCCGGACTCGGGGCCTCCCCCGACGATGTGCTCATCAACGGTGCCATTCACGTGGAGCCCGAGCGCGTGTGCGAGGCGAACCCCTGGGACTGCCAGCAGCCGGGCTCGCTCACCAAGTTTTGGCGGTCGATGAGCAACCTCGCGTTCAACCCGATTCAGCAGCCGGTCGGCGTGGATGCGACTCGCCCATTCCCCAGCGGAATCACGGCCCCGCACCAGATGCGCTTTGCGGTCTCGCAGGCGGCACCGCTCCGACGCATTCACATCAAGGGTGACCTGACGGTGTTTGGCCGCGTGGGAGAGTATGCCAGCGGCGGCTACCTGGCCGACAGCAAGGTCGACGGCCAGATCGTTACCGGATCCCAGCAGCAGTGGTTCACCCGAAACTCCGAGGTGGGAACCTGGGAGGGTGGCGTCTGGAACAACGTGTTCTCCGGCGTGCAGAACGCCCCGGCCACCGACTTCGGCCAGCCCCGCGCCGGCGGCGTCGGCGTGACCACCAACGTCGACAAGACCCCGGTTTCCCGCGAGATTCCGTTCCTGTACAAGGACGGCAACGACTTTAAGGTCTTTGTCCCCAAGGCCCACACCAACTCCACCGGCGCCAACTGGTCCACCGATGCCTCGGCCGGGCAGTCCCTGCCGATTGGCGACTTCTACATCGCCAAGGCCGGCGACACCGCCGCCTCCATCAACGCGGCCCTCGCCTCCGGTAAAAACCTCCTGCTGACCCCCGAGGTGTACTACCTGAACGCCCCGATCAAGGTCACCCGGGCCAACACCGTGGTGCTGGGTCTCGGCTACGCCTCACTGGTTCCCAACAACGGCACCGCGGCCATCGAGATTGCCGACGTCCCCGGCGTCAAACTCGCGGGAATCACTGTGGATGCACACACCAAGAACTCCGATGTGCTGGTTCAGGTGGGCCCCCGGGGTGCCACCGCCGCCGAGGTGGCGAACCCCACCACCCTGTCCGATGTGTTCATCCGCGTGGGTGGCCCCTGGGCCGGCAACGCGACCACCTCGATCGAGGTCAACACCCCGAACACCCTCCTCGATCACATCTGGGCCTGGCGCGCCGACCACGGCGACGGCGTCGACTGGCACACCAACGTGGGCGACCACGGCGTGGTGGTCAATGCGGACAACGTGACCGCGACCGGTCTGTTTGTGGAGCACTACGGCAAGAACCAGGTGATCTGGAACGGCAACAACGGCCGCACCATCTTCTACCAGAGTGAGCTCCCCTACGACCCGCCCACCCAGGCCGACTACATGGACGGCACACGACTGGGATACTCCTCCTACCGTGTGGCCGACACCGTGACCAGTCACCTGGCGCAGGGTATGGGTGTGTACTCGTTCTTCGATGACACCCGCAACAACGGCAACCACGTGTACGCCGAGAGTGGCGTTCAGGCGCCGCAGAACGCCAACGTGCGCTTCGAGTCGCTGACCTCGGTGTTCCTCAACGGTACCGGCGGCATCAACCACGTCATCAACGGCACCGGTGCCCAGGTCAAGGGCGGCTCCCCCGCCACCATGACCGCGCAGGTGGTGTCCTACCCCGGCGTGGATAGCAGCGCGCCGACCGTCTCGATCACCGCGGACCCCGCGGCACCGGGCCCCAACGGCTTCTACACCAAGAAGGTCACCCTCACGGTGACGGCCTCGGATGACTTCCTCCCGGCACCCCGGGTGGAGTACCGCTTCCTGCCCGCCGGAAACGTCTCAACCGAATCGGCCGTCCGGGTCGAGTCGGTGGCCCTGGCCGCCGCCGTCCCGACCGAGGACGACGCGCAGGATGAGGTCGCGGCCGAGGACGACGCCGAGTGGATCCGTGCCGACGGACCGATCGTCCTCGGTGATGGTGAGCACAGCGTCGAGGTGCGCGCGGTGGATGCCGCCGGAAACGTCTCGGCCAGCGCCAGCTGGTCCGGGAAGGTTCGGGTCGCCGTGGACGCCGAGACTCCGGAGCCCGGAAACCCCTCGGCCACCCCGACCCCGGTCGCCCCGGGTGACGGTGGTGCCACAACGCCCGGCGTGATCGCCGCCCCGGGTGCCCAGCCGGGTGGCGGTCTGCCCCAGACCGGTGCCGCCGGTCAGGCGGGCGCAGTCATCGCCCTGCTGCTGATGGCCGCCGGCATCGCCCTCGGTGCCGTGCGTCGAGCGCGGGCTCAGCGAGGCTAGGGCAACGGACCCACCGGATGCCCAGGACGCGCGTCCTGGGCATCCGGAGCGCGGCCGTTAGCCGCGGCCAGGCGGAGCCCAGGCGCCGAGGGTGATCCACGGCACCAGTACCTCATCCTCGGTGAGAGACCCGTGCTGGCCCACCATGCGCCTCGAACTCTGATCCGACGGACGGGAATCGTAGTATGCGATCCGCTTCCGCGCGGCCACCAGAATGTCGCCGATCCGCGGAACCACGGTGGGATTCACGGCACCAAACAGACCCGCCGCGATCGCCTCGTCCCGGGAGAGCACCCAGGCGCGCTCCCCCTCGCTCTCGCGCCAGGCCCCGAGGGTTGCCGCGCGCTGCTCGGGGGAAACCCCCGCGTCAAAGTAGAGGTGTCGCATTCGAGGCTCCCCGCCGATCAGGCCGATCCCGGCCACCAACTCGGGATCCTGATCAAAGAGGACGTGGGCATAGTCGGGCACATCCACGATGCCGTGGTCGGCGCTCAGCGCGATCCCCACGCCGACCCCCACGCGTGCATGCAGCTTGCGCACCTCGGCATCGAGGTCCTCGAGCGCGGCCAGCCAGCGATCATCGGCCACGCCGAACCGGTGGGCGATCTGGTCGAGCTCGGGCACGTAGAGATACACCAGTGCGCCGGGGGTTTCGGCAAGCTTGGCCGCCTGCTCGAAGCGCTCGGCGATGCGGTCAGCGGGGACATAGGTGGCCCCGCGCAGGATCGCCCGGGTCATGCCGCTGGTGGCATACTTCCCGGTGCCCACGGCGAAGGGACGCAGGCCCTGCCGATTCGCCTGCTCAAACAGGGGTTCGCGCAGCTGCCAGGTTTCGGGAACCATCCGAACGTCCCAGCCGGTCAGGCCGTTGACGATGCGATCGTTCTCGGCATCACGCATTTCATACCCAACCACGCCGTGTTCCCCGGGCCAGGCACCGGTCATGATCGCGGTCAGGCTGGCCGCGGTGGTGCTGGGGAACACCGACTGCAGGGTGGGGAACTTCCGCGCGGTGAGGAAGCGGGCGTAGGGCTTGGCCTCGCGCAGCTGCTGCGCCCCCAGTCCGTCCACCACGATCAGGATGGCCGACTGCACCGAAGTGAGGGTTTCTCCGGGCATCGTCGCGGGCACCGGGAGGCCCGTTTCGGGGCGCAGGGCGGCGACGAGATTCGGCAGGATATCGGCTTGGCTGCGGGAAACGTCGGTGCGTGTCGGTAACATTGAAGGCATCGGGTTAAGTGTGCCACAGAAGGCACGGTTTACCCGGCTCCCATCCACCCTCGCGCCGTTCTCCTCGCGCGGCCATCCGAAACTATGGAATGACCCGAAAAGACTCCGCTTCCACCAGCGCCGCCCCCGCCGAACGCATCCTCGATGTCGATGTGACCGATGAGATGGAGGGCTCCTTCCTGGAGTACGCCTACTCGGTCATCTACTCGCGGGCGCTGCCGGATGCGCGCGACGGTCTTAAGCCGGTGCAGCGACGCATCCTGTATCAAATGGCCGATATGGGGCTGCGCCCCGACCGCAATCACGTGAAGTCCGCCCGCGTGGTGGGCGAGGTCATGGGTAAGCTGCACCCGCACGGTGACGCTCCCATCTACGACGCCCTGGTCCGCCTGGCCCAGCCCTTTACGATGCGCCTGCCGCTGATCGATGGTCACGGAAACTTTGGATCGCTGGATGACGGCCCCGCGGCACCCCGCTATACCGAGGCGCGCCTGGACGCGACCGCCCTGGCAATGACCGAAAACCTCGACGAGGACGTCGTGGACTTCATCCCCAACTATGACGGCGCGCTCATGCAGCCCGATGTCCTGCCCGCCGCCTATCCGAACCTCCTGGTCAATGGCGGCAGCGGTATCGCCGTGGGAATGGCCACCAACATGGCCCCGCACAACCTGATCGAGGTTGTGGGCGCCGCACGCTTCCTGCTGGAAAAGCCCAAGGCCACCCTTGAGGAGCTGATGGCGTATGTGCCCGGCCCCGACCTGCCCACCGGCGGGACGATCGTGGGTCTCGCCGGCATCAAAGATGCCTACGCAACCGGTCGTGGCGCGTTCAAAACCCGCGCCAAGGTCACGGTCGAAAACCTGACCCCGCGCAAAAAGGGCCTGGTGGTCACCGAGCTGCCCTATCTGGTGGGCCCCGAGCGGGTGATCGAGAAGATCAAGGACGGTGTCAACAACAAGAAGCTCTCCGGCATCTCGGACGTCACCGACCTGACCGACCGGACCAACGGCCTGCGCCTGGTCATCGGGATCAAGACCGGCTTCAGCCCCGAGGCCGTGCTGGAACAGCTCTACCGGTTCACCCCGCTGGAGGACGGCTTCAGTATCAACAACGTCGCCCTGGTCGACGGCGGTCCGCGCACCCTGGGTCTGCGCGAGCTGCTGCAGGTCTACGTGGATCACCGCATTCAGGTGGTCACCCGCCGCTCCAAGTACCGCCTGGCCCGGCGCAAGGAACGCCTGCACCTGGTGCTGGGACTCCTGATCGCGATCGTCGACATCGACGAGGTCATCCAGGTCATCCGCGCCAGCGATGACTCGGAGATCGCCCGCAAGAAGCTGCAGGAGGTTTTTGACCTCTCCAAGGTCCAGGCCGAATACATTCTCGAGCTGCGGCTGCGTCGCCTGACCAAGTTCTCGCGGATGGAGCTGGAAACCGAGCGGGATGAGCTGCAGGCGCAGATTGCCGAGCTGGAGAAGCTGCTGAGCAGCACCCGCCGGATCCGCACCCAGGTGTCCAAGGAGCTTGAGGCCGTGGCCGAGAAGTTTGGGACCCCGCGGCGCACCATGCTGACCGAGGCGGCGCCGAGCATCGCCGGGTCCGCACGGAAGAAGGCGGGCGTGGTTCTCGAGGTCGCCGATGTGGCCTGCACAATTTTCCTGAGCGCCACCGGTCGCGCGTTGCGGGTGGACCGCCCGGCGGGCGAGGAGGTCACGATCACCGCGCCGCCGCGCCGCGCCAAGCACGACGCGATCGCCTCGGTGCTGGAGACCACCTCACGCACCGAGATCGGTGCGGTCACCAACCTGGGTCGCCTGATCCGTTTCTCCCCCATCGACCTCCCGGCTGTGCCCGCCGCCTCGATTCATCTCGCGGCGGGTGTCAAGATCTCCGACTACATCACGCTCACCAATAAGAAGGAGCGGGTGCTGGCCCTGGTGGATCTGGGCAGCGACCGCCCGATCGCGCTGGGGACCGCGCAGGGTGTGGTCAAGCGGGTCACCGCGAACGCCTGGCCGAATAAGCCCGAGTTTGAGGTGATCGCGCTGAAGCCCGGCGATGAGGTTGTGGGCCTCGGCCAGCCCGCCGAAACCGATGAGCTGATCTTTGTCACCTCGGACGCGAAGCTGCTGCACTTTGTCGCCTCCTCGGTGCGCCCGCAGGGTGCGCCCGCAGGTGGTATGGCCGGTGTCGCGCTGGTGGGGAGCGCTCGCGTGCTGTTCTTCGGCGCGGCACCGCATGCCGAGGAGATTATGGTGACCACGATCTCGGTGGCCGAGGGCACGATCCCCGGCACCGATCCGGGCCGAGCCAAGACCTCGACGTTTGCCGATTTCCCCGCCAAGGGCCGCGCGACCGGTGGTGTCCGGGCCCACGCGTTCCTCAAGGGTGAGTCCCACCTCGAACGCGCCTGGGTGGGCCCCGGTCCCGTGCGTGCGCTCTCGGTCGAAGGCTCGGCGCGTCCGCTGCCCGAGCCGGTGGGCCGACGCGATGCCTCGGGTGCCGCGCTTGAGCAGGTGGTGACCTATCTGGGTCGGGCGATCCAGCCCGACACCGGTTCGGGCCCTGCCGCCGCGTCCGATGGTGACGCTCCGCAGGATGGCCCGTTGGATGCCCCCTCGTTTGAAGACGGCGATGTGATCCGCATCCCCGCCCGCGCCTCGGCCACCCCGGCCCAGCCACTCGGCTTTGACACCGACGGCGTCCTCTCGGTGGAACCCGCCGACACCGTCACCCTGGACCTCGACCTGGAATAGTCCTGAAGCCTGTTGGTGGGTTTCGGTTTCGAACACTCGGAACCGAAACCCACCTTTTTGTCATGGACCAGACCCAAAAACATGGCGATTGGTTTCCCTGCGACAACCCTTGACATTAGCTCAAACCCGGGTAGCGTGAGCTGAAACCTAGCAACCGCAGTCCGGAGCACCGCCGATATCTGCCCCGCCCACGGTTGCCGGCCGCGACGATGGGGAGTGCGAACGATGAACGGTGTACCGAGCGACGGGTCGCATCCGGTGAGTTCCCGGCCGCTGACTGTCGGGTTGCTTTTTATTGGGTCCTCGCTCGCGGCGTATGCGCTACCCGAGTCATTCCCGGCACGCGAGATCATCGCGGCCGTGCTCTTCTCCGGTGCGCTCCTGGGCACCGCGGGTTCCCGCTATTGCCGACAGGCTCTTTTTGGCTCCCGCCGAACCGGGGTAATTGCCACGCGCGCGCTGGCGATCTGGTCGCTGGGGGCCGCCGTGCTCGGAAGTGTGTCCTGGGCACAGCCCGACGCCAACCCCTGGGGTAGCCTGCTGACAATTTCGATGCTTGGAAACCTCGTCCTGACCCTCATTATTGTGGTCGATATTGCGCGCGCACCGCACCTGCCCGTTCCCTGGAAACGGATCCCACTCGCGATGCTTATGCTCCAGGCGCTGGCATATCTGGCAAGCACCCTGCTGATCCGGATGAATGCGGAGCCGGTCGGGATACAGATCGTCACCGCGGCAGTCTCGCTGATCGCCGCGGCAACGCCCCTGAGCTACGGAATCCTGCTGCTGTCACTCACACGCACCGATCATCGCGATGGCGCGACCGAACCAACCGGGCGCGGTCAGGTTGTCTCCGACGCAGCAGGGACCCTCGGCTAGACCTCGGTGTGTTCGTGACGAGACCTTGGTGTGTTCGTGGCTATACGTCGATGCGTTCGCGGCTGAGGTCCGCCGAGTGCTCCACGATGAAGTCCTTGCGCGGTGCCACATCGCTTCCCATCAGCAGCTCAAACACCCTGGAGGCGCGCTCGGCGTCGCCCATGCGTACGCGGCGCAGGGTTCGTCCCGAGCGTTCCATCGTGGTTTCGGCCAGCTGGTCGGCGTCCATCTCGCCCAGACCCTTGTACCGCTGCGGGTCCTGGTAGCGCTTTCCGGTGGCCTTGAACTCGGCCAGCAGGTCGTGCAGCTCCTGCTCGGAGTACGTGTAGATCGTCTCATTGGGCTTGGAGCCCGGGTTGATCTGCACCACCCGGTGCAGCGGGGGCACCGCCGCGTAGACCCGGCCCGCGTCGATCATCGGCCGCATATAGCGGAAGAACAGCGTGAGCAGCAGGGTGCGAATGTGCGCGCCGTCCACGTCGGCGTCGCTCATGATGATGACCTTGCCATAGCGGGCGGCGTCAAGATCGAAGCTGCGGCCCGATCCGGCGCCGATCACCTGAATGATCGCCGCGCACTCGGCGTTTGACAGCATGTCGGACACCGAGGACTTCTGCACGTTGAGGATCTTGCCTCGAATCGGCAGCAGCGCCTGGTGCTCGCTGTCGCGGGCATTCTTGGCGGTGCCCAGCGCCGAGTCACCCTCGACGATGAACAGCTCGGAGGTTTCCACATCGTTGCTGCGGCAGTCCACCAGCTTGGCGGGCAGCGAGGAGGACTCCAGCGCGTTTTTGCGGCGCTGGGTCTCCTTGTGGGTGCGCGCGGAAATGCGCGACTTCATCTCTGCCACGACCTTGTCCAGCACCAGGGCGGTCTGGGTCTTGTCGTCGCGCTTGGTCGAGGCGAAGCGCTCCTTGAGCTGACCGGACACGACCGAGGCAACGATCGCCCGCACCGCGGGGGTACCCAGGATCTCCTTGGTCTGCCCCTCGAACTGCGGCTCGGCCAGGCGCACGGTCAGAACCGCGGTCAGCCCGGCCAGGACGTCGTCCTTATCCAGCTTGTCGTTTCCAGCCTTGAGACGACGCGCGTTGGCCTCGACCTGGGCGCGCAGGAAGCGCAGCAGCCCCTGGTCAAAACCGGTTTGGTGTGAGCCACCCTTGGGCGTGGCGATGATGTTCACGAAGCTGCGCATCACCGTCTCATAGCCGGTGCCCCAGCGCAGCGCGATGTCCACGGTGCACTCGCGCTCCACCTCGGTGGGGACCATCGCCCCGCCGTCGGTCAGCACGGGCACGGTCTCGGTGAAGGTCGAGGTTCCGGTCAGGCGCCACACGTCGGTGATCGCCGTATCCGGGGCCAGGTGATCCACAAACTCGGAGATGCCGCCGTCAAACTCGAAGGCGTGCGATTCGGTCTCCTCGCCGCGTGAGTCCTCGATGGCGATGCCCAGGCCGGGGATCAGGAACGCCGTCTGCTTGGCGCGACCGATCAGGTCCTCCATCTGGAAGTTGGCGCCCTTGGTGAAGATCTGCGGGTCGGCCCAGTAGCGCACGCGGGTGCCGGTCTTGGCCTTGGCGACCTTGCCGATCGGGCGCAGCGCCGGCTCACCAAACTCGGTGAACGGGGTGAACGGAGCATCGGGGGTCGGGGCACCGGTGTCCTCGAAGACGCCGGGCACGCCGCGCTTGAAGGACATCAGCCAGGTCTTGCCGCCGCGGTCCACCTCGACGTCGAGGCGCGCACTCAGCGCGTTGACCACCGAGGCGCCCACACCGTGCAGACCACCCGAGGCGGCATAGGAACCCGACCCGAACTTTCCGCCGGCGTGCAGCTTGGTGAAGACCACCTCGACACCGCTCAGCCCGGTCTTGGGCTCGATGTCTACGGGGATACCGCGGGCGGTGTCGCGTACCTCGACCGAGCCGTCGTGGTGCAGCAGGATATTGATCCTGGTTCCGAAGCCCGCCAGCGCCTCATCCACCGAGTTATCGATGATCTCCCAGAGGCAGTGCATGAGGCCGCGGGAGTCGGTGGACCCGATGTACATACCGGGTCGCTTCCGCACCGCCTCAAGGCCCTCGAGGACGGAGAGGTGGCGCGCGGAGTATTCAGTGGTCACAGGGATAAATTCTACCGAAAACCCCCGACATCACCTGCCATCGACACGTTGTGAGCGGGCTGAGCGTACGCGCCTAGCGAAATTGCCCCGGAACGGAATGAATTTGCCCCCGGACGTGGTTGGATAAGACGTGAGGCCGAACGATTGGCCTCCTCACCGGTCAGGAGGAAAACATGACACAGATCACCGAAAGCGCTCCGAGCGTGGTGGACGCCCCGGCACTGACCGCGGCCGACCGTTGCGACAGCTGCGGCGCACAGGCCTACGTCCGGGTAACCCTTGCCAACGGCGAGCTCATGTTCTGCGCTCACCACGGCAAGAAGTATCAGGAGAAGCTCGCCGCCGTCGCCTCGAACTGGCACGACGAGAGCGCCCGCCTCAGCGAGGCTCGCGCCTAAGGGCCCGCCCCCACTCGCCGACGCTGTCGAAACAGCGCGACCAGGGCGAGTCCCCCAAACCACGCGTCGCCGTCCGGGAAACCGGGCGGCGACGCTTTGGTATGTGGGCACCACCATGGGACGAGAAAGCCCCGCCGGAACCGAGGTTCGGACGGGGCTTTCGCAATTTCGAAGGCGCTAGCGCGGGAGCTTGCCGATCAGGATCTCGCGGGCGAGATCGATGGTCTGGTCCAGCTCATCGTGCTTGTCGTTCTTGATGTAGGTGTCTCCGGTGCGGGCCACGGCCAGGCTGATCAGGTGATCGGCGAACACCGGGTTCAGGACCAGCGCCGGGCCGTGCAGGTGCGTGCCGTAGGCATTGCCCACAACCGCGCCCTCCAGGCCATCGCCGTTACCGAAGCCGTTGCGCACGGCACCAATCGGGGCCATCCCCTGAGCCAACGTGGTCACGGCCGAGTGGTTCTCGGTTCCGATCAGCAGTCCAAACTGCCCATCGATACCAAAGGCCTCGGTTACGATCCGCGCCGCGGTGGCATCCACGGTCACATCAAAGACCCCGGCACCCTCGATCACGGTATCGGCGTCGAGCTTGATCGTCTTGCCCAGCAGGTGGAACCCGGCACCGGCGGCCAGGAAGACCACACCCGCCTTGGCCCACTCGCGCAGCTGCTCGGCGATCTGCGCAAACTCCGGGGCGAGAGCACGCTGTGCACTCGAGGATCCGGTCCCCACCACGACGATGTCGGGGAGGATGCCCAGGGTGTCCCCCGGGTTGTAGGTGCGCTGCTCGACCTCGATACCGGCGAGCTCCAGACGGTGCGCAAGCGCACGCCGGTTACCGGTGTCCCCGTTCAGGGCCAGGTCGTTGGAGAAGAGTTCAAGAATGGAGACGGTCACGAGGCCGCACCTGCTTCCAGGTCCTTATAACCCAGGTACTTCCGGGTTGCCATCATCTGGTCATAGTCGAGGAAGAACGTGTGCCGTCCGCTCGCCGGGCGCGGCCCGTCGAGCACCGCCTGCACGGCCTCGGTCACGTCCGGGATGATCCGGTCAAAGGTCTTGCCCTCATAGGCCAGTCGGGTCGCGACAAACGCACCCTTGGGGCCCGAGATGACATCCACGTGCTTGATCTTGGACAGATCGGCGTTGTAGAGCCAGGAGGGGTCGTAGGACGACTCATCGTAGGCAAACAGCACCGAGTCCGGCTCATAGGTGAGCGAATCCAGGTTCAGCTGCAGCGACGCCAGGTTCTTGAGCATCAGGATCTCAACCTCGCGGTCACCCACGGTCATGATCTCGCCGCGACCGTACACGGTCTTACCCGCCTGGACGGCCTTCAGCGCGATGTTGACATCGAAGCGCTCACCCAGGGTGTGCGCGGCGAGGGTCAGCGTGGCGGCCACGTCGACCGCATAGTGCAGTCCGCGGCTCGGCATGGTGATCGGGTAGTCGGTACCGGCGAAGCGGATGACCGCCTCGTTGCCCGAGGCCGAAACAACCTCGGCGACCGGGTGCGCGCCGTTGGCGGACGCCTCGATCTCCGAGTAGTCCCGAGCCGAAGCCTGACCGTGCGGGGCGGAGGCCAGCGCCTCGGGGGTCGAACCGAAGTACTCCACCCGGTGCTTGCCGCCCTGCTCGAGCTCGGTACCGAGCTTGGCCAGGAAGTTGTCGTCACGGTTCAGCGCCACGTAGCCGTCCACCGCGTGGGCAATGTTACGGAACATGGTTGCGACCCGGTCGGGCTCACCGAAACGGTAGATCTGGTCAACCAGCAGGTTGAGGATCACCGCGGCGCGCGGACGTAGCTGCTCGGCAATCACCACACCGTAGCCCTCGTCGATCTCCAGGATCGCGATATCCGCGTCCAGGCGACCGGTCAGCGAGGTCTCCTTGAGCAGCGCCGAGGCGATGCCCTGGGGCATGTTGGCGCCACTGGGGTTGGTGAACACCTTGAGGCCGTGTGCACGCACAACGTCGGTCATGATGTTGGTGGTGGTGGACTTCCCGTTGGAACCCAGGATGAACACCACGCCGTGCGGGAGGCCCGCCGCCACGTCACGCATGACGTTGGGCGCGAGCTTCTGGACAACCACTCCTGGCAGGGCGCTGCCGCCCCCGCGCAGACGGGTCGCGAAACGCGCGGCCCGTCCGGCGAGGATCGGCAGGACATACTTCACGCCGCCCGGCTTACTCAAGGTAGTCACGCAGCGACTGCGAGCGGGACGGGTGGCGCAGCTTGGCCATCGTCTTCGACTCGATCTGACGGATCCGCTCACGGGTCACCCCGAAGGTGTCACCGATCTGGTCCAGGGTCTTGGGCATGCCATCCCCCAGGCCGAAGCGCATCCGGATCACGCCGGCCTCACGCTCGGAGAGCGAGTCCAGCAGCGACTCCAGCTGCTTCTGCAGCATGGTGAAGCCCACGGCGTCGGCGGGGACCACGGCCTCGGTGTCCTCGATGAGGTCACCGAACTCGCTGTCTCCGTCCTCACCCAGCGGGGTGTGCAGGGAGATGGGCTCGCGGCCGTACTTCTGCACCTCGATGACCTTCTCCGGGGTCATGTCGAGTTCCTTCGACAGCTCCTCGGGGGTGGGCTCGCGGCCCAGGTCCTGCAGCATCTGCCGCTGCACACGGGCCAGCTTGTTGATGACCTCAACCATGTGCACGGGGATACGGATCGTGCGGGCCTGGTCGGCCATCGCGCGGGTGATCGCCTGACGAATCCACCAGGTGGCATACGTCGAGAACTTAAAGCCCTTGGTGTAGTCGAACTTCTCCACCGCGCGGATCAGGCCGAGGTTACCCTCCTGGATCAAGTCCAGGAACTGCATGCCACGACCGGTGTAACGCTTAGCCAGCGACACCACCAGACGGAGGTTGGCACCGAGCAGGTGGCTCTTGGCGCGCTGACCGTCCTTGGCCACCCACATCAGCTCACGCTTGAGCTGCGGGGTCATGCCGTCGGCCTCGTTGGCGAGCTTGTCCTCCGCGAACAGGCCGGCCTCGATACGCATCGCAAGCTCAACCTCCTCGGCGGCGTTCAGCAGCGCAACCTTACCGATCTGCTTGAGGTAGTCCTTGACGGGGTCGGCGGTGGCACCGGTGATGGCTGCCGAGTAGACCGGAACCTCATCCTCGTCGTTCTGCGAGGACAGAACCAGGGCGTCCTGGGGCAGGTTCTCGGGAATGTCCGACTTCTTGTCGGTTTCCTCCTCGTCTGCGCCCTCCTCGATGTCGGGTGCGTCGAGAACCTCGTCCACCGCATCCTTCTTTGCGGCACGCTTGGTCGCCGGCTTCTTTGCCGGTTCGGCCGCGGCGGCCTTCCTTACTGGTGTTTTCCGAGTCGCCTTTGCGGGCGCTACAGTTTCAGCTTCGGTGGCTTCCGAAGCCTGCACTTTCTTGGTTGCCATGGAGGCACCTTTCAGTCTTGAGGAGGGGTACGTGGTATCCCCCACCCATCCTCAATCCACGATAGTTTTCGGACATTACGAGGACCCATGTCAAGTCCGAATGTGTTGCGCGGCGATTAAGCCACCTCACGCTCGGTCAAGAACGGGTCCTTCCTTCCATTATGCCATGCTTTGGAAGGCCTTTTTGCCACAACCCCTTGCGCCATGAGCAAAACATGGGGTAGTAGCGAGGGTTTTTGGCGGGGAGACGCTGAATTTAACCCCGGGATCTGGGTTTTTATTCCCCAACTGGGGATAGCTCAGGAGGCGTCCTGACCGTCGCGACCATCTTTGCGGCGCAAACGTGCAATCATCGCGACCCACACCGGGCCCACCTCGATCCCGTCCTCGGACAGAATCGAGCGGGTGCGACGACGCGCTCGGAAGAGCATCACCACGCCGAATGCGATCACTACAAACTGCACGATCATCGCGAAGCGGAACGAATGTAGGGAGTACACCTCGGCGGGCGGACCGCCGTGGCCGCCGACGAGGTCCAGGATCACCCCCATCAGGAACATGATCACGAAGCTCGCGCTGAATCCACCCACGTTCACCAGGCCGTTGGCCGATCCGAGTACCCGCGAGGGGTTATAGGTGCGGGCAAAGTCGAAGCCTATCAGCGAGCCCGGTCCCCCGGCCCCCATCGCGACCAGCAGGATGATGACCAGCCAGAGCGGCGGCGTACCGGGCCAGAGCAGCACGGCGGCCCAGGCCACGGCGATCGCGAAGACCAGGCCCAGCACGATATTGCTGCGCCGGTACGGATACCGTGCACTCAGCAGACCCAGCACCGGACCGATCGCGATACCGGAGGCCACCACCACGAGCAGCATCGCCGCCGCAAAGCCCTCGGTGAAGCCGAGTCCATAAACCATAAAGGGAATACCCCAGAGCAGCGAGAACACGGTGCCCGGGGACTGAGTGGTGAAGTGCGACCAGAACCCCAGCTGGGTTCCCGGGCGGCGCAGCGCCATCCCCAGCTCGCGGACCGATTGGCCCCAGGTGCCCACGGGTGGCGGAACCGGAGCGTCCCGCGGACGATCCCGCACGGTAGCCAAAACCAGGACCAGGGCCAGCACGCAGAGGGCGGCGGCGCTCAGGAACGCCGGGCTCCAGCCAAACCGGTGCAGCACCCAGGCAAAGGGAAGCGCCGAGAGAACCTGACCCAGCTGACCGATGTTTCCGATCCACTGCGAGAGCTGCGGGACCCACTTTCCGGTAAACCAGGACGAAATCAGGCGCAGCACGGACACAAAGATCGCCGCGTCGCCCGCGCCCACCAGGATGCGCCCGAGGACCGCAACCCCGAGCTGGTCGGCAATCGCCAGGATGACCTGGCCCACCGCGAGCAGCCCCAGACCGAAGAGGATCAGGACCCGTGGGCCCAGTCGATCGATCAGCACGCCCACCGGCACCTGCATGCCCGCGTAGATGACCAACTGCATCACCGCGAGGGTGGAGAAGGCCGCGGCGGAGGCATCAAAACGCTCGACGGCGGCAACCCCGGCGACACCCATCGTGGCGCGCTGCAGGACGGCCACCATGTATGCCAGGGCACCGATCCAAAAAACAATCCAGGAGGTGCGCGTATTCACCGATTCAGCTTATCGGGCGACTCGCAACGATTCGACCTGCCCCGCAAGCGCATCCAGTGCACACTTGTGATCCGCCGCTGCACGCTCGCGCACGGCACGCCGGGCAGGTGGCGCGGAGAAACCGTGAGGGAGCCGACAGGGCTGCACCTACCCTAATGCTGCCCGTCTCGGCGACGACCCCTCGGCGGCGGGGCTACTCCCCCGAATCGCGCAGGTCCTCGCCGTTGTCCTCACCATCGGGACGGCCGGCGAGGAAGCGCTCGAGCTCGGCGGCAATCTCATCCGCCGAGGGCAGCGATCCATCCATCGCCACAAACGGCGAGGCCGGCATATTCGATTCCATATAGGAATCGTGTCGCTCCTCAAGGGTGGCCACCAGGCGACGCAGTTCATCGTTGCCGGCGACCTGCTCGTTCAGGCGCTCGACAAATTCACGTGCCTGGTCGCGCAGACCGTCGGTGGGAAGGATCAACCCGGTGGCGGCCCCCACATACTCGATCGCCGCGATCAGCACGTCGGGGTACTGGGTGTCGCTCAGATAGTGCGGGGTGAGCAGCGCGAGACCGGCCACGGCGAGGCCGTGCTCGGTCAGGCGGTACTCCAGCAGGTGCAGGACGTTGGCCGGCAGCTGGGTCTGCGGACGCCAGACGGTCAACGACTCGATCAGGTCGGCCCGGGTTCCGCTCACGGTCACCGGGACCGGACGCGTGTGCGGCACCGGCATCGGCACCGCGTGCAGCCAGGTCGTGCGGGCGATCCCCAGGGTATCGATCAGACCGGTGATGGAGCGCACAAACGCCTCCCACCGGAAGTCGGGCTCATAGCCGCTCAGGAACAAGAAGGGCTGGGACAGCTCGTCGTGGACGAGGGTCAGCTCGAGGCGCGGCGGCACGTAGTCGGAGAGGTGGTCCTCGTCGAAGGTCGCGATCGGCCGACGGGCGCGGTAATCCAGCAGCGCGTCGTTATCGAAGGTGGCCACGACCCGGGAATCCAGGTTCTCCCGGACGAAATCGATGAACTGCGCCGAGGCGCTTCCGGCATCCGAATACCCGGTGAGTGCCACCACGAGATCCAGCCCGGCGGGGATGTCCGCGGGGTCAACACTGAGGGAAAAGAGTCGGTCGGAGTCAGCCATGGATCCACTCTAGGGCTCACAACCGGAACAATCCTCCGTTTTTGTCCGGTCCCGCTTTGCCATCAGCGAACACGCGTGCAACCCGCGCACACACGGGCGGTTTCGCGACACATGGGCATACCATGGTGGCATGACCGTTCCCGTTCTTAATATCTCCACCACCCCTGCCGATTCCGCGGCCGCGACCGTTCTGGTTCTCGCCGCCCACGGAACCGGCGACAACGTCACCCTGGTCGCACCGGCCGGCTTCGAGGCCGTGGCCAAGCTTGTTGGCCCGCTGGGCATTTCCGGCGCCGCCGACCGTCTGGTTCGCCTGCCCGCCGTGGCTGGCATCGCCGACACCCTCGCCGTGATCGGCCTGGGCGGCGAGCCCACCACCGATCGTCTGCGTTCGGCCGCCGGATCCGCGATCCGTCAGCTGGCCGGCGTCGAGCACGTGGCCCTGGCCCTGCCGATCGCCGATGTCACCGAACTCTCGGCCGTGACCGAGGGTGCCGCACTCGGCACCTACTCGTTTGTGGACTACCGTGGTGCCACCCAGGCCGAGCAGAAGAGCGCGGTGGAGACCGTGACCGTGCTGACCGAGGCCGGAACCGGTACCGAGGAGGAGCACCTGGCGATCATCGCCCGTGCCGCCGCCGTGGCCGAGGCCGTCTCGCTGGTCAAGGACCTGGTCAACACCCCCGCCAACGACATGTACCCCGCCAGCATGGTGACCGCGGCCACCCAGGCCGCCGAGGGCCTGCCCCTCGAGTTCACCGTCTGGGACGAGGAAGCCCTCGCCACCGACGGTTTCGGTGGCCTGAGCGGCGTCGGTCAGGGCTCGACCCGCGGACCGCGCCTGCTGAAGATCAGCTACTCCCCCGAGGGCGCCACCCAGCACCTCGCGCTGGTGGGTAAGGGCATCACCTTCGACACCGGCGGACTCTCGCTCAAGCCCGCCAACTCGATGCTGGGCATGAAGTTTGACATGGCCGGCGCCGCCGCGGTGCTGGGCACCCTGACCGCCGCCGCCGAGCTCAACCTCCCCGTGCGCCTGACCGGCTGGCTGTGCCTGGCCGAGAACATGCCCTCGGGTTCGGCGATCCGCCCGGGAGATGTCATCACCATCCGTGGTGGACGCACCGTCGAGGTCACCAACACCGACGCCGAGGGCCGCCTGGTTCTGGCCGACGGCCTGGTCGCCGCCGGCGAGGAGCAGCCCGACGCAATCGTCGACATCGCGACCCTGACCGGTGCCGCGCTGGTTGCCCTGGGTGACCGCTACATGGGTGTGCTGGGTGACGACGCCCTGGTCGAGTCGGTCATCGCCAACTCCAAGCTCGTGGGCGAGCCCGCCTGGGCCATGCCGATGCCCGCCGAGCTGCGCGGCATCCTGAACTCCAACGTGGCCGACATCATGAACGCCAACGTGGGAAACCGCAACGGCGGCATGCTCGTAGCTGCGCACTTCCTGAAAGAGTTCACGACCCCGCGCGCGGACGCTCCGGAGACCACGATCCCCTGGGCGCACCTGGATATCGCGGGACCCGCCGATAATGGCGGTTCCGCCTACGGCTTTACCGGCAACGGCGCAACCGCATCGGGCGTGCGTCTGCTGCTGTCGCTTGCCGAAGAATATTCGCGTAGGTAGTAAGGTTCTTATGGTGGCCTTTACCACCCAGGCGAGCCACACAATGGTCTCGCAAAAACAGCTCAATTCAAGACTCATGAGGGAGTAGCTCAGTGACGGAGCAGAATTTTGACATCGTCGTGCTCGGCGGTGGAAGTGGAGGCTACGCGGCAGCCCTGCGCGCAAGCGAGCTCGGCTTCTCGGTAGCACTGATTGAGAAGGACAAGGTCGGTGGCACCTGCCTGCACCGCGGCTGCATCCCGACCAAGGCGCTGCTGCACGCGGCCGAGGTTGCTGATGTCACCCGCGAGGCCGCTCAGTTCGGTATCTCCGCAACCCTGAACGGTGTGGACATGGCCGGTGTGACCGCCTACCGCGAGAACATCATCGCCAAGAAGTACAAGGGACTTCAGGGCCTGGTGAAGGCACGTAAGATCACCACCATCGAGGGTGAGGGACGCCTGGTCGCCCCCAACACCGTCCAGGTGGGCGACCAGACCATCGTGGGTAAGGATGTCATCCTGGCCACCGGTTCCTACAGCCGTTCGCTGCCGGGCCTGGAGATCGGCGGTCGCGTAATGACCTCCGAACAGGCGCTTGAGCTTCCCTTCGTCCCGGGTTCCGTCGCGATCCTCGGTGGCGGCGTGATCGGCGTCGAGTTCGCCAGCGTCTGGAAGTCCTTCGGTTCGGATGTGACCATCATCGAGGGTCTGCCGCACCTGGTTCCCAACGAGGACGAGGCCATCTCCAAGGGCCTCGAGCGTGCGTTCCGCAAGCGCGGAATCAACTACTCGCTGGGCATCCGCTTCCAGAGCGTCACCCAGCACGAGAACGGCGTTGTGGTCACCCTGGAAGATGGCAAGACCATCGAGGCCGAGATCCTCCTGGTGGCCGTGGGCCGTGGCCCCGCAACCGCAAACCTTGGTTTCGAAGAGGTGGGCGTGACCATCGATCGCGGCTTCGTGATCACCAACGAGCGTCTGCAGACGAACATCCCCAACCTGTGGGCCGTCGGTGACATCGTTCCGGGTCTGCAGCTGGCCCACCGTGGTTTCCAGCAGGGCATCTTTGTCGCCGAGGAGATTGCCGGTCTGAACCCGGTCATCATCGAGGACGTCAACATCCCCAAGGTCACCTACAGCGAGCCCGAGGTTGCCTCGGTCGGCTACACCGAGGCCAAGGCCAAGGAGAAGTTCGGTGCCGACGCGATCACCAGCTACGACTACAACCTGGCCGGTAACGGCAAGAGCGAGATCCTGGGCACCGCCGGAAACGTCAAGGTTGTTCGTGTGAACGACGGCCCCGTGGTCGGCGTGCACATGATCGGCGCCCGCGTGGGTGAGCTGATCGGTGAGGCACAGCTCGTTGTCAACTGGGAAGCACACCCGGAGGACATCGCGCCGCTGATCCACGCGCACCCCACGCAGAACGAGGCACTGGGCGAGGCGTTCCTGTACCTCGCCGGCAAGCCGCTGCACACCCTTTAGTACGCACCGATACATCCGCACACACAATTTAGGTTTTAAGGAGACAAGGTCATGAGTGAATCCGTGGTCCTGCCGGCCCTGGGTGAAAGCGTCACCGAGGGCACCGTTACCCGCTGGCTGAAGAACGTCGGCGACCAGGTCGAGGTCGACGAGCCCCTGCTCGAGGTTTCGACCGACAAGGTAGACACCGAGATCCCCTCGCCGATTGCCGGCGTTATTGAGGAGATCCTGGTAGAAGAGGACGAGACCGTCGAGGTTGGCGCCGTCCTGGTAAAGATTGGCGATGGCTCGGGCGCCGCCGCGGCTCCGGCCGCTGAGGAACCTGCTGCCCCCGCCGCCGAGGCACCCGCCGCACCCGCCGCACCCGCCGCACCGGCAGCTCCGGCCCCCGCTGCCGCTCCGGCACCGGTTGCCGCTCCGGCACCGGTTGCCGCTCCGGCACCGGTTGCCGCCGCACCGGCGCCGACCCAGGCCGTTGCACCGCCGCCCACCGCGGCCGTAAAGCCGGTCTCGGTTCCCGCCGCTGCTCCGGCAGCCGCAGCACCCGCCGCTCCGGCAGCCGCTCCGGCGGCAAACGCCGGTGGCAACGGTTATGTCACCCCGCTGGTGCGTCGTCTCGCACAGCAGCAGGGTGTCGACCTGAACACCGTCGTAGGCACCGGCGTGGGTGGACGCATCCGCAAGGAAGACGTCCTCAACGCGGGCACCGCCGCACCGGCAGCATCGGCTTCGGCCGCGGCCGCACCGGTCGTGGAGAACTCGCCGCTGCGTGGCACCACCGTCAAGATGAGCCGACTGCGCAAGGTTGTGGCCGAGCGTGCCGTGGCCTCGCTGCAGCAGACCGCCCAGCTGACCACCGTGGTTGAGGTCGACGTGACCAACGTCGCCATCCTCCGCGACAAGTTCAAGGGTGAGTTCCTGGAGAAGACCGGCGCCAAGCTGTCCTTCCTGCCGTTCTTCGCCCTGGCCGCCGCCGAGGCGCTGCGTCAGTTCCCGATCATCAACGCGACCGTAGACGGCGACAGCATCGTGTACCCGGCCACCGAGAACATCTCGATCGCCGTGGACACCGAGCGTGGTCTGCTGACCCCGGTCGTGCGCGATGCCGGTGAGCTCTCGCTCGCCGACCTGGCCACCGAGATCGGTGACCTGGCCGCTCGCACCCGCGACAACAAGCTGACCCCGGACGAGCTCTCGGGCGGAACCTTCACGCTGACCAACACCGGTTCGCGTGGGGCCCTGTTCGACACCCCCGTGGTCTTCCTGCCGCAGAGCGCCATCCTGGGTACCGGTGTGGTCTTCAAGAAGCCCGCCGTCATCTCCAACGGTGGCGTGGACTCGATCGCGATCCGCTCCAGCGTCTACCTGGCCCTGTCCTACGACCACCGCATCGTGGACGGTGCCGACGCCGCTCGCTTCCTGACCACCATCAAGGCACGCCTTGAGGCCGGGAACTTCGAGGGTAACCTCGGTATCTAACCCACGTTAGAACCCGCCTGGGCCGGGAACTCCGAACGGAGTTCCCGGCCTTTGTTGTTGGATGTGCTCTGGGCGTACACACAAGCCCTCGGCAACCGGTATCCTGGGAGTATGGCACGTAAGGAAAAGCCCGCAAAGGCGCAGAAGGAACCCGGTCGCTTGAAGCAGATGTGGCAGGTCTTCCAGATGACCCGCCGCTACGACTCGAGTGTCGTTTGGTACATGGCTCTGGGCCTGATCGGCGGAATCGTCGTGGGTCTGGCGATGGCCCTCTGGCTCGCCTCGGGCAGCGTATTTGGTCTTGTTCTCTGGCTGATCGCCGGCCTGTTCGCCGGTATCCTGATCGCGATGATCATCCTGGGCCGCCGCGCCGAGCGCGCCGCCTACGGTCAGATCGAGGGTCAGCCCGGTGCCGTGGGAGCGATCTTCCGCTCCTCGCTGCCCCGCGGATGGCGTGGCGATGAGATGCCGATCCACGTGAACCCCCGCACCCAGGACGCCGTGTACCGCGCCGTTGGTCGCGGCGGAATCGCGCTGGTAGCCGAGGGCCCGCAGTCGCGCACCAAGCGCCTGCTGGACGACGAGCGCCGCAAGGTCGCCCGCATCCTCCCCAACGTGCCGATCAACACGTACTTCGTGGGCCCGGACCCCGACTCGGTGCCGCTGCACCAGGTCCCCAAGACCCTGCGCAAGGTTAAGAAGAACCTCACCAAGCCCGAGGTCATCGCGGTGAATAACCGCCTGTCCTCGCTGGGGAACAACCTGCCGATCCCCAAGGGTGTCGACCCCTTCAAGGTTCGCCCGCAGCGCGCCCGCTAAATCCCCTTCTTTACAAAAACCGCCCACCGGATTCCGGTGGGCGGTTTTGTGTATGCGGATCGTCCGAAAGCGTGGTCCGAGTGGGCGCATGTGGGTTCGCACTCGGAGGTCCGGGCAGGCGAGTGTTGTTTCGCACTCGGAGCTCCGTGCGGGATCGAGGCCTCGATCTTGGTTGCGCGGCCTGCAATACAGGAAACAAAAGGGCCGAGACCGCGAGTGCGGTCTCGGCCCGAGACGTTTGAGGAACTAGGCGCGGGTGCGGATGAGCACGGTCCCGGCGACCTTGTCGTGGAAGCCTCGCTGGTCCGAGTCCCAGACCAGGGCGGGCACCACGAGCATCAGCAGCACGGTGCGGACCACGGGCTTCCAGAAACCGATCCAGCCGCCCTCCCCCAGCCGCACCAGGTGCAGCCCCATGATGCGGTGGCCGAGGCTTCCGCTGAGGGTGGGAATGAAGATAATCTGCAACACGCCGAAGGCCACATGGGTCCACAGCGTGCCCAGCGGCAGGCCGAAGGGCAGCAGCACCGCCGAGGCAATGGCCCAGTCGATACAGAGCGCAACGAAGCGTCTTCCGACACGCGCGATACTACGCGGGCCCTGATTGGGCAGCCCGAGCCGCTCGCCGGGGTACTTACTGGGTTCGAGTTCACCAAAGGTGGTGGGCCGTTTTTCACCTGACACACCTCAAGTTTACGGTGAGTAGACTCGTAACATGCCCGAAACATGGGTGACACCATCGGGAAATGACTGCTGCGTACGCTCGGAGCAGGATGTTCCCCCTGCCATCCCCCTCTGAACAGATTTTTGGAGCTCAAACAAAATGTTTACTGATTCCGCCGAGGTGCTTGCGTTTATTAAGGAAACGGACGTTAAGTTCGTTGACATTCGCTTCACCGACCTGCCCGGTGTCCAGCAGCACTTTAACATCCCGGCCGCGACCGTCGACGAAGACTTCTTCGCCATTGGCCAGCTCTTTGACGGTTCGTCCATTCGCGGATTCGCAAACATCCACGAGTCGGACATGCAGCTGATTCCGGACGTCACCACCGCCTACATCGACCCGTTCCGCAAGGAGCGCACCCTGGTCATGGTGTTCGACATCTACAACCCGCGTAACGGTGAGCGTTACTCGAAGGACCCGCGTCAGATCGCCCGTAAGGCCGAGGACTACCTGGCCTCCACCGGCATCGCCGACACCGCCTTCTTTGCTCCCGAGGCCGAGTTCTACATCTTCGACGACATTCGTTACGAGTCGAAGCCGCAGGGTTCGTTCTACTCGCTGGACTCCGACGAGGCCGCCTGGAACACCGGCCGCAAGGAAGAGGGCGGAAACCTCGGTAACAAGACCGGCTATAAGGGTGGATACTTCCCCGTCAGCCCGGTAGACAAGCACGCCGACCTGCGTGACGACATCTGCCTCAAGCTGATCGACGCCGGCCTGATCCTCGAGCGTTCGCACCATGAGGTTGGCACCGCCGGTCAGGGTGAGATCAACTACCGCTTCGACACCATGGTCCACTCGGCCGATGACATCCTGAAGTTCAAGTACATCGTCAAGAACACCGCCGAGCAGTGGGGCAAGACCGCAACCTTCATGCCGAAGCCGATCTTCGGTGACAACGGTTCGGGTATGCACACCCACCAGTCGCTGTGGCTGAACGGTGAGCCGCTGTTCTACGACGAGAACGGCTACGGCGGCCTGTCCGACACCGCTCGCTGGTACATCGGTGGTCTGCTCAAGCACGCCGGTGCGGTCCTGGCCTTCACCAACCCCACCGTCAACTCGTATAAGCGTCTGGTTCCGGGCTACGAGGCTCCGGTCAACCTGGTCTACTCGGCCGGTAACCGCTCGGCCGCGATCCGTATCCCGATCACCGGTACCAACCCCAAGGCCAAGCGCATCGAGTTCCGCGCCCCCGACGCCTCGGGTAACCCGTACCTGGCCTTCGCCGCCCAGCTGATGGCGGGCCTCGACGGAATCAAGAACCGCATCGAGCCGATGGCTCCGGTGGACAAGGACCTCTACGAGCTGCCCCCGGAGGAGGCCAAGGAGATTCCCCAGGTTCCCGCGAACCTGGAGGCCGCCCTGTCCGCCCTGGAAGAGGACCACGACTTCCTGCTCGCCGGTGGCGTGTTCACCCAGGAGCTCATCGAGACCTGGATCGGTTACAAGCGTAAGGTCGAGATCGAGGCGCTGGCTCTGCGGCCGCACCCCTACGAGTTCGAGCTGTACTACGGCGTGTAACTAGCCGCCTGACACACAACCCTCGGGGAGTTTTGCTCCCCGAGGGTTTTGTTTGTTCGCCGTGATTTACCGGGTTCGGCGCCGCAGGATCGTGGCACCCGCGCCCAGCAGGGCGAGCAGCAGCGCCGCGAGCACCACCGGGAGCCACTCGCCGGCGCCGGTCGCACCGAGCGGGCCAGTCCCCTGTTGCCCATCTCCCCGAGCCGCATCCGCACTCGGCCGAGTTCCCGGATCAAGGCCGGTGGGCTGCGTGGTTTCGGTCGGATCCGGCGAGGGCGACGGGGCCGGCGAGACACCGAGAACCGGAACATCGAGGATCTGCGTGCGTGCCCCTCCATTCCCGCCCTCGGCCAGGTTGCCCGTTGCGTTGTGCAGGTTGAGGAGCAGCACACGCGAATCCCACGCGGCGTCGGGAGCGCGGTGTACCCGCAGCTCGGTATCGGTCAGGGCCGGAAAGAGCGGACCCTGCTCCCCCGCCGCGCCATCCACCCAGAGATCCGGGTTGTTCGGGTCAAATTCGACTGACTCGGTCTGATCCACCGGCTCCGGCGTGCCCCCGGGTGCCCACAGCGCGGATGCCGTCCGCACCCGATACTTCAGCGCGCCCACCCGATCCGGCGCGATCCCCAGGGAGGCCAGGCTCACCGGCATCACCAGCACGTTGCTATCAAATGTGTTGGTGTCCACCGCTCCATCCACAAAATTGACCGGCTGAGAGTCAATGACCACGTTGTCGGCGGGGGTTGCGCCCAGACGCGTGAGCCGAATCAGCGGTAGATCCAGGGACACCTGACTCGCAAACGCCACATCCAGCAGGTAGTCGTCGGTGCCGCTCCCCGTGGTATCAATCAAGACCTCGAACGCCGAGCTCGGAGTGAGCGCCGCCCAGTTTCCCCAGGTTGCGATGCCGAACGTGAGGTTCCCGGTGGTCAGATCGCCGCCGGCCGCACGCAGGGCCGGGAGGGTCGTTGCGGCCCCCACGGCTCGCAGATCCAGCGCCCGCACCGAGGGAATCTCCGGGCCGGTCCCTTCGCCCGAGAGGTCGGTCCGACGCGGGCTCTCCGCCCCGAGCTGGAAAGGTGCCAACAGCGAGGTATAGCCGTCCGTGCCCAGGGTTCCCTGATTGAGCTCACGCCCACCGAGGGTCAGGGGCGTATCGCCGTCCCCCGGGCTCACCGGCGTAATCGCCGCCGAGATTTCCGCCACGGGTTTGGGCGCCGCGTGGACCGCGACCCGCACCGGGGGCTGTCCCGGCGTGGTGACCCGCACCCGGCCGGACACCTCCGAGAGCTCCTGCCAGGCCACACCCCAGGTGGAACCCGCCCGGGTGGCATCGCGCTTCTTTCGCAGCGCGGTCGGATCATCGATGCGCAACGTGAGGGGAACCCGAGCCGTATCGCCCGCCGCCACAACCACCGAATCGGGCAGATCCAGTGCTGCACCGGGTACCGCGGTTGCCGCCTGATAGGACAGAGCATAGGTGCGGGACGCGTTCGAGGTATTGGTCACGGCAATCTCCCGCGTCTCCGAGAACGTGTCCGCCCCAATTTCCCGCACCCCGAATTCGACGCTGATTCCCTCGGGTGACTCGGCGTCGGTGACCCGGGTTTTGATGGTGACCGCTGCCAGGGCGTTCACGCCCCCCGTGCCCACGCGTCCCGGGGCAAACGGTGTGTCTCCCAGGGTGAGGTCGCCGTCGGCGGCGTTCACAACCGCCGCCTTGAGCTCGCTGCCGCGCAACGCGGTGCCCTCGGCAGCCAGGGCCGCGATCCCGGCGACCAGGGGTGTGGACATCGACGTACCCGTGGCCACCCGGACCCCGGTGCCACTGCCGGCACCGGCCGACGCGATCTGCGTGCCCGGTGCCGCCACATCGGGCTTCACGACCCCGATCGACCCGTGGGGCCCTCGTGAGGAACTCTCGGCCAGCGCGCCGCTGGTGCCCGACTCTCCGCGCGCCACTCCGCGTCCCTCCGGGGACAGGCGCACCTGCAGCGTTCCGATGCTCGAGCGCAGGGCCTCGGAACTGGCGCGGGTCAGCTGGATACCGGGGATCGCCGCGATGCCGGCGATGCCCGCGTCGAAGGCATTCAGAGTCGAGTCCAACACCACGCCGCGGGCACCGGCCCGGGCGGCCGAGTCGAAACGCACGGCCGATCCGCATGCGCGGGTGTCCGCGTTATCGTCCCAGCGCAGCCACACCCAGTTACCCGAGACGCGGGCGGCATCGTCGACCGAGAACGGCTCACATCCCTCGCTATTCTCGCCCGCGGGCCCGGCAACAACGGTGCCGGTGAGGGCGGACGGGTCGGCGCCGGTGTAGTCGAAATCGGCGCTGTACTGGCCGGTGGTCTCGCCGGGTGTTGGCGCCAGCACCTCGGCGCTATCCAGCGCGAGGGTGGATCCGATCGAGTTGGCCACGGTGAGCGCCGCCGGCGCGTTGCCGGGAGAACCACCCACGTCATACAGGTCACCGGCGTTACCCGCCGCGATGACCGGCAATACGCCAAATCGGGCGAGCGAGGCGATCATCTCGTTTTCGGGATCATCCACCGGGGCGTAGTCGCTGCCCAGCGAGAGATTGACGATGTCCGCGTGATCATCAAAGTTTCCATCCCCATTGGGATCCAGCACCCGATCCAGCGCCTGCAACACCAGGTTGGTGCTCCCGGTGCAGCCAAACACGCGGTAGGCCAGGAGCTTTGCTCGTGGCGCCGCGCCGGGGCCGGGCAGCTGGGTGGCCACCTCGGCATCACTCAGCGCGGAGAAGTCGGTGTTCGAATCCTGGGCGGAACCGTCGGCCCGGATTCCGAACCCGGCGGCCGTCCCGGCCACATGGGTCCCGTGCCCGGCCGCGGCGCAGTCCAGCGGATTCGCGTCGGGGGTCGGAGTGGGTTGGAAGGTCGGGCTGTTGGGATTCGGGTCATAGCTGTCGCCGGCAAAGTCGTAGCCGCCACCAAACTTCCGGGGGTCAAAGAGGCCGGCGGGCGGGGTCTCGGCTGTCGATGCCTCGGCAAATGCGGCGGCGGTGCCGGGACCACCAAAATCGGCGTGGGTGTAGTCGATGCCGGTATCCACCACCGCGATCGTGATGCCCTCACCCGTCCGCCCGGTCTTGCGCCAGGCGGCGGCCGTCTGGGTATCCCGCACGCTCCCGGCGTTATAGGTGGTGGCTCCCCCGCCGCCCGGTCCGGTACCGCGTGGTGGCTCGGTTGGTGCGCCCTGCCGCGCACTCGGCGCAAACTTGGTGACGATGGGGGTCACCTTGGAAACCTCGGGCCGGGCACGCAGCGCGGCGATCTGATCGGGCGCGGCGGTCAGGGCGATGCCCGGGAGCGCATCCGTGGTCACATACAGCGGTTCGGCCCCGATCGAGGCGGCGATATCCCGCGCCTGCCCGCGGATTCCCTCGCGGCTCTCTAACGCCGTCCGGGTACTGTCGTCTCCCCGAGCTCGGCTCACCGCGGCAAAGGCGCCGGGCCCACGCAGCTGCACAAACACCGAGACCGGTGCCGTCGCGGGGGCCAGCCCGGCCCGAGTCTGGGTGGGCGTCTGAATGGGCGTCTGGGGAACCGCCCCCTGCGCGCGCACAAGCCGGTCGGCGTTACCCGGGGTGGGGTCCCGGGCCTCCGACCAGGCGGAACCGGCGGACACGACTCCCCCGCCAATGATCAGTGCCGCCAGCGTGGCGGCGGCAATTCCTCGTAGTAGGGCCATCAACTTCTCCATCCGTGGTGAGATTTCGGCGCTCACGCGGCAGAGGTCCGCGTGGTCTCGGGGAGAACATGCTGCGGGTAACTGGGACCGAACCTCCGGAGGCGGGACGCGGTCTTGGGGCGAAGCTAGGCGCGTTCACTGGCAGCTGGCATGAGATACAGCTGGTATCCCCTGTGCGCCCGGAAGGACCGTGCGCGGGCCCCGGATCCTCTCGGCGACACGCGGCACCCTAAAATAATGGTTGTGATCGATTCACGATCCCCAAACCGAGGAGTATTTTCCGTGACCGACCAGACCGTCGCTCCCCAGCGCCCCGCACCCCGTCGTAACTCGGCCGGGACCAGCACGATGGCCTACCTTATCTTTGCCAGCCGGTGGATCCAGGCACCGCTCTACCTGGGACTGATCATCGCCCAGGTAGTGTATGTCTACGTTTTCGGCGTGGAACTCTGGCACCTCGTGGAGCACGTTGTTACGGACGCCGCCCACATCGACTCCAACCTGATCATGCTGAGTGTGCTCGGCCTGATCGACGTGGTAATGGTCGCAAACCTGCTGATCATGGTCATCATCGGTGGCTACGAGATCTTCGTCTCGCGGATGCGCCTGGACGGCCACCCGGACGAGCCGGACTGGCTCGCCCATGTGAACGCCAACATGCTGAAGCTCAAGCTCGCCGTGGCGATCATCAGCATTTCCTCGATCCACCTGCTCAAGACCTTCATCGAAATCGGGAAGCTCTCCACCGATGGGAAGGGCCTCGGTGACACCGAGTCGGCGATCCTCTGGCAGGTCCTCATCCACCTCGCCTTCATCGTCTCGGCGATCGCTCTGGCGTTCATCGACAAGATGCAACACTCCTATCAGATGGCCGCATCACACTCGGCGGAGGCGATCGCGCTTAACGCGCCGGCCGATGCCCGTATTCCCGCCGAAAACCGCTAAATCACGGGGATTTTCACCCCAACCCCCACGGCCCGCTTCCTTCGACCTTGCCGAGAAGGAAGCGGGCCGTTGCGCAAGCCGCCAATTACAGGTGCATAATGTACGAGGTAATCATCCGGCGCACCCGTCGGGTGACGTTTTTATTGGGGAGCACAGCGTGCATAACGAAGTTTCGCCGGGAGATCAACGCTCGGCTAAACGCATCCTTCTCGGCGATCCACTGCCGACGGACAAACTTGAGGGCCAGCTGCTCTCGAAGAGACTGGCCCTGCCGATCTTCGCCAGCGACGCCCTCTCCTCGGTTGCCTATGCACCGCAAGAACTGTTAATGATCCTGATGATCGGTGGCCTGGCGTTCCTGTCGCTGGCACCGTGGATCGCCGCCTGCGTGGTTATCCTGCTGCTCGTGGTGATGCTCAGCTACCGTCAGCTGATCAAGGCCTATCCCTCCGGTGGTGGCGACTACGAGGTGGCACGGAAGAACCTCGGCGAGACCGCCGGACTGACCGTGGCCGCCGCCCTGCTGGTGGACTACGCGCTCACCGTGGCCGTGTCCATCGCCTCGGGGGTGGACAACATCATCTCCGCACTGCCGTTCCTGAACGAGTGGCGCGTCGAGCTCGCGATTGCCTTTGTGATCATCCTGGTCGCGGTCAACCTGCGTGGCGTCTCCGAGTCGAGCAAGCTGTTTGCGCTGCCGACGTATATCTTTGCCGGCAGCGTGTTCCTGATGATCGTGGTGGGCTTTGTCCGCATGACCCTGGGCGACGCCCCGGTGGCCGAATCGGCAAACTACACGGTTCACGGTGAAAGTCTCACCCAGGCCGCCATGGTGCTGCTGATCCTGCGGGCCTTTGCCAGCGGTTGTAGCGCGCTGACCGGCGTCGAGGCGATCTCCAACGGTGTCCAGGCGTTCCGCCTGCCCAAGATCCAGAACGCCCAGAAGACCCTGGTGGCCATGGGCGGGATCGCGATCGTCCTGTTCGCCGGCCTGACCGCCCTCGCGCTGACCACCGGCGTGCACTACGCCGAGAAGCCCTGCGACCTGCAGGGCTTTGCCGATTGTGCCTCGACCCCGCAGCGCTCGCTGATCGCCCAGGTGGCCTCGGCCACCTTCGGCGACGGCAGCTTCCTGTTCTTCCTGGTGCAGGCCGCGACCGCCCTGGTGCTGCTCCTGGCCGCCAACACCGCGTTCAACGGCTTCCCGATGCTCGGTTCGGTCCTGGCTCGCGACGGATACGCCCCCAAGGCGCTCAACACCCGCGGCGACCGCCTGATCTACTCGAACGGTGTGATCATCCTGGGTCTGGTCGCGATCGGCATCCTACTGGTTTTCCAGGCCAACCTGACCCAGCTGATCCAGCTCTACGTGATCGGCGTGTTCCTCTCGTTCACGCTGGGACAGTTCGGCATGGTCAAGCACTGGCGTCGGGTACGCCGCGAAAACAAGTCGGCACCGGGCTCGATGTCGGGCCTGCTGATTAACGGCCTGGGCGCCACGCTGACCCTGGTTGTGCTGCTGATCGTGACCGTGACCAAGTTCACCCACGGCGCGTGGGTGGTGTTTGTGATCATGCCGATCCTCGGCCTGCTGATGGCCGGCGTGCACCGCTACTACCGCGATGTAGCCCAGGAGATCCAGGTCGACCCGGACATTCGCTTCGGATCCGACGGCGACCTCGCCGTGGTCCTGGTGGGCCGCCTGGACAAGCCGACCCTCAAGGCGCTGGACTATGCCCGCGCCGCCAAGCACGACCGCCTGATCGCGCTGCACGCCTCGATCGATCCCGAACGCAGCAAACAGCTCAAGGCCGACTGGGAGGCGCTGAATCTGGGAATCGAGATCTCCTGCATCCCCTCGCCCTACCGCGACGTGGCGATCCCGGTCTCGAAGTTCATCAAGCGCGACCGGGTGGAAAACGGCCCGGCCGTGGTCACCGTATACATGCCCACCTATATCGTGGGCCACTGGTGGGAGCGACTGCTGCACAACCACCGCTCGCGCCAGATCCAGCAGCGCCTGCTGCTTGTCCACGGCGTCACGGTGAGCCTGGTGCCGTGGCTGCTGGACTCCTCGGAGATGATCTACGGTCGTCGCTCCCGTCCGCTGCCCGGAGACGCCCGCCGCGGCCTGCCGCAGCGACCGGCCCCGATGCGTCCCGCGGGGGCTCGGGTGTCCAACGGCGCGATGCGCCTGCCCGAGGGTGCGGTCAAGCCTCCGCAGGAACCCGGCGCGGACACGATCGCCAACACGATCGTCCCGGAACCCGAGGACAAGTAGGCCCGGATAAACAAAAAGCCGGCCGTCACGAGTGTTCGTGACGGCCGGCTTTTTGCGTGGCGAAAAACTAGCGCGACTTGGGTGCGCGAATCATGGAGATGTAGGAGATAACCCCGACAATCGCACCGAAGGCGATGCCCGCGATGGCGAGGAAACCGAGGACGTGCATGGTCCACTCGGCCGAACGCTCACCCTGGTTGACCAGCAGCGGCAGCACGATCAGGGCCAGGCCCAGGACGGCGCTGGCGGCTCGGTTGCCGGTGCTCAGGCGCTTCCAGAAGGCCAACAGAACCAGGAGCACACCGATCACGATGAGCACGGTGTTCACGATCGGGCCCACGGAGGTCTCGGGCGCGGTGGAGGTGGTGGCATAGTAGATGATCCCCGAGAGGAAGACACCGAGTCCGAAAACAGAGAAAAGTGTTCCCGAGCTCCGCTCGTCCGCCGGGCTCATCTCACGGCTGTGTGTAGTGGTCATAGAGACACGCTATCAATACCGACCGCTATCCGAGAAGCGGACCCACCGCGGTGACCCGGAGGACCGCCTCGCCGGCCTCCACGGACTCGGCCAGATCGACCACGGCCGAGATCCCCCAGTCGCCGTCCCCCTCGGGGTCCTCGAAGACCTGACGGATCTTCCACACACCCTCGGACTCGGCCGGGGACTGGTCCACGGTGAGCAGCTGCGGGCCTCGGGCGCTCGGTCCATCGCCGAGCGAATCGTAGTCGTCGTAGTAGGCGTCCATTGCCTCCGACCAGGCGTCGGCATCGAAGCCCGCGGCGCCGTCCAGCGCCCCGAGCTCCTCGAACCGGTCGCGGGCGGCCAGCTGGACCCGGCGGAACATCTCGTTGCGAATGAGCACCAGGAATGCCCGCGGATTGGAGAGGATGTTGCGCGGTGCAGGCGGGAGCGCCTGAGCCTGCGCCGCGTGCTTTTCGGGATCCGGGTGGGCGAGCTCCTCCCACTCATCCAGCAGGCTCGAGTCGACCTGGCGTACCAGCTCCCCCAGCCACTCGATGATGTCGCGCAGCTCCTCGCTCTTGAATTCTTCGGGCACGCTCTGGCTGATCGCCCGGTAGGCATCGGACAGGTAGCGCAGTACCAGTCCCTCGGAGCGGGCGATCTTATAGAAGCTCACGTACTCGGTGAAGGTCATCGCGCGCTCGTACAGGTCGCGCACCACGGATTTGGGACGCAGCTCGAAGTCGCGCGCCCAGGGACGCTCGGTGGCGTACATCTCAAACGCCGCATCCAGCAGTTCGGCCAGCGGCTTGGGGTGGGTGACCTCCTCGAGCAGCTCCATCCGCTCGTCGTATTCGATCCCCTCGGACTTCATCGAGTTCACGGCCTCGCCGCGGGCGAGGAACTGCTGCTGGTTGATGATCGGGCGCGGGTCATCCAGGGTGGACTCGATCACCGAGATGACGTCCAGGGCATGGGTGGGCACATCGGGATCCAGCAGCTCCAGCGCGGCAATCGCAAAGGGCGACAGCGGCTGGTTGAGGGCAAAATTTGCCTGCAGCTCGACGGTCAGACGGTACTGGATGGTGCCGTCCTCCTCGGTGAAGCGCTCGATGATGCCCGCGGACACCAGGGTCCGATAGATCTCAATCGCGCGCCGGGCCAGCTCAAACTGGCGCGTCCGAGACTCATGGTTGTCAAAGACCAGGGCGCGCACCCGGGCAAACGCGTCCCGACCGTGGGCAACCACGTTCAGGATCATCGAGTGGGTGATCTCCATATGGCTCACCAGCGTCTCGGGCTGCGCCTCGATGATGCGCTCGAAGCTCGCCTCACCCCAGGAGACAAAGCCCTGCGGGGCCTTCTTGCGGATGATCTTGCGCTTTTTCTTGGGGTCGTCGCCGGCCTTCTGAATCAGCTTGAGGTTTTCGATCTCATGCTCGGGGGCCTCGAGGACCACGTCGCCGGCGGTGTCGAAGCCCGCGCGGCCGGCCCGGCCGGCGATCTGGTGAAACTCACGCGCCTGGAGCTGGCGCATCTTGACGCCGTCGTACTTGGTGAGACCCGAGAGCAGCACCGTGCGAATCGGGACGTTGATGCCCACGCCGAGCGTGTCGGTGCCGCAGATCACCCGCAGCTGCCCGCGCTGAGCCAGCTGCTCGACCAGGCGGCGATAGCGCGGCAGCATACCGGCGTGGTGCACGCCGATGCCCATCCGAACCAGGCGGGAGAGGGTCTTGCCAAAGCCGGTGGTGAAGCGGAAGTCCCCGATCGCCTCGGCGATCTCGTCCCGCTGCTCTCGGCTGACGATCTTGACGCTGGTGAGCGCCTGCGCACGCTCGGCCGCGGCCGCCTGGGCGAAGTGCACCACGTAGATCGGTGCACGCTGGGTCTGTAGCAGCTCCTCGATGGTCTCCTGGACGGGAGTCTGCACGTAGCTGTAGTGCAGCGGCACCGGACGGGTCGCCCCGGTAACCTCGACCGTGTCACGACCGGTGCGGCGGCTGAGGTCGGCCTTGAGGTCGGTTACATCGCCCAGGGTGGCCGACAGGAGCAGGAACTGCGTCTTGGGCAGGGTCAGCAGCGGAACCTGCCAGGCCCAGCCGCGATCGCGGTCGCCGTAGAAGTGAAACTCGTCCATGACCACCTGGCCGATATCGGCATCCTCACCCTCGCGCAGCGCCTGATTGGCCAGAATCTCCGCGGTGCAGCAGATGATCGGCGCGTCGGCGTTTACCGCCGAATCCCCGGTGACCATGCCCACGTTCTCGGCACCGAAGGCCTCCACCAGGGCGAAGAACTTCTCGCTCACCAGCGCCTTGATCGGCGCGGTGTAGTAGGTACGCTCCCCCGCTGCCAGGGCGGCGAAGTGCGCGCCCATCGCGACCAGGGACTTCCCCGAGCCGGTGGGCGTAGAGAGGATCACGTTCGCCCCCGAGACCAGCTCCATCAGCGCCTCCTCCTGCGCCGGATACGGGGTGATCCCGCCCGTGGTAGCCCAGTCGAGGAAGGACTCGAAGACGTCGTCGGCGCTGGCCTTGGCGGCGTACAGCTCATCGATGCGCGTGGAGAGTCCGGGACGGGAAGGTGCTGCGGAGGAAGACATGGGTCCATTCTCCCAGAAACGCGGCCCCGGATGCCGCACACCGCACGGGTGCGCGCAAACACCACCGGGCAGACACACGCTATGCGTGCGCGCCCGATCGGGGTCCCACGATGCCCATCAGCGTTGATTCAAGCGCGGCATCTGCGCATTAGACCATCGGGTCTCCGCGGCACCCCCGGCCAAGATCGGAGGCCGCGCTACTGGCCGGTGCGGGTACCGCGCGTTCGAGGATGGTGATCGTACGGGTGAGGGTGATGGTGCCGAGATCGGGGGCGCTCATGCGCACGGTGACGGTGTGCTCGCCCGGGCTCTGGAAGACCATTTCCAGCAGCGGCGAATCGCTCGCGCGATCGAATGTCCCGTCGCCGGTGGTGTCGTACTCATAGTGCACCGCTGCACCCAGCGGCAGGCCGGATTCGGCGCCCAACACCATCGACTGGCCGACAAGCCCGGTGGTGGCCGAGTTCAGCGCGGGCAGCGGTGCCGGGGCCGGTGCCGCATGCGGGGCGCTGGCATCGGCGATGCCGTCCCGGGGTGCGGGACTCGGTGCCACCGGCCCGGCGGGTCGGTCCCCCGCCCAGAGCGCGGCGGCCACCTCGGCCAGTTCGCGCGCCTTGATGGCGCCCTCGAGGCCCTCCAGATAGTTCAGGTGCGGCTCGGGTACCGTGAGCAGCGCGCCGAGTCCCCAGAGCCAGCTGTAGCTGCACACGGGGTCGCGGGGGTGACACAGGGCGCTCTTATAGCCGGCGAAGTTGTAGAACCCGTCGGTTCGGGTACGCTGCTGCTCGCCCATCCACCAGCGGATGATGCCCTGGCCGGCGATCTCACGCTCATTACCCGCACCCGCTGGCTGCTGATACGGATCACCGAAGGTCAGGATCGCCGAAACCTGCCCGGGGAGCGCCTGGGCCAGCGTGCGCGCGGCCATCGCCCCCTGCGAGTAGCCGATCGCGATGTACCGGGTGCGACAGCCCACCGGCTGGGTCGCGGCAAAATCACGCATGACCCGCTCGGCGTAGGTGGCCCCGTGGGCGGCCGAGTCAATCATGTCGTCGAAGATCGTGGTGCGTGCCTGGATAGGCACCGCGGTGTAGCCGGTCTCGTCGCTGCCACCGACGCCGAGTACCGGAACCTGGCCGATCGAGAAACCCGCGGGCCACCCGGACTCGGGCTCGACCCCGCCCAGGGCATCCACCAGGCGGGCCAGGGTCGGCCCCTCCCAGCCGTTGGTGACGCGTCCCGAACGCGGGTACAGCGTGGGGGCACCCTCGAGCGCGCTCACGCCGGGTGCCAGGTTGGCCTCGCCGCTCCCGCGGAACGCCAGAATTGCCACCGGGGTGCACGTCGCCGAGTTCTGCATGCTGAAGCGCGGCAGCGAGGCCGCCTGCACCGGAACCGGCGCGACCACCGCGGGCAGGGCCAGTGCGCCGCACACCACCACCATGCTCAGAAACGAGCGTCCAATCGCACGAACGGTGCGCGGAGCGCCGCTTCCACTTAGCAGCCGCCGCCCCACCGCAAGCAACGCCGTGTGGGGTTTCACACGTGCGTTGGATTCGGGGTAACGGGGGTGCTTGCGGGGCACGAGAGACGGGCACTTTCTCTGGGTAAAGCTGCATTCGGGGGCAGTAGTGCTGGGTGATTCGATGGGGCAAATCGGGGTGGACTCCGGGGTGGGAGTCCGGTGTATCTCGGGTGAAACGATGGTGCTCGGTGAAACGATGGTGAGGGAAACACAAACGGGCTAGCGCTCGGGGGTGTCGCTCCCCCATCCATAAAACAGCTGTTCGAAGACCGCTCGGGCACGACGGGTGATCCGGAGGTAGTCCTGCTCCAGATCCCCGGCGGATCCGGCCGGATACTCCAGGATGCGGGCGATGCCCTCCAGTTGGTCTCGATCTCGGGGTAAAACGTCGGTAGTGCGATTCAACCACAGGGTCATGGCCGAGCGCATGCGCGACGCAAACAACCATGCTTTTTCGAGCTGATCGGCGTCTTCCTGACCCACAAACTGGTGACGCTGGGCGGCGTGCAGGGCATCCAGCGTGCTGGTGGTGCGCAGCTCGGGGATCCCGGCCGCATGCTCCAGCTGAACCAGCTGGGTGAACCACTCCACATCGCTCAGCGAACCGCGCCCCAGCTTCACATGCCGGGTGGGGTCGGCACCCTTGGGCAGGCGCTCCCCCTCCACCCGGGCCTTGATCCGGCGCACCTCGCGCAGCTCGGCCGCGTCGATGGACACGGGGTAACGCACGGTGTCGGCCAGCGCGGTAAAGTCCGCACACAGGGCCGGGTCGCCGGCGATCGGGCGGGCCCGCAGCAGCGCCTGCGCCTCCCAGGTGAGCGACCAGCGGGCATAGTAGGCGCGGTAAGAGTCCAGCGTGCGCACCAGGGCGCCATTGCGCCCCTCGGGGCGGAGGTCAAGGTCCAGATCCAGCGGGAGGCGGGCATCCTGACTCAAGCGGCTGAGCTCGGTGGCGATCTTCCCGGCCGCGCGGGCGGCACGCTCGGGGTCGAGGGCGACGGGGCGATACACGTAGATGATGTCGGCGTCCGAGCCGAAGCCCAGTTCACCGCCCCCGAGGCGTCCCATCCCGATGATCGCAAACTCCAGCTGGGTGCCGTCGAGGGTCGCGTCCTCGCGGATCAGATCCAGCAGGCCGCCGATGGTCACCTCGGTGATGACCGTGAGTCCGGTGGCGATGGTGCGCACGTCGCACACCCCGAGCACCGAGGCCAGGGCGAGTCGCAGGATCTCCCGGCGACGCACCCGCAGTACCGCGCGAGCCGCACGGTCGGGCTCGCTATAGCGGCTGCGGATCGCCCGGACCTCGGCCGCCAGCGCGGCCTCATCCCGCGGATGCATCAGGGTGTCGGATTCCAGCCAGGCCGCGGCCTCGGGGAACTTATCCAGCAGCTCGCCGATGAAGCGTGATCCGCTCAAGACCTTCGTCAGGCGCTCGGCTACCCCCGAGGAGTCCCGCACCATGCGCAGGAACCAGTGGGTGCTGCCCAGGGCATCGCTCAGCCGACGGAAGGCGAGCAGCCCGTAGTCGGGGTCGGCGCCGTCGGCCAGCCAGCGCAGCAGCACCGGGAGGAGGTTGCGCTGGATCGCCGCGCTGCGGGAAATGCCGTTGGTCAGCGCGGCAATGTGCGCGAGGGCTCCGGCGGGATCGCGGAAACCGATCGCGGCCAGGCGCGCGCCGGCGGCCGCGGTGGTCAGGCGGGTCTCGTCCATCCCCAGCTCGGCCACCGCGCTCAGCAGCGGACGATAGAACAGGCGCTCATGCAGCTGGCGCACCCGCTGCTTGGTGGCCTCCCAGCGCCGCACCAGATCGCCCCCAGAGGCGGCCAGGCGGGAGCCGCGGGCAAGGATGCGCAGGGCGTCATCCTCGCGCGGCATCAGGTGCGTGCGACGCATCTGCTGAAGCTGAAGTCGGTGTTCGAGGACCCGAAGCAGGCGGTAGTCCGCCATGAATTCGCCGGATTCCTCGCGCCCGATATATCCGGCATCCGCTAGGGCGCGCAGCGCGGCCACGGTGCCGCCCACCCGCACGCTCTCGTCGGCGAAGCCGTGCACCAGCTGCAGCAACTGCACGGTGAACTCGATGTCTCGCAGTCCCCCGGGGCCCAGCTTGAGTTGGAAGCTCACGTCTTCGGCCGGGATGTTGGCGGTCACCCGCTCGCGCATCCGCTGCACCGACTCAACAAAGTTTTCCCGGCCCGAACTCGCCCACACCAGCGGATCGATCGCCCGGTGGTAGCGCTCGCCCAGCTCGGCGTCGCCGGCCAAATGCCTGTGCTTAAGCAGGGCCTGGAACTCCCAGCTCTTGGCCCAGCGGTCGTAGTACGCGAGGTGGGACTCGAGGGTGCGCACCAGCGCGCCCTGCTTGCCCTCGGGACGCAGGTTGGGGTCCACCTCCCAGAGCGCGGGCTCGATCGCCGACTCCGAGATGCTGCGCATCAGGATCGTGGCCAGCCGGGTCGCGATCACGATCGCCCGCTGGTTGTCGATGTCGGCGTCCTCGGCCGCCTCGGCGACAAAAATGACATCCACATCGCTCACGTAGTTGAGCTCGCCGGCACCGGCCTTGCCCATGCCGATGATCGCCAGCCGGGTCGCGGCGACCTCGTCGCGCGGGAAGCGGGGCAGCTCTCCCGCGGGATCCGCGGCCACCGAGCGGGCGATGAGCAGCGCGGCCGAGAGCGCCGCGGCGGCCGCGTCCGAGAGCGCCCGGGCCACACCATCGAGCACATCGCGGGGATCCTCGGCCTCGGTGTCCACCCGGACGATGCGCAGCACCTCGCGCCGGTAGGCCACCCGCAGGGCGATGACCGCCTCACGCTCGGGCAAGCTCGCAAACCCGTCCTCCTCACCCACGGCGAGGGCCAGACGCTCACGCATCTCGCTGGCGGTGGGCAATACCAGGGTCGGTTCGGCCAGCACCCGGCTTTCCTCGGGGTGGCGCAGCAGGAATTCGGCCAGCCCCTCGGACACGCCGATGACCCGGATCAGCGCGCGACGCCAGAACGGGTCCTGGGCAATCTCGCTCAGCAGATCCGGTCGGGTCTCCCCCAGGCGCAGCAGTGTGCGCAGCGCCTCATCGGGATCGGCGGCCGCCGCGAACTCCTCCAGGGTGTCCGGCTCCACCGGCCACCCCACCTCACCCAGCTGCTCGATGAGGGTGCGGGCGGCGGTGAGCTCGGCAAACCCGATCCGCGCGAGGACACTGAGGCCCGTGGCCGGACGCGGCACCGCTAGAGAATTTCGATGTTCTTGGCGAGCTCGTACGGCGTGACCTGCGCGCGGTACTCGTCCCACTCCTGACGCTTATTGGCCAGCACGTAGTTGAACACCTGCTCGCCCAGGGTTTCGGCGACCAGCTCGGAACGCTCCATCAGCGAGATGGCGCTGTCCAGGCTCGAGGGCAGCGGGGCGTAGCCCAGCGCGCGACGCTCGGCGTCCGAGAGCGACCAGACATCGTCCTCGGCCTCCGGCGGCAGCTCATAGCCCTCCTCGATGCCCTTGAGGCCCGCGGCCAGCAGCAGCGAGTAGGCGAGGTAGGGGTTGGCCGCCGAGTCGATCGCGCGGTATTCAACCCGGGCACTCTGACCCTTATTGGGCTTATACAGCGGGACGCGCACCAGGGCCGAGCGGTTGTTGTGACCCCAGCAGGCGTAGCTGGGAGCCTCGGCGAGGTTGTTGCTGCCGACGCTGCCCCACAGGCGCTTATAGGAGTTCACAAACTGGTTGGTGACCGCGGTGATCTCCGGTGCGTGGTGCAGCAGCCCGGCGATGAACTGGCGACCCACCTTGCTCAGCTGGTACTGCGCACCGGCCTCGAAGAACGCGTTGGTGTCGCCCTCGAACAGTGAGAGGTGCGTGTGCATGCCCGAACCGGGCTGGTTGGACATCGGCTTGGGCATGAACGTGGCGTACACACCCTGCTCGATCGCGACCTCCTTGATGACCGTGCGGAAGGTCATGATGTTGTCGGCGGTGGCCAACGCATCGGCGTAGCGCAGGTCGATCTCGTTCTGTCCGGGACCGGCCTCATGGTGGCTGAATTCCACCGAGATGCCCAGGTCTTCCAGCATCCGCACGCTGCGACGGCGGAAGTCGTGTGCGGTGCCCCCGGGGACGTTGTCGAAGTAGCCGGCCGAGTCCACCGGAATCGGACCCTCGGGACCGATCTGCGCGGACTTCAGCAGGTAGAACTCGATCTCCGGGTGGGTATAGAAGGTAAAACCGCGGTCGGCGGCATGCGCCAGCGCACGCTTCAGGACGTTACGCGGATCGGTGTTCGCAGGCTGACCATCCGGGGTCGTGATGTCGCAGAACATCCGGGCCGTGGGGTCCTGGCCGCTGCGCCACGGCAGGATCTGGAATGTCGAGGGGTCCGGGTGGGCCAGCAGATCCGATTCGAACCGACGGGACATGCCCTCGATGGCCGAACCATCAAAGCCCAGGCCCTCGGTGAAGGCACCCTCCACCTCGGCGGGGGCGATCGCGACGGATTTCAAGGTACCCACAACATCGGTGAACCACAAGCGTACAAACTTCACGCCGCGCTCTTCAATCGTCCGCAGGACGAAATCTCGCTGCTTATCCATGGGCTCCTCTTTCCCGCGACCGCACGTGCTCGCTGTGTCTAGATTAGTGGTTCGAGCACCCCCGCCGGAATGGGGTGACGGGTGTTTCGCGCAGTCGAAACACCCTGTTTACATTGGACTAGTCGTTCTCGGCGTCCTCGCGTGCCCAACGCTCGGCATTTTCTCGCAGTTTGTCCATCGCGTGGGCGGCCTCCTCGCGGGTTTCGAAGGGTCCCACGCGGTCGGCGGCGGGCGACACGAGTCCCTGCTCCACCGCTCCGGTGCGGGAGTTGTACCAATACTGGGTTGTCGGATCGGTTGCCATAGTTCCTCCTTGATCAGGGCCTAGACTGATCCTATGCCTCAGGACTCCCTCGGAAACCTCATCCCCGGTATCGTCTCGCCGCAGCGTCACGTGCCCGCCCACATTCCGCGACCCGAATATGTGGGGAAGGCGGCGCCCGCCCCGTTCACCGGTTCGGATGTCTATTCGGCCGAGGATGTGGAGCGTATTCGTCGCTCGGGCCGCCTGGCCGCCGATGCGATCGCCCTGGTCGAGGAGCACGCGGTCCCCGGAGTCACCACCGACCGGCTGGACCAGATCGCCCACGACTTCCTGATTGCCCACGACGCCTACCCGTCCACGCTGGGCTACCGCGGATACCCCAAGTCGCTGTGCAGCTCGCTCAACGAGGTGGTGTGCCACGGCATCCCCGATGACACCGTGCTGCGCGACGGCGACATCCTCAACATCGACATCACCGCCTACCTGGACGGGTTCCACGGCGACACCAACCGCACGCTGCTGATCGGCAACGTGGCCGAGGAAACCCGCCTGCTGGTCGAGCGCACCGAGGAGGCCCTGCGCCGCGGCATTCGCGCGGTGGCCCCGGGTCGCGAGGTCAACGTGATTGGGCGCACCATCGAGGCTTACGCCAAGCGTTTCGGCTACGGGGTGGTCCGCGACTACACCGGACACGGTGTGGGTGCCGCGTTCCACTCGGGCCTCATCATCCCCCACTACGACTCGGCGCCGCGCTACAGCGACGTGATGGTCCCCGGCATGGTCTTTACCATCGAGCCGATGCTGACCCTGGGCGGAATCGAGTGGGATCTCTGGGCGGATGACTGGACGGTCACCACCCGGGACAAGAGCCTCACCGCGCAGTTTGAACACACCCTCGTGGTCACCGAAACCGGTGCCGACGTGCTGACCCTGCCGAGCGCAAAGTGAGCGCCCCGCACGCCGCACGCGCCGTCGGCATCGACATCGGCGGAACCGGAATCAAGGGTGGCATCGTGGATCTCGCCTCGGGCGAGCTGATCAGCGACCGGGTCAAGATCCTCACCCCCGAGGGTGGACGGCCCGACGACATCATCAAGACGGTCGCCGAAATCATCGACCGCCTGGGACCGGACGCCGAATCCGTCCCCCTGGGTGTCGCATTCCCGGCGATTGTACGCGGGGGAAAAACCATGTCCGCGGCCAACGTGTCCAAGGAGTGGATCGGCCTGGATGCTCACGCGCGCTTCGGCGAGGCGCTCGGACGTCCGCTGACCTTCGTCAATGACGCCGACGCCGCCGGTTTCGCCGAATCGGAGTTCGGGGCCGCCCGCGGCGAGGACGGGCTGAGCCTGGTTATCACCCTGGGCACCGGCATCGGGGCGGGCGCCGTCTACAACGGCACGCTGATTCCCAACTTCGAACTCGGCCACCTGGAGATCGACGGGCACGACGCCGAAACCCGCGCCTCCTACCGCGCCAAGGAGCGCGACGACCTGGACTGGGCCGAGTGGGCCGCACGCCTCCAACGCTACTTCGAGACGCTGGAGTTCCTCTTCTCCCCCGACCGCATCATCGTCGGCGGCGGTGTCTCCAAGCACCACGAGCACTTCCTGCCGCTGCTCACACTCGACGCCCCGATCATGCCCGCGGTACACCGCAATAAGGCGGGCATCCTGGGGGCTGCGGCCTTCGCGGCCCGCGCCCAGTAGACGCGGAAACACCGCGGCCCCTCCGAGTATTCGGAGGGGCCACGGCATTTTACGTGGTGGGAATGGGCCGACTCTTACGCCGGGTTCTGTCCCGAGGGAAATCCCTCATGGGCGACCATCTATCTAGGCCCGCCGTTGCCGACGGGCTCAAGCAATCTACCCGGAAACGGGACGAGCAGCCCCATGGTTTCCTGTCTGATCTTGCTCCGAGCGAGGTTTACCAAGCCGGCCGGGTCACCCCGGTCGCTGGTGGGCTCTTACCCCACCGTTTCACCCTTACCCCCGGAAAACCGGTGGCGGTCTATTCTCTGTTGCACTGTCTCGCGGGTTACCCCGGGTGGATGTTATCCACCGCCCTGCTCTGTGGAGCCCGGACGTTCCTCGTCATCGTTGCCGATGCCGCGATCGCCTTGCCGACCCATTCACCACTACTGTAGCGCGCGCGGCGCCCGCATCCCATTCGGGACCGGCGCGGCGCACGCCGCAGCGGCTAGGCCTGGGTCTGGCCCCAGAGGCCGGACTCCTCGGTGCGAACCATGATCGCCGAGCACTCGGGGCACTGCAGCACCTCGTCGAGACCGGCGTTACGCACGGCCTCCAGCTCGTTGCCGGTGGAGGCAATCTTGCAGGCACCACAGGCACCACGCTGGAACAGGGCCGCACCCACACCGCCGCGCGCCCGCACCCGCTCGTACAGGGCGAGCAGGGGCTCGTCCATGCCGATGGTGAGGTTGCCACGCAGGTTTTCCTGGGCCGAAAGCTCCTCGGCGATGACCTCAAGGGACTCGTCCCGGCTGGCCTCGACGGTCTGGATCTGCCCGGTAATCTCGGCCTCGGCGCTGCGGCTGCCGTCCAGGACGGCCTGGGCGGCCTCGACGGCCTCCATGCTGATCAGCTGCGCCTCATCCAGCACGCTGCGACGCACGCGCAGCGACTCCAGCTCGGCCTGAATGCCACTGAGGGCCTGCGGGTTGGCACTGCCGGATTCGATCAGCTGGTTGTCGCGGGCGATGCGTGCATCCACCACAACCGAGTCGGCCTCGAGGCGGTCCAGCTCCACCTTGACGTCCTCGAAGCTGCCGAGGTCGCGGGCCAGGGTTCCCCGGGCGGCGTCACGGTCGGCCTCCAACGAGGTCAGGGCGGCGAGCTCGGGCAGGCTGACTCGACGGTGGGCGAGCTTGGTGATCTCGGCGTCGATGGCCTGCAGGTCGAGGAGTTTGGCTTGCGCGGCGGCGGTGGCTTTCACGGGTTCTCTTTCGCTGGGAGTGGGAGGCATGGTGTCACTGGGTGACAACAAAGTCCCACGGGTCGGTGCGGATATCGCTCACCGTGACGGTGAGTTCGGGCAGGGAGGCACGGAGCTGCGCGGCGGCGGCATCCAGCCACAGCCATTCGCTTGCCCAGTGCGAGGTATCGATGAGTGCGGGGCCCGACCCCAGCAGCGCCTGTTCGCGCGCCTCGGATGCGGGATGGTGACGCAGATCGCTGGTGATGTAGAGGTCGGCACCGCGGACGGCGGCCTCGCCCAGCAGGGAGTCACCGGCACCGGCACACAGCGCGATGGTGCGGATCTCCCGGTCGTATTCTCCGGCCGCGCGGATTCCCGTCGCGGTCGCGGGGAGGATCTCGGCGAGCTCGCGCGCGATCTGACCCAGGGTCTTGGGCTCGGGCAGGGTGCCCACCCGGCCAATCCCGCGGGTCGGGGATTCACCGGGCAGGATGGGTGTGGTCTCGACCAGACCCAGGCGATCGGCAAGAACCTGCGAGGTACCCGCCTCGACCACATCGGCGTTGGTGTGGGCGGCCAGAAGGGCGGCGCCACCACGAATCAGGGTGTGGATGACCGATCCCTTATAGCGGTCGGCGGCCACCGAGGTCACCCCGCGCAGGAGGAGCGGATGGTGGGTGATCAGCAGCTGGGCACCCACCGCCAGGGTTTCGGCGGCGGTTTCGGCCACCGGATCCACCGCGAGGTGCACCGCGGAGACCTGCTCGCGTGGGTCGCCGGCGATCAGCCCGGACGCATCCCAATCGGATGCGCCACGCGCCGGCCAGAGGCGTTCGGTCACGTCGAGGATCTGCTGCAGTGTGTAGGTCACGACTCCAGGATACGGCCTCCCGGACCCCGCGCGCTCCGGGCATGCCGAGAACGCGGCGCACGGAACCGACGCGCGCGACGCTTCGACACACCGAGGCCACATTCAGACCCCGGGTTTAGGATTGAATCCCGTAGCGACCAGCGCCGTTCCCTGCTTCCCGTCCCCCGAACCGGAAGGAGGAGCAATGAGCTCCGATCACGAAATCAATTTCCGCACCCGCAAGTGGGTGCGTCCCGAGGATCTCAACGCGAATGGCACCCTGTTTGGTGGGAGCCTGCTGCGTTGGATCGATGAGGAGGCGGCGATCTACGCGATCCTCCAGCTGGGTAACCACCGCGTGGTCACCAAGCTGATCTCGGAGATCAACTTTGTCAGCTCCGCCAGACAGGGCGACATTATCGAGATGGGTCTGCGCGCCACCCACTTTGGTCGCACCTCGCTGACCATGCGCGCCGAGGTGCGCAACATGTTCACCCGCCAGTCGATCCTGACCATCGAGAAGATCGTGTTTGTGAACCTGGATGAATCGGGCACCCCGGTCCCCCACGGCTATGACACGATCACCCTGAATCGTGACCGACTGCCGCACGGCATCAGCCCCGCGGATATCGTGACCGTCTAGCCGACACACCCCGCGAACCCGAGGGTCCCCGACCCCAGGACCTCACGACCTCACGACCTCACGACCTCACGGGCCCACAGGCCCACAGGCCCACAGGCCCACAGGCCAGCATCGCCCCACGTCGCCCCCGGAACCCGCTTCCGGGGGCGACGCGTGTTTCCTCGACCGACAGATAGTAAATCCTTTTGATTTACTATAAAGTGGCATCAGAGCCCGAGCGCGAAATTCATGCTCGCCCGCACCGTCCACATCACCGTCGAAAGGACCCCCGCGTGACCTCCCCCCTGATCCTCTCCGGCAACGCCGCCGCCCCCGGAACCCCGCTTACGCACTACTGGAGCACCGTGGTCGGTGCCGGCCGCGCAAACGAGGGCCTGCGCGCCGACTGGCAGCGCCAGCTCACCGAAGCCCGCGCGGTTGCCGACTTCCGCTATATCCGCTTCCACGGACTCTTCCACGACGACATGTTCGTCTACACGGAAAAGGAGGACGGCACCCCGGTCTTCAACTTCCAGTACGTGGATGCACTGGTGGACGCGCTGCTCGACATCGGCATCCGCCCCTTCGTGGAGCTCGGCTTTAGCCCGCGCGCGCTGGCCCGGGAAACCGAAACCGTGTTCTGGTGGGGTGCCCACGGTGCCCCGCCCACCGACTCCGCACGCTGGGCCGAGCTGGTCGACCGCCTGATGCGACACTGGATCCGCCGCTATGGCCTGGCCGAGGTGCGCACCTGGTATTTCGAGGTCTGGAATGAGCCGAACCTCTGGGGCTTTTTCCACGGCACCCGCTCGGAGTACTTCGAGCTGTACCGGGTGAGCGCCGAGACGATCAAGGCCATCGACCCGGGTCTGCGCGTGGGCGGCCCGGCAACCTCCAACTTCGTGCCCGACACCCGCTTCGATGGGGAAAAGGAGGACTTCGGTGCGCAGATCGTGGCCGGCCGCGACGACCTGGACACCCTGGACTGGCGCCCGGTCTGGCTCGACGCCTTCCTGGAATACTGCGCCGCCCACAACCTCCCGGTGGATTTTGTCTCCACCCACCCCTACCCCACCGACTGGGCGCTGGATGAGCACGGCCAGGGCGAGAAGCTAACCCGCGGCGTGGATGCCACCCCGACCGATCTGGCCACCATTCGTCGCATCGTCGACGAGAGCGTCTACCCGAACGCCGAGATCCACCTCACCGAGTGGAGCTCCTCCTCCTCGCCGAGAGACCACACCCACGACACCGTGCCCGCGGCGACGTTTGTGGTGCGCACGATCCTGCACTCGATCGGCACCGTCGACTCGCTGGCCTACTGGGCCTTCACCGACGTGTTTGAGGAGGGTGGCGCCGGGGACGAACTCTTCCACGGAGGTTTTGGCATGTTTACCCTGCCGGGCATCCCCAAGCCGACCCTGCACGCCTACCGCATGTTGAACGGCCTGGGTGATGAGCTGATCGCGCGCACCGACGGCACGATTCTCAGCCGGGACGCGGAATCTGGGCGCCTGAGCGCGCTGGTCTACCACTATCCGAGTGAGCAGCCCAAGTCGATCCCCGCGTCCTTTGATTCCCGCGAGGTCGCCGATGCCAACGGTCGGATCGGCTCGCCACGGACCCTGAGTATCCGTCTGGAAGGGCTCGCTCCGAGCACCCGTTTCGAGGTGGAAACCCTGGATCTGGAACACGGCAACGCAATCGCCGAGTGGCGGAAACTCGGCGAGCCCGAGGCCCCGACCCGCGAGGAACTGGCGCTGATCAACCGCGGCGCGCGTGCCACCGCCCTTTTCACGGTTTCAGCCGATGAGAGTGGTATTCTCGCGAGTGAATTAGAGGTTTCCCCCTGGGCGATTGTTGCGTTGCGACAACTACCCTAGGCCCACGCAGCACGGTGTGGGCGACGGCAGCGCAGCCGTGGCCCACACCCCGTTCAGTCCCGGAAGGAAATTCGCCACCCATGGCCAGACCCTCGCACCTCACCGAGCAGACGCCGGTCTCCGCGCGCCGCGGCACCAACCTGCCCCGCCTCAAGAACTTCAACGAGTCGGTGGTCCTGGATTCGCTGCGTCGCGCCCCCGACGGGCTGAGCCGGGTCGAGCTGGCCACCGCGAGCGGGCTCTCGGCGCAGACGGTCTCGAATATCTGCCGCCGGCTGATCGATCAGGGCGTGATTCTGGATGAGGGCACCGTGGTTCCCTCGGCTGCCGGGGTCGGGGGCAAGCGGCGCACGCTGCTGCACCTGAACCCCGACGCCTACTATGCGATCGGTGTGCACCTGGACCCGGCGGTCGCCACCGTCGCGGTGCTGAACGTGACCGGCGCGGTGCTGGCCGAACGCCGCCACCCGATGCACGATGTGACCGAGCCCGACCGGGTTCTCGGAGATATCGCCCGCCTGGTGTCCGAGCTGATCGAGAGTGCGAAGCTTCCGCGGGACCGGATCCTGGGTCTCGGGGTGGCTGCCCCCGGCCCGATCGACCTGGATTCCGGGGTCATCATCGATCCCCCGCAGCTGCGGGGCTGGGGTCGTGTCCCCGTACGGGAGCGCCTGGCCGAACTGACCGGGCTGCCGGTCATTCTGGACAAGGACGTGACCGCCGCGGTCATCGCCGAGCGCTGGGCCGCCGGGCCCGCGGCCGCCGATGTCGACACGTTTGTGTTTTTCTATATCGGCACCGGATCGGGCATGGGCCTGGTGGTGAACGACACCGTGCTGCGCGGCGTCTCGGGCAACGCGGGCGAGGTGGGCGGATTGGATGCGTCCTGCACCACCCGAGACCTGGCGGAGGAGGGGGTGCGCCGCGGCGTGCTGACCGGGCTGAGCCTGCCCGTCTCCCCCACCGAGGCCGAGGACGCCCTGGTCGACCTGGTCCGCATCGCCCACGATGGTGACGCCGAGGCCCGCGACATCATCGACGGCTGGGCGCGCCGGGTTGGCCGCGGAGTTGCCGCCGCCGCAACCCTGGTGGATGCCCCACTGATCATCTTCGGCGGTCCCGCCTGGACCCTGCTGGCCGAACGATTCCTGCCGATCGTGCGCGAGATCGTGGACGCCTCCCCGTTTGTGGAGAAGACCCGCGAGACGGTGGTCACCACCAGCGCCCTGGGCGACGCCGTCGGCGCCATCGGCGCCGCCTCCCTCGTGCTCGACACCCTGCTCTCGGTCCAGCCGCAGTCGCTGGTGCTGCAGTAGGAACCGCCCAACCGCCGCCTCTCACGCAGGAACCCCGTTGTGATGTTTCACAACGGGGTTCCTGCGAATCAGGGCACCGGGGCTACGGACGCTGGGCCGCGCCGTCGGTCGCGCGCAGCAGGGCCCAGCGGTCGTGCTGTCCGGGGGCGGTGACCGGGTACTTCCGGGCGGCCGCCTCGTCGAAGTCCACGCCGAGGCCGGGCTTGGTGCTCGGGTAGAGCACGCCGCCCCGGGCGACCGGGGCACCGGGGAACACCTCGAGAGTGGCCTCACGGAATCCGGCCGCCTCCTGCACGCCGAATGCGTGGGAGGACACGTTCATCGCCACGTTCGCCGCCTGGCCGAGCGGACTGACGTCGCCCGGGCCGTGCGGGGCCGAGCGCACGCCGAACAGTTCGGCGGCCGCCAGGATCTTGCGGGTCGTGGTGAGCCCGCCCAGGGTGGGGATCCGTAGCCGGGCGAAGTCGATCGAGCGGGTGGTGAACAGGCGCGTGTACTGGGACGCCTCGGTGTACAGCTCTCCCACCGCGAGCGGGGTGGATCCGGCCAGGCGCATCTCGGCAAAGTGATCGGCGTCCTCGGGAGCCAGCAGGTCCTCCACGAAGAACAGCCGGGCGGGCTCAATCTCGGTCATGAAGCGCCGCGCCTGGGCGGGGGTCAGTCGCTCATGCGAGTCGTGCAGCAGCTCGACACCGTCGCCCACCAGCGAGCGGATCTCGGCCAGCACCGGCGGGACGTGGTGCAGGTAGGACAGCGAATCCCAGCGATCCTCGCGCAGGTGCCGGCGACGCTCCTCGGCGGCATCGGCGGCGGCGGTTCCGTAGGTGTCGGTCCCGGGCACGGCAACCTGCACACGCACGTGACGGTAGCCCTTCTCGGTGGCGGCCAAAACCTTGTCGGCAATCTCGCCGGCGGTGAAGCCATCCACGTGGGTGTAGGCGGCGGCACCATTGCGGGCGCGTCCACCGAAGAGCTCGTGCAGCGGCAGGCCCGCGCGCTTGCCGGCGATGTCCCACAGGGCCACGTCGATCCCGGCCAGGGCGTTATTGGCGATCGATCCACCGCGCCAGTAGCCACTATTTAGGAGTAGGCGGTGGATGTCCTCGATGTCGGCGGCGGGGCGGCCGATGATCATCGGGGCGAGGTAGTCGTTGACCACCGAGGCGATGGCCAGGGTGCGCTGCGGGTCGCTCGAACAGCCCAGTCCATACAGGCCGGGCACGTTGGTTTCGACCCGGACGATCACGTAGGGGCAGCCCTGTGGGGCGGTGAGGAAGGTGGTGACGCCGGTGATCCGCACGGTGTCGTCGCGGTCGAGGTCGGCGGGGTCGATGTCCCAGGGTGCGCGGGCCAGCACCACACCATCGGTGGGCTCGGCGGCGGTGAGGGCGAAGGGGAGATCGGGCGAAGTCGTCATTGTCTAGCGTTCCGTTTCGGGGTGGTGGCTGCTTTGCCAGGGGTCTTGGAAACGTGTCCCACACGGATTTTTGAATCCGCGTTGACACAGTCTATCAAATTGATTTAGATTCGTCATGTGTTCACCAACGACGGCAAACACCAACCCCCAGCGAAAGGCACCACACAGTGAAAAGACATCGGAGTCTCACACGAACAGCGGCTTTAGCCACAACCCTGACCCTTGGCCTCGCCCTCACCGCCTGCGCCTCCAGCGGCGATAACGCGGGAGGCGGCGACGGAAAGTCGCTGACCCTCTGGACCTTCAAGCAGACCCACGCCACCGCCCTGGAAAAGACCGCCGAGGATTTCAAGGCCAAGACCGGGATCACGGTCAAGGTGCAGGCGATCACCCCGGATGACGCGTTTGTCACCAAGACTCAGGCCGCCGCCAAGACCGGTGACTTCCCCGACCTGCTCGAGGTCCACTCGCGCGGCGAGGACTTCACCTTCGGCGCGGCCGGGCTGTTGGAAAACCTGGCGGACAAGATCACCCCCGAGTGGGACAAGAACTACCTCGAATCCGTGCGCAACGAGGGCACCGTGACCGCGGCGGACTTCAAGTCCTCGCAGGAAACCGGGTCGAAAATCGCCGGCGTCGAGGAGGGGCAGCGCCTGAGCGTGCCGCTGACCATCGGCACCTTCGGCATCGTCTATGCCAACAAGGAGCGTCTGGCCGCCGCGGGCATCACCGAGGCCCCCAAGACCTGGGAGGAGTTCATCGCCGCCCTGGATGCAGTCAAGAAGACCAACCCCGACAACGGCGGCGTGACGATCGGGCTCAAGTCCCCCTCGACCGGCCTGGAATGGTTGATGCAGCCGATGGGCTTCGGTCAGCTGGGCAAGGGCCCGTTCGAAGCCCTGTTCACGGATGACAAGTCCAAGAACTGGAGCTCGGAGAACGGCACCAAGGTGCTCAGCGAGTACAACAAGATCACCCCGTACTGGATGCCGGGCTCGCAGACCCTCGACATCGACCAGGCCGACCTGAGCTTCGCCCAGGGCAAGTCCTCGTTCCTGGTGGGTGGCACCTTCACGCTCTCCTTCCTCAACCAGAACGGTTTTGACACCGAGAACCTGATGACCTTCCCGGTCCCCCCGCCCGCCGACGGCGCGGTCAAGGATCTGGCGCTGGCTCCGTTCTCACTGACGGGACTCTCGCTGTCCTCCACATCCAAGAACAAGGATGCGGCGCTCAAGTTCATGGAGTTCGTCTCCGAGCCCGACAACGCCAAGAAGTTCTCCACCAACGCCCTCGACCTCGCCCCGGTTGACCTCGGCGCGGACCCCTCCACGGAGGTCGGCCCGGTTCTCGGTGCGATGATGGCGGCGTTCGGCGAGGCCGGACCCAACACCTACAACCCGGGCAACACCTCCTACCGTCCCAACCAGTACGACCCGGGTGACGTGGGTGCGCTGCTGATGAACATGACCCCGCTCGCCCAGACCGATCCGGCGCAGACCGGGTCCAAGATGGCCGAGCTCATCGACTCCTACTGGGTCACCCAGAAGGGCTAAGCAATGACCAGCCACGTTACTCCCGACTCCGCACTGCGCGGGGTCGGGGGTGACGGGGACCAGAACGGTCCCCGCCACTCCCCCCACACCGCGGCGGCCACCTCGTCGCCGCCCGCGACGGACGCCACCGCTCTCGCCGCCACTCCGGCATCCGCCACGGCTGCCGCGTCGAACTCCGCGCAGAAATTCGCTCAGAAATCCGCTCGGGGTTCCGCTTCGGGCCCGGCTAAGACGCGGCGCCCCCGCATCCGCTACAACCGCACCGAATCCCGCTGGGGCTACGCCTTTGTGGCCCCCGCCCTGATCCTGTTTGCGATCATGGGTGTGTATACGATCGGCTACGGCCTGGCGCTGAGCTTCGCCCGCTGGAACGGCTTTAGTCCCAACTGGGAATGGGTCGGCTTCCAGAACTTCACCGACCTTCTCTTCGGCAGCAAGACGTATGCACCCCGCGTGCAGGCGGCGGCCCTGAACACCCTGTGGGTGTGTATCGCGGTACCGGTGCTGACCATCGCGGTGAGCTTTCCGTTGGCCATCATCCTGAACTCGGCCAAGCGATTCCAGGGCATCCTGCGCTCGGTCTACTTTGTGCCCTACGTCACCACCGGCATCGCCGTATACCTGGCGTGGCAGTACATCCTGGAGCCCAACGGGGCGATCAACGGCCTGCTCAGGGTGCTGGGACTCGGGTCCCTGACCCAGCCGCAGGGCTTTCTCGGCAACCCCGATACCGCCCTGCCCACGCTGATCATCGTGCTGGTCTGGTCGGCGGTCCCGGTGGCCATGCTGCTCTACCTCACCGGTTTGCAGTCCCTGGACACCTCGGTGTTTGAGGCCGCCACACTCGACGGCGCGGGATGGTGGCGCACCAATACGTCGATCGTCTGGCCGCTGCTGCGTGCCACCACCGGCATCGTGTTCCTGCTGAACCTGCGCGATGCGCTGCAGGGCTTCCAAATCTTCCTGATCATGACCAACGGCGGGCCGGGCAACCACACCAACGTGCTAGGCCTGGAAACCTACCGCCTGGCGTTCCTGTCCGAGCTCTCCCCCACCCTGGGCTTGGCCAGCGCCCTCGGCTGGATGCTGTTCCTCGCCGCGCTCGCGATCGCCCTGATCAACCAACGACTCGAGAAGAGGGCCCAGTAGTGGTAGACCTCGCCCCCGCGCCCAGCGCGCGAAAAGCCCCCGCATCCTCGCCCTATACCCCCAAACCCTGGTACACCCGACTGTTTAACCTCAGCGGGAAAACCGTGGTGGGTCTGGTGCTTGGACTCTACGCGGTGGTCAGCCTGTATCCGTTTGCCTATATGGTCTCGGCGGCCTTCAAAACCACCGAGGAGGTCAACGCCGGCAACAACCTGATCCCGGCCAATCCCACCCTCGACACCCTGATCGACACCTGGAATCGGCTGCACTTCTTCGACTATTTCCTGAACAGCCTCTGGGTCACCGGGGCCACGACCCTCGGCGTGATCGTCATCTACTCCTGCGCCGCCTACGCCTTCTCGGTGCTGCGCTTCCGCGGCAAGACGCTGCTGTTCCGACTGTTCCTGGTGCTGCTGTTTGTGCCAGGCGTGGTCACCCTGCTGCCGGTGGTGATGTTGGAAAACGAGATGGGCATTCTGGGGACGCACCTGGGCCTGATCCTGCCCTTCATCAACGGATCGGCCCCGCTGGCGATCCTGCTGCTGACAAACGCGTTCAACGCGGTCCCCGGGGACCTGCGCGAGGCCGCCCGTGTGGACGGTGCCGGGGAGCTGCGCATTTTCTCGCGGATCTACCTGCCGCTGGCGCGGCCCGCACTGATCACCATCGCGCTGCTCACCGCGATCCCCACCTGGAATGAGTATCAGCTGACCCGCGTCTCGCTGAACGATCCGACTCGCTACACCCTGCCCATTGCCCTACAAAGCCTGCAACAGGGCGACACTGTTCAGTACAACACGCTCATGGCCGCGGCCCTGATCGTGGTGATTCCGATCATCATCCTGTTCTTCAGTCTGCAGCGCTACTTCGTGAACGGCCTCGTCGGGGCCGTGAAAGGTTAGGAACCTTCGTGAATACCATCTCCCCCACCCTCGTGATCACCGGTGCGGCCGGCGGGATCGGCGGTCCGGTCGCCCGGGCCGCCCTCGACGCCGGCTACCGGGTGATCGCCGCAGATCAGGCCCCGTTCGAACTGCCCGGCGCGGCCGCCACCCTGGTGGGCGACCTGCGCGACCAGGCGGTCGTGGATGCGGTGTTTGACGCCGCCGGGCCCGATGTCTATGCGGTGCTGCACCTGGCCGCGATCCCCTCACCCGGTCAGTTTGATGATCATGACACCCTGGTGCGCAACGTGTCCTCGGCCTACCGGGTGATCGGCACAGCCGGCGAGCACGGCGTCCGCCGGATCGTCGCGGTCTCCAGCGCCTCGGCCGTGGGCTTCGCCTGGGCCGACCGTGATCTGACCCCGGACTACCTGCCGGTGGATGAGGACCATCCGATCGTTGCCGTGGATACCTACGGCCTCTCCAAGGTGTTCATGGAGCAGATTGCCGCGTTTACCCACCGCCGCTGGCAGGTGCCGACCATCACGCTGCGCTTCCCATTTGTGGGCACCGGCGAGCGCCTGCGGTACCGCCTGGACGAGATGGCACAGTCCCCGGCAACGGGCAGTCGCGACCTCTGGGCGTGGCTGGACACCCGGGATGCGGTGACGGCGATTCTGCGTTCGGCGGAGGTGCCCTTCGAGGGGGCCGAGGTGCTTAACATCAGCGCACCGGACACCATGTCTCCCTGGCCCACGCGAGAAATCGTCGCGGCGGCCTTCCCGAGCCTGACGGTCCCGGACCGGGTCGGCGAATACGGCGGACTCTACGACACCACCCGAGCCGCAGAACTGCTGGGCCTCACCGAGTATCACGGCTGGCGTGCCGGTGCCTAGCGCGCCGGCCCTCGACTCCACAGGGGTATCTCAGGCTCCGGATTCGCACACCCTGGTTTCCCTCACCCGGGACTCGCTCGGCGCACAAATCGATCCGATCGGGGCGCGCCTGGACTCGCTGATCTATTCCCAAGACGGCGGCGATCCGGTCGAGCTGCTCTACCGACGTGAGCCCGAGCCGGACCTGCCCACGGATGCACCGGGGTCCAACGGGCAGTGGCACCGACGCTATGCCGGCGGCTGGCACACCCTGGTCCCGCACTCCGGAGATGAGCGCAGAGTGGACGGGATCGCCCAGCCCTTCCACGGGGAGGCAGCCTGGAAAACCTGGCGGGTTTCAGCGGCGACCACTGCCCAGGGCTCGGCAGCGCGGGTGCACGCGAGCGTGACGCTGGACACGGTTCCGATACTACTCGAACGTGTGTTCGAACTAATCGACACCACACTGCGGATCACCCAGCGCGCAACCAACCTCGGCGAGCGCCCGCAGCCGATCAGCTGGGCCGAACACCCGGCGTTTGCACCACCACTGGTGGGACCGGGGCTCGGCATCACGCTCGGCGAGAGCGTGCTCCCGCTGCACATCCCCGCGCCGCCGGAGACCCACGGGGCGTTTGCCGCGTATCCGTGCGGCGCCATCGGACGTGCGGTCCTGGATAATCCGGTATCCGGACTGCGCGCCACGCTGGAGTGGGATGCCGAGCTGTTCCCCTATGCGTTCATCTGGCAGGAGCACCGGGCATCGCAGGGCTCCCCCTGGCATGGGATCGCAGACGTTCTGGCGGTCGAGCCCTCGGTGCGTCCCTACGATCCCGAGGATGAGCGTCTGGGCCCGCTGGTCATCGCGCCGGGCGACACCATCGCCACCACCTTCACGCTGACCCTGGCCTAGGCAGCAAACGGACGGCACCCCGCTCGGGATGCCGTCCGTTTGTGTGGGCGCGGGTTTACCAGCCGGCGCGGAAGATCTGTCCGGTCTGCTCCCCGGCGACCGAGCGCAGGACCCACTGGGCAACCTGCGCCGCGGGGATCTGTTCGAAACCACGGAACGCTTCGTGATACCGCACGGACTCGGTAACCACGGTGGGGCTCACGGCGTTCAGCCGAATTCCCCGGGGCAGCTGGGGGGCAGCGCCCACCACAAATCCGTTTACGGCCGAGTTGATGGAGGATGCCGCAGCCGAGCCCGGCACGGGGTGGTCGCTGAGAATCCCGCTCACCAGGGTGAACGAGCCCCCGTCGACCACGTGCGCCACCCCGCGCTGCACGGCCTCAACCTGACCGAGGAACTTCGAGGTGAATCCCGTCTGGAAATCTTCTCGCGACAGCTCGGCCAACGGGGCAAATGGAACGGCACCCGAGAGCACCACCACCGCTTCAAACGGATCATGGTTGGCAAATAGCGCGTCCAGGGTCTCCGGTTCGGTGAGATTCACCGAGGGATCGGTGGAACGGCTGACGCCCAACACATCATAGTGCGCACTCAGTGCGGATACGGTAGCGCGACCAAGTTCGCCGGTTGCACCGATTACCAAAACCGTCATCAGTATTCCTTCCATTGCCGTGCAGCCTTGTGCGCACGTGGTCATTACAACCGAAATGCGGCCGAGATATTCCGGACTATGCCACGGCGTCGTACCGTTCCCGGGCGTCCTGCACGCCGCCCATGTGCTCGCGCGCCCAGTCCTCCAGCGCGCGCAGCGGCTCCTGCAGGGTTTCCCCCACCGGGGTCAGCGCGTACTCCACCCGCGGGGGCATCTCGGCATACACGGTGCGTCGCACCAGGCCGTCGCGCTCCAGGCCGCGCAGGGTCTGGGTGAGCATTTTTTGCGAGACCCCGTCCACCCGGCGCGAGATCTCCCCGAACCGGCGCGGTCCCTCGCCCAGCGCCCCGACAATGAGCACCGTCCAGCGATCGCCGATCCGATCCAGGAGCCGGCGCGTGGGGCAGTTTCGATCGTAGGGATCCATTGCCAACTGCGTCATTTTTCTTCTCATTTCGCCGAAAATGCATGGTTACCGCAAAGTGCCTACTTCACAGGGTCGCTTTACTCTCTTATCGTAACTAATGCGACGCCGAATACGGGGTACGCACACTGAAAGGACACACAATGACTCAGATCTCCATCCTCGGCGGCACCGGATACGCCGGATCCCACATTGCCCGCGAGGCGATTGCGCGTGGACTGTCGGTGCGCGCCTTCTCCCGCAGCCTGCCCGAGTCTCCGATCGAGGGCGTGGACTATGTGACCGGCGACGTCCAGGATCCCGCAACCCTGACCTCGGCCCTCTCGGGTGCCGACGCCGTCGTGGTTGCCCTCTCCCCGCGTGGCGGACAGGAGGGGAAGGTTGCCCCGCTAATCGCGAAGCTGGCAGCCGAGGCCGAAGCCGCGAACGTGCGGGTGGGTGTCGTGGGCGGCGCCGGATCGCTCCTGGTTGCCCCGGACGGACCGCGCGTGGTGGACACCCCCGATTTCCCCGAGGCCGTCAAGCCCGAGGCCTTCGAGATGGGCGAGGCGCTGGAGCACCTGCGCACCACCCCCGAGACCCTGGACTGGTTCTATGTCAGCCCGGCCGGTGGCTTCGGTGCCTGGGCCGAGGGTGAGAAGACTGGCAACTTCCGCGTGGGCGGCGACATCCTGCTGGTCGACGCGGACGGCAAGTCGGAGATCTCCGGTGCCGACTTCGCCCAGGCGATCGTGGACGAGATTGTCACCCCCACCCACAAGCGCGCCCGCTTCACCGTCGCCTACTAGGCACGAAAACACAAACGCACCCCGGGATTCCGGGGTGCGTTTGCATATGGTCCAACCTAGGCGCGCAGCGAGTCCGGCAGCGCCTCGTCGGTAAAGAGCAGCGCGAGGAATGCACGCATGGTCTCGGGCACGCTGGCCCCGGGGACCTCGATCAGCCACTCCTGCTGGATGCCATCCCACAGCGCCACCAGGGCGGTCGCCGCGAGCTCGGGGTCCACGCCCGGGCGCAGCTCGCCGGCGGCGGCATGGCGACGCAGCGCCCGCGCATAGCGGTCGCGCACCCGGACGAAGCGGTCGCGGAAGTATTCGCGCGCCGGGTGATCGTGGGTGGTCGCCTCCCCCACCAGGACCGCGTAGAGGGCGACGGGGTCGGGATTGTCCTCATTGGCGCGGGCAAGATCCACCACCATGGTCACGATGTCCGAGTCGCCCACCAGGTCGTCGCCGCGCTCATCACGATCGTGCAGCACTGCACGCAGAAGGGCCTCCTTCGTGGGAAAGTGGTGCAGGAGGCTGGACTGCCCCATCTCCGCACGATCCGCGATCTCCTGGAGGCTGCCGGAACGATACCCGCGCGCGGTGAATACCCAGGCGGCGGCGGCCAGAATCTGATTGCGTCGCTCGGCACTCTTGGCGTACGGGCCGCGCGGACCACGCTTCTTCGGGACAGTCATGACCCCCATGGTACAGCCCTCGCAAAAGTTTTTTGAACCAAAACCGTGTGTACGCTCGGTTTTAGTGTTAGTCTCGCTGCATCCCCCGAATTGGATACCCCATTCGACCCCAACCCACGACGATGTGGAGGCACCATGGTAGGACTCACCCGCAGGCAACTCCTCGGCTACGGCGTGGCCGGGTTGAGCGCGGCCCTTCTGGCGGGGTGCGCCTCCCCGGCGCTCACCCGACCCGGTGCCGCCACCCTCAAACCCGCCGCCCGTGCCGGCGAACGCGTCACCCTGACCTACTGGACCTGGCTCAAGGATATGCAGCAGGTGGCCAACATGTGGAACCGGGACAATCCCGACATCCGCGTCAACGTGGTGCCGATTCCGCAGGGCAACTCCGGCGGCTATCAGAAGATGTACGCGGCCCTCGCCGCCGGTGGTGGGCCCGATCTCGCTCACGTCGAGCTGCGCACCATCCCCGAGTTTCTGCTGGCCGGCGGACTCACCAACCTCTCCGACTATGGTGCCGACACCCTGAGCTCGCGCTATGACCCCACGCTCTGGGGTCAGGTCAGCTATCTCGACGGCGTCTATGGGATTCCCCAGGACTCGGGCCCGATGGCTCTCTACTACCATCGGCCGCTGTTCGACCGGGTGGGGGCCGATGCGCCCACCACCTGGGACCAGTGGGCGGACATCGCGGTGGAGCTGCGCAAAGCCAAGGCGTGGATCGACTGCTTCTCCCTCTCCGACGCGGGCCCCTTTGCCGCCTTCGCGACCCAGGCCGGGGCGCGCTGGTTCACCCGAGGTGCGGGCGGCTGGGAGATCAACCTGCTGGATGAAGCCACCCTGGAGGTGGCACGGTTTTTTGATTCGGCCCTGGACCGTGATCTGCTGATCACCGGGTATGGTGCCTTCTCCCCGCCCTGGTCTGCGGCGGCCGCCAAGGATCAGATCGCCAGCCTGACCAGCGCCAGCTGGGCCGACTCCATCCTCGCCGATGTGCACGGCGGAGCGGGAAAATGGCGGGTGGCACCGATGCAGCGCTGGGCTAACCGGGGGTTTGGATCAAGCGCGCTGGGCGGATCCACCGTCGCGGTACTAGCGCACTCCGAGCACCCGCATGAGGCGCTGCGGTTTGCCACCTGGCTCACCTCCTCCCGGGAGGGCATCGACGCGGAGATTGCCTCCGGGATCGGCTGGTCCCCCACCCCCGACTACATCGGTGCGGCGCGAACCCAGCCGGTGCCGTTTTTTGATGGGCAGAACTATAACGAGGAGATCATGCGGCCGGCCGCCGCCGATCAGAACCCGGACTGGGAATGGTGGCCGCTCACCTTCCAGTCTTACAACATCCTGGCCGACGAGTTCCGGAAGAAGGCCGGCGGGCAGAGCCTGGTGGACGGGCTGCGCAACGCCGAAAATCAGATCATCATGGCCATGAAAAACAAGGGCCTCACGATCACGAAGGCGGCCCGCTGATGTCCACACACACCCACACCGTCACTCCCGCACCAGCCGCACGGGCCGCATCTCGCCGCCGCGGGAATCCCCAACGGTCCACCCAGGCGGCGCCGTGGCTGCTGATCGGGCCGTTCCTGGCGCTGTTTATCCTCACCTTTGCCCTGCCGATCCTGATGGCAATCGTGTCCAGCTTCCAGCGGGTCGAGCGGCGCGGCCTCTTCGGCGAGGAGGGGGTGAGCACCGTGTTTGCCGGGTTCAACAACTATGCCCAGGCCCTCGGTGACGCTAACTTCATCACCTCGATTGGGCGGATGATACTGTTTGGGATCGTCCAGGTACCGGTCATGATCGCGCTGTGTACGCTCCTGGCGCTGCTGCTGGAATCCGCCTCGGCGCGCTGGCCCGGGGTTTTTCGGGCGGCGTTTTTCCTGCCGTATGGAATTCCCGGCGTGATCGCGACGATCCTGTGGTCCTTCCTCTATACGCCGGGGCTCAGCCCGCTGATCGATGCCGCCAAGATTGTGGGGATCGAGGTGGACCCGCTGGGGTCGGGCATGGTGCTGTGGTCGATTGCCAACATCGTCACCTGGACCTACACCGGCTACAACATGCTGATTGTGATCGCCCAGCTGAAGTCGATCCCCGGGGACATTTACGAGGCCGCGAAACTCGACGGTGCCGGTCCGGTGCGGATCGCCCGGAGTATCCAGCTCCCGCTTATCCGTCCGGCCCTGATGCTCACCACCGTGTTTTCGATCATCGGAACCCTGCAGCTCTTCGCCGAACCGCAGGTACTGGCAACGTCCTCCACCGCGATCGACAGCGGCTACACCCCCAACCTCGCCGCCTATACCAATGCCTTCGCGTATAACAACTACAACGTGGCCGCGGCCCAGGCGGTGCTGATCGCCCTGATCGCGTTTGCCCTGTCCTTCACCTTCCTGCGCCTCTCGAATCGGGGTTCAAAATGACCGCCACACCGCTCACCCGCCGCGCCTCCGGTGCCGCCGCCCGTCCCGCGGCACCCGCTCCCCGACGCCCACGCACCCCGGGCACTCATCCGGCTCGCACCATTCTGGTCACCGGAATCCTGGTGGTGGTGGCGCTCTACTTCCTGGTGCCGGTGTACTGGGTGGTCGTGGCCGCCAGCAAAACCAGCAGCGACCTGTTTGCCACCCCGGGCCTGCTGTTTTCGGGCCATGTGGCCCTCTGGGACAACATCACCCGGGTCTTCGGCTACGGCGAGGGGATCTTTGGCCGGTGGCTGCTGAACTCGGTGCTGTATGCCGGGGTGGGGGCGATTATCGCCACCTATGTTGCCGCCGCCGGCGGATACGCGCTGGCAAAGTATTCCTTCCGCGGCCGGGACACCATCTACGCGGCAATTCTGGGCGGCGTGCTAGTGCCGGGTACGGCAACCGCGCTGCCGCTGTTTCTGCTGTTCAGCTCGATCGGGCTCTCCAACACGTACTGGGCCGTCCTGCTGCCCTCGCTGGTTTCCCCGTTTGGTCTTTTCCTCTGCCAGGTCTATGCCCGCACCACGATCGATGACGGACTGATCGAGGCGGCACGCCTGGACGGGGCCGGGGAGTTGCGCATCTTCCATACCGTGGGATTGCGCATCCTGACCCCGGCGCTGGTGACGGTGTTCCTGTTCCAGCTGGTCGGGATCTGGAACAACTACTTCCTTCCGCTGGTGATGCTCTCCGATGAGAAGCTCTACCCGGTCACGCTGGGCCTGCAGAACTGGAACTCGCAGATCACCCGGCTGCCGGAGTTTTACGAGCTGACCACCGCCGGGGTGCTGCTCTCGATCATCCCGCTGGCCATCGCCATGGTTGTGTTGCAGCGCTTCTGGCGTGGGGGCCTGACCGAGGGGTCGATCAAATAGCCTGCCCCGATCCCTCGTTTCCTCCACAAACGCCCTCAGTACACAGACGACCTCAGCACACAGACACCCTCGACCCGCACTCGCCCCAGCCAAGGAGCACCCCATGACATCCACCACCCCAGGCCAGCCGTCCACCCCGGCCCGGTTCACCACCCCGGGCCAGCCCAGCACTCCGAGCAACACCACCACTCCTGTCAGCGGACACGCCCTCGTCTCCAACCGCGCCCCCTTCGGCGGACGCGTCCGCCCCGCCCGCGCCTGGCTCCACTCCGACGCCCCGAGCATCAGCCTGAACGGGCGGTGGGCCTTCCGCCTGCTGCCCACGGCCGATCCCCGCGGCGAGCACGTGGATGCCTTCGCCCGGCCCGAGACGGACACCTCGGGCTGGGATCGGATCGCCGTTCCCGGGCACTGGGTCCTCGGCGAGCGCCCGCACGGCGCCCCGATCTACACCAACGTGCAGTATCCCTTCCCGCTGGATGCCCCGTTTGTCCCGGATGAGAATCCGACCGGGGACTATCGGCTGCGTGTGGACGTGCCCGAGTCCTACCTGGATCGCTCGGCAACCGAGGCGATCATCCTCCGCTTTGACGGGGTGGAGTCCCTGGCCCGAGTGTGGTGGAACGGCAGCGAGGTGGGACACTTCTCGGGATCGCGGCTGGCCCACGAGCTCGACGTGACGGACCTGGTGACCGCGGGAGAAAACACGCTGGCGGTGCGGGTGCACCAGTGGTCGGCGGCGAGCTACCTCGAGGACCAGGACCAGTGGTGGCTGCCGGGTATCTTCCGCGATGTGACCCTGATCGCCCGCCCCGTCGGCGGCATCGAAGACCTCTGGCTGAACACCGCCTGGCGCGAGGGCATCGGCACGCTCACCCCCGAGATTCGGGCGGAGGCTACGGCCTTCCCGATCAACCTCAGCATCCCCGAGCTCAACCTGGCGATCACCTGGAACACGGCAAAGGAGATCGCGCCGGTTTCCGTGCCCGCCGCGGCCTGGTCGGCCGAATCCCCGACCCTGTATACGGCGGTGCTCTCGGCACGCGGGGAGACAATCGCCCAGCGCATCGGGTTCCGCACGGTGGAGATCCGCGGCGACCGGCTCCTGGCCAACGGCACCCGCCTGGTTTTCCACGGTATGAACCGACACGAGGCCCACCCCGATCGTGGCCGGGTATTCGACGAGGCGCATGCGCGGGCGGATCTGATCCGGATGAAGCGCTTCAACGTCAACGCGATCCGCACCAGCCACTATCCCCCGCACCCGCGCCTGCTGGACCTGGCCGACGAGCTGGGTCTGTGGGTCATGCTGGAAAATGACCTGGAGACCCACGGGTTTGAACTCGCCGGCTGGCGGAACAACCCGAGTGACGATCCGGCCTGGCGCGAAGCCTACCTGGATCGTATCGAACGCATGTTCGAACGCGATAAAAACCATGCCAGCATCATCATGTGGTCCCTGGGTAACGAAGCGGGAACCGGGGCGAATCTGGCCGAGATGTCGACCTGGCTGCACCATCGCGATCCCTCGCGCCCCGTGCACTATGAGGGCGACTACACCGGACGCTACACCGATGTGTACTCGCGAATGTACGCCTCGGTCCCGGAGACCCGATCGATCGGTGACGGCAGCACGAGCGAGCTCCTCGGCTGCACCCCGATCGAGGCGGCCCGGCAGCGCGCCAAGCCGTTCCTGCACTGCGAGTACGTGCACGCGATGGGCAATGGGCCCGGCGCGATCGATCAGTACGAGGACCTGGTTCGGGACTTCCCCCGCCTGCACGGCGGTTTCGTCTGGGAGTGGCGGGATCACGGCCTGCGCACCCACACGCCCGAGGGCACCGAGTACTTTGGGTACGGCGGCGACTTCGGCGAGGAGGTCCACGACGGCAACTTCGTGATGGATGGGATGATCTCCAGCGACGATATCCCCTCCCCGGGGCTGTACGAGTACGCGTCGGTGGTTGCCCCGGTGCGGGTCGACATCGCCCCCGACGGCACCTCCCTCACCCTGACCAACCGCCGCCATACCCTGGACACCGCGGACCTGCTGCTGCGCTGGACGCTCTCCTCGGACGGAATCGAGCGGGACGGTGGCGCCTGGCCACTCCCGCCGGTGAGCGCCGGGGAAACCTGGGCGGCCCTCGCGCCACCCGAACTCCTCGCGGCGATCGCGGAGATGGGTGCCGAGGCGCCGGGCACCGAGCACTGGCTGGGTGTGGACGTGGAGCTGCGAGCCGAGACGGCTTGGGCGCCGGCCGGGCACGTGGTCGCGCGCAGTCAGACGCGCCTGGGTGCACCGTTGCCTCCGGCCCCCGGTGCACACATCATCGGATGGCAGGATGCCGCGGCACCCACCGCGAACATCGGCCCGGCAATCCTGACCGAGGGACGCCTGAGCGCGCTCGCCGGTGCCGCGGTGTCCGGCCCGACCCTCTCGCTGTTCCGCGCACCCACGGATAACGATCGCGGGCAGAGCCAGGGCAGCCTCGACGGCGCCGACCCCACGCTCGACCGAGGCCACGGGATCGAGGCGCCGCCGCATGCGGCCACCTGGGAGGCCCATCGGCTGCACCTGCTGCGCGCTCGCCGTGTGGGCAGCGCCCACACCCCCGATGCCGCAAGACTCCTGGAACGCTATGCCGCACCCTCCTCCCCCGAGGGGATGCGGATGGAAACCCGGTGGGAGCGCGTGCCCGGTGAGCCGGATGCGGTACTGCTGAGCGTGGATATCGTCCCGGATTCGTCCTGGGACCTGACCCTGCCCCGGATCGGGGTGCGCCTCGAGCTCCCCGGTGATGTGGATCACGCGCGCTGGTTCGGCACCGGCCCGCTGGAGTCCTACCCGGACACCCGCACCGCCGCCCGGGTTGGCACGTTCGAGGCACCGCTGGACGAGTTGACGGTACGCTACGCCCGCCCGCAGGAGAGCGGGCACCGTTCGGATCTGCGCACCCTCACCCTCTCGCGCGCCGGCGTCCCGTGGCTCCACCTGACCACGCTTCCGGATGCGGCGGGTCGCCTGCCGGGGTTTGGACTCTCCCGCTGGAGCGCCGAGGAGCTGGCCCGGGCAGCGCACTGGCACGAGCTTCCCGAATCCAACCGGGTGTTCCTGACCCTGGATGCCGCGCACTCGGGGATCGGATCGCGCGCCTGCGGCCCGGATATCTGGCCGGAGTTTGCGCTCCGTGCCGAGGCTCGCACCATCCGCGTGATCCTCCGCCCGGCGTCATAAAGCCCCGCACGCGTCCGGGTCCCCCATCGAATTGGCCCGGGCGCGTGCGGCCCGAGACTCCGACGCACGTCTCGGCCAGATAACACTTATTCTCCATTGTCAGCGATTTGGTTGTGCGGGCGACCAGGGGAGCATGGTCTCCGACTACTTCAACTCATCGATGGCGTTAACGGATCCCCCCCCAGAAACACTCGGGAAGAGGACGAAGTTTTTGTTGACCCTTTGAGAAAGTACACATCATGGACTGTCTAGCTAATACCGGCTTCGACTCCTGGCCGCTGCTGATCGCGGCACTTGTGGTACTAGGCCTTGGCCTCTACCTCGCTCTGCGTGCACGACACACCAGGTCGGGACGTGCGGCCCTCATCGCGCTGCCGCTGCTTCTGGCCCTGGGGTTGGCCACCCAATCGGCGCCGCCCGCCACGGCCGCGTCGGGAGCGGTTCCCTGCGCCTCGGCGAGTGCACCCACCCCGGCATCGGCTTCGGCGACGCCGTCTCCGTCGCTCACCCCCTCGGCCATCCCGAGCACCTCGCCCACCCCGCCGAATGACCCCACTCCGACCCCGACACCCACGCCCACTCCCGCGGGATGCCAGCAGGTCAACGATAAGTCGGACACCCTAAAGAACACCGACGGCGACGATAAGCCCGACTTCATCGACCTGCAGAGCAACCGCCTGGACTACGACATGTACCTCGTGGGCAACGCCGACCTCGACATCCTCGGGGCCGGATTCCTCAGTCCCGGCGTGGACATCGACCACGACGGCATCATGGACCAGGTCGACACCGACACCGCCCACCGCGGTTCCCCCGGCGCCGTGCACGCCACCTGGTAGCCACTGGCTCACCACACTGCGGGGCAGTCATTCGTTTCCTCGAATGGCTGCCCCGCCGTTTTATATGTGAGTGCGCCGAGGTCTGACCAAAGAGCGCACAACCAAAAAGACCGCCACCCAATTTCTTGGGTGGCGGTCTTGTTTGTGGGCCCTACCGGGATCGAACCGATGACATCCACGGTGTAAACGTGGCGCTCTACCAGCTGAGCTAAAGGCCCTTCGTTGCCGTAGCAACAAGATTTACAATAGCAGGATCCCGGGGCCCGGTGGCAATTCGGGCCCCGGCCCGGGCGCGCCGTCATCGCATCTCCCGGGCAAACTCCAAGCGGAACCCAAGCCACGAGGCGACCGCGGGTACGCGCCGCCCGCTATCCCAGCTGTGCCAGCGCCTCACGATAGCGCTCGATCGCCCGCGGCTCCCCCGGGCCCGTGATGAACGCGTCGCGAATGACGCCGTCGGTGCCGATCACAAAGGTCGCGCGTTCGGCCACGCCGCGGGACTGATCAAACACCCCGTAGGCCGAGGCGATCTCCCCGTGCGGCCAGAAGTCCGAGAGCAGGGAGAAGGTGTAGCCGGCACCATCTGCCCAGGTACGCAGCGCCCACTTGGAATCCACGGTCACCACGAGCAGCTCGGCGTTCACGGCGGCAAAATCGGCCAGGTTATCGCGCAGCGCATCCAGCTCCCCCGTGCACACCCCGGAAAAGGCCAGCGGCACAAAAACCAGCACCACGGGACGGGTGTCGCGGAATGCACTCAGCCGAATCTCTTCGCCAAACTGGTTCCGCAGATCAAAGTCCGGTGCCGGAGACCCAATTTTGCGCATCTTTTTCCCTCTGTTCGCCGCGGAAACTCTACGTTCACACTACCCGAGCATAAAAAACCTGCCGGGCGAATCACGTTAATGCCCTCCGGGTCGGTAGGCTTGGAGGAAACGTGCACAACCTTTGTATCCCAAATGCTGCGCGCGCTAAAACCCACTAAATGTTCGGCACGATCTGCCATGAAAAGAAAGGTCGACGGTGACTGTAAACGACCAGGACCCGTACTCCGTCAACAACTTTGACGTCGATCCGGAAGAAACCGCCGAGTGGCAGGAGTCCCTCGACCAGCTCGTTCACACCCAGGGCCCGGCCCGCGGACGTGACATGATGATGAGCTTGTTGAAGCGCTCCCGCGACCTCCAGCTGGGTGTCCCGATGGTTCCGACCACGGACTACATCAACACGATTGCTCCGGCCAACGAACCCGAATACCCGGGTGATGAGGCCATCGAGCGCCGCTACCGAGCGTGGAACCGCTGGAACGCCGCGATGACCGTGCACCGGGCCCAGCGCCCCGGCATCGGTGTCGGCGGACACATCTCCACCTACGCGGGTGCCGCAACCCTGTATGAGGTGGGCTTCAACCACTTCTTCCGCGGCCAGGACCACGCCGGCGGCGGAGACCAGATCTTCTACCAGGGCCACGCCTCCCCCGGCGCGTACGCACGTGCGTTCCTCGAGGGCCGCCTGACCACCGATCAGCTGGATGGCTTCCGTCAGGAAAAGTCGCACGCCGGTGGGGGCCTGAGCTCCTACCCGCACCCGCGTCTGATGCCGGACTTCTGGCAGTTCCCGACCGTGTCGATGGGTCTGGGACCGATCAACGCGATCTACCAGGCACAGGCCAATAAGTACCTGACCAACCGCGGAATCAAGGACGCCTCCGACCAGCAGGTCTGGGCCTTCCTCGGCGACGGTGAGATGGACGAGGTCGAGAGCCGCGGTCAGCTGCAGGTTGCGGCAAACGAGGGCCTCGACAACCTCAACTTCGTGATCAACTGCAACCTGCAGCGCCTGGATGGACCGGTGCGCGGTAACGGCAAGATCATGCAGGAGCTGGAGAGCTACTTCCGTGGCGCCGGCTGGAACGTCATCAAGGTTGTCTGGGGACGCGAGTGGGATGACCTGCTGGCCCGGGACGCCGAGGGCGCCCTCGTCAACCTCATGAACGAGACTCCCGACGGTGACTACCAGACCTATAAGGCCGAGTCCGGCGCGTTTGTGCGCGAGCACTTCTTCGGCCGTGACCCGCGGACCGCGGCGCTGGTGGAGAACTACTCCGACGACCAGATCTGGGGCCTCAAGCGCGGTGGCCACGACTACCGCAAGGTCTACGCGGCATTCAAGGCGGCGAGCGAGCACAAGGGTCAGCCCACCGTGATCCTCACCAAGACCGTCAAGGGTTACGGCCTCGGCCCGACCTTCGAGGGCCGCAACGCGACCCACCAGATGAAGAAGCTGACGCTGGAAGACCTCAAGCTCTTCCGTGACGCCATGCAGATCCCGATCACCGACGCGGTGCTCGAGGAAAACCCCTACCAGCCGCCGTACTACCACCCCGGTAACGACAACGAGGCGATCGAGTACCTGCACGAGCGTCGTCGCGCGCTGGGCGGCTACCTGCCCGAGCGTCGCAGCAAGTACACCCAGCTGAACCTGCCCCAGGACGATGCCTACCGCATCGCCAAGAAGGGTTCGGGCAAGCAGGAGATCGCCACCACCATGGCGTTTGTTCGACTGCTCAAGGACCTGCTGCGCTCCAAGGACTTCGGCAACCGCATCGTCCCGATCATCCCGGACGAGGCCCGTACCTTCGGTATGGATGCCTTCTTCCCGTCGGCAAAGATCTACAACCCCAACGGTCAGCACTACACCTCCGTGGACCGCGAGCTGCTGCTCGCCTACAAGGAGTCCCCGCAGGGTCAGATCGTGCACGTGGGTATCAACGAGGCCGGCGCACTGGCCGCCTTCACCGGACTGGGTACCACCTACTCGGTTCAGGGCGAGGCTCTGATCCCGTTCTACGTGTTCTACTCGATGTTCGGATTCCAGCGCACCGCCGACGCCATCTGGGCCGCCGGCGACTCGATGGCTCGCGGATTCATCGTGGGTGCTACCGCCGGTCGTACCACCCTGACCGGTGAGGGCCTGCAGCACGCCGATGGTCACTCGCCGCTGCTCGCGTCGACCAACCCGGCCGTGGTGTCCTACGACCCCGCCTACGGATACGAGATCGGCCACATCGTTCGCGATGGCCTGGACCGTATGTACGGCGGAAACCACGAAGACCCCAACGTCATGTACTACGTCACCGTGTACAACGAGCCCTACGTGCAGCCGGCCGAGCCGGAGAACCTGGACGTGGATGGCCTGCTGAAGGGTATCTACAAGCTGCGCGATGGCGGCGAAGGCGGAGTCAAGGCTCAGCTGCTCGCCTCCGGTGTGGCGGTCCCCTGGGCTCTCGAGGCTCAGGAGCTGCTCGCCACCGACTGGGGTGTGTCCGCCGATGTCTGGTCGGTCACCTCGTGGTCGGAGCTGCGTCGCGAGGGTCTCGCGGTCGAGGAGCACAACTTCCTCTACCCGAACGAGGAGCCCCAGGTTCCCTACCTGACCACCAAGCTCTCCGGAGCCGAGGGTCCGTTCGTGGCCACCAGCGACTACATGCACGCCGTTGCCGACCAGATCCGTCAGTTCGTCCCGGGTGACTACGCCACCCTGGGCGCCGACGACTTCGGCTTCTCGGACACCCGTGCGGCTGCCCGTCGCTACTTCAAGATCGACAGCCACTCGCTGGTTGTGCGCACCCTGGAGCAGCTGGCGAAGCAGGGCAAGATCGACCGGGCCGTTGTCGGCCAGGCGATTGAGCGCTACCGTCTGCTGGATGTCAACGCCGGTACCACCGGTAACGCCGGCGGCGACGCCTAGGCGGTTCGGACACAGATGAAGGAGCGTACCAAGGCAGAAACCCTGGCCTGGCTGCGCCGGATTTCCGGCGAGCTGGCCACGGTTACCCTCGGCAAGCTTGAAGAGGACCTGCCCTGGTATGCGGAGATGCCGCCTGGGCGACGATCGGCCGTTGGCCTCGTCGCCCAGGCGGGCATCACCTCCTTCATCTCCTGGTACGACGATCCACGCTCCACCCCGTGGATCGCGGCCGACGTGTTCGGGGCGGCTCCACGTGAGCTGCTGCGATCGGTCAGCCTGCAACAAACCCTTCAGCTGATCCGCATCACCGTCGAGGTGGTTGAGGATCGGGTGAAGAGTGGTGGACAGGGTCTGCGTGAGGCGATCCTGCTGTACTCGCGGGAAATCGCGTTTGCCGCGGCGGATGTGTATGCCCGCGCGGCCGAGGCCCGCGGTCTCTGGGATGCCCGGCTGGAAGCGCTCGTGGTGGATTCGATCCTCGCGGGCGAGGCCGACGATGAGCTCCCCAGCCGCATTGCTGCCCTGGGCTGGCACGGTCACGGCGAGGTTGCGGTCCTCGTGGGCACCACCCCCTCCCAGCTGGATGTTGACCAGCTGCGACGCGCGGCCCGCCACATGGCCGCCGACGTGCTGATCGGTGTGCAGGGCGGACGCCTGGTCCTGGTGATCGGCCGCTCTACCCCGCGCGATCAGATCCCCGAAGAGGAAACCATCGGCACCTCTCCGGCCAAAACCTTCTTTGAAATTGCCAGCCAGCTGGCCCCCATGTTTGGCGCCGGACACCTGGTTCTCGGCCCCGAGGTGGGCACCCTGGTGGAAGCCTCCCGCAGCGCCCGCGCAGCTCTCGCCGGCTTCGCCGTGGCCCGCTCCTGGCGCAACGCCCCGCGCCCCGTGGCCGCGGACGATCTGCTGCCCGAGCGCGCGCTGGCCGGCGACCCGATCGCCCGGCAGACCCTGATCGAAAAGGTCTACCGTCCGCTCCAGGCCCACTCCAACGAGCTGGTGCTGACCCTCTGGTGCTACCTGGATAACGGACGCTCGCTTGAGGCCACCGCCCGCGAACTCTTTGTGCACCCCAACACCGTGCGCTACCGCCTGAAGCGCGTCTCCGAGGTCATCGGCTGGGATGCCACCGGTGCCCGCGAGGCGCTGATTCTCCAGTCGGCCCTGATCCTCGGCTCGATCGGCGAGCCCGAGCAGCGGCGCAAGCGCTAACCCGAAGTGGGAGACGGCCCACCGGCGCGGAGCTCGATCCGCGTGCCGGTCGTGATGGCGCGGCGAGAAGTCTTCATGTTATGTTTCTGAGATCGCGACGATTGAACAGGAGGTGATACCCGTGTCCGCAGTATCCACACCGGGTGCCTCCCGCCCATCACGCGCGAGGTTCTAGGCGACCAGGGTCGTCCGGGAGAGCACCCGCAATCCTTCGGGAAAGGCTCACCATGCACACCTCACACACATCTTCTCAGCGTCGGATCGATCGCGCGCTTGTCCTCGGCGGAGGCGGTTCTACCGGTAATGCCTGGCTGATCGGCGTCATCGCCGGGCTTGCGTCCACCGGTCTGGACGTCGCCTCGGCCGACCTCACGATCGGCACCTCGGCGGGAGCCACGGCCGCCGCCCAGCTGACCGGCGACTCCCCCGCGGCCCTCTTCGAGGCGGCGCTCGCTGCTCCGCCGATGCGCCTGGGCCCAGGCTCGTCACAATCGGACGGCTCGCGCCCGGTCGCCTCACAATCCGACGGCTCACGTCCGGTCACCTCACATCTGGAGGCGCTCACCCGCACCATCGCCGCCTCGGCTGACCTTGCGGACTTCCGCCGCCGCATCGGCACCCACGCCCTGGAACGCGAGGCGGACTCGGACGACAGCTGGTCGAGCGGTTGGCGCGACACCGTGGCGGCCCGGCTCCCCCGCGCGCACTGGCCCCGGGACCGCGAGATCCTGCTCACCACTGTCGACGCCCGCACCGGCGTCCCCCGAGGGTTCTCCCGGGGCGATCGCCTGGACCTGATCGATGCAGTCGCGGCGAGCTGTGCGAGCGGTCTACCCTATCGGATCGGCGATCACGCGTATCTCGACGGTGGCTTCCGAGCCAACGCCGAGAACGCCGACCTCGCCGCCGGGGCCGAGCGCGTGCTGGTGCTCTCGCCCTTCGGTGGGCGCTCGCTGCACCCCGAGGACTGGGGCACCCACCTTGCCGCCCAGGTTGACGCCCTCCGTGCGGGCGGCAGCCGGGTGGAGGTCATCGTCCCGGACGCCGAATCCGAACACCTGTTTGGGTCGAGCGCGATGAACCCGAGCCTGCGCCCGGACGCCGCCAGGGCGGGCTTTGAGACCGGCCGCGAGCAGGCCCCGAGAATCCAGGCACTGTGGAACGAGTAGTTCCCACTCCGATCGGCGGGTGATACGCAGGAGGCCCCGGATCCGATGCCGGATCCGGGACCTCCTGTCTTCAGACGCTAGTGCGCGGGCGTCGGCTCGGCATCGGCCCGCGGACGCACCGCCGGAGCCAGGAAGATTGCCACGGCGACCACCGCGAGCACTACGATCATCGCCGAGCGCAGGCCATAGTGCTCGCCGAGGAAGCCGAGCAGCGGCGGACCCACCAGGAAGGCGATATATCCGGTGGTGGCGACCGCACTCACCCGGCGCGCCGGGTCCTCGCCCGGCTCGCCGGTGTCGCCGGCGGCGGAGATGGTCAGCGGGAACCCGAGCGAGGCCCCCAGACCCCAGAAGAACACGGCGATTCCGGCGAGCACCGGGTTGTCCACGAAGACCACCAGGGCGATTCCGATCGCGCCGGCCAGGGCGCTCCCACGCACCACGGCGACCCGGCCGAAGCGGTTGATGACCGCGCCGCCGGTGAAGCGTCCGATGGTCATCGCCAGTGCGAAGCCGGTGAACACCAGCGAGCCCCAGGCGGGATCGTAACCGTGACCGTCGACCATGAGCAGCGGCAGCCAATCATTGGCCGCACCCTCGGCCAGGGCCATCGCCAGCACGATCGCGCCGATCAGCAGCAGGCGGTGGTCCTTCCACAGCGGGCGACGCACCGGATAGATCGTCGCAATGCTGCCGGTGTCGGTCGTGTCACGCTGACGCCCAAACCCGCTGGGCACATAGCGAATGCCCCAGATAATGGGGAGCAGGCAGATCGCCGCAATTATCACCAGGTGCAACGCCACCGGGAAGTCCATCGCCGTGAACAGGATGCCCAGGCTCGCCCCCACCACGGTCCCCAGCGAGAACGCGCCGTGCAGGTAGGGCAGGAAGGAGCGTCCGGAGAGGCGCTCGATCTCGGCCCCCTCGACGTTCATCGCGATCTCGGCGAGCCCCTGGCCCGCGCCGAACACGGCCAGCCCGATAAACGCACCGATGCCGCTACTCAGCAGCACTCCGCCGCCGATCAGCGCGACGCCGCCCACGATGCACAGCAGACCCAGCAGGGTCACCGGCTTGGTGCCCAGACGGCGCACCAGCGGGGCGGATCCGAGGATTCCCGCCATCGATCCGATGGACAGCCCAAAGAGGATCAGTCCCATCTGGGCGGTCGACGCCTCGAGCTGATCGCGAACGGCGGGCGTCCGGGTCACCCAGGAGGCCAGCGAGATACCGGGGATAAAGAAGAAGGAGAGCAGCGCGAGGCGGCGGCGGGCCAGCTCGCGCGAAATGGGCGCGAGGGTGGTCGTGGCGGAGGTCATCGGGGAATCCTTGTGGGGCGAAGTGGCGGGGTGATGGCGGCTGTGGCGCACCGGACACCGGTAAGTGTACAAGCGTACACCTCCGGGACACGTGCGGTAAAGTGAAAAGGAACACCCCGATCAAAGGACCCTGGATGGCCACCGCCCACCGCCCGAAAGATCCGCAGCGTCGCGAGAAGATCATCGCGGCAACCCTCGACGTAATTGCCGAGCACGGCATCGCCGGCACCACCCACCGTCGCATCGCCGCGGCGGCCGAGGTCCCCCTGGGGTCGATGACCTACTACTTCTCCGGCATGGAGGAGCTGCTCACCGAGGCCTTCATGCTGATGGCTACCACCGTCTCTCGTCGCTACATGGAGATCATGGATGCGGCCACCACCCGCGAGGAGGCTCGCGAGGCCGTGGTCGAGGTCATCACCGGCGATATCTGGGAGACGCCCAGGACGCTAACCCTGAGCTACGAGCTCTATGCGTTCAGCGTGAAAAACGAGCGGGTGCGCGAGGTGATCCGACACTGGATGTCGCAGAGTCGCGTCGCGATCGGTCGCCACTTTGACCCGATGACCACCTACGCACTGGACGCCGCGGTGGAGGGCCTCACCATTCACCGGTCGTTTCAGCCCGAAATCACGCGGGAAACCGTGCGTGAAATCGTGGACCGCCTCACCCGCGAGGACGAACCGCCGGCGCGTCTGTAGGACTCCGCCAAACAAATTTCCATTTTTTATAAGAGAGTCAACACCGAAAGCGTCCAAACCCTTGGCAAGATAGAGGGGTGATTGTACTTGTATGTCCCGGACAGGGATCCCAGACCCCCGGTTTCCTGACCCCCTGGCTTGAACTGCCCGGCGCACGCGAGCTGCTCGCGTCCTACTCCGAGGCCGCCGGGGTCGATCTGATCGCCCACGGCACCGAGTCCGACGCCGACACCATCCGCGACACCGCGATCGCCCAGCCGCTGATCGTGGCCGCGAGCCTGCTGGCCCTGAACGCCCTGCGCGAGGCCGCCCCCGACGCCGTCATCGGCGGAGTGGCCGGACACTCGGTGGGCGAGATCGCCGCGGCCGCCGCCTCCGGCGTGCTGAGCGAAACCGATGCCCTGAGCTTCGTGGCCGCCCGCGCCCGCGCGATGGCCACCGCCGCGGCCGCCGTCCCCACCGGCATGAGCGCCGTCCTGGGTGGCGGCGACGAGGTGGTCGAGGCCGCAGCGGCCGCCGTAGGGCTCTCCCCCGCCAACTACAACGGTGGCGGACAGATCGTCGTGGCCGGCGAGTTTGATGGGCTTGAGGCCCTGTCCGCAACCCCGCCCGCCGGTGCCCGCGTGATCCCGCTGCAGGTGGCCGGAGCCTTCCACACCCGCTACATGGAATCCGCCCGCGAGGTCCTCAAGGACGTCGCCGCGAACGTAACCCCGGCCGACCCGACCCTGCCGCTGTGGACCAACAACGACGGCCGCCAGGTCGCCTCCGGCCAGGAGTTCCTGGATCTGCTGGTCACCCAGGTTGCCTCCCCGGTGCGCTGGGATCTCTGCATGGAGTCCTTCGCCGCCGCCGGCATCACCGGCCTGATCGAGCTGGCCCCCGCCGGTGCGCTGGTGGGCCTCGCCCGCCGCGGCCTGAAGGGCGTCCCCACCGTCGCCATCAAGTCCCCGAGCGACATTGCCGCAGCAGTCGAGCTGCTCACCGCACACGCGGAAGGAAACGCATCATGACCCGTCCCCAGCTTCGCCAGTCCACCGGCCCCCAGTTCACCCGCATCCTCGGCATGGGTGCAGCCCGCGGCGAGCTCGTGGTTCCGAACTCCGAGATCATCGAGCCGATTAACTCCTCGGATGAGTGGATCCAGCAGCGCACCGGCGTGATCACCCGCCACCGTGCCTCGGCCGATGTCCTGGCGATCGACCTGGCCACCGAGGCCGCTATGGAGGCCGTCGCCAACGCCGGGATCGAGCCCGGCCAGGTGGACCTGGTGATCATCGCAACCATCAGCAACGTGCAGCAGACCCCGTCGATGGCCACCGTGGTTGCCGACCGCATCGGGGCCAACCCCGCCGCCGCCTACGACTTCAACGCCGCCTGCGCGGGCTACGCCTACGCGGTGGCCCAGGCCGACGCGCTGATCCGCGCGGGTGCCGCCCACTACGCCGTGGTGGTCGGAGCCGAAAAGCTCTCCGACATCATCGACCCCACCGATCGCAGCATCTCGTTCCTGCTGGGTGACGGCGCCGGTGCGGCCGTGATCGGCCCCTCGGACTACCCCGGAATCGCCGCTACCGTCTGGGGCTCCGACGGTGCCAACGCGGACAAGGTGGGCATGAACGCCACCCTGATCGAGTACCGCGACGGCAAGGCACCCTGGCCGACCCTGCGCCAGGAGGGCCCCTCGGTCTTCCGCTGGGCCGTCTGGGAGATGGCCAAGGTTGCCCGCGAGGCACTCGAGGTGGCCGGGATCACCGTCGATGACCTCGCCGCCTTCATCCCGCACCAGGCAAACATGCGCATCGTGGATGAGTTCGCCAAGCAGCTCAAGCTTCCGGAGTCCGTGATCATCGCCCGCGATATCGCGACCACCGGCAACACCTCGGCTGCCTCGATTCCGCTCGCAGCCCACCGTCTGCTGCAGGAAAACCCGCAGCTTTCCGGCGGTTACGCCCTGCAGATCGGCTTCGGCGCCGGCCTCGCTTTTGGCGCGCAGGTGGTTGTACTTCCGTAGATCTCGGCACGTTATTGCCGCAAACACCCGTGATTCGCATACACTGTACGACGGTCACTCGATATTCAAGGAGAAAAATAATGGCACTGTCCACCGAAGAAGTACTCGCCGGCCTGGCTGAACTGGTTAACGACGAGACCGGTATCGCCGCCGATCAGGTGGCCCTGGAGAAGTCGTTCACCGACGACCTCGACATCGACTCGATCTCGATGATGACCATCGTGGTCAACGCCGAGGAGAAGTTCGACGTGAAGATTCCGGACGACGAGGTTAAGAACCTGAAGACCGTCGGCGACGCCGTCAGCTTCATCGTTTCCGCTCAGGCGTAGCCCCTCGGGAATTGCTCAGGCCCGGCCACTGGTCGGGCCTGATCTGCCCCACTCCCCCCGTTTTATTTTGACGAAAGAGTTCATCGAATGACCAAGCGAATCGTCGTCACCGGTATCGGCATCACCAGCCCCCTGGGCGGTACCACCGACGAAACCTGGACCAACCTTCTTGCCGGCAAGTCCGGTGCCTCCCCGCTCGAGCAGCCCTGGGTTGAAGAGCTGGGTCTGCCGGTCACCTTCGCCGCGCAGGCCGCGACCAAGTCCGTGGATGTTCTGGCCCGCCAGGAAGTCAAGCGCCTCGACCCGTCGAGCCAATTTGCCCTGACCGCCGCCCGCGAAGCCTGGGCCGACGCCGGAACCCCCGAGGTTGACCCCGAGCGCCTGCTGGTCGACTGGGCCACCGGAATCGGTGGCGTGTGGACCCTGCTGGACGCCTGGGACACCCTGCGCGAAAAGGGCCCGCGACGCGTACTCCCGATGACCGTTCCGATGCTCATGCCCAACGGCCCCGCCGCCGCAATCGGCATGGACCTGGGTGCTCGCGGTGGCGAGCGGACCGTGGTGTCGGCGTGCGCGTCGAGCACCGAGTCCCTGGCCAACGCCTATGACCACCTGCAGCAGGGCCTCGCCGACGTCGTGATCGCCGGTGGCTCGGAAGCCGCGATCCACCCGCTGCCGCTGGCCTCGTTTGCCGCGATGCAGGCGCTCTCCAAGCGCAACGATGAGCCGGCCGCCGCCTCGCGTCCCTACGATGTGGATCGTGACGGCTTCGTGCTCGGTGAAGGTGCCGCCGCCCTCGTGGTGGAGACCCTGGAGCACGCCCTAGCACGCGGCGCCAAGATCTACGCCGAGCTGCTGGGTGGCGCCGTCACCTCTGACGCGTACCACATCACCGCTCCGGACCCCGAGGGTACCGCCGCCGCCCGCGCGATGCGCGCGGCCGTGGAGAACGCCGGCTACTCGCTGGATGAGGTGGGCCACATCAACGCCCACGCCACCTCGACCCCGGTCGGCGACATCGCCGAGTACAACGCCCTGCGCGCCGTCTTCGGCGACCGCCTCGGCGAGATTGCCGTGACCGCAACCAAGGCATCGACCGGGCACCTGCTCGGTGGTGCCGGTGCGATCGAGGCCGCGTTCACCGCCAAGGCACTGGCCGAGAAGGTCATCCCGCCGACCATCAACCTGGACAACCAGGACCCGGCCATCGAGCTGGATGTCGTGACCGAGCCGCGCCCGCTGGGCGATGAGCCCGTGCTGGCGATCTCCAACTCGTTCGGCTTCGGCGGACACAACGCCGTGGTGGCCCTGCGCACCTACGTAGCCTAGTCTTCGGACACACGCATTCGGCGGCTCGTCTCCTTGGGGAGGCGGGCCGCTGTTTGGTATGCGCGCCGCTACTGAACAGGACCGAGCTCCGTGCCGTGCGGTGCCGAGGGTTGGCTAGCCGACGCGGTGCAGCCAGGTGACCGGGCCGGCCTCGCTCGCGCCGCGGAACACGTCGAGTTCAAGGTCCCAGGTGGTGCCGAGTAGCTGGTCCATCCGCTCATGCAGCCGCTGCGGCTGGTCGATGGCCTCGGCCAGGGCGAGCCGGATCCGGTTCTCGCTCACGACCACGTTGCCACCGGTATCGGTCTGCGCCGAGTGCATGCCCTGATCGGGTGTGTACATCCAGCGGTGTCCGTCCTGTCCCGCGCCGGCATCCTCGGTAACCTCGAAGCGCATCTGCTCCCAGGTGTGCAGGACCGTGGCCAGGCGGGCACCGGTGCCCGGGGCCGCGGTCCAGGCAAACTCGGCGCGCAGCGCACCGCGCTGAACGGGCTGGTCGATCCAGTCGAGGCCCAGCGCATGACCAATAACGCCTCCGACCGCCCACTCGATATGGGCGCGGAACGCGCGGGGGGCGGAATGGATGAACACCATCCCTCGACTCAGTCTTTCGTTGTTCTGGATGGACACGGGATTCCCTTCGTTTGTGGTGATGCGTCTTCCCCTACGCACCCAAACGAATTTCCCGGCAATCCGGCCCGTCTCAGTCATTATGTGCAGATGCGTCCAGTGGATGCAAGCGTTTTGCCGCCGTCTTCCCTATACTCGGTAGAAGATAACCGCTTGAGCGAAAGGCATCACGTGTCCGTGAAGGGCTCCCTGCTGGCAATCCTGACCCTCGGCCCCGCCTACGGGCTGCAGATTCGCGACGAGCTCACGCTGCGGGCGCCGCATCGGGCGGGCATCAACGTCGGCCAGATCTATGGGACGCTGGATCGCCTCCTCACCGCCGGCCTGCTCCGCTCGGCCGGGCTCACCGAGGACGCCCTCCCCCTGTACGAACTCTCCGACACGGGCATCGCCCTCGCCGAGACCTGGACTACCGAGCCCGAGCAGGTGCAGGCCCCGGACTGGATCGACATGCAGGATCAACTGTTGATCACCGCCTCGCTGCCCGGTAGCGCCGAGAACGTGCGTGCGCTCCTGGTGGGCTACCGCGCCGCGTGGTCGGCCTGGGCCGAGGTCACTTCGGAAACGGATCCCGCCCCCGCGGCCCAGCCGTTTGTCGCCGCCGCCCGTTCCGCGCAGACCGAGGCGGCACTCGCCTGGATCGATCGGGTCGGACCCGAGCTTGCCTCCGGTCGCGCCCTCGAACGCGCGGCGCGGCCGCTGCGACCACGCCGCGGGCGCAAACCCACGCGCGGCGTCACCGCATAACACTCTTGTAGGGCGGGCGGGACTTGAACCCGCGATCGTTCGGTTATGAGCCGAATGCCTTAACCAGCTTGGCTACCGCCCCAGGTTGTGTCCCCGAGGGAACACAACGGTCCTATCTTATCGCCAGCGGAGCCGACGACACGACGAGGCTCCCGGCTATTCGGCCGACTGTTCGGCACCGATTTCGGTGACCGGATCCACAACCTCTTCGCCGCGATACAGCGCCTCGAAGGTGTTGAGGGTGCGCTCGATATCGTGCGGCGCGATCAGGCGCAGCGAGGCGTTCTTGAACGCGTTGAGCTTGTCGGTGTCGGCCGTCAGCACGTCGGTCAGCTTCTCGGCCAGATCGGCCACATTACCGGGCTCGAACAGGTGGCCGTTTTCGCCGTCGTGCACCAGGTGCGGCAGCGCCATCGCATCGGCGGCTACCACCGGCAGCGCGGTGGACATGGCCTCCATCGTGGCGATCGACTGCAGCTCGGCAATCGAGGGCATCGCGAACACGGTGGCGTCGGTGTAGGCCTGGCGCAGCTCCTCATCGGTCACATACCCGGCGAAGTGCACCCGCTCCCCCAGACCCAGCTCGCTCACGAGCTCCTGGAGCGCCTTCTTCTGGTCGCCGCCCCCGATGATGGTGAGCTTGGCGTCGAGTTCGGGGGCGAGGCTGGCCACGGCGCGGATCAGCACGTCGATCTGCTTCTCGCCGGTGATCCGACCGACAAACAGAATCCGGTTCTCGGTGCGCGGCTCGAAACTCGGCGTGTAGCGCGAGGAATCGATACCGCAGGAGATCGCGTGGACGTCGCGAATGTTGGTGTAGCGCTCGAGGAAGTCGGCGGCGCGACGGGTCGGGGTGGTCACCGACTCGGCCCGGCCCAGGGCACGCTCGGCCAGGCGCCAGGCCCAGGCGATCAGCTGCTTCTGGAAGGCCTGCGGGACCATCGTGAACTCAAGCATGTTCTCGGGCATCACGTGGTTGGTCGCCACGATGCGGATGCCGCGCTTCTGTGCCTGCACCGAGAGTCCCCGGCCGATCACGAAGAAGGACTGCGAGTGAACCACGTCGGGCTTGAGCTCATCCAGAACCTTGGCCGCGTTGCGGTTGATGGTCCACGGCAGGGCAAACCGCAGCCAATCGTGCGGGTACCAGCGCACGCTGAACAGGCGGTGCAGGGTCATCCGCTGGCCCTCGTGGGGCTCGGTCCAGGTACCGTGGCGGTAGGAGGCGGCGGGGGCAACAACGTGGACGTCGTGTCCGCGGGCGACCAGGCCGGCGGCGAGACGCTCGGTAAACCGGGCGGCACCGTTAACGTCGGGGGCGAACGTGTCGGTTCCGATCACGATGCGCAGCGGCCGCTTTGCCGGAGTCGTCTCGGCGATGTGCTCGGGACGGTTTTCGGTTGAGTCGGTCAAGATGTGGAGGTCCTCCATGATTGCCGGTTTCAGACCGGTCTGCTGAGGCCAAACTGCGGCCTCGGGGTCACCCTATTCTAACGGCTCCGACCATCCCAACGCTTGTTATCCATGCGTGTGTGGCGCGAAGATCAATCGCTGGTATGAGGTTTAGTTTGCCACCTGCGGGTGATGCCGGGCGAGTTGGAACACTCCCCAGACCGCGATGGCCCCCGCCACGATGAATCCGATGATGGCCCACAGCGGCGCGCCGTCCGCCTCGCCCAGCACGATCACGGCGATGGCCACGGCGACCATCGGATCCACAACCGTGAGCCCGGCGATCACCAGGTCCGGCGGGCCCGACGCGTAGGCGTTCTGCACGAAGTACGCGCCCAGTCCGGTTCCGGCGAGCAGGCCGACGATGCAGATCACGGTGAGCCAGTTGAAGTCCGAGGCCTGCACGCGGCTGATCACAACCTTGGCCAGGGTCGCCACGAAACCGTACACCATTCCGGCGGAGATGATGTAGAACAGGGCGCGGGCGCGGGTGCGGAAGATCGCGAACATGGTGCCGAGAATGAGCAGCACCACACCGAGGATAATCAGGATCGTGATGAGCTTTTCGTCGGTCACCGGCTTTTCACCGCTGACGGTTGCGGCGATGCCCACAAACAATCCGATACCCAGCACACAGGCGGCAATCGAGATGATGCCGGCGCGAGTCATCCGCACCTTGGACACACGCGAGTTAACAATCGCGGTCACCACGAGCGCGATCGCTCCCAGCGGCTGCACCAGAATCAGGGGCGAGAAGGCCAGCGACACCAGCTGGAACACGATGGCCAGACCGAGCATCAGTGTGCCGATCACCCAGGACGGACGCTTGAGCAGCAGCGTCAGCTGGCCGAAGTTCAGCCCGTTTTTTCCGGTACCCTCGGTGGCGTTATCCACCTTGTTGACCCCGCGGTGCTGGAACTGCGCTCCAAGCGAAAGGAAGACGGCACCCACGATGGCGATGGGGACACCGATCATCTGGGTGGGGTTCTGGAAGGTCTCCAGACTGACCTCGGTCAGGAAATCTAGTACGGGGCTCACCCATTGAGCCTACCGTGAGCCGCGCGAAAGATAGGGTAGTGGCATGGCTATTCTTCCCATTTGCATCAAGGGCGAACCGGTGCTGCACACCCCGGCCGCCCCGGTGACCGAATTCGACGCGGAGTTGCGTACCCTCGTCGAGAACATGTACGAGACCATGGACGCGGCCCCCGGCGTCGGCCTGGCGGCCCCCCAGGTGGGCGTCGGCCTGCGTCTGTTTGTCTACAGCTACGAGACCCCCGAGGGTGAGCCCTGGCGCGGCGTGGCGATCAACCCGACCCTGCTGATCAGCCCGGCCGAGCCCGGCGAGCCGGACGAGGACATCGAGTCCGAGGGCTGCCTGTCCTTCCCGGGTGAGCGCTTCCCGCTACGCCGCTCCGAGCGCGCGGTACTGTCCGCCGTGGACCTGGACCAGAAACCCTTCACCCTGGATGTGACCGGATGGCGTGCGCGGATCCTCCAGCACGAGTACGACCACCTCGATGGATATCTCTACCTGGACCGCCTGGGCACCGGTGACTGGAAGACCCAGGACCGCCTGACCCGCAAGTACCGCTGGGGCGTTCCCGGCCTCAGCTGGACTCCCGGCGTGGACGACATCGACGCGTAGGTTTTCCGACACCACCACCAAAACGGGCCCGTCCACTTTCGTGGACGGGCCCGTTTTTTGTCCGGGGTATTAGCGTGTGAGGGTGCTGATAACCCACACCACGCCGACCAGGACGATCAATCCGATCAGGGTGTAGCGCACGGCTCCGCGTGCGATGCGTGCGGCCCGGCGGGTGCGTTCTTTTTCGTAATCGCTCATGCCCGTTCCTTCCCGCATAAAACAATACGCGCCGGGAGGACCCGGCGCGTATCAGTGGCTCCCCGACTTGGATTCGAACCAAGGACCTGCCGGTTAACAGCCGGCTGCTCTGCCGCTGAGCTATCGAGGATTACGGCGTTTGTTGCTACATCAGTTACTTTACTACAGGCCCGCGGCGCGCTTCAATTCGAGACGAAATCTGGGCGTGTCCCACATGTTTCCGGGAAACCGACCCGGCCGCCGACGCACCGCTCGCCCATGCCAGGCGGCAGAAATGAAGGTGCGAATGGTCCACTCCAGGGAAAGGGCGCACTATGACGCCCCCTCGCTTTCGGCACTCTGGGTACTGAAACCCCCGGGCCTTCGCAGGGGAGCTTCGCCGCGAGTTTTGGGGTACTAAAAAGCCCCGGGAAGGTGGAGCTTCCCGGGGCTTAGCTCCCCGACTTGGATTCGAACCAAGGACCTGCCGGTTAACAGCCGGCTGCTCTGCCGCTGAGCTATCGAGGAAGATGCCTGCTGGCGTGTTACTACTGTAGCAGCGCGATTGGGCCGGAACGAAATCGAGCGCGCCCCGGGCGATTCGTGTCGCATACACGCCCCGGGGCGTGCGCGAATGCTAGGCCGAAACGGGCTTGGCGGGCCGTGGAGCGCCCTCGGCGTAGGCGACCGGGGTTCCGCGATCCAGGGTCAGGATCGGCAGCGCCACGGAGCCACACAGGTCCGGTTCGTTACTGACCAGGAGGACGGTTCCGCCCTCGGTCAGCAGGCGGGTGATCGCGTCGGCGATGGCCGGGCGCACGTTGGGGTCCAGGCCCGCGGTGGGCTCATCCAGAATGAGAAAACTCGGGTCCCCGGCCAGCTGCAGGGCCAGGCCCACCCGCTGACGCTGACCGCTGGAGAGCTCATTGGCGAAGCGGTCAAGAACCGAGAGCGGGAGGCGGGCGTCATCCAGCAGGTGTGCAACACGCTGCCCCACCGCCGGATCATCCAGACCCGGATTGTGCTGACGTACCCGCTGGGCAAGCCCCGCCGCGACCGTCTGCATGCCCAAGATCGCACCCTGTTCCCGCTGGGGCAGGTACCCGATCCGGGCACGGGCACGCTTGCGGGCGCCGTGTCCGAAGCCTCTCAGGGGTGCGCCGAGCACGCTTCCGGTGCCCCCGATCACGCGCGCGGGTGCCCCCGGACGCAGGCTCAGGATGCGGGCGAGGGTGGATTTGCCCGAGCCCGCACCACCGGAAAGGACCAACCCCTCCCCCGCACCGACCTCGGCGGAGACACCGGAGAGCGCCACGTGTGCCGCGTGGCCGGGGCGCATCGGATACCCGATGGACAGGTCATCGAGGGACAGCACGGCGGTCATGAATTACTCCGATCGCAGGGTGCGACGCTCGGCTTCGAGCGCCATCAGTTCGGTTTGAACCGCGCGGTAGGCCTCGCGGTCGGTGGGGTCGGTGCGCTGCAAACGTCCACGCAGCTCATGGGACTGCCGCAGCAGATCACGATCGATCAGCGCCACGGTGATCCCGTTAACGTAGCCGCCGAGCTCGTCGGCACCGCGCTGCGGTATCGGTGCGATGGCCAGTTGTTCCACCAGGGTACGAATCGGCACCGGGACGGTGGCGGCCACTGTCTGGAACCAGTCGGGCTGGCCGAAGCGGTCGAGGGTCGCGGCGATCCCGTCGCGGACGATGGCCAGCGCGGGGTTCACAAACCCCGTGTGCATCGCCCGTGCCACCAGTTCCACCGGCACGGTTTCGGGATGCTGAAGCACGGCCATGATCGCGTCACGCTCCAGGCGCGTCACCGGATCCGAGGGCAGGTCGCGCAGCGACACCGGGGGTTCATCCAGGATGATCACCTCGGCCGAACCCTGCGCGGCGGACTCCATCCCCGCGGACGGCACCGCCGGGGCGGGCAGCTCGCGGCCGCGCGCGGGGGCCGCCTGCTCCCCGCGGCCGGGCTTGGCGCGCGCCACGGCCGACTGCACCTCGGGCAGGTCCATCCCCAGCTGACGCGCGAGCACCCGGGTGTAGCCGGGGCGAATCGCCGGATCGCGGATCTCGGCAATCACCGGGGCGGCCACGCGCAGCGCGCCCACCCGACCCTCGACACTCTCCAGGTCGTATTCGGAGAGCAGCTGCCGGATGACAAACTCAAACATCGGCTCCTTGTTATCCAGGAGCGCGCGGACGGCCGCGTCACCGCGCGCCAGGCGCAGGTCACACGGGTCCAGGCCGTCGGGGGCGACGGCCACATAGGTCTGGGCGGAGAAGCGCTTCTCCTCGGCAAAGGCGCGCATCGCGGCCTTCTGCCCGGCGGCGTCGGGGTCGAAGGTGAAGACCACCTCGCCGGTTCCGGAGTCGTCCCCCATGATCCGACGGATCAGGCGAATGTGCTCGACCCCGAACGCGGTGCCGCAGGTGGCCACCGCGGTGGTGATCCCGGCCAGGTGCGCGGCCATGACGTCGGTGTAGCCCTCGACCACCACAACCTGGCCGCCACGGGAGATATCGCGCTTGGCCAGATCGAGCCCGTAGAGCACCTGGTTCTTGTGATAGACCGCGGTCTCGGGGGTGTTGAGGTACTTGGGGCCCTTATCGTCCTCCAGCAGGCGACGGGCACCAAAACCGATAGTCTGCCCGGTCACGTCGCGGATGGGCCAGACCAGGCGGCCCCGGAAGCGGTCGTAGACGCCGCGGTCTCCCTGACTGACGAGACCGGCGGCGATTAGTTCCTCGACCGTGAAGCCCTGCGCCTTGAGCGCATTGGTCATCCGATCCCAGCTCTTGGGCGCGAAGCCCACGCCGAAGTGTTCGGCGGCCACCGGATCAAAACCGCGCTCCCCCAGGAACTTTCGTCCGGGTTCGGCGTCGGGGGCGCCGAGCTGCTCGCGGAAGAACACTCCGGCGGCGGCGTTGGCGGCGAGCAGACGGGCGCGCTGTCCGTGATCGGAGCGACCGCTGCCGCCCTCCTCGTACTGCAGCTGGATACCCGCGCGGGACGCCAGGCGTTCGACGGCCTCGGCGAAGGACACGTGATCGATCTTCTGCAGGAACGAGATGGCATCGCCGCTCTCGCCACAGCCGAAGCAGTGGTAGTAGCCCAGCTGCGGACGCACGTGGAAGCTCGGGCTGCGCTCATCGTGGAAGGGGCACAGGCCCTTCATCGAGCCCACACCGGCGGATTTCAGCGTGACGTGATCCCCCACAATGTCCGCGATGTTGGTGCGCGACTTTACCTCGTCGATATCGCTCTGTCGGATCAGTCCTGCCATTGCTCCAGTCTAGTCCCGCGGGCCGACATCCGGGGCCCGGACGCGCGCGGTCCCACCCCCGTAATCAGGGGTGGGACCGGGAAACGCGGTGCGGACTAACCCAGGCGCTCGAAGCGGCTGATCGCGGCCTGATCCGTCAGGCTTGCAACCTGATCCACCACGACCCGACGACGCTGCGCATCGTCCTCGGCGGCGGCCCAGTCGGCGGCGAAGCCGATGTCCAGCAGCTCGGGTCCGCGCTCGTAGATGGTCTCGGCGAGGGTGGTGAGGATGTCACGCTGCTGACGGTAGATCGGCTGGCGACTTCCGCGGCTCATCACGAATGCCGCCACGATGCCCTTGAGTACGGCAATCTCGGCGGCGATCTCGTGCGGAACCACGACGTCGGCGTTGAACCGGATCAGGCTCGCGGCGGGGAACGCCTCCCGGGTCGCGAGGGTGGCAGCCCCGGCGAAGCGACCGATCATGTCGCTGGTGAAGGTTTTCAGGCGCGCCTGGGCGGGCCGGGAGCCATCCCAGGCGGTGAGCCAGCTGGGGGCCTCGCGGATGCGCTCGAAGGCGGAACCGAGATCATCGATAGTGAACTCGTCGCCCGCCCACTCGCGAACCTTGACCAGCAGGACCTCGTGTCCGGCACGCGAGGCCAGCATGGCCGGATCGATATACTCGCCCACCACCGCATCCTCGAAGTCGTGCACCGAGTAGGCGATGTCATCGGAGAGGTCCATGACCTGCGCCTCGATGCAGCGGCGGCGATCCGGTGCCCCGGCGCGCAGCCACTCAAACGCCGCCGAGTCCTCGTCGAAGAACCCGTACTTGGCGCGCCCGCCGGGGTCGGCGACCGCCTGCGCGGCGGGCCAGGGATACTTGCAGCTCGCGTCAAGGCTCGCCCGGGTGAGGTTCAGACCGTAGGCACGCCCATCCGCCCCAAAGACCTTGGGCTCAAGCCGGGTGAGAATGCGTAGGGTCTGCGCATTGCCCTCGAAGCCGCCGATCTGCTCGGACCAGTCGTTGAGCGCACGCTCCCCGTTGTGCCCAAAGGGCGGGTGACCGAGGTCGTGGGCGAGGCAGGCGGTGTCCACCACGTCCGGGTCGAGGCCCAGGGCAAGTCCCAGCTCACGACCAACCTGGGCGACCTCGAGTGAGTGGGTCAACCGGTTGCGGGCGAAGTCCAGCCCCGCGGTGGGGCTCAGCACCTGGGTCTTTGCGGCCAGGCGGCGCAGCGCGCTGGAGTGCAGCAGGCGCGCGCGGTCGCGGGCAAAGTTGGATCGGTGCGACTTATGGGTCTCGGGGAACCACCGCTCGGTGTCGGCGGCCGAGTAGCCGCTATCCACCGCTGGTGTCTCCGGCACCCTCGGTCAGGCGCTCACGCTGGTCGCCCTCAAGCTCGCGCGAGTTCAGCCAGTTTTCCGGCAGCACCACACGCTTGGGGCTTCCGGCACGGCCTCGCTGACCCTCGGCACCCTCGGTCGGATACGGGGCATCGCCAAGGCGCTCAACCAGCTCATCCACCTCGGCGAGGCTCGACACCAGCGCCAGGGCGCTGCGAATCTCGCTGCCCACCGGGTAGCCCTTGAAGTACCAGGCCACGTGCTTGCGGATGTCGCGGCAGCCACGCTCCTCGCTCTCGAAGAACTCGGAGAGCAGTTCGGCGTGACGACGGAAGGCCTGCGCCACCAGGGCCAGATTGGGGCGGTGGCGCTCCTCGGAGCCGGTGAACGCGGCGGCCAGGTCGCCGAACAGCCACGGCCGTCCGAGGCAACCGCGACCCACCACGACGCCGTCGGCACCGGTCTCGCGCATCATCCGCGGGCCGTCTTCGCCGCTCCAGATATCTCCGTTGCCGAGCACCGGGATGCTAGTCACGGTTTCCTTGAGTCGAGCGATCGCCGACCAGTCGGCCTGACCGGAGTAAAACTCGCTCGCGGTACGGCCGTGCAGCGCGACGGCCGAGGCACCGGCGGCCTCGGCGATCCGGCCGGCATCAAGATAGGTGAGGTGCTCGGGGTCGATGCCCTTGCGCATCTTCACGGTGACCGGCAGGTCCCCGGCACCGCGCACGGCGGACTCGACGATGTCCTGGAACAGATCGAGCTTCCACGGCAGCGCAGAGCCGCCACCCTTGCGGGTGACCTTGGGGACCGGGCAGCCAAAGTTGAGGTCGACGTGGTCGGCGAGGCCCTCATCGTTGAGGATCCGCACGGCCTTATAGACGGTCGGGGCATCCACGCCGTACAGCTGAATGCTGCGGGTCTTCTCGGACGGATGGTGGGCGATCAGCCGCATCGTCTCGGGGGTGCGCTCGACCAGGGCACGCGCGGTAATCATCTCGCTGACGTACAGGCCGGCACCGTATTCACGACACAGCCGGCGGAACGCGGTGTTGGTAATTCCGGCCATCGGCGCGAGAACCACGGGCACGTCGAGGGTCAGGCTGCCGATACGCAGCGCGGGGGCGGGAGCAACAACTGAAGTGGACATCGCATCAATTCTCCCAGATGATCGCGCGCGCGGCGAACTCGAGGCCCGGGAGGCGGACATTTACCGTTCACAGCACGGATATACTGGAGTTTGCTATACGCGCTGATCGGAGCTTTTTCTCGTATGACCCTGCACGGCCCCACCCCTGCTTTTCACGCCGGTTCCGATGGAACCGACGCGGCACTCGCATCTCGTGCCCAGGGGGGATCGTTCCGTGACCGGATCACCCTCTACTACACGCTGACCAAGCCGGGGGTCCTCTACGGCAACGTGCTGACGGCCGCCGCCGGCTTCCTGCTGGCCGCCCGCGGGCAGGTGGATCTGTGGCTTTTCGCCGCGCTGATCATCGGTACGACCCTGGTGATCGCCGCCGCCTGTGTGCTGAACAACGTACTGGACCGCGATATCGACACCAAGATGGAACGCACCCGCAAGCGCGCCACCGTGAGCGGCGGCGTGGGGGTCCGCAATGCGGTGATCTTCACCATCGTCCTGTTTGTGGTGGGTAACGCGATGCTGATCGCCTGGACCAACTGGCTCGTGGTCGCCGTGGGTCTGGCCGGTTTTGTGGTCTACGTGGTCTTCTACGGCATGCTCTCCAAGCGCCTCTCGATCCACGGCACCCTGGTGGGCAGCGTCTCCGGCGCCGCGCCGATCCTCGCCGGATACGTGGGCGTGACCGGATCGATCGACGCCTCGGCGATCCTGGTCTTCGCGATGCTGTTCTTCTGGCAGATGCCCGAGTTCTACTCGATCGCCGTCTACCGTCGCGACGAGTATGCCGAGGCAGGTATCCCGGTAATCTCGGTGGTCAACGGGATCAAAAACACCAAGACGCAGATCTTCTGGTACACCCTGGCCTTCGTGGTCTCGACCCTGCTACTGCCGGTGTTTGGACACGTGGGGATCATCTACACCGTGGTCATGGGTGCGCTGGGCCTCTACTGGCTCTGGATCGGGTTCCTCGGTTTCCGCGCCAAGGATGACGACGCCTGGGCTCACCGCATGTTCCGCTTCTCGCTGATCATGATCTTGGCCCTGTGCCTGATGCTCTCGATCGGCCCGATCATCCCCTAGTTTTTGCGGCAAAAAGCCCCGCCCGGCGTAAACCGGGCGGGGCTTTTTCTTACCCGTTACGCCTGGGGGGCGTCGATCGCGCCGCCGAAGCGACGATCGCGGCCGATGTAGATCCCGATCGCCTCCCACAGCTGCTCGCGGGAGAAGTCGGGCCACAGGGTGTCCAGGAACACCATCTCCGCATAGGCCGACTGCCACAGCATGAAGTTCGAGGTGCGCTGCTCCCCCGAGCTACGCACAAACAGGTCCACATCCGGCATATCCGGGAGGTAGAGGTGCTTGGCGATAGTCTTCTCGGAGATGGAGCCGGGCTTGATCTTGCCCGCCTTCACGCCCTCGGCGATTTCCCGCACGGCATCGGCGATCTCGTTGCGACCCCCGTAGTTCACACACATGGTCAGGGTCAGCACGGAGTTAGATTTGGTCAGTTCCTCGGCGTACTTGAGCTCCTTGATGACCGACCCCCAGAGCTTGGGGGTGCGCCCGGCCCAGCGCACCCGCACGCCCCACTCGTTGAGCTGGTCGCGCCGACGGTGCAGCACGTCGCGGTTGAAGCCCATCAGGAAGCGCACCTCATCCGGGGAGCGTCGCCAGTTCTCGGTCGAGAAGGCGTACACCGAGAGGTGCTTCACGCCGGCCTGGATCGCGCCGGCCACAACATCGAGCAGCGCGGCCTCCCCCGCCTGGTGACCCTGGACCCGCGGCAGGCCACGGGCGTTCGCCCAGCGACCGTTGCCATCCATCACGATGGCCACGTGCTCGGGCACCCCGGCCCGCGGGAACTCGGGCGGATAGATGCCGGTCCAGTCGATCGGGCGATACGGGACCGCGTCGCGGTGGGTAAAGGGCTTCGGGGTCATGCGGTGGCCTTCGGCTCGGGAACGGACGGGGGCGTGGACTGCGGCACGGCCGCGACGGTGTGAGCCTGGGATCCGTCCAGGTGGTCGAGGGAGCGGAGGCTGCGATCCAGGTGCCACTGGGCGTAGGCGGCGACGATGCCGCTGGCGCGCTTTTGTACCTGCTCGGGGACATCCTCGGTGAGGTCCCAAGCCCCGGCGAGGAGCGCGATCAGGAGCTCACGGGTGGCATCATCGAGGATCGCGGCACCCTGCGGGGCGCAGTCGGAGCACACGGCGCCACCCACCTGCACCATCACACGGGCGTGCGGGCCGGGACGACCACAGCGGGCACAGTCTTGGAAGCTCGGTGCCCAGCCGGCAATCGAGAGGGCGCGCAGCAGGTAGGAATCCAGGGTCAGCGTGGGGCTGTGTTCGCCGCGAGAGAGGGAGCGGAGGGCACCCACCAGCAGCAGATATTGGCGCTGAGCCGGATCGGTTTCGGTCAGCCGGTCGGCCGCCTCCACCATCGCGGTCGCGGTGGTGTAAAGCGCATAGTCGGCCACGATGGGGGCACCATAGGAGCCGAGGGTTTCGGCCTGGCTGATGGTGTCGAGGGTGCGACCCTCATAAAACTGAATGTCGGCCACCATAAACGGTTCGAGCCGGGCACCAAACTTCGAGCCCACCTTGCGCACCCCCTTGGCGACCGCGCGAACCTTCCCGTTATTGCGGGTCAGCAGCGTACAGATACGGTCGGCCTCGCCCAGCTTATGGGTGCGCAGAACCACTGCCTCATCACGGTAAATTGCCACACCCCTATTATCCGCTACGCCGGTGACACCGGGCGAACCGGGCGGCCGTGTTCGGTTGATCCTCCCAGGATGACCCGGGCGGCGTCATGCGCGTCGTGTCCACTGGAATCCGGGCGAAACTGCGTGTTAGATGGGGATGTGACCCCTCTGTTTGTGATCCCCCTGTGGCTGGACCTGACCGCCGTCGCCATCGGCGCGGTGCAGGGCGCGATGTTCGCGGCACGCTTCCGGGAGAATCGCCTGGATCTCCTCGGGGTCGCGATCATCGGTCTGGTGATCGGCCTCGGCGGCGGTCTTGCCCGCGACATCCTGATCAACCAGGTTCCCGCCGCACTCTCGACCAACTGGTATCTGCTGACCGCCACGGGTGCGGCGTTTGTGGGCATGCTGCTGCTGCGCGTGTTCACCCGGATGAATGCCATCATCATCACCCTCGATGCGCTGACCATCGGCATGTTTGCGGCGATCGGGTGCGCCAAGGCGGTGGCCGCCGGGCTCCCCGAGGTTCCCGCGGTATTTGTCGGGGTCATCTCGGCGGTGGGCGGATCGGTGGTGCGCGACATGATGCTCAACCTGCCGATAGCACTGATGCACGTGGGCTCACTCTACGCGGTGGCTGCCGGCGCGGGCACGATCTTCATGCTCGCGGCCATGCACCTCGAGGTGCCGATCGTCTGGGCAGCGGTGGGCTGCGTACTGATCACCACGATGGTGCGCCTGCTCTCGGTCCGCTTCGGCTGGAGCCTGCCCGAACAGCGCGCGCTCAGCTCCTGGGCCACCTGGCGTCGCCGCGACTCGGACGCCTCGGGTGCCGGCGCTGCCCTGGGCACCGGCCCGCGCGACTCGGGCTGGCGTCGCTGGCTTCCCCGCATCCGCCGCTAACCTTTTCCCCGAAACGCCACGGGCCCGCACGATGTGTGCGGGCCCGTGGTGTGAGGGTGGAGGCTAGGCGTTGACCAGTTCCGGTTCGGCATCCACGCGCGAGCGCAGGGCGCGGTTCACACCCGAAACGATGGCCTTGAGCGAGGCGGTTGAGGAGTTGGAATCGATACCGATGCCCCACAGGCGCTGGTCGCCCACGCGCAGCTCCAGGTAGGACGCGGCGGCCGCGTCGCCACCGGCGCTGAGGGCGTGCTCGACGTAGTCGTACACCTCGACGTCGATGCCCTGGGCAGCCAGCACGTTGACAAATGCGGCGATCGGGCCGTTGCCGGTCGCGGTCTGGTCGGCGACCACGTCGCCGTCGCGCAGGGTTGCGGTCAGCTCGGTTGCACCGTCGCGGCTCGAGGTGTGGGTGTCGCGCAGCTCGAAGCGGCCCCACTTGGCGGCGGCGTCGGCGGCGGGCAGGTACTCGTCCTGGAAGATGTTCCAGATGTTCTCGCTGGTGAGCTCGCCACCCTCCGAGTCGGTCACACCCTGCACCACGCCGGAGAACTCGATCTGCAGCTTACGCGGCAGGTCCAGGCTGTGGTCGGCCTTCAGCAGGTAGGCCACGCCGCCCTTGCCTGACTGCGAGTTGACCCGGATCACGGCCTCATAGGAGCGACCCAGATCCTTGGGGTCCACCGGCAGGTAGGGAACGGCCCAGACGATGTCGTCCACGCTCTTGCCCTGCGCCTGGGCGTCGGCGGCCATGGCCTCGAAGCCCTTCTTGATGGCGTCCTGGTGGGAACCGCTGAACGCGGTGAACACCAGGTCTCCGGCCCACGGGCTGCGCTCGGGCACCGGCAGCTGGTTGCAGTGCTCGGCCGTGCGCTTGACCCGGTCGATGTCGGAGAAGTCGATCTGCGGGTCGATGCCCTGGGTGAACATGTTGATGCCCAGGGCGACCAGGTCGACGTTTCCGGTGCGCTCACCGTTGCCAAACAGGCAGCCCTCGATGCGGTCGGCACCGGCCAGATAGCCCAGCTCGGCGGCGGCAATCGCGGTGCCGCGGTCGTTGTGCGGGTGCAGCGAGATCAGCACGTTCTCGCGGTTGTTGATGTGACGGCCCATCCACTCGATCGAGTCGGCGTAGACGTTCGGGGTGGCCATTTCCACGGTCGAGGGCAGGTTGATGATGACCTTGCGCTCGGGGGTCGGCACGAAGACCTCGAGGACCGCGTTAACCACCTCGACAGCGTATTCCAGCTCGGTTCCGGTGTAGCTCTCGGGCGAGTACTCGTAGTAGACATCCGTCTCGGGGATGGTCTCCTCGTACTTCTTGCAGAGCTTCGCACCATCCACGGCCAGCTGGGTGATCGCGGCCTTATCGGCGCGGAACACCACCTCGCGCTGCAGCACCGAGGTCGAGTTGTAGAGGTGAACGATGGCCTGCTTGGCACCCTTCAGTGACTCATAGGTGCGGGCGATCAGGTGTTCGCGGGCCTGGGTCAGGACCTGGATAGTCACATCGTCCGGGATCGCGTTTTCCTCGATCAGGCTGCGCACGAAGTCGAAGTCGGTCTGGCTCGCGCTCGGGAACCCAACCTCGATCTCCTTATAACCCATCTCGACCAGCAGGTCGAACATGATGCGCTTGCGCTCGGGGCTCATCGGGTCGATCAGCGCCTGGTTTCCATCACGCAGGTCAACCGCACACCAGCGCGGGGCCTGGGTGATTTCCTTGCTGGGCCAGGTGCGATCGGGCAGATTCACGTTGATCTGCTGGGAGTACGGAACGTACTTGTGGATCGGCATGGCCGAGGGCTTCTGGTTGTTCTTCATTGCGGGAATCTCCTCAAAAACTATGGGTGAAGCCAACAAACGCCGCGACGAGAGGGGCTTGAACTAAGCCTCGTCGCGGCAGCTAAGGAGCAGACCCGCAAAGAACACGCTTACACAGTACCACCAAAACGCCACGCCCCGAGACACCCGTACCCCGAATGACACGCGGTCGTTCGGGGTACGGACGTCTGGCTTAGACGTGTCGATCGGCCTTGGGAAGCAGCCATCCGCGGTCCTGAGCAATACTGACCCGCACAAAATCCATCGGGTGCAGAATCTCCTCGACCGCCGGGTCGAACACCGAGGCAACCACGGTCCCCGAATCGGTTTCAATCTCGTATTCGACGCTTTCACCATGGAAGATGGTGGTGAGCACTCGGCCGATGTTACCGTTGACTTCCTCCGCTACAACCGGCCCCGAGAGCCGCACCGATTCGGGTCGGATCATCAGTAGCACCTCGGTGTCGATGCCAACACTCTCTCGGCAGGCGGTATCAAATTCCTCGCCCAGCACGAGAACCCGCGCTCGACCACCGCTCGGCTCGGCGAGAACCGTTGCGTCCAGGAAGGTGGCTCGGCCGATGAAGTCGGCTACAAAGACCGTGGCCGGGCGTCGGTACACTTCCTCGGGCAGTCCCACCTGTTCGATCCGACCCCGGTTCATGACCACGATCCGGTCAGAGAGCGTCATCGCCTCATCCTGATCGTGGGTGACAAAGATGCTGGTAATCCCCAACCGGCGCTGCAGGCGTCGAATCTCATTACGCATCAGCACCCGCAGCTTGGCATCGAGATTGGACAGCGGCTCATCAAAAAGCAACACCTTCGGCCGCATCACCAGCGCCCGGGCCAGGGCCACCCGCTGCTGCTGTCCCCCGGAGAGCTGATGGGGCGCACGGTCGGCATAGTTCATCAGGTTCATGATGGTCAGTACCGTGTCCACCTCCTCGTTCAGGCGCTTTGCCGGCGTGCGCTTGAGCTTGAGGCCGTATGCGACGTTTTCGCGCACCGAGAGATGAGGGAACAGGGCGTAGGACTGGAAAACCATTGACATCGGCCGCTGATTGGGGAGGACCTGAATCATGTCGGTCCCATCGAGCTCCAACGAACCCGAGGTGGGCTCCTCGAATCCGGCGATCATGCGCAGGGTCGAGGTTTTCCCGCATCCAGAGGGACCCAGGAGGGTGATGAACTCCCCCGGTTTGATATCCAGCGTGACCGAATCCACGGCCAACGGATCCCGCGGCTTAGAACCGTAACGCTTGGTGAGGTTGGTGAGGGTGATACGTCCCGAGCCGGAGCCGGATTCGGGACCTACGGCTGTAATGAGGGCATCGGTGTCGTCAACGACGGTGTGTGCGACCACGGAAGATCACCTTTCGAACAAGAAGATTGAGAACAAGAATGAGGCTGAGCACGATGATGATGAGGACGGTGCAGTAGGCGAATGCGTTGCCAAAACGGCCGGAGTCCACCTCGGCCAGGATCTGCGAGGTCATGATCTTGATGCCCGGAGTCGTGAGGAACACGATCGGTGAGAGCGTGGTCATCGACCGCGCGAAAGCGTAGGTGAGACCGGAGACCAGGGCCGATTGAATCAGGGGCAGCGTCACCGTGCGGAAGGTGGTGCCCGATCCGGCGCCGAGGGAGGTAGAGGCCTCCTCGATGGCCGGATGAATCTGGTTCAAGGCGGCTATACCGGCGCGCTGGCCCGAGGGCAGGGACCGGGTGATGTACACCATGACGATTGCAATTCCACCGGAGAAGGCTGCCGTTCCGCCGGCCAAGGCCGGCAGGATCTGAAGACCAAAGATCGTGGTGGGAGTGATGTAACTGAGCGCATACCCGATGCCGAGCACGGTGCCCGGTACCGCGAGTCCCAGCATGCCCACAAAGTCCAGCAGCCCCGAGGTGCGGCGCAGCTTTCTCACCACAAGCCAGGCAATCAGCATGCCGAGTACCCCGGCGATCGGAGCGGCAATGAGCGCCAGGCTGGCCGTGTCAATCATGGCCTTGGACCCCAGCCCGGTGAGGACAAACTGGAAGTGCTCCAGGGTAAACGCATTATTCACTCCGGGGACCTTCATGAAGCCTCCGGCCAGCACCGTGAGATAGATCGTGATGATCAGGGCGCTGATTACCCCCACGATGGCAAGCACCGGAATGCGAATGCTGCGGGCGGTGATCTGCTCGGTGTGCCCGGTGGGCTTGCCCGTGACGGTCACCACGCTGCGCTTGGACACCCAGTATCGCTGGACCAGGAACACCAGCAGGGCGGGCAGCAGAATCGTAAGCGAATAGGCAGCGCCGGCGCTGGTGTTGTAGTCACCGGTCACCGCCAGATAGGCGCGGGAGGCCAGGACCGTGTAGTCCCCACCCAGAACCAGCGGGTTTGCCAGATCGGCAATAGATTCGACAAAGAGCAGCAGGAAGGAACCGGCAAAACCGGGTACCAGCATGGGTACCGTTACCGAGAAAAACACCCGCAGCTTATTGGCGCCCAGACTCGACGCGGCCTCATCGAGGCTGGGATCCAGACTCTCCAGCATCCCGCGGAAGTTCATATAGGCAACCGGGAAAAACGAGAGCGACAGGACCAACACGAGTCCGGGCAGCCCGTAGATATCGCCCTTGATCCCGAACAGCCCATTGCTAATGGCACCGTTGCGTCCAAACAGGGTGATCACCGCGGTTGCAACGGCGAAGGGCGGGGCCACGATGGGAACCATGGCCAGCAGATGGAGTAATTTCTTCCCGCGAAACTGAATCCGCGTTTGAGCATAGGCGAACAAAAAACCGATCAGGGTTCCGGTGACACCGACGATCAGGCCCAACACCAGGGTGTTGAGCACGATGCGATGGTTGGCGGGCTCGGTGACGATTCGGCCCAGCACCGCGAGGCCGTCGGGAGCAAACGCGGCCGACAATAGGCTCACTACCGGATAGCCGATCAGGAGTAACAGAATCAGCGCTACGGCCGATCCCAAAATGATCACGCTGCGATCGGCACGGGCACGGGTACGTTTGGGCGGAGAAATCCGGGCGCTCGCGGCGGGCGGGAGGAGCCCACCCGCCGCGGGGGTCAGTGTTGTTGTCATGGTGATTCCGGGCGACTACTCCTTGGGAGCGGGCGCCACCTCCGCATCAAACTTCGCCGTCAGGGCGTTTCGGGCGGTGCCGGCGGCATCGATATCGGCGTGCACGAGCTTGAGCTTTTTCAGATCCACCATGTCGTCGGTGATCGTGGCGTCGGGATTGGTCGGCACGCTGTAGCTGCCGACGGTGGCCGCGAGGTCCTGAGCCTGCGCGGTGAGGGTCCAGTCAATAAACGCCTTGGCGCCCTCGGGGTTACGGGCATTTTTGATCAGCGATACCGCTCCCACCTCATAACCCTCGCCCTCCTTGGGGAATGTGGTTGTGAGGTTTGTGAAACCCTCCTTGATAAATTTTTGGCAGTCCTGGGCAAAGATGATGCCGGTGGCAACCTCTCCGCGGCCGGCCATCTGCCCGGGAGCGCTGCCGCTCTTTGAGTACTGGAGAATGTTTGAGTGGAGCTTGGCGAAGTATTCAAGCGCCTGGGCCTGGTCCCCGTTATCTAGTTCTACGTGGGTCCACAGGGCCTGGTAGGCGGTGCCCGAGGTCCCCGGGTGCGCCATCGCGATGTTGCCCTTGAACCGGGGATCCAACAGGTCGTTCCAGGAGGTCGGAGCCTTGGCCCCGATTTCCTTCAGCACATCGGTATTGGAGCAGAAGCTCAACGCCCCCACATAGACCCCGGTCCAGCGATCCTTGGGGTCCTTATACTCATCGGCGATCTGGTCGGCGTTGGGCGAAACGTAGGGTTCGATCAGTCCCTGCGCATCGGCGGCGAGGTGGCCTTCGGCCCCGCCCCCAAACCAGGCATCAAATTCGGGGGTATTGCCGGTGGCACTCAGCCGGGCCACGGCCTCACCCCCACTCAGGCGAACGTAGTTGGCGGGATAGCCCGATGCCTTGGTGAACTCGGCGGCGACAAGCTGGCACCAGTCCTCCTGCGGGCTGCAGATAAAGGTGACCGGCTTCTTCGCGCCGGCGGATTCGCTTCCCGGCGCCGTTTGGGAACAACCGGTAAAGAGAGCAAGGCCGGTGGCGGCGGCCAGAACGATGGTGAGTGGGGTGCGACGCATGGGGATAAACTCCTTCGTTTAGGTGCGTGCGAACTGCTGTGCGACTCCCACACTAGATTCGGGAGAACCACGCGTTCGTGACAGAGCGGTGACGTTTGGTGACAGTCCTGTCACCAAACCTCCTGCCGGTTCGGGCGCGCCGTTAGGGCTGAGCGCGAAGGATATATCCGGTACCGCGTACACTCTCGATCACCGCGGCGCTCCCCGGAACGGCGGCATCAAGCTTGTGTCTGATTCGATAGATCGCCGCCTTGATCATCTCCCGTTCGCCGATCCGATCCGACTCGCCCCAGCCCAGCAAGAGCAGCTGCGCAAAGCTCAGGATGACACCGGGGCGGCTCATCAGCGCCGAGAGAATCTTAAACTCGTTGGCGGTCAAGAGCACGCGCTCGTTACCGATAATCATGTCGTGGCTGCTTGGGTCCAGTTCGATCCCGCCCGAGGCCGTCATCAGGGCCCCGGCTGACTCGGAGCGCCGGACCAGTCGCTGGGCCCGAAGGGCAAGCTCACGCGGGTGAAAGGGCTTGGCGATGTAGTCGTCGGCCTCGGCCTCTAGCCCGGCGATTCGATCGGACACCTCCCCCTTGGCGGTGACCAGAATGACGGGGATGTCCCACCGCGCCTTGATCCGGCGGCACAGCGTGATTCCCGAGATACCAGGCAGCATCACGTCGAGAACCACGAGGTCCGGACGGGACGTCTGCAACTCGTTCCACGCGGTCTCGGCCGAGGTAAAGAGGGCCGTCTCAAACCCCTGGGTCTCCAGGGCAAAGCCGACAATATCGGCCATTGCCGGTTCATCGTCCACAACAAACGCAATCGGACCGCGCTCAGCCATGCGACACCGGACGTCGATTTCGCCCACCCTCCGACGCGGCAGTAGCCGAGACGGGTGCCTCCAGCGGAAGCGTAAACATCATCGTGGTGCCCTTTCCGGTGATCGTATCCACATAGATTCGACCACCGTGAAGCTCAATAAACTGCTGCGAAATAAAGAGTCCAATGCCGGTTCCGTTTCCCAGTGGTTTTCCGCTGGAAAAACGTCGAAACAGACGCTCACGCTGCTCCGGGGACATGCCTGCACCCCCATCACTGACGGAGATCATCACCTCTCCCTCACCGGGAACGATGCGCACCTCGACCCGGCCGCTGGCCGATTCGGTGGAGGCGGCGTTATTGATCAGGTTGATGAGCACCTGACGAATAAGCTGTGGATCGATCTCCGCACCCACCGGTGCTCCGGGAGCATCCAGGACGATGGTTGCTGCGGAAATCTGGGCCAACTCCTCCACGACGTTGCGAAAGAGCACGCGCAGGTCGATCTTCGACCGCTCCACCGAAAACAGCCCCGCCTCCAGCCGCGCACGAATCAACAGCTGCTCGGAGAAGGTGTGCATGCGCACGGCGTTATCCTCGATCCGTCGCACAAACATCGCCTGTCTCGGCGTAAGGGGGCCCGCAGACTCCTCGGCCAAAAGCTCCGCGGCCCCCTGAATGACCGCCAGCGGGGTTCGAATCTCGTGGCTCAGGACCGAGGCCTGATCGGCTCGACGAGTGTCCAATTCGGCGAGCCGCGCCAGGCGGTCGCCATCCGCACGATGTGCGCGGCGGGTTTGGAGAATCGCCACCCAGAGCAGACCCAGCGCCAGGGAAGCAAGCAGATAGCCGGGGTTTTCAGCATGCACCACAATAAGAGCCACCGCGGCGAGGGTGGCAATGCCCGATCCGATCATCAGCGACGGTGCCGACAGTCCAGCAAACCTCATGCGCTCAGCATAACCGACGATCACTCACAACTTTTCGCGCCACAAAACACCCGTGCGCCCCGAGAAATCGGGGCGCACGGGTGAGATGAATAAATCTCGAGAATCAGTCGGCGGCAAGGGCAGCCACCGCGCTACCGCGGGTTGCTCGGCGTGAGGGGGCCAGCGAGGCCCCGATCGCCACCAGGATCGCGAGCGCCAGGATGATCCCGAACACGCCCCAGGGTATCGCCGGGGTAACGAGTCCGTGTCCGAGCTGGGCACCGAGGGTTGCCTGCGCTCCGCACCAGCCGTAGAAGGTGCCCAGCACGAGTCCGAATCCCACCGAGACCAGCGTCATCTGGGCCGACTCGGCCACGATCATCCGGCGGATCTGCCCCGTGGTGAAGCCCAGGGTGCGCAGGAGGCCCAGCTCGGGAGCCCGCTGGATCACACCGAGGGCCAGGTTATTCACAAGACCCACCGCGGCGATGAGCGCCGAGAATCCGAACAGGCCGGAGAAGATTGCCAGGGTCATGGTGAGGATCTGGTTCATCCCCTCGGCATACTCGGGCTGCTCATCGGCAATACCGATCATCATCTGCACGTACGACGAGCTGGCCACCGCAAACATGCTCACCAGGGTAACCCCGATTACGATACCGACCATGCTGCGCGCACTGCGCTCGGGATAGCGCACCGCATTGGCCGCGGCGATCCGGGATGCGGGACTGCGGCCCATCCAACCACCGGTGAGACGCAGCAACGCCGGCATCAGCACGGGGGCAAACATCACGATACCGCTGAAGGAGAGCACGCCTCCCACCAGACCCACCAACACCCCGAGCGGCGACACCAGGCCAAGCACCACGCCACCAAGCAGCGCCAGAAGTCCGCCAATCAGCAGCACGGTGGCACCCACGCGGCGTCCGCGGGCCACCGGCCGAGTCGGATCCGCGGCGGCCACGGTGAGCGCCTGAATCGGGGTGACCTGGGATACCCGCTGCGACCCCACCCAGGAGGCCAGGTACCCCATCGCCACGGTGATCATCAACGGGGCTTTCAGCAGCGGATCCAGCACCTGATAGGGGATATCAGGCAACACCCTGGAGTCCACCAGCATCGGCACGATGATCAGACCGGCGATGACAACTGGGACCGTGCCGAACACCGCACCGAGGGCGGCACAGACCAGCCCCTCGCGGGCGATGCCGCGGCGCAACCGGGAGGAATCTGCCCCGATCAATCGGTATAGCGCAATCTCACGCACCCGCCCGGCGATCACCGTGGCCACCGTATTAGCCGTGACCACCGCCGAGACGTACACGGCAATTGCAAAGAAAACGGCGCTGACGATCAGTACGGTAATCCGTACCGAGTCGTGCTCGCCGGCCAGCTGGTGGGCGGAGATCGCCGAGGAAAGCACCCCGGTTCCAATCACCAGGGCCACACCAAAGGCCGCCGAGAGCGCGGCGACGATCATGCTCGCCCGGTAGTCACGCAGTCTCATTCGGGACTTTCCCGCTCCCCCACGTGCGCCGGTCGAGCGGTATTCGGCCGGCGAGGACGCCCGGTTGTCCGCGGTGTCCAGCCGGCTCACGCTGCCTCCTCCAGGGAGAGCATGAGGGCGGACACCTCGGCGGCACTGGTCTGCCCGATGTCATGACGCAGGGAACCATCGGCCAGCACCACGATGCGGTTGGCATAGCTGGCGGCAATCGGATCGTGGGTCACCATCGCGATGGTCTGCCCAAAGCGAGCGCACGCATCGGCCAGCAGGGTCAGCACCTCGCGGCCGGTCCGTGAGTCCAGCGCACCGGTGGGCTCGTCGGCAAAAATGATCTCGGGACGGGTGGCCAATGCCCGAATGATCGCCACCCGCTGCTGCTGGCCGCCGGAGAGCTGATGCGGGCGGTGGTTGAGCCGATCGCCCAGACCCAGGCTGTGGCACAGGTCGGTGATCCACGCACGCTGAGAGTCATCGATGCGACGCCCGCCCAGCTCGAAGGGCAGCACGATGTTCTCCCAGGCGGTCAGGGTGGGCACCAGATTGAACGACTGGAAAACGAATCCCATGCGGTCGCGGCGTACGCGGGTCAGTGCCGCGTCATCGAGCGCGCCGATCTCCGTGTCGCCGAGCCACACGCGCCCCGAGGTGGGGGAATCAAGCCCCGCGGCAATGTGCATCAGCGTGGACTTACCCGAGCCCGAAGGTCCCATGATCGCGGTGAAACGGCCGCGCTCGATGTTGAGGGTTACCGAGTCGAGGGCCACCACGGCACCCGAGCCGACCCCGAATGACTTAGTGACCGCGTCGAGGCGGGCGGCGAGCACGGGGCTGGAAGAAGAAGTGGTCATGTAACCACTGTAGAAATCTCGAGTTTTCCCGGCATCACGCGGCGGAGGTAACCCACGTCATCCCCCAGGATCATGCGTATGGCACCCCCATCAGCACCGCGGATGAGCGAACCCCGAACGCGCCGTGTGCGAACTAGACTTCTCGTACATCGAATCCCCGGGAGGAGCCACAACATGCGGATTTTGAGCCTGGTAGTGCTGGGCGTTCTGGCCACCGTGGGACTGACCGGATGCGCGTCCGGCGGCACATCGGACCCCTCCGCAACGTTCTGCACAGGCTTTCAAGATTCGTGGAATACCTTCGGCAGGGGCCAGGCCACCGACGGCTCGGAAGAGTCGGCAATCCGGGCCAGCCTGAGCCTGCAACAGGAGTGGGAGGACCTGTTCGCATCGAACCTCCCGGATCGAATCACCGATCTGGGACTCACCTCGAAGTTCGTTGCCGCGTGGAACGCGACGACGCGGGTCGAGCGTCAACCGGCGGAAGAGTCCCTGACAAACTCCGCGCAGATCCTCGCCATGGAGTGTTCAGCATCGGGCACCGAGATCACGCTGGCGCCACTCACCTATCCGCTGCGGCCGAGCGTGCGCTAACGCGACTACTGCTCGTGCGGAGTGTTGAGGCCGTGCTCGTAGGCGAAGACCACGAGCTGCACGCGGTCGCGCAGCGAAAGCTTGGCCAGCACCCGGCTGATGTGGGTCTTGACCGTGGCCTCGCTGAGGAACTCATGCGTGGCGATCTCGGTGTTGCTGAGGCCCGCGGCCGCCAGCCTGAAAATCTCGGTTTCGCGTCCGGTCAGCGTGGCGAAGGACTCGGGGACCGCGCGGGCCGCCGGTGCCGCCGAGACCGAGCTGAAGAGGTCGTGCACGGCGCCCGGGGCGATGACCGCGCTGCCCGCAAACACGGTCCGGATCGCCGCGAGCAGGAACTCGGGCTGGGTGTCCTTGAGCAGGAACCCGCTGGCCCCGATGCGCAGCGCGCGGGCGGCACCCTCATCCAGATCGAAGGTGGTGAGCACCACGATCTTCGGGGCGGGTTTCCCGGAGCGGTCGGCCTCCTCGAGGATGGCCGCGGTGGCCGCGATCCCATCCAGGTTGGGCATCCGCACATCCATCAGGACCACATCCGGTGCGGTGTTGCGCACCAGCTCGATGCCCTCCTGACCGTCGGCGGCCTCACCGGCAAACTCCAGGTCCGGCTGGGAGTCGATCAGCATCTTGATCCCGGCGCGGAATAGCGACTGATCATCAACGAGGGCGACACGAATCGCGGTCATGGGGTTTCCCTTCACGAGGAAGTCGGGCGGACGGCGCCCGCGGGCATATGAACCGTCACAACAAAATGATAGGCGTTGCCGGCACTCGGCGGGGTGAAGGCGACCGAGCCACCCGCCAGCGCGGCGCGTTCCTGCATCCCGGGCAGGCCGTGGCCGCCCGAGCGCGGGGGCAGGCCGGGGTTGGGTGGGAGCGTGGCATTGTCGATATGCACGGTGAGGGCCCCCGGTCGCCAGTGGAAGGCGAGGAGCACCGGACGGGCACGATCCCCGTGCCGCAGCGCGTTGGTCAGCGACTCCTGCACGATCCGATAGAGCGCGATCTGCTGGCCGGTGGGCAGCGGAATCAGCTCGCCTGATTCGATGTAGTGCACCTCGAGGCCGGTGGATCGCATCTGCTCGATCAGACCACCCAGGTCGCTCAGCACCGGCTGCGGACCATCGCCCTGGCTATGGCGCAGCTCGCTCAGCAGCAGTCGCACATCGGTCAGGGCGCTGCGCGCGGTACCGGCCACGGTTTCCAGCGTTCCGGCGAGGGCGTCGGGATTGCCGCGGTGCACATAGCGTGCCCCGTCGGACTGGGCGATGATGACCGCGAGCGAGTGCGCCACCACATCGTGCATGTCGCGGGCGATGCGGTTGCGCTCCTCGAGGGCAAACATCGCCTGCTGGGCGGCGAACTGCTCCCGCTCGGCCAGATAGCGTTGACGCCCCTCGGCGCGGGCCCGGCGTCCGGTGCGCACCAGCAGACCGATGGTCCAGGACAGTGCCAAGACCACCACGGCGGCCACCGCGGCCAGGGTGCCAAACACTGCGATAGTCCGCATGGTGTTCTCGGAGTCGGACGGAGTCCCCCGCACGATGATGAAGGCCGTGTAGTATCCGGCCAGGAGTCCGCCCACCAGGGCCGAGCCGAGTCCGAACCAGCGGGACGCACGCTCGGCATAGGCGCCGGTGGTGTAGAGGACGGCAAGGATCGCCGCATTCGCCAGGGTTGCGGGCAGTCCCGATGAGAGCTGCACGATGACCCCGACCCAGGCGATCAACAGTGCGAGGCCCGGGGAGAATCGGCGCAGCCCCAACGCGCTGACCATGGCCAGGACCAGGATTAGGCCGGGCAGTCCGTCGCCATAGCTGAGCGGCACCACGATGGCACCAAAAACCACGGCGACCACGAGGTCGACCACAAGCTGGATGCGCGTAAGCTGCCGGAACACGAAGCCCACGCTACCCGGCCACACCCAGGTGCGGGTCATAGATACCCCCTCCGGAGGCGAAGATCACTCTCGCGATGTATTTTGCGAGATCGCGGCTAGAATCCCAGGCGGCCGAGCTGGTTCGGGTCGCGCTGCCACTCCTTAGCCACCTTGACCCGCAGCGAGAGGAACACCTTACGGCCCAGCAGGTCCTCGATCTGCTCGCGGGCCACCTGGCCCACCTCGCGCAGACGCTGGCCCTTGTTCCCGATGATGATGCCCTTCTGGCTGTCACGCTCCACAAAGAGGTTTGCGTAGATTTCCAGCAGATCCTTGTCCTCGCGCTCGACCATCTCGTCGAGGGTCACCGCGAGCGAGTGCGGCAGCTCATCGTGCACACCCTCCAGCGCGGCCTCGCGGATAAATTCGGCGATGCGGTCCTCGTCCGACTCATCGGTCACGGTCTCCTCGGGGTACATGGCCCCGCCCACCGGCATGAGCTTGATCAGCTCGTCGGTGAGGATGTCCAGCTGGTCGTCGGTCACGGCCGACACCGGGATGATCAGGTCCCACTCGCGCAGCTCCTGCACGGCCAGCAGCTGGGCGGCGATACTCGCGCCGCCTGTGGTGTCCACCTTGGTGACGATCGCGACCTTCTTGGCACGCGGGTAGAGGTCCAGCTGCTCGTTGATGAAGCGGTCGCCGGGGCCGAGCTTCTCGTTGGCCGGCAGGCAGAACCCGATGACGTCCACGTCACCCAGGGTGTTCTGCACCAGGTCGTTCAGGCGCTGACCCAGCAGGGTGCGCGGACGGTGCAGACCCGGGGTGTCCACGATGACCAGCTGGCCGTAGTCGCGGTGCACGATGCCGCGGATCGCGCGACGGGTGGTCTGCGGCTTGGCGCTGGTGATCGCGACCTTCTCGCCCACCAGGGCGTTGGTCAGCGTGGACTTGCCCACGTTCGGGCGTCCCACAAACGAGACGAATCCCGAACGGTACTTGGGGAAGCCGCCGCGGGGCTTGCGGGTGGGTTCTTCGGTGGTCATACTGTGTCCTCTGTGGGGTGTTGGGGTGGAGCGTTCGGGGCTAGTTATCGCCCGGTGCGTCCGGAAGTGTGGGGATCGAGGCCTCGGCGATCAGCGCACGCGTGACCAGCACGGTGGTGACCCGGCCGCGCCGTCCATCGGTGCGTTCGGCGGTGAGTTCCAGGCCGCCGACGATGGTACGCGCCCCGGCCTCCGGCAGGCGACCCAGCGACTTGGCGATCAGGCCGCCGACGGTGTCCACGTCCTCGTCGTCCAGCTCGATGTCAAAGAGTTCGCCCAGCTCGTCCACGGGCAGGCGCGCACTCACACGGAAGTTGCCGGGGGTGAGTTCCTCAACCTCGTTGGAGTCGGAGTCGTACTCGTCGGAGATGTCGCCGACGAGCTCCTCGATGATGTCCTCCATGGTGACCAGGCCGGCGATCCCGCCGTACTCGTCCACCACGAGGGCCAGGTGGTTGGATTCCAGCTGCATGCGGCGCAGCAGGTCGTCGGCCTTGGCCGAGTCGGGCACAAACACCGCGGCGCGGGCGGTTTCGCGCACCTCGCGCTCGCGGGCAGCCGCATCCCCCTCGTGGGCGATACGGGCGATATCACGCAGGTAGAGCACACCGACGATCGCGTCGGCCGACCCGTCGATAACCGGGATCCGCGAGACACCGGTGCTCAGGAACAGGCTCATCGCCGCATCCGCGGTGGCGTCGGCATCGATCGTGATCATGTCGGTCCGGGGCACCATGATCTCCCGAGCGATGGTCTCGTTGAACTCGAAGATCGAGTGGATGAGCTCGCGGTCATCCTCCTCGAGCACGTCCAGCTCGGTAGCCTCGTCCACCATCGAGAGCAGCTGCTCCTCGTTGTTAAACGACACCGAGCGGGTGGTGCCCGGGGTGACCCGGTTGCCCAGGTGAACCAGTGCGTTGGCCAGCGGACCCAGCAGCACCCGCACCGCGTGCAGCAGCGGGGCGGCAACCTTGAGCAGGCCATCGGCGTGCAGGCGTCCCACCGTACGCGGGCTCGCCCCGACCAGGATGAACGAGACGATCGTCATCACCAGGGCCGAGATCGCCAGCGCCAGCCAGAAGTTGTCCAGCTGCGAGGAGATCTCCAGGGTGATCAGCACCGCGGCGGTGGACTCGGCCATGATGCGGATAAACGCCAGGGCGTTCAGGTGCGCGCCGGGGTCGGCGGCAATCGCCCGCAGCGAGCGAGCCGAGCGCGAGTTTTCGGCGAGTTCCAGCAGGTCGCTGCGGGACTTCACCGTGATCGCGGCATCCCCCGCGGCCATCAGGGCGGCGAAGGCCACCAGGAACAGGGCGACGATGGCGGTAATCAGCTCACTCATGCGGCGCTCCGGTGTGCTGCGGGGCAGGGTCTATGGTCACTCATTGGCGGCCTAGGACCGTCGCTCCTGCACGTGGAAGCCGAGCAGGATATCGCGCTGGATGCCAAACATCTCGCGCTTTTCCTCGGGCTCGGCGTGGTCATAGCCGAGCAGGTGCAGGATGCCGTGGGTCGTGAGCAGCAGCAGCTCGTCCAGGGTCGAGTGTCCGGCGGTTTCCGCCTGCGACTCGGCGACCTGCGGGCACAGCACGATGTCGCCGAGCAGGCCCGCGGGGGTCGGCTGCTCGGGGGTACCCGGGCGCAGCTCATCCATCGGGAAGCTCAGCACGTCGGTGGGACCGGGCTCATCCATCCACTGCACGTGCAGCTGCTCCATGGCAGCCTCATCCACGGCGACGATGTTGAGGTCGGCCTCGGGGCTCACGTGCATCGCGGCCAGGGCAAACTCGCCCAGGCGCTGCAGCGCGGCCTCGTCAATCTCGACGGCCGACTCGTTGTTGATTTCAATGCTCATGAGCTGGTGCCCCTCCTGGGGTTGCGGCCGCTCGGACCGCCGGTTCCGGTGCGCTTTTCGGCACGCTGTGCAAATTCGGCGGCACGATCTCGCTCGTGCCGGGCGGCGATCTGGCGAGCGTCATACTCGCCATAGGCGTCAACGATGTGACCCACGAGGCTGTGGCGCACCACGTCGTCGCTGGTCAGGTTCGCGAAGTGAATGTCTCCCACCTCGGAGAGCACCCGCTGGGCGACCTTGAGGCCGCTCAGTCCGGTGCCGAGGTCGACCTGGCTGGCGTCGCCGGTGATGACCATCTTCGAGTTGAAGCCGAGCCGGGTGAGGAACATCTTCATCTGCTCGGGGGTGGTGTTCTGCGCCTCATCGAGGATCACAAACGCCTCGTTCAGGGTGCGACCGCGCATATACGCCAGCGGAGCCACCTCGACGGTGCCGGCCGCAAGCAGCTTGGGCACGGTTTCGGGATCCAGCATGTCACCCAGGGCATCGTAGAGCGGACGCAGATACGGGTCGATCTTGTCGCTCAGCGTCCCGGGGAGGAAGCCCAGCCGCTCCCCCGCCTCCACGGCGGGACGGGTCAGGATGATCCGCGAGACCTCCTTGCGCAGCAGCGCCTGGACGGCCTTCGCCATCGCCAGATAGGTCTTACCGGTACCGGCCGGCCCCAGCCCAAACACGATGGTGTACTCGTCGATCGCGTCGACGTAGTCGCGCTGACCGGCGGTCTTGGGACGCACTGCCTTGCCCTTGCTGGACACGATGCTCTGGCCCAGCACGTCGCTGGGACGCTGCTCACCATCGGTGATGATCTTGATCGAGGCGGTCACATCGGCGGGCTCGATGGTGTGTCCACCCTGAACCAGGGCGATCAGCTCGGCGATCAGTTCCTCTACCCGGGCCACATCGTGGGCCAGCCCGGCCAGGGTGACCTCGTTGCCGCGCACGTGCACATCCACCGCGGGGAAACGCCCCTCGATGGTCGAGAGCAGGCGGTCCTCGGGGCCCAGCAGGTGGACCATCGCAACCCCGTCGATCGGGATGCGTCGTTCGATGCGGTTGCTGCCGACCGGGGTGTCTCCGGTCGAGGGCACGTTAGGCACCAAGTCGCCCCTCTTCCAGCTTGCCGGAGAGGACGTGGGCGTGCACGTGGAACACGGTCTGACCGGCGTTGGCACCGGAGTTGAAGACCAGGCGGAAGCTGCCGTCGGCGTGTTCGTTGGCGATGTTCTGGGCGAAAAGCACCAGCTCGGCGAGGAGTTCGGGGTCGGCGGCGGCCAGCTCGGCCACCGTCACATACTCTTCGGTTTTGGGCACAACCAGGATGTGCACCGGTGCCTGCGGTGCGATGTCGCGGAAGGCAATCAGGTGATCGGTTTCGGCGACGATGTCGGCGGGGATCTCTCGGGCGATGATGCGGCTAAAGATACTCGGCTCGGTGGCTGTCATAGCTCCATACTAGCGATCGGGGTGAACGTACGGGGTGTGCGCGCCGAAGAATTCACCGCGCACACCCTCCGAAGACCCGCTCCTACCACCGACCCAGCGCCGCGGTGATGACCGCGAGCGCCGCGGGGCCCGCGGTCGAGGTGCGCAGAATCGTGGTGCCGAGCACCACGCGGTGCGCGCCGGCCTGCTCCAGCGCGTCCAGTTCGCGCGCCGAGATACCACCCTCGGGTCCCACCACCAGCACGATCGGCCGGGTGTCGGCGGCCTCGCGCGCGGCCATATGCGCGGTCAGCGCGATCGGCGCGGTGGGATCCAGCACCAGCACATCGTGGTCGGCGGCGAGGGCTGCAACCCCGGCGAGGTCCAGCAGGTCGTGCACGTGCGCGAGGTGCGGACGAATCGACTGCTTGGTCGCCTCGCGGGCGATGGTCGCCCAGCGCGCCCGGCCCTTGACCTTCTTCTGCGCATCCCAGCGCGAGATGCTGCGCTCGGCCGCCCACGGGTACACCCCGGACACGCCGAGTTCGGTGGCCGCCTGGACCGCCATCTCGTCCCGGTCCCCCTTGGCGAGGGCCTGCACCAGGATCAGCTCGGGGGTCGGCAGCGGGTGCACCTCGACGCTCAGCGCCTCGGCCTCGAGCAGACCCGGGGTCGAGACGGTCACGCGGGCACCGATCAGCAGGCCCGCACCGTCGCCGAGGAAGATCTCCTCACCGACGCGGGTCCGGTTGACGGTCACCGCATGCTTGGCCTCGGCACCCTCCAGGGTGATCGTGTCACCCACGGCGGGCACCCCGACAAAATCGCGCAGAAATAGGCTCGACATGCTAGCCGCGCAGCTTATCGCGGAGCTTGGCGAACAGACCCTGCTGGAACTCGCCCAGCGCGGCGGTCTTGTCCTTGCGCTTGGCGGCGAAGCTCTCGATCAGCTCACGCTCCCGGTGGTCCAACTTGGTCGGGGTGATCACCTGGATGCCGATACGCAGATCGCCGCGGCCGTGGCCGCGCAGCTTGGTGATGCCGCGATCGCGCACGGTGATGACATCCGAGCTCTGCACGCCCGCCTTGATCTCGACTTCGAGGTCGCCATCGAGGGCGTGGATCGTGGTGGTTGAGCCGAGGATCGCCTCGGTCATCGGCACCTCCAGGGTGCACAGCAGGTCGTCGCCGTTGCGGCTGAAGACGTCGTGGTGGCGCACCTTCATTTCCAGGTACAGGTCACCGTTCGGGCCACCGGCGGGGCCGATCTCCCCCGAACCGGGCATCTGCAGGCGCAGGCCGGTGTCCACGCCGGCGGGGATGTCCACCGAAACGGTGCGGCGGGCGCGCACGCGGCCCTGGCCCTGGCAGCCGACGCAGGGGTTGGCGATGATCGTGCCGTATCCGCGGCAGGACCCACAGGGGGTCGAAGTCATCACGTTGCCCAGCAGGCTGCGAACCGGACGCTGGATCGTGCCCGAACCACGGCAGATGTCGCAGGTCACCGGCTGGGTGCCGGGCTGGCAGCAGGAACCCTGACAGGTCTCGCACAGCACCGCGGTGTCGACCTCGAGGTCGCGGTGGGTTCCAAAGACCACCTCGCCAAGGTCGAGTTCCACCCGAAGCAGGGCGTCCTGACCGCGCTCGCGACGCGACTTGGGGCCGCGCTGCTGGCCGCCGCCGCCGAAGAACTGCTCGAAAATATCGCCGAATCCGCCGAAGCCCGCGTCGCCGCCCTGGCCGGTCTCGCCGCGGTCATAGCGGGCACGCGAGTCCGCGTCGCCCAGCACATCGTAGGCGTGGGTCACGAGCTTGAAGCGCTCCTGCGCCTCCTCGGAGGGGTTCACATCGGGGTGCAGCTGACGAGCCAGCTTGCGGTAGGCCTTCTTGATGTCTTCAGCCGATGCGTCCTGCGAAACGCCCAGTACCTCGTAGTGGTCAGCCACCCGTGATCCTCCATGGTGGCGACGCCGAAGCGTCGCGCAATTGATTGTTGTGGCCAGCGGCCCGCGATGGGCAGCGGCCGGTTGAACGGCGGCGTAAACGCCGCGGGGTTAGTTCTCGCCGAGTTGGCGGGAAAGATAGCGTGCCACGGCGCGAACCGAGGCGATGTTGCCCGAGTAATCCATTCTGGTGGGTCCGAGGACCCCGAGACGGGCAATTTCGCCCGCAGAGGAACGGTAGTTCCCCGCGACGATCGAGGTTTCGGCCAGGCCGAAGGGTTCATTCTCGCGGCCGATCCGGGCGGTGATGCCCGCCGCATCGATGCTCATCTCGCCAAACAGGCGCATCAGCACCACCTGCTGTTCGAGGGCTTCCAGGACCGGATAGATGCTCCCGGCGAAGTCCTCCTCGCTGCGAGCAAGGTTCGCGGTGCCCGACATGACCAGGCGATCCTGGCGGTATTCGGCCAGCTGTTCGTCCAGCGCATCGCAGATTCGATCCACCAGACCCGGGTGTCCGGGAACCCCCAGCGCCCGCACCCGCACGAGCACCCGCGAAGCATCCTCGACGCTGTGACCGAGGAGTTCGTGGTTGATGCGCACCTTGAGGTCGTCCACGTCCTGGGTGGACAGCGGCGCGGTCACCTCGACCGTGCGCTGCTCGACCCGACCGTTATCGGTAATGAGGACAACCAGGAGACGGGCATCCCCCAGCGAGACCAGCTCGACGTGCCGCACCTGCGCGCGGGCGAACGAGGGGTACTGCACGATGGCCACCTGGTTGGTGAGCTGAGAGAGCAGACGCACGGTGCGCGAGAGCACATCGTCCAGGCCCACCCCGTCGCCCAGGAACTCCTGGATCGCCCCGCGCTGCGCGGGAGACAGCGGGCGCTGCTCGGCCAGGTGGTCCACAAACAGGCGGTAGCCCTTATCGGTGGGAATGCGGCCCGAGGAGGTGTGCGGGGCATGAATCAGCTCCTCATCCTCCAGCTGAGCCATATCGTTGCGGATCGTCGCCGCCGACACCCCGAAGGAGTGGCGCTCGACGATCGCCTTGGAGCCGACGGGTTCACGGCTGGACACATAGTCCGAGACGATTGCGCGAAGGACGGCCAGGCCACGCTCGGAGACCATCGGTCACCTCCATCTCATCGCGACTTCCCCGGGGAAATCTCATCGCATTCGTTGTGGGACGAGTCCGAGCCGAAACGGATTGGCACTCGTCATCACTGAGTGCTAATTCTAGCTCGCTCCGGCGTCCGGTTCCAATCTCTGACACCCGGTGCGGGGGCACTTTGGCGCCCAATCCGACGGTTTTTGGTGATAGTCGGTAATCAGACGTATCGAATTTACCTCGCGGCGGTTATCCTGATTCCACTATGAGCGATCACACGCAGTCGAACCCCGAACCCTCGGACGCCAACCAGCCCGGCGGCGCGGTGCCGCCGCTGCCGCCCACGCCTCCGCAGGGCGGGCAGCCCACTCCGCCGCCCGGATACCCGCAGCCGGGTGCCGCGCAGCCGGGATATCCGGCACCGGGTCAGGCTCAGCCGGGCCAGCCGCAGCCGGGTCACGGCCAGGGTCAGCACGGGTACCCGCAGCCGGGTGCCGCGCAGCCGGGCTACGGGCAGCCGGGCTACGGGCAGCAGCCCGGCTACACCCCGCCCGCGAGCTCGGCCCCGCTCACCCCCGAGAACGACCGCCTCTGGGGGTCGCTCGCACACTTCGCCGGCATCTTCGGCCCGATCATCGTGCTGATCGTGTGGCTGATCTTCCGCGACCGCGGCCCGTTTGTGAACCAGGAGGGCAAGGAGGCGCTGAACTTCCAGATCAGCGCCTGGCTCCTGGGCATCGCCCTCGGCATCGTGGGCGGGATCACCAGCTTTATCGGTATCGGCGTGATCCTGCTGATGCTGGTGTGGCCGGTCGGCATCGCCGCCTTCGTTTTTGCGATCATCGGCGGCGTGAAGACCAGCAGCGGCGCTCCCTACCGCTACCCGCTGACCTTCCGCTTCATTCCCTAGGTTGGATGTGCGGAACGGTCGGCCCCATGGGGTCGGCAGTTCCGTATTTTTGCGGCGCATTCAGTCCCAACCGCACGCTATCCTGGAGGCATCATGAGCGATCCCACGCAGTCCACCCCCGCCCCCGGCGAGCCACAGACCCCTGCTTTCGCCCCGGCGGATGATTCCGAACCCGTCTACCCGCACTTTGATTCGGCGGCATGGGCCCAGGCACCGTCCACGCAGATCGACTACACACAGATGGATGCCGCGGCGCTCGCCGACTCCATCACCGCAGCGCCGGACCCCACGCCCGCCCGAGCCGCGTACTCCACCGGACAGACCGGTGCCGGGACCTATTCGGTGCCCCTGCCCGCCGTGGCGCCGATCACCGATGCACAGGACCGCTTCTGGGGCTCGGCCGCACACTTCGCCGGGGTGCTCGGGCCGATCCCGGTGCTGATCATCTGGCTCACGCTGCGTCGCCGCGGCCGGTTTGTGAATCAGGAGGGCAAGGAGGCGCTGAACTTCCAGCTCTCCGCCTGGATCCTGATCAGCGCACTCTTCCTGGTTGGTGGGCTAACGTTGCCCATCCTGATCGGGTACGCACTCATTCCCCTGGTTATCGTGGTCCAGTTTGCCGAATTCATCTTCGCCATTATCGGCGGCTCGAAGTCCAGCGGCGGCAGGCCCTACCGCTATCCATTTACCTACCGCTTCATCAAGTAGCGCGCACAAAACCGGCCACCCAGGGGTGGCCGGTTTTGTGTCTGGGTGCTCCGTGCTAGCGTTCGGACGCGAATCGGCTGGGGCGTCGCTCCAGTCCGAGCCGCCCGGCGAGAGTGGCGTCCCCGGCGCTGTCTTCCCGAGCAGGCAAAACCCCGCCGGCCAGCAGCGCGTGCAGCCCGGCGGTATCGGTCCGAATCTCCGCACCGACGATCCCCGGGGTTGCTCGCCAGGCGGCAATCCGAGCGGCAAGACCGGGGGCATCCTCGCCGGCGAGTACCACGATCAGCCGCGCGGTGGTACCCGCGGGATACTCGGCAAGGACCGCCTCCGCATCCGCCTCGTCCACCAGGATCACATCGGGCGCCGTGGTTTCGGAGGGTCCGCTCCACAGGTCGCGCGCGGATGCCGCGCTCTCGGCGCGGGCGAATATCGGGGGCTGACCCTGCGGCGGACGCGGGGTGATCAGCGGCCCCTTCACCCGAAAATAGCGACCCTCATGCGCGATCTCATGCACCCGGGAGCTGTCCACATACTGACCGGTGGCCACGTCTCGCACCGTCGCGTCATCCTCCCAGGAGTCCCAGAGCTGGCGCAGCACGTGGGTAAACTCGGCGGCCTGGGCGCGCAGACCCGTCTCGTCAAGATCACTCGCCGCGGGGACCAGTCGGTCGGCGGTCGCATTTCTCCCCCGCTGCACCAGGGCGCCCGCGCGACCCTCGCTGACAAAGTCGAGGGTGGCCACCTGTTTGGCCGCGTGGAAGGGCTCCACATAGTGCGCGGCCACGCCGGGGATCAGTGCGATCCTGGCGGTGCGACGTGCGAGATAGGCGAGGGTCTCCCCGGCGGTGGCGCGCGGCACGCCGTCGCCGGGGCCCAGGAGCGCGTCGTCGAGACCGATGTAGTCGATCCCCGCGGACTCGGCCGCGCGGATCAGGTCCACCAGCTCGGCAATCCCCGATCCGTCCGCGGCCGCTCCGATCGGATCATCACCCAGGTGCACGCCGATCACAAATCTCTCGGTCATCGCGCGCCGCCCGACAGCGTGATCGACTCGGCGGTATCCACGACGGCCGCCGGTGCATCACCCCAGGCCTCGGCGCCGATCCGGCGCAGCCGCTCGGTAATCTCCGGACCACCCACCTGCCCGAGTACCCCGGCATAGTAGAGTCCGCGGGCGCTGGCGCCGGCCGCAAGTGCGATCTCGTGTTCGCGCCCCAGGTCGGTGCCAAACATCGCCGGGTCGTCGGTGTTCACGGTGACCGGCAGCCCGGCGGCCACCAGCGCACCAATCGGGTGGTCCTCGAGTCGATCGATGACGCGGGTACGCAGGTTGGAGGTGGGGCACACATCCAGCACGATGCCGCGCTCGATCAGCTCGGTGACCAGGGCCGGATCCTCGATCGCGCGGAACCCGTGCCGAATCCGGTCGGCACCCAGCAGATCGATCGCCTCGCGCACCGACTGGGCACCGTCATCCTCGCCCGCATGCGGGACCGAGGCCAGTCCGCCGTCGCGGGCAATCTGGAACATCCGGGTGAACTTAGAGGTGGGGGCCGCACGCTCGCGTCCCCCCAGGCCGATCCCCACGATGCCGCGGTCGCGGTAGCGGACGGCGTCGCGGACGATCTGCTCGCTGAGCTCGGCGGGGCGATTGCGGTCCACATCCGGGGTCAGGCGCACGATCACGCCGGTCTCCTCCAGCGCCTCCTGGATGCCGTCGGTAAACCCGGTGAACAGCTCATCGGGATCGATGCCGCGCACATAGTACTGACCCGGCGAGAAGATCCCCTCCAGATAGACGGCACCAAAACTCGCCGCCTCGCGGGCGTAGTCCACCACCACGCGGCGGTAGTCGTCCGGATTGAAGAGCACGTCGGTCGTGACGTTCCACACGTTGATGAAGTGGTTGAAGTCGGTGAAGTTATAGAAGCTCTCGAGCTCCTCAAGACTGTCCACCGGCAGGGTGACGCCGTTTTTTCGGGCCAGCTCAAACAGGGTGTGCGGTCGGACGGCACCCTCCAGGTGCACGTGCAGCTCGATTTTGGGGGCGGGGGTCGGGGACGTCATCCGATGGCTTCCTTGGGTGAATTTTCGGCGATGCTCGCCTGTTCGGGGTGAATCATGCTGGCCACAAACTGCCGGGTTCGGGGGTGGGTGGGATGGTCAAGAATCTGGGCGGGGGTGCCCTGCTCCACGATCTCGCCGCCGCTGAGAAAGACAATCCGATCGGCGATGGTGCGAGCAAACTGCAGCTCGTGCGTCGCGAGGATCAGGGTCAGCCCGAGGTCGCGCAACTCGCGAATTAGGGCGAGCACCTCCCCCACGGTTTCGGGATCCAGCGCCGAGGTGACCTCATCCAGCAGGATCACCTCCGGTTCGGTGGCCAGAGCGCGCAGGATCGCCACCCGCTGCTGCTGCCCGCCGGAGAGTCGGTCGGGATACTCGTTGGCCTTTTCGGCGAGCCCAAACCGGGCCAGCAGCGCCCGAGCCTTGGTCTCGGCGGCGGCCTTGGAGAGCCCGCCGAGTTTGCGCGGGGCGAGGGTGATGTTTTGCAGGACGGTCAGGTGCGGGAACAGGTTGAACTGCTGGAACACCATGCCCACGCGGCGGCGCACGCGGTCGCGTCCGCCACGTCCGGCCTCCCCGGTCACCGGTTCGCCGTGCACCAGGATCTCGCCGGCGAGGCTGTCCTCCAGCAGGTTGATCGTGCGCAGGAGCGTGGACTTGCCGCAGCCGCTGGGGCCGATCAGCGCGATCACCTCGTGTGGAGCCACCTCGAGCGAGACGTTTTTTAGGGTCAGGTTCTCCCCATACGCCTGGGAGAGGTTGCGGATGCTGACCGCCGCGACCGCGCTCATACCGCCCCTCCCATACCGCGGCGCAGCTGGGCGCGGCGCAGCAGGTGGTCGGTCAGCCGGGTCAGCGGGATCGTGATGCTCACAAACAGCACCGCCGCCACCAGATAAGAGGTGAAGTTAAACGTGGTGGCCGAGTACGCCTGGGCGGCCCGCGAGGCCTCCATCGGGCCAATTACCGAGATCAGCGCGGTCTCCTTCTGCAGTGCGATGAATCCGCTCATCAGCGGCGGCACCACGCGGCGCACTGCCTGCGGCAGCACGATGTACCAGAGCGTGCGGCCGTGACCGAAGCCCAGGGCTCGGGCGGCGGCACGTTGACTGGGATGGATCGACTCGATGCCGGCCCGGTAGGTCTCGGCGGTGTAGGCGGCCGAGGTGAGCACGCAGCCCACCGCACCCCAGAACAGCGGCGAGGAGCTCAGCCCCTCGATCCGCAACGCGGGAATACCCATGCCGAGCATCAGGATGACCAGGATCGCCGGCAGCCCGCGGAACAGGTCGATATAGCCGATCGCGAACGCCCGCAGCGGGAAAAACACCGGCGAGGACAGGTTGCGCAGCAGCGCCAACCCGAGGCCCACCAGCAGCACGATGGGTTCGAGGATGATGAACAGGGTCACATTCAGCAGGAATCCGTCCCACACCTTGGGGAAGGACAGCACAAAGTGTTCGGGGCTGAGGAACGCCGCCCGGAACGACTCCCAACCGGCCGAGGAGGACAGCCCGAATCCGAGGACCGCCAGCAGGGCCAGCGTGCTCACGGTGGCGATCAGCGCCGAGCGGCGCACATCCGCGCGCCTCCACCACACCGGTCGTACCAGCAGCGCCCGCAACTCTGCGTCGCTGAGTTTCGGCGGGCCGGGGCGGCCCACCGGCGGTGCCGCCTGAGCCTCCTGTTCCGTCGGGGTGGGCGGACCCGTCTGCGCCGTCCGCGCTCCATGGTCCGACTGCTCTGCCTGAGCGGCCTGGTCCGACTGCTCCGCCTGAGCGGCCACCCGATCGTCGATGCTCACGCGTCTCTCCCCTCGGCGAGGTGATCGTGGATCGTGCTCCCCGCATATTCGGTGCGATAGACACCCAGTTCCTGCAGCTCGGGAATGACCCGGTCCACAAAGGCGTCGAGCCCGCTGGGCACCACCGAGGGGTTCACGACGAAGCCATCGGCGGCCCCGGTCTGCACCCAGTGGTTAATCTGATCGGCGACACTCTTGGGGGTGCCCACGAAGTCACGACGGGCCCGTACCTCCCCGAGCAACGCGCGGGTGGAGAGCCCGCGCTCGCGCTGCAGGGTGCGCCAGGACTCCACCAGGACGCGGGCGTCGCGTTCTCCGCCAACCTGTCCACGGGTGAAACGGTCGGCGTGCTCCCAGTCGGGATCCTGGGTGGGCAGCGGGCCATCGACGTCAAAGTCGGTGAGGTCGATCCCCCACACCTCCTCCAGCAGGAACACGGCGACCTTCGGGGTGACCTCCTGCAGTCGCCAGTCGGCGGCGATCTCGCGCGCCTCCCGCTCTGTGTCCCCCAGCACAAACGAGGTGGACGGCAGGATAATCAGGTCGTCCAGGCGGCCCGCGGCCCGACGGCGATCCCGCAGATCCGCACAGAACTCGCGGGACGCCTCGATGCTGCGCCGGCCGGCGAAGATCACGTTGGCGTGGGCGGCGGCCAGGTCGCGACCCTCGGGGGAACCGCCGGCCTGGACGATTGCCGGTCCGGGACCGGGCAGCGGAGCGAGCCCGGCGGCGGCCTCGGCACCGGACCAGAGGCGGGCGGTTTCGGCCAGGAACCCCTCGGCTTGCCGGTAGCGATCGGCGTGGGCAACCATGCGTCCGGGACGGAAGTTGGTGGAGGCACCCACGCCGAAGCTGGTGTGGGAGGTCACCACGTTCCACCCCGCGCGTCCTCCGGAGAGGCGATGCAGCGTGGCCAGGCGGGTGGCCACGTCGGTGGGGTCGGAGAACGTGGTCCCGATCGTGGCGACCAGCCCGATCCGCTCGGTTTCGGCGGCGAGGCCGGCGAGCACGGTGAGTGAGTCTGGCTTGTCGAGGATCGCGTGCTCCACCACCCGACCCCGGTGCTCCTGGAGCCAGTTCGCCTCGGCGAGGAACACAAAGTCGAACAGGCCGCGCTCGGCGCTGCGGGCGAACCGGGCAAAGTCGGCGAACTCGATCTGGCTGCCGGCCTCGGGATGCCCCCAGAGTGTGTGGTGGTGGTCATTGGGGTAAAACGCACCGAGGTGCACCCGGCGCAGATTCGCGCCCGGTGCACTCTCGGGTGGGGGATTGAGTGGTGAAGCCATTGTTACTGGGTGTACTCCTGTACCTGCTCGGGCAGCGGCAGCCACTCCTTTTCCAGCTTGTCGATGGTGCCGTCGGCACGCAGCTGGGTCAGGGCCTCGTCCACATAGGGCACCAGCGGGCTGTTCAGGTCAAACACGAAGCCCATGCCCTTGCTTACGCCGTTGTCCTTGAGCAGGCCGGCGATCTTGAGGTCCTTGTACTGGTTGAGCACCACGTTCTGGCCGATCTGCAGGTCCACCACGATCGCATCCACCTGGCCGTTTTCCAGCGCCTGGGTGCTCAGGGCCACGGTGTCGAAGGACAGCACGTCCTTGGGCTTGATGGTCTGGGTGATGTAGCTGTCCTGGGTGGTTCCGGCCACGGTGCCGAAGCGGTACTTGGCGAGGTCTGCCACGCTCTTGGCCTCGAGGGCCGGGGAGTTGTCCTTGGTGATCACGACGCTGCGGGAGACATAGTAGGGGTCGCTGAACGAGACGGCCTTGGCGCGCTCATCGGTGATCGAGACCTCCTGGGTATACAGGTCGAAGTCCTTGGGACCCGGGGTAAAGGAGGCCGCAAAGGCGGTGTAGCCCCACGTGACCTGGTCCTTTTTGAAGCCGAGCTTTTCGGCGACCGCGTAGGTCAGCGCGCTCTCGAAACCCTTGCCGTTATCGGGCTTATTGTCGATGAACCACGGCGACCACACCGGGTCGTCCACGTGAACGGTCAGCTCGCCGTCCTTCACCAGCTTGAGCTTGGCCGGATCTCCGAGGGTGACCTTCTCCGCCGAAGCCGAGGAGGACGGCGAGGATTCCGGGGCGGCGGAGGAGGAACACGCGCTCAGCGTGAGGGCGGCCAGGGCGGTCATCCCGATCAGCGCCAGGGTGCTCCGGCGGCGAATACGTGAGTGGGTCATGCGTGCTCCTTCGGTGAATCCCCACGACATACGCCAGCCGGGGTGGGACTGCCTCCAGGGAGGAAGGGGGGATGGCATCACTTTAGGAATCTCCTCGAAGTTTCCAACATCGGTGACGCTATGTCACGCAACATTGCACACTGTGACGCGGGGGTATTGCGCGCGGCCCGGAGTTGGGAGGATGGCGGGATGACGTCTTTCCACACGGACGCGCAATCGCATGCCGCCGACTCCCCCGCCATCCCCCTTTCGGTCCTTGACCTGGTCCTCATTTCCGAGGGTGGGAACGCCGCCGGTGCCTTCGCCGATACCGTTGCCCTCGCCCGCTCGGTCGAGGCCGCCGGCTACCGGCGATACTGGGTGGCCGAGCACCACCTCTTTCCCGGCGGTGCCGGGGCGGCCTCGGTCCTGCTGACCCCGACCATCGCCCAGGCCACCGGGTCCATCCGGGTGGGCACCGCGGTCATCATCGTGGACCACCACACCCCGCTTCAGGTGGCCGAGGTCGCCGGTACGGTGGCCGCGCTCACCGGGCGCGGATTCGATCTGGGCATCGGCCGCGGCGGCCCGAGCGCCGAGCAGCGCGAGCGTGGGCGGCAGACCAACGCGGCCCTGGAGGCCGGGACCACCCGTCCCGGCCCGATCGGCGAACACCGCGAGGTGGACGGCGTGGTGATCCCATCCTGGGTGATCACCCCGTTCAACGATGCGCGCGCGGGCCTCAACGACCGCCTGCTCAACCGCTTCCCCGGCAACCCCACCGATTTTGGGGCGCAGGTGGATGACATCCTCGGCTTCCTGCGCGGCACGTTCACCGCCCCCGGCGAGGTGCCCGCGGACGTGCACATCACCGCGTCCCCCGCCGAAGGTGCCGACGTGGAGGTCTGGGTGCACGGCAGCTCGGCCGGCGTTTCGGCCGAGGTAGCCGGGGCGAACGGGCTGCGATTCGGGGCGAACTATCACGCGCTCCCGCAGAACATCCTGGAGACCGTCCGGGCGTATCGTGACGCGTTTGTCCCCTCCGCCGAACTGGATTCCCCGTACATCGCTGTCTCGGTGGATGTGCTGGTCGCCGACACCGATGAGGAGGCACAGCGCCTGGCCAAGCCGTTCGAACGCTGGCTCTACTCGATCCGCACCGACTACGTGGCCGGCCCCTATCTGAGCCCCGAAACCGACGCCGAAAACCCGCTCACGCCCGAGCAGGCGCTGCTGGTCTCCGACCGGGTCGCCACGCGCATCGTCGGCTCCCCCGAAACCGTCGTTTCACGCCTGAAAGCGCTTCAACAGGCCACCGGAGCGGACGAGTTTGTGATCACCACCCAGGCGCACAGTCTCGCCGTGCGCGAGCACTCCTACCGCCTATTGGCTGAGGCCTGGCCCTCGGCCTGACCCCCAAATCCCACCGCGATTGCGGATGCGAACCCCTTCTCGGGTATCGCATCCGCAATCGTCGTTTTGTCCGGGTACTCCAAGATTTTCTGCTTCCTGAGCCGGCAAACCGGCCATAGCCTCGCTATACGGTCACCCAAACGGAACATCGCAGTTCCGCCGGAGATCGGGGACCGGCAACGAGGCCGGCCCTCACACAGCAAAGGAACCGTCATGAGTATGAGAACTCACAGTAGAGCTCGAACCGTCATCACCCTGCTGAGCGCCGGACTTCTCCTCGGACTCACCGCCTGCTCCTCGGGTATGGAAGCACCCGGCGAAAGCGGCGCAGCCGGAGGAAAAAAGGATGGCCCACTGACCATCGCCTACCTCCAAAAGCAGGGCGATCAGCAGTACTTCGTCGACGAGGCCGAGGGGGCAAAGGCCGCGGCAAAGGAGCTGGGGAACGTCACCATCAAGGTGGTCAACCTCGGCGTGGATGCCAATAAGGCCATCAGCGAGATGGATTCGGTGATCGCCCAGAAGGTGGACGGCATCATCATCGTGGTTCCCGATCAGCAGATCGGGCCGCAGGTGCTGGACGCCGCCAAGGCCGCGGGTATCCCGATCATGGCCTCGGACGACGTGATCCAGGATGCGGCGGGCAAGGATGCCCCGTTCGCCGGATTCGATGGCACCGCCATGGGCACCAAGGTCGGCGAGGAGGCCGCACGCCTCTACGCCGAGTCCGGCTGGACCGCCGAAAACACACGCATCCTCTCCGCCGGCAAGCTGGACCTCTCGGTCTGTAACCAGCGCATGGACGGTGCCGCGGCGGCCTTCACCAAGGCCGTGGGTGCCGACGGCCCGCAGACCATTCAGATCGGGACCGATAACTCGGCCACCGACGCCCAGAATAAGGCGGGCGCGGTCATCACCGCCAACGCCGGGGTGCAGAACTGGGTGGTGTGGGGCTGCAACGACGAGAGTTCCACCGGTGTCGTCACAGCCCTGCAGAACTCCGGGGTGTCCCCCGCAAACATCAACGGGGTGGGCCTCGGCGCCTACCTCACCTGCAAGGACTGGTCGGCGGGTCAGACCACCGGTAATAAGTCGGCCCTGTACATCTCGGGGGTCGAGGTGGGTCGCGCGGCGGTGACCTCGATGGTGGACCTGCTGCGTAACGGCACCGCGCTGCCGCCCGCCACGATCGCCAAGACCGAGATCGTGGACGCCGGCAACTGGAAGGAAAAGGGCGTCGCCTGCACCTAGGCCACCCGTCGGTGGGGTCGCGCGTCGGCCCCACCGCTCCCCCACCACGCACCTTCACCGTCGAAAGGATCGCGCCATGAGCGCACTCGCTCCCCTCACCATCCCGCCAACTGCCGCGGGCCAGGTGGTATTCAGCGCCACCGATATCACCAAGAGCTTCGGCCCGGTGGCCGCCCTGTCCGGCGTCAGCCTCGAACTACGCGCGGGCGAGGTCACCGCCCTGATGGGGGAAAACGGGGCCGGCAAGTCGACCCTGCTGAAAATCATCACCGGTGACTATCAGCCCGATACGGGCACCCTCACCCTGCACGGCGGCCCCGTTCACTTTGGCGAACCGCGCGAATCCCGCACCGCGGGCATCCGGGTGATCGCGCAGGAACCCGAGATCATCCCCCACGTGAGCGTTGCCGAGAACATCTTTGTGGGGCTCCTGGGTACGCGCGGCCCGATCTTTCGCCGCCGCGAGCTGATCGAACGCGCACGTACGGCCCTCGCCGAGTTCGGGTTTGCCGGGGTTATCAGCCCCGAGGCCCTGGGCAGCGAGCTCTCGGCGGCACAGCGTCAGATCGTCGAGATCATGCGTGCGGTGGTGGATCATCCGGCGGTCATCTGCTTTGACGAACCCACCTCGTCCCTCGGCGAGGAGGAGGCGGCGATCCTCTTCGATCTGATTCGCCGACTCCGCTCCGACGGGGTCGCGATCGGGTACGTATCGCATCGCATGAACGAGATTTTCAGGCTGGCCGATGCGATCACCGTGCTGCGGGACGGCCGCCTGGTGGGGACCAAGCGCACCGAGGATACCGATCACGATGATCTGGTGCGGATGATGGTGGGCCGCGACCTCTCCCAGATGTTTCACCGCGAGCCGGTCACCCCCGGTGCCACCATCCTGAGCCTGAACGGCGTGGGCAACGAGTTTGTTCACGACATCACGCTGAGCGTGCACGCCGGCGAGGTGGTGGGCATCGCCGGCCTGGTGGGTGCCGGGCGCAGCGAGCTGCTCAAGACCATCGTGGGTGATTTCGCGGTTGAGTCCGGTGATCTGGGGGTTGGTGGTAAAACCGTCACCTTCCACACGCCGGCTGACTCGGTCGCCGCCGGGGTCGGGTTTGCCCCCGAGGAGCGCAAGGCCGAGGCGCTGATCATGCAGCGCTCGGTCCGCGATAACATCGCCCTCGCGGTCCTGGGCCAGATCTCCCGGGGGAGGTTTGTCAGCTCGACCCGCGAGGAGGAACTCGCCCACGGGTTTATCACCAAGCTGGGGATCCGTACCCCGAGTGATCGCCAGCTGGTCAAAAACCTCTCCGGCGGCAATCAGCAAAAGGTTGTCCTGGCCCGGTGGCTGGCGACCAAGCCGCGGCTCCTCCTGCTGGACGAACCCACCCGCGGTGTGGATGTCGGTGCCAAGGCCGAAATCTACGCGATCATCGACGAACTGGCACGCGCGGGGGTCGCCATCCTGATGGTCTCCAGCGAACTCCCCGAGGTACTCGGCCTCGCCGACCGCGTCTATGTGATGGCCTCCGGCCGCATTACCGGGGAGCTCTCCCGGGAAGACGCCACCGAGGAATCCATCCTCGCCCTCGCGATGGACTAGCCTCGCGTCCCCATTTTTCCTCTCTCAGGAAGGAGGCACCCCGTGCCTACCCAAACGGTCTCCACCAGCTCCCCCACCCGCGTTTCCCCCGCCGACTCCCCCGGATTCTTCCGCCGGTTCCTCACCGCGATGGGCGTGCAGAACATGTCCCTGCTGATGGCCATCGCCTTCGTGGTGCTGGTCATCGGCACCCAGAACCCGCTGTTTTTCACCGTCCCCAACCTCAAGGTCATCGGAACCGCCATCGCCATTTCCGGCTTGCTCGCGGTGGTCCAGACCCTCGTCATCATCATGGGCGGTCTGGATATCTCGGTGGGATCGATCGCCGGCCTCGCCTCTGTGACCAGCGCGATGATTTTCACCTCCGCCGGGCCGCTGATCGGCGTGGTTGGGGCCGTGGGAATCGGGCTGCTGTGCGGCCTGATTAACGGCTGCATTATCGTCTTCGGCCGGGTGAATCCGGTGATCGCCACCCTGGCCACCCTCGCCGCCTATAAGGGCATCGCCCAGCTCATCTCCGATGGCCGCGCCCAGGGCTACACCGGGGCCGACCCGTTCTTTGTGTTCCTCGCCCGCGGCAGCGTGCTGGGGGTCCCCACGCTGATTTGGATCCTGGTGGTCATCGCGCTGGGCATCCACGTACTGCTGCGGTACACCACGATGGGGCGCAATATCTACGCGGTGGGTGGGAACGATGTGGCCTCGCGCCTGGCGGGCATCAACATCAACCGCTACATTCTGGGCATCTACATGATGACCGGTGCCGTCGCCGCCCTCGCGGGCATCCTGATCACCGCCCGGACCGGATCGGGGCAGCCGGTCTCCGGCTCCGAGGGACTCGAACTCGAAGCCATCACCGCCGCGGCCCTGGGTGGTGCTGCCCTAAAGGGTGGCAAGGGCACCATCGCCGGGACGATCCTGGCGGTCATCCTGCTCGGCATCCTCACCAACGGCATGACCCTGCTCGGGGTGAACTCGTTCTGGCAGAACGTCGCCAAGGGTGGCCTGCTGGTCCTGGCGGTGGTGCTCCAGCAGCTCCGCTCGGGTGAGCGTCGAATCGGACTCCCGGGCTAACTCGCCGCTACACAAAACCGGGGTGCGTTGTCACGCACCCCAGTTTTGTGTGTCAGGCGGCGGTCTGCCCGGGCGGTTAGCCCACCAGCGCGCGCACCACCGCGTCCGCCAGCAGGCGTCCGCGGAGGGTCAGCTGCAGGCGGCCGCGCAGCGCAGCGGGGCCCTCGATCAGGCCGTCGGCGATCAGGCGCGGGATTTCGTGGCGCGCGTCGGCGTCCAGTCCGGCGATCGCGATGCCCTCGGCGGTCCGGGATTCCAGCAGGATCCGCTCCATCTCGCGGGTCTCATCGTCCAGCACCTCGCGCCCGAGGCCCGGGGAGATTCCCTCGGCCATGCGCTGGGCGTAGGCGGCCGGATGCTTGACGTTCCACCAGCGCACCCCGCCGACGTGGCTGTGCGCGCCGGGTCCGATGCCCCACCAATCGGCACCGCGCCAATAGGCGAGGTTATGCCGCGAGCGGGTTTCCGGGGACACCGACCAGTTGGACACCTCGTACCAGGAGAATCCGGCGGCCGAGAGCGCCTGATCGGCGTACTCGTACATGTCCGCCTGCAGGTCCTCATCGGGTTCGGGCAGCTCGCCGCTACGGATCTGGCGGTGCATCTTGGTGCCCGGCTCGACGATCAGCGAGTAGGCGGAGATGTGGTCGGGTCCGTAGCTCAGGGCCGCGTCCACGCTGCGCTGCCACTGTTCCAGGGTCTCCCCCGGCGAACCGTAAATCAGATCCACGCTCACCTGCAGGCCAACCTTTTTGGCCCACTCAACCACGAGCGGCACACGCTCGGGGGTGTGGCTGCGATCCAGGGTCGCCAGGGTTTCCGGCACGGCCGACTGCATTCCGAAGGACACCCGGGTGAATCCGGCATCCTTGAGGGTCTGCAGGTAGACCTCATCCACCGAGTCTGGGTTGGCCTCGGTGGTGATCTCGGCATTCGGGGTGAATCCGTGGGTGTCGCGGACCGCGTGCAGCATGCGGGCCAGATCATCCGCGGGCAGCAGGGTCGGCGTTCCGCCGCCAAAAAAGACCGTATCAACCGGGCGCACCGCTACCTCGGCGGCGTCGAGTACCCGCTTGGACAGCGCGACCTCGGCGATGGCCTCATCGGCGTAGTCCACCTGCTTGGCACCGCGCAGTTCGGTGGAGGTGTAGGTGTTGAAGTCACAGTATCCGCAGCGGACCCGGCAGAACGGCACGTGCAGATAGAAGCTGAAGGGACGATCCTCGCTGCCGATACGCGCGGTGGCGGGCAGAGAGCCGTCGGTGGGGGCGGGATCTCCGAGGGGTAGTGCTCCCATTAGGTGGTGGGGCTCGCCCACGTCGGGGACAGCGCACGCATATACGCGGTGGCAATCGCCGTCATCCGGGCACGACCCAGCGGCGGGAAGGCGCGATACTTGGCCCCGATCGGGCGCATGAAGGAGCGCACGGTGAACCACACGGAGTCATCGTCCCGCAGCTCCACCATGAACGATTCTTCGCCACTCATCTGAGCGGTAGAAACCGTCCCATAGGCGAACGCGGTCGAGTTCTGGTTCTCCACCAGGTACACCACCCGGATCTTGGATTCCAGGTTGTAGCGGCCGATCTTGCCACGCAGCTTGGCGGTGGTACCGGCATCCAGGAACGCGCTGCCATCGGGGGCAAAGCGCTGCTCGCTGTGTCGACGGTTGGGGGCAACGGCGTTACCCTCATCGTCAAACTGAATACCGGTGTACTCGTTTCCGCTGCCCGGACGCACATCGTGCACGTCGATCCCCGCGTCACGCTGCACGCCCCAGCTCAGCAGCGTCGATGCTGCGGCCTCATAGCGTTCGCGTCCACTGCCCAGACGGATGCTGTCCTCGGCGGGCACATAGCCCTGCGGCGGGTACTGCATCAGGTCGGCAGCCTGGGTGGCCCCGACTGCGGCATAGTCAACGGGCTGGTCTTCGAAATTACTGCGGCGCATCCCCTACTTCTTTTCTGTCTGCTTCGTTCCGCGATCAATTCTTCGGCCACCGGGCGGCCTGATTGGGGCACGCCCGAGCGGCGAGCACGGTTAAGTCTAACCCGAGCTCGCCGCCGTGGGGTGTTACTTCTTACCCTTACCGGATTCCACGTCACCTGACAGCGCGGCGATGAAGGCCTCCTGGGGCACCTCCACACGACCGACCATCTTCATGCGCTTCTTACCTTCCTTCTGCTTCTCCAGCAGCTTGCGCTTCCGGCTGATGTCACCGCCGTAGCACTTGGCAAGAACGTCCTTACGGATCGCACGAATGGACTCGCGGGCGATGATGCGGGCACCAATCGCCGCCTGAATCGGCACCTCAAACTGCTGACGCGGGATCAGCTTGGACAGGCGCTCGGTCATCAGCACGCCGTAGGAGTAAGCGTTGTCGCGGTGCACGATCGCACTGAAGGCGTCCACGGCCTCGCCCTGCAGCAGGATGTCGACCTTCACCAGGTCGGCCTCCTGCTCACCCGAGGGCTCATAGTCCAGCGACGCATAGCCCTGGGTGCGGCTCTTCAGGTGGTCGAAGAAGTCGAACACGATCTCGGCCAGCGGCATGTTGTAGCGCAGCTCGACGCGATCCTCACCGAGGTAGTCCATGCCCAGCAGCGCGCCGCGGCGGCTCTGGCACAGCTCCATGATGGTGCCGACGTAGTCCTTGGGGGCCAGGATCGCCACGCGCACCATCGGCTCGGACACGGCGTGGATCTTGCCGGTCGGGAACTCGCTGGGGTTGGTCACGGTCACGGTCTTGCGATCTTCGGTGGTGACCTCGTAGATCACGCTGGGCGCGGTCGCGATGAGGTTCAGACCAAACTCGCGCTCCAGGCGCTCGGTGATGATCTCCAGGTGCAGCAGACCCAGGAAGCCACAGCGGAATCCGAAGCCCAGGGCCACCGAGGTTTCCGGCTCATAGTTCAGCGCCGCATCGGACAGCTTGAGCTTGTCCAGGGCCTCACGCAGGATCGGGTAGTCGGATCCGTCGATCGGGTACAGACCCGAGAACACCATCGGCTTGGGGTCGGTGTAGCCGGGCAGGGCCTCGGTTGCGGGCTTCTGCGCGTGGGTGACGGTGTCGCCCACCTTGGACAGACGCACGTCCTTCACACCGGTGATCAGGTAGCCCACCTCACCAACGCTCAGTCCCTTGGACGGAACGGGCTCGGGCGAGGACACACCGATTTCCAGCAGGTCGTGGGTCGTGCCGGTGGACATCATCTGCAGGCGCTCGCGCGGCTTCAGCGTGCCATCCACCATGCGGACATAGGTGACCACACCGCGGTAGGCGTCGTACACCGAGTCGAAGATCATCGCGCGCGGCTCGGCGTCCACGTTACCCACCGGGGCGGGGATGTCGCGAATCACCCGGTCCAGCAGCGCCTCGACGCCCATGCCGGTCTTACCGGAAACACGCAGCACGTCCTCGGGCTTGCCACCGATCAGGTTGGCGAGCTCAAGCGCGTACTTGTCCGGGTCCGCGGCGGGCAGGTCAATCTTGTTCAGTACCGGAATGATGGTGAGGTCGTTTTCCATCGCCAGGTAGAGGTTGGCGAGGGTCTGGGCCTCGATACCCTGGGCGGCATCCACCAGCAGAATCGCGCCCTCACAGGCGGCGAGCGAGCGGGAAACCTCATAGGAGAAGTCGACGTGACCGGGGGTGTCGATCATGTTCAGCGCGTAGGCCTGACCACCCTCATCCGACCAGGGCATCCGCACTGCCTGGCTCTTGATGGTGATACCGCGCTCACGCTCGATATCCATCCGGTCCAGGTACTGGGCGCGCATGTCACGGTTGGCGACGATGCCGGTGATGCCGAGCATGCGGTCCGCAAGCGTCGACTTACCGTGGTCGATGTGCGCGATGATGCAGAAATTACGGATGAACTCCGACGGGGTACTCGCCGGCTCTAGGGCCTTTACAGCTTGGGGGCTCACGCGTTCCTCTGGTTGTTAATGGTCACAAATAAAATCAGGTGCCGGATAGCCGGGCGTGGACACACGTGTCCTTCTCGCCATTCTCCCATGAAAGGAGTGGCCGGGGCGAATGCGCACCGCCGAAGGGCGGGGATACGACGCGCCAGGTCGCGGTGGTTGGGCGAGATTGATGGGAACTGATAGACTCGGGTCTTGACTTGCGTGCGGAGTATCCACACGAAACAGTCGGACGGCGCCCTCTCTCGCTAACCGACACTCCCATTCGGAACAAACGAAAGACTAACTAAAGTGGCAAACATTAAGTCGCAGATCAAGCGCATCGGTACCAACAAGAAGGCTCAGGAGCGCAACAAGGCCGTCAAGAGCGAGCTGCGCACCGTCGTCCGTCACACCCGCGAGGCCGTCGTCGCCGGCGACAAGGACCGCGCCGTGTCGGCCCTGCGTACCGCTTCGAAGAAGCTGGACAAGGCCGTGAGCAAGGGCGTTCTGCACAAGAACCAGGCCGCTAACCGCAAGTCGGCTCTGGCCAAGCAGGTTGACGCACTGCTCGCCAAGTAATTCTGCTTTCTAAAAATCCCCGTCCTCCTCGGAGGGCGGGGATTTTTGCTGTGTGGGGAAGGTTGCGCCGCGCGCTAGCGACGAACGAGCGTGCGCCCGCGGCTGGCGATGGCCGAGACCATGCGCTCCAGGGCGAACTGCGGATCCCCCGGTGCGCCCTTGACGATCGCATCGGTGTCCGCGATCAGACGGATGCACGCCCCGAGGCCCGCATCGTTCCAGCCGCGCAGGTCCCGCTTGGCCCGGTCAATCTGCCAGGGCGCCAGCCCGAAGGCGCGCGCCATCTGGGCCGCGGGAACCCGGTTCGAGCTCACCTTGGCCATCGTGCGCATCTTCATCGCGAATGCCGCGACCATCGGAACCGGATCGGTGCCCGAGTTGATCGCCTGACGCAGCGCGATCAGCGCCTCACCGGCGCGGCCGGCAATCGCCAGGTCCGCCACCGCGAACGCCGTCACCTCGGCACGGCCACCATAGTACTGGGCGACCGTCTGCTCGGTGATGTCCCCGGTAGTGTCGGCCATCAGCTGGGTGCACGCGGCCACCAGCTCGGCCAGGTCACCGGAAAACGCGGACACCAGAGCGCGGACCGCATCGGGGCGCGCGCGGCGACCGGCGGTCGCAAACTCGGCGGCGGCAAAATCAATCTTCTCCGAGTCCTTTTTCAGCTCGGTGCACACCACCTCGATCGCGGTGCCCTTGGCGGCACGGATCGCATCGAGCAGGCGCTTCCCGCGCACTCCCCCGGCATGCCGCAGCACCACGGTGGCACCCTCGGGCGGGTTGGCCAGGTAGTCGATGGCCTCGGTGAGAAAAATATCGGAGCACTTCTCGACCGCATCGATGCGCACGAACCGGGGCTCCCCAAACAGCGAGGGGCTCGCCACGGTCGCCAGCTCGCTGGCCACGTAGGTGTCGGCGGTGAGTTCGCTCAGCTCAAGACTGGGATCTTCGGCACGCAGCAGATCACGCAGCATGCGAATCGATCGATCGGCCAGGAAGCCCTCGGTTCCGCTCACCAGCACCACGGAGGCCGGCCGAATCTGGTTCCACGCGAGCTGCGGGATCGCGGCCTTGGATGCCGTCTTTGTTGCCGTCGCGCCGCGAGCTGCCGCCACCGTGTCCTCCGTTTCGCGGTCGGGGCCGGGAGGCTCCGATCGTCTCCCTCCAGACTACCGGCTCGTTGACGCCGTGGTCTCGGACAGGCCGTTTAGTTCGGGCTGTGGAGACCAACGTAGGCTCGAGCGGCCCGGGCCGAGGCGACTCCGCCGAGCAGCGCCCAGACAATCAGCCAGATCAGGGCGATCCCCAGCAACACCGGAGTGGCCGATTCCGCTCCCGCCAGCGCGGTGATCTTGCCGATGATCGCGGCCACGATCATCCCGACTGAAGTCAAGGATCGTGTGCTCTGAGTTCTCTCACACAGCTGTCCCACCGTTGATCTCGACCAGCTGGCCGCCGCCGCAGGGATCACCGGGCTGGCCGTGAACGACGCAATCGAAGCCGCCCAGTACGCAATCTGGCGCTATACGGACCTGGGCTTTGATGCGGCCTGGAACTGGGAGACCCCGAACTCCGAGGCCGTGTACTGGCGCCTGGATAACGGGGCCAACGCCGCACCCTCTCCTGTGCCGTTCCCCACCGTGGCTACCGCAACAATCACGGCACCGAGTACCCGGCAGACCGCCGGAAGCCTGGTGGGTCCGTTCACCGTGAGCACCAACCAGGCATTGGTGGGTATCGATGCGCAGGGCGTGCCCGTCACCGACGCCCAGGGCACCCCGATCACCCCCTCGGCCGTGACCAATGGCCAGGCCGTCTATTTGGATCTGCGCACGCAGAAGGTCGCCGGGACCGCAACCATCACCGTGACCGCGGCCGCCGCCGGACCCACCGGAAACATCATCTCGGTGGCCACTCCAGAAAACACCGAGCCTTCCGCCGACGCGCATGCCCAGTCCATCGTGCTCGTTCAGGCACGCACAGCCACGACGCGCGCGCAGGTAGCGGCCTCCTGGTTCGCGGCACAGGCTACCGAGCCCACCGCCGGAGGATCGACGCCCACCTCGGGACCCGGTACCACCGCGGGGCCGAACGCCACGGCGGCACCCGGCGCGTCTTCCGCCCCCGCGGGAGCCGTCTCGACCTCGGACGCATCTCGCGCGGGCGCACAGAACGCTCGCCTCGCCTCCACCGGTGAATCGTTTCCGGCACTGGCGCTCGGCATTGCCGTCGTCCTGCTCGCCCTGGGACTGGCAGCCCGCCGCATCCGAGGATCGCGCCGCGACGCCTAGTGTAAGACACACCTGCCCCGGGCCTCGGTTTCCACTCGGAGATTGGGGCCCGGGGCCTCGGTCTCCGCACGGAGAACGGGGCTCGGGCTCTGTGGGCCGCAGCACGGACCAGGGCCCCGTCGGGCATGTCGGTGGGCGACAGCGCAGACCGCGGCACCGTCGGGCATGTCGGTGGCCGACAGCTCGGCGCGGAGCGGAGCGTCCTCGGGCATGTCGGCGTGAGAGCCGGAAACTAGGTGCGGGGACGGGCGGGCAATGCCGCCAGCAATACGTCCAAGCCCGCGCGCATAATGACCTCGGGGTCCACCGGATCCAGCTCTCGGAGCCGTGCATACGCCGGTGCGAGCGTCGGTTCCACGCCGAGATCACGCTCGCTTCGAGCCATACTCGCGGTGGTTGCCGAGCCGATGATGTAGTTGGCAACCACGTACGCGGTTCCCAGCGGATCCCGAGCCCCCGCCTCAATCAGGAGCACCACCATCCGATCGCTGACTCGCACATAGTGCGGTCCGCGGGGTGCGCGCATCGCGATCACCCGTACGGCCCAGGAATGCCGCACCAGATGGCGATAATAGGCAACCATCAGATCCTCGAGGGACGCAGACACCACGGCCACCTCCATGATCGGATCCAACTTCATGGCATGGTCCAGCGCCAGGTCGAATAGATCATCCGCGGACTCCACCCGCGAGTAGAGACTGGCCGGCGCGACCCCCAGCACCCCGGCAACCGAGCGGATACTCAGCGCCTGCATGCCGCCCTCGTCCAGGAGACGCATGCTCGCGCGCGCCACCTCGTCAACGTGGACGGAACGCGTCCGCCGCACGGGCTTTGGATGATCCCAGTAACTCACGGTGTCCACTATAGATCAGCACAGGGACTAAACGAACACTGTATGCTTAATTCGTTTGTGAGCTTCGGGACGACCGCAGCACACTCGCCGCGGGCGCGGGGCCTGGCCGTAGAACTGGCCCTGGCCCGCGACTACGTCGGCTGCCGCTCCCCACGCACCTCGAAGGAAAATATGACCTCCGCCGTTACCCTGATCCGTTCCGCCGCCCTATCCGACGCGGCCCAGTATGCCTACGCGGCGACCGCACCCGCGGGTGCGCGCCTAATCTTCCTTGCCGGTTCCTGCCCACTCAACGCCGATGGATCAACCGCCGGCATCGGAGACTTCGCCGCCCAGGCGGCGTCCTGTATCGACAACATGAAGACGGCACTGAACGCGGCCGGGGCACGGATCACCGATGTGATCAGCACCCGGGTTCTGGTGGCATCGAGCGACCAGGCGGACCTGGTTTCCGCCTGGAACGTGGTTCGCGACGCGTTTGGCGACCACGACGTCCCCAGTACCCTGCTGGGTGTCACGGTCCTGGGGTATGACCACCAACTGGTCGAGATCGAGGCCGTCGCCGCGGTCCTGGATGCGGAGCAGATCGACTAGCTATTGATCGGCGCGCACCTCCAGGCCTCGTCCCGTTCGCACCACGAAGATCGTGCCACCGAGATCGGTTCGTGTAACGCGGACGCCCAGGGCGCTCAGAAAACCGAGCGTCCGGGCACGCGGATGCCCGTAACCGTTGCGCGCGCCCACCGAGATCACCCCGATCCGCGGACGGAGAAGACGATAAAGCGCGGGATCCTGATCGGCGCTGCCATGATGGGCCACCTTCACGATGTCGGTGGAGCGCTCGTAGCCGGTGCCCGAAAGTTCGGGAATCAACCGTGCCTGCGTATCGGCACCGAGATCCGCGAGGAACAGCGCCCGGGTTCCCTCCCCATCAAACCCCCACACAACCGCCGCATCATTGGCGCTCTGGCTCCCATCGGCCGAGGTGGGCCAGAAAACTTGCCAATCCAACGCGCCGAGTCTTCCCCGTTGCCCCGCCTGCGCCGCCCTGGTGGCGGAGGGTAGCCGGGCAAACACGCGTTTGTCCTGCGCCGAGCGCGGCGTCGCCACCAGGGATTCATCGATGCGTTCACCCAGCTCGGTGGTGATGCCGCCGCTGTGATCCGCGTCATAGTGCGTGAGCACAAACAGGTTGATGCGATCGATGCCGAGGCGGTCCAGACAGCCGGTGAGCACAACCGGATCACGTCCCGAGTCGATGAGGGCTACCCGACCCTGGGACCGCACCAGAATCGCATCGCCCTGGCCGACATCACACGCGGCGATGATCCAGTCTTTCGGCACGGAGGCCCGCGAAAACACCGCGGGAACCACCGCCGCCCCGGTCACCAACGAACCGGTGACCAGGAGGGCAATCCCCCATCGCATTCGTCGCGCACGGTGCAGAACCCATCCCAACAGCACCACGGTCAGCGCGAGCAGACTCAGCGCCCCCATCGGCCCCGATTGCCAGGGCAGCAGAGCTCCGGGGACCGCGGCAAAAACCCGCGCAACCGCAATGATCCAGGCGGTGGGGAGCCAGGCGATCCACACGGCAACAAACCCCAGCGGAGGCCACACGGCCTGGGCGACACAGGCGACGACACCCATCAGCGTGGCAAGGGGTGCGGCCGGCTCGGCAAGCAGATTGGCGGGTATGGCGGTCATCGAAATCTCCGGTCGAAGCAGAATGAGGATCGGGCCACAGGCAATCTGTGCGGCAAGCGGAACCGCCAGGGCGTGGGAAAGCCACACGGGCAGCCACCGTTTCAACACGGCGGCCAGGGGCCCGCTGAGCAGCAGAAGACCCGTGGTGGCGGCCACCGACAGGATGAACCCAAAATCGCGAGCCAGCCCGGGATCGAGCAGGAGCAGCACGATCACCGCGATGTTGACAAGCGGTAGGCCGGATCCCGGACGTCCACGCAGCAGAAAGAGCAGCGCCACCGTGGCCATGACGGCCGCGCGCAGCACACTGGGATCCGGCCCGACCAACAGTACAAACCCGCCCAGCCCACCCGCCGCGACCACAATGCGCAGCCGGCGACCGGCCCCCAGGAGCGCCGCAATCCCGCCGCAGACGGCAATCACCACCGCACAGTTGGCTCCCGAAACCGCCACCAGGTGCGTCAGACCCGTGTCTCGCATGGCCTGATCGAGCTCGGCGGGCAGCGCCCGGGTTTCACCAATCGCCAGGCCGGGAAGCAACGTGCCCGCGCTGCCGGGCAGGACCGATGCCGCCTGAACGAGCCCCGCACGCAGACTCTCGATGCCACGTTGAATCGTCTGGGTGGGGCCCACGGGCCCCACCACATCCGCTTTACGCATCGCCCGCACCGAAACCCAGGCGACCTCCTCCGCGCCTACCGCGCTGGCGCGCACACCGCCGTCCACCTCGAAGGTGTCGCCGATCACAACATCGCTCAGCTGCTGTCCCACCAGAAGCACGGGCACGTCGCTGGATTGGCCACGCACACTCAGCGTTCGAGCCTCGACGAGTGCTCGGTCGCGCCCGTCCGCGGACGGCGTCATCGGACGCGGACGGGCGGTTGCGCGCACGCGCATTGCGATGGTCGGAGTCCGCGCCGGGGCCGCTCGATACCCCACCGGCGGCGGCGATTGCCCCTCGGAGGATGGCGCGAGTTCGGCGACCCGACTCAGCGGATCCGTCTCGACCCGGGTGCGGTTTGCCGCGATGTTCATCGTGGCCACCGTGGCCACGATGGTAAGAGCGAGTACAACGCTCACCCGAATGATCGCGCGCACCTCGGACGAAACCCTCGGATCAGGCTCCCCCGTGCCTGCTCCCGACCCCTCCACGGTCGGCGGCCGACGTTGATACTCGAGGACTAACGCCACACCCAGCGGGATTCCGATCGCAGGGATGATCGCGGCCAGGCCCCACAGAAAACCCGAATCCAGAAACGGCAGCCCCAAACTCAGCCCCCAGACCACGAGCGCAACCGGAACGAGACGGTAGGGACCGGGTAACCTTCCCGGATCGACCAGTTGCCGCCACTGCCTTCCGCCCGGTGGTCTCGGGTGATGCCGCGTCACGGGGTCACCTTCCCCCACCGGTCTCGGGTGGTGCGCCGTCACGGCATCACCTTCCCCCGGAGCGATGCAATCATCTTGGGACCGATACCCGAGACGCGAGTGAGGTCGTCGACGTTTCGAAACGGACCGTTAGACTCACGCCACTCGACGATACGGGCGGCCAGGGCCGGGCCGATCCGCGGAAGGGTATCGAGCTGCTCCGCGGTCGCCCGACTCAGTGAGATCGGCCCCTGTCCCGAGGCAGAACCGCCGCCCCCGGCGGTACCACCCGCGCCCTCCCCTGCGTTCGGCGTCGCGATTTCGCCCTGCGCGGGCACACGAATCTGCTCCCCGTCAACGAGCCTACGAGCCAGATTGATCTGCGAAATATCCGCGTTTGGTGCTGCTCCGCCGGCCGCGATAATCGCGGCGTCCGCCCGGGCGGCACCATTGAGCGTGTAGAGGCCCGGGGCACCCACGGCCCCGACCACGTGCACCGTAACCGACGCAGCGTCGCCGCCCGCCGAGCCAGCGGTGGTCTGCGTGCCAGCGTCGTCCCGTGATTGCGTGGCGGCACCGTTGCCCGCCTGTGTTGTGACATCCGCGGACTCTGATCTTGCGGAGCCTACACCCTCGGAGGCCGACCCTGCGACGCCCGGCCCCGGAGAATCGGACGATGAGCTTTCCGTCGACGAGGATGACGATGGCGACGCCGTGGTTGATACCGCCGCATCGGGATCGAGCAGCCGAATCAGGACGATCCCCAGCACCAGCACCGCGATCACCCCGGCAACAAGGAGGCCACGGCCACGAACGCTCAGAGTTGCCCATCGCCGCGCGAGTCTGTGCACCCGACCGAGCTCCGGGTGGGGCAGACGACCGTGTGCCTCACCCGCTGGAAGCGGGGCTTCGGACGGGTCCGGTGGGCGCGCGTGACGTGGGGTGTGTGGATGCGCGGAAGGCGGGCCGAGTGCGGTGTGAGTGGTCATGTCCCGAGGCTAGGCCGGGGGTGCTCCCGCGCGGAATCACGGCGCTCCCGCTGGGGATAACCGGGGGCTGGGACCGCGTTGTGGAGGAAAGCCCAAACCAGTCGGAGACCAACCGGACGAGCACCAACCGGACACCAACAGGTCCGGCACCAACGGGCAAGGCAACGGTTCAGCCGGATGCGTTACCGTGAACAGGACACCCCTTGCAGCCGAGGAAGGCCCGGCCCCCTCAGCGACCCCACGCAAGCGCAAGAAAGAGAATGTTCATGACGCCATCGGGATCCCCTGCCCGTATCGCCCTTGTCCGCCACGGTGAAACCGAGTGGAACGCCGCCCATAAATATCAGGGGCAGGTGGATATTCCCCTCAACGCCGCGGGCAAGGACCAGGCGGCTGCCGCCGCGGATGCGCTCAGGACGGGCGAGCATTCCTGGGATATCGCGCTGGTTTCTCCGCTCTCTCGCGCACGCGACACCGCCGCCGCGATCACCACGGCGCTGGCTCTGCCACCTGCAGTGGTCACCCCGCTCCTCATCGAACGTAGTTTTGGCGTCGCCGAGGGGATGCCCCGCGACGAAGCCCACGAGCGCTGGCCCGAGGGCGACATTCCCGAGGCCGAGACCCTCACCGAGGTGGATCTGCGCGTGCGAGACTTTCTCACTCAGGTTGCCGAGCAGTACGCCGGACAGTCGGTCATTGTGGTGTGCCATGTGGTTATCATCCGCTCGATTGTGCGCGCACTCACCGGCGAAGACCCGGGGTTTGTCGTCAATGGATCGGTCACCCAGCTGGTGCCGGATTCGGCACCGGCGGGCATGCGCATCATCCCCGAATAGTTGACGTTATGAACCAGAAGCGAAGCGCTCGATACCCACCACACTGAGCATCTGGAGCTTGCTCTCGGCCTCGCTACGCGGCGCGGCCGAGAGCACCAGCAGGGCCTGGGTTTGATCTTCGGTGAAGAGCGTCTGACAGTCCACTTCGATCTCACCCAGCTCGGGATGGATCAGCGTTTTATGGTCGGCGAATCGCCGCTGGACGCGCTGTTCTGCCCACAGCGTGACAAACTCCGGGCTCACGCGCTCGAGCTCTCGCACCAGTTCGGCGGCTCGGGAATGCGGACCCATCAGACCCAGCGCGGCCCGAAGCGACGCCACCTGGGCGCGCCCCTGGCGGTCCCGATCCGACTCGGGATAGAGCGTGCGTGCGGTCTCGGGATGGGCAAACCAACGATAAACCTCGCTGCGTTCCCACCCGGTGAGATGGCTGGTCTCCCCGTACAGAGCGGCCGCGGGCGCATTCTGAATCAGGATTTCCCCAAGCAGGGAGACGATCAGCGCGGGTGTGTCCGAAAGCCGGTCCAGGACCCGCAGCAACGCGGGTGCCACATACTCACCCGTGGCCGAGCGGTCGGGCGCGGCCAAACCGGCTATCCGGTATAGATAGTCACGCTCGTCCGGGGAGAGCCTGAGCGCTCGCGCCAGCGCAGACAGGATCTGCGCACTCGGCTGCGTGCTGCGCCCCTGCTCCAACCGCGTGTAATAGTCGGTAGACATCTGGGCGAGCTGCGCAACCTCCTCGCGGCGTAATCCCGGGGCGCGCCGCCTCGGGCCCGCGTGCAAACCGACGTCAGCGGGTTTGAGATCGCCGCGGTGGCGAGAGAGAAACAGGCTGAGAGCATCGCGATCCATGTGACCAGTATCCTCCGTTCCCACCGGGCAAACCAGGGACTCTCCCTCCCCCGATAACCGCTCTCTGGTACCCGGCCCTGTACGGATCAATACTCGACACATGAACATTTCAGGAAACACCATCTTCGTTCCCGGCGCGACCAGCGGCATCGGTCTGGCGCTGGCTCTCGCACTGCAGAACGCCGGAAACACGGTCATCATCGGTGGACGACGCACAGAGCTGCTCGACCAAATCGCCGCCACTCACCCGGGCATTCACACGGTGCACATCGACACCACAAGCGTGGCCAGCATCCAGCAGGCCGCCACCGCCGTGATCGACGCCCACCACGATCTCAACGTCCTGATCGCGATGGCCGGAATCATGCGTGTCGAGGACTGGACCCGCCCAAGCGGGTTCCTCGACTCCGCCGAGGAGATCGTCACTACCAACCTGCTCGGGCCCATCCGCCTGATCGGCGCGTTCGTGGAACACCTGCAGGGTCGACCGGATGCCACCATCATGACGGTGAGTTCGGGCCTCGCCTTCACCCCGCTCATGGCGACGCCGACCTATAACGCGACCAAGGCGGCAATCCATATGCTGACCGAATCGCTGCGACTACAGTTCGCCGAAACCTCGGTACGCATGCTGGAGCTGGTGCCGCCGTCGGTGGCCACCGATCTCCTGCCCGGCCAGCGCGAGAGCGCGTTCGCGATGCCGCTGGATGAGTTTATTGCCGAGACGGTGGCGCTGATCCACGAGAATCCGAATGCCGAGGAAATCCTGGTGGAACGGGTGAAATTCCTCCGGTTTGGCGAGGCACGCGGGGACTATAAGCAGACAGTCGCCGCGGTGAACAACCTGGATCCGCACGGCAAGTAGCGCCGCGCTCACAGAGACGGACACAAAGCGGGGCGGTTTCCCTTCGGAAACCGCCCCGCTTTTGTATGTGCGAGCTACGCCTTGATCGCGATGTTGACGAGCTTGGGCTCGCGCACGATGACCTTGACGATCTGGCCCTCACCGATCGCGCGCTGCACTCCCTCGGAGGCCAGGGCGATGGCCTCGAGGTCTGCGGCGGAGATGTCGGGGGCCACGTCCACGCGGTCGCGCACCTTGCCGTTGACCTGGAAGACCGCGGTCACCGAGTCGGCCACCAGCAGGCTCGGGTCGGCATCCTTCCAGCGCACCAGCGCAACCGGGGCCGGGAAGCCCAGGTTGGCCCACATGTCCTCGGCCGCGAACGGCGCAAAGATGTTCAGCGCGGTGGCCAGAACCTCGGCGGCCTCGCGGACGGCGGGGTCACCGGCACCGGGGCCCGAGTCGATCGCGCGACGGGTCACGTTGGTGAGCTCCATCAGGCGGGCGACCACCACGTTGAACTTATACGACTCGATCAGCGCGGGGGCATCGGCCAGGAAACGGTGGGTTTCGCGGCGCAGGGCGCGGTCACCGTCGTCGGCAATGCTGCCGGACGGGGTGGTCACGTCCTTCGAGATCCGCCAGGCGCGGGCGAGGAACTTGGCGGCACCGGCCGGCGACACATCCGCCCAGTCGATGTCGTCCTCGGGCGGGCTGGCGAAGGCCATGGTCACGCGCAGGGCGTCGGCACCGTAGGCATCCAGCTCGCCGGCGAACTCCACCAGGTTGCCCTTGGACTTGCTCATCTTGGAGCCATCCATGAGCACCATGCCCTGGTTCAGCAGCGCGGTGAAGGGCTCCACGAAGTCGACGTAGCCGAGGTCGTGCAGCACCTTGGTGATGAAGCGCGCGTACAGCAGGTGCAGGATCGCGTGCTCCACGCCACCCACATAGTGGTCAACCGGTGCCCACTTCTTCGCCTCGTTGACGTCGAAGGCCACCTCTTCCGAGTTGGCGGACAGGAAGCGCAGGAAGTACCAGGAGGAGTCCACGAAGGTGTCCATGGTGTCCGAGTCGCGCTTGGCGGGCTTGCCACAGGTCGGGCAGGGCACGTTCACCCAGTCCTCTGCGGCACCCAGCGGGCTCGCACCCTTGGCCTGCAGGTCGAGGCCCGCGCTCTCGGGCAGACGCACCGGCAGCTCGGAGGAGGGAACCGGAACCTCGCCACAGTCACCACAGTGGATGATCGGGATCGGGGTACCCCAGTAACGCTGACGCGAGATCAGCCAGTCACGCAGACGGTAGTTCTTGGACGCGTGACCGAGGCCACGCTCCTCCAGGTCGGCGATGATCGCGGGGATCGACTCGGCCTTGGTCAGGCCGTCAAACTTGCCCGAGTTGATCATCTTGCCGGCGCCGGGCAGCGCGATGCCGCTCTCGGCCGGGTCGACCACGGCGTCCGCGCCATCAACCGGCTCGGTGTCCACAACGATCCGGATCGGCAGGTCGAAGGCCTTGGCGAAGTCCAGGTCACGCTGGTCGTGCGCGGGCACGGCCATGATCGCGCCGTGGCCGTAGTCGGCCAGCACGTAGTCGGAGATCCAGATCGGCAGCTTCTCGCCGTTGACCGGGTTGATCGCAAAGCGGCCGGAGAACAGACCGGTCTTCTCGCGGTCGGTGGCCTGACGCTCGATGTCGTTGGCCTTCTTGACCTCTTCCAGGTAGTCCTGGAACTTGATGCGGGTCTCCGCGTCGGCCTCGGCCACCAGCTCGGCGGCCAGGTCGGCATCCGCGGCAACAACCATGAAGGTGGCACCAAACAGGGTGTCCGGACGGGTGGTGTAGACGGTGATCGGCTCGGCGCGGCCCTCGATCTCGAAGGTCACATCGGCACCGTTGGAACGGCCGACCCAGTTGCGCTGCATGCTCAGCACCTTGGACTGCCAGCCCTCTTCCAGGAGGCTCAGGTCATCCACCAGGCGGTCTGCATAATCGGTGATCTTGAAGTACCACTGGTTCAGCTTCTTCTTGGTGACCAGTGCGCCACAGCGCTCACAGCGACCGTCCACCACCTGCTCGTTGGCGAGCACGGTCTGGTCGTTGGGGCACCAGTTAACCGGGCTGTCCTTGCGGTACGCCAGGCCCTTGTTGAACATCTCCAGGAACAGCCACTGGTTCCAGCGGTAGTACTCGGGGTCGCTTGTGTGGATCTCGCGGCTCCAGTCAAAGGAGGTCGCGTAGCGGCGGAAGGAGGTCTTCTGCTGCTCGATGTTCTGGTAGGTCCACTCGCGCGGGTCGATGCCACGCTTGATGGCCGCATTTTCCGCGGGCAGACCGAAGGAGTCCCACCCGATCGGGTGCAGCACCGAGAAACCCTGTCCACGCCAGTAGCGCGCGAGCACGTCGCCCAGCGCGAATGCTTCGGCGTGACCCATGTGCAGGTCTCCGGAGGGGTACGGGAACATGTCCAGCACGTACTTGCGCGGTGCATCATCGGGTACATCGGCCGTATTGAACGGCGCAAGCTTGTCCCAGATCCCCAGCCAGCGGTCCTGGATGGCGGAGAAGTCGTACTTCTCTTCGATGTTGGGCTCGTTGGTGCTCACAAAACTCTCATTCTCAAGCGAAATCGGGCGGCCGCGGTGCGACGCTCGGTGGCCACTCACGGTGGAGGACAAACGGTTCTAGCAAAAGAACACGTATCCGTCTAGGTTACCGCGGATTGCGGGGTCCCGGGTGCCGAAGCGGGTGTCGATCCGGATGCCCACGGCGAACGGCAAGCTTCGGTTTATCGATCGGCCTCGGCCACGCCCAGCGCCGCCAGCAAAACGCGCGCCTTCAGCCGCGATTCGGCATACTCACGATCGGGATCCGACAGGATCGTAATTCCCCCACCGGCACCGATCCGCACAAGCCCGGGTTCCACCAGGATGCTGCGGATGATCATCGAGAGTTCCAGGGATCCGCGCGCGTCCCGGTACCCGAACGCACCCGCATATGCCCCGCGCGGCCCGGCCTCCATTTCGGCCAGATGGGTCATCGCGCGGTGCTTCGGGGCACCGGTCATCGATCCCGCCGGGAACGTGACGCGCAGCAGGTCTCCGATGTGTACGTCCCCGCGCATGGTCGCCTGCACCGTGGACACCAGCTGATGCACCTGCGAGTATGTCTCGACCACGTGCAGCTCCGACACGGTGACCGAGCCGAGTTCGGCGATTCTTCCCAGATCGTTGCGCATCAGATCCACGATCATCAGGTTTTCGGCGCGCTCCTTCTCATCCGCACGCACCTCGGCGGCCAGTTCGGCGTCTCGGATCGGATCCGGGTCGCGCCGCCGCGTGCCTTTGACCGGGCGGGTGGTGACCCCGCGTGCGGTGTCCACGGAGAGGAAGGTTTCGGGGCTCGAGGACACCAGCGCGGTGTCGCCAAACCGCAGGTATCCCCCGCGGTCGGTGGGGCTCAGCGTGCGCAGGCGCCGATAGAGCCGGAACGGATCGACGTTGCCCGGCACGGTGACCTCGTTGGTCAGACACAGCTGAAAAGCCTCGCCGGCGGCGATTAGCGTGCGGCAACGCTCGACCAGCGTGCGGTACTCGGTTCCCGAGTGCCGCCAGGTCGGGTGGGACGTCGCGGGGGCCGAGGCTGCGGGCGCAGTACCGGCGAGTACCGTGCCGGTGGCCGCGGGTGTGGGTGCGGAAACCAGGTGGGCGGGGTCGGCAGCGGTCGGCCCAGCAGCCGCAGCAGTCGGTCCGGCAGCAGCGGTCGGTCCGGCGGCAGTGGCTGGGCCAGCAGCGCCAGCAACAGCAGCAGCAGCAGCAGCAGCAGCAGCAGCAGCAGCAGCAGCAGCAGACGGATCCTCCCACCTCGGATCGGCCGGCAGGTCCTCGCGCTGAATCAGCGTGATGCTGCGGGCGCCGTGGTCGAAGGCGAGCATCCGGTCCACCAGCATCCATCCGGCGTCCGGGAGCGCCTCGGCCCGCGATGCGGCGGCGGGTGCGCCCACCAGGTCGGCACCGTACTCGTAGCCGAGGAACCCGATCCATCCCCCGCCGAAGCCGGGCACATCCGCAGCGACCAGCGTGAAAGACTCCAGCACCGACTCCAGTACCGCGTGCAGGTCCGGCAGCTCCGCCGAGGGCGAAAGCACGCGGGAGTCCCGTCCGGCCTCATGCAGGCTCACGGTGCCGGAAATCCGATCGGCGGTGGCCACCGTGCTGGCGATCCCCAGATAGGAGGGTCCGGAATCCGCTCCGGCACCGGCATCCAGCCAGAAGCAGAGGTCGGCATCACCGATCAGGCCCGGAGCCACCGAGGCGGGATCGATCCACCCCGGCAGCACGCGGGCACTAAAACTCAGTTTCACCCTCAAAGCTTAGCGAGACGACGGCCCACCTACGGACCGCGCGCTAGCTCGCCGAGACCAGGGTTCCCGCCTCGATGCGCAGGTGACGGTCGAAGAGATCACCGGCGACGTCGGCATGGGAGATCAGGATGACCGTGCGTCCGTGGGCGCGGGCGACGCCCACCAGATCGGCGATCAGGGCGGTCGCCAGGTCTCCCTCGACGCTCGCCGTGGGCTCATCCAGCACAATCACCGGGAACTCGTGCAGCAGGGCCCGCGCCAGGGCCAGACGCTGCGCCTGGCCGCCGGACACCAACGCACCCCGCTCACCCACGCGAGCGGACAGGCCGCCGCGCTCGCGCACCCAGTCACCGAGACCCACCTGATCGAGGAGTGATTCAAGCTCCGCATCGGTGGCGGTGTCGTGGGCGAACAGCAGGTTCTGGCGAATATCCTCGTCAAAGAGGTACGGCGCCTGCTCGCACAGACCGATTTCCGTGCGCACGGTATCGGGATGCAGCGAGGAGAGCTCGGTGCCCTGCAGCCGGATGGATCCGGTGTAGTCGATGAAGCGCACCAGCGCGTGAGCCAGGGTCGTCTTGCCGGCACCGCTCGGGCCCTCGATCAGCAGGCTCTCGCCCGCCACGATGTTCAGCGAGTCGATGCGCAGCGCGGGTTCGGGGGCACCGGGGTGACGGATCGCGACGTTGGAGAACGACAGCAGATCGGCACCGGGCACCGGCACCAGCTCGGTCGCGCCCACCTCGGCGGGCACGTCGGACGCACGCTCGGCGTCGGTGGCACCGGCGATCCGCTCGGCGCTCGAGCGCACCTGACGCCAGGCACCGAGGGCCAGTGGCACGTTGGCCACGACCTCAAACACCGCGAGCGGAACCAGGGCCAGCACGGCCAGGCCGGGGCCCGACAAGCCACCCTCGTGCAGCACCGGAATCGCGCTGATCATGGCGATCGCAATCGCCACGCCGGTGAACAGGGCCAGGGCCGCCGCGGCGATGCCGGTGCCACTGGCACGCTTAACCAGCGAGGTGGTGAGGGCCTTGTCCGCCGCGTCCACCCGGGCACGGGCCGCGGGCTCGGCACCGTAGGCCACCAGCACGTCGAGCGCACCGAGGTAGTCCACCAGGGAATCCAGCAGGTTTGCCCGCTGCGGGGCGAGCGAGCGCTCGGCTCGGGCGGCCACCACCGAGATAGCCCAGGCGCTCAGCGCAAACGTCAGGATCAGTGCGAGCGCGAGTCCCAGGGCCGCGCCCGGGGAGAGCAGAGCTACGCCGACAACCGCGATGATCGACACGCCCAGCGCGGTCAGCAGCGGCTGAATCACGCGCAGTCCCAGGTTCTGCATCTCGTCCACATCCGACACCAGGGTCGACAGCAGGCTGCCGCGGCGGGAGCGGGCAAGGCCCGCCGGGGCGATCGGGAGCAGCCGCTCCAGCAGTCCCACCCGCACGGTTTCCAGCTGGCGGAAGGCCGCCTCGTGGCTAAACAGACGATCCAGGTAGCGGAAGAAGGCCCGGGCCAGCGCGAAGGCGCGCACCCCCACGATGGCCAGGTTGAGGTACATGATCGGCGGCATCTCGGCCGCGCGGGTGATCAGGTAGGCGCTACACGCCATCAGGGCCACGGTGGCCAGGGCCGATCCGATGGCCGATAGGAGCCCGCCGGTGGCGTACTTGCCGCGCGGTCGCGCGGCCCTCAGCACGTCCCGGGTGTTTACCACCGAGGGGGTCGGGGTCACTGTTGCGCTCATGCGTCCACCTCGATCGGCTCGGCTGCGGGTACGGGGATCGGGACCAGGTCAATTCGGGTGTCGGAACCCTCGAGGAAGGCCCCGCGATGGCTGAGCACCAGCACGGCGGTACCCTCCGCAGCCAGGGTGCGCAGGTTTGTCACCAGGCGCGCCTCGGTGGCGTGATCCAGGGCCGAACTCGGCTCATCCAGGATCAGCACCGCGCAGTCACGTCGACGCATCCGGTACAGCGCCCGAGCAATGCCCACGCGCTGCGCCTGCCCGCCGGAGAGACCGGCACCTGACACACCCAGGTCACGTGTCGCGTCCAGATCATCGGCAACCGCGGTCTCCAGCGCCCAGTCCAGGACGGCGGGGTCGGGATCCGGGTCGCCCAGGGTCACGTTTTCGGCGATGGTGCCGGCGGTCAGGCCCGGACGCTGCGGGGCCCAGGCGAGCCAGTCCCGCTCCCCCGCGGGGACTCCGCGCAGGGACACACCGTCGCGGGTGATCTCGCCGGTAAAGTCGGTGAAGCCCAGCAGCGCACCAACCAGGCTGGACTTGCCCACGCCGCTCGGACCCGAGAGTACTGTGAGCTTCCCAGGCAGGACCTCGGCGCTGATCGGCTCATGCGACAGCGGCGCATCGGCCTCATGCTGGGCGCGCACCGCGGCGAACACCAGTCCGGCGCCCGCGGTCCCGCCGTTCACAACCGAGGAAGCGGAGCCGATGGAGGTTTCGGGCAGCGTGGCCGCCTCATCGAGAATCGCGAACGCATCCTCGGCGGCGGTCACACCCTCGGCCGCCGCGTGGAAGTTGGTGCCCACGTTGCGCAGCGGGAGGAACACCTCGGGGGCCAGCAGCAGCACAAACAGTCCCACCGAGAGCAGCATGCCGCCCTCAACCAGGCGCAGGCCGATGCCCACGGCGACGATCGCGACGGCGAGGCTCGAGGCCAGCTCCAGCACAAAGCCGGAGAGGAAGGTCACCCGCAGCACCTTCATCGTCGCCTGACGATACTCGGTGGTGATGGTGCGCATCCGATCGGCCTGGCGGTGCTGGCGACCAAAAATCTTCAGGGTTGCGAGTCCGCCGAGCAGGTCGACGAAGCCGCGCGAGAGTTTACCCAGGGTGTCCCACTGGGTGCGCTGGATGGACTGGGTTGCCCAGCCCACGAGCGCCATAAAAAACGGAATCAGCGGCAGGGTGACCACCACGACGATGCCCGACACCCAGTCCTGCCACCAGATCACCACCACGAGGATCGGGGTGACCAGGGCGGTCAGGATCAGCTGGGGCAGGTACTTGGCGAAGTAGTCATCCAGCGCATCCATGCCGCGGCCCGAGAGGGTCGCGACCGAGATCGATCCGCGCCGGGCCAGCCAGCTCGGACCGAGCTTTCGGGTGGCGTCGAGGACCTTGCCGCGCAGCTCGGCCTTGACGCGGCCGGCCGCGCGCATCGAGAGGGTTTCGCTCGCCCACACGGTGAGCGCGCGAACCGCGGCGACCCCCACCAGTGCGCCGAGCCACGGGCCCAGGATGGAGAGCGAGTCTCCATCCAGGGCCCCGGTCACGATCCGGGTGAGAACGGCGGCAAAGCCGATCACACACGCGGTGGTGACCAATCCAATCAGGGTCTGAGCCGCGAGGTAGACGCGGATTGAACGGGCATAGCGCAGCAGGCGGGGGTCAAGCGGACGCATCGTGAGTGGACCCTAGTGGGCCGCGGCCTCGATCGTCGCGTGGGTAATCCGCTTGCGGAAGACCCAGTAGGTCCAACCCTGGTAGAGCAGGATCAGCGGCAGTGCAATCACGGCCACCCAGCTCATGAACTCCAGCGTGTAGGACGAGGACGAGGCGTTCTCGATCGTCAGGCTGTTGTTTGCCGGGTCGATCGTGGAGGGCATCACGTTCGGGAACAGGGTCACGAACAGGGTCAGCACGGCGGCGGCCACGGTCACCGCGACCGCGGCGAAGCTCAGTCCCTCCTTGCGGAGGTAGTTGAGCGCAACCGCACCGATCAGCGCGACGGCGGCAATCGCCGAGCAGATGGTCGTGGCAAGCTTGAACTCGGACATGATGATGGTCCAGACCAGGAAGCTGGCCGCAACCACGATGGTGATGATGCCCACCTTGACCGCGAGCTTCTGAGCCCGCGCGTGCAGGTCGCCGTCGGTCTTCAGCAGGATGAAGTACAGACCGCTCAGGAAGAACAGCAGCAGCGTGGTGACACCACCCAGCAGCGCATACGGGTTCAGCAGGTTCCAGAACCCACCCACGTAGTCGAAGTGCTCGTTCAGCGGAACACCGCGTACCACGTTGGCGAAGGCGACACCCCAGAGCAGCGCGGGGATGACCGAACCGATGAAGATCATCGTGTCGAAGGAGCGCTTCCAGCTCTCGTGCTTGCGCTGGTGGCGGTACTCGAAGGAGACACCGCGCAGAATCAGCGCAATCAGGATGAGGAACAGGGGCAGATAGAACCCGGCGAACAGGGTCGCGTACCACTCGGGGAACGCGGCAAACAGACACGCACCGGCCACGATGACCCAGGTCTCGTTGAGATCCCAGACCGGACCGATGGTGTTAATCAGGACGCGACGCTCGGAATCGTTTTTCCCGAGGAAGGGCAGCGAGATGCCCACACCGAAGTCGAAGCCGTCGAGGATGAAGTAGCCGATGAACAGGGCACCGACGATCCAGAACCAAAGCTGTGCAAGATCCATGATGGTTTCCCTTTACCTAGTAGACCGTCGCGGTGGGCACCGGAGTGTCCGAACCGTCGTCTGCGGTTTCCACCGGCGCGGGGCCGGCAATGGCTGCCTTACGGATCAGGCCGAACTCGACCACGGCGAGTGCACCGTAGACAATGGTAAATCCGATCAGGGAGAGGAGCACCTGGAACCCGGTGAGCTCGGGCGATACGGCGTCCTTGGTTTTCAGCAGGCCAAACACGATCCAGGGCTGTCGGCCCATCTCGGTGAAGACCCACCCCACGGACATGGCCAGCAGCGATGCAGGGAAGGACCAGATGGCCACGCGCCAGACCCAGCGCTTGGGGTTGCGTCCCTTGCGGGTCACAAACAGACCCACGGCGGCGACGAGCATGTGGAACAGGCCCAGTCCGATCATCCAGCGGAACGCCCAGTAGGTGATCCAGATGGTCGGCGAGTAGGTGTCCGGACCGTACTGCTGCGAGTACTGAGCCTGCAGGTCGCGGATACCCTCAACGGTTCCATCGAAGGAGTGGGTGGAGAGCAGGGACAGCAGGTAGGGCACGCGGATCGAGAACAGCTCGTGCTGTCCGTCCGGGGTACCAAACGTGAAGATCGAGAAGGAGGCGTTTGCTCCCGTGGCGGTGTTGTACAGCGCCTCGGCGGCGGCCATCTTCATCGGCTGGGTCTGGACCATGGCCAGCGAGAGCTGGTCACCAAAGAACATGGTGCCGGCACCGGCGATCAGCATCATCCACAGTCCGAACTTCAGCGCCGGGCGCATGGTGTCCAGGTGCTGGTTACGCGACAGGTGGTAGGCGGCTACGGCGACGATCAGACCGGCACTCACCATGAAACACGCGGCGATGGTGTGCGGGAACGCAGCCAGGGCCACCTTATTGGTGAGCAGCTCGCCGATGCTGGTGAGCTCGGCCCGGCCCTTCTCGGCGTTCATCTGGTAGCCGACGGGGTTCTGCATGAACGCGTTGGCGGCGATGATGAAGTACGCGGACAGTGCGGTTGCGAAGGCCACACACCAGATCGAGGCGAGGTGGAGCTTGGGCGAGAGTTTATTCCAGCCGAAGATCCAGACACCGATGAAGGTGGCCTCAAAGAAGAAGGCGAGCAGACCCTCGAGGGCCAGCGGGGCGCCAAACACGTCGCCGACGAAGCGGGAGTAGTTGGACCAGTTCATCCCGAACTGGAATTCCTGCACGATACCGGTGACCACACCCATGGCGAAGTTAATCATGAAGATCTTGCCGAAGAACTGGGTGAGCTGCAGGTAGTGCACCTTACCGGTCCGCACCCATGCGGTCTGGAAGATCGCCACGGTGGTGGCCAACCCGATCGTCAAGGGGACAAACAGGAAGTGGTACACCGTGGTGAGACCGAACTGCCACCGGGACAGTATCAGCGGATCGAGTATTTCGTTCATGTCACAAACGCTCCTGGTTTACGCAAGACAACTACGTGGACTATGCGACCGTCAGCTCCGTGCAGGGAGGTAATTCCTGTGGTACGACCTGTCTTGTTGACCTCAGATTAGCATGATTTACCCCTGTGGTCTGACCACACATTTCGCATACTCACCGACACGGTGTCGCAATCCCTGGAACGGGTGACGGAACCTCCCCTAAACGGGGCACAGATGCGGCGGAAGAGGGTGCGGTTACCGTAGATTGGACGGGTGAATGATTTCCTCGGCGGCCTGCTCGACCTTGTCCAGAGCGTAGATCCGGTGCTGCGCACGCTGCTCGCCGGGATCGGCATGATGCTGGAGACCAGCGTCCTGGTCGGCCTGATCGTCCCCGGCGACACCATCGTGATCATCGCCTCGACCGCGGTGTCCAATCCGGTGGAGTTCATCGCGATGGTCCTGGCGATCATCATCGGCGCGCTGCTGGGGGAATCGATCGGCTTCTGGCTGGGCCGCACCTTCGGCCCGGCTATCCGCCGCTCCTGGGTGGGGCGCAAGATCGGGGAAAAGAACTGGCAACGCGCCGAACTCTACCTCGATCGCCGCGGCGGTATCGCGGTGTTTCTCTCACGGTTTCTCCCGGTCCTTCACTCGCTCATCCCGCTCACGGTGGGCATGAGTCGTATGAGCTATCGTCGCTTCCTTGCCTGGACGATTCCCGCATGCGTGATCTGGGCGGGTGCCTACGTCGGCGTGGCCTCGGCCGCGGCCGGTGGGTACCGGCAGTTGGCCGATCGACTCCACGGTGCCGGTTATATCTTTGTGGGCGTCATCGCCGCGTTCCTGGTGGCGGTCTGGGGCATCAAAAAACTCATCGGACGCGGCGAGGCGAAGCATTTGGACCTCCCCGAGGACCCGACCGACCCCAAAGCATGACAGAATTGAACCGTGCCCACGCCTGACCACGACGACACCGCACGTCACTCCCCCTCCGCGATGGTCTCGGCAACCATTCATCGCGCCGCCCGAATTGACGATGCCATTCTCGCCTGGCGAGAACGCCGCGGCCGCAAGCGCGGCTGGCGGGGAACCGTGGTCCCCTACACCGGGTACGGCTCGACCACCTGGGTGCGCGTGCTGTGTCGAGTGCTCCTCAGTGGAAGCACCACCCACCCGCAAACCCGCGAGCAGGAGTCATCACGGCGCATTCGCGGCTGGCGCTCGTTCATCACCGTGCCGGTGGTGGACGCCGAGGTGATCGTCACCGTCGCCGGGGTGGAACACCGCCTCAGCGCCGACCGTGGCGGACTGATCGACGCGGTCATTCCCGCCGAGCTTGAGCCAGGTTGGCAGCAGATTACGCTCACCACCGAGGGGCACGAACCGGTGTCCGCCGACGTCTTTATCGTGGATCCCGAGGCGCGCTTCGGAGTTATCTGCGACGTGGATGACACGGTCATGGTCACGGCCCTGCCACGTCCGCTGGTCGCCGCCTGGAACACCTTTGTGTTGGATGAGCACGCCCGCGTCCCGGTTCCCGGAATGGCCGTGTTCCTGGACCGCATGGTGCGAGCCCGTCCCGGCTCCCCCATCATCTATCTCTCCACCGGCGCCTGGAACGTGGCCCCGACCCTGAACCGTTTCATGTCACGGAACCTGTATCCGGCCGGCGCACTACTGCTCACCGACTGGGGCCCCACCGTGGACCGCTGGTTCCGCAGCGGCCGAGACCACAAGGTGCAGAACCTTGACCGGCTCGCCAGCGAGTTCCCCAATATCCGCTGGCTCCTGGTTGGCGACGATGGTCAGCACGATGAGGACCTCTACCGCGACTTCTCCCAGGCCCATCCGGGCCAGGTGCGGGCCATCGCGATCCGACGCATGTCGACCGGTGAGGCCGTGCTGGCCGGCGGTCGCAGCCGTCACGACGATGTGGAAGACAGCGAGAGTGACGGCGTGCTGCGCCTCTCGGCACCCGACGGTGCCGGACTGCTGGCGCTGCTGAAGAACGCGCACCTGCCCGACTAGCCGGAACGTCGCACATGCCGAGGGCGGCATGCGTTTCCGAAGCGGGGCCTGAAGCCGGCGCGCGCCTAATCCGACGCGCCCTGCGTCGCCGATGCATTCATCCGATATTCTGGGGGCATGCGCCTGACCTCTCTGATCCGCACCAGTTCGCGGATTCCCCTGCTTCAGGCGCTCAAGACGTCCATCGCCACCGTGCTCGCCTGGTTCGCCGCCTCGGCGGTGCTGCCCTCACAGATGCCCGTGTTTGCGGCGGTGGGCGCGCTGCTGGTGGTCCAACCGAGCCTGCACCAGTCGGCCGGTAAGGCAATCGAGCGCAGCATCGGCGTGATCGGCGGCGTGCTGATCGCCACCGGCGTCAACCTGGTGTTTGGCCTGCAGAGCTGGGCGATCCTCCTGGCCATCGTGATCTCGATCATGCTGGCCTGGGTCTTCCGACTCTCCCCCGGATCCTCGAACCAGATCCCGATCTCGGCGATGCTGGTACTGGCGATCGGCGGGGCAACCCCCGACTACGCCTGGCATCGAATCCTGGAGACCCTGATCGGTGTGGCGATCGGTTTTGTGGTCAATGCGGCGATCGTGCCCCCGGTAATCCTCGCCCCGGCCCAGCGCGAGGCCGCCCAGCTGGCCCAGTCGGTGGCGGCGCAGCTGGATGATCTGGCCGCGGCGCTTCCTGCTAAGCAGAGCCGCGCCGAGCTGGACTCGCTGATGATCTCGGCCCGGCTGCTGCGTCCGATGCGCGATAAGGCCCTGGCGGCGATTCGTGTGGGTGAGGAGTCACTCACCATGAACCCACGCCGCAGCAATCACCGGGATCGCCTCAACGAGACCAAGGCACTGATCCACACCCTCAGCGCACTGACCAACCGGGTTGTGGGCATGAGTCGCGCGTTCCACGACCACTACGATGACGGCCTGCGTGATGAACCCACCGTGCGTGCGATCGCCCAGGAACTCTCCCGCGCCGCCCATGACCTGCGCCTGCTCGCCGATGCCCGCATCCTCGACGGCCGCGATCCCGAGCTCTCGGTCCCGATCGAGGAACCCATGCTCACCGCGCCGATCACGATCCACAAGCCCAATCCGCTGCACTGGATCCTGATCGGCTCCCTGATGGAAGACCTCCGCCGCATCCGCGAGGAAATCACCGGGGACGCCTAGGCCCCGAGTCTCCGAGTCCCCGAGTCAGGTTATGCGCCGCCTCGGGTCGAGACCCAGCCTCGTAGCTCCGGTTAGCCGATGGTGGGGTCGGCGTCGCGGTAGTACCAGCGGCCGTTTTCGCGGGTGAAGTGGCTGCGTTCGTGCTGGGTGCCCTTGCCGTCCGGGGAGCGGTAGTAGGCGGTGAATTCGACCGTGCCGACGCGGTCCAGCGGGCCGCCGGCACTGGTTCCTTCGATGTCGAGGCGATACCAGCGTAGGTCGGGGTCGAGCTCGAGGGAACCGGGACGGGTGTGCGGGTGCCAGGTGTGCAGCAGATAGTCCACATCGCCCACCGCAAACGCCGAGAAGCGCGAGCGCATCAGCGCCTCGGCCGTGGCCGCCGGGGTGCCCGCATGGGCGCGACCGCAGCACTCACCATAGGTGAGACCGCTCAGGCACGGGCAGCGCAGTGTGGGATCCATGCCCCAATTCTCCCACGATGTCCCCACCAGCGGATAACATCTCTGGAAAGGGGGTATCGCATGTGTGGACGCTTTGCCATGGACGGTGAGATCAACAACATGATCGTCGAGTTCATCGAGGAGACCGGACGCGCCCCGGCCGAGTGGCGGCCGTCCTGGCAGCCCTCCTGGAACATCGCCCCGACCCAGCAGATCCCGATCCTGCTCGAGGCCACCCGGCCCGAACTCAATCGCGAACTGCGCTTCGAGGGTGCGTCCTGGTCTCTGGTCCCCCGCTGGTCCGAGACGCTGCGCCCGAAGTTCCCCACGTTTAATGCGCGGATCGAAACCGCCGCCGAAAAGCCCACGTTCAAAACCGCGGTCAGGCATCAGCGCGCCGTCGTGTTTGCCACCGGCTACTATGAGTGGCACACCGAGGACGGGGTCAAGGTGCCCTATTTTATCCGTCCCGCGACCCATGAAATCACCGCGTTTGCCGGGCTCTACTCCTGGTGGCCGGACCCCGCGCTCCCGGAGAGTGATCCGGCGCGCTGGCACCTCACCGCGACCATCCTGACCCAGCCCACCGCTCCCAACCTGGCCGAGATTCACGACCGCAATCCGGTGTTCCTCCCACAGGAGCTGTGGCTCCCCTGGATCGACAGCTCGGTGACCGGAGACGCGGCCCTGCTGGGCACCGTGGCCGAGGCCGGTTCCGCCTGGGCGCGGGAGTTTCGCGTGGATCGGGTCGGGCCGGTCCGCGGAAACGGCCCCGAACTCATCGATCCGCTGGCCGCCTAGCGGCACCCACGAACGTCAAAAATCGTCATCCCCGAGGCCCCCGCTAGCATGCGGAACAAAATCCACGGGGGTCGCGTTAGACTGATCGAGTGCTCCGGGGTCGGTGTAATTCCGAACCGGCGGTGATAGTCCGCGAACCGTACGGGAAACCGTGTGGCCGAATCGGTGAAATTCCGATACCGACAGTTAGAGTCTGGATGAGAGAAGCACGCTTTGGTGTTTGTTGACGTTTAACATTCCCTTGGTATTTCCCCCGCAGTTTCGCACGCGGAAGGAGAAAAACCATTGAACGTCATCACCTGGCTCTTTGACGCCCAGCTTCACATCGGATCCCAGACGATCCTCTGGCGCGAAATTATCGGCAACGTCTTCGGGCTGATCTGCGCGATCGGCGGCATGCGTCGCAAGTCCTGGGCCTGGCCGGTCGGTATCATCGGCAACCTGCTGCTACTCACGGTGTTCCTGGGTGCGGTGTTCCACACCCCGAACCCGACAAACCTGCTGGGTCAGGCCGGACGACAGATCATGTTCCTGATCGTCGCCGTGTACGGCTGGATCCGCTGGCACCAGTCCCGCGGGGGCCAGGCCGTGGCGATCTCGCCGCGCTGGGCAAGCGGCAAGCAGCGTATCTTCCTGGTGGTTGCCCTGGTGGGTGGCACCGCGATCCTCACGCCGGTGTTCCGCGCGCTGGGATCCTTCGAGCCGGTCTGGGCCGACGCCTGGATCTTCATGGGCTCGCTGCTCGCCACCTACGGGATGGCCCGCGGGTGGGTCGAGTTCTGGCTGATCTGGGTTGCCGTGGACGCCGTGGGTGTGCCGCTGCTGGTCAGCGCCGGCTACTATGCCTCGGCGTTTATGTACCTGTTCTACGGAGCCTTCACGCTGATCGGGTTCTTTGTGTGGTGGCGGATCAACCGGGTCGAGTCGGCCGCCCGCGCGCTCCTCGACACCGATTCGGCCATGCCGGTTTTGCGCGGCTAGCCACGAGCAAGCTCGGCGTTCCACTCGCTCACCCCGATGAAGCGCGCCTTACCGGCCCGCACCACCTCGGCAAACGCCCGCATGGTCTCCTCCAGCGAGGTATCCACATCGAACCGGTGCGCCTGATAGACATCCACGTAGTCGGTACCTAATCGGGTGAGCGACTCGTCGATCGAGGCCTGGATCTGCGCCCCGGACAGCCCTCGGTCGGGTCGCCGTAGCCGGTCTCCGGGCCAATACACCCGGGTGAAAATCTCCAGGCTGTCTCGCCGCTCATGTTTCAGGACTCGGCGCATCAGGTCCTCGGCGGTGCCATCGGCGTTATCGCAGGTGTCGAAGGTGGTGATGCCCGCATCGAGAGCGGAAATCCCTCGCGGACCGAGCTCTAGTCGCCACACACCTGGCGGATAGCGTTGCGCACCAGCGCCCGCTCATCCAGCCAGGGGAACCCGGGAATCGTTGTCATCAGCACGGTGATTCCGTGGAGGGCAGCAAACAGGGTCTGCGCGCTGAGCATGAGGTCCGCCTCCGAGGCCTTCGCCCCGGCGGGGGTCTCGCGGATGGCATTCAGCAGGATACGAAAGGCGCGCAGACCCTCGTCGTAGCGGTGCGGCGGGGTGACCACATTCTGCGCCGCACGCTCGAACATGATCGCGTACTGTCCCGGATTTTCCCGGGCAAAACGGAGATAGCTCAGGCCCAGCTCATCCACGCCCTCGATGCCACCACTAGCCTGGGCCGCGGAGGCCTCAAGCGCCTCCCGGAAGCGGGTGAATGAGCGGGCGACCACGATGTCGAGGATTGCGTCTCGGTCGTCAAAGTGTGGGTAGATCGACGGGGCGGCGATACCCGCCTCACGGGCAATCGCACGGAGGGTGAGCGCCTCGCTGGACCCGGTCGTGGCCAGCAGCCGCTCGGCGGCGTCGAGGATTTCGGTTCGGAGATTGGATCCGAAGCCACGCTTATTGGCGATCCGATCCGATGACGTTCCAGTACCCATGCTGTCAGTCTACTGAGTGCGCGATGGGGCACACTGTTCGCCCCGCCTCCGGGACTAGCAGGCCCCCGCTTGACGCACCTCGATCAGGGCACCGTCGATGTCGGCGGCGGTCAGCACGTCGGCGCGCGAGTAGACCAGGTGTCCCCCGCGGTAGATCAGCGTGGTCGGGATCGAACGCACACCCAGTTTCTGGGCGAGCTCGGGTTCGGCCACGGTGTCCACCGAGCCGTAGAACACATCCGGGTGAGCCGCCGAGGAGGCCCGGAACACATCGGCAAAGGCCAGACAGGGCCCGCACCAGGCGGCCCAGAGGTCAAGAATCACCAGGCGGTTGGATTCAAGAACGGATTCGAAGGACTCGGTGGTCACCGGCGTTACGGACATGGTTCCATGCTAAACCCGCCGCCACACCCCGGTGCACGAGCGTGCACTCCGCCGCCGGGGCGCGGGGGCGCTGCGCTAGGGTGGGGGTTCGTTTATCCGGGAGCGCCCCGGCGCGGAAAGGGAGCAGTAGCATGACACAGCAGATTCGGGTCGGCATCGTGGGGTACGGAAACCTCGGACGCGGGGTCGAGGCCGCGCTCGCCCTGAACCCGGATCTGGAACTCGTGGGCGTCTTTACCCGGCGCGATCCCGAAACCCTGGTCCCCGCCCGCCCCGAGACCCGGGTGCTTGGAATCGACGCCCTGGACGGTCTCGAAGACCGGATCGACGTCCTCATTCTCTGCGGCGGCTCCAAGGACGACCTGCCGGTCCACGGCCCCGAACTCGCCGCCCGGTTCAGCACGGTGGACAGCTTCGACACCCACGCCCGCGTGCCCGAGTACTTTGCGGCGATGGATGCCGCAACCTCCGGCGAGCGCGTGGCGATCATCTCGGTGGGCTGGGACCCCGGCCTGTTCTCGATCAACCGACTGTACGGCGAGGCGATCCTCCCCGACGGCGATACCCACACGTTCTGGGGCCGGGGCCTCAGCCAGGGACACTCGGACGCGATCCGCCGCATCCCCGGCGTCGCCGCGGGCGTGCAGTACACGATTCCCTCCGAGGAGGCGATTTCCCGCGTCCGCTCCGGCGAGCGCCCAACCCTCTCCACCCGAGACAAGCACACCCGTGAGTGCGTGATCGTGCTGGAGGACGGGGCCGACGAGGAAGCCATTCGCCAGGCGATCGTGACCATGCCGCACTATTTCGACGAGTATGACACCACGGTCACCGTGATCGACGCCGTGGAATTCAACCGGGAGCACCGGGCGATGCCGCACGGCGGGTTTGTCATCCGCAGCGGGCAGTCCTCCCCGGCCACCTCCCAGGTGATCGAATACCGGCTCGCCCTGGACTCCAATCCCGAGTTCACCGCGAGCGTGCTGGTGGCCTACGCCCGCGCCGCCGCAAGGCTGCGCGCCCGGGGACAGTTTGGTGCCCACTCGGTGCTGGATATCGCCCCGGCGCTGCTCTCCCCGGACTCCCCCGAGGCGCTGCGAGCACGCCTGCTCTAGCCCGGTATTAAGAGCGCGTTAAGAAAGCGCAGTGTGGTGTCAGGACGGCGTTAAGACGATCCCTACACGATCCGTTCCCGAGGTTACCTAGAGAGGCACCCCGCCCGAACCGTTCGGGCGGGGGTTCCGTCTCGGGAGATTTTCGTGTTAGACATCCTCTTTATCGGCATCACCATCGCGTTCTGCGCGCTGTGTGCGTGGGCCGCGCGTGGAATCGAGAAGCTATGAGCCTCGACTCCATCACCGGACTCGTTCTGATCGTCCTGGCCCTCGGTTATCTGGCCGTGGCCCTGCTGCACCCGGAGCGCTTCTGATGGCCGCGCTGATCCCGGGGATCCTGCAGATCCTCCTCGTTTTCGCCGCACTCGCGCTCTGCTACCGCCCGCTGGGCGACTACATGGCGCGGGTGTTCACCACGACGAGCCACTGGCGGGTAGAGCGAGCGATCTATCGCCTCGGAGGCATCAACCCCGACGCCGAACAGGGCTGGCGCTCCTACCTGCGCTCACTGCTGTGGTTCTCGCTGGTTTCCATCCTGCTGCTCTACCTGATTGTGCGCACCCAGTCGGTGCTGCCCTTCGCCGGTGGACACACCGGGCTGACCCCCGACCAGGCCTGGAACACGGCAGTGTCCTTTGTGACCAACACCAACTGGCAGTCCTACTCCGGTGAGGCCGCGCTCGGCGTGAGTGCCCAGGCCGTGGGACTGGCCGTCCAGAACTTCCTCTCCGCCGCGGTGGGTATCGCCGTGGCCGTCGCGCTGTTCCGCGGGCTTGCCCGCACCGAAACCAGCCAGCTGGGTAACTTCTGGGTGGACCTGGTGCGCGGCAGCGTGCGCATCCTACTACCGCTGTCCACGGTCTTCGCGGTTGTACTGCTGGCCGGTGGCGTGGTTCAGAACCTCGCCGACCCGGTCACCGTGCACACCCTCGGCGGCGCGGTTCAGCACATCCCCGGCGGAACGGTGGCCTCCCAGGAGGCGATCAAGAACCTCGGAACCAACGGTGGCGGCTACTTCAACGCCAACGCCGCCCACCCCTTCGAGAACCCCAGCGCCTGGACCAACCTGCTGCAGGTGTTCCTGATGCTGCTGATCCCGGTGGCCCTGACCCGCACCTTCGGCGTGATGATCGGCAGCAAGAAGCACGGCTACGCAATCCTCTCGGCCATGGGTATCCTCTACATCGCCTCCCTGGCCGGCGTGATCGCCTCCGAGCTGGTCAACGCCAGCGGAGCCCTGCACGCCGCCGGTTCGGCGCTCGAGGGCAAGGAACTGCGCTTCGGCGTGATCGGCTCGGACTTCTTCGCGGTCAGCACCACGATGACCTCGACCGGTGCCACCGACGCCGCACACTCAAGCTTCACCCCGCTGGGTGGCGGACTGCTGGTGCTCAACATGGTGCTCGGTGAGATCTCCCCCGGTGGTGTCGGATCGGGCATGTACGGCATGCTGATGATCGCGATCCTCTCGGTCTTCATCGCCGGCCTGATGGTTGGACGCACCCCCGAGTATCTGGGCAAGAAGATTGGCCCCAGCCAGATGAAGCTCGCCTCGCTGGCGATCCTGGTGATGCCCGCGACCGTGCTGATTGGCACCGCGGTGGCCTTCTCGCTGCCGAGCGTGCGCGCGTCCCTCAGCACCAGCGGACCCCACGGCCTGACCGAGCTGCTGTACGCGTTTGTCTCGGCGGCCAATAACAACGGTTCGGCCTTCGCCGGGCTGAGCGCCAACACCCCGGTGCTCAACGTGATGCTGGGCCTGGCCATGCTGCTGGGTCGATTCCTGCCGATCATCCTGGTCCTCGCCCTCGCCAGCACCTTCGCCGAGCAGCGCCGCGTACCGGATACCGCCGGAACCCTGCCGACCCACCGTCCGCTCTTTATCGGCGTCATGGCCGGCGTGGCGCTCCTGGTGTCCGCACTGACCTTCCTGCCGGCCCTGGCACTTGGCCCGATCGCCGAGGCGCTCGGCTAATGACTACCCCCACCACAGAAACAACCTCGGATCCTCTAGGGAGCACCGTGTCCACGTCCACCACTACCTCAGCAAAGCCCTCCGCGGCGGCCACCGCCCGCACCAGCGGCGGCGCGTTTAGTCCCCGCCAGATGGTGTCCTCCATCCCCGCGGCCCTGCGTAAGCTCGACCCACGCATCATGATCAAGACCCCGGTCATGTTCCTGGTCGAGGTGGGTGCAGCCTTCACCACCGTGATGGCGATCATCAGCCCGAGCCTGTTTGCCTGGGGCATCGCGATCTGGCTGTGGCTCACCGTGATCTTTGCCAACCTGGCCGAGGCCGTGGCCGAGGGGCGCGGCCGGGCCCAGGCTGACTCGCTGCGCGCCGCCCGCACCACCACGACCGCGGCGCGGCTGGACGCCGGCGGTCACATCGAGATCGTCCCGGCGACCGCGCTGCGCCGCGACGACCGGGTGCGCGTCCGGGCCGGAGAGGTGATCCCCGGTGACGGCGACGTGATCGAGGGTGCCGCGACCGTGGACGAATCCGCGGTGACCGGCGAATCCGCCCCGGTGATCCGCGAGTCCGGTGGTGACCGCTGTGCCGTGACCGGCGGCACCCGGGTGCTCTCGGACACCATCATCGTGCAGATCACCAGCGAACCCGGCGAAACCTTCCTCGACCGGATGATCGCCCTGGTGGAGGGTGCCACCCGACAGAAGACCCCCAACGAGATCGCGCTGAACATCCTGCTGGCCGTGCTGACCATCATCTTCCTGCTAGTGATCCTCAACCTCCAGCCGCTGGCCATCTTCTCCGGGGCCCGGCAGTCGCTCATCGTCCTGACCGCGCTGCTGGTCTGCCTGATCCCCACCACGATCGGCGCGCTGCTCTCGGCCATCGGTATCGCCGGGATGGACCGTCTGGTTCAGCGCGGCGTGCTGGCTCGCTCGGGCCGTGCGGTCGAGGCCGCAGGCGATGTCAGCACCCTGCTGCTGGATAAGACCGGCACGATCACCGAGGGTGACCGCAAGGCCACCGGCCTGCTGCCCGTGACCGGCGTGAGCGCCGATGATCTGGCCCGCGCCGCCCGCCTCTCCTCCCTCGCCGACGAAACCCCCGAGGGCCGCTCGGTGGTGACCTATGCCGAGGAACAGTTCCCCGCCCAGAGCGCGATCGCCGCCCCGGCCGACGCCGAGTTTGTGCCCTTCCAGGCCAAGACCCGGATGAGCGCGATCGTGTTGCCCACCGGCGAGAAGATCGTCAAGGGTGCCACCAACGAGGTCCTGGCCTGGGTCGAGGCCCATGACGGTACCGTGCCCGCCGATGCGCGCACCATCGCCGATGAGGTCTCCGCCGGGGGTGGCACCGCCCTGGTGGTGGCCACCCACGCCCCCGAGATGCCCGCCCGGGTGCTCGGCGTGATCCGCCTGTCGGACATCGTCAAGGCCGGCATGCCCGAGCGCTTTGCTCGACTGCGGGCGATGGGGATCCGCACGGTCATGATCACCGGTGACAACCGGCTGACCGCGCAGGCCATCGCCGCCGAGGCCGGGGTCGATGACTTCCTGGCCGAGGCGACCCCCGAGGATAAGCTCGCCCTGATCCGCCGCGAACAGGAGGGTGGCCACCTGGTCGCCATGACCGGGGATGGCACCAACGACGCCCCGGCCCTCGCCCAGGCCGACGTTGGTGTCGCGATGAACACCGGCACCTCCGCCGCCAAGGAGGCGGGCAACATGGTGGACCTCGACTCGGACCCCACCAAGCTGATCGAGATCGTCGAGATCGGCAAGCAGCTGCTCATCACCCGCGGCGCGCTCACCACCTTCTCAATCGCCAACGACGTGGCCAAGTACTTCGCGGTGATCCCGGCCATGTTTGTGGCCGCGTTCCCGGGCCTTGCGGCGCTCAACATCATGGGCCTGCACTCCCCCGAGTCGGCGATCCTCTCGGCGGTGATCTTCAACGCCCTGGTCATCATCGTGCTCATCCCGCTGGCCCTGCGCGGCGTGCGCTACCGCCCCCAGGCGGCGGCCAAGCTGCTCGGCCACAACCTGCTCGTGTTTGGTGTGGGCGGGCTGATCATCCCCTTCCTCGGGATCAAGGTCATCGACCTCATCCTGACCCTCATCCCCGGTCTGAACTAAGGCTTAAGAACATGTCTGCATCCTCCTCACTGCGCTCCTTCGGGACCGCGCTGCGCACCCTCCTGGTGCTCACGGTCCTGCTGGGTATCCTCTACCCGGCGGCCATCCTCCTGGTGGGCCGGGCCATGCCCGCGGCCGCCGACGGCTCGCTGGTCTTAGACCACGGCAAGGTCGTGGGATCCTCGCTGATCGGCCAGGACTTCACCGGCGACACCTGGTTCCACCCGCGCCCCTCGGCGGGCAAGTACGACGCCCTGGACTCCGGTGCCTCCAACCTCGCCCCCACCTCGAAGGACCTGGCCAAGCAGATCGAAGATCTGCGCGCCCAGGTGGCCAAAACCGAGAACGTGTCCCCGGACAAGGTTCCCGCCGATGCGCTGACCGCCAGCGCGTCGGGCCTCGACCCGGACATCTCCCCGGAGTACGCTCGGCTACAGAGCGCACGCGTGGCCGCCGCCCGTCACCTCTCCGAGGAGACCGTGGCCAGACTCGTGCGCGAGCACACCGAGGAACCGCTGCTGGGGTTCATCGGCGTCCCAACCGTCAACGTGCTGGAGCTGAACCTGGCTCTTGAGCACGCCGCAGGAAGCGAGGCTCAGTGAGCGAACGGGTAGCCCGTGGCACCCTCAAGGTCTACCTCGGTTTCGCGCCGGGCGTGGGAAAAACCTTCACCATGTTGAAGGATGCCCACGACCGGCACGCGGCCGGGGTCGACGTGGTGGTGGGGCTGATCGAGGACCACGGTCGGGAGCGCACCCGCGAGCTGCGGGCGGGCATCCCGGCGATTCCGCTGCGCGAGGTGTCCTACCGCGGCGGCAGCTTCCGCGAGCTCGACGTGGAGGCGATCCTGGCGCGCAAACCCACGCTGGCCATCGTGGACGAGCTGGCCCACAGCGTGGTGCACACCGAGGGCACCACCGGCGGCCCCGAGAAGCGCTGGGAGGAGGTACAGACCCTGCTGGATGCGGGGATCAGCGTCTACACGACCCTGAACATTCAGCACCTGGAATCCCTCAACGATGTGGTCACCGCGATCACCGGGATCACCCAGCGCGAAACCATCCCCGACCGGGTGCTGCGTGCCGCCGACGAGATCGAGCTGGTGGACCTCACCCCGGATGAGCTGCGCGCCCGGCTCGGTGCCGGACACGTGTATCCGGCCAACCGGGTGGACGCCGCCCTCGCCAACTACTTCCGGATCGGCAACCTCACCGCCCTGCGCGAACTCGCGCTGCTGTGGCTCGCCGATCAGGTCGACGAGCTGCTGGAGAAGTACCGCACCCAGAAGAGCATCAACACCACCTGGCCCGCCCGCGAGCGCATCGTGGTCGCGGTGACCGGCGGCCCGGAAACCGAGACGCTGCTGCGCCGCGGCGTCCGCATCGTGGGTCGGATCGCCGGACGCGAGCTGCTGGCCGTGCATGTGATCCAGGACGACGGTCTGCGCGCCTCCGACGCCACCGCGCTGGCCCGCGCCCGCACGCTGGTGGAGGAGCTCGGCGGCACCTGGCACACCGTGGTGGGTGAGGACCCGGCGAAGGCCCTGCTCGACTTTGCCCGCTCGGTCAACGCTTCCCAGCTGGTGCTCGGGGTGAGCCGCTCGGGCTGGCTGCGCCGCCTGCGCGGACCGGGCATCGGTTCGCGCGTGATCGCCGCGGCCGGCAATATCGACGTGCACATGGTCACCCATCAGGCCGCGCACGGCAAGCGCGAACCGCGCGCCCGCCGCGGGGCCGCGCTGACCCGCTCGCGCCGGATCGCCGGCTGGATCGCCGCCCTGGCCGGTCCGGTTGTGGTGACCGCGCTCTTCCTCAGCTTCGGTCCCGGGGCGACCTCGCTCAGCCTGACCCTGCTCGGCTACATCACCCTGGTCGTGTTTGTGGCGCTGCTCGGGGGGTTCTGGCCGGCGATCATCGCCGCGCTGGTGGGCACCGCGCTGGTCAACTGGTTCTTCACCCCGCCCGTGCACACCCTGACCATCTACCAGAGCGAGAACGTGGTCGCGCTGGTGCTGTTCCTGCTGGTGGCCGCCGGGGTGGCGCGCGTGGTGGACCTCGCCGCCCGGCGCACCACCGAGGCCGCCGCGGCCCAGGCCCAGGCGGCCCTGCTCTCCGAGCTGGCCGGTGGCGTGCTGCGCGAGGGGGCGTCGGTCCAGTCGCTGCTCGACAGCCTGCGCGAAACCTTCAGTCAGGACGCGGTCACCCTGGCCTCGCATAATCCCGAACCCACCGGCGCCGATGTGTGGCAGGCCGTGGCGACCTCGGGACCCGCGTGTCAGGGTCCGGGCTCGGCAACCAGCACGATCCGGATCGACAAGACCCACGCGCTGCTGCTGGTGGGGACGCCGGTTTCGGCCTCCGATCAGCGCGTGCTCGAGGCCTATGCGGGCCGCCTGCTCGGCGTCCTCGCCCAGGATGAGCTGGACCGCGCCCGCGTGCAGGCCCAGGAGCTCGCCGCCGGCAACTCGATCCGCACCGCGCTCCTGGCCGCGGTCTCCCATGACCTACGCACCCCGCTGGCCGGAATTAAGGCAGCGGTGTCGAGCCTCCGGTTGCCGGATGTGGAGTTCAGCGCCGAGGATGAGGCCGCCCTGCTGCTCACCATCGAGGATTCCACCGACCGACTCAACACCCTGGTCACCAACCTGCTGGACATGAGCCGGATTCAGGCCGGGGAGATCCGGCTCGAACAGGCGCCGCTGGAGGCCACCGACGTGGTGGCCGGTGCCCTGGCCGCGCTGCCCGGGGATCCCGACATCTCGCTGTCGATTCCCGAGGACCTGCGCCTGCTCGGCGACTACGGGCTGCTGGTGCGCATCCTCGCCAACCTGCTGGATAACGCCCTCAATCACGGTGCCGGTGCCCAGGTCGGGGTGTCCGGCGGCCGGGTCGAGGATCGGGTGGAGTTGCGCGTGATCGATCACGGACCGGGCATCCCCCGCACCGAACAGGACACGGTCTTCCGCCCGTTCCAACGCCTGGGTGATGCCCCCGCCGGAACCGGAATCGGCCTGGGACTCGCCGTGGCGCGGGGCCTGACCGAGGGAATCGGTGGCACGCTGGACGTGGAGGAAACCCCCGGCGGCGGCGCCACCATGGTTTTGAGCCTGCCCTCCGCCCCCTAACCCCGCCCGAAAGGAGCACACCGTGAGTACGGTTCTTGTGGTTGAAGACGATGCCAACATCGCCCGCGCCCTGCTGGTGAACCTGCGGGCGCGAGGCTACCGGGCGCTACACGCCCCCGACGGCACCCGCGCCCTGGACCTCGCCGCCCACGAACACCCCGACGTGATCCTGCTGGATCTCGGCCTGCCGGATGTGAGCGGGCTCACGGTGATTCGCGGGATCCGTGGCTGGTCGCGGGTGCCGATCCTGATCGTGTCCGCGCGACAGGAGTCCGCGAGTAAGATCGAGGCGCTGGACGCCGGGGCCGATGACTACGTGACCAAGCCGTTTGCGATGGACGAGCTGCTCGCCCGGCTGCGGGCGGCCCTGCGTCGTGGCACGCCCGAACAGGCCGAGGCGATCGTGACCACCGCCGACGGGCGACTCGAAATCGACCTGGCAACCAAGCGGGTCCGGGTCGAGGGCACCCCGATCAGCCTGACCCCCACCGAGTGGCTGCTGGTCGAGCAGTTTGCGCGCAATCCCGAGCGACTGCTCAGCCAGACCGAACTGCTGCACGCGGTGTGGGGTCCCGAGTATGGCCGGGAAACAAACTATCTTCGGGTGTACCTCTCCCAGATCCGGCAGAAGCTGGAAGCCGATGGTTCGCGCCCCCGCTACTTCGTGACCGAGCTGGGCATGGGGTACCGGTTTACCCCCTCGGGCGGCTAGGTTCCCCCACGCCGTATACACTCACGAAACACCCAAGCACAATCCCCTAAACTGGGACAGCCCTTCGAAAGGAGCCGTCCATGACGAGCGATCGACTCCCCCAGTCCGACAGCACCACCCCCGCCGGCGAAATCACCGGCATGCGCCGCGCACCGCGCCAGGAGCGCAGCGAAAAGCGGGTGACCCTGATCCTGGACACCTTTGCCCAGCTGATCGACGAGGTGGGCTACTCGGCCATTTCGCTCTCGCTGCTGGCTCGCCGGGTGGGCATGTCCGGCCCCGGAATCTACCGCTACTTCGACGGCCTGCCCGCCGTGGCCCGTGCGCTGGCCACCCGCAACCAGGAGCGCGTGTTCGAGGCGATCGTGGCCCGCATCTCGCACCGGCCCGAGGCCGACTGGGACGAGGCCGTGACCGATGTGATCGCCGGCTACGCCGACTTCTTCCGCACCGAGCCGGGATTCCGCTGGCTGCGACTGGGCAACATCATCGATGAGCACCAGGACGATGCTACCGAAACCAACCGGATGATCGCCGCCCGCCGCGTGGGCGAGCTGTTCGCCAACCACTTCAACGTGGTCCCGCGTCCCGACTTTGGCCGCCACATCGAGGTGGTTGTGGAGGTCACCGACTCGCTGGTCTCGCGGGCGTTTGAGCTCTCCCCCGAGGGCGACGAGTTCTTCCTCACCGAATCGGCACGCATGGTGGTCACCTACGTGGGCGACTACCTCGAGCGCACCCGTCCCGCGGGCTCCCCGGGTACCCCGCCCAAGACCCCTAAGCCCTAAACACGGCGGCCCAAACACCGGCAGCCTAAACACCGTCGGCTGCGGAGCCCTGCGGGGTTTGGTCGCCACACCTCCGACTAGGAGGCGCGCGGGATCCCCGCCAGGATCGCCTCATCGGCGGCGCTGTCATAGCGATCGCGGTTGTCCAGGACGTCCTCGATATGGGATTCGGCCCACACCTGGAGCGCCTTCAGGGGTTCCTCGAGCGTGCGTCCCAGCTCGGTGAGGGCATAGCATCCGTCGTCGCGGATCAGCATGCCGTCGCGTTCCAGCGAACGCAGCGTATCGGTGAGCACCTTTTTGCTGATGCCCTCGATCCGGGTGTGCAGCTCGCCAAAACGGGCGGGCCCGGGGACCAGGCTGATCACGATCATCGCCGTCCACTTATTGGCAATCTGCGCAAGCGAGGTGCGCGAGGGGCAGCTGCGCGAAAAAATGTTCCACTCCACAGGTCTTCCATTCACTCCGGGGTTCCCCTAGCCTAGTGCCCAGATGCTGGTTACGTTGAGGTAACCGAATGCATCATGACATAACTGTCTAAGGACAACCCCAAGGAGAAATCATGAGCATTCCCGCCGCCTACCAGCGCTACGAAGACGCCCTCGCCACCGGAGACATGGCAGCCCTGGCCGCCGCCCTGCACCCCGCGGTTGTGTGGCACCAGCCGGGCGCCAACCCGCTCTCCGGCGACCACGTGGGACCCGACGCCGTTCTCGCCCTGCTGGGTGGGTTCATGGAGCGCAGCCAGGGCACCTTCGCCCTGCAGACCCAGACCCGCATGGTCAACGGTGACACCGTGGCCACCACCGTGGCCTTCTCGGCACAGCGTCCGGGCCGCACCGACCTGGGCATGAACGGGGTGGATGTGTTCCGCATCGCCGATGACCGCATCGCCGAAATCTGGCTCTTCAGCACCGACCAGGAAGCCGAAGACGCCTTCTGGCAGGACTAGGGTGTCGGGGCGCCCGTGAACACTGGATAAACGGGCGCCTTCACCCCCTCCTCACGGCGATTTCAAATCGATTCGACCACTACAGTTAAACGTGTGAGCGTTTCCCCTTCCCCTGCACAGGATTCCCTGTTTTCCCGCCGTTTTTTGAGTGTCACCCTGGGTGCCTGCGCCCTGGTCTTTCTGGGTGCGTTTGAATCGATGGCGGTGACCACCATCATGCCCGTGATCAGCGCCGATCTGAACGGGCAATCCCTCTATGCCCTGGCCTTCGCTGGCCCCCTGGCCACCGGCATCATCGGGATGGTGGTAGCCGGCAACTGGGCCGACCGCTCGGGACCCACCCGGCCACTCCTGGGCGCGGTCACGATGTTCACCATCGGGCTGATCGCCTCGGGCCTGGCCACCGCGATGTTCCCATTCCTGCTGGGCCGCCTGGCTCAGGGCATGGGTGGCGGCGCGATCACCGTGGCCCTCTACGTGATGGTCGCCCGGGCACTGCCCCCGCGCCTGCACCCGCCGATGTTTGCCTGCTTCTCCGCCGCCTGGGTTTTGCCCTCGCTGGTCGGACCGGTGATTGCCGGCTTTGTGGCCGACACCTGGAGCTGGCACTGGGTCTTCCTGGGGGTTGTGGTCCTCGTGGTGTGCGCACTGGCGCTGGTCGCCCCGACGCTGCGCCGTCTCTCGGCGAGTGAGCACACGCTGCGCGAGGCGGATGCCGACGGCACCGCCCCGGTGCGCGCCGCCTGGGACGCCCCGCGCATCCTCTGGGCCACCCTGGCCGCCGTGTCCGTGCTCACCCTGAGCCTGGCCGGCGAGCAGGGCCCCGGCGGTCTGGTGGTCGCCGTGGTTGCCCTGGTGATCGGGCTGATCGCCGTGCGCCCGCTGCTGCCCGCCGGCGTCCTGGGACTGCGCCGGGGACTGCCCGGCGTCATCCGCATGCGCGCGGTGGTCGCCGCGACCTTCTTCGGCGCCGAGATCTACGTGCCCTACCTGCTGATCGAGCACTACGACTTCTCACCTACCGCCGCGGGCTTCGCGCTCACCGGTGGTGCCGTGAGCTGGGCCGTGGGGTCGGCGCTGCAGGGACGGATGGGCGACCGCCTGCCCAACGCCTTCATCGCCCGCAGCGCCCCGATCATCGCGTTTGTGGCGATCGGCGGACTGTTTGTGGTCGCGCTACTGCACCTCTCGCCGTGGATCGCCCTGGGCGCCTGGACCCTCGCCGGTCTCGGCGTGGGCATGCTCTACCCGCGCCTGGGTGTGCTGACCCTGGCCCACTCGACCCCCACCAACCAGGGCTTCAACTCGGCGGCGCTGACCATCGCCGACTCCTTCGGAAGCGCCATCTCGCTGGCCATCGCCGGGGTGCTGTTTAGCTCGGCCCTGACCGGCGGCAGCGGACCGTTCCTGCTGGTCTTCGCCTTCACCGCGGCACTGGCGCTGGTCGCGCTGGCGATCTCCTCGCGGATGCTCGGCGGACTCCCGGCACGCGTCGAACCCACGCCGACGATGCCGGTCACCGTGGTGCCCGCGGATCCGCACACCGGCCCGATCACGCTGATCTCCGCCGAGGAGGTCGCCGTGCACACGGGGACGATCACGATTGTCTCGCCGACTCAACCCGAGGACTAGGGCTCAAACGAGCGCGCATCCCCCTCGGGCAGCGTGTCGGTGAACAGCTTCATGGTGAGGTGGGAGTCGACCCGGGTCACCGGGGAGAGCGTGGACAGCTTGGACGTGAGGAACATCTCGTAGGCATCCGAATCGGACACGGCCACCCGGATGTAGTAGTCGGGGCGGCCGAACATCCGGCGCAGCTCCACCACCTCGGGCATCGCGATCACGTCCTGCTCGAACTTCTCCATGGTGACCCGGTCATTCACCCCGATGTCCACCGCCACAACCACCTCAAAACCGCGCCCCATCGCGGTGTAGTCCACCTGAGCGCCGTAGCCGGCGATGATGCCCGCCTCCTCCAGGCGACGTACGCGTCGCAGGCACGGAGGCGGGGTCAGGCCGACTCGACGTGCCAAATCCACGTTGGACATCCGTCCGTCTCGCGCAAGCAGTAACAATATCTCTTGATCGATGGCGTCCAGGGCGGGTTTGTTGCTCATAATTACCATTCTAGGTTCATATCGGGTACAAAATAAGCCACGCTTTTTCCTAAAATTGCGTTGTGACCACTGAACCCGCACCCACACCCCGGCGTGGCGCTCGACCCCGCCCAGACGGACGTCGGGCGCGTCTCGGGCAGCTCAGGCTGGCGTTTTTTGATACCGCGGGTGCCGGCGGCGCACTGTTCCCGCTCGGACTCGCCTTCGGCTTGCTGGTTTCCCAGGCGGGGCTGGACTGGTGGTGGGCCACGATCTTCACCGCCGTGGTCTATGCGGGATCGCTCGAGTTCATCCTGGTGGGCCTGGTGCTGGTCGCCGCACCGCTCTCCACGATTGCGCTGACCTCCCTGGTGGTCAACGTCCGCCACGTCTTTTACGCGCTCTCCTTCCCGATCCAGCGGGTGCGCCCGGGCCTGGGCAAGCTGTACTCGGCGTATGCGATGACCGACGAGGCCTACGCGATCACCACCGGTCGTCCCCGAGAGAACTGGACCGGCACACGCATCATCGGCGTCCAGGTGCTCTGCCAGCTCTACTGGGTGCTCGGCGCGACCGTCGGCGCGCTGGCCGGGAACCGGCTGGATCTCCACCTCCCCGGACTGGAATTTACGCTGACGGCCCTGTTTGTGGTGCTGGCCATCGAGGCATTCCGCGCCCGCCGCGATATGCCCACCGCGATCATCGCCCTGCTGGCGGGCCTGATCGGCATCGCGCTATCCCCCGAACACATGCTGCCGATCGCGATGTCGCTGCTGACCGCGGGGCTCCTGGTCCGCTTCTGGATGCGCACTCGCCGCGCACAACCCACGCCGCATGCGGACCACCTGCAGGAGGAACGATGATCGATCCCGGCTATCTCCTGGCCACCGTGCTGGTGGCCGGCGGCATCACGTTTGCCCTGCGCGCGGTTCCCCTGCTCGCGGTCGCCCCGCTTCGGCGCAGCGCCGCCGTACGCTATCTCGCCGAGGAGCTGCCCGCGGGCATCATGATCGTGCTGGTGCTCTACTGCCTGCGGGATCTGGATGTCACCACCCTCTCCCCCGCTCTGCCCACGCTCATCGCACTCAACGTCACCATCGCACTTCAGCTCTGGAAGCACAACGCGCTGCTGAGCATCTTCGCGGGCACCGCGGTCAATGTGGTGCTGCTCTCGACGGCGCTCCCGGCCTAGGGCCAGATCCGCGCCTCGATCGAAGGCACCACGCTCGTGACACCGGAGCCGCGCGCGGCTCGGCACGGGCTTACCCGGCTAGCGCCGGCCGCGCACCGGGATCCGCAGCAGCGAAACCAGGGCAAGCACCCAGAGCGCGGCACCGCCGCCGGCAATCTCCCCGGCCAGCATCACGCGGGTATTCAGCCCGGCACCGAGCCCAGCCACCCCCACCGCAAACGCCACCGCGAATCCCAGCGTCCCCAGCACCATGAAGAGGGTGCGCACCAGGCGCAGCCCGCGGGTGCCGGATTCCACCGGGCCGCGCGCGGGACGGATGACGGTTCCCAGCGCCAGCGTGCCCAGCGACAGCGCGAAACCGCCAAAGACGTCGCTGGGGCGGTGCCAGCCAAACATGAGCAGCTGGGCACTGATGGTGATCAGCAGCGGGGCGCTCAGCAGCATCACGATCCAGCGTCCGGTGGAGGGCAGCATCAGGATCAGCGCCATCACCAGGACCGACACCACCGCCGCATGCCCGCTGGGGAAGGAGTTCCCCGGGTTTTCCAGGTGGAATTCGGGCCGCTCCAGGAACACGTTCTTCAGCGCCTTGGCCGAGAGCACGGACACCCCGATGGCCAGCACCGCGTGGATCGCACCACCGATTCCCGAGCGCAACAGGGCGATCAGCGCGATCACCACCGCGATGATGCCGATGGACTGCAGGCTGACCCAGTCCAGCGGCGGCGGAACGTTGCTGGAGAGGGTCGAGGCACGCAGGAGTGCATTTTCGGCACGCTGCCCGACATCGTTCTGTACCCCGAGCAGATAGGTCGCGACAAACACGGCGAGGGCGATCACAAAGACGATGATCGCGCGTCCGCGCGCACCAAGGCGGGCGCGGGACGGGGACGGGTTGGGCGACATAGGGGGAGCTTTCTCGGTGGCCCGAGGGCCGGGAACGTGCGGGGAAGGCTTCCACCCTATGACAGCCAGCCTGGGAGTTTCGGGATCGCCCCGGGGTTTGGGATCAGCCCGGGGCGAACGCACACCCTATCGGGCGCTGTAGCCACCATCCACGAGATGGGTGCTCCCGGTCACAAATCCGGCGGCATCACTGGCGAGGAAGGCGACCATCTGGGCGATCTCCTCGGCGGTGGCGAGGCGGCCCATCGGGTGCAGCGCGACCAGAGCCGCATAGCTCTCGGGCGTGGTGATGTTCTGGATCATCGGGGTGTGGACGTATCCGGGGGCAACCGCGTTAACCCGTACGCCGGTGCGCGCATTCTCCAGCGCGGTGGACTTGGTCATCCCCACCACGCCGTGCTTGGCTGTTACATAGGCCGAGGCACCAGCCTGACCCACGGTGCCCAGGATCGAGGCAAGGTTCACCACGGCGCCACCGCCGTGGGCGGCCATCGCGGGGATCTGGGCGCGCATGCCGGTGTAGAGCGAGTCGAGGTTGATGCCGATCACGCGGTGCCAATCCTCGGGGGTGTACTCGGTCAGCGGGGCCGACGGTCCCGAAATGCCCGCGTTATTGACGGCGATACCCAGGGGTGCCATCGCCTCGGCCAGGCGGACCGACTCGGTTCCCCAGCCGGGGCTGGTCACATCGGCGACAAACGTGGCCGCGGTGCCTCCGCGCGCAATGATCTCCTGATAAACGGCCTCGACGGCGGCCTGGTCCCGATCAACCAGCAGCACCGCCGTTCCGTTTGCCGCCAGGAGTTCCGCGACGGCGCGGCCGATTCCCGCACCCGCTCCGGACACGATTGCCGAACGGTTTGCCACATCATAGGTAGCCATGATTTCCTTCCCGGACCGGCGAACGTCCCGCCTGGCCCATCCGGAACCATACGCCTCGGTATCTACCCGTCAATGGGTGGCGCCGATTTCGCACGTTATGCTGTCGCATTTTGCGGGACTCCCCGCTTTCACCCCGGAAACTCAGGGATTTTTGCCGTTCGCACGCCGCGAACACGCGGGCTTGACAACCGAACATACAGAACTAAACTAAACGTACAGTTCAGTTCTGAAAGGACATCATGTCAACACCACACGCAGCCGGTTCGGGCACCTTCCTCCTCGGCGGCGACCTCCCCGTCACCCGACTGGGCTACGGCACCATGCAACTCACCGGCCCCGGAGTCTGGGGGGAACCCGCGGACCCCGACACCGCGATCGCGGTCCTCCGCCGCGCGGCCGAGCAGGGCGTGACCCTGTTTGATACCGCGGACTCCTACGGCCCCAGCGTCACCGAGCGTCTGATCCGCGAGGCTCTCCACCCCTACCGCGACGAGATCGTGATCGCCACCAAGGCGGGCTTCACCCGTCAGGGACCCGGCGAATGGACGATGCTGGGCCAGCCCGCCTATCTGCGTCAGCAGGTCGAGATGTCCCTGCGCATCCTGGGGCTGGACCGGATCGATCTCTTCCAGCTTCACCGAATCGACCCAAACTTCCCCCTGGCGGACCAGCTGGGGGTCCTCGAAGAGATGCGCGTCGAGGGCAAGATTCGCCACATCGGCCTGTCCGAGGTGAGCGTGGACCAGCTGAAGGCGGCATCCGACATCACTCGGATCGCCTCAGTACAGAATCTCTATAACCTGAGCGACCGCAGCGCCGAAGACCTGCTGGACTACGCCGAGGCCACCGGCATCGGCTTTATCCCCTGGTTCCCCCTCGCCACCGGGAAGCTCGCCGGCCCCGACAGCCCACTCGCCCAGATTGCCGAAACCCACGGTGCCACCCCGGCGCAGCTGGCCCTGGCCTGGCTCCTGCACCGCTCCCCCGCGATGCTGCCCATCCCGGGAACCTCATCCCTCGCCCACCTCGATTCGAACAACGCCGCGGCGGACATTAGCCTGGATGCGGACGAGATGGCAGCGCTTTCCGCGCTGAGCTAACCCCGGAGGACCCGATGCCCACGCCCCCACCCGCCGAGGTACCCGACGGCATTCAGTGTCACCCCACCGGGACCCGCAGCGACCGCATTCACGAATCGGTTCTGCGCGCGACCGAGGAGCTGCTGACCGAGGGTGGCTATCCCGCGGCGACCGTGGACGCCATCGCGGCCCGGTCGGGCGTGAGCAAGGCCACCATTTATAAGCACTGGCCCTCGCGCACGGCCGTGGCTGCCAAGGCGTTCGGACGCCTGATGGCGGGCGCGCTCCCACTGCCCGACACCGGCAACAGCGTTGCCGATCTCACCGAGCAGGTCCGCCGCGTCAGCGCGTTCTACGCCAGTGATCTGGGTGCGGTTTTTGCCCAGCTGCTGGCGGCCTGCGTGGACGATCCAACCGGCGCCGCGTACTTCCGCGAGTATTTCCTCGACGGCCGCCGCACAGCTATTGCAACACTCTGGCAGCGTGCGGTTGATCGCGGGGATGCCTCCCCCACCATTCCGATTGACGACGTGATCGACATCCTGTTCGGACCGCTGATTTTCCGTCGCCTGACCGGACACTACCCCCTCACCGAGGACGCGGCGACCACATTGGCGCTGAACGCGCTCCGTGGGCTCCTCCCCGCTGCGTCCCGACAAACTTCTCTTTCCAAGGATTCCCATGACACACACCATTCTGATTAGCGGCGTGAGCGGCGGCCTCGGTCGTTCGTTCGCCACGGCCGCACTCGAAGCCGGACACACGGTTATTGGCACGCTGCGCAGGCCCGAACAGATCGCCGCGTTCGAGGCCCTGGCACCGGGACGCGCCCACGGCATCCTGCTTGATGTCACCGACACTCCGGCAATCGCCCCGGCGATTGAGCGGGTTGAGCGGGAAATCGGCCCGATTACCGCGTTGGTCAACAATGCCGGCTACGGGGTTGAGGGCGCATTTGAGGAAACCCCACTGGACACCGTGCGTGAGCAGTTCGAGGTCAACGTCTTCGGCGTGATTGCGCTCACCCGGGCGGTTCTGCCCTACCTCCGCTCGCGTCGGGCCGGCCACGTGGTGTTCATCACCTCGATGGGTGGACTGCGCGCCTTCCCCGGCCTGACCGCCTATAACTCCACCAAGTACGCGGTGGAGGGCCTAGCCGATGCCCTCCGTCCCGAGATCGCGAGTTTTGGTATCCACGTCACCAGCATCGAACCGGGCGGGTTCCGTACCAACTGGGCGGGGTCCTCGATGACCCGGGCACCGCGCAGCATTGAGGACTACAACTCGGTTATGGATCCGATTCGTGAGGGCCGCCTGAAAATGAGCGGCAACCAGATCGGCAACCCCGACGCCGCGGGCCTGGCTCTCCTCACCGTCTTGGACTCCAAGACTCCTCCGGCACACCTGATGCTGGGTTCGGATGCGCTGCGCCTGGTGGGTGAGGCTCGTTCGGCCTTCGACAGTGAGGCGGAGGCCTGGCGTGAGGTCAGCCTGTCCACCGACTTCGAGGACGGCATCACCCTGGGCTAATCCCCACACCCACACGCGGGTTCGCTCCCCACACCATCCGGTCCGGGTGAGCGAACCCGCGTGTTCGCGTTAACCCGAGATCGATTCGGGGGTGAGCAGCTCCAAGCTTTTCGAGCCGGGTGCCTCGGTTCGGGCGGAGGATATCCGGCCCAGAGTGCGTGCCGCGTACTCCCGATGCGCATGCTCGGGGGTGCAGTGATCGGGCAGGCAGCGACCGGATTCCAGCAGCTCCAGCAGAAGCCTGGCGGGAACCGTGCGATGTTCGGCGGTGGCCGTGGTAGTGATCGCCGAGACCGTCCAGTCCGCCACCGCCTCCCCCGGAAGTGAGCGCACCATCAGTTCCCGCGCCTCCGGCTTACCGATGACGTGCTCGGGCACGATGGCAATGCCCATCCCCGTGCCTACCAGTTCCAGGAGCGTATGCACATCGGTCACCGTGCAGCGCACCCGACGATTCACCCCGTGAGCCTCCAGGAGTTCATCGTTGAGGGTGCGCACACCCCAGGTAGGGGCAAAATCTACGAACTCCATTCGGGCAAGATCGTCCCAGTCGGGACTCGCGATCGCGGCGAGTGGATGTGAGGCCGCGTGCAACACCACGAAGGTTTCCTGACCAATCACCATGCGTGGCAGCGCGCCGAGGTGTCGATTTGCAGCCACAAAAGCCACGTCCACAGCGCCCGAGCGCACCTTGCCCACAAGCTCGTGAGACCCCGCCTGGACAAACTCGGTTTCCACCAGCGGATAGCGCCGGTGGAAGCGGTCAAGCACCGCGGCGATATCCACAAACCCCAGGCACTGCTCGGCCCCGATCCGCAGCGATCCGGAGACCTGATGCGAGGTCTGGATGACCGCATCACGGGCGCGAGCCGCCTGCTCGAGCATCAACCGGGCGTGTGGAATCAGGGCGAGCCCCGCCTCGGTGGGCTCAACACGCCGGGAGGTGCGATCAAAAAGCGGGGTGCCCAGCTCCTGTTCGAGGTTCCGAATCGAGGAGGACAGACCCGACTGGGAGATGCCGGACGCCTCGGCAGCCCGCGTAAAATGGCGTTCGTCGGCGAGGGCGACGAGGTGTTCCAGCTGGCGCAAATCCATGTATTAGTTCCACTTCTCAAAACCATCAGTATCAACTGTTGGACTTCTAGATTACCCCTCCCTAGGCTGAGGACATGAGCATTCCTAAGATTTCACTGAATTCCGGACATTCAATCCCTCAGCTCGGCTTTGGCGTTTTCCTGGTGCCGGCCGACGAGGCAGAAAAGGCCGTCACCGAGGCGCTCGAGGTGGGCTACCGCCACATCGACACCGCGGCGATCTACCAGAACGAGGAGGGTGTCGGCGCGGCCATCGCCAAGAGCGGCATCCCGCGCGAAGAACTCTTCATCACCACCAAGCTGTGGAACGACCACCAGGCCGAGGAGCTGCCGCATGAGGCCATCCGTACCAGCCTGGACAAGCTCGGCCTCGAGTACGTCGACCTGTACCTGACCCACTGGCCCACCCCCGAGCGCCAGACCTTTGTTAACGCGTGGACCAAGCTGATCGAGATTCGTGACGCGGGCCTCTCGCGTTCGATCGGTGTCTCCAACCACCTGCCCGAGCACCTCGACGCGCTCGTAGCCGCCACCGGTGAGGTGCCCGCGATCAACCAGATCGAACTGCACCCCGCGTACCAGCAGCGCAACGTCCTTGAGTGGGCCGCCGCGAATGGAACCCGGGTAGAGTCTTGGGGCCCGCTGGGCCAGGGCAAGTACCCGCTGTTCGAGAACCCTGCGGTGGCCGCGGCCGCCGAAGCTCACGGAGTCACTCCCGCACAGGCGGTCATTCGCTGGCACCTGCAGAAGGGGATCATCGTCTTCCCCAAGTCGACCCGCAAGGAGCGCATGGCCGAGAACTTCGATGTGTTCGGCTTTACCCTGACCGACGCCGAGATCGCCGCTATCGACGGTCTTGACCCGCTGGATGGCTCGGGCCGCGTGGGCACCCACCCGCTCGAATTCAACTAGTCAGCCGCACAAGAAACCGCCGCCGCCCAACTCGGGCGACGGCGGTTTTGTTGCGTTTATCCCTCGGGCGAAGCTAACCAGTACCGGGCACGGCATCGGACGAGAACATGAGGCATCAGACTGCACAGAGTCACGGGGCCGGGTTTGCGACCGGAGGACCGCCAGAGCTGGCGGCGGGGACTGGCGACACCCTCGCCACCCGACCCCGCCGCTCGCCCCGCGAGGCCCTATGAATTACGTGAGCGCTGTGCGCGTCGATGCCCTCCCATCAGGCCGACTCCGAGCAGCAACGCGAATGCTCCCAATGCCACTCCGAGAGGCACACCGGTCGCGCCGGTCTCGGGGAGGCCATTGCCCGGTTCGGCTCCGGGGTTGGTTCCGGGCTTGGTCCCGGGCTTGGTCCCGGGGTCGGTCCCGGGTTCGGGAACCAGAATCTCAGTTGAGCTCGTGCGATTCGAGGAAGCACCCACAGCAACAATGGTGTGCTTTCCCGCCGCGACCTCCGGAAGCGCGAACGTGAACACAGCAGAACCGGCCTCGTCGGCAACGACGCTCCCCAGCTCAATCGGATCAGAATGCAGGGTGAGGTTAATGGTCTCGTGAGGCACAAAACCCGTCAGAATGATCGTGAGCTTATCGCCGACCCCTGCGGTCGCCTTATTCACGACAGCCGCTGCGGTTCGCGCCTGCACCGACAGAGTGGCACCGTCAGACTCCGAAGCTTCATGATTCTCATCGCCCGAGTAGCTAGCGACGAGCTGGCTGGTGCCCGCGGTCAGGTTACTCAGCGGCAACGTAGCCCGTCCGGCGACCAGGGGTGCCGAGCCGACAACCGTCGTACCGTTCCTGAGCGTCACGGTACCTCCGGGTACCGTTCCGTGGCCCGCGGCAACGGACACGGTCACCGAGGCGCTGTCACCCTCAACGAGCGCAGCGGGGGTGACAGCAATCGACGTGACAGACGATGCCTTGCTGGTGGTGGCGGATGCTGTGGCGCTCAGCGCGACGGCCACCGGGGATTGTACCGTCGCGGTGAACGGGAAACTCCCCGCAGGCTTTACACCCAGGTTCAACGTCGCTATTCCGGATGCGTCAACGGTCGCGGTACCCAGAGGACCGTTCGCGGAGTCGGCGAAGGCGATCGAACCGGCGATCGGGTATCCATCGGCCCGCACGAGCGTGGCCTTGGCTTCGGCTTCCTGCCCGTAGGAGACGGGTGAAGCGGCGGCGCTCAGGGTGACATTTGCAAGGACAGAGACGTTTCCATTGCCCGAGTTCGGAACGTAGAACGAACCGCCCTGTTGCGGATCCAGCACGCCCCAGAAGGCGAGGTTTCCCACGGGGATTGTCCGAGCAACACCCGTATCGGCGGGCACCACAGACACAAAGGACTTCGTCTCTGACGGGAAAACCTGTGTGACCACAAGAGCCGTACCATCCTTGAGCACGTCGACGGAGAGCGGGAGGAGTGTGTCAGCGTTCACGGTTCCGAGGGCTTCGCTGCGAATGACCTCGGCCGTCCCCCATCCGTTGTTGGAGGAGAACCACGACACGGCGTTGGTGTCAGAACTGGCGATAACGACCGCTCCGGTTCGCGGGTCCACGCCGATTCCCGTGGGGGTGTCGGTAACCGGGAAGGTGCCGATGACGGCCGCGGGGGTAGTCGCGGTATCGATCACGGTGACGAGCTTCGCATACTCACTCGCGATAAAGAGCCGGTTGCGGTCGTTGTCGATCGCGCTCGTTGCCCCGGCCGTGGCAACAGACGACAGCGTCTGAGCGACCCTGAGTTTATCGGCGCCGTCCGCGCGTCCGAGGATCGAGACCGTGTCGCCGGTCAGGTTGACGACGTAGGCGCGTCCATCCGCTCCCACCTCGACCTTTTGGGGGTTCCCCCCGACCTCGACGGTGGGAGGCAGCGACGTCGCGGTGTACGTGGCATCGGGATCGACCACTGAGACAAACCCATCCGTGGTGTTGTGGACGACGTACACGGTCCCCCCGACGGGCGAGACGGCCGCATCGAGCGCATAGGTTTCACCGTCCAGCGGAATGGTTGACGCCGTTCCATTCCTCAGATTGAGAACGGAGAGGCTCGGGGTGTCATCCTTCTGGTCATCGGCTAGGTACAGCCGGTCACGGGTGGGATCCACCGCTCCGCCCTGCAGCCACGTTCCCGCGGTCGTCTGGGTATAGATGCTCGGCCGAGCAACTTCGGCGAGCGTGGATGCGGTCGACGACGGCGTGGGTACCGCCGCCGCCCCGTCGGAGCTCAGGACAGCGCCGGCAACGGGGACCATGATGAGCGCCACGGTGGCGACCGCCGCGAGTTGGAAGTTTGCACGGAAGTATGGCCGTGTCAGGGCAGGGGGCATGTGGGGGAATCTCATTCCGGTTAGTGCAGCGGGTATCCACAGCTATTCGTCGTCACAATACATTTCACAACAAAGTAGTGCGATTTTCGCGATCGTGCGGCTGGCCAAACACTAGCGGAATGCGGGCGTCAGCGCCACAGTTTTTTCATGCACCTCGGACCAACATCCATTGCGGGAACTTTTCGCCACCGAACGCGGCGGGGAAGCCCTCACAGCAGGCGCAACCCCGAAATGGCCCGCTGGACGTCAACTAAGCTTCACATCCGTGAGCCCTCGCGACTAGGCCCGCAGAGGCCTCTCCGCGGATACAACCGCCGTCACCCAATTCGGGTGGCGGCGGTTCATGTATTCGCGCGCAGCTAACCTTTCCACCGAAACCAACGTCGGCGTCTGCTCGACCTGCTCAGTCCCATCTGCCGGTTAATATCCGCCTGAGAGGCCTCGAATTTGCGCAGGTATTCCGTCCACTCGGCTTCGATCTGTTCCTGCCTATCATCAGGCTCCCATCTGCCGGTCTCTATCGTCCAAACCCACATATCTCGCATCGTTCACCTCCTTTCGATCAGGCTAGATCCGAATACACCCAAAAGACACACCTGTGCCACCTCACTCACCGGGGGTGCACGGGTAAACCGCGTGAACCCGCGAGGCTTTCCGCTATCCCCAGAGCTTCGCCAAAGCACTGGAGGACAACCAGGTCACCGCCCGCGAAACAATCAGGGACTTCACTCAGGACGGCGAGCACACCGACGGTCACACCTGAGACCCGCACGGGTAGCGCAATAAGTGCCCCGCTCAGCAGTCCGAGCGGAACATGTCGTCCCCTTCGACGCTGCTCGTTCACATCCGATATCAGGAGCTGGTCGATTTCCGAGTCAACGAGCTGCCACAGCGCCGAGTTCAGTCGCACGCCGACGTCTGGACGCCGTCACTAAGACGGAAATCGCGCGCAGAATCTGTGCAACGGTAAATCCCAGCGATGCGGCGCCTCGCTCGCCGCTCGCGCGTCGATTCTCGAAGATATTGTCTTCTCGTTGCGCGGACCAATGAGCTCGATAGAGTCCGAGGAGAAGGATGAGGAATCCTGCAAGATAACCCCCACGCCGAAACAGTAGTGCAAGCCCCCACGCGTCAAGCGAATCCAGAATCGCCAGCATAAATGCCGAAGCCGCGACCGACACCAGCGCGATAGTGGGCCATCGCACGCGCACCCGAAGCGGCCGAACCTCAGACCCGGTGGGGAGAGACGGGGGTGTTCGCCAGGTTGCGGGTGAAGGACTGCCGGTTTGGTTCGGTGTCGTCCGCCGCAAGGCCGGCATCCTCGAGCATCCTGGCAGCCTCGGCGGGGATCTGCGTCAGCGTGCCGGAGCCATCGTGGGCTGAACGGGCCAGGCCCGTGAGCAGGGTGATCGGATCCCCGTTCGCGGTCTGCACCTCGATGCGTGCACCGCGACCCCAGGCCACAAGGTACACGCGGGTCAGCTCCGTCAGGGCGTACACGCGCCGGGAGCCGCGACGGCGCAGCACAATCTCCGCGGGCTTGATTTCGAGCGTGACGGTTTCGGTACCGCGACCCACCCGGGCAACCGGCATCGCCCAGATCCATCCGAATACAGCCTTGCTGTATTATTTCACCATGACCAAATCTTCAGAGTGGGCCGAACAGCTTCGTCGATCGGTGGGGGAATTTGTCCGCGCAACCCGGGCATCCGCCGACAGCCTGCCCGATGCCCAGGCCGCGACGCTCGGATATCTGGACCGCGAGGGTCCCGCCACGATCGCCGAGCTCGCCCGGAAACGCAACGTCCGCCACCAGAGCATGCGTGTGACGGTCGATGATCTGGAACGCACCGAACTGGTGGACCGAACCCCGAACCCCGACGACAAACGCAGCCTGCTCATCACCATCACCGACCCGGGCCGCGCGGCCCTCGGCCACGCGCGCGCGGGCCGAGCGTCCACGATCGATGCGGCGATCGCCGAAGAACTAACGGCCGAGGAACGGCGCGACCTGCAGCGCCTCTCGAGCATCCTCGATCGACTCACCGCGGCGATCACCAAATAGCATCCAGCTCCGCTACGCGAAGGCCGACGATACCGGATCCACGTCGAGGCTCTCCCCCGGCGGCAGAATCAGGAACGGCACATCGGTCAGCCCCTCGGCTCCGATGAAGTTGGCGGTGGATCGCTGACCCAGCTCGCTCAACATCAGCTCGTGGATCTGGATGACCCGAGTGGGGGCGACCGCTCGCACATAGCCCACCGCGTCTCCGAGCTTGGTCCAGGGCCCGCTCGTGGGCAGCAGCAGCACCTCGACCGGAACCTCGGGCACAAGATAGGCATCGCCGGGGTGGAAAACCGTGCCACCCACGAGGTATCCCACATTGTCGATCTGCGGGATATCGGGGTGGATCACCGCATGCTGGCCGGCAAAGACGCGCACATCGATGTCTCCCACGGCAAAGCTCTCCCCGTCGGAGACGGCGTGGACGGAACCGCCGGAGAGTCGCTCGGCGAGCGCCTGAGGCGCAAACACCCGCAGCTCGGGATGGGCGGTGAGCGCCGCTTTCAGCGCCTCCTCGTTTACATGGTCAAAGTGGTCGTGGGTGATGAGGACCGCATCCACCGACTCCAGGAGGGTCGCGGCCTCGGGGGTGAAGGTCCCCGGATCAATCACCAGCGAGGCGGTATCGGTGGCCAGCACAACGCAGGCGTGGGCAAACTTCGTGAGAATCATGAGGAACTCCATTCGTACAGGTTAACTGTACAACATAACTGTAGAAATTCCCAGGGTGACCCCTGCCCGGCTTCTCGCTCCCGGCCCCATTCCCGAATTTGCTAGCGCGCGGCACCCGCCGGACGGGTCACCATGACGGAGTCTTCGGGCGGCGAGCCCGCGCTCTCCTGGAGGACCGAGATGTAGTCGGTGAGGAAGTCGACGCGGGACACCTCATCGATTCGCGCCCGCTCATCCCCCTCGTCCCAGGTTCCCTCCGGCGAGATCGTCAGGTACCACCAGTGCGGTTCGACGACGGCAATCCCGCGCGCAATCCAGAACCCTCCGGAAGGTGCGGTGCTCCGATAGAACCCGAGGACGGGCGCGTTGTCGAGCGCACCCCGAACCACGCCCTGCGCGCTCCCCAGATCGATCGGGTGGGTCGGCCGCGCGGGCGGCCAGTTCCGCTGGGCTTTCAGGAACGGCAGGAAGCGGTCGTCCGGACGAACCGCCGAGATATCCGCGGTCCGGATCGCCGAGTAACCGTCGAGATAGGCCCCATCACGCAGCCGGGCGATCAGGGTCCACTCGGCCGAGACGTCCAGCACGATACCGTCGAGGGGTTCTCCGGGTGCCCCCTCATGCTGGATTCGCACGGGCACAGCCTCGCGCCAACTTTGCTCGAGTCGCCGGGAAATCTTCGATGGTTTCTGCTGCGTGTTTTTCACACCCCATAGTGGCACGTGGCAGGCGGCAATTGCCACCTCCCCCACGGATCGCTACTCCGAGGCGGGATCCTCCGAGGGTTCGGATCCCCAGGCGGGCATGGGCCCGGCGACCGCGTGAACGGCGCGGCTGTAGTCATCGCCAAACTCCACCTGGGTGAGGTTTGTGAACAGGGCCTCCCGGGCGCCGTCTTCCCAGGTGCAGTCCGGGTTGATCATCACGATCCACATTGCCCGAGCATCCCACTCCACCGGGGTCCCTAACCACACCGCACCGGGGCGGCGTCGCTCCTCGGCAAATATGAAGACCGAAGCAATCCGTGCCACATCGGCGAGGATGGTCGCCGCGGAAGCCAGGTTGATCTCCCCGGCGGGAAGCGGTGGCGGCCACTCGCGGTGCTCACGCAGATAGGGGACAAAGGTATCCCGAAGGCGGACTCGGCGAATGTCCTTTCGACGCAGAATGGCATAGCCATCGTAGAATCCCGCATCACGAATGCTCTGCAGCAAGATCCAGTCCTCCCCCAGGGCCAGCACCAGACCCGTGCGAGTTTCCCCATCCGAGAAGCGGTCGACAATTTCAACCGGGATGCATTCGGTCTGCGAGCGGCTCAGGCGACGCGCGATCTTTTTGCGCGAGTGGGAGGATTTAGGCACACCCCATAGTGGCATCCGCCGCAAGTCGACGCCACCCCGATCCGGGAGTGGCAAACGCCGTTTGCGGTGCAACGCAAAAACCCCGTCCGAAGACGGGGTTTTAACTGTGCTACTGCACCGGGGGGGGGTGGATCTGAGGGGACTCGAACCCCTGACCCCCTGCATGCCATGCAGGTGCGCTACCAGCTGCGCCACAGACCCAGATTTCCTTGCCCGATCTCTCGCGCTTGGAACTCTTATACTCTACAACACCGCGACCCCGATCTCCCAATCGAGCACCCCGGAATCGGCACCCACACACCCGGCTTGCCCGAGAAATGGGGCGACGCGCCGCGACCGCCGACACCCTCGCTCGGGCGCGTCGTTTCGCGGATCCGGGTGGGGTGCAGGTGATTCGGACCAGCCAGATTCCCGCGATGGAGACCCCGCTCAAACGCAAATCGCGCGACATGCCGTTCGGGGCATATCGCGCGATTCGCGGTGTGGGAGAAGGCGGAGTCTAGCCCTCGGCGGGAACCGGTGCCGCGGCGCGGGTCTCCGGTGCGGCCCACGCGGCCTTCTTCGGCTTCTGGAAGAAGAGCACAAACAGGGCACCCAGCAGGGCCACGGCGGCGGGCAGCAGAAGCGTCTGCGACATCGCGGTGGTGAACGGCTCGTGCAGGAACACCGGCAGCTCTCCCCCACCGATCTCGGACATCCCCGGGGCTCCACCCGGAGCGGCGGGCATCTCGGCGGTCAGTCGGGCCTGAATCAGCGCGGCAATGCTGGCACTACCCAGCACCGCACCGATCTGACGGGTGGTGTTGAACACACCCGAACCGGCACCGGCCTTATGCGGGGGCAGGTTCCGGGTGGTCATGTTGGACACCGGACCCCACATGAAACCGTTGGCGAAACCGAGCAGGGCGCTCGGGAACAGCATCATCCACAGCGGCTGATCGGGGGTCATCAGCAGCGAGTACCAGAGCAGCGAGACCGACAGCACGGTCAGACCAAACAGGGCGAACCACTTGGGGTTGACTCGGTCGATCATCTTGCCCACCACCGGTGCCAGACCGGCCGAGATTACGGCCATCGGCACCAGCATCAGCGCCGACTGGGTCGGGGTCAGTCCGCGCACGGTCTGATAGAAGAACACCAGCGGTAGGGACATGCAGGTGATGGTGAACCCGACGGTCGTGATGACCAGGTTACCCACCGAGAAGTTGCGGTCCTTGAACAGGTCCAGCGGGAGCAGCGGCTCGGACTTGGTGATCGCCTGCCAGCCCACAAAGGCTGCCAGCACCACGATACCGGCGATAATCAGGCCCCATACGCTGATCGGCCCCACGATGGTGCCCCAGTCATAGGTGCCACCCTCCTGGATGCCAAATACCAGCAGGAACATACCCGCGGCGCTCAGGAACACACCCACCAGGTCGAAGCGATGCGGGCTGGTAGCCAGCTGCGGCACGTTGCGCCACACCATGATGAAGCCGACGATACCCACCGGGACGTTGATGAAGAAGATCCACTCCCAGCCGACGCCGTCGACCAGGACGCCACCGAGGATCGGACCCACCAGGGTCGCTACACCGGCGGTGGCACCCCAGAGGCCCATGGCCGCGCCGCGACGATCCGGCGGGAAGATGCGGGTGATAACGGCCATGGTCTGCGGCGTCATCAGCGCGGCGCCGAGACCCTGCACGGTGCGGGCGATAATCAGGACCTCGACGCTGCCCGACAGACCACACCACAGTGAGGCCAGGGTGAAGATCGTCAGACCGATCAGGTAGAGGTTTTTCGGACCGAACCGGTCGCCCAGACGGCCGGTGATCAGCAGCGGAACGGCATAGGCCAGCAGGTAGGCGCTGGTCACCCAGATCACGGTGTTGATGTCGGTGTGCAGGCCGCGCATGATCGCGGGGTTTGCCACCGAAACGATGGTGGTATCAATCAGGATCATAAAGAACCCGATGACCAGCGACCACAGCGCCGGCCAGGGCCGCACGGCGGTAGCGGGAGGTGTTGACATGAGTGTCACTTTCTACTGAGGGGGGATCAAAAATTTAGGGGTTTGGAGCGTGTTTACGAGCCTTACGCTCGGCCGTCTGGGCCTTTTCTTCGGGGGTTCGGCTGTCCTGCCAGGACAGCTCACCCGCACGCAGGCGTTCAATCTGGGCTACCACCCACGTGATCTCAGCCTCGGCCATGGTGAGCATGTAGGGAACGTTGATCCAGTACATTTCGGGAACGTTGAGGGCAGTCACGGCGGCCACCTCGGCACGGATTCGCACCACTCGGGCTCGCATCTCCACCAGACGCTCGGAGAGGAGTTCAATTACCTGCTCCACGGGCAAGACGTGCGCCTCGGACAGCGCCTGAAGCACGCTCGGCCGCTCGATCTGCGGGGTACGCAGCAGTTCGGCCACATCGGCATAGAGCCGCTCGCGACCCGCGTCGGTGATCTCAAACAGGGTGCGTTCGGGGCGGGCACCCTCGCGCTCCACCTGGGCAACCCGCGCGTACTCCTTCTGCTCCAGCGCGTACACCGCGCGGTACAGCGAGCCCGGGCTGACCTTCACCACGGTGTCTTCGCGCCGCTGGGTGGCGATCTGATACATCTCATACGGATGCATCGGTCGCTCCAACAGCAAACCCAGTGCCGCGATCTCAATCGGTTTGAGTGTAACCTCTGCCACCATTACCTCCAACAAAACTATTCCACGTGGAATATACCCCGTGGAGGGGTCAATCGCCAAGCCATAGAGTCAGGCTGGTCTAGCAAAACGACAACCAATCGAGTTCACTGGGGATATGGACCCAACACTCACTGTGCGACCGTTCGAGGCAGCCGATGCCGCACCGCTTACCAATCTCCTGCATGCCGCGTATGCGGAGCTGGGCGCGATGGGGCTGAACTACACCGCCGTAAACCAGGACGTGGAGACCACCCGCGATCGCGCCCTCAGCGGTCAGTGCTGGGTCGTCGAGCAGGCAGGGCAGATTGTCGGATCGCTCACCATTTCGCTTCCTCCCTCGAGAGGCCTACGGGAGCTGACCGCTGTGGCCCGTGAGCGGAACCGCGCGTGGCTCAACCAGGTTGCCGTTTCCCCGTCCGTCCGCGGGCGCGGTATTGCAGGCCACCTGTGGCGCCTGGGGCTCACCTGGGCCGCAGGTCGGCACGCAGAATCAATCGGAGTGGACACGGCCATCCCCGCGGATCACCTTGTGCGACTCTACGAGTCATGGGGATTTGAGCGGGTCGACACGATCCACTGGCCCGGCAAGACCTACGACAGCGTAGTGATGACTCGTCCAGTGACCCCCAAGGACACATGATCGAAGGAAAAGCCCTCGTACCCGGGACAGAAAATCTGTGCCAGGCACGAGGGCGTACACGAGTCAGATTACGCGGGAGTGGCCTCCGCGGCGGCGCGGGCGGCGGCGGGCAGCGCCGCGAGGATCTGGGCGACGGCGTCCTCATCGTGCGCGGCCGAGACGAACCAGGCCTCGAAGACGCTCGGCGGCAGGTTGATGCCGGCATCCAGCATCGCGTGGAAGAACGGTCCGTAACGGTAGGCGTCCTGCGCCTGAACCTCGGCGTAGTTCACCGGGGCCTCCTCGGCGAACACAAACGAGAACAGGTTGCCGGCGCGCTGCACCACGTGAGGGACCTCGGCGACCGTAAGCGCGGCGGACACCGCGGACGAGAGGGTATCGGCGACGATGTCCAGGTGGGCATAGACCTCGGGAGTCGCGCGGCGCAGGGTCTCCAGGCCCGCGGCCACGGCGACCGGGTTTCCCGAGAGCGTTCCGGCCTGATACACCGGTCCGAGCGGGGCCAGGTGGTCCATGACCTCGGCGCGGCCCCCCAGAGCGGCTAGCGGCATGCCGCCGCCGATGACCTTGCCGAAGGTGAAGAGGTCCGGCACATAGTCCTCCCCCGCCGCGGCCTGCAGACCCCAGAATCCGGCCGGTCCCACGCGGAATCCGGTGAGCACCTCGTCCAGGATCACCAGGGCACCGTGGGCGTGGGCGAGCTCGGTCAGCGCGGCGTTGAAGCCCGGTGCCGGCGGGACCACACCCATGTTGGCCGAGGCGGCCTCGACGATGATTCCGGCGATGTTCTCGCCGTGTTCGGCGAAGACGGCGCGCAGCGCATCCAGGTTGTTATAGGGCACCACCAGGGTCTGCCCGGCGGTGGCCGCGGTCACCCCGGCCGAACCCGGCAGGGCCAGGGTCGCCAGGCCCGAACCGGCGGCGGCCAGCAGGCCGTCGGAGTGTCCGTGATAGTGACCGGCGAACTTCACCAGCAGCTCGCGCCCGGTGAACCCGCGCGCCAGCCGGATCGCGGTCATGGTGGCCTCGGTCCCGGTGGAGACCAGACGCACCTTCTCGATCGGGCTCACCCCGTTTACGCTCACACGCTCGCGGATCAGCTCGGCCAGCTCGGTCTCCGCCGGGGTCGATGCCCCAAACGAGAGTCCGCGCGCGGCGGCCTCCTGCACCGCGCGCACCACGTCGGGCTGCGCGTGGCCGAGGATCGCCGGCCCCCAGGAGCACACCAGGTCCACGTACTCGGTACCCTCGGCATCGGTCACCCGGGCACCCTGGGCGGATACCAGGAAACGCGGCGTTCCCCCCACCGAACCGTAGGCCCGTACCGGGGAATTCACCCCGCCGGGGATCGAGGACTTGGCGCGGGTGAAGAGGTCGGCGTTATCGGCGTGGGTCATGGGGGCTCCTAGATATCGGGAACGGGAAAGTTTAGGCGCGCAGCCAGGTGGCCAGCTCGGTGGCCCAGTAGGTGAGCACGGCGTCGGCACCGGCACGGCGGATGCCGATCACCGACTCCTCGATGGCTCGGCGACGATCGATCCAGCCGTGTGCGGCGGCGGCCTCGATCATCGCATACTCACCGGACACCTGGTACGCCCACACCGGGACGGTGGACATCGCGGCCACGTCGGCGAGCACGTCGAGATAGGACATCGCGGGCTTCACCATCACGATGTCCGCGCCCTCGGCAAGATCCAGCAGGGTTTCGCGCATGCCCTCGCGGCGGTTGCCGGGATCGAGCTGATAGGTGCGACGATCACCCTGGAGCTGCGAGTCCACGGCCTCGCGGAAGGGACCGTAGAACGCCGAGGCGTACTTGGCCGAGTAGGCCAGCAGTGCGGTGTCGATGTGACCGGCGCGGTCCAGGGCCGCGCGGATCGCGCCGACCTGGCCGTCCATCATGCCACTGAGGCCCAGCAGTGCCGAGCCGGCCTCGGCCTGAGCCAGCGCCATCGAGACGTAGCGCTCAAGGGTTGCGTCGTTGTCCACGGCACCGTCCTCGGTGAGCACGCCGCAGTGGCCGTGGTCGGTGAACTCGTCGAGGCACAGGTCGGTCTGTACCACCAGCGCGTCACCCACCTCGGCCTGCAGGGCGCGGGTTGCGCGCTGCAGGATGCCCTCGGGCGCATCGGCCTGACTTCCCACGGCGTCGCGCACGGTCGGGATTCCGAACAGCATCACGCCGCCCACGCCCGCCGCGGCGGCCTCGGTCGCGGCGGCCCGCAGGCTGTCCAGGGTGTGCTGGAATACGCCGGGCATCGAGCCGATCGCGCGCTTCTCGGTGAGGTCCTCATTCACAAACAGCGGGAGGACCAGCTGTGCGGGATCCACCCGGGTTTCGGAAACCAGGCGACGCATCGCCGGGGACTGGCGCAGTCGGCGGGGCCGCTCGGGCAGGGAATTCATGGGGTGTCCTCTCCGCCGTGATCGGGCACGGCGAGTCCGGGAGTGGTCTGAGAATAGTGGGTTTCCAGGGCCGCGACCATGCTCTCGGCATGTCGGATCGGCGCCTCGATGGTGATCGCCAGCCCGGCGACCTCGGCCGCCTCGGTGGTGCGATCCCCGATGCTGACCCGGACCACGTCGGCGGACAGGTCGGGCACCTGGGTGATGATCTGGACGGCAACGCTGCCCGAGGTCACCAGGATCGCGTCGATGTCGCCGACGGCCAGCGCGGTGCGTACCTCGGGGGTGAGCTCCACCGGGATCGTACGGTAGGCATGCACCCGGATCACGTCGGCACCGAGAACGGTAAGGCCGTCCACCAGGGTGGGGCCGGCGAGGGCCGAGTCCAGTACCAGGACCCGGCCGAGACCGGGGTGTGCGTTCAGCTCACCGAAGCTCGCGACCATACCGCGGGCGGTGTGATCCTCGGGCGGCATCAGATCCACCCGGTAGCGAGCCTCGGCCAGTGCGGCGGCGGTTGCGGTCCCGACCGCGGCGATCCGGGTGGTTTCCGGAATTTTTACGGCATGGGCACGCAGCACCCGGACCGTGGTTGCGCTGGTCACGGTCACCCAGTCGAATGTCCCCGCTGCCAGCGCCTCGAGCGCACGCTCCAGGGCCGCCGCGTCGGGGGCCGGCTCGAAGTCGATCACCGGCGCGATCACCGCGGTGGCACCGTGGGCGGCAAGGTTCTCGGCGACCTGCACACCCCAGCGTCCGTCACGGGGCACCAGCACCCGGCGGCCGGCGAGGGCCGAACAGGTGGCGTGAGTTTGGGGTTCTGCGTGCGTGTTCATCGGTCTAGGTCAGCGGCGCAATCTCGGCGGCACCGTCGGCGAGCAGCGCATCGGCCAGGTCGGATCCCAGCCCGGCGGCGACGCTCAGCAGCGTGTCCGCCGAGACCGCGACACCCTCGGTGCGCTCGCGCAGGTCGGTCCCGGTGGGGGCATAGACGGCCGCGTGCAGCGCCAGGGTCCCATCGGAAAGTAGCGCGTGGGCCCCAATCGGTGCCGCGCATCCGGCTTCCAGGCGGGCGAGCACCGCGCGCTCGGCGGCGGCCTCCGCACGGGTTTCCGGGTGCTCGATGGCGTTCAGGGCTGCGCGGATCGGATCGGTCACCGGTGCGGCCACGGACTCCGCCCGCACCTCGATCGCCAGCGCACCCTGGGCGGGAGCGGGCGGCCACTCGGACAGCTCGAAGCGCTCGGTGATCGCACCGTCACGGCCCAGGCGTTCCAGCCCGGCCACCGCGAGCACGACCGCATCCAGCTCACCAGAGCTCACAAAGCCCAGGCGGGTGTCGATGTTGCCACGGATATCCACGATCTCCAGATCGGGACGGCGACGACGCAGCTGGGCGATCCGGCGCGGGGATCCGGTCCCCACCCGGGCACCCTCGGGCAGCTCGGCGAGGGTCAGCCCGTCGCGCGCGCACAGCGCATCTCGGGCATCCGCCCGCACGGGAACCGCACCGATCGCCAGGCCCGGGGCCGCGGCGGTGGGCAGGTCCTTCATCGAGTGGACCACGAGGTCGCACTCCCCCGCGAGCAGGAAATCGCGCAGGGCAGACGCGAAGACGCCTGTGCCGCCGAGGCTCGCGAGCGAGGCCCGGGTCACGTCGCCGTGGGTGGTCACCGGGATCAGGACGGTCTCGATGCCGGTGGCCTCGGTGATCGCGCGGGCGATATCGCCGGTCTGCGCCAACGCCAGGGCGCTGCCCCGGGTACCGATCCGCAGAACGGTACCCGGGGCAGCGGGAGAAGACTGCTCGGTCACGGGGCGATTCCCGCCAGGGCCGGCTTGAAGCCCGCCCGCACGTTCTCGCAGCATCCCGGACGGCATACGTCATACCAGGGACCGAGGTCGGTCATCGCCGGACGCTCGGACACCGGGGTGCCGTCGCGACGCTCGAGAACCAGATCCACCAGACCCTTCACGAACTCGTGGTGGGTACCCGGGGTGGGCACCCGTAGCGAGTACAGACCGGCGTTTTCGGCCGACTCGGTGGCCTCGTTGTCGAGGTCCCAGAGGACCTCCATGTGGTCGCTCATGAAGCCCAGCGGCACGATCACGACGGCGCGGGTGCCGGTGGCCGGCAGCTCCTCGATCACGTCGTTGATGTCGGGCTCGAGCCAGGGCATGCTCGGTGGGCCCGAACGGGACTGGTAGACCAGCTCCCAGGGCACATCCTGGTCCAGGGCCAGCTCCTGCTGCACCGCGGCCATCACCACCTCGGCGACGGCCAGGTGCTGGGCGGCATACGCGCCACCCTCGCCGAAGTTACGCTCGGACGGACCCGAGCGCACGGCGTCGGTGGACGGAATCGAGTGGGTCGCAAACAGGACCTTGACCTCGCGGGCCAGGTCGATATCGCGCACATCCTGGACAATCTTCGCCAGCGCATCGCCGACACCCTCGATGAACGGGGTCACAAAACCGGGGTGGTCAAAGAACTGACGCACCTTGTCGATTTCGATCTGGCCCTCCAAGCCGGTCTCATCCAGCGCGATCGCGAAGTCCTCGCGGTACTGACGGCAGGAGGAGAAGGAGGAGTAGGCGCTGGTCGCGATCGCGATGAGCTTGCGGTAGCCCCGGTCGTGGGCCTCCTGCACGGCGTCGCGCAGGTAAGGGTTCCAGTTGCGGTTTCCCCAGATCACCGGCAGATCGATGCCGCGGCTGGCCAGCTCGGCCTCCAGGGCCGCCTTGAGCTCACGGTTCTGGTCGTTGATCGGGCTCACTCCGCCGTGGTGGCGGTAGTGCACGGCCACCTCTTCGAGGCGCTCCTCGGGGATGCCGCGGCCGCGGGTCACGTTGCGCAGGAACGGGATGACGTCGTCCTGACCCTCGGGTCCGCCGAAGCCGGCAAGCAGGATCGCGTCATAGTCCACCGGGGTCTCGACCCAGGGGGCACCGGAACGGGCGGCCTCGGTCGCACCGGGCACGAGAGCGACGGGCGCAGCAGTCTGGGACGGGGCGGCCTCGGTCGCACCGGGCACGATGTCCGCGGGAGCAGCAGCCTGGGGCACGGCAGCCTCGGTTGCCAAGGTATCGGCTGCGGCCGGCGCGGTTTCGATGGTCACGGCCTCGGCCGAGCCCTCACGCGAGCAGGCACAGTTGCCGCCGCAGCCGCCGGTCTGGGCGGGGGTTTGCAGATCACTCATCGGATCACCTCAACAATCTCGGCGGCCGGAATCCGCCGGCCGGTATAGAACGGTACCTCTTCGCGCACGTGACGACGGGCGTCGGTGGCGCGCAGTTCACGCATCATGTCGACCAGTTCGGTCAGCTCATCCGACTCGATCGGCAGAATCCACTCGTAGTCCCCCAGGGCAAAGGAGGACACGGTGTTGGCGATGGCCCCACGGAAGCTGGCGCCCATGCGGCCGTGCTCGGCGAGCATGCGCGCACGCTCGTCCTCGGGCAGCAGGTACCACTCGTAGCTGCGCACAAACGGGTAGACGGTGATCCACTGCTTGGGATCCTTGCCGGTCAGGAAGCCGGGCACGTGACGCTTATTAAACTCGGCCTCGCGGTGCACACCCAGCGCGTTCCAGGTGGGCAGCAGCTCGCGCAGCAGCTCGGTGCGGCGCAGCACGCGGGCGGCCGACTGCAGGTCCTCGGCGCGGTCGCCGTGGATCCAGATCATCAGGTCGGCGTCGGCGCGCAGGCCCGAGACGTCGTAGAAGCCGCGGGTGACCACACCGTTTTCGGCGAGGGTGTCCACGGCGGCGTTCAGCTCGGCCACGGCGGCATCGGAGTACTCGCCGCGGAAGGCGGGATTCCGGCGCAGGACAAGCCAGAGGGTGTAACCGAAGGGAGAGTCCGGGGTATTTACCGGGCTGGTGTCGATGGACAAAGCTACTCCTTTGAATTCGGACTGTTATCGGATGTGGGGGTCTGGGTGGGAGCGGCCAGTTCGCCGTTCTCCAGGTATTCGGCGGCGATCAGGTGGCGCACGCGCTTCGCCGCCGCGTGGGCGTCGGGGACCACCGAGGCAAGCCCGGTTCCCGACAGCCAGGCACCGGTGACATCGAGTCCCGGAACCGCGGCCACGGCCGCGCGGATCCGCTCGGCACGCTCCCGCGCGCCCTGGGCGGAACCCGGCGGGGTGCTGCGCCAGCGGGTGCGGGCGAATCCGGCCACGGTTTCGGCGGGCAGGTCCACGCCGAGGATCGCGGCGGCATCGGTGCGGGCGATCTCGGCCAGCTCGGCATCGTCTCGCTCCCCCAGGGCTACCGGATCGTAGGACAGCCGGACCGCGTGACGTCCGGGATGCTCGGCCAGCGCCTCGGCGAGCCAGGCCCACTTGGCACTCGAGTGGGTCAGGGCCTTCGCCTGGACGCCGCTCTGTCCGGCATGACCGGCGATCAGCACGCCGCTGCCGCGCGGGTGCCCGTCGAGGTTCGGCGCGTCCAGCAGCAGCGAGGCGAGGACCACCTCGGGGGAAACCTGAGCGGTCTCCTCGGCCAGGGCCGAAACAACCGGTCCCAGCAGGTCAAACGCGGGCAGCTCGGCCGTGGCCACGATCACCCGGTCGGCGTAGAGCACCGAGTGGTTTTCCAGGCGCAGGGTCCACAGCGTGTGCTCCCCCGGGCCCTCGGGAATCGAGTAGCCCTCGGTGGCCACAAAGTCTTCGGAGTCGATGATCGGCAGGTCCTCGGCGGACACCGCACCGGCGTGCAGCCCGGCCACCGGCGTTCCGGTCTGGATCACACCGCCACGGCGGATGATCTCCGCCGCCAATACCGAAACCAGCCGATGCATGCCGCCGATGATGCCCTCGACCTTGGCACCCGCGCGGGCGGGGCCTGCGGCATCGGTCAACTCGGCCACGGCAGCACCGAGCGAGCCGGTGCGGGTTAGTGCCTGGTTGAGACCCGGGGCGACGCGATCCACGTCGATCTCCTCGGGACCCACCGAATACACCCCGCGCACCACGGGCGTCACCAGCTCGGTGAGCACCGCGTCACCCATGCGCTTGCGCACGAGCTCGGCGAGGTTCTTTTCGCGGCCGATGGTCAGCACCGGACGCACGCGGTCCAGGTAGGCACGCATGACACCCTTGGAGCCGATGACCCGGCGCACGTCCTCGGCCAGCGGGTTGGCCGGGATCCCCAGCAGCGCGGTCTTGGGCAGCGGCACCGAGGCACCGTCGGTGCGGCGCAGCCAGGCACCGGCCGGGTTCGGAGCGACGATCTGCTCCTCAAGTCCCAGCTCCACCAGCAGTTCACGCACGTGACCGCCGCGGGTCGCATAGCTCTCGGCACCGCCATCCAGGACGATGTCGCCCACGGTGACCGGGGACACCGATCCGCCCAGCAGCTCGGCGGCCTCGATCACCGTGACGCGGATACCCACGCGCAGGCAGTCGAGTGCGGCCACCAGGCCGGCGACCCCGCCGCCGACGACCACAACATGACGCGGTTCGATCACAGCGAGTGCACCAGCTCTACCACGCGGGTCAGCACGGTCGGGTCGGTCTCCGGCGGGACGCCGTGACCGAGGTTCATCACGTGGGCGGGGGCATCGAGTCCGCGGCGGTGCACGTCTCGTACGTGCGCCTCCAGAATGTTCCAGGGGGCGGCGAGCATCGCCGGGTCCACGTTGCCCTGGACCGGGACGGAGGCGCCCAGACGGCGGATTCCCTCATCCAACGGCGTGCGGTAGTCGATCCCCACCACGTCGGCCCCCACGTCGCGCATCTGCGGGAGGATCTCGCCGGTGCCCACACCGAAGTGGACGATCGGCACGCGGGTTTCGGCGCCGGAGGTCTCGAAGGTCAGATCACGCACGAAGTCGAGCACGCGAGCGCTGGCCGGGGCCACGTGACGCACGTAGTCCTCGGGCGAGAGCGATCCGGCCCAGGAGTCGAACAGCTGCGCGGCCGATGCGCCGGCGAGGACCTGGGCACGCAGGAAGCGGCCGGTAATCTCGGCGGTCCAGGTCATCAGCGCGGCCCAGGACTCGGGGTCGGCGTGCATCATGGTGCGGGCGCGGATGTGATCCTTGCTCGGGCCGCCCTCCACGAGGTAGGCGGCGAGGGTGAACGGCGCACCGGCGAATCCGATCAGCGGCGTGGCGCCGAGCTCGGCCACGGTGCGGGCGACGGCGTCGATAATCGGGCCCAGGGCACTATCCAGCTGGGCGGGATCGTTCTGCACCAGCTCGGCCACGTCGGCGGCGGTGCGCACGGCCTTACCCATCACGGGTCCACGACCGGGCACGATCGACACATCCACGCCGACCAGCTTGAGCGGAACAACGATGTCGCTAAAGAAGATGCCCGCGTCCACCGCGTGGCGGCGCACAGGCTGCAGCGTGATCTCGCTGGCCAGCTCCGGGGTGAGGCACGCCTGGAGCATTTCGGTGCCGACACGCAGTTCGCGATACTCGGGCAGGGAACGTCCGGCCTGACGCATGAACCAGACGGGGGTCGTGGCGGGACGGATGCCGCGGTACGCCGAAATCAGCGGGGATTCGGCGGTGAGGCCCGCCTGAAGCGGGTGTGTGGTGGGGACAAGCATGAGTCCATCTTCTCAAACCTCGCGGCAAAAGTTGCCGACACCCGGTCGAGTCGCCGCCGACAGAGTGTCGGGAAGTATGTCCCGGTCAGACGCAAAAAATCTGGGGTTAGTATGGATGGGTGCTGATCTGTTTGACCGCGAGCCACAAGAACTCCTCCTTCGACCTTCTCGAACGTCTCTCCGCCGCCGAGGGACGCCTTGAGCGCGCCCTACTGGATGCCGACCCAACCATCGCCGGGGCCGTCATCATCAATACCTGCAACCGCTTCGAGGCGTATGTGGAACTCGACAGCGCGGGCACCCCACCCCAGGCACGCGCGGCCCTGACCGCGGCCGCCGCGTCCTCGGCCAATCTCGACTCCGCCGAGCTCGTGGACACCTGGGATCTGCACGTGGGCGAGGAGGCCGCGCGCCACCTGTTCGCCGTGTCCTCGGGCCTAGAATCCGTGGTCGTGGGCGAGGGAGAAATCGCCGGTCAGGTGCGCCGAGCGCTGGAATTTGCCCGCGCCGAGGACACCACCACGAGCGATCTCGAACGCCTGTTTCAGCGCGCCTCGCAGACCTCCCGCGCGGTCAAAAACAAGACCCCGCTGGGACGCGCCGGACGATCCCTGGTGCGTCTGGCCCTCGATCTCAGCGACAGTCGTGTCTCCGACTGGTCGGCCCTGCGGGTGCTGCTCATCGGTACCGGTGCCTACGCCGGAGCCAGCCTGGCTGCCCTGCGCGATCGCGGCGTGACCCAGGTGTCGGTCTACTCCCCCTCGGGGCGCGCGGCAAAGTTCGCCCAGGGTCACGATATCGAGCCGGTGGCCGCCACCGACTTTGAGACCGCGGTGGCCGAAGCCTCGCTGATCGTGACCTGCACCACGGCCACCGACTATGTCCTGGATGCCGACATCGTGGCCGCCGGAAGGCGACACGCCCCGCTCGCGCCGCCGCAGCTGGGGCATGAGGATGCACCCGGCTGCCCGGTGATCGCCCCCGCCCGCCAGCTGGTGATCGATCTGGGTCTGCCGCGCAACGTGAACCCCAACGTGGTGGAGGCCGGGAGCATCGAGCTACTGGATCTGGAGACCATCCGCCTGCACGCCCCGCTCGAGGAGGTCCAGGCCACCGATCATGCCCGCGTGCTGGTCAACCGGGCCGCCAAGAAGTTCATTCAGGTGACCTCCGAGCAGGGCCTGGACCCCGCCGTAGTCGCGATGCGTCGACACGCCCATGCGATCCTCGAAGAGGAGGTGGCCCGAGTGGCCCCGCGCGACCCCGACGGCGTGGCCGAACGCGCGCTGCGCCACCTGATGGGACGGATGCTGCACGTGCCCACCGTGCGCGCTCGGGAGCTGGCCCGCGCCGGCGAGCACGACCGCTACCTGGAGGCGTTGGAGACCCTGTTGGGGCTCGCGGTGCCCGCCGCCGCGGACCAGGTCGAGGTCGAGGTGCCGGAATCGAACCGTCGGGCGTCGTAGCGTCGACACCACGTCGGCACAATCCCCCCGGATTCGCGCTAGCGTGTGGTGAGGATCCCCTTACTACCCCACCCATCCACGTCGGGAGAAACATGACCCAGCAGGCATCGACGCTCGCCCCCTCAAGCGCCAAGCTGCGCACAGACGCGGTCTCGATCGGGTACGATCGCCGGGTCATCAGCTCCGAGCTCTCGGTCGAGATTCCCGACGGCTCGTTTACGGTGATCGTGGGCCCCAACGCGTGCGGGAAATCCACCCTGCTGCGCTCGCTGGCTCGGCTCATCACCCCGAGCGAGGGCACCGTGCTGCTGGACGGGGGCGACATCGCCAAGCTCGGCACCAAGGAGCTCGCGCGTCGCCTGGGTCTGCTTCCGCAGACCTCGATTGCGCCCGACGGTATCCGGGTGGCCGATCTGGTGGCCCGCGGACGCTACCCACACCAGGGCCTGTTTACCCGCTGGTCGGCCGCGGATGAGGCCGCCGTGTCCGCGGCGCTTGCCGCCACCAAGACCACCGGGCTGGCCGACCGCCTGGTTGAGGAACTCTCCGGTGGACAGCGCCAGCGCGTGTGGGTCGCGATGGTCCTGGCCCAGGAAACCGGTGCGGTGCTCCTGGACGAGCCAACCACCTACCTCGACATCGCCCATCAGATCGACGTGCTCGAGCTCTTCCGCGACCTCAACCAGGGTGGACAAACCCTGGTGGCCGTGCTGCACGACCTCAACCACGCCGCGCGCTACGCGACCCACGTGATCGCGATGAAGGACGGGGCCGTGCGTGCCAGCGGAACCCCGACCGAGGTCATCACCGAGGAACTGGTCGAGGATGTCTTCGAGCTGCCCTGCCGCGTGATCACCGACCCGGTCACCGGCTCCCCGCTGGTGATCCCGCTCGGCCGCTCCACCACAACCGAGGCCCCCGCCACGCTCTAACGTCGGCCCCGGCTACGGTACCGACCGCGTGGCGCAGGAACCACCCGGTTGCGCGCAGGGCGAGCATTCCACGATGCGTGGTCGCCAAGGAAACGCCCTAGCGCAGTCGCCGGTAGCGCTCGACCGCCTGCAGGTCCTGGTGCTGACCGCCGGAGTGGGTGATCGAGGTCTCGGCGAGGCTGAATTGGCTCGCGTGGGCGGCATGGGCGGCGCGCACGCGCACCGTGTGAGCGTCGCGGCGAATCTCCAGGTCGAAGTCCGTGTCCGCAGGATCCAGCACCACAAACAGCGGCACATCCAGCGCGGTCGCGACCCGCAGCGTGGCCTCGTGGGTGGCGAGGTGATCGGGGTGTCCATACCCGCCGTCGGAATCGTAGGTGACCAGCGCTCCGGGGGCAGACGTGGCAAACGTCGCGGGAGCAGCCGAGGCGGCCGATCCGACAGAAGCTCCGGGGGCGGGCGCGGCAAACGTCGCGGAAGCAGCCGAGGCGGCCGAACCGACAGAAGCTGCGGGAGCGGGCACGGGGACGGCCCCGAGCAGCGCGCGCAGGTCGGAATCCACCTCGTCCGGGTCGGCGGCGGTCAGAGCCTCGGGATCCCGGTCGGGGGCGGGTGCCGCCCGACCATCGGCGCCCCAGACCATGCCCGAGTCGCGGTAGTGACGTCGCCCCTCGCCCAGGTAGTGGTGCCGGGTCACGCCGAGCGCCGCCAGTGCCGCACGCAGCTCCTCGGCGCGCACGGCGGTCAGGTCGGCCCCCTCCGGAACCGAGCCGGGCACAATCTCTCCGCGTTCGCCACGGGTCGCGGTGATCACGGTCACGGGAATCTCCGCCTCGGCGAGCGCGGCGATCAGCGCCGAGGTGGTGAGCGTCTCATCATCGGGATGCGCGTGAACAAACACCACCCCGGTGGCAAACTCGGCGGGCAGCGCCCCCGTGCCGGCCGGATTAGTCACGGGCCGGAGCCGCAATCAGTTCGGTGTACAACTCGCGTACGCGGGCTGCGGCCACCCGGGAGTCGGTCTCCGCCGAGTACTCGCGGCCACGCTGACCCAGCTCGCGGCGACGCTCGGGATCATTCATCAGCGACATAATCGCCTCGGCCCACAGCTCGGGGCTGCGCTCATCCACCAGGAGTCCGCTCACCCCCTCACGCACCGCATCCTGCAGCCCACCGGCGCGCGAGGCGATCACCGGGACACCGCTGGCGGCACCCTCGGTGGCCACCAGGCCGAAGGTTTCCGAGTAGGAGGGGATCAGCACGATCGCGGCCGAGCGCATGGCCGCGGCCAGGTGCTCACGGTCCAGGCTGCCCAGCAGACGGATCTCCACGCCCGCGGCCGCCGCGTGATCGGTGATGCGGCGTCGGTGCGCGGGGGTTCCCCCGCCGGCGATGCGCAGCTCGGGACGCTCCTCCACGGGGATGTGGGCGAGCGCGTCGATGGCCAGGTCGATGCCCTTGACCGTGCGCAGGCGCGCGGCGATCAGCAGGTAGTCCCCGGCGGGTCCACCCGGGTGGAAGAGTTCGCGGTCCACGCCCGGGGCCACCACGCGCACGTTGCCCTCGGTGATCTGCGCGGCCTCGGCCCGGCTCAGCGAAATGACCAGGTCACTCTCGCGGGCGAGCCAGGCCTCGCCGCGGAACCGCTCGGGCTCCTGCGGGCCGGCCCCCGGCGGACGCAGGGTCGCGGTGAGGGCCGCCAGGGTGTGGAAGGTCTGCACGTGCGGGACGCCCCAGGCGCGGGCCACCGGCAGTGCGGCCATGCCCGAGTACCAGTAGTGCGAGTGGATCAGGTCGTAGCGCTCCCCGGCGGCCAGCTCGCGCGAGAACGCCTCGATCAGCGGCGGCAGCAGGTCCGGCTTGTCCAGATAGCGGGGGTCGCCGTCATCGATCAGGCGCACCCGCAGGCCCGGCTCAAGCTCGACCACGGCGGGGTCGGCGGGATCGGTGCGTCGCGTGATCAGATCCACCCGTTCCCCGGCGCGCACCAGGGCGCGGGCGAGGGTCAGCAGGTAGATGGTCATCCCGCCGGCCTCACCGGATCCAACCGGTTCGAGCGGGGACGAGTGCAGGGCGACAAGCGCAATGCGACGAGCGGTCACGGCGATATTCCTTCCGAAGGCTCGCGGTTTCTGAGGGCGAGCCACGGGTCAACGTTACCGGCTTCGCCACCGACTTCGCGCACCCGCGACGGGCGCCCCCACAAATACCCGACTTCGCGCACCCGACCTCACATTTTGCCGGTCCCGCGCGTTAGCCTGACAGAACATCCCAACCACCCCGAGGATCCCATGCCCACTCCCCTTCCGTTTGAAACCGCGATCGATGCGCACGGCGCCACCGTGCTCCGCGTCTGTCGCGCGGTCCTCGGCGGGCACGTCGATGCCGAGGATGCCTGGGCCGAGACCTTCGTGTCCGCGCTGGCCGACTGGGATCGAATCGCGCGGATCGAGAATGTGCGTGGCTGGCTGGTCACCGTGGCCCATCGCAAGGCCATCGACGTTCTGCGGGCCAAAAGCAGGCAGGGGCCCAGCCTCGATCTGGTGCCCGAGTCCCCCACCACGCGGGGACGCCCAGAGGCCACCCATCTGGACCTCTACCGCGCCATCGCCGCACTCCCACCCGGGCAACGCACGGCGATCACCCTGCACTATCTGGCTGGACTGCCCTATGCCGAGGTGGCCGCCGAAACCGGCATCAGCCCGGCCGCCGCCCGGCGGGCCGGTGCCGACGGAATACGCGCCCTGCGCGCCTCCGCCTCCCTCACCCTTCCCTTCCCGATCGATCCGGACGGAGAATCCGCATGACCTCCCTCACCACCGCCCCCGAGGAAACCGACGTGCTCACCCGGCTGCGCGGCGACCTACTCACCCATGCCACAACCACCGGGGCCCGCGAGGTGGCCTATTCGATCATCGAGACCCCGCTGGGCCGCCTGCTGCTGGCCGCGACCCCCGTGGGGCTCGTGCGAGTCGCCTTCGAACGCGAGGATTTCGACACCGTGTTGGGCACCCTCGCCGAGAAGATCGGACCCCGCATCCTGCGTGATGCCGACCCGGTGGATCGCGCCGCCCACGAACTGGCCGAATACTTTGCCGGCGAGCGTCGCGACTTCGATGTGACCCTGGATCGCCGCCTGACCACCCCCTTCCGCGGCGAGGTCCAGCGCTTTTTGCCCTCGATCGAGTTTGGGCACACGCTCAGCTATCGCGACGTGGCCGAGGCGCTGGGGCGTCCGCGGGCGATGCGGGCGGTGGGAACCGCCTGCGCGACCAACCCTCTGCCGATCGTGGTGCCCTGCCATCGGGTCCTGCGCACCGACGGGCAGCTGGGCGGCTACATTGGTGGGCTGGACGCCAAGCGAGCGCTCCTCGAATCCGAACGGACCCGCGCATGACCCAGGAATCCGACGCCACCACAACCGACCCGATCAGCATCGACCTGATCATCGGCGAGGACGGACTCGCCCGCCCACCCTGGGCCGCCGGGGACCCGCTGCTGCGCGCATACTACGACACCGAGTGGGGCATGCCGGTCCGCGATGAGAGCGGGATGTTTGAGCGCATCAGCCTCGAGGCGTTCCAGTCGGGCCTGTCCTGGGCCACGATCCTGCGCAAGCGTTCGGCCTTCCGGGCGGGCTTTGCCGGATTCGATCCGGAGCGCGTGGCGGCCTTTGGCGAGAAAGATATCGAGCGACTCCTGGGTGATGCGGGCATCATCCGCAACCGGCGCAAGATCGAGGCGACCATCACCAACGCCCGGGCGACTCTCGCCCTGCGTGATAGCGGCCCGGGCCTGGCCGAGCTGGTGTGGTCGTTCCAACCCGATCGGACCCCGCGGCCGCTGCGTTTTGCCGACATTCCGGTGCGCTCGGCCGAGTCCGAGGCACTGGCAAAACGGCTCCGCGCCGAGGGATTCACCTTCGTGGGGCCCACCACGATGTTTGCGCTGATGGAGGCGTGCGGGATCGTGGACACCCACCTGCTGGGCAGCCACCGCCGCGGCACCTCGGGGATCTGGCCCCGGTAGCGGTCGAGCCCTCGCGGTCGGCACCCCGTTCGCCCCGGCCCGCGTCACGCCGAGCCGCATCACTGCCGCCGTCCGACGGTCCCCACCGCGGCGTGGACAGGTGAATCCCCAGCTAAAAAACGGCATACTGAATCCAGCGGTGGCGTCCACGGCCCTCCCCCGGCACATTCGTGCGGGGCCGGCCCCGCGGAAGGACTGCGGATGACGACGACGCCGGTGCCCCCGGACCCACGCACGCGTATGACACGCCTGGGTGCCGAGCTCATGGGGTGGGGATCCGCCCTCCTGCTCACCGTCATCGCCCTGGCCCACCTGGTCAACACCGACCGTGCCTGGCTCCTGTTCCACGACGGCGACTCGGTGTTCCCGCTGCTGGTTCACGCCTCGATCGCCGCGGGCGAGCCGCAGCACTGGGCGCTCTCCAGCGTGCTATTCATTCCCGAACTCGGGCTCTACTTCGTGTTGGCCGCGGTGTTTGGTTCGGGACCGACGGCCCAGCTCGCCTTCGCCGTCTGCGCGATGCTGCTGATCTACGGGGCGCTGCGTTTTGCCGCGGGTGCTCTCCGACGCGACCTCGCCCAACCCGGACACACCAACCGGGCGATCATCGCGGCCCTGGCGGGTTTTGCCGTGCTGGTGTTTCTCACCCTGACCGAGTCGAGCATCAACCGTGGCAGCTTCGAGCTGACCACGCTGGTCATGACCGCCACGTACTATGCGGCCACCACGATCGCGCTGCTGTACGGGGCCGCGCTGTGTGCCTGGATCCTCGCCTCCGCCGGAGGGGACGCGCCCCGCGCGGCCAGCCGCCCCCGGGTGGTCCTGGTCTTTGTTGTGCTGGGTCTGCTGGTGGCGGTGTCCACCCTGAGCAATCCCCTGATCGCCGGATGGCTCTGTGCGCCGGCGATCCTGGCCCTGGGTTTCGGGTGGCTGCTGCGGCTCCCGCGCTCCCCCAAGGTCCCGATCCTGCTGGCGCTGACGCTGATTCTCGGGACCGTGCTGGGATATGCCACCCGAGCCGCGCTGGGTGACCTGATCGCCAAGTCCGCGGACACCTACGTTCGCCCCGATGGCCTCTCGATCTCGCTCGGTGCCTATGGCAAGGCCGCCGGCGAGTATCTCTCCACCGCCGGTGGAATCATCGGTGCCCTGATCGTGCTGGTGTGCCTGGGGACCGGCGTGTTCCTGATCGGCCGCTCGGTGCGCGAGCGCCGGCCGGTCACCCTGTTTCTGGCCCTGCTCTCCGTGGGCGCACCGCTCGTGGTGGTGGGCGGCGGACTCCTGCTGGGGACCGACGCCCCGCGCTATCTGACCCCGATCTTTTTTGCACCGCTACTGGCAGTGACCGCGCTGTTCGCCGATCATCGGGTGTGGCCCGGCTGGTTGGTGCGCACGGCCGAGGTCACTGCCCGCCGCTACTCGGTCACCCAGCGTGGCGCCTCGGTTGTGCTGATCGCCGCGGCGATGATCGTGATCACCGTGTCGGTTGTGCCCGATCGCACCCGGGCGAATCAGCACGAGGCGGATGTGGTCTGCACGGCCACCTGGCTGTCCAACCACGAGGGGGTCGCCGTGGGATCCTTCTGGGACGCCCGCCCGGTCAACGGTCGGCTTGCCGAACCGGGCAAGCTGCTGCAGGTGGACTACGCCTTCAACCGCTACATCTGGCTCGATAACCGGGCCACCCCGACGCCGCAGCGGGCATCCGTGCTGATTCAGGGACCCTGGGGCGCGGTAAAGACCCCGACCCTTCCCGCGGGCACCCGGGCTCCCGAGGTGACGCGCTGCGGACAGTACACGATCACCGATTACGGCACCCCGGTGATCCCGATCGGCCCGCCGCACGCCTAGCGTGTCGGTGCGGGGTGAGAGAATACCGGTATGCCCGATCCGTCGTCCCGCTCCGTGAACTGGCGCGACCGACTCATCCCGCTCGCGGCCACCCCGCGCCCGGACGAGCCCAAGCTGGCGCTGCGGGCCGAGCTGCGGGAGACGATCCCTCGGACGGCGGCGCGCTGGAATGGTCCCACCTCCCGGGCGGCGACCGCGGCAACCCTGGCAAATCCCGCCCGACACTCGCTGCTGCGCCTGGCCGTGCGTCCGGTGCTGCGCGGGGCGCGCGGATGGGTTACCACCGGGGTGGGCTGGACCACGATCGCGCATCAGCGTCACCGGCTGGGCCTGGGGGCCGCCGAACAGCAGTGGTTTGCGCAGTTCACCGCGCTGTACCGCTCAAGCGTGCCTGCAGAAACGGGCCAGGATCCGCAGTGGTACACGCTGGACAATTTTGATAATCCCCTGCTCTGGCCACTGCTGGCCCAGGCCGCCGCACTGAACATTCCGCTGGTGGGATCACGCACCACCCCCGAGGTGCGGATGGCCGCCTCCGCCCAGGTTTCGCTTGACCTGGCGCGAACGGATGGTGACGTCCTGGTGAGCCCGCGGGTCCTCGTCGACGAGGCCTCCGTTTCCCCCACCCATGCCCGGGCGCTCGGCACCCACGGCCTCTACGCGCTCTCCGAGGCGGCCCCCTACTCCCTCACCCTGGCACCTCTGAGCACACCGCTGCCCGCCGAGTATGCCGATCTACTCAGTGGGCCTCCGCTTCGCATTCCGCGGACCGAGCGGGCCGAGTTTGAGCGCGATTTCCTGCCGGCGCTGGTGGAGCGCGTGGAGGTCCGCAGCGCCGATGCGAGCATCCGCATTCCCGAGCCACGTGCCACCACCCTGGTGTTGCACGTACAGCACGAACCGCGGCACGTGATGGCGCTGCGCTGGGAGTGGGAGCACGTGCGCGCGGGGGTCATCCCGGACCTTTCCGCGGTGCTCCCCGAGGGCACCCTGCCCGCGGATTGGCCGATCGATTCGGCCCCGGGCGCGGTTTCGAGCACCGGCTCGGGCAGCCTCCCCGCCCCGCGCAAGCTGCGCGACTTTGACGCGGCCGAGTTCTCCACCGAGCTGCTGCCGACCCTGCGAAACCTCCCCGGGGTCCGCGTCGAGCAGCACGGGATGTCCCCCGAGTATCGTCACCTCACCGGCACCCCGATCATCAGCGTGCGGGCCGAGCCGGGAACCCGCACCGACTGGTTTGATCTCGGCGTCACGGTCACCGTGGACGGTATTCAGATCCCGTTTGAGCCCCTCTTCCGCGCCCTCGCCCGGAACGCCCGTCGACTCAAGCTGGTGGACGGCACCTACTTCTCGCTCAGGCACCCGGCCTTTGCCCCGCTGGCCGAGCTGATCCACGCGGGCACCGATGCGCCCGAGTGGGAGACCGGAATCGGCGTGGGCCCCGCCCAGGCGGGTCTCTGGCGCGAGCTGGCCGACCAGGCGGACCACGTCGAGGCGGATCCCGCCTGGCAGCTGCTGGTCGATGCTCTCACCGCCGACACCCCCGCAGACGCCCCCGAACCCGAGGGACTCGCGGCCACCCTGCGCCCCTATCAGCGCACCGGACTGGGCTGGCTGCGCTTCGGTTATGAGCACGGCCTGGGTGGCATCCTCGCCGACGATATGGGCCTGGGCAAGACCCTGCAGTGCCTGGCGCTGATCCGGCACGCACGCACCCAGAACCCGGAGGCCGGACCCTTTGTGGTGGTGGCCCCGACCTCGGTGGTGGCGAACTGGGCGGCCGAGGCGGCCCGCTTCGCCCCGGGTCTCGTGGTGCGCACGGTGCGCGGCACCCGTGCCTCGGGTGAGGATTCGATCGCGGCCCTGGCCGAGGGTGCCGACATCCTGATCACCAGCTACACGCTGCTGCGCCTGGATGCCGCCGAGTATAACAATCCCGCGCGCCCCTGGGCCGGACTGATCCTGGACGAGGCCCAGGCGGTCAAAAACGCCACCTCGCAGACCCACGCCCGCGTGCGCGAGTTTCCTGCCGAGTGGAAGCTCGCCCTCACCGGGACGCCGCTGGAGAACTCCCTGGCCGACCTGCACGCACTCTTCGCGATCGTAACCCCGGGACTGCTCCCCCCGGCCGCGCGCTTCACCCTCGAATACATTCGCCCGATCGAATCCGAACCCGCGGGCATCTCCCGCGGTATCGGCGCCGGTAGGGGCCCGGCCGATCGTGCCGCACACCGACGGGCGCTGTTTGCCCGGCTGCGCGAGCGAATCCGGCCGTTTGTGCTGCGACGCACCAAGGAATCGGTGGCACCCGAGCTGCCGGAGCGTCAGGAGCAGATCATCGAGGTGGACCTCGCCCCCGCGCACCGCGATCTCTACGATGTCTACCTGCAGCGCGAACGCCAGAAGGTGCTGGACCTCCTGGAAGACCTGGATCGGCAGCGCTTTATCGTGTTCCGCTCACTCTCGCTGCTGCGCATGCTCGCGCTGGATCCGGCCCTGATCGATGCCGAGGAGCACGCGGATATCCCCGCCCGCAAGATCGACCTGCTGATCGAACACCTGCGCGAGGCCCACGCCGAGGGGCACCGGGCGCTGGTTTTCAGTCAGTACCCGTCGTTCCTGCGCCGCATCGGCGACCGGCTGGCTCGGGCGGGCCTGGCCTGGGAGATGCTGGATGGATCCACCACGAACCGCCAGGACGTCATCGATCGCTTCCAGAACGGCGACGCCCCGGTGTTCCTGCTGAGCCTGCGCGCGGGCGGGGTGGGCCTCAACCTCACCGCCGCCGACTATGTGTTCCTGCTGGATCCCTGGTGGAACCCGGCGGCCGAGAACCAGGCCATCGACCGGGCCCACCGGATCGGCCAGACCCGGCACGTGTTTGTCTACCGGATGATCGCCCGCGACACCATCGAGGAGAAGGTCCTTGCCCTGCAGCGCAAGAAGGCGGCCCTGTTTGACGCGATGTTCGCCGGTGACGACGCGGTGGGCGCCGCCCTCACCGCCGAGGACATCCGCGCGCTGCTGAGCTAACGCGCTGGCCGCTCCGAGCCTAGGCCCAGCGCCTATTGGCCCAGCGCGCAAAGAGTCCAATCAGCGCGTCGCTGAGCTTACCGAAACCTGTCTAAGCCCAGCGCTTATTAGCCCAGCGCGCAAAGAGCCCAATCAGGGCATCGCTGAGCTTGCCGATGATGGCCAGCAGCAGGATCGCCAGGAAGATCCGGTCGGTGCGGCCGTTGTTCTGCGAGTCCGAGAGCAGCCATCCCAACCCCATCGAGGCGGCCAGGAGTTCGGCGGCCACCAGGAACAGCCAGGCCTGGGCGAGGGCGAGACGCAGGCCGGAGATCACCGAGGGCAGCACCGCGGGCAGCTGCACGGTGCGGAACAGCGCAAAGCCGTTCAGGCCAAACGCCCGCGCTGCCTCCACCAGGTTCTTATCCACGTGCCGCAGCGCCGCGGACACCGTGGTGTAGACCGGGAAGAATGCGCCGATCGCGATCAGGGTGACCTTGGACACCTCCCCGTACTTGAGCCAGATGATCAGCAGCGGCACCCAGGCCAGCGAGGGTACCGTGCGCAGCGCGCCGAGGGTCGGGGCCAGCAGAATATCGCCGAACCGGGAGAGCCCCACGATCGCGCCGAGGAAGAGCCCCGCCGCCGCACCGAACGCGAAGCCGAGGAACACCCGCTGCACCGAGATCCCGATATTGGGCAACAGCAGTCCACGCTGAGCGAGGTCCACACCGGCGTTCCACACCATCGCCGGGGAGGGCAGCTGCGAGGTCGGCATGACGCCCAGGGACGCGATGGTCTGCCAGGCGGCCAGCAGGATGAGCGGAAGAACGGCACCGCCAAGCACCACGGTCAGGGTGCGGGATCGCGGCGCACGCGTGCGCCGCGCGGGGAGGGTGGGAGCTGAAGCGTTAGTCATGACTCTTCCAAGGGATCATGGGTCGACCGCGCGCGGCGGCCGACCCATGCGGTTAGGAGCGGTTGGTGGTTTTCGCGGCCTGGGCGAAGCTCGGCTCGAACAGGGACTTCAGGGCGTCGTCCACCTGGGCCTGGCCCGCCACATCACCGGTTTCCACAAAGACCGGGCCGATGACCTTGAGGACCTTAGCCTGGGCGTCGCCGGGCACCGGGTCCACGTCGAAGTTGGTGCGGTCGGTGATCACGCTGGTGGCCACCGCATCGTCAAGGCTCGCGGTCTTGGCCAGGATGGTTGCGGTCTCCTCGGGGTTCTTCAGCGCCCACGCCCGTGCATCCGCATAGGCGTTCACCACGGTCTGGGCGATGTCCGGACGCTTCTGAATGAAGGACTCGGTCGCGGCCACCACGTCATAGGAGCTGAAGTCCACGTTGCGATAGAGGAACTTCGCGCCGTTTTCCAGCGCCCCGCCCATGATCGGGTCGAGGCCCGCCCAGGCATCCACCGAGCCACCCTGGAGGGCCGACCAGCCATCGGCGTGCTGCAGGTTTTCGATGGTCACGTCCTCGGGGCTGAGGCCCGCCTCGGCCAAGGACTGCAGCAGGAAGAAGTAGGGGTCGGTGCCCTTGGTTGCGGCGATCTTTTTGCCCTTGAGCTCGGCCACGTTCGCGACCGTGGAGTCTTTACCCACCACCAGGGCCGCCCACTCGGGCTTATTGGCGATCGTGATGGCCTTGATCTGCGATCCGTTGGCGCGGTTGAGCAGGGCCGCGGCGCCCGCGGTGGATCCCACGTCCAGCGCGCCCGCCCGCAGACCCTCGTTGGCCTTATTCGAGCCGGCCGACTGGATCCAGTTGACGCTGACACCCTGGGACTTCAGGTCCTCCTCGAGCCAGCCCTTGTCCTTGATGATCAGCGAGAGCGGATTGTAGGTGGCGAAGTCGATATTCAGGGTGCCGCCCTTGGATCCACCCTCGGCCGGGATACCGTCCTCCCCCGCGCAGGCCGACAGGCCCAGGGTCGTGACCGCGGCGAGCGCGATGGCGGCAAACAGGGTGCGTGAACGGATTTTCATGGGTTCCTCTGTGACTCTCGACGATGATGGACTATCAGCCTGGGGAGGGCTAGGGCGGAAACGGATAGGGTGCCGGCCCGGGAGGGAGCGGCGCGGAGCGCACTAATACGGAAAGACGGGGATCCCAGCCTCGGTTTCGATGCCGCGAGCGCTGCCGTGGCGGTCGATACCCAGTCCCGAAAGCAGCCGCCCGCGCAGCTCGGCGAGCTCCGCCGACCCGCGATCACGGGGGCGTGTGCCGGGCACCGTGAGTTCCTCGATGATCGTGGCCCCGGGTGCCCCGGCCTGGTGACCCAGGACGATCACGCGGTCGGCCAGCTGAAGCGCCTCGTCCACGTCATGGGTCACCAGCAGGATGGTTGCCGGTTCGGCCGCGTGGATGCTCAGCAGCAGGTCCTGCATGCGTAGCTTGGTGAGGGCGTCCAGGGCCCCGAAGGGTTCATCCAACAGCAGGACCCCCGGCGTGCGGGCGAGCGCCCGCGCCAGCGAGGCGCGCTGGGCCATGCCGCCGGAGATCTCTCGCGGACGGTGATCGGCAAACTCGGTGAGCCCCACCAGCTCAATCAGTCGGGCAATCCGCGCACGCCCCTCGGCCGCCGGCGTGCCCGCGGGCAGGCCGAGGGCGACGTTCTGGGTGACCGTACGCCAGGGCAGCAGGCGGGGTTCCTGGAAGCCGATCGCCGTGCGCGTATCGATTCCGGCGATCGGATCACCGTCGAGCGAGACCGCGCCGCCACTGGCCGCATCCAGGCCACCCACGATGCGCAGCAGGGTGGACTTGCCACAGCCGGAGGTGCCCAGAATCGCGATCACCTCGCCGGGTGCTACATCCAGGCTTACATCCCGCAGCACCGGGCGTACGGCCTCGTCGCGGCTGGCCCCGGCGAAGGACTTTTCGACGCGATCGAAGCGAACACGGGCGGCGGTACTGGTGGGCACGGGGACTCATCTCGATGCGGGCGGGCAGGCGGCCTAGGGCGATCCACCTAGCGGATTAGAGACCACGCTATCCACTCGCCGGGAGCGGTTTGTCATCGAACGTCATGAAACGTCATCTTTTCCCATAACACCCGCTCCGTTTATTCGACCCGACGCGGGAGAGGAATCCACGACCACCTTAAGTAACATTTAATGTTACTCTTTCGACATGGGCGCAAATAGCAAACTGACCATCGCCATCCACGCACTCGTCTGGGCCGCTCTGAACGAGCGTCAGGGGAGCACGTACTCCACCTCCGAGGAGATTGCCAACAGCATCAAAACCAATCCGGTTGTGGTGCGCCGGATGATGAGCGACCTCACCAAGGCTGGACTCATCGAATCCCGGCGCGGCGCCGGATGGCGACTCAGTGTGCCGGCCGAGAAAATGACCCTTTGGGACATCAACCTCGCGCTCGGCCCCGAGGAAACCTTTGCCCTACACCGCAACGAGCCCAGCGCGACCTGCCCGGTCGCCCGGGGTATTCGACCGGCCCTGCGCTCCACCTTTGCGCGGGTGGACGAGGTGGTTCGTCAGGAACTCGCCCGCACCACCCTCGCCGATGTCTTCGACGAAACCCTCTCCCCCTCACAGAATTGACGCCACCATGTCCCTCTCCTATGCAGTACTCACCACCACCCGACAGGGCGTGACCCGCAACCTCCCCCACGGACCCGAGGACCTGTTGTGGGTCGCCAACGCGGCCACCCTGATCCTGGGCGAGAAGCACGCGATCCTTGTGGATACGTTCACCACGATCGAGCAGAACGAGGAGCTGATCGCCTGGATCCGCACCTTCGGGCGCGAGCTCACCCACGTCTTCATCACCCACGGCCACGGGGATCACTTCTTCGGAATCGGCCAGCTGCTTGAGGCATTCCCCACGGCCCGGGCCGTCGCCTCCGCCGGCTCGGTGGCCGGTGCCCGCGTCCAGGGCTCCCACGCCACCATCGAGAATTTCTGGGGCAGGCTGTTCCCCGGCCAGATTCCCGCCGTAGTGCTCCCGGAGGCGCTGGATTCCTCTCGGATCTCGCTTGAGGGACATGATCTCGAGGTCATCGAAACCGGGTTTACCGACACCGCCGACAGCACCGTGCTGTGGGTTCCCGATCTCGGACTCATCGTGGGCGGCGACGTGCTCTATAACGACACCCACCAGTACACCGCCGAGACCACCACCGAGAGCCGCGAGCAGTGGGCGCGGGCGGCCGAGGGACTGGCGCGGCTCGCGCCCACCGCCGTGGTTGCCGCCCACAAGCGCCCCGACGCCCCCGATAGCCCCGCCATCCTGGCCGAAACCGCGCGCTATCTGCGCGACTTCAACGAGGTCGCGGCGGCCACTGACAGCGCCGAGGAGCTGTACACCCGCATGCTGGAACGCTACCCGCGCCGGGCGAACCCGGGCGCGCTGTGGGGCGGGGCCCAGGTGGCCAAGCCGATTCGGCCGTAGCGCGGCACTCCGGGGGTGACGGGGATACGATAAGTCACCCGTCACTCCCGCGGGCGGCGACTCCCCCAACCTCGGCGATCAGCGCGAGCAACGCGCGGGCGCGCGCCGATGGCCGGGCACCCCGGGCCCACACCGCACTCAACGGACGGGTGATGCGCAGCCCGCGCACGCACACCGCAACCAGCGTGCACGAGGTCAGCGCCTCGCTCACGGCGAGCACACTCAGCACCGCCGGCGCCTCCCCGGCAAGCACCGTCGCGCGCACCATCGCGGTGGTGGGGAGGACCGCATACGGTGCGACCGGTGCCGAGGCGATCCCCTGGGCCGCGAGCGCCACCTCGAGCGCCCGACGGGTGCCGGATCCCTGCTCCCGGGCGATCAACGGTGTTCGCGCCAGCTCCTCCGCGGTAATCCCCGAGCGACGCCGAGCCCACGGATGCGTGGGGGCCACCACAACCACCAGTTCGTCACTTGCCACGCGCGCGGCCTCCAGCCCCGCGGGAGCCTCGGGGGTCTCCAGGAATCCGAGTTCCACGGTCCCCGCGCGCACCAGATCGGCCACGCCCGCGCTATTGGTCGCGGTCAGCTCGGCACGAACATCTCCGGCCGCCCGCAGCCCGCGCAGCCACTCCGGCACCAGATACTCGGCGATGGTCAGGCTCGCGGCAATGCGCAGCGGGGCGGAGGAGGCCGCGGTCAGGGTTGCCACGGACTCGCCGAATCGATCGGCGGCGGCCAGTACCTCGCCGGCCCAGCCGGCGATCACGGTCCCCTCGGGGGTCATGGTAGATCCGCGTGGGGAGCGCCGCACCAGGGCGGTTCCCAGCCGCGCTTCGAGGGTCCGCATGCGCGCGGAAACCGCCTGCTGGGTGATCCCCAGCCGCGCGGCGGCGGCGGACAGGCTCCCGGTTTCGGCCGCGGCTACCAGAACCCGGAGTGCCGCAATTTCGATGTCCGACATACGCTCCTGTCACAACGCCTGTTTGTATGCTCCCAATCGTATCCGACTACCCGGGCGCGGCTCCCGCGAGCAGGATGAAAATATGAACACCGCCACGCGCCGCCTCGGCGTCTCGAATCTAACCCCCAACTGGTTTGCCACGGTCATGGGCACCGGGATCATCGCCACGTCCGCCGCCACCCTGCCCCTGCGCGCGCCCTGGCTACTCGTGGCCGCGCGGGGCGTCTGGGTGCTGGCAACCCTGCTGTTGCTGGTGCTCCTGGCCGCAACCCTGCGCCACCACCGCCGATACCCCCGGATCGCGCGCTCCCATCACGCCCATCCCGTTCTTGCGCACTTCTACGGTGCCCTGCCCATGGCGATCCTGACGGTGGGGTCGGGAGCACTGCTCCTCGGGGAGCCGATGCTCGGCCGGGCGGCGGTGGGGCTGGCCTGGATCTGCTGGCTGGTGGGCACGGTGGGCGGGGTGGCCTGTGCGGTGATCATTCCGCTGCTGAGTTTCACACGCCTGCACCTCGGGCCGGGCGACGCCTTCGGCGGCTGGTTGATGCCCGTGGTACCGCCGATGGTGTCGGCGACCGGCGGGGCCCTCCTCACGCCCACCCTGGACACCGCCGCCCGGCGCGCCGACATGATGCTGGTGTGCGCGGCACTGTTCGGGATGAGCCTGATCGCCTCGCTGATCATCATCGGGTTTATCTGGATGCGCCTGATTCGCCGTGGCATCGGGGCCGCGGGTGCCGTGCCCACCTACTGGATTGTGCTGGGTCCGCTGGGCCAGTCGGTCACCGCGGCGAGCGCCCTGGCCGCGGCCGCTCGCGGCACGCTCTCCCCCGAACACGCCGACCTGATGAACGCACTGGCGGTGGCCTACGGCGTGCCGGTGCTGGGATTCGCGTTCCTGTGGGCAATCCTGGCCACAGCTATCACCATAAAAACGCTCGTCCGCGGACTGCCGTTTTCCCTCACCTGGTGGTCCCTCACCTTCCCGGTCGGCACCTGCGTCACCGGCCTCAGCGGCCTGGCGGCCCGCACCGGCTCCCCCGCCCTGGCCGCCCTCGCCGTCATCGCCTTCACCCTCCTCGTCGCGGTATGGGCGCTCGTGGCTACCCGGACGGCCTGGGGCACCTTCGTGCGCCGCGACCTCCTGTCCCCCGCGCCCTCGCTCCCCGAGTCTCGGGCGGTGGGGGTAGTCTCCTAGGGCCGCTTCCGCAATGTCCGCATGTGCCTCGCGAATTACCCCCGCACCCCCGGAAACCCGGGGGGCACAACGTGTCGCAACGATCAGAAATTGATTAATTCGAGTTTTTTCGTACTTGTGGGTGGATGGTTGTGCTTACACCATCTCAGAGGAGCTACGAATGTCATCTTCCACCACCCGGTTCCCGGCCGGACTGTACGCGCTCGCTCTCGGGGGGTTCGGTATTGGGCTCACCGAGTTCGGAGTGGTGGGCCTACTTCCGCCCATCTCTGCAGAGTTCGGGGTTTCGGCCGCGCTCTCGGGGGTCCTCGTGTCGGGCTACGCCATCAGCGTGGCGGTCGGGGCAATCCTGCTTACCGCCCTCCTGGCTCGATTTGAACGCCGCGGGGTGCTCCTCGGGCTCGTGGTGCTGTTTGTGTTGGGCAACCTGCTTTCCGCACTGGCCCCCGATTTCTCGATTCTGCTCCTCGGCCGGCTGATCGCCGCGCTCTGCCACGGCGCGTTCTTCGGGGTCGGTGCCGTGGTCGCCGCGGACCTGGTGCCCGTGCAGCGCCGAGCCAGCGCCATTGCGCTGATGTTTACGGGCCTCACCGTTGCTAATGTGCTCGGAGTTCCGTTTGGTACCTTCCTGGGTCAGAGCTTTGGCTGGCGCTCCACGTTTTGGGCACTCACCGTTATCGGAATCCTCACGCTGGTGGGTATCCGTCTTCTCGTGCGGCACACCCCGGCACCCCACAGTGAGCGAGGAATCCTCGCCGGGCTCCGCACCCTGGGGCGGCCGGTCATTCTGGTGTCGGCGCTGGTCAGCATCTTCACCTTCGGTGGTTTGGTGGGCGCATATACGTACATCGCCTTTACGCTGACGCAGGTCAGCGGACTACCCGAGGCGTCCCTCCCCTGGATGCTGTTGCTGTTCGGACTGGGGAGTTTCATCGGCAATCTGATCGGTGGCCGGTTAGCGGATCGAGCACTCAATCGATCCCTGCCGATCATCCTCGCGCTGCTCACCCTCCTGCTGGCAGGGTTTGCCGCCTCGGCAACCATCTGGTGGGTTGCCCCGATCGCCCTCTTCGCGCTGGGTGTGATCGGATTCGCCTCGGCTCCGGGACTCCAGGTACGAATCATGCAGCTTGCACCCGATGCTCCCACCGCCGCATCGGGTGCCAATATCGCCGCCCTCAACATCGGGAACGCGATTGGTGCCGCGATCGGTGGCGCTCTCCTCGCCGCCGGATTCGGTGCCACCGCACCCGTATGGACCGGCAGCGCCCTCGCCCTGTTAGCGCTCATCACCCTCGTCTCGGCGACGGCCTTTGCACGCCGCCGCCTCACACCCTAAGGAACCCACACGAATCATCGAAATCACGGCAATACGAACTTGTTTCCCCTGCTAGCGTTGGCAGTCCAACGCTAAACGCACCTGAGAGCTCGCCTCCTACTCGCTCACTCAGTTTGAGCCCAAGCAACTTACAAATGAAGTCGGTTTCTACTCGGACAAGGCCTTCGGAAGCCTGAGAACCAGGGCAATCAGGATCGCCGCCACGAGGGCAATGACCGCATTGACCGCAATCGAGAGCTGAAGACCAGCGAGGAGTCCCACCGCGAGCTGACTCGCCAGGATTGCAGACATAACAGGCGTCCCGAGGGTGATGCCGACCTGCTGACTCATCGTCACCAACCCCGTAGCCAGCCCCTGCTGTTCGGCGGGAACCGCGGTGGTAGCGGTGACCGTGTACCCCACAATCGCGACCAGGTTGGCGATGCCCCCGATAAACGTGAGGATCAGCAACGGCACAACCCACCCGCTTGATCGGTCCGCGAAGGCGAGCGGTAGCGTGGCTCCGGCCTGGACCAGGAGACCGATGACGATTGCGAACTTGGAGTTGGTTCGACCAATCACCCGAGGGGCAATCAGCCCGCCGATAACGGTCCCAATTCCCAGAACCCCCAACATGAGCCCCGCGGTGACCGCGTTGAACCCCAGAATCTCCTGCAGGTAGAGCGTCAGCACAAACACCAGCGAGGTCTCGGTTGCAAAGGCCAGGAGGCCGGCGATGTTGCCCCAGGCCACATTGGCACCGCGTAGCATCGAGAGTTCCACCAGCGGTTGACCCACTCGGCGCTCAATCAACCAGAAGAGCAGGAAGAGCAGGAGAGCGAGCGCTATTGGTGCCCAGGCGGTGGGGCTCGCCCATCCCGACTGCCCCGCGGAGGTGATCCCAAAGACCAGCGCACCGAGAGCCAGGGTCACGGTAATCGCCCCGGGAACATCCAGCCGTGGACGCTCCCCCGCGCGTTTCTCGTGCAGCACGAAGGGGGCGATCACGATGACCGCGAGCGCCACGACCACGTTGATAAAGAAGGCCCAGCGCCAGCTCACCACGCCGGTCAAGACACCGCCCAACACCGCCCCGCCGGTGAATCCGGCGGCCATCAGCGCACCATTGAGCCCGAGCACGCGACTGCGTGCAGGACCTTCCGGGAACGTGGTGGTCATCAGGGAGAGCGCCGCGGGGGTGACCATTGCGGTCGCGATTCCCTGACCCACCCGCGCCACGATCAGAATGGTGGGATCCGGCGCGAGGCCACCCGCAAGCGAGCTCACTCCCAAGAGCACAATCCCGATCAGAAACAGACGCTTGCGCCCAAACAGGTCCGCGACTCGGCCGAAGAACAGGGTGAAGCCCGCCGCGCACAGCGCGAACGAGGTCACGATCCATTGCAATCCCGCGGTAGGGAAACCGAGTTCGGCCCCAATATGCGGTAGGGCAACGTTGAGGATCGAAAAATCTACGGCCAGGGTGAAGTTGGCCGTGAGGAGTACCGCGAGGGCAAGGCGCTGGACGGTGGTGGGCCGCGTCACCGCGGAGGCTGTCGCATCCGGAGGGGTTGAGTGATGTGTTGACATGTCCCCCATCCTCCGACCATGATCGGGCGCTAGCCAGATCCCCAGGGTTCCTAACACTGGGAGGGATACGGTGGCTTCGCCCAGGCAGAGAACAATGGGGATATGGAAGACTTCGCTTTCCCACTCCCGTCCGCCGCCGATACGCTCGGTGGTAGCGACGCCCGTACCCATGCCCAAGAGCATCAGGCGGGCGAGCTCGGGAGGTTCTTGCGTTCGCGTCGAGACCGGCTGACGCCCGAAGATGTGGGGGTTCCTTCGTATGGACGTCGTCGCGTAGCGGGCCTCCGGCGCGAGGAGCTTGCCCCGCTGGCGGGAGTGTCGGTCACGTATTACACCCGGCTGGAGCAGGGGCAGTCGCAGAATGCCTCGGACTCGGTGATCGAGTCCCTCGCACGCGCACTGCAGCTGCGTCCTGATGAACGGGCCCACCTGTTTGCCCTCGCCCGCCCGGGCATGATCAAACGCCGGGAGATCATCCAACCCGAAATCCCCGACCCCGGCGCGCGACAGCTTCTCTACGCGATGACCTCGGTGCCCGCACTTCTCCTGGGGCACAGCAACGACATTCTGGCATGGAACCGCGCCGGTCATCTACTCCTGGCCGACCATCTCCCCGTCGATGCCCCCGATACCGAGGCGCACCGGCCGAACCACCTGAAGATGCTCTTTTTAGACGCCACCTCCCGCACTCTCTATCGTGATTGGGAGACGGAGGCCTCGGAGGCCGTGGGTTCCCTGCGTTACATTGCCGCACAGTTCCCCGAGGATCGACGGCTCTTCGAGCTGATCGGTGAGCTCAACGATCGCAGCCGTGATTTTTCCCGTCTCTGGACCGAGCACACGGTGCGGTTGTGCACCAGCGGGACCAAGCGGCTCAGGCATCCCCTGGTCGGCCCCCTGGAACTGAACTATGAGCTCCTCCATCTCCCCGACCGCGAGGGGCAGCGGATCCTGACCCACTCTGCCCCGGCCGGGAGCGCGGCGCAGAACACCCTGCAGAGGCTCCTCGACACACTCTAGACTTTCGAAACGCTTCAGACTTTTGACCATCACCCGGTTCCAGTAGCCACTCCCTGCCAAGGGTAGGCACCCAACGGACACGCTGGCCGGCGACGAGGAAATAAAAAACACCCCGTCCGAAGACGGGGTGTTTTTTGTGCCTAGTGCACGTTGGGTGGATCTGAGGGGACTCGAACCCCTGACCCCCTGCATGCCATGCAGGTGCGCTACCAGCTGCGCCACAGACCCGGATTGTTATTCACTCGGCCGTGGCCTCGTGTTCAACATGTTTAGATTACAACACGAGGACACGGCGAGGAAAATCGGACACGCCGCACGGGCGCGTCGCCCGCGCGAACGGGACCTACTGCGTGATGGAGACGGGCTCCGGCAGGGTGATCTCGATCTGCGGGCAGTCCTTCCACAGGCGCTCGAGGTCGTAGTAGGAACGCTCCTCATCGTGGAAGACGTGGACCACAACCGAACCGAAGTCCAGCAGCACCCAGCGTCCGCCGGCACGGCCCTCGCGACGCTTGGTCTTCACGCCGGCCTCGTTGAGCTTGTCCTCAACCTCGCCGGCGATGGCGATGACGTTACGTTCGTTGCGACCGGTGGCGATCAGGAATGCGTCAACAAAGGGCAGCGGCTGGGAGACGTCCAGCGCGATCAGCTCGGATCCGCCCTTTGCGTCCGCCGCCTGTGCGGCGATCTGGATCGCCTCGGTGACGGAGAGTTCGGAAGTCATAAATACCTTTCGGTGGTGTGTGGGGTGGGTCAAATGGACCCGGAAACGATGGCGATAATCACGACGGCCACCAGGGCCACCGCGAGGACTCCGGCCGTAACCGACAGGGTCATCAGCAGTCGATTGTTCTTGACGGGGGCGGGCGGCGCAATCACGTCGCGGGTCGCGGTGTGCGAGCTCACGGCGCGGCTGGCCGAGACGGGGTTACCCGCGGTTACCGGCTGCGGGTCCTCGTCGTGGTCAAACATGGTGTCCAGATCGCCCTTTTCCAGGCGGTTCTGGTTGGTGTTGGAGAGGCTGCCGGGCAGGTCGATGGTGCCGGTCACGATGACCTCACCCGAGCCGAGTACCGGACCGCTCAGCGGACCGCTGCCGGGAACCGAGGGCAGGATCAGCGCGTTGGTGGTGGTGGAGCTGCCGCCGGTGGTGTCGACGCCGCGGGCAATGATGTCATCAAAGCCGGTGGCCTTGCCGCGACCCGCGCCGTTCAGCCCGAAGGCATCGCCCAGGTGAGGCATCGCCTGGGTCTCGTCGATGTTGCCTGGAAGCACCCCGAAGGAGGCACCGGGCAGCTGCACGTCCGGAGTCGCCGCGGGGGCTGCCTGCGCCCGTGCCGCACGCTCGCGCTCGGCCTCGGCCCGCTCGGCGGCGGCGCGCTCCTCGGCGGCCTGCGTCTCCTCGGCAACACGACGCGCCTCGGATTCGGCGGCGGCTTCGGCGGCGGCCTTCTCGGCCTCGTCCTTGCGGGAGGCCTTCTTCAGCGCACGCTTGCTGCGCGCGCTGAGCTGCTCGTTGGCAACCCGATCGGCCTCGGCCTTCTCGGCGGCGGCCCGTTCGGCAGCCTCGCGCTCGGCACGCTCACGTGCGGCCTTCTCGGCGGCCACCCGCTCGACCTCGGCGCGCACCGCGGCGGCGCTGGCTTCGGCCTCGGCGGCGCGATCACGCGCGGGTGCCAGGAAGGCATCGGACAGGGTCGGGGTCTGCGGGGCGTTCGTGGGTGCGGGACGCTCGGTGCTCACGCCCCGGGCGGCGTCGGCGGCGGTTCCGGTCCCCCGGGCCCGCTCCAGATCGCGCATCTGGCGACGGGTTAGCGTCGCCCCGCTGCGCTCGGCCTCGATCAGCGCACGAATCGCACCGGCATCCAGCGGAGCGGTGGTGTTCGTGTCCGGCGCCGATGCTTCGGTGCCGGTCGCCGAAGCGGCTGGACGCGCCTCGGCGGGCGGAGTCTGCGGCGCGACGACGGGAACCTGCGCCGTCTGGCCCGCCTGCGTGCGCTCTCGCAGCTGACGACGCGACAGCGGCTTATCGTCGGATGATGTACTCATGCATTACTCCGATACAGGTGGTGTTTGCTGATGTACTGAACGACGCCGTCCGGTACGAGATACCAAACCGGCGAACCGTCTTTGACACGGGCACGGCAGTCGGTGGAGGAAATCGCCATTGCGGGAACCTCAAGCACGGCGACATCCTTATTGGGAAGCGCTTCCTCGGTGAGCACGTGGCCCGGGCGGGTGACCGCAACGAACTTGGCCAGGGACCACAGCTCGTCGACGTCCTTCCAACCCAGGATCTGCTGGACCGCGTCGGCCCCCGAGATGAAGTACAGCTCGGCGTCGGGACGCTGGCGCTGCAGGTCCCGCAGGGTGTCGATCGTGAAGGTGGGACCCTCACGGTCAAGATCCACCCGGCTCACGGTGAACCGCGGATTGGAGGCGGTCGCGATGACCGTCATCAGGTAGCGGTGCTCCCCCTCGGTCACGCGGCTCTTCTGCCACGGACGACCGGTGGGAACAAACACCACCTCATCCAGGTCGTACGACTGGGCTACCTCGCTGGCGGCCACCAGGTGACCGTGATGAATCGGGTCAAAGGTTCCACCCATGACCCCGATCCGCGGGCGCCGTGTACCGGCCTGCATCCTGACGAACCTACCTTAGTGGTGGCTACCGGCACCCGGCTGTGCGGCCGGCTTCTGGCTGTGACGGTTGGCTACGTCGCGGTAGGTGAAGGTGGTGACACCGAGGATCGCCAGCGCTACCAGCGCAACCACGCCATACATGAAGGGGGGCATGGGCAGCTCGGTGTGCGCCGCCTCAGCAGCGGAAACGAGGATGGTCGAGATCGACATCAGTTCTCCAATTCACAGTTCGGGCAAGAATCGCCTCGGACCAGTCTACCGGTTAGATTCGGGCCTGACCCGCGCCACGCACGATCCACTTGGTGCTGGTCAGCTCGGACAGCCCCATCGGGCCGCGCGCGTGCAGCTTCTGGGTGGAAATACCCACCTCGGCGCCGAAGCCGAATTCGCCGCCATCGGTGAACCGGGTCGACGCGTTAACCATGACCACGGCGGAGTCGACCTCGGCCAGGAATCGCTCGGCGGAGCGCACATCCTCGGTGATGATCGACTCGGTGTGTCCGGTCGAGTACTCGCGGATATGCGCGAGGGCACCATCGAGGTCATCCACAATCTTGACCCCCAGGGTCAGGTTCATGTGCTCGGTGGCCCACGTCTCGGCCGTGGCGATTTCCACGTTCGGGTAGAGCTCGCGGGTGCGCTCATCGGCGAGCAGGCGCACACCCGAGCGAGACACCGCGTCCAGGACCGCGGGCAGGACCCGCTCGGCGGCACCGCGGTGCACCACCACGGTATCAACCGCGTTGCACACGCTGGGGCGCTGCACCTTGGCGTTGTGCACGATGTCCACGGCCCAGTCCAGACGCGCGGACTCATCCAGGTAGATGTGGACCACGCCGGCACCGGTTTCGATTACCGGAACCTTGGCGGTGTTGAGCACCGCCTGAATCAGCGAGGCGCTGCCGCGCGGAATCAGCACGTCGACCAGGCCGCGGGCGGCCATCAGGGCGTTGGCGCCGTCGCGGCCGAAGTCATCCACGCTCACGATGGCATCGGGGTTCAGCCCGTTCGCGGCAAGCCCATCCCGCAGGACACGAACCAGGACGAGGTTGGAGTTCTCGGCGGCCGTTCCCCCGCGCAGGGCGATCGCGTTACCGCTCTTGATGGCCAGCGCCGCGATGTCGATGGTGACGTTGGGTCGGGCCTCGTAGATCGCCCCGATCACGCCGAAGGGAACCCGCACCTGGTCGAGCTTGATGCCGTTGGGCAGGGTGCTGCCACGCACGGTCTGACCCAGGGGGTCGGGCAGCGCGGCGATCTCGCGCACGGCGCGGGCCAGCGCGGCGATGCGCGGTGCGTCCAGGCGCAGTCGATCCAGTAGCCCGGCACCGATATCGGCCCGCTCCCCCGCCTCAAGATCCAGCGCATTGGCGGCGATGATCGCCTCGGTGTGCTCCTCGATCCCGGCGGCGATGGATTCCAGGACCGCGTTACGCAGGTTTCCGTTGGCAATGGCGAGTCCTCGGGCAGCCTCGCGGGTGCCCCGCAGGCGCTCAAATACGACGGACTCTACCTGCTGGGCATCGCGTTCACTCATGCCGTTAGTGTAGCGAGTTCGCGCCGACACGCGTCGCTTCTGTGACAAACCCGAGAAACGGTGCAGGCGGGCGTGTCCCCCGTTGTGGGGCGCTACGCCTGCGGGCGCGGCTCGAACCAGGTACCCAGGTCTTCCCCATCCAGGGCGCGGGCAACGTTCGGGGTCGAAGTAATCAGCACGGCGGTGCCGCTGTCGGCGGCCAGGCGCGCGGCGGAGGCCTTGGTGGCCGCTCCCCCGGTGCCCACGCCGGCCTTGCCGGGCTCGCCAAACTCCACCCCGTCCAGCTCGACACCAAAGGGCACCAGCGGGATCGGCTCGGCCCCGGGCTCGCTCGGCGGCCGGGTGTAGAGGCACTCGATATCGGAGAGCAGCACCAGGGCATCGGCCCCGATCAGCCGCGCCACCATCGAGGCCAGGTGATCGTTGTCACCGAAGCGGATCTCGTGGGTGGCCACGGTGTCGTTTTCGTTGACGATGGGGAGGATGCGCAGACCCAGCAGCCGGGACATGGCCCGCTGCGCGTTGACGCGGTGAGCATCCAGCGCCAGGTCGTTGGCGGAGAGCAGCACCTGCCCGGCGATGATGCCGTGACGGTCCAACTCCTCCTGGTAGCGGTGAATCAGCTGATTCTGCCCGACCGCGGCCGCCGCCTGCTGGGTAGCAAGGTCGGTTGGCCGGCGGTCGAGGTTCAGGAATGGCAGACCCGTGGCGATGGCACCCGAGGACACCAGGACGATCTCGGTGCCCCGGGCGTAGGCCGCCGCGAGGGCGTCCACGAGCGGGGTGATCTGAGCGACGTTATCGCCGCTGATCGAGGAGGATCCCACCTTCACAACCACGCGGCGGGCGCCACGCAGTTCGGCACGGTTCTGCAGGGTCACGCGGTTTTACTCGCTTTCGCCGCGAAGCTGAATGACCTCAACCCCGTGGTCGTCGTCGAAATCGCCGTCCTCATCGTCGTAGTCCACGGCACCCTCGGCGAGGATCGCATCCTCGGCGATTTCCGCGTCCACGTCCCAGAAGCCGGTCTCGCCCTCGCGGCGGAGCTCCTGACGGGCCTCCTCCTTGGCGTCCATGCGGTCCAGGTACTCGGCGCGACGCTGCTTGGCGGTGGGGCGGTGCAGCTGATCGAGGCGCGGGTCGGTTCCACGCGGGGTCGCGATCTCGGCGGAGGAGCTCATGGTGGGCTCCCAGTCGAAGACCACGCCGTCACCTGTACCGATGACCACGGTGGATCCGGCCACGGCACCGGCCTTGAACAGGCCGTCTTCCACACCGAGCTTGTGCAGGCGGTCGGCCAGGTAACCCACGGCCTCGTCGTTGTTGAAGTCCGTCTGCTGGACCCAGCGCCACGGCTTTTCGCCGAGCACGCGGAACAGGTTTCCGTAGGATCCACCCTCGACGCGGATCTGGAAGCCCGAGCGATCCACGGCCTTGGGTCGCAGCACGATGCGCGGCGAGGCCTCGATCGCGGCCACAACCTCGGCGCGGGATTCCTCCACCAGCTCGCCCAGGGCGTAGTTCAGCTGGGTCAGGCCCTCGCGGCTCACGGCGGAGATCAGGAACACGCGGTAGCCGCGCGCCTCCAGGTCCGCCTTCACGAACTCGGCGAGTTCGCGGGCCTCGGGGACGTCGATCTTGTTCAGGGCGATCAGCTGCGGACGCTCGGTCAGCGGCTTCTGGCCCTCGGGGACCGGGTAGGCCTCCAGCTCGCCGAGGATGATGTCGAGGTCGCTGATCGGGTCGCGACCGGGCTCCAGGGTGCCGCAGTCGAGCACGTGCAGCAGGGCCGCGCAGCGCTCGACGTGGCGCAGGAACTCCAGGCCCAGCCCGCGGCCCTCACTGGCACCCTCGATCAGTCCGGGGACATCGGCGATGGTGTAGCGGGTGTTCCCCGAGTCGACCACACCGAGGTTCGGGTGCAGGGTTGTGAAGGGGTAGTCGGCGATCTTCGGCTTGGCCGCGGACATGGCCGCGATCAGGCTCGACTTACCGGCCGACGGGTAGCCCACGAGCGCCACATCGGCGACGGTCTTGAGCTCAAGAATGAGGTCGCGCTCGACACCCGGGGTGCCCAGCAGCGCGAATCCGGGGGCCTTGCGCTTGGAGTTGGCGAGGCCGTTGTTGCCCAGGCCTCCGTGTCCACCCTCGGCGGCCACAAAGCGGTCGCCGGCCTGGGTCAGGTCCACGAGGACCTCGCCCTCGGGGGTCTTCACGACGGTTCCCAGCGGAACCGGCAGCACCAGCTCCTCGCCGTTGGTTCCGCCGCGGTAGTCACCCATACCCGGACCACCGTTGTCCGAGCGACGGTGCGGGGAGCGGTGGTAGGCCAGCAGGGTGGTGGTGTTGGGGTCGGCCACGAGAACGATGTCACCACCGCTACCGCCGGGGCCACCATCGGGCCCGCCCAGCGGCTTGAACTTCTCGCGCTTTACCGAGACGCAACCATCGCCGCCGTTACCGGCGTTGAGGTGGAGAGTGATCTGATCGACAAACGTGGTCACGGTCTGTACCCCTTGTAGAAAATGCGCGGGATCTCGCGCGAAAGCAGGTTCTCCGAAGGTTCCCGGAAAACACGTGAGGGGTAAGCCGAAGCTCACCCCTCACATAATGTAGCGGAAACGCGACTTAGGCGTCGACCGCCACGATGTTGACAACCTTGCGGCCACCCTTTGCACCGAACTCAACCGAGCCGGCTGCCAGAGCGAACAGAGTGTCATCGCCACCACGGCCCACGTTCACACCGGGGTGGAAGTGGGTTCCGCGCTGACGCACGATGATCTCGCCTGCGTTGACGGTCTGGCCGCCGAAACGCTTTACACCGAGACGCTGAGCGTTCGAGTCACGACCGTTGCGAGTGGAGCTCGCACCCTTCTTATGTGCCATTAGAGGATCTCCTTAGCGTCTCTACTTGATGCCGGTGATCTTGAGGCGGGTGAGCTCCTGACGGTGGCCCTGACGCTTCTTGTAACCGGTCTTGTTCTTGAACTTCTGGATGACGATCTTCGGGCCGCGGAGGTCGTTCAGAACCTCGGCGGTCACGGCGACCTTCTCAAGCGACTTGGCGTCGGAGGTGATCTTGTCACCATCTACGAGGAGAACGGCAGCAAGCTGCACGTTCCCGTCCTTGTCGCCCGCGATGCGGTTGGTGGTGATGATCGAGCCGACCTCAACCTTTTCCTGCCGGCCACCGGCGCGTACTACTGCGTAAACCACTGTAGATACCTATTCTCTGGGGAGCTGAGCTCCGATTACGTGCATATCTGAGTGTCACTGCCCTGCCGGAACCCAGTGGGATCAGAGTAACGGCTGTCAGAAAACTTTGGTTTTACGTGTGGGATAAGCACACGCGTTCCAAGGTTCAAGGTTAGCCGATTAACGCCCGCTTACCAAATACCCTCGGGCTCGTGTCGTCGCCCGGCGTGTTTTCGGTGACAACCGGGAATGAAACGGAACACCATCTGCTTAGACTCTGTGACATGACAATCCTGATTGATAACCCGATGTGGCCCAACCACGGCACCCTCTGGTCGCACCTGGTCAGCGATGAGTCCCTCGACGAGCTGCACACCTTCGCCGCCGAGAATCAGATTCCGCGCCGGGGATTCGACCTGGACCACTATGACGTCCCGGCCCGGGTCTACCAGAGCCTGATCGCCGCCGGTGCCACACCGGTCTCCCCCAAAACCCTCACCCGTCGCCTGATCGCCAGCGGCCTGCGCATCACCGAGCGCGAGCGTCGGCTGGCCCGTGCCGAGTCGCGCACCCTGCAGAGCCACTAGCAACACGAAGGCGGGGCGGCATCCATTTCGGATGCCGCCCCGCCTTTTGGGTGGTTAGGCGCTGGCCAGTTCGACCGCATCAACCAGACCCTGTGCCTGCTCGGGCGTGATCGCGCCGAAGGCCACCAGCTGGGACATCGGCATCTGCTCGGCCATCTTGCGCAGGTGCGGGTCGTTCAGCATGCCGCCCACGGCGGGGGTTGCCTCGAGCACCTGGGCGAAGGCCTCGTTGAGGATCGGCGCGCCCACCGGGTGGGCGAACCACTCACCGAGGGTCGAGTTCACACTCAGCGGGATCGGCGAAGGGTCGCCCTCGATCTGAATATCCAGGCGGGCCCGGATGTCGCGGGAAGACGCGGCGATCTCGATGACATACGTTCCCCCCTCGACGCTCCACACATCGGCGGCGGTGGAGAAGTAGGCCAGGTCGGCCACCGGGAAGCTGAGCTCCACCTGCCGGGTCGTCCCCGCGGGGATCTCCACCGAGGTGAAGGCTCGGAGCTCGTGGACCGGGCGCGAGACCTCGGCACCGGGCAGGCCACTGTACACCTGGACAACCTCGCGGCCGTCGCGGGTGCCGGTGTTGGTGACCTGAACGCTCACGTGGACGGTGTCACCCTCAACCCGCACCGCCTCATGGGCGTAGTCAAACGAGGTATAGGACAGTCCGAACCCGAACGGGTAGGTGACCGCGGCCTCGCGGGTGTCATAGTGGCGGTATCCCACGTACAGCCCCTCGGCGTAGCGCACCGAACCGTGCTCCCCGGGGAAGCTGGTGTAGGCGGGGACGTCCTGCAGGCGCTCGGGGATCGATTCGGTGAGCCGGCCCGAGGGGTTGACGACGCCGTAGAGCACATCGGCGATCGCGCCACCGCCGGCCTGACCGAGCAGCCAGCCCTCGACCAGCGCGGGCACCCGCTCGTTCCAGTCCGAGACGCGCACCACGGCGCCGTTACTCAGAACGACAACGATCCGCGGGTTGGCCTCGATCAGACGCTCCAGCAGCGCCACCTGGTCGGCGGGCAGCTCGATGTCCTCGCGGTCAAAGCCCTCGGACTCGGCGCTCGACGGCAGCCCGGCGAAGTACAGCACGGTCTCGGCCGAGGCGGCCAGGCGCACGGCCTCGTCGGCGAGGACAGGATCCGACTCCCCCTCGAGCACAAAGCCCGGGGCAAACGGCACGTCCTCCCCCGCGGCCGCGCGGATCGCGTCCAGCGCGTTGTCGAGTCGGGTGGGCACAATCTGCGAGCTGCCGGCGCCCTGATAGCGCGGGGTGCGGGCGAACTCGCCGATCACGGCCACCGGTCCGGCCCCCGGGGTCAGCGGCAGAATGGCGTCCTCATTGCGGAGCAGGACGATACTGCGGCCGGCGATCTCGCGGGCGATGGCGTGCTGAGCCTCCACGTCGAGTTCGGCGTCCGGCCACAGTCCCTCGTGACCGTTCAGCGCGAGCTCGATCAGGCGACGCACCGCGGTGTCCACCACGGCGATCTCCAGCGAACCGTTCTTCACCGCGGCCACCACATCGGCGTCGGTGCGTCCGTTGGTCGAGGGCATTTCCAGATCCAGACCCGCGGCCAGCGAGGGTACCCGATCGCGCACGGCACCCCAGTCCGAGACCACCACACCCTCAAAACCCCACTCGTCGCGCAGCACGGTGTTGAGCAGCCAGTTGTGCTCGGAGGCGAAGATGCCGTTGACCTTGTTATAGGAGCACATGACCGTCCACGGCTGGGTTTCGGTCACCACGCGGCGGAAGGCGGGGAGGTAGAGCTCGCGCAGGGTGCGGGTGTCGATCTCGGCGCTGACACGGAGACGGTCGGTCTCCTGGTTGTTCGCCGCATAGTGCTTCAGCGAGGTGCCGACCCCCTGGGACTGCACGCCGCGCACAAACGCACTGCCCAGCACGCCCGCGTGCAGCGGGTCCTCGGAGAGGTATTCGAAGTTGCGGCCACAGCGCGGGTCTCGCTTGATGTTGATGCCCGGACCCAGCAGCACGCTCACGCGCTTGGCCTGCGCCTCGCGCCCCAGGGCCTCACCCACACGCTCGACCAGCTCGGGGTCCCAGCTGGACCCGAGGCCCACGGCGGGCGGGAAACAGGTCGCGGGCTCGCCGTCGAGCAGGCCCAGGTGGTCGCCCCCGGTGGACTGGCGGCGCACCCCGTGGGGGCCGTCGGAGACAATAATCGAGGGGATCCCGGCCTCCTCAATACCCTCGGTCTCCCAGAAGGTCGCGCCGCTGAGCAGCGACGCCTTCTGTTCGAGCGTGAGTCCGGCAAGGATCGTTTCGGTCTGCGGGTGTACTGACATGATGACCTTTCTAGGGGGTGGAACTAGCTAGCGAACGGATCGAACGGGAATCACGGCAAGTCCGCCCAGGATTACCAGGACGATGCCGATCGGGAAGAGAAGTGCGTAGCCAAAATTGAGGGCGATGAGTCCGGCGAGGGCCGGGGCGAGCGTCTGGGGCAGCGTGGCGGCAATATTGATCACCCCGAGGTCCTTGGCGAAGTCCTCCTTGCTGGGCAGCACCTCGCTGATCAGCGCGGTATCCACCGACTGGAAGATCCCGAAGCCAAAGCCCGACACCAGGGAGAACAGCGCCATGCCGCCCTCGTTGGGCATCAGCAGCGGGATCAGCAGGGCCAGCGCGAGGAACCCGGCCGAGACCATGACAAATACGCGGCGCCGACGCAGCCTGTCCGAGAGCGGACCGGCCACCAGCGTGGAAACCAGCAGGGCCGCCATGCTCAGCAGCGCAAACTGCGGGGTGAGTTCGATCGCGCGCTCCTTACTGACCCCGATGTACTCCTGCAGGATAAAGATCATGTAGGTGCTGACCATGAGGTAGCCGGCATTGAGCAGCAGCCTTCCGGTGAAGGCCCAGAAGAAGTCGGGGTGCTTGATCGGGTTGACCCAGAAGCCGCCGAGGAATACCTTCAGGTCGAACGGGTCGCGCGGGCGCTCGCGGTTATCCCGATCCGGGTTCAGCGCCACAAACAGTGTCAGCACCACCAGCGCGATCCCGGCGAAAAACACGTAGCCCACCGGGATGTTCCGGGCGAAGAGCGATCCCACCATTTGGCCGCCGACCATGCCGAGCATGAGCCCCAGGCCGATGATCGCCGAGAAGGTTCCGCGCAGGGCGCTGGGAACCCGGTCGGGCATGACCGCGCTCAGCGGGCCCTGGGCGAAGTTATAGGCGATCTGCACGGCGATCCAGGCGATCATGATCTGCCAGACCGTGGTGCCGAGACCCATCCCCACCAGCGCGAGGCCGCCCACCAGGGCACCGCCCACGATCCAGGGGGCGCGGGGCCCGAACCGGCTGCGGGTCCGGTCGGAAACCAGGCCGGCCAGCGGCTGCGCGATCATCGCACAAAACGCCCCCACGGTGAGCACCAGGGAGAGGTTGGTTTCCTTCTTGTCCGGGTCAATCTCCTGAATCTGCAGCGAGAGCAGCAGCGAGGCGGTGGCACCCCAGACCATGAACATCGCGATATTTGCCGGCAGCAGGGTACCCAGCAGAACCCGGAGTTTGGGGTTAAAGCGTGCAGCCTCCGCCCCCGCGTCGGGGGCCTGGGTGGGAAGTGGTGATTGTGTCACGGTGCTCCTTTGGGTCGACGCTGACGATCAAAAGCATACAGTGAACGGTTTTATCACAACAGGGGGTGGCTGATATACGATGGGCCAATGTCTGATCGCTCCCCCCTCTCACCTAAAGGCACCCGGCAGCGCGAAAAGATCCTCACCGTCGCCCTGGAGGTATTTGCCGACGAGGGCTACCGCGGCACCTCGCTGCGCACGGTGGCCGCACGCTGCGAGCTGAGCCTGGCCGGCGTCATGCACTACTTTGAATCCCGCGAGGACCTGCTGGTGCAGATCCTGCAGCGCCGAGACGAGGTTGACGCCGCCACCATCTCGGCCGAGCATCCGATCCGCGACTTTATCGCGGTCCTCGAGGCCAATACGACCCGTCCCGGGCTGGTGGAGCTGTTTGTGACCATGTCGGCGGCGGCCAGCTCCCCCGATCATCCGGCCGCCGCCTATTTCCGCGATCGTTACGCCCGCATCGTTGATGAGCTGTGTGAGTTCCTGGACCAGCGCGGGGACACCCGCCCGCTCGCCGATCGCGCACGGGATGCGCGTGCGCTGATCGCCCTGGCCGATGGGCTCCAGCAGCAGTGGGTCACCAATCGCACCCTCAGCATCGCCGACGAGTTCGCCTACGCGCTGGCCACCCACTCCAACGGCCTCCTGCGCGCGGACTAGTACACCGGGAAACAGCAATCGCCGCCCCGAATCCGGGACGGCGATTGCTGTTGAGGGGTGCTACTCGGCGGTGGGCTGAGCCTCACCGTCGTGACGCACCGGGGTTCCGGTCAGCGCCTGGGTGCTCACCCGACGGTTACGGTTGCGACCCTTGCCCGGCTGCTTGGGCTCGGGCAGGGCGTCCAGGACCGAACCCAGCAGGTCCTCGGCCACCTTGACATCCACCTTGTGGTTCTTCCGCACGGCTTCCAGCGGAATGTCCAGCAGCGGCAGGGTCTCGTGTCCGCCGCGACGGCTCGCACGTCCACGACCCCCGCGGGCCGGACGCTCGGGGCGCTCGGGGCGCTCGGCGGGAGCGTCCTCGGCGACCGGCGCGGACGCGGTCTCGGGAGTGGCCGGGGTACCCGACACGGCCGGGGCCGCCGGGGCGGTCTCGGTCACGGGCTGCAGCAGGGCTGCCAGCTCGGCGGCCGGTGACTCGGTCTGCTCCAGGAGCAGCTGCGAGTCACGGTTCTTTCCGCCGCGACGACGCTTCTTGCGCACCTCGACCACCGGGGTCTCGGCCGAGGCCTCGGCGGCACCCTCGTGTTCGTGGGTTCCGGCGATGGTGCTGGCCGCAATCTGGGCCAGCATGTTCTTGGCATCGTCGGTGATCGCGTGGGTCGCGGCCTTGGCGGCGGGCTGCTGCTGAGCGGCACCGTTGTTGTGGCCACCGTTCTGCTGCTGAGTGTTCTGCTGCTGGCCGGCACCACCCTTGCCGCGACGACGCTGCTCGGGCTGCGGGGTCTGCTTGTGCTTGACCACCGGGTCGTGGTGCACGATGACACCGCGGCCGGCGCAGGTCTCACAGGGCTCGCTGAAGGATTCCAGCAGCCCCAGACCCAGCTTCTTACGCGTCATCTGAACCAGACCCAGCGAGGTGACCTCGGCCACCTGGTGCTTGGTGCGGTCGCGGCTCAGGCACTCGATCACGCGGCGCAGCACCAGGTCGCGGTTGGACTCCAGAACCATGTCGATGAAGTCAACCACGATGATGCCACCGATGTCGCGCAGACGCAGCTGACGAACGATCTCCTCGGCCGCCTCCAGGTTGTTCTTGGTGACGGTCTCCTCAAGGTTTCCGCCCGAGCCCACGAACTTACCGGTGTTGACGTCGATCACGGTCATTGCTTCGGTGCGGTCGATGACCAGCGAACCACCCGAGGGCAGCCAGACCTTGCGGTCCAGGGCCTTCTCGATCTGCTCGGTGATGCGGTACTCGTCGAAGACGTCCTTGCTACCCTCGTAGCGCTCGACGCGGTCGACCAGGTCCGGAGCCACCTGCTGGAGGTAGCTGGTGATGATCTCGCGGGCGTCGTCTCCGGCGATCACCATCGACTGGAAGTCCTCGTTGAAGACGTCGCGGACGATCTTGACCAGCAGGTCGGGCTCGCTGTGCAGCAGGGCCGGGGCGTTGGCCTTCTTGACCTGCTCGGAGATGTGCGCCCACTGCGAGGTGAGGCGGTTGACATCCAGGGTCAGCTGCTCCTCGGTGGCACCCTCGGCCGCGGTGCGAACGATGACGCCGGTGTTCTCGGGGAGCACGGCCTTGAGGATCTTCTTCAGGCGGGCACGCTCGGTGTCCGGCAGCTTGCGGGAGATCCCCGACATGGAGCCGTTGGGTACGTACACCAGGTAGCGGCCGGGCAGCGAGACCTGGCTGGTCAGGCGGGCACCCTTGTGGCCCACCGGGTCCTTGGTGACCTGGACGAGGATCTTGTCGCCGGGCTTGAGCGCGAGCTCGATCCGACGGGGCTGGTTACCGGTGGTACCGGCGGCCTCCCAGTCGACCTCACCCGAGTAGAGCACGGCGTTACGACCGCGTCCGATGTCCACAAACGCGGCCTCCATGCTGGGCAGCACGTTCTGCACGCGACCGAGGTACACGTTGCCGATCAGCGAGGCTTCCTCGTTGCGGGCGACGTAGTGCTCCACCAGGACCTTGTCCTCGAGCACACCGATCTGGATCTTCTGGTTCTTCTCACGCACCACCATGGTGCGATCCACGGCCTCGCGGCGGGCGAGGAACTCGGCCTCGGTGACCACGGCGCGGCGACGACCGGCATCGCGGCCGTCCCGGCGGCGCTGCTTCTTGGCCTCCAGGCGGGTCGAGCCCTTGATCTTCTGCGGTTCGGTGATCAGCACGGCCTCGCGCGGCTCGCGGGCCGGACGGGTGTTCTCGCGACGGTCGCCGTCGCGGTAGTTGTCCCGGGTGTTCTCACGGTAGCCATCGCGGCCACCGTCGCGGGGGTTGTCGCGGACGTTGTCGCGGGCGCTCGGGCGCTCATCACGCGCGTTGTCGCGGTCGCCGCCACGACGACGCGAACGACGACGGGTGGACGAGTACTCCTCGTCCTCCTCCGGCTCAAACTCGGCTCGCGCGGGGCGGGCGGGCAGCGGGGGCAGATCCGGTGCCAGGAAGATCAGGGCGGTGGACGGTGCCGACACAAACGGTACCGGCAGCGGGCTGACAATCTTGGGGGCTGCGGTTGCGGGTGCCTCGGTGGCGGCCTCCGCCTCGGGAGCAGCGGCGGTAGTGGCGGCAGCGGTGGTGGAGGCCGAGTCTGCGGCAGCGGAGTTCACGGCTTCGGCAGGTGCCTCGGCGGCCTCGGTCTCGGTTGCCTCGGTCTCGGTGGCCGGCGTGGAAGCGTCCTCGACGGTTGCACCCTCGGCAGCCTGACGGGCGGCGGCCTCGGCGGCCTCCGCCTTGGCAAGCTGCTCGGCCTTGGTCGGGCGGCCTCGACGACGCTGACGCGGAGCCACCGGCTCGGCGGCGTCCACTGCGGGAGCCTGCTCGGCAGCCGGCTCTGCGCTGTCCGAATCTGCGCTAGCAGACACAGCGCCAGCCGACTCCGCGGCGGCCTGCTCCGTGTCGGGCGTCTCGATGGCGGCCGTGTCGACACCGTTCGCTTCGGTGGCACTTACCTCGGCGGCAGTCCCGTTGGCACTCGAGGCATCGACACTCGCCGTCTCGGCTGCGACGGACTCGGCACCGGCACCGGCACCGGCGGCAGCCTCGGTGGATACCACTGCATCACTTGGCGCGGTTGCGGCACCGGCGGACGCACTCACTCGACGCGAGCCCCGGGTGCGACGCGGGGCTCGTGCCGGCGTCTCCTCGGTTGCCGGGGCCTTCGTCTCCGAAACCTCGGTGGTTGCTGCATCATTATTGTCGGCAGGTACTGCCTCGTTTTTGTTTTTATTCACCATTACTGGTGCACTCCTCATCCGATTAGTAGCCGCGCTACCATCCGGGAATCTTGGGCGAATCTCTACGCCTGGGCGTTCAACTCACCAAATCCTATGCACTACAGCGATCGGCCCCGTGGCTCGGATCGCTTTGCGGGGGGCGTTTCCCAACGCTCACTCGCGCATCAGGCGCGCTCGGCACCTGACAAGCCTTCGTTCATCCAGGTTTCGCGCGGCGAAACCTGCACAGCTCTCATTATCGCATGCGGGAGGCATCAACATGCGAACGGCCTTCGCTTTTTTCCCAAATCGCTATGTCATAATTCGAGCATGACCAGCACCGAAACGACGCGTCAACCACGCCTGCTCGCCATCTTCCTCATTGTGGCCGGCCTGGTGGGATGGCTAGCGGCCTTTGAACTCACAGTCGAGAAGATCAACACCCTCACCAACCCCGGCCAAGCGCTGGGCTGTGACGTCAGCGTTCTCGTTCAGTGCTCGGCGAACCTCAACTCCTGGCAGGGTGCGGTCTTTGGGTTCCCGAACCCGATCATCGGCCTCGGTGCCTGGGTCGCACCGATCGTGGTGGGTGTCGCGATCCTGGCCGGTGCCCGTTTCCCGCGCTGGTTCTGGGTTGTGTTCAACGTGGGCATGCTCGGCGGAATCGTCTTTGTGATCTGGCTGATCAGCCAGTCCATCTTCGTGCTGGGAACCCTGTGCCCCTGGTGCATGCTGACCTGGTCGGTCATGATCCCCTCGTTCCTCTCGGTCACCCTCTACAACCTGCGTGAGGGCAACCTGCCCGCCAGCGCGGGCGTGCGCCGCGTGGCCGGAGCCCTGCTCTCCTGGATCATTCCGCTGACCCTGGCCGTGTACATCATCATCGCCGTGATCGCCCAGCTGCGTCTGGATGTCCTGAACCACCTCTAACCTCGGGCGTGTCGCCCGGCACACAAAAACACCGTGTCCCCCAGTAGGGGTGACACGGTGTTTTTATGTGGTGACGCTAGTCCGCGAGCGATGCCGCCGATTCGGTCGTCGGCGCCGTCGCATCGGATTCGGCCGCCTGCGCGCGCGCCGGATGCTCGGCCGGAATCGCGCAGCCATCGGGACCGCAGGCCTCGGCGGAGGGATCCCCGATCAGCGTGAACGGGCTGCTCATGCGCCACGCTCCGCGCTGACCTGGGTCAGGACCTGCTCGAAGGCCTGCGCCTCCTGAGCCCCGGAAACCCCGTACTTGCCGTCGATCACAAAGAACGGAACACCCTGGATGCCATAGCCCTGGGCCTGCGCCTGGTCGGCACGCACATCGGCCAGATAACGGTCGGCCTCGAGGGCGGCGGTCAGTTCCGCGGCGTCCAGGCCCACGGTGGCGCCCAGCTCGGCCAGATCGGCGATGTTTCCCACGTGCTTTCCGTCGGTGAAGTAGGCGCGGAAGAGGACCTCGGCGAGCTCGCGCTGCTTGCCGTGCGCCTTGGCAAAGTGCAGAGCCTGGTGGGCAAGCACGGTGTTGGTGTGACGCAGCTTGTCGAAGTTGAACTCCAGGCCGCTCTGGGCGGCGATCCCGGTCACGCGCCCCAGCATCTCGGTGATCTGCTCGGCGGGCATGCCCTTGTGGCTCACCAGGAAGTCCAGCTCGCTTCCCTCGAAGTCAACCGGGGTGTCCGGGGCCAGCTCGAAGGAGTGGTACTCCACCTCGACCGGGGTATCGGAACCGGCGGCGAACGCGGCGACGCCCGCCTCGAACTTGCGCTTGCCGATGAAGCACCACGGACACGCGATGTCGGACCAGATGTCTACCTTGATGGGTTCAGTCATACCCAGGCCAACCCGGCACCCGGACAAAACATTCCCAAAAGAAATTCCTCGGACCACTAGTCCATTAGTCGAGTAATGGACTAGAGTGGTACCGTGTTCACAGGTACCACTCCCCTCTTCCAGCAGCTCGCCACGCGGCTCGCCGATGACATCGTCTCCGGAACCTACCCGGAGGAATCGGCGGTGCCCTCGGCGACCGACCTGGCCGTGTTTTTTGATCTGAACCCGGCCACCGCTTCCAAGGGCGTCAACCTCCTGGTTGAGCAGGGAGCCCTCTATAAGAAACGCGGAATCGGCATCTTTGTTGCCCCCGGTGCCCGCGAGCTCCTGCTCGCGCAGCGTCGGGATCGACTGCGCGCCGACTTCGTTGAACCCCTGGTTCGCGAAGCACGCCTCCTCGGGCTGCGCCCCGCCGAGATCGAGCGACTCGTCCGCGACACCCTCGCAAAGGAACCCTCATGACCGACCACCTTGTCCTCGACGGCGTCACCCGACGCTTCGGCTCACACACGGCGCTCGACGACGTGTCCTTCACCCTGGCCGCCGGCAGCATCTGCGGCCTACTCGGGCGCAATGGCGCGGGCAAAACGACGCTACTCTCGCTCATCGCCGGCCAGGACCTGCCCAGCGCGGGCACCATACACGTGAACGGGCACTCCCCGTTTGAGCATGCCCCCACACTCGCCGGGATCAACCTGGTGCGCGACAACCAGCGCTATCCCGACGACTTCACCGTGGGTAATGTCCTCTCCATTGCCCCGCGCTTCCTGCCCCACTGGGATGCGGATTTCGCGAAGCGTCTCGTCGCGGGCTTCCGGGTCCCGCTGAATCAGTCGGTGAAGAAGTTCTCCCGCGGCCAGCTTTCGGCCGTCGCCATCGTATTGGGATTGGCCTCCCGCGCGCCGCTCACGCTGATGGATGAGCCCTATCTCGGGCTCGACGTCAACGCACGCCGCTATTTCCACGAGGCTCTGGTCCGAGATGTGGCCGAGCACCCGCGCACCGTGATCCTCTCGACCCACCACGTGGAGGAGTCCGAGTCGCTGTTTGACCGGGTGCTGATCGTGGATTCGGGGCGAATCCTACTCAATGCCGACATTGACGAAATCCCCGAGATTGCCTTCACCGTGAGCGGACGCGACGATGCGATCCGCGAGCTGACGGCCGGCCTGGACGTCCTGCGCCTGCACACGGTGCCGGGCCTCGCCTCGGCCACCATTCGAGGCAGCGCCGACGACGCGTTTCTGGTCCGGGCCGAAGCGGTCGGTGCGCGCATCCAGGGGGTCAGCGTGGCCGATCTGGTGACGGCTTTTGGCAGCGAATCCGCGGCCGAGGCGGTGGCAGCATGACCGTCCTCGGCACCCCTGCACAGACCCGCACACCGGAAGCCTCCGACGTGACCTCCAACTTCAACTCCAGCTCCAGCTCCACGAAGGGACCCGCCATGAATCCGGTGCTCGCGGTTACTCAACTGCACCTCACACGAAAGCGGATGACGTTCGGGGTGCCGGTGCTCTATGTTGGCGTCGTCGCGGTGCTCTCGATCCTCATCTCTCTGATTGCCTGGCGAGCGGGGAGTCAGCCGGGGTCCACGGGATGGATCGTCAGTTCCCGCTCCAACCCCGGGCTGGTCTGGGCGCTGGGTGGGTTCCTGGGGTACATGGGCGTGTCCTCGACCGCGACCACGTTCCGATTCGCGATCACCCTGGGGGCCACCCGTCGAGCGTTTACGCTGGGCACCCTGCTGTGGAACCTGGTGATCGCCAGCTACCTGGCCGTGGTGCTGACGGTCCTCGCCGCGCTGGAGCTGGCAACCAACCACTGGTTTGTTGGCTTCTACATCTTTGACATCGCCATCCTGGGCAACGGCAACCTCCCCGCAACGTTTGCGATCGTCCTCCTCGGGGTGCTGGCAATGCTCACCGTGGCCGGAGTATTCGGGGCTGCCTGGATCCGTTTCAGTAACCGTGGACCGATCCTGCTGGGCATCGGCATCGGACTGGTAATCGTGGTGGCCGTGCTGATCCTGGTCCCCCAGGCCGCTCAGATTGTCGCCGCATTTGAACCGTGGTGGCTGGCCATAGCCGCGGGCGTCGCCATAATCGCCGCGAGCCTCGGTTCCTGGCGCCTGCTACGCCGCGCGATCATTCGATAGTTCGTGGCAAGGTCTGCCCCCGGTACGCCTCGGTGGCATGGCTGAGGCAACCAAAAAAACGGCACCCCACGGGGTGCCGTTTTTTTGGATGCCTACTAGTCGAACCAGAGACCCAACTCGCGCTGAGCGGACTCGACGCTGTCGGATCCGTGGACCAGGTTCTGCTGCACGGCCAGGCCCCAGTCACGGCCGAAGTCGCCGCGGATGGTGCCGGGGGCGGCAAGGGTGGGGTCGGTGGTACCGGCGAGGACGCGGAAGCCCTCGATCACGCGGTCACCGGCCACGCGGATGGCCACAACCGGGCCCTCCAGCATGAAGGCAACCAGGGGCTCGTAGAACGGCTTGCCCTGGTGCTCGGCGTAGTGCTGCTCGAGACGCGAACGCTCCGGCTGGACCATGCGCAGGTCAACAACCGAGTAGCCCTTGGCCTCGATCCGGCGGATGATCTCGCCACTGAGCTTGCGGGCAACACCGTCCGGCTTTACAAGGACGAGGGTTTCTTCAACGGCCATGGGGACCTCCTAGGTCTGGGAAAGGGGAGGGCAAAAGCCCACACACACGATAACAAGCCAGCAGTTCCGGCGGGGAACCGTGGCGGCGCGGCGAACGAACATCTGTCACCCACGTCCATCCCACGCCCCCTCGAACTGGGGTGTATTCCAGCCGCGGCCGCGCTGTTGCCGCGGCGGGACATGGCGCTACATTCGCAGTAGCGGGGTGGGGTTTCCGCTCCGATACACGTCACCGTCGTCGCGGGCGCGAGGCGCGGGGAACACGGGGAATGAGAAAAACATGACGGATTCGGTACGCACGACCAGCGCATGGGCACGGTTTTGGGAGCGTGGCGGATGGTGGCGGGCGATTGTGCTGGCCGTCGCCTACATCGGGTTGTACAACGTGTTCTCACTGGCCTTTATCCCCCTGGCCAAGCACGTGGCGGAGGGATCGGCCGCGGCCATTCTGGTGGAGTACATCCTCCCACTGGCAATCGGCGGCGCGCTGCTGGTCGGGTTTGCCCTCTCGCTGGGATGGCTCGGACCGCTGTTTGCCCGGCAGCGCATCACCGGCCACGGCTGGATGTGGATCGCCGTCATCGCCGTGCTGACATTCAATATCCTGCACCTTGTCACCATCGACTATGCGGCCATCGGATTTGAGGTGGTTGCCACCTGGCTGCTCGCCGGGCTGTTTATCGGCTTTGCCGAGGAACTGCTGACTCGAGGCCTCGTGATCCGACTGCTGAGAAACGCCGGCTACCGCGAGATTACGGTGGCCCTGGTGTCCTCGGCCGTATTCGCCGGACTTCACGCCAGCAACCTCCTGACCGGACAGACGCTGTTTGCCACCGCGTTTCAGCTGGTCTACACCTTCGCCTTCGGGCTGTGCATGTACCTCGCGCTGCGGGTCACCGGCAACCTGATTTGGCCAATCCTGCTGCACGCCTCGACCGATCCCACCATTTTCCTGTCCTCGGCGCACTCGGTGGACTCCCCGCTGACGGCGATCGCCGGTCTGGGAAACTTCGCGGTCATCGCGGCCGCCCTCGCCCTGGTGTGGTTTATCCGGGACGACCGGAAGACGGAGCTCAAGGCCCCGGTGCACATGCGCTAGGGCGCTCCCTCGGGTGCCTTCCTCGGGGCGTTTTCCTCCGGGACGTTTTCCTCCGGGCACCTTCCTCCGGGCACCTTCCTCCGGGCGTCTACCTCGGGGAGCTCCGGTCGGCGTCACACGGGCTCGGACAGAATCCCGCCAGGCAGAACCACGCCGGGCAGACCGGTCGAGGGCGCCGCCGGTTCGGGTAGCGGGGGTCGGGCGGGCGCCGACTCCTCGATGTGGACCACCGTCACCTGGATACCGGCCACGGCATCCGCGCGGGCGCGGAGCACAGCCTCCACCGCCGCGTGGGTGCGCCGGGCGGTGTCGACGGCGCCCGCGGACGAGTCCACCCCGATCGCCACGCTCACCCGAACCGCATCGGATTCCCGCTCCAACACCACCAGGGTCGCCGCGCCGTCGCGCAGTCCCAGCAGGCGTGCGCCCACCTCGACCACCCGAGTCATGGTGAGACCCGCCTGGAAGACACCGGTGACGCCCGGAAGGGCCCGCACCGTCGCCTCAATCTCGACGGCCAGATCAAAGTCTTCGGCGCTACTCATCGGTTATCCTCCGGATTGATATCAAGCGAGTGGATCTCTCGCGTCGGCTCGGAACCGGCCGGTTCCGGCCACGCCGGTTCGCCACCCGCGACGACAATCGGCGCCGAAACATCGCGCACCGAGATGTCGATCCCGGTCACGTTCAGCCCGGTGTGGGTCCGCAGCCGGGCCGCGATCTCTGTGCGCAGCAGCTCCACACTTGCGGGAATCGGGGTGCCAAAGGCCACGCCGATTTCCAGTCGAATCCGCACCGGAACCCCGAACTCCTCGACCTCACCATCGATAAAGCAGCGTCCCACCAGCACCCCGGGCACGGCGGTTTCGGCCGCGCGGATCAGCCCGCGAATGGCTCCCTCGGTGATCCCCAGATCCCGTCCGGGCACCTCCTCGGTCAGCGGGATCCGGCGCCCGGCGCGGGCATCCAGCGCGATCCCCGCGAGAATCCCCTGCACCCAGCCCTCATCGGTGGCCGGTTCCGCCGCCACATCGGCGGCCAACAGCTCGGGGGTCAGCGCACGCAGGCGCTCCAGCGCGTCGAGCGCGAGTCTGCACCCGGCCGACTCCTCGATCGCCGGATTGGGCGGGGTGCGGCCCTCATCCAGGTAGTCGGTGAGGTCCTCGAGGGTAAACCCGTCGAGCTCCTCCGGCTCCACACCGAGGGTTTTCAGGTCATAGTCTGGTTCACCGGTCATCGCCACTGCTCCATCCGTACGATGATGTATTTTCGGGCGCGGGCCAGGAGGCCACGGACGGTCGAGAGTGGCAGATCCAGTTCCTCGGCGATCTCGTCATACCCGTAATCGCCAAGCTCTCGAAGCACCCAGCACTCGCGCTGGGCGTCCGGCAATTCTTTCAGCGCCGCGCTGAGTGCCGCAACACTGGCCAGGGCCTCGGCCCGTCTCGGCGGGGTCGCGGCGGGCGATGCCACGGGCTCCACCAGATCGATATCCGCATGGGGCCGGGAGCTGCGCAGCCGATCCACGGCCTTGCGGCTGGTGATACGCATCAGCCAGCTCTTGACCCGCTCGAGATTTTCCAGCTCGGGCAGCTGCGCCCAGGCGGTGATGAAGGTGTCCTGCACCACATCGTCCACCTCGGCGCTGCCGGGCAGGATGCGGCGTGCATAGGCGCGCATCATCGGGGTGTACCGCCGAACCAGAACCGCGAAGGCCGCGGCATCACCGTCGGCAGCCCGCCCGGCAACGATCCGGTCATCCGCGTTTTCCAACGCACTAGAGAATCGTTCACCGCTCATACCCCGTCCCCCTCAGTCGATGAGTATTCGCCGCCGGCCACACACGGATTGCTCCGCCGCGTGCCCGGTTGTGAACTCATCCTCTCCCGCCGTCTCGGACGAAACAAGAGTATTTTGTCCATTCGTTATCTATCGTCACGTGAACGGGGGCGAACCACCCGGTTCGCCCCCAATCGACTACTTCTTGAAGGCGTCCTTGACGTCCTCGACGGTGTCCTTCACGTCACCCTTGACCTGATCGGCCTTGCCCTCGGCAACCAGCTTGTCGTTGTCGGTGACGGTGCCGATGACCTCCTTGGCCTTTCCGACGACGGTGTCCGCTGCTGCCTTGATTCGGTTTTCTGCACTCATGATGTTGCTCCTTTGATGGTTGGTGACTAGTTGCCGACGAGAGACTTGCGTGTCTTCTCGATGGACTTTTGGGCGTTCTTGGCGAACTTCTTGCGCGCCTTCTTGGCGTCCGGGCTCGTCCAGAGCCGCTCGACCTGATGGCGCAGATCCTCATAGTTCTTGCCGCGATTCTTAGCCGACTGCACACCCACAAAATAGGCGGCCACCACGAGGATTGCGATAATCAAAAGATTCTTTGGCATCCGTACCACTCCTTCTTATTGAGATTGACGCTTGATGAAATTGACGACCTAGCGCACCCGCGTTGCCGAGCGCCACCGGTCCAGCCATCCCCGACCCTGCAGGTGCAGGATCACGGGAATCGTTGTGCCCGCCAGGGCGTCCCAGTCGCGCACAGCCCGCTCGACCTCATCGAGCACGCGCGGCACCCGGGCACCTCGGCGCAGGGTGATGCTGAGTCGGATCGCCGGTGCCCGCCGAACCCGATAGACACCGGTACCGGCCGAGAGCACATCGGTGCTCTCGCGCAGCCGGGCGGCGATCAGGTTCTCGACCAGATTGGCGTCCAACTCGGTGTCCCCCTGCCCACCCTCGATGCGCAGAACCGTGGCGGTTTTTCCGCCGCCCCGGGTGGAGAGGAAGATGATCAGCAGCACCAATAGGATGACCAGCTTGGCGATCAACAGGACCGCCGCCCCGGAGAGGGCGACCCCGCCGGGGAGTTCAAACCAGAACGATCCCAGCCAGTCACCGAGGGTGCCGAGCCAGCCGGCCACGGTGTCCCGCAGGCCGTCGGCCCACCGCGGCAGTTTTCCGCTGGCCAGCACGAGGAACACTCCGACCATCGCCAGCGCGAGTCCGGTCACCAGCAGCAGGGCACGATTCACGATGCGGTTGGTCGCGTTCATGAGACCACCCCACGTTCGGCGATCCGCACCCGGACCGTGCTGGGAAAGCCGGCCGCGACCAGTGTGTCCTGGGCGACCTCCCGCACCGATTCGGGATTGAGCGCGACCCCGCTGGTGGGTGTGACGTGCACACTCGCCTGGGTGCGTCCCACCACAACCGACACGTTGCCACGGTCGAGCCCCTCGGCCTCGGCAACCCGGTCGGCCACGGTGTCGGCAAGAACCCCGTTATCCACGAGGATTGCCAGCCGCTCGGTGGTGCGGGACCGTCGGTCGCGACGTCCCGGTGCGAGGGCCAGCCAGATCAGCAGGATCGCCAGCACCAGCAGGATGGTTCCTGCGCCCAGGGCCACCGATCCCACGTCGAAGGCCGCGCGGCGTCCGGAGAGGAACTCGGCCAGCGTGTCACCCACGCGCTCATCGATGATCATCCAGATACCCAGCACCAGCAGGCCACCACAGAGAATCACCAGCAGGCTCGCGACCACCACGGCCGGTGCCGTGCGCGAATCGTGGCTCTCGCGTCGGAGAACGCGGGTATAGACGTTCGAATCGATACTCATATCACCCTCCTCTCGCGCACCTCGCGGACACCCGAGTACCGGATATCCACGATCGAGACGTTGCGTCCGGCGAGCGAATCCAGTCCCCGAATCACCGCCTCGCGCAGCGCCTCGGCCCGGGCACCCAGGGTGTCCCCCGGACGCTGGCCGAGGGCGACCGGAACGGTCACCGTGGCCTTCAACGCGCCGGCCTCATCCGAAAAGGAAACCGATACGTCCTGGGCGGTCACCCGTGCGGCATCGCGCACCAGTCCCACCGCGAGATGCTGAAGCGCCCGGCCCGTGACGGTGGTCCGTCCGATGAGATTGCGCTCACCGGTGTCGGCTCGGACGTCCCCGGTCATGACGACGAACGCCGTCCACGGAACACGTCCGCCAGGGCGCGTACGTCCAGTCGTCCATCGGCAATCCGGCCGATCCCCGCTCCCACCAGCATCGCCACGGCGACGAGCACAAAGGCCCAGAAGCCGAGCACGATCCAGGTCAGGGCGAGGACCGCTCCGATTGCGGCCCCCACTCCCGACTTACTCACTGGACTCGAGCCTCCTGCGGAGCCTTCTGCTCCTCGTGGTCATCCTCGGAGGGAATGTGGACGTCGTTGACGGTCACGTTGACCTCGGTGACGTCGAGTCCCACCAGGTCCTCGATTGCGCGATAGATTGCCGCGCGGACATCATCGGCAACCTTCTGCAGCGACACCGGGTACTCGGCCACGATGGTCACGTCGGCGGCGGCCTGCTTCTCGCCCACCTCGACGCTGATTCCCTGGGTGAGGTCGGTGGTGTTCAGCGCATCGCGGATCGCGCCGACCACCCGGGCGGCACCTCCACCGAGGGCGTAAACGCCGGGGACCTCGCGGGCGGCGATACCGGCGATCTTGGCGACAACTCCGTCATCAATGGTGGTCTTGCCACCGAGGCTTCCGGCGGCCACGCCTGCCGGGTCGATCTTCGTCTGGGGGTTGTTTCCGGTTACGTTAGCCATGATGTTCTCCTTCACAAACCTGTCCGCACGTCCCGGTGCGGATCGCCTGAAGCGGCGACACAACTAGGACGTGTCCGGCACGGAAATCGTCACAAAACAGTCGGCATGTTTTTGAACGCGCGGCGGAAAAGCCCGGATTTCCGGGGGAACTTCCTGGATATCTGGCGGAACCAACGTTAGACTCAGTCGTAGGAAACGGAGGAATGATGTCGATCAAACAGCAGCGCAGCGCCGATGCCGCCCTCGTGCACGAGGCCGTACGCGCGGTGACCGGTGCCGACGCGACCCCGGCCGAGGTGGCCGACCTCCTGGAGCGGGTCCGCGCCCGGACCGCGGTGAGTGAGCTCTCCGGCGTTCTCGCCCGCACGGCCCAGGCCCCACACCCGGCGCTCGCCCGCGCCGCCCAGGCGGGGGAAAACGAGATCCGGGCGATCGATGCCGAGTTTGGCCTGCTGACCAGTGCCGAGGTGGCCAAGATTCTCGGTTCCTCCTCCACGCCGAGCGCGGTTCGGGCACTCGCCAGCGATATGCGTGGACGCGGCGAGCTCCTGGCCCTCAAACGGCTCAACCGGTTTGTCTATCCGGGGTTCCAGTTTGATCGGGGGCGGGGACGAGTCAAGCCGTGTGTGAAACCGCTGGTGGCGCTCGCCCATGCCAGCGACTGGGACGAGGTTGATGCGGTGCTCTGGCTCTGCGCCCCGAGCACCTACTTTGACGATGCGTCACGCCCGGTAGACCACCTCGACACCGATCCCGAGCGGGTTTTGGAGATTGCCCGGCGCGCATGGAATCCCGGCTGGTAGTCCCGGCACCGCCGGAACCGTTCGATCCCGAGACGATTGAGGTCCCCGCGGGCCTTGTGCTGTTTCGGGTGCATGCGGCCGAGCGCCTGGCGACCACCTTCAACCCGGGTTTTGGGGCCCCCACCCGCTTTGCCTTCTTCGGCGAGCCGAGGGTTCCGGTGCTCTATGCGGCCGAAACCGAGCAGGCGGCGATCGCCGAAACCCTGCTCCACGACACCCCGCTGAGCGGCGGCACGCTCCTGCCCTCCGCCTATCGCGGCCGCCGTCTCTCGCGGATCACCACGGCCCGCCCGCTCCGCTTCGCCTCGCTGCTGGGCCTCGGCCTCCGTCGGCTCGGGGTGAGTGCCGACCAGGTCACCGCGACCCCCGCCGCCCACTATGAACACACGGTGCCCTGGGCACGCGCCGCCCACGAAGCGGGGTTCGACGGCATCGCCTATATGAGCCGCCAGTGCAACTCGGACCGCGCGTTCGTCTTCTTCGGCGACCGAGCCCCCGCAGCCCTCGCCCCCGAAGCGGAACTCCACTGGGACTTCGACGACCCCACGGCCGGACTCCCCCGCCTGATCACCTTCTGCACCGCCCTGGGCGTAGAGGTGGTGGCGAGGTAGCGCGGACGCTGCGGGATAAGGATCCCCCGTCACACGGGTGCACGTGACTATCCGAGTCGAAACCGGGTGTCGCAGGTATCGGCGAAGTCCTCATCGTGGGTCGCGATGACCACCGTTGCCCCGGCATCCGCTCGCGCACGCAGCAGGCTCATGACCCGTGCGCGATTGGCGGCATCGAGGGAGGCGGTGGGTTCGTCGGCGAGGATCAGGTGCGCCTGGCGGTAGATGGCTCGGGCGATCGCGAGCCGCTGCTTTTCGCCGCCGCTGAGTCGCGCGGCAAGCTCCCGTTCGCGCCCGGAGAGCCCCACCTGTTCCAGGGCGGTGTGCAGTTTTCCGGCGTCTCCACGCACGGTAGCTCCGAGTGGGCCCAGCGCCATGACCGTGTTGGCCGCAACCGTACGCTCCTCGATGGTGCCATAGTCCTGAAAGACGAACGCAGCATGCGCACGCCAGAACGCGCGACGGGCGCGCTCCGATGCACGAGAGAAATCGGCACCGTCTATCAGGAGCGTGCCGCGTGAAATCGGGAGCAAAAGCCCAAGGGCATGCAGCAGCGTGGTTTTACCGCTGCCACTGGGTCCGGAGAGCGCGGTAATGGTTCCCGGGGTACAGGACAGCGAGACTCCTCGAATCAGCGTGTGATCGGCGAGGCGGACCTCGATGTTCCGGGTTTCGATGTGCATGAGGTCTCCTAAAAGAGTCGGCGACGCAGGTGAGTGAATACGCGCTGCCCCGCGCGCACATGGGTGAGCGGGGCCAGGAGGATCGCGAACAGTCCCACCCCGCCAATAACCCAGAACCCCGGTTGCTGGGTGATACCAACGATGGCGGTGATGATCACGACAACCACGACCCCCTGAATGCTCTCGGTTCGGACCCGGGCGGCCACGACACGCAGCGGCCGCACGCCGGCCACCCGGAGCGGATGGTCGGCCCGCGCATTCACCTCCGCGTGAATGCGCGCCCCCAGGATGGTGGCCAACACGAGCCCCAGTATGAGCGCGGCCAAGGCCGCGGCGCTCAGCGTGGCAAAACCCGCGGCGAACTGCGCCTGAACCAGCCCGTTTTCGGCAATGTAGCGTGCGCGCACCTCACCCTGTAGCCCAAATTCGGCGAGCAGCTGCTGGGCCGATTCACGATCACGAAGCACGATATTGCCGCTGGTTGCGAGTGCCGCGAGAAAATCATTATTGAACACGTTAAGGTTTTCAAACATCACGATTCCCACCCCTGGTCGCGCGTCCAGGGTGCCGTTTCCGAGTCCCACTCCGAGGACATCGGTGCCCGGCACCGGAGTCAACAGCTCGAGACTTTCTGAAACAGAACGAGCCTGCTCGGACGTCCCGGTCCAGTTTTCAAGATCCTGCCGAAAGGATTCGCGCAGTGATTGCGAGGCTCGATTGCGGGTTCCCGCGGGAACTCGATCCTCGGGAAACCAGCGCGGCGTGGCAAACATGATCGCCGCCGGGATATTTCCGGTTACCCCATACTCACGCAGTTGCTCCCGCTCCCAGACGATCGATAGCGCCGCCAAGCCGCGCTCATCGGCAGCGCGCAGCATGGCCGCAACCGGGGTTCTCAGACGCTGCCACCGCTCCTCGGTACCGGATGGGATCACGATCTCCGTGCGCTGTCCCAGACTTTCCCACTGCGAGAGTTGACGCGCCGCGTCCGAAGCGTGCGCCTGTGCACTCAGTGCGGGCGACAGCATTCCCAAAACCGCGGCCAGCAGGATCACTCGAGCGATCGCACCCACGCGTCCCAGTGCACGCATGGGCGGTATCCGCCGAGCCAGCATCCGTGACGTCGGAAGAGATGCGGCCGTTACCGAGACCCCCACCAGAACAGCCAGAATCCACCCCGTGAGAATTCCGCCCGCCAGGAGGGTGGCGATTCGCGGCACAAATACCCAGCCGCGCCACAGCCCAACAATGAGCGCCGTCACGGCCGTCAGCGCGGTGGAGGTTCCCAGGAATGTGCCGCTAAAGAGGCGAATATCCGCAAGCAAAACCCTGCTCGGACGGATCCCCGCCAGGATACTGAGCGCTCGCCCGCGCGCTCGGACCGTGAGCCAGCCGAGCATGGAAACAATGCTCAGCCCGAAGACCGCAAGCGTCGCCATGAGAAAGCTCGGTTGGCTCAGCACCAGGCGGATAGTCTCCCCCGGGGAGTCCTGACGCCAACTCATATCGATTGCGACCGAACGTGCCCAGCGAGCGAAACCGGCGCGGTCCGCGGTTGTCCCCGTAACCAGATACTCCCCCGCCGTCGGGCTCGACTCAAGCCGATCCGCCCCAACCAGGCTAGCCGCGGGCAGCGGACCGAATCGAGGAACGCTCTTGGGGCGATCACGCTCCCGTTCCAGCTCCGCGTACACGGATCCACCTCCCGATACCGCCGCCGGAAGTGCCCGCACCAGCCCCAACCCGAATCGCGCACTCGCTGCGGCAAGGTCGGATCTGAGACGGGCGTCGTCGGTCGCACCGGACGGATATGTCAGCACGACACTCGCCCGTGCCCCCACCGCCTCGGGAAGCGAACGATCCCGCAAGTCGGTGATCAGGGCAGCAAGAATCAGGATGAGGACACAGGCCACCACCGCGATCCCCGCCACCCCGCGCTTACGCACCACCCGTGCCCCTCCCGCTACAGAACGCGATAGTAGTAGGCATCGTCGTTGCCCCAATAGTTCAAGGCAGGTTTTTCCGCGATGGATTTCTTCTGGGGAGCGGTGTCCACACTGCGCACGGTTTCGCTCCCGTTCAGAACCACCGTGCTGCCATGTACGCGGTTCACCGTGTAGTACGACCGGATCGCCGCGTTCTTAAACCCGTACTGCCAAAACCCACCTTCGGCGGGATACTGCATCGAATATCCAACGTGCAACCAGTTGGGCGCTGCAGCATTTACCGAGGAACCATCCTGGGTCGACCCCGCCTGGGTAGCCGATGCTCCAATCGGGAGCGCCAACGGCACAAGCAATGCGGAGGCGGCAGCTACACTCAGCCCAAATCGTCTCACCAACGCTAACGTCATGTTCTTTCCTTTCGCAGAGGGACACTCGAAGCGGTGTCCGTTGCGAGAACGCTACGTCGAAGGGGGGACGAATCCCAGGCTTCGCCAGAAAAGAACGTGCCTTCAAGGGGAAAAATGCCGCGGTTCTGGGGATCTAGGCGAGAGGCAGGCTGTGGCCGCAGGACAAGGTGGACACGGTCGCGGACACACAAACGCCGCGGCGCGGATCCCGAAGGACCCGCGCCGCGGCGTGTGTTGAGGTGGCAGGGAAACGGTGGCTATTCGCCGGTCGCCTCCTGGTGCCGGCGGAAGGCGGCGTTGCGCTCGTCGAGCTGCGTGCCCTTGTAGACACCGTAGATCCAGAGCGCCAGGAACAGCGCGGCGGCCACCCAGATCTCGCCCACCAGGAAACCCGCGGCCACCAGGCACGCCTGGACCACCCAGCCGAGGATCTCGCCCAGCGGGCTCTTCAGCGTGGCCAGGGCAACCAGCATGATCACGATGACCACGCCGCCACCCACCAGCGCATACCAGGGCTCGCCCGGTGCGGCCTTCAGCCCAAACACCGTCAGGGAGGCCAGGCCGATGATGATCAGTTCAAAACCCAGGATGATCGACAGCAACATCTCCTTGACGCCGCGCTGGCGCCGGACTCGTCCCGCCACGACTACGCCTTCCACTCACGGTCGGCGGCGATCTCGATCGCCTCGCCGCCCAGCACGATCGATCCGGTCACCACAACCATGCGGCGCGGTGCCTCATCGGCCCACTCGCGGGCTGCCAGCAGCGCGTCCACCAGCTCCTCATACGGGGCAACCAGGGTGTCGGGCAGCTCGCTCAGGGCGATCTGCGCGAGCGCATCCACGTCGGTGGAACGCTCCGAGCTGGAGCGGGTCACCAGGGCGGTGGTCACGATCGGGGCCAGCTCGCGGAAGATTCCGGCGGCGTCCTTATCGCTGAGGATGCCGGCGACCAGGGCCACCTCATCCACGTCGAAGTAGCGCTCGATCGCCGCGCGCAGCGAACGCGCACCGTGCGGGTTGTGGGCCGCATCCACCAGGATGGTGGGGTCGGTGCCGATCAGCTGCAGGCGTCCCGGGCTGGTGGCCAGGGCCAGGCCCTCGGTCAGCGGCTCCTCGCCCAGCGGACGCTCCCCGTCGCCGAGGAACGCCTCGACCGCGGTGATTGCCACGGCCGCGTTCTGTGCCTGGTGATCCCCGTAGAAGGGCAGGTACAGCTCGGAATAGGTGGCCGCACGACCGCGCACGGTGATCTGCTGGCCACCCACGGCCACGATGTCCTCGGTGAGTTCAAAGTCGCGATCCTGCAGGACCACGGTCGCGCCGACCTCGGCCGCGCGGGCGTTGATCTGCTCCAGCGCCTCGGGCTTCTGCGCGGCCGACACCACGATCGCGCCGGGCTTGATGATGCCCGCCTTGGTCGCGGCGATCTCGGCGATGTTGCGGCCGAGCTTGCCCACGTGATCCAGGTCCACCGGGGTCAGCACGGCGATCTGAGCGTTGGCGACGTTGGTGGAATCCCAGGTGCCGCCCATGCCCACCTCAACCACGGCCACATCAACCGGGGCGTCAGCGAAGCAGGCGAATCCGAGGATGGTCAGCGCCTCAAAGAAGGTGATCTTCGGCTTGCCGGCGGACACCAGCTCGGCGTCCACGATCTCCAGGAACGGCTCGATGTCGTCCCAGTTATCGGCCACCGCCGCGTGGGCGATCGGCTTACCGTCGATGCAGATGCGCTCGGTGAAGTGCACCAGGTGCGGGCTGGTAAACAGCCCGGTGCGCAGCCCGTGGGCGCGCAGCAGCGACTCGATCATCCGCGAGGTGCTGGTCTTGCCGTTTGTTCCGGTGATCTGAATCACCGGGACCTGGTGCTGCGGGTCACCCAGCAGCTCCAGCACGCGGGCGGTGGCATCCAGGCGCGGCTCGGGGGCCACCTCGCCGGTGCGCTGCATCAGCTTGGCAAACACGACCGCCGCACGGTCGGTGTCGAATTCGCTGTTGAGGATTTCCTCATCCACGTCGGTTTCGGCGTCCTCCCCCACATCCGACGGATCGGAGACGGGAAGACCCAGCGGCCCGGAAAGCGCGGCGAGTTCCGCCGCGTCCTCGGCCGCCGCGTCGGCGGGAAGTTCGGGTTCGTTGGAGGAGTGAGTCATAAGAGCCGATCCCTTCGATATGCGATCCGGGCCGCGGGGACGAACCCGGATCGCACTACTGAGTGTGAAATAAGGTGGGAATTAGATTTCGGTGGAGGCGTCGAGGCGGGAAACCGCCACGATGAAGCGACCGGCGTTGGCGAACTTGCCCGCGGCGATCGACTGCGCAAACTCGGGACGCTCATCGAGCACCTCAGCCAGCCAATCGGTGCCCTCGGCCGCCGCGTGCGCGGACCCCTCGGGCAGACCGATCAGCCCGAACTCGGTGGCGAGGGTCTCCCCGGCGATGTCCACCAGCTCGGTGGCCACGGTCACGGCCTCGGCGTCGGCGGCGTCGGCGAAGACCAGGTCCAGGCGGATCCGGTCGGACACCTCAAAGCCGGCGGCCTTGCGGGTGTCCTGCACGGCGCGGATCACGTCGCGGGCCAGGCCCTCGGCCTCCAGCTCCGGGGTGGTCACGGTGTTCAGCAGCACAAATCCGCCACCGGCCAGCAGGGCCAGCGCGTTGTCGGCCGAACCGCCATCGCCCACCTCGAGGGTCAGCTCGTACTCGTGCGGCTCGAGGGCGATGCCACCGGCGGTGACCACGTCCCCCTCCTGGCTCCAGTCGCCGGCGCGGGCCGCCTTGATCACGGTCTGCACCTCCTTGCCCAGGCGCGGACCCGCGGCACGGGCGTTCACGGCGAGCTTTGAGGTGATGCCATAGCTTGCGGCGCTGTCCTCGGCGAGCTCCACGAACTCGACGGACTTGACGTTGAGCTCATCGCGCAGGGTCGACTCGAAGGCCGCGAGGCCCGCGGTGTCGGCGGCCACCACGGTGAGGGTCGCCAGCGGCAGACGCACGCGCAGACCGGCCTTCTTGCGCAGGGCCAGCGAGGTCGAGGCAATCTGACGGACCTGGTCCATCGAGGCCACCAGCGCGTCATCGGCGGGCAGCTCATCGGCGCTCGGGTAGTCGGTCAGGTGCACCGAACGGCCACCGGTCAGACCCTTCCAGATCTGCTCGGTCACCAGCGGCAGGAACGGCGCGGCCACCCGGGTGAGGGTTTCCAGCACGGTGTAGAGGGTGTCAAACGCCTCGCTGCCGTTGCCGTCCGCGTCCACGCCCGCCCAGAAGCGGTCACGCGAGCGACGCACGTACCAGTTGGTGAGCACGTCAGCGAAGTCACGCAGCGCAGCCGCGGCCAGCGGGGTGTCGAAGTGCTCCAGGTGATCGGTGACCTCGATGACCAGCTGACGGGTCTTGGCCAGGATGTAGCGGTCCAGCACGTCGGTGGAGTCGGTGCGACGCTTGGCGTCGTAGCCGCCCTCGGTCGCGAGGTTGGCGTACATCGAGAAGAAGTACCAGGAGTTCCACAGCGGCAGCAGCACGGCGCGCACGCCCTCGCGGATACCCTCCTCGGTCACCACCAGGTTTCCGCCGCGGATGACCGAGCTGGAGAGTAGGAACCAGCGCATCGCATCGGATCCGTCGCGGTCAAAGACCTCGTTCACATCCGGGTAGTTACGCAGCGACTTGCTCATCTTCTGGCCGTCGTTACCCAGCACGATGCCGTGGCTGATGACGTTCTTGAACGCCGGACGGTCAAACAGTGCGGTGGACAGGGTGTGCAGCATGTAGAACCAGCCGCGGGTCTGCCCGATGTACTCGACGATGAAGTCGGCCGGGTTGTGGCTCTCGAACCACTCCTGGTTCTCGAACGGATAGTGCACCTGGGCGAAGGGCATCGAGCCCGAGTCGAACCAGACATCCAGCACGTCGGTGATCCGGCGCATGGTGGACTGACCGGTGGGGTCGTCCGGGTTCGGGCGGGTCAGCTCGTCGATGTAGGGGCGGTGCAGGTCGGTCGGACGCACACCGAAGTCGGCTTCAAGCTCATCCAGCGATCCGTAGACATCGATGCGCGGATAGTCGGGGTTGTCGCTCTTCCACACCGGGATCGGCGAACCCCAGTAGCGGTTGCGGCTGATCGACCAGTCACGGGCACCGGCCACCCACTTACCGAACTGGCCGTCCTTGACGTTCTCCGGAACCCAGTTGATCTCCTGGTTGAGCTCGCCCATGCGGCCCTTGAACTCGGGGACCTTGACGAACCAGCTCGACACGGCCTTGTAGATCAGCGGGTTCCGGCAGCGCCAGCAGTGCGGGTAGGAGTGCACGTAGCTGGCCTGACGCAGCAGGCGGCCCTTCTCCTTGAGCAGGTTGGTCAGCGGCTTATTGGCTTCGAACCACAGCTCGCCGGCGACATCGGTCACCTCGGGGAGGAAGCGTCCACCCTCGTCCACCGAGAGCACCACGGGGATGCCGGCGGCCTGACAGATGCGCTGGTCATCCTCACCGTAGGCCGGGGCCTGGTGGACGATACCGGTACCGTCGGTGGTGCTGACATAGTCGTCGGAGAGGATCTGCCAGGCGTTCGACATATCCAGGTCCTCGGTGGTCTGGTAGTAGTCAAACACCGGGGTGTAGCGGGTGCCCACCAGCTCTTCGCCCACCAGGGTGCGGGTGATCGCGGCGGTGGCCGCGGCGGCATCCTCGTACCCCAGGTCCTTGGCGTAGCTACCCACCAGGTCGGCGGCCAGCAGGTACTGCGAGGCGGCGTCGCCACCGTCGTGGGCACCGTTCGGGCCCGCGGGCAGCACGGCGTAGCTGATGGCCGGGCCCACAACCAGGGCAACGTTGGTGGGCAGGGTCCACGGGGTCGTGGTCCAGGCCAGGGCCTTCACGCCGGTGAGTTCCAGGGTGTCGGCGCGTTCGCCGGCGAAGGGGAAGGTCACGGTGACGGTCTGGTCCTGACGGTCCTTATAGACGTCGTCATCCATCCGCAGCTCGTGGTTGGACAGCGGGGTCTGGTCGCGCCAGCAGTAGGGCAGCACGCGGTAGCCCTCATAGGCGAGGTCCTTGGAGTGCAGCTGCTTGAACGCCCAGATGACGCTCTCCATGAAGTCGATGTCGAGGGTCTTATAGTCGTTTTCGAAGTCGACCCAGCGCGCCTGGCGGGTCACATAACGCTCCCACTCGCGGGTGTACTTCAGCACACCCTCACGCGCGGCGTTGTTGAACGCGGCCAGACCCATCTCCTCGATCTGGCTCTTATCGGTAATGCCCAGCTCACGCTCGGCTTCGAGCTCGGCGGGCAGACCGTGGGTGTCCCAACCGAAGCGGCGGTGTACCTGCTTGCCGCGCATGGTCTGGAAGCGCGGGAACAGGTCCTTGGCGTAGCCGGTCAGCAGGTGACCGTAGTGCGGGAGGCCGTTGGCGAAGGGAGGGCCGTCATAGAAGGTCCACTCGGGGGCACCCTCGCGGTTGTCAATCGAGGCCTGGAACGTCCCATCGGTACGCCAAAACTCGAGGATCTGCTCCTCGATCTCGGGGAAACGCGGCGAGGCCTGGATACCGAACGCGGCACCGGGCTGGGAGTCCTGGGACTTCGGATACGACATGTGCAACTCCTGGCAGTGAGATTTTCTCCTGCGAGGACGACATGAGCCGCGGTACCACCTCGCTTATTCGCTGATCCCCGGGCAGGGGGCGAATCGCTTCATTGGGCTGTGACGGGCCTGACCCGTTCGGTTCTACCCGCGGCCGGGGCCGCGCTCTTCCGAAAACTCCCCGGTGATGGCCGGATCGATGTTGGTATCCACAAGTGTACCGGCAATTTCGGGGTGCGGCGAGCGCGCCGGTGAGCGTAGTGCGAACGTTCAGTGAAGCTCGGGAGAATAGGGTGTTCCCCGCGCGAAAGGCACCCCCATTTCTCTGCACTCCCTCGCACTCACCCCCGCCTCCTGGGGCGACACCCTCGATGCGTTCCTCGGTCGAACCACCCCGGTGACCCTGGAGCCGCTGATCCTCGGATCGATCATCCTGGCCGCGATTCTGCTGAGCGTGCCGCGGGTAACCTGGCGTTGGTTTGGGATGTTCACCACCCTGGTCCACGAGCTGGGCCACGCATTCTCGGCCGGGCTGCTGGGCCGCCGGGTGCGCGCGATCCGGGTGGGGGCCAATCACGGCGGCTCGACGATCAGCTCGGGTGGATCCTTCACCGCGGTCATCTCGGGCTTCCTGGGCTACCCGGCCCCGGCGATCGTGGGGGCCGCACTGATCCTCACGGCGACCGCCGGCTACACCCGGGCCGCGATTCTCGGCGGCGCAATCCTGGTGGTGCTCTCGCTGATCTTCCTGCGTGGATGGGGCGCGATCCTGATCGCCCTGGCCACCCTCGCCGGCGGCGCCGCGCTATGGGTTTACGCGGATTGGGTGATGCAGACCTATGCGCTGATCACCGTGGGCCTGGCCCTGCTGGTGGGATCCATCCGTGGCCTCGGCAACGTATTTGCCGCGCACGGCCGAAAGCACCGCAACCTGGAATCCTCGGATGCCTTTATCCTCGCCCGGCAGACCCACATCCCGTCGGTTTTTTGGCTGCTGGGTTTCAGCGTGACGATTGCCGCCTGTGTGTGGGCCAGCGTGGTGGCGCTGATCGGGACGGTTTAGGACACTCCCATCCACGGGGTTGTCCCCGCGGCGAAGCCGAGCAGGGTCGCCGAAAAATCGAGCAGGGTTCCCGCCGCACGCTGCGCATGACCGTCGCCCGCCTCGGTCAGCAGCGCCACCCGCCCGCCCCGACTGTTCAGCTCGGCGGCAAACCGCGTCGCCGCGGTGTTGTCCACCCGCTCATCCCGGCCCAGGATGCAGCACAGGATGGGTGGCACATTCTCGGCGCGTTCCCGGGCGATCGCCAGGTGCAGCGGCGAGTACTCGGCGCGCTGGGCAGCCGTAGTCTCCCCGTCCACACCAAACTCGTGCAGCCACTGCGTTCCCAGGCCGTGGCGGCGCAGGTCCACGGTGTCCAGCACGGGGGCCACCGCGATGACGCGCCCGAACGCGGACGGATCAATCAGCGCCGACGCGGTCACCACAAACCCGCCGTGGGAGGCTCCCAGCGCCGTCATATCCTCGGTGCGGGTCCATCCCCCGGCCACCAGCGCGTGAGCCACATCGATCAGATCGTGCACCGCCCGAATCTTCCGTGCCCCGCGGCCCGCCTCATGCCACTCGGGACCCAGCTCGCCGCCGCCCCGCACCTGCGCGGCCACAAACACGCCCCCGGCCTCAAGCCAGGCCGCCACGGTGGGCTCCGCCTCGGTGCGATGGTGCACCCCGAATCCTCCGTAGACCGACAGCAGAAGGGGTCGGGGGCCTCGCGGATGGTCCCCCTCCAGAAACTCGCGCCGCGACGAAACCACCAGCGGCACCGGGGTCCCATCTCGGGCGAGGATTGTCAGGTGCAGGTGGGTGTTGTGCTCGGCGTCGCGACCCGCTGCCGACGCCGACGCAGATGCCGATACCGATACCGATCCGCGGGTCAGGTCCACACACACCACCCCCGCGGGGCGCTCGGGCGAGGCGCTATGCACCCAAAGGGACACCCCGGTCTGATCCTCGCTCACACTCAGGGCCAGGAGCCGTTCGGCCGCGGACAGCGCATGGACGGGTGTTCCTCCGAGTGACAGCACCACAGCGTCCTCCACCTCGCGCGCGGTGACCTCGCCGAGGGAGGAGGCCAGCGCGACACGGCCATCCGCGGGCACGGTCGCAGGCACAAGCACAGGCGCTGCTGCGCTGCCGGGCTCCGGCACCCAGCCGTCGTCCCGAAAAATCCAGGTGGTCGGCGCAGACCCCGGATGCCGGGCGATGAGCCGAACGCCGCCCGAATCACCCTCAATTCGCAGCCGCAGCCCCTCGGGGGTGTGTTCAAGGTCCGCGGGCAGGCCCACCGGACGCGCATCCTCGGACGATCCCGCCACCCGCCACACCTCATGAACCGGCGGCTTGCCGGTGAGGACCCACAGGGCGGCCTCGTGGTGCGGCCCGGCATCGATCCACACCGGGCGCGCGTGCCACACGGGCGGAACGTCCAGGCGAACGGGTTCGGTGTCGGATGCCAGGATCCACACCTCGGCGAGTTCGGAATCGGGGGCGCCCAGTAGCGCGGCCACCCGCCTCCCGGTGGGATCAAGCGCAAACCCACGCACCACCCGGCCCGCGGGCACCGGCAGTGCCGCGCCAGGATCCGGAGGGGTTGGCGAGCGCCCGGGCGCACACGCGGCACCCAGCGTGGATGCGGATTCGCGGTAGAGCCGGGGGAAGTCCTCCCCCGGTCCGCGCCAGGTATAGACGGCGATGCCTTGGGCAATCTGTGGCATGCCCTGCCGCGCGGTGGTGTCCCAGCGAGTGAGGGCCTCCCGGAAGTAGTCGCGCGCCCGGCGGGCATCCTCCGATTCAAGAACGTTGGCCTCGCTCATCGCCCCACCAGATCCCCGGGGGCGGGTGCCGTGGCGTCGATCCAGGCGAGGTGTCCGCCGTCCCGCAGGGCACCGGGTACCCGAATGGTGACCGGCGAGGCGGAGGGATTGCCCGTGTCGATCAGCAGGACCTCGCCGTGTCCACCCCGGGTCAGTGCGACACGCTCATCCCGTGCGGATGCGGCGATGGCCCGCCGGTCCGCATCATCCCAGGGCTCGACCCCGGGTTTTGGAGCCCGATCCATCGGGGTGAGGCTCCAGGTTCCGCGCAGACCGAGAGGGCTCCCCGCCACGGGCGCGCGTTCGCCCACGGGCGGGGCCGCGAGACTCCTCGCCGGATCGTTCCCAACCTGCGCCTCCGCCGCATCGAGGTCGAAGACCGCGAGGTCATCCCCCTCGGGGTGCACCCGCGCCACCGCGATCCCGGTCGCCGTGAGCGCAAATCGAAAAATCAGTCCCCGCCCCAGCGGCGCGGTGCGCGTCTGTCCGGTATCGATGGTGTGCACCCAGAGCGTGTTTTCCCAGTCGGCCCAGTCGCGGGGAGCGTCGCCGCCCTGCCTGAGGACCGCAACGATGACCCGGCGGCGCGGGCAAAAGCGCAGGAAGTAGGCGCGACCCGGGGCAACCCAGGGGCGCACCCCCAGCGACCGAGGCACCACTCCGGTCACATCAAAGCACTCGAGCCCACGGTCGGTGGCGACCCACATTTGCCCCGAGACCGGATCGTAGACATCGCCGTGACCGGTGTCACCGATCGGTAAGATCTCGTCCGCATGCAGCTCGGGACAGTGCACACCCACCCGCAGAATCTCCGCCACATCCAGCGATTCCAGCGCACCCGGCTCCCGGTGGCGCAGCACCACGCGGGGTGGATGCGCACCCCCGGTCACAATGACACCGGGCTCCCCCGCTCGGGTGCGCACCCGGCGCGACCGGGGTCCCTCGGGGGCGTCCAGATCCACCACGCTCACCAGGTCGCTCCACGGCTCCCAGGAGGCACCCAACCCGGTCGACACGCCGAGGAAACGACCACTCGGATCACACGCCAGATGCTCGCCGGGGATCGCCACCGACACCCGTTCGCGCACCTGTCGGGCCAGAGCATCAACCACCACCAGCGCACCGCCGGCGTCGTCCACCCAGGCGCATTTTCCGCCGCCGAGCGGCAGGATTCCGGCGTGTTCGGCCACAACCTGACCGCGCCACCAGTCGGTCAGCGAGGCCGAATCGGTGTCGATAAATCCGATCGCCTCCCCGCGCTGGTCCGCCACCACGAGTACGTCCATCTGGGCTCTCCCTCGAAACTGTTATTGATAATGATTATCATTTAATTATAGGGTGAAGGCGTTGCCGACCGGCAGCACGAAGAAACACCGACGAAAGGAACCCCATGGAAAACACCGTGGTACTGACCGAAGTTGAAGAGACCGAGCAGCTGGCCCACCTGTCTGCCAGCCATTCGAACGCACTCGTCGAGAACCCGTTCGACTAGTCGGTCACAGTCCCCGCGGGGCGGATCCTCGGATTCGCCCCGCGGGGTGCCCGCCCACCATCAGGCAAGGACACCCGTGAACACCACACCCGAGCTCTTCACCCGCGATGGACACACGGTTGTCCGGGCATCCGACGGCAGCTTCCTCCGGGTCACCGCGAGCACTACCACCGCCTCCGCGGCGGACCTGTACCGACAGGTTGGGGAACGCCTGGCGGAGCGCGCCGCACAGCACGCGGCCCCGATTCCCGGACGCGAGGGCATCTCCCTCGCCGGCAATCCCGCCGATCTGGCCGCCCTCGCGCCGGCCCTTCTCGGCCTCGACGCGACTCCACGCTCCCCCACCTCACCCGATCGCGCCCTCATTGTGCAGGTTGTCGCCGACCGCACCCAGCACCGCGGGCTGGACCATCTGGCAGCCTCGGGTACCGGGGTTTTACGCTGCTACCGCGAGGGTGATCTGCTCCTGATCGACCCCCTGATGCTTGGGCCCGAAGATCCCACCGGCTCTCAGGTTCTGCGTCGCCGCATCGCCGCCTCCCCGGCCGCCGCGGACCTCAACGCCTGGCTCGACGCGGCCGGAGAGCATACGCCGGGTCTGGACGACCTCGATCCGGTCGCGCTCGACATGGCCGGGGCCCGGCTGCGCCAGATCATCGCCGCCTGGCAGCACAACACGGCCGAGCTGCCCCGGCTGCGCCGCACACTCTGGATGCTGGACTGCGCGACCCTCGCCGCCTCCGAACACCCGGTCCTGGCGTTTCCCGAGCCCGCCGCGAGGCCGCAACCCCGTTCCCTGTCCCGGCCGTGATGACCGAGCCGCGCACACTCGGGATCGCCGTCGATCCCCTCATCCACCTCGCCACCGACCTGTATGAACCCGAGCCGGGCCGCCCCCGCGGTACCGTCCTGATCCGCACGCCCTACGCTCGTTCCGCCCAGCGAGAGCACGCACTCTCCTGGGTACGCCGCGGTTTTCGGGTCGCGGTTCAGGACGTGCGTGGACGATACGGGTCCCCGGGCAGCTGGCACCCCTATCACCATGAGGGTACGGACGGCGGGCGCACGGTGGTCGAAATGGATCGACTCGGACTCATCGCGGGCGAGGTCCTCCTGGTCGGTGCCTCCTATGATGCCCACTGCGCCCTGGAAGCCGCCCGCTGGCTCGACACCCACCCCGGGCGGGTTCCCACGATCCGCGCGGTGATCGCGATGGTGCCCGCGCTGGGTCTCTGGGAAACCGCGCATGATCCAGACGGCACCCCGCGCCTGCGTGACCGCATCGGATGGTGGCACCAACACGGGTTCGCCCGCACCTCCCGGGCCTCGCTGAGCCCCACCGAGCTGGATCGACGGGTCAAACAGGCTCGGCACCACGGGGTTGCCGGCGTGGTCTCCCCCGCCGAATACGGCGCGGAGGCGCCTGCCCTCTGGCAGCGACTCTGGGAGGCCCGGCCCCTCGATCTCGCGGCGCGCTATGGCTCCTGTACCACCACACTGCTGGTCATCGGCGGGGACACCGACTTTTTCACCCGGGAGGCACGCCTCCTTGCCTGCGCCTGGGCGGGAGGGCGCACCGGTTATCTCACCGGGCCCTGGGGTCACGGCCTCACCGCGGACCTCGACCCCGAGACCGCCCGCGTGCTGCGCGCTCACGGGGGCCTGATGGCACGCATCGAACACGTCCTCGGCGACGCCGCGACGCTCCCGTCCGCCCACCGCTTCACCGGGGACTCCAACGCTCCGTGGGTCACCGAGAAGCGCACCCCCTCCACCCATCCGACGTTGCCCACCCCTTGGAAGGACTCCCGATGACCACCGCCGACGCCCTCAACCTGCTCCCCCTACACACCCTGGTGGACGAGCACACGGGCATCATTCGCCGGGTCCGCTCGGTGCTCACCCCGGAAAACGCGCCGCCCGCCTACACCTCGATGACCGCCGAGGTGTCCGATGCCCGCTGGCTCGGCGATTGGCCGGCCGACCGCGTCTCGCTGGGCACCACGTTTGGTGATCCCCGACAGGCCTGGATTGCCGCGGTCGCCGAGGGAATGGAGCGATACTGCGGCAACTTCATCCCGCGGGAGGTCCCCGACGCAGAGCACCTGATCGGCACCGCGAGCGAGCTGCGAGCCGCGGGCCACCGGATCGTGGAGCTCGGTGCGCTGCCCCGGTTTGCCTCCTGGCAGCTGGAATCCCCCGATTTTCCGTATCGCAACCTCGATGAGCACACCGAAACCCTCTGGATGCGCTGCACCCGTTACTCCGACGGGGAGGACGTGTGGCTTCCGGCCAGCCTGGTCTCGCTCAATTGGCGGCAGCGACGCTTTGCCCACCTGCCGCGCATCCATCACCTCAACTATGCGGGCATCGCCACCGGGCAGGGATATGCCGACGCCCGCGATCGTGCACTGCTGGAAACCATCGAACGCGATGCGCTGGAGGTGTGGTGGCACCTGGATGGTCAGGCCCGGGGCATCCGTCCCGAGTCGGTTCCCGGACTCACCGAGGCGATGGCCGGCAGCCACCTGGCGTACTGGATCGTCGAGCTGCCCAGCGAGTTCGCTCCGGTCATGGCCGCCCTGGTCTTCGATCCCGAGACCGGGCTGTATGCCGCCGGGTTCTCCTGCAAGACCGATCCGGCCGAGGCCGCCCGAAAGGCGGTCCTGGAAGCCGTGCACACGTGGGTCTATACGCAGGGCATCACCGAGGCGGACGGCTGGGTCTTCCAGGCCGTCGAGGCCGGGCTCATGGCGCGCGGACTCTACCTCGACCATCGGGAGGATCGGCGCTACCTGCGCGATACCGGGACCCACTTCTCCCGGGTGCGTGACCTCGGTGCCCACGTCCAGGTGTGGCTGGATCCCGAGGTCCACCCGCTCGCACGACGCTTCCGGGAACCCGCCCTCGGACTGGTTGATATCGCGGATATTCCGGCGACCGCCCCAGCCGACGTGTATCGCCGACTCATCGATGCCGGCCACCAGATCTTTGCGCGCGATCTGACCACCTCGGACGTCGCGACAACCGGGCTCAGCGTGGTTCGGGTGGTGGTTGAGGGTCTGGTGCCCAACGCTCCGGCGGCCTTTGCGTATCTGGGCTGCCCGCGGTTCGCCGAGGCCGCCCTTGCTCGCGGCTGGCGCCCCCGCATCCCCACCGAGCCCGAGGACTTCACCCTCGTTCCGCCACCCCACATGTAGGACCATGACCCCCTTCCAGCTCCCCCAACCCGCCGACCATGCCCGGCAGCTCTTCGCCGAGGCCTGGTCCTCGCGCGTGCCCGCGGACACGATCCATCCGGGCCCGCGTCAGAACCACTGGGACCGCGGCGAGCGGGTCGCACCCCTGCCCATGGCGGAGGTCCCGATCGCGGCGATTCTGCACGAGCTGTGGCGTCCGCGCGGTTTCCATCCGGACCCGCTCACCCGCGAGCCCACGGGCACCGCCCGGCGCGCGATTCCGTCCGCCGGCGGATGCTACCCGGTCCAGGTGCACCTGGTGGCCGGCGACGGATGCGACCTTTCCCCCGGGAGGTTTGCGCTCGATCCGCGGGATGCGAGTCTCGTGCGCCGGACGGGGACGGTTCAGCCCGGCCGCACACCCCGGGGTGCCCTGGTGGTGCTCGGGGTCCTCCCCCAGCGCACCCGCGGGAAGTACCATCACCGCACCCCGCCGCTGCTCATCGCCGATACCGCCTATGCCCTGTCCGGCATCATCCACCGGGCGGCGGCATACGGCCTGGAGTGCGAGCGGATGCCCGCGGCCCCCGACGAACTGGCACAGGTGCTGGGGCTACCGACCTACGCGCGCTGGCATGAGGTCTGGCCGGGCACCGGACCCGAGCTCCTGCTGACCGCGCTGTGGATACGCCGCCCGAGATGGCGGGCGAACGTAGCTTCGAAGCGTCCCGGGCGGGCCGATGTCTCGGCGATCCTTGAGGAGATATGGGCCGAAACCGGTCGCCCCCGGGTCGAAACCGGTCCCCGTCCACTCCCCGAACGCGAACCGCGCACCGACCCGGAGACCGCGGCCTGGGCGGATACCCTTGACCGGGATTTCCTAGGATCGGTTTCCGCACCTTCCCGCGCCCGACCCCTGCATTCGGACGTACTCGCGCGGCGACGCAGTCTCCCGCTGCACGCCCCCGGGGCACGTGATGCCGCGGAGGCCGCGCCCGAACGCGTCCTCACCGCCCTCGCGAGTATCCAGGTGCCGCCCGCCTGCCGGATCGAGGTGATCGGCGCCGACGGGCTCGCCGATCCCTCACTCGCGGCTTCGTGCGCCGGGCAGCACTGGATCCGCTCACTCCACGGCCTGGTGCGCTTTCACACCGACCGGTCACCCACCCCGGCCACCGTGTGGTGGGCATCCACCACTGCGGCCACCATCCTCTACTCCTGCCTGGGCGCGGGTCTCCCCCTGGGGTTTCGTCCCATCGGGGGCTGGCACGCTCATCCCGGCGCCCCGCTGACCCTCCACGGCCTGGGATTCCGCTCCGACCCAACGAAGGGAGCACACGGTGCTCACTAATCGGCGTCTCTGGGCGCTCACCCGCCCGCACAACGCCCTGCGAAACACACTCACCCTGGTGGTGTGCGCGGGGACCGCGACCTACTGGGCGCAGGCCTGGTTTCTCGCCGCCGCGCTCTCGGGCCTCCTGCCCGGCCAGCCCCACGATGTCGGTCGGGTGATGCTCAGCCTGGCCGCCGTGCTGGCCTGCGGACTCACCCGGACGCTGCTCACCCAGGTTCAGGTCCGGGTGGCCAGCACGCTGGGTGGCCGGGTGCGGGAGGACGTTCGACGATCACTCACCCGGGCGCTGCTGCATCCCCGACGGCTGCGGGACGCGTCCGAGCGTGCGGGTGCCCGCAGGCTCGCCCTCGGCGAGGGCACCGACGGGGTCGAGCCCTACGTGGTCTCGTATATTCCCGCCGCCCTGCAGCTTCAGATCCTGTGCCCGATCCTGCTGATCGTGATCGCGATCATCAATCCGCTTCTCGCCGCCGCCCTGGCCGCGGCGCTCCTCATCGCCGTGGGTGCACCCCGGCTGTGGAGCCGCCTACTCACCCGACGCGGCGCCGCGCACTGGGACACCTACGAGGCGCTTAGTGCCGACTTCGCCGAGGGGCTCCAGGGCATGCGCACCCTGAAGATCCTGGATGCCGTGCCGCGGTTTCGCACACGCCTGAACGACCGATCCGATGCCCTCCATCGGGCAACGGTTCGCACGATGCGGGTCTCCCTAGCGGATACGGCCCTCGCCGACCTCGGCATCCAGGCGGGCCTGCTCGCCGCGGCCGCGTTGACCACCCTGAGCGCGCTGGGTGTCCTGCCCTCGGGGCTACTGGGCGGGACTCCGGCCCTCAGCCTGTTCACGCTGATGCTCGCCTCGGAACTGTTCCGACCCGTGCGAGACCTGGCTCGGCACTGGCACGCCGGGTACCTGGGAATGTCGGCGCTGGGCAGCATCGATGCCGCCATCGGAGACACCGACCCGTCGGCCGAATCCGCGGCATCCGATACACGGCCCGGTGCCGCGGACGGGGGGACGCACCGGGACCGGGAGGAGCACCGAGCGAACACGGAGCACCGAGCGATCGAACGGCACCACGCAAACGAGCAGCACCGTATGGGCGAACCACACCGAACAGACGATGAGCACCGTGTGGACAACCAGCACCAACCAGACGAGCAGTCTCGGGATCACAAACCGCACCAGCCCCGCGGCAGCGTGCTCCGACTCGACCGGGTCGGTTTTGCCTACACTCCGGATTCGCCCCCGGTGCTCAACGAGGTCACCACCACGATTACTCGCGGCGGCATCACCGCGCTGGCCGGCCCCTCCGGCACGGGCAAGAGCACGCTCTTTGATGTGCTGCTGGGATTTCTGCCGGCATCGGGCGAGTGCCGCCTCGATGGTCGGCCCCTGCGACCCGAGGATATCAGCGTGGTCTCCCAGCACGGCTACCTCTTCCCCGGCACCATCCGCGCCAACCTGAGCGCGGTGGCCCCGGACGCCTCGGATGCCGACATGCTCGCGGTGATGCACCGAGCCGGACTCGGCCGCGAACTCGCCTCCTGGCCGCTGGGGCTTGACACCCGGGTGTCCGAGTCCGGGCGCTCCCTGTCGGGCGGGCAGATCCAGCGCCTGAGTGCGGCCCGCGGGCTCCTCGCCAACCGCGCGATCCTGCTGCTTGATGAGCCCACCTCGGCACTGAACCCCGAGCTGGCCGCACGGCTGCTGGCAACCCTGCGCGAGGAGGCCCGCAGCAGAATCGTGATCATGATCGCGCACCGAGCCGAGGCGCTCGAAGCCGCCGATACCGTCCTCACGCTGCGAGCGGGGACCCTGCACCGGGCCTCAACCTCAACCGCAGCGCCCACATCCACATCCACATCCACCACCGTCATGGAGACTCGATGAGTACCACGCCGCCCCGCACCGATCCGCTCTGGGCACTCATCCCCGCCCTCTCCGCCCACCGCGGCGCCCTCATCTGGACCGGCCTGGTGGGCCTGGCCAATAACCTCGCCCTGGTGTTCCTCGCGGTGGCCGGCTCATACACCGTCACGCTCGCCCTGGTGGAGCATCGCCCGGCCGAACCCGGCTGGTGGATCGCCGCGGCGAGTGCGGTCCTGCTGCGCGCGGTCCTCACCTGGCACGAGATGGATATCTCCCACTCGATCGCCTATCGGGTGCTGGCGGCGCTTCGGATGGCACTGTTTGACGGTTTCGCCCGCGGAGTCCCCTCCCGCTCACCCGATCAGCACACGGGACGCCTGGCCGCGACCGCGATGGGCGAAACCGAAAAACTTGAGTTCTTTTACGCGCACACGCTCACCCAGCTGGCCGGAGCCGCGGTCCTCCTCATCGGGGCGCTGCTCGCGCTGGGTGGCCTGGGCCCGACGCTGGCGGCGGGATTCGCGCTGGGATGCGCGGCGCTTGTGGCCTTCAGCGTTCCGCTGCTGCGCAAGAACGCGCGACTCGGCGAGCGCATCCAGCGGGCGAAGTCGGATCAGTCGGCCCTCGTTGTGGATGTCCTCTCGGGCACCCGCGAAATCCTGAGCTTCGATCTGCGGGACCGTGTGGGTGAGCAGCTCTCCGTCTCCACGCGGCGAATCGTCGAGTTGGAGCGGCGTCTGCGGGTGCGCGAGAGCGCCGCGGCGAGTATTCGAGAGCTCTGCACACTGGCAATTTTGATTGTGGTGTTTGTGCTGGCCTGGAATCAGCCGGGGCTGGAACGGGTGTGGATTCCCGCGGTCATCGCCGGCACCCTCACCGTGCTCGCGCCGCTCACCGAGGCGGTCGCGGTCCTCACCCAGCTGCAACCCCACCGGGCCAGCGCGGCCACGGTGGTTGCGGGAATCTCCCTGCCCCCCGAGGGGCCCACAGAAGGACCCACCGTGGAGTCCCTCGAGCAACCCGCCGAGGATCCCGGCACTCGGACCGCGCCCCGAGGACCCTCGATGCGGATGCCCGCGGGCCCGCTCGGGCTCGAACTCAACGCGGTGCAGTTTTCCTACGCACCGGACGCCCCCGCCCTTGCTCCCACCTGGCTCACCATCGCCGCCGGTGAGCACATCGGCATCGCCGGGCGATCCGGGTCGGGCAAAACCACGCTGGCTCGTCTACTCGCTCGGCTCTGGGAGCCGGATCGGGGCAGCATTCATCTGACCGCCGAAACCGGAGCACACTACGATCTGCGCGACCTGGATCTGTCCGGCTACCGGAGCCACGTCGGCCTGGTGGAGCAGGACGCCACGATCTTCCACGGCTCCCTGTGGGACAACCTTCGCCTGGCCGATCCAACCCTGACCGAGGACACCGCACTCCACACTCTGACCCGCGCCGGGCTCACCCTGGATCCCGGCCGCTGGCCCGCAGGGGTCCACACCGAGCTGGGTGAAGCGGGATCGGGCATCTCCGGCGGCGAGCGCGCCCGCATCGCACTCGCGCGCGCCCTGGTCCGGCGGCCACGCATCTTGATCCTGGACGAGACCACCGCGGCCCTGGACGCGCGCTCCGAATCGAGTCTGCTCGATGCGTTGGCGGCGCTGCGCGGGGAGACCACCGTGATCACCATCTCGCACCGTCCCTCGACCCTCGCCCGCTGCGACCGCGTGGTGCAGCTCCCCGCGCTGCACCGCGAACCCGAGCCGAGGGGCTAACCACAACAACGGGGCCCTGGCCGATCGGATTCGATCGGCCAGGGCCCCGTTACCGTGCGGCTAGGACGCGTGCAGCCCCTGCGCGATCTGCTGCACCGCACGAATGTTGCCCCAGGTTCCAGGCATCACATCGTCGGAGGCGATCGCGATCAGGCGGTCATTGGCAACCGCCGCCACCTGGGGGAACGTGGCCCGCAGGTAGTCCCGGGTGGCCTGCTCGTGGGCGGCATCCAGGGTGGTGAACACGATGGCCTCGGGGTTCTTGGCGATCAGCGTTTCGGGCGAGATGACCGCAGAGAAGAAGCTGGCAAACGCCGGATCCTCGGGGCTAAACACGTTGTCACCGCCGGCGAGCTGGATCATGTTGTACTCGATCCCCGCACCGATCGCCGAGATGCTGGTGCCCTCCACAAAGAGTTCGGCCACGCTCGGCTTGGGCTGCTGGGCGGTGCGGGTGGCTACCTCATCCAGCGCTGCCTGTGCCTCGTTCGCCACCGTCGCGGCTCGCTCCGGCACCCCGAAGATCTGGCCCAGGTTGGTGATGTCCTCCAGGAGGTCACTCACCTCGGCCACGCTGCGGCGATCCGAACATCCGGCCGTGGCCACGTACGCATTCGCGCCCGCGGCCTTTAGCTGCGCAATGTCCGCAAAGCCCTGCTCGGCGGTGAATTCATAGGTGGTCGGCGCGTAGACAAAGTCCGGCGATACCCCCAGCAGAACCTCGCGGGAGGGCGGCATCTGGTCGCTCAGCTGGCTCACCGTGCCGTCCTTGGCGAGTTCGGGGGCGAGCGGCTGGCCGTGGGTTTGAGCCTCGGCGACCACGCGGTCCGCCAGGCCCAGCTTGATCAGCATCTCCGACTGGGCCGGGCTCATGGCCACCGCACGCTCGGGGGCACGATCCACGCTGAGGGTGCGGCCGCAGTTGGTGAGGGTGACCGCGGAGGCCGACCCACTCGCGCCGGTATCGGGGGTCGACACGGCCTGGCCACAGCCGCTGAGGAGGAATCCGCCCAGGAGTAGTCCGGTCAGCGGAAGGAGGGTTTTTGTTGTCATACGGGTATCACTTTCACTTGGGTGGGATGGGAGGGGTGGGAGCAAGCGCGATCAGGGTCCGACCGGTGATCGGATGGGTGATGCGCCTCGAGTCCACCCCAAAGACTGCGCGGATGCTCCGCGGGGTGAGAATGTCGTGGGGGTCGCCGATGCCCAGCAGCTCCCCCGCGCGCATGAGCGCCACGTGGGTGCAGAACTCGCTGGCCAGGTTCATATCGTGCAGGGCCGTGATCACCGTGAGTCCGCGGCTCGTGGCCAGGGACATCAGCTCAAATTGAAACGAGATGTCGAGGTGGTTGGTGGGCTCGTCGAGGATCAGAATCGGGGCGTCCTGAACGAGGGCCCGCGCGAGCAGGACCCGCTGTTTTTCCCCGCCCGAGAGCACGGTGAAGGGACGCTCGGCCAGGTGGGTGGCGCCCACGTCCCTCAGCGCCTGATCAACCAGGTCGCGGTCGCGGTCGGAGTCCCCGCCGAAGCCGCGCTGATGCGGGACCCGTCCCAGCATCGCCATGTCACGTACCGAGATGGGGAACTCCTGGATGGACTCCTGCGCCATGACGGCCACGCGCCGGGCGACATCCCGCGCGGACATGGCCTGCACATCCGATCCATCCACCAGCACCCGCCCGGATGCGGGACGCTGCGCGCGATAGGCGGTGCGTAGCAGCGTGGATTTTCCACAACCATTGGGCCCCAGAATGCCCAGCACACTCCCGGCGGGCACACTCAGGCTAACCTCGGTGACCAGGCGTCGACCGCCCAGCTCCACGCTGACCGACTGAAACTCCACGCCCGTCATCGGGTGCCACCCATCCGAGCGCCCGAGGTGCGCATGATCCAGAGGAAGAAGGGAGCGCCCACCACCGAGGTCAGGATCCCCAACGGGATCTCGGCGGGCTGGGCGACGCTGCGGGCAAGCAGGTCGGTGAGCATCAGAAAGAAGGCCCCGCCCAGCATGACCAGCGGGATCAGCCGGCGATGATCCGCCCCCACGATCATCCTGATCACGTGCGGAACCACGAGCCCCACAAATCCGATTCCCCCGCAGACGGCAACCGTGGTCGCGGTGAGCAGGGCGGTGGCGAGGAGGAGGGTGCGACGCAGCGCGGGCACGTTGACCCCGAGGGCGGTGGCGGTCTCATCCCCGGCGAGCATTGCGTTGAGCGCCCGCGAGCGCAGCAGTGCATAGGTTCCCACCAGCACCAGGGCACCGGCCGGCAGCAGGAGCTGGGCGTATGTGGCCGCCGAGACGCTGCCCAGGAGGAAAAACAGCACGCTGTAGACGTTTTGGGCCGAGGTGGTCAGGGTCAGAAAATTGGTGATCGCGGCGAGCAGGGACCCCAGGGCAACCCCGGCGAGAATCAGGCGTGAGGGGGCGATGATCCCGCCCTGACGTGCCAACACGTACACCAGGAAGGTGGCCCCGATCGCCCCGACAAAGGCGGCGGCGTTGAGACTCAGCCCGGCAACCGCGGTGGATCCGGCCACGATCGCCAGGACGGCACCCACCCCGGCACCGGCCGACACCCCGAGGATGTAGGGCTCGGCCAGTGGGTTGCGAACGTTTGTTTGAAGCAGGGCTCCGGCCAGCGCCAGGCTCGCCCCGGCAACGCCCGCTAGCAGGGTGCGCGGGAGTCGGAACATCCACACGGCCTGGTCCTGGGCGCCGGTCAGACTGCCGTCACTCATCCAGGGCATCCCGGGCAGCAGGTGCCCCAGGATAACGCGCGCGGCCTCAAGCGGCGTCGTGCCCAGCGGACCGGTGGCGGCGGAGGTGAGGAGCACCACAAGAATCGCGACGCTCAGCAGGAGTACCCAAACCCCGGTCCGAGAGCGCGCGGGGCGACGCGGCGAGGGGGCGGATGGAAGGGTGGCTGCACGGCTGTTGTCGGTCACACATCACAGCGTAGCTTAATGAGAGCGATTCTCATTAACGGTGTGATGAAATCCCCTCGCGTCGCGGATAATCACGTCGAATGGTCCGCTTTACTTCCGGGCTCACTGCCCATTCACAGCCATTCGGGTATGGCAAGTGGGAGGATCTAAACGTCACAATCGACGTTCCGGATCCCCCGTCCATGGCACGATATGCTGCCCACGAATTTCGACCCGTGCATCTCCCCCTTTAACGCAACTGACGAGTCACTCGTCTTTGATGAAAGGGAACACATGTCCATCTCCACCGCCATTTCCACGGCTTTCAGCACCAAGAAGACCCTGGCCGCGCTGGCCCTCACCGCCACGCTGGCGATTGTGCCCGCGGCACTGCCGGCTCAGGCAGCCACCGCAACCACACAGTCCGCCAACCAGACCACCACGCGTGCCGCCGCCTTCGATGATCGCGCCGTGGTCGACCTGCTCGCCTTCGGCCGCGGTCCGATCGCCGAGCAGCGTCCCGAACTCGTTCGCCAGCTGGGCCATGCGGGCGCTTCCTCGGCACCGGCCGACCTCACCGACACCTTGCTCGCCGACCTGCGAGAGGTTGATCCGGACTTCACCGCCCGGGTCACGACCGGTGCACAGGCGAAGGATCCGTACCGCGCGGAGACGGCGCTCCAGGCATTCAGCGACGATGTTGCGCTGGTAGCGGCGAAGTACTCCACCGGCAGTGCAACGCCGGGCACTCGCTCGGACGCAACCGCCTCCTCCCCGCTCACGGTCTCCCCCTATAACGGCAAGGTGGTGGGCTTCACCAATGTGTTTGTGAGCACCCAGGTGGTGATTGCGGCCGCGGTCGCCGCGAGCGTCGCCGCCGTGGTGGGGGCACTGGCAGTGATCGTCTACCAGAGCCCCAGCGGCGACACCGACCTGATCCGGGAGGGGTTGGCGGCCTCGCTCTCCGAGCTCTAGTCCGCGATGAGCTCGCATCCTCGCACGCTGCCCACGCCCCGAACACGATCCACACGGGTATTTTTCCTCACACTGGGACTGATCACCATGTTCTTCGTGCTCACCGTGGGCGCTTCGTGGACAAACAACGTCCTCACCCGGTCACCTAAAACCTCGGTGTCCACGGATATTCAGGCTCTGTTCCCACAGGGGTGGGCATTTTTTACCAAGAGTCCGCGAGAGCCCGCCGCGGTTCCCTACCTGCGGACCGCGGCGGGCGACTGGGTTCGGGCCGATTCTCTACCCCAGTCCAGCGCCGGTAACCTCTTCGGGCTCAGCCGCAACCAGCGAGCACAGGGCACCGAGTTGGCGATCATCGCGCAGTTACTCCCCGGCTTCCAGGAGTGCGCCGACTATGTGTCCAGCTGCCTGGAATCCGCCGCACCCCCACGCACGGTCCTTCCCAGCCCCACGCGAGCACGGCAGTTCTGCGGAGATCTGACGATCGTCATGCAGGAGCCCGTGAAGTTCGGCTACCGGGATCGCGTGCCCTCCCAAACCCGCGCGGTCTCCCTTGCCCGGGTGGCGATCACGTGCTGAGCGCTCTTTCGTCGAGGGCGCTGTCCCCGGCACGAGACTTTAGTAGTGCGCTTCGCGGGCTGGCGGCAAACCTCTCCCGATACCCTCCGCCGGGGATCCGCGTGCAGCTCGGGCGCAGCATCATCGCCCTCGGCCAGCTCGTCACGCTTGCCCTCACCTCGTGGCTGAACCTGTCAACCGAGGTCCTGAGCGTCGAACCGGCCACGTACTGCGCGGGGGTGAGGCGAGCCTCGCTGTTCTGCCTGGGTTCGGAAACGCCGCAGGAGTTCGGCCGGTGGATCGGAATCGTCATCGCGGCGCTGGTCATCGCCGGGGCGTTCCCCCGCATCCTGGCGGTCGCGCACCTCTGGCTCGCCCTCTCGATGAATATCTCGCTCTCTCTGCCCGACGGCGGCGAAAGCGTGGCCGTCTTCGCCACCGCCTTTCTGGTGCTGATTGAGCTCGCCGATCGCCGCCGGTTGGGATGGTGCCGCGCGCCGGCGGAATCCGCCGACCTTCCCCGGAGTGGGCCGCGGGCGATCAGCTACGCGGGATCCCTCGCACTATGCATCCAACTGGCCGGCATCTATTTCGAGAGCGGACTGGCCAAGCTCGCCGTGTCCGAGTGGGTGGACGGCAGCGCGATGTTCTACGTCACCCGCGACCCGATGTTTGGAACCGTCGGCTGGGTTGGTGACATTCTCCAGGCGCTCACCATGCTGCCCGCCGGGGCGGCCCTGCTCACCTGGGGCACGATCGCGGTGGAGTGCACGATTGCCGTACTCCTCCTCCTACCGTCCCGCTATAAACGTTATGCGCTGCTCGGGGTCGTTCCGTTGCACCTGGGCATCGGAGTGGCCATGGGACTGTGGTCGTTTGCCGCGACGATGATCGGCACGGCACTCATCGCGACCTACTCACTCGCCGATCCCACTCACCCCCACACCGAAGGCAGGAAATGAGAGTCAAGATTCGATTCGCCTGGGCCGCCCTCTTTACCCTGCTGCCGCTGGTTTGGCTGCTGGTGGCCGCGCAGGATCAGCCCGTCATCGAGCGAGCAATCGCTACCCACTGGACCCTGGCCGGGGTTGCCGACGGCTACGACAACCAAAATGGGCTGCTCTGGGCGGCCCTGATTCCCCTGATCGCCTGCGCGCTGATCGCCGGTTCTCTTGTGATTGCGCTGGATCAGAGCGTGGGCCGCTGGGCGGCCGCCAGCGGGTTTGCAACCCTGGCGCTGGTGAGCGCCGGGGCGGCGCTTCTCTGGGATGCGGCTCTGACTACCGCGAGCCAACCGGAACTCGGCGACCGGCTAGGAACGCCCTTCTTGAATGTACTCTGGGCTCTCCCCTGGGCGCTGATCCCGTTGTGGATCGCGGCAGCTAGGACCCCGGTTCTGCCTCAGATCCGGGAGTCACCCTCGGATCCCGAGGACTAGTCGAATCACTCGGTGTAGCCACCGGGCCGGCCGGAGAGCGACGTCCAGGCATCCAAACTCGTGGAACCCTGTCTAGTGCCCGCCCTCGCCGTCCTCGTCATGGTCGTGATCGGGGTCCTCGGGCTCGCCGCAGGCGTGGCCCAGCATGCGGAAACCGTGCAGGACCGGGCTGGTCTCGGTCTGGCCGAAGACGTTGGTGCGGGTGATCGTATAGTCCACCTCGGCACCAAACGGATGCGAGGTGAAGGACTGCCCCGGTTCCCCGATGAAGGTGCAGGATCCGGCGTCGGTGGCACTGCCCGCCGCCTGAGCCGAGTCCCACCCGAGCCGCGCGGTTACCCAGGCGGCGTCCTGGCCGAGTGCCGTCTGCACTCGCAGCCGGCGATCCTCGGGGACCGGAATCTTGGTGCACTGCTGGCCGCCGGCCGCGCCCTTGCACACCTCACCATTGGTTGCGGTGCACTCGGTCTGCCCCGCCTGGATCTCGCATCCAGCGAGCACAAAGGACGCGTCGGCATGGGCGTTGTTTTGCTGGACGATCCGCAGCGTCGCGGTGCTTCCCGCGCCCTGACCCAGCGCAAACAGGACACCCCCGGCGGCGAGCACCAGGACCGCGAGCACACTCAGGGTGATGATCAGCCCGCGATGGCGACGCTTCGGCGGTTCGATGGGCGAAAAAACGGGTGCGGGCCAGGCCTCGGTCATCGGGTCCCCTTCGCGAGATTGGTGAATCCGGCCAGGGCCGGGCGCAGCGCCGCGGCCACATAGGTTTCCAGCCGGTCCCGGCGCACGCCCGCGGCAATCCAGGCACCCACGCCGGCGGCAATCGCGCCCACCGCGACCGATCCAATGGTGCGGGCGATGAACTCGGATTCCTCGGGGGCCACAAACGTCTGGATCGCCTCGGCGAGCGCCAGCAGGCGTGCCGGGGCCGAGGCCTCCAGGTCCGCGCGGGTTCCCATCAGCTCAACCTGGCTCAGTGCCCACGGCACCCGGGAGGCCGGATGTTCGGCCGCCACCGCGAGAATCAGCGTGGTGAGCCGTTCCAGCCGGGTCCCCTCCTCGGAGCCGGACGCTCCGAGTGCGGTGACCAGCGCGGCGATGGACGGGTCCAGATCGATCCACAGCAAATCCGACTTGGCCCCGAAGTAGTTAAAGAAGGTGTTTCGGCTCACCCCCGCGCGCTGGGTGATCTGCTCGATCGACGTGGCCGGATACCCCTGCTCCAGGAACAGCTCGGCCGCGGCATCCTCAAGCATCTGCCGGGAGGATCGGCGCGGACGGCCCACTCGGGCGGCGGGGGAAGCTTCGGTCACCGCGGTGTCCTTTCATCGGATTTCCCCCAGCCTAGCGGGCGGGCGACACACGTTTTACATCCACGCCGCACTCGCGCTAGGCTGGGTTCTTGCACCCGATCCAAAAACCCGGATCGGCAGGAAGGTTCCCGTGAATACCCATCGTCGCCTGCTCGGTTTTGCCGTGCCCGCGCTGCTTCTTGGCTCGGCCCTGGCGCTCTCGGCCTGCTCGGCCGTGGCCCCGACCGAACCCGTCTCCACCGATAAGACCCTGGTTTACGCCAGTGGGGACGCCGAACCGACCTGCCTCGACCCGCATGTGGGTGGCAACTATCCGCAGTCGCTGCTGGCCGCCCAGTTCCTGGAGCAGCTGGTCTCCGAGAATAAAGACGGCGAGTTCACCCCGTGGCTGGCCAAGTCCTGGACCACCTCCCCGGACGGCCTCACCTGGACCTTCACCCTGGCAGACAACGTGAAGTTCAGCGACGGCACCCCGCTGGACGCCGCCGCCGTGGTGCGCAATATCGAGCACGTCCAGGATCCCGAAACCAAGTCCTCGACCGGATACCTGGCCCTCGCCAAGGTCAGCAAGGCCACCGCGACCGACGCCCACACGGTCACCCTGAACCTCAGCCAGCCCGACAGCGCGCTGCTGGAATCCCTCAGCCAGCCCTGGCTCGCGATCGAGTCCCCCGCCGGACTCGCCCGCAGCCAGGACGAAAACTGCCAGGCCCCGATCGGGACTGGCGCGTTTGTGGTCGACTCCTGGAAGCGCCAGGACAGCGTGACCCTCAGCCGCAACCCGCACTACACCACCGGGAAGGGCGAGCCCGCGCTGGCGAAAATCACCTGGCGCTTCATTCCCGACTCGGCAACCCGCATCGCTGCGCTGCGCTCGGGGGACGTGCAGATGATCGACAACGCCCAGCCCGACACCATCGCCGCCAGCGCGGCCTCCGACGAGATCAAGCACCTCGACGCCCCGCGTCCGGGTTCGGTCAACCGGATCGAGTTCAACTCGTCCCGCGGACCGCTCGCCGACGAGCGCGTGCGGGAGGCACTGGTGCGCGGCGTGGACGTCAATGCCGGTATCAAGACCCTGTTTTTCGGGACCGCCACACGCTCCTACTCGCCGCTGTCCAGCGTGGAAAAGCTCGGATTCTCCGAACCCAAGCTGTTTGACACCGATGTGAACGCGGCCAAGAAGTTGTTGGATGAGGCGGGCTGGGTGCCCGGCACCGACGGGATCCGGGAGAAGGATGGGCAGAAGCTCAGCCTGAAGTTCCCCGTCAGCACCAACCAGTCCATCCCCGCCGAGCAGTCACTGTTTGAGCAGATTCAGGAGCAGGCCAAGGGGCTGGGGATCGCGATCACCATCACCCCGCTGGACCTCTCCTCCTGGTATGAGGCTCTGGGCAAAAACGACTACGATCTGGTGAGCGCTCCATACACCAAGGTAGGCCCGGATGTGCTGCGCATCCTCTACCACTCCGCCGGGATCACCCCGGCTCCCAGCGGCTACTTCGCGAACCACGCGCAGGTCAACCTGCCGGCGCTGGATGACCTGCTGACCCGGGCCGCCGAAACCGGCGATCAGACCGAGCGAGCAAGCCTGTATGAGCAGGCGCAGAAGACCATCCTCGAGGGCTACTACATCCTGCCGCTCTACGACCAGCAGAACCACTTCCTCTACTCGGGCAAGCTGACCGGGGTGGGCGAGGTCAACTCGGTGGGTAACCCGCTGCTGCGCGGGGTTTCGTTTGCCGGATAGTTTGACCCGGCCCGACGCCGCCACGCCCGCCCGCACCGCTTCGGTGCGGGCGGGCGCTCGCGGTTCCCGCGGGATCATCGTCGCGGTCGGGATGCGGATTGGCGGCGCGATCCTGGTGCTGTGGGCCGCCGCCACCGCCACATTTTTTGCGGTCAGGCTGATCCCCGGCGATCCCGCCCAGGCCTTTCTCGGCGGCCCCGGGTCCCAGGCTTCGGCCGAGGCACTCGCCCGCGTGCGTGCCGAAAACGGATTCGACCTGCCGCTGTGGCAGCAGTACCTCGACTACCTGGGGCGTCTGCTGCGCGGCGAACTGGGCACCTCCTATTCGCTGCACGCCCCGGTATCCGAGGTGGTGGGCGAACAGCTCGCCGGCACCCTGGAACTCGCGCTCTGGTCGCTGGTGATCGCCTGGGTCATCGCGCTGGGCCTCGCACTCTGGTCGGTGGCCGGAGGTCCGGTGGCCGCGCGCATCGCCGCCGGAATCGAGATGACCGCCGCGGTCCTCCCCCACTTCTGGCTGGGCAGCGTGCTCATTCTGCTGTTTGCGACCGGTCTGGGCTGGTTGCCCGCAATCGCCACCCCGGATGCGCGCGGGATCATCCTGCCCGCGCTGACCCTGGCAATCCCCCTGGCCGGGTTCCTCGCCCAGCTGCTGCGCGAGGCCCTGCAGGACGCCGCCGCGCAGCCCTTTGTGCTGACCGCGCGGGCCCGCGGGGAATCCCACGCCTCGGTGTTTGCCCGGCACACGCTGCGGCACGCGGCCGGGCCGGCCATCGGCCTGACCGGCTGGGCCTTTGGCTCGCTGATGAGCGGCGCCGTGGTGGTCGAGACGATCTTTGCCCGGCCGGGCCTCGGGCGCACCCTGGTATCGGCCGTGCAGGTGCGCGATGTGCCGCTGGTGATCGGGCTGACCCTGGTCGCCGCCGCGGCGTACCTGGTGGTGAGTGTGCTCTCCGATCTGGCCGAGCGCGCGCTGAACCCGGCCCTGCGCATCCGCACCGAGGCGGGGGCGGGGGCATGAGCGAGAACACACGCCAGGAACGTCCCGGCAGCGAGCCCACCTCGCCGTCCACGCCCCCACACGCCCAGCACGCACGGGCCTCGCAGCCCGTGCCCCCACGCACAGCCTCCCCGTGGGGTTCGCATACGCCCCACAGATTCACACTGCGCGCGCGCGACATCCCCCGGCTGATCGCCGCCCTGATCCTGCTGCTCCTGGTGATCGCCGCAATCTTCCCCGCGCTGTTTGCCCCCGGTGATCCGCTGGCGATCGATCCGGCCGCGGGTTTCCAGCCGCCCGGCGGCGCCCACCCGTTCGGGACCGACGGCTCGGGCCGCGACCTCTACACCCGGGTGATTCACGGTGCCGGACCCTCCCTGCTGATCGGCCTCGGCGCGACCGCGCTGGGTATCGGCCTGGCCACGATCCTCGGGCTCCTCGCCGGACTCGGCCCGCGCTGGCTGGACTTTGGCACCTCCCGACTGATCGAGGTCCTGCTCGCCTTCCCCGGGCTGGTGCTCGCACTGCTCGTCATGGTGATCTCCGGGCCCGGCGCCCTCGGTGCCACCGTGGCCGTGGGACTCGCCACCGCCCCCGGATACGCCCGCATCATCCGTGGCCGGGTGCGCGAGATCGCCGGTTCCGGCTACGTCGAGGCGGCCCGAGTACAGGGACGCGGACGGGTGCACATCCTCACTCGCCACATCTTTCCGGGCACCGCGCGCTCGCTCGCCTCGCTGGCCACCCTGGGCCTCGGTCAGGCAATCGTGTGGGTGTGTGCGCTCAGCTTCCTGGGCCTCGGCGTCGCGCCGCCCGCCGCCGAGTGGGGTGCGCTGCTGAATGAGGGGCGTCAGTTCATCGCGACCTTCTGGTGGCTCACCTTCTTCCCCGGCCTCTTCATCGTCCTCACCGCCGTCTCGGCGACGGTCCTGGGGCGCGGGCTCGCCCGCACCGATCGGAGCGCATCATGACACCCTTCCCGTCGACCGGCCGTTCTGAAACACCACATCCCACGCAGCCGCTGCTGGAGGTGCGCGGTCTGCGCATCCGGTTTGGCACCACCGAGGTGGTGTCGGGGATCGATCTGAGGATCGCGCCCGGTGAGTGCGTGGCCCTCGTCGGAGAGTCCGGTTCGGGCAAGAGCGTGAGCGCCCGCTCGATTCTGGGCCTCGCCGGATCGGGGGCAAGGGTGGATGCCGAGGTGCTGCGGGTGGCCGATACCAATGTGCTCGGCCTGCGCGAGCGTGGCCTGCGCACACTCCGCGGCGGCCGGGTGGGACTCATCCCCCAGGACGCGCTCGGCGCGCTGGATCCGCTGCGCCCGATCGGCCACGAGATCGATCGCACCCTTCAACTACACACCCGGCTGGGTGCCTCCGCGCGGCATGCACGCGCGCTGGAGTTGCTGCACGCGGTGGGGATCCCCGAGCCGGAGGCGCGCATCCGGCAACGACCGGGTCAGCTCTCCGGCGGGCTGCGTCAGCGTGCGCTGATCGCCAGCGTCCTGGCCGGGGAACCCGCGCTGCTGATCGCCGATGAACCCACCACCGCCCTGGATGCGCGGGTGCGCCGCGGGATCCTTGAGCTGCTCGGCTCGCTGCGCGATGCGGGTACCGGGCTGCTGCTGGTGAGTCACGACCTGGACGCGGTGCGCGGAATCGCCGATACCGTGGCCGTGATGTCCGAGGGACGAATCATCGAGCGCGGCCCGGCAGCCACGGTCCTCGAACATCCGGCCGAGGAATACACCCGGATCCTGCTGGCGGCCTCCCCCGCGGGAGTGCCCCGGGGCGTGCCACTGCTGGCGGCGCCGATGCCCCAGGCCATACAGACCCCGGCCGTGACCGGCCGGACCGAGCCTTCGACGGAGCGTCTCGGCTCCGGCAGCACCCCAGCACCCGACGCCGCGACGGTACCCGGCGACGTGTTGCTCGCAGACGTCATTACCAGCACGCGGCGAGACACCGGCGCGGCCGGATCCGATCCACTCGCACCCACGCCTCCGTCGGCACCCGCACCCGCACCCGCATTTTCCTCCACGCCCGCGCCGATCCTCGAGGCTCGCAGGCTGTCCAAGACCTTCGGCGCCCGCGGGTTCCGGGTTCCCGCCGTGCGCGAGGCCTCACTGACCCTACATCTCGGCACCACGCTCGGCCTGATCGGCGAATCCGGCTCGGGCAAGAGCACGCTCGCGCGCCTGATCCTGGGACTGGAAACCCCGGATGCGGGAACCGTGGAGCTGGACGGGCGGGCGTGGGTTCCCGCGCCCGAATCCGCGCGACGTCCGCACCGTCACCGCATCGCGGCAATCTTCCAGGATCCGCTGGCCACCTTCGATCCCCGGCTCAGCGTCGATCAAATCCTCGCCGATGCACACTCACACGGACGGACCCTGCGTGCGGCCGGGTGGCAACGCGCCATCGCCGACTCCCTGGACGCGGTGGGACTGCCATCGACGCTTGCCGGTCGAGGACCGCGGGAACTCTCCGGCGGTCAGCGGCAGCGGCTCTCGATCGCCCGAGCGCTGGCGCAGAATCCCGAGATCCTGGTGTGCGACGAACCGGTCTCGGCGCTGGACCTGACAGTGCAGGCACGCGTGCTCGACCTCCTCGATGCGCTTCAACGCGAGCGCGGACTCGCGCTCCTGTTCATCTCCCACGACCTGGACGTGGTGCGCCACGTCTCCGACACGGTCGCGGTCATGAAGGACGGCGAAATCCGCGAATCGGGACCCACCGAACGGGTATTTGGTAATCCCGGGGACGAGTACACCCGGGCGCTCCTCGCCGATACGGCGGCACACCGCTAGGCCACCCCGACCCGCCACGCCGACCCGCCACGAGTACCCGCCGCTAGCGTCGGCGCGCGCCGATCAGCAGGGCGATCCCCAGCGCCAGGCACAGCGGCCGATAGACGCGCGCATCCAGGCGGCGAAAGGTCTCTCCGGGCTCGGGGAGTTTCAGCAGCCGGCAGGCAAGGACCCCGCCCGCCCCACCGCGTGCAAGCACACCCGCGGCCGCGAGCACCCGCGCGGTTCGCACAACCCCGCTCTCCCCCGCGGCCCCCGACACGGCGACGCCAGCGGCGAGCGCTCCCACCGCCACGATCCCCGAGGGAACCGGGCCAGGCATCTCCTCGGATCCCACCACGGCTCGGGCCAGCTCGGGCCGCGTGCGCGCGGGCCAGGACGATCCGGTAGCCCACACCACGTGAATGGCACCGATCAGGCCCAGACCCAGGCCACCGGCGATCCGACCGCTCCGGGTCAGCGGACGAGGGGACGCGGGAAGGCTCATGCCGCCCACGCTAGCAGCCCGGTCTCGCTCGAACACCGATCCGTCCCGTTCGGCACGTCCCTAATCGCTCACAGTTCCATCCAGCGCCTCGCGGATGATGTCGGCATGACCGTTGTGCTGGGCGGTCTCCTCGATTAGGTGGGCGATAATCCCGCGCAGGTTCCACACGGCACCGTACTGATCGGGCACCGCGGCGAGCGCATCAAAATCCCCCTCGGAGAGCAGGGCTCGGGAGCGTTCGATCGCCGCCACATAGTCCGAGCGCAGCGTTTCCGGCGCGAGCCCCGCGGCGGAGGTGAGCTCCCAGTCGGGATCATCGGACCAGGGGGCACTCGCCCAGGGTTCGGGCATGTCCGCGCCTCGGAACCGACGCGCCAGCCAGATGTCTTCCACATACGTGAGGTGGCGCAGCAGACCCCCGAGGGTCAGCGTGGAGACGGTGGTTCGTGCGGCAAGCTGGGAGGCGTCAAGCCCCGCGGTCTTATCCAGCATCGTGGCGCGGTGATAATCCAGCAGGCTCACCAGGATGGTGCGTTCATCGCCGGAGGAAGCGGGGTCAATTCGGTTCATTATCCCAGTGTCCCAGACCGGGTTGACATTAAAAACTAATAGCGTTAGTTTTAACCCGTCGAAAGGAATTTGAGATGACATCCAGCATTCAGTACCTCACCCGCCCCGAGGGGCGCGTCGCGTTCGAGCGCAGCGGCGAGGGTCCGCTGATCGTCTGCATTCCCGGCATGGGCGACCTGCGAAGCTCCTACCGGCACACCACCCCGGCCCTCGTGGCCGCCGGCTTCTCGGTGATCACGATGGACCTGCGTGGCCACGGCGACAGCGACAAAACCTTCACCGACTACGGCGATGCCGCAACCTCCACCGACATCGTGGCCCTGCTCGACTTCCTCGACGAGGATGCGATCGTCGTGGGCAACTCGATGGCCGCCGGTGCCGCGGTGATGGCCGCCCGCGCCACGAGCCATATTCGGGGAAACGTTCTGGTGGGCCCGTTTGTGCGCAACCCCACGGGCAACCTCGGCTGGATCCTCAACATTCTGCTGCAGCCGCTCTGGGGCCGCGCGGTGTGGATGGGATACCTCCCCAACCTCTATGCGGGCACCAAGCCCGCCGATCAGGCCGAGTATCTCGCCAGCGTCCGCCAGGCGCTGCGTCCCGGTGATGCCTTCCACGCCTTCCGTCTCACCACCCGCGCCGATCACGCCCCCGCCGAGGCGGCGCTCGACACCACCACCCCGACCCTCGTGGTCATGGGTGAGAAGGATCCCGACTTCAAGGATGCGCGCGCCGAGGCGCAGTGGATCGCGACGCAGACCGGCGGCCGCACGCTCATGGTTCCCGACGCCGGGCACTACCCGCAGTCTCAGCGTCCGGAGATCGTCGCCCGGGCCATCATCGAGTTTGCGCGGGCCCAGCGTGGCTAGGGCGGGCCTCACCCCCGATCGGGTGCGGGATGCGGCAATCGAGCTGGTGCGCGCCGAGGGCTTTGAAGAACTCTCCCTCGGTGCTCTCGCACGCGAGCTCGGGGTACGCGTTCCGAGTCTCTATAACCATGTCACCGGCCTCGACGCACTCCGCGCCACGGTGGCGGCCGCCGCGGTGCTCGCCCTGGACGAGGCGCTGAGCGAGGCGAACACACTGGAAACCATCGCCCACGCCTACCTCGCCTTCGCCCGCACCGAACCCGGCCTCTACCGCGCCTCGCTGCGCGCCCCCGATCCCGAAAACACCCACCATGAGGCGGCGGCCCTGCGGGTCCTCGAGCGGATCGAGGAGGCGCTGTCGGAGTTCCCCCTGGGCCCCGATGAGCGGATCGACGCGATCCGTGGGCTGCGGGCACTCCTGCACGGATTCGTTGAGCTGACGTTGGCCGGGGCATTCGAGATGCCGCGGCCCATCGAGGTCTCCCTGGATGCGGTTCTGGCGGTCTTTCGACGCGGACTGGAAACTTTTCCCGCAACCTGACGCAACACTCGGTCATCGGACAACATCGGGCGCAATACCAAATTGACCGACCCGGATTCGCACGATTGGATAGCACTACCGCCGATCACCCGCGCCCACCAATATGGTGCAGCCGCGCAACCGGGTGAGAGGCGAGCGTCCCGCCGCGTTACCCCGCCGCGGGTTCGTGTCCGATCGGTGTCTGGTTGGGGATCCCGACACCGATCGGACACGATGACGACACAGCCTCAAGTCGATCGGGTTTGCGGATTACGGTTCCGCGCGCGCCTTCTACCGAGAAATCCTCTTGCGATGTGCACCACGGGCCGTTCAATCAGTCGGTGGAGCGAATACGCCATCGATGTGGCGACCACGAAAAGCATGCAAAGCGCGCCCAGTGCGCCCCAAAGTTCATACCCATCGGCGGGTCTCACGTATTTCGTCCATACGGTAATAATCGGCCACTGAACCAGGTAAAACGAGAACGTAAATGGCGCAAGCGTAGCCACGGGAGACAACCACGCGTGCGACCTTCCCAATCGCCACTCAGCATTTGCGATGCCCGCGACGATCAACACAATTGGCACCAGCGTAAGCGAGGTCAGCGCTACCAGGAATGGTGCCCACAGGGTTGCATAGACAATGGCCAGCACGGTGAGTATGGCCACCAGGTATGGCGAGACGGTAGGCCAACTTCGTCGCATAAAAATCGTGCACACGATTGCACCAATCACACATTCAATCAATCTGATTGGCGGAAACAAATAAACTAACCAAAACTTCCACTGAGACACATCCACCTGATCAGCTCCGGTCAGAAACGCGGGTTCGCTGAGCGTACGGCCATCTGGAAAAATCGAAAGAACCCACGGCAAGAGAATCACGACAGTGGCGAGTGCGGTTCCCAGTATCCAGAGCAGCTTGGTTGAACGTCGAGTTATCCAGGGGAGCACAAGTGGAAACGTTCCATAAAAGAGCACCTCAACACAGAGTGTCCACGCGGGAACATTAAGGCTGAAGAAGTATGAATCGTTAGGAACCCAACCGTGCACAAGAACAAGGTTCGCAATCGCGGGCAATAGCCCCGGCCATCCCAATACAACTAAACAGATACCCCACAAGATCACGTGCGAAGGTACGATTTTGAGAAATCTACGTGCGATGAACTCCCCATTGACGCGCTGTCTCGATGCAACCCAAGTAATGATGAATCCGCTCAGGACGATAAAGAAGGATACTGACTCGTATCCGACCTTGTTAAAAATTTGAGTTGTCGCCAGATGAAGATTGTCATCTCGAAATACTCGATACTGCAGAGCATGTGCAAGAAAAATCAGTAGTGCGGGTAAAACCCTGATTCCCGCCAGCGATTGCAGCGGCACACCCATCTGCGTGGGTACGGCCCTAGCTGTCATTTTTCGACGTCCAATAGTCGTCCAGACGTTCAGCTTCATGAATACCCTGTACGAAACCCGCACGCGCAGCTGCCCGCTGCACGTCGGGGTCCATGAGGCGACCATGAAGTATCGACGCTGATGACCTATCGGGCTCTACAACGAAGGCCCGCGCACGCGCGGGTGCTTCCGAGTCTCGTGGCCCCTGGAGGTTCGGTGTGGGCTGAATCACGAGTAGCCGTCGAGCCTGCCCCACAAGATCGACGTTAGTGTCACTCAATACGCCCGCGTCAAAAAGGGTCTCCTCGCGGTCGCCAAGGCGGACATCGACTGGCGGCCACATGCCCGGAACAGCACTGGCTGATGCTATGGCCGTGAATAGCGGAACCTTTGAGTTCGAGTCCAAAATGACACGTTCACCCGTCGACGCCTGCAGGGACACTATTTGAAGTGACTTTTGGGGCCAAGAGCAGATTTCGCCAAGTCTCATGCGAATAGTGTCGATTCGCTCACGGTGGAGTAACTGACGGTCGGCGTATTCGCTTCGTAGTGCAAAATCCGCCCAGAGCAGCGAATAGGCGGCTTCATCTCGCGCTTCGGGGAGAATTCGCCCGGCTTCAGCCGAAAAATTCCTGGAACGCCGCGGTATATTCGTTTCCCGGTCCGTCGTCTCCTGACGAAGCATATTGAGATATGCCGCCCTAATCGCTCCGTGGTTTAGGAGCAAAACGCCAGCAGTTGCCCCCGCCGAGGTTCCGAGGACAACCATATCCTCATATTGGGTGAGATTCACCCGTGTGGAGATCGCATGGAGGTATCCAGTCATCCACGCAAGACCTCCCGGCCCGCCGCCGCCAAGCACCACCACTCGATTCAACATTTTCGGCATGTGATCACCTCATTTCGTCGTGACCCTCAGTCTGTGCTTCGCCGTATGGAGTAACCACACCCGCGCAAGGGTAGGCATTCCGGTCACTAGCTTCGATTGAAGTTTCACCTAGCCGAGTACGTCTGAGGAATGCCCGGGCGGTCGCTCGATTACCTGCTGGTCCTCGATCACAAATACCCGCTGGGCCAGCAGGTCGACATCATGCGGATCGTGACTCGTAAATACGATGGTGATGCCCTCATCGCGAAGGCGGACGAGCCGCTCGCGAAGTGACTGCGCGGAGGCCGCATCGAGCGCGTTAAACGGCTCATCCAGGATCAAGACCTGGGGCTCCTCCATGAAAGCCTGGCAGAGCGCCAGTTTCTGTTTCATCCCCAGTGAATACTGCCGCACCCGCCCGGTGTTTTCGGGGTCGAGTCCGAAAGACCGCATCAGTTCGGCGAGTTGCGCCTCACCGGTGCGACGACGAATCCGGGCGAGTGTCTTGAGGTTATCGATTCCACTGAGATGCAGCAGCGCTCCGGGACGATCGATCAGCACGCCGAAGCGGTCGGGAAAAACCCTGTGTCGGTCGAGGAATTTGGGGTCAATAACCACCTCGCCACCGTCGGGCTTCACGAGGCCGCAGAGCAGCCGAAGCAGGACCGATTTCCCCGAACCGTTTGGCCCCACCAGGGCATGAATCTCCCCGGGTTCAATTGCCAGGTTAACGTGCTCATACAGGGTTTGTCCCCGAAAGCGTTTGACCAGTTGTGTGACGGTGATGATCATGAGGGGGCTCCTTCCAGAGCCGAGCGAAGCGAATATGGGATACGAGTGCGAGCAAGAACGGCCAGGCTGAGGGCAAGCCCGATCGCAGGGATGAGGGGGCCGGCAAGTTCGGGCCAGATTGTTCCCGGATGGCCCGGATCGATCCGCACGGAAATTAGCGGGGCGATCGGCCCCAGCTGAATAATCGCCGGATAACCAAGAACCACATAGCTGCCCAGTGCCACCGGCCACGCATGCTCGATCGCCCGCACCCACCAGAGCAGGAGCACCAGCGTAAGTAACATGAGCGTCTGTGCGAACAGGGCCAGGGCAAGGATCGCGAGTACAGCGGTACCTCGAGCTCCCCCATGAAGGGGTTCGGCCGTAAGGAGGCTGGGTGCCCGGATCACCACGAGAATGAGGCCGATGCCCGCCGTGATCACGGCCAGGGCAGCGAACCGCATAAGCGTAGAAACCAACCACCGGGTGTGACTGCCTCGGCGAAGCACCAGCTGCTGATGCCAGGCGGCCCCCGCGGTAGCCAGGTAGTGGGCCGCGAGTGTGGCCGCAACCAGGGGCAAAAGAAGTGTGCGAACATACCCGATCGGGTCCGCGAATCTGCCGGGAATGAGTGTCGCCAGAATCTCATTCGGGGTGCCCGCGACAAGGCCCGTACCCCACACGGTGATGATGCCCGCCACGACCAGTGCACCCACCCCCACCCACCGCCCACCCCGGAGACGGCGGCCGTCACGGTGACACAGCACAAGAACCGAGGCGAAGGTGAGAAGACCGAGGAACGCCCCCGTGCCCGGCCACGTTCCGGTATTCAGGGCATGCCCGGGATCGATCAGGCTCGCCGGGTCGATGCTCCAGACGGGCGAAGCCGCCCCCACTCGGGCGGGCGGGTCTCGCCAGGGCAGGGCACCAAATGCTGCCAGCGTGATCAGTGTTCCGGTGATCGGGATGATCACGCGTGCGGTCTTGGCGAGTCCGGCGGCAGCGAGCGCGAGAGCGAGCGCCGTCACCAGGGCGAGCGCAATCACGACCCACACCAGGTGAAGGATGACCGCGAAGATCGGCAGTTCGAGGTATTCGGCAAAGCTGCCCGCGCCATCCTCCGCAAGCTCTTCCGAGGTGTGGCCGATTGCCTGGCCGCTCCAGCCCGCCCCCGTACCGCGCGGTGCTGCGATTACCAGGGCGGCTATGCAAAGCATCACCACATGAACCAGGCCCCTACCCGCGAGCTCCCCCGTCGCCTCCCAAGCCGCGCGGGCGCGGGATCCGGAGCGGATCAGGGTGTCCGGGAGGCCCAACCGGTTCAGGGCGCGCGTCACGGGGACCGCCCAAAATAGGAACAGGATTCCGCCCAGTTGGGGATTGCCCACCACCACAAAATACAGATCCCACGCATTTGTCTCCGGCCCCGGCGGGCGCACCGTGGATGCGGCCAGAGCCAGAGCAACCATGAGTGCGATCACTGCCGGTCCGGCGGGTGAGAGAATCCCCTGGCAGAGTCCACGAAAAATTGAGCGCCACATGACCGAGACCTAGGCCAGTCTCGGATGTGATCGAGAACGCGCCAACAGTATCGACAGCGCGAGCAGTACCAACATTGCAAGGATGAGCCCCGGGGCCAGCGCATCGCCCAGCGTGAAGCGTTGCAACCCTCCCGGATAGACGGCACCGATAACAAAAGAGAGTTCGGGCCTGCTCCCCACCTGCGCGACCACACTCTGAATCATGTACACCGCCAGGGGAAACACCAGTGCCAGCACACGGCTCCGAAATATCAGCGCCGAGACAAAGCCCAGCGCGGCAAACACGGCCGCATGACCCCCGAGCCACAACGCCACTCCGGCACCGAAGGCCACACCGCCGCCGCGCAACAGCACCACCAGCTGTCCGGCCGATTCGGCTACGGCTCGTACGGCCTCGGCCGAGGGCCCAAACTCCTCGGGCACAATGGCGCGAGGGAAGAGAGTGGGAATAATCGTGGCGGCCACGATCCACCAGACCATCCCGATCAGCGCAAAACCCACCCCCGAAATCGCAACCCCGCGCGCCAGCAGCGAAGTCAAATAACGGCGAATATCGGTACGTGCCCGAACTAAGGGAATCCATCCCGCATGCAGCTCATGGGCGAGACGACCGCCGCCCAGATACGCGGCAACAAGGGGCAGCAGCAGTCGAATGCCGCTACCGGCGAAAGCGGCGTAGACCCCCTCGGGACCGCTCACCAGGCTGTGCGAGGAATCGCGGAATCCGGTATACAACCCGAGTATCAGCACGGCTAGAAGCACGGCGACGGGAAAACCCCAGGACGGGACGCTCCCCCGCCGAACTCTTGACATTGTGGACTCCCGATCTCACGCGTGGCGACACCGAGCCGCACGAGTGACCAGTCACACACCAGACCTTGAGTAGCCGCTGGACGCTCAGAAGGGATTCGGCTTTTTTCGTCACATAGCGGCGATTCTCCCGGCGAACGCACCGTGCGTAGCCGACGCGCGACTCCGACACGGCAGTTCGCCTCGCGGGCGGGCGGCTCTCCGCTAAACTGGACGTTAGTCACCCATTAGGCACGTACACACCGTGCCGCCCATAACGAAACCGGAGCATGCGATGAGCACCCCCGTCCCCGACAAGCCCGCCCTCGAAGGCCTCGAAGCCAAGTGGGGCTCGGTCTGGGAAAACGCCGGAACCTACCGCTTCAACCGTGCCGCCGCCCTCGAGGCCGGTCACGACTGCGTGTACTCGATCGACACCCCGCCGCCCACCGCCTCCGGTTCGCTGCACATCGGTCACGTCTTCAGCTACACCCACACCGACGTGGTCGCCCGCTTCCAGCGGATGAACGGCAAGCAGGTCTTCTACCCGATGGGTTGGGATGACAACGGTCTGCCCACCGAGCGTCGCGTGCAGAACTACTACGGCGTGCGCTGCGACCCGACCCTGCCCTATGTGGCCGATTTCGTGCCGCCGCACGAGGGTGGCGACGGCAAGTCGAGCAAGGCCGCAGATCAGCTGCCCATCTCGCGTCGCAACTTCATCGAGCTGTGCGAGAAGCTGACCGTCGAGGACGAGAAGCAGTTCGAGTCGCTGTGGCGCGACCTCGGCCTTTCGGTCGACTGGGACCAGAGCTACCGCACCATCTCCCCCGAGGCGATCCGCACCAGCCAGCTGGCATTCCTGCGCAACCTCGAGCGCGGCGAGGCCTACCAGGCCCTCGCCCCGACCCTGTGGGATGTGACCTTCCGTACCGCCGTGGCCCAGGCCGAGCTGGAGGACAAGGACCAGCCCGGCGCCTACCACCGCCTGTCCTTCGCCAAGGCCGATGGCGGCACCATCGAGATCGAGACCACCCGTCCCGAGCTGCTCGCCGCCTGTGTTGCCCTGGTCGCGCACCCCGATGACGAGCGCTTTAAGGACCTCTTCGGCACCACCGTGACCACCCCGGTGTTTGGTGTTGAGGTGCCCGTGCTCGCGCACCACCTGGCTCAGCCCGATAAGGGTGCCGGTATCGCGATGATCTGTACCTTCGGTGACCTCACCGATGTCATCTGGTGGCGTGAGCTCGACCTCCCGAACCGCACCATCATCGGCAAGGACGGCCGCGTGATCGCCGAAGCCCCCGAGGCCATCACCTCCGAGGCCGGCAAGGCCGCCTTCGAGTCGCTCGTGGGCAAGACCGTGTTCAGTGCCAAGACCCGCGTGGTCGAGCTGCTGACCGAGGCCGGCGCGCTGATCGGCGAGCCCAAGAAGATCACCCACCCGGTGAAGTTCTTCGAAAAGGGTGACAAGCCGCTGGAGATCGTCTCGACCCGTCAGTGGTACATCCGCAACGGTGCCCGCGACGAGAACCTGCGCGCCCGCCTGCTGGAGCTCGGCACCGAGCTGAACTGGCACCCCGACTTCATGCGCGTGCGCTACGAGAACTGGGTCAACGGACTCTCCGGTGACTGGCTGATCTCGCGTCAGCGCTTCTTCGGTGTGGCCCTGCCGCTGTGGTACCCGCTGGACGAAAACGGCGAACCCAACTACGACGCCCCAATCGCCGCGACCGCCGAGTCGCTGCCGGTTGACCCCACCGCGGACCCCGCACCCGGCTACACCGAGGACCAGCGCGGCGTTGCCGGCGGCTTCATCGGTGAGGTTGACGTGATGGACACCTGGGCCACCTCCTCGCTGACCCCGCAGCTCGCGGGTGGCTGGGAGCGCGACCCCGAGCTGTGGAACCTCGTTGCCCCGTTCAGCCTGCGCCCGCAGGGTCAGGACATCATCCGCACCTGGCTGTTCTCGACCATGCTGCGTTCGACCCTTGAGGACGACCGCAAGCCGTGGAGCGACGCCGCGCTGTCCGGCTGGATCCTCGACCCCGACCGCAAGAAGATGTCGAAGTCCAAGGGTAACGTCGTCACCCCGGCGGACATCCTGGAAAAGCACGGTTCGGACGCCGTCCGCTACTGGGCCGCCACTAGCCGCCTGGGTACCGATGCCGGATTCGACCCGCAGAACCCGACGCAGATCAAGATCGGTCGCCGCCTGGCGATCAAGGTCCTGAACGCCACCAAGTTCATCCTCGGCTTCGAGGCCCCCGCGGGCGCCGCGGTCACCGAGCCGCTGGACCAGAGCCTGCTGACCACGCTGAACAAGGTGGTGGCCGACGCCACCACCGCGTTTGCGAACTACGACCACGCCAAGGCACTGGAAATCGCCGAGTCCTTCTTCTGGGAGTTCTGCGACGACTACCTGGAGCTGGTCAAGGAGCGCGCCTACGGTGAGCCGGGCGACGCCCAGGCCAGCGCCGTAGCCGCCCTGCACCTCGCACTCGACGTGCTGCTGCGCCTGTTCGCGCCGTTCATTCCGTTCGCCACGGACGAGGCGTGGTCCTGGTTCCGCGAGGGCAGCATCCACTCGGCCACCTGGCCGAGCGCGGATGAGGTTCCCGCCACCGGCGATCCCGCACTGTTCTCGCTCGCGAGCGCCGCACTGATCGGTATTCGCCGCGCGAAGACCGACGCCAAGGCCTCGCAGAAGACCCCGGTGGACACCGCCACCATCGCCGGTTCGGCCGAGCAGATCGCCCTCCTGCAGGGTGCCCTGACCGACCTGCAGGGTGTGGGACGCATCAATGAGCTGAAGACCGCGATCGGCGATGAGCTCGCCGTGACCGAGATCGTCTTCGCCGAGGTTCCCGAGGCCTAGCATGAGTGTCCGCCCCATCCGTGCCGACGAGTTCGCCGACTGGCACCGTCTCTTCTCCGCCTATGCGGGGCTCTTTCGAGACGGTGTGAGCGACGAGCACGCCGAGCTGGTGTGGGGATGGATCACCCGGGGCGAGCATCAATTGCACGCCCTGGTGGTCACCGATGATTCGGATCGGCCGGTCGGTCTGGCGCATGTGCGCTGGATCGCCCGGCCGCTGGCCGGCGAGATGGGCCTCTATCTCGAAGACCTGGTGATCGACCCCGATGTACGCGCCCGGGGCCTCGGCCGCGAACTGCTGGACGGGGTGGCCGAGTTTGCCCGGGAGGGCGGCGCACCCACGGTGCGCTGGATCACCGCACCGGATAACACCCGGGCACGGGCGCTCTACGCACGGGTGGCCGAGGAGGCCCCGTACATTATCTATGACCGGTTTGTGGAGGTGGGCAACTAGCATGCAGCTGGGTACTCGATGGGGGTTCGGTGCGGCACTGCCCGCCGCGCTCCCCGCGGCGGCCGAGGTGCCGGTGCGCGAGGTTGAGGCGGTCAGGGAGCTGTCGTTTTCGGCGGCGGAGCTGTCACACTGGCGCTGGACCCTCACCTATCTGGAGGGCCGCCCGCACCTGGAACTTGAGGACGGCACCCTGCTGGTTCTGAACCCGGACGGCAGCGCCGCGAGCGTCACCGAGCCGGGCGCCCCCGATCCCGACGACGACTGGTAAACCGAGCACCCCGGAGTACCGCACCGCCTTCCTGAGAGCCGCAGCCGGCCCCGAGTTCGGGCGCCCCGGATCGGCACCTCATCGCCCCGAGAGCCTCCCCGATTCGGCACGTAAACTCCCCGAGAATTCCGTCAAGGCCGGTACCCAACCGCCCAGACTTTTACCGTCAGCACAGCCCCAAGGAGCCCCGTGATTCCGCAGCCGCTGCCCCACCGTGAGGATCCGGTTCCGGACACCCCGTTTGGTCTGGGCCTCCAGCACGTCCTGCTGGCGATGCCGCGCGGTGGCGAGGACGATGCCCGTGCGTTTTTCGGCGGCCTGCTCGGCCTCACCGAGATTCGCAAGCCCACGGTGCTGATCGCCCGCCGCGGCGTGTGGTTCCGCGGCGACGCCCTGGAAATCCACCTGGGAGTCGAGGATCCCTTCCGCCCGGCCCGCCGCGCCCGCCCCGGCATCATGACCCGGGACCTCGACCTGCTCTCGATCCGACTGCGCGAGTACGGCCTCCCGGTGGAGATGGACGAGTTCTTCCCGCCGTATCGCCGCCTGATCTCCGAGGATCCGTTCGGAAACCTGCTGGAGTTCGTGACGCCGCGGGTCTAGGTCCAATTCGGGCCATCACCGGACCGGCCATGAGGGTTGAGCACCATCCCCTCACCGGTACACACCCAAAACGCCCGTGAGATCCACCGATCCCACGGGCGTTCCGTGCTAATTACCTAGACGATCAGCGTCCCGCCATCCACGACCGAGACGGTCCCGGTGACGAAGTCCTGATCCATCAGGGCGAGGAACGCCTTGGCCACGTCCTCGGGTTCACCCACCCGGCCCATCGGCAGGCCCGCGGCGGTGCCCGCATACATGGCCTCGCGGTCGGCCTCACTCATGCCGTTCCACAGCGGGGAGCGCACCACGCCCGGTGCCACCGCGTTGACGCGCAGCGGGGCGAGTTCCACCGCGAGCGAGCGCATCGCCGAGATCGTGGCGCCCGAGGCGGCGGATCCGAGCAGCCAGCCGGGTCCGCCCCGGTAGGCAGCGGTTCCGCTGGTCAGCGTGATCGACCCTCCGACCCGCAGGTGCGGAACCGCGAGGCGCACGGCGTCGAGGGCGTGGAACAGGCGCAGCCCGAAGAATGCGGCCGCCTTGTCCGGGGTGAAGTCGCTGAGCGGAACCGCGGCGAGGTTTTCGGCGGCGGTGTAGGCCAGGTGGTCAAACTCCCCCACCAGGTCGAAGAAGGCGGAAATGTTCGCGGAGTCCGCCGCGTCCACCGCATAACCGGTCACCGATTCGGGAAGTTCACCGAGGGCCCGGCGCACCGATTCGGGGTTGCGGGATCCGATGAAAACCTGTGCTCCGGCGAGCGCCGCGGCGCGAGCGGTGGCCAGGCCAAGGCCCGAGGTTCCGCCGAGGATAACAATCTTTGAGGTGTTGTTTACTGTCATGGATCCATGGTCGATCCAGGTGGGCACGGCCGTCCAAGACCCTTTTTGCGCGTGTTGATACCCCAGGGGTATCGGGTTACACGTCGGCGACTGACAGTCGCTCGGCGGTCAGTGTGCCCACCTCCCGCTCGGCGATCTCGCTCAGCGCGGTGAGCACCGGAGTCTGCCGATCGGCGGGGATCGCCAGCCCGACCCGACCGTGTGGCAGGTCGCTCACCGCCCGACTCACCACGTCCCCGCGGGTATAAAACGCGGCGGTGGATGCGGGCAAAATGACGATGCCCCGCCCGGCGGCCACGTACTCCAGTTTCTCCTCGACCGTGTTCACCACGGGCAGGCCGATCCGATCCAGCGAGAGCGCATTCGGGCGCACTGTGAGCACCGCGTCGCGCCATTCGGGTACAGCGTCGGGATCCTGCAGAAGGTTTTCGGCGGTGAGTGCGGCGAGGGTGATCTCTTCCAGCTCCAGCAGCGGATGCCCGGTCGGGAGGACCACCACACGCGGTTCCTGCAACAGTTCGGTCACGTGCAGGCCGCGGCGCGGAACCGGCAGGCGCACAAAGCTCGCGTCGATCCCGCCCTCCAGCAGGGCCTCGACCTGGGTGTCCCAGCCGGTGCGTTGCACGTCCACGGTGAGTCCGGGGAAACGCTCGACCAGATCGCGCACCACCGAGGTGATGATCAGGCCCGGCATGAACCCGATGGTCAGGTGCGGTCCCTGCCATCCCGCGGTGCGAGCCCGGCGCTGCAGCGCGGCGGCCCCGGCAAGCAACGCGCGGGCGTGATCCACCAGCGCGGTCCCGGTTTCGGTAAGCCGGGTGCCACGGCTCGACCGCTCAAACAGGGTGGTCCCCAGTTCCCCCTCCAGCGCGGTAATTTGCCGGCTCAGCACGGGCTGGGCGATGTGCAGCCGCTCGGCCGCGCGCCCATAGTTCAGCTCCTCGGCCACCACCAGAAAGTAGCGCAGCTTGCGCAGGTCCAGGTCACTCATGCTCGGAGTCTACTCCGGACGGGACCACACACCGGTGTGCGAGGTACCCGAGGCCCACGACCTGGGTCTCGGGCACCTCGAACGGCTACGCGACCGCCAGGATCTCCCCGTGCGGCATCGCGTACCAACCGGCCGGGTCGGCGACCCAGGCGGTCCAGGCGTCGACGATCTGCTGGATCTGGGTTTCGGTGGCGATACCCTGGCTGATCGCGTCCGGTCCCCAGTTGGAGGAGGACGCGCGCTCGGCCCAGGCACCGCCCCACCACTCGCGCTCATCTGGTTCGGAGAAGCCCCACACCGATGCGCTTGCACGCACCTCGGTGAAGCCCGCTTCGAGCGCCCAAGCCTTGAGGAAGCGGCCACCGTTGGGTTCTCCCCCGCCGGAGCGGGCCAGTTCCTGATACACGCGCATCCACTCATCCAGGCCGGGCAGGAGTGGATACCAGGAGGCGGATCCGTACACCACATCGCGCGCGGCGACGATACCGCCGGGCTTGGTTACCCGGCGCATTTCGCGGAGCGCGGCAACCGGGTCGCCGAGGTGCTGGAGTACCTGGTGGGCGTGCACGATATCGAACGAGTTGTCCTCGAAGGGCAGTTCATACGCGCTCCCGGCGAGGAAGTGGGCGTTGTCGACGCCGAGTCCGGCCGCACGCTGAGTAGCCTGCTGGGTAACCGATTCGGAGGCGTCTAAACCAAAAACATCGCCCGGAAATACTCTCTGGGCGATGTCGGTGGTGATGGTTCCGGGGCCACTTCCTACATCGAGGACGCGACAGCCGGCAAGCAGATACGGGGAAAGATAGGCGGCCGAATTCTCGACCGTCCGCCACGAGTGAGTGCGAAGAACACTGGGGTGATGCCCCAGCGTGTACCGTTCCATACTTGCCATATCGCCAGCCTAGGAGTCGTGGTCTGGCCCCCCTGACCGTATGACAGAATCACGCCCGTTCTGCCGCGTGGCGCAATCCCGAGCCCGGCCCGGCACCCCTTTTATGACGTTTTGGATGTCATATTCACGGTTTCCCACGGAAAAACGAAACCTGGCGACACCCGGCGTCACACTTCGGCTTCTTTATCTGGCTCCCAGGTTTCGGCGCGTACCGTGGCCGCCACCTCGCCCCACTCGGTGCGGGGTGATCACCACGAAGAAAGGAATTGCCATGAAAAATCTCCTCAGAAACGGCATCATCACGGGTTCCCTTGTGACCGGGCTGCTCCTCACCGGAGGCGCGCTCGCACCCGGAGCCTTCGCCGCCGATACCAGCACGCCCGATGGCGGAGGAAACTCCACGCAGAGTAACAACAAGCCGTTGAAGATCGAACACCCCGGCGGCGGAACGTGGGATTGGGGCGTCCTGTTGGGAGACAACTGGTCGTACTATCTGCACGGGTCCAAGGTCCATGGATCCAGCGTAGAAGGCGACAACGGACTGGTCCGATCGAAATGGGTCGATCCCGGACAATGGTCCAAGGCCAACGCACCCGATACCAACCTATTCCGGATTGACGGAGCATACTGGCGCGTCAGGTGACCTCGCGTCTCCCACAGCGAGGACTCCGGCTGGCGTATTTCCTTGCGCTGGCCGGGGTACTCGCGGGCGTCTTTGCGACGCTTGTGGTGATGGAGGACCGAACGGGTTCCCTCGGCTGGAACCTCGCGTTCAAGGCGGTGGCGAGTGATCGGGGCGTTGTCCCGGCCGCCGATACACTGTCGAAGCTCACCCGAGTCGCCACCGAGGGGCGATACACCCTCGCCAGATTTCGCGCAGATCCCGAACACCCAGCAAACCAAAACACGCTGGACATGATCATCGGTGATCCGCGCAGCGATCTGGCCGAATGGGTGCGCTCGGGCTACCCACAGTTTGGACCGGGAACCAGTGCCACAGTGGAAGCAATTGACCCACAAATTACCGGCGACCTCGCCGGGGACTTTGTCCTGCAGGGGTCACCCAACGATCGTGATCGTGTCGCCGCAGTATTTGAGCGTGCGGGCTACACGACTCAATTCGTCGATCTCTCGGACTCACGGCCGTTCCTCATCTGGTTCATCCAGGAACCGATGGCCCCGGGTCTCATCGCACTTGCCCTCCTCAGCGTGCTCCTCACAGTCCTCAGCGCACTGACTTCCGTTCGTCGCTACGCGATCGGACGGCTCCACGGAGCGACCGCTCTCCGCCTGCTCGGCCGCGACCTCGCCGATGTTTTCCTCGGGTTCTGGCCCGCGTGGATTTTTCTGGTCCTGGGCGCTACTGTCCTAGTCGTCTGGGGCAACGGCGGCAACCAGCTGCCGCTGTATCTCACGGTCGTGGCGAAGACCGCACTCGTGCTGTTAACACTGCTGATCGCCTGCCACGCTACCGCCATCCTGATCACCACCCGAGTGCCCATCCACCGCGCGCTGACCGGCCGTTCGATCGCACGTGGTTCGCTTCCGCTGCTCCTCGTTATTCGCGTGCCCGCCCTGGTTTTCGCCCTTATTCTCATGTTTCCTCTGGTTCAAACCCGCGCGGATCTGGAGGAGAAGAATCAGGCAATCACCGAGTGGCGGGCCTACCCCACCGCCAGCTTCATCAACCTCAGCGGTGCCCAAAACAATTCGGTGGCCGAGGCACAGATGCCCGCGCTCGGGGCGCTCATTCGCGCCGAGGAGCAGTCCGGAACCATCATTCTGGCATCGTCGGATGTGCTCACGTCGGTCACCGGCGAACTGCCGGTTTTTCGGGTCAATCCGAAGTTTCTGGACTCTCAACCCCTTCACGATGACCGCGGTACCGTCGTGGTTCCCGATCCTGCCGCACTCACACTTCTCGTTCCCGCGTCTCGGTGGGCCGAGCGCGACGCCCTCGTCGCCGCGGTCAAAGGCAGCCGCGAAAACGACAAAGACCGCTCGGCTCCCCCGAGCGAACCGCCGTCGGTGGACGCCCAGAAAATCCGCGACGGACAGTCGATCTTCACGTTTGCCCAGCGAGCGAGCGAGGCCTCCCCGGCGCGGCTCACCGACACGATCATCCTTGTCACTCCCACGGGCTCCGGCACGATCTCCGACTATAATCTGGCCGCGACAGCCTCGGGAGGCGGCGTCATTGTGCTGAATCGCGACGCCCTGCGCTCGCAGATCACCGCTGCCGGCCTCGGAGAGATCATTCGCTCCTACGAACCGGCAGGCGAAACCGCGCGGGTGGAGCGTGAGCGTACCGCGCGTGACCTGACCGGGGCGGTGTTCGGGACGATCGCCGCGCTCCTGGTCCTGATCGGCGGGGCGCTGGGTACCGCCGAGTTCACCACGCGCAACCGCTCGACCGAGCTGTTTGTCCAGTTTGCCTCGGGATGGCGGTTCACCAGGCGGTTCCGGCGAATCCTCCTCGCTGAGGTAATTCTTGCGGTGGCCGGGCTCGGGATCCTCGTGGCAGAGATCGCTAGACGATCACAGTACCGCAGCAGTGAGCCGGTCGAACCCTCCATGCTCCCGATCTTCCTGGCCGGCGGCGCCGTGGTTGTACTCTCCTCCGGCGTCCTGATCGCCGGACTCCACCTGTTCCCCACCCGCAGTCGACGCACCGGAGGTTCCGATGACTAACCCCGCACCACTCACCCTGCACGATCTGAGCAAGCGCTACGGCGAACGCGTACTCTGGCATCAGCTCTCCGCCGAGATTGCGCCCGGGGAGCTGGTCGCGGTCACCGGCCCCAGCGGCTCGGGCAAGTCCACGCTCCTCAACGCGATCGGCCTGCTCGAACCCGCAAGCTCGGGGCGGATCACCGTCGGCGAGGACGAGCTCACTCGGTTCGGCCCCGGCCGCGCCCGCCGGTTTCGCCGAGACGTGCTCGGCTACCTCTTTCAGAACTTCGCCCTGGTCGGCTCGGCCAGCGCCGCCGCCAACATCCGGCTCGGTCTGGTGCGCTCGCCCGGCCGCAGAGTCCTCGCCGCGCGCACCGCCGCGGCGCTGGACCGGGTGGGGCTGGGCGGACGCGAGCGCACCCCGGTGTACCAGCTCAGTGGCGGGGAACAGCAGCGGGTCGCGCTCGCCCGGCTGATCGTCAAGGATCCGCGAATCATCCTCGCCGACGAACCCACCGCGTCCCTCGATGCGGGCAACGAGCGGATCGTCCTCGATGTCCTGCGCGAACGGGCGGCGGCCGGCGACATCGTGTTGATCGCCACCCACTCGACCGCGTTGGCGGCCGCCTGCGATCGTACGCTCGTTCTTACGCCGCCATAACCGGCGGGAAAACACACGGCGGGCGACCCGCCGAAACCGGCCGGTCGCCCGCTCGCTTGGCCGGACTCCAGACTCCAGCACCTTGAGACTAGAGGCTAAGCGCTCTACGCCAGATGCCAGACGCTAGAAGGCTAGAGGCCACAAACCAGGGACCGTAAGTCAAAAGCCCATTAGTCAGCGCCCATAATCCCGGCCTAGAGCCCCGCGCCCGAGGGTGAGACCAGGATCTTCACCGCGGTCTCGTTGCGGTTGATCAGGGTGTCAAAGCCCTCATCGATCAGCTGATCCAGCCCGATCTTGCCGGTGATGAACGGCTTGAGATCGATCTTGCCCGACTCCACCAGCGCGATCGTGTCCGGGTGGTTCCCCATGTATCCGATCGTGCCACGCAGGTCGATCTCCTTGACCACGAGCTTCTGTAGGTCCACGGTCGCCGGCTTGCCCCAGATCGAGACCACCACGATCGTGCCGCCGGCCTTGATCGCGTCCACCAGGGTATCCAGCACCACGTTCACCGAGGTGCACTCGAACGCAACATCGGCACCGCGGCCGTCGGTGAGTGCCCTGACCTCCTCCACCACGTTGACCTTCGAGGGGTCAAACGCGTGGTCGGCAACCCCGGATTCCAGGGCCTTCTTGCGGCGCAGCTCGCTCAGCTCGGAGATCACCACGGTCACCCCCTTGGCCTTGAGGACCGCGGCGGTGAGCAGCCCGATCGGACCGGCCCCTCCGATCAGGGCCACGTCACCCTCCCGGGCACCGCTGCGCACATAGGCGTGATAGCCCACCGACAGCGGCTCGATCAGCGCGGCCTCATCCAGCGGCACATTGTCGGCAATGGGGTGCACCCAACGACGCTCCACGGTGATCTTCTCCCCCAGTCCGCCGCCACGGCCGCCCAGACCGATGAAGTTCATGTTCGGGGTCAGGTGGTAGTTGGTGCCGGGCTCGGTCGAGTACTGCGGGTCGATGATGTAGGGCTCGACCACAACCTTCTGGCCCACCTCGATATCGGTGACGCCCTCACCCACCGCGTACACCACACCGGACATTTCGTGCCCGAGGGTGATCGGTGCCTCCTCGCCCGAGATCGGGTGCGGGTGTCCCGCCGGCGGCACAAAGATCGGCCCATCCAGATACTCGTGCAGGTCGGATCCGCAGATTCCACACCAGGCCACATCGATACCGACGGTCCCGGCGGTCACCTCCGGTACCGCAATGTCGTCGATTCGAATGTCGCCACGGTCATAGAAACGTGCTGCCTTCATGGGGTGCTCCTCACTCGTCATCCGGATGGGAGGGATCGCCTCCCACCAATAACTTTACGCTCGTTATGTATTGAGTTCGAGGGATCCCTCGGCGTGCCTCAAGACGGGTTCCTCCCCCGATGAATTTCGAGTAAACACAATAGAAAAGGCCCGGCACGAGCATGGCGTGACGGGCCTTTTGGCCGGATAAACCGGGAAGATCTAGGCGGACTTCTCGCGCACTCGGCGCTCGCGCACCACCAGGGTTGGGGCGGCATTTTCCACCACGGTGGCCTGGGTGATGATGACCTTGCCCACCTCGGTGGTGGAGGGAACCTCGAACATGATCGGTCCCAGCACCTCCTCCATGATCGCGCGCAGACCACGAGCACCGGTCTTGCGCAGCACCGCGAGATCGGCGATGGCCTCGACGGCCTCGGGCTCGAACTCCAGCGCAACTCCGTCGAGCGCAAACATACGCTGATACTGCTTGACCAGGGCGTTCTTGGGGACCGTGAGGATCTCCACCAGCGCCTGCTGATCCAGCGGGGTGACCGCGGTGACCACGGGCAGACGACCGATGAACTCGGGGATCAAACCAAACTTGTGCAGGTCTTCGGGGAGCACCTCGGAGAACCAGTCGGTCCCGTCGGAATCGGCGTGCAGCGGCGCACCAAACCCGATGCCCTTCTTGCCCGCGCGGGCCGAGATAATCTCCTCCAGCCCGGCAAACGCGCCGGCCACGATGAAGAGCACGTTGGTGGTGTCGATCTGGATGAATTCCTGGTTGGGGTGCTTACGCCCACCCTGCGGCGGCACCGAGGCGACGGTGCCCTCCAGGATCTTCAGCAGCGCCTGCTGCACACCCTCACCCGAAACATCGCGGGTGATCGAGGGGTTCTCGGCCTTGCGGGCGATCTTGTCAACCTCATCCACGTAGATGATGCCGGTCTCGGCCCGCTTCACGTCGAAGTCGGCGGCCTGAAGCAGCTTAAGCAGGATGTTCTCGACATCCTCACCCACATAGCCCGCCTCGGTCAGCGCGGTGGCATCGGCCACGGCGAAGGGCACGTTGAGCTGCTTGGCCAGGGTCTGGGCCAGATAGGTCTTACCGCACCCGGTGGGTCCGATCATCAGAATGTTGCTCTTGGCGATCTCCACCTCATCGGCGCGATCCTCGGCGCTGGCCAGCGTGCCGCCGGCCTGAATGCGCTTGTAGTGGTTGTAGACGGCCACGGCGAGGGCCTTCTTGGCCCCCTCCTGACCGATGACGTACTCCTCGAGGAAGTCAAAGATTTCACGCGGCTTGGGCAGATCAAACTCGGGAGTCTCCTCGGTGCCGGCCTCGGCCAAACGCTCCTCGATAATCTCGTTACACAGCTCGACGCACTCGTCACAGATGTACACGCCGGGTCCGGCGATCAGCTGCTGCACCTGCTTCTGGCTTTTGCCACAGAAGGAGCACTTGAGTAGATCAGCGCTTTCACCGATGCGTGCCATGATTCCTCCAGATCCGGGTTACCCCCAAGGTTACCGTCACCTTGAGCCTAGTCGAGGCCACCGACGTCGTGTGTCCGGCCCCGCCGCATTCCTTCACGACCGTTATGGGCGCGGAATGCACGCGAGGCGCGTGTTGAGAAACTCAGCACGCGCCTCGCGGATAAAGCAGTTGCTACGCGGTAATCGCGAGCGGGTTCTTGCGGCTCTCCAGAATCTGGTCGATCAGACCATATTCCAGCGCCTCCTGAGCCGAGAGGATCTTGTCGCGGTCGATGTCCTTGTGGACCTCTTCCACGGTGCGCTTGGTGTGACGGGCGAGGGTTTCCTCAAGCCACACCCGCATGCGGGCGATCTCGGCGGCCTGGATCTCGATGTCCGAAGCCTGTCCGCCACCCTGGCCCACGGCCGGCTGGTGAATCAGGATGCGGGCGTTCGGCAGGGCCAGACGCTTGCCCGGGGTACCACCGGCGGTCAGCACGGCGGCGGCCGACGCTGCCTGGCCGAGCACCACGGTCTGCACGTGCGGACGGATGTACTGCATGGTGTCGTAGATCGCGGTCATCGCGGTGAAGGATCCACCGGGCGAGTTGATGTACATCATGATGTCGCGGTCGGGGTCCATCGACTCCAGCACCAGCAGCTGCGCCATGATGTCATCGGCCGAGGCGTCATCCACCTGCACGCCGAGGAAGATGATGCGGTCCTCGAAGAGCTTCGCGTAGGGGTCCTGACGCTTATAACCGTAGGCGGTGCGCTCCTCGAAGCTCGGCAGAATGTAGCGCGAGCTCGGGCTCTGCAGCATCGAGCCGCCGGCCTGGAAAGTAGGGGTCTGCATATTCTCTATCCTGTCGTTTCGCGCCGGTTACTTGGATTCGGTTCCGCCGCCGCCGGTGACGTCGGTAGCCGAGGAACGAATGTGGTCCACAAAGCCGTACTCCAGGGCCTCTTCGGCGGTGAACCAGCGGTCGCGGTCACCGTCCTCGTTGACCTGCTCGACGGTCTTACCGGTCTGGTCGGCGGTGATCTTCGCCAGGCGCTGCTTCATGTCGTTGATCAGGGCAGCCTGAGTCTGGATGTCGCTCGAGGTACCACCGAAGCCACCGTGGGGCTGGTGCAGCAGCACGCGTGCGTTCGGGGTGATGTAGCGCTTGCCCTTGGTGCCCGCGGTCAGCAGCAGCTGGCCCATCGAGGCGGCCATACCGATACCCACGGTCACGATGTCGTTGGGCACAAACTGCATGGTGTCGTAGATCGCCATGCCGGCGGTGATCGAACCACCCGGGGAGTTGATGTAGAGGAAGATGTCTGCTTCGGGGTCCTCGGCAGCAAGCAGCAGCAGCTTGGCTGCGATCTCGTTTGCATTGTCATCGCGGACCTCGGAGCCGAGCCAGATGATTCGGTCCTTCAGAAGACGGTCAAATACACCGGGCTGGGGTGTGATGTCGGCCATGTCGCGCTCCATTCGTTTTGTGCGTCGAATTGAATCTATCGCGCCCGAAGGCATCGCGCTGGCGTGTTCGCCCACGGCGTGCACCGTGGCGTTTACCGTTCGCTCGGGGCAAACAACACAGCAGGTTCGCACAGCACCAACACACGCGAGCACCGTGGAGCACATCTCCCTACAGCGTTCACCTCAGGCATAGAACTTGCCCCCAGGCCCTTACGGGTCGGCGAAAAATGACGCTGCTTAGCAAACAGTGTTTGAGACGCGTATCGGCCGACCAATCTCTACAGAGATTTCGGCCGGGCCCCTCGAATTGGGGCATAGCTGATGGCATGTAGTTCCAAAGGGGTCGTTGAAATCTGAAATACAGTTCATTGGGTACCGATGATTAGACAGAACTTCTCTTTGCAAGAGGCTCTGCGAGCTACAGGAGTATTTTGAGTCACAATAAGAACCTCAAGTCGTTGGCAGGCAAATTTCAAGAGAAGCATCGACACGCCAATTTCGGTCCTGCTCTGCAACGAATGGCTGTAAACGGATTTCGCGGGGTAAACCTGCCCGAACTGATTCTTCAATCACCAATCACAGTTCTCAGCGGAGTCAATGGAACAGGGAAAAGCACTATCGCGCAGTTAGCTGTCTGCGCGTATTCCAGGGATTCTGCCGGCGAACAGCTCCGGTTTTATGTCAAAGACTACTTTCCAGTCTCAGTTATGGACCCTAAACCCTTTGTTGATCAAGCCACAGTGCGATTTGAATATGCAGCGCCCCCGGGACTGGAGCCACAAAAAGTAACTACAAGCCGGTCCGCCAAGAATAGCTGGACCGGATATAAACGCCAGCCGCCCAAGTCAGTCTTTTATGTAGGGCTGACCCATTTCCTCCCAAAAGTGGAGAGGAAAGATATGTCGGTTTACGCTGGTGCCCGAATCTCAATTGACAATGTCAATAAGCTCGATGACACGATTCGAAAGCACTTGTCAGGCGTCATCGGGAAGAATTACTCAAATGCTGAGCTTCTCGATATAACGCTAAATCGGAGTTCAACAACGATCGCACGTGTAACGCACGCTAATACCCAGTATTCAGAGAATCACATGGGATTCGGTGAAGGTCGCATGTTTTACCTCGTCTCGCTATTAGAAAAAGCTCCACTTAAAAGCCTGATCATTATTGAAGAACCTGAAACGTCTCTTCATGGTCATGCCCAGCAAAGGCTCGCTCGATACTTGGTAGATGTTTCAAACCGCCGCGGTCATCAGATCATTATGACCTCACACAGTGCCGCAATTATGAACGAGCTAAACCGTGAATCGATTGTTTATCTGAAGAGAGAAGCCGACGGCTCGATCACGTCTGCTACTGGGCTGAGCACTTACCAGATCGATTCGTATCTTCACGATTCCGAAAAAAACAATGCGGCAATCTGTGTAGAGGACGTTACTGCAGAAATTCTGTTGTCCGAGGTGCTCCGGGTACACGATCCGCATTTACTTTCCGGAACTCATTTCCGAATTGTTGGAGCAGGGCAGGATATTCCAAACGTAGTAAAGACACTGCGTGACTCACACGTCCGAGCCGTCGGTGTAAGCGACGCGGATTTCAACCACGAAGGTAAAGACTTCACTATGAGCATGCCAGGAAAGCTAGCTCCAGAAAAAGAAATCTTTGCACATCCCAGCGTGCGTTCTTATTTTGCTGAGAAGCCATACTCGAGCAAAATCGAAGACCTTCTCTCCACCGTGGATGATCATCACGAGTACGCAAGGAAGATTAGCAAAGCAGTTAACCTTCGCGAGGATGCAGTATTAGCCATTTCGTGCAAGGAATTTGTGAACGCGCAACCTGAAGGTTACTTCACTGAGATTGTGTCATTCATCAAGAAGTCATTGGGAGATAGGAAATAGTCCTACAGAGTACTCGAGAGAGCTAAAGACACAGCTGGCTCCAGCTCAGTCACTTGCGTCTCGTTTCGGGTAGTCGGATATGTTTGAAATCAAATTCTTTCAAGCGCTGCCGTCAACTCTAGCGTTGGTCGAGGGAGCGGTTTTCCAGAACCACCAACCGAAGGGTGCCCCGTGTCCGTTCTGTCGCACCGCTTTCTCCTGGTCGCCCGGCCCACCGGGCTGCCCGGGCCCGAGCACTTCGAGGTGGTGAGCGAAAAGCTCGACCTCGCCGCACTCCCCCGGCTTGCCCCGCCGACGCTGCTGGTACAAAACGTCCTGTTCTCGGTGGACCCCTACCATCGCGAAATGATGGACGGAGACTGGGCGCTGCACGCCCCGCTCGAGGGTCGCTCGGCCGGTCGGGTGCTCGCGTCGACCTCGCCGGCGTTTCGTCCCGGTGATATCGTGCTGCACCGCCGCGGGTACTCCACCCATGCGCTGGTTCCCGCCGCCGAGGCGCGGAAGATCGCACCGCCCAAGGGCGTCCCGCTCGAGGCCTACCTCAGTATCCTCGGCGGTACCGGGCTGACCGCCTATGTGGGCCTCACCCGCATCGCCGAGCTGCGCGGCGGTCAGGCCCTGCTGGTCACCGCGGCCGGCGGCGGCGTGGGCACGGCGGCGGCGCGGATCGCCCGGCTACTGGGCGCGAGCCCCATCGTGGGTATTACCAGCACCCCGGAGAAGGCCACGCGACTGCTCGCCGGCGGTGCCTACGACCGGGTTATCGCCTCCCGGGATGCGGTGGCGCTCGCCCGAATGCGCGCCGAGGGTGCCGGCCGGTTCGACGTCGTGCTGGAGGGTGTGGGTGGCGACCACCTGGCCCTGGCGATCGACCTGGTGAAGCCGCGCGGACGCATCGCCTGGGTGGGGGCCATCGGCCAATACACCGCGACCGAGCCTCCCGCGGCCCCACGCAACCTCTTCACCCTGGTGGACAAGCAGGTGCGCCTGGAGGGATACCTGGTGGCCTCCTACCGTGACCTGCAGCAGGAGTTCGAGGACTTCCTGATCCCGCACATCCTCTCCGGGGACGTCCCCCTGGAGGTGACCGTGACGCACGGATTCGACCAGGCGATCGATGCCCTCCGGGGCCTGTTCACCGGAGCAAACCTCGGCAAGGCCCTGGTGCGTCTGATCCCCTCGGTCTAGCCGTGCCTAACCGCCGAAGGGCTGGATGCTCGCCATCTGCATGATGGTGTCCTGAATGCGGGCGAGCGCGGCCGGATCGGTGACCGAGGATCCGGTTACCGCCCGCCACGACTCGACGATCAGGTCGCCGTAGTTGTGTCCGTGACGCGCGGGCACCGACTCCCCCATCAGCATGTCGATGAGCACCTGGGCGGCCGTGACCACCGGGATCCAGCGCATGTCCGGGCTGATCTGATCGGATCGCTGTCCCGGGGTCAGCCAGTCGGGTTCCTGCCAGAGCAGGTCCGGACCCAGCCAGGTAACCGGGTCGCTGGCGTGCTGCAGGTAGGCCACCCGCGGATATTCCCAGGCACCGGGCAGCAGGTCGAGGTCACCGGACCTGGCCATCCAGCGCACCTCGCGCCCCTCGTCCAGCACCGGCTGCCACTCGGGAGAGCCGGGGTCACGCATGGACTGGAGCTTCTGCCAGAGCGGCGTCCCGTTGGGCGATCCCACAAACAGCGCCCCGTCGGTCCGGGCGCGCACATCGGCGAGGGAGGTGAAGACGGCCTGAGCACCCTGGGCACCGAGGCTCAGCCCGTAGCTGATGAGCTTGGGGCGGTGTGCCCCCTCGGGCAGCGCGTGGATCGCCGCGCTCACCGCATCAAACAGGTCGCGGGCGGCGGCCACCGGGGCATCGGGATCAAAGACAAACGAGACCCAGCTCGGGGTGTAGGCGTACTGCATCGAGACGATAGCGGTATTGCCGCCGTGCAGGTATTCCACCGCATCCACGGTTTGCGGTTCGAGCCAGCCCGAACCGGTGGACGTCGCCACCACGAGCACATCGCGATCAAAGGCGTGGGTGCGCTCAAGCTCGCGCACGGCCAAGGCCGCGCGCTCCCGGGTTGTGGGAGCGGACTTCAGTCCCGCATATACGCGGATCGGCTCCATCGCCGGCCGCCCGGTGATGTCGCGAATCTGCTGCGCATCGGGCCCCTCGGACACAAATGCGGCACCGTGGCGGCCGAGTGTGTCCCAGGGGATTTCGGATCCGGGCCCACCCGAACGCTCGGCGGACGTCGGCGCGTGCAGTCCCTCGGCGGGTTCGGCGTTGGAGGCGGCGTAGATACGGTCCACCCCGAACATCGCGCCGGAGACGATCACGGCGGCGGCCACGATCCCCACCAGGACCGAGATTCCCAGCGCGACCGGTGTTCCGCGACGGGCACGGCTGCGACGATACAGGGTAGAGAATCCGCGACCGATCGCCAGACCCAGCAGCGTGACCGGCAACAGCCCGAGGACGAACAGCCCCGCATGCGGCGCTCCACCCGGCGGCATCTCCACCAGCTCGCGCACCTCGTTCTGCCAGGCGAGAGCCGCGGCCCCCAGGCCGGACAGGCCCATCGCGGTGACCACCAGCACGCTGATCCAGACGTTGCGTCGAACCCGCGCCGAAACCCGCCAGGGAAGCACGCGACGCCCAATGGCCCAGAGCAGGCGACCAAACGCATAGCCCAGCAGGAAGATGACGGCGGTCATGACCCCCTGCAGGATCGCCGGACGCGGCAGCAGCGACGGGGTCAGCGAGAGGTACGCGGGAATCAACCCGAAGATCACCCCGGCCACATTGAGCCGCCACCAGGGACCGGCCGTGCGCAGAGTCGTCCCCACGCGCACGGGGCTCTGGACGAAGTTCTGATCGTCGGCCGGTTCGGTCGTTTCCGGCTGAGGGGAACGCGCGGGCCGTTCATCGGGGGTTGCGTGGTGCACGCGCCCTCTTTCTCTGGGTCATGATGCTCGAGTGCACTCACGCGAGACGACAGTCATTTTCTCATGTCCACCGCCCCGATCCGAGTCACGCCGCGCGTCGTCACGCCCGAGGGGTGTCCCTCGGATTTAGAGGTTCCCGGTGAGTCTGCGGCGCAGGTTTTCACTGGGGGCATTGAGCCCACTCAGCGTCGTCCGAACATCGTGGCGCGCAAATCGCTCCTGGATGCTATCGAGCGCGGCAACGCTGGACGCATCCCAAATGTGCGCACGTGAAAAGTCGATGGTGACGTGTTCGGGATCGGCCGCATAGTCGAACTGGGTGACCAGGTCATTACTGGAGGCAAAAAACAGCGCCCCGCGGACACGATAGAGCACACTCCCCTCCTCCGAGATCTCGCGGGTCACGGTGGCAAGATGGGCGACGCGACGGGCGAACACCACCATCGCGACCAAGACCCCCACGATGACACCAATCGCCAGGTTTTCGGTTGCTACCACCACAGCCACGGTGATGACCATGACCCCGGTTTCCCCCAGCGGCATGCGGCGCAGGGTGGAGAGCCGGATGCTGTGCCAGTCGAAGGTTGCCACCGACACCATCAGCATCACCGCCACCAGGGCCGCCATCGGAATCATCGATACCACCCCACCCAGGAACACCACCAGTGCCAGCAGAAACGAGCCTGCGGCAAAGGTGGAGATGCGTGTGCGTGCACCCGACGATTTAACGTTAATCATGGTCTGACCGATCATCGCGCATCCGCCCATGCCGCCAAAGAAGCCCGAAAGGATATTGGACACCCCCTGCCCCCATGCTTCCCGGGTCTTATTGGAGCCGGTGTCGGTGATTTCGTCCACGAGTTTCGCGGTCATCAGCGATTCCAGCAGCCCAACGATCGCCATCGCCAGCGCAAACGGACCGATAATGCCCAGCGTCTCCCAGGTGAGTGGCACACGGGGCACAAACAGCTCGGGCAGACTCGTGGGCAGCGTTCCCTGATCCCCCACGTTGGGCACCCGCGCTCCCATAACCACCACGATCACGGTCACCGTGACGATGGCCACCAGCGGTGCGGGAACAGCCCGGGTGACGCGGGGCAGGAACACCAGGATCAGAATCGCCAGCACCACCAGCGGATACACCAGCCAGGGCACGGCGATCAGGTGCGGCAACTGCGCCAGGGCCACCAGAATCGCCAGTGCGTTCACAAACCCGATCATCACGCTGCGCGGGATGAAGCGCAGCAGCCTGGTCACACCTAACAGGCTCAGTATGATCTGGAGAGCGCCGGCAAGAATCACCGTGGCGATGAAGTAGTCGATCCCATGCTCGCGCGCAACCGGGGCGATCACCAGTGCCACCGCCCCGGTTGCCGCGCTGATCATGGCAGGTCGTCCCCCCACAACCGCAATCGACACGGCCATGATGAACGAGGAGAACAGGCCGTAACGCGGGTCGACTCCGGCAATGATCGAGAACGAGATGGCCTCGGGGATGAGGGCCATCGCCACCACGAGCCCGGCGAGCAGCTCGCGAGAGAGCAGCCGCGGGCTGCGCAGAGCTGAGGCGACGGTAATGGGCGCGGTTATCGCGGGCATAAAAACTCCGGTCACAACGGGGCACGGCGACGGTGCGAGCGTCGGAGAGTGACGGAGCAGGGCGACGTGAAAGAATGGGAAATGGTTGCCGCAACGGCAACGTGTTCAACTCTACCCTAACGTAAGGGTAGGTTTGCGAAAGGCATGTGATGTCCCCCACCCCGGCCACGATGCACATCGGCGAGTTCGCCGAGCGTACGGGCATGTCCCTGCGCACCATCCGTCACTACGACGAGGTGGGCCTGGTGACCGCATCCCTTCGGACAGACGGAGGTTTTCGCCTCTATAGCGAGGCGGATTTTGAACGAATGATCCTCATTCGCCGCATGAAGCCCCTGGGATTCACCCTCGAAGAGATGGCCGAACTCCTCGCCATTATCGATGAGGGCCGGGCCGCCGAGGACTCATCCGGAACCGACCCGAGACTCACCGAGTTCATTCGCGAGGCCACCGAGCGCCGAGAAAAACTGCGCACCCAGCTCGCCATGGCCGACGAATTTGTGGCGCTCCTGGAGCGCCAGGCCCGCTAGAAACCCCGGCGACACGAGTCTCGGCATTCCACTCCCCGCGCCCTAATCGAATACACAAAACCGCCCCCGATTGCTCGGGGGCGGTTTTTAGTGAATCGGAGAATTACTTCTCGTCAGCAGCCTCAACCTCGGCGGCCTCTTCCTCTTCCGAGGGGATGAAGCCCGAGAGGTCAACGTCGGCACCGTTGGTGTCAACAACCTTGACCTTGCCCAGGACGATTGCGAGGGCCTTGTTACGGGCAACCTCGCCGACCATGGCGGGAATCTGACCGTTCTGGTCCAGAACCTGGATGAACTCGCCCGGCTCCATGCCGTACTGAGCGGCACCCTGGATCAGGTACTGGGTCAGCTCTTCCTGGCTGACCTGAACCTTCTCGGTCTCGGCGATCACGTCGAGCAGGATCTGGGTACGGAAGGTCTTCTCGGAAGACTCCTTGACCTCGGCGCGGTGGGTGTCGTCCTCGAGACGGTTCTCGTTCTCCAGGTGACGGTGCACCTCGTCCTCGACGAGCTTCTCCGGAACGGCAACCTCAACGGTCTCCAGGAGGTGCTCGATCAGCTTCTCGCGAGCGGCAGCGCCCTGACCGAAGGTCTTCTTGCTGGCGGCCTGCTCCTTGAGCGACTCGGTCAGCTCGGCGATGGTGTCGAACTCCGAAGCGATCTGAGCGAACTCGTCGTCGGCCTCGGGCAGCTCGCGCTCCTTGACGGCGGTCAGGGTCACGGTGATCTCCGCGTCCTTGCCGGCGTGCTCGCCACCGAGCAGCGGGGCGGTGAAGGTGGTGGTCTCACCGGCGGTGAGGGTGTCCAGGGCCTCGTCGATGCCCTCGATCAGCTCGCCCGAGCCAACCTCGTAGGAGATGCCGGAGGCGTTGTCGACCTCGTTGCCCTCGATGGTGGCGATCAGGTCGATCTGAGCGAAGTCACCGGTCTTGACCGGACGGTCCACGGTGACGAGGGTGCCGAAGCGGGTACGCAGCGACTCGAGTTCCTCGGCCACATCGGCGTCGGTAACCTCGGCGGCCTCAACCTCAAGCTTGATGCCGTCGTAGGAGGGCAGGGTGACCTCGGGGCGAACGTCAACCTCGATGGTGACCTTCAGGTCGCCGGAGAAGTCCTTCTCGTTGGGCCACTCGGTGATGTCTGCCTCGGGGCGACCGAGAACACGAACACCGTGCTCCTCGACGGCTGCGCGGTAGAAACCGTCCAGACCCTCGTTGGCTGCCTGCTCGATGACAGCACCCTTACCGACGCGCTGGTCGATGATGGCTGCGGGCACCTTGCCCTTGCGGAAACCAGGCACGTTGATCTGCTCTGCGATCTGTGCGTAGGCGCGCTTGATGGCGGGCTGCAGGTCCTCCGGGGTCACCTCAATGTTGAGCTTGACGCGGGTGGGGCTGAGCTGTTCGACCGTCGACTTCACGATGATGTGTTCTCCTGATTGTTGGAAATTCGTCCTCGGGTGAGGAGTGGGCCTCGTCGGGGCGACAGGATTTGAACCTGCGACCTCCCGCTCCCAAAGCGGGCGCTCTACCAAGCTGAGCTACGCCCCGGCTAGTAAAGCCGGTTTTAGTCAATTCCGCGCATGCACGGCAGGCTAATTGACCTCCGCAAGTCTAGCCGACAAAAACACCCGTCCCGACACCAATTCATAACTCGGGGTGTCGGAGGGGCCCCATAATGTCGCGCCGCGCCCGGGTTTCACCGCGAAGTGCGCAACCGGGCCCAACGTGTACTACGATGAAATCACACCCCGGAAGTCACCTTCCGGAGTGGGGATGTAGCTTAGTGGTAAAGCCTTAGTCTTCCAAACTAATGATGCGGGTTCGATTCCCGTCATCCCCTCCAAAATAAACACCAGGTAAAAGCACAAAAACCCCGCCACTCAATTTACGAGCGGCGGGGTTTTGCGTTTCTGTGCACCTTATCTGGCACCTTATGCGTCAGTGGCTGCCTCGCTGGTCGAGTAAAAGCGTGCTGCCTGATTGATCTTGCTCACGAACTCTCGCGCCTCTCGTTCCTTCTTCACCGGCGCGTCTTCGATGATCACAGACCCATCAGGGAACGTGATCGAAACATAGACTCGGTTCTTGTTCTTCTTGAACATTCCGCCGACGATCGCTCCGACGGGGCCGGCGATGATTGCGCCGGCGGCGACTCGACCGATCGTCGTCTTGCGTCCCTGGTCTGCACCGTTCTCGAACACAGCTTCTGCGCCGGCCACATCACGCTTGACCGTTCGTCCGGACACGATGTGCGACACCACGCCTTTGTCGTGGAACACGTAACCGAAACGCCCGATATACGGAACATGCTTCTGGTTTTCCTTGTACTTGACCATCAACTCTTTGAATCCCATGCGGCCAAGATACAGGCCCGAGCTATCCTGAGTCCATGAAGGTTATTTTGCAGGTGCGCCCGTCCAAGGTCACAACTATCGAGGTCGAAGCTGATAGCTATGAGGTCGCGCTCGAGCAGGCTCGCGCACAGATCCCCAAGGGGTACGCGGTCCTATCAATCCGCAAGGAGAAATAAGAGCATGCCCCCAGCAATGGGGGATTGCTTTGCTGCGCCGAACCAATCGCGGTGGGTTCCGATGGGTTAAAGTGGGATCATGACTGCCCGCCACACAACTGCCTACCTCTTGGCCGCGGCCGCGCTAGCGGCGACGCTCACTGCATGCTCGGCAACTGTTGAACCCGCGCAGCAGCCTGCGTTAGTCGCAAAACAGGTAAATGAATCGACCCCTTCGCCGTCCCCCACCATGGAAGAGGTTGCCTCGCCCTCCAGGGACCTCGAAGGCGAGGCTGGCGCGTTCTCCCTAGCAGCATTACGCATTGTGGACAGTATCCGCCATGCTCCCTACGGCACTTTCACCGACTCTGAAGTTGACAGCCTCCACCATAGAGCGATGGCGCTCGCCTCAGATGATCGAGTGTTTGAAGCCAAGACGGACCCTGAAACAATGGATCAGCTTTCCGCTGAGTTGGAGGCGTTGAAAGCGGACATCGCCGGCCGCGTCAGTACTGACTAAACGCGAAAAAGCGGGGCGGATCCTAAAGGATCCGCCCCGCTTGACCATAAGCCGAGTTGCTAGACGTTGTGAGTGTTGAGGAAGTCCACGATCATCGGCTGATTGACGGCCGCATACGAGTCGTAGTCGTGGCCGGACTGCAGCGGCACCAACGTGATGTTGTTTCCAGCATGACGTTTCATCTGCTCTGGCCACGTCGGAATACAAAGCTTGTCAGTGAGCCCATAGAAGAAAAGCATCGGGATGCCGGCCAGCTTACCCGCCTGAGACAACGTGAACGGGTTATGCCCGGCCCCGTATGCTGATTCTGACCAACCGCCTGTATAGGCAGAGTTGGCAAATTGGGCGTACCCTTCTCTATCGTTCGTCACAATATCTGTAACGTTGCAGACCGGGATCACCGACACGATGCATGAGACCTTGTCCGGGTTGGCGGCCGCCCAGTTCATGGAAATCAGGCCGCCCATTGAACCGGAGATCAGTGCTGTTTTTCCAGTCTTCACATTGGGTAGCGCCTGGCCTAGGGCATTATGCGCATCCACGCCCCTGAGAGAGGCGAGGTTCCCCCAAGTCTGGGGCCCTCCGTTCTCGCCAGAGGTCGCGCTGTAGCCTGCTGCTGCAACCATCTGAGTAAGCGTGTTCTGATTCCCCAACGGGCTCAAACAGTACAGCGCGTCACTTCCCGCGCCGTGCACAAACTGTACCGGATATCGAGGATCTGGCCGGCGCAGCTTCGGCTCAATGATGAGAGTACCTTCACCTGGAATAGCAGACCCGTTGTTTACCGTCCCCACAGCGTAGCTAGTGGACATCGCGTTATAACTCATGCTGTCACCACCGTGAGAGAGCCAGGATTGTTTACCGTCCCAGTAACACGAGCGTTGTACGCGGTGTCAGCTGACTGCAGCTGAATCTTCGCAATATGAGTCGAGCCCGGTACCAGGCCGCTCTTACGCGCTCCTCTACTGATCGTTACCCATCGATCCGCAGGCGGCGCGTTTAGTCCCGGACTAGCGAGACGCACTCCATCAAGAAGTATGTGAGCTACCGCAATGCCGTTGGGCCCCTGGCTGGCCATATCCGTATCGAGGCGAAGCATAATAGGCCGCTCCCCCACTACAAACGTGACGGTCAGCCCAGGCACATCCACAGGTGTCGTGGAGGTAGTACTGAACATGCTCGTGATTTGCGCGTACCCCAGCTCATTTCCGCCTGCGCCCACCACGCTCCACACGGACCCGTCAGATCGGTATGCCTCGGGAACATCGGTGGCGTAGTACATTGTCGCAGCCGGCACCGTGTTCGCGGCAGGCCTGGCCGAGTACTTGCCCGAAAGCGAGGGCGGAATGCCATCCCTCGCAATGGGGATTCCGAATTGGATCGTCCGATTACGACCCTGATCGGTGAAGGACACGGTCGGCGCGCTCCCATGGGCGAGCGGAGTAGCCGTTGCTGCGGTGATCACTGGCCCCACAGCAGTTTCAATCTTATCCTTCTGGACTACGGCAAACTGCGAATTGTCGTCGCGCGCCACCAGAGTCATTGAGGCGTCCTGCATGGCGACGGTGTTCGCAGCGAACATCTCAGCCTGATCTCGCGCTGCATCTGCATCATCTCGCGCCTGCACGGCTTCATTACGGGCAGCCACGATCTCGGGGGTCATATCACCGCTTTCCCCCTTTTCCCCTCGGGGGCCCCGGACATTCCCAAGGAACTCAATACGATTAGCCATCATTACCCGTTTCTCCGGTTTACATCACCGGTCGTGCTGTCTACCCAGATCCATCCAGCGGGCCAGGGATCAGGACGCTCAGCCTGCCAAAACACATGCGCCGGCGACCAACCCTCGCCATTAGCGCCATCAGTGATGTCTCCGCCACCCTGCTGCGCGAAAAACGAAAACAGGTCTTGCGCCTGGTAGTTACCTGCCTCATCGAGCCAGGTCACTGAGGCGATGTATTTCGCCTGTCCCGCGATCTCTTCCATTGACACCAGTTCAACAGTGAAAGAGCCATCAGCTTTAAGATCAGCTTTCACCGGCCGCGTAGTGAGCATCTTGCCGCCGCTGAGCCCGTACGATGGTCGATCCAGCCGGAAGTAGAGCGCAGGGCTGAGGTTCGCGAGCGCAGACAGGGCAGGGTCCGTGATCCTACCGCTATAGATAGCCATCAGCTACCGTCCTTGACGCGCTTCCCCGGGGTACGCTCGTGCGAGTACACGCTGGTCAGGATCGATACGACGCCCGCCAGAGCTGCCGCTGACGCAACGCCAGCCCAGTCAACTTCAATCAGGCCAATCGCCGTGGTTCCGATAACCGCCACCGCGGTCTGTGCGAACGTCTTGATAGCGCGCTCGCCAGCGTAAATCCAAAAATCCTTAGTCAGGTAGTCCATTACTCCCCCTTCGTGAACCGGCCGCGTTCATCACGCGGCTGGGTCCGTTCTTCCAAAACTGCAATGCGGGTGTGATCGCTGCCTAGCTTGTCCGTGATCGATTTGATCGAATCTTCGACAGAGGCAAGGCGCTCAGAGAGCATCCCTGTCGCACTCTCGTTGCGGTCTACCGCGTCGCGCATGCTGCCACCGTGATTGGGCAGCACCTCATGCTTCACGGCGGCCAGGGACGCAGTGGTCGCCGCCGCATGCGCTTCAGCCGACGCAGTATGAGCTCGCGTCTCGGCCATGAACCTTGGCAGCTCGGACAAAGCATTCAGAAACACACCAAGCGCCTTCAACGACGGCCAAACCTTCCGCAAACCAGCAAGGGCCGCCGCTACCGCGACGACCCACAAAACACCCTCACCAATGGTGAGAGCTTGCACCCATTCCGGCACCCACTCTGGCATCAACTAGAAACCCGTTTGATTGCCGCCTCGGACAAATTCCACAGATACCCATTCACGGTGTCCAGGTCTTCCCGAGACATCTCGAGGATTTCACCCGGCTTGGCCTTGGCCACAGCCTGCAACAAGCTCAGGTGGCGAGTGTCTGCGATGGCGGTAAGGCCATCGTCGGTGCCGAGGTAAATGGTCCCATCAGGCGTTCGAATAAAAGCCATTTCTAAAGCTCCAATCTGCGGCGCGGTCGCCGGTACTAAGTTTTCAGCGGGTGGTACCGCGTTGCCTTCGAGGGCGGCACCAAGCACGTTATGCCCGAGGAACGCTCCCGGGCCGATGGCCCATCCCTCAAACTTGAGGTGGCCCCATGCTCTGCGGAACTCCGCCGGCGTAACTGCACCAGTGAAGCCCCGAACTGGCAGATCAATCGTGGCGATTCTCCGGTCTGCGGTCATGATTGCTACATGCCCAGCATCTCCCCAGATCCGCTTCCCATCGCGCAGCCACATGCCCATAACCCCGGACCAGTAAAGAACAGCGCCCACCGGCGCATCTTCAAGCCGTCCAGCGACTAGCGCACCCTTGGCTTGTGCGCCTTTTCGCGCGTCTGTGGCCCACTGATATCCGCCCTGCTCGCCGTCGGATTTAGGAGATCCGAAAGCCCGCCACGTGACCTGCAAGCACCAGCCAGGCGTTACCTTCCCTGCATCCCGCAGACGCGTAGCGGCCGCCAGACCATCAAGATTCTTCGGCTCAAACTTGGTCAACTGGCTCCCCCCTTCTGCTGCACTGGTGCGAAATCAGCACCCAGCCGTTCGGCTTTTACCAGCCATGAAAAACGGCCACCAGGTTTCCCAGTGACCGTAAAAGTGTTTCCCTCGATATCGCCCCAGTCGGCGATGAACCCGCGTGCTGTTACCAGCACCGCACGACCATATGGCTTCGTGAGGTCCTTGAAGTATGTGGGAAGCTGCACTACGGTAGAACCCGTTTCATCCAGCCCAGATTCACCCCAATACTCCACCCCAGACACGGGCGACTCGGTGGCCGCATGATAAAGCTCGGACATGCGATCAGTCGGGTGATCCATCACGAACTGCTTCGCGCCAGTTACAGCCAGCGCGCCAGCTACGCGCACTCGCCCAGATCCGATTTCAAGGCCTGCCGAGAGGTCTGGTGGAACTAGCGTGATCTGGCCCAAGCTGGCAGATATTGATCCTGATGGGGAAAAGTTGATTGTCCCGCCGCCACCGAGGCGTTCGAGGGTCATTGTTCCAAGTGATATCTTTCCGGGAGCCTGGATTACTAGATCATTCTCTAGAGTCGTTCGGGCGCGCAACCGAGTCGCTCCTGTCACGTCCAAAGACTTGGTGACGCGCGCATCACCAGACACTTCGAGCGACCTGGTGATCTTGGTGTCGCCGTCGAAGCTTGCCGCCCCGTACCATGTGAGTGTTCCTTGGCCGGCCGTGTTTCCGTTGAACTGGCATGGCCCGTTGAAGGTGAAGGAACCATTACCCACAACGGCTCCGCGCATCCACATCGGGCCTGACCAGTCGAATGTACCCGTGCCATCAAGACGCCCAGAGATCGTCTGTCGCCCTGTAGTGCTGGCTATACCTTCGACCCACAGGCCTTCTCCTGCGACCCGGAGGCGGCCTTTGGTGATGGAACTGAACCCGATAGGGGCCTGGCGTTCCAGCTTCGCCACTCGAGCAACGAGACGTGCGAGCTCGTTTTGGTTGAGGTTTTCTGTCTTGCCCATGTCTCCCTTCCCTACTGAAGTTCGAGTTTGATTCGGTCGGACAGGTCGCCGGAGAACCCGATCAATCGGAACGTTCTCAGCCCATCGAATATCCACGGATCGCCATCGCTCTTGATAGCGATCGAGTCTCCGATGCGCAGCTTTTCCACTCCTTGAAGGCCTCCCGCGGGGATGCTCACAGACCACTGCTCGGTTCCGTTAGTCAGCGTGGTCACCTCGGTGACAGCGTGAGAGAACAGGATCTGCTTCGAGTCAATGTCTTTGAGCTGGATGGACCGGTCCAGCGCGGGAGTAGTGAACGGAGAGACGCTTCCCAACCCAAACCCTGCAACCGCCATGTCCTGCTCGGACCCGGCACCGACTGCGAGAATCCCCGTGGTTTGTGTCTGCCCGTCATCGGTTACTGATTCCAGGATCATTTCCGGCTGCGGGGCGGAGAGATCGAAATACCATGTGCTGCCAGGCAGCCGCCCCGTACGCATAACCCAGCCCAGGGTGTCATTCGAATTCCAGCGAGCCCAGAAATCAAAATCGGGCCCGCCCTCGACTTCCTGAATTTCCTGCAACGCGTCTTCGACGGTAGGAACTAGGTAGTTCTCATATGTTCGGGAGTGCTGGCCAGCCTCTACTGGGGAAAGCTCTATCGGAAGCGAGTACATCGGGAAAGGCCCGGTGAGGCCCTGTTCGATGACCCGCGCAGCAATAGAAACCAATGTCTGGTTTTGGATCACCAAACGCCCCGGTAGCGCTTCAGCAGGGCTCTCCCAATACCCAGTTACTCCGAAAGGCCACCGTTTGGAGAAGAACTCCCGAATGCCCTTTGCCTTCAGTGTCAGGGTTCTAGTTGCGGGCGAGTACGTCCGAGCAACGATGGGGCCGGCAGCGATCACGTACTCGTTGGTGCCGTCATCCCAGCATCTCGCGAGCGAGTATGCCCACTTTCGTGTGTACTCGCGCCACTGTTCACGATCGATTGGGCCCTCGCCCATCCGGAACGAAACGGATTGTTCCCCAGCGGAGTTGATCGCGACACTAAAATTCGCCGATTCAGGATCCACCCGAAACTGCTTGCGTCCCGTTCGTGTATCGCACAACCAAAATGTCCACGCCATCAGATCCACGTATCTTTCACTGCGATGGAAATTGATGCTGACCCTGAAGCGGAAGAAACGGTGTGTTGCATTCTTCGCCCCCCAGGGATCGTCCAGACCCGTCCGTCGCCGCCAGCAGCGGGAACCACTGAACCGTTGACCATGATGTACCCCGTAGCCATGTCAATAACGTGAGGGCGTCCTGCGACCAAGGGGACAAGCACTCGAAAATGCTTGCCCCCATCAGCCCACACCACGTACCCGCCCGAGGGGACAGACCCCGACACCGTGATAATCGGTGAAGCATGTGCGTTTCCCCGATGAAAAACCATGTCGCCAGCACCAAACCGGCGCGTCTCTCCATACCGTCTTGGGTCAACACACACTAAAGAAATTTGAAACCTCGCCACGGTGGCATCAGCCGCCAAAACTTCAAACTTCACATCAGTTACATCACAATCAGCCCATGTAGTCGAACCCAGATGATCCACAGTGATGCGTCCCTTTTCCCCATCCGAAAGGAAACCCGTGAGCTTCCACCGCATCGAGTCAAGCTCCTGCGCGCTCCCCGCAAAGGCATGCCCAGAAATGGTGACCACTCGAGCGTCCATAAATCCACGATCATGGAACTGCCCGTGGCCCGTTGGCCGGTCAGCACGATTAGATCGAAATGACACTCCGTCGTCCCACCCCTTGAACCCGTCAGGTCCAACGACAAATCCGCGCTCATCTCCGAAAACAGAAGCGCCGCCACGCATAACCAGCGCGACGGCACTCCCAATAGGGTTCAGTCTGATTTCCATCATGCCCCCCTCAAAGCCCAATTGCGTTCGGCCTGCACCCGCTGGGCAAGTTCTGCCTCAGACATCCGCTCGGTTGCGTGAATATTGATGGTGTCTCCGCCAGCTACTGGGGCAGACGAGTTGCCCTCGAGTGCGTCATAGAATTTTCGATTCAATGGCACAACGGCTTCGTCGTATTTGCCTTCGCCGATGTTTGCCAGAATCCCGCCTGGCTGCTTTGAAATGATTCCGCCCTGGGCAAGGCGCGGAATCTTTGGAATATTGAACCCGATAGTTTTGCCACCCAGATCACCTGGGAACCAATCGGGGATGTCAATCGCCATCGAGTTGATACCGCCGATAGCGCCATTGATCAGATCAATGATCCCGTTAATAGGCATCTTGATCAGGTCCTTGGCGGTATTGAACGCCTTCTCCATGAACCCAGGGATTGCACCGAAAACGCTGTCCACTGTCTCCCCGATTCCAGTGATGAACCCGGTGATCCCTTGAGACACGGGCTGGATCACGTTGTCTTGAACCCATTGCATGCCCTTACCGATGCCATCCAACGCCGGCTGGACCGCGTTCTCGTGCAGCCAGGTGAACACTTCACCGATGCCCGTCATCACGGAATCGATAAAGTCTCCAAACGGTTTGAACACGTTTTCCTGAATCCAGGTGATCAGGTTTGCAATGCCCTCGAACACTGGTACCGAGACGTTTTCAAACAGCCAGGTGAAAATCGCCCCGATCCCGTTGATGATGTTTACCCAGCCGTCAAACACAGGCTTGATGACGTTCTCGTAAATCCAGACGATCACGTTTGTAATGCCATCAATGGCCGGCTTCACTGCGTTCTCGTACAGCCAGGTGAAGACGAACCCCACGGCCCGAATGTACAGATCGATACCAGCAACAATCGGAGCGATGACGTTGTCATGAATCCAGGTGAAGACCGCCGCGATCCCATCAAACACCGGCTTAACGACGCTCTCATACAGCCAGGTAAAGACCCTTCCGATTCCCTCAAACACAGGCTTGATGGCATTGTCATACAGCCACTGAGCCGCCGCAGCCATGAGGGCGAAACCAATCTCAATACCTCTGACCAAAGGCACCAAAACGTTCTCGTGCAGCCACGTGAACACTTCACCGATCCCATCGAAAATGGGTTTGATCGTGTCGTTGTAGAAGCTCACGAAAAAGTCGCTGATTTCTTCCCAATGCTCCACGATCCATTGGATCGCAAGGCCCATCGGGCCAATCAGGAGCGACAGCAGTAGACCCCAGTGGTCTTGCACAAACGAGACGATGTTGTCGATCGCGTCACTAAAGAAGTTCGCGACGTTGTTCCAGGCGTCCACGAAGAAATCGACTACGGCCTGGAAACCGGCAACAATGTTGTCCCATGCCTCACCAAGAAACTTGGTGAAATTATCCCAAATTTCCTGCCCCAGCTCGGTTTGAGTGAAAAAGTAGACCAGTCCAGACACCAGCGCCGCCACTGCCATGATGACCAACATGATTGGGTTGGCAGCCATAACTGCGTTGAAGGCGGCCTGAACAAGAGCTGCCGCTTTTGTGATTCCGCTCCAAATACCCAAAGCGATGTTCCATGCTGCAAACGCAGCAGCCGCAGCGCCTGCGCCAACTGCTACGGGTCCGAGCCATCCGCTGTTCGCTTGGACCCACCCGAAGACGTTTTGGATAACCTCGCCCGTGGTCTCGAATGCTTGGCGCACATCAGCACCGACCTTGACCAGGCCTTCGAGGTCGCTCCCGAACTGGTCGCGAGTTTCCTTGTTCATCGTGAGCCCGGATACCAAGTCTTTGATGCCCTCGCCCACGGTCTTGGCGGTCTCGCCGATGGCCTTGCCTACGTCTTTGGCAACAGGGCCTAGGTCATCAAACAGGGTTGTCAGGTTGCCGAAACCGTCCTTGATTTCCGGGAAGATTCCCGAGAGCAAGTCGGCACCCAGCCGCCCCATCGCCGCGCCCATGTTGTCGAGAGCGCCCTTGAACGTGGCCCCCGACGATGCCGCCGCGCCACCCAGGCCTTGCTCCATCGCGTCTTGGAAGATAGCGAAGCTGACCTGGCCCTTCGAAGCCATCTTGGAAGCTTCTTCAGCGGTCACGCCCATCTTGTCCGCGAGGAACGCGAGTGCCGGCACCCCGGCATCGTGGAGCTGATTGATCACGTCCATCTGGACCTTGTTCGATGCGGCCGCCTTATTGAAGATTGCGCCCATAGTGCCCATATCGGTGCCAGCGATAGTCGAAGCATCTGCAACCAGCTTCAGAGTGCGCTCGAGGTCCTTGCCTGGCTTCACGCCCGCAGCGACGGCATTTGCCGCCGACGTGCCGGCCTCTGCCAGCCCGAAAGCAGTGCCCTTCACGGACGCGAGAGCGTTGTCCATGATGAGCTGGACGGTTTCGCCAGAGTGCCCCAAACCGGTCAGCTTGGCCTTCGCCTGGTCGATTCCATCAAGACGACTAAAACCCTTCACCAGGGCAGTACCGATGCCACCAACCGCAATCGCACCCACGGCAATTGCGCCGCCTTTGAGGGCTTTCCCAATGCCGCCCAGCATCTTGTCGCCAACAGACTTCCCAGCCTTCTCACCGGGATTGTCCTTGTCGATCTCGTCGGCGACCTGTTTACCTGCCCCCTTGCTGACAATAATCAGCGATACCTCAGCTACAGCAGCTTCAGCCATACACACCCCCTGTGTACGCAAGAGGGGCTGACCATCAGGCCAGCCCCTCTTGCTTCATTCCGCGCCCTGCAAGGCGTTCACGTGCTTCCTCGATCGGCACCGCCGTAGCACTGATTCGCTGCCCCGTCTGCCACGGACGAGGCGACGGCTTCGGCTTCTTCTTGCTCGAATTGATCGCGAGCGTCAGGTCATACAGCTCGAGTAGGATTTGCCCCTCACGAGACAGCGGATACTTCCACCCGTTGATCGCCGCATGCAGCCACGACGCGGGATCTCGAGCGGAAATGCGCAGCCATGACAGCACCTCACTTAGGCAGCCGCTCTCGCGCAGATCAGCGACTGACCACCCGCCCTTGCGAAGTTCGTAAACGAACTCGTCTTCGTGCTCCGCCGCTAGGCGTCGGAGCTCTTGGATTTCCCCAGTTCGACGTACTCCGACCATGCGGAGAAGATTTCACCGGTGTGCTCGTAGGCGTCCCACGTCGGCCGCGACGTCAGCGACTCTGGCAGCACCGCCGTGAGAAAAACGTTGATCAGCGCCTGGGACACCATCTGGTCATAGGCATCCTTCTGAGCGCCTGCGTAGACCTTCGGCTTGGGCACACCATCTGTGGCCGTGAGGATGGCCTGAGGGGCAATGCCCGGCAGCTCATACACCTCACCGTCATACGAGAATTTGAAGTTAGGTCGACCCTTTGGGGTAATTTCAAGCATCGTGATTCCTTGCGTAGGGAAAAAGTGAATGCGTGGGAAAAGGAAAGGTGGACGCGCCCCACGCAACGCGTCCACCTGGTCTGTTACTTGTCCTTGCCAGCAGACTTAGCCGCAGCATCGCCAGTGGACGCCAGGGCCGGGTCAAACACCTTCTCGGTGCCGCCGTCGATCTTCGAGGACGGGTAGCCCTTGATGGTGATCTCGTACCCGATGGCCTCACCAGAAGCGTTGGTCTGGTCGCCAACTTCGGTGACCTCACCCTCGGGGATCCACACCAGGCGCTCATAAGCACCGTCGAAGACCACGAAAACGAACGAGCGGCGGCCGCCAGTACGGCCGGGGTTCACGACATAGGTGCCGTCAGCGCCGATGTCGGATTCCTTGAGGCCGTTGTAGAGAGCCACGGTCTCGCGGTTTGTCTCGATCAGAGTGAACGTGTACGAGATACCCGATTCGGTCACGACCACGCGAACTTCGGCGGCGTCCTGCCATGCGCGAAGCGACGTGGTCGATCGGTCGATCGTGCGAGAGGTCCCGTCCTCGCTCAGGTATCCAAGGTTGCGGTACTGAGCGAGCGAATCGCCCGGACCAGTCGGGGCTGGCGCGCTCGTCTCACCCACAAACCATGCACCCGTAACTGCGACCCGCACGTTTGCGGCAGTCAGCCCAGCGCGGGCGTCTTCTGCAGTAGTCATCATTGCTCCATCCGCCCGAATCCGGGCATAGAAAAAGCGCCCCCGAGGGAGCGCGTCAGTCTTGTTTGATCAGCGGAAATCGGTTCCGCGCCGGGTCACATTCGCAACCATGTACCATTCGAAGCCTTCGGCGGCCGCCACCACCTCGACAGGGCCGGCAGAGACCTTGCAGCGCACGATCGGATCGCCATCGACTAAGCCGCGGCCCCACGCGTCTTCGAAAAGCGCCTTCACTAGGTGCGCAAGATCCTCAGCGTCGAACTCGCCTTTGCAAATCACCCGCACCCGAAGCGTGGTGTCATCCAAAGTGTCGTAGTCCCCAGCGCCTGGCCCCTGGAATACCGCAACCATACGGTCCTTGAACCCTGAGCGGCGGTCCTTCACGGGAAGAACCTTGTTAGCTACCGTCACCCCGGACGCGCACGGCTCAGGCCGAGCCTTCAGGATCGCATCAAGCTTCGGCACAACGGAGGCAACCAAGCTGTCAAAAACAACACTCATTTCGCCCCCTTCGCTTTGCGGCGAGCCTTGATGATCGCGTTCCCGCGCTTCTTCGACACCTTCTTCGCCGCCCTACGACTTCGAGTCGCACCAGAGTTTCCGTTGGACTTGTGACCAGACGAAACAACTGCTTGCAAAGCAGAAAGCGCCTCTCCTGTCTCGACTTCAGTTTGAAACGGGATCTTCGTTGTGACGATCGCACGAGCCCGAAGCCCGCCTGCAACCACCTTCGTCACCTCGGTCTCCACCGTGCTGCCTGGAAGTCGCGATGCGACTTGACCAGCCAGGCCAGCCAAATGCTTTTCCACACCAGCGGATCCTGTGACCTGGCGGCCCCACTCTCCGCGGTTGATTTTGACCCTCGTTTTACCCATGTGCTACCTCGTGCCGGCGCAGTACGATCACCGTTCCTCGATGCCGAGAATCCTGATGATGCCAATCAGCGTCAGGGCCGTCCGCCTCGTACTCGACGCCGCGGACAACGAAGCGATCGGAAGCCTCTGCGTAACAAAAATGAGGCGGGCGGAAGTACAAGGTGCCGCCAAAGTTGGCAACCGTGCGCTCCACGTCTTCATCTTCAACCTGAACGAGCGGCGCGAACGCTTTCGCGATGTGCTCGGTACGGGCCTCAACCATGATCGGCTTCCCGGCACGATCGATCTGTCCCGAATCCACCAGACGAATCCGAGTTACCGTCAGCGCCATGGATACCCCACAGGGATCGTGTTCACCGTGAATGCCGCACCCGTGCGCGAACCGGACAACTCCTTGATCTGATCGTTGGTCAAGATCATCGCGCCCGGGTTCGCGCCACCATAGGTGACCGAATCAGTGAACGGACCCGTGGTGGTATTGGCCTGCCGTGTCCCCGACGGGTTCTTGAGCGTCTCAATAACCAACGCAACCGTGATTTTCTGCACTCGACGAAGAGGGATCGGCTTGGGAACTCGCGATGGAAGATCGGGGAACCGGCCAAGGATTGTGTCCTCGGCTTCCTCGATCAATCCTTCGATCTGGTCATCGGTCGCGGGTATTGCCTCCGCCAGCAGCCACCGACGTTTCACATCCTCGACGGTCGCCCACATAGCTACTCCGATTCGGTCTTGCGGGGTCGCCCGCGCTTAGGCTTCTCCGGAGCCCCCTCAGGCACCTCGTCGCCAGCCACGGTCTCGACTACCTCGACCGTCTCGGTTTCGCCCTCGGGCTCAACCACATGCTCGCCAACGACAGCCCCCTCAGGCACCTCGTCGCCAGCCAGCAACGCGACACCATCAATCCAGACAGCGCCAACCAGATCCAAACGAATCCTCGACATGAAAACCTCCCACCATGAAGGGCGGCCGACAAGCGCCGGCCGCCCTAACGGACTAGCTAGAGAACCTTGGCCGCCAGGCTCAGGTTCGGGTTGGTCAGGACCGGCAGGCCGATCGCTGCACCGTGAACCCACACACCCACCGGGTCGAGGCTCTTGTAGGTTCCGACGACCAGACCACCACGCTCCTCGACGGGGATGCCGTACTCGGGCTCGGAAGCCTCGGCCGTGGTGCCCCAGAACGAAGCGCCGAGGTCAGTGCCCTCCGGGTCGTTCGGGTCGGTTGCCGCAGGCAGCAGGTAAACCTTGTCGTCCGGGGTTACGCGGACGTTCGCGCCACCTCGCTTCACGCGACGGTCGAAGATCTCGAACGCCGGCAGCCCAAACGATGCAAGGATCGTGTTGAAGGTCTCGCGAGTGATCACGGTCGGGGCCGGGCCCGAACCCGCAACCAGCGCGCGAACCGCAGCCGACTTCAGTGCAGCGTTGAGAACCTTGGTGGAGGTCAGGATGGTACCCGGCTCCTCGCCATTCTCCTCGACGTAAGCTGCACGCCAGGTTTCGATATCACGCAGCGGGTCAGCATCAGCAGCAGACCAGAGGTTCGCAGCGGTAACAGAGAAGTCGGCGCGACGCTCGAAATCAGCCTTAGCGATGAAGCCGTTTTCGCTAATGTCAACCTTGGCAGTGTCGATGACGCGGCCACGCTCAAACTCGATTCGGTCCGACACTGCGCGGGCGACCTGGCCGGCGTACTTCTCGATGGTCGGGCGCACCGACTCGTCGGTGACGTTTCCACGTGCTCGAATACGGTCGTACTCGGAGTTGCGGAGCTTACGGCCCAGCGGGGGCAGCTCGAGCGTCACACGCTCTCCACCCTCAACATCGCCGACCGAGGTCTCAGCGTCGTACGCGCGGTACTCTGCAACCTCGGTCAGACCACCCCGGCCACGCTGGAAACGCGCCACGATGTCGTCAATGGTCTTGTTCGGGAGGAACCGCGCGAGCGATCCCTTGCTTGCCTCGTAGTCCTCGAGGGTCTGTCGGGCGTACCCGGTGAGCTCTACGGGATCAACAACATCAGTCCAAAGTGCCATGTGCTATTCCCCTTTCTTTAGACGAATACGAACGAAGTCGCGTTGTCGGGTGCGGTGAAAGCCACCGGAAGCTTTGCCACACGAATGCGGCCGTGGTCCAGCAGCGGGGCCACGATGTCGCCACCGCCGGGCTTGATGGCCTGGTCGGTGAGCAGGAAGCCCACGAACACCTGGCCCTCAGCGGCAGTGTACGGAGCGACCTTGTTGGCCGACGCCGCGAGCGGAGTGCCAGCAGGCAGAACGCCAGCAGTGACCTGCGCAGGCGTCAGCTTGGTACGGTCGATGGTTACGGTGCGCGCGGTATCAACGCCGCGACGCGATCCAAGCCAGGACAGCTTGGAACCGCCGTAGCTTTCCTTGGTGATAGTCAGATCCATCAGGATCTCCTTTCAAAGAATTGGAAAAGGTCAGTTACTTCTTGCGGGCGCGCTCGCGCCCAGCAGCCATGCCGCCACCCGACGTGGCTTCTCCGCCGCTCCCTGCGGTCGGCACCACATCGACCTTTCGGCCGGCGTACTTCGCGAGGACCACAGCATGAGCTTCAAGCTCTTCCTTGGTCTCGCCATGAAGGAGTTCGGCGGGGACGCCTGTGGTCTTCGAGACCTCGGCGATCAGCGCAGAATGGGCAGCCTTTGCATCTCGATCAGCGAGCGAAGCCTCGGCAGCCTCTGCCCTCGCCAGCGCCGCCGCAGCGGCGGCATTTGCCTTCTCGATCTCCGTGAGGTTCTCGGCTTCGATCTCGGCAAGCTTCGCGGCCTTGGCCTTCAGCTCTTCGTAATCGGCGTACTTAGCACGTTCCCGCTCGAGCCGACCAGCGATGAGGCTGTTCAGTTCTTCCTGGGTCGCAGGAGGCGTAAACCCTGCATTACCGCCCGTGCTGTTTTCTGCGTCGTTCTCGTTCTCAGGCATGCTGTTCTCCTTCACCTCGCTGTTGACCGTCGCGAGTGCTTACGTGCGCCCTGTTGGGCATGAAAAAACCGCCTCGTGAGGCGGTGGATTATGGCTATCGAATGCCGTATTTAGAACGTATGTTCGATAGATCGTGGTAGCCGTTTTCGGCGCTCCACAGGGCTGAGTACATTTCTTCGTACTTGGCCAGGTCGTATGGGACTTCCTGCCCCTGGAAAACGGGCGTCGCTGTGCAGCGGCAAAAGCTGTGATACTGGCTTCCCAGTGCTTGCACGCCCTGCACCTTCGTTCCGCCTCCCCGCATGCCGATGTACCGGCCAGAGGATGAATGCGCCCGATGAGCTTCAACGCCTCGACCGACTACACCGCCGGCGGATCGTTCAGACCCGTAGACCGCGCCGCGGCTTGCGAGCATCGCGCAAAACGCGCAACACCCGGCCTGCGGAACTCGGGCATAGGCGACCTTTACTCGGTCGCGGCGCACGTTCGAATCGATCGTGGAGCGCCCCGCGCCGGCAACAGCTTTTTGCACGCTGCCAGCGAGCAGCGATGCCACCGTGGCATTGCCCTGCCCGAACAGCGGCGACACCGCATGCCGGGCAATACCGGAGACCAGCCCATCCGCCAGGGTATCGATGGGCTCAGCGTAAAACCCGGCCCCAACAGCCTCGCGGCGCAGGTCTTCATACCAAACCGCGGACAACTCCCCCGACGCTGTGATGTACGGTTGCAGCACTGCGGGCAGCCCCTTGATAAGCGCCTTCCGCACCGCGACGGGGTTCGGCTGTGCCACCTCTCGAAAGAGGGCCACAGCCTCACCCGTCGCCGCAAGAGACAGCGCATCAGTCGCGGCACGAAACCGCGCAACCTGGACAGCCGTCGTCATCGCTCTTCCAGCCCAGCACTCTCGTCGGTCGGCATACGCAGCGACACCGGAACCGCACCCGTGAACTTGATGCCACTCAAACCGAGCAAGCTAGCCGCATTCTCGGGATCGACGCCGGCACGCACTGCAACGCCCAGCGCATCGAACTTGGCCTTGAACGTCTGAGCATCCTCAGCCGAAGAGGGCGAGTCCTCGGTGCGTCGTCCAGCCACAGGACCCACTTCCGCATCGTTGCCGGCCGCGTCCATTCGATCAGACAACGAGCCCAGCAGCGTGTTGACCTGCGCGCGGGCCCGGTCTGACTTCAACCGATCGAGCGTAGGGCCGTCATATCCCATGTCTTCCAAGGCAACATCCGAGTCAGCCATCCACGGGAACGCGGTAACCCGCTTCAACGTCGCATCCGCAGTTGCAGCCTGCGTCGGCGTAGAAGGCGACCGCCACAGAGAGGTCAGCTTAGACAGGTCCTTCGCCATGCTCGCGGTGTACTCCCCCGCAAGCAGAGCGGCGACATTTCGGGCCAGGTCCACGCGAGCAGCGCTGTACGACGGCAACTGTTCCTCAGCGATCGATACCAGGTCAGCCTCGGAGGCGTTGATAGCGTCCGCGGAAGCCGGGTTGTCGTGCAGAATGCCGAGGTACCCAGCAGGGATCGAGGTCTCACCAGAGAACATCATCGCGACAGTCCGCAGGTGATCGCTGTGAGGCTGCATCGACTGCTGCGCGAACTGACCCACCTGCACCCGGTGTCGTTCACCCAGATCATCTTCAGGGTCGGGGACAGCTAGCAGCCGGCCAAGAATGTTCTCCCAGCCGGTGCGCAGCTCCCCGTTCGGGCCGGTGAACATTTCCTCGGTCGCGCCGAGCATGAAACGCTGTGGAGCGCTAAAGAACTCCGCGGACACTTCCTGGCGCAGCATAACCCGCACAGCCATGTCGGTGAGAGCCATGACCGGGCGAGTGATCCGAGAACGCCCGAACGGGCTTTCTAGGGACTCACCAAAAATGTATGGTACGCAGTAAACCCGGCCAGGAGTCATCGTTAGCTCTGAGATCACGCCCCATTGGTTCTGGTTGCGTCCGATGACAAGCACCTTGCCATCCAGCCACATGTTCCAGACACCATCTGCGATCTCGAGAGCCGACAAGACTCGACGCGATCGCGGATCACGAATAGCCGTAGCCGAAAGCGCAGAACGAACCGAAAACACGATTTCAGGCTCTCCGACATCACCCCGAGAGGTAAAGACGAACGCTGCCCCATGCCGGGCAGACGCATCGATCGCGTGCTTTTCAGCCAGCACCGCATCGGCGGTCAGGAGTTCACCCTTGACCCCTTCGAGCAGGGCGCTCTTTTCCCTCGAGGCAAACCCTCGAGGGCGAATCCGTCGAGACATGACCGAGCAAGTCTTTTCAGGCCAGCCGAGCACCGCCTGGAAATCCTGCATCTCAGGAGGGATTGAAATGCCAACCTGCTGCAACGTCCGCTTCGAGTCTGCATACCGAGACCGCAAAGCATTGCGGCGCTTCTTCTGGTTGATCGTGTCCAGCATCTTGTTGAACAGCTTCTGCTCATCCTCAGTAAGGCTTCGCACGGTCACCCCATCACAATCATTCGACCGCCGCTACCAGCCGTCTTTGTCGTCTTCTTGCGGCTCTGCAAAACATGCAGCGCCAACGTTGCTGAAATCAGCGGGGCGATATCCGCCTCGCCGGTGCGGGCCCACTTCCAAACGGAGTCGGACCCCATGGTCTTTTTGCCGGCAGACTTCACCGCGTCGGTGAGTTCCTTCTGACCGGTGTGCACCAGCACGCGGCCTTCGCCATCCGGGCCGGGAGTAACCACCGAGTCGTAGAAACGAGCACAGGCAATGCCAAGCTCACGCGTCTTGATCAGCAGAGGGCGCACCTTCGCACGCCGCACCTCGGGCACGAGCGTCCCGGTTGCGGCGAGCTCATCGAACACGCACGCAATCGGATTCCATGCCTCTTTGAGTTCTGCCAGCCGGTCAGGCACCCAGACGACTCCCTCGCGTCGGTCCACAACGAATACAGCGAACTTGCCGTCGCCGAGATCCGCAGCGAGTGAAATGGTCGCCGAGTCACGCGCCGGCGGGATATCCACCCCGAAGGCGATGCGTCCGCACTCACGCGCCGCGGTCTCGACCTCGAGCGGGTCGCCGGCAGCGTCCAGCCAGTCACCGACGGGGATAACCCCGTCTCCGCCGATCTTCGCCCAGATGCCCAACCGCTCCCGGTCAAACTGTTCAGGGCCCATCGCCTCAATCTCGCTGACCACAAAGTCAGGATCGAGTCGAATATTCCACCCTGGGTTCGCACGGCGATGAATCTCAGGGTCGGCACGATACTCCGCAGGAGACGGCCACGGTGCCCGGTCGGCAGCCGAGAGCTCATCCCAACGTGGGACGGACCATTCGACATAAACCAGGCGTTTGGACTCCCCCGACAGGGCGCGCTCGCGCACGCTCTCCTGCACCTCGGAATCCTGCTCCCCCGCAGACGAGAAATACATGAGCTGAGTTGACTGGTTCAGAGACAGCGCCGACATTGTCGGCATGATCGCGGCCTGCATGCGCCGCTTCAGCTTCATGGCCTCGTCGAGATACAGCGTCGGAGCCGTAAACCCTCGTCCTGACGAACTCGAGCGGGCCATGAACTTCAGCCGGCACCCGTTCTTCGTCTCGATAGCTTCTTCACCATCAGCGGTACGGATGCGCTGCACCAGCCGGTCAAGTTCGGGAGTCGCCTCAACAAGCTGCCGAATCCGAAGAAACATCTCCTGCGCAGTCTTGAACTCGTGCGCGGTGTAAACCTGAAGGGTTTCTTCCCACACAAAAAGGCCCGCTAACTGGCGAGCCTCAATAATCGTTCCTTTGCCCTGCTGCCGGTTCGCGGCCACGAAGGCTTCAAACGCTGCCCACCGGCCATCTGCGCGGGTCAGGGTGAGTGATTCCGCCCCGATCTGCTGCCACGGGTCTAGATACAACCCGGCGATCTCCGCGATGCCCACCATGTCATCGGCACGGTCAGCCGACAGGATCGGGTCGTAAACGTCAGGAAGTAGCCGAAGCCTCGGGTTCTGCTCTCCTACGAGCTGCCCGGCGCTCTGCAAGCTGGTCTGCAATCGAGACCTCCTTCTTGCCGCCGAGCTCGGAAATCAACGCCACAAGCTCTTGCCGGCGCTTGGACAACGCCGAAACTTCACGAGGCACAGCCTCTTTCAGCGCGGCCTTCACAAGCCGCAAGTTTTCTTTTGCATCTGTCAACGGGTCGTACTCATCGCTGCCGCTCGACGCTGGCGCAACCTCAGCGGAGGGTTCAGGCACGGCAGAAGCGATCGCGCTCAACTTCCGTGTATCCCGATCCCCATCGAGGCGATCCATCTTTTTTCCGGCAACCGCAGCCTTGCATGCATCGCACGCTTCCTCGCCATTGCGCAGGTGACGACGATACGCCGCCTCGGTACCGCAGGGCTTCAACACTCGAGGCATACCGACCTCCAATGTCAAAACCATGTCCATGTCAAACCAATGTCAAGCGCGCACACATATGACTAAAGCGCGGAGTGTCGGAGGCGGCCCCGGGGAGAGGGGAGGCCCCCCACCCCTCGCACGACCTTTTTTGTACCACTTTTTGTGTCATTTGCGATCATTGGGGTCACCATTTCATCGCTGTGTTTGGAGCTGATGTGATGTGAGTTCCACGGTTCCCGCGTCTTGAGTTGCATCCTCGATGCGCTGGCTTCAGTTCTCCATACAGCGAGCCGCCCTTTGAACGCGCTTGGACATGATCAGCAGTGAACGCGTCCTTGTGCGTGTAGTGTGCGTCATAGTCAATGGGTTGTTCACATATCCAACAGTCAAGACGTAGACGCTTGAGGGCATCCCTCTGGGCCATGTACTGGGGATCGTTCAGACCGCTACCCATGACTACCCTCCTTCATGCAAGGCCTCACATGAAGCCCCCTGCTTGCCTGTGCGCCCCTCCCGGGTTTGATGGGGCCCCGGGGTTACCGAGACCCCCTCCGGGTTTAGACACCCCCTCGGGGGTTATTTGAGGGCATCCCCGAGCGTCTTGACCTGGGGTCTACTGGATGCGCCCAGGCACGGCAGGAGGCGGCGCATGAGTAGTTCATCTGCCATCAGTGCTGGGTCTGTGAAGTACAGCACGTCTACCGACTCGCCGCGCCCTGATTGCCCCCGGGCAGAGGCGTAACGAACAACCCCGCCGTTGGGGTAGGTGATGCTCTCGTTCCCCTCGGAACGCCGTACCTTGCTACCCTCTGGCGCTCGTAGCGCGAGGTAGGTGTGCACCTGCCGCACCTCAGCCCAAGTCCGCGCCACCACCAGTGTTCGATCACCGGCATCCAGGGAAGGGCTGCTCAGGCCCTCCCAGAGGTGAGCTTCACCGCTACCCAAGGATCGCGCCCCAAATAGCAGTGATCCCCCACACCAGCAGCGATACAGCCGCTACCCCGACCAGGGAGACAATGGTGATGCCGATGATGCGACCGACTACCTGGCCGGCCCGCAGACGCGACTTGGCTACCTTGTGTACGCCCGGTATGTCCTGAGCGTTCAGCCCGGCCACCATCGCGTCGAACTGTTCCTTGTCGTAAGCCATAGCTATACCCCTCTGCTTACTTCGAGGTCATACTCGGCCCCAAAGCTAAGGAAGATGTGGTCCGTGCCCTTGTCGAGGCTTACCGCATATTCAAACTGCCCCTGCACCGAATCGAGGCGGTCAAGAATGATTGCGAGCTTAGGAGTTCTCACGTTACCGACCACCTGCTCCCCGACCTGGACGATCCGGAGGCGTGGGTTCTTGGCCTGTTCAGTCATGTCTTTACTCCTTGGGGTAGTGGATGGTTGCGCTACCCGTGGTCTCACCCAGGGTCACCAACCTCTTGGCCACCTTGGGCAGCGCGCCTATGATGGCGCGAGATTCGTCGGCGGACACGAAGGGCATCCGATTGGGAAGGACGACTCCTCCATCCGCAAACATGTCAGTCGGCTGCACCCTCTGGGTGAGCGCGTCATAGATCGGTGTGTCACTCATGGGACCCACCTCCTACTTCAACACCTGAAAGGTGGCCTTGGTTGATCCACATTTCAAACAGGTTCGCTTAGCGGCCAGAGCTCGCCGGCCTCCCCTGCCACGTTCCCGACCCCAGAAGTGAGCACACTCCCCGTAAGCCACACGCCCGCAGCAAGCGTTAGCCGTCACCCCATGCAGGCACACCATGTACGCGCCGTGAGGGTTCTTCCAGGCGAGGTCAGTCATCGCCGACGTGCTCCCCTGTCGTGAGCTGCCAGTCCCCTTCACCGTCTACGTGGGCGGGGCGAGGGGTCTTGAATGCGAGGTCGCGGCGTGCACGAGCGGCCTGATAGTCGGCTTCGGTTTCGGTGCGGGTCAGTTCAAGGGTGCTCATTTTTCTCCTCAAATAGAAAACCTCCACCGGTGAGCGTGGGGGTTTAGGGTTACTGTCTTGCTTCGAGAATTTCAGCGAAGGGGTACCGGTCAACCCAGGAGTATCCGGTTTCGACGCTGACTGTCTTAACGTTGATCCTCGCTACTTTGTGCCACCCGACCCGGGTTCGAACCACGCGGGCACCGATTATGTCGGCGCGTTCCAGCCGGACGCGATCGCGCTCAGCGATGCGGAGTTGGTAGCTACGGGCCTTGGAATCGTAGTAGGCGACTTTCCCAGTTGCCTCTTTCCAAGCCTTGTAGGCCCGGTCTGTTGCTGCGCCAACCTGACGTGCGGCTCGCTGGTTTCCAGAACGGCCAAAACCGGGTATTCCGCCTCCCATTTCATGGGCGGATTCGGTCATCGCGTTGGCTCGCTCGAGCCTGTGTTCCCAACGCGCTTTTCCGTGGAGGGCCCAGGCAAGTTTGTCTTCGAGTGTGCGCTGGGGGGTATTTTCTTGTTCTTCGCTCATGCTTTTACTTTACCAGGTAAAGCGTGCAAATGCAATACATGGTAAAGTGTCGATATGGACCTCGAAGAACTCGCCCAAACTGTCGCCAAACTCGAAACAGTAAATGAACGCCGAGCTAGCCTCGTCGCCTACCGCAACCGGCAAATCGTGGAAGCGCTCGACAACGGGTCCACCTGGGTAGAAATGCAGCGACTCACCGGATTATCGGTACGGGGGCTCAAAATCGCAGTAGATAGCATCCGGGACCCCAAATAGACGCCTACCCGTTGGGAGCAGTGGAGAGAACCCACACCCCAAAGACGTGAGGTTCAGCGCTAGTTCTTACGCTGCGCCCTCCGAGCGCGCTTCAGCACCGCAATGGCCTTGTCGATTTCGGCCGCAGTGAGGACCGGCGTCCACATGAGCGTCCGGTTCGGGGCACAGCCGTTAGGGCTCGCGGCTGCGAACTGGGCGTAACTAATGTCGACCTCAAGGCCGATCTGCACCCAGCCTGCGGTGCCTTCGCCGCTCTGCACGTCAGGGTCGTTGTACCACCCGACATGGACGGCTGAATCGCCCCAGGGAGCATCCGTCTGCTGGGTAGGGTGGTTGATTTGTTCTCTCGGCATCACGCCTTCTCCGTTTCTCCGCATCACGCGGCTATGTTGAAATCTGATCCTTATGCCAGGCCTCGCGGCACGTCTCGAGCTGCCCGCCTAATTCACAGGCACATCGATCAGCACGCCCTCAATGAGGGCCGTACCGTTGATGATGCGGTACACGGCGGGCCATGTCTCGGTGTCGTTGTAATAGTTGAACCCGAGGCCCTGCTGCCAGTTCTCGACCACCTTCGCCGGGACTCCCCCGGCACCGATCGCGCCGTTCACCGAGGGCACTGCACCGTCTGTGCGGCATAGCGCGCCAGGGTTGGCGGAATACGATTCAACGGCCTCTCCGCGCGGCCCCATAACGGACCTGTAGGTGATTTCCACCCGGTGCGTGTGAGCCGCCCACGTGTTGATGTGGGGTAGGTCGGTCACGTATTGCGCCGTGGTGGACCCGCGAGAGTTGGCCTTGGTGCCGTGAATGTTGCGTGTGGTGTCGTTGTCCCAGTCGGTCGCGGCCGGGTAAGCATCCATGTAGGTGATGCCGAGCTCGTCCAGACGCAGAAGGTTCGGCAGCGACATGACAGGCCAAGAATCGGGCATCTGCGCTCGCCGCAGCCCGAATGCGGCTAGGGCGTTGGCTTCGATGAAGTTCTGCATGCGCTTGTCGTGGTTTCCTTCGATCACGATGATCTCGGATCGAGGCGCTACTGCCCGCAGCTCGGCAAGGAACCGATGCCCGCGGTCGATCGATGCCTGCGTTGTCTGCGCGAATGCTGCCTCTTGAGCGAAGCGGCCCTGCGCGGCAAGGTCGAGGAAGTCCCCGAGGATCTGAATTTTCTCCGGCTGATGCCGGCGACAGACTTCCACGAACAAGGCCATTGCCTGGTCGTCGTGGAAGGGGTCTAGGGTGCCGTCTGCGAGCTGTCGGAAACCGATTTGGGTATCTGCGCCCTTGATTGCGAGTTTCAGGCCGCGAGCAGGGGCGTCCGGGATTTCCTGCACCGACACATGCACCGGCTGGGCCGACTGAATAACAGGCCATTCAGGCCCATCGCCAGATGCCGCCTTCGGAGTCGCACTGACCCGGTTTGACCAGAGCCCTTCGCCGTAGGCGATGGACCGGACGCTCAGGTTGTACGCGTCGGGGTCGTCGCCGCCGGCGCGAATCCATTCCCGAGCGTCCTCGGTGGTCACGGCTCGATGCCGAAGCCCCATCACCACATCGGGGGCCTCTGCCGGCTGGATGCGCCGGCGGTGCTTTCGCACGGTGGACTCATTCACCCCGTACTTGGCACCGATCGCCACGTTCGACAGGTCACCTGCAAGGTCCGCCCGGTAAGCGGCATCATCCATGAGCGCCAATGTGACCCCTTCAAAGTTGTGTGGGGTCGGGACACCCCAGTGATCCCGACCCCGCCCGTGCGTGGGCTATCCGGGCGTTTTCTACCAGTGCGCGCCACGCACCATGACCGGGCACCCCTGCCCTGGTAGTTGATTACGGCCAGCTCCACACTCGTGTAATGCTGGTCGCCCGCTCTCCGTCTTTACCCTTGCGAGTTGGCGGGAGTCTGGGCGTTCTATCTCGATGGATACTGGCCGTAAGTTAACGCAAAAAGGCCCTGGTACTGAAGTACCAGGGCCTTTCTGTGAGTTTTTGCGCACCCTAAGATGACGTGCTTCTAGTGTACACAGATTCGACACCCACCACAAGATGTTGTGGTTCGTTACGAAAATGTGTTCTATTTGCCGAGGAGGCTCCTCAGCCAGATGAATGTTGTTGCTCCCTCCCAAACTTCATCGCATTCCTGGCTTCGGCAGTAGCCGCGAGCCTCTTTGAGATCCGCCATGTCGTGTGGATACTCGATCACGACCGGGTTGGGCACCCACTCGCCTTCCCCGTTCAAATAGTGACTTTCGTTGCACGTCGGGCAGGGCCCCACGATCTCCAACCGTTTAGGTGGGTCGAGGATCTGTTTGATCTTCACCGCCCACGACTGGATTTCCCGGATAAACAAGTCATGGTCCCCACTCGTGCGAGTGAAGACCATGTGCCAGTCGTTGAGAGCCTGGACCAGTTCGGGGATGCGTTTCAGCCCGAGGTCGGTTCGCCATGACCCGATGACGCGTCTAATGTACGTTGCTTCATCGAACGCGGCCGAGTTCAGCACCGACCCTGTTGTTGCCCCACCTCCCCCGCCGGCGCTGTCCTTTCCCGACGACACCACGGCGTCCTGGATCTGTTCAAGCAGACACGGCAGTTCAACCGTGTGCAGCCCACCCGACTCGGTAAACACCTTCGTCGTCACTGGCAAAGTAACCGACGCTACAGCCTCAGCAAGAGTCATTCACCCACCCACTTCCAAGGCTTGCCGTTGACCTCATGGACACATTTCAGCGGGATGCTCCCCGCGAAACGGATTGCGTCGATCCAAACCGATGAACCCACGACTGCTACCACTGGGCCGGAATACTCGATCCCTCTTATCCGAGCGCGGATGGTATCTCCGTCAGAGACCCCGACAGGTTCAATTTCGTGAGATTCGCGCCCCTCGGAGACCCAGTCGATCAGTACGGCGTCTTTTCGTCGGTCATCGAACTCCGGGTGCGCGGCAAGGAGTTCCATCATGGTGAACGCATGCCAAGCAACGTTTGCGAGGTGCAGCACACCTGTTTCTTCGTCACGGTCGATACCGTTCCAGAACTGGTTGAGATGCCGGCTCAAAGCCGCATACGACTTGGATAGCTCGTAGCCCTTGGCCCAGTTGTGGTCGTCGTATTTTTTCGCGCCCTCCCCGTACAGGCGCGCCAACTCCGCCAGGGGGAACGTGGGGATCAGGTCATACCGTTCGGGCTTGGTGCCCTTCTGGCCTCCGGTAGATGAGGTTGTTCGGATCTCGGTCATGCTAGCCTCCAATCCTCTTCACCGGTGCCGCAGTGATGATGTCGACTCCCTCGATATCGATAAAGGCAATCTCGGGGTTCGAAGCAGTTACAGCAAAGCTCTCGACCTCTCCCAAGTCCGAGAGTGTGATCCTCCAACTCTCAGCTTCAAACTCGAATTTGTTGCCGCTCTTGAAAAGCACGGTCAGTCGATCGGTCATGGGTTCTCCTTCAAAGTTCGGTATTCGATGGGACGACCTACAGCGGTCGCGGCTTCGATGCCCTGCTGCATGCCTGCCGAGATGCCTAGGTCGTGGTAGACGATGGTTGCGTGCGCGGTGGTGGCCCATTCCAGGCCCGCGCGGATGCCGAGTTCGCGTTCTGCAGGGTCGGTGTCGTCTAGCGCTTGGGTGTACAAAAGGTGCGATGCGAACGGCACCTCACCCCGGATCAGGCTGTCGCGTAGCGCTGCCCGCGCATACGTCGAGTTGCCCTCAACATCCCCGGCATACGGGGACTCGATAATTACGCGCCTCACCCGCGGTCCCATGGCTTCCACCAGGTGCGCCGCTGTGGCGCAGAGGTCGGATGTGGTGTCGCTTGTAGGGCTTCCAGCGCCGCGATTCGTGCACGCTCGTCTTGCTCCTGGCGGACGCGCTTCAACCCGTGGGCGATTGCAGCGAAACTAACCAGCGCCGCCTGTGTCTGGATCGCAACAGCACTCATCGCCACCCGTAACTGCTCGAGTCCCGGGAACAGGTTCGTTCTCGGGGCTCGATATGCGCGGTACCGGCCGCGCTGTTTCATCTTCGGGAAAAACTCCCGAGTACGTGGCCTAGTCGCCATTGGTGGAGTCCTCTCGGTCGGGGACGATTCGAATGTTGTGGTGCTCGAGCTGTCGCGTTGTTTCGGGGTCGATCCGTCCAGATGCGGCGATCTTGGCGAAAATGTTGACGAGGCCACCGTCTGCTCCTGCCGCGGCCAACTGCAACGCGTGATCCATTCCTTGTTCTGGCCGGACTCCCAGGGCTCGGAATTTTTGCAAGGTCTGGCTCTCCCCGATCGCATCCCGGACGCCTCGCTCATATCCGCGGTCGTACTCTCGCGCGGGGTACTCTCTGGCGTCCTCTCGGGCCTTTGCGGCGAACTCTACAAACATTGCTGTCGTGGCATCCACGAACGCGGCCATCATCCTAAACAAACGCTTCACAACGCCACCTCCGTTCCGGGCGCACCCTGATCGGTACGCCCCTCGTCAAAAAGAATCGTCACCACATACGGTGACGACTTCGATACCTTCGGCAGGCCAACCCGCATATGCGACTCCAAGCCCGCCTCCGCCAGACTCCGCGTGAAAGTTTCCTCGCCAATGTCATCCAGATCATCAGTGCGAACCTCCACACGTGTAGCGCGGCCCGGCCACCGCTTCACCTTGATACGGCTATCCAAAGCTCCACCCCCAGAAGGACGAAACACGCGCCTGCCGCGAGGGAGCTCAAGTAGAGAATCACAATCAGCAGACCCTCGCGGGCTCGCAACGGGTGTTTTGGAATACCTCTCTCGATCACGCCTATTAGAGCGTCCAATGTACAGATCCCGAGCACAAAGAAGCCCACAGCAAAGACGCCGCTCATGCCTTGCCCCCGTCCTGCTCGGGAAACACCGGGGACCACGGACCACGGACCACTGTGCGCTGAACAAGCCGATTATCCGAGGAGGCATGCCGCTGGCTACGATGAGCCGCGAACGTTGCCTCAGCCAGGGCA
>NZ_JOEC01000002.1 GCF_000718085.1 Mycetocola saprophilus
GCCGCTTTTCGCTTGCCGCACCTTTGGGGTGATGAGTATTACTTTACGCAGGTTCCACAGAACGGGCAAATCGAGGCCGAATAGTGGCGTGTCGGAACGGCACTTCCCCGGAAACATGCGGATCCCCTCGTTTCACCCGTGCGCGGGGTAAACGAGGGGATCCGAAAATGGTGCGAACTAGTGCGTGAGTGTGACCTTGTTCAGGCCGGCCGGGGAATCCGGGTCAAGTCCACGCTGGAGCGCAAGCTCGAGGGCGAGCGACTGCAGCGGAATGGTCTCCAGGATCGGGATTCCACCCATCGGAACCTGCGGCAGGGTGATGTGCGCATCGGCGAACTCGATGACGCCCGGTCCCACCTCCAGCACGTTGGCACCCAGCGCGTGAGCCTTCTCGGCGAACTCGATCACCGAGTCGCGTCCCAGTGCGGTCCCGGTCAGCACCACCGCGACCGTTCCCGGGGTCACCTGGCCGAGCGGTCCGTGGATCGCATCGGCGGCGCTCCATCCCGAGGCGGCGATCGCGTTGGTCTCCATGAGCTTGAGCGCGCCCTCGCGAGCCGAGGACATCGAGACCCCGCGGCCCACCACGACGATGCGCTCGCGCCCCGAGAGCAGGGCAAGCGCCTCGGCCGACGCCGAAGGGTCTGCCAGGAATGCCTCGGCGCTGTCGGCGAGCAGGTCAACCCGAGGCACAATGGCGTCCCACTCCTCCCCCGCCGCCCGCAGCACCAACAGCACGATGGCCAGCAGCGAGGCGGTGTAGGTCTTGGTCGCGGCCACCGAGAGCTCGGGGCCCGCGGACAGGTCCACCGCGACGTCCGCGAGCTCGGCCAGCGGGCTGTCCCCGTTATTGGTGAGGCTGAGCACCGGGGTACCGCCCGCGCGGATCGACTCCACGGTGGCGATCAGGTCCGGGGAGCGTCCCGACTGGGAGATCGCGATGGCCAGCGCATTGGGGTAGCGCAGCTGCGGGGCATTCGGGTGCACGCTGGCAGGGGTGGCCAGGGCAACCGGGATCCCCAGCACCGCGTGAATCAGGTACTGAGCATAGTTGGCGGCGTGATCGCTCGAGCCGCGGGCCACCATGACGATCAGCTCGGGCTTACCCTCGGTTATAAGCGCGGCCGCCGCATCAATCTGTGTACGGGATTCGCGCACCAGCTCGCGCCAGCGCACGGGTTGTTCGGCGATCTCCGCACGCATCAGCGCACCGGGCACACGCACGTCTTTGTTCGGGGCATCCAGGTTGTTCTCGGTCGACATGGCTCCCAGGCTATAGTCTGCGCCGGGTGCCGTGGGGAATTCTTTTTCACTCATGAGGTGAGCCCGGTGATCATCGCGATCAGCTCGTTGTGGGTGACCTCGTCGATGCGCTTGGTCGCCACCTGGGTCCCGCGGCGCAGGACCGTCACCCGATCGGCCACCCGGAAGACCTGTTCCATGTTGTGGCTGACGATCAGGACCCCGGCCCCACGCTCGCGCAGGCGCATGATGATCTGCTCCACCCGGGCGGTCTCGGCCACACCGAGGGCCGCGGTGGGCTCGTCCATCAGCACCAGGCTGCTCGCCCAGTTGGTGGCCCGGGCGATGGCGATGCCCTGCCGCTGACCACCGGAGAGGTCGCTTAGCGGAGCCTTGGCCGAGGGGATGCGTACGTCCAGCTCATCCACCAGGGCCTGGGTCTGCGCGGCCATCTCGCGACGGTCCAGGGTCCCAAAGGGCTTCTTGCGCAGCTCGCGCCCCAGGAACATGTTCATGTAGACGGGCTGCAGATCCACCAGGGCCAGGTCCTGATAGACCACCTCGACGCCCTTGGTGCGGGCATCCGAGGGGTCGCGGAAGTTGGTGGGGGCACCGTTCAAGCGGATCTCGCCGGCGGTGGGCTGGTACATCCCCGAGATGATCTTGACCAGGGTGGATTTGCCCGCTCCGTTATCGCCGACCAGGGCGACGATCTCACCGGGTTTGATCTGCAGATCGAAGTGCTTGATCGCGACGATGCCACCAAAGTGCTTGGTGATCCCGTCCAGCTGGAGGGCAAAGGTGTCGGTACTGGTGCTGGTGCTCATGAGTTGCTCCCGGCGTTGTGGGCTGCGGTGTGGGTACCCGACGCACCGCTGGCGAAACCATCGGCGGCGTGGGTGAGGGGTGCCGAACCATCGGCGGACCAGATGCCCGCGAGGACCGGGTTTCCGGTGGAGAGGCCGGAGATACCCGCGGTCAAACCGCGGGTGACAAACACCTGGGGGCGGAATCCGAAGATGACGGTATCCCCCGGGCAGGCCCGGTGCGCGCCCGCCCCCGGGATGGTGGCGTAGTAGTCGATGGCCGAGGCATCGGGCATGTCAACCTGCTGCGGGACCGCCGTGGCCGGGTCATCCTGGGCGCCAAGAACCAGCGCCTCGGTGCGTGCCGAACCCAGGACCGGGTCGACGTAGAGTCCGCCGCCAAACACATAGGCGCGATCGTTCCACAGGTGGGAGACCTCGGAGACGTAGGCGATGGCCGGGTCCTCGGCGAGGTCCTGGACCGCGTGCAGCGGGGTGGTCCCGGTAAGCCCGTGTCCGGGCTCCACCTGGGTCGCCCCGGCTTCGGCGAGCGCGGGGAAGATCGCCGTCGAGGTGGTGCCGGGGGCATTCACCACGATGTTGTGCCGGCCCGCCCACTCCAGCTCGTGCAGCGCCTCGGTCAGGGTCCCCAGGTTCGGGGTGGGCTTAGCGGTGCCGGATTCGGGATCGAACAGGGTCGCCGGGAAGGTGGTAATCCCGGCGAAACGCACTCCGGGGATCGCGTCCAGGCGGTCGGCCACCCGGGCAATCTGGTCGGCCTCGAACCCGCCCTCGTGGCCCGGGTAGAAGCGATCTCCGGGGGCGAAGATGCGGGCGAGCACGTCCTGCTCTCGCCCCAGCTCCAGCGCCGCGGCACCGGCCTCGCGGGCCTTCTGTTCGGAGAACACCGTCCAGTACAGCGGGTTCAGCGCGGCGGCGGTCGCCGCGCTGTGCCGCGGGATCTGGACCAGGTGACCCAGGTGTCCGGTGGCCAGTCCGCCCGCGGCCGCGGCCACCGCACACTCGAGGTCCACCCCCACCGCGTGGGTGATTCCTCCGGCGCGGATCGCGGCCGAAGCATCGGGGTTGCGGCCGATCTGCTTGGTCATCGCAAACGGGGTGAACCCGAAGCGGGCGGCCTCGGTGGCGATGTAACCGGCATTGCGGGTGACTGCATCCAGGTCGATCACATAGGTGTTCGGCGGGATCAATCCGTCGCGGTGGAACTGGGCGGCAACCCGCAGGAGTTCAGGGTTGCGGCGGCGCAGGAGATCAAGAAACATGACGGGTCCTAACTGCTCTTCTTGGCGCGGAGGGAGAGGGAGACGGCGATCAGGATGATCACGCCACGCACGATCATCTGCTGGGCCACGGTGAGGCCGCCGAGCAGCAGGCCGTAGTTGATCATGCTCATGAACAGGCTGCCCACCAGGGCGCCGATCATCGAGGCCTTACCGCCGGTGAGCGCGGTACCGCCGACGATGACCGCCGCCAGCACACTCATCAGGTCCGATCCACCCAGGGTGTAGGTGGCACCGGCCAGACGGCCCGAGTAGAGCAGACCCGCGAGACCCGCGGTCACCCCGCTCAGGGCAAACACGATGAGCTTGACCCGGTTCACCCGGATCCCGCTGACCGAGGCGGCGGCCGCGCGGTTACCCACCGCAAGCACGTGGGCACCGAAGCGGCGCTGACGCAGCACGTGCCAGCCCAGGGCCACCACCACGATGCTCCAGACCACCAGGATCGGCATTCCGGCGATGTCTCCGGCACCGAAGATCCAGCTGAAGACCGGCTCGGTCACCGGAACCGACTGCAGGTTGGTGAGCTGCTGGGCGAGCCCGGCGACCAGCCCCATCGTGGCCAGGGTGACCAGGAAGGAGGGCAGGCGCACCAGGGTGACAAACAGTCCGTTGACCAGACCCACCACCGCGCCGATCGCCAATCCGGCGAGCGCCGCGAGCCACCACTGTCCGGTGGCCTGGAGGGAGACCGCGGCCACCAGGGCCGAGAGCGCAACCGTGGAGCCGATCGACAGGTCGATCTCGCCGAGGCTCAGCATGAACACCGTGCCCACCGCCATCACGGTGATCGGGGTCGCCTGGGTGATGATGGTCACCAGGGTGGTGGGGTTCACAAAGTTCGCCCCCTGGGTTGCGGCGAAGTAGATAAAAACGACGACAAATCCGATGTAGACGACGTACTGCCGCCAGTTCACCCGGCGGAAACGACCGCCGACGGTGAGTGTTCCGTCTGCCTGGGTCACGGTCATGATGCTTCACTTTCTCTGGGGAGGGAGGAGGGGGTGATCGCCGCGGCGAGCGCGAGATGGACGGCACCGTGCAGCGGGGCGTCATCGCCCAGTTCGCTGCTGCGGACACGCAGTCCCGGGCGTCCCAGACGCGCCAGCCAGTGATCAAGAGGGGCGAGGAGTTCGGGTCTGGACCCGATTCCCCCGCCGAGAATGTAGAGGCCCGGATCCACCACCGCGTCGATGGCGAGCAGGGTGTGAGCGAGCCAGCGAGCCTGGGTATCCAGGGCTTGGACCGCGAGTGGATCCCCCGCCTCGGCCGCGGCGAAAACCTCGCGGGCGGTGAGCGGGGGTTCCCCGGCGGGCTGCGGGAGACGCTGGGCCAGCACGTTGCCGGCCACGACCTCCTCGAGGGCGCCACGACGCTGATTGCGGGGATCGAGGGGATCGCTGCCAAACGGAAGATATCCGACCTCCCCGGCGGCGCCGCTGACCCCGGGCCAGATGGATCCCGCGAGCACCAGTCCCACGCCGATCCCGGTTCCCACCGAGACAAACGCGAAGCTCTCGCTCTCGCGGCCGGCACCGGCGTGCAGCTCGCCGAGGGCGGCGATGTTGACGTCGTTCTCGATCACCACCGGGTGACCCAGCCGACGCCGCAGCTCGGCGACCAGTGAGACCTCGCCCAACTCGCCGAGATTCGGTGCCTGGGTGAATCCGCTCCCATCGGGCAACGGAACCCCGGCACCGCCGATAGCCGTGCCCGCCACCGGTGCATCCGGGGCCAGGGCCGAAAGCCGGGTGACGATATCGGTGAGCTGAGCGATCAGCGCGATCCCCGGACGGGTGGGCTCGGTGAGCCGGTGTAGGAGTCTGCCCCGGGTATCGGCGAGGGCCGCGCGCACCTTGGTGCCGCCCAGGTCGATGCCCACCACCACGGCGGGGGTAGTGGTGGCACTCACAGTCCCATCACCTCCCCGGGCCCGGTGGCCAGCAGGAGTTCAAGATTGGCCTCGGAGACGCCGCGCTCGATCAGCATCGGAACAAAAACCTCACCCAGATAGGAGTAGCCGTGCTGGCCGTGGGTTTCGGGGTTCAGCCACACCTCGGCACCGGTGAGATCCTGGGCCAGCAGGATGCGGCCGGCCAGGCCCTCGGCGGCGAGCGCGGCCACCTGGTCGGCGCGACCCCGATCGGAGCGGTGGAAGGCGCGCTTGGGATACTCCCCCTCGCCGCGCTCCCCCTCAGGGGCGGGACCCAGGAAGAAGTCCCAGTCCTGCTTGCCGATGGTGTCGATCGCAATCCGGGCGCCGGTATCGAGGATCCGGCGAGGCAGGTCGGGGTCCAGCTGGGTATCCAGGTGGCCGATGACCACCCGGTCCAGGTCCACCCCCTCCGCGCGCAGCAGGGCGATCTGCTCCAGCGCCATCGAGCCGTGGGTTGTGTGGGTCATGATCGACAGGCCGGTCTCCCGGTGAGCGCGGGCGATGGCCCGCAGGCACTTCTCCTCGTGAGCCGAGATCACATCCAGTCCGGTGGCCTGCTCGCCAAAGACGCCGGCGCGTACCCCGGAGGATCCGATCCCCTCGGTGGCATCGCGCACCAACCGGGTCACCAGCTCACCGAGGCTGGCCTCGCGGGCCCACCCGGGCGAGTACGACTCCAGATACAGCGCGGTGCCGGAGATGATGTGCAGTCCGCTGCGCCGGGAAACCTCGCGCAGCAGGACCGCGTTGTCCCCCTGGGCATCTCGACCTACGACCCCGTAGGGGCTGAGGTCCACCACGGTGAAAAAGCCGAGTTCGGGGAGCCGGGAGAGGGCGTCGACCGCGAGATCGACCGCGTTCGCGGCGGCCGCATCGCTGCCGGGGCCACCCACCTGCCAGGGGCCGGGGGTGAGGGAGAGCAGGTGCTCGTGGGGCATGATCCGCCCCAGTTCCGAAACCGGAACCGGACCGAGAACGGTCATTGCCTGGGTCATGATGTGCTCCTAGATCACACCCGACGGTGCGGGGAGAGGGGATGAAGGGGAGGAAATGATGGGTGGCCACGCGGGGGAACGCGACCACCCATCGGTCTAGTGGGGCGTGCTACTTGCCCACGCTCGCGGGCAGGTCGGAGCCGTAGTCGGCCTTCCAGGCGTCCTTGAGGTTGTCGCCGGTGACCGAGGTCGGGTCCGAAGCCACCAGGGCCGGGGCCGGCTTGTTCAGGACACCGAAGGCACCGGCGAGGGCCAGGCCCTGCCCGATTCCCAGCGAGCCGTTGCCCACCAGGCCGGCGACCGGACCGTTCCCCACCATGGCCGCGGCCAGGGTCGTGTCGAGGTCGTTGGTGACGACCTTGATGTCGGTGCGTCCGGCGGCCCGAATGGCCGCCACCACACCCTGAGCCGCGGTGGCCCAGGAGACGTAGATCGCCTTCATGTTCGGGTGCTTGGCGATCATCGCGGCGGCGATGGTCTGGGTCGCGGTCTCATCGGCGAAACCCTCGCTGTCGACGATCTGCATCTTCGGGTAGGAGTAGCCCAGCCAATCCTTGAAGGCCTGGTCGCGCTGGTTGGTGAACCAGAAGTTGGCGTTGTAGGAGAGGTAGCCGACCTCGCCCTCACCCTTCATCTCCTTACCGATGATGTCGGCGTTGGCCTTGCCGGCCTTGCTGAGGTCCTCGGTCACGATCGAGACGAAGTCCTTGCCCGCCTTATATCCGGCAGGCGGGGTGGTCATGATCACGAGCTTGGTGCCCGAGTCCACCACCGGCTGGAAGGCCTTGGCGGCGGAGGTGGGGTCCACGGCGATACCCACCACGATCGAGGGGTGCAGGGCGAGCACGGTCTGGACGTTATTGGCCTGGGTTGCCGCGTTGAAGCCGGCCTGGGTGCTGGCAACCACCTTAATGCCGAGCTTTTCGAACTCCTCGCGGGCACCCTTTTCCACGGCGGTCACGAAGTCGGAGGAGGTGTGCCAGACGAAGGCGGCGGTGAAGTTACCGGCCTTAACCTTGGCGATCTCGTCGGCGGTGAGCGAGAGCGCGCTGAGGGCGTCGGGCTTTTCGCCGTTGGGGCCGGCGAAGGTCAGGGTGGGCTGGGTGGCACTGCTGGTCGGCGTGGAGGCCGGACCGGAGGTGGCGGCACAGCCGCTGAGGGTGAGCGAGAGCGCGATGGCTCCGGCAATGGCGATGCGGGCGCCGAAGCGTCGGCCGGGGCGGGTGATGTGCATGGGGTGACCTTCCAGGTGCGACTGCTGTTTGATTGGGATATCGCGATCGGTTTTGCCCCCGAATTACCTGCCCACCATCGCGAACTCGATTCTGGTTTTATTTTCATCGAGCAATCAAATCTAAACTCGCGAATGTGTCGGGCGTGTTTCCAGGCCGTAAAAACCGCGATACGCCCGTTCAGAACCCGAACATGCGGTACTTTTAGATTCAGGCTGAGCACAAAAGGGAGCGCCATGGTCCAGGACACTCGAGAACTCAATCGCAGCGCCGTGCTCACCACCCTGCTGCTGGAGCGACCGGCCAGCCGCAAAAAGCTCGCCACCGCCGCCGGGATCTCCGCCGCCACCGTGACCCGCACCGTGGAACAGCTAATCGGCGAGGACCTGATTACCGAGACCCAGGAGATCGTCTCCGAGCAGCGCGGACGCCGGGCGGTGCAGCTCGACCTGCGTGCCGACCTGGGCATCGTGGCCGGGGTGGACCTCGGCGCCAGCAAAACCAGGATCGTGATCGGTCATATCCACGGCACCCCGCTGGCCGTGCGCGAGCTGGCCACCCCGGGCACACTCGACCTTCCGGCGCTGATCGACTGGCTCGCCGGCGTCATCCTCGACCTCTCCTCCGGATTCGCCGCCCCCCTGCGCCAGGTCGCCCTCGGAGTCCCCGGCTCGCTGGAGATCCCCGAGCAGCGCATCTCCCACGCCCCCAACCTGCCGCAGATCGAGGGCACCGAGTTCCTGGCCGCGCTGCGCCGGTCCCTCCCCTGTCCGGTCGTCTGCGATAACGACGCCAACTTTGCCCTGCTGGGCGAACTGCACTTTGGTGCCGCCGCCCACTCCCCCAATGCCGCCCTGCTCAGCCTCGGGTTTGGACTGGGAAGCGCACTGGCGATGGACGGCAGGGTTTTGCGTGGAACCCGCGGCCTGGTGGGTGAGTTCGGCCAACTTCCGATCGGTCCGATGGGTGCCCGGCTTGAACACCTGGTCACCGGCGGCGGAATCCTGCGCCAGGCGGAGCTCGCGGGGATTGCCCTGGAGAGCCCGGCCGATCTCTTCGTGAGCGATCCGGCCCCGCGCATCGCCGCGCTGCGCCAGCAGTTTGAACAGGGACTGATGGTGGCCCTCACCGCGGTGTCGGTGTCCTGCGACCCGGATACGGTGGTGCTCAGCGGCGGCCTCTCCCGCGCCCTCGCCCCCGAGCTGGCGCGCTATCAGGAACTGCTGGGCGGCCACCTCCGGCTCGCGCCGCGCCTGGAACTGGCAACACTGGATGACTTCTCCGGCGCCGTGGGGGCGATGGTGTCGGCCCTGCAGCACTGCTACCGCGACTTGGGCGCACTCCCCGAGGCGCTCCCCCGACTGCCACGCGGGGTGCACGTCGATCGCGCACGCCTGGCGGCCCTGAAATCGGTTGAGCCGGTGGTGCCGGTCGGATAACCGATTCGGTGTGGTGGGAATAGATTCGTCCGGATCCGGTTATTGTATGCAAATGCATCGAAATCGGTCGACCCTAGGAGAGCCATCATGACCACACCCCTCGAGCTTGGACTCGACACCTTCGGCGATGCCACCGTCGACGCCACCGGCACCCGGCTGAGCGACGCCGAGGTTATCCGCAACGTGGTCGCCCAGGGTGTCCTGGCCGACAAGGTGGGCGTGGACTTCTTTGGCATCGGTGAGCACCACCGCGACGACTTCTCGGTCAGCGCCCCCGACATGATCCTCGCCTCGCTGGCCGGTCAGACCTCGCGGATCAAGCTCGGCACCGCCGTGACCGTGCTCAGCAGCGACGACCCGATCCGCGTCTATGAGCGCTTCGCAACCCTCGACGCCCTCTCCAACGGGCGCGCCGAGGTCATCCTCGGCCGCGGTTCGTTCACCGAGTCCTTCCCGCTGTTCGGCTACGACCTCGCCGACTACGAGACCCTCTTCAGCGAGAAGCTGGACCTGTTTGCCACCCTGCGCAGCGAGGGACCAGTGACCTGGTCGGGCACCATTCGCCCGCCGCTGAAGGACCAGCGTGTGTACCCGCGCACCGAGAAGGGCGCGGTGACCGCCTGGATCGGCGTGGGCGGCTCACCCGAATCCGTGGTGCGCTCGGTCGAGTACGGCATCCCGATGACCCTGGCGATCATCGGCGGCGACCCCGCACGCTTTGTGCCCTATGTGGACCTCTACCGCCGCGCGCAGGAGCAGGTCGGGTCCACCGGCATGCCGCTCGGTGTGCACTCCCCCGGACACATCGCCGCGACCGACGCCCAGGCCCGCGAGGAGCTGTGGCCGCACCAGCTGGTGATGCGCAACCGCATCGGTGCCGAGCGCGGCTGGCCGGCGATGACCGAGCAGGAGTACGTGGACGAGATCGAGCACGGCTCACTATACGTGGGTTCCCCGGACACCGTGGCCACCAAGATCGCCCGGACCGTGAAGCTGCTGGGAACCGACCGGTTCGACCTCAAGTACGCCACCGGAACCATGCCGCATGAGCAGCTGCTCTCGAGCATCGAGCTGTATGGGACCGAGGTGATTCCGCGGGTGCGGGCGATCCTGGATCGCGACTAGCCTCACGCGAAACGGCCCCGGCCGGGAGAGATCCCGGTCGGGGCCGTTGCCGTGGGTGGAGCTAGAGTTCGGTTTCGGATTCCTCGAGGCGACGACGACGCAGGACAAACCATCCCACGGCGAGCGCGCCGAGGAGCAGGGCGCTGCTGGCCAGGAGGGCGAGCGGCATCAGGTTCTCGGCCTCGAGACCGGTGGACACCAGCGCACCCGCGGCCGCCGGGCGGGCCGAAGGCTTCGCGGAGGACGGACCGGTGGACGCAGCGTCGGTCGGCGACGCGCTGGTCGGTGCCGGAGATGCGGTCGGGGACGGGCTCGCGGTCGGATCCGGGCTCGCGGTCGGGGACGGGCTCGCGGTCGGGTCCACCGGCGCGGCGGCGATCCGCGGGTCCTCGATCCGCTCGGCCCCGTTCAGGCAGTGCTTGAGCTCCGAGGACTTGTACCAGGTCGAGCCCGCGGCCACCGGAACACACGCGTCGGTGAAGCCGATCTCCCGCTCGTTATAGAGCATCCGCACCAGCGGGGTAAACGCGCGGCCGGTGGACGGATCGGTGCCAATCCGTCCGGATACGTCCCACTGCACGTTGGCGGCCATCGGGGTCACGGATTCCCCGCGCCACGGGTTGTTGGTGTAGTCAAACACGTCGTTCAGCGACTGCGGGTGCGCGTTATCCGGGGCCTGCCGAGTGGATCCCGGGAGCTTGAGCAGGGCGGCAAACGGGATGATCGTCTCGGCATGGGCGAAGCGGAAGGTTGCGGCCACGTTGTCCCCGGCCACGCGGTCATCGATGGTTGTGAAGAAGTCATCCAGCAGCGGCTGAGCCACCCGATAGGTGTCGTCGTGCCCCGAAAGCCCCGGACCCTTTTCGTAGAAGTCCTCGGCGTCCAGCAGCGAGGCAAACCACTCCAGGTCGGCATCACGCCCGTTGAGGTAGGAACCGAAATCGAAGGTGTGATCGCCGGTATTCTCGGCGGTCATATCCGCACCGATGATGTAGAGGTTGTAGAGCGTCATGGCCGCATCCACCGGGGTCGCGATGACCTTCTTGGGGCTCCCGCAGGCCGACTTATCCTGGGCCGGATCGGCGCCGGGTGCGCAGCTGACCGCACCCTTCTTGGTGCCGTCCACGGTGTTGTACCAGACGTGACCAGGAGTCCCGATCTTGGCGATGAAGTCCGGAGTGAAGATGCCCGAGAGCACGTCGTCGGCGGCGCTTACCGAACGCGGCAGAGCGTTGATGTAGTCGAGGGCCGCGGAAATGGTCCCGCCCGGGGCCGTCTGCGCGGCCACATAGGCCTCATAGGCCTGGGCGCGCGCAAGCTCGGGCGAGCCGGCGGGCTTGGTGGTGCCGTCGGGGTTTTGCGACTTATGGAAGTAGAGCAGATCGGGGCGCGGTTCCGGGGTGATCCCCCGGGTCAGCACGCCGGCACCGGCCTTCGTCACCCCCGCCAGAAAGTTGGTGCCCGACTCGGTGGCGCGGGCTTCCCCCGAAGTTTCGGCGATGATCCGGTCGCCGTCCTTTTCGGCCCGGGCAAACAGGGCCGCGTTTCGGGCGACCGCCCGCTCCCCGAGTCCCCGGTGCTGGGCGGCACCCTGACCGGTCAGCTGGCCGTAGCCGTTCTGCACGTTGGCGGCGGTGATCCCCCGCAGATCCGCCAGGAACCGCTGGCCGATCTCGGGACTCAGAAACCCGTTTTCGGCGAGCGCGGTCTCCGAGAGTCGGGTCAGCAGCGCGTCGTACTTGTACTCGGACAGGCCACGCGATCCGTGGCGAGCCACGGACTCGGTGAGCAGCGGGGTATAGCCGGCCGGGGCGTGGGTGTACCCGGCCACGGTGGCCGCGTCGGGCTCTTGATAGGGCTGCTTGGAACTCAGATGTGCGCCGGACTCGGCGGCGGCACCGGCGGCGACCGCGAGGGTCAGGGCAAATACTCCCGCGCCAAGCACGAGGCGTGCGGGGGTGGAACGAAGGGGAATCACGGATGTCCTAGACGGTGAGGTGTGCACGCCCGCGAGATCACCCGCGGCGTGAGGGCTGCCTGCGACGCTAGGGGTCCCGAATGAATGCCCGGTGTCTAGGCGGTAACATCCCCCGAAAGGGGGCCTCCCGACCCAGAAAAAAATCCCCCTCCACCCGGTGAGGCGGAGGGGGAACGGGCTAGCTAGCAGCCGACCCGGGTGATGTTGGCGCTGGTGTTCACCTGCGAGCCGGCGGGAATGACCAGGACCGGGGAGGATCCGTTATATCCAAACGCGGTTCCCGACGAACGGGCGTTGGCGACCGAACGGACCGAGGATCCCAGCGGGGCCACCGAGTTCGCGGCGGTGCAGCTGGTGAAGGAGATCTTGGATCCGGCCCCGCCCGTGGACGTGTAGGCGCACATGCTGCCCGTGGCACAGTTCCCCACGGCAAAGGTGGACAATCCGCCCTCTAACACGATGTTCAAAATGGTCTCGCCGCCGTTCCAGGTGACCTCACCCGGTCCGGTCTGCACCCCACCGGGGAACTCAACCAAAACCTGGTTGACCCGGTTCTGGACCTGATCGGACTGGGTGGTGGCCTGGGCGGCGGTGGCGCCACCCATCAGCAAGACGGCCAGGAGTGCGGCGGCGGGGAGGACGCGGGCGCTCAGTTTCATGTGGTGTTTCCCTTTCTAGAACCAGGCGTCGTAGTCGATTACTGCGGGTGCCTGGAGATCAGATCGGTCGGTGCCCGTATACACGTGCTCGTAGGCGATCACGCCGTGTGAGGGGGTCACTACCAAAACATCGCGGGTGCGGCCGGGATCGCGGGAGTCGGTGCTCACGCTGATGCCGGTGCGGCCGAGCCGGTCGGTGACGGTTCCGTCGATCCGAATATCCGGCTGGGTGGAGAGGAACGCCAGCATTTCCGCATGCTGGGTGGAACTGAGGGATCGCTCAACCAGGAGGTTCTTGACCGCGGTGAAATAGTCCCCGGTGCTCGGATGTGCGCCCAGGCCCCCGCCGGTTCGCAGGTAGGTTCCCCAGTCGGTGACCCCATCGGGGCTACTGAAGAGGTAGCCATACTGGCCGGGCTGGTAGGTCTGTCGATCCAGGAGGGTTCCCGGGGACGGATAGTCAAAGCCGGAAAGCTGATGACCGGCGGGATCAAAATTGCCGGCCGCCCGACGCTCGGCAACCGTGGACCCATCGGGCAGGGTCGTGATGTCAAAGCGCTGCGGCATGATCGACTGCGGTGGATCGTCGGGGGTGAACGCCAACGCCCAGTTCTGGAAACGCACGCGTGATGCGGCTGGCTGGTTGCTCGCACCCAGCGATTCACTCATCGATTGAAGCAGGGACCCGGGTTGCTGATCACCGATCGGCACCGCTACCAGGGGCTTGGGGGTGACCGCCCGGGCCAGCGGGGTCTCCCCCGGCCAGAGCGACATCGAGGTGGCCGCCACGACCAGGATGGCGATGAGGGACGCAACAACCGCGAACGAGGGCACTCGGAACCGGCGAATGCGTGCAGCGCGTCCGTTATCGGTGCCCCGGGGTCGAAGACCCGCCTGGTTGTGAATGTGTACGCTCGTGCTCTGAACACGCTCGAGGAGCGCGAGTTCGCGTTCGCCGAGTGCGGAGTCTGGAGGGGTCATGGCCGGGTCAATGCCGGACATGAGCCTCGCGAGCGAGTCATTCCCCGTATTCATTTGCGTCCCCCATCGGTCAGTCCAGCAACAAACGGCTCTCCCAAAAGGGCACGGAGTTTCTTCCGTGCCCGGCTGAGAATCGCCCAGGCCGACGCCACGGAACAGGAGAGAGCCACCGCAACTTCTGCGGCCCCAAGGCCCTCCCAGTAGGTCAGCAGGATTGCTTCCCGTTCCCTGTCCGTGAGCTTCAACAGCGAGCGACCGAGTGCGATCTTCTCCAGCGTGTCCGCGCCCTCCTCCTGCTCCGACAGCACGCGCTCGAGGGTCTCTTCGACTGCTCGTTTGCGTTCGGCGGATCGGAAGTGGTCGTTGATCTTGTTGGATGCGACCCGGTACAGCCAGGGCAACTCGATCGAGTCTCCCTGTTGATACCGGACCCAGGCGGCCGTAAACGTCTCGGCCGCGATGTCTTCGGCGAGCGCCGCGCTTGGCACGCGTCGCTCCGCATAGCGCCGAACAAGAACGTAGTTCGCATGGAACACGTGCTCGAACACCGCCGTTTGCTGCCTAGTCATCCACTCAGTTTTCTTACTTGCGTTGTTGCCTCCCACCCTGTCTATCGACGCAGTGGAGGATTCCTGACATTCAACCCGAAAAAATCTTTGAACGGTTAATAAGTCTCGACTGTTTCGTCGCGGATGATGAGGTGCTGGGTCACCAGCTCCTGCACGTGGATCAGGGACTGGGTGGCCACCACGATCGTGACCCCCGCCGCGTGCAGGTCGCGCAGGATCCGCACCACACCCTCCCGGTTCTCGGGGTTCAGCTCGGCGAAGGGCTCGTCCAGGATCAGCACCCGGGGATCCTCCATCAGCGCCTGTGCCAGGGCGAGCTGCTGGATCATGGCGGGGGTGAAGTCGCGCACCCGCCGCGGATCCTCCGGATCCAGCCCCACCCGGCGCATCGTGGTCGCCAGGTGCTCCTCGCTCACCACCGCGTTGATCGCCGCGAGCGTGCGCAGGTTTCCCAGTCCGGTCCGCCGGGTGATGAAGCGCGGGCGGTCGATGGTGATCCCAAAGCGTTCGGGGAAGGTTCGTCCGTAGGAGAGGTAGGCCGGGTCGATGCTCACGCTTCCGCTGTCGGGGGTGGTGAATCCCGAAAGCATGCGCAGCAGCATCGTTTTTCCGGTGCAGTGCGATCCGGTGATCACGGTGAAGGATCCCTCGGGAATCTCAAAACTCACCCCGCGATACAGGGTGGTTCCGCGCACCCGCTTGCTCATCTCGGAGACGGCGATCACGGGACGGGTCGATGTCCCCGGACGCCGTGCGGGGACCGAGCTCGGCGCAAACACTAGAGCAGACCGTCGGCATTCTTGGCGGAGGAGCGCCACAGGGCCGCGGCGGCGAAGAGGCTCGCGGCGACCAGGGCGCCGGCCGGAGCAAAGATCGGGGCACCCACAGCGGCACCGTCATGCAGTGCGCTGTAGGGGGCCACGATGTTGAGCCAGCCGATGCCGGCGGGGATGATGTAGCCAACCACGGCAGCCACCAGCATCGTGATGCTCCAGGCCAGGACTACCCTGCGCGTGGACCAGACCAGCAGCGTGGCCAGCGTGCAAAAGACCAGCAGCGAGGCGAAGAGGCCCAGTAGGCCCAGGTGGAAGACCGCCGATTCGGCCACAAACATGGGCACCTGATGATCCAGCATCGCCGAACCGGTGACCAGCACGACCCCCACGCCGATCGTGAACGCGGCGGCATGCGGGATCTCGCGCACCAGGATCGCCATGCTCCAGCGGCGATAGCTCCCGTGACGCAGGGCCGCGTACAGCTTGAGGCCGCCGTCGGCATCCTCGCTCCGAGCCAGGAACGCGCTGGCGTATCCCAGGGTGAGCAGCAGGGTCATGATGTAGTTCGGGATGTCTCCGTAGGCACCGGCAAAAAACGCCTCGGTGATGCCGATGTCGCGGGCCCGGGCGCCGAGGTGCGCGGTGGCCACCGAAAGCGCGGCGATTCCCAGCAGGATGACGGTGGATCCCAGCCGGCTGCTCAGCATCGTGAACAGGGCGTGACGAACGCCGGCACCGTTCAGGCGCCGCGTCACCCCTGGCACACCGGTTTCGGGCATCCCGACCCCGAGGATCGATCCCACGCTCTCTGCCACCGTTGATTCCCCTGTCCGCCGGTTTCGCCCCCTGGCAAAACCTTCAGGTCCACAGACCCGCATCTACCTACTTAACGCCGCAGCGGGGAAATCCTGACAAAAGATTTTTGACGTTAGTTATGTGACGGCGATGTGGGCCGCGATCGCGAGGTCCGAGCGGGGTGGACGGGCACAGGGTATCGGGCACACGGTATCGCGCACAGGGTATCCGGAAACGACGAAAGGCTCCCCAGCTGGGGAGCCTTTCGATCAATTGTGCGCGAGGGGGGACTTGAACCCCCACGCCCTTACGGGCACTGGCACCTGAAGCCAGCGCGTCTGCCATTCCGCCACTCGCGCAATTGACACACTTTCGTGTATTCGTTCCTCACTTCCGTGCGGACTTCATGAGATTATCACAGCCCTCATTTGGTTCCCTAATCGAGGGGCATTCTTCGGCCCCGATGGGCGTGTCGCCCCGGAATCACCCGGAGTTTTTGGGGGTGGGTCCCACCCGGGAACCCCCGGGATCGGAAAAAGATTTGGACAAATTCCAGGACCGAGCGCGCGTTCTGAGATGCCAGGTTCAGCCTCGCCGACTAACATGGGCCTAGCCGATCGGCACCTCAACCAACACCCCGGGGAGATCTGTGGGCATTCTGGACAGTTTCGAGAAGGGTCTCGAGCGCGCCGTTAATGGTGCGTTCGCGAAGACCTTCCGCTCGGGATTGCAGCCGGTGGAAATCTCCTCGGCGCTGAAGCGGGAACTCGACACCACGGCCGCCGTGGTGAGCCGAGATCGCATCCTGGCAGCCAACACCTTCGCCGTGCACCTCTCCCCCACCGACTTCGAACGCATGTCGAAGATGGGCGGCGCCCTGGTGGACGAGCTGGTGGCCATCGTCAAGAAGTATGGCCGAGCCCAGGGCTACACCTTTGCCGGGGCCGTGAGCGTCACGCTGCGCCCGGACCCGGGTCTCAGCGAGGGCATCATGCGGGTGGACACCGAGGATCCGCAGACCGATGTGGTGTGGCTGCCCGCGCTGGATATCGCCGGACAGCGCTATCCCCTCGCCCGGGCCCGCACCGTGATCGGACGCGGATCCGACGCCGATATCACCATTGCCGACCCCGGAACCTCCCGCAAACACGTGGAAATTCTCTGGGATGGCAAGCGCGCCCAGGTTCATGACCTGGGATCCACCAACGGCTCCGAGCTCAACGGCCAGCGCGTCACCCAGGCCCTACTCGAGGATGGTTCGGTCATCCAGATCGGCCGCACCCAGATCACCTACCGACTGCTGGCTCAGTCGGCACCCAAACCGGCCGAGAAAAACAACGACGGATTCTGGGGGAACCCCGTATGAGTGATCTCACCCTCCTCGTGCTTCGGCTCGGATTCCTGATCCTGCTCTGGCTCTTTGTTTTTGGCGTCGTGTATTCGCTGCGGGCCGACCTGTTTGGTCGATCGACCCGCAAGGTGAAACCCCGGGTGGCCGCCGCGGCCCCCGCGCCCACACCCGCCCCCGCGCCGATCGCCGTTCCGCCGGCACCGACCCCGGCGCCCCGACCGGCGGCACCGGTGCCCTCGGCCACCAACCGAACCCGCGCCAACACCCACACCTGTGATCGCCTGGTGATTCTCTCGGGACCGCGCGCCGGCCAGGACCGTCCGCTCGGCACCGGTCCGATCAGCATCGGCCGCTCCTCGGATTCCAACGTGATCCTCAAGGACGACTACACCTCGACCCACCACGCGCGCCTGCTGCTCTGGGGCGAGGACTGGATGCTCCAGGACCTCGACTCCACCAACGGCACCTTCCTGGATGGCAAGCGCATTTCGGCGCCCACCCCGATCCACCTGGGCGACGTCATCAAGGTGGGGGCAACCACCTTCGAGCTGCGGTGATCGAATGACCGTCGGCGGCACTAGCGCGGCACTCTCCCACGTGGGGCGGGTGCGCAGCAACAATCAGGATTCCGGATACGCCGGAAACTCACTCTTTGTTGTCGCCGACGGCATGGGCGGGCACGCGGGCGGCGATGTGGCCAGCGCCGTGGCCCTGCGCCGCATCATCGAGGCGGATATCGATTATCCGACCGCACAGGATGCCGCCGCGGCCCTGCAAACGGCGATCATCGCGGCCAACGGCCAGCTGACCGAGGCCGTGTTTGAACACCCCGAACTCACCGGCATGGGCACCACCGTGGATGCCCTGGTGCGGGTGGGCGACGAGGTTGCGATCGCTCATATCGGCGACTCCCGCATTTACCTGTTGCGCGATGGCGAGCTCAGCCAGATCACCACCGACCACACCTTCGTCCAGCGCCTGGTGGATGCCGGCCGGATCACCGAGGAGGAGGCGCTGGTACACCCGCGCCGCTCGGTGCTGATGCGTGTTCTGGGCGACGTGGATCAGTCCCCCGAGGTCGACACCCTGGTGCTGGGAACCCGGCCCGGGGACCGCTGGCTGCTGTGCTCCGACGGCCTCTCGGGTGTGGTGGATTCCGAGCTCCTGCGCGCGACCCTGATGGCCGACCTCACCCCCGCCGAGGTTGCCGACCGCCTGGTGCGCTACACCCTGGACCGCGGCGCCCCGGATAACGTCACCGTGGTGATCTACGATGTGGGCACCGAGAGCGTCGCGAACGATGTCCAGACCGTCGGTTCCGCCGCCAAGCCCCTGGCCTTCGAAATCTCGGCGCCGCGCCGCACCAGCATCCTGCCGGCCCTGCGACTGCCGGGCACCCGCGCCACCGCGGCCGCGCAGCTGCCCCCGGTTCCGGCCGGCGTGGAATCCGACGAGTTTTATGGCGAGCTCCTCGAGGAGGATGCGCGTCGTATCCGGCGCCGCCGCCTCACCTGGGGTGTGGGGGCCATGGTTGTGCTGCTGGCGCTGCTGCTGGCCGCGGTCATCGGCTACTCCTGGACCCAGTCGCGCTACTTTGTGGGCCAGAGCCCGGATCGCAGCACGGTCACGATCTATCAGGGTGTGCCGCAGGATCTCGGGTTCATCTCGCTCTCCCACGAGTATCGCGATACCGACATCAAGCTCAGCAAGCTCCCGGAGTACGACCGTAATCTGGTCCGACAGAACGTCCCGGCCGACTCCCTCGATGATGCCGACGCGATCGTGAACCGACTCCGTCAGCTCAGCAAGGAGGGCGACCAGTGAGCACCGAAGCGCTGAACACCCGTGCGCCCGCTTCCGGCGCCGACGCCCTGCAGGCCGATACCGGCGTGATCCGCACGATGCGGAAGCTGCGGATGCCCAAGACCCACCGCAACCGCGAGCTCGCCCTGCTGATTTTTGCCTGCGTGGTCAACGCCGGCGCCCTGATGAGTGTCCAGCTGGGCGCCCTGGGGCAGATCGAACCCGAGATTTTGGCGCTGTGTGGCGCCCTGGCCTCGCTGGTGTTTGGGCTGCACATCTGCCTGCGCTTTGTCGCGCGGGATGCCGACCCGATCATCCTGCCGGTGGCCACCGTGCTCAACGGGCTGGGCCTGGCGATGATCTACCGGATCGATCTGGCGCGCAACGTCTCGGGCTGGTCGGCCGCATCGACCCGGCAGATCGTGTGGAGCTCGATCGCGATCATCGCGGCGATCCTGGTGATCCTGCTGATCCGTAACCACCGCGTGCTCTTCCGCTACACCTACCTGTTTGGTCTCGGCGCCTTCATCCTGCTACTGCTCCCCCTGGTTCCCGGCCTGGGCCGAACCGTGGGTGGCGCGACGGTGTGGATCGGCATCGGAAACGTGGTGAACTTCCAGCCCGGTGAGATCGCCAAGATCTTCCTGGCCATCTTCTTTGCCGGCTATCTGGTGCGCACCCGCGACACCCTGGCCCTGGTGGGCAAGAAGTTCCTGGGCATCCGGTTCCCCCGACTGCGCGATCTCGGACCCATCTTTGTGGTCTGGCTGATGTCGATGGGCATCATCGTGTTCCAGCACGATATGGGTACCGCCCTGCTGTACTTCGGCATGTTCACGATCATGATCTACGTGGCCACCGGGCGCCTCAGCTGGGTCCTGCTGGGCATGGGCCTGTTCCTCGGCGGCGCCTACTTTGCCAGCCAGCGACTCTCCTATGTGAGTGGCCGTTTTGATGCCTGGCTGGATCCGTTCTCACAGGCAAACTACGACAAGGTCGGCGGCAGCTGGCAGCTGGTGCAGGGCATCTTCGGTCTCGCCCACGGTGGTTTCACCGGAACCGGGCTGGGCCAGGGACGACCGAACCTCACCCCGCTGGCCGAGAGCGACTTCATCGTGACCAGTCTCGGTGAGGAGCTGGGACTCGCCGGACTGTTTGCGATCCTCGCGCTGTTCCTGATCCTGGTCGCCCGCGGCCTGCGAATCGGGTTCAGCACGCGTGATGACTTTGGCAAGCTGCTGGCCATCGGCCTGGCGTTTACGATCGCCCTGCAGGTGTTCATCATGGTGGGCGGGGTGACCCGGGTGATTCCGCTGACCGGTTTGGCGACGCCGTTCCTGGCGGCCGGCGGTTCGGCCCTGGTGGCCAACTGGATCATCGTGGCACTGCTACTCAAGCTCAGCGACGGCGCCAAGCCCGAACTCGAGGAGGCGCCCCGTGCATAAGGAACTCCGCCGGGTCGGCGCCGTTGTGGTGCTGATGTTTGCGGCACTGTTTGTCTCCTCCACCGTGATTCAGGGTGTGCAGAGTGACGCGCTGGGCAAGGACCCCCGCAACACGCGAACCCGCTATGACAGTTACCAGGTGGAGCGCGGACCGATCGTGCTCGCCGACGGCACGATCATCGCCCAGTCGGTGCCCTCCAACGACGAGTTCCGCTACCAGCGCGAGTATCCGCAGGGCCCGCTCTATGCGGGCGTAACCGGGTACTTCAACCCGATTCAGGGCGCCACCGGTATCGAGCAGGCGATGAACGACTACCTCACCGGAACCTCGAGCGATCAGTTCCTCACGGATCTGGCCCGGATCGTTAACGGCCAGCCCGCCCGCGGCGCCCGGGTCGAGCTCTCGATCCAGTCCAAGGTGCAGCAGGCGGCCTCCGAGGCCCTCGGCAATCGTCGCGGCGCCGTGGTGGCCATCGAGCCCAAGACCGGCAAGATCCTGGCGATGGTGACCAACCCCACCTTCGATCCCAACGGGATGGCCTCACACAACTCCGATGCCGTATCCGCGCTCTATAAGGATCTGCTGGCCAATCCGCTCGATCCGCTGATCAACCGCGCGATCGGTGGAAACCTGAACCCGCCCGGATCGAGCTTCAAGGTCATCGTGGCCGCGGCCGCCCTGGCCTCGGGCGAGTACACCGCCGAGAGCGAGTTCCCCAACCCGCAGTTCATCGAGCTGCCCGGCACCAGCACCAAGGTGTACAACTTCACCCGTGAGGCCTGCGGCCCGGGCGAAACGGTAACGCTGGCCGAGGCGATTAGGCAGAGCTGTAACGTGCCGATGGCCGAACTGGGAATCCGCCTGGGCGCCGATAAGATCCGCGAGCAGGCCGAGAAGTTTGGGTTCAACACCCCGCTGGATGTCCCGCTGCGGGTCGAGCCGAGCGTCTACCCCAAGGGGGGCGATGTGCCCAGCACCGCGCTCTCGGCCTTCGGGCAGTGGGATGTACGCGCCTCGCCGATGCAGATGGCGATGGTTTCGGCGGGAATCGGTAACGGGGGCGTCATGATGAAGCCCAATCTGGTCAATCGGGTGATCGCCCCCAACCTCGACGTGGTCAAATCATTCGACCCCGAGAAACTGCGGACCGTGGTCACCCCGGATCAGGCCTCGGAACTGACCAAAATGATGATCGCCGCGGTCGCTACCGGGCAGTCCAATAATGCAAGAATAGAGGGGGTCGACGTGGCCGGAAAAACGGGCACCGCTCAAAACGGTGTCGATGATCCGTATACGCTCTGGTTTACCGGGTTTGCGCCCGCGCAGAACCCCGAAGTTGCGGTAGCGGTCGTGGTGGAAAACGACGGTGACCTGGGACACCATTCCTCGGGAAATATTGTTTCTTCTCCGATTGCAAAGAAAGTTATAGAGGCGGTGCTGAATAAATGAGACCCACGGCAGGACTGACCTTCGGGGGACGCTACGAGCTGGTTTCGCGGATCGCTATCGGCGGTATGGGCGAGGTCTGGCAGGCGACCGACTCGGTGATCGGACGTACCGTCGCGATCAAGATCCTCAAGGACGAGTACCTCGGCGACCCGAGCTTCCTCGAGCGGTTCCGCTCCGAGGCACGCCACGCGGCCCTGGTGAACCATGAGGGCATCGCCAACGTCTATGACTACGGCGAGGAGGAGGGCAGCGCGTTCCTCGTCATGGAGCTGGTGCCCGGCGAGGCGCTCTCCACGGTGCTCGAGCGCGAGCGTGTGCTCCCCTCGGATCGTGTGCTCGACATCGTCGCGCAGACCGCCCTGGCCCTCCAGGCGGCCCACTCGGCCGGCCTGGTGCACCGCGATATCAAGCCCGGCAACCTGCTGATCACCCCGGATCACCGGGTCAAGATCACCGACTTCGGCATCGCCCGGATCGCCGACCAGGTGCCGCTGACGGCCACCGGTCAGGTCATGGGGACCGTGCAGTATCTCTCCCCGGAGCAGGCGTCCGGTCACCCGGCATCGCCCTCCACCGACATCTACTCGCTGGGCATCGTCGCCTATGAGGCACTCGCGGGCAAGCGTCCGTTCACCGGTGAGTCCCAGGTGGCCATCGCGATGGCACAGATCAACGAGGCCCCGCCGGAGCTGCCGGCAACCGTGGCCGAGCCGGTGCGTAACCTTGTCTTCTCGATGCTCGCGAAGAACCCGGCCGACCGTCCCGCATCCTCGGTGCACGTGGCGCGTGCCGCCCAGGCGCTGCGCCGCGGAGACGTGGCCGCGGCCACCGCCGCGGTGCCCTCGATCGCCGATGGTGTGGCGATCACCGGGGCGACCCAGCTGATCGGTTCCTCCGAGGCCGCCACGACCCTGCTCAACACCTCGGCCACCCAGCGCCAGCAGCTGTTTGGACTGGAGCCCGAGGCGGGTGCCGTCGAGGGCACCGTGGAGGAGGAAAAGAAGAAGCGTAGCCCGTGGACCTGGCCGCTGATCGCACTGATCACCATCCTGGCCATCGTGCTGGGCTTCACGATCTTTGCGCTGGTCAAGCCCGGGGACGGCGGAAACCAGGCGACCAACTCGCCCTCCGACACCGTGAGCTCCGAGCCCTCGGACACCCCCTCCACGACGCCCTCGCCCACCGAAACCACGGTTCTGGTGGACCCCAACGCGTACGTGGGAAAGAACGGCGATGACGTAGTCAGCGCCCTGTCGGGACTGGGCCTGAAGCCCACGCTCGCCACCGGCAACGCGGCCACCTCGGCGGCCCAGGTCAACACCGTGATCAAACTCTCCAAGAGCGGCAACGTTCCGGTGGGTAGCGACATCGTGGTGACCGTCTATGGCCCGCAGGCCACGATCCCCGCCCCGGGTAGCGCCCCCGCCGTGGCCTGTGGCCCCAACGGCTGCGTGGAAAACTCCAAGGCCACCGTGACCTGGGCGCGCTACAACCAGTGCCCGGCCGGTCTGCAGATCGAGGGATACCGGATCACCGTGAACGGTGCCTCGCTGGGGGGCTCGGGTACCGTGCCGCGCGATCAGACCTCGGTGGAGATCACCCTGGGTGGGTTCCCCGGACCGGCAACGATCTCGTATGTGGCCCTGTGCGGGGAGAACAACGAGTCGCCCGCGTCGCCCACCACCTCGGTGCCGATCGTTCAGGTGAGCGTGCCGTCCAGCACGCCGACTGCCACCACGGGCGGCAACTAGTACCAACGGGTGGCGTAAATCGCCGCCAACAGCACGGCCCTCGGCGTAAACGTCGGGGGCCGTGCCATGATAGAAGCGATAGTGTCGCACGGGGAATCTGGAGAATGTGGTGGCTGAGCAAGAGCGTCGGTTAGCCGACCGATATATCGTCGGAGCGCTGATTGGACGCGGCGGCATGGCCGACGTTTACCAGGCAACCGACACCAAGCTCGGCCGTACGGTCGCGCTCAAGATCCTCAAGGCCGACCTGGCCAGCGACCCGGCGTTTAGGCTGCGGTTCCGCCAGGAAGCCCAGGCCGCCTCGCGGATGGCCGACCCCACGATCGTTCGTGTCTACGATGCCGGCGAGGACGAGAGCATCGATGCCTCGGGCCACCGCATCCTGCAGCCCTTTATCGTGATGGAGTACGTCCCCGGCCGCACGCTGCGCCAGGTGATCGCCGATCACGGTGCGCTCTCGCCCGAGCGTGCGGTGCACATCGCCAGTAAGATCCTGACCGCCCTGGAGTACTCGCACCGGGCCGGCGTGGTTCACCGCGACATCAAGCCCGGAAACATCATGCTGGGTGCCGATGACGCGGTGAAGGTCATGGACTTTGGTATCGCCCGGGCCGTCTCTGATACCTCGGCTACCGTCGCGCAGACCACCGCCATTCTCGGCACCGCATCCTACTTCTCCCCGGAGCAGGCCAAGGGCGAGACCGTGGATGCTCGCACCGACCTGTACTCGACCGGCGTGGTGCTGTTTGAGATGCTCACCGGCCGCGCGCCCTTCCGCGGGGAAACCGCGGTGGCGGTGGCCTATCAGCACGTGAGCGAGGCGCCGATGCGCCCCTCCGAACTCAACCCCGGCGTCTCGACGGCCCTGGATATGGTGGTCGCCCGCGCGCTCAGCAAGAACCGCGATGACCGCTACCAGTCGGCCTCAGAGTTCCGCGAGGAGCTCCTGGCTGCCGGTCGGGGCCAGACCCCCGCCACGCGTCCCGAACCCGAGTCTGCAACCATGCTGTTTGGCACGATGGGGACCACAACCTCCAACGCCGAGCAGGCGCTGCGCCAGCTCACCGACGCCTCGGTACAGACCAAGACCCAGCGTCGCCCCCCGGTGGTATGGATCTGGGCCGGTGCCGCGGTGGTGGCGGTCATCCTGATCGCGATCCTGGTGTGGGTGCTCTCGCTCTCTAACACCGCGGACACAAACAATAAGCAGACCCTCCCCGATCTGGCATCGATGAGCCAGCAGAACGCCGTGGACACCCTGCACGGCCTCAACCTGGTGGACAGCGTCTTCGAGGAAAACAGCGACACCGTCGCCGTCGGAATCGTGATTCGCACGGATCCCGAGGCCGGCAGCGAGGTTGCCCCCGGCAGTGTGGTGAAGGTGTATGTCTCGCTGGGTGCCAAGACGGTGGCGGTTCCCGAGGTGCAGAACCTCAGCCAGGCCGATGCCACAACAAAGCTTGCCGAGGCGGGCCTGGAGGTGGGCACGATCAACTCTCAGAGCTCCCCCACGGTGGCCAAGGACACCGTCATCTCCAGCACCCCGGCCGCGGGCGCCGCGGTCTCCCCGGGTTCGCGCATCGATCTGACCGTCTCCGACGGCACCGTTCAGGTGAGCGATGTCCGCGGAAACAAGCTGGATGTTGCCACCTCGATGCTCGAGGCGCTGGGACTGAGCGTGGTTCCGCGCCCGGATCCCACCTGCCCCGCCCAGCAGGATTCGATCGTCAACTCGCAGTCCGTGGCCCCCGGCTCGGCACCGCAGGGCACCGAGGTTCAGCTGGGGTACTGCACCGGAACCACGGCGCCGCCGAGCACCGATCCCTCTACCCCGCCGGCCGGCGGCTAGTCGCCTCCACAAAAATCAGCCTCCCGCACACCGAGTGTGCGGGAGGCTGTGTTGTCTGGTCCGGGTTAGCGGCCGCTGGGCGTGGTCGCCAGGAGCGGGCTCAGGGTGCGCGCGCGCTCGGGCGCCTCGGCCAGGCCGGCCACCTCGAGCCAGTTGGCGATCATCTGGTAACCACCTTCGGTGAGCACGCTCTCCGGGTGGAACTGCACACCGAAGATCGGGGAGGTTGCGTGGCGCAGTCCCATGATGACCCCACCGGCGGTGCGCGAGGTCACCACGAGCTCATCGGGAACCGTGTCATCCACCACCGCGAGGGAGTGGTAGCGGGTCGCGGTAAAGGGCTGCGGGACGCCGCGATAGAAGATGCTCTCATCGTGGGTCACGGCCGAGGTCTTGCCGTGCATGAGTTCCTCGGCCACGGTCACCGTGGCCCCAAAGGCCTCGGCGATGGCCTGGTGTCCCAGGCACACCCCGATCAGCGGCACCTGGTGGGCGTGAGCGGCCCGAACCATCGCGATGGACACTCCGGCGTCTCCGGGGGTTCCCGGGCCGGGAGAAACCAGAATAGCGTCGTACTCGTTCACCAGCCGGTCGGCCTCGGACGCGTCAAACGCATCGTTGCGAACAACCTCGGTCTCGGCCCCCAGCTGCTGCAGGTAGCCATTGAGGGTGTACACAAAGCTGTCGTAGTTATCGATGACTAAAACGCGGGTCATGGCCTTCACTTACTGTTCAATGGTGACTTCTTGATTATCCACGATCGACTGGACCCAGGGAAAGCCCCAGGTAATCAGCGCGTAGACGGCGGCGCCGATCAGAATCAGGAGGAGGATCAGCCGGAGCCAGACCGGGCCGGGCAGGATGCGCCAGAGTGCTGCGTACATGTTAGCCCTCCACGGGGTTCAGCGATTTGGGCGCCCCATCGGCGCGCGGGGTAAAGGATTCAAACAGTCCGTACGCGATGATTCGCTCGGCCGTCGACATGATCGGATTACAGCTGGTCAGGGTGATCACCGACTGGGTCGCGGCTACCGAGTCCTCGCGCGGCACCGCGTTGAGCACGTCCACCGCGGTGGGCGGTACATACTCGGAGTTGCGGTACCGGTAGGTGAACCAGCCCTCGGGCGTCTCGATGACGATCGCGTCGCCCACACGAAGGTTGGCAACCTGGTTGAGCGGGGCACCGTGGGTATTGCGGTGACCGGCCAGCGCAAAGTTTCCGGGCTGACCCGGCAGCTGAGTGTCGGAGTAGTGACCGATACCCGCCTTATCCAGGGTCTTGGCCTTGGAGACGCCGCCGGCCAGCGGGGCACCGTAAGACTCGCCAAAACGCGGAATGCGCAGGCTGGCGAAGGTCTCGCCGTCTACCGGGGTGGGGATCACCGGCGCCGCACCGTCGAAGGCGGGCGCGGGGTTGTTCTTGGCGTCCTTATCCCACTGCTGCGAGAGCGAGGCCGCGGCGCCGTCCTGCTGACCGCGCTCGACCATGTCGTTGTACCAGAGCTGCCACACCAGATAGAGCAGCATCAGTACGCCGGCGGTCAGCAGAATCTCGCCGAACGCCCCGATCACGCTGAACCCCTCAAACGGACGCTTGCGCCGACGCTTGCCGGTGCCAGTCGAAGCCGAAGTGGCGGGTGCCGCGGCCATGGCCACGGTGTGGGGTTCGGGAAGACGCCCGGATTCATCCGGTGCCGGAATCGGCTGCGGCGCGGTGGCCGGCTCATTCAGGCCGAACAGGGTCTCGATCGTGGGTGCCGATTCCTCGGGCACCGCCGGGTTTTCAGCCGGAGCGACCTCGGCGGCCGCGGGAACTCCCGGAGGCGCCTCCGGGCCGGTACCCCGGAGCACCGCGGGCTCGGGATCGGATGAGCGCCGCGTTTGGGCGGGCGAGTCCGTGGTGGAGGAATCGCCCTCCTCCGGAATCTCTGAAATCTCGGGCTCTTCGGGGGGCGTCGCGGAAGGCACGGCGGGCTGGCGGGCCGCAAGCGCATCACGCTCGGCCGATTGTTCGGCGGCCCGTTCGGCGGCGCGACGCGCAGCGCGGGTGGGCGGAATCGAGCCGTCGGAATCGGAAGACATGGGCGTAATTCTATCCGCAGAGGGTGAAGTTTCGGCTGGCATTCGTCGCAGAGCCTGCGATGGTTGTCGTGGCTCGGCTACAATCGGGGACATGGCACGTGCAAAATCCAAGAAAACTCAGCCCGCGCAGGGCACCGAAACCAGCGGCGAGCCGGTACCCAACGCGGTCTGGTTCAAGCCGGTGATGTTCGGCTTCATGCTCCTCGGACTCGTCTGGATCATCGTCTTCTATGTGAGCCAGGGTGTGCTCCCGGTCCCCGCACTGGGTTCGTGGAACATTCTGGTGGGCTTCGGAATCGCGTTCATCGGGTTCCTGATGACCACCCAGTGGCGATAATTACACGCTGGTAATTCCATCCACAGGGTCCTCCACAGTGTGGACAATTACACCGATGTAACTATCCCCAGGCTGTGGATAACTCTGTGGGTAACCCTGTGAATCCGTGTGGACAAGCACGTGGATAACCCACCACACGCCCACAATGCTCAGACAAAACGCCGGTCCGGCATCCCCGTGAGGATGCCGGACCGGCGTTTTTGCGTTCCCGAACGCTAGGCGTAGGTGGGCACAAACAGGCGGAATAGCGCAAGCAGGATCATGACCGCTCCCAGCGCCCCCACCAGAAGCCAGAACCTTCGGTTCTTGCCCTGGCCGCGGCACTCGTAGCAGATCCAGCCGAAGATGGCGCCGCCGATCAGGCCACCCAGGTGAGCCTGCCAGGAAATCCCGGCCCCGGGGATGAACCCGATCACCAGGTTGAGTCCCACCAGGACCAACAGGCTGCGCATCTCGTTGCCGAGGCGCCGCTGAATGACCATGAAGGCGCCCATCAGACCGAAGATCGCGCCGGAGGCCCCCACCACCGCCTGGTTGATCGGAGCGAGGAACATCACACCGAGCGAACCGGCAAACCCGGCCATCAGGTACAGGGTGAGGAATCTTCCGCGGCCCAGCTGCTGCTCGAGGGCCCGGCCGAAGATCCACAGCGTGTACATGTTCAGCAGGATGTGCAGGATGAACGCGGTGGAGTGCAGGAACACCGCCGTCAGCATCCGCCACGGCTCAAACAGCTGCGGTTCGGAGAAGAGGGGGGCGTAGTAGAAGGTCTCGGTGAAACCGGGGATGATCCACTGCAGGATGAAGGCGACCACGGTGACCGCAATGATCACGTTGGTGACGCTGGCAAAGCGCGGGGCGACTCCCCCGCGGGCACCCCAGCGTGAGGCGCGCTTCTGGGCGGTGGACATGGCCCCGCGCTGCTCGCGCAGACACTCGGGGCAGATCACACCCACCGCGGCCGGCGTCTGGCATTCTCCACAGATCGTGCGGCCGCAGCGCTGGCAGAGCACAAAGCTCTGCCGGTCGGGGTGGCGATAGCAGACATCGCTGGCCCGGGCCCCAAAATTTGAACTCATATTGTGACCCGGGCGCGCAGACTAGACTGCGGCGATGTCGATGCCCTCGATGACCACGTCATCGATCGGACGGTCACGGGCGTCGGTCGGAACCGCTGCCAGCTTGTCGACGATTGCGCGGCTGGCCTCATCCTCGACGGCGCCGAAGATGGTGTGCTTGCCGTGCAGCCAGGTGGTGGGGGCGACGGTGATGAAGAACTGCGAACCGTTGGTGCCACGGCCACCGATCTTGCCCGCGTTGGCCATGGCCAGGATGTAGGGCGAGTCGAAGGTCAGGTCATCAACGATCTCGTCGTCGAACTTGTAGCCGGGGCCGCCGGTTCCGTTACCGAGCGGGTCGCCGCCCTGGATCATGAAGCCGGGGATGATGCGGTGGAAAACGGTGCCCTTGTAGAGGGGGGTGTTGCGCTTTTCACCGGTGCGCTCATCGGCCCACTCCTGCTCGCCGGTGGCGAGACCTACGAAGTTGTTTACCGTCTTCGGCGCGTGGTTGCCGTAGAGGTTCACGATGATGTCACCGTAGTTGGTGTGGATGGTTGCGACAGCGGTGTGCTTTGACATGGGTCAATTCTCGCATACTTGTTTTGTCAATCACCGTCCCGTTCCAAGGATTCGGTGGCAAGATGGTTAACCGACACGTCCAAAACGAGCAATGGAGGTCCAGAGTGAATCTGTCGCGTCAGCGCAAGAAAGAAATCAAGCGCCTCAAGGGAGATGCCAGTGCCCTCTGGGCCGCCCAGCAGGAACTGCTGGAGCACGCAAACGGGGTAGCACGTGAGGCCGGCCGTCAGGTCGGCAATTATGGGCGCGAGCAGGTTGTGCCCTCGGTGGTTCAGTCCTATGAGAGCCACGTTCAGCCGGTGGTTGACCGCGGCGTCTCGATCACCCGTGATGTGGTGGATGCCGCCAAGCACGGCATCGATCACAAGGTAGTCCCCGCCCTCGGTGCCGCCGTGGGTACGGTGCTGTCCATCGGTGATGTGGCACGCGATAAGCGCGTGCAGAGCGCCCTCGCCCGCGTCAACCCCAAGGCCGCCGCCAAGCGTGCCCTGGTTGTTGCCGCCCCGCAGAAGAAGAAGCGCGGCGTGGGCAGCGTGCTGGCGATCGGTGCCGGCGTTCTCGCCGCCGCCGGTGTGGCCTATGCACTGTGGCAGACCTTCCGGGCCGACGATGAGCTCTGGGTCTCCGAAGACGAGCCGGCACAGTCCGACAGCTAAATCGTCCCCGAGACGCCGAGGGGCCCCGAGCACAACGCTCGGGGCCCCTCGTTCGTTTATGTGGCCGGATCCGCCGCCGCGGACAAGGACCACACCACGGGTCTTATCCGGCCTCCTGCGCCCGCCAGAGCGCCAGAGCGGCGGGAACCAGGCTCACCGTGCCCAGGTTCTCTACCTCGGCGAGTTCATGCCAGGCCGCCCAGTCGGTGGACCCGTTCTCCTCGTAGCGCAGCTCTCCGCCGGTGATCTTTGCCCGATAGACGATGCGCAGGTTGTGCAGCGGCACCCGCTTGCTGGGATCCAGACGACGATGGGTGGGCGTGACCAGCGAGTCGATGCCGATCAGTCCGGTCACCTCGGCGTGAAACCCGGTCTCCTCGAAAATCTCCCGGATCACGGCGTCCGCAGGGTCCTCCCCCGGGTCGATGCCGCCCCCGGGCAGCGTCCAGCCCGAATGCCCCCGCTCGTTCCAGTGCGCAAGCAAAATCTGTGAGCCATCGGTGATGATGCCGTACGCGGCGACGCGGATATCCATTCCCCCAAACTACAGCCGTGTGGTGGCGGGCAACAGTAAACCGGATGCACGTTCGTCGCAGTTTCCGGGCAAAACAAAACCGCCCCGTCTTTCGACGAGGCGGTTTTTGTCCTGTGGAGCCTAGGAGAATCGAACTCCTGACCTCCTGCTTGCAAAGCAGGCGCTCTACCAATTGAGCTAAGGCCCCAATTTTCGAAGGAAGTGGAACTTCCTCAGAGTGGGGCTACCAGGACTTGAACCTGGGACCTCTTCGTTATCAGCGAAGCGCTCTAACCGCCTGAGCTATAGCCCCCTGTGGACATCAATCAGAATACCGGAGGTATGAATGAATTCTCAAATCGAGCCCGCCGGGCGGCGTGTTCCGCGCAATTCCGGGCCTTGACGCGGGTGAGATTGCCCGGTTAAACACCGGTGTCACTGCCTCCTGACGAGGCAGCGACACCGAGGAAATGACTAGTTGTTGGTGAAGCCCACCAGCACACCGCCGGTGACCTTCACGGCGAGGTTGTACAGCGCGGCCGAGATGGCTCCCAGCGCGGTCACCACCACGAGGTTCAGGATCGCCAGCACTGCGGCGAAGCCCATGATCCGGCCCAGGTCCAAGATCGAGGTCAGGTCGTTGCCGTCCTGCGCTTCCTTACCCGCGACGGTCTTGAACAGGTTGTTGATCTGTTCAAAGACGCCGGTCTGCTGGAGCACCGTGTACACCAGGAAGAAGAAGACGACGGTGATGATGGCAATCGCCACGGCCGCCAGGAAGGAGAGCTTCAGGGCCGACCAGAAGTCGATGTAGACCAGCTTCAGTCGCACCTGCTTGGTGTTCTGACGCTTATTCGATTTCTTTGCGAGCTTTTCGGCAACGCTAGTACTCATGCTTATTCTTCCTTCTCGGACGATTCCGTTACCGTCGGTGCGTCGGTCTCGTCTTCCCCGTTTTGTCCGTCAAGATTGCGGTCGCTATTACGCGCAAGCGCAATAATACGGTCATTATCTGCGAACCGGGCGAAGACAACACCCATGGTGTCGCGACCCTTGGCCGGAACTTCGGCCACGGCAGACCTTACCACCTTGCCGCTGGCCAGGACCACGAGAACCTCGTCCTCGTGACCGACCACCAGGGCACCGGCGAGTTCGCCGCGGTCCTCGCTGAGCTTGGCAACCTTGATTCCCAGGCCGCCACGGCCCTGAACACGGTACTGTTCCACGTCGGTGCGCTTGGCGAAACCGCCCTCGGTCACCACGAAAACAAAGCCCTCTTCGCCGGCCGGCGGAAGCACCGAGGCCGAGAGCAGGTTGTCGTCTCCGCGGAACTTCATGCCGGTCACACCCGAGGTCGATCGACCCATCGGACGCAGCGCCTCATTATCCGCTGTGAATCTAATAGACATTCCCTGGCGGGACACCAGCATCAGGTCGCTGTCCTGTTCCACGAGCATCGCCGAAACCAGTTCGTCGCCCTCGCGCAGGTTGATCGCGATGATACCGCCGGTGCGGTTGGTGTCGTATTCGGACAGCGAGGTCTTCTTGACCAATCCGCCACGGGTAGCCAGCACCAGGAACTCGGCGGCAGCATAGTCGGGGATATCGAGGATCTGAGCGATCTCCTCCCCCGGCTGCAGCGCGAGCAGGTTGGCCACGTGCTGACCCTTGGCGTCACGACCGGCCTCGATGACCTCATAGGCCTTGGCGCGGTACACGCGTCCGGTGTTGGTGAAGAACAGCAGCCAGTGGTGGGTGGTGGTCACAAAGAAGTGCTCCACCACGTCATCGGCGCGCAGCTGGGCACCCTTAACGCCCTTGCCGCCGCGGTGCTGCGAGCGGTAGTTGTCGCTGCGGGTGCGCTTGATGTATCCGCCGCGGGTGACGGTCAGGACCATCTCCTCCTCGGGGATCAGGTCCTCGATGTTCATATCGCCGTCGAAGCCGTACATGATCTCGGTGCGACGGTCATCGCCGTAGCGGTCCACGATCTCGGTCAGCTCCTCGCTGACGATCTCGCGCTGACGCACCGGGCTGTCCAGGATCGCCTTGTATTCGGCGATCTCACGCTCGAGCTCGGCGGCCCGGTCGATGATCTTCTGGCGCTCCAGGGCGGCCAGACGACGCAGCTGCATCGCCAGGATCGCGTCGGCCTGCAGCTGGTCAACCTTCAGCAGCTCCATCAGGCCGGTGCGGGCCTTGTCCACATCCGGGGAGCGACGAATCAGCGCGATCACCTCGTCCAGGGCGTCCAGGGCGGCCAGGTAACCACGCTGGATGTGCGCGTCGGCCTCGGCCTTGCGCAGACGGAACTGGGTGCGGCGCACGATCACGTCGACCTGGTGCGTGGTCCAGGCGGTGATGAAGCCGTCCAGAGACAGGGTGCGCGGCACGCCGTCCACGATCGCCAGCATGTTGGCGCCGAAGTTTTCCTGCAGCTGGGTGTGCTTGTACAGGTTGTTCAGCACGACCTTGGCCACGGCATCGCGCTTGAGCACGATGACCAGACGCTGACCGGTACGACCCGAGGTCTCATCGCGAATGTCGGCGATGCCCGCGAGCTTGCCGTCCTTGACCAGGTCGGCGATGCGGATGGCCAGGTTATCCGGGTTGACCTGATAGGGCAGCTCGGTAACCACGAGGCAGGTACGACCCTGAATCTCCTCGACGTTGACAACCGCGCGCATCGTGATCGAGCCACGGCCGGTGCGGTAGGCGTCCTTGATGCCGTTGACACCGAGGATCTGCGCACCGGTCGGGAAGTCCGGTCCCTTGATGCGCTCCATCAGCGCCTCGAGGACCTCTTCACGCGGCGCCTCGGGGTTCGCCAGGTGCCACAGGGCACCGGCGGCCACCTCACGCAGGTTGTGCGGGGGGATGTTGGTGGCCATACCCACGGCGATACCGACCGAGCCGTTGACCAGCAGGTTCGGGAATCGGGCCGGCAGAACCGCGGGCTCCTGGGTGCGACCGTCGTAGTTGTCCTGGAAGTCGACGGTGTCCTCGTCGATGTCGCGGACCATCTCCATGGCAAGCGGGGCCATCTTGGTTTCGGTGTATCGCGGGGCCGCGGCGCCGTCGTTACCGGGGGAACCGAAGTTTCCCTGGCCGAGGGCCAGCGGGTAGCGCAGCGACCAGGGCTGCACCAGACGAACCAGGGCGTCGTAGATCGCCGAGTCACCGTGCGGGTGGAACTGCCCCATCACGTCGCCGACCACGCGGGCGCACTTGGAGAACGCCTTCTCGGGGCGGTAACCACCGTCATACATCGCGTAGATCACGCGGCGGTGCACGGGCTTCAGGCCGTCACGCACCTCGGGCAGCGCACGACCCACGATCACGCTCATCGCGTAGTCGAGGTAGCTGCGCTGCATCTCCAGGCGCAGATCAACCTGGTCGATCTTGCCGTGCACGCCGTGGTCGATCTGCTCGGCGTTTTCTTCGGAGTTAGTTTCGTCGCTCATTTTGTCCTTCGTTACCTCTCGGCGCGGGAACCGGCCGGGTTCCGGAAGTGAAAATCGGGCTGCGGCTGGGCCGCACTCACGCTAGATGTCAAGGAAGCGCACGTCCTTGGCGTTCTGCTGGATGAAGGTGCGTCGAGCCTCGACGTCCTCCCCCATCAGGGTCGAGAAGATCTCATCCGCGGCGGCGCCGTCATCCATGGTGACCTGACGCAGGGTGCGGGTCTCGGGTGCCATCGTGGTTTCCCACAGCTCGCGGTAGTCCATCTCACCCAGACCCTTATAGCGCTGGATGCCGTTGTCCTTGGGGATCCGCTTTCCGGCGGCCACACCCTTGGCCAGCAGGTCGTCGCGCTCCTCATCCGAGAAGACGTACTCGTGGGCGGAGTTTGACCACTTCAGGCGGTACAGCGGGGGCATCGCCAGGTATACGTAGCCCTGGTCGATCAGCGGACGCATGTATCGGAACAGCAGGGTCAGCAGCAGGGTGGTGATGTGCTGGCCGTCCACATCGGCATCGGCCATCAGCACGATCTTGTGGTATCGAGCCTTCTCGGGGTTGAAGTCCTCGCCGATGCCCGCACCGAATGCGGTGATCATGGCCTGCACCTCGGCGTTACCCAGGGCGCGGTCCAGGCGGGCCTTTTCCACGTTCAGGATCTTGCCACGCAGCGGGAGGATCGCCTGGGTCTCGGGGTTACGACCCTGCACGGCGCTACCGCCGGCGGAGTCACCCTCGACGATGAAGATCTCGGAGACCGAGGGGTCCTTGGACTGGCAGTCCTTGAGCTTTCCGGGCATTCCGCCACCCTCGAGCAGACCCTTACGGCGCGCGGTTTCGCGGGCCTTTCGGGCTGCCAGACGTGCGGTTGCTGCGGACAGCGCCTTGGTAATGATCGCCTTGGCGATGATCGGGTTGCGCTCGAACCAGTCGGAGAGCTGATCGCCCACAACCTTCTGCACGAAGGCCTTGGCCTCGGTGTTACCCAGCTTGGTTTTGGTCTGGCCCTCGAACTGCGGCTCACCCAGCTTGATCGAGATGACGGCGGTCAAGCCCTCACGCACGTCGTCACCGGAGAGGTTGTCGTCCTTGTCCTTGAGGATGTTCTTCTCGCGGGCGTAGCGGTTGACCAGGGTGGTCAGCGCGGCGCGGAAGCCCTCCTCGTGGGTTCCACCCTCATGGGTGTTGATGGTGTTGGCGTAGGTGTGGACGCTCTCGGAGTACGAGGTGGTCCACTGCATCGCGATTTCCAGCGCGATCTTGCGCTCGGTGTCCTCCTGCTCAAACGAGATGATCTCGTCGTTGACCAGTTCGGAGCGCTTGGCACGGTTGAGGTGCTCCACGTAGTCCACCAGGCCACGCTCGTAGTGGAACACGTTGTGCTTCTTGGTGGGAACGGTGGCCTCTTCGCCCTCGGCGGGCTCCTCGATCTCGTCCACACGCTCATCGATGAGCTCGATGCGCAGTCCCTTGTTCAGGAACGCCATCTGCTGGAAGCGGGTACGCAGGGTGTCGTAGTCGAACTCGACGGTTTCGAAGATCTCGGCGTTGGGCCAGAACGTGATGGTGGTTCCGGTCTCGTCGGTGGCCTCATCCTTGGACAGCGGCGCATCGGCGACACCGTTGTGGAAGGTCGCGCGGTAGGCATTGCCCTGACGCTTCACCTCGACGTCCAGTCGGGTCGAGAGCGCGTTCACAACCGAGCTACCCACACCGTGCAGACCACCGGAAACGGCGTATCCGCCGCCGCCGAACTTACCACCGGCGTGCAGGATGGTGAGCACCACCTCGACGGTGGACTTGCCCTCTACCGGGTGGATATCCACCGGGATTCCGCGGCCGTTGTCGACAACGCGCACGGCGCCGTCCTCGAGGATGGTAACGATGATGTTGTCGCAGTAGCCGGCCAATGCCTCATCTACCGAGTTGTCAACAATCTCGTAGACGAGGTGGTGCAGACCGCGAGGTCCTGTGGATCCGATGTACATACCGGGCCGCTTGCGGACCGCCTCGAGACCCTCAAGAACCTGAATCTGACTTGCGCCGTAGTCGCCTGACTGTGCCGACATATTCGGTTCTGATGACATATGAAATTGGGCTCCAAACCGTCGTGAATTCGACCTTCCCAGTCTACCAAGAATTGCCGCATTTGGGCGGCTATTTTGGCTTCTACGGCGGGTTTTTTGGCTGGTCGACCACTTTTGTTGGGTTACCCGTAGGTGTCGCGCACACCACGGCCCTGAACGGATCGTGGACCACGTTTGAAGGAAGGGACGTTCGGTCCGACAAAGCGGATGCCCTCGATGCCCGCCTCGGGATAGCGCAGGGCAATCTGCTTGAGGATCTCCAACCGCATCAAACGCAGCTGGGTGGCCCAGGCCGTGGACTCACACTGCACGCTGAGCGTGCCGTTCTCCACGGCGATCGGGCTCGAGTGCTTGGCGGTCTCCTCCCCCGCCAGCGCGATCCAGTTCGCCATCAGCTCGGCCTGGGACAGGTTCGAGTCCCATCCCAGCTGAACCGTCAGCGCACTCATCACGTCGCCGAGGCCGCGCGGCTCCCGCCCCGGGCTAAACGGCAAGCTTTGCCCGGAATCCCGCGGATCCTGGCGCTTTTTGCGCGATCTGGGCCGGGTTCCGGTGAACAAAAACTTGAAGTGTTCGTACACCGCCATCGCCTCGGCCGGGCGATTATCCTTCGGCGAAGGCATCGATCACCTCCGGATCCACCACCGTGCCCGAGCGGATATGCACGATGTGAGCGGTGAGCTCCTCGGGGATATCCTCGAGGACCGCGGCGGTAATAAACACCTGCTCATAGCGCGAGATGATGGTCGCCAGGCGGGCGCGGCGCCGCTGATCCAGCTCGGCAAACACGTCGTCGAGGATCAGCACCGGGTCTCCCAGCAGCGAATCCCGACGCAGAATCTCGGCCGAGGCGATCTTCAGCGCCAGCGCAAACGACCAGGATTCGCCGTGGCTCGCATAGCCCTTCACCGGCAGACCGTTGAGATCAAAGCGCACATCATCGCGGTGTGCACCGACCAGGGTCACGCCACGATCAAGCTCAGAGCGCCGTTTTTCGACCAGGGCGGCCCGGAAGGTCGCGATAATCTGCCCGCGGTCGGCGCCGCCGGAGGGATCCCAGACCACGTTTTCGGGATCATCGGTCTCGGTATCGTTGCCCAGAATCGACAGCACGGGCACCAGGCCGGGCCGGTGATCGGCGCCCACAACCTCGGAGTACGCGGTGCGAATGGGCACTTGCAGGTCCGAAATCAGCGCGAGCCGCTCGGCAATAATCTCGCTACCCAGCGCAACCAGCTTGTCATCCCAGATTTCCAGGGTGGTCAGCTGGGACTCCTTGACGCCGGTGGCACGTGCGGATTTCAGCAGCGTATTGCGCTGACGCAGCACCCGCTCGTAGTCGGCCAGCACTCCGGCCAGCCGCGGGGTGCGCAGCACGAGCAGCTGATCCAGGAAGCGGCGCCGCGCGGAAGGATCGCCCCGGATAATGCCGAGGTCTTCGGGGGCGAACAGCACACTCGAGAAGTAGCGCGGCAACTCACGCGGCTTAATCTGGCCGCGGTTGATCTGCGCCCGATTGGAGGCGCCCCGGTTGATCTGTACTTCGGCCAACAGATCACGGCCATTGTGGTGCAGTTTTGCGCGGATAACCGCCGAATTTTGACCCGCACGGATCATCGGCGCGTCCCCGGAGACCCGGTGCGAACCGAGTGTGGACAGATAGCCCAGAGCCTCAACCAAATTGGTTTTACCCTGGCCATTCTTGCCCACAAACAGGTTCGCACCCGGGCTCACGGCGACATCCGCACTCGCGTAATTACGAAAATCCGCGAGATTCAGATGCGTCACGATCATGTCATCACCCCGTTAGTGGCGTGGCGGCACGAGTCGTGCCGCGGGTTATTACTCCGCGGACTTGACCGAGTGTCCACCGAACTGGTTGCGCAGTGCGGCGACGGCCTTCATCGCGGGGGAGTCATCCTGACGCGACACGAAGCGCGCGAAGATCGAGGCGGCAATGGTCGGCACGGCGACGGCGTTGTTGATGGCCTCTTCGATGGTCCAACGGCCCTCGCCGGAGTCCTCCACATAGCCCTCGATCTCGGCCAGGGTCGGGTCTTCCTTGAGTGCCAGAACCAGCAGGTCCAGCAGCCACGAGCGCACAACGGTGCCGCGCTGCCATGCCTCGAAGGTTCCGGGAACGTCCTTGATCAGGTCCTTGCGAGCCTCAAGCAGCTCGAAACCCTCGGCGAATGCCTGCATCATGGCGTACTCGATACCGTTGTGAACCATCTTGGCGTAGTGACCGGCACCGATTTCGCCCACGTGCACGAAGCCCTCTTCGCGGGGACCCTCGGGACGCAGAGCGTCGAAGACCGGCATCACGCGAGCAACCTGCTCAGCGGATCCACCAACCATCAGTCCATAACCGTTCTCGACACCCCAGACTCCACCGGAAACACCGGCGTCCACGTAGTCGATGCCCTTTTCGCCGAGCTCCTTGGCGTGCTCGAAGTCATCGGAGAAGCGGCTGTTACCACCATCGATGACCAGGTCACCGGGCTCGAGCAGGCCACCCAGCTCGGTGATGACCGAGTCGGTGATCTTGCCGGCGGGAACCATGACCCACACGGTGCGAGGGGCGGGCAGAGCCGCGACCATCTCGGCCACCGAAGCAGCGTCGGAAACCTCGGGATTGCGGTCGTAACCGGTTACCTCGATGCCTCCAGCACGCAGGCGGGTGCGCATGTTGCCACCCATTTTGCCCAGGCCGATCAGTCCAATGTGCATTTCTTCTTCTTCCATCTGTGAGTCTCGGGGGAGGACTCGGGTTAGCGCAGCAGCAGGTTGGGCTGCAGCAGGTACTTGTAGCTGTCAGCACCGGGCTGGTCCTTGGAGGACTGCGCGGTGATGAGCATCGGTCCCGGCTTGTTCGTGTTCTCGGACTTGGTGAACGAGAACCGAACAAATTCGCTCCGAACGGCGTTCAAGCCGTCGATCAGGAACGCGGGCTTCAGCGACAGCACGATGTCCTCGCCGGTCAGCAGCGCATCGATCTTCTCGGATGCCTGTGCCTGCTCGGAACCTACTGCCTCCATCACGAGACCGTCGATCGTGAACGTGAACCGCAGCGCCGCTTCGCGCTCCAGAACCAGCGACACACGTCGGACGGCTTCGATGAGTTCTCCGGTGTTGATCACCGCGTAGTTCTCGGTGGTCTCGGGGAAGAGGCGACGCACCGGGGGGAAGGTGCCCTTGATCAGCAGCGAGGTCACGGTCTTGTTGTCCGCGGAGAACGCGATCAGCTCGCGGTCGTCCTTGCTGGTGAACGCCACCGAGATGTTTCCCGAGTGACCGAAGGTCTTTCCGACCTCCTGGAGGGTTCGCGCGGGAACCAGGGCGGTGATGGGTTCGCCACCACCGATTTCACCGGAATCCCAGTCGATTTCACGGACCGCAACGCGGTAGCGATCGGTGGCCACGAGGCCGAGGTGGTTTTCGGCAACCTCGAGCTGCACGCCGGTGATGACCGGGGTGACATCGTCTCGCGAAGCGGCCACGGCAACCTGTGCCACGGCAGCCGAGAACTCATCGGCGGGTACGAGCCCCGACTGACCCGAGATTTCGGGAATGCTGGGGTATTCCTCCACCGGCATCGAGAGCAGCGTGAAGCTGGCCGAGCCACAGGTCACCAGAATGCGGTTGTCCTCGGTGGCAAACTGCACCGGAGCGTTGGGCAAACGGCTGGCGATATCCGCGAGCAGACGACCGGAAACAAGAATCGACCCTGATTCTTCGATTTCGGCAACGATCTTCGTCTGCGCGGATACCTCGTAGTCAAAACTCGAGAGAGTAAGCCCGGTGTCGTTGGTTTCAATCAGCACACCGCTCAGGATCGGCAGCGTGGTGCGCTGCGGGAGCAGTTTCACCGCGAATGAGACGGCTTCGCTGAAGACATCGCGATTGACGCTAAATCGCACTTTGAGTTCCCCTGTCGTTTAGAAGCTCTGGAAACACCATGTTAGCCGTGCTTGCTGAGTTTTTGTGTTTCACGGGTAGCTACCCGTGGTGAGACGCGGTCGATTTGAGCCCGGCCAAGCCGCAAAGGTTGTTGGGCCAGTAATTTCATTTAAGAATCTTTAATCGTGTTAACCGTTGTGGAAACTGTGGATAAGTCTGTTAATCCCGGGAATCCGTTGGCGAAGCGGGGCGCCGAGCCTGTGTGCGGTTTGTGTGATTCGCTGTGAGACCCGTGATCGCCAACCGCGTGATTTAAGGGATTTTTCACAAGGCGCCTCGTTAAGTGAACAGGTTTCCCCGAATCTGTCCACAGGTTTCCACACAGTTATCCACATTGTGCACTTGGGGACGATCCCCCGAAATCTGTGGATAAGTGGCGCGAGAGCGCCCCTCTCCGGGGACAAAAAATTCTTAACCGGACGCCTCGTGCGGGCGCATTTTGGGCGCGTCACATCGCAAAACAGCCTCGAAGATCGTCCAAGCGCAATGTTTTGGGTGCGCTTAAAAACGTTCTCAGAGGCTGTTTTTTCGCAAAAACCCTCGAAACGGATCCGGTTGGGATCCGTTTCGAGGGTCAAAAAATGGATTTAGCCGTTAAAACGGTGTCCCTGCTTGATTCTGCTGGTGAGCTCCGTGACCTGGTTATAGATCGAACGACGCTCCTGCATCAGGTCTCCGATCTTCTTATTCGCGTACATCACGGTGGTGTGATCCCGTCCGCCGAAGAGCTGGCCGATCTTGGGGAGCGAGAGGTTGGTGAGCTCGCGGCACAGATACATGGCGATCTGGCGTGAGGTGGCGATGGCTTGCGACCGGCTGGAGCCGTACAGGTCGTCGACGCTCAGCTTGAAGTACGCGGCGGTGGTGTTGATGATGTCCACCGGGGAGATCACGTTGTCCTCGTCGAGGGTGATGACATCCTTCAGCACCGTCTGCACCAGGTTCATATCCACCGGGGTGCGGTTCAGGCTCGCGAACGCGGTCACCCGAATCAGGGTGCCCTCCAGCTCGCGAATGTTCGAGGAGACCTTGGACGCGATGAACTCCAGCACCTCATCCGGGATCAGGAGCTTCTCGCTGAGTGCCTTCTTCCGCAGAATCGCGATTCGCGTTTCCAGGTCGGGTGCCTGAACGTCGGTGATCAGACCCCACTCGAAGCGCGAGCGCATCCGATCCTCGAAGCCGGTGAGAGCCTTGGGCGGCAGATCGGAGGTGATCACCACCTGCTTGTTGTGATCGTGCAGGGTGTTGAAGGTGTGGAAGAACGCCTCCTGCGTTTCCGCCTTGCCCTGCAGGAACTGAATATCGTCGATCATCAGGATGTCGATATCACGGTAGCGCGCCTGGAAGGCGGAGCCGCGGTTGTTGGCGATCGAGTTGATGAAGTCGTTGGTGAATTCTTCGCTGGAGACATAGCGGACACGGATGCCCGGGTACAGGCTCATCGCATAGTGCCCGATCGCGTGCATCAGGTGGGTCTTACCCAGACCGGATTCCCCGTAGACAAACAGCGGGTTGTACGCCTTGGCCGGTGCCTCGGCCACGGCCACCGTTGCCGCGTGGGCAAAGCGGTTGGACTGCCCGATCACGAAGTTGTCAAACGAGTACTTGGGGTTCAGCCGGGTGTCGTTCTGTCGGGCGGGGTGAATCTGCTCCCCCACCGGACTCGCGATCGGCGCCGCAGTCTCCGGAGTGTAGATCCCGGCTTCGGGATCGGTGGCCGGCAGTTCCACCTCGGGTTCGTCATCGATCATCTCGGGATTGACCACCACCGCGAAGGTTTTGGCACCGTGAGTCTGTTCGGTCTGACCGAGCGCCTGGATCAGCGGCGCCTTCATCCGGGTGTTGAGCTGCCCGGCGGTGAACTCGTTGGGGACCTCCAGATAGAAGGTTCCGGCCATGACACCCTTGGGAATCACCAGGTTGAGGAAGCCGTGCAGCGGCGGAGTGACGCGGGAATCCTGCGACATTGCGTCGAGCACAAGCTGCCAGGATTGCTGGGTCTCGTCGAGCTGATTGGACATATCTCCCCAAAAGTTATTCACAGGCTTATCCACGGAAAGCGTCGAAGTGGCGTATCTACCGGGATTCAGGCCCCCGTATCTGGGGATAACTGACTCACTCACGCTAACCGCTTATGCACCGATCGGCCAAATCTAGCGGAAAAATCACCCCCGCGTTAGTCTGGCGCGAAGCTGTGTATCTGTGGATAATTGATGTTTTGAGCAACTTCGGTTTGACCCCGCGCGTGTTAGGCCGTAGTTTTAATTGGTTGACGTAGCCTTCGGGCACCCAGTTTTTCTCTGCCTTTACGAACCGGGCAGTGAATGTCCTACCCAAGAGTGAGTGATTATGAGCAAGAGAACTTTCCAGCCGAACAACCGTCGTCGCGCCAAGGTGCACGGCTTCCGTCTGCGTATGCGCACCCGTGCGGGTCGCGCAATCCTGTCGGCGCGCCGCCGCAAGGGGCGCACCGAGCTCTCGGCCTAATAGCGCCGAAGCCCCAAGCGAAACGCACATCACCGTGCTAGCCTCCGAACTCCGTATCACCACGGGCGCCGATTACAAGCGTCTGGTGCGTCGGGGACGTCGGAACGTTGGCGCGGTGACTGTTGCATATATGCACATGAACCCGAATGGCGGTCCTCCGCGATTCGGGTTCATTGTTGCAAAGAACGTGGGCAACGCCGTCACCCGAAATCGGGTGCGGCGGCGCCTCAAGGCCGCGAGTTTTGAGCTCCGCGAGAGCTTTCCACCCGGCGCCGAGATTGTCTATCGGGCGTTCCCCTCGGCGGCCACCGCCGAGTTTGATGCGTTCCGTTCCGATGTCGAATCATCCTCATCCAGGCTCGCGCCGAAATGATTGTGCTTGACACGCTCCTCCTGGTCCCACGCAATATCGGCTTGGCGATCCTGATGCTTTACCGACGGTGGATCTCCCCTCTGTATGGGGATGTCTGCCGGTACTACCCCTCGTGCTCGGCCTACACCCTGGGCTCGATCCAGCAGCGTGGCCTGCTTCTCGGGTCCCTGCGTGGGGGTATTCGAATTCTGCGGTGCAACCCCTGGGCCGCCGGCGGCATCGATGATGTCCCGCCGAAGAAACATTTCCGCTACACCACTACGACGCGCGGCTTTGTCGTAGCTTCGACCCAGAGAAAGGGCTGACCCAAGCGATGGACTTCCTAGGAACTATTCTGTGGCCACTGAAATGGGTGGTCGAGCTCCTGCTGGTCTCCTGGCACTGGCTGCTGACCTTCTTCGGCATGGACTCTGCCGCCGGTATCACGTGGGTACTGTCGATCGTGGGCCTCGTGCTCGTGGTCCGTACCGCCCTGATCCCGCTGTTTGTGAAGCAGATCAAGAATCAGCGTCGGATGATGGAGGTCGCTCCTCAGCTGAAGAAGATTCAGGACAAGTACAAGGGCAAGCGCGACCAGCTCTCTCGTGAGGCGATGAGCCGCGAGACCATGGCCCTGTACAAGAACACCGGAACGAACCCGCTGGGTTCCTGCCTTCCGCTGCTTGTGCAGATGCCGATCTTCTTCTCGCTGTTCTCTGTGCTGAATGGTGCGCAGAACTCCAAGGCCGGTGTGGGACCGCTGAACGCGACCCTCGCCAAGGAGTTTGGTGAGGCCCGTCTGTTCGGTGGTGCACCGCTGCACTCGAGCTTCCAGTCGGCCATGAACGACCCGGCAGGCCCCCAGGTCCTGGTGATGATTATCGCCGCGATCATGGTTGTGGTCATGACCGCATCGCAGTTCATCACCCAGCTGCAGATCGTCTCGAAGAACATGTCGGACGAGACCAAGGCCTCCCCGATGTTCAAGCAGCAGCGAATCCTGCTTTACATCCTGCCGTTCGTCTTCCTGTTCTCCGGTTTCGCCTTCCCGCTGGGCGTGATGTTCTACTGGCTGACCACGAACATCTGGACCATGGTTCAGCAGTTCATCATCATCCGCAACATGCCGATGCCGGGCTCCGAGGCCGCGCGTGAGCGCGAGGCTCGCCTGGCTCGTAAGGGCAAGCTGGAGCCCAAGTCCGATTCCGCCACGATCGTTGTGGAGGAGCGTAAGCCCGTACAGCGTCAGCAGCCGATGGGAAAGAACCGGGCCAAGAAGGCCGGCGGCACCCCGCAGCAGCCGGGTGGTACCGCACAGCAGCCCAAGAAGAATGACGACGGCTCCGGCGCGTCGAACAACACTCCGAGGAAGTGACCGAGATGACCGAACTGTCCCACTCCCCCGTCGCTCGCGAGGCTCGTGATCAGGAACCCACCCTGGCCGAGCTCGAAGAGGAGGGTGAAATTGCCGCTGATTACATCGAAGAATTCCTCGATATCGCCGATGTTGATGGTGACATTAATATCGACGTACGCAACGGCCGCGCCTACCTCGCGGTGACCGAGAGCGACGAGGCAGATTCCAACCTTTCGGTCCTGTCTCACACCGAAACCGTCAATGCCCTTCAGGAACTCACTCGCTTGGCAGTGCAGAGTAAGACCGGGGCCTTCTCCCGTCTGATTCTGGATATCGGTGGTTCCCGCGCGGCTCGCGAGGCGGAGCTTTCTCGCCTGGTGGATCGCGCCGCCGAGCAGCTTGAGGCCGGCGCAACTTCCGCCGCGCTGCCCCCGATGTCGAGCTATGAGCGCAAGCTTGTTCACGACCTTGTGGCCGCTCGGGGATTCGTTTCCAACTCCTCCGGCGAGGGTCGCGACCGGCACACGGTCATCACTCGCTCCTAGCGTTTTCGGCACCTTTTTGGGGCCGTCCGCACAACCTTTTCGGGCCCCGTGTTTCACGTGAAACACGGGGCCTTTTAACCATCAAAGGGACATCATGACCATCGAAAACCTCGAGGCCGAGCCGGCCGAAGCCGCCGTCATTCTGGGCGATCAGCTCACCGTAGCCCGTGCCTTCACCGAGAACCTTGCTCGCCGTGGGGAGGAGCTGGGGCTTATCGGCCCGCTCGAACTTCCCCGCCTGTGGAGCCGACACATCCTGAATTCGGCGCTGGTTGCTCCGCTTCTGCGCCCGGGCCGCGTCGGCGATATTGGTACCGGGGCTGGTCTCCCCGGCCTCGTCCTGGCCATCGCGCGCCCCGATGTGAACTTTGTCTTGATCGAGCCGATGGAGCGCCGGGTTGCCTGGCTCAACAATCAGGTTGAGGAACTGGGACTCACGAACACCACCGTGCTTCGGGCTCGTGCCGAAGAGGTCTCGCTCGATGAGCCGCTCGACCAGGTCACCGCTCGCGCCGTTAGTGCGTTCCGCAAGCTGCTCCCGCTGACCGCTCCCCTGCTCCGCGATGGTGGCGAGCTGGTGTTGATGAAGGGTATTAACGCCGAAGCCGAAGTTGCCGCCGCGGCGAAGGAGATCCGTCGGTTCAAGGTTTCCGATATTCGGGTGGACGTCCTGGGCGAAGGTGTCACCTCCGAGGTCACCCGCGTGGTGCGAGGTTTCGTTCGCGCCTAGTTTTTAGTCCGCGTCGATTTCCGATCGCCCTCATCACATTTGTTGATGGGGGCGTTTTCGTATTTTCGTAAGACTCGTTGACTCGCGCTGGACGGCACTCTCGAGCTCGGTTTTGGCCTCTTTCATCCAATTTGTGTCAAAAAGTGGTGTGTCCAGATCGATTCTCCCGAGAAATCTCATTTTGCCGGCCGGGTTTTCGCATTCCTCGTTCCTAAGAATCGTTTTTCCGATTCTGCCAATCTAAATGCCAGGTCAGGTAGTTTTTTGACTGACCGATCGGCCAGGTTTGTTGAGGTCGCGCCGCCTGGCCGCCCGTTTTACCCATTTCACGGACCAGTCGTCTTCAATTTCTTCACGGCGTCGGTCCGGCGCGCATTTTTTCTTTTCGTGTTTGCGCGGTGTGATGATGTCCTTGGGTGAGTGCAGTTCGTTCGAGTTTGATGCACGCCTTTCGGTGCTCAGTTGAAGACTCCCCGTGTGGGCACTGTCCTCATTTGTGCTCAATTCACACGTCCGTGTCTCGACTCAATTCACCTAGACTCACCTCACGTTGTCTCGTGGGGGTGGAACCTCGCTCGATTCATTTCCGTCTCTATCCACCCTGGCTCGCGCTTGGTGTGCGCTATCGTTCGCTGCCGAATATGCTCTTCCGTCCGTCCGTCCGTCCGTCCGTCCGTCCGTCCGTGCGTGCGTGGGTGCGTGCGTGGGTGGGTGCGTTGGTGCGTGGGTGGGTGCGTTGGTGCGTGGGTGGGTGCGTTGGTGCGTGGGTGCGTGGGTGCAGGCAGGCGAAGTTGGGTGCTTCGTCACGTTCCGCCGGTGCCTTCCGAACCTCTTCCTGCGCCGTTACTGACGGGGTCGATGTGGAATCGCGTTCACGTTTGTGGGGTCGTGTACGGGTCCGAGGTGGCTCCTCTTCGATGTTTCACGTGAAACATGCGTCCTTCTCAGCCGTCGAACGTGACCTCTCAGGCGGCACACTTTTCGACCTGTACGCTCCAACCTTCACCTTGGAGTGCCATCTACGTAACGTCTGCTTCGCGTTCCGATCCCCTCCCCCGCGGGTGATCTACGATGACTTCCCCGCTCCCCGCTCCCCGCTTCTCACTGCCCGTGCCCCGCTTCTCACTGCCCGTGCCCCGCGTCCCCTGCGGCCGCCGCCACCGCGCTGCCCGACTGGTGGTGCGCGCCAGATACTGCTCCCTTGGGGCACCAGCCGCATTCATAGCGGCCCTGTAAACGGTACAGTTCTCCGCACCCGTCAGTGTGGCGTGCTGCTCGGTGAATCGCACTTTGGAACTACCTACAAATCCGGGTCTGGGCGAGGACCGTCACCGCTGCCCGGACTTTCACTTGATATGCGAAATCACGCGAAATCACGCGACCTATTCCGGTTTGGCCTGCCCGCGGGGTCCCTGTTGCGAACCCATTGATGTTAATCGAGGGTACCTTGGGGTGGCCAAATCTAGGAGAGAACCGCGTTGTTTTGTCCCCGCCCAGTTTCGGCGCTCCCACAGCGGTCGATGGCACGAGACGATGCTCTCGGTACTGGAATACACGGGGTGTTGCACTGCGTCGATCGAGATTCGCAGACTCACAACCGCATAGTCTTCCTCATCATCCATGGGCGTAGTAGGTCTTGCGATTCGCTCTGTGTGTACTCGTTGTGGGCCAGAGGCACTCCATTGATTCCGTCTTTGCGAATCGGGCGTGGGTCGTAGGCCTGACGACGTGTTCAATTGCGGTTTTGAGTTTGGGCTACTTCTCCGACTCTGCAGTGTTTGCGCGCACATAGCGTCCCATTCGGGCTGGCAATCTGGTGCCTGGGATTCCCAGAACCAATGCTCAAACATGCCTTCCTGTGTACTGCGCTCCCTCTTGTAGATGTCGGATGTTGCGCTGAAGTCGCTGCTCTGTTTAGTGCTTCTTTCTGCCCCTACACAGTCCTGAACACTCGAATTCTTGCCCACGGTCACTCACCTGCACTGAGGCCGCGTCCCTGCATCTCGCAAAATTCTGCGCCGGAATTCCGTCTCTCAGGTCCTGAACACACAGCCCATAGATCGACGGCCGCTGTGGCGTCTCTCCCCCTCCCCCATGTGTCTGTGTTTGACAAACCCGCGCCCGAGATCCTGTCGCCGTGAACGCGAACTCAGTGCTGGCAAGCTGTCCCCGCGGCCGCGCAAAAATGGGGACTTCTGGCGGTGCCAGATCGTGGCACTTCCGTCTCGTGGATGAGGGGAGCGTTTCACGTGAAACAATCCTGCGTGAATACTTTTCTGTGTCTTGCCTCCTACTGAAAGCTCGGCCGTCGTGGCCTGCCGACGATAGGTCAGCGGTCGGTGGTTCACTTAGGCAGCGGAACCCGGGTCTATACATGCACTCGTGGGCGTGCTGCGTACCCCGGACGATCGAATCTCAATGCTTCGGTCTTGGCGTCCCAAGCACCAGCCTTGACGTGGGAGTGCGCGGGGAAGCGCTGTCGCTCTCATGCTCCACGTCCGTCTTGCAGCCAATGCTTGCGGGGCGTGACGCACCATGGTGAACTGTCAAGCTCGACTGTGAGAGTCGGACGGAGCAGTTACGGTCGCGCGGGCCGAGGGACGTCGAGCGTTTCACGTGAAACGCATGCTCAAGGGCGGTGATGTCGCATGTGTTTGGGCGTCCTATTATGAAGCACTGGCGCTCGGCGGTGGGTATGAAGTGATCGTTGTGCTGTGCTTGAGATTGGTTAGCCCATGCTGCTGAGGCTGGTGGAACCGCAGGAGCTACTGGAACTGCTGAGCCGGCTGGAACTGCCGCGGCAGAGGAACACACCACATTATGACCTCGATGCGTTGCCGGAATACAGTCAACCCGAATTCGTAGCGCCTATTGCTGCGTCATTCGATGAGCTGACTGGGCGTATGCGTCCCCCGATGGGGCAGGTGTGTAGGAGCCTGCGGTCAATTGGTGCCCTTTGACAAGTGGTCCTCTTGGTCCGGATGATGATCAGCCGGGAGCCGGGAGCCGGGAGCCGGGAGCCGGGAGCCGGGAGCCGGGAGCCGGGAGCCGGGAGCCGGGCAGTGCTTACGTTGGCGGGAACCGGGTCCGTTTCACGTGAAACATTGACTGGGTGACATCGGGCCGATGCGCGGGTGGTGGGAGCGTTCCGGCCGTGGGGTGTGCCGAGACGGGGTGGAGGCACCGAGTCTTGGACAGCGTGAGCGTCGTCATTGTGCTTCGGCACGCGGAAATCGACACCCCAAATGTCTGCTGATCACGATACGGTTAAGGAGACACAGATCGGAGTCCGTTTCACGTGAAACAGTCACAGCCTGACCGCGAGGTCACCGGCGAAACCGCCACCCCAGACGCAGGAACGCCTCTCGCGCGCGAGATTGCGGACCTGAGTAAGCGTCGCCGTGTAATCGGCCAGTTCCCCGTGCCACTCCCCCGCGAAACTCGGGTGCTTGCGGTGTGCAACCAGAAGGGCGGCGTGGGGAAAACCACAACCACCGTCAACCTGGCCGCGGCCCTCGCGAAGGCTGGCGCTCGTGTCCTAGTTATCGATCTCGACCCGCAGGGGAATGCCTCCACCGCGCTGGGTGTCGAGCACACCGCGGAGACGCCGAGTATCTATGACGTTCTCATCGACGGGTTCTCCCTGAGTGACGTGGTGATGCCGAGCCCCGAATTCCCCAAAAACCTGTTCTGCGCGCCCTCGACCATCCATTTGGCCGGCGCCGAAATCGAGCTGGTCACCCAGGATCGTCGTGAACACCTGCTGCGCGACGCCGTGGATTCCCTCCTGGAAGAGGTCGCCGGGCAGTACCACTACGTCTTCATCGACTGCCCACCCTCGCTGGGACTCCTCACGATCAACGCCTTCGTGGCGGCTCGTGAGGTACTGATCCCGATTCAGTGTGAGTACTACGCGCTCGAGGGTCTGAGCCAGCTTCTGAGCAGCATTCAGCTCATCGGAGAACACCTCAACCCGGGTCTCCGACTGTCGACCATCCTGCTGACCATGTTTGACGGGCGCACCAACCTGTCCAACCAGGTCGCCGAGGATGTTCGCACCCACTTCCCCGACCAGGTGCTGCACACGGTCATCCCACGTACGGTGCGTATCTCCGAGGCCCCGAGCTTCGGGCAGACGGTCATCAGCTATGACCCGAGCTCCCTCGGAGCCGTCTCCTACCTGGAGGCTGCGGCGGAGATCGCCGTATGGGGTCGCAAATTTGAACAGCGTCAGTCGACCACCCGAAAGGACGCCTAATCATGGCAACAAAACGCACGGGCCTCGGCCGGGGAATCGGCGCCCTGATCCCCACCAGCGATAATCCTGCGGCCTCCCGACCGGTCGACGTCTTCTTCCCCGCCTCCGAGCAGCCCGCGGCGGCAAAAAACTCGGCTAAATCAGCGAACACCGCCGAGGAACCTCAGCTGGTGTCCGTTCCGGGCGCGAGACTGATCGACATCAACCCGGCGGACGTCATCCCCAACGCGGTCCAGCCGCGCACCTACTTCGAGCCCGAGGCGCTGGCCGAGCTCGTGGTGAGCATTCGTGAGGTTGGTGTACTCCAGCCCATCGTGGTGCGCACCCACCCCACTCGGGTCGGCAAATACGAGCTGATCATGGGTGAGCGCCGGCTGCGTGCCAGCCGCGAGGTGGGCCTCGAGCGCATCCCCGCGGTGGTCAAGGAGACCGCCGATGAGGACATGCTGCGCGATGCCCTGCTGGAGAACCTGCACCGCTCGCAGCTGAACCCGCTGGAAGAGGCATCCGCCTACCAGCAGCTCCTCAGCGATTTCGGGATCACCCAGGAACAGCTGGCCGAGCGGATCGGAAGATCCCGCCCGCAGATCAGCAACACCCTACGTCTGCTGAAGCTCCCCGCTTCGGTGCAGAAGAAGGTTGCCGCCGGCGTGCTGAGTGCCGGTCATGCTCGAGCAATCCTCTCGGTCAACGACCTGGAGAAGATGCACCACCTGGCGGACAAGATCATTAACGAGGACCTGTCGGTGCGCGCGGCCGAGTCCGCCGCCACCAAGTCCGCTCCCCCGCGCTCCAGCAAGCCCGTGGCGGGCAATAAGCGCGGATACCTGGACGAGGTAGCGGAAACGCTTGCCGATCGCCTCAACACCCGCGTGAAGGTCACCCTGGGGGCTCGAAAAGGTTCGGTCACCATCGACTTCGCCACCGTGGGTGATTTGAACCGAATCCTGGGCGAACTCGGTCAGAGTATCGACCCCAAGTAGGCAAATCAGAACCGAGTTAAACACAAAAACCCCGGAAGAACCGGGGTTTTTGTGTTGGTGCTGACCTAGAGGAAAGCGGCCAGGTCTGCCTCGAGGGCGGCCTTGGGCTTGGCACCGATGATGGTCTTGGCCACCTCACCGGCCTTGAAGACCTTCATCGCCGGGATCGAGGTGATCTGGAACTGCGCAGCCAGCTGCGGGTTCTCGTCCACGTTCACCTTGACGATGTCGAGCTTGTCGGTGTTCTCGGCTGCGATCTGGTCGAGAATCGGCGAGACCATGCGGCACGGGCCACACCACTCGGCCCAGAAATCAACCAGAACCGGCTTCTCGGAGTCGAGGACCTCGGCCTGGAACGTTGCTTCGGATACTGCACGTGCACTCATGATGTACTCCTTATGTTCTTAGTTAGCGGGTGCGAGATCGATGCCTGCGGGGTCCTGTACGCCGCTCTCCCGCGCTGCGAGATAGTGTTCGGCATCCAGGGCTGCCACGACACCGGAAGCAGCCGCAGTGGCCGCCTGACGGTAGGTGGGGTCAATCACATCACCCGCGGCAAAGACGCCGGCGACGTTGGTCTTGGAGGAACGGCCCGAGACGGCGATGGTGCCCTCCTCGGTCAGATCCAGCTTGCCGTGCACCAGGTGGGTGCGCGGGTCGTTACCGATCGCGACAAACAGGCCGTCCAGGGCGAGCTCGCGCTCCTCCCCCGTGACGGTGTCGGTCAGGGTGACACCACTCAGGGCGTTCTCGCCGCTGATGCCGGTGACCTCGGCGTTCCAAATGAACTCGATCTTCTCGTTCGCGTGGGCACGCTCCTGCATGATCTTCGAGGCACGCAGGGTGTCACGACGGTGGATCACGTAGACCTTGCTGGCGAACTTGGTCAGGAAGGTGGCCTCCTCCATGGCGGAGTCTCCACCACCCACGACGGCGATGGTCTTTTCCTTGAAGAAGAAACCGTCGCAGGTCGCGCACCAGGAGATGCCGCGGCCGGACAGGCGCTCCTCATCGGCCAGGCCGATCTTGCGGTAGGCGCTACCGGTGGCGAAAATGACCGACTCGGCCTCAAACTCGCCCGAGTAGCCGGTAACCACGCGCTTGATGTCGCCGGACAGGTCCAGCTCGGTGACATCGTCCAGCAGGACCTCGGTACCAAACTTCTCGGCCTGCTCCTGCATCTTGGCCATGAGCTCGGGACCCTGGATACCCTCCGGGAACCCGGGGAAGTTCTCGACCTCGGTGGTGTTCATGAGCTCGCCACCGGCCTGAACGCTCGAGGCGATCAGGAGCGGATTGAGGTTCGCACGCGCCGCATAGATGGCGGCGGTGTAGCCGGCCGGGCCGGATCCGATGATGATGACGTTACGCAATTAGACTCCCTTGAGAATGTCCTGTTGGAGGGTAGAACACATTGTACGTGGCATGCATTCCCGAGGGAGATGGACGCCCAGAAAACGGCGTGAGAACGGGCTAGGACCGGCGCAGGCGGCCGATAATCTTGGCAAACGGCGCCGTGATTGTGGCCAGCTCGCGGGCGCGCAGCACCCAGAGGAACAGCAGATAAACCCCGCCGGTGACTCCGCTAGCGATGATCATCGAAATGATCGCGGTGACCGGGCTGCTAAAGGCCCATCCTCCGGTGTTCAGGCCGCCCATCAGGAGCATGCTCACCACACCGACGATGGTTGCCGGGATCGCCGAGAAGGTGAAGATCGCCATGCTGTTGACGATCTGCTGGACGTCCAGGCCCCGGAGGCGCCGACGCAGCAGGAAGAACGCCACGAACGCCTGGGCGGTTCCGGCAAGACTGGTGGCCAGGGCGACACCAAAGCCGATCACCGACTTATCCAACAGCAGACATCCGGCCGCCAGAATGCTGAACAGGACGGCCTGGAACACCGTGAAGAAGAACGGGGTCCGGGTGTCCCCCAGCGCGTAGAACGTGCGCTGCAGCACAAACAGGAAGCAGAACGGCACGAGTCCCACCACAAACGCGATGATCACAAAACCGATGCCGATGGCCTGGCTCGGGGATCCTGTGAACAGGAATCCAAACGGGAAGGCCACGGTGAACAGAATGGCGGCCGAAGCCACGATCATCAGGCTGACGTTACGCAGCGCGGCGGAGACGTCGAGTTTGAGCTTGTCGTAGTCGAGGGCGCGCGCATGCTCGGCCATCCGGGTGAAGTACGCGGTGGTCAGCGAGACGGCCAGCACCGAGTGCGGCAGCATAAAGATCAGCCAGGCGTTCTGCAGGGCGAAGATTGACGGGTTATTCGGTCCCGAGGCCGCCGAGACCACACTGGACTGGACGATACCGGCCGCGGTGGTGACCAGGATCATCGCAAACGACCAACCGGCGAGCTTTCCGGTCTCGGCCAGTCCCACCCCGCGCCAGGCGAAGTCGGGGCGGAAGCGCAGACCGAGCACCTTCCAGTAGCGGAACAGGATCAGGGCCTGGGCCGCGACACCGAGGGTTGCGCTCCCGGCGAGCACGGCAACCATCATCGGGGACCACTCGGAGGCCGTGCGCAGCCCCTGGGAGTCGGCACCAAACATCCCGATGAACACGAACAGTCCGGCGATCGCCACCACGTTATTCAGCGCCGGAGACCAGGTGAACGGCCCAAAAATCTTGTGGGCGTTGAGGATCTCGCCGAGCATCGAATACAGCCCGTAGAAGAACAGCTGCGGCAGGCACCACAGCGCAAACACCGTCGCCAGCGCCGCCTGATCGGGACCATAATTGGGTGCCCATACTTTAATCAGCAGCGGTGCCGCGGCCATCGCCACCAGGGTGGTGGCGGCCAGGACGCTGAGCGTGATGGTGAGCAGCTTATTGATGTAGGCGGCGCCGCGGTCGGCGTGTACGGTGGCCTTCACAATCTGGGGTACCAGGATGGCCGAGAGCACCCCGCCGGCGATGATCGTGAAGATCGTGTTGGGCAGGATATTCGCGGTCGCGAAGGCGTCACCGCTGACACCCACCTGGCCGATGGTGCGGGCAATCAGGATCGCCTTGATGAATCCCAGCACACGGGACACCATGGTGCCGGAGGCGAGGAAGGCGCTTGCGCGACCGATCCCCGCGATGGAAGCGGGTTTAGCCATGTGTGGGGGCCTTTTCGGGGAGTGAATCGGGGCCGGCATCCGGGTCGACCTGGGTGTCTGAACGTGTCGCAGCGTCTGGCGCGGTGTCGGTGTTCGAGGCGACCTGAGCGTCTGGGTCTGCCTGCGAATCCGGGGCCGAATCGCTGGTTTCACCCGTGGTCACCGGGTCTACCGCTCCCCGGCGTCGCTTACGAATGGTGCGGAAGAGACCCCCGGCCAGCAGCAGGAATACCAGGCTGCCCAGCGCGACCGAGCCGATGATTTCCCAGTCGGCCCGCACGTTGACCCGGACCGAGCTGGCGGCGCCCAGCTGAGTCCCATCGGGCGCATGCAGGCTCAGCGAGAGGGTGCTCTGCCCGTTACCAATTCGGGCGCGGACCGGCACCGTGAACTTCTCGGTGGCAAACGGCTTAATCTCGCGGGTGACCGAGGAATCGATCGCCAGGCGCAGGTTGTCGGACTCCACATCCAGGGTGACCTTGACCGCATAGGGCAGATCATTGCGCACCGAGAAGCCCAGGTTCGACTGCCAGCTCACCATGTTGAATTGCGTGGTGGGCGCCAGGGTAATGCCGCCCAGCGTGGCCGTGGTTTGCTCATCGTGTTCGGTAACCGCGCCGTTCCAGGCCGAGCCCTGGTCGCGCCAGGCCACGGCAAACAGGGAGAGGAGCTGAGCCCGTTCCCGACCGGTGAGCAGGGCCGGATCCTCGAGGGCACCGGCGAATCTGTTCAGGTCCTGCTCGCGCTCCAGGAGCAGACGCGCGGCCTTCACCCGATCGTTCGGGACCTCGCGCTCGGCGAGGGTTCCCTCAATCGCAGGCTGGGCTCGGAGGGTATCCAGTGAGACGATGTGGGTTTCGGGGATGGTCGAAAGCTGGGCAATGGCCGCGTCGAGATTGACGGCGGTGTCGGCCCATCCACGCGGGAGTGTCACCAGGTAGGAGCGCTGGTTGGCGCCGCGCTCGGTTGCCAGCGCCGCAAAGGCGGCGCGAATGTGCGTTAAATCGGCACCGGGTTGACCGTCCAGCCCCGGGTGTACCAAGTCCTGGATCAGCTTGGTCAGCGTGGGCTCCGCGGCCAAAACATCGGTACCATCCACCGTGCGGTGGGCGCCGGGGGTGGAATCCTTCTCGGGATCCAGGGCGGCGCCATCAAGCAGCGTCGTGTGGTTTCCCGAGGCACCGATGACCTTCAGATCCGAGGACTTCACCGTGTCCGAGCCGGGCCAGACGATCCCCTGTTCGGTGGCCGGCCACGCGGTGAGCTGGTCCAGCGTCGGAAGCTCGGGAGCCTCGGGGGTTGCGCTGGAACCCTGCGTACTCGAGTGCTGAGGCGGGAAATTCGCGGGCTGGACCCCGTAGGCCAGCGAGGTGGGTGTCAGCAGTGTCGAGGCGCCGGCCTGGGCCTGAAGGGCGGCGTCGGCGTCGGCATACTGCAGCAGAAAACTCGGGTTCGACGCGGCCTGTAACCTGTTGATCCAGTTAGTGGCAGATTCGGGGGCAGAGGTGCCCAGGCTGCGGATCGAGGCGAGGATCATCGGGTCGATTGCCAGGGTAACCGGGCGATCAAGTACGGCATCCAGTTCGCGGCTGAGGATGCCACCGGGGGCCGTCCACTCGGTCAGCGATTCCACCGGGATCAGGCCCGCACTGCTGGGCGGCGCCGTGATCGGCACGGCGATGGCCATCCCGCCGGTCGTGGCACCGGTGCCGGGATCAAACAGCACGCTGGTGCGAGCCTCGGAGATTTCGGGACCGGTCACAAAATAGGCACGAACCGCATAGTTTCCGTAAACGGAATGTAGTTCCATCTGCTCCGCGGTGAGGGTCACCGGGTCGGTGGTGTAGCTCTCCCCCGGCGCCAGCGCGGGCACCGAGACGGAGGCCAGGGCATAGGGCAGACGCACATCGATGGAGTGGTCATACCAGCCGGTGAACTGCTCAAGGGTCGACAGCGGAAGCGGGCCCGAGCTCAGCGTCGCCTTTCCGGCGGCCAGCGCTGTTCCGGTGGAATTGGTGATCGTGGTGGTGAAGGTGATCGACCCATCCGGCGCGATCGTCGGGGAGGACTGAGCAAGCGAAACCGCGGCACCCTCGGTGGGGGCCGCGGTGGGTTCCTGACGCACGGAGGCGGTCGCGGGCTGGAGAGCGGGGATGTTCACGGCCTGGGCAGCCAGCGGCATGCTCAACAACCCCATGGCCGTCAGTGCGGCGATGAGTGCGGTGCGGGTGCGCGTCAGGGGGCGAAATCGTGTCATAGGCAGTCTCAGGCGTGCCACAGGGCGCACGACATAACAATTGATTCTACGGGCTGAGGCTGAGCATCGGCGGTGCGCCGCACCGCCGGGAACCCGCGGTTCTCCGGGCTGATACCGGGGGTGTGGGGCTCGCGGCGTGGGCTCTGGAACATCATGCGGCTTCGAGGCGGCCGAGCATGCTCCACACGGTGCGGGCCAGCTCGGGGTGGATCAGGCCGATCTCACGCAGGATCTCCCGCTCCACCCGATCGGCATCGGCGGCATGGAGCGCCGCCTCGGGGCGTGAGCTGGAACCGGCCATGCGCGCAAGAATGTACTGAGCGGTCAGCCCGCGATCATCGATCTCGGAGTTGCGCAGCTCGGTGACCACCAGCTCATCGATGGTGGGAAGGGTGGGGATGAAGTCGTGCGGGTCCTCGCCGGCGCGTGCGTGCGCCTCGATCAGCACCGCGCGCTCGAGAGTGGCGTCGCGGCGTAGTCTGATCAGGTCGTTGGCGGTGGTTCGCATGAGTGCTCCTTTTGCGGATGTCCCCGAACAAGGGTACGCAATGATCGGCCCGCGTGCGGCACGATAGCCTGATTAGATGGAACTCCCAGAAGTCTGTGTGTGTTATTTGATCCGTTCCACACCCCGCGGGGATGAGGTTTTGCTCGGGGAAAAGCGTCGCGGACTCGGCCAGGGGCGGGTGGTCGCCCCCGGGGGAAAACTCGAATCGGGCGAAACCCCGGCCCGGGCGATTGTGCGTGAGGTGCACGAGGAGGTGGGGATGATCATCGCCCCGGAATCGCTTCGGCCCCACGGGTACATCGACTATCGCTTCCCCTCGAGGCGCGAGTGGAGTCAGCGTTCCTGGGTGTTCAGCACCCGAGAATTTGAGGGGGAGCCCATCGCGACCGCCGAGCTGGATGCGCGGTGGGTCCCGGTGGACGAGGTTCCCTTTGACCGGATGTGGGACGATGCGCGCCACTGGTTGCCCGGTGTTTTGGCGGGAGACGAGGTTGCGGTGGACTTCGACTTCGCGCCCGATAATGCCAGCGCCATCCGGGTGGAGCGCTAACCACACAGACCGGTTTCTGCTCCTCATTTTCCGTAACCGCAGATGGGGGTTAGTGCGGTGTTGGTTTCGCCCCGCCCCCGACATGGCGTTGAATGGGTGGGTGACTCTCCAGCAAAACTCAGTGTTCATCGACGCCCTGCGCGCCGACCTCCTTCGTGCCGACTATCGCAGTGCGAGCCTGCTCGCACTCTGGGGTGAGGACGCCGATGCCGCCCTCGTCCGGGGTAATCCACTGCCGATCCGGCGACACTTGGCCGGGCGAACCGATGAGCCCTCCGATCCGACGTTTGCCCGTGTCATGTGCGCAAGACTGTTTATTCTGGGCCAGTCCTGCCCGGTCGCGGACGTCGAGAGCGCCTTCCCGGAGACCGGTGTGAGCGGCCTCGAGGCTCTCGCGCTGGTGAGTGCCGCGGACGGATTTGTGCGCGCGAGTCTCGAACTGCGCCCCTACACGTTCACCGACGGCGCCGAATCGATTGACTGGTGGCTCGCCGCCGACCTTGGCGAACTGATCGTGGGTGGCGCGCTCCGTGCGGATCACGTGGTGGGGGTGGGCGGCGCGAGCCGGACCCTGGCCGGGCTCATCATCCCCGAGCCGATCACGCTGGCGCTGGACCTGGGAACCGGCTGCGGCATCCAGGCGCTGCACCTGGCGCGTCATGCCGAACGGGTCATCGCCACCGATATTTCCCAGCGGGCGCTGGATATTGCCCACTTCAATGCCGAACTGAACCAGGCCCGAGGCATCGAATTCCGACTGGGGAATATGTTTGAACCGGTGGCAGAAGAGCGCTTCGACCGCATCGTCTCGAACCCGCCGTTTGTGATCACCCCGCGCGGCGCCGATGCCCCCGAATACGAGTACCGCGACGGCGGACGCGAGGGGGACGACATCGTCCGCGAGATGATCGAGACGGCGCCGCGCTACCTCGTCCCCGGTGGGATTGTGCAGATGCTGGGGAACTGGGAGTATCGCGCAGACGAGGATGCCTTTGATCGGATCCGCGGCTGGCTGGATGCCGAGATCGACGCCTGGGTGCTTGAGCGTGAGCGTCAGGACCCGGTGCGCTACGCGGAAACCTGGATTCGCGACGGAGGCACCCGCCCCGGTGATCCCGAGTTCGAGCGTCTGTGTGGGGCCTGGCTGGATGACTTTGACCGACGGGGCACCACCGGCATCGGCTTCGGCTACGTGCTGCTGCGTCGCGGCGATCAAGGCTTGGCGCCCTGGCGACGCTTCGAGCGTGTGGCCAGCCGGGTCTCCGGCGCCCTGGGGGCACACGTCGGTCAGGTGCTGGCGGCCCGCGACTGGCAGGCCGCGCGCGACGATGCGGCGCTGGGCGCCGAAGCCCTGCGGGTGAGCGGGGATGTGACCGAGGAGCGACACTACTGGCCGGGGAACGAGGATCCGTCCGTCATGATCCTGCACCAGGGCGCCGGATTCGGCCGCACCGTGGACCTGGATACCGGCCTGGCGGCGATCGTGGGGGCGAGCGACGGCACCCTCGAGGTGGGCGTGCTGGTGGCGGCCATCGCTCAACTGCTGGAGGTGGACGAGGCTGCCCTGCGCGCCGAACTGCTCCCCCGCCTCCGCGAGCTGCTAGATGAGGGATTCCTGGTCCCGGAGGAATTTGCGGCGCCGACGTCGGCCTAGAATCGAACAGCGGGCCGGTAACCTCGGAGTGAGGTTACCGGCCCGCTGCGTTGTTGTTAGGCGACGATGGCCAGCGCGAAGGGCAGCACCGCGGTGGCACCGGCCCGACGCAGCGCGAGCGCACTGACCGTGAGCGTCCACCGGCTGTCGACCCGATCATCCACCAGCAGGATCGGGCCCGGCCCAACCTGCGCGAGGTGGGCCATGAGGTCGGGTCCCACGGTGAAGCCGTCCCAGACCCCGGCCAGGCGATAGCCGCTGTTGCCGCCGGCGCTGCCGCGCGGGCCGCCGTTCACGAGCTCAAGCGAACCCAGATACGGCAGCTTGCCGGCACCCGCGAGGCCGCGGGCGACCGAGTCCACCAGCCGGGGGTGTGAGCGCGAGGGCACCGAGACCACGGCGACCGGTCGCTCGCTCCACCCCCAGGTGGCCAGCACACGGATCGCGGCGCCGAGCAGTGCCGGGCTGGCCGGCGCATCCGGGGTGCCCGGGGCGAAAATCTCGCGGAGGGTCCCACCCCAGCCGAGGTCGGTGAGTCGGGCGATCGCGCGTCCGGGTTCGGCGCGCAGGGCCTCGGGAATCTTGCCACGCACGGCGGCGCCGTCCAGGGTGATGCCCAGGCGGTCGGCGCCGGTGGGCCACTGCCGCCGCGGCTCGATCTCGACCGACACCCGATCCAGGGAACCGGCGGCCTCGGTAGCCGCCTGCTCGCTGATCGAGGAGGGATACCAGGCGGTGGTGCAGCGGTCACAGCGACCGCAGGGCGCCGCGGTCGGATCATCCAGGTCACGCTGCAGGGTCGCCATCCGGCACTCGGTGGTGCGCTGATACTCGATCATCGACGCCTCCTCGTCCAGGCGGGCCCGCGCGATCCGGGCATAGCGGTCGGCATCGTATGTCCAGGGCTGCCCGGTGCCGACCCAGCCACCGGCGACCCGGTGCACGGCGCCGTCCACATCCAGGACCTTGAGCAGCAGCTCGAGCGGGGTGCGTCGAATATTCACCCGAGCCTCGAGTGCGGGGGTGGAAATCGGGTCGGAGCCGAGCGCGTCCAGGACCGCACGGGCACGCTCCTCATCGGGCATCGAGGCGGTCGCGAAGTAGCGCCAGATCTCCCGATCCTCGCTTCCGGGCAGCAACAGCACGTCGGCCCGGTCCGTCCCGCGACCGGCACGACCCACCTGCTGGTAGTAGGCCACCGGGGAGGACGGGGCGCCGAGGTGCACCACAAAACCCAGGTCGGGCTTGTCGAAGCCCATCCCCAGTGCGCTCGTGGCCACCAGGGCCTTGAGCTCGTTGTTTTTGAGCATCAGCTCGGACTCGGCCCGCTCATCGGTGTCGGTGCGACCGGTGTAGGCACGCACGTTGTGCCCGGCATCGCGCAGCAGTCGGGCGGTGTCCTCCGCCGCCGAGACCGTCAGCGCGTAGATGATGCCGCTGCCCTGGAGATCACCCAGATGGCTCAGGAGCCAACCCAGGCGGGCACGGGAATCCGGCAGTTCCAGGACGCCGAGGCGCAGCGAGGCGCGAGCCAGCGAACCGCGGATCGTGACCACGCCACCCGCATCCACCGCCAACTGTTCCTCGATGTCGGTGACCACGCGGGCGTTGGCGGTCGCGGTGGTGGCCAGAACCGGGAGGTTGGCCGGCAGCGCCCGGATTAACTCGGCGATCCGGCGATAGTCGGGACGGAAGTCGTGTCCCCAGTCGGAGATACAGTGGGCCTCATCGATCACCAGCAGGCCGATCCGCCCCATCAGGGTGGGCAGCTGCTCGTCGCGGAAGCGCGGGTTGTTCAGCCGCTCGGGCGAGACCAGCAGCACGTCGACCTCGTCATTCGCCAGGGCCTGGCGGGCATCGTCCCACTCGTGGGCATTGGCCGAGTTGATCGCGACCGCGCGCACCCCGGCCCGGGCGGCCGCCGCGACCTGATCGCGCATTAGCGAGAGCAGCGGTGAAACCAGCAGCGTGGGTCCGGCGCCGCGGCGGCGCAGCAGCAGGGTCGCGATGAAGTAGACGGCGGATTTGCCCCACCCGGTGCGCTGCACCACCAGCGCGCGGCGCCGCGCATCGACCAGGGTGCTGATGGCCTCAAACTGGCCCTCGTGAAAGTGGGCATCCGGGACGCCGGTCAAATCGGCGAGGATGGCGCGTGCTTCGGCTTCGATCGGGCTCGTGGACATGTCCCCAGTCTTGCAGCAACCCCCGTCCTCGACGCAGAAACCGCGCCGGGGCACGAGGCCCGGCGCGGTTTCTGCGTGGTGACTGTGGGTTATTTCGGGGCGCGCAGGCTGCGCACCAGCGACGGCAGCGTGGCATCCGGGAGGAACGCACGACCGAGGCCCAGACCGATCCGCGCCAGGTCGCCCTCGTCGCGGTAGAGCAGGTAGACCGGCTCGTAACGCGGGTTGAACTTGCGCTTGAACGCGTGCAGCGAGCGGAATCCGTAGAGCGGTTCGATGGCCTCACCGAGTCCGCTCAGCAGATTGTCGATGATGTTGCCGCCGCGCTGACCCAGGTGGGCGAGCGGGGCGCCGGAGAGGGACGCGATCATCGCGCCCTCGGCGGAGAACTCCTGGGCCGAACGGCCGATCAGGTACTCCATCACCGGGCCAAATCCACCCTCGCGGCGCCGCATCAGGTCCAGGGTCCAGCCGTGAATAGTGCCGTTTTCGCCATACACCGGGAGCCAGCTCAGGAATCCATCGATCTCCCCCTCGGCGTTATAGGCCAGGGCCAGGCGAACCGAGGGATCCAGCGCCTCATCGACTCCACCCAGGGTGAAGCCCATCTCGGGCAGGCCCTTATCCCCGAGCCAGGCCTCGGAGATCTGCCGCACCTGCTGCTGCACCCGGCGCGGCTCGGCCGACAGGTGCGTCAGGCGGAAGGTCACACCCTCGCGGTCGGCCTTGTTGAGGGACGTCCGCACCGAGTTCCAGCGCTTACCGGTAAAGGCCAGGCCGGGCAGGTCGATGATGGTGTCCTCGGCGACCTGAAGCGAACGCCAGGTGGGCAGCGATTCGGTGCGCAGGGCCTCGCTGGCCACAAAGAAGCAGGGCACAAACCCGGCCTTCTCGGCCGAGGCAATAAACTGGCGCGCGGTCTCGGTGCGCTCGGCAGCCGGTCCGATCGGGTCGGACAGCGCGATCGCGGTCTTGGCATGCACCTGATAGGTGACAAATCCGCGCCCGGTCGGGCTGAAGTAGTGCCGGTTTCCGGGCCAGGTGGTCATCCAGGACAGGGTGCCGCCACCGCTCTCGCGCAGAACCTCGCGGACGCTGCGCTCGTTGCCGCCACCGCCACCGGGCAGGCGGCGGCGGAAGGGCACGGTGAAGGCGCCGTGGGCCACCAGGAGATAGATAAAGAAGATCAGCCACAGCACGCCGTCGGCGATCGTCACGTTGGTGCTGCTCGCGTAGGCACGAATCTCTTCGAGCTCGGGGATGCTGGTCTGCACGATCAGGAAGAAGGACAGGCCGGCCAGGATGTTGATCAGCGAGAGGCCAAGGGCGAGCACCCAGGCCAGGCGGCGACCGGTGCGCAGCCCGTTGGCCAGGACCAGGATGATCAGCGCGTTAATGACCGCATGACCCCAGGAACCCTCGAGCAGCGAGGTGTCGCCGAAGGGTCCGTGCGTGCGCACCACGGTGAGGATCAGCTGGATCGCGCCGAGGCCCAGGATGGTGACAAACGTGGTGAAACGACGCTCGTGGATACTGGGGGCGCGCTTGCGGCGGCGGGTGCCCATCGCGAGCACAATAATGATCGCCGCGGCGTTGAGCAGCGCGGGCAGAATACCCAGGAACAGCACACCGATCGCGGCCACATAGATGAGGATCATCCGGCCCCGGCTGCGCCAGGGATCGGGCAGGCTGTTGATGGTCGCGGTCAGCGCGGCGAAGAGCCCGGGCATCATGCCCACGGTCACCGTGGTGGCCAGATTATCGGCCCACTCCCAGCCCAGATCGGAGAAGATTGAGAGGAAGAGTGCGCTGGTGAGCACCGCCGCCAGCTGACCAAAAATGAAGTACCCGGCGGCCACGCCGGAGCCTCGACGCAGCTCCAGGCGGATCAGCGAGAACGGCACCAGGATCAGGAACCAGACGTACATTGCCGGGTGGGCCGCCCAGAACATTCCGGTGATCAGGGTCCACCAGTGTCCGGCATCGAATGCGGGGACACCGTAGGCCACCAGGTGGAACCAGTGGCGGTGACGCAAGGGATCCCAGAGAGCACCGGTGGTGGCACCCAGGAACAGCACGACGGCGATCAGACCGAAACTGAAGGGCAACCGGCGAACGGTCTCAAACCAGCGGCGAGGGTGCCACCGGGATGCCGGCGTCGCCGGGGCGGATTGTTCGACGGTCGTCATGAGACCCCTTCGCAAGACAACATAGGTCTCAAAACTCTACGGGTATTACCAGGGGAAACACCGTGAACAACACCCTCCCGTGCTGTATTAACACTCCACCACGTTGACGGCGAGGCCGCCCAGCGAGGTTTCCTTGTACTTGCTGCTCATGTCGTTTCCGGTGTCACGCATGGTGAGAATCACCTGATCGAGGGATACCCGATGGGTGCCGTCACCCCACAGGGCCATCTTGGCCGCGTTGACGGCCTTGGCGGCGCCGATCGCGTTGCGTTCGATACACGGGATCTGCACCAGCCCACCCACCGGGTCACACGTGAGCCCGAGGTTGTGCTCCATCGCGATCTCCGCCGCGTTGGCGACCTGGGCGGGGGTTCCGCCCAGAATCTCGGCGAGGGCGGCCGCGGCCATCGAGGAGGCCGAGCCCACCTCGCCCTGGCAGCCCAGCTCTGCGCCGGAGATCGCCGCCATTTCCTTATAGAGCACCCCGATCGCCGCCGCGGTGAGCAGGAAGCGCTCGGTGATGTCATCGCGCAGGGCCAGCAGCTCGGCGCTCGCCTCGGTGCTGCCGTCGGGGTTCATCAGCGCGCGCACGCTCGGGGCATAGTGGACCGCATAAAACAGCACGGCGGGGATGATGCCCGCGGCGCCATTGGTCGGGGCGGTAACCACCCGTCCCCCCGAGGCGTTTTCCTCGTTGACCGCGAGGGCCACCAGGTTCACCCACTCCTGCCAGTACAGCGGATCGCGGTGCGGATCCAGGGCGCGTAGACGCTCATGCCAGGCGGGCGCTCGGCGCTTCACGTCGAGTCCGCCGGGGAGCACGCCGGTGCGGGCGATCGCCGAGTCGGCGCACTGGTTCATCACGTCGCGAATATGCAGTAGGCCCGAGCGCAGGCGATCGGCATCGGTTTTCGCGAGCTCATTGTGGCGCATGACCTCGGAGATGGGGATCCCCCGCTCGGCACAGTGCTCGAGCAGTCGGGCGGCGCTGGCGAAGGGCAGCGGGATTGGTTGGACATCAAGGACGGCCGCGGGGACAACACCGTCGCGGGTGATGAAACCGCCGCCGATCGAATAGAACGTTTCGGTGGCGAGTTCGATCCCGGCCGCATCCAGGGCGCTCAGCCGCATCGCGTTGGTGTGCCGGGGCAGCACGGTGAGCGGGTGCAGGACCATATCGTCCTCCCCCAGCATGATGGCGCGCTCGCCGCCCAGGAGCAGCGGCGCCCCGGCGGCGATGCCGGCCAGGGTCTCGGTGACGGTGTCGGGTCCGATGGTTTCCGGATCAAACCCCGAGAGGCCCAGCAGGATCGCGCCCTGCGTGCCGTGTCCGCGGCCGGTGGCCGCCAGCGACCCGTACAGGTGAACGCTCAGCTCGGCGACGCTGCCCAGCAGATTGTGATCACGCAGTTCGGTGGCAAAAATATTCGCGGCCCGCATCGGGCCGACGGTGTGTGAACTTGAGGGTCCGATTCCGATCGAAAACAGATCAAAAACGCCAACACTCATGGGAACTCCTTTGCTGTGGATCCGCCGGTTCTTGTGGGGGAAGCGAATCCGTGGACCGTGGCCGCGCGGGATCGCCGGCGGCCACGGAACGTGGGGTGACGCGTTTAGGGGGCGGCGACGCCGTTTGCGGCCGCATACTCCTCGGGGCTCAGCAGCGGGCCCTCGGCGGTGACGGCCACGGTGAAGAGCCAGCCGGCCCCGTACGGGTCGCCATTGACCAGGGCGGGGTCATCCAGGACGGCCTGGTTGATGGCGATGACCTCACCGGTGACCGGCGCGTACAGGTCGGAGACGGACTTGGTGGACTCGACCTCGCCGCAGGTGGCGCCCGCGGTCACGGTGTCGCCTACCTCGGGCAGGCTCACGTAGACGATGTCGCCGAGGGCCTCGGCGGCGACCGCGGTGATGCCCACGGTTGCGGGATCGCCGGCGGCCAGCCACTCGTGCTCGGCGGAGTATTTCAGGTTGGGGGCAACGGTGCTCATGGGTGCCTTTCGATGGTGGTGGGGTGGGTGTTTAGCGGTGCTGTGGATTAGCGGGTACGGCGATAGAACGGGGTCTCAACCACGGTGAACGCCTCGGGCTTGCCGCGCAGGTCGGCCTGAACCGGAGTGCCGGGGGCCGCGAACTCGGGATCGATATAGGCGAAGGCGACCGGGTGGCCGAGGGTCGGGCTCGGCTGGCCCGAGGTCACGGTGCCGATCACCGCGCCCTCGCTGAGGATCGGATAACCGGCCCGGGCGGCCCGGCGACCCTCGCCGCGCAGGCCCACCAGGACACGGCGTCCCGTGCGGTGATCCCGGGCGGCTTCCAGCGCCGCTCGGCCCACGAAGTTGTGGCCCTCGGCGAGGTTCACCACGCGGTCAAATCCCGCGTCAAACGGGGTCAGGTCGCGGGTCAGCTCGTTGCCGTAGAGGGGCATTCCTGCCTCGAGGCGCAGCGAGTCCCGGGCGGCCAGGCCGCAGGGAATCAGGCCGCGGGTGAGCCCGGCGGCCAGCAGGGTGTCCCAGAGTTCGGCGGCCCGGGTGTCCGGGATGAACAACTCGAAGCCATCCTCCCCGGTGTAACCGGTGCGGGCGACCAGCGCCGGGGCGCCGTCCACGCTGAGTTCGAGGGCCGCGTAGTAGCGCAGCGCCGCAAGGGCTTCGTGGTCTTCCTCGGGCACCAGGGTGGCCAGGATCTCGGCGGCGCGCGGACCCTGCAGCGCGATCAGTGCGGTGTGCGCGCTGGCATCGGTGACGGTGGCCGTGAACCCGGCGGCACGGGTGGTCAGCTCCCCGGCCACCAGTGCGGCGTTGCCGGCATTGGGGACCACGAGGAAGCGCTCGGGGGCGAGGCGGTAGACGATCAGGTCGTCGAGGATCCCGCCATCCTCGGCCACGATCAGCGAGTACTTGGCGCGGCCCACGGCCAGGGTGTCGAAGGCCCCGACCAGCGCGAAGCTCAGCGCGGCGGCCGCATCCGGTCCCTGCACCCAGACCTCGCCCATGTGGGACAGGTCAAACAGCCCGGCGGCCTCGCGGACGGCCGTGTGCTCGGCGAGCTCGGACCCGTAGCGCAGCGGCATTTGCCAGCCACCAAAATCGGTGAAGTGCGCGCCGAGCACGGCGTGGGCGTCGTAGAGGGCGGTGGTGCGTTCGGTCATCGGGTGGCCTCGGCTTCCTCGGTGTGGCTGTCCTCGGAGGAGGTTTCCTCAAAGGCCGACAGGGGCGGGCAGGAGCAGATCAGGTTGCGGTCTCCGGCGGCCTGGTTGATCCGGCCCACCGGCGGGAAGTACTTGTCCTGACGCAGTCCGGGCACCGGGAAGGCCGCCTGCTCGCGACCGTAGGGGCGATCCCAGGTGTCCGAGAGCAGCGCGGCGGCGGTGTGTGGGGCGCGGCGCAGCGGCGATTCGGCCACCGGGTACTCCCCCGCCTCCACCGAGGCAATCTCGGCGCGGATCACCCGCATGGCAGTCACGAAGCGCTCGAGTTCGGCGATGTCCTCGGACTCGGTGGGCTCGACCATCAGGGTGCCGGGCACCGGGAACGACAGCGTCGGGGCGTGGAAGCCGAAGTCCATCAGGCGCTTGGCCACGTCCTCGGCGGTGACGCCGGTTGCCGCGGTGATCGGGCGCAGATCCAGGATGCACTCGTGCGCCACCAGGCCGTCGTTTCCGCGGTAGAGCACCGGGAAGTACTCGTCCAGGCGTGCGGCCAGGTAGTTGGCCGAGAGCAGCGCGGTGCGGGTCGCGCGGGTCAGACCCTCGCCGCCCATCAGGCGCACATAGGCCCAGCTGATCGGCAGCACGCCGGCCGAGCCGAAGCGGGCCGAGGAGATCGGGGTCGTGGAGTTGGGGTCGGTCGCATCCCCGGGGAGGAACGGTGCCAGGTGGGCGCGCACGGCGACCGGTCCGACGCCGGGTCCACCGCCACCGTGCGGGATGCAGAAGGTCTTGTGCAGGTTCAGGTGCGAGACGTCGCCGCCAAACTCGCCGGGCTTGGCGAGCCCGACCAGCGCGTTGAGGTTGGCACCGTCGATGTAGACCTGACCACCGGCCGCGTGCACCGCGTCACACACCTCGCGCACGTCGGCATCGAAGACACCGTGGGTCGAGGGGTAGGTGATCATGATCGCGGCCAGCACGTCGCGGTGCTCGGCAATCTTGGCGTTCAGATCGGCGTGATCGATCGTGCCGTCGGCGGCCGTGGCCACCACCACAACCCGCATTCCGGCGAGGACCGCCGAGGCCGCATTGGTGCCGTGCGCGCTCGCCGGAATCAGGCAGATGGTGCGCGCCTCATCCCCGCGGGAGCGGTGGTAGCCGCGGATCGCCAGCAGGCCCGCCAGCTCGCCCTGGGAACCGGCGTTGGGCTGAACCGAGACCCGGTCATAGCCGGTGATCTCGGCCAGATCCTCCTCGAGCTCGGTGATCAGCGTGCGCCAGCCCACGGTCTGGTGATCGGGGGCGAAGGGGTGGATCGAGGCGAATTCGGGCCAGGAGATGGCCTCCATCTCGACCGCCGCGTTGAGCTTCATGGTGCAGGAACCCAGCGGAATCATGGTCCGGTCCAGGGCCAGGTCGCGGTCCGAGAGGCGGCGAATATAGCGCAGCAACTGGGTTTCCGAGCGGTGCTGGTGGAACACCGGGTGGGTGAGGAAGGCGCTGGTGCGCACAATCTCGGCGGGGATCCGGTCGGCCTCGGCCGGAACCACCGGTGCGGCCTCGGCCGGAACCACCGGTGCGGCCTCGGTGCCGGTGATCGCGGCCAGCACATGGTCGAGGATGCGCGCGGTGGTGACCTCGTTGACCGCCACTCCCACGTGGTCACCGTCGATCCGGCGCAGGTTGATTCCGTGACCCTCGGCGGCGGCCAGCACCTCGACGGCTCGGCCGGGCACGGCCACGGTCAGGGTGTCAAACGCGGTCTGGTTGACCACGGTGATACCCGCGGATTCCAGCGCATCCCGCAGCCCGGTGGCCAGTCGGTGAATACGACGGGCGATGCTCGTCAGCCCCTCGGGACCGTGATACACCGCGTAGAACGAGGCGACCACGGCCAGCAGGGCCTGCGCGGTACAGATGTTGGAGGTGGCCTTCTCGCGGCGGATGTGCTGCTCGCGGGTCTGCAGGGCCAGGCGGTAGGCGGGGCGTCCGGCATCGTCCACCGAGACGCCGACCAGGCGACCGGGCAGCTGACGCTCAAGACCCTTCTTCACCGAGATGAACGCGGCGTGCGGGCCACCAAAGAAGAGGGGAACACCCATCCGCTGGGCCGAACCCACGGCGATATCGGCGCCCTGCTCGCCCGGGGAGGTCAGCAGGGTCAGGGCCAGCAGGTCGGTCGCGACGGTCACCAGGGCGCCCCGCTCGTGGGCCGCGGCGATGACCGCCGAGTGATCCACGATCGCGCCCGAGACGCCGGGCTGCTGCACAATCACGCCGCCCAACGGACCCTCGGGCAGGTCGGCGGGCAGGCCCCGGGAGAGGTCGGCAACGATGATCTCGAACCCGAGCGCCTCGGCCCGGCCGCGCAGCAGGGCGATGGTCTGCGGGAAGGCGTCGGCGTCGATCACCGTGGGCGCATCATCGGGCAGGCCGCGGGTCGCGCGGCGCATGAGCAGCGCGGCCTCGACCACGGCGGTGCCCTCATCCAGCAGCGAGGCACCGGCGACATCGAGCCCGGTGAGGTCCTGGACCATGGTCTGGAAATTCAGCAGCGCCTCCAGGCGACCCTGCGAAATCTCGGGCTGATACGGGGTATAGGCGGTGTACCAGGCGGGGCTTTCCAGCACGTTGCGGCGGATGACCGCGGGGGTGATGGTGTCCGAGTAACCCTGACCGATCAGCTGCACGGCGGTGGTGTTCTGCGTGGCCAGGGCGCGCAGCGCGGTGAGGACGTCGGCCTCGGACAGCGGGCGGGCCAGGTTCAGCGGGGCCGCCTGGCGGATCGAGGTCGGCACGGCGGTATCAACCAGGGCAGAGAGGCTCGGCTGACCGATCACCCTCAGCATGTCGGTGACCTGCGCATCGAGGTGCACCCCGATGTGGCGCTCGGCAAAGCCGACCTCGGGGGTTGGCTGCGCGCTCGCGGCGGCGGGAACGGATACGGATGGGTCGACCAGGGTCACGGGAACTCCAATATGGGTACCGGCGCGGGCGCGCCGGAAACGACGATGGGTTCCTCCCCGCTCTGTAGCTGTACCTGAGAGATTTCGCGCGGGGATTCCGCACCTGCACCGTCGGTGGATCCGCCCGGATGGGGGATCACTTTCCAGAGTTGCCGCACCACTGCGGTCCATGGGCCTGAGAGATTCCCGGGGAGGGTTTGCTCCTACGGCGCCCAAACATCGGGACTCTCCCGCGGTGGTTTAGTGGCGTATGTGATTGTGGGTGTTCGGCATCAATCTACACGGTTTTGGGGCCCGCGCCCACCGCGCACGCGACATCCTCGGCGTGGATGCAGCGGGTGGTTACCTGCCCGTAACACGGGGTGCTTCCGGGCCCGGTCATTACGTCCTGGCAGAAAGTGCGAATCATTCGCCATTGCAGCCATGTTCTCGGGCAGCGAGGCTGGACCTACCGCACACCGCGGCGGCCGAACCGGTCCAACCCCAAGGGAGCCCCCATGTCCACCACCCTGCGCGAACTCAACGGATTCTCCGCCGAACCCGCGTCCCTGACCGCATCCACCCTCGTGCTGATCGACTATCAAAACACCTACACCACCGGCGTGATGGAGCTCGAAGGCTGGGCACCCGCCCTCGATGCCGCCGCCGATCTACTCGCACGGGCCCGCGCCGCCGGGACCCCGGTGATCCACGTGATCAACGATGGCGGCCCCGGAACCCCCTATGACATTCGGGCCGACATCGGTCAGATTCACCCCCGCGTCGCCCCGCGGGACGGGGAGGCCGTGGTGGTGAAGAGCGCCCCCAACGCGTTTGTGGACACCACCCTGGGTGAGCTGGTCGACGCCGCCGGCAACAACGCGCTGATCATCGCCGGATTCATGACCCACATGTGTGTGACCTTCACCGCCGAGGGTGCCTTCCTCCGCGGCAATTCGGCCACCGTGATCGCCGATGCCTGCGCCACCCGCCCGCTGCGGGTGCTTGACACCGAGGTCAGCGCACCCCGGCTGCACGCCTCGGCGCTGGCCACCATCGCCGACCTCTACGCGGTTGTGGTTCCCACGGTTGCGGCGCTCGCGGACTAGCGCCAGGTTCCCCGCGTCACCGAGGATGAGGACATGGTGAATCCGGTGCGCACGATAGCGGTCCTTGCATTTGACGGGGTCGACCTGCTCGATGTCACCGGGCCGGCCGAGGTATTCGGGCTGGCCAACCGGGAGGGCGGGGCATCCCCGCACTATGAGGTGCTGATCGCCGCTCCCGATTCGGGTCCGATCCGCACCGCGGCGGGCGTTCGGCTGCTGCCCGACTGCACCATCGCGGAGCTGGCGTCGCGACACATCGACACCCTGATCGTGCCCGGGGCGGCGGAGGCCGATGAGCACGGGCGCATCGTGGCGGTGTGCGATCCGGACATCGTCGACTGGGTGCGCGTGCTGGAACCGCGGGTCGCTCGCATCGCCTCGGTGTGCGTGGGCGCGCATATCCTGGCGCGGGCGGGGGTCCTCGAGGGCAGGCGGGTCACCACGCACTGGTCCACGGCTGCCCAACTCGCCATCGAACACCCGGGGATCGAGGTGGACGCCGATCCGATTTTTATCCACGAGGGGCGGATCTGGACCGCCGCCGGAATCAGCTCCTGCCTGGATCTCTCCCTGGCCCTGGTGGCCGAAGACCTGGGTAACCCGATGGCGATCGCCGTGGCCCGGCAGCTCGTCGTCTATCTCAAGCGGCCCGGCGGCCAGAGCCAATTCAGCGTGCCGCTGCGGGATGCGCCCGCGTCACGAGACATGGACGAGCTCCGCCTGTTTATCTCCAACAACCTCGAATCCGACCTGGGAGTCGAGCGCCTGGCGCGGCAGGCAAACCTGAGCGACCGCCACTTCGCGCGGGTGTTTCGGCAGGAGTTTGGGCAGACCCCGGGACAGTATGTGGAGTCGCTGCGGGTCGAGGCCGCGCGGCGGATGCTCGAATCCACCGATGATTCGCTGGACGCGGTGGCCGCGTCCACGGGGCTGGGATCGGTGGATACCCTGATCCGCGCCTTCCACCGCCACCTGGGCACCACGCCGGGCACCTACCGACGCGGCTTCCGCACCCCTATTCGCTGAGCGCCTGCACCACCTGCGCCGCGGTGGCCCGGGCCGAGCGGGCGGCCCCGATCGTGCTGGCCTGTGGACCGTAGCCGGCCAGGAAGAGGCGCGGTTCGTCGATCGCCCGGCCGCGCTCGACCCGGATCGTGTGTCCGGGGGCGGCGAGGCCCAGGGGTTCCAGGTGGTCGAGTTCGGCGCGGAAGCCGGCGGCCCAGATGACCGCGTCCACGTTTTCGGCGGTCCCATCGGGCCAGATCACGCCGGTGTCGGTCATCGCGGTGAACAGCGGGCGCTCGACCAGGATCCCCGCCTCGCGCGCCTGGCGCATCCGTCGGGTCAGCGGCACGCCGGTCCCCGAGACGATGCTGGGCAGGATCTCCCCCGCCCTGGCTGCCTCATCCTGCGCCGCGACGGCGGCCCGGGCATGGTCGCGGGCGAGCCCCACGGTCTCACTGAAGTTCACCGGATGCCGGGTTGCCCACTGCACACGGGCGGCCACCGGGGAGAGTTCCAGCACAAATCCGATCGCGCTGGTCCCGCCGCCCACCACGATCACGTGCTGCCCGGCAAACGCCTCGGCGGACACGAACTCGGGGGTGCGCAGCTGAAGACCGGTGAAGCGCTCGCGTCCGGGAACCTCGGGCTGGATCGGATGGGTCCAGGTACCCGAGGCGTTGATCACGATCCGGGCCAGGATTTCGGTGTCGGGTGCGCCGGTGACCGCGTTCCGGGTGGTGACCCGCAGCGTGTGGTCGGGACCGTCCGCGGTGACCGAGACCGCCTCGACCGGTCGCCGGATCGGCAGCGAGTAGGCACGCTCGTAGCGCGCGTAGTAGTCGGCGACGATGTCGCGGGCGGGTTCATCCCCGGGGGCGGTGCGGAAGCTGAGGCCCAGGGTGTCGAGCCCGGGGAGGTCCTCAACCTGGTGCGCGTCGTCCAGGCGTAGCGAGACCCAGCGGTGCTGCCAGGCACCACCCGAGCCGGGTCCACGATCGATGACCCGCATGTTGGTGAGGCCGCGGCGCTGAAGCTCCTGGGCGGTGGCCAGGCCCGCCTGGCCGGCCCCGATGATCAGCACATCGACCCGGGAGGTGGGGGTCACACTCATGCGGCAGGAGCGGTGGGGGCCGTCGCCGCAGACGGCGCCTCGGCAACGCCGGGCGGGGTCAGCGCGTGCAGTCGATCGCTCGGATCCAGGGTGCGCAGGATCCGGGTACTGACCTCATCCAGCGCGCCCACCAGGTCGGGGCCCAGCGCATCAAAGACATGTTTACGCACGGTCTCCACGTGCCCGGGGGCCGCGGCCACCACGATCTCCCACCCGGCGTCGGTCAGCCGCGCATTGGTGGCCCGACGATCATCCGCGCAGGGGAAACGCTCTACCAACCCGCGCTCCTCCAGGCGGCGCACCACGTGGGACAGCCGGGGCAGTGTGGCGTTGGTCGCGTCGGACAGCGCGGTCATCCGCAGGGTCCGTTCGGGGGCTTCGGAGAGCTTTGCCAGGGTGAAGTACTCGTAGTGGGTCAGCCCGGCGTCGGCCTGGAGCTCGGATTCGAGCGCTCCGGGGAGCAGCTGCACCACCGCGATAAAGCGCAGCCACGCCTGCATTTCCGCGGGACTGAGCCAGGGAACATCGGTCATTTTTCCTCCCAAAGCATGCCCGCTAACTATAACGCCCGCGGCCTTACGCCGAGGGCGGAATGGGGCCCGAGTGCGGCGGAGAACACCACAGAATGGAGGGGTGAGACGTTTTATCCGCGCCTCCCGCTACGTTTCTTCCCGCCGCGCCCGGTAGCCTGGATCGGTCCCCGGCCGTCTGTTTCAAGGAGCACCATGAGTACTAGCCCCGCCGAACGGACCCCGTATGAGGTCCTCGGAGTGGCCGGATCGGCGAGCGAGGACGACCTGCGCCGGGCCTACCGTCGTCGCGCCCGCGAGACCCACCCGGACACCGGAGGCAGCGCCGCCGCGTTTGACGAGGTACAGCGTGCCTGGGAACTGGTGGGCACCATCGAGGCGCGTGCGTCCTATGATCGCGGATCCTCCTCGACCTCCTCCCCCGCCGAGCCCGGGGCCACCTGGTCGGCGGCCCCGCGTCCGCCGCGGCAGGATTCGCGCCCCAAGGCGCGCACCTACGGACACCCCGGCGGCCGGGCGCGCGAGCGCTATCTGGGGATGCTGCGCGAGTGGGTGGGGCGCGGCGTCGACATCCCCGACCCCTATGAGGCCCGCCTGGTGCGGACCGCTCCCCCGGAGATCCGCCGCGAGCTGGCCAAGGCGCTCGCCGAGGAGGCCACCGCCCGGCAGATCACCGACCTGGGTATGGGTTTCACGATGTGGAGCGATGTGGCCGCCGGGAACGAGGGGGCGCTGGATCACGTGGTCCTCGGCCCCGCCGGACTGTTTGCGATCGCCTCCGAGGACTGGGGCGGCCGGATTGTGCTCAAGCGCGGCGAGCTTCAGGGCGAAAATATTGGTCCGTTGGAACTGCCGGTTCGCCGCACCACCCGCACCGCGCGGGCCTTCGCCAAGGACCTCCGGGTCAAGTTCACCGGCGTGCTGATCGTGGTCCCCGACAATTCGATGGAGGACGGCATCGTGGCCGTGGGTCGCGGACGCCACGCGAGCACCCTGGTGGTGCAGCGCTCGCTGCTCGGCCACGTGCTGCGCACCGGCATCCCCGGGATGGCGCACGGCAGCCTGAGCGACGTATTCGAGCTGCGCAGCGTGCTCCAGGCGGGTATCCGATTCCTCTAGGCCGCACCCGCGCCTATTCTTAAGGGGTGATGACCGACACCCAGCAGCTGCTAGACCGCGCCCCGGCGGCGCTCGCCGAGACGCCCTGGGAGGTCGTGGTCTGGGATGACCCGGTCAACCTGATGAGCTATGTCTCCTTTGTGTTCCGCAGCCACTTCGGTATGAGTACCGAGCAGGCCGAGGAACGGATGCTTGCCGTACACAACGAGGGCAGCGCGGTCGTGGCCCGGGCCGGACGCGAGGCCGCCGAGATGCACGTGCAGGCGATGCACGGCTTCGGTCTGTGGGCCACCGTACGCGCCGGTGATGCGGGGACCGGGGCGTGAGCGTGAGCATCGGTGCCGTGCACCTGGATCACAACGGCTTCACGCTGCTGCTCGAGGAGCACGAGCGGGCGATCCTCTCCGATCTGGCGACCCAGCTGATCGAGGTGCTTGAGGATCCCACCGATCCGGTGGCCGAACGCCTCTATCCCGACGCCTACCCGGAGGATGCCGAGGCCTCGGCGGAGTTTCGCCGGCTGACCCGCGGCGACCTCGACGATGCCCGCATTCACGGTGCCCGGCTGCTCGCGGACACGATCCCCGCCGATCCCGCGCCCGCACTCTCCCGCGCGGATGCCGAGACCGTGATGCGCGCGCTTGGCGATCTGCGTCAGGTCCTCGCCGAACGCCTGAGCATCACCACGCAGACCCCCGAGGCCGACCCCGATGAACCGCTGACGGGCCTGTATGACTGGCTCGGCTACCTGCAGGAGTCCCTGGTGCTGGCGCTGGTGCGCGGCGATGAGGAGTCGGGCAGGCTGGCGAAAGGTTAGGTTCTCACCGCGGAATCACCCGGGTTCGGGCCTCGATAACACGGCGGATCTGCCGGCGACCCTGCGTTGGGTGCCCCACGGCTAGGGACGGTGTGATCCGAGTGCCGTGGCTCGCGATCGCCACCAGGTATCCAGTGCGGCAATGAGGACGCCGCCCAACAGGTAGGCGATCAGGTCCACCCCGTTGAAGGTGGTGCCCAGCAGATAGCGCCAGCCGATCCACTGCTCGGCCAGTCGCAGCGGAATCCCGGTGGCCTGAAAGAATTCGATCGCCCAGCAGATCACCACGGTGACAAGGCCCAGTGGGATCGGGCGCAGCCGAACCCAGAGAATCCCGATCGCCAGGTACGCGGCCACCGCATACAGGGCGTCTCCGGCGAACCCGGCGACCTCGCCGCTGCCCAGCTTTGTCACCGCGAGACCCAGCGCCACACAGGCCACCAGCGCGATCAGCAGCCCGCGGCGACGGCGCGGCAGGGGACGTGAATCGGAAGTGTGCACGGGGTTCCTCTCGTGAGCGTTCAGGCTAGCGTGCCCCGGCTGGGAAAACGCACGGGTCACATGGATTCCCCGCGCCGCCCCGAACAGTGATTGGATGGAGGGCATGCACAACACTGACGAGCTCATCGCGGACTTTGGTGCCTTCATTCAGGCCTCCCCCTCCTCCTATCACGCGGCCGCGGCGGGGGCCGCCCGGCTCGAGGGAGCCGGATTCACCCGGCTGGACGAGGCCGACGCCTGGCCCACCGAGGCCGGCCGCTACCTGGTGATCCGGGATGGCGCGCTGGTGGCCTGGATCCAGCCCGAGGGCGCGACCGCGACCACCGGCTTCCGCATCCTGGGTGCCCACACCGACTCCCCCGGGTTCAAGCTCAAGCCCAAGCCGAGCACCGGATCCGACGGCTGGCTGCAGGCCGGGGTCGAGGTCTACGGCGGCCCGCTGCTGAACTCCTGGCTCGACCGCGAGCTGGAGCTCGCCGGACGCCTGGTTCTGCGCGACGGCAGCGAGCACCTGGTGCGCACCGGACCGTACCTGCGCATCCCGCAGCTGGCGATCCATCTGGACCGCGAGGCCAACAACGGGCTGACTCTGAACCGTCAGCGTCACACCCAGCCCGTGTACGGCGTGGGTGATCGCTCCACCGCCGACCTGGTGGCGCACCTGGCGGCGCTCGCCGGCGTCGAAGCCGCCGAGGTGGCCGGCTATGACATCCTGACCGCCGACACCCAGGCCCCCGCGCGCTTCGGCCAGAACGGTGAGCTGTTTGCCGCCGGCCGGATGGACAACCTCTCCTCGGTCTGGGCCGGCCTGCACGCCCTGGAGACCCTGGCTGCCGATCCCGCGCACATCGTGATGCTCGCCGCATTCGACCACGAGGAACTCGGTTCGGAAACCCGCTCGGGTGCCAGTGGACCGCTGCTCGCCGAGATCACCGAGCGCATTGCGCTGGGCCTCGGGGCCACCGGCACCGACGTGGCCCGCGCCTATGCCGCATCCTGGTGCCTCTCGGCGGATGCCGGCCACTCGGTGCACCCCAACTACGGGGAGATGCACGACCCCGCGGTGCGTCCGCTGGCCGGATCCGGTCCGCTGCTGAAGATCAACGCCAACCAGCGCTACGCGACCGACGCGCACGGTGCCGCGCTGTTCGCCCGGGCCTGCGAGGCCGCCGGGGTGAACTACCAGGAGTTCGTCTCGAACAACACGGTGCCGTGTGGTTCGACCATCGGCCCGCTCACCGCGACCCGCCTGGGCATCCGCACCGTGGACGTCGGGGTGCCGCTGCTCTCGATGCACTCGGCCCGCGAGCTGTGCCACGTGAACGACCCGATCGCGCTCTCCGGCGCCATCGGCGCCTTCTTCGCCGGCGCCTAATCACGCACAGACCGAAGGCCCGTCCCGATCCGGGGCGGGCCTTCGGTGCGTGTGGCCGAGGGTGTCAATCCGCTGAAAATTCGCTTGTCGGAACCGCGTACCCTCGACACCGCTGATCCTCGCTGGTAGCGTCGCCAGCACGTGAGCGAGGGAGTAAAATCCGTGGTCAAGCAGAGAATATTAGGAGCTCTGGTCGGTGTGCTTGCTGCCCTGATCTATCTGCCCCTGCTAGGTTTCCTAAGCTTCCACGAGCGGGCTCGGCAGGAGGGATTGGTGGTCAGCTGGAATCTGGTCGACGTCACCACCGCCGAGCCACGGCGAACCCTGCTGCCGGTTTTGGGCATGATTCTGCTTGGCGCTCTCTTCGCCTGGGCACTGTTGCGAGGGTCCACCCGATTCCGGGCCATCACCCCCGGATGGCCGCTGTTCTCGGCCGGAGCGACCCTGCTGGTTATCGTCCTGCTCACCACCATCGTGTCCGATGTCCCCGTGCCCGACACGCTGAGCCTGTCGGAGTCGGGATTCGCGGCCTACGTGGTGGCCGGTGCGACCGGCGCGACTACCGCCGCTCTCGGGGCCGTGCTGTGCGTGGCCTCTCTCTTTCTGGAGAGAAAAGCCGTCTCGACGCCTGCTCCCTAGTCGATCCGGTAGCGATCCCCATAGGTGCGCCACTCCAGCGGAGTGGTCAGATCGTAGTTGCCGGCCTTGAGGAACACCCGCTGCGCGGTGTCGATGCGCGAGGTGTCATCGTGAGCCTCCTCGGTTTTCATCGCCGCGACGCGGGCGTCGAGGAATGCGTTCAGGTACGTCTTTTCGTCGCCGCCCTGGGCGGGGGTCTTAGCCTTTTTCATCGCGGTCTTTCGGATGCCCTCGAGGCTCACCTCATCCCCCTCGGTGCCGTGCACCACGGCCGCGTCGTAGTAGGCAAACTGGCCCAGCGGGCGCAGGCCGTCGGCCACCGCGAGGGATACCGCCGGGTCAAAATACTCCCTGTCCCGCTCGGCATCCTGGGCGGCACGGAACTTCGGATCGTCGGCCGCATCGGTCCAGGCCTGCTCAAAATCCGGTCCGAGCCCGTCGTGGGAGTCGGTGCCGTTGACCTTCTCCAGCGCGGGAATGAACGGCGCCAGCGGATTGCCCGGAACCGTCCGGGTGTAGGCCCGCACCACCTCGAGGAGATCACCGGTGCCGCTGGTGAAGCCGATGATCCCGGCGGTGAATCCGCGGCCATCCTCGATGTCTTCGATATAGCCGTACTGATCCTTCCAGTCCAGCGTGGAATTCTCGGCGCTGGATACCAGCTGCATCGCGATGTCCTTGAGTCGGGGATCGTTCAGCGTCGCCTCCGGCGCCTTCTGCTCGGGGGCCACCGATTCCGAGGCGGACTCGATCGCCGGCTGAGGGATTTTGGGCAGCAGCGAGCATCCCGCGGTCAACGTCAGAATCGCGGCACCCAGCATCGCGGCGCCCACCCATCCGGATCGGGTGGAGGAGGGTTTTGCGGAAGTGAACATCAGCCGTCCTTTGAGAGCGATTCAGCAGGGATTCTCAGACTACTCGCGGTGCGCGGCACGCCGTGATGCAAAAACTCGGATTTCGAATTTTTTGGGGACCCATCCGGGACCCTCGGATCCCCGCCACGCCGCGGATTTCGGGGGTGTTCGAGGGGGCGGGAACCGGGTGCGCCGCGCCCCCTCTCCAGTGTTCATTTCACATTCACCGGAGTGTCACCGTCGGGGTGTGAAAATAAATCGTGAACTACGAGTTTGATTCCGATCCGTCGCGCCTGGACCTCGGCGCGATTTGGGAGTTTTTGTCTACCCAGGCACCCTGGCACCGGTGGCGTACCCGTGAGGACGTCGAGGCGCAGATTCGCGGCGCATGGCGCGTGGTGGGTGTGTATACCGAGCACGGCAACCAGATTGGTTTTGCCCGTGCCGTCTCCGATGGCATCAACGATGCCTACCTTGCCGATGTCTACGTTCTCCCCGAACATCGCGGCCATAATCTGGGTCGATTGCTCGTGGAGGAAATGATCGAAAACGGTCCGGGTCGAGATTTCCGCTGGACCCTGTTTACCTCCAGCGCCCACGGCCTGTATAGCAAGTTCGGGTTTGTGGAACCGACCCATACCTCGATGGTGCGCCCCGGTCGCCGGGCCGAACGCATCATGGAGGCCGTCCCGGACCTCATCCCCGCCGAATCCAACGTCCTGACGATGGAGCCCGCCGCCTAGCCCGCTTGTTACTCGGAACGCACGAAGCGGCGCCCGGATCCTGTTGGATCCGGGCGCCGCTTTCTGCGTTGTGGGCTACTTCTGCTCTTCGGCTGCCCGCTCGGCGGCGAGGATCTTGCGACCCTCGTTGCGCTCGTTGGTGCGCTGGTTGACGGCGCGCACCTCGGCCTGGGTGGCACGCTCGGTGACCAGCCATGCCGGCGGGTTGGTGAGCAGCTCCTTGATCTCGGCGGTGGTCAGGGCGGCGTCGGCCATCCCGGCACGGGACAGGCCCGATACCGAAACGCCGAGCTTGCGGGCCACCTCGGTCCGCGGGTGCGGACCGTTCAGGCGCAGTTCGGTCAGCCACTCCGGAGGGGTCTGCTGAAGCGCGAGGAAGGCCTCGCGGGTGATCGGCTCGGCTTGGAATGCCTCAGGCGTGGCCTGGAGGTAGATTCCGAGCTTCTTTGCCGCGGTCGCGGGTTTCATGTTCTGCTCGCTCATGCTCTTAGGGTAACCGTGATTGCGGGGTTGCAGAAATTTTCGGGGCGATCCCTGCCGTACTCTGGAGGTGGTGTTCCCGTCCGTGTGGGGGCACGCAGACCCAGGGAGGCACCGTGAGCGAGCACCAGAACCCGGAATCGGTTTCGGAATCCAGCGATCCGGCCGAGTCCACGTCCGCGATTTCCGCGCCCGTGGCCGGTGCCGATCAGGCAGCCGATTCGCTCCCCGCCGCCCCCGAGGCATCCGCCGCCTCCGAGGCATCCGCCGCCCCCGAGGCATCCGCCGCTCCCGCCGCATCCGGCGAACCCACCCCGGTGGATGCGCCGCCCGCCGACTTCCGTATCGCCTATGTATCCGGGGTCTCGCTGGGCAAGTGGGGCACGGCCTGGACCGAGCGCAACGCCCGCGTCCGCACCTCCTTCACCATGGGGGAGCGTGAGGATCAGCGCCGGGTGCTCACCGAAAACCTGGCCGACGTGAGCTTTGTGCGTCTCCCCTTTGATCGCGGGGATGACCTGCACCTGATCAAGCTCTACGAGGAAACCCCGATGGTGGTGCTGCCCAAGGGTCACGAGCTGCTTGAGCGCGCCGATGTGGGCCTGGCCGAGCTGGCCGACCTGCACCTGATCCAGGATCCGAGCGAGGTGCCCGGCTGGGCAGAGATCGGCACCGAGATGCTCGAGGGTACCCGCCCGGACCTGCCCTCCCCCGATCGGGTATCGGATGCGATCGAGCTGGTTGCCGCGGGCATCGGTTTCGTGATCCTGCCGCAGTCCCTCGCCCGCCTGCACGACCGTAAGGACGTCAAACACCGCCGCGTGAGCGGGGTTGCCCCCACCGAGATCGGGATCGCCTGGCGCATCGACGAGGACGACGCCGTGCGCGCCGAACGCGTTGAGGACTTCGTGGGCATCGTCCGTGGACGCACCGCCAACAGCTCGCGGGGCCGGGCCGAACCCGAACCCGAAAAGCCCGCAAAGAAGAAGCCCGCCCAGCAGCAGAGCAAAAAGCCCGCGCCGTTCCGCCCGCGTCAGCCGCGCAAACCCGCAAGCAAGAAGCGCGGTCGCCGCTAGATCCCGCGGCCCCCGGTGCCGCGTGGTGTCGGGGTGCCTAGTAGAATTGCCCGCATGGTGAGAATGGCTGAAGCCCTCGAGCGGCTGGAAAAACTCGCCGCTTCCCCGATCGTGTCGACCCTGTCGCGCGCGTTTGCCGAGGCGGAGTATGAGCTGGCACTCGTGGGTGGTCCGGTTCGCGATGCGATCCTCGGTCGTACGGTCAACGACTTCGATTTCACCACCAACGCGCGTCCGGATGACATCCTGCGCATCGTGACCCCGATCTCCGACGCCCAGTGGGACATCGGCCGCGAGTTCGGGACCATCGGTGCTCGCATCCACGGTGAAACGATCGAGATCACCACCTACCGCGCCGACACCTACGACGGCGTGACCCGCAAGCCCGTGGTGGCCTTCGGGGACACCCTGACCGGTGATCTCAGCCGCCGCGACTTCACCGTCAACGCGATGGCGCTGCGTCTGCCGCAGATCGCGCTCGAGGACCCCACCGGCGGCTTCCAGGACCTGGCCGATCACACCCTGCGTACCCCGATCGAGCCCGCCGTGAGCTTCGGCGATGACCCGCTGCGAATGATGCGGGCCGCCCGATTCTCCTCCCAGCTGGATTTCACCGTGGACGAGGATGCCCGCGCCGCGATTACCGAGATGACCGCCTCGATCGAGAACATCTCCGCCGAGCGGGTCCAGGCCGAGCTGAGCAAGCTGCTGCTGACCGATAATCCGCGTCCGGGCATCGAGCTCCTGGTAGACACCGGAATCGCGGACATCGTGCTGCCCGAGCTGCCCGCGCTGCGCCTGGAAGCCGATGAGCACCACCACCATAAGGACGTTTACCAGCACTCACTGACGGTGCTGGAGCAGGCCATCAGCTACGAGCATGAGCGCCACCCCGGGGCCGAGCCCGACCTGGTGCTGCGCTGGGCCGCGCTGCTGCACGACATCGGCAAGCCGGCCACCCGCAAGCTGGGGCCCGGCGGCACCGTGACCTTCTACCACCACGATCTGGTGGGTTCCAAGCTCGCCAAGAAGCGCCTGGGGGCGCTGCGCTATGACACCGCGACGATCAAGGCCGTGGGTCGCCTGGTCGAGCTGCACATGCGCTTCTTCGGGTACACCGAGGCGGCCTGGGCGGACTCCGCCGTGCGCCGATACGTGCGCGACGCCGGCGATCTGCTGGAGCGCCTGCACATGCTGACCCGCGCCGATGTGACCACCCGGAACCGCCGCAAGGCCGACCGGTTGGCCTTTGCCTATGACGATCTTGAGGCGCGCATCGCCGAGCTGGCCGAGCAGGAGGAGTTGGACGCCGTGCGTCCGGACCTCGACGGCAACCAGATTCAGCAGATCCTGGGTATCGCCCCGGGTCGCGAGGTGGGTGAGGCGTATCGCTGGCTGTTGGAGCTTCGCCTGGACGAGGGACCCCTCGGGCCCGAGGTTGCGGCCGAGCGCCTGCACGCGTGGTGGGCGGCTCGCGAGTCCGGCGAGTAATTTCGCCCCTGGTGTCCTGATCGGGTCGGATTCGAAATTGTTTTTCGGCCGGGGTTCGGTGACCCTGTTCCCCGGAATGGCGGGTTTTTTCGGGGTGCGCCGGGTGGATTTCGGTGACTGATTACGTCGATGCTGCCTTGTCAATAGCGCGGCAACGATGAAATAGTTAACGAAAGTGTCACGTTTTTCGTGATCGTGGTGACGAATCCAGGTGTTCGTCACCACTGTTTTTTATCCCCCTCGACGGTGGGACCTTCCCGGCCGATGCCGGGCCCACGTTCACCTGGAACGAACGAAGGACGTAAACCTCCATGATCCGAAAAAAGCTCTCCGCGGCCGCCATCATCGGTGCCGCCGCGCTGCTCCTCTCCGCGTGCTCGGGGACGAATGGCGCCTCCGACTCCGCCAGCGGGAGCGGCGAGGGTACCGAGCTGACCGTGCGTGTCTGGGATGAGGCCGTGGCCAAGTCCTACCGCCAGTCATTTGATGCCTTCGAAAAGGAAAACTCGGACATCAAGGTCAACGTGAAGACGGTTGCCTGGAGCGACTACTGGACCACCCTACGCAAGGACGTGGCCGCCAAGAGCGCCGACGACCTGTTCTGGATCAACGCCTCGAGCTACCCGGCCTATGTGGACAGCGGTAACCTGCTGGACATCGGTGCCACCCTCGGCGACGGTGCCAAGGGTGACTGGGAGCCCAGTGTGGTGGATCAGTACACCCGCTCGGGCAAGCTCTGGGGTGTCCCCCAGCTCTACGACGCCGGCATCGCCGTCTACTACAACGCCGATCTGCTGAGCGCCGCCGGGGTGGACCCCAAGACCCTGAACGACCTCACCTGGGACCCCAACCCGGAACAGGACACCTACCTGAAGACCGCCCAGGCACTCACCCGGGATGCCGCCGGGGTGGCCGCCGGGGCCGAGGGCTATGACGGTACCGCGGTGACCTATGGCACGAGCCTCAACAATGACGGCCAAGCCATCATCCTTCCGTTCATCGGCTCCAACGGGGGCGAGTTCCAGGACGGCGACGCGTTCACCTTCGCCAACCCGGCCTCCGCCGAGGCGATTAAGTACGTGGTTGACGCGATCAACGTCTCCAAGGTCGCCCCGCCCGCCGCCGAAACCAGTGCCAACACCGACGTGGTGCGCGATCAGTTCCTCGCGGGCAAGCTGGCCACCTTCCAGTCGGGGATCTACAACCTCAAGACCGTCTCCGAGCAGGCCGGGTTCAAGTGGGGCGTCGCGATGCTCCCCGCCGGTCCCGAGGGCCGCGTCTCGGTGACCAACGGCATCGCCGTGGCCGGTAACGCCAACGCCGATAAGGCCAAGCAGCCGGCGATCAAGAAGCTGCTGGCCTGGCTCGGGTCCACCCAGGGTGCCACCTTCATCGGTCGCGAGGGCACCCACGTCCCCGCGGTGGTGGATGCCCAGGCGAAGTTCTTTGACTACTGGAAGGGCAAGGACACCAACGTGGCCCCGTTCTTCGACGTGATCAAGGACGGTAAGACCATTCCGCCCTTCCACGGGGGCAAGTTTGTGGCGGGTCAGGAGGCCTACACCCCGCTGTTCAACGAGATCTTCGAGGGCAAGCTCGACGTCAAGGAGGGCCTGAAGAAGGCTCAGGACGCCGGAAACGTGGCCGTCAACGGCTAGTTCATCCGCATTCACGACACCCCGTTCCCCTCTGGGAAACGGGGTGTCGTGCTTTCCACAGGCCGGATAACGCGGTGGAGTTGTCCACAGGGGCGACACGCGCGGTCAAAATCAAGTAGACTGAGCAAGTTGTCCATTTAAGCCCCCTTCTGGGGCGAGGATCGGCAACGATGCAGAACCCTCCTGTCACAGAAATCCTGTGGCCGTTCGAGTCCGAAGGAGGTGGGTTAGTGACGCATCAGTATGAACTCATGGTTATTCTCGACCCGGAGATTGACGAGCGCACGGTTGCACCGAGCCTCGACAAGTTCCTGAACGTCATCCGCAACGATGGTGGAACCATCGAAAAGGTTGACATCTGGGGCCGTCGTCGTCTGGCGTACGAGATCAACAAGAAGGCCGAAGGCATCTACGCTGTCGTCGACTTCACCGCTACCGCTGCCGCGACCACTGAGCTGGACCGTCAGCTCAAGCTGTCCGAGGCCGTCATGCGCACCAAGGTGCTGCGTGCCGAGGAAGCAATCGCTCAGGTTGCCGTGGAAGCCGAGCGCGCAAGCGCCAAGGCCGCCCGTGCTGCCGCTAAGGCCCAGTCGGCCGAGGCGAAGGCCGAGTAGTTTCGATGGCCGGCGAAACGATCATTACCGTGGTGGGAAACCTCACCTCGGACCCGGAGCTGCGCTACACGCAGTCCGGGCTGGCGGTCGCCAACTTTACGATCGCATCGACCCCGCGTAACTTCGATCGTCAGTCGAACGAGTGGAAGGACGGCGAAGCGCTGTTCCTCCGCGCTTCGGTCTGGCGCGAGTTTGCCGAGCACGTCGCCGGATCGCTGAGCAAGGGAAGCCGTGTCATCGCGACCGGTCGCCTGAAGCAGCGTTCCTATGAGACGAAGGAAGGCGAAAAGCGCACCGCGATCGAGCTTGAAGTTGACGAGATCGGTCCGTCGCTGCGGTACGCAACCGCTCAGGTCACCCGTGCACAGTCCTCCGGCGGTGGAGCTCGCTCCCCGCAGCAGGGTGCCGTATCGGATGAGCCCTGGGCCAGTGCCGCGCCGTCGTACAACAACGCGCCGTCGAACAACGCGTCCTCCGGAGCAGATGCCTGGAACACTCCCGGCACCTTCGGGGACGACACTCCCTTCTAAGAAATTTTCTTCGAGCCTTCGGCTCGAGGTAGCACACTAAGGAAATCATTATGGCTGGAAAGTCTGGCGGCCCTGGCCGCAAGCCTGCCCGCGGTAAGGGCGCAAAGGTCGTCGCTCCCGCGAAGGCTATCCGCGTCGGCGTCATCGACTACAAGGATGTCGCAACCCTGCGCAAGTTCATCTCCGAGCGTGGAAAGATCCGCGCCCGTCGCATCACCGGTGTTTCCGTCCAGGAGCAGCGCCTCATCGCACGTGCCGTCAAGAACGCACGTGAGATGGCTCTTCTCCCCTACGCCGGCTCCGGCCGCTAAGGAGTAAGCAAATGTCGAAGGTAATTCTGACCCACGAGGTCACCGGTCTCGGTGCCCCCGGGGACGTTATCGAGGTGAAGAACGGCTTTGCCCGTAACTACCTCGTGCCCAAGGGCTTTGCTGTTGTCTGGACTCGCGGTGGCGAGAAGCAGGTTGAGCAGATCAAGGCGGCTCGCGCCGCTCGTGCACTGCACAACCTCGAGGACGCTCAGGCGCTCAAGGCAAACCTGGAGCAGGGCAAGGTCAAGCTGACCGTCAAGGCCGGTCGCGAAGGCCGCCTGTTCGGTTCGGTGAAGACCGCTGACATCGCCGCCGCCGTTTCGGCTGCGGGCGCTGGCGAGATCGACAAGCGTAAGGTCGAGATCCCCAACGCGATCAAGGCAACCGGTGACCACAAGGTCCTGGTTCGTCTGCACGACGAGGTTAGCGCGACCATCACCCTTCAGGTGGTAGCCGCTAAGTAGTTGATTCACCCCTCGGGGTGCATCGCCAAAACGGCCCCGGATCTTGGATCCGGGGCCGTTTTGCGTTGTTTAGGGCTAGCCGCAGGTTGAGGGGGCGGGATGGTGCTCGACCAGCTTGTGGAGGAACCACAGGGCGTCGGGGACCAGCATGGCCGCGGCGACTCCGTGGCCCACCGCGGGGGCCTGGACGCTGGTGATCGGGGCTCCGCGGGAGCACCACTGCGAGACCAGGTCGGCGGACTGTCCGGCGGGGATGATGTCATCGGCGGGGCTCTGCCCGATCAGCATCGGGAAGGTGGGTGTGCCCCGGCCAATGGTCTGCTCGTCGATCACCCGGGAGTATTCGGGGACACGGTCGATCAGCTCGGTGACCGACTCGCCGCTCGTGGTGAGCGATCGCAGCGGGGTGGTGCCGTAGCGATCGCTGGTGGGACTCACGCAGTTATCGGCCGCCCAGGCGCGAGCCTCGAGTCCGGCCGCGTTGAGATAGTTATCGGCGCTAATCCCGGCGAGATCTCCGATCGAGGTCAGGGCGAAGAGCAGAATGGATCCCGCGGGCCGTTCCTGAACGTAGCCGGCTACCGCGTGCAGGTTGGCGGGCACGCCGCCCGCATATCCGCCGAGGATCGGCAGTTCCGGCGCATACGCGGCCGCGCGCTCGGCGGCGGCCGCGCTCGCGCCCCCGCCCTGCGAGTAGCCGTAGAGCATCACCGGAGACGTGGCGCTGATCGAGGGAAGCCCGGTCTGCGGGGCGGCCCGCGCGGCGTCCAGGACCGCGTTTGCCTGGCTCACGCGCGCGAGATAGGTCGCGTCCAGGGTGGTGCCCATGCCCTCATAGTCGGTGACCACCACCGAATACCCGGCCAGGAGCAGCGCGGTGACCTGGAACGCCTCATACTCGGTGCCCGCCACAAACTGACGCGAGGGGGCGCAGTCGGCTCCGAGGCCCTGGGTGCCCGGGGCGAGGGTGACGAGGGGTCGTTCTCCGGTGCCCGAATAGGCGTTCCAGGGGGTAAACACGGTGCCGGTCACCACGGTGGGGGTGCCATCCGTGGAGGTGCTGGAGTACATGATCACCTCGGCCTGGGCCGGAACGCGAAGGTTTTCGGTATAGAGCTTGGCGTCGATGGGTTGCTGCCGGATCAGTCGGCCCGGCGTCGCGGGGATGGGGGTGGGCACCTCGTAGAAGGAGCGATCCACCTCGCGGGCGAGACTCCGGGCATCCAGCGACGCCTCCCCGGGCTTCGGAGCGACAGCCGCGGGCGGACCCGAGGGCGGATCCGCGGGCGGTGCGGTGCCCGGCGCGGCGTGGGCACCGACGGCGGGGACAAACAGGGTTCCGGCAAGTAGCAGGGCGAGGGAACCGGCGTACAGGGTGGTGCGTGAAGCGGTGATCCTCATCGATCCTCCGAGGTTAGGGGTGTGATGTGGGAGGAGTGAATCAGACCGGTGTGTGAGGAAAACGAACGTCCGGCAAATGGAACGCCGTAATCTACGGCACCAATCGGCCGCGGTCAAGTAGTTGTGCACACGAGGGCTGTGTATGACGGCAACATTCATCCATCGGTGGAGAGAGTTTTTCCCACATCCATGTGGAGAGATAAAACCCCTGGTTATCCACATATATATGGCTAAACTTTTTTCTTATCCACAGGATCCCCCACAGGTTGTGCACAATGGTTGCGGAGTTTCCCGCAGATTCTCCACAGAGTTATCCACAGGTGTATTTGTGATTCGTGGGGGTGCTCCCGTAGCGTGGTCGAGGATCCCTCTCGCGGCCCGAATTCTCCGGCCGGTGCAGGGGTCCGGTGTCGGTGGTCCGTGGTGTGCTTATACCGCGCGACGATGGTCGACACGGCGGTTATCGCGCCCGGCGTGAAGGAGTAAATCGGTGTCTATTGCGGATCTTGGCCTGTCGGACCCGGGCCTGGGCGAAGGCTCGCGTGCCGAGCGTACCCCGCCCCACGATCTGCTTGCCGAGCAGTCGGCCCTGGGCGGCATGCTGCTGTCCAAGGACGCCGTGGCCGATGTGGTCGAGACCGTCCGCGGAACCGACTTCTACGTGCCCAAGCACGAGATCATCTACGACGCGATTCTCTCGCTCTACTCGCACGGTGAACCCACCGATGTGATCGCCGTGACCGACGAGCTGATCAAGCAGGGTGAGCTCTCCCGTGCCGGCGGTGCCGACTACCTGCACTCGCTCACCAGCCTGGTCCCCACCGCGGCCAACGCCGGGTACTACGCGAGCATCGTCGCCGAGCGTGCGCTGCTGCGCCGCCTGGTGGAGGCCGGGACCCGGATCGTGCAGATGGGGTACCAGGGTGAGGGCGAGGCACTCGACCTGGTCAACAACGCCCAGGCCGAGATCTACGCGGTCAACGGCAACGTCGACACCGAAGACTATGTCCCCCTGACCGATGCCCTCGGTGCCGCGATCGACGAGATCGAGGCCGCCGCCGGCAAGGACGGCCAGATGACCGGTGTGCCCACCGGCTTTGTCGAGATGGACGAGCTCACCAACGGCTTCCACCCCGGCCAGCTGATCCTGGTGGCCGCACGTCCGGCCCTGGGTAAGTCCACGCTGGCGCTCGACTTCGCCCGCGCCGCCTCGATCGGCAACAACATGCCCTCGATCTTCTTCTCCCTGGAAATGGGTCGCGCCGAGATCGCGATGCGTCTGATGGCCGCCGAGGCCTCGGTTCCGCTGCAGAACATGCGTAAGGGAACCGTGGACCAGCGCGACTGGACCAAGATCGCCGCGACCCGCGGCAAGATCAACGATGCCCCGCTCTACATCGACGACAGCCCCAACATGACCCTGGTGGAGATCCGCGCCAAGTGCCGCCGGCTCAAGCAGAAGGTGGGCCTCAAGCTCGTCGTGATCGACTACCTGCAGCTGATGACCTCGGGTAAGCGGGTGGAAAGCCGCCAGCAGGAGGTGTCGGAGTTCTCGCGATCGCTCAAGCTGATGGCCAAGGAGCTTCAGGTGCCGGTGATCGCGCTGTCGCAGCTGAACCGTGGACCCGAGCAGCGCGCGGACAAGAAGCCCGCAATCTCGGACCTGCGTGAGTCCGGTTCGCTTGAGCAGGACGCCGACATGGTCATCCTGCTGCACCGCGAAAGCGCGTATGACCGCGACAACCCGCGCGCGGGTGAGGCCGACCTGATCGTGGCCAAGCACCGTAACGGTCCCACCCGGGATGTGACCGTGGCGTTCCACGGGCACTTCTCCCGCTTCGCCGACCTCGCCCCCGGTTCCTAGGCGCGCCAGCGATTCTCGGGCACGCTCTGTTCCCGGGGTTCGCGGACCTCGCCTTGGGTTCCTAGGCACCACAGCCTGTTTCGAGACCCGAATTTTGCGGGCGGAGGTGTACGTGCTCGCGGGCGGCGTTGCGCGCTGGCTGGCGTAGACTGGGTGGGATCGTATAAATCCTGGGAAAGAGGATAAGTCGTGGCCACGTCCGAAGCCGTTCACACCGGCGATACCCCGCCCGCGCTGCCCTCCGGGAGCTGGCTGCTGCCGCTCTCGCGTGCGGTGATTGCGGCCGTGGTGGCGCTGGTCATCACCTTCTCCAGCGACCACTCCCCGCAGCTGGGTCTCACGGCATTCGCCGCGTATGCGCTGATCGAGGGACTCATCCAGCTGATCTGGGGTGCCCGCAACGTGCCCGTTCGGTTCGGCCGCGGTGCGACCCGCGCACAGGGCGCGGTCGGCGTGGTTGCCGGCATCGCCGCCCTGCTGATCTTGCTGACCTCCCCCGCCGCGCACCTGATCGGCCTGCTCGGCCTGATCGCCGGATGGGCGCTGATCAGCGGTGTGCTCGAGCTTGTTGGCGGGCTGCGCGCCCGCGGACGCCTGGGCATTGCCCGCGACTGGATCGCCGTGGGGGCGTTCACCCTGCTGCTGGCAGTCGCCGTGCTGCTGGTGCGTCCGGACTACGTTCACAACTTCGGTGGTGACGGCAAGACCCCTCCGGGTGTGCTGAACGCCTCGATCATGACCGTCGGCCTGTTTGGAGCGTATGCGGCCATCGTCGCTGCCTACCAGGCGATCGCCGCACTCTCCCTGAAATGGGCCCCGGCCGCCAAGGTGGTCCCCGCAGTTTCCGTCTCGAAAGGCGACTAGTACATGACCTCCCCCGCAGCCGACCAGGAGCCCGAAACCACCCCGGCGGCACCCGCCGCTCCGGAATCGGTGCCCGGCACCGCAGCCCAGCCCGGCTCGGACGCACGGCCCGCCACGAATGCCGAGCCCGCCTCGGGTTCCCAGCCCGCTGCGGACGCTCAGCCCGCCGGCGAGGCTCCGGCCGCGGAGACCGCAAACGCGTTTGACGCGGCCGCGCAGGTCGCTCCGGTGCCGCCGCGCAAGCCCACCCGTCGCGAGATTCTGCGTCCGGTGGAGCTGCTGGTGATCGCCCTGATCTTCGGTGGATTCACCGGTCTGATCGCCGCCTACGCCTCCCGGGAGCCGATGCTCGGTCTCATTCTCGGCGGCGTCGCCTTCATCGTGGGGCTGATCGGAATCGCGATGTTCTCGCTGGCGATCAAGCCCGATGACTTCGAGGCCCGCGACATTCACGCGCAGGACACCGAGGGCGACCAGCGCCCCCGCGCCCACTAGGCATCACCCGCGCACCCACCCTCGCCCGCGACCCGAACGCCGATTCGGATCGCGGGCTTCGTGGTTTCGGGACGGTGGCGCGTGAACGTGGGCATAGGCGCGGCGCTCGGCCCGCGCTACGCTTGCACCGATGAGCGAGAACGCAGCACCACAATCCGCCGAGAACGCGACCCTGCACGCCCGCCTGGCCGGCCTGGAGGCCGAAAACGCGCGCCTGCGGGGAACTCGATCCGCCGGGCGACGCCTGCGCTGGATCGGCGCCGGTGTGCTGCTGGCGCTCGGGGCCCTGCTTGCCCCGGTCGCCATCGTGGCCAACTGGGCGGCCACCCAAACCGCCCAAACCGAGGTGTTTGTGGACACCTTCGAGCCGCTGCTGGCCGAACCCGAGGTGCGATCCCTGATCGCGAGCGAGGTCAGCCAGGCGATCATCGACGCCGCGGATCTCCCGTCCCTGACGGCCAGCGCCTTTGAGGGGCTGGGGAATCTTGATGTCCCCGAGCGCGCTCGCACCGCCCTGAACGCGTTGCAGGGCGTCGCGGTGGCCGGGATGAACGGGCTGATCGAGCGCACGGTGGACGAGCTGATCGCCTCCCCCGCCTTCACCCAGCTCGCCACGGGTCTGCTCACCCATACGCATCGCGAGGTGGTGGCGGCGCTCTCGGGCACCGAAAACTCCCTGCTCACCCTGGGCAGCGACGGCAGTCTCGGCGTCCAGCTCGGCCCGATCATCGATGCGGTCAAGTCTCGGCTGCAGAGCGAGGGGGTCGGGATTGCCGCGGCGATCCCCACGGTGGATCGCACGCTGGTTCTGGTGCAGGCCGATGAGCTGGCCCGCCTGCGTCCCGGCTACGCCCTCCTGCAGGCCGCGGGAGCCTGGCTTGCACCCCTGGGGCTGCTCGCGCTTCTCGGTGGCGTCCTGCTGGCACCCAGGCGTCGGTCCGCGGTGCTGTGGGGTGCCGGACTGCTCGCCGGGGTGCTGCTCCTGGTGGTGCTGGCCCTGAACATCGGCGTGAGCGTGCTGACCCCGAGCCTCGGTGCCAGCCTGGGCTCGGTTCCGGTGGCCCACCTGGTGCTGGAAACCGGGATCGGGTTTACCCGGGATCTGTCGATCACCGTGTCGATCATCGCCCTGCTGGTGGGGATCATCGCCTGGTGGACCGGTCCCTGGCGCACGCCCCGGACCCTGCGCGGTGCGAGCACAGTCCTGTTCACCCGGGCTCGGTCCTTCGGAGATCGGCACGGCATCGGAACCGGCCGGTTTGGCCGTCGCCTGAGCCTGCTCGCGCCGACGATCCGGATTGTGCTGGCCCTGGGGGCCGCGGCGATCCTGATCTGGGGGCGTCCGCTTACCGTGGGCCTGGTGATCTGGACCCTCGTGGGTGGCCTGGCGGTGATCATCCTGCTGGAGCTGCTGCGCCGCCCCGCGGAGCTTGTACCCGCCACCGAACCCGACCGGGCACCGCTGCCCGCATAGCCGGCCGCCCCACAACACAAACGCGGCCCCGGGAATCCCCGAGGCCGCGTGCGTGGTTGCCGATTAGGGCAGGAAGTCCACCAGCTCGGCCGACAGTCCCACGTAGGTCGCGGGGGTCAGCGCAAGCAGGCGGGCCTTGGCCTCGTCGCCGATTTCCAGCTTCTCCACAAACGCGATCAGGTCGGCCTGGCCGATGCGCTTGCCGCGGGTGAGTTCCTTGAGCAGCGCGTACGGGTCCTCGATCGAGGAGCGTCCGGCGGCCACCTCGGCGCGGATCACGGTCTGGATCGCCTCGCCCAGGATCTCCCAGTTGGCGTCGAGGTCGGCCAGCAGGGCCGCACGGTTCAGCGAGATTTCGCGCAGTCCGCGGGCCAGGTTGTCCAGGGCCAGCAGCGAGTGGCCGAAGCCCACGCCGATGTTGCGCTGGGCGCTCGAGTCGGTCAGGTCGCGCTGCATGCGCGAGGTCACCAGGGTCGCGGCGAGCGAGTCGAGGATCGCGCTGGAGAGCTCGAGGTTGGCCTCGGCGTTCTCGAAGCGGATCGGGTTGATCTTATGCGGCATGGTCGAGGAGCCGGTGGCGCCCGCCTGCGGGATCTGGGTGAAGTAGCCCATCGAGATGTAGGTCCAGATGTCGGTTGCCAGGTTGTGCAGCACGCGGTTGGCGTGGGACACCTTGCCGTACAGCTCGGCCTGCCAGTCGTGGGACTCGATCTGGGTGGTCAGCGGGTTCCAGGTGAGCCCCAGACCCTCGACGAACTCCTTCGACAGCGCGGGCCAGTTAGCCTCGGGCTCGGCCACCACGTGGGCGGAGAAGGTGCCGGTGGCACCGGAGAACTTGCCCAGGTACTCGGTCTGCTGGATCTGGGTGACGATCCGCTCCAGACGCCAGGCGGTCACCGCGAGCTCACGGCCCATGGTGCTCGGGGTCGCCGGCTGGCCGTGGGTGTGCGAGAGCATCGCCGCGTCGCGGTGCTCGTGGGCCAGCTCGCGCAGGATGTCGATCACGCGACGCAGGCCGGGCAGCCAGACCTCCTGCACGGCGGCGGAGACGGTCAGCGCATAGGAGAGGTTGTTGATGTCCTCGCTGGTGCAGGCGAAGTGGGTCAGCTCGGCAATGCTGTCGAGACCCAGCTCGCTCAGGCGGTGACGCACCAGGTACTCCACGGCCTTCACATCGTGCCGGGTCACGGCCTCCTTCTCGGCCAGCCACTCGATGTCGGCCTGCGAGAACTCGGTGTACAGGGCGCGCAGCGCATCGATCTGCTCATCGCTCAGCGGCGAGGTCCCGAAGGCACCGCGACCGGTCAGCGCGATCAGCCATTCCACCTCAACCTGAACGCGGGCGCGGTTCAGGCCGGCCTCGCTGAGGTACTCGCCCAGGCCGCTGACGGCGGCCTGATAGCGGCCATCGAGGGGGCTGAGGGGCTGGATGGGAAGTGAGGTCATCGAGAGGCTCCTGCTCGGATCGCGGGTTGTATTTGGCGAAAAAGTTGTTCGCACGCCTTCCTAATCATGACAAAAACCGCGTCAAACACCGCATCGTCCGCATAATAGGGGTCGGGAACATCGCGCAGATGAGCCTGCGCGCTATCAAAACTCAGCAGGAGCGCCACCTTATCGGCGTCCTCGGGGGTGGGGGCACCGGCGCGCAGCACGCGTTCATGGCTGCGATCCAGGGCCACCAGCAGATCGAACTCGTCGTAGTGTTCGGGCTGAAACTTCTGGGCACGGTGGGCGCTGCCGTCGTAGCCGTGCCGGGCGAGGGCGGCGATCGTGCGATGGTCGGCCTGCTCCCCCACGTGCCAGTCGCCGGTGCCGGTGGAGATGATCCGCAGCGAGGAGGCCAGCCCCGCCTCCTCGGCGAGCCCTCGCAGGATGACCTCGGCCATCGGGGACCGGCAGATATTGCCGGAGCAGACAAAGTTAATCGCGAATGGCTGCGCGGGCACGGACACGGCCTAGCGTCGTCTTTGCTGGGGGCGCAGGATGGCGCCGATGATCGCGTTGATGATCGAAATCACGATGGCGCCGAGGATCGCCCAGCCCAGGTTCTCGACCCGCAGGCCGAATCCGAACCACTCGGTGACGGATGCGACGATCAGCAGCAGCACCCCGTTGATCACAAACGAAATGAGCCCCAGCGTGATCACGTAGAGCGGAATCGCCACGATCTTCACGATGGTGCCCAGGATGCCGTTGACCACCGCAAAGATGAAGGCAACGATCAGATAGCTGAGCCCAATCTGCCACCACTGGTCATCCGAAAACGGGCGCACGGTGACGCCGCTCAGCAGCAGCGTGGTGAGCCAAATCGCAATCGCGTTGGTGATTAATCGCAGGAGAAAATTTCCCATATGCTCCACTATCGCAGTTCTTGCGGCGAGTCGCACTACATTCCAGCGCCGGTATCGGCGGATGAATAGACTTTGGTGGTGGATAACGTACAACGAACATCTGTGAAGCTGAGGCCGGAGATCCTGGCCTCGCCGGTTTACCGGCAGGGACGTCCCGCGAGCGACGACGCCTTCAAGCTTTCCAGCAACGAGAATCCCTTCGCCCCACTGCCCGCCGTGCTGGCCGCGGTGACGGCCGAGCTGGAAATCAACCGCTACCCCGACGCCACTGCCGCCTCACTGCGTGGCGCGCTGGCCGCACGCCTGGGTACCACCGCGGATGAGGTCATCATCGGATCGGGTTCGGTGGCGCTGCTGCAGCAGTTCATCCTGGCCGCCGCCGGTCCCGGCGACGAGGTCGCCTATGCCTGGCGCTCATTCGAGGCGTATCCGACCATGGTGACCGTGGCCGGTGCCACCTCCGTGCAGGTGCCCAACCGTGCCGACGGGGGCCACGATCTGGAGGCCCTGGCCGCCGCGATCACCCCGCGCACCCGCGTGGCAATCGTCTGTAGCCCCAATAACCCCACCGGCGTGACCGTGACCGCCGAGGAGTTTGCAACCTTCATGGACGCGGTCCCGAGCGACCTGCTGGTCCTGCTGGATGAGGCCTATGCCGAGTTTGTGCGCGACCCGGAGGCCGTGGACGGCCGTACCCTGGTCGGCCGCTACCCCAACCTGGTGATCCTGCGAACCTTCTCCAAGGCTTATGGCCTGGCGGGTCTGCGGGTGGGCTGGGCCACCGGGCCCGAGGCCATCCTGGATGCCGCCCGGGCGACCGCGATCCCGCTGGCCGTCACCGGTGTCGCTCAGGCCGCCGCCCACGCCTCCCTTCAGGCCGAGGCCGAGCTGCTGGAGCGGGTCGAGGCCATCGCCCGTCGTCGCGGCACCCTGATCGCCGCGCTGCGCGAGCAGGGCTGGAACATTCCCGCCAGCGAATCCAACTTCATCTGGCTCGCCCTGGGCGAGCACACCTTCGATGCGGCCGAGCGCTTCTTCGACGCGGGGCTGGTTACCCGGCCCTTCGCCGGAGACGGCGTGCGGATCAGCATCGGCGAGGAAGAATCCCTCGCCCCCCTCCTCGCCACGGCGGCGGAGATCCTATCCGAGCTGCCCGCCGGCCACCCGGCCCGAGCAGCCTAACCGGAGAACATCATGACTCTTCACACCGAACAAGCCCCGGAGCCGGTACGGTTCCTGAGCGCCGACGGCACCTTCGCGCCGACCCCGGCCGCCGAACCCTTCCTGGCGCGCCTGGACAGCCTGACCGATGCCCACCATGAGCGCTTCTACCGCGACATGGTCTCGGTGCGGGCGTTTGACCGCGAGGCCACCAACCTGCAGCGTCAGGGCGAGATGGCCCTGTTCCCGCCGAGCGAGGGCCAGGAGGGTGCGCAGGTGGGCTCGGCCCACGCCGCCCGTCCGCAGGACCACATCTTCCCCTCCTACCGCGAGCACGTCGTGGGCATGATCCGCGGGGTCGACCCGGTGAACATCCTCAGCCTGATGCGCGGGGTGACCCTGGGTGGATGGGATCCCACCGATCCCAAAAACGGCAACTTCCACCTCTACACGCTGGTCCTCGGCTCGCAGACCCTGCACGCCACCGGCTACGCGATGGGGCAGCTCTTCGACGGTGCCAGCGGCACCGGCAATGTCGAGACCGACGAGGCCACGATCGTCTACTTCGGCGACGGATCGACCTCCGAGGGCGATGTGAGCGAGGCCCTGGTCTTCGCCGCGAGCCACCAGACCCCGCAGGTCTTCTTCCTGCAGAACAACCAGTGGGCCATCTCGGTCCCGGTTTCGGTGCAGTCGCGCACCCCGCTATACCTGCGCGGCGCGGGCTTCGGCCTGCCCAGCGTGCAGATCGATGGCAACGACGTGCTGGCCAGCTATGCGGTCACCTCGCAGTTCCTGGACGAGGCCCGCGTGGGCCAGGGTCCGCGCTTCATCGAGGCAATGACCTACCGGATGGGTGCGCACACCACGAGCGATGACCCCACCAAGTACCGCACCAACGAGGAGCGCGCCGAGTGGGGTCAGCGTGACCCCATTGTCCGCTTCGAGGCCTACCTGCGGGCCCGGGGTGCATCCGAGTCGCTGTTCACCAGCGCCGCCGAGGATGCCAAGGATCTGTGCGCCGACGTGCGTGCTCGCACCCTGGCCCTGGAAGCCCCCGACTTCCCCACCATGTTTGAACACGTGTACTCCGAGGAGCACCCCCGCATGCGGGAGCAGTCGGACTGGCTGACCCGGTATGAGGCATCGATGACGGAGGACAACCGATGAGCGAAATCGTGAACATGCCGATGGCCAAGGCGCTTAATGCCGGGCTGCGCGCCGCGCTCGCCGCGGACGAGAAGGTCCTGTTGATGGGTGAGGACATCGGCCCGCTGGGTGGCGTCTTCCGCATCACCGAGGGCTTGCAGGCCGAGTTTGGACCGCGCCGGGTGCAGGACACCCCGCTGGCCGAATCCGGCATCGTGGGCACCGCGATCGGCCTGGCCATGCGCGGGTACCGTCCGGTGTGCGAGATCCAGTTCGACGGCTTCATCTACCCGGCCTTCGACCAGATCGTGTCCCAGCTGGCCAAGCAGACCAACCGTCACGGTGGCACCCTGTCGATGCCCGTGGTGATCCGGGTCCCCTACGGCGGGCACATCGGCGCCGTCGAACACCACCAGGAGAGCCCCGAGGCTTACTTCGCGCACACCGCGGGCCTGCGCGTGGTCAGCCCCTCGACCCCGAACGATGCCTACTGGATGATCCAGGAGGCCATTCAGAGCAATGACCCGGTGCTGTTCTTCGAGCCCAAGAGCCGGTACTGGCCCAAGGGCGAGGTGAACCTGACCGAGTCGCAGCTGGGCCTGCACCAGAGCCGCGTGGCCCGCGAGGGCACCGACGTGACCCTGATCGGCCACGGCGCCATGGTGTCCACGCTGCTGCAGGCCGCCGAGGTGGCCGCGGGTGAGGGCATCAGCGCCGAGGTGGTGGATCTGCGTTCGATCTCCCCGATCGACTACGGCCCGCTGCTGGATAGCGCCCGTAAGACCGGCCGCGTAGTGGTGGCCCAGGAGGCCCCCGAGAACGCCTCGGTGGGTTCGGAGATCGCCGCGACCCTGGCCGAGAAGGCGTTCTACTCGCTGGAGGCCCCCGTGCTGCGGGTGTCGGGGTTTGACACCCCGTTCCCGGCTGCGAAACTTGAAGGACTGTACCTGCCCGACGCCGACCGCGTACTCGACGCGGTGGACCGGGCCCTGGCGTACTAGAAGGAGACGAGATGAGCGAGCAGAGCTTTCCCCTGCCGGACGTAGGCGAGGGCCTCACCGAGGCCGAAATCGTCTCCTGGAAGGTGGCCCCGGGCGACCGGGTGGAGATTAACGACACCCTGGTGGAGATCGAGACGGCCAAGTCCCTCGTTGAGTTGCCGTCCCCGTTTGCGGGTACCGTCAGCGAGATCCTGGTGGCCGAGGGCACCACGGTGGATGTCGGGACCCCGATTGTCACGGTGAACGACGGTTCCGCCGCCGCGCCGGTGGCCGCCCCCGCCCCGGATGCCGCGGTGGTCGAGGCCGCCGCCGACACCCAGTCCACGATTGCCGCCGAGCCCGAGGGTTCGGGGTCGGTGCTGGTGGGTTACGGATCGGCCGGATCGGTGACCTCGCGTCGCCGCGGCCGCCCGACCCCCGCGGCCGCCCCGGTGCCGCCGCTCAGCGTGCCCGCGGCCTCGGCCAACCCGATCATCGCCAAGCCGCCGATCCGCAAGCTGGCCAAGGACCTGGGCGTGGACCTGTCTGCGGTTCAGGGCACCGGCCTGGTGGGCGAGATCACCCGCGATGACGTGGTGCGTTCGGCCGGTCAGGCCAGCGTGTTCCGCAACATCGAGACCCCCGCCTGGGCACCCGAGCGCGAGGAGCGGATCCCGGTCAAGGGCATGCGCAAGGCTATCGCGCAGGCGATGGTGCAGAGCGCGTTCACCGCGCCGCATGTGAGCGTGTTTGTGGACGTGGATGCGACCCGCACGATGGAGTTTGTGAAGCGCCTCAAGGCCTCCCCCGACTTTGCCGGCGTCAAGGTGTCCCCGCTGCTGATCATGGCCCGCGCGATCATCTGGGCCGTGCGTCGCAACCCCACGGTCAACGCCACCTGGACCGAGAACGAGATCATCGTGCGTCACTACGTGAACCTCGGCATCGCGGCGGCCACCCCGCGCGGCCTGATCGTGCCCAACGTCAAGGAGGCTCAGGGCATGTCGCTGCTTGAGCTGGCCAAGTCGCTTGAGCAGCTCACCCTGACCGCCCGGGACGGCAAGACCACCCCGGCGGATATGCAGGATGGCACGATCACGATCACCAACATCGGTGTGTTCGGGATGGACACCGGTACCCCGATCCTGAACCCCGGCGAGGTCGGAATCGTGGCACTCGGCACGATCAAGCAGAAGCCCTGGGTTGTGGACGGCGAGGTGCGTCCGCGCTTCGTGACCACGATCGGTGGATCCTTCGATCACCGCGTCGTGGACGGCGATGTGGTCTCCCGCTTCATCGCCGATGTGGCCTCCATTATCGAGGAGCCCGCGCTGCTGCTCGACTAGCGATTTTCGCCCCACTCACCCCCGGGTTGTCTCAGAGACAACATGCCCGGGGGTGAGTGCGTTTGTCCGGGTTTGCATGTACGTGATGTAACGTTCCGGTAACGCCTCGATATTTAGCGTTTGACCAGCTTTTTACCGCGACTCAGATCGCGGTATTTTTGTGCCCTGAGCGCGATCTCAAGGTTCTCGATTGGCAACTCACCCCCGAACCTTGTTAGCGTGGTTGACGGACAAAGGTCCGCAACGAGCCCGCGGCCGGACGTCATTTTCAGTGGAAATGACACCCGGGCGTATGGTCAGTCACGCCGGCGGCGATCCCATGATCGCCCCGGGCATGCCACCCTTCGCCACCCGATTACCACCGATGTTCGGGAAGGCTTGAGCACGGGGGTATGCCGGGCGCGGAAGACCCGGACGTAAGAGCGAGTGTCACCCGGCCGCTGGCGGAAACGTCGCCCGGATGACCGGAAAAAATCTGTGTCACATAACTTTGCGGTAGAGGCTTCGGGCCTCTACAAAATTTTCGGAAAAAAGCCGCGAGAAGCCCTGAATAAACTGCGTGCCGGCGCATCCCGCGAGGAGATCGCAGGCCTCGGTACCGCCGCCGTCATCGACGCGTCCTTCGACGTGAAGCCCGGCGAAATCTTTGTGGTCATGGGCCTGAGTGGTTCGGGAAAATCCACCCTGATCCGGATGCTCAACGGTCTGTGGGAGCCCACCGCGGGTTCCGTACGGGTCATGGGCAAGGAAATCGCCGGGATCCCGGCGAGCAAGCTGCGCGAGATTCGCCGCGAATCCATCTCGATGGTGTTCCAGCACTTCGCGCTGCTGCCGCACCGCACGGTGCTGGATAACGCAGCCTACGCGCTGGAAATCCAGGGAGTGCCCGCGGCCGAGCGCCGTGCCCGCGCCATGGACATCCTGGCCCGGGTGGGCCTGGAGGGCTGGGAGCAGAAGATGCCCGGTCAGCTCTCCGGTGGCATGCAGCAGCGGGTGGGCCTCGCCCGCGCGCTGGCCTCGGACACCGATGTGCTGCTGATGGATGAGGCCTTCTCGGCCCTGGATCCGCTGATCCGCCGCGAGATGCAGGAGCAGCTGGTCGACCTCCAGCGCGACCTCGGCAAAACCATCATCTTCATCACCCACGACCTCAACGAGGCCATGTTCCTCGGCGACCGGATCGCCGTGATGCGCGATGGCCGCATCGTCCAGGTGGGCACGCCGGATGAGATCCTCACCGACCCCGCCAACGACTACGTCGCCCAGTTTGTGCACGACGTGGACCGCGCCCGGGTGCTGACCGCCGAGGGCGTGATGGAGGCCCCGCACGCGGTGGTCCAGCTCTCCGCCGGTCCCCGCGCCGCCCTCCGGGTGATGCGGGATCGCCAGACCTCTACCGTGTTTGTGCTCGGCCCCGGCCGGACCCTGCTCGGGGTGGTGCGTGACCGCGAGGTCCTCGACCTGGTGCGTGCGGGGGCACGGGATCTCTCCCCCGCCCTGCGCGAGACCGCCGCGACCGTGACCCGCGACTCCCTGCTGGTGGACCTGTTCGAGCCCGCCGCCGAGAGCCCGATGCCCGTTGCGGTGGTTGATGATCAGAACCGCCTGGTGGGCACCGTTCCGCGGGTGACCCTGCTGGCCGCCCTGGCCAACGTGCAGCCCGTCATCACCGCCGAAAACGCCATCATCGCCCCGGCCACCGTCCCGGTGGACGTGATCACCGCCACGCTGCGTGCGACCGGTGACGCGCCCGAATCGGCAACCACGAGCACGGGAGGTCACGCATGATCGCGCCGATGACGGGCGGCTGGGACCGCTTCTTAGAGACCGGCCGGGTGCCGCTGGGCGAGTGGGTCGAGTCGATCGAGAAGTTTGTGACCACAAACCTCTCGGGCTTCTTCGACGTCATCCGCGCCATCTTTAAGGGCATGTACGACGCGGTGGACACCGTGTTTGCCGGACCGCCGTTCTGGATCATCATCCTGGTGCTGGTCCTCGCGGGCCTCTGGGTGCGCGGCTGGAAGTTTGCGCTGGGGATGCTCGCCGGGCTGCTGCTCGTGGTGGGTGTCTCGCAGTGGGAAAACGCGATGCACACGCTCGCGCTGGTCATCGTGGCCAGCGTGATCGCGCTGATTATCGCGGTACCGCTGGGTATTCTGACCGCGAGATCGGATACCGCCTCGGCCATCGTGCGCCCAATCCTGGACTTCCTGCAGACCATGCCCGCGTTTGTCTACCTGATCCCCGCCCTGGTGCTGTTCCGGGTGGGTGTGGTGCCGGGTATCGTCGCCACGATCATCTTCGCGCTGGCCCCCGGCGTGCGCTTCACCGAGCTGGGTATTCGCGGCGTGGACCGCGAGGTGGTCGAGGCCGGACAGGCCTTCGGTGCCTCCCCCGGTCGCATCCTGCGCCAGATTCAGCTGCCGCTGGCGATGCCCACGATCATGGCCGGTGTGAACCAGGTCATCATGCTCTCGCTCTCGATGGTCGTGATCGCCGGCATGGTGGGCGCCGAGGGCCTGGGAACCGACGTGGTTGCGGGTCTGACCCAGCTCAACACCGGACTGGGTGTCGAGGCGGGTATCGGTGTGGTGATCCTCGCCGTCTACCTCGACCGGATGACCGCCGCCCTGGCCAAGCCCCGTCAGCGGCGCTTCCCGCGCAAGCGTGCCGCCGCGGCTCAGGAAACCCCGGCGCCCGTCGCCGCATAACCAGGCAATACACACATTTTCGATTGATCAGTGGCGACCGCGTTGTCGCCACCGAAGGGAATTTATTATGACCAAGATTCGAAACACCAAGACCCGCCGCCTGCTGACCGCGGGAGGCATCATCGCCGCCGGAGCCCTGGCCCTGACCGGCTGCTCGTCCTCGGGACCCGCCGCCACCCTGGACAACGGGGACGAGAAGGCGCTGAACATCGCGGTCTTCAACGGCTGGGATGAGGGGATCGCCGCGAGTGAGCTGTGGAAGGCCGTGCTGGACGATGAGGGCTACGACGTCAAGCTGACCTATGCCGACGTGGTCCCGGTGTACACCGGAATCTCCGAGGGTGACTACGATCTGCTGCTGGACAGCTGGCTGCCGACCACCCATAAGGACCAGTTCGAGCGCTTCGGCGACAAGCTGGTGGACCTCGGTTCCTGGTACGACAACGCCAAGCTCACCATCGCCGTGAACGAGGACGCCCCGATCAAGACCATCGATGAGCTGGTCGAGAACGCCGATAAGTTCGGCGACCGGATCGTGGGGATCGAGGCCGGTGCCGGCCTGACCAAGCAGGTGCAGAATAACGTGTTCCCCGACTATAAGATCGGCGACAAGCTCAAGCTGGTGACCTCCTCGACCCCGGCCATGCTGGGTGAGCTCAAGGCCGCCACCGCTAAGGGCGAGAACATCGCGGTGACCCTGTGGCAGCCGCACTGGGCCTACGATGCCTTCCCGATCCGCGACCTGGAGGACCCGAAGAACTCGCTCGGCACCGCCGAGAGTGTGCACTCGGTGGGCAGCACGAGCTTCGAGAAGAAGTTCCCGGATGTCGCCAAGCGGATCAAGAACTTCACCATGGACGACGAGACCCTGGCCTCGCTGGAGAACGCCCTGTTTAACAGTGGCGACGGCAAGCCGCAGGATCTGGTCCGCAAGTGGATGGCCGACAACAAGGAGTACGTGGACTCGCTGAAGTCCTAGTCTCCCCGTGCGTTCGCCCGCCCCCGGAATGTCGGGGGCGGGCGAACGCGTTAACCGAGATGGACCTGGCGGAATTCAGCCGTGTTGAGAATGGTTATCATTACTGATAATGTTTCTCATATGAAGAAACGACTCCTCGCGCCCCTGATCGCGCTGCCCGCCCTCGCACTGGTGTTGAGCGGCTGCTCCACCTCCCCGGGAAGCGCAGACTCCAGTGGTGATTCCACCGCCCCGATCTCGATCGTGGCCAGCACGAGCGTCTACGGCTCGATCGCCTCGGAGATTGTCGGCGATCACGGCACCGTCACCAGCCTGATCAGCTCGGTCGCGCAGGATCCGCACAGCTATGAGGCCACCGCGCAGGACACCCTGGCGGTTTCCAAGGCCGACGTGGTCATCAAAAACGGTGGCGGATACGACGACTTTATGAACACCATCCTCGACGCCAATAAGGGCACCGCCCCCAAGGTGGTCGACGCCGCCGAGGCCTCCGGTCTGCTGCCCGGCCACGCCGCGCACAACCACGATCACGACGATGAGACCGCCAAGGTCGACGACTCCTCCAAGGAGGCCGGCAAGGATCACGACGTGCACAACCACGTCGAGGGCTTCAACGAGCACGTCTGGTACAGCTTCGAGGGTGTCAAGAACGTCGCCCACGACCTCGCCCACGTGCTGGGTGACGCCCGTCCCGCCGAGGCCGACGCCTTCCACAAGAACTACGAGAAGTTCGTGGGCCAGCTCGATGAGCTGACCAAGAGTGCCGAGGCGCTGAAGCCCGAGCTCGAGGGCAAGAACGCGGCGATCACCGAGCCGGTACCGATGTACCTGCTGGATTCCGTGGGCCTGAACAACGTGACCCCATCCGAGTACAGCGAGGCCGTCGAGGAGGGGACCGACGTCTCCCCCGCGGTCATGCAGGCCACCCTCAAGGCCGTCGGTGCGGGCGATGTCCTCCTCCTCGCCTACAATGATCAGACCAGTGGCCCCGAGACCGAGCAGGTCCGCAAGGCCGCCGAGGCAGCGGGCGTCAAGGTGGTCGACTTCACCGAGACCCTGCCGGATAAGAAGGATTACGTGAGCTGGATGCAGGACAACATCAACAACCTCGCAAAGGTCGTCGGTAAGTGACGGCCGCACCGGGCGCACCCGCGGCCGAGCATGAACACGGCCACCCGGGTGCCCCGGTGCTCAGTCTGCGGGGTGCGCGCCTCGGCTTCGGCGGGCGCACCCTGTGGGACGACCTCTCCCTGGACGTGTGCCGGGGGGAGTTTCTCGCGGTTCTGGGGCCCAACGGCTCCGGTAAGTCCAGCCTGCTGCGCACGATCCTCGGTCAGCAGGAGCTGACCGCCGGCGAGATCAACTTCGGCGGTGAGCCCGTGCGTCGCGGCGATCGTCGCATCGGTTACATCCCGCAGCAGAAGATGATTCCCGCCGGGACCCCGATGCGCGCCCGCGACCTGGTGGCCCTGGGCGTGAACGGGCACCGTTTTGGACTGCCCCTCCCCCGTCGCGGCGAGCGTGAGCGCGTGGATGAGCTGCTGGAATCGGTGGGCGCGACCCACTTCGCGAACGCCCCGGTGGGCACCCTGTCCGGTGGCGAGCAGCAGCGACTGCGGGTTGGCCAGGCCCTTGCCGGCGATCCCGACCTGCTGCTGTGTGATGAGCCGCTGCTGAGCCTCGACCTCAACCATCAGCGTGAGGTGTCCGAGCTGATCGACCGCCGCCGGCGCAGCCACGGTACCCCGGTCGTGTTTGTGACCCACGACGTGAACCCGGTCTTGGGCATGGTCGACCGCATTCTCTACCTCGCCGGCGGCCGCTTCCGCGAGGGCACCCCGGACGAGGTCCTGCGCAGCGACGTGCTGAGCGACCTGTACCAGACCCCGGTGGAGGTGTTCCGCTCGCACGGCCGCATCGTGGTGATGGGCCTGCCGGACACCCACGATCACCACCCCCACAACGAAACCCCCGAGGCATCCTGATGACCACCGCGCTCGCTCCCCTGATCCTGACCGCCGCTGCCGGCGGCGGGGATGACCTCTGGTCGCGGATGTTCTCGTTTGCCAACTACGGCGAACTCCTCCAGCTGGTGCAGAACTCGGTGATCGCCGGTGCCGTGCTCGGCATCGTGGGCGGCCTGATCGGCGTCTTTGTGATGCAGCGCGACATGGCCTTCGCCGTGCACGGCATCAGCGAGCTCTCCTTTGCCGGGGCCGCCGCCGCGCTGCTGCTCGGCGTGAACGTGGTCGCCGGATCGCTGGTGGGTTCGCTGATTGCCGCGGTAATTATCGGTGTACTGGGATCAAAGGCTCGGGATCGTAACTCGATTATCGGCGTGCTGATGCCGTTTGGTCTGGGCCTGGGAATCCTGTTCCTCGCCCTGTACCAGGGGCGCACGGCCAATAAGTTTGGCCTGCTGACCGGGCAGATCGTCTCGGTGGATGATCCGCAGCTAATCTGGCTGATCGTGATCAGCATCGTGGTCCTGCTGGGCCTCGGCATCATGTGGCGGCCGCTGAGCTTCGATTCGCTGGATGCCGATGTGGCCTCGGCTCGCGGCGTCCCCACCCGCGCGGTGTCGCTGACCTTCATGCTGCTGCTGGGCCTGATGGTTGCGGTCTCGGTGCAGATCATCGGCGCGCTGCTGGTGCTGGCGCTGCTGGTAACCCCGGCCGCGGCGGCCATGCGGGTGTCCGCATCGCCCATTCTGGTGCCCATTTTGAGCATGCTGTTTGGCTTTGTCTCGGCCGTAGGGGGTATCCTGCTGGCACTGGGTGGTTCGCTTCCCATCAGCCCGTACATCACCACGATCTCGTTTGCGATCTACCTGGTGTGCCGTCTGATCGAGGCGCGCCGCACCAAGACGCGGTCGTTTCGCCCATCCGGCGAGACCGTCGCAGTGGCGGCCTAACGCGGCCGCCCACGAGCGCCCAACCGGGCGGAAAGAGTAGGGGTGCATCATGGCAGTTCGGCGTAATACCTGGCAGCGTGAGGCCGTTCGTGAGGCGCTGGAGCGCTCCGAGGGCTTCATCAGCGCGCAGGCGCTGCACACCGAGCTGCACCGCACCGGCTCCCCCATCGGCCTGGCCACCGTCTACCGCGCCCTGGCCGATCTCTCGACCGAGGGCGAGGCCGACTCGCTGCAGTCCCCCGAGGGTGAGGCCATCTACCGCTCCTGTGCGACGATGGATCACCACCACCACCTGATCTGCCGTCAGTGCGGCACCACCGCCGAGATCGAGGCCACCGAGGTCGAGGCCTGGGCCTCCCGGGTTGCCGCCGAGCACGGCTTCACCGAGGCCCGCCACGTGGTCGACATCTTCGGGCTGTGCGCCGACTGCACCGCGGCGGCCGCCCGCGCCTAGTCGCACACCAACTGCCTAGTCTCACAACAACTCAGGGGCACCCGGCCACATGGCCGGGTGCCCCTGAGCTGTTGGGTGAGGATCGGGTCGGAGTTGTCTCTGAGGAAACACGCTCCGGAACGGGCTGTCGCATCGACACCGGGAAAATCGGATTATTGCCCCAAATTCGCCCCCCGGACGAGGGACAAACTCACGGCGTTTTCCCGGGCGCGGCGGGCCGGTTTTGGCCCGTTTATGGCTAGTTGGTGACGGCCGGGATGCCCGCGCGGACGGCGTCGATCTGTCCGACGGTGGTGGCCAGGGCAATGTCGAAGACGTCGATGGTTGCCGCGCGGTCGCCGCTAATCAGGTAGCCGAACTGCGTGCCAAAGAGACAGTTGGTGATGTGCAGGGCGAGGCGGGCCACCTCGGTCTCGGGCACGTCCTGGCGACGCAGCCAGGCCGCGAAGAGTTCGTTCCACACCGCATAGGAATCGGTGATGCGGGTGCCGATGTCCGGATCGATGCTCTCGAGGGATCCGGCCTCGAACTGCAGGCGAATCCCGGGGAGGTGGCGCGGCTCGAGGGAGGTGATAAACGCCTCGCGCATCCAGGCCAGCATCTCCTCGCGGTTCAGGGACTCCACGTCCACGCCCTCGAGTGCTTCGCGGCGCATGCGCACGCTCTCATCGAGGATGGCGTCAATCAGATCCCGGCGTGAACCAAAGTGGTACACCAAGACATACGTGCTTACCCCCAGTGCGCCAGCGAGGCTGCGAAAGGTGACACGAGACAGCGACGAGGTCGCAACGTGCTCCAGAATCTGACTGAGCAGTTCCGGGCGACGATTGGGATTTGCTGGACGGCCCACGCGGTCCCCTTCCTAGATAACAATCGGAAGAATAACACCTAGTGTGCGACACATCAGCGTTCGTTCTCCTGAACTCACAGCCGGTTTTCAGAACAAGTGTTCTTACAATGAGGCGCCGCGGAATCAGCCGCGACCGAGAACGCACCGCAGCGGACTCGGAATGTTGTTTGGGGGAAAACATGGCTAGGACCGGAAATCCGGAAAGAAAAACAGAATTATTGGATCAGATCCTCGAGTTCCTCGTGGATGTGCCGCTCGCGCAGGCCTCATTCCGTGCGCTCGCGGATGCACTCGGGGTGAGCACCTTCGCGCTGGTGTACCACTTCGGAAATCGTGAGCAGCTCGACCAGGAGATTCTGGGCGTGGTGCGTGACCGCCAGGTTCTGATGCTGGGGGGCATCAAACCCGGCAATCTCAGCGCCGAGGATCTCGTGGAAGCCGGGGTGCTCGCCTGGCAGGAGTCCCTGTCGCGTCGGGGCCTACTCGCCGGAAGGCTCTCGTTTGAGGCGGGGGTGACCGAACGCCTGCACTATCCCGCGGGTGATGGCATTCTTGCCGCCGCGCACAGTGACTGGGTGCGAGCACTCTTTGACTGGGCGATCGAGCACGGTGCCACCGAGGAGTCCGCGGAGTCCGAGGCCGAGTTGCTGGTCGCGGTGCTCTCCGGGCTGCGCTACCGACTCCACCTCTACGGGCCCGAAGCGGTTCCGATCACCCGGGTGGAGACCGCGTTTCGACGGTTTGTGGAGCTCGTGACCCATCCCGTACCGGCGATCGCGCACTAGGGTCGTTCCCCTCTATAGGGAGGGTTGTCCTCTATCTATAGGCGAACGATCCGCTCGCGCTCATCTCGGATCGTGGGAACCCACGGTGTTCCTGCGATCCGAGATGGTTTGCCGGGAGTGTCGTTATGAGATAAGCTTGACCCTTGGCCGGACGGACTCCCCCGTCTGGATCGTACGAAAACCTCGCTCTCTCGGGTGCGAGTCACTTCGTGCCGACAAGAGATCTTGGGCGAAACCATCGGTTTCGCGGTATTCAAGGAGAATCACAATGGCATCAGTGTGCCAGGTGACCGGCGCCGTTCCCGGCTTCGGACACAACATTTCACACTCGCACCGTCGCACCAAGCGTCGGTTTGACCCCAACGTTCAGAAGAAGACGTACTACGTACCCTCGCTTCGCCGTAACGTTACCCTGACCCTGAGCGCCAAGGGCATCAAGGTTATCGACGCTCGTGGCATCGAGTCCGTCGTCAAGGACATCCTGGCTCGTGGAGGCAAGATTTAATCATGGCTAAGCACCAGGACGTACGTCCCATCATCAAGCTCCGTTCCACCGCGGGCACCGGTTACACCTACGTAACCCGCAAGAACCGCCGGAACAACCCCGACCGTATCGTGCTGAAGAAGTACGACCCCGTAGTGCGTAAGCACGTTGAATTCCGAGAGGAGCGCTAAACATGGCTAAGAAGAGCATGATCGCCAAGAACGAACAGCGCAAGGTCATCGTCGAGCGCTACGCTGAGAAGCGTCTCGAGCTGAAGAAGGCTCTGGTTAACCCCGAGTCGACCCCCGCCGAGCGCGAAGCCGCTCGTCTGGGCCTGCAGAAGCTGCCCCGCAACGCTTCGCCGGTGCGCGTGCGCAACCGCGACGCCGTTGACGGACGCCCCCGGGGTATCCTCACCAAGTTCGGTGTCTCCCGTGTGCGCTTCCGCGACATGGCTCACCGCGGTGAGCTGCCGGGTATCACCAAGTCGAGCTGGTAGGTCTTCCTCCCACTCACCACACGGTGAAACACTTGCTCTCAGGGCGTCCGCTTCGGCGGGCGCCCTGAGGCGTTTAACCCCACAAAACCGGCCGCAGACTGTGAACAAAATCAAAGAATCCGGCGACACGCGGACAATTTCGGCCGGAACCGCGGAAATATCCGCGAAAACATGCGGATTTCTGGTACATTCAAGGCGGTCCTCGTGGACCAACTACGAACTCAGGCGAGCTCGTGGAACGTACCAGTTACAGACTGCAAGAAAGTCCGAGGAGGACACTCATGGCTGATAAGACTCTTAACAAGACCGAGCTCGTTGCGAAGATCGCTTCCGAGTCCGGCCAGAGCCAGGCTGCTGTCGGCGGCGTGCTCGATGCCCTGTTCAACGTTCTGGCCGAGTCGGTTGCAAACGACGTTAAGGTCACCATCCCGGGTTGGCTCGCTGTAGAGCGCACCGCACGTGCAGCTCGCACCGGCCGCAACCCGCAGACCGGTGCCGAGATCCAGATTCCGGCCGGTCACTCGGTCAAGGTTTCGGCTGGTTCGAAGCTGAAGGCTGCCGCCAAGTAGTCTCAGCCAAACGGCTTCAAGAGGGACGGTTCTTCGGAACCGTCCCTTTTGCGTTGCTCGGGTTCGGCTGGTTCGAAGACGGTGTTGGTGGGCTAGCCGCCACGCTGTCTCAGCCAAACGGCTTCAAGAGGGACGGTTCTTCGGAATCGTCCCTTTTGCGTTGCCGGCCGCCCGCCGCGTGAGTTTTAAGGGAGCGTGTACTCGCGTAGGCTGGGACGGTGTCACGAGTAACCCGAATAGTCGCCCCCTCAGTACTTTTGCTGATCGCCCTGATCGCCCTGTTTGGCGCGCTCGCGATCGGTGGGGGTGCCCAGGCGCAGCAGCTCAGCGACCCCGGTGCCACCGTGCGCTACGGCCTGCCGATCGCCAAGATGATCGTGAACATCACCGCCGCCGGCATGATCGGTGCGCTCACCCTGGTGCTTTTTGCCCTGACCCCGCAGCGCCGCGAGTACGGCGCGGCCCTCGACGTGGCCTCGGCCAGCGCGGCCCTGTTCACCGTCGCCTCGGGGGCTACCGGTGTGCTCACCTTCCTCAACGTCACCGGCACCAAGTTTGAACTCACCCAGGAATTCGGATCCAAGATCGGTGTCTTCTTCACCGATGTGGATGCCGGCCGTGCCTGGCTGATCACCACGCTGATCGCCGCCGCCGTGACCGTGCTGTGCTTCTCGGTCCGCGGGCAAACCCTCGTGTTCTTTGTCGGCGTCCTCGCCGCTTTCTCCCTGCTCCCGATGGCGCAGCAGGGCCACGCCGCCGGAACCTCCGGCCACGGGCAGGCGGTCACGGCCCTCGGCCTGCACCTCCTGTTTGCCGGCATCTGGTTGGGTGGGCTGCTCACCCTGGTGTTCATCCGGTCGCATCTGGAACGTGGGCGGCTCCCCGTGGTCCTCGCCCGGTACTCCACCCTGGCGCTGGTGTGCTTCGTGGTGGTCGCCATTTCCGGCTATGCCAGCGCGGCCCTGCGGGTCGGGTCCCTCGAGCAGCTCCTCACGCCCTACGGGCTTCTGGTGGTCCTCAAGGGACTCTCGCTGGTGGTCCTGGGCCTGTTCGGGGCAACGTATCGCCTGCGGATGATCGACCGGCTGGAAAAGCGCGGCAAGAACTCGACGTTCTGGTGGATCGTGGTGGCCGAGCTGGCGTTCATGGGCATCGCCTCCGGTGTCGCCGCGGCCCTCGGGCGCACCGCCACCCCGGTCCTGGAGGACACCTCCCCGACCCGCACCCCGGCCGAGCTGCTCACCGGCGATAAGCTCCCGCCCGAGCTGACCCCCTGGCGCCTGTTCACGCTGTGGGAGATCGACCTGATCTGGCTGCTGGTGGGTGCGTTTGGCATCTTCTTCTACCTCGCCGGGATGTATCGCCTGCACAAGCGCGGCGATAAGTGGCCCTGGCTGCGCGCGGTGTCCTGGATTGCCGGGTTGCTGCTGCTGATGTGGATCACCAGCGGCGGCATCAACGTCTACCAGCGCTTCCTCTTCTCAACCCACATGATGGGCCATATGGCGCTCACCATGGCCGTCCCGGTACTCCTGGTGCCCGGGGCGCCGGTGACTTTGGCGATGCGCGCCATTCGCAAGCGGCAGGACGGTTCTCGCGGTGCCCGCGAGTGGATCCTCACCGCCGTACACTCGCGCTTTGCCACGATCATCACCAACCCGGTGGTGACCGCCGTGCTCTTCGCCGGATCGCTCTGGGTGTTCTACTACACCGAGATCTTCCGCTGGTCGATGGTGGATCACATCGGGCACGAGTGGATGATCATCCACTTCGTCATCACCGGGTACCTGTTTGTGCAGTCACTGATCGGGATCGACCCGGTTCCACACCGCCTGGCCTACCCGATGCGCCTGATCCTGCTGATCGCCACCATGGCGTTCCACGCGTTCTTCGGGCTGGCTATCATGTCCAATACCGGACTGTTTGTGGCCGACTGGTTTGGGGCCACCGGGCGCACCTGGGGCGATCCGCCGATGGATGATCAGCGGGTCGGTGGCGGCATCACCTGGAGTATCGGCGAGATTCCCACGGTGGCCCTGGCAATCGCCGTGGCCATCCAGTGGAGCCGCAACGATGTGAAGGAACAGCGGCGCTCGGACCGCCGGGCCGACCGCTCCGGGGACGCCGAACTCAAGGCCTACAACGCGCGCCTGGCCAAGATGGCCGAACGCGAGGACGCCGGGAAATAGCCCCCAGCGCAGAACGCCCGGCCCCACTGGGGGACGGGCGTTTTGGCGTTAGACGGTCGGGGGTGTGTCCGGATGGTGCGTCTCGGCCGCACGCTCCAGCCAGGGGGCGATGTCCACCGGGATCGAGTACAGCGCGGGGCGCGGCTCCGGGCGGGCCTGCGGGTCCGTGCCGGCGACGGGGCGGGTCAGGCGTTCGTTCATGATGCCTCCGATGTGATCTGTGTGGATGGTTAGGGGGTGGGCTTGGCGGGGGTTTCGTCCGCGGGAGCGTCCGCGGCGGGGGCCGGGGTGTCGGGAGTGATGGCGCAGCCCGGCAGCGGGCGGGCGCGTTCAAACGGGCGCACGGCGGTACCCTGCTGGGCCTCGCCGGGGGTGCCTGCGCTGGGGATCGGGGTCGGAGTCGAGACCGCTCCGGTGTCGGGGTCGATCGTTGTGGTCACCGTGGAGAGCGGGAACGCGTTAAAGATCGGTCCCTGTTCGGTGTCGGTGCGCGCCTTCAGATAGGTCTGCGTGCCCTGCGCACTATCGCGGGTGAGGAGGCCGTTCTCATCGGCATCCTCGAGGACAAGCGGCTTCCCATTCGCGTCGAAGAGCTGGACCCGCTCGATCGCGGCACCCGAGCAGTCGAACGCGAAGATGTTCTGCACGTTCTCACCGTTCATCCGCAGCCCCTCGGGCACCGGTGCCTCATAGCTGTCGCCGGATGAGGATGCGGACGAGTACGGGTCATAGGAGAGCCGGTTGAGAGCGGTGGGGATCGTGATCAGAAGGACCAGGATCGCCACGACACTCACCGCGGCCTTGAGGATGCGGAGGAAACGCGAGCCCAGCCAGACGCCTCGGCCCCACTGCACGCTGAGGACAACGGCGGCGGCGAGGGCGATCCAGCCCAGAACATCCGCCGGAAGAAGCCAATTCAGGTGTACCCCAACGGCCCCCAGGCACAGGAACAGCGCGAATCCGCGGGCGAACCACCACACCGGACGCAGCGCGACCAGAAAGCGCGTGATCGGGGCGACTCCGCGGCGCTGGGAGAACGCGAGTGCCTGCGCCCGGCGCTCTGCCCACCACTCGCGGGAGGTTTTCACGGCCGGGATGTGGGCACCCTGCGCGGGCAGCCCGGCGGACTCGCGGAGCTCGCTGGCGTAGGCGGCGGCGTCGCCCAGGTCGCCGATATCGTCCAGACGTTCGGCGAGATCGGCCTCCAGGCCCTCGGTCAGTTCGGTGACCTCCTCGGGGCCCAGATCGCCCAGGCGGGAGCGGACCTCGGCGGCGAAGGCATCGACGCGCGGATCAATCGAGATACTGGTCATTTGATTCCCCCTGAAGTGGGTGCGGAGTCGGTGGCCGACTCGGGATTGATCAGCGCACCGAGGCGCTGGGCGAAGTGGTTCCACGTTTGGCGGTCGGCATCGAGCGTGGTGCGGCCCTGGTCGTTGATGCCGTAATACTTGCGGTGTGGTCCCCCCTCGGAGGGCACCACGTAGGTGGAGACCAGACCGGCGGCATATAGGCGACGCAGGGTTCCATAGACCGAGGCATCCCCCACGTCCTCGAGCCCGGCGGCGCGCAGACGTCGCACGATGTCGTATCCGTATCCATCTTCGTCGCGGATGACCGCGAGCACGGCGATATCCAATACACCCTTGAGTAGCTGCGTTGTATCCACACAACCTCCTATCAACACACTGCACACTACTACGGAATACGTAATAGTGAAACCATCGTGTCCAAAATGTCGAGATGGGCGGGGTATCCTGGGATCTGCCGAACTGGAATCGAGGCTCCCGCGTGTCATCATCCTCACCCGCGCTCAGTAGCGAACAGCAGGCGGTGTTTGACCTCATCGAGGGAACCCGCGAACACCTGTTTGTGACCGGTCGGGCGGGCACCGGAAAGTCGACGCTGCTCAACCACCTCTCGTGGAACACCAGCAAGACCATCGTCATCTGTGCGCCCACCGGGGTCGCAGCGCTCAACGTGGGTGGGCAGACCATCCACTCGCTCTTCCGTCTCCCGATCGGGCTGATCGCCGATCAGGAAATCGAGCAGAATGACCAGACCAAGAAACTGCTCAACACCATCGATACGCTGGTTATCGACGAGATCTCGATGGTCAATGCGGACCTCATGGACGCGATGGATCGCAGCCTGCGTCAGGCCCGCCAGCGCCGGCATGAACCCTTCGGCGGTGTCCAGGTGGTGCTGTTTGGTGACCCGTATCAGCTCGCCCCGGTGCCCGGCCACGGCGAGGAGCGCGACTACATCGCCGACACCTACCGCTCATTCTGGTTCTTCGACGCCAAGGTCTGGCAGGAGGCCCCGCTGCGGGTGATCGAGCTCGTGCAGATCCACCGCCAGGCCGACAACGATTTCCGTCGGATGCTCACCGCCGTACGCCACGGCACCGTGGACGCCGAAATTGGTGGTCGTCTGAACGCCGCGGGGGAGCGTCCGCTGCCCGAGGATGGCGACACGATCATCACCCTGGCCGCCCGCAACGACGCGGTGACCCGGATTAACGCGGCCGCGCTCAAGAAGCTGCCCGGTCGCCTGCTCACCGCGCGGGCGGAGGTCACCGGAGAGTTCGGCAAGTCCGCATTCCCCGCCGATGACAAGTTGGAGCTCAAGGTCGGGGCGCAGGTCATGTTCCTGCGCAACGACGCCGCTGGTCCCGACGGGCAGCGCTGGGTCAACGGCACCATCGGCACGGTGACCCGGATCGACACCAACGTGTTTGTCGAGGTGGACGGCGAAATTCACGAGGTGGAGCCGGCGATCTGGGAGAAGTATAAGTACTCCTATTCGGCCCTGACCAAGCAGCTCAAGCGCGATATCGTGGCCGAGTTTACCCAGTTCCCGCTGCGGCTGGCCTGGGCCGTGACGATCCACAAGTCCCAGGGGCAGACCTACGATCGCGCGATCGTGGACCTCGGACCGCGCGCGTTCAGTCCCGGACAGACCTATGTGGCACTCAGCCGGTTGACCAGCCTGGACGGGCTCTACCTGGCGCGTCCGCTGCGTCCGAGTGACGTGATCGTGGACCCCGACGTGGTGCGCTTCATGAGCGGCCGCGAATCCGTGGGCCCCGACGCCGAGCCGTCCGCAAACTAGCGCCCAGGGCCGATCGGCGTCCTCACGCACAAACGCGGGCCCCTCCGAGGAGGAACCCGCGTTTGAGAAAGCCGTGGTTACGCGGCAGCGGTGGCCTTGGCGGCACCGAGGTCCACAAACAGGTTGGTGTTGTAGGCGTAGGCGCGCACGATCTCCTCGATCACGCGCTCGCGCTCGGCCTCGTCCCAGTCCAGGGCGTCCAGCAGCTCGCGGTAGGCGTCCTTGAAGACGGCCGGGTCCTCGATCTCGGGGAACGCGTAGAACTCCACGCCGGCCTCGTCCAACTCAAACTGACGCTTCATCAGGCGGGCGATGTACTGGCCGCCGGAGAGGTCGCCGAGGTAGCGGGTGTAGTGGTGGGCGATCAGGCCGCCGGCCCAGGTCGAGCCGATCTCGTTGATCCGGGCCACGTAGTTGACGGTGGTGGGCAGCGGGGCAATCTGCTCGCGCCAGTTGTCACCGAGCAGGAAGGCCAGGTCGCGCTCAAGCGCGGGCAGGCGGCGCAGCGACTCGAACACAAACTTGCCGGCAACCTCGTCCTCGGCCTGGGCGTCGGCCGCGGCCTCAAGCGCCTCGTAGATGAAGAAGTGCTGGGCGGTGAGGGCCGCGTAGTCCTCGCGGGTGCCGCGTCCACGCATCAGGTCGGCCATGAAATCGGCCCCCTCGCTCGAGGAGTGATCCTGGCGGGTGCGCTCGCGAACCTGGGTAGAGAAGGGGGTGACATCGGTCATGAGACGCTCCGGATTTGCATGAAGAGTGGGGAAGGGGAGCCGAAGGCGGCTCGTTTACTTAGGTTACCCATACCGGCACTGTGTCGGCAAGATGTCCAGGGTGATTTCTCGGCCGTTTTTCGGCCGGGGTTCGGACTAGGCGTGGGCGCGCGGTTCGAGGCCCAGCTCGGCGCAGGCCAGATCGTAGAGCACCACGATCTCGCGGCGGATCTCCGGACGCTCGGTGATCGCGGTGCTCCACTTCACGGTGAGGTCGCGGGGTGCGCCCTCCACGGTGATGCTCCAGGTCCCGCCGTCGCCATCCAGCGCGGTCATGATCGAACCGGTAGCGCCGCGGTCGCCGAAGGCGCGCGCGATCAGGAGGTTGTCGTCGTTGTGGTCGTCGTTCATGTGGTGCAGGACGCCCGCGACGATCTCCGGGGCAAAAACAAAGGCGCTCATGGCGGATCCTCCGAAAGAGTAAGGGTTACCTAAGTAGCCTAATGGATATTCGTGCGACCCGCGTACATCCTTAGAATCCGGGACTGATCCGCATCCGCAGGTGTGGATTCGATCCGGCAAAAACGCCCGGCTGGGTGGCCCGAGCGAGCACGTCGAGGGCGCGCTCGCGGGGCTCCGGGGCCAGCCGGGGGAGCGCATCGCGCAGCAGGACGATAGTCTCACCGGACTGGCGGGTGCCCGAGATGCACGCGGCCAGCAGGTCCACGGCGACGATCTGGGCGGCGGGATCGCCCGCGCTCAGCAGGTTCGCGAGGGCCAGGGCGTGTTCGGTGTGGTGCAGGAGTGTCCGGCTCGCGGCGGAGTCGACCAGCTCGGCGGCGATCGATGCGCGTCCGGCCAGGGTTTCGGCCAGGGCCGCGGCGACCCGATCGGGTTCCAGCGTGGCCGCGGCTGTTAGCGCCCACGCCGTGTGGGAGGCGATCCGCGCGTGTTCGCCCGTGGCCGAGAGGGAACGGGCGATGCTCAGAAGCGTGGTGACGGCCGAATCGGGGAGCGGCGCGCTTGCCACCAGGGCGTCGGGATCCAGGATCCGCAGAAGCGCAAGGCGTGATCCGCGGTTTTGGGCGAGCGTCAGCAGCGCGTCGGCCGCACCCTCGGTGTGCCCGGCAGCCAGGAGCGTGGCCGTGACCGCGGCGGCCGCCACCGGGACGTCCTCGGGAGCGCGGGCAACCGCGTGCCAGAAGGTGTCGGCGAGGTCCCGCTGATGCGGTGCCCACACTCGGATCAGCGTGAGGGACGCGGGTGCCCAGACGCCCGTGCTTTTCACCACGTCGATAGCCGCGCGCAGCGCCTCTGCTCGGGCAGCGGGCGAGAGGGTAGCGGAGGAAATGGCGGCGAGACGAGCGCCCGCACGCTCGGAATCCTCGGGGGAGTGCAGCCGCGATAGTTCGGCACGAACGAACGCGCGCTCGGTGCGCGCCTCGGGGTGGGCCAGGGCCAGATCGATGGCTCGCCAGCGTAGATCCGGGTGCGGCCGTGGCCCCAGAATGCTCAGGCGGCGGGCCGCGTGATCGGCGGTGCCGGCACGGTCAAGTGCCGCCAGGGCGAATCGGCGGGTGGAGACGCCGGTGGCGGCGGCATCGATACGGGTGAGGAGTTCGGCGGTATGGGCGGCGGTCAGCGTCCCGGCTCGGCGAATAAGCGCGGAACCGGCCACACGACGGAGGGCACCGGACGCGGGCGCGGGCGTGCCGGCCCCGTTTGCGTGAGCCGCGTTTGCATCGACCCCGTTTGCGCCGGTCCCGGTCGCGCCAGGCCCGTTTGCGCCAGACCCGTCCGCGCCAGACCCGTTCGCGCCGGGATCGGCGGCCTCGACGGCATCGCCCGAGAGGATCGCGCACAGCACGTCGTCGGCCCCGGCATCCTCGGTGCGGGCCCCCAGCAGGGCGAGTGCTCGGCCGCGGAGGCGCTCGGCGGCAATCACCGAGTCGTCCTCGTCTGATTCGATGAGCGTTTCGGGGGTCAGCGCGGCTTGGCGCAGCGTGGCCAGGCCGTGCCCCGGGATGCGGGAAAGCGCGCTCAGGGCGACAAAGCGCACAAACTCGTTGTCCGCGGCTTCGCGCAGGGTCGCCTCATAGGCCGAGGCCACCAGTGTGCGTGCGGTAGCACTCCACCCGGACGAACGGTGGGTGGCGGGTTCACTCCCGGCGGCACCGGGAACTGAGGCCAGGAGATCACTGCCGGCATGGGTGAGTACCGCTTGCACGCCGGCTTCGCCGAGCAGCGCATCCCGGTCAATTTCCGGATCCCTCAGCAGCGCCCGCACCCGGGCCACTCGCGTCCTCCGACCCCGCAACCAGGCCCCGATCAGCGGGGAAAACTCGAAGATAACGTCGGGGTCGGTGGCCCGGATGGCGGCCAGCAGAGCCGCATCGAGGCCCGGATGCGCGGGGGCTTCCCACGCGAGTTGAACGAGCGTTTCGGTGGAGGATGCCCGGGGGAGAATCCGGTCCAGGAGGAGACTACAAAGGGGATTGGCGATCCGGTCCAGGGGGAAGACCAGGGGGTTCACCTTGGTGATTGCATCCACCATTCGCCACCCGAGGGAGGATGTGTTGTCGGTGCCGGTCAGAATCCTGATTGCGAGCCTGGCCAGGACCGAGAGGGTGCCCGGGTCTCGGTCGGGAGCGATCAGGGCCGCGTGAACCAGCGGATACAGGGACTCCTCGGTGACACGGGCAAGCCGTGATGCGGGGGCCGCGCAGAGTGCATCGAGTGCGGCCAGCCGGACGGTGCCGCGCTCGCTGCCGAGCCTGTCGAGTCTGTGCAGCAGCGCAGAGAGGTCGGCCCCGGGGTCCAGGACGGCCGCCCCGAGGAGCTCCCGATAGGCATGGGCTCGGACCTCGGCGATGGAGCTACGGAGCCGCGCATCGAGACGTTCCTCGGCCGCGGCAAGCGGCAGCCAGGGGATGTCCGACTCGGGGTTGCCGGCCCGGGCCGCGCTCATCCGAGCGGTCGCGGGCAGGAGGTGCTCGCCCGTCCAGCCGCGCGCGGGGAGCGCCACACCGCGTTCGATCAGCGTGCGCAGGATCGCGCGCGCGTCCTCGGGGGCAGCCGAGGTGAGCAGCCGCGTGGCCAGCGCGGTGGGCCGAGGCTCACCCAGCTGGGCGGCAAGGAGATCGTGCAGGGGGTCCGAGGCTCTTGCGATCAGCTCCCGTGCGATGCCCCGCGCGGGAAGCGCTGGACGGTACGGGTGGAGGCGGGCCCGGGCAAGCAGGGGCAGCGTTTGGTCGGGATCGGCGCGCAGCAGCGCGTTCCAGAGCGGGGAGTGGGTCCCGGTCCAGCCCTCCAGGGGGGCTTGGCTCGATACCGCCGCCAGGATCGCGGACGGCAGACCCGGCGTCGTCGTGGGGGCGTCCACTCGGTGGGTGATCTCGGCCAGCGCGGCCACCAGCGCCGGGGTGAGTCGATCCCAGGCGGCATCTCGGGCTTCGTGGGGTGTCCAATCCAGGCTCTCCAACAGGATCGGCACCGAAGCTACCGGATGTGCTCGGGCGATCCGCTCGGGCCGCGCGCTGCCGGGCAACAGGGTGCCCAGGTGCTGCTCGGCGAGGGTGGGGGAGGCCGCCGGAAGCACCGTGCGGGCATCCTCGATCCGCTCGGAGTCCAGGGCCGCGTTCAGCAGGGCGTCGGCGAGGTCGGTGCGGCGGAGGGCGCGGATAGCACGCAGGAGGGCGCGGCGCTCTCGTGCACTGGCCCGTGCATAGGCGTCGAGGACAGTCTCGGCGGTCGCGTCCGCGCAGCGCGGCAGCGCGGAGATCGCCCGGATGCGTACCCGCGCATCCGGGTGCGTGAGTGCCGTCGCCAGCGCGGGGAGCAGGCGGGCCTCGCGGGCGAGATCTACAGCGACTTCGCCACCCCACAGCTCACGCTCGAACAGCTCGGCGCACAGCGTGCCGAGCGCCTCCGCATCCAGCTCGCGTGCCAGGCGCGCGATTTCTCGCCGCGCATCCGCGGGGGAGAGGGGGTCGATCAGGTCCAGCAGCTCGTCTGCGATCATGCGGTCAGCATAACGGGCTTGGCGGTTCGGGTCCACGTACTAGCCTGGAACCATGACCACGTTTGTGCCTCCCGGATATCGGAAAATTGCCGCGCCGGTCGAGACCGAACAGGAGATCAAGCGCTCCCGGTTTATCTGCTTTTTGACGCCGGTGGCCGATGAGGAGGAGGCCCGCGCCGAAATTGCCCGCGTGCGTGCCCTGCATCCCAAGGCCCGCCACCACTGCACCGCGTTTGTGCTCGGTGAGCGGGGCCAGCTCAAGCGCAGCAACGACGATGGGGAGCCCTCGGGAACCGCCGGGGCTCCGATGCTGGACGCGATCGACGGATCCGAACTGACCTTTGTGGTGGCGATCGTGGTGCGCTACTTCGGCGGCATCCTGCTCGGGGCCGGCGGGCTCACTCGCGCGTACCGGGCGGCGGTGGCCGAGGCGGTCACGCACGCCAAGATTCTGCGCTTCGAGCCGCGCGAGCGGATAGCCGTGCGCCTGGACTATGGCACCGCGGCGATCGTCGAGGCCGAGGCGCAGCGCCGCGGGTGGAGCCTGGGCGAAGCCGAATATGGGGCGGATGTGACCCTGCGCCTGGGAATCCCGCCCGAGGACCGTGACATCGCCGCCGAACGGATCGCCGCGCATACGGCCGGGGCCGCGACGATTATCGACGAGGGCTTCGGGTTCGTGTCGGTGGGGGCGGCGGACTAGCCCGCGCAGGCCACCGCATCCCAGTGCGCGTACTGTGCGTGATCGAGGCTGCTCACGCGGTCAGTGCGTCGATGCTGGCCGGGGCCAGGACGTATCCCAGCACCATCTGGGCGGCCCCGAGCGTGCCGCCGCGATCCCCCGAGCGCGAGGGGATGATGTGCAGGTCCTGGCTGGAGAGCGCGATGCTGCGCGACTCGACGATCTCCCGAATGCCCGCCAGCAGATCGGGGGAGGCCGCACCCACGCTGCCGCCCACCACCACGTGCGAGGGGTTGAGTAGGCTGATGACCGTGGCCAGCGCCGCACCCACGTCGCGTCCGGCCTGATGCAGCACCGCGGGAACCGGATCGGCCCCCGCCTGGATCAGGGCCAGTACGGCCGAGCGGGTGCGCGGAGCGGCGGGATCCGAGGTGAGTAGGGCACCCAGCGCCGCGGCACCCACGAGCGCCTCCAGATCACGCTCATCCTCGGGTGCACGACCGGAGGCGGGATCAAAGGGGATGCGCACATGGCCCAGGTCTCCGGCAGCCCCCTGCGAGCCGCGCCGCAGCTCGCCACCGCTGATGATGCCCGCGCCCACGCCGGTGGACACCTTCACGTAGACCAGATCCTGCACCTCGGGCCACTCCTGAGCGCGCTCGCCGAGGGCCAGGAGGTTCACGTCGTTGTCCACATATACGGGCCCGGCCAGGCGTGCCCCCACGTAACCGGTGATGTCGAAGCGGTCCCACCCGGGCATGATCGGCGGGGCCACCGGAAGCCCGGCGGCATGCTCGACCGGCCCCGGTACGCCGATCCCGATGCCCAGGACGTCCGCGACTCCGTGCCCCGCGGCGGCCAGCTGGCGGTGCGCGGCGGCGATGACCCAGTCCAGGACCGGGACCGGTCCGTCGGCGATCACCAGGTCGCTGCGTTCCTCGCAGAGGATGGTGCCAAACAGGTCGGCCACGGCGACTTGGCCGTGGGTGACGCCGAGCTCAATCGCGATCACGATCCGGGCGCGCTCATTGAGGCGCAGGCGGGCGGGCGGACGTCCGCCGGAGGATTCGGCCTCACCCGCGTCGATTAGTAGTCCCGAGGCGATCAGGGTGTCCACCCGCGCCGAGACGGTCGAGCGGGCCAGCCCGGTGAGGGTGCCGATCTCCGCCTTGGTGCGGGCGCTCCCGTCCCTGAAAATCTGGAGAACCTGGCCCACGCCACCGCTGATCGGTGGGGCCTGCGGGCCCGGATCCCCGGGGATATAGGGGCGGGTTTCCGCCACGTCCGCGCCCTCGTTTTCGCGGGTATCCGCGGGATGAGGAGGGGTGGAGGGGGCAGCGGTCATGCCGTGAGTCTATCCGTTTTGTCCACATTGTCGGGTCGGCGAGGCGGAGTTGTGTGGGGCCGGAAAAAGATGTTCCCGAGACTTTTGGGACTTTTGTTTGCTTGTGGGCAAAAGTCCGGTACGCTCGTCTTCACGGACCCATCCATCCACCCCGCAAAAGGATCATCATGACTTCCAATCACCTCACCGCCCAGCTGTACTCGGTGCGTCATGCGCTCGCCGAAGACCGCGCCGCCACCCTGACCCGCCTCGCCGAGATCGGCTTCACCCAGATCGAAACCTTCGGCTTCAACGCCGAGAGCGTCGCCGACATCCGCGAGTTTGCCGAGTACGGCCTCGCCGTGCCGAGTGCACACTCCAACTTCCTGGGCAAGGGCCTGGACGTTTCGGCCACCTTCGCCGCCGCCGCCGAGGCCGGTGTGGGCACCGTAATTGAGCCCTTCCTGCCCGCCGAGCACTTCGGTGACGCCGACGCGATCAAGAAGGTCGCCGACCAGCTCAACGCCGCCGCCGACCTCGCCGACCAGCACGGCGTCGTCACCGGTTACCACAACCACGCCTGGGAGGCCGAGGGCCTGGTCGAGGGTGTGTCCCCGATCGAATACCTGGCGAGCCTGCTCGACCCGCGCGTGACCCTCGAGATCGACACCTACTGGGCCCAGGTGGGCGGCCAGAACCCGATCGACCTGCTCGGTCGACTGGGCGAGCGCGTCTCCCTGCTGCACATCAAGGATGGCGACGCGAGCCGCGACGTCAAGAACCAGCTGCCCGCCGGTTCCGGTGTCCTGGACGTCCTCGGCATCATCGCCGCCGCCCCGCACGCGACCCCGGTGGTCGAGTTCGATGACTACGCAGGCGACATCTTCGAGGGCCTGCAGACCGCCTTCACCTTCCTCACCAAGAACGGTGTCCAGGCATGAGCGGCGTCGTCGGAATCGGCCTGATCGGTGCCGGTGTCATCAGCGACCAGTACCTGGCAAACCTGACCACCTTCCCCGACGTCGAGGTGCGCTTCATCGCCGACCTCGACGTCGAGCGTGCCCGCACCCAGGCCGAGAAGTACGGCGTTGCCGGCTTCGGAACCGTGGCCGAGCTGCTGGCGGACGACTCGATCGAGATCGTCATCAACCTCACCATCCCCAAGGTGCACGTCGAGATCGCCCTGCAGATCCTGAACGCCGGCAAGCACGTGTGGAGCGAGAAGCCCTTCGCGCTGGACCGCGAGAGCGGCCGCGAACTGCTGGCCGTCGCCAACGCCAAGAACCTGCGCGTGGCCACCGCCCCCGACACCTTCCTCGGCGCCGGAATCCAGCACGCCCGCCGCCTGGTGGAATCCGGCCGGATCGGCGCCCCGCTGACCGCGCTGACCCTGTTCCAGGTGCCCGGCCCCGAGAGCTGGCACCCCAACCCCGACTTCCTTTTCCAGGAGGGCGCGGGTCCGCTGTTCGACATGGGTCCCTACTACTTCACCGCCCTGGTGCAGCTGTTCGGTCCGGTTAAGCGCGTCTCGGCGCTGTCCTCGAAGTCGCGCGACACCCGCGTGATTGGCTCGGGTCCGCGCGCGGGCGAGTCCTTCGACGTGACCGTGCCCACCCACATCAGCGTCAACATCGAGTTCGAGGGCGGCCAGAGCGCCCAGTCGATCCTGAGCTTTGATTCGCCGCTCGCGCGCATCCAGTTCGAGGTCACCGGCGAGACCGGCGCGCTGACCATCCCCGACCCCAACCGTTTCGAGGGCGAGCTGATCGTGCACGGTTACGGTGTCGAGCCCGAGACCATCGAGGCCCAGGGCACCAGCGCCGGCCGCGGCATCGGCGTGGTTGAGCTGGCTCGCGCGATCCGCGCCGGTGTGCCCGAGCGCGCCTCGGGTGAGCTCGCGTTCCACGTGCTCGATGTCATGGTCTCGACCGCCGAGTCGGCCGCCTCAGGTGAGCCGGTCACCGTGGAGAGCACCGTTGTGCTGTCCGCTCCGCTGGCCGAGGACTGGGATCCCGCGGCCCGGGTGATCGCATGAGTGTAAACCCCAATCGCATCGGTGCGGGCGTCGGCGTGGGCATCGTGGGCGGTGGCTTCATGGCCACCGTGCACGCCCGCGCTGCCCGCACCGCCGGGGCCACCCTCGTGGGAGTGGTGGCCTCGACCCCCGCCCGCTCGGCCCAGGTGGCCGAGGAGCTGGGTGCCGAGCGTGCGTTCGACACCCTGGAAGACCTGCTCGCCGATGAGCGCATCACCGTGGTGCACGTGTGCACCCCGAATGCGCTGCACGCCGAGCAGGCCGCCGCGGTGATCGCCGCCGGCAAGCACGTGGTGTGCGAGAAGCCGCTCGCGACGACCCCTGCCGAGGCGCGCAGCATCACCGAGGCCGCCGAGGCTGCCGGTGTCATCGCCACCGTGCCCTTCGTCTACCGCTTCCACCCGATGGCGCGCGAGGCGCGTGCGCAGATCGCCGCCGGGGGCAGGGTTCTGACGATCGGGGGCGAGTACCTGCAGGACTGGCTCGCCGCCGCCGACTCGGACAACTGGCGCGTGGATTCCGCCCAGGGCGGCAACTCCCGTGCGTTTGCGGACATCGGATCGCACCTGGTTGACCTGATCGAGTTCATCGGCGGCGACCGCATCCACTCGCTGTTTGCGCGCACCCGCACCTTCCTGGCCGAACGCTCGGGCACCGGAACCGTGACCACCGAGGACGCCGTGTCGGTGAGCTTTGAAACCGTGGGCGGCGCCATCGGCACGCTGCTGGTCTCGCAGGTCGCCCCGGGCTTCAAGAACGGCCTCGTCCTGAAGATCTCGGCCACCGACTCGAGCATCGTGTTCGAGCAGGAGCAGCCGGATTCCCTATGGCTCGGCAAGATCGCCGAGAACCGCGTGCTGCCGCGTGAGGCCGAGCGTCTCGACGCCGATGCCGCGCGTCTCTGCGTGGTGCCCTCGGGTCATGCCCAGGGCTATCAGGACGCCTTCAACGGCTTCGTGGCCGACACCTATGCGGCCATCGCCGGCGAGACCCCCGTGGGCCTGCCGACCTTCGCCGACGGCCTGCGCGCGGGCATCATCACCCAGGCGGTGCTCGACTCGGCCGCGTCCGGTCAGACCGTGGTTCTGGACTAGAGGAGAAAGACTATGACTGAAGCACGACTTCCCGTCACCCTGTTCACCGGACAGTGGGCCGACCTTCCCTTCGAAGAGGTTGCTCGTCTGGCCTCCGAGTGGGGCTATGACGGCCTGGAGATCGCCGCCTCCGGCGATCACCTCGACCTCAAGCTCGCCGATGAGGACGACTCGTACCTGGCCTCGCGCCTGGAGATCCTCAAGCGCTACAACCTGCAGGTGTTTGCGATCTCGAACCACCTCACCGGCCAGGCCGTGTGTGATGACCCGATCGACTTCCGCCACCAGTCCATCGTCCGCCCCTACACCTGGGGGGACGGCGATGGCGAGGGTGTGCGCCAGCGCGCCGCCGAGGACATGAAGCGTTCGGCCCGCGTGGCCCGCAAGCTCGGCGTGGACACAGTGGTGGGCTTCACCGGATCGAAGATCTGGCAGTACTCGGCGATGTTCCCGCCGGTGCCCGCCTCGGTCATCGACGCCGGCTATGAGGACTTCGCGAACCGCTGGAACCCGATCCTCGACGTCTTTGACGCCGAGGGCGTGCGCTTTGCCCACGAGGTCCACCCGGGCGAAATCGCCTACGACTACTGGACCAGCGTGCGCACCCTCGAGGTGCTGAACCGTCGCGAGGCCTTCGGCTTCAACTGGGACCCGTCGCACATGATGTGGCAGAACATCGACCCGGTCGGCTTCATCGTCGACTTCGCCGACCGCATCTACCACGTGGACTGCAAGGACACCCGCCTGCGCCCGCACAACGGCCGCGCCGGCGTTGTGGGCTCGCACCTGCCCTGGGGCGACCCGCGCCGCGGCTGGGACTTCGTCTCCACCGGACACGGCGACGTGCCCTGGGAAGACTCCTTCCGCGCCCTGAGCTCGATTGGCTACAACGGCCCGATCTCGGTCGAGTGGGAGGACGCCGGCATGGACCGCCTCGTCGGTGCCGCCGACGCGGTGAACTTCGTGCGCTCCCTGCTCTGGAAGCTCCCGGAGGGCTCCTTCGACGACGCCTTCTCCAACCAGTAGGTAGCGTTCCCACAAACGTCCCGCCCGTGATCTTCGGATCGCGGGCGGGACGTTTTTGTGCGGGCCCGTCTAAATCCCCGATGAATGTTGAGGGTGTGATGTAGTAGGGGGCGACCGCGTTATTCGAGGCGTGGTGCGGCATCGATTCGGGGGATTTTTCGGCATGAGTGGCGATAACAAGATTGCTAACCTCGCCCGGCACAAACTCCATCTTGATTTAGAGCTTTCACAGTCTCGGGTGGGGCCTTCTCGTGGTCGCAGCCGGGGGCGAGCGCTGGTGCTGATTCTCTTCGTCTGCCTGTTTGTTGGTGTGGGGATGCTGGTTCTGTGCACGAGTGACGATGGGTACCTTCGGTTTGTCGTAGCCGTTCTGATGGTGAGCGCGGTGAGCGCGTTTTGCTGGCTGGCGACCCTTCTCCACGTACGGTTCCCCAATACCCTCAGAATTTCACCCCACTCACCCCTTCGCTTTGTCCCGGCACGACGGCTACTCGTGTTTTCGCTGGTAGCGAGCTCGACCCTGATCCTCGCGGGGCTTTCGATGTTGCTCACCTGGGTGGTTCCGGGGTTAGATCCGCTAACCGGCCCGCCGGGGCGTGCCGGTGGATTGCTGTCTGGCGCGGTGCTGTTGTGTGCGGGGGCGTTTTTCCTGATCTATTCGGTGAGGCGGCTGCGCGTGCCTCAGGGGCTTATCGTCGCTCCGACCGGTATTCACTGGTGGCGCGGCCTGAGCGAACAGGTGATGAGGTGGGAACACCTCAGCGCCGTTGATGTACGCAAGGCCGGCGGCACCATCCAACTCAGAATCGAGGCGGAGCCGGGATCCCCTCTCTCGTTCGCCGCGTCGCTGATTGGATCCGACCCCCGGGTCGTCGCCGCGATAGTGCGTTTCTTTTGGGCTCACCCGGATGAACGAAGTCTCCTGACCAGCCCGGAGACCGCGCTCGCACGGGTGCTCGAGAATTCACCCGATCTATCCGTGTGATCCACGAGCCCCGCAATCGTTCCCTCGTATCCCAGATGGCGTTCGCCGCCGACTACGGTAGGTTCGAGAGCACCGGTGGGCGCGGGCCTACCGGCCGATAGACGTGGTGGGGCGGGACGTGGCAAAACTTCAGTTGGTGTGGGTAGCAAACCCCAAGGTTCGTGTGCCCGCCGGACACGCCCCGAAGCGCCCACGAACGGGAACCTATGGCGCGCGGTTGCTGGCGATCTTTCCGGCTATCGCCCTGTTCATGCTGGTGAGTTCCCCCTCGGCATACCTGTTTCCCGGTCGCCTGGTCGCGGCCCTGGTCGTGGCCACACCGACCGTGGTGATTCTGGGTGTTGTGCGGTATCTGTGGCCTGAGCGCGCGCGCGAGTCCATCGTGTATCTGGCATCCAAGGATGAGTTTGTTTTTGTGACCCGGGCGCGTAACTGGGTATATTTCACGATTGCCGGATGCCTGATGGTTGCGGCCGCCGGTGTCGCCGTGACCTCGATGTACCTCGACACGGTTTATCCCGTGTTCGGGACCGACGTTGACGCGTTCCGCCTCCCCGCGCTCTTCGCGGTGATCGGCTTCGCCTTTATCCTGCTCCAGCTTCTCCTCACCCGCACTGCGCCCAGGCTCGAACTCACTCCTGATGCGGTGCTCTACCGCCGTGGCTGGAACACCGCCACGATCCCGTGGGCGAGCGTGGGCACGCTTACCCTCGAGCCGCGACGGAGAAAACTGCACCTGATCCTCACCGAGCAAAACGGCCGCTCACATGATGTGACCGCGGCGCTTCCCACCTCCGACCCCGTGTCCGTGGCGGAGATCATCTGCTATTTTGCCGATGAACCGGGTGAGCGCATGCTCCTGGGAGATCCGGAATCCGCGATTCAGGCGGTGGGAGGGCTGCTTTAGCCGATGAACACCCGGCTTGGCGCACAACGTGTCCTTGGTTTCCGTGACCCTGTTATCTGCGCTGAACTGGGCGAAACCAATCGGAGGCGGCTTCCCGCCTCAAAACTCGCTCCACACATGGCAACGCCCCGGGTCAGCTCTGAGACTGAATACCGGGGCGACCACGTAGGTGCTCAAGTAACGTAGTGGATCAAGTCCGCTAGAGGCTAGCCTGAACGAGCTATTTCAGGCTAGCTCAGCTCCTCCACCGGGACGAAGGCTTCGGCCAGCCCGAAGGCCGGTGGGCCGAAGGTGTCCAGCGCCTCGGGGGTGCGCATGAGCGCCGGGGTGGAGACCCCAAGCACCCGCACCCGCTGGCCGTAGCGCAGGGTTTCGGTGGTGATCGGCTCGGCGGTTTCCTGGTCCACCACGCAGATCAGGTCCGGGACGATCGCGACCAGCCGCCCATCGCGTCGGGCCACCAGGTTTTCGTTCTGGAAGTCGATCTCGAACGCGCTGGTGTCCGTGGCGTCCGCCGAGACGAGCTTGGCGCGGCCGCGGGCGAAGCCGCCCTCGGTGCGGCGCTCGACGTCGACGATTTTACCCACAAACAGCTCCCGCACATGCGAGTACAGGGTGGGGGCCAGCGCATCGGCGATGGCCTCAAACGGGGAGCGGTGTTCGGCGCGTGCCTCGCGGATCGCACGCCCGATCGACAGGGCCATCGAGATGGTGCGGGGAACGCCGGTGCGGCGCACATCCGCCCCGGTCATCGCGTACTCGGCAATTGCGGCCGAGCCGCCCAGCTCCACCGTCAGGGCCCGCGCAAGCTGCTCGATCCGGCGGTTATCCGCGCCGGTATCCAGGATGATGTGTTCGCCGCGTTCGGCGGTCAGCGCGATCGGTGACGCATTCACCCCGTACACCGCGAAGGTCTCCATCGAGAGCTCGGGGAACGCGCGCCCCATCCCGTCGGCGTCCACAACCGGCAGGCCGGTCTGCGCGGCAACCAGCAGCGGGATCAGCGAGTTCACTCCGCCGCACTCGATCGGCATGGTCGCGTCGGCCGGGCGGCCGTAGTGTGCCTCCAGGTGGCGCAGCGCGGTCAGCGGTTCGTGGCCGGCGAGGAGCTTCTCGATCATCACCGTGGGGGCGCCCATCAGCGCAACCGGGATCACAAACAGGTCATTGGCAATCTCGTCGGGATCGAGGATCGTGATCGATCCCTCCCCGAGGGCCAACTCAACCAGCTTGTGACCGATGTACGGGTCGCCTCCGCCACCGGTACCGAGGAACGCGGCGCCGCGGGCGAGGTCGGGCAGATCGGCCCGGGTCAGTTCCCAGCTCATGCGGAGACTCCTTCGAGGTCGCCCACGGCCTTGATGCGCACACGCGTCGCGCCGCCGGGGAGGTAGGGGATCGGGATTTCATCCACGTCGAGGATGGTGACCGTTGCCGGGTCGGCTCCGGCCGCAATCGCCTCGGCGATGGCCCGCTCCTTGAGCGCGGCCAGCACGGTGTCGCGGCTGCCGGGCAGGATGGATTCCACCGTGTCGATTTCGGCACCCACCTGCGAGATCGAGGCACCGATCGCGTTGGCCACCCCGGCGTTTTCGGGCCTGACAATCTCGCCCAGCCCGGGCAGGATCGGCGCGAGCAGCACCGCGCCACCACCCACCGCGACCACGGGGATCGGCTCCGGGGAGGTGCGCATGCGGTCGATGGCCTCGGCGATGCGCTGATCGATCCGGCCCAGCACGCGCTCCACCAGCGCCGGGTCCAGGTGGGCCACTCGGGTGGGATCACCCAGGGTGACCCGGCCCCCGGCGACCGCGATGTCCGTGGCGGTCAGCACGTCGCCGCCGAAGACCAGGGCCTTCTCGGTGAGCCGGAAGCCGACCGATTCGGGACCCACCTCGGCGGTGTCGACGTTGACGATCGAGCCGCCGCCGATGCCGATCGAGATCACATCGGGCATCCGGAAGTTGGTGCGCACCCCGGCTACCGCGACACTCGCCGCGGCCTCGCGCGGGAACCCGCCCTCGATCAGACCGATATCGGCGGTGGTTCCGCCCACATCCACGACCGCGCATGTTGCCAGGCCCGTGGTTTCGGCGGCTCCGCGCATCGAATTGGTCGGGCCCGAGGCGAAGGTTGCGACGGGATAGCGGCGCACGAAGTCCTCATCCATCAGGGTGCCGTCGTTCTGGCTGAGGTAGATCGGGGCGGTGATCCCGAGTCCGCGCACGGTGGTCGCTAGGCCCTCGATCACCTCGGCCCCCAGCTCGCGCAGGGCCGCGTTGATCACCGTGGCGTTTTCGCGTTCGAGGATCCCCAGCCGGCCGATCTCGTGGGACAGCGAGAAGGTGACAAACTCGGGCAGCTCGGCACGCAGAATCTCGGCGGCGGCGGATTCCAGCTCGGCGTTCAGCGGGCTAAATACCGAGGCGATCGCGACCGAGCGCACTCCGGCGGCACGCATCTCGGCGGCCTGGGCACGCAGCTCAGCGGGATCCAGCGGGGAAATCGGACGACCGTCGAACTCGTGCCCGCCGTGTGCCAGGTATACCCGGGCGGCAATTGCGGACACCAGGGCCTCGGGCCAGTCGGTGAGCGGCGGCAGCGCGGCGCTCGCCGGAAGGCCCAGCCGCACCACCGCGGTGGGGGCCAGGTCCCGGGCCTGGACGAGGGCGTTGACAAAGTGCGTGGTGCCGATCATGACCGCGCGCACATCCGCGTTTTCAAACGGTGACTGCTCGCGCAGGGCTTGGATCGCGTCGCCGATACCCGAGGTCACATCCGCGGTGGTCGAGCGCTTGACCCCGGCCAGCACTTTGCGCCCATCCATTAGGACGGCATCGGTGTTGGTGCCACCCACGTCGATCCCGATGCGCAGGGCCCGCGCGGTAGGGCCGGGGACGGTGGCGGGAATCTGAACCTCGCTCATGCGATCACCGGACCCTCGGTAGGTGTCGAATCACGCACTATGCGCTCACCTCGATCTTGCTGGTGTGGGCGACGCCGACCCCGCGCACCAGGCCCAGCTTGCCGGCGATCACGTAGAGCACAATCGAGAGCAGCAGGCTGGTAACGGCCGGGATTCCCCAGGTGACAAAGTGGCCCACCAGGGCCGAGACGGCCCAGATGATCAGCGTGGCCGGAACCCAGCGCGGGGCGGTTTCGGGCAGCGCGGTCTCGTCGTCACCGCGCTTATCCAGCACATCGCGGAACGCCTTAACGATGAAGTACTCGGCCACCATGATGCCGGCGATCGGCGGGAAGACCACCCCCAGCAGCACCAGGAAGTCGGTGAACTTACCCAGGATTCCGGCTGCGGCGAGGATCGATCCCACCACACCGAAGATCACGGTGGTCCACAGGCGGTTGAGGCGGACCCCGAACAGGGTGTGCACGAAGGTGATCACGCCGAGGGTTGAGGAGTACAGGTTCCAGTCGTTGACCTTGAGCGTGCCCGAGACCACGATGATCAGGCCGATCAGGCCCACCGAGGAGGTGATGATCGCCACAATGTCGCCGCTGCGGGCACCGTGGGCGACCAGGACTCCGGCCAGACCGATCACAAACTCACCGAGCGAGACGCCGACGACGGTCTGCTTAACCACGTCGGATCCCGAGCGGTTGAAGCGGGTCATATCGGGGGTGATGATCGCGCCCACGATCACGCCACCGGCGACGATTCCCGCACCGGCGATCAGGCTCAGCGAGGGGCCGGGGGCAGGTCCCGTGAGCAGGTCGGCGAAGTTGTGGCGGGAGAGCTCGGAGGTGACCGACCAGGCCACCAGGATCAGGAACAGCGGGACCGTGATGTTTGCCAGCCACTGCATGCCGAGGAAGCCGAAGGCTACGATCGCGGTCACGATCAGACCGAAGATCAGGCTCCACGCCCAGGACGGCATGACCCCGGGCAGCAGGGCATTGAGCGAGTCGGCGGAAATAGCGGACTGGATGCCGAACCAGCCGATCAGGCTGATGCCGATCGCCAGGCCCACCAGGGCCGCACCGATGTCGCCGAAGCCGGTCCAGCGGGCCAGCAGCGAGGTGTTCAGGCCCTCGCGCTGTCCGATGATGCCGACGGCGAGCATGATCAGCTCCACCAGCAGCGAACCGAGCAGGATTGCCAGGAACGCGGTGGCGAAGTTCATGCCGTAGCCGAGGGTGGCGCCGATCAGGAACTGGGCGAGAGCGCCGACCATGCCGAAGCGCTGCACGGCGATGCCAAACCAGTGGCGGCGGGCCGAGGAGGGAACGCGGGCCAGCGCAAAGTCGTCGGAGGATGACTGGGACATTGTGGGGTCCTTTGAAGATGTGGGGATCGGGGAGGGTGTCGGGCCGGATTCGGGGAGACCGGGTGACGAGGAGGGGATCCGGCGGGGACCGGTCTGGCCGCATTCCGGGGGAGGATGCGGCGGGCGGGGAAGGCTAGGGGGTGCGCCGGGCGCGGTTCTCGCCCGCGGTCACCGCGGCCGAGATTCGGTTGTGGGCCGGGGGGATCGGACAGCTGAAGAAGTCGCTGAAACCGCAGGGCGGGACAAACGCGCGGTTGAAGTCGAGAACGATCGGGTCGCCGTCGGGCACCGGATCCAGGCGAAGGAAGCGGCCGGGGGCGTAGCTGATCGATCCGGTGGTGGCATCGGCAAACACCAGGACCAGCGCGGGACCGTCGGCGAATACCAGCAGCGAGTAGTCGGCCTCGCCCACCCGGACGGCGATGGTCCCGGGGACCGCCTTGGTGTGGCCGTTATCGGATTCGCGGGTGAATCCCCAGGGCACCCGGGCGTCGGGCTCGCCGGCGTGGAACGTGCCGGTCAGGACCCAGGCGGGATCGTACGGGTTGGTCTCGATTCCGGTGAGGGTGCGCAGGTTTTCGGCCTCGGCATCGTAGATCCGCAGCTCAACGTCGGTGCCGTCGAGGCTGAAGGCGTCGATCGTGAAGCGACCGAACTCGATCAGCGGGAGGCCGTTGGCCCCCAGGCGGTCCACAAACGTCTCGACGCCCGGGGTCAGCTCGGTGATTCCCGCGGAGGTTCGCAGCGTGATGCCAACGGTGTGGGCGCGTACTCGCACCCCCGGCTCCTCCGCGATCCGCCGGGCGCTCAGCGGAAACTCGGAGATTTCTTGCTCGGTGGCATCCAGCGGGACATAGTTGATCAGCGCCGCGGCACCGGTGCGCCCGGAGACCTGGCTCAGTCGCTCGGATCGCCAGGCAGCGTGAGCGGCGGCCGGGTCGGGAGTCGCGGCCGAATCGAGGTGTGTGGCGGGGGAGGGAGTCATGGCACTCTCATCATTGCCCCACTAACGGGGGTCATGATGATTCGTGACAAATTATGACACCGGGGTGCCGGGTGCGGTTTGGGTTAGACCACGCCCTTGGGTTAGACCACGCCTTTGGTGACGAGGAAGCATCCGTAGGGGCGGTCCTCGGTCGTCGCGATCACCGCGAAGGCGCGGCGGGCACGCTCGTAGAACTCGAAGCGCTCGATCGGTTCGATGCCGATTTCGCGACCCTCGGCCGCCTCGGCGGCGGCGAACAGCTCGCGCTGCACCTCGGGTATGGTGTCCGGTTCACCCACGACCTGCATCCGGCCGATCGGTTCGGGGATGAACGTGTCCACCGGGAATACCGTAAACAGCGCCTCGGCCAGCCGGGTCACGTCGATCCCGGGTAGCGTGATGACCTCGGCTCCGGCCGCGTGGGCCGGGTAGTTGCGGTCCACCACGGCGAGCACGTCGCCGTGTCCCATCCGGGTGATCGCATAGAGCAGGTCCGCCGAGAGCAGCGGATCGATTCCCTTAAGCATGGAGTGAGCCTTCCGTTGGGGGAGCAAGGAACAGTTCGGGAGGCACTGTGTCAGCCTTCCGCTCGGGGAGTGAGGAGCAGTTCGGGGGCGGCCAGGAGCCCGTTGAGCTCGGGTTCGGGCCGCAGCCCGGTGCCCGCATAGAACTCGTTGGCGGCGGATCCAAACACGGTGATCGCGACCTCGTTGGTGCCCTTTCGCAGCAGCTCCGCGGGGATCTCGAAACGGTAGGGACGCCAGCCGCGCTCGCCGACGGGAGTGCCGTTGATCGACAGGCGTGCCGAGCCAGACACCGCGGGCAACTCGAGGATCGCACCCGAGACCTCGGCCAGCTCGAACGTGGTGCGGTAGGTGGCCGCGCCCGAGTATTCGGGGAGCACGGTCTGCCAGCCGGCGGTCACGTCCACCGGGACGGGGGACCCGTCCGGGAGCGGGGTGAGGTCCCAGTCGCCGGCCAAAACGCGGACGTTTGCGGCCTCCGGGCGGACGGGGGCAACATCTGCCGAAGCCGACTCAGTATCGGCGTCCGCACCAGGTCCGGACGAGTCCCAAACAAACAGCCGAAGTTCACCCGGTGCCAGGGTGAGGCGCGCGTCATGGAGCGCAGTGGCAAGCCCGGTCGCGGCCGCCCACTCCACGATGTTTGCGCCCAACAGCGATCCTTCGACGGATTCCGTTCCATCATTAAAGAGGGCCACCCGGGTGCGTCCCGAGGCGTCGACCCCGGAGCGAATCCGCAGCCCGGCCGAGGGACCGGCGGGCACAAAACCCGAGTCTCCGGATCGAGAAACCCCGAGCCGGGAGGCCAGGTTCGCGGCATCGGGGACCGCGTCCAGACGGGTGGCGGGGAGCGCCCGAACATCGGCGCCGTCCTGCAGGTTTTCCAGACCGAACCCGGTGGAGATCACGCGGATTCCGGCGGCGTCGATCGCATCCAGCTCCTCGATGCTCGCCGCGCTCGCGAGGGTCCGCACGCCCGGCAGAATCAGGACCCTGGCGGTCGGGACCGTGCCGGCCGCGATGTCGGACAGCGAGCGCTCATCCACCACCCGCCAGGCGATTCCCGCGGTGTCCAAAGCCTTCGCCCACGCACCAAACTGATCGAAGTGGTCGCCCGACTGCCCGTGCGTCCAGATCGTGCGCAGCGGCCAGAACAGCAGCACGCAGGCCTCATCGGAGAGCGGTTCGAGGAACTCGCTCAGCCGGGCAGACTCGGTGGCATAGGCCGCGTGGAAGTCCGCAAACCAGGGCTCGAAATTGATGCCCGGCGGGAAGTCGAAGCGCGGGTTGGCCATCGACTCATGATCGTTGCCGTGCCCGTGCGTCTGGTAAAACCCGTGGAAGACCATCTGCCGCATGCCCGCCAGGTGGTGCCGGATCGTGGTGGAACGCAGCTCGTCCAGGGTCAGGCCCCAGTGGCCCGACCAGGGGGTGCCGCCCTCGGGCGGGGTCAGGAAGTACTGCTCGACGATCGTGCCGGTGCGCCCGGTTGCGCGGGCGATCGAGTCGCCCAGGCGCGGGCTCAGCTGAGCCACGCCGTCCTGAGCATCCACGGCGGTGAGGTCGCGGTAGGCATCCACGCCGAAGTGGTCGAGGCCGAAGTTTGCCCGCAGATCCCAGTCGCCAAACTCGGTGCCCGGGGTGAACGTGCCGATGTGGGTCAGGACCTCGTGCCCCGACTGCAGCAGGCCGTAGCGGTGGCTCCAGTCACGCAGCTTCCCCAGGAACCCCTCCATCGAGAGCTCGGCGTAGAACTGCCAGAATCGGGCGCGCAGGGCGAGGGCCGCGGGGTCCTCGGTCTCGGTGAAGACCGCCCAGATCGTGGCCGCATGGGTGTCTTCGCCGAGCGCGCGGGCCAGATCCAGCGTGGTGGTGTGGATCGGGACCGAGGAGCCGACCCCGCCCGAGCGCTGCGCCCAGTCGTAGTACACCGCGTGCGGCTGATCGAAGAAGACGTAGCGCACCGTGGATCCGAAGTGGTCGCCCACGGCCTCGCGGAAGGGCTCGTAGCCCGCCTCGATGAAGCGATCCACGGCCTCGGGGTCCAGCGGGTTGACGAGGTGCGAGGTTGCGGACCTGGCGGACACCAGGACCAGTGCCGACCCCAGCGCGGGGTCCGCCCCGGTGATGCTCAGCGCGGCCTCGGTATCGGTGGCCTCGATGCGGGTGGCGGCGGCGATGTCCACGACGCCGGACGGGCTCGATGCCAGCGCCCGCTCGATCCGCCAGTTAGTCCAGAGCGGGACGCCGCCGTCGTAGTGCCAGGCCATCGCGGCGGGCCCGAGGCCCTCGGTGCCCGAGACGATGCCGGAGATTTCCCCGGTTCCCGCGCCTTGCGAAAGCTCGATCCGGGTCCAGAACAGGTGGCGCTCGCGCAGGTGGTCGTGCCCGACAACCGCGCGGCCACCGGCCTGACCGGTCTGCCAGTTGTAGTCGTCGTAGAAGCCCACGATCATGTCGAGCGCGGCGGCCTCCTCCACGGCCCAGCGGCACGCGGCGAGGTAGGCGGGTTCCAGATACTCATGCATCGGGAACGACAGGCGCGCCTGAACCTGGAAGCTCTTGATTCCGGCCGCGTGCATCTGACGCACCTGGGTGCGTACCTGCTCCTCGTCGGGGAGGTGGTGCCAGAACCAGTAGGTCGCCGGGGAGTGCCAGGCGTCGGGGGTCAGGAAGGACGCGTCGGTGGCCAACACCGTGTCGGTGTCAGCGGTGTTGGCAGCGTCAGCGGCGCGCTCGGCGCTCATCGGGCAGCCTCGGGGTCGAGCTCGGCCTCGGGTTCCGCGACGGTTCCGGGGGCCGCGGAGGCTGCGGGCGCCTCGGGAACGGCAGTGGAGGCGGCCACGGCCACCCCGACCGCCAGGATCTCGGCATCCGCGGGCAGGTCACCCTGCTCGGCGGCCGGGAGCTTTGAGCGGTCCGGCGGCAGGTCCACCTTGAGGGCGAAGGTCAGCAGCGCGTAGAGCGCGGCACCGAGCACCATTGCGCCGATCACGCCGATGTTGCTGGCCCCGATCACACCCTCGCGGGCCTCCTGGGTGAGGAAGAATCCGGTGATGTGGGCGAAGTTGGGGTCGGCGCTGGTCACGGTGCCGAGGCCCACGATGGTCCCGATGATCAGGCTCACAAACGCGGTCCAGCGCCAGTCGCGGCCGCCGAATCCCGACCCGTTGATCATCCGAATGTCCCAGTTCAGGCGACGCTGACGGATGAAGTCCACCAGCTGGATGCCACCCATCGTGCCCATCAGCACGGCGATCAGCGAGAGGAAGGACTGGAACGTGGCCAGGAACGAGGTCGAGATGAAGAGCAGGTAGAAGGCCCCGGCGGCGATCAGCAGCGCGTTGATCGCGGTGGTGACCGAGCGGCGCAGCGGGAATCCCACGGCCATCAGGGCCAGGCCCGAGCTGTAGATACCGGTGGTCGCGGCGGACACCAGGGACAGCACGATCACGATCGAGAACGGGATGAAGAACCACATAGGCAGCAGCGAGGTCAGCGCGCCGATCGGGTCGTTGGCGGCGGCCTCACCGAGCTTGGCGTCGCTGCCGACCAGCAGCGCCCCCACGACGAGCATCGCGATCACCGGGACGGCGATACCGAAGGTCGTGGCACCGATCACGCCGCGGGCGTGAGTCTTGCGCGGCAGGTAGCGGGAGAAGTCGCCGCCGGAGTTGATAAAGCCGATGCCCACGATGGTCATGGCCATGATGATGCCGCCCACAAACACAAACGGGTCGCCCGCCTGGGCAGTGCCCAGCTGACCCCACTTGACCTCGGGGAGCACAAAGAACAGGAACGCGATGGTCATCACGCCGGTGATCCAGGCGATCCACACCTCGATGGCCAGGATGAACCCGTGGCCAAACACCGCGGCGGTCATGGTGACCGCGAGCACCACGATGAACCAGCCCACGGTGGTCGGCACGGTGGGGGCACCGCCGTCTCCGGCGAAGAGCGCGGGCCACACCTTAGCAAACAGGTTCGCCCCGGTGGTCGAGGCCAGCGTGATGCTGGTCACCTGCCAGCCGGTGTTGGAGAGGTAGCCGAAGAAGGCGGGCAGGAAGTTGCCCTTGGAGCCGAACGCGAAGCGGGTCTGCACGAGCGTGGGCAGGCCGGTGCGCGGACCGCCCACGGCGATCAGGCCGACCAGCGCGGCCGAGATCAGATAGCCGAGGGTTCCGGCGATGATCGTCTGCCAGACATTGAGCCCCAGGGTGAAGATGAAGATGCCGTAGCTCACCCCCAGGATCGAGACGTTCCAGGAGAACCAGACCGGGAACAACCCGCTGGGCTTACCTCGACGCTCGGCGTCCGGAACCGGATTGATACCGTTCGCCTCGACCCCCATTGTGCTGCCGGTGGGGGTGCCGATGGCGCCCGCTGCGTTGTCGCTCATGTTGCTCCCTTGAGGAAACCGCCGGGGCGCGGCGGGTGCCGCGCCCCGGGGATGTTATTTGGTGATCGACGGGTCGATCTTGGAGAAATCGGGCTTCGGATCAAGCTTGAAACCGAAGGTGAGCAGAGCGTAGCTTGCCGCACCGAGTACCAGGGCGATGATCACTCCGATGTTGCTGGAGCCGATCACCCCGGCGCGTGCCTCCGGGGTCAGCAGGAACCCGGTGACGTGAGCGAAGTTGGGGTCGGCGCTGGTCACGGTACCCAGGCCCACGATGGTGCCCAGGGCCAGGCTGGCCAGGGCGGTCCAGCGCACCGTGCGTCCACCGTAACCGGCGGGCAGCGCGAGACGCGTGTCCCAGTTCAGGCGACGCTGACGGATGAAGTCCACCAGCTGGATGCCACCCATGGTGCCCATCATGACCGCGATCAGCGAGAGGAAGGACTGGAAGGTCGCCAGGAACGAGTCGGAGATGAAGAGTAGGTAGAAGGCTCCGGCGGCGATGATCAGCGCGTTGATCGCGGTGGTCATCGAGCGGCGCAGCGGGAAGCCCACGGCCATCAGGGCGAGGCCGGAGCTGTAGACACCGGTGATGGCGGCCGAGATCAGCGAGATCACGATCACGATCGAGAACGGGATGAAGAACCACATCGGCAGCAGCGCGGTCAGCGCACCGATCGGGTCGGAGGCGGCGGCGGCACCGAGCTTGGGATCGCTGCCCACCAGCAGGGCACCCACGATCAGCAGGGCCACAACCGGCAGCGACAGGCCCAGGGTGGTCCAGCCGATGACCGACTTGGCCGGGGTCTTGCGGGGCAGGTAGCGGGCGAAGTCACCGCCGTAGTTGAGGAAGCCGATGCCCACCATGGTCATGGCCATGATCACGCCGCCGATGAAGACAAGCGGGCCGCCGGCCGGGGTCTGACCCAGCTGGTCCCACTTGACCTCGGGCAGCACAAAGCCCAGGAAGGCGATGGTCATGATGCCGGTGACCCAGGAGATCCACACCTCGATCTTCATGATGAACTCGTGCCCCAGCACGGCCACGGCCATGGTCACCGCGAGGACAACCACAAACCAGATGACCACGATGAAGGTCGCGGGCTTGCCCGAACCGTTACCGAAGACGCTCGGCCACAGGGTCGAGAACAGGTTGGCACCGGTGGTGGAGGCCAGGGTGATGATGGTCACCTTCCAGCCCATGTTCGACAGGTAGGCGAAGAAGGCGGGCACCACGTTGCCGCGCAGGCCGAACGCGAACCGAGTCTGCACCAGGGTGGGCAGGCCGGTGCGCGGGCCGCCGACGGCCAGCACACCCACCAGGGAGGCGGAGATGATGTAGCCGATGGTGCCGGCCAGGATCGTCTGCCAGACATCCAGTCCCAGGGTGAAAACGAAGATGCCGTAGCTGATGCCCAGAATCGAAATGTTCCAGGCGAACCACACGGCGAACAGGCCCCGGGGGGAACCTCGACGTTCGCTGTCGGGGACGGGGTTTACACCGTTGGTTTCAACGGTGAGGGCTGAGCCTGCGGTGTCGCGAGCCTGAGCCTCGTTGCTCATGATGTGCCTTTCAAATGGCGGTTGTGGGGAGTGGTGGTGCCCGGAAACCGGGGTGACTGAGCACCGGGATCGTGATCGCGTTGTCGGGTTCACGAAGATGGGGGACGTGGACGGGAGTCCACGATGCGGGGCGCTGCTGGGAGGGAGCCGAATGTCGTCGGGCCCGGCCTGCGCCTGGGAACCCGAATCGGGCGGGTCTGGGGTCGGGCTAGGGCATCGGAGTTGTATCCCGAGCGCCGTGAATGGTGACCACTACTGCGGCCGCGGTGGCCCCGGCGGTGGCCGCCGAAACCAGGTCTTCGCCGCGGGCGAGGGCCGCGGTCAGGGTTCCCAGGAACGCATCCCCGGCACCGACGGTGTCGACCGGGGTGGTGCGGATCGCGGGCACGTGGGTGATCTCGCCGTCCTGGCGCACGAGGGCGCCGTCGCCGCCGAGGGTGACCACGACGTCGCCGCCGGGCAGGTCACCGATCAGGCGGTGGGCGATGGCCAGGGGCTCCTCATCGGTGACCGGTTCCAGGCCCAGGGCCTGCTCCAGTTCGACCTCGTTGAGCACCACCACGTGGGCACGGCGCACGGCTTCGGCCGCGCCGTCGCGCCACGGGGAGGGGTTCAGGACGATGCGGGCGCGCTCGCCGAAGGCGTCGAGGGCGGCATCGATCACGGGGGCCTCGACCTCGTGCTGCAGGGCCACGACGCTCGGTGCAGCGTGGGCCGACGCCCAGTCGCTCACGTGCTGTGCGGTGAGGTGGGCGTTGGCACCGGCATTGACCACAATGGTGTTTTCGCCGCCGGCCAGCAGCAGAACCGCGCGTCCGGTGGGTACGTCGGGGACGCTCACCAGGTCTCCCAGGGCCACGTCTACCGTGCGCAGGTCGGCGAGGGCGGGATCGGCGTCGTGCCCGACGGCCGCCAGCAGCGTTGTCGACGCGCCCGCGCGGGCGGCGGCATAGGCCTGGTTTGCGCCCTTTCCGCCGCCGCGTTCCACCATGTCGAGCGCGGCGATCGTCTCGCCCACCCGCGGGGCGCGGGGCAGCGTGAATCCGGTATCGAGGTTTACCGAGCCGATCACCAAAACGTCAACATCATTGTGTGGGAAATGCATTTCCCAAATGTCGCATGAGGTTCTAAATCTGTCAAGCCGGAGGCCGTGTTGTTGGTACTCTAAAAAGATTGACGTGCAGGAGGACCGATGGCCAGACGCGTGAGTCTCAAGGATGTGGCAACCGCCGCGGGTGTCTCCCCAACGACCGCCAGCCGGGTGCTCTCCGGCGTGGATCGGAACGTGGCCCCGGAGCTGGCCGAGCGCGTCCAGGCCGCCACCGTGGAGCTCGGCTACCGCGTGAATGCCGCGGCCCGCGCCCTGCGCCTGCAAACCACCGGCTCGATCGCGCTCGTGGTGCCCTCGGTGGCCAACCCCTATTACGCCGAGCTGGTCGCCTCCTATTCGCGGCACCTCGACGCCGAGGGCCGCCGCGTGGTGACCTTCGACACCAACGACTCGGTCGAGAGCGAACGCCGCCAACTCGCGGAAATGGACCGGGTGATGGTGGATGCGGTCCTGATCGCCCCGGTGGATCACGAGGGCAGCGCCCCGGCAATTTCGGCCCTGGCGACCACGCATGCGGTGGTCCAGGTGGACCGTATCGCCGCCGGGGTGGACGCCCCCGCGGTCAGGCTGGACAACGCCGCCGGGATCCGCCTGCTGGTTGAGCACCTGCGCTCCAGCGGACGCGAGCGCATCGTCCTGGTGGATGCGGAGCCGCGCTCCTCGGCCAGTCGTGAGCGTGCCGAAGCGTTCCGCGAGGTGGCCGGACTCGGCTGCACGGTCCTGCAGATGCCCACGTTCTCGATGCACAGCGGAACCGAAGCCGCCCGCGTCCTGCGCGACTCGGCGGACATGCCGGACGCCGTGATCTGCACGGCCGACGTGGTCTCGCTGGGCCTGCTCACCGCATTTCAGCACGCGGGCCTGCGCATCCCCCAGGACATCGCCCTGGCCACCTTCGATGGCACCGCGCTCTCGGGCGTGACGAGCCCCGGTCTCACCACGCTGGACTCGGTGGTGGATGAGATCGTCCGCGCCTCGCTGGAAATTGTCGACGGGACAAGAACCACGGGCCTGCTGGTGACCCCGCGGGTGCTGGTGCGCGAGTCCACCGGGCACTAGCGCTAGAGCCGAGTGCGCGCATCGGTCAGGGGCCGCGGATATCGCTTCAAGAACTGGAGCGAATGACGGGAATCGAACCCGCGCTACCAGCTTGGGAAGCTGGAGTTCTACCATTGAACTACATTCGCGTATCTAAACTGGCCCGAGATCGCGCCGTTTGATTGGATCAACCGTATCACGAGAGGGCGAATGAAAAACGCGAATCCTCCACTTACTCTCCAAAAATGAATCGAGACTAGGGCACCTGCTGCTCACCGTTACACTGTGGTCAGACGATTACCCACAACCCGAAAGGACCAGTCGTGTCCAACCACCAGAATGTCTACTCCCAGCGAGGCTGCGTCGATTGCAAGCCGTGCGAACGCGGCGGCGCGAACATCGGTCGCCAGTGGACCCTCATTGCGATTGGTTTCTGTACTGCTGGAATCGGCCTCCTGTTCCTTCCGTTCTTCAAGAAGTGCCAGTACTGCAGCCACAACACCTGGTGGAACAAGCATTATGGTCCCGACCTGCGGCAGTCGTCCCGCCAGCCGGCAACGGCAGCCCCCATTCTTCCGCAGTAATAGAACCATTCTCTGATGAAGGTTATTTTGCAGATACGGCCGTCGGACGTAACCACCATTGAAGTGGAGGCTGACACCTATGAGGACGCGCTGGAACTAGCGCAGGCACAGGTGCCGGCAGGGCACACCATCCTCTCCATCCGAAAAGAGAAGTAGCGACCGCGGTTAACAGCGAAAAGGTGGGGCGACTCTCGAAAGAGTCGCCCCACTTTTATCACTCCGCGGCGTGTTTTCCCGCGGTCGGTGTGTTGGCCAGCGCGAGGCCGTTACCCAAGATTGAGCCGGCAAGTCCCAGCCAGCCCGCAATCTGAGTCTCCGTGGCCACGCCATAGATCAGAGCCACCCCGCCGGCGGCTACCAAGATGCCATAGATGTACGCTCGGGCCTTTGGATTTCGGATGATGTTGTTCATGATCTACTTCCCTTCTACGGATTGGATAGTTCAGCGATACGAGCCAGGGTCCCCACCAGCGCGATCAAAGCGCCGGCACCCGTGAGTATCCCGACCACAGCACCGGTCACGACGTACCAGGGAGCGCGTGGCCGCTGGGCTGCTTCGATCCGGGTGAGGCGACCTTCGATGTTCCCGAGACGGTCCCCGTGATTCTCCAGGCGCTTTTCGTATTCGCCCTGTTTTTCTTTGGTGAGGATGACGTGGGGGCCAAGCTGCGCGACAAGGGCAGCAACCTCCGACTTCAGTCCGCCAACCTCGGCGTAGATCGCCGAGAGTGTGACGCGCACGGCGGGCTCCTCGGTCTCCGCGGTCACAGCGTGCCGGCGTTAGCGCGGCGCTGGAGGTCGATAATCTGCGCCGGCGTCGCCTGAGAAAGTGTGATGCCGTACTTGGCGAGCGCGAGACGCTTGGTTACCGGCCCGTCGATACCGTCGCGGAGATCGGGGCGGATGCCGAGCGCGGCCTGGACGGCGCGAATGATCTGCGGCCCGCGGACCCCGTCTTCGACGATGCGCAGCTTCGGCCATGTCTGGATGGGGCCGGCCACGCCGTCCGGGGTGAGCCCGAGGGCTCGCTGGTACTGGGTAATGAAGCCTCGTGTCTGCGGGCCGTCCTTGCCGTCTACAACCACCGCGTAGTCGCGGCCGGCGAGCGCGAGCTGGATGGCGCGCACGTTGGGCGCTCCGCCAGAAGGGGTGGTGGTCGGTGCGCCGTCGAGACGGGTGATGTTTGCGATCGGGTCGATCGCGGTGCCGTAGATTGCGTCGTTGCGGGTTTTGTCTCGTAGCTCGAAGTGGAGGTGTTCCCCGGTGCTCACTCCATGCTTGGGCCCGACGCGGCCGATGGTCTGGCCGGCGGCGACGCGGCCGCCGCGGGCCACGGTGACGCTGCCGAGCATGTGGTATCGGGTGACGAGGCTGTTGCCGTGGTCGATCTCGACCCACTGGTTGATGGATGCCAGGTAGCCGGTACCGGTGACGGTGCCGGCGGCGGCGGCGGGCACTGGTGTGCCGGCTGGCATGGGGAAGTCGATGCCCTTGTGGTATGGGTCAGCGGCGAAATTGCGCTTTCCGAATCGGGCACCAACGTTGTTGAGTGGGAAGGGTAGAGGCATGGGTTGCTCCTTCGAATTAGAAATGCCCTGCACGAGGCAGGGCGTGGGGTTTAGACGTTGTAGGTGTTGAGGAAGTCGACGATCATTGGCTGGTTGACGGCTGCATACGAGTCGTAGTCGTGGCCAGATTGCAGTGGTACCAACGTGAGGTTGTTTCCTGCGTGCTGTTTCATCTGCTCGGGCCAGGTCGGAGTGCAGAGCTTGTCGGTGAGCCCGTAGAAAAACAGCATCGGGATCCCCGCGAGCTTGCCTGCCTGGGACAGCGTGAACGGGTTATGCCCTGCGCCGTACGTGGCTTCGGACCAGCCCCCTGCATAGGCTGAGTTCGCGAACTGGGCGTATCCTTCACGGTTGTTTGTCACGATGTCTGTGACGTTGCAGACCGGGATCACGGAGACGATGCAGGAGACTTTTGCTCTGTTCGCGGCCGCCCAATTCATGGAGATCAGCCCACCCATTGACCCGGAAATCAAGGCAGTTTTACCGGTCTTGACATTTGCCAGGGTCTGGCCACGTGCATAGTGGGCGTCCACTCCTCGGAGCGAGGTGAGGTTGCCCCAGGTTTGAGGACCACCGTTTTCGCCCGAGGTCGCACTGTAGCCTTCGGCGGCCACCATCTGGGTGAGAGTGTTTTGGTTTCCCAGCGGGCTCAAGCAGTACAGCGCGTCACTTCCTGCGCCGTGCACAAACTGCACCGGATATCTGAGGTCCGGGCGTCGGTACTTCGGTTCGATAACGAGTGTTCCTTCGCCTGCTATGGCGGCCCCGTCAGCGAGCGACCCGTTAGAGTAACTCGTCGACATGGCATTGAAACTCATAGCGTCACCACCGAGAGCGATGCCGGGTTGGTCGAATCACCAGTGATGCGGGCGCTGTAAGTGGTAGCCGCGGACTGCAGCTGAATCTTCGCTACGTGGGTCGATCCGGGGACCAAGCCGCCTTTCCTCACCCCTCGGCTGATGGTCACCCACCGGTCTGCAGGCGGGGCGTTGAGGCCAGGGCCGGCCAGGCGCACGCCGTCAAGAATGATGTGAGCCACCGCAGTACCGTTTGGGCCCTGGCTGGCCATGTCGGCATCCAAACGCAGCATGATGGGGCGCTCCCCCACAACGAAGGTTACGGTCAGCCCTGGCACGTCCACAGGCGTAGTTGATGCTGTGTTGAACTGGCTGGTGAGCTGCGCATATCCCAGCTCGTTCCCTCCGGCACCGACAACACTCCACACAGACCCATCAGACCGGTACGTCTCGGGGACGTTGGTGGGGTAATAGATCGTTGCTGCAGGCACGCTGTTTGCTGCTGGGCGAGCGGCGTATGTTCCAGAGAGCGAGGGCGGGATTCCGTCGCGGCCGACGGGAATGCCAAATCTGATGGTTCGGTTGCGGCCTTGGTCGGTAAACGAGACGGTAGGGGCACTTCCTGCGGCGAGCGCTGTGGCGGTTGCGGCGGTAATGACGGGGCCGACCGCCACCTCGATCTTGGTTTTCTGCACTGCAGAGAACTGTGATGCGGCGTCGGAGGCGACTGAGGTCATCGCGGCGTCCTGTAGAGCAACGGTGTTTGCGGCGAATACCTCGGCCTGGTTGCGAGCTGTGTCGGCTGCCTGCCGGGCCTGTACTGCCTGGTCCCGGGCCGAGAGGAGTTCCGGGGTGACGTCGCCTGTGTCGCCCTTGCCGCCAGGGATTGCGATAGTACGCCGGTCGAGAATCTGATTGACCATTAGTCCTCCAAATAGAAGTAGCCGTCGGCTAGGCGCTCGACGTGTCCGGATGTGTTGGTGATGTTCATCCGCCAGTTGCCGGCTCCGCGAGTGGCCCAGATAGGGGTCGTGAGAGCATCCGCTGCGATCGTCACGGTAGCGAGACCATCGGTGAACGTTTGTACCGGGAATTCGGCCCATACCTCGCCGGTGTCAGAGCGAAGCTGAACAGTCCCAGACCATGTGGAAATGTCCACCGGCGCATACCCAGATCCGGAGTCTTGTTCCCACCTCACGCCCCACGTCTCTGAAACACCGCGGCGCAACAGGACATCAGCGCGGGCGGTGTTTTGAGCGAGTACACTCATCGTTCCTCCTTAGATTTGGGTGAAGCTCGCCTGGACCGACAGCGAGGCTGCGTTTGATGCTGGATAGTTGCTGTATCGGCCGCGGATCTGGATATCAACCTGCACGGTGGACGCGGTTGTGGTGAAGTCTCGAATGTGGGAGAGCGACAGCGTGGACCGGGTTGTTGACGCCGCCGGTTCCAGACTGCCGTCAGCGTTGGGTGAGGCAGCCCCCGCAATCACGATGCGTCCCTTCATCGCGAAGTTTCCAAACTCCGAGGTGTCCTGCACCGCCGAGGCGTTCACAATGCCTTGCACCACCGCACGTGAGCGGCCCTCGGGGCGGCGCAGGACGACGGATGCGACGGTCGTCCAGTCTCCCGCCTCCGGTGGCGTATCCACACTCCACCCGGAAACGTTTGCCTGACCTGACACGATTTGAGGGATGGCATTCACGAATTGCGTGAGCTCCTCGATTTGCTGCTTGAGCTTGCGGACCGCCTGAAATGGCTGTGTGCCTGAAGCGCCAAGTGCTTCCCTCGTGGATTTTGCCTCGTCCGCCTGGCGGCGGCGCAGCAGCTCCAGGGGATCGTTGGTGGGTTTCAGCATCAGACCTCCTCGGGGAAACCAGTCACATCGCACCACTCACCAAGGCCACCAGTTACCTGGGCCACGTGAAGCTGCACCTCACGTGTGCCATGGAAGGTGTTGCTCGCAGTCAAATCGATCACGTCTCCGGGGCGGATCCCCTCGGAAGCGCGCACACGCAGCTTGGTCGACTCGGGCACGGTCGAGCCATCCACCACCCCTTGATTGGTGTACCCCTTCAACGTGGCCAGATCTGACACCGAGGTGTGCGATTTATCGGCCACTTGCATGACCGGCCATCCTGCATCCGGCAACGCCCGGGATGTCGAGCGTGATGCCAGCACGATGTCCTCGTTTCGGCCACCCAAAGCAAACATGTCGGTGGCCATGGATGAACCGTCCTCGTCCACATCGGTGAGCACTACGCCGTGACCGGGCATCGTTTCCGCCATGCGCCGATAGTTACCGACAGCGCCAGACTCATACCGGAACCGTAGATTCCCGTCTGCGCGCAGGTACGGGGCAAAACGGATCATCGGAGCGTTCAGCACCCCCGTCAGATCAGTGAGTCGTTCGGCAGTAGTCGCGAGATCCCAGCCTTGATACGTTCGCACGTTGATACCCACTTCGGGGGTCCCCGGGGTATCTACCAACAGGGGCCCCCATTTGAGCGCCTCACGAACCAGAGCTGCCCCGATCCCGCCGAGTGACATCCCGGCGAAGGTCAGCAGCCACTGCGGAGCCGGGTTGTCCTCATCTAAGACGACCTCGCCATCACGCCATGCTGCGGCGAGCGCGTAGTTGAGTACCAGTCGTTTTTGGAACAGATCCCAGCCGCCGCCACAGGTGACGGTGAGCCCGCCGGTCCATTTGCGACGAAGTACTGGGCCTGCGGCGATCACCTCGCCGCCGTCGATCAGAGCGGCGCAGTGCTTCCACGGGCGGATTTTCTCACGGGCGTTCCATCTTGCGAGCTCACGCGTTTTGTCAAGGGTGAGCTCCATCGAGTCGGGCGCGTTGTAATCGAGTGACCACGAAACATTGGATACGGGGGCGACGTTTGAGCCGAGCACGGGGGACCCATCGACAGTGTTGAAAATACGAACCTGCATTATTTCCATCCCGATCGAACCGAAACCGTCAAAGACCCATCACACGTCACTGTCAGCCGATGCTCACCGGGGGGAACCCGCAGCGCATCGGCGTAGATCAGCACACCCGTTTCCTGTCCATCTGGGCCGAGCGGCCGGCCGTCGCCCAGATCCAGCAGCAAAGAATCGGCGGCCCCGCTCCAGCGCACACGGGAACCCCCAAGCTGAACATCAACTACGGTCACCCGAGAGGAAACTGTCAGCACCGGCGCCACTGGGCCCGTGCCGGAATTCAATACCAGCACGCTGGCCCCGGATACCGAATAGTCCACACGCGGACCGTACTTCAGCGGGTCCGGGCACGAGATAACCAGTGAGAACTTTGAGCGGCGCTCTGACAGGCGATCGATTCCGGGCGCATCTGCCACATAGCCGGTCACGTGCCGCGGGCCGGCAGGGTCATCGACGGTCACCATGACCACCTCACCCACCAGCGCCGCGACACGATCCCTCAGCCGGGCCGCCGATAACGACGAGCCCGACCCAATGCCTGCAGCATGGAACCCACGAATCGTGAGTACCCGGTTGCTCAGGTACACCGCTTCTGGCCAATACGTTCCGTGCAGATGGGGCAGATCAGGTTGGTCATCTACCCGGGTGGAGGCCGGGCTATACCAACCTTCCAATCCGTCGCGCTCGAGCCCCACGACCTCGCCTCGGACAGGCCACGGGTTGCTGCTTGGACCGTCTACTAGCGTGAGTACTTCCGCCGGCCGTGCGACTGTTTGGATGCTTATGCGCATGCCACACTCCTCACCTTAGATGTTCAGCAATCACACGCGCCGCGACCATCGGATCGGGGTTGTGTACGTCGATTTGCACGGGCCGGTTGGCTTCCGGACTCTTGCCGGTATCGTCTCGCTGATCGTGATCTCCACCTCCAGGCGTTGCAGTTGACCTGCCACCTGACACGGCACTTCCCGATACCTCCGCTGATACTGAGGACATCGCCGACTGCGCTCGTGACGACGCACTCTTGGCCATGGTGACCAGGGCCGCACTGAAGCTTGGCCCCTCGTCTTCCACACCGCCAACAGCGCCTTCCACCACGTGCACGCCAGCCTTGCGCATCAGCCGGGACGGGGACTTGATACCGAAGAAGTCCTTGAACCCCTGAAACGCGGATCCGGCGAGTTTGACGATCGCGTTGACCAGTGACCCAACCATCGATCCAAGGCCCTTGATGATGCCCATCACGATTTGCACACCCAGGTCTAGCCAGTTGACCCCCATCAGGCCGTTCCAAATTGCCGCGATGATCTGCGGCAACATGGCAATGATCTGCGGAATCGCCTTGACCAGGCCGATGATTAGCGACACCACAAGCTGGAGTCCTGCCTCAATGAGTTTCGGCAGCATCTTCAGCAGCCCCGCCACCAGCTGCAACACGAGCGTGATCGTGGCAGTAATCAGTTGCGGGAGTGCGCCAATCAGGCCCGTGACCAGCGACAACAGCAGCTGAATTCCGGCATCAATAATCATCGGCAGATTATTCAGGATCGCTGTCAGCAGCCCCATGACGAGATCCAACGCTGCCGTGAGCAGCTGAGGCAACGCACTGATAAGCCCAGAGATCAGAGCCATGAGCAGTTGAATGCCACCCTCGATGATGACGGGCAGCGCTGCGACTATCGCAGTGAGTAGACCGTTGACTAGCTGCAACGCGGCCTGGACCAGGAGGGGGATCGCTGTCACGATTCCCTGAATTAGCGTGGTCACCAGTGTGATCGCGCCCTGGATTATCAACGGCAGATTCGCAACGATTGCCGAGATCAGTCCCTGGACCAGCGCGAGCGCGCCCGTGATGATCGTGGGGAGCGCCAGCACAAGTCCTTGCACCAGCACATCGACGATCTGAGTGCCGGCAGCCAAGAGCGCGGGAACTTGCTCAAGAATTGACGACACGATCTTTGGGATGAACGCAGCAATCTGCGTCACAAGCCCAGGGAGCGCGGCAACCACGCTGCCCACGATCCCCGTAATGCTCGACACCAGTGCACTGGCGTCGCCACCGCTGAGGGCGAACCCGGCGAATGCCGCGGCAACGATTCCCAACGGTGACGCCAGCAGCCCGAGGGCACCTCCTAGCCCAGGGATAAGGGCACCGAGAGGACCGAGCTTCGCCAGGATCGAGGCGAGCCCGCCAGCTCCGAGCGCAGCCATAACGCCACCGAGCGGACCGATGATCCCCGAGAGGCTTTCAAGCTTGGTGCCGACGAGTCCGGCGCCGGTACTGAGGTGGGTGAAGAATCCGGTGATGCGCTCTAGCGCGGGGCCGAGGAGCGTATCGAGCTTGGTGCCGATCGCTGCAGCACGTGCTTCAAGCGGCTCCATCGCGTCGGTAACAGCCTTGATTAGCGGTCCGATACGCGAGTAGAGACCGTACATTTCGCCGGTCTCTTTGTTGATGCCTCCGAAGATGTTCGCGCCGGAACGTCCCAGACTTGCCTTCAGGTTTTTGAATGCCCCGGGAATGGTCTTCCCGATTTCATCCGCAACCGTTCCGGCGGCCTTTTCAGCAGCGATTGAGAACGTGGCAAAATCGACCTTGCCCGAGGAAGCCAGTTTGAAGACTTCGCCAGCGGTCACCCCCATCTGATCAGCGAGGGCCTGATAGATCGGGAGTCCTCGGTCACCGAGCTGGCTGATGACATCGTTCTGCACGCCGTTCGCCTGGGTGGCGGCCTTGTTGAAGATCGAGCCCATTTCTTCCATGGACATGCCAGCGGTGGAGGCGTTGTTAGCGATTGACTTGAGGTGCTTTTGGAGTGCTTCGCCTGGCTTGATACCGGCGGCGACGGCCGAGGCCGCAACCGTAGCGGCCTCGCCCAGACCGAAGCTCGTTCCCTTGACTGACGCGGTTGCGTCTTTCATGATTAGGGCGACTTTTTGACCGTCGCTTCCGAGGCCTGTCAGCTTGGCACGGGCTGTGTCGATCGCGGTAAGACGGGCAAGTCCCGACCCAAGGGCAACGCCAATTGTCGTGCCGGCTGCCAGGACACCGGCGGTGGCCACGTTCTTGATGCCGGCACCAAGAGCCTGCCCGGCGGCAGCACCGGCACGCGCGGCGGCTTCCACCACTGACTGCAGGCTGGATGCTGCGGCAGAGCCTATGCCTGCCAGCCCAGAGACGAATTTCGGAGTGATCTGCGATGCGGCGGAGGCGACCGTGGAGGCCACCTTGGAAAAGACGCTGCCCACAGCTGCGCCCACTGGGGCGAGGTAGCGGCCTACAGAGTACGCCACCGATGAGAAGGCGTTGCCGACGGTAGTTGCGACACTGCGCACGGCATTGGTGACGGGGGCAAAGACGGCCTGCACGCGCGAGCCGATCGCAGATGCCACGGATACGACTCCGGCACCCATGCTCGACATTGCCGAGCCGACAGCTGAGGCCGCCTGCCGAGCTGCGCCGCCGATCGATCCAAACACACCGGTAAATGACGATGCTGCGCCTGCAGCCGAAGCCCAGCCAGCGACAAAGTTTCGGAACGGATAGGACACGGCCAGCGCGGCCGTGCGTGCGCCAGAGGCGACTGCGTTAGATGCTGCCCGGGCCGCACCACCAAGAGTCCCGAAAACGCCCGTGAAACTCGATGCAGCAGCCGCGACCGAGGACCACCCTGTTTTGAAATTTATGAAGGGTGAAGCAACCCACAAGCCAGCAGTGCGCGCAGCCGAGGTGATCGCGTTGAAGACCTTCCGGGAAGTACCTCCCAGAGAGCCGAGCACGCCTGTGAACTTTGACGCGGCTGCGTTCGCATCGCGGAACCCGTCAATGAAGTTCAGCCACGGCCGAGCAAGCGCATCGGTAAACACACGCGTCGCCCCGCCGAGAGTACCGAGCGCGCCAGAGAACGATGATGCGGCAATCTGGGCATCGGAAAATCCCTGTCGGAATCGTCCCAGCCCACCAACTGCCGGATCCACTACCGCGCGTGCAAGCTGACCGATTGCAGCGCCTACGCCGGTGAACGCCGACGATCCGGCGCGGGCCTCTTGCCAGCCTGCTTGCAAATCCTTGGCGAACCTCTGCAGAGAATTTGACCCCGCGCTTGTGGCCACCGAGACCGTAGCTGTCGCGCTAGAGAGGGCCTCCTGTGCTGCCTTGAGACGAACTGACGCAGCCGTGACCGCATCGGTGGATGCACTGTGGTTTCGGCGGGCAGTCGCTAGGCGTTCCTCTGCGGCGACCGCCTGTGCTGATCCCTCCCCAGATTTCGCGATCGCCTCCTGGAGGCGAACCTCTGCGATGCGCACCTTACCTGCGTCATCTTGCTGCCGAAGACGAGTCTTGGACAGCGCGGCGGAGGCTGCGGCAACACTGCGATTCAGTTTGCCCAGCTCCGCCGCGCCCAGGTCACCAGCTCCGGCCGACAGCCCTGACTTCAGGTCGCGGCCGAGGCTGCGACCTGTCTTCGCGCCAGCCTTGGAGAACCCGCCCTCGAAAGACTTGGCCCCCTCAGCACCAGCGTTTTTTGTTTCCTTGGCGACACGGGACTTGAACCCCGGCATCACCGGAAAAATGCTGATGTGTCCGGACCCAACCTCTGATGACATGTCGCCTCCTAGCTAGCTGAAGACGATGCTGTCTTCCAGTTGTGCAGCAGCTTCCGCAACCTCGTCCGTGGTTGCCTGAGCGCCGTGTCTGCGGGGATTATTCATCACCCAGGGCATTACCGCGTTCGCTGCTTTTTGGTCGCTGATTTGCGCCATCAGCGAGATCAGCATGGGCGTAGTCGCGGGGTATGCCCAGCCGGCAAGTTCTGCCCCAAACGCTGTGCTTGGGTCCCCAGCAGCCTCTTCGATCAAGAGCTTTGCCTCACCCCAGGACAGGCCGTCGCCCAGATCCGACAGCCCCACGCTGAACGCTTCGCGCAGAGTGCGAGCGACCAATCCGCGGTGCTTTGTGATGATCTGGGCGACGGCGATTATTCCGGGAGTGTGGCCGAAGTGATACGCGAGAAGGTCGTGAAGAATCGCTCGGACATCGCGATGGTCTCGGTCAGATCGTGCCGGGAGAACTCGGCGGACACCTCGTCCCCGCCGACCTGGGACAGCAGGGTCTTGAACTGGTCGACAGGGTTTACCGAGTCTTTGCTCATCGCATCAACATCGTCCAGGCTGATCGAGAGGGGTACCTTCACGATGGTCCCGTCGGGGAAACGGCCGATGAAGTTCTTCTCGACGATGATGTGCTTGATGTCCGGTGCGAGAGCGGCGAGCGCCTTGGCTTCGTCCTCTTCGGACCAGTTGTCGAAATCGTACTCGGGCTCGGCAGCGGTTGCAGCAGCAGTGGTCTTTGCAGTCATGGTTGTTCCTTTCGGGTTATCGGGTGTGATTGAAAACTGGCCGGGGCGACCCGATGACACCCCGGCCAGTGGTCTGTGCTACCCCTCGGAGGGAACGGTGGCGGGAGCCGCCGGGCCCCACTGCCAGAAGGGTGCGCTGTTGAACAGCGGGTCTTCCTGCCAAGTGAAGGTCACGTTTGCGCCCTCGACGGATCCGCGCTCCTGCTGGTCCGGCTCGATCGCGGTGATTGCCGCGACGCCGATGCGACGCTTTTCGGTACCGTTGCGGTACTTGGTGACGACCAGCAGGATGAAACGGTTGTTTGGCAGGGACGAGGAAACTTCGATCACGCCGTTGACATCAGGCTCGGCTCCCTCCAGGAGTGCCTGGACGGTGGGATTCTGCTCGGCCAGGCCGATAACCACGGTTCGAGTACCGTCGCCGGCCAACGAGTAGCCCTTCTGGAAGAACTCCAGCGCGTCGCCGCCTTCACGGCTTTCGGCAGGACCGCCGTCCTGCTTGTACAGGCCGAGGCGCTTATACGCCGCGGGCAGTACCAGCGGGCTCGCGCCCAGCTTGTTCTTTTCGATGACGTTGGCGGCAAGGACTGGTGCGAACGCGGCCAGTCCCGTGATCGGGATGCCAACGGCGTCAAGGTCGTTGCCCTGAGAATCAGCAGTCATGAGTGTGCTCCTTCTCCCGCGGTGCGGGGGTTAGTTGAGTGGATGGCTCACCAAGAGCCAGAGACGACGTATTGAGCCGTCAGGTATTGACGGGACACATCGAGTTGGTCGATCACCGTGGCCGGGCTGGTGCAGCCGTCCCAGTTGACGAATGCGATGGGGCTGTCATCTACCAGGGGCAAGGCGTCGTCGTGGAGGATCCCAGCGAGCCAGCGTGCAAGATCTTTCGCGGGGGATTCGTTCTGTTTAGACCCGGCCAAGACAGATGCTCCGATGGATATATCGAAGGTGACAGGAGATAGTCGAGCGCCGGGATCAACTCGGATCACGATCAACGGTTTCTTCAATGGCACCGCGAGCGTAGATGGCTCCTTGTTGCTGACATCGGCAATCTTGTTCTCGGCTGCGGCGAGCGCGCGGACGTGCTTGGTGAGCCAGAGCTCTAGGTCTGGGGCTACGACCCTCATGTTTTCGAGGCTTTCAGCGCCCGGGCGAGGTTGCCGGTCTTGGCCTCGATAAGCAAGGTTTTTGGATCTCGGCCGACGACACGATACACACGCCGGTATCGTGACTGGCGGGCCTCAACACCGATTTTTTGCTGGTATGCGGTTGTGTCTACTGGGGCGGTTTTTTTCGCTTCGGCGGCGGCACGGTCGGCGGCCGCCTTCGTGAGTTTGTCTACACCCGCAGACTTCATGATGTTGTTGAAGTAGTAGGTGTTGAAGTTGACTTCCGTTTGACCCTTGGCCGGCATGCTTTTCTCCCTCGGTTATCCGACTGCGCGGGTCAGCGGTATCTCGCGCGCCGGTGCCCAGCCGGTCCACGGATTCACGTCGGCGGCGGGCGGGATGCCGTCTATCGAGTAGATCGGCTCGTCGTCTCCACCGGCGCGAATACGATCGCCTTTTTGGACGTCGACGTTTGCGGCGCAAAACAGTGACTTGGATTCCAGTGCCTGCTCTCGGCTCGCACCAGCAAGCATCGAAGTTGAGGTTTGAGCAACGAATGCACCCGGGATCTGGAGGATGTCAGGGTTGTCCCAGTCTCCGAGAATGACCTCCCCTGAATAGGGATCCTCGAGCGGGCCTGGCCGGAGACGGTACACGGTCCGTCCATGGGGGAAATTCACGAGTAGCTCCCTTCCGGCCAGGCTCGGGAAATGGGGCGAGCGGCAGGGAAACTGCCCACAGGGCCAGCTGCGGGCGAGGCCGCAGCCTTGCACAGCGATCGCAACGCTCGGCGGTCCTCGTCCATCCAGGTGTCGGCATTCCAGTAGTCAACAGATGCCGAGCCGATTCGCTGAGCGCGCACGCGCCTGGAACCTGCGACGGGTGCCTCGGCGGCCACCCCTCGCAGGATCGCGATCGCGTTCTTCTGGTCCTCGCTCCCCACCGGGAACGAGTCGATGCAGGGGGCGATGGAACGTCCCGCCACAATGATCCGGCGGGCCACATCCTCTGGGACATCCGGAATGTCAGCTGGTGTGATCACGTCATCGCCCCCTTCTGTCTACTCTTTTGCGGCTGCGGTGATCGCAGCGACCTTCTCGGGCTTTGTCTTGGCAGCGCCAAGATCAATCCCGTGTTCCTGCGCGAACTTGTCGAGCTGCTTCGCGGACCATTCCGCAGAAGGGGCACCTTCGGGAAGCGCAATCTCCTCTGGCGGGCTCGGCTCACTTTCGGTCTCGGCCTCGGTAATGAGCCCGCGCTCAATCAAGTGCTTGATCTGAGCTTCAGCGATGCCGTCGGGGATAACGCCACCGCGCTGCACGAACGCAGCGACCCGATTTCCGGAAGCCGAGCCGATTGCTACCTTGACCACTGCTGCAGTTGCCACATACTGAGTCATGATTAAGCCCCCGTTCCAGTGAGGTAAAAGCCGGCGAGGGGGTCGGTCACGATCGGCACGTGGACATTACGTGCCTGAAGGCGGGTCTTCTCCGCCGTGGGCACGCGAATCGCCGCGATCTCAACGCCGGTATCACCGCCGATGGGCTGCATTTCCGGCGTGGGGATCTGCTCACGTGCGATTCCGCCGAGATTGCGACGGTCGAGGAACAGAGGGTCCGTGATATCGCCACCATCGTCCGGGATCCAGGTAATACCCGCGATATTCGGGAAGCCATCGGTGAGAGCCTGGCCGCTGTCCTTGGGCAGAATATCCAGCAGCTCGGGGATCGCCTCGGCGTACAGCTCTCCCGGGAGCACCACCGTATCGATGTCGTAGCCGAGCTTCTGGCGGCGGGTTGCCGCCTTCACGCGAAGCGCATCCTTGTAGATCTGCTTTGCGCTTGTCCAAGCGGCACCGGCCGCAACCGTGTTCGTTACCGAAGATGCGACTGCGCCGAGTGCGGCGTCGTTTGCGGAGAACACGAGTTCGGTCTGCAGGAAGGCGAAGGCGTCATCGATGGGCTGGCGGAGGAGACGACCAACCTGTTCGTCGGTCACCTCTGTAGCGAGTCCTTCCTTGGTCGCCGAGTAGAACTCATACTCTTCTGCGGACATCGGAGTGAGCTTGTATTCTGCTCCGGGATTCACAACTTCTGCGCCGCGCTGGGCACGGATCACCTCGTTGATCGGCACTCCGATAGCGCCACCGGTGATGGTAAATCGCTTCTGGAGTAAGAACAGCCCAAGGAACTGCTGCGCCTGGAGGATTTCTGCGAAGCGGCGGGCGATGAGCGTTGGCGACTTCAAGAACGCGATCAGGTCAGCTGCCGACACGTTTGCGAGCTGGCTGGGGGTGAGAGGGTAGGTCTGCATCATTTGCTCCTTTCTTAGAGCTGAATTGCGCGAACGACGGTGCCGTCCGCTGCAGAGGTCAGGGCGAGGAAAATCGCGTCGCCGGCCGCGAGAGTGCGAACGCCGCCTGCTGCGGCAGCTTCGAGCTTTGAACCACGAGTGATCGCACCCACTGCCTTTAGCTCGTGGATCGGCTTGCCAATCTCGATGGTGGTCTTGTCGCCTGCGGCGGCATCGTGGCCGGCGACACCGACATACTTTGCCGATGCGGCGACCGCCGGGACGACCGACATATCGACAGTTCCGACCTCTACAAGCTGGCCGGCAGAAACTGCTGCGGCGGCACTGAATGTGACAGTATCGCCGGGACGGAAAAGGGGGAGATAGCTCTTAGCCATGATTAGGCCTCCTTCGAAGTAGGGCCGTACACGGTGCCATAGAGGGCATCACCGGAACTGGTCAGAGTGTCTGAGTGCCCGATCTCGGCCACGGGCACAGCGTTCTTCGGGAAGGACGCCAGCAGGGTCGTGATGCCGGTCTCGTCCGAGTCGAGCTGCGCGCGCCACTGATCGCGCGAGGCGGCAGCGATCCGCCCCTCGGACAGCGCCTGGGATACGATGCCGTCGCGGCGGTCGCTTTCCTGCTGCGCTCGGGCTTCTGCACCAAGGGCCGCCTGGGCGCGAAGCTCGGCGAGGCTGGCGGCGTCCATGATAACTGCGCCGGCGGGGATGGATGCGGCCGGGGCCGCGGGAGTGTCAGCCTGCTCAACGAGTGCTTCGTCGAGGGCTGCGAGAAGGGCCTCGTCGGATGCGGCGGCGTCGGTTACGCCGAGCCGCTCGCGAAGGCCAGCCGTCAGATCACTGTAAGCCACAGTGGTCTCCTTTCGGTTGGGGGCACCCGGCTCGGACGAGCTCGGGAGGTTTGGGGTGCGAGCGAAGGCTCGCATCGCGGCGTGGGCACCGCGTAGTCGTGGTGCTTGGTCTTGGATGTCATCGCCGTCTTCAAGCAACTCGTCTGGGTCGTCGACGCCGACTGTTTCTGACTCACCTGCGTCTGGGATGACCGCTACGCGGTCAGCAAGTCCCAGCTCCACCGCTGCGGTGGCGGTCAGCCAGGTCTCGTCTGCAAGGAGCGTGGCCCAGTCCTTTTCGCCTGCCTTTGAGGAGTAGATTTCGATCAGTGAGGCTTCAACGTTGTCCAAAACGTCGGCGGTCTTTCGCATGTCGGAGGAATTGCCCCAGACGATTGTCGAGGGCGAGTGGATCATCATCTGGGTGCCAGGGGACATCACTACGTCATCGCAGCCAGCGGCAATGACTGAGGCGGCCGACGCGGCCAGTCCGTCAACGACGGCGGTCACGCTGGCCTTGTGCGCACGGAGCATGTTGAGTATCGAAACGCCCTCAAAGACTTCGCCGCCGGGCGAGTTGATGCGCAGGATGATCTGCGTCACCTCGTCCGGCAGGGCATCCAGCACCGCACCGACGTCCTTAGTCGAGATACCCCAGTAGCCGCCCCAAGAGTCGATAGGGCCGTACATACGGATCGTCGCCACTGTGCCGGTCCCGGAAGGAGCCGGAGCTGTCACGGCGTTGAAGAATTCAGCCTTTGCCTGGGGCGGGGCAAGCGTTCCCCAGTATCGGTTGGGCCACTTTGTGGTGTCGGTCATGCGGCCTCCTCAGGCTTGGTTGGTGGGATGGTTTCGCCGGGCGGCCCCTCGCCGACCAGATCGGCACCAGCGAGCCGGATGAGCTCGCGTGCTTCCTCTTGTCGCAGTGGTTTTTTGTCCGTGGCGAGGTAGACCTTCTGTGCAGTCTCGGCGGCGTTTCGTGCTCGCTCGGCAGCGTTCGTCCCGGTATCGCTGGTGGCAGTGGTGTTCTTTACTGGCAGCCCGTACTTGGCTCGCAGGAATTGCTCCAGCTGCGGATCCGCTGAGAGCGCCCCGCACTCGATGAGGGCTTTGACCGCTTCGGCGGTTGCGGCCTGCTGCTCGCCAATTGCCGAGGGCACCAAACGCGGGGCTGGTTCAGCCGGCCCCCAGTTGAGGTCTACGAGGTCTTCGATGACGTGCTGCTGGGTAGTTTCGGCGATGTGCTGAGCTACAGCGTTGAGCGAGTCGGTGAAGAAATTGGCGAAGGTGGAGCCGAGTGCCCACGATCCCGTCTCGGTGCCGAGGTTCAGGAAGTGCGCCAGCACGGCGCGGGCGATCTGCTCGTCGTAGTACCGGATCGGCCCATCGGTGTCGGGAAGCTTTCCCGTGACTCCGGTGAGGGTGAGCTTTGCCGAGTTCGGGATGGATGCTCCGGCACCTTCCCCGGCACGGAAGCTCTTGGTGAGCTCCAATCCCGCTTCCTTCTCGGACTTCATCCATGCGTCACGCTCGGCCCCGGTGAGGTCTTCGGGAAGCTCAGCAGCTTCGTAGACGGGGACACCAAGGCCGTTGCGCTCAGTGGTGAGGGCCTGGATGCGGAGCACCCGGTCTTTGAGTAGCCACATTTTGTAGGCCGAGCGCAGCAGTGACTCGCCCAGCCAATTCGCGCCTTCACGTTCGTTGACGTAGGCCACGAGCCGATCTACCGGGATGCGCACCTTCGATTTACCCGCGCCGCCATGTTGTTCGAGAGCCTCCAGGCCGCCGTCTTCTCCCACGATGATGTTTGAGATTGTGCGGGGTGGCCGCCATGCCAGCTTCGTCAAATGCGCTTGACTGCCGCTCTGGTCATAAACCTGTTCAAAGTACGAGTGCCCATAGACCAGTGACAACAGCGACAGACGCAGGTGTTCCTTCCAGGAGAAGCGTCCCTTGGTCCGGACCGGAGCAACGAACGCCTCTCCCTTCACAGGAAGACCGAGGTCTGCAGCAACGTGCGCGACGACCTCGGGACGGCAGCCAGATCCGTCAAGCACCCATTCGGTGCGCATGATGGGAAGGGTGACCGCGCGAAGCACGGATTTCACCTGGGGATCTTCACGGCGCATCCGATCGAATACGTCGTTTGATCCTGGCCACTGCAGGTCAGGATTGGTTTCGTGGGTTTGGGCCACGAGCGATCCCCAGGTGAGAAGGGTCTTGTCTACCTGGTATCCGATCTCGTGCATGCGGCCTCCTTGTCAGAATCGCGCAAGCGCTAGATTGGGTTCGTTTTGGCCAGTGCCGGTGCGGGGTATCGCTTCAGCTTTCGGCGGGGGCGGCGGTGGGGGTTTGCGCGGGGTGGCCTCAGACTTGAGGACTCCCCAGAGCGCCCAGGTGACGGCCTGTGCTTGAGTGATGGGCTTAGTTGGGTCGGACTGTTCCCAGGTTTGGCCGGCACGGCCGAGGTTGCGAGTGGTTGCAAATTGCAAAGACTTCGCTACCTCTTCCTGGGGACGGTGAGGTACCAGCCCGGCGTTCACGTGTTCGATGAAGATTGCGTGAGCGGCCGCGATCTCATCGAGATTCATCGCGAGATACTTGATCCCGGCAGCATCCAGCGACCCGATGACAGCGGCCGAGTTTTTCGGATCCAGAACGACAAGCGCGTTACCGTACTCGGCCTTGTACGTTTTGAGTTTCTCTGCGATCCAGCGGGTGCCTTTTTCGGTCCAGAGGTGCTCGACGGCGATTTGGTCAGAATCGACCCGAACGGCCGCGCCGATGGTTCCGTAGCCGCCGCCGCGGCCAAGGGCCAGCGTCAGCACGACTCCATCCCCAGCTACTGCCGCATCGTCACTGGCTTGATGGGACCAGGCGTCAAGATCCAGCTCGGAAAGTTTGGCGGCTACTGCCGCCCGGCGATTTGGCCAGATCGACAGACGCTCACGTTTGAATCCTTCGGGGTCAACATCCTTGGACCCTTCGTATTGCTCCTGCACTGATGCCACCGGCATCCGCCACCCCATTGAAGGGTTAGAGTCGATCCACGCAGCATGGTCGCTCAGATCGATCGCGTCGGCGATGTCGGGATCTTCGGAACCTTCTGGGCTCCACTCCATCCAGCCTGTGCGCTTCCCGTCGCCGCGGCGTCCGCGATCGCGCAGGCCTTCCCACACTTCTGCGTCGTTTTCACCGTCTTCGGGTACGGTACCGGTGTAGAGGCCTTGAGGGTTGTCGATCTGGGACTGGGTGTATCGCAGCGCGTTCGATGCTTGCAGGCTGAGTTCTTGGGCTTCGTCATAGACAACGACATCTGCTGCGAATCCTCGACCTGATTTCTTGGTTCGAGCGATGAACCGGCAGCGATCGCCCTGCAACTGCCCGGGACGCTTTTTGAGGACGACCCCTTCTTGGCCGTTGGCCGTGTAGATGTTGTCCACTCGAGCCATGAGCTTCGGCACCGACTCGATAACCCCGGCCAAACGCTGGAATCCGTCGATCGCAGTTTTCACCTCGTGGGCGGTGTGCAAGATTGTCTTGCGGCGGTTGTCAGTTCGCGGGAACAGGAACAGGTGCGCCAAGTCGTAGGCGACCAGGATCTCGCCCTTACCGTTTTGCCGGCTTACCAGCAGACCGAATTCCGCTGCCGCCCAAGCCTGGTTTGCGTCGACATCGAAGAGCGCACCTACAACGTAGGCTTGCCATTCGTCGAGAGTCAGCCCGCACAGCTCCGCGAATTTGAGAACACGCTCGCCGTGGGACCCGGCAGATTTAGGCCTGCTTTCGAGACGGGGCCGTTGTGATCCCCACAACGTTAGTCCCCCCGAAGAAAGCGTCAAACGGATCAGCTCCCTTCTCCGCGGCCCCCACATCGAACTGTGTGAGGAGGGTCTTGGTGAGGCGCTCGAATGCAGCCTGTAGCTGGCGCACCTCGGCCATCACCCCGTCAATGGACATCTCCACCGTGACGAGACCGTCAGCATCCATGGGCTCTTTCATCCGGAAGTGCAAGAGCTTGATGACGCCCTTGCCCGAGATAATGTCGTTCATCTGCTCAAGCCGATCTGCCATCCGTGCCCCCTCGATCACGAGGTGCTCCTTGGCTGCAGGGACTTTGGTAGAGGTGCCAAGAATCGAGTCGCGATAGGCAACCCCACGCGGCCCCAGATCTTGGCCGGCAACTGGTCCGAGGTGGCTACCCGCGTGCCTCGCTTTCTTCTGTTCGGCCGCATAACTCACTTGCGCCGCTCGGCACTCAGCATCCACGTCTTCACCATCGCGAAGGTGGCGCCGGTAGGCCGAGTACGTGCCGCAGGGGGCCGGAGGGCGAGGCATGCCACACCCCCAATCAGCGTTAAGCCTGAATTGACGTTAGAACCCCGCAAATCGCGGAGAGAGAAGCGCCACAAGCGCGCGGGAGGTGGGCAGTGACCCGGCATCGCTGGATTTTTTGGCGATGCCGGGTCGAGGTCAGGCGCGGCGGGTGCCGTCGCGGGTCCAGATGCCCAAGAGGGCGTCCCAGAAGACCAGGCGGCGATGTGTGCGGCGTTCGTGGTGTCCGGTATCCATGGCGTTGAGCCAAGCTTCGGCGGCTGCGTCACGGTGGCGGATGAGCCAGGCAGTTAGTTTCATGTGTCCTGTGAGGCCTTACCTGCGCGCCGGCGAGCGGAAGGTGGTTGCCCCGCCGCGTTGAGCCCGCAACCTTTACACCAGGGCTCTTTTCCGTCGCGATGCTGCACCAGCTCATGGAGAGAGTGTTCGCGGTCTGCCCATATCCCGGTGCTGATTGGCACGGTGTCTTCGTTCTCGATCTCGTCAGCCATCTCTCGCAGGGCACGTGCGACCGCAGGACGCAGCCCGGCGGCATCGAGCTTCATGCTCACGCTTTGCGCGCCGAGTGGGCTTGGCACACCCAGAACCTTCACCGTAATTTCGGTAACTGCCGTGGCGATGGGGAAGGCGGGTTTACCTGCATTCACCGCGATCTGCACGGGCACGGAGACTGTCCCGATCTCAGCCATGGTCACACCTCCTGGATGCTAGTAGGGGCAGGGCCAGCGCCGACTAATGCGGGGCTCACATCACGCATGAGCGCCTCGCGAAGTTCTGGGGTGAGGTTGCTGGTCTCCAGGATCCTGTCCGCCGTGAGCCCACGTGCACCGTGTGGCGAACGAGGCGTGACGACGGCGACGGGTTCAATCCCGAGCGCCCGTGCCTCGTCGTACCCCTCGGTCTTGTTGGGGGCGAGGACGATCACGCGGCGCGCTGGCTCGGCGACCGGATCCGGGTGGGCTGCTGCTGGCGAGGTTGCCGCTGCGGCCACGACGACATCTACCTGAGCGGATACGTTCATGCTGTTCTCCTTCGATTAGCTAGCAGCCCAGATCTCGGCCGGCGCAGCATCACCCTTGCGACTGTTGCACCGTAGGTGCATGGGCACGAGGTCTTGGCGGACGAGGTGCCCGCCATTACCAACGGCCAGCGGGTGGTCTGCAGTAAAGGACATCGGGTCGGTGTGAGGCAACGTGGTATCGATTGGTTCACCACATCCCCACCCGTGTGGTGAGCCGTGGCCACAGGGCAGGTTCTCGATTGCGGTGCGGCGCTTCAGCGCGGCCTGTTTGCGACGGTAGGCTCGGTGGCCTTTGCCATCACGCGTCCGCGTCATTGCTATCTCGCGTTGTGGCGTTGTGGCGACGGTGACGATTCATCCAGGCACGATTGCGACGGTCTTGCGTGCGGTCATCTTCGCCGCATTGTTCAGCGGCCATGTGCGAGGTGTACTCGGCAGGACATTCTGGGCAAACAAATATCGCCATGAGTCACCTCCAGCTGTCGTCTGGTTAAACCAGAGAAGGGCACCGACCGAAGTCGATGCCCTTCCCGCTAAACACGAACGCCCCACCGAAGTGGAGCGGGTTAGGCGGAGTACTCCACCCTCATGAAATACTTTAACGACTTTAACGAATTACCGCGACACCAGGTTTTCGCCCGCGCTTTTTCGCAGCTTCTACTCGCAAAACTTCCGTAGCTTTCACCAGTTTCACACCGTCTCCATCGTTCCGCTCGGCGAGGTCACCATCACGAATCCAGCAGTAGATGCGATGCGGCGACCGCCCTGCAAGCGTGGCCGCCTCCGCCACTGTGATCCATTTCTCACCCATTTGACACCTCCTCAAATTGGTCTTCGTCAATCCGATGCCCGCAGGCTGGGTTCTTACAAACGATGCTCGCCTGGCCTCGCACCGTGGCAGGCGGGATCCACATCAGCGCTTTCATGGCACACTCCGGGCACCGAGCCAGAAGCACCCGGCGTGGTTCATCCCGGATCGGGTGAGCTCGTTTCCCCGCGTTGAATGCCCGTGCGAACATCACCGCTGCGCGTGCGCTCGCCTCAGTGGACACCCACACCTCGGTGTTGCCCCGAAACGATGCAAGCAGCCGGTTCAGCTCATCCAACAGCAACGCAACCGGTGACAACGGCACCTGACTCTCACCTGAGCCGCCGCCGGCACTGTCTGTCTGTATGAGACGGTCATGCCCCGCCCACGTGGTCATGTACTCCGCCGACTCATGAATCGCCTGACGCACCTGCGCCAAGCACGAAGCACACACCCACCCCGTCACCGCCTCCCGAGGCACGCACCCCCTGCACTCCTTCCCCGAGTACACTTCACCAGATGGCGTAAGCGTGATCTCCCAACCATCACACGACGCAAGATGCGCGCCACGAACACGGCACCCACCAAACCCTGCAATCGAATCAGCCACACACGCGACCCCTGTCACCGCCGGCCACCGCCAAACACTCGTCGCCACCAAGACACACGCGATTCAGCAACCTCGGCGAGCGCCGCAGCTGGTTCGGCATCGTTCGGGTCGGTAAGGGATAGCGGGAACACGTCGCTACCCTCCTCAGCGTCATCACGCAGTAGATGGATTTCGTCAATCAAGACCAGGTTGGGCACCGCGCCACGGACGGAACCGGCGTAGGGCATCTGCGGCTCAGATGACGGGAGCGAAGTCGCTTGTGCAGTTGCACGCGCGTAGATTCGTGCACGCTCGTGCTGCAGCTGGTTGCGTTCGATACCGCGCCGGAACGCAGCTAGAGCGGCGCTCGCCACCCGCGCCGCAAGCTGTCCCTGCACCATCACCAGCCGGAACTGCTCGAGCCCCGGGAACAAGTTCGTTCTCGGGGCTCGATATGCGCGGTACCGGCCGCGCTGCTTCATCTTCGGGAAAAACTCCCGCGTACGTGGTTTAGAACTCACAGCATTACCTCCGTTCCGGGCGCACCAGGATCGGTACGCCCCTCATCAAACAAACCCGTCCACACAAAAGGCCGGGACCGCGACAACTCCGCGAACCCGACCTGCATGAACGACTCAATACCAACCTCAGCCAGCGACCGATTGAACGTCTCGCGGCCCATGTCCTCAAGATCATCCACACGAACCTCCACCCGAGTACCCCGGCCTGGCCACCGTTTTACCTTGATACGGCCATCCATCAGAACCCACCTAGCCAACGCTCGCCACGACGGTCGAGGTGCCGCCACCAGTGTCCTGCTCGCTTCACACACTGAGTGAGTCCATTAGAGCCGTAGTGCCGCCATGCGCAGCAGAAGAACGGGCGTCTCATGCCTTGCCCCCGTCGATGACCCGTTCCAACTCGGCCAACAACTCCGGTGCCCCGTCCCGATACCCGGTACGGGCCTTCACCAGATCAGCAAGAGCACTCTTCGCACCCATCGCCTCCCAATACAGGGCTTCCTCGCGGGTTTGCGCCGCACGATGCTTCGTACGTGCCTTGCGGAACCGTTCAGCGCGCTCAGCCTCGCTCACGGCTTGCCCCCGTCCTGCTCGGGAAACACCGTGGACCACGGACCACGGACCACTGTGCGCTGAACAAGCCGATTATCCGAGGAGGCATGCCGCTGGCTGCGATGAGCCGCGAACGTTGCCTCAGCCAGGGCACGACGATCCGAAACCACGACAGCCTGCTGGTCGTGACCCACCGTGACCCCATACTCGGTCACGGTCTCCCCACCTACAGGGCGAGAGAACCCAGCAGCGAGAATCGCGGATACGAGCCTTCCTCGCGGTTCGGCATTCCACACGACCTCGCCGACCATGCGGTCCAACGCTTCCCGGTCGTCCTGGACGCCCGCGGCCGGTTCCGGCTCTACCGGGGAGGTAGCAGCCTCAAGAGCATCGGCGAGACGGCCCACGAGTGTTTCAATCTTCACTCCGTCGCCTTCATCAAGGTGCCGGGCGACAGCCTTGTGCCGCAGCCGCGCTTCGGCGATTAGCTTCTGTACATCAGCCATGAGACACCCCCGCCACCTGGGAGGAATAGATCACGCCAGCACGCACCGCGTCCTCCACCAAATACGGAGTAGCCCACGACCGCACCAACCCATCATTCTCCGAGCGACGCGTGTACGCCGCGATGTCCTGATTGAACGACTGAGCAACCGCCACAGCCTCACGCCACGACCTCGCCGGATACAAATCATCCGGCCCCGCCAAATGCACCACATACGGCGACGTAAACAAGCCGCCGTCCAAACCCTCCGCGCTCGCCTCAGCATCAGCCTCCGCGAACTCCTCCCAATCAGCAGGCACCGCACGCTCAGCCTCCAAAGCCACCAGCGACGACAGCACGAGCTGCAGCTGAGCCACCAGCCGCAAACGCAGATCTTCGGACTCTCCACGCCGGATCCGCTCTGCCATAGCCGGCGCGGCCGTAGACGCCGCAGCCTCCACATGCGCCGCCGCCTCGCTCAACAACTTCTCAACATCAGACACCAGGTTCCTCCTTCACTAACTCGTACCCCGTGGCCGTGGGGCGGAAACGATCAAGCCGGATCCGCCCCTTTCGCCCGAGATCTGTCATCACTTCTGCATGAGTGGCCCCCACGGTCACAATCTCGACCGTGCGGCCACCGCTTCACTTATCCCGGTCCCGCCAAACCTGCCCCGGCCGAACCATCTGCGCACTACTCACTAGGTACTCCTTCCCTGCCCCACGGCAGCAAAACGGGCGGCCAGCAACAACCGCTGACCGCCCGACAACTCACTAAAAATCGAAACTGACCTGCCCCGACCTACAACCCGGCTTCCCCTTACGGGCAGGCACCACCGGAGCCCGGAAATCAAACGTCCGCTGCGCAAGACGCTTCGCGATCAACTCGCAATACCGTTCCTCGAGCTCCACCCCGATAACCCGCCGACCCAAATTACGAGCAGCCAACAACGTGCCACCCGAACCAGCAAACGGATCAGCCACCACACCAGGAGGACACTTCTCAATCAGCGCCTCCATCAACGCCACCGGCTTAGGCGTCGGATGATCCGGCCGAGAACCCGAGCCCGCAGCATAACCACGCGCCCGAATCACGTTGCTCTCACGCCGGCCAACAAACCCCGACCCGATCACATAGATCTCTTCCTCACCATTGCCCCACGGCAAACTGATATCACCCATGCCCGGGCCAAGATCCTTATCCCAGACCAGCCGGTGCCGCGTCCCCTCGGGACGAGGCTTATCCCACCGGCCAAACGCAAGCGCCGGCCGGTCACCCCACAACGCGAGCACAGAGTCCCGCACATCGAGGCTGGCATCACCAGCAATCAAGCGTTTCTCCCGACCCGGCCTATAACGTTCCCGGTAGCCGATTCCATACGGCGGGTCCGTCACCAACACATCAGCATCCAGCCACTCGGTAACGGTTAGACAATCCCCGTGATACAACGTCACGAGATCATCCTGGTAATACGGATTGTTCAATCGATTCCTTCTTGGATTGTGGCCACGGCGAGCGCCGCAGCCGATTTACTACAGGCTGAACCCTGCAGGTCAGGGCGGTCGCCCAGCACTAACTCGGCCGGCGCTACTCACTAGGAACCCCCTCGATGAGATCCGCGACAGCACGCAGGACCTGCGGGGACATCGAATTAGTGTCGCTGTCAGTAGCTGGCCAGAACACCTCGTTTTCGAGGATTCCGAGCTCACGGTAAAGCTGCCCATCCGCGTCAGAAGGGTTTTTCAGCACTACCGTTGGCCCGGTCAACAGGTCGTGCAACTCGACGGTGACATCGGTTCTCGGTTTGATGTTGCTCATGGTGTTGTGTCTCCTTCGGTCTGTCTGGTGACGGTCAGCCGTGCGGCTACCGCCATGAACTGTTGGTCTGTGGCGCGCAGGTCAGCGTCACAAGCGAGGTGTGCGTGGAACCTCGAGATCGTGGCTCGCGCGGCCTGGACAGGCGGGAGGATCTGCGCTCCCGTGGCCGTCTCCACCAGGCGCGGCCGTTCAGCCTCCGGCATCACTCGCCCCCTTCCTCGGGGTGCTCGGTTGCGCACGCCCATCCGTCTTGCCAGTCGTTCGGTTCGTCCGACGCCAGATACCATTCGTGCTTCATGAACCGTCCACAGGTGTCGCACTGCTCGCCGGTCATGCGTGGCCCCCTTCCTTGCGGCGGAGAGCGGCGACCGCGGCGTGAGCCTGCCGCACACCCTTCGCGAACGCATCCGACTTCGAGTGCCCCAGCCCCGATCCCGGGGTCGGAGTGGCGTGCCCCGGTGCCAGAATTGCTTCCTCAGCCTCGGCTAACGCCTGCTCCCGAGCAGCAGCCCACGCGATCCGCAGCGTAGGCAGCACCAATGACCGACAAACATCCTCCACCGATTCCGAAGACGATTCCCAATGGCCCATACGGTCCAGACCGTCCTCATGCATTTCGCGCACGGCCTTCTCGATCACGTCTTCCGGGATCTCGTGGGCCGGGTCGGTCTTCTCGATCATGCTGATGCCTCCTTGCGGCGTAGGTCGGAAAGCTCTTCGTAGCTGATATCCGGGCGTACCGTGCGGCACGAGCCCTCAAATATGCGAACAAGCCTCCGGTCCAAGGCCGCGCCAAGATTCCCGCGTGATATCTGGTTCTCGAGCCGGTACTGCACCCGCTCCAGGCTCAGATGCGCTCGACGCACCACCCGGTTCTTCGCCACGCGCAGCCGGTTTTCCCACGTATCCGGCATCATCACAAGATGCTGGTCGGTTCCCTGCTCCTCGCACCATCCGCAATACCGTTCGCCAGTCGCGGCGTCGGTCGTCATATCCGAGGCCGGGCAATCAATCGCGATGGTGTGGGCGGGGCATGAGTCGGGGCCGTCACCGGGGCAGCACCAACCGTCTTCCATCGCGCGGCTAGCATCTGGATCAGTGGAGTACATGTAGTCGTCGCCTTCCCACAGTTCCCCGCACTCCGGGAACTCACATTGGATCGCGTAAAAGATCTCGGATTTCAAACTCACGATTCGTTTCCTTCCAGGGTGATGACCGGACGCCCGGCCGGGATGCACTTGGCCGGCACTGCGGCGAGCGCGGCCGGTGCCGGGTTGAGGATGGTTTTTCGGAGCTCGCGGATTCCGTTGATGACGATGGTGGCGTGGATACCGGCGCGGACAGCGGATGCGAGCAGGTCCTCTGCGGCCACCGCGAACAGTTCGGATTCGTATTCGCTGGGTGCGGCCGCGGCGAGCGCGGCCTGGGCTGTTTCGGTCGGGGTGAGGATGCCGTGGATTTGCCGGGCAAGGTCCACGTAGGTTGCGCGTTCGCGGTCCTTTGCGTCTGCCCAGCGGGAGCCGTCCACCTCGTACAGATGCTGGGCGGCGGCGAGTAGCCGGTCATACAGCAGTGGGAGCATCACCATTCGCCTCCCTCAGCTCGGCCAGGCGACGCTGCAGCACAGGCGGGGCACAGTTCGGGCACGGCACCGCCGACACCCCATACGGCGTCCGGCACCGGCCACAACCCCGCGGCCCCGGAACATCCCGAGGCTGCGTCACCGGCGAATACGGGCCAGAAGTCACACGCACACTACGATTCGAGGAATTCGACCCCATCAGAACGGCTGCCCATCATCACCAGGAAGATACGAACCATCCTGCGGCTGCCCATTGAACGACGGAGAAGCCGATGCCCACGGTTCATCAGCCGCCGAACGGGCCGCGGCGCCACCCTGGCCAGCCGGCACCCGAGACACCTGAGCGGTCGCGTACCGAAGCGACGGACCGATCTCGTCCACCTCAAGCTCAATCGCGGTGCGCTTCGCCCCGTCCTTGTCCTCGTACGAACGCTGCTTGAGCCGGCCAGTCGCGATCACCCTCGACCCCTTGTGCAGCGAACCCGCGACATGCTCAGCGAACTCACGCCACACCGAAGCACGGAGGAACAGGCCCTCGCCGTCCTTCCACTCGTTCGACTGCCGGTCAAAGTTCCGCGGCGTGGACGCGATCGTGAAGTTCGCCACCGCCAGCCCGGACTGCGTGTAGCGCAACTCCGGATCCGAGGTGAGGTTACCCACCACCGTGATAATCGTTTCGCCGGCCATTACTCGCCCACCCCCGCGTCATCGATCGACACCTGCACCCGCTGCACCAGCTGCGCCACCGCGGCGATTGTCTCCGGATCCGTGTCCAACCCCCACTCGCTCAACCCAGCGAAGATCTCCTCGCCGTCGACACACAGGATCGCGGTCTTCGCGAGCGAACGGGCAAGGCTCCGCGCCTTCTCGTTAGTGATAGGCATCACATGCCCCTCTCTGCTGCCACCCGGGCAGCATCAATCTGATTTTGAGTAAAAAGAAAGCCGACCGGATCAGCCCGGACGGCCCTAGTTTTCGCGTCGAGAATGCGTTTCTCTTCGCCCTTGAAATTGATAAACCTCTCGGCATCCACCGCGGCAGGATCCCGGGACTGCAGAAACAGTTCCAACTCCTGATCCGCCGGCGACACCACCCACGACCCCGCATCCGGCCACGGCCCCACCACCGGCCCGGTCACGACGGCCGCCCCAACAACACGGCGAGCGCGAGGAACGCCTGCTGAGGCACCACCCCGTTACCGCACGCCTTCAACTGCTCAGCACGCGACAGCCCGATCTCCGGCGCGGTCACATGCCCTGCTGGCCAGCCCATCATCCACTCCGTGAGTTCAGGGTTGAGCCGGTGGCGTCCGTCTCTGCCATCAGGCCTGGTAGGGGCGGGGGCATCGCGTCCGATGACGGACCTCCATCGGTTGATCGCGGGCCAGAACTCACCCCACGTCGATGATCCAGATATCCGGCCTGCAGCATCACCTGAGTTCCCAGGTGAGTGCTCATCTCCACAGGTCGTCCCGAGGTGCTCGGGGTATCCATGTAGCTGTCCGAGGCTTTCGGTGTCGGGAGCAGCTGCACCGCTATCGCCAGGGGCGTGCCGAATCCGTTCCCATTCACTCCGGTGGCTTTCACCCGTTCCCGCCGCGCCTGCCACTGCGTCAGGTCCTCGCCGTCGTTCGGGTTTGCAGCCGCCGGAGTCGGAAGCAGCCGGGGCACATCCCGCATCTGTGGCGTGTTGCGATTCGACCCGGTGCCCCCACCCTTCCGATCCGATGCCAAGGGCGTCGGGAGCAGGAACTCCACCTCGTCCGCAAGTGTCGGCCCGTGCCCGCCCGCTTTCCGCTGATCTGGATGCTGCGCACCCCCGTTCACCGCAAGCTGCGCTGTCGGGGTCTTCAAAAGCACCTCGCCCTGCGTCCGGTTCGAATCGTCTCGCGACGCCCCCAACAGATACATCGTCTCGGTCCCAGAACCGCCCCGGGTCGCCCGCGGGGTAGGCAACGACGAAGACCCGGAACCGGCCGTGGGGAGCTCCGGCATCGGCAGCGCGTAAGCCACACCACCGTGCGTCATACCCGATACCGGCCAAGTCCCCGAGAACACGGCCGAGTGCTCGGAGAACAGGTCCATCGTGGCCGTCTCCCACAAATCCCGCACCGGGTTCCAGATCGCTATCGGATTCCGCAGCTCCGGAGAGTAGACCTCTGACATTTTCGATCACCACCATTCTGGGTTTGATAGCCGCAATCGCGGCGAGGTAGTCAGCCCACAGTCCCGAGCGGGTGCCCGGGCGCATACCGGCACGACGGCCAGCGAGGCTTAGGTCCTGGCAGGGGAACCCGCCAGTGAGGATGTCCACGCGCGGAACCGCGTTCCAGTCCACGGTGGTGATATCGCCGAAGTTCGGAATACCGGGCCACCGGTGCGCGAGCACCTTCGACGGGGCCGAATCGAACTCCACGAACCATGCCGGGCGGGCGTTGAAGAACCGTTCGGCGCCCATGTCCAGCCCGCCGACACCGGAGAACAACGAACCGATAGTCAGCCCTGTCATGATTCATCCGGCACAATACGAGTACCCGCGGGATGGCGGCCGCATTGGCATTTGCCAAGCTCGCGACGGTGGCACTCCGCGCTACCGCACTCGCCTGTTACTCCGTTGACCCTCTCGCAGTCCAAGGATCGAGAATCCAGCCGGACAGCGAGGATCTTCCGCTTCCCGATGGAGAACGGCAGCTTGGCATCAGGCACGACACCAGGCGGGGCCCACACCGTCACCCGCGTTTTGTCCGGGGTCACATACGTGAAGCGTTCATCCATGAGCTACCCCTCGTCTTCGAAACGTGGATACCCCGGCGAGCGCCGCGGTTCGGTGTGGGTGGCGAGGCTTGCCCTGACGGCTTGTTCGTGGGCGAGTCTGGCTGTACCGCAGTTCCTGCAGCGTGACATTGTTCCTCCTGGGTGTGCACGGCAGAAGGGGGAAGGTAGGGAACTGTCCAGAGGGGGTCGCGAGTGGGCTCCCTCCTCGTCTCTCCACTCCTCGCGGCCCTCTCTCTCCCACGCCCACTCTCCCTCTCTCACTCTCTCTCCCTCTCCCTCCACTACCGCGAGCGGATCGCGATTCATTCGCGAGTCGCTCGCGAGCGGGGGTGGGGGCGGGAATGTTGAGGCTTTGGCGCGGTCCACGCGGGCCAGCTGGGCCAGTTGCAGGTAGCTGCGGCGACCCACTGCGTACAGGCGTAGATATCCGATCTCTGCCAGTTCGAGCAGGTGTGTGTCCACGACGTCCTCGGTTATCGCGGAATCCAACGGCCACAGAGCCGCCTTCACCATCGCCGGAGTCGCTGACTCCCGCCCCTCGTCGTCCGTGTACAGGTGCAAGCCGATCGCTGTCAGGCGAACCTCCGGCGACAAACTCGCCAGATCCTCGTCCCGAAACAGCTCCGGCCTGATGTACCTCTGCCGGGTCATGGCCATTATTTGCAATCCCTCTGAAAATAGTTGCGAGCGCTTCCCTGAACCGTGCAGCCGGAACAACGAAACACTCTGTGAACCCTCGCCCATGAGTGAGGATGCCGAGGCTTTCCTCGGCAGTAAAAAAGGCCCGCTCGAACAGGCCACGCAAAGACGCCAACGCGGCCCGCTCGTCGCCAGCTGGACGGTCACGAACCACCATGACGACCTGGGCACCGGTGCGCATCAGACCTCGAAGCCGCGACATCTTCCACGCTCGCCCCACCTTGAGGACCGACTCATTCGGCCAATACACCGCGTACAGCATCGAGTGCGTCGGTATCGTCGTCATCGCGGATGTCTCCTTCCATTTTTCGTACGGCCTCAGCCGCGGTTAGGACCCGGAAATCCCCGGTGTCGTCGTACAGCACCCACGTGTGCTGGCCCCCGATCAGACGGCGGCCCGGCCACTGGGCAGGATCAGACCAGCGCTTCACCGCATACCCCTCGGCGAGCGCGAGTGTGGGGTTGACGGTTTTCCATCCGTGGCAGCCGGTTGTGCCGGTGCCGCAGAGCCCTTGGAGGTTGCTGGGGACGGTGTTTCCGGTTTGCCGGTTTTGGCGGTGGTCGAGGGTGATGCCGCGGCGGCCGCAGCGGACGCATTTGGTGTCGCGTTTGATCGTGATGGCGTAGGCGCGGCGGTCATCGGCGGCGGTGGGTTTGGGTGTTTTGGGTCCGATCACCGGAGGTCGGGGATCTCTGCGGCATAGAACCGCTTGAGCTCGGCGCTGATCTGCCGGGTTTCCAGTACCTCGTGGTAGGCGGTGCTGAATATCGGCCACCAGCGTTCATCGAGTGTCAGGTGGATTCGGCCGTGCGTGCCGGTTGCGATTATGTCGATCTCGCGGGACATGACCGCTGGCTGAGTGCGCCATCGGTCCCCGAGAGCGATCACACCAGCGAGGTGCCGCTGCAGCGTCTCTTCGTCCCACACGTTCCCATCGATCGTGCACACGCCCACGTGCAAGCGGATCCGGTACGGGTCCACGTTGATATCGGCGAATAGCGGAAACGATTCGGTCAGAACCGCGGCCGCGAGGAACCGGTCAGGGATGCTCGGCTGGATGCTCTGGGTCATTACCAGGAAACCTCTCGGTCAAGTGCAGACGCCACGACAACGCGATGCCCGCAAAAATAAACAAGATCGTCAGACCACCCGTGGCCTGCTGAATAAAAAACGCGAGGAACCCGGCCGCATAACACGCGACAATCCAGACCCTCACCGGTGCATCCCCAACATGAGGATCAGCGCCAAGAACCCGACATACACAACCGCGAACACGGCAAACCCGACATACACGCCGCGGCGTTCCTTTTTCGGGATCAGCGGCTCACGCGGATGCTCAACGTCACGGGCGCGACGCGGTGCCGGGCTCATGCCGCCACCTCGCTCGCCTCGGGCCACGGAGACTGCATCAACAGCGCCTCCGCATACGGGGATGCCGCATCGCCCACTCGGATATACACCTTGCGGGCCGCACCAACCTTGCGTCCGTCAATCAGGAACGTGTCCCGCGGGCGACGAGCCAGCTTGCCCGCCGCAGCCATACGCCGCGCAGCAACCTGCTGAACCGGCGCCGACCGGCCGCGCGCCGCATCATCCAAATCGACCTCCACCGGCGGATACTCACCACGGACCAAATTCGTCTCAAGCAGCACCCGGCCGCGAGACACATCCGAGGGCGTCACCGCCAACTGCAGCGTGCCCGGAACCAAATCCACACCCGGGATGAACGCGACCTCCACATCAGACCGGCCCACGATGTGCTTGTGCACAGTCCTCCTGAAATAGTTGGCATTCTGCAACAGCCACAGCACTGCCTCACGCGGCACCACAAACTCCGGCCCCGGGATCGCCGCAAGGTGCGGCGTCGTGACGGTAACTGGCACTCGCACCCGGTGAACTGCGAACGCATCCGCCGCGACCATCACCAGCTGCCCGCCATGCAACCGCCAAAGCGCGCCCCGCATAACCGGGGCCGCCTCGCTACTCTCGATCGCCGCCACCATCGCGGCCGCCGCCCACCGGGCAGCACCAGCTTCGATCGTGAAACGGACGATGCTATCCTTTTTCTGAATCATCAACCTGTCCTTTCAGGTATCGAGCGCCCCGTTCCCGCGGGGCGTTCTTCATTTGTTGGATCGTTTATCCTGCTGTGGGCAGCCACTCAACCGCCCGGTTCACGGGCGCTCCGCGCGGGCTCGGCGAACGGGCAGTGCCCGCTTGCCACTCAGTAGCCGGGCGGCCATGTACCCGGCGAGCGCGAGGGCCATGGCCCAGAGCGGCCAGAGCACGACGCCCCAAGGCTGGGGGTTTTCTCCGGCCAGCTTGTAGATCACGTTCACGATCAGCAGCACGACCAGCACCCTCGCCAGGGCGGCGGCCCAATATCGGCGTTTACGCATGTGTTCCTCCTTCCAATGCCCGGAGCGCCGGGACACAAGATCAAATAGCGCGAGCGCGCAGCAGCAGCCAGAGCCTCGAATCTCTGGGACGGGCACGCCCGCCGAACCGGTATCCTGCAGTGCCATGCCAACCCGGGATCTCCGGGGACACAGCGGCCGCCAAGTCGCCGCATCACTTCGGTGCGACCGGTACGGCCTTTTCATCCGGCGTAGCGTCCAACGCAAATCAGCCAGGCATCCCCGCGCCTCTTCGGCCTGGGGGTATGAGACTCTGTGGAATTATCTGAAACTCAGGTACAATCGCGTCTCCGGCCGCCACCCGTACCCCGGGCAGCTTTGGAAGGCGAACGCGCTTTTAGGCGCGACAAATACCCCCTCTTCAGGGGTGGCTTTCAACGACCGATTCAGTCGGTCAGGCTATGGCCGCACGCAGAGGCGGCAGTGAAGGCTACGAGGCTACGCGGTCGCGATCAGCCCAGGCTTTCAGGTCATCTTTGGTGTATCTAATGAGACGTCCGAGACGGCTGTACGCAGGTCCGATGCCAGCTGAGCGCCAGCATTCCAGGGTGTGCTTAGCCAGACCTAGGTACCAAGCTGCATCTGCAGTGTCCAGATACCTAGGCTCAATCGGGTGTGGGGCTTCGGTGGGCATCGTCATGCTGCGGCGAGCGCGGCGGAGTCGTCTACGATTTCAAACGCTTCGCCGGGGCCCAGGTTGAATGCCACGCATACTCCGACGATGAATGCGGCGGACGGCTGGCTGCCGCGTTCCACACGACCAAGGGTGCTGCGATCTACACCGATCATGCGAGCCTGGACGTCTTCGCTGGGGATGTTTCGAGTTTCCCGGAGCCGGGCGAGGAGACCTGGGCGGATGAGGAGCTTGTGCGTCATTACTATCCCTTCTTGGTGCATTCGTTCACCGTGATGATGCAAGTATGCACGGGATCGAGTGGTTAATCAACTCGTTTTGATGCATGTCTGCATCATTGCATGCGGCATCAGCGGCATCCCAAGGGATTGTTATTGATTTTGATGCAAAATTGCACCATAATGAATGCATGGACGAAACATTGCTTCACTATCTCACCGCCATGACCGGCGAGCGAAGTGCTCGCGCTATCGCCCTGCGCGCTGGCATTGACCCCAGTACGCTTACTCGACAGCTAAACAGTGCTCTGCGCCCTGAGACGGTTGTCGAGATTGCGAGGGCCTATAGTGCTCCGGTTGTCCCTGCGCTAGTCTTCGTGGGGCTGATCACCCAGGCCGAAGCTGATGCCGCAAGCGTCGCCCTGGCACTCAAGGCCGCCTCGGACCTCGAGCTCGCAAAAGAAATGGTCTCGCGCGTTGAAAGCGGCACCGCCACCGGTCAACTGACCGAGCCCGTAGAGCTTGACGAGCACGCGAATGTCGTACCCTTCCGTCAGAGTTCTGATCAACACGATCTCATGACGGTGGAGATCGACGACGTACCCTACGCCGCCACGGACGACGACGGGGGGCAGCCTGAATTCCCGAATGGATAGACGTGATCCCTGCCTACGACCCCTACCAGCACGCGCGTAAGCTCGGGGTCCAAGTAGTGCATCGCGGCATCGGTAAAGACACGGGGCGCTGGATACCCCGCTACGGCGCAATTTTCTTGCGCCCCGGCATGACAGCACGTCACGAGCGGTCCGTCCTTGCGCATGAAATCGCGCATGTAGAGTACGGACACACAGCAAGTAGTCGGAAGGCCGAGCTGTTGGCAGACTCGCGTGCAGCATCCCGCCTGGTTCTCGCTAGCGACTTTGACGAGCTCGTCAAATGGACTCAAGAGCTCCCAGAATTAGCGATTGAGCTAGGCGTCACTGAGAACATTGTTAGGGCTTACATAAGGAGTAGATAATGGCCAGGCCAACGCTCGCCCTGGGGACCTATGGCAACATCACTACCAAGCAGGTCGACGGCCACTGGGTGGCTGACGCTCGAATCCGGGACATGGACGGCAAATCCCGCCGGGTCACACGCAGCGGCTCCACAAAGGCGCGGGCCGTCAACTCCCTCAAAGAAGCATTCCGTGACCGCCTCGCACCAACCGGAACCGAACTGAGCCGCACCTCTCGTGTATCGGCGCTATCAAAGATGTGGTGGTCAGAGTACACCGAGCAACTTCATGCACCGGGAACCCTCCGCCGCTACGAGCAGGTTCTGGCCACGCATGTAGTCATCCCCCTCGGCGACCTCCGCCTGTCAGAAGTCACACCGGCGCGCGTGGATCGCCACCTAAAATCGCTCACCCGGTCGGCTGGCTACTCGTCCGCCGAGATCGCCAAGGTTCTGCTAACTGCCATGTTCAAGATGGCAGCGCGACTTGACGCCATCGACTTCAACCCCGTTGCAGCAGCCGCACCGATCGTGTCGCCCCGGCGCGAGATTACTGCGTTCACTCTCGAAGACGTCGCATGGCTGCGCACTCACTTGCGCGAATGGGATCGGGGGAAAGACAAGGCAGGTCGCATACGCACTACGGACCTCGCAGATCCAGTCGACATGTTTCTGGCTACTGGGGGTCGCCCCGGCGAGATTTTTGCAATCGACTGGACTCGAATCGAATTCGAAGGTTCGTCAACGAGAGCGGTCATCGATCAGACCATGGCAAAAGATCGACGCGGGAAATGGGTTATCCAGCCCCATACCAAGGCGAACAAGAAGCTGAGGGTGACTCTGCCTCGCTTCGCCAGCGAGATGCTGCTGCGTCGACGCATCGATTCGTACGGGGCGCTAGTTTTCCCTTCGAGCACGGGAACTCCCCGGATACCTGACAACTTTCGCACGCAATGGCATGCTGCGTTGCTCGGCACGCGATTTGAAGGTCGCCTACCCAAGGAGTTCCGGGCCACAGTCGCGACCGCATTGCGCGACAGTGTAGGTATCCAGGCTGCACAACATCAGCTTGGGCACTCTCACCTGGACACCACCGAACGCCATTATGCAGTCCCCGTCACTGACGCTCCGGACGTCTCAAGCGTGCTGGAGCAGTTCAATGTTTAGCGGTTCAATAGGCCGCCGTTTACTATCCAAAAACCCCCAGAAGTTCATAGAACTCGACGGAGCTCGAATCGGTTCCCGCGTAGGCTTGAGTCCCGATCAAGGCACAAAAAAAGACCTGTAGAGAACAGGCCAGAACGCGCATATTAGTAGCTGGAGTTCTACCATTGAACTACATTCGCGTATCGCCGCCGGAGCGTCGATTTCCCCACTCTACTAGACAACCCACGCCGCGCAAGGCGGCGCGGCGGGAACGGGTGTACGCCCGTTCCCGCGCTGCCAGGTTTTATGGGGTGACGATCGCAAATCCGGGGTCGCCCGTAGATGCCACGCCGAGCAGTGCACGCAGGACCTGCGGATCGCCCTCGATCTGGACCCCCGGTGAGGTAGCATCGCCGGCGAGAAGCTGCAGCAGACGAGGCTTGGTCACCCGCACGGTCACCGCTGTGGGGGCGATATCCTCGCTCACTCGGCGATGAATGAGTACGCCGTGGCGCAGATTCAGGCGGTGGCGTTCGTCGGAGTCGCTGATCGCCAGGTCCAGTTCAAGGGTGAGGTCCCAGGCCCGGGGTGCCTCGATCGCAATGGCCAGGGCATCCAGAATCTGGCTTACGTGGATGTACTGGGTGAGTGAGTTTGTGCCCGATCGGGTCGGCGTGCCAAAAGACCCCTCGCGCAGCTCGAGGGCACCGGCGAGATAGAAGTTTCGCCAGGTGGCATTTTCGCTACCGAAGCCGAGGCGCTCGAGCACATCGGCTAGGTCTTCGCGCGAGGGCTCATCGTGCTCATCGGCAAAGACCGCGTGTCCCAGCAGGGTGGCCGCCCAGCGGAGATCTCCCGCGTCGACGGCTTCCCGGGCAAGCTCGCGAACGCGCTCGACGCCTCCGAATGCCCGCACGTAGCGCACGGCGAGTTCCTGCGGAGGGTGGGCCCACAGATTGACGGGGTTGCCGTCAAACCAGCCCATGTAGCGCTGATAGATCGCCTTGACGTTGTGGCTCACCGATCCGTAGTAGCCGCGGGTGCTCCACTCCTGATCCAGCGCCGGGGGCAGCTGAATCAGCTCGGCAATTTCGGCCCCCTGATAGCCCAGGTTGATGTAGCGCAGGGTTTCATCGTGCAGATACGCGTAAATGTCGCGTTGGCGGCTCAGGAACTCCTGCACGCGAGCACTCTCCCAGGTGGGCCAGTGGTGCGAGGCAAATACGACATCCGAGCGGGATGCGTAGCGGTCGATCGCCTCGGTCAGGTAGCCGGCCCAGGATCGCGAGTCGCGCACAACCGCGCCGCGCAGGGTCAGAATATTGTGCAGGGTGTGGGTTGCGTTCTCGGCCAGGCACAGGGCTCGGAACTGCGGGAAATAGAAGTGGAACTCCGCCGGAGCCTCGGAATCCGGGGCCATCTGGAACTCGATGTCTACACCGTCCACGGTGAGGGTCTCACCGGTGGTGTGAATGCTCACCGTGGGAGGGATGATGCCCACCTCTCCGGTGGACGTTGTGTGGCCGAGCCCCGCGCCCACGCTGCCATGCGGTCCCCGCGGCAGGGCTGCTCCGTACATGTATCCGGCCCGGCGCGACATCGCCACACCCGCGTAGAGGTTCTCCGACACCGCGTGTTCCAGGAATCCCGCCGGCGCGATAATCTGCACCTCGCCGCGGTCCACGGCCTCGGCCGAGGTGACCCCGAGCACCCCACCAAAGTGGTCGACGTGACAGTGGGTGTAGATCACCGCTCGCACCGGTCGGTCTCCCCGGTGTGTGCGGTAGAGGTCGAGGGCGGCCGCGGCGGTTTCGGTGGAAATCAGGGGGTCGATCACGATGATTCCGGTGTCGCCCTCCACAAACGTGATGTTTGACAGGTCGAAGCCACGCACCTGATAGATGCCCTCCACCACCTCGAACAGGCCGTGCTTAGCCACCAGGGTGCTCTGTCGCCACAGGCTCTCGTGCACGGTTTCCGGGCGCTCTCCGTTGAGGAACGCGAAGCTGTCGCCGTCCCATACGACGCCTCCGGTAGCGTCCCGGATGACACAGGGATCTATTGTGCCCAGGAAGCCGCGGTCGGCGTCGGCGAAGTCGGTGTTTTCCGGGTACATGGCAGACATGCAGCAGGTCCTTTCCCGAAGGTTTAGGTGTGAATCGTGAAAACGGCAGAATCCGTGCCGCCGTGATAACGCCCAGAATAATGCGTGGAGACGGCAACGCCGGACGACACAGCGAACCACGCCAACCATTTCAGTGAGGTCACGGTCGAGTGGCGGAGCGCTCGAGTCTGCGCGATAGTATGGGCCACGTGCTGCTCTCCGACCGTGATATCAAAGCCCAGATCAACGCCAACCGCATTGGCCTCGAGCCGTTTGCGCCCGAGCTGGTTCAGCCCTCGAGCGTGGATGTGCGCCTCGACCGCTTCTTCCGGCTGTTCGACAACCACAAGTACTCCTACATCGATCCCTCCGAGGAGCAGTCGGAGCTGACCCGGATGGTCGAGACCGACCCCAACGAGCCCTTCATCCTGCACCCGGGTGAGTTTGTGCTCGGGGCCACCTATGAGCGGGTCACCCTGCCCAACGACATTGCCGCGCGCCTCGAGGGGAAGTCCTCGCTGGGTCGGTTGGGTCTGCTGACCCACTCCACCGCGGGCTTCATCGACCCCGGTTTCACCGGCCACGTGACCCTGGAACTGGCCAACGTCGCCAACCTCCCGATCCGCCTGTGGCCCGGCATGAAGATCGGCCAGCTGTGCTTCTTCCAGCTGACCTCGGAGACCGAGAACCCCTACGGTTCGGCGACCGCCGGTTCGCACTACCAGGGTCAGCGTGGGCCGACCGCCTCGCGCTCGTTCCAGAACTTCAAGCGCACGGACATTTCCGAGACCAGCCAGGGCGCGCTCGGCGCCTAGTCGTTCCGGCCCCACGGCAATCGCCCCACCATTCAGGTGGGGCGATTGCCGTTTTTGCGATTAGGCGTCGAGCTGTTCGAGCTGTTCAACCAGCCACGGGCTGATCGACCAGGGGGCGATTTTGGCCAGCTGGGCGAGATCCGCGGGCTCAACCCAGCGGTACTCGGCCACCTCGTCGGGGTTGGGCACCAGGTCCGAGGAGAGCGTGGCGGAGAAGACCGGGCAGATCTCGTACTCGACGATGCCGCTGGCATCCACCGCGCGGTAGCGGAAGTCGGGCAGCAGCGGGGTGATGCCGGTGACCGTGGTGCCCAGCTCATCGGCCGCGCGGCGCGAAATCGCCGACTCGAAGGACTCCCCGGGGGCCGGATGTCCGCAGAACGCGTTGGTCCAGACGCCGGGCCAGGCGACCTTGCTCAGCGCGCGCCGGGTCAGCAGAATTCGGCCCTGCTCATCGGTGATGTGGCAGGAGAACGCGAGGTGCAGCCGGGTGTTGTGATCGTGCACCTCGGCCTTATCGGCGATGCCGATCGGTTCGCCGTCCTCGGACAGCAGCTGCACGTACTCGCGGTTTGACATACCCCTATTCTCGCTGGTCACGGCTCGGCGCGCGAATGCCGCACGATCGCTATGTAAGCGACTGGACCGGGGGCTATCGGACCGACTGCGGCAGGCGCACCGGAATCATCAGCGCGAGGCCCAGGGCGATCACCAGGATCAGGCCCAGGATGCCGAAGTACTGCGCGCCGCCCAGCGTGACCGCGATCCCGAAGGCGGCCGGGGCGATGAAGGAAACCGCGCGGCCGGTGGTGGCGTAGAGCCCAAACAGCTCGCCCTCCTTACCCGGCGGGATGATGCGTGCCAGGAAGGACCGCGAGGCCGACTGAGCCGGCCCCACAAACGCGGCCAGGCCCAGGCCGAAGATCCAGAAGACAGTGTGGCCGCCATCGTGGAGCACAAACACCACCACGCCGAAGGTCACCAGCCCGATCAGCGCGGCCATGATGACCGTGCGCGGACCGAAGCGATCATCCAGCCGGCCCGAGGCGATCGTGACCACGCCCGCGACCACGTTGGCGGCGATCCCGAACAGGATCACGTCGCCCCCGCTGAACCCGAAGGTTCCCACGGCCAGGACCCCGGCGAAGGTGAAGACGCCGGCCAGGCCGTCGCGGAAAATGGCGCTGGCGATCAGGAAGCGCGCGGTGGTCCGATCATCACGCCAGAGACCCACCAGGTCCCGGCCGAGCTTCTTATAGGAGCCGAGGATGCCGATCTTGGCGCCCGGGGCCGCGGTTCCCGGGGCCTCGGGGATGACCCGGAGCACCGGGATGGCCGAGAGGCCGAGCCAGGCGGCGGCGATTAGCATCGAGACGCGGACGTCCCAGCCGTTCTCCGAGGTGATGCCGAAGATCCCCACATCGGGTCCGATCAGGCTCACATAGAGGATGACCAGCAGCACGATGCCGGCGATGTACCCCAGGCCCCAGCCGAAGCCGGAGATTTTGCCGATCGTGGCCGGGGTGGAGATCTGGCCGAGCATCGCGTTGTAGTTCACCGAGGCGAACTCGAAGAAGATGTTTCCGGCGGCGAGCAGGAACAGTCCGAGCCACAGCAGGTCGGGTTCCGGGGCGACAAAGGCCAGGCCCGCGGTTGCGGCGACCACCAGGTAGGTGTTGACGCCGAGCCAGAACTTGCGGCGACCGCTGCGGTCGGCACGCTGTCCGGTGACCGGTGCCAGGAGCGCGATGATCACGCCGGCCCCCGAGATCCACCAGGACAGCTGTGCGGAGACGTGGGCCTCGCCGCCGAACGCGGGGGTCCGGGTGAGGTAGGTGGTGAAGACGAAGGTGGTCACCACGGCGTTGAAGGCGGCCGAGCCCCAGTCCCACATTCCCCACGCTAAAACCGGCTTGGAGAGCAGCCGAGGTTCGGGGGAGGGGGTGCGCAGGGCAGAGGTCATGGCCCCAGGGTACTGCCCCCAGGCGAATCAATGGCAACCAATTTGTAAACCGATGGGGTGACGGCGGGTGCGGTGCCCCTCCGAGGCGCTAATCGCGCAGCGGACGTCCCTCGGCGTCATTGTTAAACGCGCGGGCGCGGGCCAGGATCATGATGCCCTCGATCAGGCCCCAGAGCGCGGCGGTGCCGAAGGTCACGATGGTGGCGGCGATCTGCAACAGACCGATGCCGATGTACCCCAGGTAGAAGCGGTGCACGCCGATCGAGCCAAGGAAGATGCCGAGCAGTCCCGCGGTGAGGCGGCTCTTGGCGGCCGGGTCGTAGGGGGCGTAGCCGGCCGGGTAGCCGGAGGCGCCCTGCTGGGGATAGCCGGACGGTGCACCGGGTGCACCCTGCTGCGGGTAAGCGCCCGCGGTGCCCTGCTGGCCGTAGCCGGGGGTGCCCGGGGCTGCCGGGTAGCCAGCGGCGGGGGCCGGGTTCGTGGGGACCTGACCGGTCAGCGGCGCCGGAAAGTGCGGCAGCGCGCGCGACGGGTCGGTGTCGGCGGGGATTTCTGACGCCGCCGCCGAGGTCTCGGGTGCGGCATCCTGGGGCTGGGCGGTGTGATCCGCGCCCGTGGGATCGGTCGTACTCATGACTCCAGGGTACGCGAGGGTCCGTCATTTTTGACGTAGCGACGGGGATTTTGCCGCCGAAACCCAAAGTTGAGTCGTGAAGGCTCAACATTTCCTGAGAGCGGCTTGACACCGGTATTGCGTTGGGTAAACTTGAGCCTAGGCAACTCAACTATGGGATTGCCGCCGACTTCGGGTTCGGTTACCCGGACCCGGGACCAGTTCACGGTATTCGCCCTTCCGGGCGAGAACGAAGGAGAAAACACATGGCACGTGCAGTAGGCATTGACCTCGGTACCACCAACTCGGTGGTCTCGGTCCTCGAAGGTGGCGAGCCCACCGTTATCGCCAACGCCGAGGGTGCTCGCACCACCCCGTCCGTTGTTGCATTCACCAAGGATGGCGAGGTGCTCGTCGGTGACACCGCCAAGCGCCAGGCCGTCACCAACGTTGACCGCACCCTCGCGTCGGTCAAGCGTCACATGGGTACCAACTGGACCTTCGACGTTGATGGCAAGAAGTACACCCCGCAGGAGGTGTCCGCTCGTATCCTCGCGAAGCTGAAGCGCGACGCCGAGCAGTACCTGGGCGACACCGTCACCGACGCCGTCATCACCGTTCCCGCCTACTTCAACGACGCCGAGCGTCAGGCCACCAAGGAGGCCGGTGAGATCGCGGGCCTCAACGTGCTCCGCATCATCAACGAGCCCACCGCTGCCGCCCTGGCCTACGGCCTGGACAAGGGTAAGGAAGACGAGCTCATCCTGGTCTTCGACCTCGGTGGTGGAACTTTCGACGTTTCCCTCCTTGAGGTGGGTAAGGACGACGACTTCTCGACCATTCAGGTCCGCGCGACCTCCGGTGACAACCGCCTCGGTGGAGACGACTGGGACCAGCGCGTGGTTGACCACCTGGTCAAGAAGTTCAAGGAGACCACCGGCGTCGACGTCTCGAACGACAAGATCGCGCTGCAGCGTCTGAAGGAAGCGGCCGAGCAGGCAAAGAAGGAGCTCAGCTCCTCGATGTCCACCTCGATCCAGCTCCCCTACCTCTCGCTGACCGAGTCGGGCCCCGCCAACCTGGACGAGACCCTGACCCGCGCGCAGTTCGAGAACATGACCAAGGACCTGCTGGACCGCACCAAGAAGCCGTTCCAGGACGTCATCCGCGAGGCCGGCGTCAAGGTTTCCGACATCGCTCACGTGGTGCTCGTTGGTGGATCGACCCGTATGCCGGCCGTGGCCGAGCTGGTCAAGGCCGAGATCGGTCGCGACGCCAACAAGGGTGTTAACCCGGATGAGGTTGTGGCCGTCGGTGCCGCCCTGCAGGCAGGTGTGCTGAAGGGTGAGCGCAAGGACGTTCTGCTGATCGACGTGACCCCCCTGAGCCTCGGTATCGAGACCAAGGGTGGCATGATGACCAAGCTGATCGAGCGCAACACCGCGATCCCGACCAAGCGCAGCGAGACCTTCACCACCGCCGATGACAACCAGCCCTCGGTGGCCATCCAGATCTTCCAGGGTGAGCGCGAGTTCACCCGGGACAACAAGAACCTGGGTACCTTCGAGCTGACCGGTATCGCACCGGCACCGCGCGGCATGCCGCAGATCGAGGTCACCTTCGACATCGACGCCAACGGTATCGTCCAGGTGTCCGCCAAGGACAAGGGCACCGGCACCGAGCAGAAGATCACCATCTCGGGTGGATCGTCGCTGTCCAAGGAAGACATCGAGCGCATGGTTCGTGAGGGCGAGGAGCACGCCGCCGAGGACGCCAAGCGTCGCGAGCAGGCCGAGACCCGTAACTCCGCCGAGCAGCTGGCCTACTCGATCGACAAGCTGATCAAGGACAACGAGGACAAGCTGCCCGAGGACGTCAAGAACGAGGTTCAGGGCGACGTTGACGCGCTGAAGTCCGCTCTGGCCGGCGAGGACGAGGACGCGGTCAAGACCGCCTTTGACAAGCTGAACGAGTCGCAGGCCAAGCTGGGCGAGGCCATCTACGCCCAGAGCCAGGCCGAGGCCGCGGCGGCCGAGGGCGCCCCGGCAGCAGCCGAGTCCGACGAGGACGTGGTTGACGCCGAGGTTATCGAGGACGACGAGTCGGAGAAGAAGTAACAACATGACCGAACAGAACCCCACTCCCGAAAACGAAGAGCCCACCACGGGCACCGAGTCCGGCGAGCACGGTTCGACCCAGGAACCGGGGGCCGCTGAGGCCCCCGGTTTCGGGGCATCCGAGGATGCTCCCGAGGTCGAGTCCGATGCCCAGGCTGAGGCCGGGTCCGACGAGATCTCCGATGAGGAACTGGCCGTGCTGTCGGGTCAGGTTTCCGCCGACGAGATCCTTGCCGACCTGCAGCGGGTGAACGCCGAATACGCGAACTACCGCAAGCGCACCGAGGCAAACCGCGGCATCGAGAAGGAGCGCACCGTGGGTGCCGTTCTGACCTCGCTGCTGCCGGTCCTGGACGATCTGGATCGCGCCGCCAAGCACGGTGACCTCACCGAGGGATCCGCGTTTGCGCTGCTCGCCGAGAAGCTGCGCGGCACCGTCGAGAAGATGGGTCTGACCTCCTTCGCGGCCGTCGGTGAGGTCTTTGACCCCAACCGTCACGACGCGATCTTCCAGCAGCCCAGCGCCGATGTCACGGTGGACACCGTGGCCGACGTGGTCGAGACCGGCTACCTCATTGGTGAAACCCTGTTGCGCCCCGCCAAGGTGGTCGTCCAGGTTCCTGCGGAGTAACCGCTATGGCTAGCCAGGACTGGTTCGACAAGGACTTCTACAAGGTACTCGGGGTGTCCAAGGACGTCTCCGACGCCGAGCTGAAGAAGGTTTACCGCAAGCTCGCGCGCAAGTATCACCCGGATTCCAACCCGGGCGATGCCGCCAGCGAGGCCAAGTTCAAGGAGATCAGCGAGGCCTACTCGGTGCTCAACGACTCCGAGCAGCGGGCCGAGTATGACCAGATGCGCGCCATGGGTGCCGGGGCGCGGTTCACCGCTCCCGGCGGTGGCCGTGCCGGCGGCGGGTTTGAGGATGTCTTCGGCGGTCGTGGCGGCCAGCAGGGCGGGTTCGAGGACCTGTTCAGTGGCATGTTCGGCGGCGGCGGTTTCGGCCAGACCAGCGGAGGATTCCGCGGGTTTGGCGGGCCGACCCCGGGTCAGGACGTGACCGCATCCACCACGATCGACTTCATTACCGCGGTGCAGGGTGAGACCATCACCCTGCAGACCGGCGAGGGTCGCACCATCAAGGTGAAGATCCCCGCGGGTGTGTCCGATGGGAAGAAGATTCGGGTGCGGGGCAAGGGCCGTCCCTCTCAGGACGGCGGTGCCCCCGGCGACCTGGTGCTGACCGTGCACGTGCGTAAGCACCCGGTGTTTGAGCGCGACGGCAACAACCTGCGCGTGACCGTCCCGGTGACCTTCGTCGAGGCCACGCTCGGTGCCACCATCGAGGTTCCCACCCTGGGTGGGGATCCGGTGAAGCTCCGGGTTGCGCCGGGTACCCCCTCGGGTCGGATCCTTCGGGTCAAGGGCCGCGGGGTTGCCACCGGATCGGGCACGGGCGACCTGCTCGCGATCGTTCAGGTGGCCGTTCCGGCCCACCTGAGCGCCGAGGCGACCGAGGCCCTCAAGGCGTTCCACTCCGTGGAGCCGAACGAAAACCCGCGCGCGGACCTGATCGCTCGGGCTCGCGGCTAACACCCACCCCGAACGTGAGGCCGGTGCCCTTTCCGGCATCGGCCTCACGTTTATCACCCCGCACGGGTATCCTGTGGGGCAACCGCACGGAAGGAATCGACATGGATGAGCACTCCCCGGTGTTTGCCATCGCGATGGCCGCCGAGCTTGCGGGCATGCACCCGCAGACCCTGCGTCAGTACGACCGCATCGGGCTGGTGAGCCCGAGACGCACGGCGGGGAAGTCTCGTCGCTATTCGATGCGCGATATTGCGCAGCTCAAGACCGTCTCCCGGCTGAGCAATGAGGGTGTGAGTCTCGAGGGCATCGCCCGGCTGCTGAGCCTGGAAAACCAGGTGGATGCGCTGACCCGTCGGGTGCGCGAGCTGGAGAGCGCGCTGGCCAACGAGATGCTGAAGAGCCCGGGTCGCCGCGTGTTTGCGGCCGGGCAGGCGGGGGACGTGATTAGCCTACGTAACGGCGTGCGCACCCAGCGTCGCACCGAGCTCGTGGTGTGGCGTCCGGATGCGGCCTTCTTCGCCGAGGATGAGGACATCGAGGACTCCGAGGGCGATCTCGACGAGGACTTCGAGGGTGAGTTTCCCGCCGGTCCCGCACGTAACTAGGGCTCTCCCGCGGACCGCCCACCCCCAAACGGGTCGGTGGTCAGGCCCCGCGCGAGTAGTGTTGTGGGGTGAGTGAATCCCCTGCCCCCGCGTCCAGCCCCTTCGATTTTTCCGCCCTGCGCCGTCACCCCGACGTGGAGGGTGACAACCTGCATGCGGTCGATGCGACGGACCGGCTGATCCTGGACGAGGCCGCCTCGACTCTCGACGCGCTCTCGGGCGAACACGTGGTGGTCATCGGCGACCACTATGGTGCCCTCACCCTGGGCGCGATCGCCACCCATAACCTGACCGGCGTGCGGGTCTTCCAGGACTCGCTGATCTCCGAGCGCGCGCTGGCCGAAAATGCCGAGCGCAGCGGCCACACGGATGCCTTTACCTCGCTGCCGCTGGGGGCCGAACTGCTGACCGGAGCCAAGCTTGTTCTGGTGCAGCTTCCGCGTCAGATCGCGGCTCTGGACGAGATTTCGCGCCTGATCGCTATCCATGCCGACCCCGAGGTGATCGTCGTCTCCGGCGGCCGGATCAAGCATCTGAGCCCGTCGATGAACACGGTTCTGGGGGAGTCCTTCACCGAGGTGCGGGCCTCGCTGGCGCGTCAGAAGTCGCGGCTGCTGATCGCCTCCGGATCGCGCGCCGTCGAGGCTCGGGTGCCCGCCCGCGCCGAGATCCCCGAGCTGGAGCTGACCGTGTGCTCGGGATCGCAGACCTTCGCCGGTGCGAGCCTCGATATCGGTACCCGGGAGCTGCTGAAGTTCCTGCCCAAGTACGCCCGTTGGGCGAAGGTGGCGGTGGATCTGGGCAGCGGAACCGGCATCGTGGCCTCCGCGGTGGCCAAGGCGCGCCCGGACATCCAGGTCATTGCGACGGATATTTCAGCCGATGCGGTGGCCGCGACGCGGGCAACCGCCAAGGCCAACGGGGTGGCCGACCGGGTCGAGGCTCGTCGCGACATCGGCCTGTCCCAGCAGCCCGACGCGAGCGTCGACCTGGTGCTGCTCAACCCGCCCTTCCACACCGGCGCGACCGTGCACGCGGGGCTGGCCGAGGCCCTGTTCCGCGAGGCTGCCCGGGTCCTGCGTCCCGGCGGCGAGCTGTGGACCGTCTACAACACGCACCTGGGTTACCGGGGCGCGCTGGGCCGGATCGTCGGTCCCACCAACCAGCGTCTGCGCACCACCAAGTTCACGGTGACCCTGTCCGTCAAGGCGGAGGCTCCGGCAAGCTAGCGCCGGCCCGGGCTCGCTCCCCCGTGCTCGACCCGCGTGCTTTTGGACAGGTTAGATCCAGCCGTTGTCCCAGGCGATCGCCGCCGCCTGGACGCGGGATTCGGCGTTGAGCTTGAGCATCGCCGCCGAGGTGTGGTTGCGCACGGTTCCGTGGGCCAGGTGCAGCTGCTTGGCCACGAGCTTGGTGGGTAGGCCCTCACGGGTCAGCCGCAGCACGTCGCGCTCACGGGCGGTGAGCGGGTTTTCGTCCTCGGTGAGGGCCGCGGCGGCCAGGTCGCGGTCGATATAGCGTTCCCCGCGGGCGACCGCGCGGATGATCTGCGCGAGCTCGGATGCCGGGGTGGACTTGGGCACGAACCCGGCGATCCCCGCCGACAGGGCACGCTTGAGTGTTCCCGGACGCGCGTGCCGGGTGACCAGCACGATCCGGGTGTCGAGGGTTCGTCGAATCTGGGTGGCCGCATCCACGCCATCCAGCACGGGCATCTCCAGATCCAGGAGGACCACGTCGGGGCGGTGCTCGGCGGCCGCGGTGACCGCCGCGCCGCCGTCGGAAACATCGGCGATCACTTCGAGATCGGGTTCCAGGCTGAGGAGCGCAACCAGGGCACCGCGAATGAGTTCCTCATCGTCGGCGATCAGCAGTCGCAGCGGCTCGGGCGTCGATGGTGCCGTGCTCATGACTGCTCCCTCGCGGATGAGATGCTGCCGGGCACACGCACGGTCAGGGTGAAGGTTCCATTCTGCCGCTCGCCGGTCACGGTTCCGCCGATTGCGGCGGCGCGTTCCCCAAGCCCCGCCAACCCGGTGCCCGCATTCTCCTGCCGGCGTCCAGTGGCCCCGTCGTTTTCCACGGTGAGCAGGAAGCCTCCTCCCGCCTCGGCGAGGGTGATCGCGGCGCGGGTGGGGTGGGCATGACGCAGCAAGTTGGTGGTGGCCTCGCGGATCGCCAGGGCCAGGACCGTGCCGATATCCGCCGGGATCGTCGCCTCGGTAATCGAGACCGTGCAGTCGATCCCCGCCGAGGCCAGCACCGAGGCGGCACCGCGTGCCTCGACGGCCACGGTGACCGTGCGGTAGTTGTTCACGACCGCGCGGGTGTCCTCCAGCGCGGCGCGGCTGATGGTGCGAATCGCCGACAGCTCGGCGGCGGCGGCGGCGGGATCTCGCTCCAGGAGGCGTTCGGCGAGCTCGCTCTTGAGCGCGATGACCTGCAGGTTGTGTCCCTGAATATCGTGCAGGTCGGTGGCGAAGCGCAGGCGTTCGCGGGCGATGGCTAGGTCCGATGCCATGCGGCGGGCCCGATCCATCCGCTCCAGCACGCGCAGGCTCCAGATCAGCGAGGCGTAGGTGAGGGGGAGCAGCACGAGACCCATGCTGAGCAGGATGAGCAGGGTGATATCCGAGAGTGTGGCGCGAACATCCACCGGGCGACCGGCGATCACGGCACCGAGCGCAAAGATGCCCACCAGCAGGACCACGCTGCCCAGGAAGACCCAGAACCGGGCCGCCACCGGCACCAGACACAGCACCATTCCGGTGGCCACGGTCAGGGTGAGTGCCCAGTTCCAGGCGACCACCGAGGAGGATGCTCCGATCACCCAGGTGGCGATGGCCGAGACCATGAGCGCGATCGGCAGCGGACGCAGAACCCCGCCCGGGGCGGTGACCTGCGCCATCTCGCGGATCACCCGAGAAACCAGCGCGCAGGCGAGCGCCGTGGTGATGATGGTGAGGGCGGAGAGGGCCAGCATCCGCTGCGGTTCGGTGTGTGGATCGGCGAGCACCAACTGCATGAGGCCAAAGCTGAAGTTCACAAACCAGAGGCTCCAGGCCGTGTAGCGGCGTCCGCGCACCAGGTCGGTCACCCCGCGGGGCGCGGCGGTCTCGGCCGGATCGAGGGATCCCGGGCGCGGAGCGGACACGGCTGACATGACCCCAGCCTAGCGAGCGCCGCGTGCCGGGGGCAGGGGGGGCACGAAGAACCGTGACATGTGTCACGGATAGGGGTGACACCGTGCAACTGCCGCCCGCGGGCCGGGGCCGACAGACTGAAGACATCAGCGGAAAACCCACACCGGGACCCGCAGGAAGCACGGGTACATCATGAAGAAGATCATCAAGGTTCCACTCATCGTCATCGGGTCGATTGCGGCCCTGATCGCCGCCGGCCTCGGCACCACCACCGTGGTCAACGCGGTGGCCAGCCAGCGTGAAATGGGCAGCCTGGAGCACTACGGCCAGCTGGTCGAGGTGGACGGGAAAAAGATGAACGTACTCGTGCAGGGCGATGGTCCCGAAACCATCGTTATGCTGCCGGGCCTCGGTACCGGGGCACCGGCCGTGGACTTCGCCCCGGTCATCGACAAGCTCTCACCCACCTACCGGGTCGTCGCGGTCGAGCCGCTGGGATACGGGCTGAGCGATGACACCGATGTGCCGCGCACCAGCGACAACATCGTGAAGGAGGTCCACACGGCCCTCGCCGAGCTGGGCGTCACGAAGTACACGCTGATGGGTCATTCGATTGCCGGCATCTACGCGCTGGACTACGTGAGCACCTACCCGAGTGAGGTCACCGCGTTTGTGGGCATCGATTCGAGTGTGCCCAACCAGCCCGGGTCCGAGAGCATCCAGGGTCTCGAAGACGTGCGTGGTCTGAAGTCGCTGGGACTGATGCGGGTGCTGGACAGCCTGGCCCCGAGCATGTACGAGGGAATCGACGCCTACTCCGCCGCCCAGAAGGAGCAGATGGAGATCCTGGCACGTCACAATGCGCTGAACGACGTGGCCGTCAGCGAGACCGGGCTCACCGCCGAGAACTTCGACGCGGCCAAGAAGCAGTCCTTCCCCGCGGATCTCCCGGTGCTGCTGTTTGTCGCCAACAGCGACAACGAGGAGGTGCCCGGTTGGCTTGAGCTGCACCAGGAGCAGGCGGCGACAACCAGCCTGGGTCAGGTCATCTCGCTGAAGGGCGAGCACTACCTGCACCACACCCAGAGCGAGGCCATCGCCGCCGAGACGATCGCCTACCTCTCGGCCCACACCGCCGCACAGTAACGCCCTCCCTCCAAGAACAACGGCCCCCGCCGAAGCGGGGGCCGTTGTGCGTGGTGTCGAGCCGCGCCGAAACTAGATGCGCACGCCGCGTGCCCGCAGGAATGCTGCGGGGTCGGTGTGGTTGGCACCGACGTAGATCTTGAGGTCCAGGTGCGGGCCGGTGGCCACGCCGGTCTGGCCCATGAAACCGATGACGTCGCCGCCGTTGACCTGTGCGCCCACGCGGACGTTGAAGCCGCTGAGGTGGCCGTAGTAGGACTGGATTCCGCCGCCGTGGTCAACGATCACACGGTTACCAAAGGCATTGGCGTTGCCGGCGAAGACCACGGTTCCGGACTGAACGGCCTTGATCGGGGTGCCGCTGGCACCACCGAAGTCGAGCCCGGCGTGGAACGGTGCCGAGCAGCCCTTGGGGCACATGACCGGACGCGGACCGTAGGGCGAGGTGATGCCACCCGGTGCCGGACGCCACCAGCCCGAGCTGGACGGGGCGAAGTAGGTGCCGGTTCCGTTACCGGTCTGGGGCGGGGTCGGCGGCAGGACAACGTTTCCGCCGCCTCCGCCGGTACCCGGCTTGGGCTTATTGGCCTCGGCCTGTCGCCGTGCCTCCTCCTCGGCGGCGCGCTTGCGGGCGGCCTCCTCCTCGGCGCGCTTACGGGCTTCCTCGGCCCGGACAGCAACGCCCACGGCGTACTGCTGTTCCTCCTCCACGCGGGTGCCCTTGAGCGCGGCCAGCTGCTCGATCAGGCGGGACTGGTTGGCCTCCTGCTCGGCGACGGCGCTCTGGGCGGCGGCCGAGGCGGCGGTAGCCCGGTTCAGGGCCCCCTCGGCGTCGGCGCGAGCCTGGGTGAGGATATCGGTGGCAACGGTGGCCTGGGCGTTCAGCGTGGTGACCAGGTTGGCCGCCTGCTTGGCGCGATCCAGGGTCTCGGTGGAGCGCTCGGTGAGCTTAGTCATCGCGCCGAGCTTATAGAGGGCGTCGTCGGCGTTCTTGGGGTCGCCCAGGAGCTCCAGGGACACCGAGCTGCCGGTGCTACGACCCATCTTCGACATCAACACCGCGACCTGGCCGGCCGATTCTTCGGCGGCGGCGGTGGCGTCCTTGACCTCGGCGGCGAGGCGGTTGGAGTTGATCTCGGCCTCGGTGGCCACGGCATCGGCCGCCTGGTACTGGTCGGCGGCGATGTTGGCGGCGGCCTGGGTGTTGGCCACGTTGGTGTTGAGGTCCTTGATCAGGCCCTCCACCTTGGTGACCTCGGTGGCGGCCGTCTGTTCGTTCTGTCGGGCGCGCTGGACGTCATCCCAGCTGGGGTAGTCGGCCCCCGCGGCGTTTGCCGGGGAGGTGATCCCCAGGGTGCAGACGAGCACCCCGAGGGCGAGTAGGGCGGTGCCTACACGGCTACGAGTTCTCAAGAATCTAATCCTTCCGGCCGGTTTTCCCGCGAGTAGGCGGGCTGGCGCGCGCGACGCGCCGACAGTCGAGTACCTCCAACCTAACCCGGATTTCCCCAATTGGGGGAGGGCCTCCGGGTGTGTTTGATATTTAGTGTGGACTCATGAGTGGAAAACACCCGGCATCGAATCGGCGTTCAATCAGGGAATTCTGAGGTTTAGTTGCCCCTGACGACTGGTATCAAATCGCCGCACGATGTAAACTTGAGTCAACAAGGCTCAAGTTTGCGGGAGATGATTCCCGCCAGCACCAGGAGAAGGAGAGAACCCGTGCAACCAGGCCAGCAGCCGCCCCAGGAACAAGCAAAGAGCGCCCTTGAGCAGTACGGCGTGAACCTCACCGCGATTGCCGCGACCGGCAAGCTCGACCCGGTTATCGGCCGCGATGCCGAGATCCGCCGCGTCAGCCAGGTGCTCACCCGGCGCACCAAGAACAACCCGGTCCTGATCGGGGAGCCCGGCGTGGGTAAAACCGCCGTGGTGGAGGGGCTCGCCCAGCGCATCGTCGCCGGGGACGTGGCCGACTCCCTCAAGGGCAAGCAGCTCGTCTCCCTCGACCTGGCCGCCCTCGTGGCCGGAGCCAAGTATCGCGGCGAGTTTGAGGAGCGCCTGAAGGCGGTGCTCCAGGAAATTAACGATGCCGACGGCGAGATCATCACCTTCATCGACGAGCTGCACACCCTGATGGGTGCCGGGGCCGGCGAGGGCTCGGTCGCCGCCGCGAACATGCTCAAGCCCATGCTTGCCCGCGGTGAACTGCGCCTGATCGGTGCCACCACGCTGGATGAGTACCGGCAGTACATCGAGGCCGATGCGGCCATGGAGCGTCGTTTCCAGCAGGTGTACGTGGGGGAGCCCTCGGTGGAGGACACCATCGCGATCCTGCGCGGGCTCAAGGAACGCTATGAGGCGCACCACAAGGTGACCATCGCCGACAGTGCGCTGGTCGCGGCCGCCTCGCTCTCCAGCCGCTACATTCCCGCGCGACAGCTGCCGGATAAGGCCATCGACCTGATCGATGAGGCCGCGTCCCGGCTGCGCATGGAGATCGACTCGGCCCCGGTCGAGATCGATGAGCTGCGCCGCAGCGTGGATCGCCTCAAGCTCGAGGAGCTCGCGCTCAAGCGGGAGAAGGACGAGGCGAGCAAGCAGCGTCTGGCGGCGCTGCGCGCGGACCTGGCCGACCGCCAGGAGAAGTTGACCGACCTGCAAAGCCGGTGGGAGCTGGAACGCTCAAGCCTGAACCGCGTGGGTGAGCTCAAGGAGAAGCTTGACCGCGCCCGGATCGAGGCCGACCGCGCCCAGCGCGAGGGCAAGCTGGAGAAGGCCTCCAAGCTGCTCTACGGCGAGATTCCGGTGATCGTGCGCGAGTTGGCCGAGGCCGAGTCCTCGGAGAACACCGCGGACAAGATGGTCAACGACCAGGTGGGTGCCGACGACATCGCCGCGGTGATCGCCGCCTGGACGGGGATCCCCGTGGGCCGGCTGTTGCAGGGTGAGACCGAGAAGCTGCTCAACCTTGAGCAGGAGCTGGGCCGTCGCCTGATCGGTCAGCGCAAGGCCGTGGCCGCGGTGGCCGATGCCGTGCGGCGCAGTCGTGCCGGGGTCTCCGACCCCAACCGTCCCACCGGATCGTTCCTCTTCCTGGGCCCCACAGGCGTGGGAAAGACCGAGCTGGCCAAGGCCCTGGCCGAGTTCCTGTTTGACGACGAGAAGGCGATGGTTCGCATCGACATGAGCGAGTACGGCGAGAAGTTCGCCGTCTCGCGCCTGGTGGGCGCCCCGCCCGGATACGTCGGGTATGAGCAGGGCGGTCAGCTGACCGAGGCCGTGCGTCGTCGTCCGTATTCGGTGGTCCTGCTGGATGAGGTCGAGAAGGCGCACCCCGAGGTCTTCGACATCCTGCTGCAGGTGCTGGATGACGGGCGTCTCACCGATGGCCAGGGTCGTACCGTGGACTTCCGCAACACGATCCTGATCCTCACCTCGAACCTCGGATCCCAGGTCCTGATCGATCCGACCCTCTCCGCGGACACCAAGGAGAGCATGGTGCAGCAGGCCGTGCGGCAGGCATTCAAGCCGGAGTTTGTGAACCGGCTTGATGACATCGTGGTGTTCCAGGCGCTGAGCGAGGAGGACCTCGGCCAGATTGTCGAGCTGTACATCGACCGGCTGCAGCGCCGGTTGGCCGCACGTCGACTCGAGCTCGCGGTCACCCCGGATGCCCGGGCCTGGCTCGCCGAGCGCGGGTACGACCCGCTGTACGGTGCGCGTCCGCTGCGGCGCCTGATGCAGAAGCAGATCGATGATCGCCTGGCGACCGCGCTGCTCGCGGGCGGCGTACGCGACGGGGACACCGTGGTGGTAGACCTCGCCGCCGACGGGGAGAGTCTGGCCATTCGCAGCGGCGAGTAGCCCATTTCGCGCGATGGCCTCGGGGCATAACCCGGGGCCATTGCGCGTTAGCTTGGGCGCAGGTATACGCTCGAAGCCGTGGGCCGCTTGGTCCCGGGAAGGAATTTAGGACATGCAGGAAATTACAGTCACCGAATTGGCCGCCCTGAACCCCGGAGTCGCCCTGATCGACGTGCGCGAGCCCGAGGAGCACGCCGGTGGCGTGGCACCCGAGGCGACCCTGCTGCCGATGAGCACCTTCATGGAGCGCGAGGGCGAACTCCCCGAAGCCGAGACGCTGTACCTGATCTGCGCCGGTGGTGTGCGCAGCGCCCGCGTCGGTGCCTACCTCGAACAGAAGGGCCTGAACGTGGTCAACGTCGAGGGTGGGATGAACGCCTGGGCTCAGGCCGGGCTGCCGATCGTGGCTCCGAGGTCCTAGGGCGCACGCCTAAGCGGGCGTCCGGCCAGGGTTTCCAGCCACGGTCTGACAGGGCGTTGTTGGGCGGGATATGCCGGGGTAGACCTGAAGCAGGCGTCAGTTGGTGGTCATCCCGACCCCACGCGCCCGCTCAGAAAAGGACCCAGCCCATGCGAATCGGAAATCTTGATGGCCGACTGGTCATCGTCCAGGACAACCGAGCAATCGATGTCGAGACCGTAAGCGCCGGACGTTTCTCGGCCCGTATCGACAGGATCTACCCGCGCTGGGGTGAGTTTCACACCTGGGCGTCGACCCGTGACCTGTCCGCATCCGGTGTCCACTTTGATCCCGCTGACCTCGGGGCACCGGTGTCTACACCACGGCAGATCATCGCCCTGGGCCTGAACTATCGCGAGCACGCGGCGGAGACCGGCTTCGGGCTTCCCGAGGGTCTGCCGCCCGTGTTTACTAAGTTTGCCAGCGCCATAACGGGGCCCGAGAGCACGGTGGTGTTGCCCGTCGGGAATGTCGACTGGGAGGTGGAACTCGCGGTGGTCATCTCTCGTGCGGCGCACCACATCGGTGCGGAAGAGGCGTGGTCACACGTGGCCGGGCTGACCGTCGCTCAGGACCTGTCCGAACGGATCTTGCAGATGTCCGGGCCGTCACCCCAGTTCAGCCTGGGGAAGTCCTATCCGGGGTTTTTGCCGATGGGTCCGACCCTGGTGACCCCCGACGAGCTCCCCCATCCGGACGCTCTCCGGCTGCAGTCGGCGGTGAATGGTGAGGTGGTACAGGACGGAAACACCCGTGATCTGATCGTGCCGGTAGCCGAGTCCATCGCGCGGCTTTCCGACGTTATTACGCTCTACCCCGGCGACGTGATCCTGACCGGCACCCCGGCCGGAGTCGGGATGGGGCGCAGCCCCCAACGCTATTTGACCGTGGGGGATGAACTGGTCAGCACGATCGAGGGACTCGGTACCATTCGGCAGCGCTTTATCGCCGGTCCTGCTCTCTAGGCACCGTCATCCGCCGTGTAACGCGCGCCAAAACGCCCCCGCGATTCAACGATCACGGGGGCGTTTGCGTGCGTGGTTACGGCAGGGTGTGACCGGCCGCGGTGAACAGGCGGTACCACTCCTCGCGGGTCAGCGGGAGGTCGGAGCCGGCGGCGGCCTCGGCCACGCGGCCCGGGTTGGTGGTGCCCAGAACCACCTGGATGTTCGCCGGGTGACGGGTGATCCAGGCGGTGGCGATCGCGGTGGGCGTCACGCCGTACTTGGCGGCCAGCTCGTCCAGGACATCGTTCAGCGGGCCAAAGGCCTCGCGGTCACCGAGGAAGACGCCGTCGAAGAACACCTTCTGGAACGGCGACCAGGCCTGCAGGGTGATGTCGTTCAGGCGGGCGTAGTCGAGCAGGCCGTTGTCGCGGCTAATCGACTGGTCCAGGCCCGCCATGTTGGCGGCGATGCCCGAGGCGATCAGCGGGGCATGGGTGATGCTCAGCTGCACCTGGTTGACGATCAGCGGCTGCTCCACGTACTTCTTCAGCAGCTCGATCTGCCCCGGAGTGTGGTTAGACACACCGAAGTTCCGGACCAGGCCCTGCTCGTGCAGCTCGGCGAAGGCCGAGGCCACCTCCTCGGGCTCGACCAGGGTGTCGGGGCGGTGCAGCAGGAAGACGTCGAGGTAGTCGGTCTTCAGCGCAACCAGCGCCTCACGGGCGGTGGTGAGGATGTGCTCGCGGGAGAAGTCGAAGTAGCCCGGGCGGATGCCCACCTTGGACTGGATGATGACGTTTTCGCGCTCGGCGGCGGTGAAGGTCACCGCGTTACCAAAACGCTCCTCACACGCGTGGCGGGCGCCACCGTAGATGTCGGCGTGGTCAAACACGTTGACGCCGGCGTCAATCGCGGAACCCACCAGCGTGCGGATGTCCTGGTCGCTCAGCTCGGCGATGCGCATGAGCCCAAGAATGATGTTGGAAGCCTGGAGGTTGCTCTGGGGAAGGGGGAGAATCTTCATCCCCCTATTCAAGCGCATCTCGGGCGCGTCGCACAGCACACGCCGAGGCTTTTCCGGGGAAATTTCCCCGCGGTTAACGCGGAACGCCACGGACACGATGAACCCATTCTTCGTGTCCGTGGCGTTTCTTCGGAGTTAGCTCACCGGGGTGAGCAGCGGTTTATCCACCACCGCTGGGGCGTCGATACGTTCGGCCTCGGTGCGTGCAGGCTGAGTGTTCAGGTCCAGGTCCGCCTCGAGTCCGGCAAGACCCTGCCGGACAAACCCGAGGTGGAGCAGACTGATCCGGAAGCGCAGCACGGCCAAACCGACCGTGCAGGCCTTCCAGAATCGACGCCGACGTGTCATCGGCGACCTAGTCGTTGACAACAACGATCTCGGTGAGGGGCTTGCGCTCGCGCGGAGCCACCTCACGGGACTGCAGGAACTCGTCCTCGAGGATCTCCGGGGCGGCGAGCTCTCCAATGGCGGAAACGGTGAAGGGAACCTGGCCCTCCTCCAGGCCGAACGACGACACCAGCGCTGCCGGGTCAAAGCCCGCCATCTGGTGCACAAACAGACCGTCTTCGTGAGCCTGAACGCTCAGGTGGGCAACGGCCTGACCGAGGTCGTAGATGGCCCAGGGCTGTTCGCCACCCTCTTCGTTCTTGGTGTTCGCCACGGCCACCAGCAGGACGCTGGCGCGGTGAGCCCAGGCCTGGTTGAAGCCGACCAGTGCGTCGACAACCTTCTGGAAGGACTCGGTGCCGCGACGGGCGACGATGAAGCGCCAGGGCTGGCTGTTGTTGGCGCTCGGCGACCAGCGGGCGGCCTCGAGGGCCGAGGTGAGCTTGGTCTCATCGATCGTGGTGTCGGCGATGTAGGCGCGCGGGCTCCAACGCTGTGCCAGCACGCTGTTGATCGGAGCGGAGGTTTCGGCGTGACGTGAGGTGTCGGTGATGGTCATGGGAGGTCCTTTCGGGCGTCTGAGCTGCCGCATGCGGGAATGGAACCCGCGGAACGATGGTTATTATGTGCGACGTGCGGCGCGATTCCGCGGGGCACGTGTAGCTGTAACCGCACATCCCCGGACCGATATTCCCCGGATGACGAAAAAAGTTGCATAAGATTTACGAAGAGTCTCTATCCCCCCTAGAGATTTCGAGATGAGGCCTCCATTCAGGCTTCGAGCCGGAAGGAAAATCATGTCGGCGGAAACCGAAGCTCGCCCCCTGCGGGCCACCGCGCGGCGTTCGGGACGCTGGTGGAAGATTGAAATTCCCGAGCTCGACACCTCGGGCCAATCGCCCACCGTGCGGGACATCCCGGAAATCGCGGCCGAGATCGCCAGCGAGTGTTTGGCCGTGGCGCCCGACCGGGTGATCGTGGACACCGCGATCGAGCTCCCCGGCGACGCCGAAGCACTGTGGGCCGCGGCAGCCGTCCAGGAGGAGGCGGGCCGTGCGGCGCTAACCGAGGCCGCCCGCCTGCGCCGCGAAACGATCCGCGCGCTCGCCGACCAGGGCCTGCGCCAGGCCGATATCGCGCGCCTGCTCCGGTTGACCCCGCAGCGCATCAATCAGCTGATGACCACCGAGGGCAACGGCTGCCCGACCGAGGCCGAGGCGGGAACCTGCCCGACGGAGATTGATTAGCGCTCGGCGAAGATTGCGGCGATGCGGGCGGGGACCGTGTCGTCCTGGAGGCTGGTGACGTCGCCGAGCGGGCGGGCGTCGGCGATGTCCACCAGGAGGCGGCGCATGATCTTGCCCGAGCGGGTCTTGGGCAGGTCGGGGACCAGGACGATCTCGCGCGGCTTGGCCACCGCGCCGATCTGCGCGCGGATGTGCTCCTGCAGCTCGCGGGTCACCTCGGCCGACTTGGCCGCCCAGGCGGCGGGATCCTCCTCGGCCGGACGATCATGGGACGGGATGATGAACGCGGCAATCGCCTGCCCGGTTACCGGATCGGCGATGCCCACCACCCCGGCCTCGGCCACGTGCGGGTGGGAAACCAGGGCACTCTCGATCTCGATCGTGGACAGGCGGTGCCCGGACACGTTGATCACATCGTCCACGCGGCCCAGGACCCAGATGTCGCCATCCTCATCCCACTTGGCCCCGTCGCCGGAGAAGAAGTAGCCGCGGTCGGCGAAGCGCTCCCAGTAGGCGTCGCGGTAGCGTTCGGGGTTGCCCCAGACGGTGCGGGCCAGCGAGGGACCCGGGCGATCCACCACCAGGTATCCGCCCGAGCCAAAGGGCACGCGCTCGCCGTGCTCATCCACGATGATCGCGCTGAGTCCGGGCAGCGCGCGGGTCGCCGAGCCGGGCTTGAGGGTGCTCACGCCGGGCAGCGGTGCCAGCACCGCGGAGCCGGTTTCGGACTGCCACCAGGTGTCGATGATCGGCAGCTCATCCCGGCCGAAGTTGTGCCGGAACCACACCCAGGCCTCGGGGTTGATCGCCTCGCCCACGGTGCCGAGCAGCCGCAGACTGGAGAGGTCGTAGGTGTCCGGCAGGCCCTCGGGGAACCAGCTGGCGAGCGTGCGAATCAGCGTGGGTGCCGTGTAGTAGGTCGTGACGCCGTAGCGCTCGATGATCTCCAGGTGCCGCGCGGGATGCGGGGTGTTCGGGGTGCCCTCGTAGATGACCTGGCTCAGCCCGTTGGAGAGCGGGCCGTAGATCTCGTACGTGTGTGCGGTGACCCAGGCGAGGTCGGCGGTGCACCAGTGCACGTCGCTGTCCTTCGCATCAAACACTGCCCAGTGGGTGAAGGATGCCTGGGTCAGGTACCCGCCCGAGGTGTGGACCAGGCCCTTGGGCTTGCCGGTGGTGCCCGAGGTGTAGATGATGAACAGCGGGTTCTCGGCGTCAAAGAACTCGGGCTCGTGAATGTCGGCGGCCCGGTCCACGCTCTCGTGCCACCAGACATCGCGGCCCTCGGTCCAGTCAATCTCCGAACCGGTGCGGCGGACCACGAGGACGTGCTCGATGCTGTCCACGCCCTCGACCGCGGCATCCGCGTTGGCCTTGACCGGGACCGCGGTGCCGCGACGGTACTGCCCGTCGGTGGTGATCAGCAGCTTGGCCCGGGTGTCCTCGACCCGGAATCGCAGCGCCTCGGCACTGAAGCCGCCAAACACCAGCGAGTGGATCGCGCCGATGCGCGCCACGGCCAGGGTCGCGATGATGGTTTCCGGGATGACCGGCAGATAGATGACCACGCGGTCGCCCCGTCCGATGCCCAGCTCGGTCAGCGCGTTGGCCGCGCGAGAAACCTCGCGCTGTAGCTCGGCATAGCTGATCGCGCGGCGATCCCCGGGCTCACCCTCAAAGTAGAGCGCAATCTTCTCGCCGCGGCCGGCGGCCACATGGCGGTCCACACAGTTCACCGCGACGTTCAGCGTGCCCCCGGCAAACCAGGTGGTCTCCGGCACCGAGAGGGTCCCGTCCTCCTGCACGGTTGCGGGCTTCCAGGTGTGCACGGTGTCCCAGGGGCGTGCCCAGTCCAGGCGCGCCGCCTGCTCGGCCCAGAACGCATCGGGGTCGGCATCCGCCCGCTCAAACCAGCTCGCGTCCACGTTGGCCGAGGCCGCGAGATGCGCGGGGGCCGGGAAGGCGCGGGTCTCGGCCAACAGCGCGGCCAGCGCGGGCTCGGTGGCCGACAGCACCGGACCGGCGGGAGCGCTCACGGGCTCGGTGCCCGCAGCCAGGGCGGGCGCGGGGGAGGACAGAACGGCGGGGATCGTGGGCAAGGAGGACATGTCTTTAGGGTAGGCACCGCACTCGCCGCGCGCCGATCCGCGCGTAACCGGCCGTAATGCGGGTGGGCGTACGGAATGTGCAAGGATGCGGGACAGGAGCCGCCTCCCCGGCTTAGACTCGGCGGTATGAGTACACAACCGGTCACCATTGCCGTGAGCGGCGCGGGCGGAAACATCGGCTACGCGCTTCTCTTCCGTCTCGCCGCGGGCGATCTGCTCGGCCCGGATACCCCGGTCCGACTGCGCCTCCTGGAGATCCCGGCTGGCGAAGCCGCCGCCGAGGGGACGAAGCTGGAACTGATCGACGGGGCCTTCCCGCTGCTGGATCGGGTCAGCGTCCACACCGATGCCGCCGAGGCGTTTGCCGACGCCAACATCGTGTTCCTGGTGGGCGCGCGGCCGCGCACCGCCGGCATGGAACGCGCCGACCTGCTGGAGGCCAACGCGGGTATCTTCGGTCCGCAGGGTCGGGCGATCAACGATCACGCCGCCGCGGACGTGCGGGTCATCGTGGTGGGAAACCCCGCCAACACCAACGCGCTGATCGCCCAGCGCAACGCCCCCGATTTGCCCGCCGAACGCTTTACCGCGCTCACCCGGCTGGACCACAACCGGGCGGTGGGGATCCTGGCCGTCGAGGCCGGCGTCCCGGTCCCCGAGGTCACCGGGATCACCGTGTGGGGAAACCACTCGCCCACCCAGTATCCCGACCTCAGCCAGGCCAGCATCGGCGAGGTGGCCGCGCTCGCCGCGGTGGACGTGGACTGGGCGCGCGGCGCGTATATCGAACGGGTGGCCAAGCGCGGGGCCGAAATCATCGCCGCACGTGGATCCTCTTCGGCCGCCTCCGCGGCATCGGCGGCGATCGATCACATGCGGGACTGGGTGCTCGGCACCCCCGGGGATGCCTGGACCAGTGTGGCCCTGGTGTCCGATGGGTCCTACGGGGTCCCGGCCGGGTTGATCTCCTCATTCCCGGCCCAGTCCATCGAGGGACGCTGGGCGATCGTCCCGGACATCGACATCGACGAGTTCTCGCGGGCCAAGATCGACGCCTCGGTGGCCGAGCTGATCGCCGAGCGCGATGCGGTGGCGGCGCTCGGGCTGCTGCCGGACTAGGCCATCCCGATCCGGCGCGGGACGATCCGGCGCGCGCCGAGAAAGACGGCCACGCGGATCGCTTCCGGAGTTCACCATCAGAGCTCCCCGGGCACACCAAAAACGCGGCCGCGTCCGCGCGGATCGCAACCGAGATTGCCCGGGACATCGAAAACACGGCGGCGGCCGGGAGGGTTTCCTCCCGGCCGCCGCCGTGTGTGTGTGGGGTGAGACTAGGCTGCGTCCGCCTGCGAGCGACGACGACGCACCAGACCGAGCGCCGCGGCGCCGATCAGCAGCAGGATGCCGCCGGCAACGCCGAGGCCCAGCGCGCCATCGGCGCCGGTGGAGGCCAGGGCTGCCGGGGTACCGGCGGCGACCGGGTGGGCCGCGGTGACGGCCACGGCGATCACGGCCACCGACTTCGAGGTCTGACCCTGGAAGACGATGTGGTGCTCACCCGCGGGCAGCTTGGAGAGGTCGGCACCCGCGACCACGACGGCACCGTCCACAACCGGGAAGCTACCGAGCAGGGTCGGGGTCGAGTACGCGTAGACATCCACAAACGCGTCGTTTGCGCTCCACGGCAGGGTTGCGGTGAAGGGCGCGAGCGGGTTGAGCCTGGTCAGGTCGACGCCCGGGGGCGCCTGCACCGAGGCGGTGGTGGCGGCGACGTTTAGGCCGAGGTCCTTGACCAGGTTCAGCAGCGCGTTGGTGTTACCCGCCGGGGCCGGGGCCGGAGCGGCCGGGGTCTCGGTGGGCTTGGGTGCCTGGCTCGGCTGGGTGCTGGGCGTCGGGGTCGGAGTCGGGGTCGGGGTCGGGGTGGGCTCCGGGGTGGGCTCAACGGTCGGCTCTACCGTCGGCTCTACCGTCGGGGTCGGGGTGGGCTCCGGCGTGGTGACCGGTGCCTCAACCGTGACACCCGGCAGCAGGTCCGCGGCGACGATCGCCCGCGGCTGGGCGAGCGCCAGGGTGGCGTCGGCGGCCACGGTGACGGCCGAGGTATCGAGCACCAGGATGCCCGCCTTGTCCGAGACCGGTGCGGGTGCGGTGCCCACGGTAATCGCACCGAGAGCAACCGGGCCGCCCTGCGCGCCGGTCACCTTGGCGGTGTTGCCGGAGTCGCCGAACTGCACGTTGTAGGCGTTGTCGGTGAAGGCGTTGGCCGCGCCCACGAAGCTCACGTTATCGATGTTGTCGGTGGTGTTCTGCGAGCTCTGGGTATAGAACGCGATGCCGGCCCAGCCGTTGTGCTGTGCCTGAACGTTGCTGATGGTGATGTCACCGGAGATGACTGGGCTGGTCGGGGTGTAGCGGTTGGTGATCGCGATCCCGTTCTTGCCGAACTCACGCACCCCGATGTCCTCGAGGGTCAGCCCGCGGGCACCGTTGGCGTCGATGCCGGTGGCGTTGGGGCGCGCGGCATCCGAGTCGGCACCGGTGATCGAGAGGTGCTTGAGGGCAACATCGCTCACGTTGGTCAGGTCGATGGTCTTCGAGGACCCGGCCGAGCGGATCTCGGTGCCGCGGCCGGCGGCACCCTCGATGGTCACCGCCTTGCTGATGCGCAGATCCTCGTGGAACGTACCCGCGGCCAGCTGGAGCGTGGCTCCGGCCGGGGCGGCGTTCAGCGCCGCCTGGATCGAATCACCCGCGGCCACGGTGATGGTGTCGGAGGGGAGTGCCTGGGCTGTGAGCGGTGCCGCGAGCAGCAGCGCCGCGGCACCCAGGGTGGCGGCCGGCGCAAATGCGCGCAGGGGCCGCCGATTAACGGGGGAGGTCATGGTTATCCGTTCGTTGGGGGAAGAGCCCCGGGTATTCCCGTCCCGGCGCTCCTACCCCCAATGAATACTCCCAATCCGTTGCCGTGTCAATACGCCTCGTAGCATTCGGTGACGGGCGGGTAAACACCGTGTTTCCACGGCGTAACGGGCCTAGTTCTCGGCCTTACCGATCCGCCAGTATCCCATGAAGGCGACCCGTCGACGATCCACTCCCTGGGCGGTGACCAGGGTGCGACGCAGCTGCTTAATCACGCCCGATTCGCCGGCCAGCCACGCATAGAACTCGCCCGAGTCCTCATCGGTGGGAGTCTCCCAGAGAATGTCGGTGTCGACGTCCACATCGGCGAGCTTCTGCGCGCGGGGAGCCCGGGCGGCCGCGATCAGCTCGCCGTGTCCGGCGATCCACTCATCCATCGTCCGGATCAGGCCCGCGCCGTGCTCGGCACCCTCGCGTGCGATTAGCGTCACGGTGACGCCCGCTGGATGCTCCAGTTCGAGGGCATCCGCTGCGGTGGGAACCTCGATCAGCGCGTCACCCACCGCGTCGGCGGGAAGGTCGCGCAGGATCCCGGCAATCGCGGGCAGTGCGGTCTCGTCCCCCGCCAGGAGGAGACGGGTGGCATCCCTCGGGTGCCAGTCGATGCCGATGGCGGATTCCAGACTGCGCGCATCCGGCCCCACCAGGTACACCTCGTCGCCGGGCCGCGCGGTCAACAGCCAGGTCCCGGCCGGGCCCACCTCGGAGCCCTCGGGGACCGAGTGCACCACGAAGTCCACGTCGACCTCGCCGAGTGCCGGTCGCACGTCGCGCACGGTGTAGGTGCGGAACGGAGCACGCTCCTCCTCGGGGAGGTCGCGCCAGAACTCCCACCAGGCGTTGCCGTCGAGGTTCGGCAGCGTAAACAGGGGCTGTCCGGGCAGCGGGAAGAGAATCTTGATGCGCTGATCCAGCAGGTCGGTGCCGAAGAATTGCAGCTCCTCGTCCCGGAAGGTGACCCGGGTGAAGTGCGGTGAGAGCTCGGTCACCGCCGAGACTTTGGCGGGCCAGGGGTGGTAGGCGGGGCGATCGGTGCGGACCAAAACCTGCGATTCTCCTAAGCTGAGCATTACCTAACTCTAGGCGAATCTCCGGGGAAACCCAATCCTCCGTTCCGGCCGTTTTATGCCGCGTATCCGCCATTCGGTGGAGGCGGAAAATCCGCCGGGTGAGGGACGACCCGCACGGTGTCGCCCGAATAGCCTGGGGTGACAACACGATTGGAGGGCCCATGCTGGAGATACGCGGCATCAATAAATCCTTTGCCACCCGTCAGGTGCTCACAAACATGAGCTTCACCATCGAGCCCGGCCGGATGACCGGTTTTGTGGGCGGCAATGGTGCCGGCAAAACCACGACGATGCGCATCCTGCTCGGCGTACTTGAGGCCGACAGCGGCGAGGTGCTGCTGGATGGGTCCCCGCTCTCGGAGCAGGATCGCCGCCGAATCGGGTACATGCCCGAGGAGCGCGGGCTCTACCCCAAGATGAAGGTGGCCGAGCAGATCACCTACTTCGCGCGCCTGCACGGTCTCGGTGCCGAGACCGCTAAGCGCAACACCGAGCGCCTGCTCGACCAGCTGGGGCTGGGCGAGCGCGGGGGCGACACGATCGAGAGCCTGTCGCTGGGAAACCAGCAGCGCGCGCAGATCGCCGCCGCGCTGGTGCATGATCCGCTGGCCCTCGTGCTGGATGAGCCCTTCTCGGGCCTCGACCCGCTCGCGGTGGACGTGGTCCTGGCGGTGCTCAAGGAGCGCGCAAACGCCGGGGTTCCGGTGCTGTTCTCCAGCCACCAGCTCGACATCGTTGAGCGTCTCTGCGATGACATCGTGATCATCTCCGGCGGCCAGGTCCGCGCGGTTGGCTCGGCCCAGAGCCTGCGCGACGCCCACCGTGGTAACCGTTTCAGCCTGGAGGGCGAAGCGGATGGCGGCTGGGTGCGCGAGGTTCCCGGAATCTCGGTCCTGAGCTTTGATGGCGGCCACGTCGAATTCGACGCCGACACCGCCGAGCGCGCGCAGCTGGTGCTGCGTGGTGCCCTCGACCGCGGCCCCGTGCACGCGTTCACCCCCGTTCGTCCCTCGCTCGCCCAGATCTATCGGGAGGTAGTCCAGTGAGTACCACACGCCCAGTAACCCCCGCCGCCCCCTCGGTTCTGTCCACCACCTGGCTGGTCGCCGAGCGGGAGATGACCCAGCGCCTGCGCAGCAAGGCGTTCCTGTTCTCCTCCGCCTCGCTGATCGTGCTGGTGCTGGTCGGGGTGCTGCTCAGCGGGTTTGCCGCGGGCGGCGGGTTCTCGGGTGACGAGAAGACCCGGGTGGCCGCGGCCGGTCCGGTGGCCGCGATCCTGGACGCCAAGACCTTCGAGGTGGAAAACGTCGCCAGCAACGAGGATGCCCGCGCGCTGGTGCGTGAGGGCAAGGTGGATGCGGCGGTGATCGCCGAGCAGCCGACCCAGAAAAACCCCACCGGGGTTACCGTCATCGCCCAGGAAAAGGCACCCGATGCGCTGACCAGTGCGCTGACCCTGCGTCCGCAGGTTGAGCTGCTGGGTGGCGATGGTGTGACCGGACCGCTGCGTTTCTTCATGGCGCTGGCGTTCGGACTGATCTTCATGATGTCGGCGGTGACCTTCGGCAGCGTGATCGCCCAGTCGGTAGTGGAGGAAAAGTCGACCCGGATCGTCGAGATCCTGATGTCCACGATCTCGGTGCGCGTGCTGCTTGCGGGCAAGGTGCTGGGGAACTCGCTGCTGGCCTTTGCCCAGGTAGCGGCGATCGCGGCGGTCGCAATCGTGGGCCTCTCGGCCACCGGTCAGGACGCGCTGCTGGCCGGAGTCGGTGCGCCGATTATCTGGTTTGTGGTGTTCTTCATCTTCGGATTCGTGCTGTTGGCGGCGCTGTTTGCGGGCCTCGCCTCGCTGGTGTCACGCCAGGAGGATGTGGGCTCGGCGATCACCCCGGTGACCATGCTGGTGATGATTCCCTACTTCGGGGTCGCCTTCTTCAACGACAACCCGGTGGTCATGACCGTGCTCAGCTACGTGCCCTTCTCCGCCCCGGTGGGGATGCCCGTGCGCCTGTTCTTCGGTGACGCGCAGTGGTGGGAGCCGCTGGTGGCGCTGGCGATCCTGCTGGTGTCGGTGATCCTGGTGATCCTGCTGGCCGCCCGCATCTACCGCGGATCGCTGCTGCACACCGGCGGTAAGCTCAAGCTCAGCGAGGCGCTGCGCGGCTAGGCCCGGGCGCAAGAGCGGCGGCGTTCTTTGGAACACCGCCGCTTTTGTCCTCCCGTGGCGAGCCCGGCAAAATTCGTGATTGCATAGAGGGTATGACCTCCGCACTGCACGATTCCTCCGTTCGCCACTTCGCCTCCGACAACTACGCCGGAGCCCACCCCGAGGTGCTTGAGGCGATGGCCGCCGCCAATGGTGGACACCAGTCGGCCTACGGTGACGACGTGTATACGGCGCGCCTCGGCGAGGTCATGCGTGTGCACTTTGGCGAGCGGGCGCAGGTGTTCCCGGTGTTCAACGGGACCGGCGCCAACGTGCTGAGCCTGCAGTCGGTGGTGCCGCGCTGGGGTGCCGTGATCACCGCGGCCTCCGCCCACATCAACACCGATGAGTGTGGTGCCCCCGAGCGGGTCGGCGGGCTTAAGCTGCTGCCGGTCGCGACCCCGGATGGCAAGCTGACCCCCGAGCTGATCGCCACCGAGGCCTACGGGTTCGGGGACGTACACCGAGCCGAGCCGCATGCGGTGTCGATCACCCAGTCCACCGAGTTCGGGACGCTGTACACCCCCGAGGAAATCGCCGCGATCGCCGAGTATGCCCATTCCCAGGGCCTCGCGCTGCACCTCGACGGCGCCCGGATTGCCAACGCCGCTGCCGCGCTGAACCTGCCGCTGCGCGCGTTCACCACGGATGCCGGGGTCGACGTGGTGTCCTTCGGCGGAACCAAGAACGGACTGGTCTTCGGGGAGGCCGTGGTGGTCCTGAATCCCGAGCGTGCCCACGGTGTGGACTACCTGCGCAAGATGAACATGCAGCTCGCCTCGAAGCTGCGCTTCGTCTCGGCCCAGCTGATCGCACTGCTCGAGGGCGACCTGTGGCTGCGCGGTGCCGCCCACGCGAACGCGATGGCCGCGCGCCTGCGTGCGGGTCTGGAGGCGAAGATTACCGCCGGTGAAATCACCGGGCTGTCGTTCGCCCAGGACACCCAGGTCAACGGCATCTTCGCCTCGCTGCCCGCCGCGGCCGCCGAAAAGGTGCGCGAGTCCTTCCGCTTCTACGACTGGGACGCCTCCCTCGAGCAGGTGCGCTGGATGACCGCCTTCGACACCACCGAGGCCGATGTCGACGCGTTCATCGCGGCGATCGCCGAGGCGCTGCCCGCCCGATAGCGGCGACTAAGGTTCTCAGGATCCCCGCTTCATACAAAATCCCCACCGCGTGTGGGGATTTTGTGGTTTCGGCGGCGGATGTTTTGGCCGGAACGGACCCGCGAATCGTTACGACGTTTAGGCGTCTGTTCGTTCTCCCGTGACCAGGGCGTTGCGGGCGTTGATCAGGCGGGTGTGGGCGTCGGCGAGGGTTTCGCGGGTGGAGTCCTCGGGCTGCTGGACCCATCCGTCGAATGCGGTGCGCAGGGTGAAGGTGGCCAGGTGGACGGCGATCCACGCCTCGTTTTCCCCGCCGGGGAGCGGGTAGCGGGCGGCGATTTCGCGGGCAAACACGTGGTCGTTTTCGTCCTCATAGCGCAGCGAGGCGGCGCGCAGGCTCGCATTTTCGAGCATCAGCGTGCGCACGCGGATGAGCTGGTTGCGCACGGCCCCGTCGTAGCGTTCCAGCTCCACCAGGACCGCGTGCAGGGCCGCTTCAATCTGGGGAAGCAGCGGCTTTTCGGGGGTCAGGGTGGCCAGCAGGTCGCGCATGATGGGCCCAAACACCGGCTGTCCATCCACCGCGGCCGCCTCCTTGGACGGAAAGTAGCGGAAGAAAGTACGCACCGAGATTCCGGCGGCCGCGGCGATATCGGCCACGGTTGTGTGCTCCACGCCCCGAGTCTCAAACAGGGTGAGGGCCGCGTCGCCGATCACGGCGCTGGTTTCCAGCCTGCGGCGCTCGCGCAGGTCGAGGCCGGGGGAGTCCGGGGTGGGGAAGAGTGTGGTCACGATGCTCCTTGCTTGGAATTAGCTTAGCGCAGCGTATTGGCGTCTTGCGTCAACATGGCACAGTGTGACACGGTTAACCCACCAACACCGAAGGACTCCCCATGACCGCAACCCCGCGCGCCCAGATCGCGCAGCCCACCCCACCATCCTCGGCCGCTCGCGCTACCAATCCGCGTCCGATCATCGCGCTGCTGCTCATCGCCGCATTCGTGATGATCCTCAACGAGACGATCATGGGGGTGGCCCTGCCGCACCTCATGCGTGACTTCGCGATCGATGCGGGAACCGCCCAGTGGCTCGCCACCGGCTTCATGCTGACCATGGCCGTGGTGATCCCGACCAGCGGCTTCCTGCTCAACCGCTTCCCGCTGCGCGGACTCGCGATCACCGCTATCGCCGTCTTCACCGCGGGAACCCTGCTTGCGGCCCTGGCTCCGAGCTTCGCGGTGCTCCTGATGGCCCGCGTCCTGCAGGCCGTGGGCACCGCGATCATGACGCCGCTGCTGAGTACCACGATCCTGAACGTGGTGTCGGCCGAAAAGCGCGGCCGCACGATGGGCGGTATCGCCATCGTGATGGCCGCCGCTCCGGCGATTGGCCCCACCGTCTCCGGCCTGATCCTCAACAACCTCAGCTGGCGCTGGATGTTCTGGTTTGTGTTCCCGGTGGCAGCCGCGACCCTGATCGCCGCAATCTTCACAATGCGCAACCTCACCGAGCGTCGCCCGGCGAGCCTCGACATCCTCTCCACCGTGCTCTCGGCGCTGGGTTTCGCGGGCCTGATCTACGGCATCAGCAGCCTGGGCGAGGAGGCGACCGGGCACGCGGGCGTCTCGCCGCTGGTCCCGCTCGGCGTGGGCGTGATTGCGCTCGGACTGTTCATCTGGCGGCAGCTGGTGCTCCAGCGCACCGACTCGGCCCTGCTGGATCTGCGCACCTTCACTAACCGCTCGTTCACCATCGCCGTGATTCTGGTGTTCTTCAGCATGCTGGCCCTGTTTGGCGCGCTGATCGTACTGCCGCTCTTTGTGCAGAACGTGCTCGGCCTGACCGCGCTGCAAACCGGACTGATGATGCTGCCCGGCGGGCTCATTATGGGGATCTTCGCCCCGGTTTCCGGTGCCCTCTCCGACCGTTTCGGGCCGCGCTGGATCGTGCTGTTTGGCACCGTCGTGTCCTCGCTCGCGCTCTGGCTGTTCTCGGGGACCGTGGGGGCGGGCACCGAGTCCTGGCACATCGTCCTGCTGCTGATGCTGCTCAATGCCGGGCTCGGCTTCACCCTGACCCCCCTGCTTTCCTCGGCGCTGGGAAGTCTGCGTCCCTCGCTCTACGCCCACGGCAGCGCGACCGTCAACACCCTGCAGCAGGTGGCCGGGGCCACCGGAACGGCCCTGTTCATCACGCTGATGACCAATGAGACCACGCGTCACCTGACCTCGGGCGAGAACCCGCTCCTGGCCGGTGCCGCGGGAGCGCACGCGGCGTTTACCGGGGGCGCGATCCTGTCGCTCCTGGCCATCGTACTGGCGCTGTTTATTCGCAACCCACACAAGGAGGAAGCACAGTGAAACTAGACGGTAAGGTCGCCATTATTACCGGCGGCGCGGGCGGGATCGGACGCGGATTAACGCGGGTATTTGTGCGCGAGGGCGCACGGGTCCTGTTTGTGGACACCAATCGTGAGGCCGGGCTCGCGCTCGAGGCCGAGCTGGGCGAGCGGGCGATGTTCCACCATCGAGACCTGTCCACCGAGGGCGCGGCCGAGGCCATTCGCGAGGCCGCGCTGATCGCCTTCGGGCGGCTGGACGTGCTGGTGAATAATGCCAACCGCTCGACCCCGGCACCGCTGCTGGACACCACCCCGGAGATCTGGGCGCAGGCGTTCGGGTCGAGTTTCACCCCCACCCAGCGCCTGATGATGGTGTGCCACGATCTGCTCGCGGAATCCGGCGGATCGATCATCAACTTCGCCTCGGGGGCCGGGCTCACCGGGAGTCCGACCCAGGGTGCGTATGCGGCGGCGAAGGAGGCGATCCGCGGGGTCTCCCGGGTCGCGGCCAACGAGTGGGGTCCCGAGGGCATCCGGGTCAACGTGGTCTGCCCCTACGCGCTCACCGAGGGCGTGAAGTGGTGGACCGAGAACTATCCCGAGCAGGCGGCCGCGGCCCTGGCGAGCGTGCCGCTGGGACGGATCGGCGATGTTGAGGCCGATATCGCCCCCGCCGTGGTGTTCCTGGCCGGGGACGATTCGCGCTACATCACCGGGCAGACACTGATGATCGACGGTGGAGGCCTCATGGTCCGCTAAACGGCGGTGGCCCCGGGAATTCCCGGGGCCACGCGTGTTGAGGGGATCGTTTAGGACGGACGACCGGCCGGGGATACCAGCTTGGCCGGGTCAAACTCGGCCACCGGGCGCAGCGCGGTATCGATCGCCGCGAGCACGTCGGCGTCGAGCTTCACACCGGCGGCGCGGGCGTTATCGGCCACCTGCTCGGGACGCGAGGCACCCACGATGGCCCCGGCGATGTTCTTGTTCTGCAGCACCCAGGCCACGGCCAGCTGGGCCGGGGTCAGCCCCAGGTCGGCGGCGATCGGCACGAAGCCGGTCTGCACGGCGGTCAGGATCTCCTCGGTGAGGTAGCTCTTGATCATGTTCGCACCGCCCTTTTCATCGGCGGCGCGGCTACCCGCGGGAGCAGCGGCACCGGGCAGGTACTTGCCGGTGAGCACACCCTGGGCGACCGGGGACCAGACGATCTGCGAGATCCCCAGCTCCTCGGAGGCGGGCACAACCTCGGCCTCGATGACCCGCCACAGTGCGGAGTACTGCGGCTGATTGGAGATCAGCGAGAAGCCCAGGTCCTTGGCGAGGGCCTGGCCTGCGCGCAGCTGGTCGGCGCTCCACTCCGAGGTGCCGATGTAGAGGGCCTTGCCCTGGCGCACGATGTCGGCAAAGGCCTGCATCGTCTCCTCGAGCGGGGTCTCATAGTCGAATCGGTGTGCCTGGTACAGGTCGACATAGTCGGTGCCGAGGCGAGTAAGGGAGCCGTTGATCGACTCCATGATGTGCTTACGGCTGAGACCCGAGTCGTTGTGACCCTTGGGGCCGGTGGGCCAGTACACCTTGGTCAGAATCTCCAGCGATTCGCGACGCTGACCCTTCAGGGCCTCGCCGAGAACCACCTCGGCGGCGGTGTTGGCGTAGGTGTCGGCGGTGTCGAAGGTCGAGATGCCGGCTTCGAGGGCCGCCTGCACGCTGCGAATCGCGATGTCGTTTTCGACCTGCGAGGCGTGGGTCAGCCAGTTACCAAAAATGATCTCCGAGATCTTGAGACCGCTGTTTCCGAGATATCTGAATTCCATTTCTTGAGCGTACAGCTCGCGCCGCGGCCGTGACCGGTTGTGGTGCTCGCTTTGAGCGAACGCCGGCGGTCAGGAGGCGTCGCTCGAGGGATCCTGCCGGGAGCTTCCGGGAATGACCAGTCCGTGTTCATAGGCGAACACCACCGCCTGGATCCGATCGCGCACCCCGAGCTTTTGCAGCACCCGGGACACATGGGTTTTCACCGTCGCCTCGCCCACATACAGGGTGCCGGCGATCTCCTGGTTGCTGAGACCGCGCGCCAGCAGCTCCAGCACCTCGCGCTCGCGCTCGGTGAGCTCGGTGATCGGCGGGGCGGGGGCCGGGGCGACCGGGGTTTCGGGCCGGGCCAGCGCGGGGGCGAAGCGTTCGATCACGCGTCGGGTGAGCGCCGGGGAGAGCAGCGCGTCCCCGCCGTGCACCACGCGGACCGCGTCGATCAGCTCCTCGGGGGAGGAGTTCTTGAGCAGGAACCCGGCGGCTCCGGCCTCCAGGGCCGCAAACAGGTAGGCGTCCTCGTTGAAGGTGGTGAGGACCAGGATCGCCGCCGAGCTCTCGCGCAGCTTTTCGGTCGCGGCCAATCCATCCATACCCGGCATCTGGATGTCCATGCAGATCACATCGGGCTTCAGCTCGGCGGCGGCGGCGATGGCCTCCAACCCGTTCGTGGCCTCGCCCACCACCTCCATATCGGGCTGGGTGCCCAGGATGATGCGGAAACCTGCACGCAGAAGGGCCTGATCATCCACCAGCAGAATGCGAATCGGGCTCATCGGGTGACTCCTTCGGGCAGGGCGGTGAGGTCATAGGGGACAAAGGCGCGCACCAGGTATCCGCCGCGGGTGCGCGGGCCGTATTCGAGCCGGCCCTCGACCGCCGCGATCCGTTCCCGCATCCCGAGCTGACCGTGTCCGGACTGCGGATGGGGGATCGGCATCGCGCCGGTGTTGGTGATTTCCAGCTCGACCCCGTCGCTCAGATAGCGCAGACGCACGTCGGCGGTGGCCGCCTGACCGCCGTGCTTGCGGGCGTTGGTCAGGGACTCCTGGGCCACCCGGAACAGCGTGAAACCGGTCAGGTTGGAGACCGGTACCTCGGTGCCCTGGATCTCAAACCGGGTGGGGAGCCCCGCATCCTCGCTCGCGTGAATCAGGGCGGGCAGGCCGGACAGGCTCACCGTGGAGGGCGCGTCCTCGAGGCTTGGATCCGCCTCCCGCAGCGTGCCCAGCAGCCCGCGAAGCTCGCTGATCGCCAGGCGGGCGCTGGTCTCGACCTGGTGCAGGGCGGTGCGGGCGGCGTCGGGGTCCCGATCCAGCACCATTCGTGCGGCACCCGCCTGCACTCCCATCAGCGAGACGTGGTGGGCGACAACATCGTGCAGCTCGCGGGCGATACGTACCCGTTCCAGTGCGACCGCCTGGCTGGAGCTGAGAGCCCGCTCGCGTTCGAGTTCGGTGGTGAGTGCGCGTAGCTGACGCTCGCGCAGACGCACCCGGTAGGCGATCTCGCCCATGACGTAGGCCCCGGCGAAGTAGAGGATGTTGATCAGAATCTGCGCGAGCATAAACGCGACCAGCGGGGAGAGCGCCCCCACCTGCGGGATCCCGGAGACGAGGTGGGTGTTGGTGGACTGAATGAACATGCCCACCACCAGGAACACGAACATTCCGGCGATCATGAGCATGCGCATCAGCCGGGCGCGATCCCGATTCTCCACCACGGCCCCGACGGTGTAGATCGAGAGGAACAGGACCACATTGGCGAGGAGCTGCTCGGCGACACCCAGGAGGGCCGCCACCACAAAAATGGTTCCGGCCGTGAACATCACCAGGACCGGATAGCTGCGCCGCCACGCCAGCGTGGCGCACAGACACAGCGAGGTAACCACACCCACCCACAGCGGCGCCGGATGAGCGAAGATCCCCATCTGCTGGTAGAGCGCCAGACTGAGGAGGGCACAGACAAACAGCACGGCCGCTAGGACACGGTCAAACCTGATCTCGGCACGGGTAGGCATAGCTTCAGCCTAGGTGACACCCGTGCCGTGCCGCCCCACGTGGCGATCAGCGAGTGTACGGGGGAACTGGGCTACGGTGAGAATCGACGGTGGATGTGGGAGGAAACCAACATGGTCATGATCGACAATGCTGTGTACGTGGCGGGTGTTCGCGTGGCATCTCCGCTGGGGATTGATCAGACCCTGCCGGCCCTGGAATCGCACCCCGACGGGTTCGCCTGGGTGGGGCTGTACCGCCCGGATTCCGCCGAGCTGCACGCGCTGGCCACCGATTTTGGGGTGCATGAGCTGATCGTCGAGGACGCCTCCCAGGGACATCAGCGTCCCAAGTTTGAGCGCTACGGCGAGACCTCGCTCACGGTGCTGCGCTCGGCGCGCTACCTGGACGCCGAGGAGCGGGTGGACTTTGGTGAGGTGCACGTGATCACCGGGCCGCGCACCGCCATCGTGATCCGCCACTCCGAAGCCCCCAACTTTGCCGAGACCAGGCGCGGCCTCGAAGCCGAACCGGCGCGGCTGGCCGAGGGCCCCCAGGCCGTGCTCTTCGCGGTCCTGGACGAGATTGTTGACGGCTATGAGCCGGTGCTCGCCGGGCTGGAAAACGATATCGATGAGATTGAGGACGCCCTGTTCTCGGGCGGACATGAGCAGTCCCAGCGCATCTATGAACTCTCCCGCGAGGTGATCGCGTTTCAGCGCGCGGCGACCCCGCTGCCCGGCATGCTGGTCTCGATGGCCGCGCGGTTGCCGGCCGACGCGATCGAGCAGCGCCGAGCCCTGCGCGATGTCGGCGACCATGTGACCCGGGTCATTGAGCGCGCCAGCGCCTATCGCAGCCTGCTGGAAAACGCACTCACCGTGAATGCGGCCCTGGTGGGGCAGCGTCAAAACGATGAGACCCGGATCCTGACCGAGGCGAGCCTACGGCAGAGCGAGGAGATGAAAAAGATCTCCAGCTGGGCGGCCATTATCTTTGCCCCGAGCCTGATCGGGTCGGTGTACGGCATGAACTTCCACAACATGCCCGAGCTGAGCTGGGAGTGGGGATACCCGTTCTCGATCGCGCTGATGGTGGGCTTTGCCGGGCTGCTCTACGGGATCTTCAAGAAGAAGCACTGGCTGTAGTCGGACGAGGTGTGCCGCGCGGGACGTGGAGTGTCCCGAACACTCGCGCGGGGCACGAGTGTGGTGCGGCTGGTTAGACCGGGACGCCCTTGCTGCGCAGGAACGCGGCGGGATCGGTCATCTCGCCGTTGACCTCGATCTTGAGGTCGAGGTGCGGGCCGCTGACCACACCGGTCGCACCCACGCCGGCGAGGATCTGTCCGGCCTCGACGGTCTGGCCAACCGTGACCTCGGCGGAGCCGGTCAGCAGGTGGCCATACAGCGAGACCTCGCCGTTGCCGTGGTCCACGATCACCCGGTTACCGAAGGCCCCGGCGTTGCCCACGAAGGTCACGGTGCCGCCGAAGATCGCGCGCACCGGGGTTCCGGAGGCACCGGCGAAGTCCATGCCCTCGTGGAAGCTGTTGGAGCAGCCGACGCTGTTACAGATCAGACCGCGCGGACCGTACGGTGAGGTGATCGGTCCGGGCAGCGGACGCCACCAGCCCAGGGCCGAGGGGCCCGCATACGCTTCGAGGGCGCTGGAGGCGTTGTAGCCGGTGGGGGCCATGGCGCCGCGGCTGGTTTCGTAGGTTCCGCGGTCGATGTCTTCCACCGATGCGGCGGCGCTCACGGTCAGGGTCTGCGGTGCCTTGGACTCGCCGCGAATCAGCTGCATGGCCGAGTAGCTGGTGGGTCCGGCGGCGGAGGCCGAGGAATCGATGGCGAACGCGGGGAGCGCGGCGGTTCCAAACAGGGCGGGGACGATCAGGGCCGAGAAGACCGCGCGACGCAGCGGACGACGGGCGGCTCGGGGTCCCTGGGGGCGACCGGTGCGCCGGGCGGCGGATGCCGCGCGCTGGGTCTGGGGACGCGAACCGCGCTTGGTCCGGGGCTCGTGGGTGTGCGCGCCGTCGGTGTGCGAGGCCGAAGCCTGTCCGGCGGCGGGAACTCCGCCGAAAATCTCGTCGAAGGTGGGGACGCTGAAGCTGGGGGCGGAGGACGCCGGGCTCGCGGCCGAAGCAGTCGCGGCCGAAGCGCTCACGGAGGAAGTGGCCGCCGGCTCTGCGGGTGCGGCGGGACGCGCAGCGGGTGTCGCGGGTGCAGTGGACGCCGCCGGTGTGGCGGATTCGGCGATGGCCGCGGGAGCAGAGTCGGTCTGTTCCGGTGTCGTGACTGCCGGTGCCGGGGCGATGAACGCGGCGGCTTCGGTTTCGGCGAGCGACTCGGAGACCGCGTGGGTCGACGCGGGACGGGTGGGTGCCTGCGCCGGAAGCGGTGCCGAACCGGCGATGCCGGTGGCCACCGAGGCGACGCCGTGGTCCTCGATCGGGTCGAGCGCGCTGGTCGGGGTGATGCTGGCGGGAGCGATGGTCGCGGCGGCGGCACTCTCGGCCTCACGCGCTGCACGCAGGGCGCGACGTGAGGGCAGGGGTGCAGTAGCCACCCGTTCGCTCTCGGGTGTCGTGCTCTGGTTCACTGAATTGCTCCAAAATGGGCATGGCTACCGCGGGCAGTCACACCGGGTGGGTGATAAAGACGGGGTGTTGCGGAATGGGGGAGAGCCCCTTTGAGGGGCATCTTTTCGCAACGGCTAGACCCAAGACTAACGGAATCTCGCGGATTTTGCCTGGAAAATTCCACAAAAGTAACAAAACCATAACGGCACGCCCCGGAATTCCGGGGATCCGCGGGTGATATTTAAAAAACAGATGCGACTAATAACGTACGTAATCCGACAACACCTGTTTTATATAAGGTGACTAGCCGAAGATCATCGGCATGTCATCGTCCTCACCCTCGAGGGCCACATCCACCACCACGGGAACGTGGTCGCTGGGGCCGTCGCCCTTGCGCTCGTCGCGGTGGATCGAGGCGTCGGTGACCAGGTCGGCGAATCCGCGTGAGCCGAGGATAAAGTCGATGCGCATCCCCTCGTTCCGTGGGAAGCGCAGCTGGGTGTAATCCCAGAAGGTATAGCCCTCGGGCACCAGCGGCCGCACCACATCGGTCAGCCCGGCGGCCTCGAACGCGTGGAACGCCGCGCGCTCCTCGGGGGACACGTGGGTCGAGGACCCCACGGTGAAGCTCGGATCGCCCATGTCCGCATCAAACGGTGCCACGTTCCAGTCGCCCATCAGCGCCAGGGGAAGGTCGGGATCCGCGGCCAGCCAGCGCTCGGTGTCGGCGCGCAGGGCGTCGAGCCAGGCGAGCTTATAGTGCCAGTGCGGATCGTCAAGCCCGCGACCGTTGGGCACATACAGGCTGTACAGGCGCAGCCCGTCGATGGTGGCACCCAGCGCGCGCGCCTCCAGCGGATATCCCTCGGCGTCGGTTCCGGGAGCGGTGGGATCCAGCGGGACCGGGGGCTTCTTGGCGAACCCGGGCATCCCCGAAAACTCGTGGGTGACCTCACTCATGGGCAGACGGCTGGCGATGGCCACACCATTCCACTGGTTCAGCCCGTGGATTTCGACCTCGTAGCCGGCGGCGGTAAACGCCTCGATCGGGAACTGTGCGGGCTTGCACTTGATCTCCTGCATCGCCAACACGTCGATGTCCTCGCGGACAAGCCAGTCCACCACACGGTCGACGCGGGCACGGATTGAGTTGACGTTCCAGGTGGCGATTCGCATATCTCCACCGTAGCGCCCGCGAGTTCCCCACGCGCGGACCGTGCGCGCGGGTGCGCCGCACCGTAAACTAGGGTCCGTGACCGACGCACGTGAAAAACTTATTGAATTTATCAAGGCCGATGCCGTGTTCCACGGTGACTTCACGCTCACCAGCGGGAAGAAGGCTACCTACTATGTTGACCTTCGCCGGGTCAGCCTGGACCACCGGGTTGCGCCGCTGATCGGCCAGGTCATGATCGACCTGATCGCCGACATCCCCGACGTGGTGGCCGTGGGTGGCCTCACCATGGGTGCCGACCCCATCGCCTCCGCCGTACTGCACCAGGGCGCCGCCCGCGGGCTGAGCTACGACGCCTTCGTGGTGCGCAAGGAGCCCAAGGACCACGGTCGTGGCCGCCAGATCGAGGGCCCCGACCTCGAGGGCAAGCGCGTGATCGTGCTTGAGGACACCTCGACCACCGGTGGATCGCCGCTGCAGGCCATCGAGGCACTGAAGAAGGTGGGTGCCGTGATCGCCGGTGTCGCCGTGGTCGTGGACCGCAACACCGGTGCCAAGGAAATCATCGAGGCCGAGGGGTACCCGTACTTCTCCGCCATCGGTCTGTCGGACCTGGGGCTCGAGTAGTGGCCGGGGACAACGGGCGCACCCCCGAGGACCACGATTCCGAACCGCTGCACATCCCCGCCCACGAGGGCGAGGGGGAAGCGACCCCGGCGATCCCGGCTGCCTCGGGGGACCCGTTGTCCCCGACCGATTCCGACTCCGAACCCGACTCCGGCCCGCTCGGTACCGAGTGGCTGATGGCCGCGCTGGCCAATACGGACACCATCGAGCTGTCCAGCATCTATGAGGCCCTCGGTGAGGAGCCGCCCGCCGAGCCCGAGGTGGCGGACACCGCGGAGAGCGTCTACGAGGCGCTCGTGCATGAGCCGGGCGAGGTGGTTCCGCCAACCGAGGTAATTTCGGTGGTCCCGCCGACCGAGGCGATTCCCGTTGTCTCGGATGCCGAGGCAAATCCAGCAGTTCCCGATCCCACGGTGGTTCCGGCCGCCGAGGCGACCCCGGTACTTCCCGAGCCCGAGGCGATTCCGTTGGCCGATGAGGCCCCGGCGGCCGCAGGGTCCGGCGCTCCCGAGCCCGAGCTGCCCGATCTTCCCGAGCCGTCCGGCGATGAGCCGCGCAGCCACGAAGCCTCGGCCGCCTCCACAAACTTTGATGAGCTCATCGCGGTTCCCACCGAGACCGCGGCCCTGCGCCTGCCCACGCGCGGATCCGCGTTCCCCCTGGCGGGGATCGCCCCGCTGACGCCCGAGGTGCCCGAGGCCGATGCACCCGAGGCTGAAACTCCCGAGGTCGAGGAGTCGGCATCCGCTCCGGGGATTGCTCCCTCGTTCGGCGTCGCGCCGCTCCCCCGGGATGCATCCGTTTCGGAGAGCGCCACCGTCGCGAACGATGCGGTCTTGGATGCGCCCACCGAGGCCTTTACCCCGAGCGCCGTCGTGTCCGCCGCCGATGAACCCACGGAGGTCCTTACTCCCAGCGCCGTCGTGCCCTCCGCCGATGAACCCACGGAATCGGTGGCCGAGAACTGGGATCAGACCCATCTGCGCGCAGAACCCATCACCGTGATCCGCCCCGATGACGCCCCTCCGCTGCCCCACCGCACCGAGCTACGTGCGGCCGCCGCCGCGGCCGAGGCTGAACGTCTGGCACAGCGTGCGGCCGCGGATGCCGCCGAAGCCGAGGATCGGGCCACGGTGGCGGTGGAGTCCGAGCCCGTCCACTCCGCGGATGCCCCGGCTCCCGAGATTCCCGCGTCCAACGATTTCCACGACACCAACGCGTCCGCCCTGCCGATTATCCGGACGGCGTCCAGCCCGCGTCCGCTCGTCGAGCCTCACGCGGAGCAGCCGATCGAGGCCGACCTCGACGATGAGCCCGCCTTCAGCGTCGGGGATGCGACCCCGTCGGTGGTGCTGCCCGTGCCGGGCACCCACCGTGAGTCAGAGCCGATCGCGAATCCCGCCGGCGAAGAGTCTGCCCCGGCCGCATTCAACTGGGGTCTCACCCCGAACGATCAGCTGGACCCCTCCATTCACGCCGACGAACGTCTCGCTGCGGCGTCGGCCGCTCCGGCCACCCCGGCCGTGCCTGCGGTTCCTGCGGTACAGCCGGACGTTCCGGTTCTGCCTCCGGTGGTGGCGGACATCGTGGATCCGGGAGCGGATGCCGTGCGGACCACCTCGGAAGCCGAGCGGCTCACCCCTGAAATCGCACAGTCCACCGCGGAAACCGAGCAGTCGATTCCGGAAACCGAGCAGTCTGCTCGTGAGACCGCACAGTACACCCCGGAATCCGAGCAGTCCGCTCGTGAAACCGAGCAGTCTGCCCCGGAAACCGTGCGGCCCGCCCCGGCGGTGAGCCCCGATCCGGAGAGCGCGCCCACGGTCACCCCCGCGGTAGCCCCGGCCTTATCCGGATTCTGGAGCGTTGCCGGCCCGGCCCCCGTGCCCGCGGCTCCGGTCGCGACGCAGCCCGAGCCGGAAACCAGCATTTTTGTGACTCCGACCCCGGCAGCGAGCGAACCTGAGCCGGTGGCATCGGAAGTGCTCGAACCCGCGGCGGCCGAATCGGCAGCGCCGGTATTCGCGCCGGTGCCCGCACCTAGCGAACCTGCACCTAGCGAACCTGCACCGGGCGAACCGGCATCGAGTGAACTGGCATCAAGTGAACTGGCATCAAGTGAACCGGCATCGAGTGAACCGGCATCGAGTGAACCGGCACCGGGCGCACCGGCGGCACCGATCCAGGTGGCAGCCCAGGTTGCCGAAGGCTCGGCTCAGCCCGCGGACCCCTCGGCTTCGGCGCACTCCGGTGAGGCCAGCGTGCGCGATCTGGTCGCCAGCGTGCGCGATCGCCGCGGAAACCACGCGCCCGAGATCCCCCTGGATCTCCCGGCCGAACCCATCGCCGCGGCCTCCGCACCCTCCGCGGAGGACACCCACACGGCCCCGATCGACCAGGCGCTCCTCGCCGAGCTCATTCGCGATCAGGAACCCGCCGCCGGGGTGGATGCCACGGTGGCCGGGACCATCGTGCCGCCGATGACCGGCTCGATCGAACTGCCCCCGCTGACCAGCGAGATTCCCCTTCCCAGCGCGGCCGTGACGCTGACCCCGGACCCCGAAACGACCCTGTTCCCGGTTCCGGTGCCTACCGAGGCAGCTTCGACCTCGGCACCCACCACGGCGCCCTCGACCTCGGCACCCACCACGGTGCCCTCGACCTCGGCACCCACCACGGTGCCCTCGACCTCGGCACCCACCACGGTGCCCTCGACTTCGGCCCCTGCCGCCGCGCCCTCGACTTCGGCCCTTGCCCCAGCAGCCTCGACTCCGGCACCCCCCGCGCCTCCGCGCCCCGGCAAGCCCGGTGGGGGAACCTCGGGTGGTCGTGGTTCGGGTCGTCGAGTCGGCCTGCTGGTGGGAATCGGTATCGGATTCCTCGCCCTGCTGGGGGTGCTGTTCTTCCTGAGCAACACGATCGCCGGCGGCTTTGGACTACCCACCTCCGCCTCCTCCAGCGCCGCACCGAGCCCCACCGCGACTCAGGAAACCCCGGCCGCGACGGCACCGCACGCGTGGAACACGCTGACCGGCGGCGAGTGCATCGCCCCGTTCACCGATGCCTGGGCGACCGAGTTCACCGTCGTGGACTGCGCCCAGCCCCATGCGGCCCAGCTGCTGGCCCCGGTGGCGATCGCCGCCGAGTCGGACGCCCCGTTCCCCGGGGAGGCAAGCATCGTGGCCGGATCGGCCCTGGCATGTTCGGCCCCCGAGCGGATCGCGGTTGGCGAATACACCGACCTGCAGGTTCAGGCCGCATTCCCCATCACCGAGCAGCAGTGGAATGACGGCCAGCGCAGCTACCTGTGTTTCGTGACCCGCAGTGGCGGCGAGCCGCTCACCACGAGCGTGCTGCCCGGCTAAACACCACGAGAAGGTGGTGCGCGCCGCACCACTCAGACGCCCGATCGAGAGAATTCTCGGTCGGGCGTCTTTCGTTCTAGGCGCGGTCGTGGAGGGTGATCTGATAACCGTCGAGGTCGGTGAACGTGAACGTGCGCCCGAAGGGACCATCGATCGGGGCGGCGGTAATGGTGTGCCCATCGGCGCTCAGCGCGTCATGGATCGCCTGAACCTCGGTGGCGTACAGCCAGATCGCGACGCCGATTCCCGGCTGGGGGACGGCATCCAGGTTGGTGCCGGGCAGCACGCTCCGCAGCGCAAATGCGATCGGCTTGGTTTCGAACACCACGGCGTGCGGGGGACCGGCGGGGGAGCGGGTGAGGCCGAGGTAGTGCTGGTAGAACGCCTGGGAGGCGTCCAGATCGCGAACCTGCAGGGAGATGAAGTCGGGACCGAGAGCGGGCATGTGGATATTCCTTCCGAAGATGTCAGTTATCTGACACGGATCAATCTATGTCATACTACTGACATGAGTCAAGACGGCGAGATCATCCACCTCGATACCTCCCTGGGCTACCGGTTGAAGGAGGCATCAACCGCGCTGCGACAGGCGATGGAGGAAGCCCTGCGTCCGCTGGGTATGACCATCACCCACTACTCCTGCCTCGAACTCCTGGCCCAGCGCCCGGGGCTTTCCAACTCCGAACTCGCCCGCGGATCGTTTGTCACGCGTCAGTCGATGAACGTCTTGCTGCACACCCTCGAGCGGGAGGGACACGTGACTCGGCCCGACGAAGCGCCGGTGGGAAAGGTGCTCCCCACCAGCCTGACCCCGCTCGGGCGACGGGCCCTGGAGCGGGCCAGTGCCGCCGTTCGCGGTGTGGAGCTGCGCATGCTGGACGGACTCACCGAGACTGAACGCGGCGATGCGATGCGCATCCTGGAGAGCATGATTCGTTCCCTGCGTGGGGAGTCCGCACCGCGCTAGCTCGCGGATACACGAAGCCCCGGCCGAGAATCTCGGCCGGGGCTTCGTGAGTGCGCGCTAGGCGATGGGTTCGTAGTTTTCGCTTTCCGCGGGCGGGTGCAGCAGGTCCTTGACGCTGTTCAGGATCTCGTCCGGACGGAACGGGTAGCGACCGATCTCCTCGTCGTCGCTGATGCCGGTGAGCACCAGCACGGTGTGCAGTCCCGCCTCGATGCCGGCGACGATGTCGGTGTCCATGCGGTCACCGATCATGCCGGTGTTCTCCGAGTGGGCGCCGATCTTGTTGAGGGCGGAGCGGAACATCATCGGGTTGGGCTTACCCACCACGTAGGGCTCAAAGCCGGTGGCCTTGGTGATCAGCGCGGTGATCGCGCCGGTCGCGGGCAGCGGGCCCTCGCGGCTCGGGCCGGTGGCGTCGGGGTTGGTGGAGATGAACTTGGCACCGCCACTGATCAGGCGGATGGCCTTGGTGATCGCCTCGAATGAGTAGTTGCGGGTCTCGCCCACCACCACGTAGTCGGGGTTGGTCTCGGTCATGATGAAGCCGGCCTCGTGCAGCGCGGTGGTGATGCCGGCCTCGCCGATCACAAACGCGGTGCCGCCCGGCTTCTGGCTCTTCAGGAAGGCGGCGGTGGCGAGGGCCGAGGTCCAGATACGGTCCTCGGGGACCTCGAGACCGGAGGAGCGCAGGCGCGCGCTCAGGTCACGCGGGGTAAAGATGGAGTTGTTGGTGAGCACCAGGTAGGGCTTGCCCTCGTTACGCCACTGCTCGAGGAGCTCGGCGGCTCCGGGGATGGCGCGGTTCTCGTGCACGAGAACGCCGTCCATGTCGGTCAGCCAACATTCGACTTCGGCGCGCTTCTGCGTCATCGGTACTGCTCCCTCTACTGGGTGAACGGGTCAGTCCCAGTCTATGGGACCACGATGCCCGGACGGCTGCACGGTTTCCCCGAAGCATGCCCGTCGGGCGCGTCGGATCGGGGCCCAGAGTGCGCCGGCAAGGGTCGACTAGTGACCGGTGGAGACCCAGATCATCTCGTCGGCCCCGATGGACAGCACGATGTTGGTGGTGCCCACGCGCAGCACCGGGGTCGGCGACAGGGTCACCAGGGTGATGGTGCTCCCCGGCCCGATCCCGTGCTCGGCCAGCTGGCGCAGCATCTCGGGATCCCGGTCGCGAATGCGCACCACGGTGACCTCGCTGCCCGGGGCGCAGTGCGCAAGGGTTGTGGCGTTGGGGCGGATGACCTCGCCGTCGGCGGTGGGGATCAGGTCGCCGTGGGGGTCGATGGTGGGGTTGCCCAGGCGTTCGGCGATGGCGTCCAGCAGGCGGTCGCTGATCGAGTGTTCCAGCACCTCGGCCTCATCGTGTACCTCGTCCCACGTGTAGCCCATCTCGTTCACGAGCCAGGTTTCGATCAGCCGATGCCGGCGAATCACCGCCAGGGCCCGCAGACGTCCGGTCTCGGTGAGGCTGATCGCCCCGTACCGCACGTGGTCGGCAAGCCCGGCGGCGGCAAGCTTCTTGACCATCTCGGTCACGGTCGAGGGGGCCAGGCCCAGCCGGGTCGCGAGCACCGAGGGGGTGATCGGGGCATCCTGCCACTCGGTGAACGAGTAGATGGTCTTCAGGTAGTCCTCGTGGGCGTCCTCATAGCGGGTGCTCAGCGGCATCGGGCTCTCCTCGGTGGCCCGCACCGGGTAGCGGGTCCGTATCCAGGGTACCCGGACCCCCGCGAATTGCCGGGAGGGATGGTGAACTCAGCCCTGCTGCCCGCCTAATTCACCCCGACCAACACCCCCGATTCCGGTGCCCGCGAGGTCTGCGCCGCCCGGCGGGAGCGCAGGGCGCTCGGTAGCAGGCCGCCGCGTGGGCCGAGGATCAGCGCGAGCATAAACAGCGCGGCCTGAGTCAGCACCACAACCCCGCCCACCGAGGCGTTGAGATAGTACGCCGCATAGACGCCCACCATCGAGGAGAGCAGCGCGGAGGCCACGGCGATGGGCAGGATGCGGGACATGCGTCCGCTCACCAGTAGTGCGGTGGCCCCGGGGATGATGAGCATCGCGACCACCAGAATGATCCCCACCGTCTGCAGGGTGATGACCACCACCAGGGCCAGGATCAGCAGCAGCAGGATCCGCAGCCCGCGCACCCGGATGCCCAGGGTGTGTGCCTGAACCGGATCGAACGCGTACAGGGTCAGGTCGCGTCGCTTGAGTAGGAGTACCGCGCCGCTGGCGAAACCCACGATCGCGACCAGCAGCAGATCGTTCACGCCGACCCCCAGAATGTTGCCAAACAGGATGTGGTTGAGATCCACCTGACTGGGGAACACCGAGTTGACGGCGATCCCCAGCGCAAACAGGCTGGTGAACACCACACCGATCGTGGTGTCGGATTTCAGGGTGGTGCGGGACTGAAGGGCACCGATCAGCCCGACCGCCCCGGCCCCAAAGATGAAGGCTCCGAGGGCAAAGGGCACCCCGATCATGTGGGCGAAGACCACGCCGGGAAACACCGCGTGGGAGACCGCGTCGCCCATCAGCGACCAGCCGATCTGCACCAGCCAGCAGGAGAGCAGCGCACACACACTCGCCGAGATCAGGGTGGCCACCAGGGCGCGGGACATGAAGCCGTGGCTGAGGGGCTCGGTAAACCAGGTGAGGATGTCGGTCATGCTGAATCTCCAGAGGTCGGGGGAAGACGGGTCACGGGGCAACCCCGAAGGTGAGGGCCAGGTTTTCCGGACGCAGGGCGGTGGCGGGGTCGCCGTGGAAGAGGATCCGCTTATTCAGCAGGATCACCTCGTCGCACAGTTCGGGGATTCCGGCGAGGTCGTGGGTGGCCACCAGGAGGCTGCGGCCCTCGTCGCGCAGTTCGCGCAGGACGCCGGTGATCAGGGTTTGCGAGACCGCATCCACACCGCCGAAGGGCTCATCCAGCAGCAGGATGCGCGCATCCTGGACGATGCCGCGTGCCACAAACGCCCGCTTACGCTGTCCGCCGGAGAGCGCCCCGATGGGACGGTCGGCGAGGTCGGTCAGGCCCACCCGCTCCAGGGCGGCGGCGACCGCCGCGCGGTCGGCGGCGCGGGGCCGGCGGGTGAACCCCAGGTGGCCGTAACGCCCGAGCATCACGACCTCGCGCACGCTGATCGGGAAGTCGCGATCGATCACCTCGGTCTGCGGGACAAACGCCACCAGCCCCGCGGGGCGGGCGGCGGCCGGGTCCTTCCCCAGCAGGCGGATCTCGCCGCGTGCGCCGGGCAGCATGCCGATCAGCGCCGAGAACAGGGTGGATTTGCCCGAGCCGTTCATCCCGACCAGCCCGGTGACGCTGCCCGGAGCGAGGTCCAGGGTGACGCCGGAGAGGGCGATCACCGACCCGTAGGCCACGTGTAGGTCACGCACGTGGATCGCGGCGGCGCTCGCCGAGGCCTCCGTGGTGCGCGGCTCGCCCGCAAGATCGCCGCTGGCGGTGGCGGTGGCGGGGACGGGGGCGGCCGGGTGCTGTCCCGGGGTCCGGGCGCTCATCGGCTCAGCCCGTCGGCGATGAGGTCGAGGTCATAGCGCAGCAGTTCGAGATAGCTGCCAACCGGGGGACCATCGGAGAGTGAGTCGACATACAGTGGCCCGGCCAGGGTTGCACCGGTCGCCGCGGCCACCTCGCCCTGGGCCTTATCGCTCACCGTGGACTCGCAGAACACCGTGGGCACTTGGCGTTCGCGCACCTGGGCGATCAGATCGGCCATCTGCTGCGGGGTACCCTCGTTTTCCTGGTTGACCGCCCAGAGGTAGCCTTCCTCTAATCCGGCGTCCCGGGCGAGATAGCTAAAGGCACCCTCGCAGGTGGCCAGGAAGCGCCGGTCCGCGGGGATCGTGGACAGTCGCTCGCTCAGCCCGTCCCGTACCTCGCCAATCCGTGCGGCATAGGCCTCGCCGCGGCGGGTGAATTCCTCGGCGTGCTCGGGCACCAGATCACCGAGGGCGCGGGCAATGTTGTGCACGTAGACCTGTCCGGCGGCCGGGGACATCCAGGCGTGCGGGTTGGAAGCACCGGCCTTATCGCCGACGGTGATCAGGATCGGATCGATCCCCTCACTCAGAACCACCCGCGGCACGTTCGGGGTGAACTGGTCAAACCAGCCCTCCAGCGCGAAGCCGTTTTCCAGCAGCAGTGAGGCACCGGCCACATTGCGAATGTCGTGAGGTGTGGGCTCATAGCCGTGGACCTCGGCACCGGGTTTGGTGATTGATTCGACCCGGACGCGGTCTCCACCCACCTCGCGGGCCATATCGGCGATCACCGTGAAGCTGGTGAGGACGAGGGGCTTTTCTCCGGCGGTGGGCGTGGTGTGGCCGCCCTCGTCCAGCAGGGAACAGCCGGTGAGGCCAAGGGCGGTCAGGGCGGTGAGAGCGATCAGGCGCAGGGTTGGTCGGGTCATGGAGAAACCATAGCTTAACTTTTCGGTGCACCGAAAACTTTCCGTGACCGATGCCGGAATTTGCGTGTGGGGCGGCTACGCTTAGGGGATGACCGAGCCGCAGGATGCCCCGACCCATGAACTCTCCACCGCCGGAGTGGGGCCGTGGGTGGGTGAGTGGCCCGAGGAAGACCACTTCGATCACGAGCTGCTGCAGCACGGTGACACCCGCAATGTGATCGACCGCTACCGGTTCTGGAAGATGGAGGCGATCGTCGCCGACCTCGACGAGCACCGCCACCCGTTCCACGTGGCCATCGAAAACTGGCAGCACGATATGAACATCGGCTCGATCGTGCGCAGCGCCAACGCATTCGGCGCGGACACCGTGCATATCGTGGGCCGTCGGCGCTGGAATAAGCGTGGGGCGATGGTGACCGATCGCTACCAGCACGTGATCCACCACGAGTCCATCGAGGCCCTGGTTGCCTGGTGCGCCGCCAAAAACCTGCCGATCATCGGCATCGATAACGTGCCCGGATCGGTGATCCTGGAAACCTTCGAGCTACCCGAGCGCTGCCTGATGCTCTTTGGCCAGGAGGGCCCGGGCCTCTCGCCCGAGGCGATTGCCGCCTCCGAATCCGTGGTGGAAATCACCCAGTTCGGTTCCACTCGCTCGATCAACGCCTCGGCCGCCGCCGCGGTGACGATGCACGCGTGGGTCATGCAGCACGTCGCGTTCTAGTGACGGTGCCTGCGGGCGAGTAATGTTCTAGGCTTCGGCGGCGGCCGCTTTTTCGGCCGCGCGTGTGCCGATGCCCAGGCTGCCCGCGACCCAGGCGAGGATCCAGCCGGCCCCCACGAGAACCACGATATAGCCGGTCTCGATCGGGATAAATGCGGCGATGACGCCGCTAATTGTCGCGCCGATTCCGCCGATCATCGTGGGCTTTGCGACCGCGCGATGCGCCGCGTCCCAGGCCGCATCGGATTGCAGGGTCGTCGGGTTGCGCACGCCCATCAGCATGTTGCGCTTGAGCCTGCCCTGGCCTCCGCGCCAGCCCATCCAGGTGATGAAGATTCCTCCGATGGTGATGGGGATCGCGGTCAGCAGTGACGTCAGTGTCTCCATGCCTCAAGCCTATGATCTCAGCGCATAACTTGCGATTTTTGTACCGACGAGTCTAAACTGACTAGTCAGTACAAAAGATGAGAAAGGTCACGATAGTGACGGCACTGCTTCAGGCGAATGACATCGCCCTCAACGCGGCTCGTGGTTCGGTCTACGGCCCCCTCAATTTCACCCTCGACGCACCCTTCGGTGTGGTGACCGGTACCCGCGGCAGCGGCAAGACCTGCTTCCTGCTCACCGCGGCGGGCCGGATGAAGCCCAGTTCGGGCACCCTCACCGTGCGCGGTGCCGAGGGCCTGAGCGCCCTGCGCAACCAGAGCGCGATCGCCGGGTTCGACGGGATCGACACCCTGGAGGAGGCCGTCACCGTCGGTGATGCGGTCACCGAACGCGCCCGCTGGAACGCCCCCTGGTACGCCCTGGTGCGCCGCTTTGACGACGTCGCCGTGGTGCGGGCGCTGGTTCCCGCGTTTGGGTCCCACCCGATCCCCGCCGCCAAAACCATGATCTGGGACCTCGATGAGGACACCAAGCTGTTGCTGCGCATCGGCCTGGCCCTGATGGACGCCCCCGACGTGCTGATCGTGGACGGCATCGACCACGTGCACGACCTGCGTGCGCAGGCCGCCGTGATCACCCGCCTGGGCGAGATCGCTGCCTCGGGCATCGGCGTCCTGGTTTCCGCCTCCGCCTTTGAACCCGCACTGTATGCCGGCGTGAGCGTCCCGGTCACCGAAATCCCGGTGTCCCAGGCCTCCCCGGCCCCCCACGCTCAGACCCTCCTGGAGGAACTCGTATGATGTCGCTCGCGTCCGCGGGGACCGAACTGACCCGCTTCAAAAAGGGCACGCTGCCCAAGATCTCCCTCGTGGTTTTGCTGTTCATTCCGCTGATCTACGGTGCCCTCTACCTCTGGGCATTCTGGGCACCCACCGACGAGATGAAGAACCTGCCGGTGGCCCTGGTGAACGAGGACAGCGGTGCCACCATGGACGATGGAACCCGGGTCAACGCCGGGGATAAGGTCGTCGATAAGGTGCTCGAGGGTGGCGACCTCAAGTGGAGCAAGGTGGACGCCGACACCGCCCGCAAGGGCGTGTCCGATGGCACCTACTACTTCTCGGTCACCATCCCCAAGGACTTCTCGGCCTCGGCCGTCTCGGTTGCCGACGACAAGCCCGAGCAGGCCAAGATCGACGTCGAATTCAACGACGCCAATAACTTCCTCGCCTCGACCCTCGGCCAGAGCGCGATGACGCTCCTGCGCAACGCGGTGACCGAGCAGGTCAGCGAACAGACCGCCAACACGATGCTGGTGGGCGTGAGCACCCTGGCCGACGGCGTGCGTCAGGCCGCCGATGGTGCGGGAACCCTCGCCGAGGGCGCGGGCACCCTGAACGATGGCGCGGGCGAACTCGTGGTGGGGCTCAACACCCTGGCCGATGGATCCGGCAAGCTCTCCGATGGCGCCAACACCCTGGCCAGCGGAACCGACACCCTGGGCGCGGGAACCAAGACCCTCGCCGATGGTGTGAGCAAGGCCGCAACCGGCGCGGGCACCCTCGCCGGCGGCGCCAAGACCCTCTCCGACGGACTCGGCCAGCTCGCCGAGAAGACCCCGGCCCTCGGTGCCGGTGCCTCCGAACTGAACACCCAGGCGGCGGCCCTGCCGGGCCAGGCGGCTCAGCTCAACGACGGCGCTCAGGCGCTGGCAGCCGGTGTGGGCACGCTGCACACCGGCGCGGATCAGACCGCGCAGCTGGCCGGAGCGATCCGCGACGCGATGGCCAACCCGGCCACCCAGAACATGACCGTGGCTCAGTTCAACGAGTTCCTCGCGAGCAAGGGCATCCCGATGGACAAGCTCGCGGGCGCAACCGCCGGAATTTCCGCCGGCACCGCCCAGGATTCCACGCTTGCCGCGGGTGCCACCAAGCTCGCCGGGGGAACCGCCCAGCTGGCCCAGAAGGTCCCGGCCCTCCAGCAAGGCATCGGATCCCTCGCAGCCGGCGCGACCGGCGTGAACGACGCCGTGCAGAAGCTCAACACCGGTGCCGGAACACTGTCCTCGGGTGCGGGAACCCTCGCCTCGAGCCTGAACCAGGCCGTCCCCGGTGCCAACCAGCTCGCCGACGGTGCCGCCAAGCTCAACACCGGTGCGCACACCCTGGCCTCCTCCTCGACCCAGCTGGCCGACGGTGCGCGGAGCGCCGCGACCGGTGGCGAAACCCTGACCGACGGCACCCAGAAGCTTGCCGAGGGGAGCGATGAGCTGGCGACCAAGCTGGGCGAGGGTGCCGAAAAGGCCCCCGACTACTCGACCGCTCGCATCGATCGCACCGCGCCCGTGGTGGCGAATCCGGTCGGGCTGGCCACCACCAACGAGAACAAGGCCGCCAGCTTTGGTGAGGGCTTCGCGCCCTTCTTCATCGCCCTGGCCGCGTTCGTGGGTGCGCTGATCACCTGGCTGATCCTCCGTGCCCTGCCCACCCGCGCCCTCGCCGGACGCACCTCGGGCCTGCGTGCTGCGCTGACCGGATTCATCCCGGCCGCCGCGATCGGCCTCGGCCAGGTGGTCATCATGATGCTGGTGCTCGTCTACGGCATCGGACTGCAGCCGGTCTACTGGGTCGCCACCGCCGCGTTTATGTACCTGACCACCCTGGCGTTCCTCGCCCTGCAGCAGATGTTCATCGTGCTGCTGGGTAGTGCGACCGGCCGCGTGGTGAGCCTGGTTCTGCTGATGCTGCAGCTGAGCTCATCGGGTGGAACCTATCCGGTGGAGACCACCCCCGGCTTCTTCCAGATCCTGCACCCGGTGATGCCCGCGACCTACGTGGTCAACGGTTTGCGCCAGCTGATTACCGGAGGCGTCGACGCCCGCTTCTGGATCGCCCTGGCCTATATGATCGGACTACTGGTGATCAGCTTCGCGATCTCCGCCTATGCTGCCGGTCGCCAGAAGGTATGGACCATGAAGCGGCTCAGCCCGGAACTCGCGATCTAATCGCCGGTCGATGTCCATCCGTGTGAAGGAGTTTGTGATGAGCGCAATCAGCCCGGAGGTACCCCTGGTACCCAAGGTCTCCAAAACCAAGCGTGCGATCCTGGATGCCGCCCTGGAGCTTTCGGCTCGGGGCGGGATCACCGGGACCACGATGGATGATGTGGCGCTCGAGGCGGGCGTGGCCAAGGGCAGCGTCTACTACAACTTCACCTCCAAGGATCAGCTGTTTGAAGCCCTGATGGACGATGGTCTCGGCCAGTTCCACGCGTTCCTCCTCGGAGTGCGCGGGGACCTGGTCGGGCCCGCGGCCCTGCGCGCCCTGGTCGAGGGCACCCTCGATCGGATCCGCGATAATCAGGCGATGGCCAAGCTGTTGGTGGCCGAGCTGTTTCGCACCGACCGAATGTGGCGGGAGTCGCTGACGATCGTGCGTAATCGCCTAATCGGAGTGTTTGCCGATGTTCTCCAGGACATCGATGGCGGCACCTCGGTGGCCGCCGAGATCCGCGCGAGTGCGATTTTCGGGGCGGTGCTGGTCGCGGGACTGGAGTGGGTCGTGTTTGATCCCGAACGCTCCCGGGACGAAACCGCCGAGGCAATTCTCAGCGTGTTCTCGCCCGCGTACATCACCGGAGTGTCCGTCGCCGGGTAGTTGCGAGCTCGTTTCGCGCCGCGGGTCCCGAGTCTTCTCAGGGCCCGCGGTGCTGTGTGAGCGGGTTGTGGCGGCGATGCGTCTGGTGAGCACACACAAAAACGGTGTCGACTTTACTTCGCCGGTATTTGTCCCCTAGACTTGCGGCGTAGGAGAAACCTGACAAGCTTTTCCGCGCCCTTTTTTCACCGATTCGGTGAGTCGGGGTTCGGCACTGTAAGGTAGGTTTCACATCCTGTGATCGACAATTCGATTCATAGGGCGGTGGCTCAATTGGTAGAGCAGCGGTCTCCAAAACCGCAGGTTGCAGGTTCGAGTCCTGTCCGCCCTGCGCGTCGGTGTCTTAGAAACACCGACACATGAAAGGTGTGAACACGTGGTCGCAAACGTAATCGACGAACCCAGTGAGGAAATCGTCGCTGCTGCAAAGCAGGCGCGCGCTCAGAAGCGTGGACCGTTTGCCGGGATCATCCTCTTCCTCAAGCAGGTAATTGCGGAGCTGAAGAAGGTTGTAACCCCGACCCGCAAGGAGCTGATCAACTTCACGCTCGTTGTGCTGGTGTTTGTTCTCATCATGATGGGTCTCGTCTACGGCGTAGACATGCTGTTCGCCGCCCTGGTGAACTGGGTCTTCGGCGCACCGTAGGCCCTCGCGATTTCGGATGGATCCGTGCATCGCGCACCCGCCCGTCCGTGAAGCGACAACTTACGTAAGGAATGAGATCAGGTGTCAGAGAATCTGAACGAGAACAGCGTGACCGAGGTTGAGACCCCCGTCGAGACTGTCGAGTCCGCTGAGACCGAAACTGTAACCGACGAGGTTGCAGAGGTTGAGACCGAGGCTGGAGAAGCTGACGCCGAGACCGAAGAGTCCGACGAAGAGGCCGAGGCCCCCGTCGAGCTCGATCCCTACGAGGCTTTCCGCCTGGAGCTGCGCACGCAGCCGGGTAAGTGGTATGTCATTCACTCCTACGCCGGTTTCGAGCGCAAGGTGAAGGCCAACATCGAGCAGCGTAAGGGCACGCTGGATGTTGCCGAGTACATCTACCAGATTGAAGTCCCCATGGAAGACGTGGTGGAAATCAAGAACGGTCAGCGCAAGATGGTCACCCGCGTGCGGATCCCCGGATACGTACTCGTGCGGATGGACCTGAACGAGGACAGCTGGTCGGTTGTTCGCCACACCCCGGGTGTGACCGGCTTCGTGGGCAACGCCCACAACCCGACCCCGCTGCGCTTCGAAGAGGCCTTCAACATGCTCAAGAGCCTGGTTGAGGTCGCCGAGGTTGCCGCCAGCAAGGCCGCAGGTAAGCCGGTTCAGAACCGCACCGTCACCGCGGAGATCGACTTCGAGATCGGCGAGACCATCACCATCAAGGAGGGTTCGTTCGCGGGCCTGCCGGGTTCGATCTCCGAGATCAAGCCGGAGAGCGGCAAGCTCACCGTCCTGGTTTCGCTGTTCGAACGCGAGACTCCGGTGGAGCTGAGCTTCGACCAGGTCACCAAGCTCTAGTTTTTACCTCTCAAGACCCCGCATCCTTTTGGATGCGGGGTTTTGTGTTTGTGCGGACAGTGCGGAATTAGGCACATAAATATGTACATGTTTATGCGCAAGATTGATACGCTGGACGCATGGCTATTCCTCCTGTGCTGGCGAGTAAGGACGCGCGCGATGAACTCCCGCGTGCGTTGAAGCGGTTTCGTGAGGAGGGCATCGCGGCGGCACCGCTCATTTTTGGAGCGCACCGTAAGGCCGAAGCCGTGATCATCCCCTTTGAGCTGTATGCCGAGCTCCTGCCGATTATCGAGGACATGGAGATTGCCGCACTCGTGCGCCAGCGTGCGGCCCGGGGCCCGGCGACGCCGCTGAGCGAGGTCGCCGGCGGGCTCGGCCTGGACCCGGGTGACTATCGCTAATGTCTTCGCGTCTGCGTATGGAGGTTCTTCCTGGGTTTCAGGAGGATCTTGATGCGCTGCCGGACTTACGTACGCGCAAAATGACCATCGATCTCATCGTCGCGATTCGCGATGGAACCGTTCGCGGGGTGCCACTCGATGATCGAGTGGCTACCGGAGATCTCCGCGACTGTTTTAAGCTCTACTTCGATCCCATTGGGAACGTTAAACCGCGCTTTCGTCTGGTGTATCGGTTCGCCTCCGACGGGATCGCCGTTGTCGCTGTGCAGGCGGTGGCGGTGGGACGAAGGCAGGGGCTCGACGCCTACTTCCGAGCTGCGCGAAGGCTCGACCGCCTGCCTGACTAACGGATCGGCCTGCCAGAGGACAAACCGACTCGCGATCTGGGGCCCGATCGCGTAGACTTGATCGGGTTTGCGTCTTCTGGCGCTTACCCCACGGTTTTTTACACCACCGCGGCCCACCGGGTCGGCGGGAGAGCAGCGGGCAACCGCCCGTTACTCGATCACTAAAGAAGGAAATAACATGGCACCGAAGAAGAAGGTCACGGGTCTGATCAAGCTGCAGATCCAGGCTGGCGCCGCTAACCCGGCACCGCCGATCGGTCCCGCACTGGGTCAGCACGGCGTGAACATCATGGAGTTCTGCAAGGCTTACAACGCGGCCACCGAGTCGCAGCGCGGAAACGTGATCCCGGTTGAGATCACCGTGTACGAGGACCGCTCGTTCACCTTCATCCTGAAGACCCCGCCGGCAGCGGAGCTCATCAAGAAGGCCGCTGGCGTTGCCAAGGGCTCGGGCACCCCGCACACCGTCAAGGTTGCGAAGATCACGATGGACCAGGTTCGTCAGATCGCCGAGACCAAGAAGGCCGACCTGAACGCCAACGACATCGACGCAGCAGCGAAGATCATCGCTGGTACCGCGCGTTCGATGGGTATCACCGTCGAGTAGTCGTTCGCTTCCGCGAGCAACACCCTCAACTTTTCAATACAGTGGCAGCGCCGGCCAGGCGCAAATGACCACGTTCTCACTAGGAGAAAAAATGGCACAGAAGTCTAAGGCCTACCGGGCCGCGGCAGCGAAGGTTGCTGCCGACACCGTTTACACCCCCGCTGACGCGGTAGCTCTCGCCAAGGAGACCGCTGCTGCAAAGGCAAACTCGACCGTTGAGGTTGCCCTCAAGCTCGGTGTTGACCCCCGCAAGGCAGACCAGATGGTTCGTGGAACCGTCATCCTGCCCCACGGAACCGGTAAGACCGCCCGCGTTATCGTCTTCGCAACCGGTCCGGCCGCCGAGGCCGCACTGGCCGCTGGCGCCGACGAGGTTGGTGGCGACGAGCTGATCGAGAAGGTGGCCGCTGGTTACACCTCGTTCGACTCCGCCGTGTCGACCCCCGAGCTCATGGGTAAGGTCGGTCGTCTGGGTAAGGTCCTGGGTCCGCGTGGCCTGATGCCGAACCCGAAGACCGGTACCGTGACCCCGGACACCGCCAAGGCAGTGTCCGAGATCAAGGGTGGAAAGATCGAGTTCCGCGTCGACAAGCACTCCAACGTGCACTTCGTTGTGGGCAAGGCATCGTTCTCGGCCGAGCAGCTGAACGAGAACATCTCGGCCGCTCTGGAAGAGATCGTTCGTCTGAAGCCGTCGAGCTCGAAGGGCCGTTACATCACCAAGGGTGCCGTTTCGACCACCTTCGGTCCCGGCATCCCGCTGGACGTCAACAGCATCTAATTTCGGTTTCACCGAGATTATTACCGGGTCATCCGCTTTCGCGGGTGGCCCGGTTTTGCGTGAGGTTTGGGGTCGATTCCAGCGGATTCAGCGCATCCCCACGCGGGTCGCGTAGAGTTAACCGATGACAGCCTCCCCTTTTACCGGCCTCATCGCATACCCCATCACCCCGCTGGACGCCGCGCAGAACCCCGACCTGATCGCGCTCGAGCAGATTATTTCGGCCCTTCCAGGCCACGGCATCGATGCCGTGACGGTGCTCGCGACCTCCGGTTCCGGGGTCAGCTTTGAAGCCCATGAACATGCGGCGATCATCGCCCAGGCCGTGACCGCCGCCGACGGCCGCATGCCCGTCTATGCCGGGATCACCGCCCACTCGACCCCCGCGGTCATCGCCCGCGCCCAGGCGGCCGAGGAGGCCGGGGCCGCCGGCGTCATCCTCGCCCCCTTCAGCTACCTCCCCATCGGCGACAGCGAGGTGCGCGAACTCGTCGCCCGCGTGTGTGACGTGGTGGATCTCCCGCTGGCCTTCTACAACAAGCCCGCACAGCTCGGCTATGACATCAGCGCCGACACCCTCGACTACCTGGTGACCCACGCCAACCTGCGGGCGATCAAGGAGCCCTCCCGCCTGCCGGGCCGCGACCGGGATGCGCTGGAAACCCGCCTCGCCGAACTGCGATCCGCCGGCGGACCCGGCTTCTCGATCGGCCTGAGCGGCGACCTCGGTCTGCTGGATGAGCCGCCCACGGTGGATGCCTGGCACACCGGCCTCGCGGCCCTCCTGCCCGCCGAGTACCGCGCGGTCTGGACCCAGAGTCCCGATGCTCCCGCCGCCCGGGTGGCACTGCGCCGCCTCGCCGAAGCCCTCGCCGCCGGGCAGAGCCCACTGGGCGGCCTGCACGCGGCAGCCCGCGCGCAGGGGACCCCGACCGCCGACCCACGCGGCCCGGCGCTGCCGGCCACCGCCGAGGAGACCGCGGCCATCACCGCGTCGCTGTCCTAGGGAGCAAGCCGGCAGTGTCCGGCGCCGCGCGCTAGGGAATCGAGATCGCGATCTTGCCTCGGGTGTGCCCGGCCTCGAGCGCCTCATGGGCCTCGACGATACGCTCGAGCGGGTAGGTGTCGGCGAGCACCACGCGCAGCTGATCCGACTCGATCAGCGCCGTGATCTGCTCGAGCACGCGTGCATCGGGGGACACCTTATAGTGGGTGCCGCGCACGCCCGCGGCCTCCGCCTCGGCGGCGAACTCGGGCCAGCTGCCCGAGGGGACGTTGACGATCACGCCGCCCTCGACGATGACGCCGAGCGAGCGGCTGCCGGTGTTCGCGTGCACGTTGCCGATCAGGTCGATCACCGCATCCACTGGAGCCAGGCCCTCTTCGAAGTTCCGCGCGGTGTAGTCGATGGCCTCGGCGGCTCCCAGCTCGCGCAGGAAGTCGAGGTTGTGGGCGGAACCGGTGGCGATCACGTGCGCCCCGCGCAGCGCGGCGAGCTGGACCGCAAAGTGCCCCACACCTCCGGCACCGGCGTGGATCAGCACCCGCTGACCCGGCTCGATCTCGGCGGCATCCAGCGCGCCCCAGGCGGTCATCGCCGCCAGCGGCACGGCCGCGGCCTCGGTGAAGGAGAGGTTGTCGGGCTTGGGCGCGATCGAGAGCGAGGGCGCGGCCACGTACTGCGCATAGGACCCGCTCACTCGCGGGACCGGCAGCATCCCATAGACCTCGGTGCCTGGCTGCAGCGGGTGGGCCTCATAGGGAGCGCGCACCACCACCCCGGCAAAGTCGGATCCAATCAGCGCCGGATAGCGCACGATCCCCGAGGCGACCCCGCGACCGGCGCGCGTCTTGGTGTCGATCGGGTTGAGCGCCGAGGCGTGCACCCGTACCAACACCTCATCGGAGAGCGCGAAGGGCACCGAAACCTCGTCGGTGAGGCGCAGGTTCTGTGCGGGACCGGGGGTGTCATACACGGCGGCAAGCATGGTGTGCGGGCGCGGGGAGTCTGCGGAGGTCATGCAACGAGTCTGCCACTTTCTTTCCGCGGGCGACAGTGTATTACCGCAGTCGTTTGGAGCCCTCGCGGCCCAGCAGCCAGAGCAGGTAAACACCGCCCAGACACACGGTCACCAGGCCCACCGGGAGCTGGATCGGGGCAAACATGCGCTGCGCCAGCAGGTCCGCGGTGACCAGCAGGAACGCGCCCATGCAGGCGGCGGGGATCAGCGCGATTCCGGCGCTTCCGGTGAGTCGGCGGGCCAGCTGCGGTGCAACAAGTGCCACAAACGCGATCGGCCCGGCCACCGCGGTCACCGCCGCCGTGAGCGCGACCGCGAGGACCACCAGCATCAGCCGTGCCCGCTCGGTGCGCACACCCAGCGCCTGAGCCGCGTCGTCGCCGAGTTCCAGCATGCCCAGGGTGCGGCCGCCGGCCAGGGTCAGCGCGAGCACGGGTAGGATCACCAGGATCGCCGGCAGGGCCTGCGCCCAGGTGGTACCGCCCAGCGAGCCCGCGCCCCACACCGCGGCGGCCATCGCGACCTCGATATCGGCGCGCAGGACGAGCCACTGGTTGATCGCGGCCAGTGCGGCGCTGATGCCGATACCCACCAGGATCAGCCGGTAGCCGTGGGAACCGCGTCGCCAGGCCAGGAAGTAGATCAGCAGCGCGGTGCCCAGGCCGCCGGCCAGGGCACCGATCGAGGTGGCCACATAGCTGCCACCCACGAGCATGATCGCCAGCAGTGCGCCCGTGTAGGCACCGGTGCCGAAACCGATCACGTCGGGGCTGCCCAGCGGATTGCGGGTCAGCGATTGGAAGACCCCGCCGCTTACGCCAAGCGCCGCCCCGAACACGATGGCGGCCAGGGCCCGCGGCGCGCGCCAGGACAGCACGATCGAGCGTTCCAGATCGCTGCCGCCGCCAAAGAGCACCCCGAGCACCCGGTCGGGTCCCAGCGGATAGTCGCCGCTGCCGATCATGATGATGCCCACCAGCAGGGCCAGGGCCAGCAGGATCACACACACGATCAGTGTGCGGGTGCGCGAACGACTGCGCACGCGGTGGGTCACACTCACAGTCCCGCCACCTTTTTACGACGGGCCAGGTAGACCAGGACGGGCGCGCCGATCAGCGCGCAGGTGACGCCGGCCTCGAGCTCACCCGGCAGGATGACGCGGCCGATCACATCGGCGATCAGCAGGATGATCGGGGCCAGCACCGCCGAGAACACCAGTAGCCAGCGCTGATCGGTGCCGCTGATGCGGCGGGCCAGGTGCGGGGCCATCAGCCCCAGGAAGCCGATCGCGCCCACCGCGGCGGTCGCGGATCCGGCCAGCACGGTGATCGCCAGCAGAATCAGGACGCGAGAGCGTCCCGGGTGGTACCCGAGTCCGCGGGCGGCATCCTCGCCGAGGGCCAGGGCGTTCAGCCCGCGGCCGGTGAACGCGGCCAGCAGCAGGCCGATGCCCACGGTGATCGCGACCGGGGCCAGCAGGTCGCTGCCGCGGTCGGCGAGCGAGCCCACGGTCCAGGCGCGCAGCTGGTCAAAGGCGCTGGGGTTGAGCAGGGCGAGCCCGGTTCCGATCCCCGAGAGGACAGCGCCCAGCGCGACCCCCGAGAGCACCAGCCGGGCGGGGTCCAGGCGGCGGGTGCCACGCATGCCGATCAGCGCGACCAGGGCCGCGGCCGCGGCCGCCCCGCCAAACGCAAACCACACGTAGCCGCTGTAGGCGGTGATCCCGAAGGTACCCACGGCCAGCACGATCGCCAGCGAGGCCCCGGCGTTCACGCCCAGGAGCCCGGGCTCGGCCAGCGGATTTCGGGTGAACGCCTGTACCAGGGCCCCGGCAACCCCGAGTGCGGCCCCGGCCAGGATGCCCAGGATCGCCCGTGGGAGGCGCGAGCCGAGGATGATCGCCTGATCGGGGGATCCATCGGGGGCAAACAGCGCCGCCCAGACGGTGTGCGGCGGGATTGGCTTGGAGCCGATCAGGAGCGAACCCAGCGCGATCAGTACCAGCAAAACCAGCGCGCCGATCAAGAGTGTGACACGCCTGCCGGTGCGTCGACGGGTGTCGCCCGAGACGCGAGAGGAGTCAGCTTCGGGCACCGGAACGGGGGCTGATGCCACGTGATCGACCTCCCGTTAGTGCGCAAATAAACCAGTGGCCAGTCTAGCCCGCGTTTTGTCGTCACACAGTCGATCCTAAGGTTGGCAAGCCTTACCTAGCCTGTCGCGGAAAACTAGGCTACGTTCGAGGGTGATGTATGAATTACGAAAGAAGCGAGCGCTCCAGGCCGCGGCCGTTGCCCTCCTGATTGCACTGACGGCTGGCTGCGCCCAGACCGATGGGGGTGGACTCAAGTCCGGGTCGGGGAACACCGACGTCGCGACCGGCGGCGCCCACTTCAAGACCGCCGACGAGGAGACCGCCAAGCTCGGCAGCACGGCCAAGCCCGGCGTCTTCCCGCGCGAGGTGAAGCACTCCGAGGGGACCACCGAGATCAAGGCCAAGCCCAAGCGGGTCGTGGTCCTGGACACCGGCGAGCTCGACGATGTGCTGGCACTCGGCATCACCCCGGTTGGCATCCCCTCCACCGAGGGTGCCAACTCGATCCCCGGATACCTGGCCGATAAGGTCAAAAAGGCCACCTCGATCGGCACCATCCAGCAGCCCAACCTCGAGGCCATCGCCGCGCTCAAGCCCGACCTGATCCTCGGTTCCAAGCTGCGGGCGGACAAGCTGTATCCGCAGCTCGCGCAGATCGCCCCGACCGTGTTCTCTATCCGCCCGGGTTTCCCGTGGAAGGAAAACCTGCGTCTGGTTGCCGCGGCCACCGGTGATGAGGACAAGGCCGTGAGCCTACTCAACGAGTATCAGGGCGAGGCCGATAAGCTGCGCGCCGACATCCCCGGCAATCCCACCATCTCGCTGCTGCGCTTCATGCCGCAGAAGACCCGCCTGTACGGCAACGCCTCGCTGATCGGCGTGATCCTCAAGGACGTGGGTCTCGCCCGGCCCAAGATCCAGGACATCGACGAGCTGGCCACCGAGATCTCCTCGGAGAACCTCGCCCAGGCCGACGGCGACTGGATCTTCTACACCAGCTACGGCACCCCCGAGGCCACCGGTGAGACCGCGGCCCTGGCCGGTCCGATCTGGCCCACCCTCACCGCCGTCAAGGACAAGCACGTGCAGCGGGTGGACGATGACGTCTGGTACCTGGGCCTCGGCCCGATCGGCGCGGGCAAGATCCTGAAGGATCTGCGTTCGTACCTGGTGACCAAGTAGCGATAGTCCATACGGCTGCGGCCCCCACGTTCACACGTGGGGGCCGCAGCCGTTTCCGGCGTGGGTGGCCCGATCGGCCCGCGCCGATGCGGCGTCTCAGCTCCGGGAGCCTCGACGGATCGCCCCTGCCCCGACCCGTAGCGTGAGGCCCAGACCCAGCGTGACCGCCAGAACGAGCGGGAATCCACCCAGGCCCGCGGCACCGGTGTCGGCGAGGCCGCGGGCGGACGCCGGTCCGGTCTGGTGTGCGCGGGTAGCCGCTCCCACCGCTCCGAGCCGCGGCTTCGGGTGCCCACCGCGAGCGCTTGGTGACGCGCCGGAGACGCCGGGATGCGGTTGGACCGATTCGAGGGCCGAGACCCTGCCCAGATCGGTACGGGTCGAGGTCAGCGGCAGGACCCCGTCGCGGGACGCCACAAACTCGACGCTCAGCACCGCTCCACGCATGTCCGGGGTGATATCCAGGACGGGGTTGTGTGCGTCGGGAATCGGCACACCATCGAGATACCAGGTTGGAATCTGGGTATCCGGGGTGAGGCCCCAACCGTGTGCCGACACCGAGATGCGCTGCCCCACAAGTAGCGCCCCCGACAGCGCGAGGGTGGGCTCCTCAAAACTCGCCTCGGTGATCGGATCGGATTCCAGGGTCCGGGTCACCGGGTTAAAGCCGGGGGCGGTCGCGGTAACCGTGAGCCCAACCCGCGAGCCGATCCAGGCGGGATCGAGGGCCAGGGTCGGGCCCTCGGAGCCCGCGGTCGCGGCGAGGGCGGACCCCGGGACCTCCCAGTGATACTGCAGGGCGACATCCGGTGTCGTGGAGGACGCGGCGGCGGTCAGGGTGGACCAGGCGGACGCGATGCCCGTGAGCTGCACCTCCAGGTTGGTATCCTCGGTGATCGCGACCGGCGTCGAGAGGACCGATTTATCCGCATAGCCCGGCGCGGACCCGGTCACCTCGACCGCCACCTGACGTTCCCGCAGCGCCGGACTCGGCGTGAGGGTGGCCTCGGTGCCCAGCGTCTGGGAGGGGTCGTCCGTCGCAAACCATCGATAGGTGAACGTCGAAGGCTCGACATCGCCCCATCCCGAACTCCGGGCGCTGAGGACCTCTCCTACCTTGGGAACACCCGAAATTTCTGCGGTGGAGTCCCCGAAGTCTGCCGGTGCTATGGGGAAGTCCAGCGAGAGAACACGGGTATCAAATCCGGCCTTGGTCACCCGGGCCAGCCCGCGGACCACCTGGTGAGCATCCGTGCGCCGTGGGGTGTAGGTGGCGCCGTCCGCCGTGTGCCCGGGTTGATCCACCCGGAACCACTCAAAGGAAATCTGAGACCCGGGTGAGGCCCCCGAAACCGTCAGGGTGAGGGGGTCGCCGACGCGCGGGGTCCCGCTGGAGGTGAGGCCAAGCGTATCGGGCTGGGTGCCGGGCCGCGTGGGGCCGGAGGCGATGCCGGTCACATTCACCGAGGTGTATCCCACTCGGGATGCGGTGAAGCGCACGGTGAAGGTTTTACCCAGGTCCGCGACGCTCGGGGTGTAGGTTTCCGCATTCGCCCCGAAAATGTATCCCCCGTTGACGTACCACTGGTAGCCGCCGCCGGTCACCGGGGCGCCGTCGGGGTGGACTGCCACCGCTCGAAGCGTGCCCTCCACCACGGGATCCCCGACGACGGTCCCGGTGACCCCCGTCAGTGACAACATCGGGATAGCCACGCTCGCGCTGGTGACCCGAGCCGTGGCGCGATTCGAAGCCGAGGCCCACACCTGCACTCGAACGCTCTTGCCCGCCTGGTCGACCGTGGGGGTGAAGGTGCGCGAGTTCGCACCGGGGATCGTCCGTCCGTCAGTGGTGCTCCATGTGTACCCGAGCGGGATTCCGGGTTCCCAGTCTCGGGTTACCGCGGTCAGGGTGTCGCCCACCGCGGGGGTGCCGGTAATTTCGGCAGTGCCCGCGGTGATCTTTTTCCAGACCACCCGTGTGGTCCGGGTCACGGTGGTAGATCCGGGCCAGGTCGCCACCGCCGTGACCGTGATGCCCGCATCAATCTGTGCCTGAGTGGGGGCGAGGACGGTGCTTCCCCAGGTGCTGGTGTTCGGGCGTGATGCCAGGGGGGTGCTGTCGCCCGAGATCCACGTCCACGCTACCTTGGGCCGCATCTCCTCGGAGAAAAACTTCATATCGCGCTCGCCGGGGGCGAGGAACGTGACGGATGCCGACAGTGGTGCACCGGCCACGGGGTCATTGGTGGAGGGGCGGGGGTCGGTGATTTGGAGCGCGTAGGGGGTGGCGATGCTGCGGGAGGTTTCCGCGGAGCCCGGTTTTAGGGTGTTGTCAATCATGCTGGCCGTGATTACCGCCCAGACCTGCTTTCCCACGTCTTCGCCGGTGATATTGAACTGGTGCAGTTGGCCGCCCTGTGCCTGAGGGACGGGAATACCATCGACGTACCACTGATAGTCCAGGCTGATATCCGAGTAACCGACGACCGAGTTATCGTATTTCCACGGCACCGGATAGGGGGCCAGCAGGGTGGAGTTGAACGCGGGAATCGCGCGCACCGGGATCGGCGACATCGTGGGCACCAACTGGGGCCGGGTGTCGGCGGCGACGGCCGGCGCCGGCACCGCGAGCAGCGGTCCGGCCAGCAGGGCGACGAGGAGGCCCAGCACGATCGCGCCCGCTCGAGTACGCGAGCGACCTTCGCGGCGGCCACGGTGATGAAGGATGGAGGGTGTGTGCACGCGGATCTCCCTGGGTGTGCTCAGTGGCTGCGATTCAATACCCTACAGTTTGTCACGTTTTACCGAATCGGCGCAAAGCGGGTCGAGCGGGGTGTCGCTGTCGGAGGTAATGCCCTAGCCTGAAGGGCGTGATTACGCTGATATCCGCCCCCTCTGTCGCCAGCATCCCGATCGAGGAAAACGGTGAGGCACTGGTGGAGCTTGCGGACTTCGGGGTGCGTTGTCGACCAAATATCGGGGCCGGATCGCGGGTGCGGTTTGAGCTGGCTCGGCGCCTCCGTGCCGCCGATCAGGCGCTGCCGGTGGGGTTTCACCTGTGTGTGGCCGAGGGGCTGCGTCCGGTGGAAACCCAGCGAGCCATCATCGAGACGTATCTGGCGGCGTTACGGATCGAGTTTCCCGAGGCCGATGCTGCCACCCTGGACGAACTCAGCGCACGCTATGTTGCGCCCGTTTCGGTGGCCCCGCACGTGGCCGGGGCCGCGGTGGACCTGACCCTGGTAAACGATGCGGGGACCGAGCTGGATATGGGGACCGCGATCGACGCGACCCCCGAGCAGAGCGACGGTGCCGTCCGCTTTGCCGCTAAAAATATCGCTGTGTCCGCGCGGGCGAATCGCGAGCTGCTGGCTCGGGCGCTCGGCGCGGCGGGACTGGAAAACTACCCGCATGAGTGGTGGCACTGGAGCTATGGCGACCGCTACTGGGCGCATCTGACCGGAGCGGCCCATGCGGTGTATGGGCCGGTTGTGGATTAGCGTGTGCGTCCGCGCGACGAGGTTGGGTTGGTCGCCCGTCCGTGCGATGTATTGGGTTTGGTGCCCGTGCGCGCGGCCGGGTTACGGCGCGTAGGGCGCGATGGGTTCCAGGTGCTCGTATCCCTCGGGCATCGGAATGAAGGTGCGGCGGTGCAGCTCGTTGATCAGGTCATTGGCCAGGCCCACGAGCTTGTTAATCTCGACCTCATCACGGTCGATCCAGCGGCACAGCGGCTCCTCGCCCACCGGTACAAAGTTCTTGTGTTCCTCCCAGACCACGAGGGTCCGCTCGGCCCCCAGTACGTACTGCTGCCACCAGATCTGTCGCATGTAGTTACGCGGGACGCTGCGCCACGGCTTGGTCGTGGTCTTGATCTCGGAGAGGATGACCGTGCCCTCGGGGGTCATCGTGATGCCATCCGGGGTGGCCAGGTGACGCTTTTCCCACTCCGAGTGGTAGAGGCCTGAGGAGGGCTGGATGCCGTGGGTTGCGGCGACCCAGGCGGCGATCTCGGGCTCGCGGCGGCGGCCGTGCTCGGTGAATGCGTTGCCGGAGAAGCCGGTTCCGTAGAGCTTCGCCTCGGCGGCGGTCTGGATCGAGCGCGGGGTGGACAGCTTGGCCACATCCGTCGCGGTAATGCCTCGCGCCCGGGCCCGGAGCCACGCGACCCGGTCGGTTGAGTCGGCTACGAAGCGTTCCTGATATCCAGATGTCACCCCTCTATTGTCCCCCCAATCGGTGGCGCGGATGACCACCGGGGCCGCGCGCCGCCGGGAAACCGGTCCGATCGGTTACCGGCAATTCGGGTGCTGTTCACCCCGACAACCGGCCGATGTCGGTGGTCCGTGACACCGTAGATGCTATGGGACGAGACATCGCGGTGCACGTTGGCCCGACCTCTTCGGAGGCCGAGCGTCGTGGTGCGGCCGCCGCGGCCGCATCCTGGCTGGGAGCCGGCCAGCAGGTGGGGCTCGTGGTGTCCACGAGTCACACGTCCGAATCCGATCGCGCGCTGGTGCGTGCGGTTACCGAACGGATCCCGGTCCGCAGCGCATGGGCACACAGCGTGCGTCACGGTGCGGCCACCGAGGGTCTGGACGCGATCATCGTGGTGGCTCCGGACGCGGAGCTGCTCGAGTGGGTGATCGACCGGTTTGGTGCACGGCCCGGCTCGGGTCCCGGCATCCTGGTGCTGGGGGCCTCCGGACCCGCCGTGCAGGCGCTGCTGGCCCGCGGGTCGCGTCCGCTTCCCGTGGCGTATGAGTCGCGCGGCCCGGCCACCCGTGAGGTGGCTGCCTCGCGGGCCTACCTAGCCCCGGTCTCGCCAGACTCGGTCTCGCCAGACTCGGTGTTGCTGGATGCAGTGTTGCTGGATGCAGCCCCCGCGCCGTTTGCGCGGCGCTGGGCCGCCCCCTTTGGGCTCGCGGCCCGCATCGGGGCGTAGCGGCAGGATAAACAGACGGCGTGGGTCGTGCCCCGGATTTCCGGAAGGCACGGCCCACGCCGTCTGTCTGTGGTGAGGTGCTGCGGGTGCCGAAGCACGGTGCGCGCTCCGGCACCGTGCTGCTCGAATTGCCGTGCTGCTCGAGTTGCCGTGCTGCCTGGGACGCCGTGCGTGCCGGGAGTGCCGCGCCGGGAGTGGGTTAGACCAGCCCGGTCAGCTCGCGCAGCATGTGCGAGAGCCGGGCGATGTCCTCGGTCTCCCAGTCCCGCATGTTTTCGTAGAGGCGGCTGCGGCCGGCCTCGCGCAGCTCCTGAATGCCGGCGATGGCCGCATCGGTGGCCGAGAGGTTGATCACCCGGCCGTCGCGCACGTCGGGGGTGCGCACGATCAGGTCGTGTTCGACCAGCTGTCGGATCAGCCGGCTCGTGGTGCTACGGTCGCTCCCCAGCAGCTCGGCCAGCTCGCCGGCCTGGAGCGAGCCATGCGAGATGATCGTGCCGAGGGCCTTATAGGCACCGGGCTGGAGGCCTGGACGCAGCAGCTCGGCACGCTCACGAATGGTCGTGCGCACGCGGGCAAACAGCCCGATCAGGGTGTGTTCCAGATCGGCGACGGCGGCGTTGAAGTCCGGGTCCGAGGAGTTGATCACGGTCACCGGGGCGCACAGCGGTTCATGCGGTGCGGGGAGGGTCGCGGCATCGCCCGCGGCGGGCACCTCGTGTTTCGGGGTGTCCGCCACGGCCCGCCGCACGGCCTCGGCGGCGCTGTCGCGCTCCGAGGCCCGTGCGTTGTCGGCGGGGATGCGGGTGGGGGTGTCCACGGTCATGACGCCAGTTTAGTTGTCCGCGTCGCTACGGCGCGTGCCGTCGGGGTTCAGCGTGGAGATGGTTCCGGTGGTGGCCACCAGATCCCCCTGGGCACCGATGCTGGCCTCGCCCACGGCGATCAGGTTTTCGCCCGCGGCGGCGGCCTCGGCCCCGGCGGCGGACTGGGCGTCCTCGCCGTTCTTCAGGCGCTCGGTCGCGGTCTGGGTGCTGAGCGAACGGTTGGGCAGGAAGACGATCGCCAGCACGGTGATCAGCGCGAGCGGGGCCGCGAGCAGGAAGATGTCGGCGACACCCTGACCGTAGACGGACTCGATGATCACGCGGATGCCGTCGGGCATCTCGGCAACCTTGGGCAGCACACCGCTCTGCAGCTGCTTGCCCACCTCGGCACCGGCCGGGCCCAGGTGAACCAGGGCCGCCTGAATGTCGGCGGCCTTGGCGGTGATGCCGTCGGCGATCTTGGTGGCCAGGACCGAACCCAGCACCGAGATGCCGATGGTTCCACCGAGGCTCCGGAAGAAGGTGACGCCCGAGCTGGCGACACCAATTTCCTTGGGGGAGACGGTGTTCTGGACGATCAGCACGAGGTTCTGCATGACCATACCCACACCCACACCGAGGATGAACATGTAGATCGAAACGACCACGTAGTTGGTGTCGTACTTGATGGTACCCATCAGGAACATACCCACGGTCAGCGCGATCGAGCCGAAGACCATGTAACCCTTCCACTTACCGAACTTGCTGATCAGCATGCCCACGAAGGTCGAGGAGAGCAGCAGGCCACCGATCATCGGCAGGGTCAGCAGACCCGACTGGGTCGGGGTTGCGCCACGGGCGAGCTGCATGTACTGGCCCAGGAAGACCGAGGTGCCAAACATGGCCACACCCACCGAGATCGAGGCGATCACGGCGAGGCTGAAGGTCGGGTTCTTGAACAGGCTCATCGGGATGATCGGGTTCTCGACCTTGACCTCGACGATCACGGCGAGGATCAGCATGAGGATCGCGCCGCCCACCATCACAAAGCTGGTGGTGGAGTCCCAGTCGAAGTCGTGTCCGGCCAGGGTGACCCAGATCAGCAGCAGCGAGATGCCACCGGCGATGAGGATCATGCCAAGGTAGTCGATCTTGACCTTGATCTTCTCCAGGGCGGGCAGGTTCAGGTTGCGCTGCAGCAGGAAGATCGCGGCGATCGCGAAGGGCAGGGCCACAAAGAAGTTCCAGCGCCAGCCGATGGCGTCGGTGATCACGCCACCCAGCAGCGGGCCGCCCACGGTGCCCACGGCCATGACGGCACCGAAGAGGCCCATGTAACGGCCACGCTCACGCGGGCTGATGATGTCGGCCATGATGATCTGGCTGAGGGCCGCCAGGCCACCACCACCCAGACCCTGCATGACGCGGAAGATAATCAGGGTCTCGGTGTTCTGCGAGAACCCGGCCAGTGCCGAACCGAGCACAAAGATGACCAGTGCGATCTGGATCAGCAGCTTGCGGTTGGTGATGTCGGCGAACTTGCCCCAGATCGGGGTGGACACCGTGGTGGCCAGCAGGGTCGAGGTGATGACCCAGGTGAAGGCGGCCTGGTTGCCGCCGAGGTCCGAGATGATTCGCGGCATCGACGTGGAGACCACGGTTCCGGCGAGGATCGAGACAAACATACCCATGAGGAGCCCGGATAGGGCCCGCATCACGGCGGGGTGAGACATTGCGGCCGGCGAGGGGGCCGCTTCGGTGGTTGTTGCTGACATGTGTTGTGCGTACTCCGAGCGCTTCGTTAATATCCTTGCGAAAAGTCAACTATATGCCGATCATTGATCTATGTCAACTAAGTGCCTGCTCGGTCCCCACGCATGCCAACGGCCGCCCACCCGGGAGGGTGAGCGGCCGTCGAGGAGCCCGCTATTTATCCCCGATTTCGGTGACTCCGCCGCCGCCGAGGTGCAGGCGGCGCGGGGCGCGCTTGGCGACCGCAGAGTCGTGCGTGACGATGATCATGGTTAGGCCCTGATCGCGCCAGAGGCCCTCGAGTAGCGCCAGTACGTCGTCCCGGGTGTCCTCATCGAGGTTGCCGGTGGGCTCATCGGCGAGGATCACGGTCGGGTTCTTGACCAGCGCCCGGGCGATCGCCACGCGCTGCTGCTGCCCGCCGGAGAGCTCGCTCGGGCGGTGATCGATGCGATCATCCAGACCCACCTGCGCGAGCGCGGTGCGCGCCCGGCTGCGCCGTTCTGCCGCCGGGATACCGAGCGGGACCAGGGCGGTCTCGACGTTTTCGCCGGCGGTCATCGTGGGTAGCAGGTTGAAGCCCTGGAACACAAAGCCGATCCGTTCGGCGCGGGCCTTGGCGCGGCGGCGCTCACCGAGGGTGGAGAGGTCGTCCCCGGCGAGGTGGATCGATCCGGTGGTGGGCCGATCCAGCGCCCCGAGCATTTGCAGCAGGGTGGACTTGCCGCCGCCGGTGGGGCCCTGGATCGCGATGAACTCGCCATCCTCGATCCGCAGGTCCACATCCTTGAGCGGGGTCACCGGTCCGCGGGCTGTTTTATAGGTCTTGGTCAGACTCGTGAGGGTGTACATGATTTCTCCTAGGCGTAGTGGGGCTAGACGATCGCGCGCAGGGCCGCGGCCGGGCTGAGGCGGGCCGCACGCCAGCCGCCGATGGCACCGGCGAGCAGACCGGCGAGGACGGCGAGGCCGACCGCGATCAGGATCAGCGAGGGATCAAACGGCAGGTGCAGCGCGATGTTGGTGGTGTGCTCGGCCGCCGCACGGGCACCCTCGCCGGTTCCGGTACCCGCCCCGGTACCCGCCCCCGCGCCTCCGCCGAAGCCGCCGCCACCCGTGCCGCCGCCCCCGAATCCGCGACCGGCGGCTCGGGTCGAGGCCCCCACGGTCGGGGCGATTGAGTTGACGATCATGGTGCCGACCAGGCCGAGGACCACACCGACAATCGCGCCGAACAGGGCCTGAACCACCGATTCGCCGGCCACCTGACCGACCACGCGGCGGTTGCTCCAGCCGATGGCCTTGAGGGTGCCAAACTCGCGGGTGCGGCGGGTCACGCCGGAGACGGTGAAGAGGATCGCCAGCAGCACGGCGGCCGCCAAGACGATGATCGAGAGCCAGGTGCCGAGGGAGGAGACCAGGCTGGCCGCGCTGCCGAGGGATCCGGAGATGCCGGCGGCGAGGTCGGCCTGGGTCGAGACCTTGGTTCCGGTCAGGGCCTTGGTGAGGGCGGCGCTGGTTGCGGGGATCGTATCGGCCGAGGTGGCCTGGACGTAGATCGTGCTGACCTTGCCGGTTTCGCCGGAGAGCTGCTGGGCAACCCCCAGCGGGATGTAGACGTTGGCCGCCCCGGGGTCGCCCGAGTCGTCGACGATGCCGACGATCGAGAATGCGGTGCCGCCGAGCGAGACGGTCCCGCCCACGGCGAGGCTCGCGGTGGTTGCGTAGGTCGAATCGAGGACGGCGACGTTCGCCGCCGCATCCGAGGTGGCCAGCGCGCGACCCGAGGTCGTTTTGTCTCCGGCAATCGGACCGATCGTGGCGGCCGGGTCAAGGCCCAGGACCGAGATCGTGTCCACGTTGAAGTTACCGCCGCCGGTGCGGCCACCCTCGACCTCCCCGCGGCGGTTTTCGGTGCCCGGCGTCGCGCCGGAGAAGGTGCCGCCGAAGGTGATGTTGTTGAGGGCCAGGGCACCGCTGGCGTCCTTAACGCCGGTCACGGTGCCGGCGGTTTTGACCAGGGTCTGGTCCAGGGTTCCGGCTCCGCGGGCGGCAACCAGGCGGGAGGTGGACACGTTGGTGTCGCCGCCGGTGCCGGGCGCTCCGCCGGCGAAGCTGAACTGCTGTCCGGTTCCGGGAGCGGTGCCGGGAGCCTGGGGTTCGGCGGTCACGGTGACGTCGGTGCCGACGCCGTAGAGTCCGGTCAGCACCTTGGACTGGGCGTTGGCGATTCCGGCGGAGACCCCGCCGACGAGCACCACGAGGGCGATCGCGAGTGCGAGCCCGAGGGACACGATGAGGGTTTGTTTTTTACGCCCGAGGAGTTCTCGGCGCAGGGAGGTCAGGAACACTGCTGGGTCTCGCTTTCCGCGGCCGGGTGCCGCGAAACCGAACCTAGGCAGCGTCCCTGTGCCCGGATCAAGGGGAGGCTATGCGTAACTTATGAATTTTTATGTTTTGTTTATGGGAGGCGGATCAGGCGGTCGCAGCGGTCCAGAACGTCGAGGTCGTGGGAGGCCAGGATGACCCCGGTACCCGCATCCGCCCTGGCGCGAAGGAGGGTGGCAAGGGCCGCGGCCGCCTCCGCATCGAGGGAGGCAGTGGGTTCATCGGCGATCAGGATGTCCGGCTCGCGAATGAGTGCTCGTGCCAGGGCGACCCGCCGCCGCTGCCCGCCCGAGAGGGTGTCCACTGGACGCTCCGGGGACAGGCCGCCGAGTCCGACGACAGCTAAAACTCGCTGGGTGCGACCTTTGCGTTCGGCCCGACTCGGGGCAGGACGCAGAAAACGCAGCGGAAGATCGATGTTTGCTCCCACCGATTCGTCATTCAGGAGATCCCCGGTCTGGGCGAGATATCCGATGTGGGCGTTGCGGATTCGGGCGAGGGCCCGCGGGTCACCCACATGCGCGCGCTCACCCAGCACGTTGAGGGTGCCCTCCTGCGGGGCGCTCAACCCGGCCAGGATGCGCAGAAGCGTGGTTTTTCCGGTCCCGGAGGGGCCGCTTACCCCGATCATTTCTCCCCGGTGTAGGTACAGCGAGAACCCGTCCAGAATAACGCGGAGACCATCCCCATCGGGATAGACCTGGGTGAGACGATCGGCGTGGAGAAGGGGTGCGATCATGAGGAACCTTTGAGCTGAAATGCGCGGGTGAGTGCGCGGGAAAACGGAACAGCGATGAGGAGATGCAAAATCAGGGCAACGGCCACGGGGGCTGCCAGTGCGGACGGGGGAAGCAGCGGCGGCCAATCCGCCGGGAGATAGGCAAGCCAACCGACTGTGTATCCGGTCAGGAGCGGGAGATCCACGCCGAGGGTGAGGGTCACCTGCATGCGTATTCGCAGCGCACTTGCCCGCGCTCCCTGCCGAAATTCGATGCGACACCGCGCCAGCATGCGCTCTCGAAGTCTTCGAGCCGCGGCCACGACCACGAGACTGCCCATGATTAGTGTGGTGAGGGTCAACCCGAGTGCTAGGGCATCACTCAGCGCACCCGATCGAGAGCGTTGAAGGCTCGTCGCCGCGACCGCTTCAAAACGGCGCCCGGTGTGAGCCTGATCCTCGGCCGTATTCATCGTCGCGGTGAGGGTACCAAGGGTGTCCGGCGAGCATGCGCACCGAATACTCCGGGCGAGCTCATCCGCCCGCCCGCCGTTCATCAGCGTGAGCGCTGTGGCACCGGCCGGGCTCACCCACAGCACGGGGTCTGCAGCGGTTGCGCCCACCACGGCCGGGGCCTGACCCGAGCCGCGCAGGAGCGTGAGCGTGCCGAGTCGAGTGGGACCAATCCGCGCCAGGTCCGCCGGGGATCCCCAGTACAGGGCCTCGGTGTCTCCGGGTGGTGCCTGGTCGGTGGCCTCGGCGACCCCTGTGCTGATCAGAATGCGCAGGGCACCGACGCGTGCGAGAGTGGGATTGGCGAGGACCTGGGTAAGGTAATCAGCGCCGAGGACGAGGGAGAGATCGGTGCGCTCGCCGAGTGCATCTAGAAGCGGGGCCGTTGCGGGAAGCCGGGTGGCGTCTCGAACGTCGCGGCCGATCCGGGCCTGTGGGTCGATGACGCGGAAGCCGCTGAGATTATGGGCGGTGTCGCGGACGCTATCCGACGACCCTGAAAACGCAAACGTCGCAAAGCTTGCGATCAGTCCCGCTGTGAGCCCGAGGATCACCGTGGAGGTGATGATCCACCCCGTGGCACCCCGCAGATCACGCCCCAATCTAGTGAGGGACGACATGGCGTAGCCTCGTGGTGTTCCAGCGGATCGCGATTGCCGTCTGGATGGCCAGCGTGAGCGCGTGCAGAACGAGCGCCGAGGCAAGAGCCGAGGCGACGTAGGGGGCGGATGACAGCACCAGATCGCGAACCCTGAACAAGGCAGCCGCGACCAGAGCCGTGCCGGTGAGGGTCCCGGCAACACCCGGGCGCAGCAGGATAAGGAGCTGGTTCCGGCGCACAATCTCACGGGCCGCACCCGCGCTCACCCATGCTCGGTAGCGATCGGACTCTCTGCCCAGGCGGGAACCCGCGGTGAGGAGCGGTCCCAGTATTACCATTGCGCCCAGCCCCTGAGCGATCATCCCAAACGGGCTTGCCACCCCGCGGGTAATCAGCGCCCACGGGGTGGAATCCGGTTCAAATGAGACCCCGACAATCCGCATTCCACTGCGCTCAAACACCTTGATGAATCGGGAAACTGTGTCCTCATCCACGCCAAAAATGCGGTAGATACCGGGGCCAAACGGGAGCGCCTCCGGCGTGAACAGCAGCGCGGGTGGGCGACCCTCAAACGTGGTTTCGGTGGGGGTGAAGCGACCCTGTTTTCTGGTTGGGGTGATGGTCGCCGCAAGAATCGTGAGGTCCGGGGAGCCGGGAAAATCCGTCGCAACGAGGGCCCGCGCACCGGGCTGATCCGAGCGTAGGGGTGTTGCAACGCTGATCCGGGTTGCCGGATCAAACACGCTCACCAGCCCGGTCTCGTACCAACGGGAATACGCAATCGTGGCCCCGGCCTCGCGGGCGGCTCTCGAAAGCGCGGGGGAGAGTGGCAGCGGGACGGCGTCCACGTCCGGTCCGATGACGGTGAGCCTGGCCGTGGGATCGCTTGATCCCAGTTTCATCGCCGTGGCACCGGTGGAATTCTCGATCAGCAGGAGCGCCAGCATGCTCCAAAACATGACCCCGAGCACCCCGCACGCGAGGAGCGGAAGTGCCGGGACGCGCCGGCATGCGGCAGAGCGCACCATTATCCCGAGCCGATTCAGCAGACTTGGGGATTGACAGTGCCGAAGTCCCAGCGGAACTCGGTCGGTGTTGCCCACGGGTTGAGCGTGTCCATCACGATGCTGACTTTCGCCTTCCCCGGAGTCCAATTGCAACTACCGTTGTTTGCGGCGTAGGCAATCTGCCAGTCGTTGACGTTCGCGCCGTCGCGCATGTACTTGTGTTGGGCGCTGATGTATCTACTGCCCTGATACACGTTGCCAGCCGCGTAGCTCTGCCCGATGTATCGAACCGAGGAGTCATGAGTCGAGGAGACGAAACTGCTTCCTCGGTCCACGCGGTACTCATTTGAGAGTGGACGGGGCCCGTCATCGGAGGAGTATTTTTCAAGCGAGAAGCTCCCTGATTCCCAGGTCAGCCCCTCTTCGGGCCCGTATGTGCGCTCGTCTATAGTGATGTTCGATGGTGGCTCGGAGGACTGGCTTTCTGTTGAATCTGTGGGGGCTGCGGGAAGACCCGTGAAGGCGAGAGTGGCCGTGATGGCCACTGCCGCGGAGATGAACGTCATGATTACTCCCTTGATTGATTTCCGATAGGGCACGCAAACGCACGAGCGGAGGGGGGAGAGGCGTGTGAGGGGCGGGTAATGGCGACGCTAGACCCGAACACCTGGGTTCGGGCTGGACGCCCGGAACATCGCACCGGCGGCCATTTTTGCCTCGTACAGTCCACATCCACGCTGCGCATAGGTTTCTCATAGGTTTGCGCGGATACTGGAGGAATGAGCGATAGCAGCAGCTTTAGACCCGCCGTGCCCCTGAGCGCGATGACCCGTGCCGATGGCGGGGCCCTGCGCATCCTCGTGGTGGATGATGAGCCCTCCCTGACCGATCTGCTGCGCATGGCGCTGCGGTATGAGGGCTGGGAGGTGGAGACCGCCGGGGACGGCGCGACCGCGCTGGCCACCGCCCGCAAGTTCAATCCCGACCTGGTCATCCTGGACATCATGCTCCCCGACCTCGACGGCCTGAGCATCCTTGGCCGCCTGCGTGCCCGTGACGCCGACCTGCCCGTCCTCTTCCTCACCGCCAAGGACGCCCTCGACGATCGCATCGCCGGGCTCACCGCGGGCGGCGACGATTACGTCACCAAGCCCTTCAGCCTCGAGGAACTCGTCGCGCGCATTCGCGGTCTGCTGCGCCGCGCGGCCCTGGTCACCCCCGAGCAGGTCGGCCCGCTGGTGCAGGTGGGCGACCTGATCCTCAACGAGGACTCCCACGAGGTGGAGCGCGGCGGCGTGCCCATCGACCTCACCGCGACCGAGTTTGAGCTGCTGCGCTACCTGATGCGTAATCCGCGCCGACTGCTCTCCAAGATGCAGATCCTCGACCGCGTCTGGAACTACGAGTTCGACGGTCGCACCAGCATCGTGGAGCTCTACATCTCCTATCTGCGTCGCAAGATCGACGCGGGGCGCGAGCCCATGATCCACACCTCCCGGGGCGTGGGCTACATGATCAAACCGGCGCGGATCGCCGGCGAGTGAGCGACATGGCCACCGCGGATCTCACGGACATTCCGCCGCGTCCACCCCTGCCCGCCGCCACTAAAAAGCGGCGGGTGTTGACGCTGCGCCAGCGGATCCTGCTGATCGTGATCGCCGGCATCGCGCTGGCCTCGACCCTGATCGGCGGGGCCGCGGTCTTGACCGTGGGCAACCTGCTGGAAAACCGGGTGGATGAGCAGTTGCAGCACCTGGTGCAGCGGCCCGACCGCAATCCGGGGGTCGCCGACCCACAAAACCAGTCGTTCCTCGGCGACCCGGGCACCGGCCCCGGCGCGCTCGGCGTGCTCGTGGTGGACGGCGTGGCCGTGCGCTCGGCCGCGCTCAGCGCCGACGCGGTCCCCGAACCCCTGGACGATGCTCAAAACCGCGCGATCCTGGCTGCCCTGGGCAAAAACGAACCGGTCACCGTGAACATTCCGAGCCTCGGCAACTACCGCATCCTGGCTCGGGACGTGCAGGTTTTGGTCTCTCAGACCACCCTGCGCCCGGGCGTGAGCGTGGTGGGGCTGCCGATGGCCGCGACCGAGCTGACCCTCTCCCAGCTGACCCGCGCGATCCTGGCCCTGGCCGGTGCCGTGCTGCTGCTGACGGTGGGGGCCGCCTACCTGGTGATCCGGTTGGCGCTGCGTCCGCTGGACCGGGTGGCCGCCACGGCCGCCGAGGTGTCCAGGCTGTCGCTCGGGACCCCGATGGACGAGGAATCCGAGGGCACCCCCGCCCCGCCGGGACGTCGCCTGCCCGGGCTGCGTCCGTGGAGCACGCCCGGTTCCGCCGGAACCGCGGACGCCGAGTCCCCGACGCAGGTCGGGACCTATTCCAGCGAGATCGACCTGCCCGCCCGCGCGCAGGCCTCCGAATCCGCCCGTCGTGCCGCGCAGGCCGAGGACCGGACCGAGGCGGCGCTACGGGTGCGGGTGCCCGAAAAGGACGCCGACGAGCGCACCGAGGTGGGTCGCGTGGGTGCCTCACTCAACCGGATGCTCGGGCACGTGGAGGAGTCGCTGCGGGTGCGCCGCGCCGGCGAGGTGAAGCTGCGGAGGTTCGTCTCGGATGCCAGTCACGAGCTGCGCACCCCGCTGGCCTCGATCCGCGGCTACTCCGAGCTGGCCCGCCGCATCGGTGGCGACCTGCCCGAAGACATCGCGTATTCGCTCGAGCGGATCGGGTCCGAGTCGATCCGGATGACCGGCATCGTCGAGGACCTGCTGCTGCTCGCCCGCCTGGACGAGGGGCGCGAGCTGACCCAGCGCCCGGTGGACCTCACCGACATCGTGTTCCATGCGGTCAACGATGCACGTGCGGCCGGTCCCGAACATCCGCTGGACTTCGAGGGTCCCGACGCCCCGATTCGAGTGCTGGGGGATGCGCCGCGGATTCAGCAGGTCATCGTCAATCTGCTGGCCAACGCCCGCGTGCACACCCCGGCCGGTACCCACATCGGTGCCCGGCTCGCGGTGGTGGACGGTGAGGCGGTCATCGAGGTGCGCGACGATGGCCCCGGGGTTTCCGAGAAGGTCCGCGACCACGTGTTTGAACGCTTCGTGCGCGGGGACGAGTCCCGTACTCGCACGGCCGGCACCAGCGGCACCTCGGGTCTCGGGTTGTCGATCGTCGCCGCGGTGGTGCAGGCCCACGGGGGTCGCGTTGCGCTGGACTCCGAACCCGGGAACACGGTCTTCACGATCACGCTGCCGCTGCTCGAGGAAGACGCCGCACGCCCGTAACCCCGGATTGAGGTTACGGGCGTTCGCCCCGAACTTCCGAGGCTAGCCGTTTTGCGCCTTGTGCAGGCGGGCGTAGTGTCCACCGAGCTTGAGCAGCTGCTCGTGGCTGCCGATCTCGACGATCTTGCCGCGGGCCAGCACCACGATCCGGTCGGCCGAGCGGATGGTGGACAGACGGTGGGCGACGATCAGGGTGGTCCGATCGCGCAGCAGCGTGTCCAGCGCGTCCTTGATGTGGGATTCGGATTCGGAGTCCAGCGCCGAGGTCGCCTCATCGAGGAAGAGGATCCGCGGATCCCGCACCAGCGCCCGGGCGATCGCCAGGCGCTGCCGCTGACCGCCGGACAGGCTCGCCCCGCGCTCACCGACAACCGTGTCCCACCCCTGGGGTAGGTTCTCGATGATGTCCATCGCGTGGGCATCGGTCAGCGCCTTAAGCACGCGCTCATCGGTGACGTTTTCCAGGCCGTAGGTGATGTTGTCGCGCACGGTCCCGTCAAAGAGCACCGACTCCTGTGGCACCACCGACACGAACCGGCGCACCTCGCGCAGGTCGAGGGTTTCCAGGTCGCGTCCATCCAGCAGGATGCGTCCGCTGGTGGGGCGCAGGAAGCCCAGCACGAGGTTCAGCATCGTGGATTTTCCCGAGCCCGAGGGGCCCACAAACGCGATGGTTTCGCCGGGCTTCACCGTCAGGTTGACGCCGTCGATGGCGACTCGGGGATCCCCGGGGAAGCGGAAGCGAATGTCCTCGAAGCGCAGCTCGCCCTCGACATCGGTGATGTGGGACTTGCCGTCGTTCTCCTCAACATCGGGATCCTGCAGCACTTCGCCCACCGAGCGGATCGACTCCAGCCCGCGGGTGAACACGGGCACCAGGCTCAGCAGGGTTACGATGCCGCCGGTGAGGATCGTGAAGTAGGTGCTCAGCAGCACCACCTGACCCGGGGTGATCGGCAGCAGCCCGGTGAGGGAGGCAGCGGCCGCGGCCACCAGGCAGAAGACGCCGAGCAGCTGGTAGGCAACCCAGGACATCGCGCCGAACCGACCGTTGAGCACGTCGAGGTTGATGCCCGCGCTGCGCACCTCCTCGGTGCGGTGGGAGACGCGTTCCACGGCGACCTTTTCCAGGCCGTGGGCGCGGGTGATCGGGATCAGCGTGGCCATCTCGCCCACCCCCTTGGAAAACTGCTCAACCTGGCGGCGGAAGTCCTCGTTGCGGTGGCGTGAGCGGGCGCGCACGTAGCGCATCAGGAGCACGGCGATCGGCACGGTCAGCGCGAACACCAGCACAAACGCCGGCACCTGGATCGCGGTCATGATGATCGCACCGGTCAGCGCGGCCACCGCCGAGAGGGCGGCGGGGAAGGCCTGCTGCATCATCAGCTCGACGTTTTCCACGTCGCGGACCACCTTGGTCTGGATGACCGCGGCGCTCGCTCGGGAGTGGTAGCCGATCGAGAGGGACTGGAGGTGCTCGGTCAGGGTGTTGCGCAGATCGGCGGCGATCCGGCGGGTGACCGTACTAAAGAGGCGGGTGAAGGCCATATGCAGTGGATAGTTCTGCAAAAGCAGCACAACGGCGAGACCCGCGGCAATCGCCAGTTCGGTGAGGGAGCGGCGATCAACCACGATGTCGATCACCCGCGCGGTAATCACCGGCATCAGCCACAGCGGGCTGTCCTTGACGATGAAGGCGAGCGCGGCCAGCAGCAGCTTGCCACGGTGCGGGCGCAGCAGGCCGAGGAACGCGCGGCCGGGATTGTGTCCGAGCGGCGGCAGCGGGATGGGGGAGGTGTGGGGTGCGTTCACGAGGTTCCGGTTTATGGGTCGATGGTCGATTCACGAGAGTACTCGCTTTTGCCCGGGTCGGCGATAGCCTACTGGGAGCGACCAATCCTCGGATCGCGCGAGTAAAGGAGCCTCGATGACCGACCGCCTGATCCCCTGGAGCGCCGGAACCTGGACCACCGCGCCGGTGTCCGCCACCGAAACCAACGCGGGTCTTATCGTGGAGGCGGTGGAGGGCAGCGATGCCTGGCGGCACACCTCCTACGGGTTTGTGCACGATACCGAGCACGCGCTGATCGCGCCGTTTGCGGTGGGTCGCGCGGTCGAGGTGTCCTTCAGCGCCGAGTTCTCCGAACAGTTTGATCAGGCGGGCGTATTCCTGCGGGCTGCCGAGGACACCTGGATTAAGGCGGGCGTCGAGTTCGCCGACGGTGCACTCCAGCTCGGCGCGGTCGTGACCCACGTCAACTCCGACTGGTCGGTGGCACCGGTCCCCGAGTGGAACGCCCGCGTCATCACGATCCGGGTGAGCCGCGACGAGACCTCGGTTACCGTGCGCGCCCGAGTGGATGCCGAACCGTGGCGTCTGGTGCGTGTGGCACCGCTCGCGGGCTCACTCGCCGTGTCCGCGGGTCCGCTGATCTGCGCGCCGACCCGCGCCGGTTTCTCGGCGACCTTCCTCGGCTGGACCGAAACCGCCGCGGACGCCGAGCTGCACTAGGTGGGCGTGAGAGTAGCCGAATGACGGGCGTTGTGCTTTATGGACGCCTTGTCCGCGATGGTTGTGAAGCCATCGGGCCCTAACTAGTGTGCGTTTACAACGACACTTCCTTGGGGGGGGGGAAATGAAACGCAAAATAGTATCAATCGGAGCTCTCGTAACGGCGCTGATCGTAGGTACAAGCTCAGCAGCATTGGCTGCGCCTCAAACAGATAAAAGCGCGCTAATCGATCGGGCATTGGAGGTCGTCGGTGAGCCGACGTTGGCTTCAGAGGTCGCGATTTCGGGTATATCAATCCAAAACGATGTTGGAGTGCTGCAGACTGCTCGGGGTGCGATTCGTGTAGCGCCCAAGAACAAGAACGGTTCAGAGATTCGGCTTCGGAGTGATGGGCTACAAGTGTTATCAGTGCTCAATGAAGGCGAGACCTCCGCTACGTTCGGAATCAGTTTGCCTTTCGGGTCCACGCTCCGACAGCAGGGACGCCAGATTGAAGCTGTCACGGAAGTTGACGGGGCCGTAATCGCGTTTGCCGCCTTCGACGCACCGTGGGCGGTTGACGCCCGTGGTGAATTGGTCCCAACGACCTACTCGATTGAATCAGGAAATGTCGTGCAGCGAATCGAGTCTAGGAATGCAACATACCCGGTTGTGGTAGATCCCAAAGTATCGGCTCAGGTAGTCGGGCCTGGCGGCCCGGGGGTGTTTTTGAGTTTGAAAGGCATCGAGATCATCGGATTTGGTGGCCTTGCATATTCGATTTTGGCCGTGGGCCCGGCAGCGGCCTGTACCTTGGCGAAGATCCCGCAAGCTCTAACCGCGATTGTGCGGCTGCTTTGCACGTTTGTGGCACCGGCCACCGTATATGACGTATTCGCAAGGCTACAAGAGGGAACAAAGAATGTTGCGCCGAACGCCTGCTACCGTGCCCGTATTTTCCCGAACGCAGACAACTATTCCAAAGTAGCGAGTTCATTTTGCTAGCCCGGGTCTGGACCGCAAGTACGATCATCATCCAGATAGCGCTCATGGCCTGTTTGGGGTGGTCCTGGCAGGTTGGAGTTATCGTCGGGTTACTGAGCTTTAGCATCTTGACGGTGAGCGAGCTTGGTCTCAGCCGCCGGAGACAAAGGAATCCGAGCGCATACGTGAAAAGGGAGCGATGACATGCCTTGAGCGGATTTTACACGTCAGTTCCGCGCGCCTCCAGCGCCGCCACGGCCTGCACCGTTGCCACGGTGAGCGGGCTCGGCAGGGCGTCGAGGGGGAACCAGTCTAGGCCGTCGTGCTTCTCGGGCTCGACCAGGTGCGGGGTACCGGTGAAGGTGGGGGCCAGGTGGACCGGGGCGATCCAGTGGGTGCCCGCTTCGGCGTCGATCTGATCCACCACACACAGCAGCGTGGTGTCGCCGAGGGTGATATCCAACTCTTCGGCAATCTCGCGGGCAATCGCCGCGGGAACGGTTTCGCCCGGGTCAACCTTGCCGCCGGGTAGACCCCAGTGGCCTGCCTCGGGTTCGCGCCTGCGGCGGATCAGCAGCAGCTTGTCATCCCGAAGAATCGCGGCACCGCAACCCACTCGGGGTTCGGACTGGACTGGCTGGGTCATGACAAACCTCCGGCAGGTCGGTGAGGGGGGGGTGGCGCGGCACGAGTGGGTGGTTCACGCTAGCCGCGGGCCGCGAGCGCGGACACCTCGCACAGGTGCCGGTCCATCGCGATTCGGGCGGCCTCCGGAGAGCGACTGCGGACGGCGGCGAGAATTTCCCGATGGCCCTCCATCGAGATGCGGCGGGCGGCGGGATCGCCGTGTGACCCCGAACGGATCGGATGGGTCCAGGTGGTCAGGAGTGCGGAGACCGCACCGATCAGGGGATTTCCGGTGCCCCGGGCGAGTGCCGTATGAAACGACTCGTCCAGGCGGATAGACTCCTCCACGGTGAGCGTTTCGGGGTCACCGCTCACCCAGCGTTCCAGATCGTCGAGGTCCGCGGGGTTCATCCGTGATGCGGCTAATTCGGCGATCCGAGTTTCCAGGATCATCCGCAGTTCATCGGCGTTTCGATGGTCGTCACTGGCCGCCAAGACCGCACCGAGCAGATCGGCCTCGTGATCGCGTCCGCTGGTGACCCGGGTGCCACTGCCGTGCCGGCGTTCAACCAGCCGGCGGGCTTCCAGCTGGCCCAGGCACTCCCGCAGCAGGGGGCGAGACACCCCCAGATGCGAGGCCAAATCGCGCTCGCTGGGGAGTCTTTCGCCCGGCTCCAGGGCCCCGGTGAGGATCAGGTTTTGCAGGTGTACCAGTATCTCGGTGCCCGAGGGCACGCCATCGCCCGGCAGCGGCGGTATGCGATCGATCGACATGGGGTCTCCCGGGGTGGGGTGGGCGAGTGCCCACCCCACCATTATCGACGCTAGCTGGCGGTGAGTGGTGCGGGTTCGGTGGATTCCGTGCCGCCGAGCGCCCGGCGGAGCTGGGTGCGATCCAGCTGGCCCTCCCAGGCGGCGATGACGAACGTGGCAACGCAGTTGCCCAGTAGGTTCACGGTGACCCGCATCGAATCCATGATCCGGTCCGCCCCGAGCAGCAGGGCCACACCGGCCACCGGGAAGATCCCCAGGGCCGCGGCGGTGGCCGAGAGCGCGAGAAAGGAGGAACCGGGAACCCCGGCCATGCCCTTTGATGTGAGCAGCAACACCCCGAGTGCGGCGATTTGCTGGCCCAGATCCAGCTGTACCCCGAACGCCTGAGCCAGGAAGAGCAGGGAGATGGAAAGGTAGATGGCCGCCCCATCCAGGTTGAATGAGTAGCCCGTGGGCATCACCAGACCGGTGACCGCGCGTGAGCAGCCGGCCTCGGTGAGTTTGGTCATCATTCGGGGCAGCACCGATTCGGTGGAGGCGGTGCCCAGGGCCAGGCCGAACTCGGCGCGGGTGTATTTCAGGAAGCTCCAGAGTGACACCCGGGCGACCAGCCAGAGGACAACCGACAGCAGCCCGATAAAGACCAGGGCCGCGGCATAGCAGGCGACGATCAGCTTGGCATAGGTGCCCAGGGTCGCGACACCGTACTGGCCGATCACAAACGCCATCGCGCCGAAGGCCCCGATGGGAGCGAGCTTCATCACCCAGCCCATGATCGTGTAGATGATGGTGAGGAAGGCGTCGAAGAAGTTCATCACCGGGGCCACCTTTTCGCGACCGATCACGATCACCGCGCTGCCCACAAACACCGCAAAAACCAGCACCTGAAGCAGCGCGTTCTGGGCGAAGGCATCAACCACGCTGGCCGGAATGATGCCCAGCACAAAGGTTGCGGCATCGGGGGCCTTGGCCCCGCCCGTCTTGGCGTCCACCGCGGCTTCTGACAGTGTTCCGGGGTCGATGTTGAGCCCGGCGCCCGGTGCCATCAGGTTACCCACAACCAGGCCGAAGATGAGTGCGAAGGTGGATGCTACGAGGAAGTAGGCGAGGGCTTTGACTCCCACCCGGCCGACCGCTTTCACGTCGCCCATATGGGCGATACCGGTGACGATGACCAGGAAGATCAGCGGGGCAATGATCATCTTGATCAGGCGGATGAACCCGTCTCCGAGCGGCTTGAGCTGGGTGCCGAGGTCGGGGAAGAGCACGCCGATCGTTATTCCGAGAATGATCGCGATGATCAACTGGAAGAACATCGAGCGGTATAGCGGGGTTCGGCGTCGGGGGCGCGGGGTGGAGGTGAAGCTCGTGAGGCCATCGGCGTGAGTGGTCAAGCGGGATCACAATCGTTAGACGATGCGGGCATCGGAGTGGTCAAAAGTGGTATGACCAATTCAGTCCGATGATTGTTTCCAAACTTGCCCCGGCAGGTTTCGGGCACGTGAAACTTCGCTGGGCGCACCGGTGTCTCCCCACCATGAGACCAGTGGTGGCAACCGAGAAGCTAGTCGGCGTCCAGCTCGAAGACCGCCTGCTCGAAGGCGACGCCGTTGACCTGGAGCGCCACGGCGTGCGCGCCCGGGTGATAGCGCCGAGTCGTGATCGGCCTGAACGAGTGCTCCTTGGCAACCCGGATGCGCTCGCCGGGGGCCAGCGTGCGGGTCACCAGTTTGAAGGTCTTGGGGGCCAGGGTTCCGTTGGCCTTCTGGAAGTGGATCACATAGTCGATCGCCAACTTGGTGGCGCTCGATCCGGTGTTGGTCACGGTCGCCGAGAAGCCGATCGTTCCGCCCGCGGGCACCCGCTCGGTGGAGAGTTCCAGCGCGCTCACCTCGGCCGCCGCGGGGGCGAAGCCCAGCTGGGCGAGCGCTTCCGGATTGCCCTTTTTGATCAGCGTGCGCAGCGCATGTTTGACCAGCCAGGCGGTGTTTTCATCGGGATCGGCGAGCCAGGCGGCCGTGGTCTCGGTCACCAGGTCGGGGCGGTGCCGGGCAATATCGTTGAGGTGATTGGCCACCGAGCGGCGCACATACTCGCTGGGATCGCGGTAGAGCGCGTGCAGGATCGGCAGGGTCGATTCGGGCTCGGCGATGATCTGCGGCACCCGCACACCCCACGGCAGGTACGCGCGGGTTCCCTCGGAGGCGAGGCGGCGCACATGCTCATCCGGATGGGCTGTCCAGGTCTGGATGATGCCCAGCGCCCGGTGCAGGTCGTGCCGCAGCAGCCCGCGGATCCCCCACTCGGCGGTGAGGCCCGGGGTCAGCGCCGCCTGAAGCGCGAGCGCTTCGGGCAGGTGGGTATCGGGATCGCTGGCCAGGGCGCGCGAGGTCACGGCCTCGGTGAGCGGCCAGACTCCCCAGCCGCTCGGCGGGGTCGGGGCCTCGGTCGCCACGTGAACCAGGCGCGACAGCACCGCGAAGTCGCCGGGCACATCGGCCAGGATCGCATCTCGAATCAGGTCGGTGCGCTCGCGCAGGCTGAGCGGGCTCAGGACATCCGCATCGATCGCACCGAGCGCGGGGGAGTGCTCCAGCCCGGCCTCTCGCAGCGAGGTTTCCAGCGCGCGCAGCGCCGGGTGGCCGAGGAGTTCATCGGCAAAGGGCATGGGATCTCCCGGGGGTGAGGTGTTCGCTCAGCCTAGCCGGGGCGTGTGACAGTGCACCGGGCCGGTGCCGATCCCGGACACGGCGCAACCCCGCTTGTGGCATTCCCGCGGGCAGGCGGGAAAAGGCCCCTCCCGGGGTCTCGCGACTTCGGGAGGGGCGTGCGCGGTTAGACGGTGCGGGCGCCGGTGTCCACGCGGGTCGCCGCGGCGATCGTCTCGCGCAGGGATTCGGCCGAGACCGGACGCGAGTCCTCGCCGCCGGCATCGGTGGTGTCGGGATCGAAGTAGGGGGTCGTGTAGGCGATGGTGTCGGTTTCCACCCGCCAGGTTTCGGCCAGTGGGGTGACCGGGACCGCATCCCAGCCCAGGGTGTCCAGCAGCGCGGTGGCCTGGGCGAGAGCGTCGGGATCATCGGATCCCAGTGGAAGAGCCGAGCGATCCGCGGCCCCGGCCGGACGTGCAAGCTGGGGCAGGTGACGGGCGGCGATGTTGTTGAAACCCTTCACATAGCGGCTGCCGACGAGGTGTGCCGAGAGCAGCTCGCTCACGGTGGTCTGATTGGAGTCGAGCTCGGGGATACGGCCGTCGCGCGAGGGGTAGTAGTTGCTGGTGTCGATCACAACCTTGCCCGCGAGGATCTCGGCCGGGAACTCCCGGGTCGCGACCAGTGGAATGGTGAGCACCACGATGTCCTGCGCGGCCGCCTCGGCCACGGTCCCGGCCGAGATCTGGTCGCCGAGTTCGGCCACCTTGTCCGTGAGGGATTCCGGGCCGCGCGAGTTTGCCAGCACGGTCTGGACGCCCGCGCGCTGCGCGAGGGTCGCGACCGCGGTGCCGATGTGTCCGCTGCCGATAATGCCGAGTGTGGTCATGAGGATCCTTCCGACGTGCGCCCGTGGCGCGTGATCCGGGCGCGCTTGCGGAGCCGGTTGTGGAGGAGAATAACGACCGCGGACCGTGTCGGATTCCCGGATGACCGATTATGACCGGGCGGCGGATCTCTCGGCGGACCGACATCACACTCCCGAAGGGTACAGCGCCTCCTCCAACGCCGTGAACAGCCCGTGCGACCACCAGGCGAAATCGTGGCCGCCGCGCACCTCCCGGTAGCTCACCGGATACCCCGCGGCACGCGCCCGGTCGCGCAGTAGGCGGCCCTGCGGGACCAGGATCCCCTCCTCGGAGCCCAGCTGCATGATCAGCCGGCCGGTCTGGGGCCCGGGTCTCCGGCTCGCCAGGCGCTCGCTGACGTCACCGGGATCCTCGGCGTGCGGGCTGGGTTCGGTGTTCGCGCGGAAGTGGAAGGATCCCGACTGGACGATTCCGGTGTGCGCGATATCCGGGTGCTCTAGCACCAGCGCCCCCGCGGCCAGGCCGCCGTAGCTCTGCCCGGCCACGATGATCCTCGCCGGATCAAGCTCCTGCCCCAGCGCCTCGGCCACCGCGGGCAGTATCTCGACCCGCAGGATCGCGGCGATCCGCTCGGGGTGGGGGAGATCGCTCTGCCGATCCTCGGGGGAGATCGCCGAGACCATCGCCACCGCGAGACCCGGTGCGCCAAACCGGTCGAGGGCGTCGGGGAGATTCAGGGCGTCCCAGCGATCCCCATCAAAGAGGACCAGCAGCCGGGTGACCGCCTCGGGCGGGGTGTAGAGAAAGACCGTGCGCGCGGGGGAGAGGTGCGGCTCGGTACGCAGGGTGCGGCGCTCGCCGCGGTGGCGCGCGGGAAGTGCCGGGTCCCAGGCGTCGTGTGCGGCAAAGCCGGGCATCACGAGCATCGAGGAGGTTTCGCCCAGCGGATGCGGCAGTGTGCGCGGATTACGTGGATCGGGTACCCCGCGCTCATGGATCCGCTTCCAACCGGGGCGAGTGGCCCCCACATCGCGCGGAATATGGGTGTCGGTGACAAACCGGTACCCGGCCAGGATGTCCTCGGGCAGCAGGTAGCTGATGTGGCGAATGCGGGTCCCGGGGATGCGCTTCAGCAGTGCCGGAGTGATGTCGTGACGATGCGCATCGGTGAGCGAGTTGATGTGCACCATGACCTCGGGCTGATCCCCCTCCCAGAGGAAGGTGACCTCGCGCAGCGCGGTGCCCTCCACGACCCGAGCCTCCCCGAGCACCGGAGAGATGGACACCTCGTCCCAAAAGTCCTCCTCGGTTGCCCGGGTCGACGGGGCCGTCACCGAGGAGGCAGCCATCGCGGAAACCGGCACCGCTCGGTCGGTTGCCGGGGGCATCGCCACCCCGCTCAGCCGCCGCTGCCACCCGGCAAGCCAGGCGGGCGCGGCCGGGAGTGGGGCTCCACTCGGCGCGGTTGGGGTGGGGGTAAGTTCGTTATCCACGGGCGGGAAGCTCCTTCTCGGTGGGGACAATCAGCGGGCGTCCGGTGACCGGATCGGGAATCACCAGCGCATCCACGTTGAAGACGCTGCGCACAATCTCCGAGGTCACCACCTCCTCGGGACTGCCGGTGGCGATCACCCGGCCCTCGTTCAGCGCGATCACGTGATCGGCATAGCGGGCGGCCTGGTTGAGGTCGTGCAGCACGGCAACCAGGGTTTTGCCCTCGTTTTGGACGAGGGAGCGGCACAGGCGCAGGGTGTCCAGCTGGTGGGAGAGATCAAGGTAGGTGGTGGGCTCATCCAGCAGCACGAGCGGGGTCTGCTGGGCGAGTACCATCGCCAGCCAGACGCGCTGACGCTGTCCGCCGGAGAGCTCATCCACGTTGCGCTGGGCGAGGTGGGTAACCCCGGTGGCCTCCATCGCGTAGCGAGTGGCCTCGCGATCATCCTCGCTCCAGCGGCGCAGCAGGCCCTGATGGGCGAAGCGTCCGCGGGAGATCAGGTCGAGCACCGAGATGCCGTGCGGGGCGACCGATCCCTGCGGGAGCAGACCCAGCCGGCGGGCGACCGTGCGGGTGTCCAGTGCGTGGATGTCCGCACCGTCCAGCAGGACCTGGCCCGCCCGCGGCCGGGTGAGCCGGGAGAGCGCGCTGAGCAGGGTGGATTTACCGCAGGCGTTGGGGCCGATGATCACCGTGAAGCGACCATCGGGGATGTCTACGCTGAGGTTTTCGGCCACCACGGTGGTGTCATAGCCGAGGGTCACGCCTCGGGCCTGGAGGGGAATGGTCATGGTGTCTTTCGGAGGAGGAGCCAGAGCAGGTAGAAGCCGCCGAGTACGCCGGTCATCAGTCCCACCGGGAGCTTGGCGGCAATCGGCAGAACCTGGCCGAGCAGGTCGGCGGCCAGCAGCAGGGTCGCGCCGAGGCACGCCGATGCCGCCAGCGGCACGTGGGAGACCCGCACCAGGCGGCGGGCGAGGTGTGGGGCGGCGAGGGCAACAAAGCCGATCGGTCCGGTCGCCGCGGTAGCCAGGCCCACCAGGGCAACCCCGGCCCCCATCGTGAGCAGCCGCACCCGCTCGGTTTTGACGCCGAGCTGGCGGGCGAGCCCCTCGTCAAATTCCAGCGCGTTGAGGTGCCGGGCCCCGAGGATCAGCGCGGGCAGCAGCAGGACCAGCGCGATCCCCACGGTGGCCACGTTGTCCCATCCCCGCAGGTTGAGCGTGCCGGTGAGCCACATCTGCGCGCCGATGGCGATATCCGCGTGCCCGCGGGTCAGCAGAATCACGGTGACCGCCTGAAGCAGCGCGCCCACCCCAATACCCACCAGGATCAGGCGCTGACCGTCGGTCTCGCCGTTCTTGCGGGCGAGCACGTAGACGGCGATCGCGGTGACCAGCCCGCCGGCAATCGAGGCGAGGCCCACGGCCACCACCCCGGCCCCGGCGAGCATGATCGCCGCGACCGCGCCGGTGGCGGCCCCCGAGGTGAATCCGATCAGGTCGGGAGAACCCAGCGCGTTCCGGGAGAGCGACTGGAACACCGCACCGGAGATCGCCAGACACGCGCCGGTGAACAGGCCGGTGAGGACCCGGGGCATCCGAATCTCCCAGACGATCGAGGTCGCGGCGGAATCGCCCTGCCCGATCAGGATCGTCCACAGCTCCCCGGGGGAGAGTTCCAGCTTGCCCTGGCTGAGCGAGGCACACCCCACGGCCAGCGCGATTACGATCAGCACCGCGCAGCTGATCACCGTGCGCGGATGCCAGCGCAGGCTGATCCGCCCGTGGTTCAGGGTCAGCGCTCGAAATCCCGGGGCCAGGGTGTCTTGCGGGGTCACAGCTGCACCAGCTTCCGGCGGCGCACGATAAAGATAAACACGGGGGCTCCGATCAGGGCCATGACGATCGCGGCCTGCAGCTCGCTGGGCCAGAGGATCAGGCGGCCGAGGATATCGGCGGCCAGCAGGAGGTCGGCGGAGAGGATCATCGAGGTGGGTAGCAGCCAGCGATGATCCGGACCCACCAGGGTGCGGGCGAGCATCGGGGCGGCGAGGCCCACAAAGCTGATCGGCCCGGCCAGCGCGGTGGCCCCACCGGCGAGCATCACGATGCAGATGCCGGTGAGCAGGGTGATTCGCCGAGGCGATGCCCCCACCGCGCGGCTGAGGTCCTGTCCAAGGGCGGCCGCATTGAGTGAGCGCCCCAGCAGCAGGGCGAGGATCAGGCCTGCGGCGATGGCGAGTCCCGGGGCGAGGATCGCATCCCACGGACGGCCCTGCAGCGAGCCGGCATCCCACGCCCGAAACGAGGTGAACGCCGTGGGCACGTTGAGCAGCAGCGCCGAGGTGTAGGCCCCGAGGATCGCTCCGGTCGCCGCCCCGGCAAGCACCAGCCGCACCGGATTACTCGGGGTGCGCAGGGCCCCGCCGAGGGTGAACACCAGGACCGAGGCGGCGGCCGCGCCGGCGAAGGCCAGCAGGATGCTGCCGAAGCCGGAGACCGCCGGGAAAAACACCAACCCGGTCACCACTCCGGCGGCGGCCCCGGCGTTGATCCCGAGCAGTCCGGGCTCGGCCAGCGGATTGCGGGTCAGTGCCTGCATCGCCGCCCCGGCCACCCCGAGGGCGCAGCCGGCCAGGATCCCGATGACCGTGCGTGGGAAGCGCAGGTGGGCGAGGATCACATGGTCGTTGTTCTTGGGGTCAAAGTTGGTGAGCGCTCGCCACAGCGTCCCGAACTCGATCACGTGAGAACCGGTGGCGAAGCTGAGGATCACCAGGATGATCAGCAGTACTCCGCCACCGGTCAGAACCCACGTGAGGTTTCGTTTACGCTCGGAAGGCATTGACGAGGGTGTTTGCAACTTCCAGCGCACTGTAATAGTCGATGCGGAAGGAGTTCAGACCCAGCGGGACCACGGTGCCGCCGTTCAGCGCGGGGATGTTGGCAAAGGCCGGGGCCGACACCAGCTTCTCCCTGGTGGCGTCATCGGCGCTCACCAGCAGCACGGTCGGGGCGGTCAGCGAGACCACCGCGTTCTCGGCGGAGAGGAACTGGAAGTCCTTGCGATCCGAGGCGGCGGGCTTGTCGCCGGGGAACTCGGGGTTGGTGATGGGCAGACCCAGTTCGGTCAGCAGCGCGTTGTGCGGTCCGGTGGTCAGGGCAAACGCGGTGTCCTCCTGGGCGCCGTTGAAGACAACTGCCTGCACGTTCCCGGCCGGTGCGGCGATCTTGGCCTTGGCCTCGGCGATCTTGCCCGAGAAGTCGCTGATGGTCTCGTCCACCTTCTTCTCCAGACCCAGCGCCGGGCCGAGCTGCTTGGCGATGTCCTCCCAGCTCTGCGTGCTGTAGTTCAGCGCGATGGTCGGGGCAATCTTGCTCAGCTGCTCATAGGCATCCTTGGTGCTGTCGGCACCGGTCATCGAGATGACGATCAGGTCGGGCTTGGCCGCGGTGACCGATTCCAGGTCCAGTTCCAGGTTGGGGTAGAGCACGTCCACACCCCGCTTGCTGGCCACCTCGCCCCACTGGTCGAAGAACCCGTTCTTGTCCAGGCCGTTACCGGGGGTTCCGGCGGCGGAGGCGGCGATCGGGGCGTCGATCGCGAGCAGGGTTCCGGTGAGGGTCAGCGAGGTGGAGACAACCTTCTTGGGCTGCGCGGGAATGGTGGTTTTACCGAGTTCGTGGGTGATGGTGCGGGGCCAGACTCCCGAGTCCGCACTGTCCGATGCGGTGGTGGCCTCGCCGGTGGATCCGCTTGCCGGGGCGCAGGCCGCCAGCGAGGCGGTCAGCCCGAGGGCCAGTGCCAGGGCACCGAGGGTCTTGAGCAGCCGCGAAGGGCGCACGGATGTGGTCATGGGGTCTCCAAATCGTTGGGGTATTGCGGGGAAAGTGGTGTTAGTTCTGGGGATCGTCGGCGTCCAGGGGCGCATGGTGATCAAGATCGGCGATCCCGCGTTTCCAGTAGCCGGACACATCGATCTGATCGCGGTGCAGGCCGCGCTCGCCGAGGAGGTGCCGGCGCAGCGGGATCAGGGCGCTCGCCTCCCCGGCCACCCAGACAAAGCTCGCCGAGAGGTCGCACGAGCTTGCGGTAATCGCGGCGGCAAGGCTCTCCCCGGCACCGCGATCCAGCCAGGTGACCGTGGTGTTTTCCCGATGCGGCAGCTCGATTCGCGCGGCGGGGCTTTCCACCTCGGCAAAAACCGTGAGGTGGGCGCAGGCCGGGGCCTCCTCGATCCAGCGGGCCAGGGCGGGCAGGGCCGTCTCGTCGGCCCCGATGAGATAGTGCTGATAGTTTTCGGGGAAGAGCTCGGAACCGCGTGGCCCGAGCACGCCCACGGTGTCGCCGATGGTGGCCTGGGCCACCCAGGCCCCCACCGGACCGTGCGGGTGTTCGACGCCCCACAGCACCAGCTCGGCCGGGGTCTGGGTGGTGGCCGGATGGAACGCGCGCACCGTGTAGTCGCGGGAGCTCCAGGCCCCACCGTTCAGGGGTGCGGCGATGCGTCCATCCACAATCCGCGGAACCGACAGCACTCCGGTCTGCGCATCGGGCACGATCAGCTTGACGTGTTCGGCCATGCCACCGCGCACCGAGACCAGCGGTGCGGCCTCGAAGTCGCCGTGCAGACGCAGCTCGATCAGCGAGGCCGAGAGACGACGGATCGCGTGCACGGTCAGCGTGCGGGCATGGAGCGGGTGCCTGACCCGGGTGGTGCCCGGATGGACACGGTGCTGCTGGGCCAAAACCCACCTCTTTCGGGGACTAAAATTCCGGTGAGCTTTTAGGTTAGGCGAACCTATGTTTTAATATTTTGGTGGGATGGACATCGGGACTTCGAGTTTTGGACACCGCGGGTACGGCCCCGGTCGAGACGGCCGCCGCCGCGCCGAATTCCTGGGGGTACGCGCATGAGAGCCACGAGCTCACCTGGGTGATCAGCGGCGGCGCGACCCTGATTCTGGATGGAGCTCGCTTTCGGGTGGATCCCGAGCGGGCGCTGTGGATACCGGCCGGGCTCGCGCACGAGGTGCGTCCGGATCCCGGCTCGCTGCTGCTGCCGCTGTATATCCAGGTCGCCGAGTTTGGGACCGCCAAGTCCCGGGTACGGGCGATTTCGCGTACGCCGGAGATCGAGGAGGTGGGCCGCGTGCTGTTGCAGCCCGGGCTCACCACCGCGAGTGAGCGGGCCGCGAAGATCACCCAGCTGCGGCGCTGCGTGTGCACCGAGGTGCCCGCCGCCGGGCCGCGCTATCCGGCCGATCCGCGAGCCCTGGGGGTGGCTCGCTCGCTGGCCGCGTTCCCCGCTTCGCCGCTCAGCATGGAGCAGTGGGCGCAGCGCGCGATGGTCTCGGCGCGCACCCTTCAGCGCCACTTTGTGGAGGAGACCGGCTTCACCTTTGGGCAGTGGCGAACCCACATGCGCATGGCCGCGGCGAGTGATCTGCTGCGCGCCGGACACGCGGTCTCCTACGTGGCGGTCCAGGTGGGATATACCAATCCGCCGGCGTTCACCACCGCGTTTGGGCGCGAGTTCGGGATGCCGCCCAGCGCGCTGCATCCCGAGACCGTCGCCGCACGCTAAAGAGGTGGACTGCCGCCGCCGCGAGGCGCTGTCGACGGGTCTGCTCACGGCCGTGGGCGCGGCAGTGGGTGTGATTGTGGGCGCGAAAAAGCCCGGGCACAAGCCGTGCCCGGGCTTTTAGCACCGATATTCGGGTTCGGTAGGTGTCGCTAGGGGAAGAAAACTACTTGGCGACGTGCGCGGCGACGAAGGCTGCGTAGCCCTCGAGCCATGCCTTCAGGAAGGCTGCGGTTCCCTCGTTGGTGACCTCACCGGACTCGGTGATCAGGCCCTCGGTGAACTGCAGGTAGACCTCGGGCTGGTTGAACAGCGCGGCGTCGGAGAAGTTCAGGATGCCCTTGAGGTGCTGCTGGGCAACGGCGGTGCCCACGGCGCCGATCGAGGCACCCACCACGGCGGAGGGCTTGCCCAGGGAGTTCTGGCCCCAGGGGCGGCTGGCCCAGTCGATGGCGTTCTTCAGCGCGCCGGGAATGGAGCGGTTGTACTCGGGGGTTACGTACAGCAGAGCGTCGGAAGCGTTGATCGCGTCCTTGAGGGCGACGGCCTCGGCGGGGTAAGCGCCATCCAGGTCGTGGTTGTACAGCGGCAGGTCCTTGATCTCGATCTCGTGGAATTCGAGGTTCGCCGGGGCGAGGGCCTTCAGTGCAAGGGCGAGCTTGCGGTTGATGGAGTTGGCGGACAGGCTGCCAACGATGTAGCCGATGCGATAGGTGGTCATGATGACCCTTTCTTATTCCGAATACTTTGCACGGTGCTCCGTGAAGTCCATTCATATGAAACTAAACCGGATGGGGTTCCATTCCCACATTCCAAACTTTTTCAAAAAATTCTGAGATCCGCGTCAATCCGCGGATAGATCGGCTCCGAATAGATGACAAAACGGGAACAATTCACACAATGTCGGAGGGCAGTGTCTACGCTAGGTACTCACAACCGCACGCATAACGTGCGAGATGGGGATGATCTGTGATCGAGTTTGACGGAATTTCGAAACGCTTCCCGGATGGCACCCTCGCGGTGGACAACTTCTCGCTGCGCCTGCCCTCACGCGAAATCACCGTGTTTGTGGGATCCTCGGGGAGCGGCAAAACCACCCTGTTGCGGATGATCAACCGCATGGTGGAACCCACCTCGGGTCGCATCCTGATCGACGATGAGGACGTCGCCAGCCTCAACCCGGTGACCCTGCGCCGCCGGATCGGCTACGTGATGCAGAACTCGGGCCTGCTGCCGCACCGCACGGTGCTGCAGAACATCGCGACCGTGCCGCTGCTCAATCGTGTGCCCAAGGCCGAGGCCGTGGCGCGCGCCCATGAGCTGATGGAAACCGTGGGGCTGGATTCGGCACTGGCCAAGCGCTACCCGGCCGAACTCTCGGGCGGCCAGCAGCAGCGCGTGGGGGTGGCCCGCGGGCTCGCCGTGAACCCGAACATCCTGCTGATGGATGAGCCCTTCGGCGCGGTGGACCCGATCGTGCGCCGCGAGCTGCAGGAGGAGCTGCTGCGCATCCAGCGCGAGCTGGCCAAGACCATCGTGTTTGTGACCCACGATATTGACGAGGCATTCCTGCTCGGCGACCACGTGACTATCCTCTCCCGGGGTGGACACGTGGCCCAGCACGGCAGCCCGGATGAGATTCTCTCCAACCCGGCCAGCGAGTTCGTGGCCGACTTCATCGGTGCCGACCGCGGCCGCCGCGCGCTGACCCTGCGCCAAAGCGAGGGCCGCACCCTCGTCGTGGACGGGACCGGCCGCATTGCCGGTGTCCTCGGCGCCGAAACCGCGACCGGCCCGGTCTCGGTCGGTGCCGGCGGACGCGATGAGCACCTGGGCGAGATCACGCTCGGCACCGAGGCGGCAGATCTGCCGGGCCTGGATACGCCGGGGGAGCTTGGCTCGTCCTCTGAGGCTCCGGGGGTGGATACCACTTCGCCGAATTCGGGGGAGCTTGGCTCCGAGAACGAGGCCCCGGAGGTGGATACCACTTCGCCGAATTCGGGGGAGCTTGGCTCCGAGAACGAGGCCCCGGAGGTGGATACCACTCGATGAGTTGGCTCTTCGAGAACCTCTCCGATGTGTGGGCCCTGGTGCTCACACACGTGGCGCTGAGCGTGCCGCCGATCCTGCTGGGGCTGATCATCTCGGTCCCGCTGGGCTGGGTCGCGCACCGCTATCGCTGGGGTCGCGGCACCCTGCTGACCATTGCCGGGCTGCTCTATACGATCCCGTCGCTGGCGCTGATCATCGCGATGCCCACGATCCTCGGCACCCAGATCCTCGACCCGATCAACCTGATCGCCGCGCTGACCCTGTACGCGGTCGCGCTGCTCGTGCGCACCGCCGCCGACGCGTTCGACCAGGTTTCGCCGCAGGTGCTGGATGCCGCGACCGCGCTGGGCTACGGCCCGTGGCGGCGCTTCTGGCAGGTCCAGTTGCCACTGGCCGGACCGATCATCATCGCCGGGACCCGCGTGGTTTCCAGCAGCACGGTGAGCCTGGTCACGCTGGGCGCACTGGTGGGAATGAGCGGGCTGGGCTACCTGTTTACCGATGGTACCCAGCGTTCGTTTCCGTTTGAGATCGGCGTGGGCATCGTGGGTACGGTCCTGATCGCGCTGATCTTCGACCTGATCATCGTGCTGATCGGCAAGGCCCTGCTGCCCTGGTCGCGCACGCGCCGGGTGCGCAACAAGACCAATGCGGAGACCCTGGAGGTGACCACGAATGCTTGATGGCCTGAACTGGTTGCTGGATCCCGCACACTGGACCGGCTCGCGCGGGATTCCCACGCGCCTGCTGGAGCACCTGGCAATCACCGGGATGACCCTGCTGATCGCCGGGGTGATCGCGCTGGCCGCCGGCCTGGCGATCGGTCACACCCGTCGCGGCCGCGGACTCGTGGTGGGCCTGAGCGGCGCGCTGCGCGCGATGCCGACCCTGGGTTTGCTGGTGTTTATCGCCGTGCAGTTCGGCTTCGGGGTGCGCCTGGCGATCATCCCCACGCTGATCGTGCTGGTGGTGTTGGCCATTCCGCCGATCCTCGCCGGGGCGTATGCCGGGGTTGAGTCAGTGGATCCGGCCACCGTGGATGCCTCGCGAGCGCTGGGCCTGACCGAGTGGCAGATCCTCTGGCGGGTGGAGTTCCCGCTGGCGCTGCCGCTGATCGTGGGTGGGCTGCGTTCGGCGATGCTGCAGGTGGTCGCGACCGCCACGGTCGCCGCCTATATATCCCTCGGCGGCCTGGGGCGCTTCCTATTTGATGCGCTTCCGCTGCGGGACTATCCGCAGATGCTCGCCGGCGCGCTCCTGGTGGCCGCGCTGGCCCTGATTCTTGACCTTCTATTCCTGCTTGTGGGTAAGGCGGTGCTCCCCACGGGGGTGCGCGCGGCCCGCGGCAACCGACGCAGTAAAACCCCTACCGAGAGGACAGCAGCATGAATATTCGTGGAGCAAAACGGGGACTGACCCTGGCCATGGCCGCCGGCGCGATCTTTGCCCTCAGCGCCTGTGCCAGCGGCGACCCGCTGAGCGGTGGCGGCAGCAGCGCCGCCGGAGACACCATCGCTATCGGTTCGGCGGCCTTCGCCGAGAACGAGATCATCGCGCAGATCTACGCACAGGCGCTCGAAGCCAAGGACATCAAGGTCGACTTCAAGGGCCAGATCGGCCAGCGCGACGTCTACCTCAAGGCCCTGGAAGACGGATCCCTCGACATTGTGCCCGAGTACTCGGGTAACCTGCTGCAGGCATTCGACAAGGACTCCAAGGCGTCGACCTCCGAGGAGGTCGAGAAGGAGCTGGGCACCGCGCTGACCAACGGTCTTGCGGTCCTCAAGGCCTCGCCGGCGGAGAATAAGGACTCCTATAACGTCACCAAGGAGTTCAGCGAGCAGAACAACGTGAAGAGCCTCGCGGACCTCGCGGGCCTCGATCGCGACCTGACCGTGGGTGGTAACCCCGAGCTGGAGCAGCGTCCCTACGGTCCTCCCGGACTGGAGTCGATCTACGGTCTGAGCGCCGCCAAGATCAAGTTTGTGCCGCTGAGCGACTCGGGCGGGCCGCTGACCGTGGGTGCGCTGAAGGATGGCACCGTGGACCTCGCGGACATCTTCTCGACCACCCCGGCGATCAAGGAGAACGGCTTCGTGACCCTTGAGGATCCGAAGAACATGATTCTGCCGCAGAACGTCATCCCGCTGGTGAGCAAGAAGGCCAACACGGACAAGGTTGCCGAGGTGCTCAACAAGGTTTCGGCCGAGCTGACCACCGACGACCTGATCGAGCTCAACGGTAAGAACCAGGGAGCCGAGAAGGCCAGCCCCAAGCAGCTGGCCACCGATTGGCTCAAGGAAAAGAAGCTGATCTAGTTTCACCCGCTCAAACAGACTGCCCGCCCGGATCGTGATCCGGGCGGGCAGTCTGTTTTGTTCGCGTTGGTGGGAATGGAAATGCCAGTATCTTTTCGTCATATTGACGAGTAACATCTCCCTTAAGCGACTTTCTGCCTATCCGGCTCGTCGTTATCGGAGGAGTTTTCATGGCTGTTGAGCTGTCGGTACCCGTCGTCCAGGCCGCCAAAAGCATGGGCGAAGACCTCGCGGGATGGCGCAAGATCCTCGGACTCACCACCACCCAGGTGGCCGAGCGGGCAGACATCAGTCGAGACACCCTGCGCAAGGTGGAGCATGGCGACCCCACGGTGAGCTTCCACGTGGTGCTGCGCGTCGCGCGGGCGCTGGGCGTCCTGAAGACCCTGGCCGATGCGCTCGATCCGCTGAGCACCGACCTCGGCCGTGCCCGCGCCGGGCTGCTCAACCGAAAGCGCGTGCGATGACCCACGCGGACAGCCTGGAGGTGCACGTTGAGATCGAGGGTGAGACGATCTTCGCCGGAAACGCGCAGTTCCATCGCAGCCGGGGCCGGCTGACCGCCACGACGTTCCAATGCGACCCGACCTACCTTGAGCACCCGCGTGCGTACCGGTTGGATCCCGCCCTGGAACTGGTTTCGGGTGCTCAGCACGTGGAGGGCCTGCCCGGAGCCTTCTCGGATTCGGCGCCGGACCGGTGGGGGCGCAACCTCATCGCCAAGCGTGAGCGTGCGACGGCGCTAGGGGAGAACCGCCGGGCGGACAGCCTGGACGACGTAGATTTTCTGGCGGGGGTCGCCGACCTCACCCGGCAGGGTGCGCTGCGCTTCCGAGTGGACCCGAACGGGGCCTTCATTGACGTGGAAACCGCGGTGCCGAGGCTCCTGATGTTGCCCGAGCTGCTGCGCGCGGCCGAGGCCGCCGCAAACGATGGAGAGGACGGGCTTGAGGCGGTGAAGCTGCTCCTTGCCGCGGGTACCGGTTCGCTGGGTGGCGCGCGGCCCAAGGCATCGGTGCGGGGAGAAAATGATCGCCTGATGATCGCGAAGTTCCCGCATCGCGAGGATGACTGGGACGTGATGGCGTGGGAGGCCACCGCCCTGGAGCTTGCCGAGGCGGCCGGGGTGCGCGTCGCGACGCATCGCCTGATTCGGATTGACGGTCGGCACCTGCTCCTGCTTGATCGTTTCGATCGTAGCGATGAGGGCCACCGTATTGGCTATATGAGCGCGATGACCCTGCTGGAGCACCGCGATGGGGAATCTGCCGACTACGTCGAGATTGCCGAGATGCTGACGGAGATCAGTGCCGAAGCTCTGACCGATCGGCGGCAGCTCTTCCTGCGTGCCGCCGTCAACGTGGGGCTCAACAATACCGATGATCACCTTCGCAACCACGGATTCCTACGAAAGTCGCGTGGCTGGGTGCTGAGCCCGGCGTTTGACATCAATCCGAACCCGAACTCCTCGCAGCGCCAAACGGCCATCGGTGGCGCAGACAGTGGCGAGTTTGCCGCCGAGGGGTTGGTGCAGCTCGCCACCACCTGCCGGTTGAGCCCGGCCGAGGCGCGTAAGTGTCTGCATCAGGCGGGTGCCGCGCTGGGGCGATGGCGGGAGGTCGCGGCAGGGAACGGCATCCCCGAAGCTCAGCTCAGCCGGTTCGCCGGGACGTTCGCCGAGGGGATCGCCGCGCTGAAACGGGCGACCGCACTCTTCCCCGAGGGTGGCGCGCCCGTTCGAGGCCGAAGGTTTGGTCCGCGGTAGCGCGCATGAGGGTGGGGCGTTGGCTTCGCAGGCTCTTGACCGACCGAGACATGTAAAGGTATCCTTTACAACATGGCAAATGATGATCGGTTGATGCTCGCGCTTAATGCGGTCGTTTCCGCGCCCGTGGCCAGTGTGAATCGCATCGCGGCGCTGGACGCCCTTCGGGCGCTTGCCGATTCGACTCTGCATGAAGAGGTATCCAAGGCGAGGGATGAAAACGTCACGTGGTCCGCGATCGGGCAGAGCCTTGGCGTCACAAGGCAGGCCGCTTTCCAGCGGTTTGGTTCAGGTACCAAAGAGCAGGAAGGGAAGGGCCAGGCCATGATTAAGAAATTGTTGTTGGAGGCTCCCGAGCGAGCTAAAGAAGTTGTGCGAGCGCTCGCTTCGTCAAAAACCGACGTCGCGATCACCACCTATTTTGGTGAGGAAGCCGCAAGCGCGTTGACGGCGGAAAAGCTCGATGCCGTTTGGTCGGGGCTGATCGCCTCCGTGGGGCGGTGGGAGGGGTTCGGCGAGGGTGCCGCCCTGGTGGTGGGGGAATACGTCGTCGACGAGACGCGGCTGGAATTTGAAGCGGGGACCCTGACCTGCCGAACCACATGGGGAGTCGACGGAAAGCTCGCGGGGCTCTTCTTCCTGCCCGCCCTCGCCTAAGCTGCAGGCTCGATCGCGGGCCGGTTTTGTGCGCGGTCGTTATAACAATTCGACCGAAATGCGGCGGATGGTGGACAGCCGGCAAAGCCGTCCGCGATAATCGGGAACCATTATGTCTGACACCGGTGTGAGCGAAAACAACTTTCCGAAAGCCGAAACGCGGCCCGACCGAGTAGCGCGCGTGCCCTGGGCCGCGGTCATCGTTTTTACGGTGGTGGCGTGGGCGCTGGCCTGGCTGGTGATCCTGCCGCTGTGGGTGGTCGAGAAAGCCGGTCCGGCGTACCCGCTGCTGGGTGGGATTCTGCCCGCGGCGATGATGTTCACCCCGCTGCTCGCTGTCCTCGTGGTGGTGTTCGCGATGAAGGTGCCGCGCGGGGAACGCCTGCGTTTCCTCGGGATCTGGCCGCTGCGCCCGGCCAAGCGCGTGGTGTGGTTCATGGTGTTGGCGGCGTTCGTGCCGCTGTTGCTGGTTGCCGCCTGCCTGGGCATCTCGACGCTGTTTGGATGGGTCACCCTCGACCTGGTGACCTTCTCCGGCTTCCGGGCAATGCTCGGCCCCGCGCTGCCCGTGGATGAGTCGCTGATCGGGACGATCGTCATCGCGCAGATCCTCTCGATCCCACTCGGTGCCCTGTTCAACGCGATCCCCGCGTTCGGCGAGGAAATTGGCTGGCGCGGCTGGCTGCTGCCGGCGCTGCGTCCGCTGGGCATCTGGCCCGCGCTGATCCTCAGCGGCGTGATCTGGGGTGTCTGGCACGCGCCGGTTACCCTGCTGGGCCACAACTTCAGCCAGCCCGATCTCTGGGGTGTGCTGACGATGGTGGTCGGCTGTGTGCTGTGGGGCATGCTGTTCGGCTGGGTGCGGCTGCGCACCGGCTCGATCTGGCCCGCGGTCATCGGCCACGGTGCCCTCAACGCCTCGGCGGGTCTGATCTTCCTGCTCTCGGCGGCGGGTGCCCCGATGAACCTGACCCTGGTGAACCCGCTGGGGGTTTCGGGATGGATCGTCATCGCGATCATCGTGCTGGTCCTGGCCCTCACCGGACAGTTCAAGCAGGAACCGCAGCTCGCGCCCAAGCGCATCCCGAGCGCCTAACCCACGTAAAACACACTGCCCGCCCGGATCATGATCCGGGCGGGCAGTGTGTGTGGGCGTGAGCCCGGTGGGAACGAGCCTGGGCTAGTCGGTGCCGGTCTCGAACGCGGCCGAGAGACCCAGGGTGTCGGCGTCGGCGTCGATGCCGCCAACGGCCTCGGCGATCTTCGCCGCGGCACCCTGCTCCAGCTCACCGACGAGCTCGGCGGTGGCGCCGCCGACGAGGCCGAGGGCCGCGTACTGCTCGAGGCGGGCCCGCGAGTCGGCGATGTCGAGGTTGCGCATGGTCAGCTGACCGATGCGGTCCTCCGGGCCAAACGCGGCACCGACGGTGCGCTCCATCGAGAGCTTCTCGGGGTGGTAGCTGAGGTTCGGACCCGTGGTGTTCAGGATCGTGTAGTCGTCGCCGCGACGCAGTCGCAGGGTGACCTCACCGGTTATGGCCGAGCCAACCCAGCGCTGCAGCGACTCGCGCAGCATCAGGGCCTGCGGGTCGAGCCAGCGGCCCTCGTACATCAGGCGACCGAGCTTGCGACCGTCGGTGTGGTAGCTGGTGAGGGTGTCCTCGTTGTGGATCGCGTTGACCAGGCGCTCATAGGTGATGTGCAGCAGCGCCATACCCGGAGCCTCGTAGATACCGCGAGACTTGGCCTCGATGATGCGGTTCTCGATCTGGTCGGAGGTGCCCAGGCCGTGACGGCCACCGATGGCGTTGGCCTCGTAGACGAGGGCAACCGGGTCGGTGTACTCGACGCCGTTGATCGCGACGGGACGGCCGGCCTCGAACCGAACCGACACCTCCTCGGTGGCGATTTCGACGTCTTCGCGCCAGGCGGCGACACCCATGATGGGCTCGACGATGTCGAGTCCGGCGTCGAGGAACTCAAGCTTCTTCGCCTCGTGGGTGGCACCCCAGATGTTGGCGTCGGTCGAGTAGGCCTTCTCGGCGGAGTCGCGGTAGGGGTAGCCGTGCTCGACGAGCCACTCGCTCATCTCCTGGCGTCCACCGAGCTCCTCCACAAACTGGCTGTCGAGCCAGGGCTTGTAGATGCGCAGTGCGGGGTTGGCCATCAGGCCGTAGCGGTAGAACCGCTCGATGTCGTTGCCCTTATAGGTGGATCCGTCGCCCCAGATCTCCACGCCATCCTCCTTCATGGCGCGGACCAGCAGGGTGCCGGTCACGGCGCGGCCGAGGGGGGTGGTGTTGAAGTAGGTCTTGCCGCCGGAGCGCACGTTGAAGGCACCGGTCTGGAGGGCGATGAAGCCCTCCTCCACGAGTGCACGCTTGGCGTCGACAAAGCGGGCCAGCTCGGCACCGTACTCGAGGGCACGGGCGGTGACGCCGTCAATGTCGGGCTCGTCGTACTGACCGATATCGGCGGTGTAGGTGCAGGGGATCGCGCCCTTATCGCGCATCCACGCGACTGCACAGGAGGTATCGAGGCCGCCGGAGAAGGCAATACCGACGCGCTCGCCTACGGGGAGAGAAGAAAGAACCTTGGACATGCTCTTTATCCTACGGTGTGTTGCGGGGTTCGCCGGTACCGTATCGCCTGGCAAAATGCGCACGATCACGGTCGTTTTGTGCAGGAGGCATCGTCAGGTTGCCGAATCTGCTCCAATACAAAGGTGCGTGCGCGCGGGCAACCGAAACGTGCCGGACAGGCCATTCCCGTATTACCCGTTCGGCGGGTGCCGATTGCCGGCCCCAATGAACCCTCGTTTCCGGAGTAGTTTGTGTTTTCCTTGCACAGCGTGTCCACCCTGCGCGCGAATCATCCCCGGGCATGAGCCCCTCTCGCCGGCGCTACCGGGGGCAGTTCCTCAGTGAACATATGACCGGGAGCCTGACATCGGTTTCCGCGCACGCGTGTGCCCTGCGGAGCTATCTCGGTGCCGCGCGCATCTCGATCGACGCGATCCGAGGCGGTACCGAAGCGGAGATCCACCTGGCCCATTTCGCCCAGACTTCCTTCGCGTTTGTCACGGTACCCCGGGTCTCAATCACCTGGCATCGCACCCCGGATTCCCGAGGAAGAGCCGCCATTCTGGTGGCGAGACACGGTGAGTTTCGGGTGGCGTCGGACGTGCCCGCCGTGGTGCACGGCACGAGCGCCGCACTCATCACCCCGGGTGACTCACCGGTGCGGATCGAGACCCTCTCCGACGAGGTGGAACTGATCTATGTGAGCATCGCCGCCGGTCTCCTATCCTCCGAGTTGGGCGCGCTGGCCGAGCGGGTGGAGCGCGGAGCGTTGCCCTTTCGGCAGATTGCCCCGATCTACGGATTCGTTCGGACCCTCACCGAACCCGCCTCGGCCGGATCGGAGGATCCGCGGGCGGAGCTCGCGACCCCCGCCGAGGCCATGGCAACATCTCTTGCTCGCATCCTCGGGGACGGTGTGACCGGTGATGAGGGGGTTCTGTCCCGCCTTCATGCGTTCCTGGATATCCAGTACGGCGACGCCGACCTCACCCTCGGATCGGTGGCAACCCGCCTGGGAAGTTCATCCCGAACCGTCCAGGCGGCTCTGACTCGGGCCGGATCCACCTTCACCGAGGAGCTGCGGCGACGCCGCGTGTGGCGCGTGGAATCGCTGCGTCGCTCCCGCCCGGAACTGCGCGCCGAGGACCTGCGCATCGCCGCCGGTTTCCGCTCCACCTCGGCGATGTATCGGGCCCTGCGAAACTATGCCGAGAGCACGTCCGGGCCGGGCGATGTGTCGGCGGAGGCTCGCAGCGATCGGTACATCGCCGAGACCGAGGAGAAGCCGCACATCGCCGCGATGTTGGTCAGCGGAATTTGAGGGTGCTCAACCTGGATGCGTCGAACGGCACGGGTACGCACCTCGCGCAGCTCGGCCGAAAGCGTGGTCTGTTCGGCCGCGAAGGCTGACTGAAGCGTGCGCGCCGATACGCCGAGCCCCGAGGCGACCGAGGCGGTGGTGAGCGTGGCATTGGTGTAGTTCTCATCCACGAAGCGACGTGCACGCTGGGACAGGGTGGGAGCGGGAAACACCGGGGAACCCTGCGCAATCGCCTCGACCACCGAGTCGATGACCGTGGGCAGCGTATGGGTGAGGTGATGCTGATCGGTGCTGTCGGTGTGCGGGGTCACGATAAAGGTGCGCAGCAGCGTATAAAGGGGCATCATGCGTCTCATGCTGAGCGGGGGCAGCGTGATCGCCGATTCGAAACCCCGGGTAGCCCCGGGCAGGGAGTCGATCGACACGCTCAGCAGGACGCACTCGATGGGCCCGCCCAGCAGGTGCACGCTGGTCTGGCCGGGAGTCGGCAGGGCGAGGGCGGTGCCGGGTGGCCGGTTGATCACCCCGCCGGTGGATTCGATCCGCAGGCGTCCCGACCCCATGAGTGCCACCAGCACACGCGGGGTAGACGCGTCGGCGGGCGACCAGCGCACCGTCGTTTCCTCGGTATCAAGGCTCAGCGCAATGAGCTCGGCCCGCGCGGTGCCGACCCCGTGGGCCTGGGTAGCCCGAGTCGGGTGTGCCGACTGAAAGTCCGTCGTCGAACCGAGAAAATCGGGCAGGGCGAACCGGCCCGAGGACGGATGCTGATGTGCCCGATGGATGCGGGTGATCACCGTTTCGGGCGATGAAGACGCGTCACTACTGGGCACGGTGGTTCTCCTGGGAGGGCAACTGAACGTCGGCGAACGAGGATGGGCGGCTGCCCCCTTCGATCTTTAGCTCATGCTAGCCCAGCGGTGCGGATTCGTCGGAGCCCCCAACACGTGCGAATCACGCAGGGATCGTGTCGATCCCCGCAGCGCGCCGGGTCGTGGCGAGGAAGTGCGATTCTATTGATCCGATGAACAATCGGGGCCTCTGCGCGCCCCGAAGCGGAACGAGCGAGTCACGCTCGAAGTAAGGGAGTCAATTCATGGGTAGTACCGGTCACGCCCTGTCCTTCGGGACGGGCTCTGCACGCGGAGGGTCACGGCCACAGGTCATGCGCCTGGTCGCGTTGCTGACGGTCATTCTGGTGGTCATTGCGGGGCTTTTGCTCCCAAACAGTGCCCAGGCGGCCGGAGACGGGGTGCTCACCGTGAGTGTCGAGCCCGTCGACTCGGTCTCGGGCGCACCACAGACCCAGGTTGCCTACGGGACCAACCAGAACAGCGTGGCCTATAAGGTCGCGGTTTCCTGTTCGGTGGCCGACTGCGTCAACGCGCAGGTGAAGTTCTCCCCGTCCCAGGCGGACCCGTACGGCCTGGCGGCCAAGCTGCCGGTCACCGATGCCGGACGCACCCTGCTGGTGTACAGCACCTGGACGAACCCCAGCAAGCAGGGCAACCCGACCGGGACCGATGCCACGGGAAAGACCTTCCCGATCGGGACCCTCACCGCGGGTGAATCGATGTCGTTCACGGTGACCTATTCCATCGCCGCCGACAATCCGCAGCGTACCCTGAAGCCGGGCCAGTTCTACCCCAACGGCTTCCAGATCGTCATGTCCGCCACCGCGAGCAGCCCCTCGGCCAGTGGCGCCGTTTCCGCCACCGCCTCCCCGGTTACCTGGCGTCAGCAGCTGAGCAAGCCCGAGGTGCGGATCGCCGCCCCGAACTCCTCGGTGCAGCCAAACCAGACCGTGAGCATCACCGGTGCGATGACCACCGGATCGCTGATCAAGACCGGCGTCGTGGCCAACGGCCAGTCCCGCTGGGCCGCGGCCGGCTACTACGAGGTTGTGATGCAGCTTCCGCCGGAGGCCGAGATCGCCGGTCCGATTCCGGACTTTGGCACCTATGACCCGGCTACCCAGACCGTGCGCTGGGTGCGCGGTGACGTGAACAACCCGTCCCTGCCCGCCGCCGGTGGATGGGGCCTTGTGCCCGCCACCGGGTGGTACTCGTTTGGCGGCTACGAGCCGCACTCGATTCCGGTCCGCTTCCCCGGAACCAAGTTCTCCCCGACCGGCTGCGACTTCTCCACCACCGTGCCCATCTCGATGAGCACCACCGTCAACTACCTCGACGATAAGCGCACCACGCAGACCGCGAGCCACTCGATCAACCTCACGGTTGCCTGCCAGTCGCCCTTCCCCGGATCCTCGTTCTCGAAGACCGCCTCGCGCTTTGAGGGTGGACGCTCGGACACCGGATCGGTCATCGTCCCGCAGCCCGGAAGCAACGTGGCCGGCGAGTACTCGTGGATCACGACCGCACGCAACGAGTCCAACGTCGCGGGTGTGGCCACGGTCACCGATGACACCCTGGACCAGCCGGATGCCCCGGTCTTTGAAGTGGAGGCGTCCAACGCGAGTACCTTCTCCTGGACCCTGAGTGATGGCACGACCGGTACTCGGTCGAATGTCACCAAGATCACCGCCCCGAGCGGAACCCGCTTTGCCAAGGTCACCGCGGTCAGCGGAACCCTGCAGCCGGGTCGGGTCAAGCCCACCGATAAGACCTCGACCGATTACCTGGTCACCTACCGCTTCGCGGTGAACTCCTCCGCCCCGGTGGGTCAGACGCGCAGCAACTCGGCCACGAGCACGATGACCTGGCCCTCGCAGGCGAATAACCCCGCCTTCGTTCCGCAGACGAGGCCGGCAAACGCCTCGTTCCAGTTTGTGGGATCCAAGCCGCGCATCACCGCCGCATTCACCTCGGACGCCCAGGTCGCCGGGGGCGGCCAGGCGGTTCCGGGCAGCGAGGTGACCTACCGGATCGGTGGGGCCACCAACAACGTGCCTACCGGTTCGGCCTTCACCCCCGAATACGTCTTCATCGCCCCGACCGGTTGGAGCATCAAGCCCGGATCGGCCGCGTTTGCCGGCAGCGTTCCGCCCGGGGTGAAGCTCACCACGGCCACCCGCACCTTCCGTGAGGGAGGGAACGATGTGAGCCGCGAGGTCTTGGTGGCCTCCTGGCCCGCCGGTACCACGTTTGGTTCGGTCGCAAACCTGCCCGTCCTGTCCGTCGTGGCGCTTCCCGGACCGATGGTGAAGGGTGGCACGCAGAGCGTCGCGGGTGCCCGCATCGGCGACTCCGCGCGCCTGTGGGACAACACCCAGGCCGACTGGATGAGCGGCAACACCAACTTCGATAACGCCGACGGCACGGGCGACACCGGGGCCTGGTTCTCCGGGGTGACCCAGACCGTGCAGGTGGGCAGCACCGATCGGTTGAGCGCCAAGAAGGAAATCTGTGTGCCCGATGCCGGTGCCCCGGACGGCTGTAACTGGGCCGCGGTGCCCGGTCAGACCGTCGGTGTGGGCCTCAAGACCACCGATATCAAGTATCGGGTGACCCTGCAGAACGCCGGAAACACCCAGCTCACCAACGTGGTGGCCTACGACGTGCTGCCCTTCGTGGGCGACACCGGATTCATCCCGGCCACCCAGGGCATCTCTCGTGGTTCGGGCTTCGATCTGACGCTGGAAAGCGTGGCCGAAACCTCCGCGAATCTGCGACTGAGCTACACCGCGGCCACCAACCCGTCGCGTCCCGAGGTGAGCCCGGACGGGAAGGTGAACGACTGGGGTGCCGGGGCCGCGGGCAAGCGCGGAATCCGTGCCCAGGTGACCGGTGCCCTGGCACCGGGGGCATCGGCCTCGTTTACCTACGTGGCCGGTGTGGCCGACAACGCCGGCGTAAACGCGCTGGCCTGTAACTCGGTCGCGCTGGTTTCCGCACAGACCCCGGCGGCCGAGCCGCTTCCGGTCTGCGCCCAGCTGCGCACGAACCCGCGCCTGTCGCTGGTCAAGACGGCGGATCTGTCGGGCGTCTCCAAGACGGCCAAGGCCGGTCAGAGCATCGCCTATGCGTTCGAGGTGACCAACACCGGAGACGTGCCGATGACCCAGGTGGCCGTCGCCGACGCCCTGCCCGGGCTCTCCGCCCTGACCTATACCTGGCCGGCCGAGGCGGGCGTGCTGGCGCCGGGCCAGGTGGTCAAGGCACACGCGTCCTATGTGCTGACTCAGGCCGACGTGGATGCGGGAACCGTGCACAACAGCGCCACGGTGTCCGGTGCGGATCCGGGCGGCGTCCGGGTCGAGTCGCCGGCCTCCACCGTGGATTCGGTGATCACCGGCTCGGCCACGATCTCGCTGGTCAAGTCCGCATCGCGCGCCACGGTTTCCCGGGCCGGCGACGTGATCACCTATTCGCTGGTGGCCACCAACACCGGAACCACCACCCTGAGTGATGTCTCGGTGAAGGACCTGGTTCCCGGAGTGGACGTGGTGAGCACGGTCTGGCCCACGGGCACCCCCGCGGGCGTGCTCGCCCCGGGTGCGGCAGTCGTGGTGACCGCAACGTATAAGGTCACCCAGGCCGATATCGACCGAGGCGTGATCGAAAACCAGGCGACCTCCTCGGCCCTCTCCCCGCGGGGAGTGAAGGTGGATGACGCCTCGCAGACGACGGTCTCGGTCACCGGCGGCGCGGCCCTCACGATCGTGAAGTCGGCCAGCCCGTCGGATGAGGCGGGCTATGTGCTCGGGCAGAAGATCACCTACTCGTTTGTGGTGACCAACACCGGTAATAAGACGGTGTCCACCCCGGTGGTGACCGAAACCGCATTTGACGGTTCCGGCGCGCTGGCGCTGGATTGCGCGGGTCTGCCCGCTGTTCTGGCACCGGGTGCGCAGGGAACCTGCACGGCTACCTACGAGCTGACCCAGGAAGATATCGACCGGGGAGCCACCACCAACACGGCTCGCGTCTCGGGGATCGACCCGACCGGAAGCACCGTCGTCTCGGCGGATTCCACGGTCCGGATCCCGGGTGTCGCCGCTCCGAGCGTGGCCCTGGTGAAGACCGCCGACCGCGCCGTGGTGAACGCCGCCGGGGACGTGGTGACCTATGCATTCTCCGTGACCAATACCGGCACCGTGACCCTGCACGATGTTGCGGTGGCGGATGTGCTGCCGGGACTGTCCGACGTGACCTACCAGTGGCCGGGCGAGGCGGGCATCCTCCTCCCGGGCCAGGTGGTCACCGCGACGGCCACCTATGCGGCGACCCAGGCCGATCTCGATGCGGGATCCTTCACCAACATGGCGCAGGTGATGGGCATCGACCCGCACGGCACCCAGGTGTCGGACTCGTCCTCGGTGTCGGTGTCTGCGATCCAGGCCTCGGGCCTGACGCTGAAGAAGACCGCGGATCTGTCCGGGGTGGAGAGCCCCGCCCGCGCGGGCCAGAGCATCGTCTATGCATTCGAGCTGACCAACTCCGGCAACGTCACGGTGCGTGATGCCGCGGTGACCGATGCGCTGCCGGGTCTCTCGGAGCTCGCCTATGACTGGCCGGGTGATGCGGGAGTGCTGGCCCCGGGCCAGACCGTGGTCGCCCACGCCACCTATGTTCTGACCCAGGCGGATGTGGACGCCGGTGTGGTGCACAACAGCGCCACCGCCGCCGGTACGGACCCGAACGGAACCGCGGTGGGGTCGCCGGTCTCGACGGTGGAGTCGCCGATCGTGGGTGCCGCGGGGATCACGCTGGAGAAGACCAGCGCCGCGCGGAACGTTCACGTGGGCGATACCGTCCGCTTTGACTTCGTGGTCACCAACTCGGGCACCCTGACCCTGAGCGAGGCCGCCATCGCCGATCCGATGGCCGGGCTGTCCGAGCTGCAGGTGACGTGGCCGGGTGAGGCCGGGGTCCTGGCTCCGGGGGAGAGCGCCCAGGCTCATGCCAGCTACGTGGTGACCGCGGCGGATCTGAAGGCCGGCAGCGTGACCAACACCGCGACCGCTTCGGCGCTTCCCGCCGGGGAGTCCACCGCGATTACCTCGGAGGAGTCCAGCGTGACGATCACCGTGGTGGCCGTCCCGGTCATCCCGGCGAACCCGACCGACCCGACCGGAACGCCGACCACCCCGGCTCCATCCACACCGGTGGCACCGGCCGCGTCGGGACCGAAGTCGAGTGCCAACTCGCACCTGGCGATTACCGGTGCCGAGGGGGTCCTCGCGGTGAGCACGCTGAGCGGGATCATCCTGCTGCTGGGTGCCCTGCTGGTCTTCGGTCGTCGCCGCCGCGCCTAACCATCAGGACGCTGCCGGGGAGGGTGGGACTTCTGTTCCCGCCCTTCCCGGCACTGCCGTATCGAAAGGGAATCGGGTGACCATCACCTCACGCATTATTTCCGCCCTCCTCATCGGGGGCGTGGCCCTGGGCCTGGTCGGCTGCACCCCGGAGGCCGACACCACGGTGACGTCCTCGGGCACCGCGGTCCCCGAGCTGCCCCGCGATGGCGTCGGTATCGCCCGCTCGGTGACCCTGACCTCCGCGACCAAGAAGCCGGGCACCGACGTCAGCGCCGAGGGCACGGTAACCCTCCCACAGAAATCCCACGGCACGGTTTTTGTCTCGGTCAGCTGGATCAACTCGCAGACGGCAACGGTCTACACCCGTCAGCTCGTCGAGCTACGCGACGTCCCCGGCGGCACCGAACGGCGCTGGACGGTCGGCGCCAAACTCCCCGCCGACGCCCGCGACGTCGACGTGGTGCTGGGCGCCACCCTGGTCGAAAAGTAGCGCCGCGGGCGGTGTTCGCCTAGGCGGTGCGGGAGCGCAGCTCGAGACGTTCATCGCAGCGCGCGATCAGATCCTCATCATGGGTGGCGATCACAACCGCGGCCCCGCGGTCGGCTTCCCCCAGGAGGAACGCGGTGACCAGGTCGCGGTTATCCCGGTCCAGGGAGGCGGTGGGCTCATCCGCAAAAATCACATCCGCCGCTCGAAACATTGCGCGGGCGAGGCCGACGCGCTGTTTCTCGCCGCCGCTGAGGGCGGATACGCGTTCCTGAGCCCGATCGGGGAGCCCCACTCGTTCCAGAATGGGCAGAATTTTTGAGGCTTCGCGCCGCCTGCGCCAGAACGGTGGCAATCGGGAGAGCATCACGTTATAGGCGACGCTCTCCTCCTCGATCAGCCCGTAGTCCTGAAAAACGAAGGCTGCATGGTGCTGCCAGAAGGCGCGCCTTCGTGCATCCCTCCACCGCCGGGTCTCCTGGCCTTCCACGGTGAGGGTCCCGTGCCCAATCGGAACGAGTAGGCCAAGCACGTTGAGCAGGGTGGTTTTCCCCGAGCCGCTGGGGCCCACCAGGGCCAGCGTTTGTCCCGGAATCACGCGGGCGTTGACATCTTCAAGTACCGTGCGTCCGGCGATGGCCACGCCGATGTTGGAAGCGACAATTTCCATGATTTCCTTTGACTACGTCGTGCGATTGATTCGAGAATTAAACGTGGTTGCCGCCGCACGACGGTGCAACAGCAGGGTTGGGGCGAGATAGAGCGGAAGGGCGAGCAGCGCCCACACCGCTGAGATATCGCCGAACCGCGGCAGTATGAGGGCCAGTGTCACCAGCGCGGCCAGCGTCGCCTCCCAGCGGATCCGGCCCGCGAGTATGCGTGGCCAGGTCCACCCCGAGGTCCGCTGCACGAAGAGCCGCCGTGATCGGGTGAGCGCGGAGATCCAGGCCGACACAGCGATACTCGTGAGGAGCGCGAGCAATACCAGTAGCGCCGAGAGGGTGAGCGTTTGCGCCACCATGCTCTGTTGTTGAGCCGCGTACAGACCGGCATCGGACACCCGATCCACCGAGCGAACGTGGCTGCCAAGTGGCGTTTCTCTGAGGTACGCCTGCACCCACGCCGAGTCCCCAAAAATGAGGTTTCCCGAGCTGATTGTGGATTCCAGGAAGCCGTCGGTAAAGGTTGTTGTCACGCTGTCGGTGACCAGAATCAGGGGACGGCTCAGTAGGCGCAGATCTCCCGGCACGGGAGATATTCCCGGGAACGGTTCGGTGCCCGTGTACCGAAAGGCGGGTAGCACGGTTTCGCGGCCCGCGTCCGTGCGCCCGGCTCGATTCCAGAGCGGGAATGAGCTGGCGAGATAGCGGGAGATGTTCACGGGGAGTTGTGTGTCGGTAACGGGTTCACCCGCCGTCCCCAGCGGTCCTGCCTCTTCGGGGGTGAAACCGAGTGCCGGAGCGACGGCCTCAAGATAGGCGCGATTCACCATGACCAGGCCGTCATATCCGTTGGCCGCCAGGGCGGGGTTATCTGCTGTTCCCTGCGCATAAGAGAACGCCAGGCTTCCCTTCTCATCCGCGTCTCTGGCCAGGTCGGTGAGACCGGCGGGAAGCGAGTCGCCGTCCGAGGGCCCACCCAGGCGCAGCGAAACGTACCGATCCAGGGACGCCCAACTCGTTTGCTGACGGGTGAAATTCGAGGATTCCTGCGCGGCCGAGACCACCGGGGGCAGAAGCAGAGCGATCAGCAAAAGCGTGGCAATTTTCAGGACCTCGGCGATGGTCGCAAAGTGTCCCTCGGGCGGCCGACGGGAGGCGATGGTTGCAACCGAAGGCCAGGTGAGTGCACTCGTCAGCAGCCCGGCGATGACCATCGCCACGAGGGAAATGGCGATGAGCGCGCCCAGTGCCAGAGCGAAGGGAGTGAGTGACGATGCTCGTCCCGAGGCGATCACGATGACAATCGAGGTGAGAGTGGCTCCGGCGACCGGAAGAACACAGATCCGCAGGAGGCTCCCCAGATCATCAACCAGGATCCGTCTCTTCGGGGTTCCACACAGGATCTTAAGGGCGCGGGCCCGGGCGCGAAGTGCGTACCAGCAGACACTCACGGTGGTCAGCAGGATTAGGCAGGTAAGAAAGGGGAGCCACGCCCCGGTGTTGAGCAGGGCATATCCGAATATCGTTCCCGCATCCCTGTGCTGGATCGTGGCGGTAGCGCCAGAACGCTTGAACCATGCATCCAGCGCCGCGGTAGCCCTCGCGCTCCCCGAGTAAACAAAGGTGCCATCAAGCGGCGTATCACCCAGATCGGTGGCGGCGCGTAGCTGTCCCGTCACCCCCGGACGAAACCAACTCAGGGGTTGTGGTGTGGTCGGCGCATCGGGGCCAAAGACATAGAGGGACCGGGTGGAAAGGAAATCCTCGGGACCGGCGACCACCTTGACCAGACGCAGCTTCGCGTCCGCGGCGAGGGCCTCCAGGGCTGAGACGAGTTCGGTCTTACTCTGCGGAGACTGGGTGAAGTTCACGCTCGCGGTGTACTCGGCACCGTCGGGGAATCCGTCCTCCTCCGCCATGACATAGAGCGCGGCGATCACGGCGAGGAACAGGGTGACGCCGGCCGCCGTCACCCGGACGAGTATCCTCAGCATCGGCTAGCTAGCACACTCGGTAGTAGTACTTATTATTCGTCCACGGCGTCGCGTTTATCGGTTGACCAGTTCCGGTGAGAATCACCGCCGAGAGCATCTTTCGTGTGAACATGATTTTCCTTTCGTGGTGGCCGCAACGTTGCGGTTGGGGACGAGCGTAGGACTGCGCGGAATGGATAGCTCCTGATTTTCGGGAGATATCAGGCGTGAGCTAGGGGTTTTCGTGGCCCGTCGCCTGCGAGAAACCGGGAAAAAACGGCCGGGGGAGGACGTGTCGGGCATCCCGCGGTAGGCTGGAGGGGTGACAGAACATAACCTGCTCGGAATCCCGGAAACCCGCCTCCCGGAAGAACCGGAGGTTAGCCGCGCCCTGGAGAAGGCCGTGGGCATCGACGAACTCGAAGCGATCGTCGCCGCACACCCGTCATCCTCGCTCGCCTGGGCCGCCCTGGCGCAGGCCGCCGCGAACTCCGAGCGTCCGATCACCGGATACGCCTACGCCCGCGTCGCCTACCACCGTGGGCTTGATTCGCTGCGTAAGGCCGGGTGGCGTGGACAGGGCCCGATCCCCTGGTCGCATGAGCCCAACCGCGGAGTCCTGCGCGCGCTCTACCTGCTGCGCCGCGCGGCCCTGGACATCGGCGAAACCGCCGAGGTCACCCGCCTCACCGAGTTCCTGCGCGACGCCGATGAAACCGCCATCGCGCAGATCGAGAACGAAAACGTGCCGGCCGAACCCGCGCCGACCACCGAGGCATTCTTTATTCGCGGCCTGGACTAGGCCGTCGTCACGGCTCGTGAGGGTCGTCACCGCAACACCACTTTGTGAGCGCGCCCGAAAGCGCCTCCACCACAAATTTGTACGTGCAGCACCGAAAGAGGGAACACCACCATGCCGGGAATTGTGATCGTAGGAGCCCAGTGGGGCGACGAGGGTAAGGGGAAGGCAACCGACCTCCTCGGCTCGCGCATCGACTACGTGGTCAAGTTCAACGGCGGGAACAACGCCGGCCACACCGTGGTGGTGGGCAACGAAAAGTACGCCCTGCACCTGCTGCCCTCGGGCATCCTGACCCCCGGCGTGACCCCCGTCATCGCCAACGGCGTTGTCGTGGACCTCTCGGTTCTGTTCCAGGAGCTTGAGGCCCTCTCGGCCCGTGGCGTGGACGTGTCCAAGCTGCGCATCAGCGCCAACGCACACATCATCACCCACTACCACCGCACCCTGGACAAGGTGACCGAGCGCTTCCTGGGTAAGCGTCAGATCGGCACCACCGGTCGCGGCATCGGCCCGGCCTACGCCGACAAGATCAACCGCGTGGGCATCCGCGTGCAGGACCTGTTCGACGAGAACATCCTGCGTCAGAAGGTTGAGGGTGCCCTCGGCGTCAAGAACCACCTGCTGCTCAAGGTGTACAACCGTCGCGCGATCACCGTGGACGAGATCATGGAAGACCTGCTCAGCTACACCGAGCGTCTGCGCCCCATGGTTGTCGACGCCTCGCTCGAGCTCAACCGTGCGCTTGAGCGCGGCGAGAACGTGCTGTTCGAGGGTGGCCAGGCCACCATGCTCGACATCGACCACGGAACCTACCCGTTCGTGACCTCCTCTTCCGCTACCTCGGGTGGTGCCGCCACCGGTTCCGGTGTGGCCCCGAACAAGCTGGACCGGATCATCGGCATCGTCAAGGCCTACACCACCCGCGTGGGTGCCGGCCCTTTCCCCACCGAGCTGTTCGACGCCTCGGGTGACTACCTGCGCGCCAAGGGCTTCGAGTTCGGCACCACCACCGGCCGTCCGCGCCGCGTGGGCTGGTACGACGCCCCGATCGCCCGCTACACCTCGCGCATCAACGGTGTGACCGACTTCGTGCTGACCAAGCTCGACATCCTCGACGAGCTCAAGACCATCCCGGTCTGTGTCGCCTATGAGGTAGACGGCGTGCGCCACGACGAGGTTCCGGTCTCGCAGACCGACTTCCACCACGCGACCCCCATCTATGAGGAGTTCCCCGGCTGGGAGACCGACATCAGCGGGATCCGCGAGTTCGATGACCTGCCCGAGAACGCCCGCAACTACGTGCTCGCCCTGGAGAAGATGAGCGGTTCGCGCATCTCCGCCATCGGCGTGGGCCCGGGCCGCGACGCCATCATCGTGCGTCACGACCTGATCGACTAGGCCCCACATGACGAACGACCCCGCCATCCCGGACCGTGAACCGGTGAGCCGCCCCGAGGCGCGCACACCGAATGAGCCCGGGGAGGCGGGGTCGTTTGCGTCGGTACCGCCGGAAGCAAGCGCAACCGCGCCTGCGGAAGCGGCCACCACCGAGCAGTCTGGCTCCGCCCCGCGCTCCCGCGGACGCCGCATCGCCGGGCTGATCACCAAGATCATCTCCTGGATCGTGATCGGTGCCGCGGTGGTGCTGATCGTCGCCTTTGTGCTGGTCCCGCGCGTCACCGGGGCCACCCCCTATACGGTGCTAACCGGATCCATGCGACCGAACATGCCCCCGGGAACCACGGTGGTGGTGCGCCCGATCGACTTCGATGCGATTCGGGTGGGCGATGTCATCACCTATCAGATCGCCTCCGGCAAACCCGAGGTGGTGACCCACCGGGTGATCGCCGTCAACGTGACCCAGGACGGTCCGCGCCTGCAGACCAAGGGCGATGCAAACCCCGCGCCCGATCCGAACCCCGTCCGCCCCGAACAGGTGCGCGGCAAGGTCTGGTACTGGGCACCGTTTGTGGGGTACCTCAGCCAGGGCATCCAGTCCGATACTCGCACCTGGGTCGCCCGCGGCATCGGCATTGCGCTGATCGGCTACGCCGCCTTCGTCGTGGTGGGGGCCGTCCGGGGTCGTGCCCGTCGCCGCCTAGAGCGGTGAGTTTTCGGCGAGGACTTCCCGAAGCACGGTGATGGTGCGCTCCAGCGCGTCGCGACCCGCGGGCCCGCCCGAGCGCTCCTTGAAGTACTGAATGTAGCCATGCGTGGCGTTCTCGGAGACGATCAGGGTGGTGGGGATTTCGGCCGCTTCGAGGCGCGCCGAAAAGTGCCGGCTGTCGTCCAGGAGCGGATCGAGGGTACCCACGGCGAGGATCGTGGGAGGCATCCCCTCCACGCTCCCCAGCGCCGGGGAGATGCGCGGATCCCACCGAGAAATATCCGGGCCGAGATAGGCGGCGTCCACCCCGCGCATGACCCCGTTGGTGGGGAAGTGCGTGTCTCCCAGCCGTGCCCAAGAATCGGAGTTGGTCCGGAAATCCAGAAGCGGGTAGAACAGGAACTGTGCGGCAAACCCCGCCTGCCCCGCGTCTCGGGCACGAGCCACGGCGAGGGCTGCAAGGTTGCCACCCGCGCTGTCGCCACCGACCACGATACGGGTAGCGTCGATCCTCAACTCCTCGGCATGTGCGCGTGCCCACCGCGAAACCGCGGAGACATCATCGAGACCCGCGGGGAAGGGATGCTCCGGGGCTAGTCGGTAGTCAATCGCGAGCACGGTCGCCGAAACCCCGAGCGCGAGCGCCCGGGCCAGGACATCGTGCGTTTCAAGATCCCCCGATACGAATCCGCCCCCGTGGATGAAGATGATCAGCGGAAGAGTCTCGTCCGAGTCCGTGGGGCGATACTCGCGCACTCGGATTTCTCGTTCCGGTTCACTCGCTGGGACCCGATGCGTGCGCACGATGCTCACCGGATCGGGAGAGCCCGCCATCTCGTTCTGTGCGGAATACGACTCACGCATTCCTCGAGCAAACTCCAAATTCGTTTCGGCCATGATCTCTCCCCTATTCACATCGATTGAGCCCACGCTGTGGGTTGTGCAGTAAATAAGCGTGCACTGTACGGGAAAATTCCCACTTCGAAGGGGGTCATCCTGCGCCGAGCGTGCGGTTGGGGGACCCCGCGGACCTAATCTTGAGGTTTCCTTGAGCTAACGATGTCCCCCGCGCCAAAAATAGCGAAATGTTGTCACGATTACGTCGGTCATCTTGAGCCGGGATGACGATTATTGAATCAACGGTAAGCGAGCCCGGCCCGAACCGGATTTGCACTGAGAACAACCCGAAATTGCTCTCACAGCCGAGGACAACCCGAAACTGTTCTCACCGAAAACAACCCGAAATTGTTTTCACCGCCGTCACCCACCCGAAGCAGTACTCGTCACCTCCCCCCAAGACGATTTTCCCCCAAAGGACTTGCCATGAAGAAGACCACCACCGCTGCAATCGCCGCTACCCTCGGCGCAGCACTCCTGCTCGGCGGCGCCGGCACCCTGGCTTACTGGACGGACACCAAGGACGCCCAGGCCCAGACCATCAACTCGGGAAGCCTCGAGCTGGGTCAGATCGGTTCCGCCAACTGGAGCGTGCAGCACGTAGTCGGTAACACGAAGACTCAGCCCACCCAGGTTGACCCCTCGTCGTTCCGCATCGTTCCCGGTGACGTCCTCACCACCACCGTCAACGTTCCGGTTACCCTGACCGGAAACGACATCAAGGCCAGCCTCAAGGTTGACCAGCTGCGTTGGGAAGCCAGCTCGCTGCGCGACAAGCTCTCCGTTGCGGTTGTCAGCATCAAGGGCCAGACCCCGGTTGACGGTGCGGTTACCCTGACCAGCACCAACGGCCAGAGCACCGTCAACGTGCCCGTCGTGATCGCGGTGACCTACAAGTGGGATGGTGAGACTCCGGTCGCAGCCAACCGTGGCGAAATCAGCAACAGCGCAACCCTGCAGGCAAAGTACACCCTCACCCAGGTCGCCGCAGGTCAGTAGTCAAGACTCGTGACCCTCGCTGAATCCCCCTTCGGGCGGCGGTCACGGATACGTCCTCACAGCACTATCGTGTGACGTATCACCCCGGTGTGCGGGCCTCGGCCCCGCCGGATGGGACACAGCCTCCCCGCTGTTGCCCCGGACGAGCATCGCTCGGCAATGGGACGCAGCCCCCCCGCTGTTGCCCCGGCCTGAGCCCCGCTCGGCGAAACGGATCGGCCTCGTGAGTATTCCCCCTAATTTCCTCACGGGGCCGATCCCATACCCTCCCCACTTTTGCCCCGGACGAAAGGACCATCGTGCGCAAGCTCATCACCGCCGCGATCGCCGCCGTTTTCGGGGCTGCGCTGCTGATGGGCGGTGCCGGAACGCTGGCGTTTTGGACCGACACCAAGGATGCGGCACCGTTGAAGATCCAGTCGGGATCGCTGAGCCTCGGCAACGTGGGTGGCGCCACCACCGCATGGACCCTCGGTCAGGACGTGCCCCAGGGCCGCGGATCCGCCGCGATCGCCTACACCGGTCAGGCCCTCGTCCCCGGTGACGTGCTCACCGGCACCGTCAACGTTCCGGTTGAACTGATCGGCACCGACATGCGCGCGAGCCTCGCGGTCTCGGCCCTCAGCGTGACCGGGAGCACCGGATCGGCCGCGGATGCGGCCCTTGCCAAGACCCTGGTGACACGCGTGGTGAGTGTGGGCACCGCCCAGACCATCACCACCGGGATTTCCCCCGCCGGGACCGTGAATGCCGGGGATCGCACCGTTCCCGTGGTGGTCAGCGTGACCCTGCCCTGGGAAACGACCGCCGCAATGTCCGGTAGCGTAAAGCTCGCGATGACCTACACCCTGACCCAGCAGCCGATCGGAGCCGCATCGTGAGCACCGACCCGCAGCAGCCCGCGCCCGGCACCGAGTCCGAGACGCCATCCGCCCCGAAGTCGGGCGCGGTGCCCGATTCGGCAGCCGAATCGACATCCGCATCCGTGCCGGAGTCGGCAGCCGCGGTCGCGCCGGCCACGGCAAAGGAGTCTCTCTTCCGTCGCCTGTTCCGGACTCGCAGCGCCCGCGTCTGGACCGTCGCGGTGCTCGCCGCCCTGACCGGCGTGGCCCTGCTGGGTGGACCCGGCACGATCGCCTACCTGAGCGATCAGGCCAGCGGTCCCACCGCAACCATCTCGGCGGCCACGGGCATTTCGGCCACCGCGACCGCGACCCTCGACACCGTGACCACGGGCACCTCCCGCACGATCGTCGCCGCGCCCGGTACCGGCATCGTCCCGGGGGTGCGCGCCCAGCGCATCCGTTTTGTGGTGACCGCGGCCGCTACCAACCCGGTGCAGACCAAGATTTCGGGCACGATCACCGCGACCGCCACCGATCTCGGTGTGACCATGTACGGTCGAGGCGCGCTCAAGATCGGTGCCGAGGGCTCGGCCGGATGCACCGTGTCTGGTGCACAGCTGTCCGCGGGAAAGATCACCGCGACCCTCACCCAGACGCCGAACACCACGCTCAAGCCCGGTGCCAGCTGCACGATCGACGTCACCGTGGCCGTGCCCGCCACCGCCGATGACGGCGGCGACGTGGCCCGCGAACTGCGCGAGCTTAAGTCCAGCCCGCTGGCGGCCTTCAAACTTGACGCGACCCTGACCCAGGTACCCCGATCGGAGGAACGACCGTGAAGTTTCGTCCCCGTCTGATCGCCCTCGGCGTGGGCCTCGCCCTCGCCGCGGTGGGCATCCCCACCGCCGTGACCGGTGCCTACCTGACCACCACCGCGAGCGCGAGCGCCGATACCGCGCTGGGTAACTGGTGCTCGGTTCCGGACCCGGCCAAGAAGGCCAACGTCTACGCCCTCTCCGACTTCCAGAGTGTGGGATCCTCGCGGGTGCTGATCGTCCCCGTGGTGCGCAGCGCGCAGTTTGCCTCCACCGAGGGGATCGCCAACACCACCGATGGCCTCGGCGTTCGCCTCTGGGGCTGCGCCGACAAGATCCCCGCGGGTTCGGTCCGGGTCAGCGCCTGGCGTGGAACCGGTGCGCCGACCGCCGGTGACTGGAGCGTGGCCCCCGCCGCCGGAAACCTGGCGGCCGCCAGACTCAACCCCGCCGGTGCTCTCGGTTCCTCGCTGCGTGCCCTCGCGGACGGGACCGGTGGCCAGGCCATCGATCCGGCAACCGGTGTCGCCGCCTCGACCTCGCGCTACTCCTGGCTCGTGGATGCCAACCGCAACCGGTCGGATCGGGTCGGCGCGGTGCCCGCCTGTGGCGGAAAGGACTGCGTGGTCGCCCCGACCGGTGCCGCCGCGCTCGACTCGGTCTTCTCGGGCAATGCCGCGGCGACTCCGTCCGGTGCCGTTCACGGGAACTCGGCCGTTTATCTCGCCGCCAACTACTATGCGCCCGGCGGAACCTGGCCCAAAACCCCCGCCGGTACCGCCGCTCCCGCATCCGCACACCCCACCGTGCTGACCCCGCCCGCCGCGGGCACCAACCCGCTCGAGGACACCACCGGCAGCGTGCTGCAGTGGGTGGTGCTGGAGTGGACCGGTGCCCAGGTTCCGCCGAGCTTTGAGATTGAGGTGTTCGCCGGATGAGCCTGCGCAGCGTACTCACCGGGGGCGTGCTGGCCGCGGCGCTGATCGTTGCCCTCCCCGGCGCAGCCTTCGCCACCCCCGAGGACCGATCGATCGAGCTGACCGGCAGCGGCCAGGGCGAGCTCGGCGACATGTTCGGCTCACAGATCCTGATCCCCGGCAGCAAAATCTCGGCCGACTTTAACGTGGTGCGCCGCGGCGGGGGCGTCTCCACGCTCTCGCTGGCGCTGTTCGCCGACATGGATCCGCGCGGTCCGCTGGGCCTCTCGGCTCGGGTCAGCGTGCGCACCCCCACCGCGCAGGAAAACGCGGTCCTCGGGGATCTGCTCCAGGAGGGCAGCGTGATGGATCTGGGGACCGGCGCCGACCAGGTCACCCCCGTGCACCTGGAAATCGCCCTGCCCGGCGAATCCGGCAACGGGACCATGGATCGCACCGTGCCCTTCAAGATCCGGGTCACCGCGCAGGATCGAACCGCCCTACCCGATGCCAACGCCAACGGCGCGCGTCCGGCATCCGCCGGGCACGGCGGCTGGCTCTCGGAAACCGGGGCATCCCCGGCCCCCTGGTTGTGGGCGGCCGGCGGGGTGATCGTGGCCGGTGTACTGGCCCTCATCGGGCGTCGACGTCGCGAGACCTCCTCAAAGTAGCCCCCCATTCGGGGTACACGACTGGGTGCCTGGTGCGCTTCTCCCGCGCGAGAGGTAGGCTGAAAGAACGGCGTTTTTCCCCGCCGTAGCCAGGGAGTACCAGCAGGATGACCACCGAGCCGATCCGCACCGCGGTCGTGATCGAAGATGACCCCGATATTCGCGGTCTGATCACCACGATTTTGACGCAGGCGGGATTCGCCGTAGCCAGTTCCCCCAGCGGTATCGAGGGCGTGGAACTGGTACGTGCCGAACAGCCCAGCATCGTGACCCTGGATATCGGGCTGCTGGACATCGATGGCCTGGAAGTGGCTCGCCGCATCCGTCTCTTCAGCGACTGCTATATCGTGATGCTTACCGCGCAGGCCGATGAGGTCGATGTGCTGTTCGGGCTGGAGTCCGGCGCCGATGACTATCTGGCCAAACCCTTCCGTCCGCGTGAGCTGCGGGCCCGGATCGAGGCAATGCTGCGCCGTCCTCGCGGCGGTGCCCCTGCCGCGGTTCCGGCCGAGGCCGTGGCCCCCGTTTCACCGGCCGCGCCCGTGGAGCCGGCCGCACCCCTCGTGGCCGAGGCGCCGGTATCGGATCGGGTGTTCAGCCACAACGGGCTGATCCTGGATCGCGACACACGCACCGTCGAGTGCCGGGGTCTCACCATCGCGCTCACCCGGACCGAGTTCGATCTGCTGGCCTCGCTGCTGGCTTCGGGCCGTCGAGTGCGCTCGAAGGCGGACCTTGTGCGCGAGCTGCGCGCCGGCGAGTACATGGTCAGCGACTACGTGAGCGAGTCCGAGGAGCGCTCGATCGAGGTGCACTTCGGAAACCTGCGGCGCAAGCTCGGCGACGATGTGCGTCAGCCCGAATGGGTGGAGACCGTGCGCGGCGTGGGGTACCGGATGGCACCCGCTCGGGTCGACGCGGTCTAGGGACGCACCCGGCGGTCCTGCGTTGGGCGGCGGCGGTCGCTCGCGTTGGGCGGAACCGTGGTCGCCGAGACCGGCTACTCGCGCTCGGCGCGGTTGCGCCGATTAGGCGGGCGACTGCTCGCTGAGATAGGTGCGCAGGGCTTCGATGGTTTCGATTCCGCTCACCCGCAGCGCGCGGAGGTTTTCCTCGACCCGGTCGGGGTGCCCTTCGCTCAGCGTGCACTCAATCCCGGCGGCGATTACGGTGAGCCGCTTGGCACCGACCATCGCGCTCGAGGTGCGAATGCTCAGCACGCTGTCGCGGGCATGCAGCACATCCGAGTGCAGAATGCTCTGCTCGAGAGCGGCGATTCGCTCGGGCCAGCGCTCACAAAACGAGTGCAGGAAGGCGCGGGTCGCGGCGAGGTCGCCGTTTAGTGCGGCGCTCAGCCGCTCGATCTCCGCGTGTTCGAGGAGCGGATGGTCTGTGGGGTCAACGCACATGACGCTCCTTCTTGTGATACGCCCCCGGAACTGGGGGTCTTTCCTACTCTTCCCCATAATTACGGGTCCGACTCAAGATTGAGCGCTCACGAACCTCAAGACTGCCGCAGGTTCTGGAAAAATGGATGACATCCGCGTCCGGTAGCATGTGGACATGGAACAGCGAGAGTTCACGATTCTGACGTCCGCGCGGGTAGCACGATGAGCGGCGCACGCCTCTGGTCGGGCTCCTATACTCGGGACTCAAATGCACCCGGCGCGGGGATTACCGCGCTGGGATCCCGTGCCGATGGATCGCTGATCCCCGGGGCCGAAACCGCCGCCGATTCCCCCTCGTTCCTTGCGGCCCACCCCACCCTGCCGGTGTTCTACGCGGCCCTGGAATTCTCCGGTCGGGTGCAGGCGTACCACGCCGGTGAGCGGGCCGTGCGCTTCGGCCCGGCCCGCGCCTCGGCCGACTCGGTATGCCACCTCACCGTCACGAACGACGGCGCGCTGCTGATCGCCAGCGGTTACGGGGACGGCCGGGTACTGGCCTATCCGCTGGGTGCCGACGGCGCGATCCTCGCCGATGCCGCCGACCCGGTGGCCTCCATCGATCCGCACCGCAACCCGTTTACCGACGGCGAGCTGACCGGTGGACCCGGCCCCAGCTCCTTCACCGACCTGACCCTCGCCTCCCACGTGGCCGAGGCCGCGCCGGCCCGCCCCTCACACGCCCACGCGAGCGTCGAGCTGGCCGACGGACGCATTCTCTCCACCGATCTGGGGCATGACGCGCTGCGCTTCTGGAAGCGCACCGGCACCGGGCTCGCGCTGGATCGCACGCTGGCCCTGCCCCTCGGGGTGGGACCGCGGCACCTGATCGCCCACCCCAGCGGGCACGTGCACGTGGTGACCGAGCGCAGCATCGAGATCTTCACCATCGCCCCGGCCGACGCCGGGAACTGGCGCGTGGTGGCCGCGGTGTCGGCCACCGCCGACGGTGCCGAGGATCAGGACGCCGCGGCCGAGCTCTCGCAGAACGCCGCGGGGGACCGCCTCTATGCGGGCATCCGCGGAAGCGATCGGATCTCGACCCTCGAGGTGTCCGGCAACGGCCAGACCGTGCGTGCGATTGCCGATACCGAGAGCGGGGGACGCTGGCCGAGGCACCACCTGCTCGCCGGTGACCTGCTGCACGTGGCCCATGAGCACTCGCATCAGATCACCACGCTGCGCCTGGATGCGCGCGGGGTTCCGGGACGCCCGGTCGGGCATGCGGATGTGGGGGCACCCACGTGTGTGTTGGCCGACCCCGCGGCGGTATCCGCGTAAATCCGGTCGGGATAGATAAACGAAGCGTAAACGATGCCGACACAGTGTCGGCGCGGGGCCATTGTGTCCTAGAATCGTGGAATGACAGCACGGATTCCCGCACCCGAACCGCTCATCGGCCGTTTCATCCGCCTCGACGTGATGACCGACGAGGACCTGCCGGATCTGTGGAAGGCCATCGGCCGGCCCCAGGTGTTTGCCGACGGTTACGGTGGCGGGCTGGCGGCGCTGCCCAAGGACCTCGCCGGATTCAAGAAGTTCGCCTCGCGCTACTACAGCCGCACCCGCAAGAATGTGTACACCGTGCGCCTGGTCGGTGGCGACGCCGACGGCACCGTGGTGGGCACCACCACCCTGGGCGACTTCGACCTGCCCCGGGAGGCCGCCCACATCGGCTGGACCGCGTATGACCCGGCGGTCTGGGGTACCGCGGTCAACGCCGAGGCCAAGCTCCTGCTGCTGAACCTGGCGTTTTCCAGTGGGTTTGGCCGGGTCCGCATCCAGGCCGATGCGCTCAACGATCACTCGCGGGCGGCGATTCTCAAGCTCGGTGCCAAGTTCGAGGGCCTGCTGCGCCGCGACCAGCGTCGGGCCGATGGAACCTGGCGGACCACGGCGATCTACTCGGTGATCGTGGACGAGTGGCCCGATGTGCGGCACGGCCTGGAGACCCGGCTGGCACGCTGGACCCGTCCGGTAGACCTGCGCGCCGCCTAGGACCTCCTGACTGGCACGGTCAGATCGGGCAATGGATCTGCGCGCCGCCTAGACCGGCACCATCCGCAAGCATCGGGGTGGATACCTCTGCCGGATGACGGGGTTCCCTCGCCCGGTCGATGCCACCCCTCGGTGATGCGCGGAGGATGGAATCATGAACAATTTCCCCTCCGTGCCCACGCACACAGTGCTCAGCGCCGCAAACCTGGTTAAGGTATACGGCGGGAAAACCCGCGCCCTCGCCGGCGTTGACCTCGCGCTTTCGGCCGGAGAGTCCGTCGCGATTATGGGGGCATCCGGCTCGGGAAAAACCACCCTGCTGCACACCCTCGCCGGGATCATCGTGCCCGATGGCGGGCGGGTCACCTTCAACGGCCCGGTCGGCCCGGTCGAGGTCAGCGCCCTCAACGATCGCGACCGCTCCAAGCTGCGCCGGGAATCGTTTGGCTTCGTCTTTCAGCAGGGACTGCTGGTTCCCGAACTCACCGCGACCGAAAACGTCGCGCTCCCGATGATGCTCGCGGGCTACCCTCGGGCCGAGAGCGAAACCCACGCCCGGCGCTGGCTGGACGCGCTGGGTCTGCCCGGGCTCGGGGACCGCCGCATCGGCGAACTCTCCGGCGGTCAGGCTCAGCGCGTCGCGATCGCCCGCGCCCAGGTCACCGGAGCATCGATCATCTTCGCCGACGAGCCCACCGGTGCCCTGGACTCGCAGACCTCCGCCGACGTGATGGACGCGCTCCTGCACTCCACCGTCGGCCAGGGCCACACCCTGGTGGTGGTGACCCACGACCGCGAGGTGGCCGCGCGCTGCGACCGCATCATCCACATCCGCGACGGCCGCGTGCACACCGACCCGGGCCACCCGGGGGAGCCCGCGGTTCCGGCCACCCCCGCCCCGTCCTTTGTCGGCGAGGGCTGGGATCGCCCGGCGGGAGAAACCCGATGACCACGACCCAGACCACCATTCCGGCACCGCTGCCCGTTCGGGCTCGCCGCCGGGTACCGATCCTGCGCCTCACCTGGATGCTCGCGCGCCCCGGAACCCAGAGTCCCGCGGCCCTGATCCTGCCCGCCGTGGCCTTCGGCGTGACCAGCGCGCTGCTGGTCATCGTTGCCGGCGGGACCGCGATGTTCTGGCGGATCACCGGGGACGAGGCGATCATGTACCGCATCCTCAGCGCCCTCGCGCTGTCCCTGCTGATCGTTCCGCTGCTGGGACTGGGCGCCGCGGCGGCCCGCCTCTCGGCCCGCCGCCGCGACGACCGGCTGGCCTCGCTGCGGCTGATCGGCGCAACCGGCGCCGATGTGACCCGGGTCACCGTGCTGGAATCCACGGTCATCGCCCTGCTCGGCGCGCTCGGCGGGGTACTGCTCGCACTCGCCACTAGCCCGCTGGTGGGACTGATCTCCTTCCGCGGGCACCCCATCGGTGCCGAGGAGCTGTGGATCGGCCCCGGACCGATGGCGCTGATCATCGCCGGGGTAACCCTGTTGGCCGCGATCAGCTCGGTGGTTGGTCTGCGCCGCGTGGTCATCTCGCCGCTGGGGGTGCGCACCCGGCAGCGCAAGCCGCAGCCGCACTGGGTACGCCCGCTGATCGCGCTGGCGGCCCTGATCGCCATCTCGATGGTGCTGCAGAGCCTGGGAGCGTTGAACGTCGAGGTGGGGATCGCCCTGGCCATCGGTGGGGCCGTCGCGGTGGGCCTGGCGCTGCTCGGCCTGGTGGGGCCGTGGCTGCTCTCGGTGTGGGCAAAACTACAGCTGCGCCGGGCCAAGACGGTCCCGCAGCTGATCGCCGCCCGCGCGATCCTCGACAACCCCGGTGCCATCTGGCGTCAGGTCGGGGGCGTGGCGATGACCTCGTTTGTGGCCGTGGTGGCCGGAAGTGGGATCGGCCTGGTGCTGGCAATTGACGACGGCAGCACCGGATCCGACGGCTTCGAAACCCTGCCGATGGATATCTTCACCGGGATCGTGGTGGTGCTGATCGGGTCGTTCCTGATGGTCGCCGTCTCGGTGGGGATCAATCAGGCGGCGCTGGTCATGGACCGACGCGACATTACCGTGAGCCTGGACCGCCTGGGGATGCCCCGCGAGATGATCGAGGCGGCGCGCTCCCGGCAGGCGATTGCCCCGGTGCTGGTGGTCTCGATCACCGCGGCGATCATCGGCGGTGCGGTGGTCTTCCCCCTGACCGGCATGGCGCTGCTGCTCAGCCCCAGCACGATCGGCGTGGTCTTGGCCAGCATCCTGATCGGGCTCACCCTGGTGTGGTTGGCCGTGCGAGCCACCCGGCCGATCCAGCGGGTTGTGCTGGCGCAACCCGAGCGCGCCTAGCCGGCGCGTGGGCCGGGGTCACCGACCCCGCTCTCGGCAAACTCATACCCCGGGCGGACGCGATTGTCTGCCCGGGGTATTAGATTATATTCATGGCCGAATTGACCCCTCAGGAACAGCTGAACCGCCTGCGTAGCAGCATCGACAACATCGACTCCGCGTTGATTCACATGCTCGCCGAACGCTTCCGATGCACCCAGGCGGTGGGAGAACTCAAGGCCGAACACCAGATGCCCGCCTCCGACCCCGGCCGCGAAAAGCGTCAGGTTGCTCGGCTGCGGGCGCTCGCCGAGGACGCCCAGCTGGACCCGGCCTTCGCCGAGAAGTGGTTCAACTTTGTTGTGGCCGAGGTGATTCAGCACCATGTGACCCTCGCCGAAGCACGCGAGGCCTAGGCTCCGTGGCAAAACCTTCCTCCGCGAAATCCGGCGTGCTGCGCGCCCCCGAATTCGATCCGGCCCCGCTGGATCACCTGGAATCCGGCCTGGATACCGAGGTCCGTGCCGGCGAGCGGCTCGATTCGCTGCGCTTTACGGACGTGGACCTCAGCGGCGCACCCCTCGCCGGGCTCGACCTGACCGAGTGCGAGTTCCTGGGCGTGGAGCTTGATGGCGCGGATCTGCGTGGATTCCGGGCGATCGATAGCCGCTTCGAACGGGTCAACGCGCCGGTGCTCAAGGTCGCGCGCTCGCAGTTCCGCGAGGTGCGGATCGAGGGATCGCGCTTCGGGTCCGCCGAGGCCTACGATGCGGGCTGGGAGGCGGTCCACTTCATCGGCTGCAAGATCGGCTACCTCAACCTACGCTCGGCGATGATCACCAACATGGCCTTCACCGACTGCACGATCGACGAGCTGGACCTGGGCGGCGCCACCGTGTCCCGGCTGGCCTTCCCCGGAACCCAGGTGCACACCCTGGACATCACCGGGGCGCGCCTGGACAACGTCGACCTGCGCGGGCTGGAACCGCGGGTGCTCAACGGGATCGAATCCCTCGCCGGCAGCGTGATGACCGAGGCGCAGTTCGCCTGGATCGCGCCGCTCCTGGCCACGCATCTCGGGGTAACCCTCACCGCATAGCGCCGTTCCCCGGCCGCCGCCGCTCGACTACATCATCAGGGCGGCGATCAGGCTGAGGGCCGGGACCGCGAGCACCGTGGTGAGGAGCACGGTGTCGCGGGAGGCGACCATCCCCACGTTGTAGCGGCTGGCGAAGTTGTAGACGTTTTGCGCGGTGGGCAGCGCCGAGATCATCACGGCGGCGGTGAGCTCGGGACCGGAGATCCCCAGCACCAGCACGCCGAAGCCCAGCGCGAGCGCGGGCATCACCGCGACCTTGATCAGGCTCGCCAGGATGATCTCCCCGGTGTGCTCCCCGGCGGCAAGCGGTTTGGAACCGTGCAGGGACATCCCGAACGCGATCAGGATCATCGGGATCGCCGCCCCGCCGATGATGTGGAACGGCTCAAACACGGCCTCGGGGACGGGTATTTCGGAGACCGCGACGAGCACCCCCAGGGCCGAGGCGATGACCATCGGATTGCGGAAGGGCTGGCTGAGGATTCCGCGCAGGGTCACCCGGCCCGAGGTGCCGAGGTCCAGCACGATCAGCACGATCGGGTTGAGAATCAGCAGCTGGAACAGCAGGACCGGGACCACCTCGGCGTAGTCCCCAAACACGTAGAGGGCCACCGGGAGCCCGATGTTGTTGGCGTTCAGCAGCGAGGCCGACAGCGCGCCGAGGGCCTGCTCGGGAACCGTGCGCTTCTTGCCCCGTCGAACGAGTGGTGCCAGGAGGAGGAAGAGTCCGGCGGCACCGAATGCAGTCATCGCGGCCAGGGGCAGGCGGCTGGAGAACATCGTGGCGATCTCCGCATGCGCGAGCGTGTAGAACAGCAGGGCCGGGGTGGCCACAAAAAACGCGACCCGGTTGAGGACAAACTGCCCCTGTGGACCGGCGGCACCCGAGCGGGCCAGGAGGTATCCGGCAAGGATGACGACCGCAATGATCCCGAATCCCGTGAGTACGCCGCCCATCCCCACACCCTATCGGGGCGGGCGTGCATGATGGTGCAGCCGCCGCGGGGGTTTGTTCATTCGCCAGACAAAATGGGCCTGGCGAAACAGACCAGCCAAGACGGGCCAGTCAAAGCGGGCCAGGCGAAACGGCTCAGCCGAACGGGCCTGGCGAAACGGGCCCGGTTAAAAACAACGCCGGGTGGTACGGAATCCCGTACCACCCGGCGTCGTTCGGGGTGCGCTAGATGCGAGCCTCCACCGGTTCCGGCCGGCGTCGGGCTCGTGCCGCGGCAAACGTGCTGACCAGCAGCGCGCCCACGGTCCACAGCACCAGCACGGTGATCGAGCCGGCTGGGGAGCCGTCTCCGGTGATCGCCCGCAGGGCATCGCTGGCGGGTCCGACCGGCATCCAGCCGACGGCCGACTGCAGCAGGGCCGGGGCCGTCGCGATGATGCCGCTGGCCAGGACCACGATTGCGACGATCATCGAGATGAACTTCCCCACGCCGCCCAGCAGCGCGCCGAGCGCCTGGTTGGTGGCGGCGAAGGCGACCCCGGCGAGCATCGCGATCGCGGCGAATCCGGCCCAGGGCCAGAAGTCGATCTTCAGCAGGGGTGCCAGCACCGCGGCGACCAGCAGACCCTGACCGGCTCCGAGCAGGGCCCCCGGCCAGAACGCACGCAGCGCGAGCAGCGGGGACGGGCGGGTGGAGCCGTGCGCGCCGATCGGCAGCGGACGCAGCACCAGGAAGGTTGCCAGCGCGCCGAGCCACAGGGCGAGCACCGCATAGAACGGGGCACCCTGCGCGCCGAGTGCGCCGCCGAGGCTCTCGGTGGCGTTCTCCTTGCCGCCGGTGCGGATCGGATCGGCGACCACGCTGGAGAGCTTCTCGCGCTGCTGCTTGGAGTAGCTGGGCAGCTGGTCCACCGCGGTCTTGAGGCCGTCGGCGAGCTGCACCGCACCACCCTCGAGCGAGGTGGCACCCTCGGTCAGCGGGGTGAAGCCCTCGCCGAGCTGCGAGATTCCGGTGCTCAGCTTGGTGGCACCGTCGGCGAGACCGGACGAACCGGTCTGCAGCTTGTGGGTACCCTCGGCGAGGCCGGCGGCACCCTGGGCGAGGCCCGCGGCACCGGTGTTGAGCTTGCCCGCGCCGTCGGCGAGGCCGGCGGCACCGGTCGCGAGCTGACCGCTGGCGGTGGCGAGGGCCGCGAGACCATCGAGCGCCGAGGGCTGGCCGGCAGCGGCGGGCTTGGTCAGCCCGTCGAGCAGTCCGTTGACGCCGGCGGCGAGGCCGGGGTTCTGCGCGGTTCCGTTACCCTTGATGGCGATTTCGGCACCGGCCAGACGCGCGATCGCGCCGGTGGGGTCGGAGGGCCCACCCACCACACCGGCAAGCTGCTCGCAGAAGGCCTGGCTGGCACCGCTCGTTGCGCACTCGGCGGCAAGCTGACCGAGCTGACCGGCGACCGCGGTGTTCCCGGTCACCAGCTGACTGGTCTGGCCCAGGCCCGCGCGCAGCGGGGCCTCACCCTGCTTGATACCCTGCAGGCCGCCGCTCAGCGCGTTCAGCCCGTCGTGGAGCTGACTGGCACCACCGGCGAGCTGCTGCGCACCCTGGGCCAGCGGTCCGGTTCCCTGGGCGAGCTGCCCGGCACCCGAGCTCAGCTGGTCGGCACCGGACGCAAGTGCGCCGACACCAGTGTTGAGCTGCCCGGCACCGTTGGCCAGTGCGCCGGCACCCGTGCCCAGCTGGGTCACGCCCTCGCCCACCTGGCCGAGTCCGCCGCTGAGCTTGCCCGCGCCGTCGGCGAGCTGGCTGGCCCCATCGGAGGCCTTACCGATCTGCTCGCCGAGGGTGTTGAAGCCCACGTAGATGTTGTCGAGGTAGGTCTCGGTCAGCTGCTTTCCGCTGAGCGAGGCGGCGGTGTTGGCCACGGTCTGGCTGATCGCGCCGTCCACCAGCTTGGCGGCGTCGCTCGTGGTCACGTCGATCACGGCCTCGCGCGGCTTGTCCCCGGAGATTGAGGTCGCGGCGGCGGAGAAGTCCTTGGGGATCGTCACCACGGCCACGTACTCACCCGAGGCGAGTCCGCTGCGGGCGTCGTCGGCGTCGGTGATGGTCCAGTCATAGTTGGTCTCGGTCTTGCCCGGTGCGGATACCAGGCCCGCGGTCAGCTGACGCCCCAGGGGCACCAGCTGGCCGTTCACGGTGACCGGCTTGTCCTCGTTCACGATGGCGGCGCGGACGTTGTGTAGGCGGCTGGAGGGATCCCACAGCGCCCACACCAGGATGCCCGCGATCACCAGCGGCACCAGGACCAGCCCGATGATCGAGAGGACGCGGCGACGCGGGGTGCGCCCCGGCCGCTGCAGGAGGTCGGTTAGTGAGCTCATGCGAGCACCTCGGATTTCACGGTCGAGAGGGTCATCGAAACCACCGTCGTCGCGGGGGCGACGCACTCGGCCGCGATGGCCGGGTCGGTGGTTCCCAGAATCAGGGTGAGCGGCCGGCTTGCGGCCACCCGGGCGCGGGCGGCCTCGAGCCGGTCGCGCAGGCGGGTGCGGGTCAGCGGATCCAGGTGATCCACGCCGTCGATCGCCAGGATCTCCGGGTTCTCGGCGAGCAGCGCCTCGAAGGCCCGCTCGCTGGTGTGGCTGATATCCACCCAGGCCGCGCGGCGACGTACGGCTCCGGCATGGGTCGGCAGCACGCGTCCGGTGACCTTAAGGATGCCCTCGGTCACCTCCTGGCGCCCGGTTAGCGTGAGCAGGGTCTGGGACACGGCGGCCGCCGGCCCCGACACGGTGAGCACGTCGCCGGGCCGAACCGAGACACCCACCGGGGCGAACTGGTCGCCGGCGGGACGTAGGTCCGCCCCCACGATCGCGTCGGTGTTGCCGGGCTCGGGCCACTCACGCAGCTTGATGTCGTGGGACAGGCTCTCGCCCTCCACATCGAAGGACGGCAGGATCTTATCGAGCCAGCGCGGCATCTTCCAGGCGCGGTCGCCGAGCAGCGCGAGCACGGCGGGGACCAGCATCATGCGGACGATGAACGCATCCACGGCCACACCCACGGCCAGGCCCAGGGCGATCGGCTTGATGTTGTTATCGCCCTCGGGGATGAAGGCGGCGAACACGGCGATCATGATGATGGCGGCGGCCGTCACCACCTTGGCCGACCCGGTGAAGCCGCGTTCGATGGCCTGCTTGGCGGTGGCCCCGTGGACGTATTCCTCACGCATTCGGGCTACCAGGAAGACCTCGTAGTCCATCGCCAGACCAAACAGCACACCCATCAGCAGGATCGGCATGAATGAGATCACCGGACCGGTTTGATGGACGTTGAACAGGTCCGCAGCCCAGCCGAGCTCAAACACCGCGGCCACCACACCGAAGGACACACCCACGCTCAGCAGGTAGCCCAGGGTCGCCTTGATCGGGACCCAGATCGAGCGGAACACCATCGTCAGCAGCACCAGCGAGAGGCCGACCACGAGCAGACCGAACGGCAGCAGTGCGCCGCCGAGCATGGTCGAGACGTCGATCGCCATGGCCGTGTAGCCGGTGACCGAGAGCGAGACGCCGTACTTGTCCTGGAAGTGATCGTGCATCGAGCGGATCTTCGCCACCAGGTCCTGCGTCTGCTGCGAGTTGGGCCCATCGCTCGGGATCACCTGGATGATTCCGGTGTCCGCCGAGGCGTTGGGGGTGGCCAGCGGAACTGACTTCACGCCCGGCAGCTTCTCGATCTCGGCGGCCATATCCGACATCAGCTTGAGCGGATCGGTGCTCTTGACGATGGTTCCGGTGACGATCAGCGGGCCGTTGAATCCGGCACCGAAGTTATCGGCGATGCTGTCATAGGTTTCGCGCGACTCCGAACCCGGGGCGTGCGATCCGGCATCCGGCAGGGCCAGACGCAGGTGCAGACCGGGCAGGGCGGCGGCACCGAGACCCACCACGATCACGATGATGGTGACCAGCGGGAAGCGGGTCACCGCGCGCACCCAGCCGAGGAAGAAGCGGTTGGGCTTAGGCTCAGTGTGCACGGGCGCGGCGGCGGGGGCCGGGGCGGCATGAGCGGGCTTCGTGTCGTCGGCCGCGCCCTTTCCGCGGCGGGCCGCACGCTTCTCGGTGCGGGCGGCGTTCTTCAGCGCGCGACGTTCGGCGCGGCTGCCCACCTTGGGGCGCAGGCGTTCGCCGGCAAAGCCGAGCATCGCGGGCATCAGGGTCAGCGAGATCAGCACGGCCACCAGGACCGACGCGGCGGCGCCGATACCCATCGTGGTGAGGAAGGGGATACCGGCAACGAACAGGCCCACCAGGGCGATCATCACGGTCAGACCGGCGAAGACCACGGCCGAACCGGCGGTGGCGATGGCGCGGGCGGCGGACTCACGTGGATCCATTCCGCGCGCCAATTGCTCGGTATGTCTGGCCAGGATGAACAGGGCGTAGTCGATGCCCACCGCCAGGCCCAGCATCAGCGCGAGCATCAGGGTCGTGGACGGGACCGAGCCAAAGACGGTCACAAACATGATCGCCAGCGCCGACACACCCACACCCATCAGGGCGTTGAGCAGCGGCATTCCGGCGGCCACCACCGAGCCGAAGGTGAACAGCAGCACGATCAGCGCAACCACCACACCCACGGCCTCGGTCAGCGAGACGGCGGGAACCTCGGCGTTGAAGACGTCGCCTCCGAGGGACGCGGTGGCCCCCTGCGGAAGCTCCTTCTTGAGGTCGGCCAGCGCGTTTTCCACGCCGTCGATGGTCTTGGGCTTGACCTCAAGCGCGGTGCCGGAGAACTGGATCGAGATCAGCGCGGCACGATCGTTATCGGCAATACTGCCCTTGACCGTGTCGCCAAAGGGCGAAACCGCGCCCTCGATGCCGTCGATCTTTTCCAGGGTCGAGACGGTGTCCTCGACGCTCTTCTTGATGGCCGGATCGTCGATCTTGAGCTTGTCGCCGCTGACCACCACGATCTGGCCGGATGCGCCACTGATCTGGGGGAAGGTGGTCTTGAGGCTATCGAGGGCGACCTGGGATTCGGTGCCCGGGATGCTGAAACTGTTCTCGGTACCCTGACCGAGCAGACCCGCGCCCGCACCGAACAGGGCGAGGATCACGATCCAGATACCCAGCACAAGTTTGCGGGCGCCGAAGGCCCAGCGGCCCAGCGAATAGAGTAGGGATGACACGAAATAACTCCTGAACGAGGGGGCTCGTGGGAAAAGTTTGGATACGCTAGTGTATTCAATACACAAATGTATTCGATACATCGGTGTATCGCAATTTGTAGTGGAGAAAGCTGAGGATTTTATGAGTGCAGATGCGGGAGAAGCGCCGGTCGTCGAAAGTGCCCGCCGCAAGCGGACCCGCGATCGCCTCATCGATGCCGCCTACGACGTCTTCGCCGAGCACGGGATCGCCGCGGCGACCGTCGAGCAGATCACCGAGCAGGCCGGATTTACTCGCGGCGCCTTTTACTCCAACTTCGAGTCCAAAGAGGAACTGTTCTTCGCACTCGCCGAACGCGAAAACCAGGTACGTTTCGACCGCCTGGAGGCGGGCCTGACCGCCTACTTCCCCGAGCGTGGCCAGATCACCACCGATCAGATTTCCGGCATCGTGCGGGACTTCCTTGGCCTGCAGCCCGATAACCGGTCCTGGTGCCTGATGCAGAGCGAATTCCAGATGCTCGCGCTGCGCGATCCCGAGGTGGGCAAAACCTACATCGCCGGAGAGAACCGCGCGATGTCGATGCTCGGTGCCCGCCTGGATGAGCTGGTCGCGATGGTGGGGCTGCGCTTCACCATGGACTCGCGCGAGCTCTCCCAGGTGCTCGGCGCCATCTACTCCGACGGCATCACCCGCGTCATGCTCACCGGCTCAAGTAATCCCGGCCCGGACACCATCGACGAGGTCTCGGACACCATCGCCCGCATCGTGCAGGCATTCACCGAGCCGATCCCCGCCTAGCGCGTTCCGTCCCCCCCCCCCGGGGATTAGCCTGCTCCTCCTCGGCTTCCCTTCGGGTAGTTCGTTCCTCCCCAGGCTCCCGTTCCCGGGTCGTTCTCCACAGTCTGAGTTCGGCCTCGATTTGGCATGCCTGTCGCTGCCTACGATTGTCCTACCCATTTGGCCGTGAAATGGCCGGGGGCGAGTTGAGCGGCACCTGAGCCCTCCGCTTGCTCGTGCGGGCATGAATGAGAGGAGAGCAGCCATGGTGAGCCTGGGACATGCAGAGGGCGTACCCGATGACCCGGCCGCGTGGGCGATGCTTGGCGCAATAGACCGCTGGTCGGACTGGGTATATCGTCGTGTCGATAGCGTGAGTCTGCTCCCCGGAGATCAGGGATGTCTCCGACATTCGATTGACTGCATTCCGATTGCTGAGCCTCGCCTAGCCTATGACGTGCGCGAACGTGAGAGCGAGAGTTTCACGGGGCTGCGAGGTCTTGTGATGGTACCACTGGCCTTTATCAAGAAGGGGCCACTGCGCGGCCTAGACACTCTCGGCCCGGACGGAACGCCGATGCCGGTCATGGAATCTGGTGAGGTCCACCGCATGGTCACCGAAATGGTGATGATCGCACTCACTCATGCGGGGGTCCGTGCAGACGAAGCAGTGCGCGCCGTTATATTGCGCATCGTGGACCCGCTCGGCACAGTTTCTGTGGATGCGGTATCGCGGTTGTGTTCCACGGGGATCTGGGCGGGCGACCGGCTCTGGCCCGAAGCAACCGTGATCCCGGGCACGCTCATTTACCTGATCGAAACGCTCGTTACCAATACCCCTCTTATCGGGCTTTTGCCTTCCGAATCCGCGGGGAAGAGGCAGGTACTTAAGCTGTCATACCTGTGGAGTGTGGCTCCTCGTCGCCGCGGTGAGGGTCTGCGCCTTGTGTTGGCGTCGTTTGGCGGTTCAAGCCTGGAGCTGAGGGTTCCGCTCTTCATGAACGTGGGGGCACGTTCTCATCTTTTTGAATTCCAGGCACCGGCGCAGCTGTGTGTGGAGAGAATCGATGTCTCGCGCATGGTGCCTCCTCTCTCCGCAGACGGGCGCTCGATTGCGATGGCACGCATACTCGTACGAGTACCCGTATATGGGCTGCGCGCTACCGCCATGGTCGCTACGGGAATTACGTCGGCGGAGTTTTTCGCCTCACTGCAATTGCTTCAGGACCGAGGGAACTCGTGGGGCGGGGGTGTCGGTGCCCTTTTTCTCTCGTCCTCGGCCGTGTTCATTGGGCTTCTGGGATTTCGTCAGGAAACCTCTTTCGTTTCGAGAATTCTTCTCCCGTTGCGAGGCGGAATCGTTGGGAGTGCCCTGCTGCTCTTGGCCCTTGCGGGATGCGCTGCCGCCAGTGTGGGCACGGACGTGATCCGGATATTTATCGAGTCGGGTTTGGCTGTGTCGGTGTTCGTGTTTGTCGCCATGCTGTTGCTTCCGCTGCTGGGCCGAGAGAGAAAGCGAAAACACAGCCGTCTCTAAGAGCAAGCTATTACGGTGGCATCAGCCATACAGGTATGACTTTGAAAGGAAGGGGTCTCATGTGGGGCCGCAGAAAGAAGCAGCGAGATCCTTTTTACGAGGGTGCCGGGCTCGTCGTTTTTGGATTCACGATTCCGCTGATGGTGGGGGAACTGCCCTTTGACCCGGAGTTGACTACCTCACAAGCTGAGGACGAAGGGAGTGAGTCATTTTTCTACGATCCGCAGTCTCGGATCGGGAAGAGCCGGTTTGCCGACGACTAATGTGCGCGCTGGTCCTGGGCCAGACCACTCGCGTAGTTCCAGCCCGGATATCGCTCCACGAGGGTGCGAACCTCGCGCCAGGGATCACTGGGAGCGGGATGCCAGAGCTGACCGGGCCGGACCAGCGCAAGTGTATACGGGGTATGCTGCAGGAGCGCCGACACCGCGATGGCGCCGAGTGTGGCGACGTCGGTTTTGCGGATGTGGGTTTCGATGCGGAAACGGCGCAGACGATATCGACTGGGGTCTTGCCACTCGTGAAACAGGGTGATCGCGCGTGGCGCGAGGTCTGCGGCTGAATAGGTCTGTGGGGTGAAGCCCGTGCTCTCCTCGGTGCCGTCTTCTGTGTTATCGCTCGCCGCAGTGCCGTGTGCCTCGGCTCTGTGCGCGTCGACGGCGGCATCCGGTTCGATCAGGCCGCCCGTGCGCGGGATGATCGCCCAGGCCAGACTCAGCGCCGTGAGCCGTGCCGAATACTCGTAAAGGGGCCGTTCGAGCGCGAGGAGTTCGGCGAACGTTGCCGATCTGTCACCGGGGCGTAGTGACTGACCGAGCGCGATTGCTGTAGCCAGCTCCGCAGTGCGCAGGGTCATCGCCCAGGGCTCGGGGATTGCCGGGGGCAGGTTTAGCGGCGAATCCCATCCGATCCACCGCCACCGCGTGCGGCCCGAACGGTACATGAAGTCCCAGCGTCGGGTATCCCCAAAGAGCCAGAAGAATGCGGGAAATACCAGATTGGCGGGTGCCCAGCACGCATCCCAGGATCCGAGGATTCCACTGGCCTCCGCCACCGGAAGTCGCTCTGTGGATCCGCTCCACTCGGCCGCAACGTGAGCGGGTTCCACGGTCCAGTCCCACTCCCAGGTTCGGTCGGATTCCGGGCCTGTGCTCGTCTGCGCCGGTGGGTGACGGTCGCCACCGCCCGCAAAATGGCCCCGCAACTCACCCGCACGGATCATGCCAACAGAAAAGCAGGCGTGCCGTGCTCGAGCCTGCTCGGGGCAATCCTGCCCAGAACTAGCGTGCAGTGCCCGGTCCTGTCCTAAGGAATCCTGCCCTGCGCTATTCGGCTCCCTGCAGTCGTGACCGGCACCATCTCGCGGCGTCTGCGTCATGTCGTCTCCTCGACCTCCGGGATCGCGCCTCGATGCCCGAGTGAGAGTCTAGGGGACAACACGAAGCGGGCCGGGCACCGAAGTGCCCGGCCCGCCGCCGTATCCGCTACTCGCTAGGCGAAGCGCTTGGGCAGGGTGTCGACGTGTGCGGTGCGCAGCTCGTCGAGGCCCACGGTGAAGACATCCTGGACCTCGAGGGTGTTCGAGGAGGCGTCGGTGACACCGATGCGCTGCACCGGGTAACCGCGGCCCTCGCACAGTCCGCGGAAGCGAACGTCGTCCTCGCGGCGAACCGAGACCAGCACGCGGCCGGTCGACTCGGAGAACAGGGCGGTGGTGGTGTCCACGCCGTCACGCTCGATGATGTCACCCAGCCAGATGCGGGCACCCACGCCGAAGCGCAGGACACCCTCGGCGAGGGTCTGGGCGAGACCGCCGTCGGCGAGGTCGTGAGCGGCGCTCACGAGGCCCTCGGCCGAGGCCGCGCGCAGCAGCTCACCCAGGACGATCTCGCCGGGCAGGTCCACTTCGGGCGGGGTTCCACCCAGGTGCGAGTGCACGGTGCCGGCCCAGGCCGAACCGGAGAGCTCCTCGTGCGTGGTGCCCAGGAGGTAGAGGTTCTCGCCGTCGTCCTGCCATCCGCTCGGGGTACGGTCGGCGACGTTGTCGATCACGCCGAGCACACCGACCACGGGGGTCGGGAAGATCGGGGTGTCACCGGTCTGGTTGTAGAAGGAGACGTTTCCGCCGGTCACCGGGATGCCCAGCTCGAGGCAGGCGTCCGAGAGACCGTCCACGGCCTCGGAGAACTGCCACATGACCTCGGGATTCTCCGGGGAACCGAAGTTCAGGCAGTCGGTCACGGCGGCGGGAACCGCGCCGGTCACGGCCACGTTGCGGTAGGCCTCGGCCAGGGCAAGCTTGGCGCCCTGACGCGGGTCCAGCTGGCAGAAGCGTCCGTTGGCGTCGGTTGCGATGGCGATACCCAGGCCGGTCTCCTCATCGACGCGGATCATGCCGCCATCGTCGGGGAAGGACAGTGCGGTGTTGCCGAGCACGTAGTAGTCGTACTGGTCGGTGATCCAGGACTTATCGGCCTGGTTCGGAGAAGCCACGATCGAGAGGAACTGCTCGCGCAGCTCGCTGCCCTCGGTGGCGCGGGGCAGGGCCTCGCCGCGGTCGGCGCGCAGGGCGTCGAGCCAGGTCGGGTAGGCAACCGGGCGGTCGTAGACCGGGCCATCCACCGCGACGGTGCTGGGGTCCACGTTGACGATTTCCTCGCCGTGCCAGTTGATGATCAGGCGGCCGGTGTCGGTCACCTCACCCATCACCGAGGTCTCCACGTCCCACTTGGCGGCGACGGCCAGGAAGGCGTCGAGCTTCTCGGGGGTGACCACGGCCATCATGCGCTCCTGCGACTCCGACATGAGGATTTCCTCGGGGGTCAGGTTCGGGTTGCGCAGCAGGGTGTTGCTCAGCTCGACGAACATGCCGCCGTCGCCGTTCGCGGCCAGCTCGCTGGTGGCGCAGGAGATGCCCGCGGCACCGAGGTCCTGGATGCCTTCAACCAGCTCGTCGCGGTACATCTCCAGGCAGCACTCGATCAGCACCTTCTCGGCGAAGGGGTCGCCCACCTGAACGGCGGGACGCTTGGAGGGGCCGTCCTCCTCGAAGGCAACCGAGGAGAGGATCGAGGCGCCACCGATGCCGTCGGCGCCGGTGCGGGCACCAAACAGGACCACCTTGTTGCCCACGCCCGAGGCGTTGGCCAGGTGCAGGTCCTCGTGACGCAGCACACCCACGGCGAGGGCGTTAACCAGAGGGTTGCCCTGGTAGATCGGGTCAAACACGGTCTCGCCGCCGATGTTGGGCAGGCCCAGGCAGTTGCCGTAGAAGGAGATACCGCCGGTCACACCGTGCAGAACGCGCGCGGTGTCGGGGTGGTCGATGTCGCCGAAGCGCAGCTGATCCATGACGGCCACCGGACGGGCACCCATCGAGATGATGTCGCGGACGATTCCGCCCACGCCGGTCGCGGCACCCTGGAAGGGCTCCACGTAGCTCGGGCTGTTGTGCGACTCAACCTTGAAGGTCACCGCCCAACCCTGGCCGATGTCCACCACGCCGGCGTTCTCGCCCATGCCGACCATGAGGTTCTTGGTCATCTCCGGGGTGACCTTCTTGCCAAACTTCCGGAGGTAGTTCTTGCTCGACTTATAGGAGCAGTGCTCGCTCCACATAACCGAGTACATGGCCAGCTCGCCCGAGGTGGGGCGGCGGCCGAGGATCTCACGAATCTTGAGGTATTCGCCCTCGGTCAGACCAAGCGCCGCATACGGCTGCTCGCGTTCCGGGGTGGCGATCGCGTTGGCCACGGTATCGGCCTCGGCGGCCGCGGCAGACGCGGCCTGGTTCTCTACGGTGGGGGGAATAGCGGTCACGGGTACGGTTTCTCCTCGAAGCAGCTGGTGCCGGACACCTCCCATCCTAGAGGGTGCGCGGCCCCATAAATCACCGTTCCGAACGCCCGGCCACCCGGGCTCGACACGCCGCGGATTTGCGGGGGAGAAATACCCCTGAACCAGCCGCGAAAAGCCTGGCTGGGAGAGCCTCGCTAGACCGGGTTATTTGCGGGAAAATCTAGTCTCTCGGCTTGTTCTTGCGCGACCGCAGCACCGTTAGAGCAACCCCGGCGATGACCAGAATGGCCCCGATGATGATGATCGGGAGCAGGCCCTGGGCTCCGGTCTCGGCCAGCTGGGCGGCACCGGTGCCGGCGGCGGAGGGCAATACGGCGGCGGGCAGGACACCCATTCCCACCGGGGCGAGGATTCCGGCAAGGGCGGGAATCGACAGCAGCGCCAGCAGGACGATGATCGCGCGATTGGGGTTCGTTGTTGTACCCATGCCGTGAATCTACTCCGTAAGTCCGGAAAAGTCGAGGGTCAACCACGGGTTGATTCGTCTCATCCTCGGGACGTAAACCGGGTTGAAACCCCCGTATTTTTGCCGATCTCGATGTTAGGGTTCCGAGGTGAATGAACTGCTGACTCCCGCCCTGATCGCCCTGTTTTCCGGCGGCGTGCTCGCCGTGGTGTTGATTGTGCCGTTCGTCGCGACAAGCTATCGCAGGCGCGGAGGGCTGTCGTTCTGGCGCAGCATCGGCTGGTTGGCGTTTCTGGTCTACATGCTGGCGATCTGGTGCTACACCCTGCTGCCGATCCCCGGGAGCGCCGATTACCGCGCCAGCGGGGTTGAACTGGACATCATGTCCGGGGTGCGGGAGATCGCCAACTATCCACACGCGAACCTGCAGGACCTCGTTCATAACACCGCGTTCCTGCAGCTCGCTCTCAACGTTGTGCTGTTCATCCCGTTCGGGTTCCTGATGCGGACGCTGTTCCAGCGAGGATTCTTTGTGTCCACGCTGCTGGGTTTTGCGCTGTCGCTGCTGATCGAAACCACCCAGCTGACCGCGGTGTGGGGCCTGTTCCCCCGTCCGTATCGGGTATTTGACGTCGGCGATTTGGCGACCAACACCCTCGGTGCCCTGCTCGGATCGCTGCTGGCATTCGTGTTTGTGGGCTTCGCCCGGCGGGAGGAGGTGCGCCAGCGCGAACCGCGTCCGGTCACCGCCGGACGCCGCTTCCTCGGCTTCTTCTGCGACCTGTTGTTCCTCGGGTTACTGGGTGGAGGGCTGGTGCTGATGGTTCGCGTCTATCGGGCCACGGTGCTGGGCCAGTCGGGTGCGGAACTCGCCACAACCACCCAGACCGAGACCCTGGTGGGCTTGATCCCGATCGCGATCCAGTTCCTCTGCGTCATGATCGGCGGGGTCACCGTGGGCGAATCCGCGGTCCTGCTGGCCCCGGTGTATCACCGGGTGCCCGCATTCTTCTCCCGTCTGCTGCGCTTTGTGTTTGGGCTCGGAGGATACGTGGCTCTCACCAGCATCGATGTCCCGGCAACCGCGATCATTCTGCCCTTCTTTACCCTTGTCTCGATCATCGGCGTCTGGGCCACCCGGGATCGTCGCGGTCTGGCCGATGCCATCGCCGGAAGCTCGGTGGCCGATCGGCGACTGGTGCGTGGCGGAGAACCGCGGGAATCGATTGGCGGACGTGGCGGAAATTACTCATCCCAGATGTGAGTTTTCTGGGGAATTTCCCCGGGGAGTGCTGCGCGCTTGCAGCGACCCGGGGCAGGCAGCACGCTAGGGAGGGGAGGCCTTCTCCCGCTGAAAGGGACGTACATGGCGGCATCGGGTTTCGGACGTGGCTGGGTGAGGGTTGCCCGAGTGGAGGCGTCGCGGGTGTGGTACGCGAGCAGCGGGCGGTGGATTCTGGTGCTGGCCGTGATTGCGACGATCGCGGCGGTTGCCTTCCCCGCAATCACGGGTGGGCTCATCGCTCAGGATGACGTGGTTCCCCCGGATCTGAATCTGGATGACGCCAATGTGGTGGGCTCCCTCTACCTGGCGGGTGCCGGGTTTATCGCCCTGCCCGCCCTGCTCTGGGGCATGATAATCGGTGATCCGCGGGCGCCCAGGCGGCATGCGAAGGCCGCATCGACACCGACGGCGGTTCCAGCAGAGACGGTGGCTGCGGCACAGACAGCGGCTCCGCTATCGACGGCGATTCTCGCACCAACGGCAGTCGCGGAACCGACGCTGGTTCCGGTATCGGCCGAGGCACCGACCCACTCCGCGGACGGGCAGTCCCCGACCGATTCTGCCCTCCGCACAAGCGTGGCCGATTCCGCGGACCGGTCCTCCCCGGCCGAAAACATCCGGCGTGGAAGCCTGGCCGACTCCCGGAAGCTTCGGGCCGCCCAGGCCGAGCGTCGGGAAGTCAAGCGCCGAGACCGAGCCCGGCTTCGCGCGCGGTCGGTGCGGATCTCCGAGCGGGTGAGTAGGGCCGCCGATCCTCGTGCCGCGGTGGTTGCACGCGTTGCTGTCGCCGCCGTCGCCGGACTGGTCCTGGGCGTCGTGCTGGTGGGCGTCGCCGTGCTGACCTCGGTGGTGGCCCTGACAATTTTTGGATCGTCCCTCTGGCTGACCGACGACCACACCCTGATGCTCGGGGTCCGGATGATCCTGGTCTCTATCGTGCTCACCGTTGCCGGAGCGGGGCTGGGCGCGCTGGTGCACGGCCTGCGCCCGTCGGTGTTACGACCCATTCTGTTGGTGCTGGTGGCGCTCGCCGTGGTGGGGGTGGATGCCGGGATGCGGACCGCCAACGCGATGGGAGCCCTCCCCGATGCGATGATCCGCTTCGTGCCGAGCGTGATCACCCGTGCGGCGTCCGGCGTGGCCGGTGCGGGTTTTCCTCCCGCCACTCCGTTTGCCGTGTCGGGACCGCGCACGTTCGCGCTGCTCACGGTGATCGCCTTGCTCACGGTCGCCGCCGCCACTACCCGCGCGGCCATCAGATCCCGACGCACCCCCGACGACACGGCCCCACGGCTCGCCCAGGCGTAGACGGGAAGCCGCCCCATCGGGTGGCCAAACAGGACGGCCCATCCGGTCTCGCAGAGGCGAAACCACGACGGCCCGCCGGGCTCGGGTAGGCGAGAGCGGGATGTCCCGCCCGAATCGCAGCAGCGAAAGTGCGAAGGCCTGCCGGACCTGCTTAGGCGGAAACACGACGGCCCGCCGGGACTCGCAGCAGCGAATCCGGGCGGGCCGAATGTGTGGGCGGACTAGACCGCCAGCAGGGCTGTGAGGGCCGAGGCGAAGAAGCCCAGGCCGTCGGTCCCCGAACGCATGGCGTCCGCGGTGTCCGGGCCGAAGCCGGGCTCCACCGCGTGCTCGGGGTGCGGCATCAGGCCCACCACGTTGCCCGCGGCGTTGCTGATGCCGGCGATGTCGCGCATCGACCCGTTGGGGTTGACCCCGGAATAGCGGAAGACCACGCGGCCCTCGCCCTCCAGACGGTCAAGCTCCTCGTTCGAGGCGATGAAACCACCCTCACCGTTCTTCAGCGGGATGACAATTTCCTGCCCCTGGGTGAACGCGTTGGACCAGGCGGTGTCGGTGGACTCCACGATCAGGCCCTGGTCGCGACGAATGAAGTTACCCTTTTCGTTGCGGATCAGGCCGCCGGGCAGCAGGTGCGCCTCGGTCAGCATCTGGAAACCGTTGCAGATACCCAGTACCGGCATTCCGGCGTTCGCCGCCGAGATAACCTCGGTCATGATCGGCGCCCGCGCGGCAATCGCGCCCGCCCGCAGGTAGTCGCCGTAGCTGAACCCGCCGGGCAGGACGATCGCGTCCACACCCTGCAGGTCGTGGTCGGCATGCCAGAGGGCTACCGGCTCGGCACCGGCGATGCGGATCGCGCGCTGAGCGTCGCGATCATCCAGCGAACCGGGGAAGGTGACCACACCGATCCGGTGGGTCATGCCTGGGCCTCTTCCACGCGGATGCTGGTGACATCCTCGATGACCTGGTTGGAGAAGATCTCGTCGGCGAGGGTGGCGACGTCGGCGAGAATCTGCTCGGTGACCTCACCCTCGACGGTGAGTTCGAAGCGCTTGCCGATGCGCACGTCGGTGATGGTGGAGTGGCCCAGACGGCCAAGCGCTCCGGCCACGGCCTTACCCTGCGGGTCCAGCAGGTCGGACTTCGGCATTACTTCTACGATGATTTTTGGCACCAGTGTCTCCCGGTGAGTCAGGGGGCGGATACGCATTCAGTCTAGTGGGCGATTCACCAGAAATTTGCCACCGGCCGGAGCGCATGACACTCCGAATGATGCCGCATGTTTTCGGGGGCCGGTCACCCTCACAATCGGGCCGAAAATGCGTGTGGCTCGGTCGGTGTTTTGCCCCGCGTCTTCGGCCTAGAGTGTGCGCAGAATCGCGACCGCATGCAGGTGCCAGTGCTCGGCGAGCGGAACCACCGCCGTATACATACCCGCGTCGTGGGTGGCCCCCTGGAACTCGATTGCGCTCGCCGAAACCCCGGCCTCACGCAGTGCCCGGGCATAGGCGGCACCGTCTCCGCGGAGGGTGTCGTACTCGGAAATCAGGATGTGGGCGGTCGGAAGCCCGGCAAGATCCGCGGCGAGCAGGGGCGAGGCCAGCTGCGTGCGCGCCTGATCGGGGTGGGCAAGATAGCGTGAGCGGATTGCGCGCAGTTCGCGGGCGACCAGGAATTTCGGGACCCGCATCTCGCGCAGTGGGCGCAGGTCGATGTGGGAACCGGTGAGATCTAGGCTCGGCACTTCCAGCAATTGGAGGCGCAGCGGATGGGCTGCCCGTGCGCGGTTGGCGAGGGTCACCGCGGCGGCAATGTTTCCCCCCGAGGATGCACCGGTGATGCCGATCCGGTCCGGATCCAGACCCAGCTCCGATGCCCGGGCAAACAGCCAGTCGAGCACCGCATAGCCCTGCTCCACCGGGGTCGGGAAGCGGCTGTCGGGCGCGCGGGCGTAGTCCACCGCGAGGTAGGCGACGCGGGCATCCCGGGTGCGCCGGCGAAAACCCGCATCCACGCTGGTGTAGTCGATTCCGCCCACGTGAAAGGCCCCACCAAAAAACGCCAGTATCGCCGGAAACCCGGTCTTGGGCGCCGGGGTATCGGGCAGGTAGAGGCGCACGCGGACCTCGGGGAACCCGGGAACGGGGATCACAAACTCGCGCGTGGTGAGGTCGGGCCCGTCGAGGCCGACCCGTCCGTGAAGTTTGCGGTCCCAGAGCAGCGCGTTGCGCTCCTCCCAGGCGGGGGTGCCGCGTGGCACCCGGTGGGCCTTGGCGGTGGTGAAGGCGTCGAGGGCGCTGGTCGGCGTGATTTCCCGCCAGTGTGTGGTGGCCTCCGGCGCGGAATCTTCGGGGGCGGGGTTCGCGCTGGTGCAGGGGTCCTCGAACTCTTCCTCTCCGTCGCTGATTTCCGCCGGGGCAGGTGCGGATGAGTGGTGTTGGCCTCCGGCGCGGCGCGACCCGGGATCGGTGCCGAGAGTTTCGCCGGGACTCGCGTTTCGCCCGGCGCGAAGACTGCGCAGCCGCGCGGGCAGCGTGCGCAGCCCGGTCAGCGTGCGCGTGGGAAGTGCCCGGATGACCGCGGCTATTCGCTGTCGAATCTCGGTGATCGTCCCGGCTCGGTTTTCTCGAAGCTGACGCTCAAAGTACGGATCCAAGGGCATCCGCATCCCTCCTTCCGGCCGCACCCCCGCGCGGCCCTGTGCTCCAGGGTAGCGATCCGGGACCGGCCGGAACAGGGCATCAACACAAAACCCGGGATCTCTGGGGAAGATCCCGGGTTGTGGAGGACGCGGCTCGGGCGGCTAGGCCCCGCGCAGGCGCTCCAGCAGCTCGCGGTAGCGGGCGGCGGTGCGCTCGCGAATGTCGAGGGGCAGCTCGGGCGGCGTGCCGGTCTTGTCCCAGTTGGCCGCGAGCCAGTCGCGCACGATCTGCTTATCGAAGCTCGCCATCCGCGCGGCCGGATCGGTTTCGGACGCGTAGATGTCGGCGTCCCAGTAGCGGGAGGAATCGGAGGTCAGGACCTCATCGGCGATGGTGATCGCCCCGGTCTCGGGGTCGCGGCCGAACTCAAACTTGGTGTCGGCGAGGATCACCCCGCGCTCCTCGGCGATGGCCGAGGCCCGGCGGAAAATCTCCAGCGACAGATCGCGCAGGGCGGTGGCATCCTCGATGCCCACCAGCTCGATGCTGCGCTCAAAGGTGATGTTCTCATCGTGCTCGCCCAGCTGCGCCTTGAACGCCGGGGTGTAGAGGGGCTCGGGCAGGCGGTCACCATTCTGCAGACCCGCGGGCAGCTGGATGCCGCACACGCTCTGGCTCGCCTGATACTCGGCCCAGCCGGAACCGGTGAGGTAGCCGCGCACCACGGCCTCGATCGGGAACATGTCCAGCGACTTGGCGCGCATCGCGCGGGCGGCCACCGGCGCGGGCAGGCCATCTCCCAGCGGCAGCAGGTGGTTGGGCACGAAGTCCAGCCGCTCAAACCACCAGTTGCTCAGGGAGGTGAGCAGCTCACCCTTGTCCGGGATGCCGGGGGAGAGGACGTGGTCAAACGCGCTCACCCGGTCGCTGGCGACCACCAGGATTTCGGGCGCGGGCGCACCTTCGGCAAGGCCCGCGGGACGGTAGAGGTCGCGCACCTTCCCGGAGTAGAAGTGGGTCCATCCGGGCAGCTCTGCATATTCGCTCACGCCTCCATTATGGGGTATCGGGCGTGTCTCAAAAACCGGGCCGGGAATTCGCTCAGCGGTCCCACCGCGGGCTACCTGCGCGGCAGGCTTCTGCGGAGTAGGGTCGATGCATGAGCACTCCCGTGACCTCCTCGTCCTCCTGGCGACAACTCCTGCCCGGGCAGCGCGCCGAGCTGCGTATTTTCCACGTGGACTCGGGCCTGGACGAGCTTGTTTACCGCGATGATGCGGCCGTGATCGAGGCCCCGAACTGGAGCGTGGACGGCGACTGGCTGATCCTCAACCGCGACGGCCTGCTGTATCGGATCGCGCCCACCGGCGGCGAACTCGAACGGCTGGACACCGGGGAGCTCACCGATTCCAATAATGACCACGTGCTTTCGGCGGATGGCCGGTTCCTCTATGCGTCCTCCGAGGACGGCCACCTCTACGAGGTGCCGCTGCCCGGCGGGCCCGCGCGGCGGGTGACCCACCCCGGTGACGGCGTCCCGATGCACTACCTGCACGGCATCTCCCCGGATGGACAAACGCTCGCGTTTATCGGTTCCCTGCCCGCCCGGGGGATCGAGGACTACAACGTCCTCATCGCGGATGTGGCCACCGGCGCGATTGACGCGCTGACCACGGCCGCGGCCCCGCACGATGGATCCGAATACGATCCGAGCGGAGCATACGTGTACTTCAACTCCGAGCGAGCCTCCACGATCCCCGGGCACTCGCAGCTGTTCCGGATGGGCGCCGATGGGGCCGGCATCACCCAGCTGACCTTCGATGAGCGTGTGAACTGGTTCCCGCATATCTCCCCGGACGGCACCCGTCTGGTGTACCTGAGCTACCCCGCCGGGACGATGGGACATCCGGCGAACCTCCCGGTAGAACTGCGCCTCACTACCCCCGAGCTGGATCCCGCCCACACCCGCACCGTGGTGTCGCTGTTTGGCGGGCAGGGCACGATCAACGTGCACAGCTGGGCCCCGGATTCGACCCGCTTCGCCTACGTTGCCTATCCCCTGACCGAGGAGACGAACCGATGACCACCCCGATTTGGCGCACCCTGCTGCCTGGCCAGCGTACCGAGGTGCGCGTCTATGACGTGACCACCGGCACCGACTCCCTGGTTTTTGCCTCGGAGACCGACCTCTTGGAGGCCCCGAACTGGCATCCGGACGGGACCTTCCTGGTGCTCAACCACGAGGGCGGGCTGGTCCGGGTTCCGCTGAGTGGCGAGGGTTCCCCCGAGGTGATTCCCACCGGCAACCGCGGCGACCTCAACAACGACCATGTACTCTCCCCGGATGGTGGCACCATCTACGCCACCGCGAAGAACGGGCACCTCTATGCGATCCCGATCGCCGGTGGCACCCCCACCCAGATCACCCGGGATGATGACGGCCTGGTGAAGCACTACCTGCACGGTATCAACGCCGGCGGCACCCTGCTCTCGATCGTGGGGCTGAGCTTCCCACACGGACCCAACACCCCCGAGTTCGCGCGGTTCCGCGTGGCGCTGGTGCGGATCGCCGACGGTGCCCTGATCCCGCTCAGTGCCGCCGCCCGGCCCGAAGACGGAGCCGAGTTCGGACCCGACGGGTCACTGTACTTCAATGCCGAACCCGAGGGATCGGCCCCTGGCCACGCGCAACTGCACCGGATGGCTGCCGCGGACGTGCAGGGCACGCTGGGTGAGGTCAAGGACCCGACCTCCCCGCTCTCGATTGTCGAGATCCTCGGCGAATCCGCCTTCCCACTGTTGACCGCGATCGAGCACGTGGAGGACTGCGCGCTGCCTCGGCTGGTGGGGGAGCTTCCGGCGGACACCGTGGCGAGCCTGGCCGATGGATCCGGGCGGGAGTTTGTCCTGCCGGTGGCACACCAGCTCACCAACGACGAGCGGGTCAACTGGTTCCCGCACCCCTCGCCGAACGGGGAGCACCTGCTGTGGCTGTCGTATCCCGCGGGGACGCTGGGCCACCCGGAAAACCTCGAGGTCGAGCTGCGGCTAGGCACCCCGGACGCGGCCGAGGCGCGCACGGTGGCCCGCCTGTTTGGCGGGCAGGGCACCACGAACGTCAACGGCTGGTCGCCGGACTCGACCCGGTTTGCCTACGTGGCCTATCCGATCGGCTAGTTTTTGGTGGTTCGGGTTCGCTAGCCTGAGCACATGAGTATCGAGGAGATCGCCGAGCACCGCGTGATGGTGCTGCCCGAAACCGGAGAGTATGTGACGACCCCGGACGGCATGGCCGAACTGATCGGCTCGCTCTGGGGACAGAGCGTGACCCTGGTCGCGGTCCCGCGCGAACGCCTCGATCCCGAGTTCTTCCGCCTGGCTTCCGGGGTGGCCGGGGAGTTCCTGCAGAAGCTGGTGAACTATCGCACCCCGGTCGCGATCATCGGCAATATCGATGCCGAGACCGCCGCCAGCGCTCCGCTGCGAGACTTCGTCTGGGAGTCCAACCGCGGCACCCAGGTGTGGTTCGAACCGACCCTCGACGCCCTGCGCGAGCGCCTGCGCGGCTAGTCGCCCTCGTAGGCCGAGAAGTCCAACCAGCGAAGCAGATAGGGCTCCGGCACTCGCCCGGTGAGGAAATACTGATAGTAGATGTCCGCTGCTTCGTCGGCATCAAATACCTCGCCGGGGTGAACCTTGACCTCGTTGAAGATCGGCACCGAGGGTTCACCCGAGTAGTCGGTCCCGGGATGTCCCACGCAGTATTGGCGCTCTGCGCCCTCGGCCTCAACGAACCTGACTTCGATGGCTAGGGCAGCGCCCGTCCCGGCGCTCTGCATGAACCGAGGTTCGGGGGCGGAGAAATCGATATCGTCGAAGGCGACGCCCTCCGGCGCTTTCCACAGCGAGTACGACCAGTACTTGTTACCGTCTAACAGGCCAAGGCCGTGCCGGATCTGGTCCCGGTATGGTCGAATCGAGTCGACGAGGTACATATGCCCAGTGCCGTTGTCCGTCACAATGTGTGTTCTTTGAGACACAGATTGACCTTTCTTCCCTTTCTTCCCGCTGCGCCAACACCGAAGGGTGGGCGTGTGAACGAGCGTACTGTGGCTACCGCCTAGATCACACCTTGATGCGGAGTTCGGGAGCTCGGGACGACGGATTAGAGTATTGAATATCAATTAGTACCTAACAGTGTGTGATACCTGCTACGCTCTCAGCATGTCGGAGGAAACCGAGGCCGTTCTGGTCCAGCTGCGTAAGGGCGTGCTGGAGTACTGCGTGCTCGCCTGTCTGCGTGGTGGACCGGCGTACGGACTCGAGCTCGCGCAGCGGCTTGCGCCACATCGGGCACTGTTTGCCAATGCCGGCACGCTGTACCCGCTGCTTTCCAGGCTCAAGAAACAGGACCGGGTGGAGACGTACTGGGAGGAATCCAGTAGTGGCCCGCCGCGGCAGTACTACCGGCTGTCTCCGTCGGGGACTCGGGCACTCGAAGCCTTTGAACTGGTGTGGGGCCGGTTCAATCAGGACGTTGAAACCGTACTAGGAGGGGAATCTGTATGACCGGGGAATCTGCCATTGATCGTCCGCTGGTGGCCGCGTATCTGCGGGAACTTGACCTCGCGTTGGCCGGTGCCGACCCGCGCGAACGTGCCGAGACGCTGGCCGCCATCGAGCACCATGTGAGCGATGCGCTCGCCGAAGATAACTCACCCGAGGCGACCAGGCGTGTCCTCGCCGAGCTGGGTTCCCCGAGTGCCATTGCCGGTGCAGCCAGCCCTTTGCCCAGTCCGCAGCCCACCTCGGTGGCACCCCAACGCGATCGTTTCGCCACCGGTGCCCTGACCCTCGCCTGCGGCAGTATCGCGCTCATGCTGGCGTCGCCGCTGGTTGCCGTGCCGCTGGCGCTCATCACGATCATCATGTCGATCGTGCATGTCCGTGCGCCCGGGGCCAACCGCCGATACACCTGGCTCGCGCTGGGACTCGCGCTCGTCCCGCTGATTCTGGTGGCCGCGTATCTGCTGCTGTTTTTCCCACCCACGGGAAACGACATCAACCCGGGCGTTCCCGGGTTCGGCTACCCCGAAGACTAGACCTCCGCCGACCCCTCGCGCGCGAAGGCGAACTCGATGCGGTGGCGCACGGTTTCGCCGGGCTGCAGGATCGGCAGGGTGCCGGCCTCACGGGCGGCGGCGCGGCCGGCGATGGTCGCGCAGTTGGAGGGTTCGAGGCCCAGCACGTAGGTGCCCTCGCCGAGCATCTTCCACTGGTAGAGGTTGCCCAGGGTGGCGCGGTCAAAGCGGATCTCGGCGCTGATGCCGATGTTGGGGTTGGTCAGGCGGGCGCGGCTCCAGCCGCTCGCCTCGGCGGCGGGCGGCACATGCCGGTAGACGCGCTCGGGGATATCGGCCACCGGCGCGTGGAACTGGTTCCAGATGTCCATCTCGGCACGCGCGTGCTCGTCGATCCCGATCCGCTCATCGGCGGCAATGTCCAGGGTGCTTTCGGGACTGAGCAGCGGCCAGCCGAAGTTCGCGTGATACAGCACCATATGCGGCTGATCGGTGTCGCCGAGGTTGGTCACCTGATCGGTGATCCGCAGCGTGCAGCCGCCCACCCGGGCGGTGATCTTCCGCCGCACCTCGATATTCTCCCCGAACACGGTGGCCTGACGCATGGTCCCGATCACCGTGAGTTTGCCGCCGCGCACCCGCACCGTTTCCAGGGTGGCCGGGGTTGCGCCAAAGCGTCCATGGGTGCCGAAGTCGCGACCCTGATCGGTGCTGGGCGGACCAAACGTGTCCATCCCGCAGGTGGCCAGCAGCCCGCCGCCGAAGGTGCGCAGGAAGTTCTCGCCCTGTCCGTCATAGGCTGCGGGGGATCCGATTCCGGTGGGGGACAGCCAGGCCACCGGAACCCCGGCAAAGCTCACCCGGCCCACATCCAGGGCGCGATCGGGGTGCAGGTCCACGCTCAGCCCGCCGCCGGTGTCCAGCGCAATCCGCCGCGATCCGGCACCGGGACCGTTGGACTCCACAAACGAATCGATGCGGGCCAGCTGCTCGGCCCGGCCGGTAAACCGGCGAATCTGTTCGGCCGGAACGCCATAGGTGTGTGCGGTGGTCAAATCCCTGAACTCCCGTGTTCGTGGAGGGCCAAGACGGTGAGTGGCCCGATCTCTCCCCATCCTGTCGCACCCGGCCGAAAATCTCGGGAGAGACACAAAAAGCGGGACGGAACCCGAGGGTTCCGTCCCGCTTCCCGGGGAGGGCGATACTACTTTCCGGCGCCCGCGGTCAGACCGCTCACCAGCTGGCGACGAGCCACCAGGTAGAGCACCAGGATCGGCAGGGCCGAGAGGACCACGGCCGCCAGGGTGGCCGGCACGTTGACACTGAACTGACCCTGGAAGTTCCACAGCGCCAGCGGCAGCACCCGGTTCTCCTCGCTCTGGGTCAGCACCAGCGGCAGCAGGAATCCGTTCCAGACGTTCAGCGCGTCATAGATCAGGACCGAGGCGATGGCAGGGCGGGCCAGCGGCAGCACCAGCTGGCGCAGGATCGTGCCGTGGGTCGCGCCGTCCATCCGCATCGACTCAAACAGCTCGCCGGGGATATCGCGGATGAAGTTCACCAGGATCAGCACCGTCACCGGAATCGCAAACGCGATCGAGGGCAGGATGATGCCGGCCAGGGTGTCGTACAGGCCAACCCGTCCCAGCATGAAAAACAGCGGGATGATCGTGGCCTGCAGCGGAATCGCCAGCCCCAGCAGGAACAGTGAGTAGGTGGCCTTCACAAACTTCTTGCGCGAGCGCACGATGACGTAGGCGGCCAGCAGGCTCACCGCGACGGTGATCACCACGGTGGTCAGGGTCACGATGATGCTGTTCACGAAGTAGCGGCCGAAGCCCGAGCCCACCACCAGGCCGAATGCCTCAAAGGTCGGATCGGTCGGGGGCAGCAGCGGGTTGCGGGTGTAGTACTGACCCTGAGCGGTGATGCTGGTGATCAGGATGTAGTACACCGGGACGATGATGATCGCCAGCCAGATCCAACCGGCCAGGCCGCCGATGTAGTTACGACGCTGATGGCTGCGACGCTTCGGGGCGGCGGCCGGCTGCGGCGCGGCCGTGCGGTTCCGGGGACGCGTGGGGGTGTGGGTGGACATGTGCTTACGCCCCTTCCTGCTGGCTGTTCATCCGGTTGAAGCCGGAGAACTTGGTGAGTGCGAGGGCAAGCAGCAGTCCGATGACCACCAGCAGGACCGCCAGCACGCTGGCTCCGCCGAGGTCGCTCGCGGTGAACCCGGTCAGGTACATATCGAGCGGCAGCAGCCGGGTCGCGTATCCCGGCCCACCCTGGGTGAGCACGTAGACGATGTCGAAGTAGGTGAGCGAACCCACCACCATCAGGGTCGAGGAGGTCACGATGGTGTTCTTGAGCTGCGGGACCGTGATGCTGAAGAACTGACGTACCCGTCCCGCACCATCCAGCTGGGCCGCCTCATACAGCGACGGCGGAATCTGGCGGGCACCGGCCTGGTACAGCAGCGAGTGGAAGGGGATGAACTGCCAGGCGATCACGAAGATCACCACGTACAGCACCAGGTGCGGGTTTCCCAGCCAGTCCTGGGACAGCAGCGGGATACCCAGGGACTGGCCGAGGCCGTAGTTGGGATCCAGCAGTGCCTTGAACGCGATGGCGATCGCGGCGGAGGAGAGGATCAGCGGCAGGAAGTACAGCGCCGAGAGCACCGCGCGGTAGCGCTGCTTGCCGGCGGTGAACACACCGATCAGCAGGCTGATCGGGGTCTGTACGATCCAGGAGAAGATGATCACCTGGAAGCTGAGCCACAGCGCGTTATAGGTCACCGGATCGCCAAGCTTGCGAATCCAGTTAGCCACGCCGTTGAACACCGGAGCGGTGAGGCCATCCCAACTCGTAAAGCTCAGTCCGAGTGCCACCGCGAGGGGAATGATCGCGAAGACGAGGAAGAGGATCAGGGCCGGGGCTACCAGCCAGGTGCTCGGGGCGGAGGCGTTTTCGACGCCGGCCCCACCGTTCCGTGTTTTTGTCATTGTTCTACTACTTGCCGAGGGTCTTGTTCATGTTGTCGGAGAACTGCTTCGGGGTGCTGGTGCCGCCAAAGAGCAGGTCCAGCTGGGTCCACAGTGCCGCCGAGGCTGCCGGGGAGAGTGCGAGGTCCCAGGACTGCTGGAAGCTCGGCGCCTCGGAGACCATGTCGCTCAGGGTGGTGGCGAAGTCGCCCTTAACCTTGGTGGCGGCATCGGTCAGCGGGGGGATGTTCCCGGCGTCGGTCATGGTCTTGACGTAGCTGTCGTTCCACACGTCCGAGGTGATGTAGTCCAGGGCCTTCTTGGCCTGGGCATCGGTGGCCTTGGCCGAGATCGACCAGTACACCGAGGGGTTACCGGCGAGCGACTTGGGGTCGCCCTTGCCGCCATCCACCGCGGGGAAGGCGGCGTAGCCGAGCTTGCCGTCGGACTCGAACTTGGGGTCGATGTCCTTGATACCCGAGTAGGCCCAGGAACCCTGCAGCAGCATGCCGGCGCGGCCGGTGACCATGAGCGCCAGGTCGGCGTTGGTGTCGGCGGAGACCGAGGCGTAGCCGTCGGCGAATCCACCGGCGTCCACGAGCTGACGGATCATCTCGCCGGCCTTGATCACGGCGGGGTCGGACCAGGCATCGGGCTTGTTGTCCACGATGTTCTGGAAGACCTCGGGGCCGCCGATGCGGTCAACCAGGTATTCGATCCACATCAGGTACGGCCACTTGCTGCCGCCACCGAGGGAGATCGGGGCCACACCGGCCGCCTTGAACTTGGGGATCGAGGCGATCAGTTCATCCCAGGTCTGCGGGGCTTCGACGCCCGCCTTCTTCAGGACGTCCTTGTTGAAGTACAGGACCACCGGCGCGGTTGCGCTCATCGGCACCGCGTAGGTCTTGCTGTCCACGACGCCGGCCTGGGCAACGGAGGGAACGATCTTCTGGGTCCAGTCGGTCTTGCCCGAGAGGTCCGAGGTCAGGTCGCGCACGAGTCCGGCCTTGACGTAGGACTTCAGCGTGCCGCCACCCCAGTTATAGACGAGGGTCGGAGCCTGGTCGGAGGAGACCGCGGTGCGGATCTTGTCCTTGAAGTCGTTGGTGCCGAAGTAGTTGTCCTTGATCTGGTCGTCCGGGTGAGCGGAGTTCCAGTCCTTGATCGAGGGCTCGACGTAGGGGCGGTCGGCCGTGGTGCTCCAGGCGCTGAGCCCGGAGGAGCTGGAGGGCCCGGTGCTGCAGGCTGCCAGGCCGACGCTGAGCGCGGCGACGAGGCCGAGCACCGAGGCGCGCAGCACTGCGCGCTTTCGAGGCGAGGTACGGGTGGGGGCGGAATTCTTCACGAGAATCTCCTTGGGGGAAAAGGAAGGGGGTGTGCCGGTACGGTGCAACGTTGCACCGGCGGGGAGCGAAGGGGGTTCGCTTGCCCGGGATCGAGACGACGACTCAGTCGGTCGGTTTCGGGCTGGCACCGTGAGGGTTGCTCGGAGTGTGGGACCGGCCACTTGTGGTGGGGGAGCGGTCCGACAATCGTCGGTCACCTCATTGTGTGTCGAGCTGTGGAACAAAAAGTTGGATACGTTTCCAATCGAAAGACTAATCCGATTGATGGCATTCTGTCAAACCTAGAATGCGCTCATTACCTGCAAATTTCTCGGGCATTAGCGCAATATTGGCGCAATTTTTCCAGTCGATTGATGGAACGTGATGGAACAGGCGTTGTGGGGGCTACTCCTCCTTCTCGTCGGTGTAACGCCGTGCGGCACGCGCATACTGCGTGCGCAATTCTGGAAGGGCCTCGCCATCCACCCGAACGGCGGGGGCGGCGGGCCAGGCGGGGCGCGAGCCGGTGAGGGCCCAGGCCGCCTGTACGGTGGCACCGGCGGCCACGTACTCGCCGGGCTCGGGGATCAACACCGGGACGGAGAAGATCGATGCGGCAATCCGCTGCACGGCCTCGCTCTGCGCGGCACCACCGATCAGCAGGACCCGGGTCGGGGTGATCCCCGAGCGCCGGACCAGAGCGTCAAAGCCATCGGCCAGGGCACCGAGCATGCCCTCGACCGCCGCACGGGCGAGGCCCTCACGGGTCGTGGAGCCCAGCGTCATTCCCGAGAGGGTCGCGGTAGCATCCGGGTGGTTGGGGGTGCGCTCGCCCTCAAAATAGGGAACCAGGGTGAGCCCGTCGGCTCCGGCGGGGGCCGCCAGCGCCAGGCGCGAGAGCTCGGCATGATCCACGCCGAGCAGGCCGGCCGTGACGTCCAGTACCCGGGCGGCGTTCAGGGTGCACACCAGGGGGAGGTGCCCGCCGGTCGCATCGGCAAAGCCCGCCACGATGCCGGTGGCATCGGCGGTTCCGGCCGTGGTCTGGGCGAAGACGGTTCCGCTGGTGCCCAGCGAAACGGCCACGTCTCCGGTCTCCAGGCCGAGGCCCAGGGCCGCGGCCGCGTTGTCGCCCGCACCGGGTCCGAGCACAATCCCCGCGGGGATCCCGTCGGCGAGTGCCGCGGTGCTGCCCGCGGATTCGCCCGGGCCCAGCACAACCGGCAGGATCGCGTCGTGGCCGAGCGCGGTGATCAGCAGGTCCCGGTCGTAGTCCTCGGTGGTGGCCGACCAGTAGCCGGTGCCGCTGGCATCGGATCGGTCGGTCCGCAGCGCCGCCAGATCGGGTCCCAGCGGACTCTCGCCCTCGGGCCCGAATCCGGCCAGACGCCAGGTCAGCCAGTCGTGGGGGAGCGCCACCGCGGCAACGCGGGCGGCGTTTTCGGGCTCGTGATCGCGGAGCCAGCGCAGCTTGGTCGCGGTGATCGAGGCGACCGGAAGGATCCCGGTGCGCTCGGCGTAGGACTCGGCCCCGATCTCCGCAATCAGATCCAGGGCTGCCTGGGCGCTGCGGGTGTCGTTCCAGAGCAGGGCATCGCGAATCACGCGACCCTCGGCGTCCAGGGCAACCAGCCCGTGCTGCTGTCCGCCCACCGAGAGTGCGGCCACGTCGGTGAGTCCACCGGCCGCGGCAACCGCCCGGCGCAGTGCGTCCCACCAGTGGGTCGGATCGACCTCGGTGCCCGCGGGGTGATCCGCGCGCCCGGAACGGATCAGCGCGCCGGTTTCCAGGTCGCGAATCACGACCTTGCAGCTCTGGGTGGATGAGTCGACCCCGGCAACCAGGGTGCTCATCGGGTGCCGGCCCCCGGGGCCACGATGACCTTGAGGGTCTCGGGGTGGGTTGCGGCTGCCAGCGCCTCGGTGACGCCGTCGAGGTCGAAGCGGGAGGTGACCAGATCGTCGAGGTCCACCGCGCCGGTCGAGGCCAGCTCGATGGCCAGCGGCCAGGTGTTCGCATAGCGGAAGACGCCGGTGACGTTGAGTTCCAGGTTCTGGATCCGCGAGACCGGCAGGCGCTGATCATCCGCGCCCATCCCGACCAGGACCACCGATCCGGCGGGGGCGACGGCGAAGATTCCGGCGCGGATCGCGGGCTCGGCCCCCGAAGCGTCGATGAAGGCATCCACGCCGAGGTTCAGGCTCGCAATGTCCTGGTCGATCGGGTCGATAACCTCGGTCGCCCCGAACCGCAGTGCCACCTCGCGGCGCTCGGCCACCGGGTCGCTCACGATAATCGAGGTCGCGCCGAAGGCACGGGCCACCTGGGCGATGATGATGCCGATCGGGCCCGCCCCGGCGATCAGGACCGAGGATCCCGGTCCCACACCCGCCTTCTGGTTGGACCAGATGCCCACCGAAAGGGGCTCGCACAGCGCGGCGGCCTCGAAGCTCATGGTGTCGGGGATCGCGAACGCGTAGTCGGCCTCGATTACGGCGTACTCGGCGAAGGCGCCGTCAATCGGCGGGGTCGCGTAGAACTCCATGTCCGGACACAGGTTGTAGCGGCCGCGCTTGCACTGCTCGCAGCGACGGCAGGCACGCTGGGGTTCGATCGAGACGCGCTCGCCGATGCGGTCGGCGGCAACGCCCGCGCCCACGGCGACGATGGTTCCGGCCGATTCGTGGCCGAGGATCATCGGGGCATCCACGATGAAGGAGCCGATGCGGCCCTCGTGGAAGTAGTGGACATCGGATCCGCAGACGCCCACGGCGGCGATTTTAACGAGGACCTGACCGGCCTCCACCGCGGGCAGGGCACGGGTTTCCAGGCGCACATCTTTGGCGGCGTGCAGCACGCTCGCTCGCATTTCGGTGGGGAGTGACGAGTTCATGAGGGGAACCCTTCCGGCCGCGACTATGCGGCCAATCGAGGCGGCCGGGGAAGCCACCCGAGATCTAGGTGAAATGGAATCGGTTCCAGTGTCACTCACAATATTTTTTCTGTCAACTCCGAATTGAAATTCACATAATCCCCGCGAATACGCGGAAATTCTCAGGAAACTCGGAATTGACAATCAAAACAAACCGGGCTTAGGCTCCTGATTGGAAACGTATCCAACAATTCCAGCTCAGATCTCGGAGAGGAGGCCAGGGCTCATGATCGTATCGATCGGTGACGCACCGGTGCCGCCTCTGGCTCGTACCCGGGAAGCATCTGGTATCCAGGAACCACGCCCGCTTCGCATCCCCGCGAGCGGGCCGCTGATTCCTGCCGCGTTTTCGCGTGGCCAGGGTTCTTGGAAGAGGGCAGAGTAATGAGTAATACAACCGGCGGACGCCGGGAAAACGGTGGCAAGCAGACCACAATGCGTGATGTCGCTTTGGCGGCGGGCGTGGGCCTGGGCACCGTATCCCGAGTGTTCTCCAACGTCGGCAGCGTGGCCCCGGCCACCCGCGAAAAGATCGAGGCGGCAGCCCGCGAACTGAACTTCCGACCGAGCGCGCTCGGCCGGGACCTGAAGCGGCGCACCACCAACAACATCGGCCTGATCGTGACCGACATCTCCAACAACTTCTACGGCGAATTCGCGCAGGGGGTGCTGGCCACCGCCAAGGAGCAGGGTCGGCACGTGATCCTCTGCGCGAGCGGCGAGGAACCCGAAACCGAACGCGAATATATCGACCTGCTGGTGGAACAGCGGGTGGATGGCATCATCGCGTTCCCCACCGGGCACAACCTGGACTCCTGGCGCAGCGCCCGCGACCTCGGCATCAACATCGTCTTTGCCGACCGGGAACTACCGGATCTGGACATCCCCTCGATCGTCGTGGATAACGAGGCCGGTGCCCGCCGGCTGACCGAATACCTGCTGGCCCTCGGGCACAGCCGGATTGGCTACCTCGGTGGACCCTCGGAGCTGACCAGTGGTGGTCAGCGCGAGGCCGGATACCGTCAGGCACACCTCGATGTGGGCGTAGCGGTCAAGGAAGACCTGGTGGTTCGCACCCGGTTCACCCGCGACACCGCCTATGCCAGCGCCCTGCGCCTGCTGGAAAACCCGGTGCCGCCCACCGCCCTGGTCGCCACCAACAACGTGCTCGGCGAGGCCGCCCTCACCGCGATCCGTGATCGCGGACTGAGCGTCCCCGACGACATTTCCCTGGTGATGTTTGACGATGTCCCCTGGGCCAATCTTGTGGAACCCCCGATCACCGTGGTGGCACAGCCCGCCTGGCAGATGGGGCAGTCCGCAACCCGCATGGTTCTCGCCGCCGACGGCGAGAAGGTGCAACCGCAAACGGTCAAAACCGAGATGGTGCTGCGTCGCAGCGCACGGCCGTTGCACTCGTCCGCACCGGCATAGCCGGGCCGGCGGGCGGGTGCTCCCCCAAGAAATTGATAGCCCCCGCTGACGTGGGAGAAAGAGCCTGATTATGGAACGCGGTATTTACTTCGACGGATGGTATCCGAACGAGTACTGCACACACCCGAGCATGCCCCCGCGGCGGCTCACCATGGTCGATGACATTGCCGAGATGGGTGGCACGATGCTCGTGTGGGCCGGCCTCGGTGGTGGCTCGATCAGCCTGCCCTACCTCGAGGAGGAGGCCTTCGGGCACATCCCCGCGCGGTTCCGTCAGCACGGGTATGTGAACGACTCCGAATTTGTGGCCCATGCCAAGGATCGCAATATCGACCTGTTCGGCATTATTTTTGAGGCTCAGGCCTGGGAGTTCCCGGCCGAGATCGTGGACGGAGAGGTCCTCGCTCAGAATAAGGTGCGCGGTGTTGCGCCCGAGTCGACCATCGGTCTGCGTGAGTTCTCCACCGACACCGGTCCCTCCTCCTGGAAGCCCTTCCGCCACTACTTCCCCGAGGGACTGGTGAACTCCGACGGTGAGCAGGTGGTGGACCTCTGGGAAGAGGTCGTCTCCCGCGACCTCGAGGGCAACCCGCTGCGCGCCCACTGGGTCGAGATCGACGATAAGAAGCAGGTCTGCTACCTCGCCGATCGAAACAACCCGGTCTGGCGCGAATACCTGAAGGCGGTCATCCGCATCCAGATCGACGCCGGTGCCCCCGGAATTCAGCTGGACGAGACCGACGTGCCGCTGCTCGCGCTGCGCTACGGCGGCTGCTTCTGCAAGGACTGCGTCAAGGGCCTGCGCGCCTACATCAAGACCCTCCCCGAGACCCCCGAGGAACTCGCCGGGGTCGACCTGGACACCTTCGACTACCGCGAATGGCTGCTGGCCCAGGGCTTCAAGGCCGGAACCGCGCCGCAGGCGCTGCCGCTGTACGAGCACTACAGCCGTTTCCAGCAGTTCGAGATCGCCAAGACCTTCCGCGAGATGGCCAGCTACGTCAAGGAATACGCCGCCGAGGTGGGCAAGACCGTGCGCGTGGCCGGAAACTTCTACGACTGCGCCCCCTACTATGACGCGATGGTGGACCACGTGGACGTGCTGGTCACCGAGATGCGCGAAACCCGCTACCAGCAGCCCTGGTACTACCGTCACGGTGTGGGCCTCAGCCGAGGCAAGCCGCTCGTCGCGGTCGAAAACCCCTACGGCGGCGTGACCGAGGACCTGCTGCGTCAGATTCAGCTGGGCAAGGGCCGGGACCTCTTCCGCCTCTCGATCTACGAGGCCAGCGCGATGGGTGCCAACATGTCGCTGCCCTATGGCTCCTGGCTCGGCACCGAGGTCAAGGACTCCTACTGGGTACCCAAGGAGCTCGCGGTGGAGGTGGGCCAGTTCCTGGTCTCGATCGACGAGGTCACCTCGAACGTGTCTAAGCATCAGACCGCGGTCATCTACTCGGTGGCCTCGATCGCCCGCGACACCATCGACTCCGACCAGTTCAGCGACGACGGTCGCTGGTTCGAGCCGGTCAAGGCCCGCGACGCCCGCCCCGCCTCCTACTGGCAGACGGTTGAGCACCTGAGCCGCAGCGCCCGGGTCTTTGACACCATCGTGCTGCCGGATGAGGAGCTGCGTGCCACCGATGTGACCGACGCCCAGCTCGCCACCTACTCGACCGTGGTGGTACCCGACGCATGGAACATCTCCGCCGGTCAGCACGCGCTGCTGGTGAACTTCCTTAACGGCGGTGGCCGCGTGGTTGTCAACGGCGCCTATGCCACCGAGCTGGCTCCCGAGATCGCCGCCGAGGTGCTGGAGCACGCCGGAACCGTGATCGTGGACGGCTTCGAGAAGATCGCCGCCGAAACCCCGCAGGAGGTCCTCGGAGACCTGGGCGAGAAGGCCGCCGCGAGCGTGCACGTGCTCGCCGACGGGGGAACCGCGCTGCACCTGGTGAACTTCGACTACGTGGATGAGAGCGATCTGATCGTCTCCCGCCCGGACTTCACCGTGGGTCTGCGCACCGAGGAGTCCTTCACCTCGGCCGTGTTCTTCGAGCCCGGTGCCGAGCCGGTGACCCTCCCGGTCACCGTCACCGACGGAGTCGCCTCTGTGACCCTGCCGGTGTTCAACGCCTACGCCATCGTTCGCTTCAACTAGGCGACCCGAGATGTCACAGGTACTTGTTGCGCCCCGGGTGTACTCACCCATCGTGTTTGGCGCGCATCAGCCCGATGAGCGTCCGTACCGCGGAGGGGCCGGCATCGCCGCTTTCCGCGGGACGGAGGCCGCGGCGAGCGAGTTCACCCCCGAAGACTTCGTAGCCTCGGTCACCGAGGTTCACGCGGGCGGCGGGATCGGACTCTCGCGGCTCGATGACGGTTCGCTGCTGCGTGACGCCGTCATCGCGGACCCGATCGGGTTCCTTGGCGAGGAGCACGTGCGCCGCTTCGGCGCGCGCACGATGCTGCTGGTCAAGCTGCTGGATACCGCCGAGCGACTGTTTGTCCACTATCACCCGGACAACGCCTTCGCCCAGACCCAGCTGCACACGCCGCTGGGCAAGACCGAGGCGTGGGCGATCATCGGTGTGGCCGACGGTGTGGAGGGTCACGCGCACCTCGGGTTCAACCGCGAGGTATCCGAGGCCGAGGCCGCGCACTGGGCACAGGCTCAGGACGTGGAGAGCATGCTCGGCGCGATGAACCGCATTCCGCTCGCCGTGGGCGACACCCTGCTGGTTCCCGCGGGCCTTGCCCACGGCATCAGCGCGGGCATCACCCTGGTGGAGTTGCAGCAGCCCAGCGACCTGTCGATCCTGCTCGAATATCAGGGCTTCCGGGGCCTCGGCCCGGCGGATGCCCTGCTCGGGCTGGACCTCGACACGGCCATCGGCGGTCTGGATCGTCGCGCGTGGGACCCCGAACAGCTCGCGGTACTCAAGAGCACCCGCGCGCTGGCCGGCGGCGGAAGCTCGCTGTTCCCGGCGGTGGCCGACGAGTTCTTCGGGGCCGAACGCTTCACCGTGGCCGGTTCCCGAGAGCTTGAAGCCTCGTTCGCGATCCTGGTGATCGTGGACGGCACCGGCTCGCTGGAAAGCGCCGCCGGCGCGCTGGATCTGCGCCGCGGCATGACCGTCCTGGTCCCGCACGGCCTCGGCCAGGTCACCCTGACCGGTCAGCTTGAGGTCATCCGCGCACTGCCCCCGCGCGCCTAGTCACACACAAAAACCCCGGGCCGATCGTTCACCGATCGGCCCGGGGTTTTATGGTCCGGGCGGGGCGAGGGCTGTCAGCAAATCCCCGGAGAGAATCGCCACCGCGGCAGAAACCTGTGCGGGCTCTCCCACCACCTCCTCGGCCCTGCCTGCCATCAGGGACCCGGGGGCAGCGGGACCCGAGGCAAAGAGTTCCGCCAGGTACACCAGCGCCTCCCGAGTTGCCGTGTTGCTGAGTTCATCGGCGAGAAGTCGAGTAAACACGGCGCTGAGTTCCCCGGTCTCCACGGCTCGGAGTACGCGGTAGGCATCGTGCGCATCCTTATCGTTGAGTCGACCGGGGGTGGCCACGCGCTCGCCGATCTTGTGAAGCTTCGCCACCAGCAGGGCGGCCGCACCGGCGACCCTGACCCTCCGAACTCGAGAATCATGAGGGTCGAGGGCCGGCACCTCCATTTCGTCACAATCTACGAGCGCCGCTTCGAGACCGCGTGCGCGTCGGGTCGCCCGCACATCGTGGGGAGGGATACGAGCGCCGCGCGAACCCGGTCCCGCCAGTTCCTCGGGCACCATCAGATCGACGGGAATACCCTCGGCGTTCACCCATGAGCCGGGCTGGGCGGTTGCCGAAGGCAAGAACCCCGCCGTTCTCATGGCGGCTTCCAGGAGAGGATCCGAGGCAAGGCGCCGAGGATCCACCGCGACGTCGCTGTCTTTTGTGGCCTCGGCGAGTGCCACGTCGATTCCTCCCGTGCGCAGGTACACGGCCTGCGCGCCGATCACGATGATGGCGTCGCGGTGATCCCACAGCGCATCGAGCGCATCGAGAAGCACCGAGCGGGCGCGCACGAGGAGGTCAACTCCGGAGTCGCCAGATCCCTTCATTCGCCGTCATCCATTCCACGAGAGCTTCGGCCTCCGCGGGCGCCCGTCCGGGCCCGGACATCAGGTCGGCGGCCACCTGAGTTGGGGCCACAACCCTCAGCCCATCAGGGCGTTCGATCGTTTGGCTGAGAGATACCCCGTAAGCCGGACGGGCCAGGATGACGTTGGCACCGGTATCGGTCGGGCGCAGCCCCCACGCGGCGGCCGAGGCATCTATGTCTGTGGTGTACAACATGGCGGCGCGCACGGGAGCGTAGGGCGCCCAGGTGGCCGCGGCAACCGAGCCGGTGACCGCAAAGTTCGGGCCCTCGGTCTGGCGAACCCGGTCGAGAAACGCCTCGATTCCGCGCGGTGCGATCCACCGGGTGATCGTATTGGTGCGCAGGAACTGGTAGTCCTCGCTCCATCGGCGCAGGAGTGCGGGCCAGTCGGGAACCGCAATGAACCCGTCTTGTCGACGTACCAGCGCTTCGGCTTCCATAAATTCGATGACTCGATATACGGAACCCGTCGAGGTTGCCGAGGCCCGCACTAGTTCGCTGATTTTCCAGGGACCGGGAGCATCGAGTAGGGTCCGGACGACCATGGCCGCGGGGCCACCCGAAAGTGTGCCCCTTGGTCGGCCTGGTCCACGCCAGGGATCGCTATCAGCGCCTCGGTCGGAGAGAAAAACCGCGGGCGAATCTGCGCGTAAAAAAAGGTTCCCGGTGGCATCAACGTAGGACAACTCGGCCTCGGTGAGTCGCTCCCGAGTGGATTTTGCGAGATATCTGGCCGCGACCAGACCAATTGATGTTGGTTGTTTTGCCCGTAGCAGGTCGAACTGATCCCTGATTCGGGGAACATCTCGCACCTCAATGAGCCGCTTTGCGTATACCGAGATTGGAGCCTCGACCCCATCGGGGGAGCGCAGGGTGAACGCCGAATCCTTGCGGGAAACGGTGAGGGGTGCAGCCGTCTTAGTGAGGAGCCACTCTCCGGGCAGACGTTTGCGGAGCTGCGCTATGGCGTCCACGACGATATCTGTCTCCGCGCGTTCACTTACTTTCTCCATGTTCAGATAATAGGCATGTTCCGAACGCGGCGGAAACGTTTATTTAACTGAATATTGAGACGAACGGAAGAGGCGGAAGCTGAGCGCCCAGCCGCATCAAAAACCCCGGGCCGATCGTTCACCGATCGGCCCGGGGTTTTATGGTGCGGGCGGGTTAGCGCTGCGCGCCCTGCGGGCCGGGGCCGGTGGGCTTGTCCGGGGCGATCACGGGGATCGAACCGGTGTCGGCACCCACCACGGAACCGGCGGCCACGGTGACCGAGTCCACCGAGATGGAACCGGTGGCGGGGGCGGAGTCCGGGCCCTGCTTGGCACGCTCAAGCGAGGTGGCCAGCGGCTTCTCCTTGATGAAGAGCAGCAGCACGATGCCGAGGATAACCAGCGGAACCATGTACAGGAACACCGGGGTCAGTGCGTCGTTGTAGGCGCCGATGATGATGTCGCGCACCTCCTTGGGGAGGGCCTTGACCACGGCCGGGGTCAGCGAGTTGCTGTCGCCGCCGGCGCTCCCGCCGCCGGGCTGCTGAGGCATCCGCTCGGCGAATAGGTCGCGCAGGCGGGCCACGAAGAGGCTACCCACGACGGCGGAACCGATCGAGGCACCGATCTGACGGAAGTAGTTGTTCGCGGCGGTCGCGGTACCCACCTGGGCCAGCGGGAACGAGTTCTGCACGATCAGCACCAGGATCTGCATGTTCAGGCCGAGGCCCAGACCCATGATGGCCAGGTAGGCGCAGATGATCCACACCTGCATGCCGGCGGTCATCGTGGACAGCAGGACCAGCGAGAGCGCAACCAGTGCGGTACCGATGATCGGGAACATCTTGTACTTGCCGGTGCGGCTGACGATCTGACCCGAACCGATCGAGGAGATCAGCAGCGCGGCCATCATCGGGATCATCAGGAAGCCGGCCTGGGTGGCGTCGGCACCGGTGACCATCTGCAGATAGGTCGGCAGGTAGGCCATCGCACCAAACATGGCGATACCGATGATCAGACCCGCTCCGGTGGAGAGGTTGAAGTTACGGTCGCGGAACAGGTGCAGCGGCATGATCGGCTCGGCGGCGCGGCGCTCGACCATCACGAAGGCGACGGCGGTGACGATGGCACCGATGATCAGGCTGATGATGACCGGGGAGTTCCAGTCATAGGTGGTGCCACCCCAGGTGGTGACCAGCACGAGGCAGGTCGAGGCCAGGGCGATAAACAGCATGCCGGCCACGTCGAGCTTCGGACGGGCACCGGTGTGCTTGGGCAGACGCAGGAATGCGACGGCCGAGGCGATCGCCAGGATACCCAGCGGAATGTTCATCCAGAAGGCCCAACGCCAGCCGATGCTCTCGGTGAACCAGCCACCCAGCAGCGGTCCGGCCACCGAACTCAGCGCGAACACACCACCCATGATTCCCATGTAACGGCCACGCTCGCGGGCGGGGACCACGTCGGCGATGATCGCCTGGGAGAGGATCATCAGACCACCACCACCGAGGCCCTGGATCGCGCGACCGGTGATCAGCCAGGTCATATCGGGGGCGAGACCACCGACGATGGAACCGACGATGAACAGCGCGATCGCGCCGATGAACAGGCCCTTACGGCCGATCAGGTCGCCGAGCTTGCCGTAGACCGGCAGCATGATGGTGGACGCCAGGATGTAGGCGGTGGTGACCCAGAGCATGTGGTCCACACCATCGAGCTCGCCCACGATGGTGGGCAGCGCGGTGGAGAAGATGGTCTGGTCAAGCGAGGAGAGCAGCATGGTGACCATGAGCCCCGCAAATACGAGAAGAATGCTGCGCCTGGTGGGGGTGGCAGCCGCTGAGGGAATAGACATGAGGTGTGTTTCTGATCCGTGTGTGAGTGGGGGAATTAGGAGTGTGTGGGCTCGTCGATGATCCGTCGGATCATCTGGAGCGAGTCTGCGATGAGCTCTTCCTGGGGTGCCCCGTCGGGGTCTTCGAGCCAGCGGTGCATGGCCGGATGCATGATCGCGAAGGCGAGCAGCACCACCACGCGGGGCTCATCGGGGAAGACGTCGGAACCCTCGGCGCCGACGGCGTCGCGCCGCCGCTGCAGCAGGGCGGTGAGTTCGGTTTCGGCCTCGGCCATCCGCGCGAATTCACGCACCGCGAGGTCCGGGGTGGAGTGGATGAGTGCCCGGCGCTCGCGCATCGCCGCGGGGTCGGTACGGTTGCGGGTGCTCATCATTCGGCGGAACAGCTCAACCAGGTCGAGCAGCGTGGTGCTGGGCCGCTCGTTGACAAACCAGTCGATCATCTCGGGGGTCGGGCGGGGCGGGGTGTGTCCGAGGAACACGCCCTCCTTCGATCCGAAGTAGTTGAAAAACGTGCGCGGGGAGACCATGGCGGACTCGCAGATCATCTCCACGGTGACGCCCTCATACCCGTGTTCCTGGGCGAGATCGAGGGCCGCGCGTTCGATTGTGCGTTCGGTGGCCAAGCGCTTACGTTCGCGCAGTCCCAGTTCGGACTCGGGAACACCGGCGGCGGGGAAATACATAACTAACCTTCTTCGTGCAGAGAAGTTAATTATGCAGAGACTGCACGCTTTGTGCAATCCGGTGTGGCTGACATTCGTTTTGTCGGCGTGGTTGGCGATCCAAAAATCGCGTGATTTCGGGTGAAACTACGTAGCTGAAAGATTGCTGAGGGAGGAATGGATTCATTGCGGGCCTGCCCCAATGCTAGGTGGGGTTGCCCACGGAAAATCCGTGGAGCCTCGAGCGGATCTTCCTGTGCACGGGCGAATAAGGGGGCAAGCCGGGTCGTCGAGGCGTTACCCCGACGACCCGGCAGCGGACTAGGAGGCGGGTACCTCATTCACGCTGCGACCATCCAGATCCTGAACCGGGCGGGCGTTTTTGGGGTACAGCGCCTGGAATGCCGACAGCTGTTCGGCGGAGATTGCGCCCGGAGTCTGATACACGTTCCAGTGCACGCCCTCGGTGCAGGGCGGCGTGGTAAGTGAGCCCTCGTACTCCAATACCTCGGAGCCTGCGGGGAACAAATCGGCGGGGTTGAGGGTGCCGGGAATGGGCTCGGGGTGGTCATCCGCGCTCACATATTTAGGCATTGAGTCGAAGAGGCCGGCCAGGGCCTGGTTTGCCTCGCCCGCATTAAACAGGACCCCGAGGACGGCGACCGCACCGTCTGCACTCTTATTGACCAGGTGGAGTTCGAGGTCCGCGTGTTTACCATCGATCGTGTGCTCGCTGGTGGTGTGCAGGTGGAACTGCTGGAGGAAGTACTGAGTACCGTTGATCACAACATAGTTATCCGTGTGATTGGCAGGGGCTGCCTCGATCGTATGACCGTTGTTTTCCACCTCGAAGATGCTGGCCTGATAGTGAATCTCGGGGGCTTGGGCGGGCTCCCTGTTGAGATCGGCCGTGTTGATGTTGATCGGGGACTGTGCCGTGCCGGTCGCGCAGGTTGCCGAGACGTCACCCCAGTGCCCGGGATCCGTCGCACCGGAGTAGGACCAGGCGGCCGCACCCGTCGGTGCCGAGGCCGAGGGGGAGGGGGAGGCTGACGGGGTGGTGTCGGTCGTTGCGCAGCCGGCAAGGAGTAGCGGGAGGCCGAGCGCAAGCGCGGAGAGGGTGGCGGTGTGACGGTTCATGATTTCCTCACGGAGTGATGGGCATTCTTGACCGCAAAATATACGATTATTTCGGTGTGGGCGATGGCCCTAACGGACGTACGTTTTGCGGACAGATTGACGGTATACCCCCAGGTCAGAGCATGAATAGATAACATTTGCGATCTTGTCGCCTTTGGTCACTCTTGCCACCAGGATGACGAGTTATCCATCGAAATGGCTTGGTCATCAACGCCGTCTCGACGTTCGTGTTGTGAACGCAGCAGGGGCCGACACCCCGTGGTGCCGGCCCCTGCTGCGGGAGTGGTATGAGGACTAGTTTGCAACCTTCGCGGCGATGTCGGTGCGGTACTGACCGCCCTCCAGGCCGATCTTGTCCAGCGCCGCATAGGCGGCGGCACGGGCGCCGGTGAAGTCATCACCGAGGCCCACCACGTTGAGTACGCGCCCACCGGTGGCGAACAGCGCATCGCCCTGAACGGCCGTTGCCGCGTGGGTCAGGTGCACGCCGGGGATGTTTTCGGCGTGGGCCAGGCCGGTGAGCACTCGACCGGTGATCGGTGCCTCGGGGTAGCCCTCGCTCGCGAGCACCACGGTGACCGCGGCCTGGTCGGAGAATTCCGGACGGGGCTGCTCGGCCAGGGTGCCGGTCGCGGCCGCATAGAGCAGCTCGGAGAGGTTGGAGGTGAGGCGCGGCAGGACGATCTGGGTCTCGGGATCGCCGAATCGGGCGTTGAACTCGATGACCTTGACCGTGCGGCCACCATCCACCAGGATCAGACCCGCATAGAGCAGGCCCACAAACGGGGTGCCCTCGGCGGCCAGCTGACGGATGACCGGGGCGGCCACGGTGTCCAGCACCTGGTCCACAAACGCGCGCTCGGAGCCAAAGTGCTCATCCAGCCAGGGCAGCGGGGAGTAGGCGCCCATGCCGCCGGTGTTGGGGCCGGCGTCGCCGTCCTGCAGGCGCTTGAAGTCCTGGGCAGGGGAGAGCGGCAGCACGTTCTGGCCGTCGCTCAGGAAGAACAGGGAGACCTCTTCGCCGTCGAGGAACTCCTCGATCAGCACGCTGCCGGCATCGAGGTACTGGCGGGCGTGCTCGATCGCGGCGTCGCGGTCGGAGGTGACCAGCACGCCCTTGCCGGCGGCCAGGCCGTCGGCCTTGACCACGTGGGGTGCGCCGAGCTCGTCGAGGGCGGCCACAACCTCCTCGACGGTGGACGCGCGGAACGCCCGTCCGGTGGGGACATTCGCCTCGGACATGATCCGCTTGGCGAAGTTCTTCGAGCCCTCGAGGGCGGCGGCCGCCCGGTCGGGACCAAACACCGCGAAGCCGGCGGCACGCAGCGCGTCGGCCACACCGGCCACCAGCGGGGCTTCGGGACCGATGATCACCAGGTCGGCGTTTTCGGCACGCGCGAGTTCGGTGACCGCTTCGGGGTCGGTGGCGTTCACCGCAACCACGGGCACGCGCGCGGCGATACCGGCATTGCCGGGGGCCGCCACGATGGCGTGGCCGGCGTCTTCGCCGAGCAGGGACAGGACGATTGCATGCTCACGGGCACCGGAGCCGAGGACCAGGATCTTCACGGTACTAGCCTAGAGGTATGGCACGTGCACAGATACCCGATTCCGACGGTCTCGCGGCCGTTCTGGCCACCCGCGGCGAGGCACCCACCCGCGATCAGAAGGCGATGGCGGTTCGTTACACGCTTCAGCTGCTCGCCGAGCGCGCACCCGGGAACACCGTCGAGGTACGGGTTCCACCCTTCGGGGCCACCCAGTGCATCGAGGGTCCGCGGCATACCCGCGGCACCCCGCCGAACGTGGTGGAGATGACCGCCGAGGTGTGGCTGGACCTCGCCCGTGGCATCCTGGACTGGGATGACGCGGTGCAGGCGGGGAAGGTCTACGCGTCGGGTCAGCGCGCCGATATCGGCGGCCTGCTGCCGCTGCTGCGCGGAAGGTTTGCCGAGTGAGCGCCGCCGAGAACTACGCCCCAGTCACGCTGATCACCGGCGGAACCCGCGGCATCGGGGCCGCAACCGCCCGCCGTCTCGCGGCCGCCGGACACACGCTGGTGCTCGGATATCGGGGTAATATCGCCGCGGCGCAGGCGCTGACCTCCGAGCTGGCCGAGGCCGGAACCGAGGTCCTGGTGGTCGGGGCCGACCTGTCCACCGACGCGGGCATCGACACCCTCTTTACCGCGGCGCTTGAGCGTTTCGGTCACCTGGATAACGTGGTGAATAACGCCGGGGCGACCCTGCACATCGGACCACTGGCCGAGACCCCGAGCGACATCGTTCGTGAGGTCATCAACATCAACCTGACCTCGGCGGTGCTGGTCGCCCGGCGTGCGGTGCGCGAATTCCTCGCCGCCGAGACGCCCGGCGTGCTGGTGAACGTCTCCTCAACCGCCGCCCGCAACGGATCCCCCAACACGTATGTGCACTATGCGGCGGCCAAGGCCGGGGTGGATGCGCTGACTCAGGGGCTCGCCGCCGAGGTGGCATCGCACGGAATCCGGGTGGTCGGGGTGGCCCCGGGCACCACGATGACCGATATCCATGCGGATGCCGGGGAGGCCGACCGCCCGAAAAAGGCGGCCGCGCGTATCCCGCTGGGCCGCGCCGCCGAACCGGACGAGATCGCCGCGGCCATCGCCTGGCTGGTCTCGCCGGATGCGAGCTACACCGCGGGCACCACGATCCGGCTCTCCGGCGGGGCGTAGGCCCGCGTATTGGGACTGTTGGACGGCATGAATCGCTGTGACACTAATGCTCCATGAGGATTTCTAAGGTATCGATTAAGAATTTTCGATCGTTAAAGGATGTCGAGATTGGTTTTGAAGCCGTAACAACATTCATTGGTCCAAATGGTGTGGGGAAGTCAACAGTTCTTCGTGCACTTGATTGGTTTTTCAACGGTTCAAAAGGCAGCGAGCTTGGAGAAGCAGATTGTTCAAATGGAGACGTACACGAACCAATTGAAGTGCGGGTAACGTTCAATGAACTAAGCGACGCTGATAGGCAAGCACTCGGCAAATATGTGACTCCTGGATCGGACACGTTTACAGCCTGGAAGATTCGTGACACCGCTGGGGCAGAGACCTTATCCGCTAACGCCAAGGGCTTCCCCGCCTTCAGCAAGATCAAGACAGCGTCAACGGCAGCAGAAAAGAAGCTAAGTTACATCGAGCTTCGTGAGGCCGATCCTGAACTTGGATTACCTGTAGCTGCAACTGGTCCAAGAATCGATGAGGCTCTGACGACATGGGAAGCCCAAAATCTAGAACGCCTAGAAAATGTCCCCGAAGTGCAGACCAACTTTTTCGGGTTTAACGGTAACGGGAAAATGAGTGGCCTTTTCGATTTCGTTTTGGTCACTGCCGATTTACGTGCGACCGAAGAATCGGAAGACTCCAAAGCAAGCATCATCGGTCGGATCCTTGAGAGAACTGTCGATCGGTCGGCCGCAGATTCTGAGATTGCAGCGATAGTCGAAGATAGTCAAAAGAAACAGCAAGCGGTCTATGGGGAGAGATTCTCGGACCAGCTGGAAGGCGTTCAACGCTCCCTTAACAGTCTTATAGGTGCTTACGTCCCAGGTCGGATGATTTCTGTTAAACCTTCTGCAATCGAACTTAAAGCCCCACGTACGACGTTTAGTGTTTCGGTGCAGGATGGCAAAACCGAAACTGTAATCGAGCGCCAAGGCCACGGGTTTCAAAGAACACTTCTGATCTCGGCGCTTCAACTTTTGGCACAGACAGCCGCGTCATCGGACGAGGGAGTGATTTGTCTTGCCATCGAAGAACCGGAGCTATTTCAGCACCCAACTCAAGCGTTGGCATTTTCAAAGGTTCTCCGCGCGCTCGCCGAAGACAATGAACGACATATTCAAGTTACGTACGCAACCCATAGCCCCTATTTCGTTGAGCCGAGTAATTTTCAGCAGATTAGGCGACTAGTGCGTACAACGAGTGAAAAGCCTGAAGTTTCTGTGCACAGTACTGATATGGACGCGGTAAAGCATAAGTTAGCCGATGTAGTGAAAGCTGACTCAGTGCAGTCACAATTAGGCGGAACTATTTCGAATCAGCTCTCCACAGCGCTGTTTTCTTCAGGCGCACTGCTCGTAGAGGGAAGCTCAGATGGTGCGGTGATCGCTGGAATTGCAGACAGATCGGGGACAGCTGCACTCGAGGCGCGTGGAATCGCGGTGGTTGCTGTTTCAGGCAAAATGAATATTCCTCTGGCCCACGCCATTCTTGACAGCATTGGCATCCCAACATATTCGGTTTTTGATGCAGATGCTGGGTTTGAAAGTCGAGCACGGGCAAAAGGGAAAAGTGACGCCGCCGTTGCAAATGAATCCACGACGCACACGAAATCTAACCGGGCACTACTAAAGTACTTTGGCCTAGCGGAGGTTGATTTTCCCGCGGAATCGGTTGGGCCATCGGTTGCGATTTTTGGTGACCATCTTGAAGCTTCGTTGAACGAATACTGGCCTGGCTGGATGACCGAGTTTAGAAAGCTTGAGTCAGAGGTTGAGATGCCAATCCAGAAGAATGCGGATGCTTATCGGACGGTCACTCAACGTGCAGAGGGCGATGTGCCGTCAGTATTCACGAGCATTTTGGAGAAAATTTCGTTGATGTGATCCGCTAGGTACCCCTGCTTTTGGCGGGGGTACCTTTCGCAGTATAAGAAGACAACCGCCTGACTACTGTAGCGCGGGGAACCGCGATCTGCGGGTTTAGTGGGTAACGTGATCTCGATCAAAGCAAACGACTGTTATTCTGAGGCCCACTATCGAGGGGGAACCATGGAACCGAATCCGCTGCTACCAGCCGGCTACGACATCGTCTGGAGCCTGGTCCTGTTGGCGATCATCGGCCTGGCCGTCGCCGCGCTGATCTCGCTGGCGCGCAGCCCGCGCACCGGCACCCCCGCCGACTCGTTCCGAGCCCTCTGGGCCTTGGCGATCATCTTCCTGCCGCTGATCGGATCACTCACCTGGTTCTTCTTCGGTCGCCAGCCCACCCGCGCACACTCCCGAAGCTAGTACCCCGGGACTAGCGCAGCGGCACGATCAGGGGCGGGCGGCCCGGGCGCTCGATGATTTCGACCCGCTGGCCGTAGACCTCCTCGACCCGCTCGGCGGTCAGCACCTCACTCGGGGTGCCCGAGGCCGCGATGCTTCCGCGCGAGAGCAGGGTGATCCGGTCGGCATAGGCGGCGGCAAGGTTCAGATCGTGCAGCACCACCACCACGGCATCGCCGGCGCGAGCCCGGTCGCGGGCGATGCGCAGCACGTCCTCCTGATGGCGCAGATCGAGGGCCGCGGTGGGCTCGTCCAGCAGCACAATCGGCGCGCGCTGGGCGAGCACCCGGGCCAGAGCTACACGGGCGCGCTCGCCGCCGGAGAGGTGCGGGATCGTGCGGTCCATCAGGTGAGCCACGTCGGTCTGAGCCACCGCCTCGGCGATCGCCCGCTCATCCTCGTCCTCGGCGGGGGTGCGCTGCCAGGGCGCGCGTCCCATCTCCACGATCTGCGCGGCGGTAAACGGGAAGGTGACCGTGTTGTCCTGGGTGAGGACCGCGCGCTCGCGGGCCAGCTCCTTCGGACGCCACTCGCCGAGGTTCTTCCCGTCGAGCAGCACCGCCCCGGACGCCGGGGTGCGATCGCCCGAGAGCATCGCCAGCAGCGTGGACTTCCCGGCACCGTTGGGCCCGATCAGGGCGTGCAGTTCCCCGGGAAGGACCCGCAGCGACACATCCCGCAGCACGGGCTTTCCCGAGAACGACAGCGAAACGCGCTCGGCCATCAGATCGCTCATGCCCATCCTCCCTGCGACTTACGGGTGCGAATCAGCAGCCAGAAGAAGAACGGTCCGCCCACCAGCGAGGTGACCATGCCGATCGGCAGGTCCGCATTGGCAATCGCGGTGCGGGCAAACAGGTCGGCGAGCACCACCAGCAGCGCGCCGCCGAGCACCGAGGCCAGCAGCAGCGGCCGGTGGGCGGGGCCGATGATCATCCGCATCAGGTGCGGGATCACCAGACCCACAAAACCGATGATGCCGGTGAAGGCCACGGCCACCGAAACCAGCACGGCGACCAGCAGGATGACGGTGATCCGCAGCGCCTCCACGTTGACACCCAGGTGGCGGGCGCTCTTCTCGCCCAGCGCAAAGAGGTCAAGCTTGGGGGCGACGAGATAGGCGGCGATCAGGCCCACGATCACCACCGGGAATACGGTGGCCACCTGCTTCCACAGGGCACCGTTCAGGCTGCCCAGCTGCCAGAACACGATCTGCTCGCGCGAGGACGTGTTGCCGAGGAAGGTGAGGAACCCGAGTCCGGCGGCGCAGATCGCGTTGATCGCGATGCCGGTAAGGATCAGCGTGACCACCTCGGTTTTCCCGCCCGAGCGGGACACCATATAGACGGCAAACACGCTGATCAGTCCGCCGACAAAGGCCAGCGCGGGCACCGTCCAGTTGCCCAGGGCGGCCATCCCGGTGACAATTGCCAGGGCCGCGCCGAGTGCCGCCCCCGAGGAGATTCCGATCACGCCGGCATCGGCCAGCGGGTTGCCGAAGATCGCCTGCAACAGCAGACCCGATCCGGCCAGCGCGGCCCCCACAAGGACACCCAGCAGCAGCCGGGGCATCCGCACGGTCCAGAGCGCCGCCTCGGCACCGGGGGCCGCGGGCGGGACCGAGACGCCGAACTTGGCGATGATCAGGTTCCACACCTCGTGCGGGGCGATCGGAAACTGGCCGAGTCCCAGCGAGATAAAGATGGCGAGCACCAGCGCGATCGCCAGCCCGCCGATCAGGGCGAGACGACGACCGGTGAGGCGATGCCCGGACAGACGGGTGCGTGCGGGGGCCTGCGCGCCACTCATTTGGCGGGGGTGGCGCTGGGCTCCGGCGCCGTATACAGGGCGCGGGCGAGGGACTCCACCACGGCCGCCGTGCGCGGGCCGAAGCCGAGGATCTCGGTGTCGTTCATGGTGACCACGCGGCGGTGTTCACCGGCGGGGGTCGAGGCCAGGGCGGGGATCTGCTCGAGCAGCCCGTCGATCCCGTTGACCGATTTCAGGCCGTCGGTCATCATCAGCAGCACGTCGGGCTTGGCGTTCATCAGGGCCTCGGCGGTCATCGGCTTCATGCCGCTCCAGCCGATCTCCTTGGCTACGTCCACTCCGCCGATCGCATCGATCAGCGAATCGGCGCCGGATCCCTCTCCGAAGAGGTAGTAGATGCCCGCGCCGCCGCGGGCGTAGAGGAAGATCACACGGGGACGCTTGGATTCGTCCGTGGGGGCGATCTTCTGGATGTCCGCCAGGCTGGCCTTGAGCTCCTTGTCGATGCGCTCGGTCAGCTTGGTGCCGGTCTCGGGGATGCCGAGGGCGGTGGAGACCTCGCGCACGATGTCACCGGTGTTGGAAATGGTGCGGTCCTGGGTGATCTTGACCACCGGAATGCCCGCCTGAGCGAGCTGTTCGCGGACGGCCTTGGGGCCGAGGCTGCCGTCGGTAAGGATCACGGTCGGGGCCATCGCCAGGATCGCCTCGGCGTTCAGGGTGTGGCTGGAGCCGGTGGCCAGCGGCAGCTTCTCGGTTCCGGGGAACGAGGTGGAAGCGTCGCGTCCGATCAGGTTCTTGCCGAGGCCCAGGCCCCAGACGGTGGCCGCGAGGGTGCCGGAGATGTCGAGGGCGAGGATGCGCGAGGCATCCTTCACGGTGACCTGTGCACCGGCGTCGTCGGTCACGGTGACCGGAAGCGTGGGGGTCGGATCCTTCTCGATCGGATCGATGGCCGGGTTGGCCAGGCACGCATCGGAGACGCCGGTGATCTGGTTGGCCGGGGTGTCCAGCTTCAGCTCACTCAGCGGGGTTTGGGCGCAACCATCGTTCTCGGGCGTCGTTGCCGTTGCGCTACATGCGGTGAGCAGCAGCGCGGTCAGGGTGAGGAGTGCGGCGGTGCGCACGCTTTTTCCGCGGGGTGACATCGGGATTCTCGCTCTACGTGGGGGATTTAATGAGGTAAGGCTTTCCTCAGCTTGACAAGTGCCGTCCCGACCAGATTTACTCGTTCATAGCCTTGCCTTACTTAGGCTAACCTATCCGAGCTTCGAGTGGTACTTCATCTCGGGCCAGCAACGGATAGCCCCCACACCCACCACTGGAGTTTCCGTGTACCTCTCAGCCCTGTCCTCGCGGCTGCGGGTCTGGCTTGCCCCGATCCTGGCACTGGCGCTTGTCGCCGGTGGTCTGATCGTTGGCAGTGCCCCCGCCCAGGCCGCCACCGCCCCTTCGATTTCGGTCACGCCGAATTCGTTCCTGGACCCGAGTGTGGCCAACACACTCACGGTCAGCGGATCCGGATTCGTCGGGGATGGGGCCGCCAACGGCGCCTACGTCCTGTTCGGCGAAAAATCTGTGTGGAGCGGCGGCAGCGCGCTGCCCTCGGACGGCTGGATCAGCCAGGCCTGGGTGCAGAAGAGTCAGATCGTGGATGGTGCCTTTACCACCACCATCTCGGTGCCCGCGGGCAAGCTAGATCCGGCAAAGGCCTACCAGGTGGCCACCTCGGCCGCCCATGGTCTCTCGATCACCGACCGCAGCCTGGACACCTTCGCGCCAGTTTCGGTCAACCAGCCGGCCAACCCCAAGGTGACCGTCTCCAAGACCACGGGGCTGAACCCCGACGGCGACACCGTCACCGTGAAGGGCTCCGGCTTCTTCCCGACGGCGAACACCGTGGGTGCCCGTCCGCCGCTGGCGGGGAAGTTCACCGGCGCCTACGTGGTGTTTGGTAAGTTCGCCGACACCTGGCAGCCCTCGGCGAATGCGCCGGGATCTGCACGTTCGGTTTCGGCGCAGAAGTGGGCTGTGCCGGCCGAATCCATGGCAACCATCGGGGGCGCCGGGGCGGGCGCCGTCGAGATTAAGCCCGATGGCACCTTCGAGACCACGCTGAGCGTGAAGTCTGGCTACGCCAACGAGCCGGCCACCGGTAACTACGGCATCTACACCTACCCCGGCGGGGGGGCCAAGGAGTCTCTGTTCGAGACGGCGACCCCGATTAGCTTCCAGACTCCGACCCCGCAGCCCACGGTCACCGTGTCGAAGACGACCGGTCTGAACCCGGCCGGGGAGACCATCACCGTCACCGGAACCGGCTTCACCCCGACCGATAAGACGGTGGGATCGCGTCCGCCGCTGGCGGGCAAGTTCACCGGCACCTACGTGGTGTTTGGCAAGTTCGCCGACACCTGGCAGCCCTCGGCGGGAGCACCCTCGAGCGCCCGGGTATCCGGAGCGACCAAGTGGGCGGTACCGGCCGAGTCGATGCAGGTCATCGGCGGGGCAAACGCCGGTGCGATCGAGCTCAAGCCGGACGGATCATTCTCGGCCGACATCCTGGTGAAGCCGGGCTTCGATAAGGAGCCCGCCACCGGTAACTTCGGCATCTATACCTACGCCGCGGGTGGCTCGGTTGAGGCGGCCTTCGAGACCGCAACCCCGATCACCTTCGCGGCCCCGACGGCCAACCCCAAGGTGACCGTCTCCAAGACCACCGGCCTGAACCCCGACGGTGACACCGTCACCGTGACGGGTACCGGCTTCCTCCCCACCGCCAACACCGTGGGCACCCGTCCGCCGCTGGCGGGCAAGTTCACCGGTACCTACGTGGTGTTTGGCAAGTTCGCCGACACCTGGCAGCCCTCGGCAAACGCCCCCGGCGCTTCCCGTTCGGTATCCACACAGAAGTGGGCGGTTCCGGCCGAATCCGTGGAGACCATCGGTGGGGCCGGATCCGGCGCGATCGAGCTCAAGGCCGACGGGAGCTTCGAAGCCACAGTGAGCGTGAAGTCCGGCTACGCCAACGAGCCGGCCACCGGAACCTATGGCATCTACACCTACGGTGGCGGCGGGGCCAAGGAGCCGCTGTTCGAGACGGCGACCCCGATCACCTTCGCCCCGGTTGCGCAGCCCGCGAACCCGACCCTGACCATCACCCCGAACACCGATGTTGACCCGGCGATCACCAACACCTTCACGGTGACCGGTACCGGCTACACCGGTGCGGGTGCCGCCAACGGTGCCTACGTGCTGATCGGCGCCAAGTCCAACTGGGCTGCGGGCACGCTCGCTGGATGCCCAGGCCGCGATCACCGTCAAGTCCGTGGTGGTGCCGCCGGTCAAGCCGACGGTGACCATCACCCCGAACACCGCGGTCGACCCCAAGGTGGCCAACACCTTCACGGTGACCGGTACCGGCTACACCGGTGCGGGTGCCGCCAACGGTGCCTACGTGCTGATCGGCGCCAAGTCCAACTGGGCTGCGGGCAGCCTCTCGGTCACCGACCGTTCGCTGGACGCCCAGGCAGCCATCGCGCTCAAGCCGGTGGACGTCACCAAGCCCAGCCTGACCATCACCCCGAATAAGGACGTGGACCCGGCGAAGAACAACACCTTCACCGTCTCGGGTACCGGTTTTGTTGGCCCGGGTGCCGTCAACGGTGCCTACGTTCTGATCGGTTCGAAGTCCAACTGGGCCGCGGGAACCCCGCTGCCACCCCAGGGCTGGCTGGCGCAGACGTTTGTGCCTGCCGACCAGATCAAGGACGGCGCCTTCACCGCAACCCTCGTGGTGCTGAACGGCAAGTTCGTCTCCGGCGGCGAGTACGCGGTATTCTCCTCGGCGGCCCACGAACTCTCGGAAATTGACCGTTCGTTGGATGCCCAGGCGGCCATCTCGATCAAGTCGGTGATCATCATCGACCCGACCAAGCCCTCGATCGTGGTCACCCCGAGCGCCGATGTCAACGCCAGTGTGGACAATGTGTTCACCGTGACCGGGAACGCTTTCAGCGGCCCTGGTGCCGAAAATGGTGTGTATGTTCTACTTGGCGAGAAGGGTGCGTGGGGTGGTAACTCACCGTTGCCGCCCGACGGCTGGATCGCACAGGTCCATGTAAAACGCGAGTTGGTTGTTGGAGGCAAGTTCACCGCGACACTCAAGGTACCCGGCGGCACCCTGAACTCGGCCAAGACCTATGAGGTGGCTACTTCCGCAGCCCACGGCCTGTCGGCCACCGACCGTAGCCTGGACGCCTTCGCGACCATCGCGATGCGCTCGGGAACCGGCAACGGCGGCGTCGAGCCGACCAAGCCCCCGGTGGATCAGCCCGCCGTCACCAACCCGGTGGCATCCATCACCGGTGGATCGCTGCGCTGGTCGATCAAGAACCAGTTCTCCGACTACGTGCAGGGACCGATCGCCAAGGGCTCGGTGAGCACCGTCGGCGGCGCCACCCGCGCAAACGGGGCGTTCCAGTTCGGCCAGGCCGCGGTGAGCGACTTCAACCGCACGACCGGAACCGGCAGCGTCAGCTACTCCGGCGGTGTCCGCTTCTACGGCCACGGCGGCGTGCTGGACTACACCCTGTCCAACCCGACCATTCAGGTCCTGTCGCCCACCAGCGCGACCCTGACCGCGAGCCTGAACGGCAACCGGATCGTCTTTGGCACCCTGAACCTCGGCGCGGCCACCCGCACCGAGAACGGTGCGGCCACCACCTGGAGCGGCGTGCCCGTTCAGGTGAGTGCCGCCGGCGGCGAGCTCTTCCAGGGCCGCTACCCGAGCGCCGACCCGCTGACCTTCACGATCGGTTCGCCGGCCGCCGCCCCGCTGGGTGTCTCCGGTACCGTCCTGTCGGTCTCGGCCAAGGATAAGAAGACCACCCTGCCCATCCCGGCCACCCCGCCGGCGACCACCGGCCTGAACATCACCGAGACCGAGCTGGCCAAGCTCGGCACCGGCGAGAGCGCAACCGTGACCGCCTCGGGCTTCCAGCCCGGCGAGAAGGACATCCGCGTAGTGGTCTACTCGACCCCGATCCTGCTCGGCACCATCGCCGCCGACGCAAACGGTAACGCCAGCTGGACCGGTGCGCTGCCCGCAACCCTCGAGGCCGGCGAGCACACGCTGACCTTCCAGGGCTCGGTCAACCGCGGCGTGGTGTTCACGCTCGCCGAGCGTGCCCTCGCCGAGGGCTGCGCGGTCGAGGGTGCCACCCTCAACTGGGGCTTCAAGGCGTCGTTCCTGAACTACATCGAGGGCATCGCCCGCGGTGAGTACACCGCCGCCGACGGTGCCACCTTCACCTACCCGGAGTTCGCGTTCACCGCGGGCACCGGATCGGTGGATGGCGAGAAGCAGCGCGGACTGGTCACCTTTGCCGGCACGATGCACTTCACCGGACACCAGGGCGTCCTGGACACCACCCTCGCCAACCCGCAGATCGAGCTGGTGGATGACAAGACCGCCTATGTGCTGCTGGATGTTCACGGCACCACCCAGGATGGTCAGGCCATCGATCAGAAGCAGGTGCGATTCGCCCAGCTGGATCTGAGCAAGACCCCGCTGACCCGCGGCGCAACCGGGCTGAACGGCGACAAGGTCCCCGCGACCCTGACCGCCGAGGGTGCCGCGGCGTTTGGAACCTACCCGGCCGGTGAGGCGCTGGACGCCGTCACCTTCAGCATCCCGCTGGGCGCCGACTGCGGCGTCAAGGTTGAGGCGAAGCCCGAGGTGGCTAAGCCGGTGGCTGCCAAGCCGGCCGTCACGACCGCCGAGGCTCCGGCCGACAACTCCTGGATCTTCTGGACCGCGGGCGGCCTGCTCGCCCTGATCGTGATCGCCACCGCGAGCACCATCGTTGTGGTCCGTCGTCGCCGCCTGGCCGAGGCCGGCGAGTAGCCAGAACCATACCCCGCGGCCCGGATCTCCTCAGAGGATCCGGGCCGCGGTTTTTTGTGCGGATTCTCCCGATTCGTCAGGCATCGATCAATAGGGGAGAATAGGGGTATGACCGAGTCTCCGGAGCCCCAGTCCGACCCGCTGCAGGAGGAACGTACCCGCACCACCGTCCGCGTGCGCCGCTCCCCGAAGTACTTCACATTCATTGTGATTGGCGGGGTTGTGGGCATCGTTGCCGCGATGATCCTCACCTTCTCGTTCCCCAAAAATGAGGACTTTAGCCAGGGGCAGATCTTCGGATTCCTGGCGCTGGTCTGCGTGGTTGTGGGGATCGCGATTTTTGGGAGTTTGGCCATCCTTTTGGATCGACTGGTTGGACGCAAAGAACACGTCATCGATGCGGATAAGCTATACGTGCACCCCGTGGAAGAGCCCCAAGATCTCCACGAGCCGGTGGCTCCGACTACGACCGAGGGTACCGACCAAAAATGACCTCTGCCTCCGCCTCCTACCGTGACGCCGGCGTGGATACCGCCGCCGGAGACCTCGCGGTTTCGCTGATGAAACAGGCGGTTTCCGCCACGCACGGACCGGAGGTGCTGGGAGGTTTTGGCGGCTTCGCCGGTCTGTTTGATGCGTCCGCCCTGCTGGGCTACCGTCGCCCGCTGCTGGCCAGCTCGACCGACGGCGTGGGCACGAAGGTGGCCATCGCCCAGGCGCTGGACAAGCACGACACCATCGGCCAGGACCTGGTTGGCATGGTGGTGGATGACATCGTCGTGGTGGGGGCCAAGCCCCTGTTCATGACCGACTACATTGCCTGCGGCAAGGTGGTTCCCGCCCGCATTGCCGACATCGTTGCCGGCATTGCCCGTGCATGCTCGGCCACCGGCACCGCTCTGGTGGGCGGCGAGACCGCCGAACACCCGGGTCTGCTGGGTGTGGATGACTACGACGTCGCCGGTGCCGCCAGCGGCGTGGTCGAGGCCGACCGCGTGCTCGGAGCCGAGCGCGTGCGGGACGGCGACGTGGTCCTGGCGCTGGAATCCTCCGGGATCCACTCCAACGGTTTTTCCCTGGTCCGGCACATCCTCGCCGGCGCGGATATTCGCTACACCGATCACAGCGCCGAACTCGGTGCCAGCTTCGGTGAGGCACTGCTTGAGCCCACCCGGCTCTACACCACCCCGCTGTTGAACCTGCTCGGCGATGAGCGTTTCGACGGTGCCATCCACTCCCTCTCGCACGTCACCGGTGGCGGTATCGCCGCCAACCTGGCCCGCGTGCTGCCGCTGGGTTCCTGGGTCGAGGTGGAGCGTTCCACCTGGTCGCCCGCCCCGGTCTTCCGGGTCCTCTCGGACATCGCCGGCACCAGCCTGGAAAGCGCCGAGGGCACCTGGAACCTCGGCATCGGATTCTTCGCGGTGGTTTCCGCGGAGGTTGCCGATGCGGTCACCGCGGAACTCACCGCCGGTGGAATTCCGACCTGGGCCGTGGGAACCGTGCACACCTCTGCGCGCGACTTCACCGGCTTCGAGCAGGGTGCCAAGGGTGTGGACGGCGGCGCCGTGCGACTCATCGGTCACTACGCAAACTAGAACCCCTCACACCCCGAAGAGAGCCTTTAAAACCCATGTGCGGTATCGTCGGCATCGTCTCATCAAGTCCCGTCAACCAGCAGGTCTATGACGCCCTGCTGCTCCTGCAGCACCGCGGTCAGGATTCCACCGGAATCGCCACCTCGGACGGATCCACCTTCCACATGCACAAGTCGAAGGGGCAGGTGCGTGAGGCGTACCGCACCCGGAACATGCGCTCGCTCACCGGCACCGTGGGCCTCGGCCACGTGCGCTACGCCACCACCGGCAGCGCGGCCAACGAGCAGGAGGCCCAGCCGTTCTACGTGAACGCGCCCTACGGCATCATCCTGGTGCACAACGGAAACCTCACCAACACCCGCGAGCTTTCCCGCGACCTGTTCCATGTGGACCGTCGTCACGTGAACTCGACCAGCGACACCGAGCTGCTGCTCAACGTGCTGGCCAACGAACTCCAGTCCTCGCTGAGTGGCCTGGACCTCGACCCCGACACCGTGTTCAACGCGGTCTCGCAGGTCCACGAGCGGGTCGAGGGCTCATATGCGGCGATCGCGATGATCGCCGGCCACGGGCTGCTCGCCTTCCGCGACCCGTTCGGCATCCGCCCGCTGGTGCTGGGTCGCCGTCCGGGCAAGGGGCAGGACGAGTGGATCGTCGCCTCGGAGTCGCTGGTGCTGGAGAGCGCCGGCTACCAGCTGGTGCGCGATGTCGCCCCCGGCGAGGCCGTGTTCATCACCCCGAATGGTGAGCTGCACATCCGTCAGTGCGCCCTGAAGCCTCGCCTGGTGCCCTGCTCATTCGAGTATGTCTACCTGGCCCGTCCCGACTCGGTGATGAACGGCATCTCGGTCTACGACGCCCGTCTGCGCCTGGGCAACCGCCTCGCCGACACCATCGCCGAGCACATGCCGCTGGGTGACATCGACGTGGTCATGCCGATCCCCGACAGCTCGCGTCCCGCCGCCATGCAGGTCTCGCAGAAGCTCGGGATCGAATACCGCGAGGGCTTCTACAAGAACCGCTACATCGGTCGCACCTTCATCATGCCCGGGCAGGAGCAGCGCTCCAAGAGCGTCCGCCAGAAGCTCAACGCGATGGGCAGCGAGTTCCGCGGCAAGAACATCCTGATCGTGGACGACTCGGTGGTGCGCGGCACCACCTCGCAGCAGATCGTGCAGATGGCCCGCGAGGCCGGCGCCAATAAGGTGACCTTCACCTCGGCGGCCCCGCCCGTGCGCTTCCCGCACGTGTACGGCATCAACATGCCCTCGCGTGCCGAGCTGGTGGCCCACGGCCGCAAGATCCCCGAGATCGCCAAGGCGCTGGGTGCCGACCACATGATCTACCAGGAAGTCGCGGACATGCAGAGCGCGATCATCGAGGGCTCGGATGTGACCGAGCTTGAGATGAGCTGCTTCACCGGTGAGTACGTGACCGGCAGCGTGAGCGAGGAATACCTCGCCTGGGTCGAGAAGAACCAGCTCTCCTAGACCGCGCTTAGCGGGCACCGTCCCACCCGGGTTTTCGGGCGGGTTGGTGCCCGTTTGGCGTTTAAGCGCGCCAGATTTCCTCACCGTCATCGAAGACACCGGTGGGGGAGAAGCCCAGGGCGCGGGCCACCCCTTGGGAGCCGATGTTGTCGGGGTGGATGGCCGCGGCCAGATCGGGGATCCCGCCGGCTCTGAGCGTGGCCACCAGCCCGCGGGCGGCCTCGGTGGCGAACCCGCGGCGCTGGAACCGGGTGCCGACAACCCAGGCGATCATTGCGCTTCCGGTGGCCGGGGTAATCGTCGCCTGCACCGTCCCCACCAGCTTGCCGGTTGCGTCCTCCCGGAGCAGCCAGTTTCCCCACGCCTCGGCGGATCCCGCCGGTGCTCCGGTGGACAGGCGTCGATAGCGGGCGCTCAGAGCCTCGAGACTCAGCGGTACGCCGCCGATATGGAGGTGCAGCTCGGGGTCATCGAGAAACTCGAATGCCTCGGGCGCATGTGTGGGTCGCAGCGGCTCGGCACTCAGTCGAATGGTGTGGAAGGGAACGAGGGGATTCGTAGTCATCGGTCCCCACCGTAGCGCATCCCGTTCCATCGGCTGCCGCCGTTTCTCGGGGTGAGCGCGATGGGGTGTTCCGGGGCTGGGTGCGGGGTAGCGGCGGCCGCGCGGGGCACTGCCCCCGGGGTTAACGCCGTGAGGCCCCGGCCGGGTTACGGCAGGGGCCTCACGGGCACGGTGGAGGAACACGCTAGGCGTGTTTGCTCTCACCCTCGTAGTCGTCGGCATACTCTGCCCACTTTGCGATCTCGGCGTCGTAGTGATCACCGGGGGCATGCCCGGTGAGCTCGCGCTCGAGCGCATCGTAATTGACCTCGGGACTGAATGATTTCAGCTCACGAGCGATCTTGGTGTGCTTTGCCTTTTGACGGCCGCGCCCCATGCGAGACCCCCTCACGAATCAGTTTGTCGAACGGGGTTACCCGCCCGATGGTTTCACCAACCAGGGAACGATAAAGACTAACCTTGATCGTAGCATGCCATGCGACAAAGAGCGTCCATCGGCACACTCGTGCAGGGACGCCACGCCGAAAATCGCGAATTCGTTAAGCGGGGCGCGTGGGGGCGGCATATGCTTCCAAGACACGATACGGGAAGGGCGGTTTCGGTGAGCGAACGTGCACACACATACCCGCCGCTGCATACGTTTATTCTGGTGGGCATCGGCGCGATGGTGGGTGTTGCCGCGCGGGCACTGCTGGGGGAGGTGTGGCCGCCGCAGAACCATGTCGCCTATACGACGGTGGGGATCAACCTGTTGGGGGCGTTCTTGCTCGGCCTCCTCACCGACCGCCTGGCCGCCCGCGGTCCGGAGACCCCGCGCATCCGCGACGTGCGCCTGCTGCTGGGAACCGGGGTCATCGGCGGATTCACCACGTTCTCGGCCATCGCCATGGACACCGTCACCCTGCTCCACCTGGGTCGGATCACGGATGCCCTGATCTACGCCCTGATTTCGATGCTGGGCGGCGTGCTGACGGCCTGGCTCGGCATGATCCTGGGGGCAAAATTCTTCCGAGGACGTACCCGATGAGCGCCGGGATTTTTGCGCTGGTCATCCTTGCCGGCGGGCTGGGCGGAATCCTGCGCTACTGGCTGGACGACCGGATCCGCGCGCGGGTGGGCGCGGCATTCCCCTGGGGCATCCTGGTGGTGAATGCCTCCGGTGCCTTCGCGCTCGGGCTCCTCACCGGACTACTCGGAGCCTGGGGCCTGGACGACAGTGTCCGGCTCATCCTGGGTGTTGGATTCCTGGGCGGGTATACAACGCTCAGCACCGCGAGTGTGGACTCGGTGAAGCTCATTCGGGCGGGCCATCCGGGCCGCGCGCTGACCAATTCGCTGGGCAGTCTGGCGCTCGGCGTGGCGCTGGCCGGCCTCGGCTATTTTCTGGGCTCGCTCGCCTAGGCGATTGATGAACGCCGGAGTCGGCGCGAATCGGTCCCGTCCGGCCCCGGCTGCCTAAGATGGGGGCATGAACGAACCCGCGCTGGCCGCCCGCACCCTCGTGGTCCTGCTGGGGGATTGGCGCGGGGTCGGTACCACCTATCGGAACCTGGCCGACCGCATCCGGCTGCTGATCCTGGACGGCCGGATCCCCTCGGGCACCCGGCTGCCCGCCGAACGCGAGCTGGCCGAGCGGCTCGGGCTCAGCCGGGCGACGATCAGCTCGGCCTACCGGGATCTGCGCGAGCGCGCGGTGCTGCACTCGGTGCGTGGATCGGGGAGTGTGGCGCGGATCAATCCCGCATCCCTGGCCCGCGAACCCGGGGGACGTCCGGTCCTGCTTGATCTCGCCCGCGCCTCGCTGCCCGCGGCCCCGCAGCTGCCCGAGGCCGCGCTGGCCGCCGCCGAGGCGCTGCCGCGCTACCTGGATGCCGACTCCGATCCGGTGGGTCTGCCCGAGCTGCGCGCGGCCATCGCCGCCCGCTACAGTGCCCAGGGGCTGCCGACCCGACCCGATCAGATCATGGTGACCCTGGGCGCTCAGCACGCGATCGGCCTGGTGACCCGGCTGTTCCTGGCCCGCGGGGATCGCGCCCTGATCGAGCATCCCAGCTATCCCTACGCCCACGACACGATGCGCGCACTGGGTGCCCGGGTGGTGGCCGTTCCGGTGACCGCGGAAACCGGGTGGGACGCCGACGAGCTGATCGACACCGTCGAGCGCACGAGCCCCGCGCTGGCCTACCTGATGCCCGACTTCCACAACCCCACCGGCGCCAGCATGCCCTGCGACCTGCGCGAACGGCTGTGCCGGGTGGCGGCTAAGCAGGGCACCGTGCTGCTGATCGATGAGACCACCGCGGACCTCGACATCGACCGTCCCGGACCCGTACGTCCCTTCGCCGTGGACAACCGCTCGGGGGCCGAGATCATCACCGTCGGCACCGTGGGTAAAACCCTCTGGGCGGGCATCCGGCTCGGCTGGATCCGCGCCGAAGCCTCCACGATCACCCGCCTGGTGGCCTCGCGCACCCGCAGCGACCTGGGCACCTCGATCCTCGAACAGCTCACCGTCCTCGAGGCCTTCAAGGCGATGCCGCAGATTCTTGAGCTGCGCCAGCGGCAGCTCCGGGCCACCCGCGATGTCACCCTGGCCTACCTCGCCTCGCGGGTGCCCGAGTGGCAGATCCCGCACGTACACGGGGGGCTGGCGCTCTGGGTCAACCTGGGCACCCCGGTCAGTTCCCGGCTGACCCTCACCGCCCGCGGGCACGGACTGCTGCTCTCGGCGGGGCCGCGGTTCGGGGCCGATGGGGCGTTTGAACGCTTCCTGCGCATCCCGATCACCGGACCCAGCGAGGTCACCGAGACCGCGCTGGCCGCGCTGGTGGACAGCTGGGAGGAACTTCGCCGGGCCCCGGATCCGGAGCTGCCGCCACCCGGGCGCTATTAAAAAGCCGAAAGTTTTCCTCCGGACCGGCAATATCCGTGGGAAAAGTGGTGTTGCAGACAACGACGCGGTTCCCGGAAAACGCCCGCGATCATGCGAGAATAGGCGGCGAGGCGTACCGACACCAGGCCGGTATCGGGCGCCCCATACCGACACCCAGGGAGTAACGTGCATAAGCTCGCCGTCCTCAGTCTGAAAAACCGGGCGCTGATCGCGCTGATCACCGTGGTGGTTGCGCTCTTCGGTGGCCTCGCGATGACCAGCCTCAAGCAGGAACTCGCCCCCAGCGTGCAGTTCCCCCAGCTTGTGGTGTTCACCGCGTACCCCGGAGCGGCCCCGGAGGTGGTCAACAACGACCTCTCCACGCCGATCGAAACGGCGATTCAGGGGGTGCCGGGACTCGAATCCACGGCCACCACGTCGAGTACCAACTCCTCCCTGGTGACGGCAACGTTCAAATACGGCACCGATCTGGCCACCGCCGAGCAGAAAATCGGCCAGGCGATCAACCGGATCAAGTCGACCCTGCCGGATAACACCGATCCGCAGGTGATCTCGGCGAGCATCGACGACCTCCCGGTCATCCAGATCGCGGCCACCGGCAAGTACACCATCACCGAACTCGCCGACGCGCTGCGCCGCGAGGCCGTGCCGGACCTCACCAACGTCGAGGGTGTGCGCGATGCCTCCCTCGTGGGTGCGCCGACCCAGCGCATCACGATCACCCCGGATCTGGCCCAGCTGGCCGCCGCCGGGGTATCCTCCAGCGCCATCTCGGACACCCTGAAGCAGAACGGTGTGCTGCTGCCGGCCGGCGAAATCACCGAGGCAAATAAGACCTATTCGGTGCAGGCGGGAACCCAGCTGGGAAGCGTCGCCGACATCGCCGCCCTCCCGCTGGTAGGCGCAACCCCGAGCCCCGAGGGGGTCGTGCACACGATCGGTTCGGTGGCCAAGGTTGAGCTCGGTCAGGACCCGCAGACCTCGATCTCCCGGGTGGATGGTGAGCCCGCCGTCACCATCGCGATCACCAAGACCCCGGACGCCAACACGGTTGCGGTTTCCCAGGCCGTACGCGACCTGATCCCCGATGTGGAAAAGAAGCTGGGCACCGACGTCAAGCTTTCGGTGGTCTTCGATCAGGCCCCCTACATCGAGCAGTCGATCGAGTCCCTGGCGACCGAGGGCCTGCTGGGTCTGGTGTTTGCAGTCCTGGTGATCCTGCTGTTCCTGCTGGATGTGCGCGCGACCCTGGTGACGGCGATCTCGATCCCCACCTCGGTGCTGATCACCTTCATCGGGCTGCAGGCCACCGGCTACACCCTGAACATTCTGACCCTGGGTGCGCTCACCATCGCGATCGGTCGCGTGGTGGATGACTCGATTGTGGTCATCGAAAACATTAAGCGTCACCTCCAGCTCAGCCCCGATCAAACCCCTGCCGCGCGCCTGGGTGCGATCGGCGTGGCCGTGCGCGAGGTGGCCGGGGCGATTACCGCCTCGACCATCACCACCGTCGCGGTGTTCCTGCCGCTGGCCTTCGTGGGCGAAATGACCGGCGAGCTGTTCCGGCCGTTCGCGCTCACGGTGACCATCGCGCTGGCGGCCTCGCTGCTGGTCGCGTTGACCATCGTGCCGGTGCTGGCGTTCTGGTTCCTCCGGGTCAAGAAGGACAAGCCGGCCAAGGAGGTCAAGACCGCGCCGGAGCCCGCCCGGGCCCCGCTGGCGATCGAGGCGGCACCGGCGAGCCCCGCGGAGGCGACTGCCGCAACGGCGTCCGCGTCCGAGTCTGAGCCAGAGTCTGCCGCTGCCGCTCCGTCCGCTTCAGCTGCTGCGTCCGCGTCTGCCGAGGACCCCGCAGGGTCCGAGCATGCCCCCGCGTCGGACGCCGGGGTGGATTCCGCCACCACGGAGATCGCCGTCGTTCAGGAGACCGCCGAATCCGGTACGCCGGTGCCCGCGGCGACCGACGCCGAACTCGCGCCCGCGGCGACCGACGCCGAACCCGCGCCCGCGGCAACCGAAGCCGAACCCGCGTCCGCGGCGACCGACGTGCCGGAAAACGAGTCCGCCTCCGCGGAGCCGATTGCCGCCAGCCTCGCGGCCGCGGGAGATGAAACCGCGAACACGCCGGCGTCGACCGAGGCCGCGGCCCAGACTGCACACACCCCGCACGTCCCGCACGCCGCCCACGCCGCCCACGCGGCCCATGTCGGGGCCGACGGGGTTGCGCTGGAGCCCTCGCTCACCACCACCGCGACTCGTGAACAGGATGCCGAGCCGGAAACCGGGTCGATTCCCGTGGTTCCCGGTGCCCCGCGCACCCGCCGTGCTCGCCGGGCAGCCTCCGGGGAGGGCATCGAGCCCGACGAGCTGGACAACCCCAGCTGGCTGCAGCGTGGGTATCTGCCGATCATCTCCTGGACGGTCAAGCACTCGGTCACGACCCTGCTGCTCGCCCTCCTGGTGCTGGGCGGAACCGGGTTCCTGGCGCAGTTCATGAAGCTCAGCTTCCTGGGGTCCTCGGGCCAGAACACCCTGAACATCTCGCAGACCCTGGAACAGGGCGCGAGCCTCCAGACTCAGGACACCGCGGCCTCCACGGTGGAGAAGAAGCTGCGCGAGATCAAGGGCATCGATACGGTTCAGGTGTCGATTGGTTCCAGCGGCAGCGCGCTCTCCGACGCCTTCTCCGGCGGTGGATCGGGCAACATCAGCTACTCGATCACCACCGACGCCAACGCCGACCAGGACGCCCTGCAGGCCACCGTTCGCAAGGAACTGGACAAGCTCAAGGGGGTCGGCACGCTCAAGCTGGCCGCCAGCTCGGGCTTCGGTGCCTCGAACGTGATCAAGATCGACGTGCAGGCCTCCAGCGCCAAGGCCCTGGCCGAGGCGACCAAGACCCTGCACGATAAGGCGGCCAAGCTCGATGGTGCCGCCGAGGTGGATGACACCATCTCCGAGGCCCGCCCCTTCATCCAGGTCAAGGTGGATCGCGACGCCGCCGCCAAGGTTGGCCTCTCCGAGGTGGCGCTGGGCGGCATCGTGGCCCAGGCAATGCGTCCGGGCCAGATCGGTCAGATCGCGCTGGATGAAACCACCGTGAAGATCTACCTCGCCAGCGAGAACCCGCCGCAGACCCTCGCCGAGGTGCAGGGCCTGACCATCCCGACCCTGGGCGGCCCCCAGCGCCTGGATGCCCTGGCCAACGTCTCGGTGGTGGATGGCCCGGCCACGATCACCACGATTCGCGGCGACCGTTCGGCCTCGGTTAACATCACCCCCGCCGGCGAGGACATCGGCGGGCTCAGCTCGCAGGTGACCAAGCTCCTCAAGGACACCAAGCTCCCCGACGGGGTGACCGCCGCTATCGGTGGTGTGGCCTCGGATCAGAGCACCGCGTTTAGTCAGCTGGGCCTGGCGATGCTCGCGGCGATCCTGATCGTGTACATCGTCATGGTGGCCACCTTCCGCTCGCTGCGTCAGCCGCTGCTGCTGCTGGTTTCGGTGCCGTTCGCGGCCACCGGTGCCATCGGCCTGCAGGTGGCGACCGGCGTCCCGCTGGGTGTGCCCTCGCTGATCGGTGTGCTGATGCTGGTGGGTATCGTGGTGACCAACGCGATCGTGATGATCGACCTGGTCAACCAGTACCGCGAGCGGGGACTCAGCGTCCCCGAGGCGGTCAAGCACGGTGCCGCCCGACGTCTGCGCCCGATCCTGATGACCGCGCTGGCGACGATCTTCGCGCTGATCCCGATGGCCCTGGGCATCACCGGACACGGCGGGTTCATCTCGCAGCCGCTGGCGATCGTGGTGATTGGTGGTCTGCTCTCCTCGACCGTGTTGACCCTGATCGTGCTGCCGAGCCTCTACAACCTCGTCGAGGGTGCCAAGGACCGTCGTGCCGAGAAGCGTGCGGCCAAGGCCGCGGCAAAGGCGGCGGCCGATTCGGGAATCCCGAACGTCGCCCAGACCGATTCCGAGGCGGCACGGTCCGGTTCCGGCCCGGCCCAGACCGGCCGGAACGGCTAACCCGCACCATCACACTCGGGGCCTCGCACACACCGTGCGGGGCCCCGAGTGCGTGCGATGCCCGTGAGTCGAGGCGAGCGTGCGCCGCCGCACCCGTGCCGAGCGTGTGCGGCATCCGTGTCTGACCGCCGGGCGTGTGCCCCGCCGCACCCGTGCCCCGAGTGCGTCTGGCCTCCGTGTCTGCCCGCCGGATGCGTGCGTCCACGACACTCGAACGGGGAGCGTAAAAACCCGCGTTCGGGGTACATACACCCGGCAGCGGGTGGGTCAGACTGTTGCATGGTTCGTGCCCACACGGGGTCGCCAGAACAGTCAGCAGCGTGGGCAGATCCTGACCCGTGCGACCAACGCCCGGGAGATTCCCTCGATGTTTATTTCTGGCCGCGCGCCGGCCGTCCGCCCGTCCGATTCCTCCCGGGTCGGGTGGATCCGTCGCCTCGCCGCCGTGTCCGTCACCGCGCTGGTTGCCGGTGCCCTGAGTGTCGTTATGGGTACCCCGCAGAGCGCACAGGCGGCACCGGTCCTGTTGCCCGGCGCGGTCAAGTCCCTCACGATGGACTCCTCGGTCACCGACGGGAACTCGGAGTTTCGGCTCCAGGTGGGTTTCAGCACCCCGACCGCCCAGGCCGGCGACTACTTCGACGTGGAGCTCGACCCGCGCCTGATGTCGCTGCGCAGCACCTATGTGGTCCCCAACCGGGAAACCAACCGGGTGATGCTGGACGTGAGCGTGACCCCGGCTTCGGGCACCACCGGACCGATCGCCCGCTTCACCTTCACCGACGAGGTGGACGGGATGACCAACATCTCGGGGTCGGCGTCCTGGGGCGTGAAGTTTGCCAACATCATGACCCCCGCGGGGACGTATGCGGACATCGTGACGAAGGTCAACGGCTCCATCCGGGCCACCCACTCGGTCACGGTCAAGCAGGTGCACAACCCCGATGCGACCTGGATCGATGGCCCATCCAAGCAGGCCTGGTCCTCGGATCTCGGGGGCATCCCGCGGGTGCAGTACCTGCTGGTGGGCGGACCCGGACCGTTTGCCTCGATCACCCTGAGCGACTCCGACCACTCGCCCGAGGCCGGGACCGGTGCTCCCTGGACCATCAACTGTGACCTGCCGATTTCCACCCAGCTCCGCGATCAGAACGCCCAGAACGAGGCGGATGCGCGCGCCCCGGTGACCTGCGCGGACGGCACCATCTCGGCCACCTTCACCAACGTGCCGGCCGGCCGCGTGCCGATCCTGGTGTTCTTTGCCACCTCGACCCAGCCACTCAGCGAGCAGGGGGATCTGACCTTCGAAAACACCGCCGTGTACACCAGCGCCGTGCAGCCCTTCCCCAACGGGGAGCGACGCTTCGAGGCGAGCCAGACCTATACCCAGAACTTCGGAGGTGGGGCCGGGGGCGAGGCCACGCTGAAGATCCCGGTGGCGACCGAGTTCGCCTGCTCGGCCCCCGGGGAGTCCACCGGCCCGCAGTTTGAGCCGCTGACCAACGGCAACGGGGTCCGCTACACGGTCCCCGCGCGGATCGTGCCCGGCGCAACCGCCGCGGTGCGCGCGACCCTGCAGCAGGGATACACCTTCCCCGAGGATCTCCCCGAGGGATGGGTTCTCCTGAGCCCGACCGAGGCGTCGTTCACCCACACCTTCCAGGGGGCGGTGTCCTGCACCGCGGAGGCGGATGCGCTGCCCGCACCCACGATCACCCAGGCGGAGTGCTCGGCGCTGGGCATCCCCACGGTCCCGCGCTTCGAGCTGACGACCGAGGGGCTGCGCGGCATGACGTTTGAGCAGACCGGTTCGCCGTTGAACGGCGGAACGGTGACGGTTACCGCGACCCTGCTGCCCGGTTTTGTCTTCCCGAGTGACGCCACCGCGGGCTGGATTGTGGATGCCGAGGCGGGAACCGCAACCCTCACGGTACCCTTCGAAACGCCCAGCTGCCTGATCTCCGCCGGGATCCTGCCGACCCCGAGGCCGTTCGCTCCGGTGTGTCAGAGCGATGGGACCTTCAGCGCCGGATGGCTGGAGTACTGGGTGTTTGAGGATATGGAGGCCCGGATTACCACCGGACCGATCACCGAGACGGACGGCATTCAGCGCCACACCCTGATCGCCACCGCCAATCCCGGCTTCGGTTTCACCGGAACGCTGACCCCGGGCTGGGTCGCCGATCCCTCCGGGACCCGGGCGGTCTTTGTGCACGACTTCGAGCTGGGCCCGTGTGACGAGGTGATTCCGAACCCGACGCCGACGCCGGGGGAGTCCGAGGGCCCGACCTCGTCCTCTGAACCGACGGACGGTAACACTTCGTCGCCGGAACCCACCGAGGGCAACACCTCGTCGCCCGAGCCGACCGACGCGACCTCGCCCCCGGCAACGCCGTCCTCGTCTCCCACCGAGATCGCCGCGCAGCCGGGCGCGACTCCGGGCGCCGGTGCGGCCACCCCGGCAACCCCGGGAACCGCCCTGACCGTGCCCGCCCCGCTGCCTCGCACCGGCGCCGGCACGGGGCCCGCCCTGCCGCTGATCGGCGGAACCCTGATGCTGGGCATGCTGCTCCTGGCCGGATCGATCCTGCGGCGTCGGGACACCCGCGGCTAGTCCCGCACCGGCTATCCACGCAGAAACGGCGACCCCACTCGGGGTCGCCGTTTCTGCGTTTTGGTTATCGGTGCGCGGCCGGTCTACACGGTCCCGCGCAGCGGGGTGAAGTCCCCGGTGTCGCGCCGTCCCGGCCGCGCGGGCCGTGCGGTGGTTTCGGTCTGGGCCGGCTCGGCGGTGGGCGGCTCGGTGGGCTCGGCCGCCTGGTCGCGGTAGGTCAGCGCGTCAATCTCACGGTCGCGGATGGCGCTCGCGGTGATCGGGCGGGCGGGCACCGTGGTTCCGCGGCGGGCGGCGGAACGCTTGATGATCGCCCGGCGGATCCGGCCCACGGTGTCGATGATGATGCCCAGCAGGATCGCGAATCCGATGCCCAGCACCGCCCCGATCAGCGGGTTGCCCTGGGTCAGGTGTCCGGCGAGGGCACCGATCAGGATCGCGTGGATCGACCAGAGGAAACCGGCCACCACGCTGAGCGCGGCAAAGCGTCGGGGCGGGAACCCGGTGGCCCCCGCGGTCATGTTGATCGCGATGCGTCCCACGGGAATGTAGCGTCCCCCCAGCACCAGCAGGGTGCCGCGCTTTTCCAGTCCGCGGCGGGCGAAGTCCAGCGCCGCCACCACCCGGGGTTTGCGCATCCAGGCGTAGCGTTCCACCCCGACCGCGCGGCCGATCCGGAAGGCGATGTTGTCGCCGATGGCCGCGCCGATCGCGCCGGCCACCAGGAGCACCCACACGTTGGGGGAGCCCGCACTGATCGCGATCGCGGTGGCTCCCACGAGCACGGCTTCACCGGGCACCGGCGGGAAGAATCCGTCGATCAGGACCATCGCCAGGACGATCAGATAGATCCACGGAGACGTCGCCATGGTGAGGATCGCGTCGGTCAGAAACTCCATGACATCTCATTCGTTCGGGGAGACGAGTGCGGGGGCACCCGACTCTTCCACGATACGTTTTGATGCCACATCAGAACATCCCTGACGGGATGATCCAGGGTCACCCCACAGGATGAGATGACCCTGAGACCGTGACTGCACTCATGCGGGTGCGTCCCGCACCGGAATCAGCGGCGGCGCGGAGGCTTTTGAAGCCAGGGGCGCAGCCAGCGGGTCACCGTGGGCAGGCCCCAATAGGCCATGATCGGGGTGAGCACGAGGGTGCTGACCAGCACGCGCAGCCACACATCCCACTCATTCCAGCCGGGAATGAGGTAGGTGGCGATCAGGGTGAAGACCAGGTTGATCGGGAAGAATCCGAGCCAGATGCTGGTCGCCTGTTTCCAGCGCGGGGGCACGATGGCCGGCTGGATGGCCGCGGTGGCATCGATCGGGGTGTCGAACCACCCCTCGATCCCGGTGCGCCGTTCGGTGCGGGTCTCCTGAGCGAATTCGCTCCCGGTGCCCAGCCACCAGCGACGCTCGGGGGAGTTCTCCCAGGCGTCGAGGGTTTGGGCGTCGGCGAAGCGATAGAGCATGTGCCAGCTGGTTTCGCTGCTGCCCGATCGTACCCAGCCGGAGCCGAGGAAACCCGGATATTTGTTTGCAAGATTGATTCCCGCCTGGATCCAGACGGTGGCCTCGGAGAGTCGCGCGGGATCGACCGTGCGCTCGATGGAGACCGTAATGGCATTGTGTCCCATACCTTCAAGTGTGAGGCATGTTTGTTTCCAAAACATCACGGCCCCGGGGTGAAAACCCCGGGGCCGTGATCGCTATGCCTTTTTGCGCCCGGTGATGGCGCCGTAAATGAGGAGGACAACGATCGATCCAACAATCGCGAGTGCCCAGCTGCCCAGATCCCAGAATGCGTCGATCTTGGCGTTGAAGAGCAGCGAACCGATCCATCCACCCACCATCGCGCCGATGACACCCAGGATGAGGGTGGCGATCCAGCCGCCACCCTGCTTGCCGGGCAGGATGGCCTTGGCGATTGCTCCCGCGATCAGCCCCAGAAGTAGAAAAGCGAAGAAACCCATGGTGTACCTCCTGTTTTTCCGATGTGTCGGAACCCTGCGGCCCGACACCGTGAACACAGGCTAACGCTCGTGATCTAAATGGTCCAGCCCCGGCCGGGAATCCCCCGTGGAAACCGCCGTGGTGGCGAGCCACGGGTGACAGAGCCGAAAAACTAGCGTATTGTAAGGAAGTCGGCTCTAGACGTCGCGGTGGGTACCGCGAAGCAATTGTCAGTCTGGTGGGCCGGTTTTGCACACGGATCTCGTGTGCATATTCACACGTTGTGAACGGCCCCGGCCCACTGATGTCCGGGGGAGAGAGCGCCGCTGCGCGCGGCCCTTCGCTGTTTCATGCCTGAAATACCCGGAAATTTTGTTATGCCTAAAAAGAACCATGTGGGCGGAAAGCGCCCCGCAAAGAACTACGATCCGAGCTACGGCAAGCGTCCCGCCAAGGGCGGCCCCAAGGCCGGTAGCCGGAGCCCCGGACACCGCGGATTCCGTCCCGAGGTAGAGGACGCCCCGCGCCAGAAGAACCGCTGGGATGCCGAAGACCGCGCCGCCCGTTCGGGTGCCCGCGACGAGCGTGCCCCGCGCCGCTTTGACCGTGACGAGCGCGCGCCGCGTTTCAATCGTGACGAGCGTCCGGCCGCCGGTCGTGGCGACCGCGAGGGTCGTCCCGCGCGCTTCGACCGCGATGAGCGTGCCCCGCGCCGTTTTGACCGCGACGAGCGCGCTCCCCGCTTCAACCGTGACGAGCGTCCCGCTCGCGGCGGTGACCGCGATGGCCGTCCCGCACGTTTCGAGCGTGACGATCGCGCCCCCCGTTTCAACCGTGACGAGCGTCCCGCCCGCTTTGACCGCGACGAGCGCGCGCCGCGTTTCAACCGGGACGAGCGTCCGGCCGCCGGTCGTGGTGACCGCGATGGCCGTCCCGCACGTTTTGAGCGTGACGACCGTGCGCCGCGTTTCAACCGCGACGAGCGTCCCGCACGCTTTGACCGTGACGACCGCGATGGCCGTCCCGCACGTTTTGAGCGTGACGACCGTGCCCCCCGTTTCAACCGTGACGAGCGTCCCGCGCGCTTCGATCGCGACGAGCGCGCCCCGCGCCGCTTTGATCGTGATGAGCGTCCGGCTGCAGGTCGTGGCGACCGCGATGGCCGTCCCGCACGTTTTGAGCGTGACGACCGTGCGCCGCGCTTCAACCGCGACGAGCGTCCCGCTCGCGGCGGCGACCGCGACGAGCGTCCCCGTTTCAACCGCGACGAGCGTCCCGCACGTCCCGCCTTCGGTGACCGTCCCGAGCGCCCCGCACGCTTCGACCGCGGTGACCGTCCCGAGCGCCCCTCGCACGGCGACCGTGGTGCGCGTCGTGGCGGCTACCAGCCGCAGGATGACGTCGTGCTCGAGCGCCTCGAGGCCGAGGCCATCCAGGCCGAGGACGTCGAGGGCAAGACCTTCGGCGACCTGGGTCTCGGTGGCAACATCGTGAACGCCCTGGCCGAGCTCGGTGCCGCCGCACCGTTCCCGATCCAGGCAGCAACCATCCCCGTGGTCCTCGAGGGCCGCGACGTCCTGGGCCGTGGCCGCACCGGATCCGGTAAGACCATCGCCTTCGGTGCCCCCCTGGTGGAGCGCCTGATGGAAAACGGTGGCGGAAAGAACCGTCGTCCGGGCCGTCTGCCCCGCGCGCTGATCCTCGCCCCGACCCGTGAGCTGGCCCTCCAGATCGACCGCACCGTGCAGCCGATCGCCCGCTCCGTGGGGCTGTTCACCACCCAGATTTACGGTGGTGTTCCCCAGCACCGTCAGGTGGGTGCGCTGCAGCGCGGCGTCGACATCGTGGTGGGTACCCCGGGCCGCATCGAGGACCTCATCGAGCAGGGCCGTCTGGACCTGTCCGAGGTCAACGTGGTGGTGCTGGATGAGGCCGACCACATGTGCGACCTGGGCTTCCTGGAGCCGGTGCAGCGCATCATCCGCAACACCGCCGATGACAGCCAGAAGCTGCTCTTCTCGGCCACCCTGGACAAGGGTGTGGCCGCGCTGGTCAACGAGTTCTTGGAGAACCCGGCCGTGCACGAGGTCGCCGGTGAGGACCAGGCGTCCTCGACCATCGACCACCGCGTCCTGGTGGTTGAGCACCGCGACAAGGACCGTATCCTGGAGCAGCTCGCCGGTCGCAACGGTAAGACCGTGATCTTCTCGCGGACCCGTGCCTATGCCGAGCGTCTGACCGAGCAGCTGGAGGATGCTGGTGTGTTCGCCGTCGCCCTGCACGGTGACCTGAACCAGGCCAAGCGCACGCGCAACCTACACCAGCTCACCAGCGGCCGGGTGGATGTCCTGGTAGCGACCGACGTCGCCGCCCGCGGTATCCACGTGGACGACATCGACCTGGTGATCCAGGCCGACGCCCCGGATGAGTACAAGACCTACACCCACCGCGCCGGTCGCACCGGCCGTGCCGGTCGCGAGGGCACCGTGGTCACCCTGATCCCGCGTTCGCGCCGCCGCCGCATGGAGGAACTGCTCTCCCGCGCCGAGATCTCGGCCGAGTTCGTGGACGCCTTCCCCGGCGACGACATCATCGACGAAATCGCCGGCCGGGTCCCCACCCGCGCCCAGCTCGAAGCCAAGACCGCCGAGTAATCCACGCCGCCGAGCCGCCCAGCTGGAAGCCAAGACCGCCGAGTAGTCTGCGAACCGAAACCGCCCGTCACCTCACGGTGGCGGGCGGTTTTGCGTGCCTCACAGGGGTTATCCCTCGCTGGGAGTCTCTTGAGGGCGGGCATGTCGCCGGGGCGGCCAACCTACGCTGGAATGTGACATCCAGGTCCACAGGGGAGGCATCGCATGCGGGTTCGCGAGCGCAACAGACGAGCTTTCGGAGGCGAAAGCTTCGGGTATAGCGAAGCGACGTCGCGGTGAAGACGTCGTCCCGCCTGCAGGCGCGGATGCTGAGCATCGACACGGCGCTGCGCACCCGGATTGCCGGGGTCTCCAACCGCGCGCTGCTGCTGACCTCGGTGGTGCTGTTTCTGATCGGGTTTGGCGTGGTGATGGTGCAATCGGCCTCCCAACCCGGTGATGCCGAAAACGCCGGCGACCCCTTCGCCGGGGCGCTGCGTCAGGGCGGGGTTGCGGCGCTCGCGCTGATCGCGATGTTCCTGGCCAGCCGGGCAACCCCGAGATTCTGGAACCGGTTCGCCTGGATCGGACTGGCCGGGGCGCTGCTGCTTCAGCTCGCCGTCTATACGCCGCTGGGCTACGAGTCCGGCGGTAACCGCAACTGGATCCACCTGGGGTTCATCTCGATGCAGCCCTCGGAGGTGATGAAGTTTGCCTTCATCATCTGGGCGGCCACGGTGCTCGGTTCGAAGGAGCGGCTGCTCAAGGGGTGGAAGCACGCGGTGATTCCCGTGGTTCCGGTGGCGGCCCTCTCGATGGGGATCAACCTGATCGGCGGTGACCTGGGCACCGTGCTGGTCATGGCGACCGTGATGATCGGGGTGCTGGTCTTCGCCAACGTCAACCTGCGCACGATCGGAATCGTGGCGCTGTCCGGCATCGTCGCGGCCCTGCTGATGACCGCGATCAAGGCCAACCGGGTCATGCGACTGATGCACTTCTTCCAGGTGGATTGCCGCACCGATAAGTCCGAGTACCTGGGCCTGTGCTGGCAGCCCCTGCACGGCACGTGGGCGCTGGCCGACGGAGGGGTGTTTGGGATCGGCCTGGGCAACTCGATCGAGAAGTGGGGGTGGCTCCCCGCCGCCGATAACGACTACCTCTTCGCGGTGGTGGGGGAGGAACTCGGCCTGGTGGGCACGGTTCTCGTCCTGCTGCTGTTCTGTGTGCTCGCGATCGCGCTGCTGGCGATCCTGGCGCGCGCCCGCGGAACCTTCGGCCGGGTGGTAGCCGGGGGCGTGTTCACCTGGCTGATCACCCAGGCCTTCATCAACATCTCGGTGGTGGTCGGGCTGCTCCCGGTGTTGGGAGTGCCGCTGCCGCTGATGTCCACGGGAGGATCGGCGCTGATCTCCGCGGGGGCGGCGATCGGTGCGGTGCTCTCGGTGGAGCGCAATTCGGCGGTGCCGGGAGAGGCTCGGACGGATCCCACGCCGCGTATGCCCGTCCCGGCGGCGCAGAATCCCGCGCCCGTGCCCGTGGCGGACACCCCCGCCGCGGCGAGCGCGCACACGGCCGGGCCCGCCCGGAAGTCCGCAACCGCGCTCGCCGAACCCGCGCCCAAGCTGGTCGACTGGCTCCCAGCTCCGACCCCGAGCGAATACGAAACGCCGCCCGCCACCGAGCGGTGACGGGCGGCGCGAGGGGAACCGACTAGTCGTTCACCGAGGATTCGGTGGACTCGGCGGCGGCAGCGGCGAGTGCGTGCTTACGACGCGAGGCCACAAACACGCCGGCACCGGCCAGCAGCAGCACCAGTGCGGCGATCGGCAGCACGGCCGATACCTGCGCACCGGTGTTTGCCAGGCCCGATCCCGGGGCCGCGACGGCCGGGGCGCTCGGAACCGTGGACGGGTCGACCGGGGTGACCGAGGGGGCCGGGGTACCCGGGTCGGTGGGCTCGGGGCTCGGGACCACAACCGCGGCGGCGGTCACGGTGACCGGGAACTGCACCATGGTCTTGGACTCCAGGGAGGTCAGGGTCACGGTGTGAACGCCCTCGGCGGTATCCGCGGGCAGCGCCACGGTCACATCGCCACCGGTTCCGGTGAGCGGGGAAACGCCCAGCGCGGTGGTGCCCAGCGAGGCAACCACGGTGGTGGTGACCGGGGATCCGGTCGAGGTGCGGTCCAGGGTTCCCAGCTTCACGCTGAAGGACTTTCCGGCCTCCACCGCCTCGGTGGGCAGACCCTGGGCCTGCACGCCGGTGCGGGCGAAGCTCGGGGTCAGGGTGCCCTGGGCGCGGAGGTAGTCGATCCAGGCGTCACGGTCGATCAGACCCGAGTCGCGGGTGCCGACTCCGTTGGTGAACTCCCGGAAGTTGTCACCACCGGTGATCAGGAAGCCGAAGGTTCCCACGCGGTAGCCGCGGGCGGGATTGATCGGGGCACCGGCCACGCTGATGGTGGTGATCCGGTCGCCCTCGGGACGGCTGGCATCAAACGTGTAGTGCACGTTATCGCTCAGGCTCAGCTGCAGGTACGGACGCGAGGGTACGTTCCCCGCGGCGTCACGCTGCCACTGCTCCTCCAGCACCTTCTTGACCTGCGCTCCGGTGAGGGTCGTGGTGTAGAGGTTGTTGAGGAAGGGGAGCACGCCGTTTGCCTGCGCGTAGGTCACGTTGCCGGCGGGAATATCGGTGCGCATGCCACCGGGGTTGACGATGCCGATTTCGGCGGCACCGCGCTCGGGGGCGGAGAGCGAAGCCAGCAGCGAGTTGGCCACCAGCGAGCCGAGCGAGGACTCGGCCGAGCGATCATCGCCCACCGGACCGTTGAAGGCACGGGTGATCGGGGCGGCGGCGGTGGCCACCACCTGGCTGCCGATCTCGTTGGCCTTGGCCACGGCCTCGGTCACGATCGTGTTGACGGTCGCGACGCGGGGATAGGTGGCAATCAGATCGGCAACCGGGGTCTTGACCCGGGCGACGTTCTTGGCGTCGGCGTTTTCGATGGCACCGGTTTCGCGGTTCACGGTCAGCACCACCTGGCCGATGCGCTCACCGTAGCTGCCGGTCTGCACGATCGGACGGGTGCTGCCAGCCTTGCCGGGAACCGGGGCCTGCCACGCGTATTCCTTGTGGGTGTGACCGGTGAAAATCGCGGCCACGGCCGGATCGGTCTGGGTCACGATCTTGGCGAAGACGCCGCCGGCGGCGATCTCCTGATCCAGGGTCGCACCGTCGGGGGTACCGGCGGAGGCACCCTCGTGGTACTCGGCCACAAACACGTCGGCCTTGTTCTCGGCCTTGAGCTTGGTGACCACGCGGTTGACCGCGTCCACCGGGTCGCCGAATTCGAGGGTGTCGATGCCCGAGGGGGTGACCAGGGTCGGGGTCTCCTCGGTCACGGCACCGATCACGGCGACACGCATGCCGTCGGCTTCGATGATCTTAAACTCATCGAAGGCGGGCTCGGTGGTGCCCTTCTTATAGACGTTGGCACCCAGGTAGTCCCAGGTGGCGTTCTTGCCGTCGTTGATCACGCGGTTCTTGAGATCATCCAGACCCAGATCGAACTCGTGGTTGCCCAGCGCCGAAGCCGACAGACCCAGGGTGTTCAGCACGTCGATGGTGGGCTGATCCTTCTGGGTGGCCGAGGCGAACTCGCTGGCACCGATGTTGTCGCCGGCGGAGAGCAGGATGCTCTGGTCCGGGGCGAACCCGGCGCGCAGCGACTCGACGGTGCCGGCGAAGTTGACGGTGCCGGTCGGAACGCCCGAGGCGAGGGATGCGTTGATACGACCGTGGAAGTCGTTGATGTTCATCAGGTTGATGGTGGCCGTGTCCGGGGCGGCCTGAGCGGGCAGCGCGGCAAGCGGTGCCATCAGGACGCCGGCGAGCGCGGCGAGGGTGAGGGTGCGCCGGTGGCGCGGGAGTAGCGACATTGTTCTCCTGGTGCGAAGGACGGGGGGCCGCACACACGGGTGCGTGCACGGGACCAGCCTGTGGCGGTGACCAACATCACACCCCGGGGAAGGGGATGACCGGCTGTTGTCCCCCGAAATAACCGTGGGTCAAACCTACCCAAACACCCCCGTGTGGGGGAACCGGACGCGGCGAAAGAAACCGATTGTTTACTCGATCGCCGCGGTGCCGGGGCGCCCCGGGGTAAATGACGGTGGACCGGGATACCCTGAGAGGGTGTCCAACGTGCATCCCATCAAGTCACACTCGCCCTCCGTGCTGGAGTTCTTCGCCGGCATCGGACTGGCCCGAGTGGGACTCGAGCACGCCGGTTTCCGGGTGGCCTGGTCCAACGACTATGAGCCCGATAAGTGGGCGCTGTACGGCAAGAACTTCCCGCAGGACGCGGGTTCCGGGGAGCACACCTACGTGGTGGGAGACGTGGGAAACGTCGCCGGTGAGGACCTGCCCCGGGGAGCATCCCTCGCCTGGGCCTCCTCGCCCTGCACCGATCTTTCGCTGGCCGGAAACCGCCGCGGCCTGGCCGGTACCCAGTCGAGTGCGTTCTGGCATTTTATTCGACTGCTGGAGGAGCTAGAGGCGGACGCCCCGGACACGGTGGTCCTGGAAAACGTGGTTGGCCTGGCCACCTCCAACGGTGGGGACGACCTCACCGCCGCCATCCGGGCCTTCAACCAGCTCGGGTACTCGGTCGACATCCTGATGATCGATGCGCGTCGCTTTGTCCCGCAGTCCCGCCCACGCCTGTTTGTGGTGGGGGCCAAGAACCCGCCCGAATCGGTGCCCGGGGCCAACCCCGAGCTACGTCCGGAAAACCTGCAGGGATTCTTCCGCGACTCCACGCTGACCACCCATCAGGCCCTGCTGCCCGATGCCCCGGCCATCCTGGTTGAGGGGTTTGGCAAGCTCGCCGAGACCATGCCCGCCGATGATGCCCGCTGGTGGGATGAGGCGCGCACGCAGAAATTCATCGACTCGCTCTCCCCGGTGCAGCTGAGTCGAATCACCGAGATGCGCGGGTCCGCGGGTGTGAAGCATCGCACCGCGTATCGCCGTACCCGGCACGGGCAGGCGGTCTGGGAGGTCCGTCCGGACGATATCTCCGGCTGCCTGCGCACGGCCCGCGGGGGTTCCTCCAAGCAGGCGGTGGTGCAGCTGGGCAACGGCCAGCTTCGGGTGCGCTGGATGACCCCGCGCGAGTACGCCCGGCTGATGGGGGTCGGCGACTTCGACCTGAGCGGCGCCCGCGATAATCAGGCCTTCTTCGCCTTCGGCGACGCGGTGGCCGCCCCCGTGGTGGGCTGGCTGGCGGAGAACTACCTGCTGCCGGTGGTACGTGGGGTGCGCTCGGCGCGGGGCAGTGTGCGGGCCGCCGGTGTCTGATCTCGAGACCCTGCTACCGGGCTTTGAGGGTGAGGATGAGCTTCTTCACGGTGCCAAACCCGCCAAGCGCGAGTTGGCCGCCCCCGAGGTGCGCCGCTTCCGGGACGAGCTCTCCCGCTTCCTGACCGAACGCGACGCCCAGGGCCGCCCCTGGGCCGACGCACAGTGGGGCGTCTACGCGTTTTATGACTACGAGGGCGAGCCCATCTATGTGGGCCAAACCAACGAGCAGCTGCGCACCCGCATTCGCCGTCACCTCACCGGGCAGCGCACCGACGCGGTGGCGATGCGGATCCTCGACGTTTTCGAGGTGGCCGAGGTCGAAATCTGGCCGCTCTGGGACCTGGAGGGGGTCTCCGGTCGGGACCGCGCCTCCCGGCGCATCCTGGACGCCTATGAATACACCGCCTACCTCGACGCGATCGAGAAGTCGCGCTTCAAGGCGATCCTGAACGAGAAGATCCCGCCGGTGTCCCCGCGGGTCACCCTGCCGGCCTCGCTGCGCTGGCAGGTGGTGACCGATGAGGTGCGTGCCGAGCGTGGACACCCGGACATCCGCATCGCCCGTCGCGCCGAGACGGTGTCCCGGCTGGCAGCGGTGGCGCATGAGCGTGGCGAGGTATCGGACGGGCTGCGCCGCGTGCTCGTGGTCCAGTCGGTGCGGCTGGCCTTCCTGGCGGCCGAGCGCTTCGCCTTTGCCGGCGGGACCGCGGCCCCGGACCCCTCGGCCATCTCGGTCGAGAAACTGGTGGGCTCGGTGCGCGCCGAGCATCCCGAATCAGCGGATGAGGACGATCCGGCGGCGGTGCTGAACCGCCTGGCCGAGGAGTCCGAGGACGCCGGATCCCGGGCACACCTCGATTCCGCGCGAACGGATTCCCCCGCGGAGGACAACGAGATTCCCCGCGAACAGATCGAGTACCGACTGTTCTAGCCCGGCGTTACCGGATCCACAGGGCCGCGACGAGAACCGCCGCGGTGAAGACCCAGAACCCGATCATGAACACCCAGTCGCGGGTGCGCACGGGAATCTGATGCCGCTCGGTGCGGGTGTCGTGGGCCCCGAAGGCACGGGCATCCATCGCCAGGGAGACGCGTCCCGCATGCCGAATCGCGCCGGTGAGCAGCGGAACCACATAGCCGAGGCTGCGCCGGGTACTGGCAATCGGTCCGCGCCCGGGCGACATTCCCCGCACCCGGTGCGCCTGCCGGATCGTCTCCAACTCATGGCCGAAGCGCGGCACAAAGCGGGTCGCGGCCAGGGCGGTGTAGCCGATTCGGTAGGGCAGGTGCAGGTGCTGAATACTCGAACGCACCAGGTCCGGCCCGGTGCTGCTGAGGCCGCCGGTCAGGGCCAGACCAAACAGGGCGGCCAAGCGCAGGGCCGTGGTGAACCCGATCTCCAGGGCCCCCGAGGTGACCGAGAAGGACCCGATCTCAAACACCACCGGGGTGTGGGCCACCCGCCGCTGATCGGCCCACAGCGTGAAGCTGAAACCGAACACCGCGATAAACAGGGGCAGGGCAAGGCCCAGTGTGATCAGCGAGGAGCGCTGCCAGCGCAGACCGGTGAGCATCAGGACCGCGCAGAGAATCACAAAGCACAGCGGGGTGAACATCGTGCCCGAGAGCAGCACCAGGATCATCGCCGGAATCGGACCCAGGATCTTGGCGAGCGGGTTGAGCCCGTACAGGTACTCCCGCCGGGAGGCGAGGGGCGCCTGGATATCCGCCCGATACGCATCGAGTGCGCCGCCGTGCCCGCCGCTCATCGGAGACCTCCGCCGCCGGGGAGCTCGGCCAGCCGCGTCACCGTGCGCCAGCTGGGGTGCGCGGTGAGGCCCCGCATCGCGCGGATCAGCGGGGGCATGCGCAGCCCCGCCTCGTGCAGCAGGTCCTCATCGGCCAGGATCTCGTCGCGGGTGCCGATCCGCATGAGTTCGCCGTCCTTCATGACCGCCACGTGGGTGGCAAAGTCGGACACCAGCTGGAGATCGTGACTCACCACGATGATCGTGGTGCCGGCGGCATTGAGCTCATGCAGCAGCGCGAGCAGTTCGCCGGCGCGGGCACGGTCCTGGCCGAAGGTCGGCTCATCCAGGGCCAGCATCGAGGCTCCGGCCACCAGGGCGGTGCCCACCGAGAGGCGTCGTTTCTGTCCACCCGAGAGCAGGAACGGGTGCTGATCGCGGGCCTCGGTCAGCGCGAATCGCTCCAGCAGGTCGTCCACCCGGGCATCGATGATTGCCTGATCGATCCCGCGCAGGCGCAGCCCGTGAGCCAGCTCATTGGCCACGGTGTAGGTCACAAACTGGTTCTCGGGGTTCTGGAAAACAAACCCGATCCGGGTGGTCAGGGTGCGCACGTCGAGGCGGGCCGGGTCCAGGCCGCCCAGGCTGACGGTCCCGCGCGGCGGCTGGATGACCCCGGCGATGGCCTGCACCAGCGTGGTCTTCCCGGCACCGTTGGTCCCGATCACCGCGAGGAAGGAACCGGCGTCCAGGGAGAGGTTGATATCGCGCAGCACGAGACGTCGGCCGCGCTTGAGGCTCAGCCCGGTTACCTCCAGCTGCGGGGTGTCCCAGATGCCCGGGGTCGGGGGCGGCGGGTCCACCAGGACCGGGAGATCGAGGACATTCAGTGCGGCTGTCAGCTCGCGCGGGGTCAGCGGCAGCGGGTCGAGGACAATTCCGGCCTCGTGCAGGTGCAGCGCCGCCATCAGTGAGACCGGGAGCCAGACGCCCAGTTCCAGCAGCTCGGCGGCGTGGGTGCGCAGGATCGAGTGGGCGTCCCCGAGGAAGGCCGTGCGCCCGAGCCCATCCAGCACCAGAACTCGGTTGACCAGGTCCATCGCCGGGTCCAGGTTGTGTTCGATCAGCACAATCGAGCGATCCCGGCGGGCGACCACCCGAGCCAGCACCCGGTAGACCTCCTCGATCCCCGCGGGATCGAGGTTTGCGGTGGGTTCGTCCAGGACCAGCACCGGCGAGCGCATCGCCAGCGCGCAGGCGATCGCCAGGCGCTGTCGCCCGCCGCCGGAGAGCCGATCGGGGTTCTCGGTGCGACGCTCCCACAGGTCCACCTCGCGCAGCGCGGTTTCGGCTCGTTCCAGGACCTCGGCGACCGGCAGCCCCAGGTTCTCGGGGCCGAAGCACACCTCGTCGAGCACCGAGCCGGTGATCATCTGGGAGTCGGGATCCTGAAACACCATCGCGACGGTCTCGCTCAGGGTCGCCACCGAAGCCCCGACGGTTTCGGTTCCGGCCACCCGCACCGATCCGGTCAGCGTCGCCGGGATCGCGTGTGGCACCAGGCCGTCGAGGGCCAGGGCCAGGGTGGACTTGCCGGATCCGCTGGGACCGAGCACCAGCAGGACCTCGCCGGGAACCAGTTCCAGGCTCACACCATCGGGTCCGGGGCGAGCGCCACCCTCGTGGGTAATGCTCACCTCGGTCAGGGCCAGGGGTGGGTGCGCGGAAATACTAGGCCGTCGCTTTGCTTCCGCGGCGATCGCGTGGATACTCCAGCCCGCGCATCACCCCGGTTTTCGAGATGCGGGCGGCCAGGAGCTGGGCGAGCCAGGTGAAGAGGACCGGTCCCAACACAAACATGACCATAAAGATGACCTGCGAGATCGGGTCGAACCGGGAGGCGTCCAGGGCGAGGGCCATGATCGCGGCCAGGGCCCCGCCGCCAAAGAGCGCCCCCACGTAGTAGAGCCAGCTGGGCCAGTAGCGGAATCGGGTGAACAGGAACGGAATCTCCTGGATCAGCCCGATCAGCAGCCCGGTGCCGATGTGTCGGGTCCACTGGGTGGGGTCGATCGCCGAGCTGGTGAGACCGGCGACAAATCCGGTGATCACCGCGACGCCCGGGCGGCGCAGCAGCCACTGCGCGATGATGCCGGGCAGGAAGTACACCGAGATCAGCAGCCCGTAGATGATCGGGATCAGGGCCAGGACCACCACGTGCAGATAGCCGGTGATACCCAGCGGGATTCCGCTGCCCACTCCGATGGCGGCGCACGTGAGCAGAAGACGCGTGTTTGTCCGATGCATGTGGGTGTGCTCCCGCCGAAAAAAGTGAGGATTACCTTCCAATTTAGTCGACCCTTCGAGAAGTCCACAATCGAGCGTCGCGCCCGGTTCGAGGGAGGAGCCGTGAAGGGTCTGTGTATCGAGTATTCTGGGGGAGAACTCAGGGAGGATTGCGGTGGTGGAAACCAACAGGCGCGTGCTAGCGCTGCGTGGTGTATCCGCCGCCGTGATCGCCACGTTTTTCGCCGCCCTCTCCCATGGCATGGCCGGGATGTCCGGGCCCTCGGCCCCGGCGATCGTCTGGGCGCTGATTCTCTCGGTGTTTGTCTGCATCGCGCTCGCCGGGAAGAAGCTCTCCCCGGTGCGGATCGGACTCTCGGTGGTGATCGCTCAGTCGCTCTTCCACGCGCTGTTTGCCTTCCTCCCCGCGGGTGGGGCGAACCTCGCACCGGCGGCGAGTGCCGGTCACGTGCACGGTGGGCCGGTGGTGATCAGCGCGCTCGAACCGCTGACCCACGCCGGTCACGCGGGTCCGATCATGTGGGTGGCCCACGTGGTGGCCGCGGTGGTGACCTGGCTGTTCCTGCTGCACGGCGAAGCCGCGCTGTACTCGCTGGTGCGGGAGCTGCGTCTGCTGGCCCGGGTGCGCATCCTGCTGGGAATCCTGACCGAGCGTCCGCTGAGTCGTGCCCGGGTGCTTGTGGCCGAGGCGATTACGCCGCTGCGCGAGCGCCATCTGGAAATTCGTTGTACCCGGGGCCCGCCCGTTCCGGCCGGGGTATCCCTCTAGCTCCCTCCCCGCGGGGGCGCTGGCCGTGATGCCCAGACGCCGGTGCGCGAGAATCCTCGCGCATCCCAACGGATCCAGAAAGCCCCCAATTTCATGAAGCACACAAAGACCCTTTCGATCTCCGGTGCCGTGCTGGCCGGAGCAATCCTTGCCGTGGCGGTCCCGCTGGCGGCCAGCGCCCACGTGAGCGTGAAGCCCTCGGATACCTCCGCCGGTGCCTACAGCCTGCTGACCTTCTCGGTCCCGCACGGCTGCGAGGGCAGCCCGACCACCTCGATCAAGATCACCATTCCCGAGGAGATCAACGGCGTGACCCCCACGGTCAACCCCAACTGGGATGTGACCAAGGACATGGTTGATCTGGCCACCCCGATCAAGGATGCCCACGGAAACTCGCTCGCCCAGCGGGTCGGTTCGGTGACCTACACCGCCAAGACCCCGCTGGCCGACGGCTACCGCGACGCCATGGTCCTCCAGCTCCAGCTGCCCGCCGAGGCCGGCAAGACGCTGACCTTCCCGACCCTGCAAACCTGCGAGACCGGATCGACCAACTGGTCCGAGATCCCCGCCAAGGGCCAGAGCGAGGAGGACCTCAAGGCTCCGGCCCCGAGCCTCGTGGTGACCGCGGCGGCCAAGGATGCCGGTCACGGTGGACACGATGCGTCGGCCACCGACACCGCCGCCGAGACCCACGCCACCGCGGCCGAGCCCGATGTGCTGGCCCGCGGCCTGGGCATCGCCGGTCTGGCGCTGGGTGTGGTCGGCATCATCGTCGGCACCCTGGGCCTGCGCGCCAAGGCGGCCCGCAAGTGAGCCGGGCCCGTGTGATCACGCTGCCGCAGGCATCCGTGCGTACGGCACTCGTCCTGATGCTGGGACTCTTCCTGGCTATGGCCGGACTGGTGCTGAGCGCGCCCGCCGCGCAGGCACACAACACGGTGGTGTCCGAGTATCCGGCCGCAAAGTCCACGGTGACCGAGCAGCCCGGACAGATCGTGCTGACCACCAACGATAATCTGACCCCGATCGGTGTCAACACGATGATCGTGGTGGGTCCGGACGGTAAGCACTATGCCTCCGGCTGTGGCGTGGTTAACGGGCCCGCTCTGACCATGCCGGCCGATCTCGGTCCGGCGGGAACCTACACGGTTACCTGGCAGGTGGTCTCGACCGACGGCCACCCGATCTCGGGGGACTTCACCTTCGACTGGCAGCCCGCCGCCGGTCAGAAGCTGGGCACCGGCCAGACCGAGCGCCCTGTGTGCTCAAGCGCCGACCCGGGAACGGGCGAGGTCACCACCCAGGGCACCGGTGCCACCCCGCAGGCCGGCACCGATGCCTCCGCCGCCCCCGGCGAGGAGGTCGGTCCGAACGTGCGTCCGCACACCGCGGCGATGGATGACATCGGCTGGATCGTGGTGGCAATCGGCGTGGTTCTCTTCGGCGGCCTGGTCCTGCTGGTGCTGCTGCTCGTGCAGCGCCGCCGCAGCGACGTGGCCCGCGAGGAGGCCGAGAAGGCCAAGCGCCAGAACCCGTAGGTTCTCCGATCGAGGGCCCGGTCACGCATCCGCGTGGCCGGGCTCTCGTGGTTTCCCGGGTTCTTGTGGGCTTTCGAGCCCCCGGAGCGAACAGGCTCGTGTGGGTCGCCGGGCCCTCGCGCTGGCCGGCCCCCTGGGGCTCGCCGGGATTTTCCGGGGCCATGCCGTACCCGGGGGTCGGGGTGCGCCGCACAGCGGGTAGCCTGGGAAGGATGAGCACGCAGACAGCACCCGACGCCCCCACCGCACTGGAAATCCTGCAGCGGGTCTTCGGGTATGAGTCCTTCCGGGGCGACCAGGCGGCGATTGTCGAGACCGTGCGCGCGGGCGGCAACGCGGTGGTGCTGATGCCCACCGGTGGCGGAAAGAGCCTCTGCTATCAGGTGCCGGCGCTGCTGCGCGAGGGCACCGCTGTTGTGGTGTCCCCGCTGATCGCGCTGATGCAGGACCAGGTGGATGCGCTGCTCTCGGTGGGGGTGCGCGCCGCCTTCCTCAACTCCACCCAGGACTTCGAGGAGCGCGAGCGGGTCGAAAACGCCTATCTCACCGGCCAGCTCGATCTGCTGTATGTCGCACCCGAGCGGCTGAGCTCGGCGCAGACCAAGCGGTTCTTGGCCAACGGCAATGTCTCGCTGTTTGCGATCGATGAGGCCCACTGCGTGTCGCAGTGGGGCCACGATTTCCGCCCCGACTATCTGGCGCTGGGTGAGCTGGCCGAGCTGTGGCCGGACGTTCCTCGAATCGCGCTGACGGCCACCGCGACCGAGGCCACCCATCGCGAGATTCGTCAGCGCCTGCACCTCGAGGACGCCGCCGACTTCGTCTCCAGCTTTGACCGTCCCAACATCCAATACCGGATCGTAAATAAGGCCGAACCGCGCAAGCAGCTGCTTGAGTTCATCCGCTCCGAGGGCGAGGGTCAGGTGGGCATCGTCTACGCGCTCAGTCGCAAGACGGTCGAGGCCACCGCCGAGTTCCTGCGGGCCAACGGAATCAACGCGCTGCCGTATCACGCGGGGCTGCCCGCCGAGGTGCGGGCACACACGCAGGCGCGCTTCCTGCGCGAGGACGGCATGGTGATCGTGGCGACCATCGCGTTCGGGATGGGGATCGATAAGCCCGACGTCCGCTTTGTCGCCCACATCGACCTCCCCAAGAGCATCGAGGGCTACTACCAGGAGACCGGACGCGCGGGCCGCGACGGCGAGCCCAGCGTGGCCTGGCTCACCTACGGTCTGCAGGACGTGGTGCAGCAGCGCCGGATGATCGACGAGTCCCCCGGGGATGCGGCGCACCGCCGTCGCCTGGGTCAGCACCTCGACGCGATGCTCGCGCTGTGCGAGACCGTCGAGTGCCGCCGAGTCAACCTGCTGGCCTACTTCGGCGAGCGCGGCACCGCCTGTGGCAACTGCGATGTGTGCCTGAACCCGCCGCAGGTGTGGGACGGCACCGTGCCCGCCCAGAAGCTGCTGAGCACGATCGTGCGGTTGCAGCGCGAGCGCAACCAGTCCTTCGGTGCCGGCCAGCTGATCGATATTCTGCGGGGCAAGACCACCCCGCGCACCCAGCAGTGGAGCCACGAGACCCTGGCCACGTGGGGCATCGGCAATGACCTGTCCGAGCCGCAGTGGCGCGGGGTGATCCGCCAGCTGCTGGCCCGCGGCCTGCTGATCACCCAGGGCGAGTACGGCACCCTCGCGCTCTCGCAGACCAGCGCCGCGGTGTTGCAGGGGGCGCAGAGTGTGCCGCTGCGCACCGAGATGGCGCGGATTCCGCGCGGGAGCTCCTCGGCCAAGCGCAGCGCGCTGGCGGATCTGGCCCCCCGCGAACTCGAGCTGTTTGAGGAGCTGCGCGCCTGGCGGGCCTCCGAGGCGCAGGAGCAGGGCGTGCCCGCGTACATCATCTTTGGGGATGCAACCCTGCGCGAGGTGGCGCAGTCGCGTCCGCTGGATGAGTCCAGGCTCGCGGGCATCACCGGGATCGGGCAGAAGAAGCTCGAGCGCTACGGCGAGGAGCTGGTCGACGTGGTGCGGACGTTCCTGGGGCGCTAGCCGTACCTATCCCACCACAATAGGGGCGGGCCTTAGTGGAAGACCTACAGGTTTTCCCGGTGCCCGGGCCGGGCATTTGTGCTCCGCACACGTGATGCTTCCGTTGCGTGGATTGTCCTCCTAGCGTGGGAGGACGATCCACGATTTTGGAAAGGCACGGCCAGCGATGTCCAACACCTCACCCAACGCCTCCGGCAATGGCGCCACCTTCAACCACGAGATCCTGCATCGGGCGCTCCTGGGCCGTTGGCCCGAAGCCCGGCTGCACTCGCGCGAACTTGCGGCCAAACCCGAGATGCAGCGCGATCCGCTGCTCGGGATGGACGAGCACCGCGAGCGTGTGCTCGACCAGCTGAAGGTGCTGGTGAACGACGGCCAGGTACACGCGGCCTTCCCCAAATCGGTGGGTGGGCGCGAGGACCATGGCGGGAACATCGCCGGGTTTGAGGAGCTGGTGGCGGCGGATCCCTCGCTGCAGATCAAGGCCGGCGTGCAGTGGGGCCTGTTTGGGTCCGCGGTGATGCACCTGGGCACCGCCGAGCACCACAAGCGCTGGCTGCCGGGCATCATGAGCCTGGAGATCCCCGGGGTCTTTGCGATGACCGAGACCGGCCACGGATCGGATGTGGCCTCGATCGGCACCACCGCGACCTTTGACGGCGACACCGACGAGTTTGTGATCAACACCCCTTTCCGCGGCGCCTGGAAGGACTACCTCGGCAATGCGGCCATCCACGGCCGCGCCGGGGTGCTGTTTGCCCAGCTGATCACCGGAGGCGTGAACCACGGCGTGCACGCCTTCTTTATCGAGCTGCGTGATGAGCACGGGAACTTCCTGCCCGGCGTCGGCGGCGAGGATGACGGGCTGAAGGGCGGGCTCAACGGCATCGATAACGGTCGACTGCACTTCACCGATGTGCGCATCCCGCGCACCAACCTGCTCAACCGCTACGGCGATGTGGCGGCCGATGGCAGCTACACCTCGCCGATCGAGAGCCCGGGCCGCCGCTTCTTCACGATGCTGGGGACCCTGGTTCAGGGGCGGGTCTCGCTGGATGGTGCGGCCACCGTCGCCAGCGCCATCGGCCTGCAGATCGCGCTCACCTACGCCAACCAGCGCCGCCAGTTCAACGCGGCCTCCGAGTATGACGAGCAGGTGCTGCTCGACTATCAGCGCCACCAGCGCCGGCTGATCCCCAAGCTCGCCCAGACCTTCGCGCAGAACTTCGCCCACGATGAGCTGCTCACCAAGTTTGATGCGGTGTTCAGCGGCGCCGAGGACACCGATGAGGACCGTCAGGATCTGGAGACCCTGGCCGCCGCCCTCAAATCGCTGTCCACCTGGAACGCGCTCGAGGTGCTGCAGGAGGCACGCGAGGCCTGTGGCGGGGCGGGCTTCCTGGCCGAGAATCGCCTGGTCGGGCTGCGTGCCGACCTCGATGTGTATGTGACCTTCGAGGGCGATAACACCGTGCTGCTGCAGCTCGTGGGTAAGCGCCTGCTGGGCGACTACGCGCGTCGGTTCAAGGGCGCCACCGGCGGAGACCTCGCCCGCTTTGCCGTGGGCCAGGCCACCGACCGTGCCTTCCACGGATCGGGGCTGCGCCGGCTCACCCAGAACGTCGCCGACCTCGGTCAGGTGGCGCGTTCGGTGGGACACGTCCGCGACGCCGATGAGCAGCGCGACCTGCTGACCGGCCGCGTGGAAACCATGATCGGGGAGATCGCCGGACGCCTGCGCCCGGCCGGCAAGCTCGGTGCCACCGATGCCGCCGCCCTGTTCAACTCGCAGCAGAACGAGCTGATCGAGGCCGCCCGGGCCCACGCCGAGCTGCTTCAGTGGGAGGCCTTTACCCGGGCCGTCGATAAGATCACCGACCGGGATACCCAGTCCGTGCTGACCTGGCTGCGCGACCTCTTTGGGCTCAGCCTGATCGAGAAGCACGCGGCCTGGTACCTGATCAACGGTCGCCTCTCGCCGGCGCGGGCCCAGGCCGTGAGTGCCTATATCGACCGCCTGGTCGAGCGGCTGCGTCCGCAGGCTCAGGGTCTGGTGGAGGCCTTCGGTTACGGTCCCGAGCATCTGCGCGCGAAGATCGCCACCGGTGCCGAGGAGGAGCGTCAGGAGGAGGCTCGTCAGTACTACCGCACCCAGCGCGCGAGCGGCGAGGCTCCGATTGACGAGAAGAAGCTGAAGAAGAAGGCGGCGCGCGCCTAGGGACTGCCCCGAGAGTCCCGTGTGTGGGGGTCATCCGATCGGATGACCCCCACACGCCTGTTTTGGCCCATGGGGTGGATGCCAGCACGGGTGTGCTGAAAATAGGGTGGGAACATGATCAACGCAACCAATCTCACCAAACAGTACGGGGCCAAGACCGCCGTCAACGGGGTGACCTTTTCGGTAAAGCCGGGAATGGTGACCGGGTTCCTCGGTCCCAACGGTGCCGGCAAGTCCACCACGATGCGCATGATCGTGGGCCTCGACAAGCCCACCGCGGGCAGCGTCACCGTCAACGGCAAGCGCTACCGCGATCTGTCCGCTCCGCTGCAGGAGGTGGGTGTGCTGCTGGATGCTAAGGCCGTGCACACCGGCCGCAGCGCCTTTAATCACCTGCGTGCCCTGGCCGCGACCCACGGAATCCCGGTCCGCCGCGTGCACGAGGTCATCGAACTCACCGGCCTCGGCGCCGTCGCCCACAAGCGGGTGGGTGGATTCTCACTCGGCATGGGCCAGCGCCTGGGTATCGCCGCCGCGCTGCTCGGCGACCCGCAGACCCTGATCCTCGACGAGCCGGTGAACGGCCTCGACCCCGAGGGTGTGCGCTGGGTGCGCCAGCTGACCCGCTCGCTCGCCGCTCAGGGCCGCACGGTCCTGCTCTCCAGCCACCTGATGAGCGAGATGGCGCAGACCGCCGATCACATCATCGTGCTGGGCAAGGGCCGCCTGATCGCCGATGCCCCGGTGCAGGACTTCATCGCCGGTTCCTCGCATGAAACCGTGCGCGTCACCAGCCCGCGGGCAAACGAGCTGGCCCAGGCCCTACTCACCGCCGCCGGTCCCGGTTCGCGAGCCCGGATCGATCCGCTCGGCATCAACCAGCTGCAGATCTCGGGATACACCGCCGCCGGGGTGGGCGATGCCGCCGCCGAGCTGGGCATTCCGCTGCACGAGCTCACCCCCGTTCGCGCCTCGCTCGAAGAGGCCTACATGGAACTCACCGAAAACGACGTGGAATACCGCACCGGCGGCACCCTCGAGGAGACGAAACGATGACCGCAACCGCTACCATCCAGGCCCCGCCCCGCGCGAGCTACCGGCTGAGCTTCGGCGGACTGCTGAACTCCGAGTGGATCAAGCTGCGTACCCTGCGTTCGACCCTGTGGTCGTTTGCGATCATGATTCTGCTGAGCGGTGGCCTGGGGTTGCTCATGGCCACCTCCATCGATACCGCCGGCACCGGCGATTTTGCGATGACCCCGATTGGCGTCGTGCAGGCGGCCACCTCCGGCAGCGTGATGATCGGACAGCTGATCGCCGCGGTGCTCGGCGCGCTGATCATCACCGGCGAGTACTCCACCGGCATGATCCGGACCACGCTGACCGCCGCCCCCAAGCGTCTGGGCGCGTTCATCGCCAAGGCCGTGGTGCTGTTTATCAGCACCGGGATCATCGCCCTGGTTTCGGCCGCCGCATCCTACCTCGCCGTCGCGCTGATCCTGATGGGTCGCGGCCAGAACGCCTCGCTCTTCGACGGTGACGTGCTGCCCCACGTGCTGGGTGGCGCCCTCTACGTGGCCTGCGTGGCCCTGTTCGCGCTGGGCTTGGGTACCCTGATCCGCAGCGGTGCCGGCGCGATTGCCGGTGCCCTGGGAGCGATCCTGGTGCTGCCGGTGGTCCTCTCGCTGGTGCCGGTGGAGTGGATCAACAACCTGCGTCCGTTCCTGCTGGATGCGGCCGGGTCTCGTCTGGCCAGCGGCATGATGGGAGACGACTGGACCTTCGCCACCAGCGCGCTGCTGCTGGCCGGATGGACCCTGGTGTCCCTGATCCTCGGTGTGTTCTCGCTGCTCAAGCGCGACGCCTAACCCACACCCCGGCGAAACTTCGGCGGGGACAACCCCGGGACGATTCATCGTCCCGGGGTTTTGTGTGTCGTGCGGAGATGAACCCGGGGGCCCGGGTGCGCTATCGTGGCGTGCAAGGACAAGGAGTTCACGCGTGACATTCAACCCCAACTCGGATATCGGCGGCACCAACGTCAAGCGCGCCGGTCGTGGCCGCACCACGGGCCTGGCCCTGGGTGGCGGCGGTTTGGGGGTGATCGCGATCTTCCTGATCGCCCAGTTCACCGGCGTGGATCTATCGGGATTCCTCGGGGGCACCGAGGTGCAGCAGCCCGGCGCGATCGTGGGGCAGAGCCTCGAGGAGTGCAAGACCGGGCAGGACGCCAACAACAGCGTGGACTGCCGGATGGCCGGGGCCGCGGCCTCGCTGGATCCGTATTGGACCGGGGCCTTCACCACGCTGGGGGCTCGGGCGAGCTACCACACCCCCGAGTTCACGCTGTTCTCCGGGTCCACCTCGACCGGATGCGGCGCGGCCACCAGCGCCACCGGGCCCTTCTACTGCCCCGGGGACGAGACCATCTACATCGACACCGCGTTCTTCGATCAGCTGAGCTCGCAGTTCGGGGCGCACGGCGGACCGCTGGCCGAGCTGTACATCGTGGCGCACGAGTGGGGTCACCACATCCAGAACCTTGAGGGGACCTTCGACACCGTGGACCGGACTCAGACCGGTCCGACCTCGGGCACCGTGCGGATCGAGCTGCAGGCCGACTGCTATGCCGGATCCTGGGTGGGCTCGGCCGCCAACGTGCGCGACCGCGGCGGCAACCGCCTGATCGAACCCCCGACCGACGCGCAGATTCGTGATGCCCTCGATGCGGCGGCCGCGGTGGGCGACGACCGCATTCAGGAGCTGGGTGGCGGATCGGTCCACCCCGAGGCCTGGACCCACGGATCCAGCGATCAGCGGCAGCGCTGGTTCCTCGAGGGCTATCGTGGCGGGGCCACCGCCTGCAACACGTTTGATGCGAAGCGGCTCTAACCGGGCCGTTCCGGTCCCTTCGGCAGGATTTAACACTCCGCCTAATATGCTGGGGGAATGACCGAACTGTCCTGGGGACGCCGCCATCCTTTCCTGCGTGTGATCGCCATCATTCTGGCGATCATTGTGGGGCTGGCCACGCTCACCTGGACGGCGTTTCGGGTGAGCCCGTGGCCCTCGGCCCTCGTGGTGCGCTCGATGTTTGACCGTGGCGGCGAGGAGATGAACGCGGCGCTAAACCGGCGAGCGGATGCGCTGCCCGTGCAGGTAACCTCGGATGTGAACTACGGGGATGAGCGCGATACCGTGATGGACATCTACCGTCCCCGGAGCGCCGGTTCCACGCCTCTGCCCACGATCGTGTGGGTGCACGGGGGCGGCTGGATTTCGGGGGACAAGGGACAGATCGCCAACTACCTGAAGATTCTCGCCGCCGAGGGGTTCACCGTGGTGGGGATCAACTATTCGATTGCCCCCGGGGCCACCTATCCCACCCCGGTGGTGCAGACCATGTCGGCGCTGGGATTCCTGCTGCACGATGCGCGGGAGTTCGGGATCGATCCCACCAACCTGGTACTGGCGGGGGATTCGGCCGGCTCGCAGATTGCCGCGCAGGCCGCGACGATCATCACCAACCCCGAGTATGCGCGCGAGGTATCGATCGAGGCCTCGATCCCCGCATCCTCGCTGCGCGGGATGGTGCTGGCCTGCGGGGCCTACGACCTCTCGCTGGCGAACGTTGAGGGTCCGTTCGGCGACTTCCTGAAGACCGTGCTGTGGTCCTACACCGGCACCCGCGACTACGCCTCGGATCCGCGTACCCGCACGGCCTCGGTCCTCAACTACGTGGATAAGAACTTCCCGCCGAGCTTCCTGACCGCGGGCAACGCTGACTCCCTGGCCCCGCAGTCCGAGGCGATGGCCGACCGGCTGGCGGGACTCGGGGTCGAGGTGGACACGCTGTTTTACCCGAAGGATCATGAGCCCGCGCTTCAGCATGAGTATCAGTTTGATCTGAGTAACGCCGACGGGGAGCACGCCCTCGAACGGATTGTGGCGTTTGTGCGCGAGCAGACCGGTCCGCGTTCGTGAGCGGTGCGATGACGCGCGGCCTGAGCGCCGCGCCGGTTCGGGCGGCGTCGCCGCTGCTGGGCGTGAGCCTCGGGCGGATCGGGGCGGCGCTGGCGGTCCTGGCGCTGATCACGATCTGGGTGATCCGGCTGCGGTATGCGGCGCCCGCCTATGTGAGTGAGCTGGGTGCCGATGGGGCCCCCGATGCCGGGTGGTTTGCGCTGGCCCTCGGGACGGTTGCGGCCGCCGGGGTGCTGCTGGGCACCGCGGAGCTGCTGCGTATGCAGGTGGGTCCGGGCCGGGGCGCCCTGCGCGCCGCGCTCTCGGGCGAGAGCCGGGGTGCCGTGCGCGCCGCGCTGCTGGGTGGTTTCTGCCTCATTCTGGCAGGCATCGGTTTCCTGGTTGCCACCGTGTATCCGTGCACGGCCCGCTGCCCGGTGCCCGGCGATCCGCTGCATACGATGCGCGATACCGTCCACATCAGCGCGGCGATTGCCGGATTTGCCCTGGTGGCCATCGCGATGCTCGCGCAGGCGTTCGCCGGAGCCGAGCGCCGAAGCCGGCTGATCGCCTGGGGTGCGGCGATCGGCGTGGCGGTGATTGCCGGGGTGGGCGGCCTGCTCGCGCTGGCCCACGTGGCGACCGCGCTGGGCGCGTGGTGCGAGCTGGTGGCGACCTCGATCGCGATCCTCTGGTGCGCGACCCGCGGGGTGGCGCGCGCGAGGGATTAGCGCACGAGCTGCTGGGTGATGATCAGCGATCCGTACCAGAAGACCTGGAGGACGCAGAGGTACAGACCGATCAGGCCGAGCACGCGGGCGGCCCGGTGTCGGGCGATCGCCAGGATGCTCATCACCAGGCTGATCACCAGGCATCCCAACAGGATGAAGTTCACCGGCGGCAGGATAAAGAGTACGGGGACCCAGAAGGTGCCCTCGAGCCCGTCGGAGTAGAACATTGCCAGCGTGAACACGGGCAGCACCATTCCGGTGAGGATCGAGATGATGCCAAAGAAGATCCCGAGTCTCGACTGTTTCACGTGGTGCCTTTCCGGTACTCCGGGCGGATCCCGGGAGCATGATTGTGATGCAGCCTCCAGACTAGTACGCCCGCTGTTTGGTAATCGCTGTGAAGAGTGAGATCAATCCCTGAGAGGGATGCGGATAACTCCCGGGGCTGAGGGAGGCATCCCTCAGCGATTTCATGCCGCGTAACCCCACTGTGTGGTGGCGTCGATTCGCCGCGCCCGGTCCACCTGGAGTTACACACATGTAATTACACACAGGTTGTGGATAACTCTGTGAGTAATGTGGGGGAAACTCACAACCCGAGGTGGAAAACGCCGTGGTTAACGGGGAGAAGCTGTGGACAACCCTGGGGAAAGTCCCCCGGCCGGATGACGCGCCCGGGCGTGCACACGCGGCGATGGTGGGGAAAACCGTCCGCGTCGGGTAGTGCGGTATGAGCTAGGCGGGGTTGATCAGCGCGAGCACACTCATCGACACCACCAGCGCGTTCACCACAACCAGGATGATCGGACCGGCGGTCGGGCCCTGCTTGGCTATGCGGCGCAGCCCGATGAACATCCCCAGGGCACCCAGGATCAGGGCGGCAGGCAGGGCGAGCGGCGCGAGCAGGATGACATAGACGATCACCAGCACCGGCAGCAGTACCCAGAGCAGCGTGCCCCACCAGGTGGGCCGCGGCTGTTCGGAAACGGGCTGGTCGCTCGGGGTGCTCATCGGGATCCTTCGGTTGTGGGGTGGTTCTCCCGAGCCTAGCGCGCCGTGTCACCGAAACAACGGGCCCTCGGGGTTAGACCGTGTGCTGGGTAAATTCCTCGCGTGTGGTTCCCGGGCCAAACGACCAGAAAATACGCGTGGTGTCCCCGGGGTTCAGCGGGTCAAAGAGGACGGTCACCGTGGACCCTACCGCCGGAATCAGGGCGCGCTCGAGGCGTACGGTGGGCTGAATCCAGCGTCGGGTTCCCGCGGCATCGGTGAACTGAATGGTGAGGCGCCCGAGGACCCGGGCCGCATCGGGGGAGGCCGTGGGGGCGGAGGTGATCAGACCCGGGGTGCGACGTCCGCCGGTGAGGAGGCCATCGAGGATCATGGTCCGGCGGCGACGCCGGGCGCGCGACACCACGCCGATGATCAGGCTGATCACGCACAGGGTGGTGATGATGCCGGGCCACCACCAGCGTCCGGCGTACATGATCCACGCCCACACGCCCCAGGTTTCGTCCCGCCCGAAGGCAGGATCCACCGCCATACCGATCTGGTCGGGCTGCACAAAACGTGAGGCCGCCCAACAGGCGGCGAGACTCCAGCCGATTAGCGCGATGGTCAGCGTGCCCAATACCGGAGTGAACTGGGTGCCGGTAAACCGGGTACCCCACATCCGGTGCAGGGCAAAGGCGAGAAAGGACCCGATGAATCCGATCGGGAAGAACCAAAAATAGTTCTCGCCGAGGGGGCCGTCCGGGGTATCCGAGAAGATGCTGTTCAGCGTGGCGGCGCGCAGTAGATCGAAGAGGCCGCTGAAGGCATAGGCGAGCGTGGCACCGGATGCCAGCAGGAGAATACCCCAGAGCGTGGTGAGGAAGGCGGCGCGGACGCTTCCGCGATATTCGCGCAGGCGGGTGTGGGCGGCGGCCAGCGGATCGGTGGTGCTCATGCCGGTAGCCTAGCGGCGGGGCGCGAGCTCGGCTAGCAGGCTGAGGCCGATGATCCCCAGGCCGATCCATCCCGGAGGGCCGATGTGTTCGCCGACGATCAGGACCGCGAGGACCGCGGCGATCGCCGGTTCGGAGAGCGTGAGCATCGTCGCCGTGCTCGCCGGAATGCGGGCGAGCCCAAACCCGAAGAGCAAGTACCCCAGAAACATCGGGATCAGTGCCATATATGCGGTCACCGCGAGCGGGGCCGGACCGGAGACGATCGGGGCACCGGTGGCCAGCAGGACCGGAATCAACAGCAGCGCCCCGCATCCAAACACCGCGCCCATCGAGGCCGAGCGCTCGATGCCGTGCCGCATCATTCGCCGCACGGCATATGAGTAGGCCGCATAGGTGGCCCCGGCGATCAGTCCGAGGATCACCCCGAGGGGAATGTTGGGGCCCGCGGGCGGGGCAGCGGGACCCTGCGGCAGACACAGCAGAATGCTGCCGATGATGCCCAGGGCCGCGGCCACAAACCAGCGGCCGCGCAGGCGGGTGCGATCCAGAACCGCCTCCAGCACGGCGGCGAGTAGCGGGGCCGAGGCCAGCGAGATGACCGTGCCCAGCGCCACGCCACCCAGGCGCATCGATCCGTAAAAGGCGAGCGGATAGATCGCGACCGAGATCGCCCCGAGCACAAGCATGCCGCGCCGGGCGGCGAGGGCGTGGCGCGAGCGGCGCAGGGCGGGGAGGGCGATCAGGGCCTGGAGGAGGCCGCCGATTCCCATCGCCGCCGAGCCGATTGCCAGCGCGCCCACCTGGGGAACCAGGCTGGCCGCGGTGCCGGTGGTACCCCAGAGCAGCGCGGCGGTCAGGACCGCGAGGACGCCGGTGGTGTGACGGCTCACGCGCGGGTCAGGAGCCGCGCGGCGAGTGCGCGCGCGGTGTGCAGTTGGTCCGAGGTGCCGTCGAGTCCCGCCCGAGCCATCGATCCCTCGAGCAGAAACGAGAGGTGGGTGGCCAGCGTTTCGGCCCGTTCGGCCGCGATGGGTGGTGACGAGGGGCCGGCGGTGGCCGGCGAGTCCGTGTCCTCGTCCGAGATGGGCGGTGACGAGGGGTCGGTGTCCAGCGTGTCTGTGTCTTCGGCCGCGACGAGCCGGTCCAGTTCGCGCCGCAGGATCCGTTCCACCTCCTCCTTATGCCGCCGCACGGCCAGGCGACCCGGATCGCCGGCGGGGAGTTCGGCGGCCGCATTCAGCAGACCGCAGCCGCGGAACGCGTGATCATAGGCGTCCTCCGCGTGGTCGATATAGGCATCAAACACCGCCAGGATCCGATCCCGCGGGGTCTCGGCCTCGCGGAGGCGGACGTCGTAGAGGCGAAGCCACTCCTCGTGACGGCGCTCGATATAGGCCTCAACCAGGGCTGATTTGGACGCAAAGTTGTTGTACAGGCTCATCTTCGCGACCCCGGCGGTGGCGGTGATCGTGTCGATTCCGGTGGCGGCGATCCCGTCCAGATAAAAGTGACGGGCGGCGGCGTCGAGAAGGCGTTCGCGGGCGGCGCCGCGGCGGGCGCCGATATTTCGGCCCTGTGATTCCATGCCCCCAGTATTTCTTAAATAGACTCAGCTACCTAATTAATGAGTTCGGGTCTGCGTCGGCGGACCTTCAGCGCGCTGAGGACCACCGAGGCCAGGGCCGCGAAGACGGCGATCCACAGCACCCCCGCCGCCGCATCCGCCTGCTTGGCCAGCGAGGCCGCCTCGGCCCCGAACAGGGCGAAGGCCATGCTGACGGCTCCGGAACCGGCCGACTGCCCGATGGTCCGGTTGGTATTGAGCACCGCCGAGGCCGAGGAGGAGAGTTCAAGCGGTGCCGAGGAGAGCATGTCGCGGTTGTTGGGGCTCTGGAAGGTGCCGAAGCCGAGCCCGCAGATCGCGGTGGCGATCAGGATCGGCAGGATCGAGGGGTGGGGGCCGGCAATCGCCAACATCAGCAGCCCGACGGTGTAGATGCCGAGGCCCACCAGGGCGAGCACGGCCGGGCGGATCCGGTCGGCCAGGCGACCGGAGATCGGCGCGACCAGGATGATGACCGCGGGCCACGGGGTGAACAGCAGGGCCGACTGCAGCGGTGTCGCACCAAACTCGCTCTGGAAGAGGAAGGGGAGCGCCACGAAGGCGATGCCCTGGGCAAAGAAGGAGGTCCAGGCGGTGAGCACGGCGATCGAGAAGACCCCGTTCCAGATCCGCGGCGGGATGATCGGACGCGCGGCAACCCGCTCATGCCGAATAAACCACAGGGTGAAGGCGGCACCGATGGCCAGCAGGATGCCCGGCACCCAGATTGTGCCGAGATCCACCAGCTGGTTGACACCCAGCAGGAAGGCGGCGATGGCCAGCGCGATCAGCACGGATCCGCGGGCGTCAAAGTTCCCACGCTGCGCCCGGGTCTTCGGCAGGAAGAGCGCGCCGAGCACAATCGAGATGAGGCCGATGGGCACGTTGATTAGGAACAGCCAGGGCCAGTCGAGACCGGAGAGGATCAGGCCGCCGAGGGTGGGGCCGGCGGCGGTGCCGATGGCGACCACCATCGCGTTGATGCCCATCACGCTGCCGATGCGCTGCGGCGGGTAGAGGTAGCGGAACATGGGGATCACGGCGGCGATGATCATGGCCGATCCGATGCCCTGAACCACCCGGAAGGCGATCAGCCAGCCCAGGCTCGGGGCGAGTGCGCAGGCCAGCGAGGCCAGGGTGAACAGCGGGGCACCGGCGAGGAACAGGGTGCGCTGGCCGATCTGGTCGCCGAGGGCGCTGGTCATCGGCACCATACAGGCCACCGCCAGCAGGAATGCGGTGGTCACCCAGACGGTGTCCGAGGGGCCCGCGTGCAGCGAGCGGGAGAGGGCGGGGAGGGCGACGTTGACGATCGAGGCGTCGATGGTCGCGGTGAGCTGGCAGAGCAGGAGCGCGATCATCGCCAGGAGGCGGCGCAGCGGGGTGATTTCGTGAGGCATAGTCGATTCGCGCGAGATGTTTAGGATTGCTAACGATATGGGCGTAACGTCCGACACACATCGTATATCGCCCCCGCCGTGGATCTCATGTACGTTGATCTAGTGATTGACCCCGTACACCTTCCCCTCGGTATTACGCTGCGTGATCTGCGCGAGGGTGATGAGACGGCGCTTGTTGCCGCCTATGAACGTAACCGTGAGCACCTGGCACCGTGGGACCCGGCGCGTCCCGAGGACTATTACACCGAGCGCTGGCAGGCCGAGGACGTTCTCCGGCAGATTGCCACCCGCGATGCCGGTTCCACGTATCCGGTGGTGCTCACCCACGACGGGGAGATTGTGGGGCGCTCTGCCCTCACCGCGATCATCCGGGGTCCGCTGCAGAGCGCGTTCCTGGGGTACTGGGTGGATGCCCGATTTACCGGCGGCGGGGTGGCCTCGGCGGTCGCGGCCGAGATGATCCGGCTCGCGCGCGAGGACCTCAAGCTGCACCGGCTGGAGGCCGGGGCCATGCTGCACAACACGGGATCCCGGCGGGTTCTTGAACGGAACGGGTTCGAGTACATCGGGATCGCCAAGCGCTACCTGCGTATCGCCGGCGAGTGGCAGGACCACGCACTGTATCAGCGCATCCTGGAGTAGGCCCGGGGTTCCGGGTAGGGTCGGAGCATGGTCGATGATCCCGGTATTCGAGACGCCTACGATTCTCGCGCCGCCGAATATATCGAGGTGTTGGGGAGCATCGAGTCGGCGGCGGCCCCGGATCGTGAACTGATCGACTCCTGGGTGCGAGGGCTTGCGGGGCCGGTGCTGGATGTGGGGTGCGGGCCCGGCCACTGGACCGAGTTTTTGCGCACCCGCGGTGCCTCTGCGGTGGGGATCGACCCGGTGCCGGCGTTCATCTCGCATGCGCGTGCGCGGTATCCGGATGCGCGTTTTCGGGAGGGCGCGGTACAGGATCTGCCGGCGGCGGATCGGAGTATCGGCGGGATTCTCGCCTGGTACTCCCTTATTCACCTCTCGCCCACCGAGCTGGACGGGGCGCTCGCCGAATGCGCGCGGGTGGTGGTCCCGGGTGGCGGTTTGGCGGTCGGGTTTTTCACCGGTCCCGTGGTGGCTTCCTTTGATCATGCGGTGGTCACCGCCTATGCCTGGCCAACCGCGGAGTTGGCCGCGCGGATCGAGGCGGTGGGATTCGGCGTGCTGGAGACCCATGAGCGCACCGACCCGGGGGCGCGTCCGCACGGTGCGATCCTGGCGTTGAGGCGTTGAGGCGTTGAGGCGTTGAGGCGCAACGGCGCAGCGGCGTTGAGCTGTGGGGTTGGAAGCTTTGGGTCTCGGCGACGCGGACTCGAAGCGGGGTGAGGTCGCGGAGGGTTCCGAACACACAGCGGGGTGAGCCCTCGGTGGTGGCCGAACTCGAAGCAAATGCCGAACTCGACGCGGGTGCCGAACACACAGCGGGGTGGACTCTCGGAGGTCACCGAACTCGACGCGGGTGCCGAACCCCTCCGCAGATCTAGCGGGAGTCGCCCGGTTCGGCCGTGAGCGGGAACGGCCGGGTGCTTTCGAAGCGACGTTCGGTTCCGTCGATCGGATCGCTGAAGCTCAGGGTGTGGGCGAGAAGTTGGAGCGGGGTGCTGAAGTCGTCCACGGCGACGTCCTGGGCGACCGGGTAGAGCGGGTCGCCGGCGATCGGAATCCCCAGGCTCCACAGGTGCATGCGCAGCTGATGGGTCTTGCCGGTGCGCGGGCTCAGCCGGTAGATTCCGCGGCGGGCACCGTCGGGTCCGGGGCTGATCTCGGATTCCAGCTCGACCAGCGACTCGGAGTTGGGCTCGGCCCCGGGCACAATCTCCGCGTTCATGATGCCACGCTCCTTGATGAGGTGGTTGCGCACGACGGTGGGCAAGACCAGATCCTCGCGGATCCCGGCGAGTGCCCGGTACACCTTCTGTACCTCGCCGCGCATAAACATGGTTTGGTAGGGCGCGCGCCAGCGCCGTTCGGTCGCGAGCATCAGGACTCCCGAGGTGACGCGGTCGAGGCGGTGCATGGGGGAGAGCTCGGGAAGCCCCAGCTCCTCGCGCATCCGCACCACGACGCTCTCGCGGACGTGGCGGCCGCGCGGGATCGAGGAGAGAAACGGTGGCTTGTCGATGACCACGATCCGCTCATCCCGGTGGATCACCCGGATCCTGCCCGGCACCGGGGTTTCGACCGGGAGGTCGCGGTGGAACCAGATAAACGTGTTGGACCGGTAACGGTCTTCCCCGTGGACGGCCTCTCCGTTGGCATAGACAAAGCGGCCGGTGTCGAGGAACGCATCCACCTCGACGTTCTCGGGCAGTCGATAGTGCAACCACTCGCGCATGGTGGTCCACACCGGAGGGGCCGAGCGGTCACCATCGTTGGTGCGCAGCCATGCCGCATCGAGGCCCAGACGCTGGGGGAGGGGGGAACGCGGAGGCACTAGAAGAGCATAGCGCGAGCTGGGTAGCCCGGACTTCCTAGCGCCTGGAGTCGGAATGCCTGGTGCGTCTCCGAATCTGGGGAACTACGAGCGTAGGGACCGCCCGCATGATGTACTTGTCGAAATCGGGAACGGTGAACGCGGCGTAGCCATGCTCGGGCGTATACAACAGACCCATGTCGATCAACTCCGCACGAGTTGGCGCTACCTGCGTCGATTCTCGTCCCATGAGTCCTGCGACATCGGCGGCTTTTTGAGGCAGGGAACCAAGCTGTGCCATCGCTCGCATGTATGCGGTTTGCAATGGTGTAGCCCGGTCAAGGCGGACACGAAAGAAGGAGCTGTCGAGTTTTGCTTCGTAGGGGTCAACTGCCATTTGGGCGTCTATGAGGGTGATCGAATCACCGGGCGCGATTTCCCATGTCTGGTGCGCAAATTCTTGAATGAAATAGGGATAGCCCTTTGTGATGGACAGCGCGAATTCGAGGGCGTCAGGTTCCCACCCGATACCCTCGGCGCGTGCGGGCCCTGAAATCGCTTCCCGTGAATCCTGCTCGCTGAGGGAGCCGATAGAGGGAAACTTAAAGAGTCGTTCTGCGTATGATTTCGCGTCGCCCGCCAGCTCGGCAATCTGAGGCAGCCCCGCGCCGACCAGCGTGATCGGGAGGCGCCTCTGTACCGTCTTATGGATTGCCTGTATGAGAGCTTCTAGCTGGGGCTTTTTCAAGAATTGAACCTCGTCGATTGAAAGAACTACCCCGCGGCTTGCTTCTTTAGCCGCCTCACCCAGCTCCACTAGGACATCGGTGAGGTCGAGGGCGAGATCGCCGTAATCTGCGATTCCTGCGGATGCGGGTATGTCCCATCCCAGGGTCCATGTGCCGGAATCGTTGACGGAGAGTGCGAACGCGCTCAACGCGCTCGCTGCGCGTTGGAACCGTTTGGTCCAACGAGTACGTGGTGAGAGTTGAAATAGCGTGGACTTGATCTTCGAGGCGAGTGTTCGGCGAAACGCCTCGTCACTGTATTTGCTCGCCTCAACTTCTACCACTACCCACTTGTGGAAGAGCGCGATATCTCTCAGCTCATTGAGCAGGACCGTTTTCCCGACTCCACGCAGACCCGTGACAATGAGGGATTGGCTGTCCCGTCCGCGCGCTAAACGCTGAAGGAGGATGTCGAATGCAGCCGTTTGCTCTTCACGTCCGACAACGACTTCCGGCCGCGCGCCCGCATTCGGCGTATAGGGATTATTGACGCTGTCCATGGAGGCATCTTACGAGCGTTAGGAAGCTTTATCTAGAGTCAATAAAGTTACATAAAGAGAGTAATCCACAGCTAGTGTGTGGCGGTTTGAGGAGGGCTCAGAATTTGCAGAGCCGCAAAAACGCAGGGTGTGGGCGGGCGCCCTGCGAAGCACCCTTTACCTCCTATTTATTTGAGGGAGATTATGCTTCGTCTATGACGACGTATGTCTTCTCCACCGACCCCGCCCGCGTCGACCGGGATCGGGTGCACGCCTGGCTGCGAGATGAATCGTATTGGGCCCAGGACCGATCGCGTGAGGCGCAGGAAACGGCGATGGACGCGTCTCGAAACTATGGGATCTACGAGGAGGAGACCGGTCGCCAAGTTGCCTATGCTCGCGTGGTGACCGACGGGGCAACGTTTGGCTGGGTCTGCGACGTCTTTGTGGACTCGGATACGCGTGGGGAGGGCCTGGGCAAGATGCTGATGGCCGCCGTCATCGAGGACCTCGAACCGCTGGGTCTGCGCCGCCTCATCCTCACTACCGCGACCGCCCAGGGACTCTACGAGCAGTACGGCTTCACCCACTTCGCCGACCCCACCCGCGTGATGGTACGCGGCGCCGGCGACACAAGCGGAGCCTAGACGCGCATGCAGGAGAGGGAAGAGCGCAGTCCGGTAGCCGGTGGAGAGGACCTGGTGGAATGAGGAGTCCCAACGACCTCAGTTGATGATGGATGGCACATAAATAGTTCAATAGAACAAGAATTGACAGCTATAGGCTTCAGAACGGGGTGAATTATGGTCATGCGTCGGTCGCCGACGAGAGAGCGGCAGCTCGCGGATCTCGGAGAGAACATCGCGCGCTGGCGGAAGCTCCAGGGCATGAGCGCTTCGCAGCTAGCTGAGTGCGCATTCGTGACGCGTGACACGCTTCGTTCCATTGAGAACGGCGCACTCTGAGCCTCGGGTAGTTGATGCTCGCCGCCTGGCCGAAGCCGCAACTCGTTTTGAGATCTATGCGGCCATAGGAAACAAAAACCTTCGCGATTGGCTCGTGGGTTGGGGGGCAACTGGGTTCGGGGCAACAAAAAACCCCCACGATCGGCGAGATGTGGGGGTTTTGGTGGCTCCGACCGGCATCGATCCGGTGACCTTTCGATTTTCAGTCGAACGCTCTACCAACTGAGCTACAGAGCCAGGTGGCAAATACTTGCCGCCTGAGATAAAAAACCCTTCCCGATGGGAAGGGTTCTTCACCTTGGCGACCCTGACGGGACTTGAACCCGCGACCTCCGCCGTGACAGGGCGGCACGCTAACCAACTGCGCTACAGGGCCTTACATATTGAATTGTACTGCATTACTTGGTAGTGGTGACCCCAACGGGATTCGAACCCGTGCTACCGCCGTGAAAGGGCGGCGTCCTAGGCCGCTAAACGATGGGGCCGTGAGGTTCGAAGACCTCGGCTACCGAAGTAACAGACCGGAGTTTGGGGTGATTTCCTTTCGGATTTCGTTTCCCGCTCTCTTGCCTGAAATCAGTATATGGGCATAATCCTCTCACAGAAAAATCGAGGCCGCCCCGGGCGCGTCCGATTTGAAGAAACCCCCGGTCAATCGGCGTGGCGGGACCGCGGGTTTCGGCGTGGCGGACGCCCGCAAAACCGCGCTTTTTGCCTCGCTGTCGAGCGGAATGCCCGGGGGAATGCCGTCCCTCATTTGCGAAACGGCGGCCCGGGAGACCCCGGACCGCCGTTTCGCGGGGGCAATTAGTGCTTGCCCTCGGCCTCAAACGCGGCGAAACCGTCGGTGACGATCTGCTCGGCGGTGGCGGCGTCAGCCCAACCGTCAACCTTGACCCACTTGCCGGGCTCCAGGTCCTTGTAACGGGTGAAGAAGTGCTCGATCTCGTTCTTGGTCTGCTCGTCCACATCCGAGATGTCCTGGATGTGAGCCCAGCGCGGGTCCTTGGCGGGGACAACCAGAACCTTGGCGTCCGAGCCGGCCTCGTCCGACATGTTCAGGACGCCCACCGGGCGAACCTTCACGCCGACGCCCGGGAAGACCGGGTACTCCAGCAGAACCAGGGCGTCAACGGGGTCGCCGTCGAGGCCCAGGGTGTTCTCGAAGTAGCCGTAGTCGGTGGGGTACACGAAGGTGGTGAACAGCACGCGGTCCAGGTAGACGCGACCGGTCTCGTGGTCAACCTCGTACTTGTTGCGGCTGCCCTTGGGGATCTCTACGACGACGTCGTAAGTAGCCATGACTTGTTCTCCTTAGTTAGAACGGATCAGAATCGGGAAAGTCTGTAATAACGTTACTTGATGCCCGAGAACACACAAGCACCCCGTCGCCCAGGTTTGGATACGTCCAGCGCTCGCATTCGTAGCGCCGTCCGTCAGGCCCTCGCAGAACGCGCCAATTCGGCGGATACCACGGGTGACGCGCCGGTATTTGTGGCCCTCTCCGGCGGGCCCGATTCCCTCGCCCTGGCCGATGCGTTGGCGTTCGAGGCGCGCTCAGCCGGGATTCCCGCGGGCGCGATCATCGTGGATCACGGACTACAGGAGGGCTCGGACCTTGTGGCCGAGCGTACCGCCGCCACCGCCCGCGAGCTGGGCCTGGACCCGGTGATTGTGCGCCGCGTGAGCGTAGGGACCGAGGGAGGGCCCGAGGCTGCCGCCCGCGAGGCCCGCTATGCGGCGCTGTCCGAGGTGGCTCGCGAACACGGTTCCGACACCGTGCTGCTCGCACACACCCGCGATGACCAGGCCGAGACCGTGCTGCTGGGTCTTGCCCGCGGTGCCGGTGCACGCAGCCTCGCCGGCATGGCACCCCGATCGGGGCTCTATGCGCGTCCGCTACTTGGGATCGACCGGGTCGACACCGTGGGCTCCTGCGCCGCCCGCGGGCTGACCCCCTGGATCGACCCCCATAATTTTGACCCCTCCTATGCACGCGTGCGTGTGCGCGAGACGATCCTGCCGATGCTTGAGGCCGAGCTTGGTCCGGGCATCGCCAAGGCGCTGGCCCGCACCGCCGATCAGGCCCGCGAGGACGCCGACGCGTTTGAGGACATGATCGAGGAGTTCATCGAGGAGATCGTGGAGCACGCCGAGGCCGGCATCGCCGTCTCGGTCCAGGCCCTGGCCGCGAACCCCGCGGCGCTGCGCAACCGGATTATTCGCCTGGTGGCACAGGGGGAGTTTGGCGTCTCCCTCGAACGCTCCCACACGCTGGAAATCGCCGAACTGGTGACCCGCTGGCGCGGTCAGGGGCCGATCGATGTGCCGGGGATCCGTGTACATCGCGACAACGGCCTGATCGTTTTCACCGCCGCCGGGGCCCTCGACTAGCGTGGCCATGCGGGTGTGCCGAACAAAAGGGCACGGTACACCCGCCAAACCTGCCGCCGGGAGAAAACACGGCGCGCGGGTGGATTTCCCCGATCACCAGGACAACGTAGACTTGGTTCATGGAATCCAGCGACATCCGCAATGATCTGACCGAAATCCTCGTCACCGAGGAACAAATCAACACCAAACTGCGCGAGCTTGCCGCTCAGATCGACGCGGACTACGCCGGAAAGGACCTGCTCCTGGTGGGCGTCCTGAAGGGTGCCGTTATGGTCATGGCAGACCTCTCCCGCGCGCTGACCCAGCACGTGCAGATCGACTGGATGGCCGTATCCTCCTACGGCGCCTCGACCAAGTCGAGCGGCGTCGTGCAGATCCGCAAGGACCTCGACACCGACATCGCCGGCCGCCACGTGCTGATCGTCGAGGACATCATCGACTCGGGTCTGACCCTCTCCTGGCTGCTGGATAACTTCGCCGCCCGCGGTGCCGCCTCGATCGAGGTCTGCGCCCTGCTGCGCAAGCCCGAGGCCGCCAAGGTCGAGATTGACTGCCGCTACGTCGGCTTCGACATCCCCAACGACTTCGTGGTGGGCTACGGTCTGGACTTCGCCGAGCGCTACCGCAACCTGCGTGACGTGGCCGTGCTGGCCCCCCACGTGTACGCCTAATAACCATATTTGACGCCGACCCCGCGAGGTTTCCTCGCGGGGTCTCCGCATATCCTCCGAGCAGCCCGAACGCAAGCTGTGAACACGCATGGGTTCATCCCACGGCGAACATGGGGCGGACTTTCGCCCCTAGCGGCTACCCTAATCAGTACGGGCCTCCTCGACCCGTCCTTGCCTCACCCGCAGAAAGGTCCGAGCGTCCGCTCGCACGCACATGAAACCCAATCGCCTTTTCAAGGGCCCACTGCCCTACATCATCGTCGCAATTGTTGTCTTTCTGATTGGTTTTAACCTGATCGCGGGGCTGAACGGATTCCGTGAGATCAACACGGACCAGGGCATCTCGCTGATTAAGGACGGCAAGGTCAAGGAGGTCACCCTGACCGCCGGTGAAAACCGGGCCGACCTGGTGCTGAAGGACGACTTCAAGGACTTCGGCAAGCGGGTGCAGTTCAACTTCCTCGACGCGCGTGCGGACGATGTGATCACCGCCGTCAACGAGGCCAAGCCCGCCGACGGCTTCACCGATAAGGTGCCCCAGCCCAGCTGGATCGGCTCGCTGCTGCAGTTCCTGATCCCGTTCCTGATCATCGGTGTGGTCTTCTGGTTCCTGCTGTCAAACATGCAGGGTGGCGGCAACAAGCTGATGTCCTTCGGTAAGTCGAAGGCCAAGCTGGTGTCCAAGGAGTCCCCGCAGGTCACCTTTGCGGATGTGGCCGGAAGCGACGAGGCGCTTGAGGAGCTCAACGAGATCAAGGAGTTCCTGAAGGAGCCCGCCAAGTTCCAGGCCGTCGGTGCCCGCATCCCCAAGGGTGTGCTGCTGTACGGTCCTCCCGGAACCGGTAAGACCCTGCTTGCCCGCGCCGTCGCCGGTGAGGCCGGCGTCCCCTTCTACTCGATCTCCGGTTCGGACTTCGTGGAGATGTTTGTGGGTGTGGGTGCCAGCCGCGTGCGTGACCTGTTCCAGCAGGCCAAGGAAAACTCCCCAGCCATCATCTTTGTGGACGAGATCGACGCCGTCGGTCGCCACCGTGGCGCGGGAATGGGTGGTGGTCACGATGAGCGTGAGCAGACCCTGAACCAGCTCCTGGTGGAGATGGACGGCTTCGACCCCAAGACCAACGTGATCCTGATCGCGGCCACCAACCGTCCTGACATCCTGGACCCCGCGCTGCTGCGTCCGGGCCGGTTCGACCGTCAGATCGGCGTGGATGCGCCCGATCTGCCCGGCCGTCGCAAGATCCTCGAGGTCCACGGAAAGGGCAAGCCGCTCTCCAAGAACGTCGACCTTGAGGTTGTCGCCCGCAAGACCCCCGGGTTCACCGGTGCCGACCTGGCCAACGTCCTCAACGAGGCCGCCCTGCTGACCGCGCGCTCCAACGCGCAGCTGATCGACAACCGTGCGCTGGACGAGGCCATCGACCGCGTGATCGCCGGTCCGCAGCGTCGTACTCGCGTCATGAACGATCGTGAGAAGCTCATCACCGCCTACCACGAGGGTGGTCATGCCCTCGCCGCCGCCTCGATGCGGAACTCCGACCCGGTGACCAAGGTCACCATCCTCCCGCGTGGACGCGCCCTCGGCTACACGATGGTGCTGCCGTTGGAGGACAAGTACTCGGTGACCCGTAACGAGCTGCTGGACCAGCTGACCTACGCGATGGGTGGCCGTGTGGCCGAGGAGATCGTGTTCCACGACCCCACCACCGGTGCCTCCAACGACATCGAGAAGGCCACCTCGATCGCCCGCAAGATGGTGACCGAGTACGGCATGAGCGCCGGAATCGGCGCGGTCAAGCTGGGTGCCTCGAGCGGGGAGATGTTCCTCGGTCGCGACATGGGTTCCCAGCGCGACTACTCGGAGCGGATCGCCCAGCAGGTGGACGACCAGGTGCGCGCGCTGATCGAGCAGGCCCATGATGAGGCCTGGAAGATGCTCAACGCCAACCGCGATGTGCTCGACCGTCTGGCTCGCGAGCTGCTGGAGAAGGAAACCCTGGATCACAACCAGCTGGCCGAGATCTTCAAGGACATCAAGAAGCTGGACGAGCGCCCGCAGTGGCTCTCCAGCGTCGACCGTCCGGTGAGCGACCTGCCCCCGATCGAGATGCCGATCACCTCGGTGCCGATCCAGCCCGAGCTGACCGACGGTGCCGTGGCCTCGGCCACCCTGGAGCCCACCGAGGACCCGGCCGTCGAGACCGGTACCGCGGCCGACGCCGCAGCCCCCGAGGCTCCCGCAGCCGAGGCTCCCGCCGCGGATGCGACCGAGGAGAAGCCCGCTCAGGCGGACCAGAAGCCGACCGACACAACCCCGGAGTCCTAGCCGCATGGCAGTGGATCGCGAACGCGTGATGCGGGCGGTGTCCGAACTGATCGAAGCGATCGGGGAGGACCCCGCCCGTCCGGGCATGCAGGACACCCCGCGTCGGGTGGCCGAGGCCTACGCCGAGTACTTCTCCGGGATCGGCGTGGATGCCCGCGCCCTGCTGAACAACACGGTGCCGCTGGATTCCGCGGCCGATGAGCATGAAACCTCGGGACCGGGGGAGATCGTGCTGCTGCGCGATATCGAGTTTCGCTCGATCTGCGAGCACCACCTGCTGCCCTTTATCGGGGTTGCCCACGTGGCCTACCTGCCCGGCGAGAAGGTGGTGGGCCTCGGCGCACTGCCGCGAGTTGTCGACACCCTGGCGTCGCGCCCGCAGCTGCAGGAACGCCTGACCGACGAGATCGCCGACACCCTCTTCACGGGTCTGGACGCCCGCGGGGCGCTGGTGGTGATGGAGGCCAAGCACGGTTGCGTGTCCGCCCGCGGACCGCGCCAGGTGGCCTCCAGCACGGTCACCATGGCCAGCCGCGGCGAGCTGTCTGACCCACTGCGTCGGGGGGAAGTTTTCGCCCTGATCGGTGGGACCCATGACCGCTAGGCCGCAGATGGTAGTGGATGGTGGTTCGGTGACCACGAGGCTGCTGATGGTTGGGGACGGTGGATTCTATGTCCGCTAGGCCGCTGATCATGGGGGTGCTGAACGTCACCCCCGATTCCTTCTCCGATGGGGGCCACTATCTGGCTCCCGAGGATGCCATTGCCCGCGGCCGGGCCCTCGTCGAGGCCGGGGCGGACATCGTGGATGTGGGTGGGGAGTCCACCCGTCCCGGTGCCGAGATTGTCGGGGTCGCCGAGGAGATTGCCCGGGTACGACCGGCGCTGGAGGCGCTCAGCGCCGCGGGAATCACCACCTCGATCGACACGATGAACGCCGAGACCGCGCGGGTCGCCCTCGCCGCGGGCACGCTGTACGTCAACGATGTCTCGGGCGGCCAGGCCGACCCCGAGCTGCTCCGGGTGGTGGCCGCCTCGGAGACCGCGATTCTGATCGCCGGACACTGGCGTGGTCGCCTCGACGCGGGCGACAGCCTGGCCCACTATGCCGATCCGGTGAGCGAGGTTGTGGAGGAACTCTCGCGAATCGTTGCCGCTGCCCGCGCCGCGGGGATTCCCGACGATCGCATCATCCTGGATCCGGGTCTCGGGTTTTCCAAGACCGGCGCTCATAACTGGGCGATCCTGCGGGGGCTTGACCGACTGACCGCGCTGGGATTCCCGCTGCTGATCGGGGCCAGCCGCAAGCGTTTCCTCGGCGAGATGCTTCCCGCCGATGCCGAGGTAGCCGAGCGGGATCTACCCACGGCCGTCCTGACCGCGCTGATCGCCGACTCCGGCATCTGGGGGGTGCGCGTCCACGAACCCCGGGCGAGCGCCCGCGCGCTCGACGTGTGGGAGCACCTACGCTCCTAGCGCGCCGCGGTCCGGACCGCACACCGCACCCCGGGCGCCGCGCCCGGGCGTTGGAGTCGGAGCCGCCGTTCGTGTGGCGGGGCCGAACCCACGCCCGTAGACTAGCCCCGTGGCTGCCAACGACTTCATTACCCTGACCGGACTGCGTGTACGCGCGCACCACGGCGTCTTCGACTTTGAGCGCGAACAGGGCCAGGACTTCCTGATCGATCTGGTGGTCTGGCTCGACCTTCATCCGGCCGCCGCCGGGGACGATCTGGCCGCCACCGTTCACTATGGCGAGCTCGCCGAGGCCGTGGTCGCCGCCGTGGCCGCCAACCCGGTGGACCTGATCGAAACCGTGGCCGAGCGGGTCGCCGCGGTTGCCCTGAGCTTCCCCGCCGCCGAGCGCGTGCGCGCCACCGTGCACAAGCCCGACGCCCCGATCTCGGTGCCGTTTGGCGATGTGGCCGTGACGATTGAGCGCACCCGATGACTCCGCTCCCCGGTGGGCGCATCATCCCGCCCACGCGCAATACCCAGGCGAAACTCGAGCGGCTCGCCCGCGATGATTCGCGCGCATCCGAGGCCCCGCGGCACTCCGTATCGGCGATCCTCGCGCTCGGCGCCAACCTCGGAGACCGCGCCGAAACCCTCGACGCCGCGGTTCGTGACCTGGCCGATGTGCCCGGGATCCTCGAGGTCACCCTCTCTCCGGTGGTCGATTCGGTGGCGGTGAAACTCGACGGACCCGATCCCGATGCGCCGGGATACCTGAACGCCGTCGCCCGCGTGCGCACCACGCTCAGCCCGCGCGACCTGCTGGCTGCCGGTGCCGAGATCGAGCGTGCCCACGGCCGCGAGCGTCTGGAACGCTGGGGCGATCGCACGCTGGACATCGACATCATCACCTACGGCGATCTGGAAATCGAAACGCCCACCCTGACCATCCCGCACCCGCGCGCGGTGGAGCGAGACTTTGTGCTGGGCCCGTGGTGGGCGCTGGACCCCGACGCCGTCCTGCCCGGGGCCGGCCCAGTAGCCGATCTGCTGCGGGCTCTGAAAACCATCCCGACCGAAACGGAGCTGCCGTGAAGCGCACCTCCTACGGGGTCCTGATTGGGCTTCTCGCCGTCGGTGCCGCGGTGGGCGCGCTGACAAATATGACCCTCGCCGGGCTCGGCCGTCCGCTGCTGACGCCCGCGCTGTCGCTTCCGATCACGCTGTTGCTGATCGCCGGGGTGACCGTATTCCTGGCGGCTCGGATCTATCGCGCGATCCGGGCGACCCCGCGCCGCCGGGTCGACTCGTTCTACGCGATGCGGATCCTGGTCCTGGCCAAGGCGGAGGCCGTGACCGGGGCCCTGCTCGGCGGCGTGGGACTGGGACTGATCGGATTTCTCCTCAGCCGCGCGGTGAGCCCCGCGCTAAACTCGTGGGTACCCCTGGTGATCGCCACCGTGGGCGCCCTGATCCTGTGCGCGGGCGGCCTCATCGCCGAATACCTGTGCACCCTGCCGGAGGATACCGACGATGACCTACCCGGAGCAGCCCCCGCGTCTTCCTGATGTGCCGAGTGAGCCCACCGCCAGTGGTCCCGAGCTGCGGGTTCCTGATGTGCCGAGTGAGCCTGTCGCCAGTGGTCCAGGGCTGCGGGTTCCTGATGCGCCGAGCGAGCCTGTCGCGGGTGGTCCCGAGCTGAGGTCACTGGAGCTCGACTATCCGCGCGATCAGTGGCAGCGGATTTCGCCGAAGTTTGCGGTGATCGAGCAGATTGGGAACACCGTCACGATGATCGTGGTCGCCGCGGTGGCCGCCCTGATCTGGTGGCTGAACGAGTCGATCTGGCCCCTGCTGGCCGGCGGCGCGATCCTCATCGTGCTCATTATTACCGCGATCCTGATTCCTCGTCGGGCTCGCTCCATTGGCTACCTGCTGCGCGAGGATGACCTGCTGTTTCGCCGCGGGATCATGTGGCAGCGGTTTGTCGCGGTGCCCTACGGTCGGATGCAGCTGGTCGACATCAACCGGGGGCCGATTGCCCGTGCGTTCGGCCTGGCCGAGCTGAAGTTTGTCACCGCGGCGGTGGGCACCAACGTGATCATCCCCGGGATGCCCCTGGCGGAGGCCGAGCAGCTGCGTGACCACCTGGTGGCCGTCGCCGAGAGTCGTCGGAGCGGGCTGTGAGCGGCGAGTTTGAGCCGATCCCGCCGCCCACTCCGGCAACCACTCCCGCCGCGCCGCCGCGCACAGTCGCCGACCTGACCGACGGCGAGTGGCACCGGATGCACCCGGCGACCCCGCTGCTGCGCGGAGGGGTCGCGTTCATCGTGATCTTCGGCATCGTTGTATCGAATTTCCGCGAGCGACTGGTGGCCTTTTTTGTCCCGGTGCTCAACGGCCCCGAACAGTACGATCCGGTCACCGCGATCCTCAACTCACCCAATATTCTGCTGATTCTTGGCGGGGTGCTGGCCGTGCTGGTGCTGATGATCGTGTTCTTCTATATTTCCTGGCGGATGGCGACCTTCCGAATCGGAGCCGACGCGGTGGAGATCCGCAGCGGCATCCTGTTCCGGCGGCATCGTCGGGCCCAGCTGGATCGGATCCAGTCGGTCAATATCGCCCGGCCGCTGTTCGCCCGGATTTTTGGGGCGGCCAAGCTTGAGGTCTCGGTGGCCGGAGACGGAGCCAACGTCAACCTGGAGTACCTGCACGCCCGCGATGCGGAGCCGCTGCGCGCGGCCCTGCTCACCCTCGCCTCGGGCAAGCAGCACCGTCCGGCAGCTCCGTCCCCAGCCACGCAAACCGCCGGTGAGGGCACGCCCAGCACCGCCTCGAAGCTCGAAAACCTGGTGACCGATCGCGCGCGTGATCTGCTCGGTCCCGAGCTGGATCTTGCCGCCCACCAGGTCACCGCGGTGGTTCGGGTGTCCCCGCTGCGCCTGATCGTCTCGACCGTGGTGAGCCTGTCCACCGTGCTGTTGATCGTGATGGTGGTGGTGGTCACGGTCATGGTCACCCGGGGAATCTACTGGTCGCTGTTTGCGCTGCTGCCGGCGATCCTCGGTGTGGTCTCCTATTACTGGTCGCGGATTTCCAAGTCCATGCGCTACTCGGTGGCGAGCACCTCCGCGGGCATGCGGATCGGTGCCGGGCTGCTCTCCACCACCAACGACACCGTTCCGCCCGGCCGGGTGCACGCGGTGCGGGTGACCCAGCCGCTGCTGTGGCGTCCGTTTGGGTGGTGGCGGGTTCAGATCAACCGGGCCGGCACCTCGGCGCTGAACGCCGCCGACTCGGCCACCACCGCGCTGCCGGTGGGGCGGCTCGATGATGCGGCGGCCGTGGTGGGCCTGCTGCTCAACCAGCCGTTCTATCAGCCCGTGCGCGAGCTGCTCGATGATGCGCTGAACTCCCGGAATCCGCGTGGTTTTGTGGGGAACCCGCGGCGCGCGGCGTGGGTGGATCCCTTCGCCTGGCGACGCACCGGCTACACGCTGACCGGGGATCTGTTGATCTTCCGTCGCGGGGTGATCTGGCGCCACCTGGACCTCATTCCGCTGGCCCGCCTACAGAGTCTTAACACCACGCAGGGGCCGATCGAGCGCCGGCTGCGAATCGCCAGCGTGACCGCCCACACGGTGCTCGGCCCGGTTGTGGCGACCCTGCCGCATATGTCCACCCGGGACAGTGTGGACCTGTTTGAGAAGGTTTCGGCCGCGGTGGTTGTCGCCATCGGGGCCGATACCTCGCACCGCTGGGCGCAGACGCGCGCCTCGGCACCGGTGCCCGGGGCCCCGCGGATCGACCTGGGACGCTGGGAACCGAGCAGCGAACGCGAGGCCGCGCTGGTGGCCGAGAACGCGCAGCGCTATCCGGTGGCGGGCGTTGCCGAGAATATCGAATTGGGCCCGAACCTCGGGCCGCAGGAGGAAAAGTAGTGAGTGGTCGTGCCGGACGTTTGGGTGTCGGAATCATCGGAGCCGGTCGGGTGGGCCCGGTCCTCGGGGCGGCGCTGGCCGGTGCCGGGCACGCGGTGATCGGCATCTCGGCGATCTCCGAGGCCAGCCGGGATCGGGCCGAGGCCATTCTGCCCGGGGTGCCGATCCTGGAGATTCCCGAGATCATCGAGCGCAGCGAACTGGTCATCCTGGCGGTGCCCACCGCCGAGCTTGCCGCGCTGGTTGAGGGGTTGGCCGAGGCCGGAACCTGGCAGCCGGGTCAGATTGTGCTGCATACGGCCGCCGAGTTTGGGACCGCGGTCCTCGCCCCGGCTGCATCCCGCGGGGTGATCCCGCTCGCGCTGCACCCGGCGCTCGCCTTCACCGGCACCAGCATGGATCTGGCCCGGCTGGCCGAAAGCTATGTGGCGGTCACCGCCCCGGCACCGGTCCAGCCGATCGGGCAGGCCCTGGTGGTGGAGATGGGGGCCGAGCCGGTGATCGTCGCCGAGGATGATCGCCCGGCCTACGCCGAAGCCATCACCACGGCCACCGCGTTCTCCCGCTCGATCGTGACCCAGGCGACCTCCATCCTGGCGGACATCGGGGTCGAGCACCCCGGCGGATTCCTCTCCTCGCTGGTGCGCAGCGCGGTGGATCAGGCGCTGCGGGAAACCACCCGCCAGCCCGAACCCGATTCGCTGATCTAGGCGGCGGCGCGCGGCCGCGTCAGTCCGGGCTAAACTGGGGTGCGAACGCCACCGTCCCCAAGGAGAACACACAGTATGAGCGACTCCCCCGTTGCCGCCCCGACCGATGCCGAAATCTTCGAGCAGAAGGCGGTGCGTCTGGCTAAGCGCGAACGGCTGATTGCCGAACGCACGGATGCCGCCGGCGGAGCCTACCCGGTGAGCGTCCCGATCACCACCACGATCCCCGAGCTGCGCGCCGAGTATGCCCACCTTGAGGCCGGCGAAGAGACCGGTATTACCGTGGGGATCGCCGGGCGCATCATGCACGCCCGTAACACCGGCAAGCTGTGCTTCGCGAGCCTGCAGTCGGGCGATGGATCCCGCATCCAGGCCATGGTTTCCCTGGCCGAGGTGGGCGAGGAATCGCTCGCCCGCTGGAAGGACCTGGTTGACCTGGGCGACCACGTGTTTGTCTCCGGACAGGTGATCTCCAGCCGCCGCGGCGAGCTGTCGATCATGGTGACCGACTGGCAGATCGCCGCCAAGGCCATCCAGCCGCTGCCCAACCTGCACAATGAGCTCAGCGAGGAGAGCCGCGTGCGCGCCCGCTACCTCGACCTGATCGCCCGCGAGCAGGCCCGCAAGACCGTGAAGGATCGGGCCACCATGATGGCCAGCCTGCGTTCAACCTTCACTGGCCAGGACTTCCTCGAGGTGGAAACCCCGATGCTCCAGGTCATGCACGGCGGCGCGGCCGCTCGTCCGTTTGTGACCGAGTCCAACGCCTTCGACACCGAACTGTACCTGCGCATCGCCCCCGAGCTGTACCTCAAGCGTGCGGTGGTGGGCGGCATCGACCGGGTGTTCGAGATTAACCGCAACTTCCGCAACGAGGGTGCCGACTCGACCCATAGCCCCGAGTTCGCGATGGTTGAGGCCTACCAGGCATACGGCGACTACAACTCCATCGCCGATCTGACCCAGGCCCTGATTCAGAACGCCGCGCTCGCCGTCGCCGACTCGCACGTGGTGACCTGGGCCGACGGCACCGAGTTTGACCTCGGTGGCGACTGGGACCGGATCGACATGTACACCTCGCTCTCCGAGGCTGCCGGTCGCGAGATCACCCCGGAAACCCCGATCGAGGAGCTCAAGGCCCTGGCCGAGGCCGAGGGTGTGGCGGTGGCTCACCCGATCCACGGTAAGTACGTCGAGGAACTGTGGGAGCACTTCGTGAAGGGGTCGCTGGTGCGTCCGACCTTCGTGATGGACTTCCCGGTGGACACCTCGCCCCTGGTGCGCGACCACCGCAGCAAGGCCGGCGTGGTTGAGAAGTGGGACCTGTACGTGCGTGGCTTCGAGCTGGCTACCGGATACTCCGAGCTGGTTGACCCGGTCATCCAGCGTGAGCGTTTTGTCGCGCAGGCCAAGCTGGCCGCCCGCGGCGACGACGAGGCCATGCCGGTGGATGAGGACTTCCTGCGCGCACTTGAGCACGGCATGCCGCCGTCGGGTGGCATGGGCATGGGGGTTGACCGACTGATGATGGCAATCACCGGTCTCGGCATCCGCGAGACCATCCTGTTCCCGCTGGTCAAGTAGGACATATCCCCAGGAGCCCCGGGTTTTCCCGGGGCTTCCGGTATTTAAGCGCGGACACGCCCCGGAGATGCGGACAACGCACAGGGTTCGGGCTTAGCGTGTGGCCATGTCTACCCCAGAAGAGAACCAGTCCGCGTCCCCGCAGGGCCCCGAGTCCGCTGGCGTACCCGAATCGGGTCAGCCCGTTCCCGGATTTACCCCGCCCGAATCGGCCCCCGCGTATCCCGTTCCGGGGCAGGCAGCCCCGCAGCCGGAACAGACCCCCGGTGCCTTCCCCGCACCGGAGCAGACCCCGGTGCCGGGCTTTACCCCGCCCGCCTATGGCGCGCCCGCCGCCCCGCAGCCGGGGTACGGCCAGCCCGCGGTTCCGCCGCCCGGATACGGACAGCCCGGATACGGACAGCCCGCGAATGGCCAGCCAGGTGCCGTATATCCTCCACTCACGGGCGCACCCCCGGTGCACCCCGATCAGTTCGAACGGCCGGGCCAGCGAGCCTTCCCGGCGTCGGTATCGGCACCGCTGGCATCCTTCACCCTGATTCAGTACGCGGTTCTGCTGGTCGGTGCCCTGCTCAGCACCTGGATCGGATTTGCGATCACCGGAGCCCCCTCGATCGGCGGCCTGGGTAGTAGCGCCTACACCGTGACCCTGGTGGGATCCTCGATCTTCACCGTGCTCTTTGCTGCCGGTAGCGCGGCCCTGATCTACTTCCCGGTTCGCCGCGGACGCGCCTGGGGACGGGTGGTCGGGACCATTTTTGCCTCGATCGCCGCCGTGCTTGCGCTGTTCCAGGTCGTGGGCGCGCTGATTCAGCTGGCCTCCGAGCCCGCCCTGGGCATCATCGATCTGATACTTTCCCTGGCCGCGGTTGCAGTGAGCGTCTACTGGCTGGTCCTTGCCTGGCGAAAGCCGCGCGTCTAGGCCACCGAGGGGCATCCCCGGTGCTCTCGACCGAACGAGGTAAGTCTCGCGCGAACGAGGTACCATGGATACATCATGGACAACTTCTGGGTAAACGCGCTCTGGTCGGTCACCCCGACCATCCTTGTCGGTCTGGTGTTCTGGGCCATTGTGCGCTCGATCATCCGGGCAGACCGCGGCGAACGTGCCGCGTATGCGGAGATGGAGTCGGTGGAGCGCGTACGTCTGGGCCTGCCGCCCGCACCGCGTTCCGGTGGTGCCGCCGCCAAGACGGCATCCCCCGAGTAGCCCGGTCCCATCCTCGCGGAGCTCCCGCCCGCGCGGGTCGGTGACCTTCCCGGATGCCCCTCGCCCCGTGCGAGGGGCATCCGGCGTTAACCCGGGACCGTGGGCGGTGTTCTCCCGTTCCCGCTTCGAAGACACGGCACCAACTCGCCCGCGATACCCGCGTTGCCGCCCCCGGTTCGCTAAGCTGGCCTGACCCGACGGAACCGCGGCAGGGCCGCGATTTCGACCGATCGAGAGGAGCGCCGTGGGCCTCGACCTATTCCTGGGTGGGTTCGGCCTCTGGAGCGCGCTCTACCTGGTTCTTGACATCACCATCCGGGTGATCGCGGTGATCGTGGTTCCGCGCAACCGCAAGCCCACCGCGGGAACGGCCTGGCTGATGCTGATCTTTATTCAGCCGGCCGTGGGCATGCTGATCTTCCTGCTGATCGGAAATCCGAAGCTCCCGCGTAAGCGACGCAAGATCCAGGAGGAGATCAACGATGCGGTCAAGGCCGGCGTCGAAGCTCTCCCCAACCAGGAACATCAGCCCGGTGCGCCCACCTGGTTTAACTCGCTGGTGGAACTCAACTCGAACCTCGGGGCGCTGCCCCTGCTGGGGGGCAACACCGCGCGGCTGATCCCCGACTACGACGGGTCGATCGCCGAGATGGCGCGCGAAATCGATACGGCCGTGGACTATGTCCACATCGAGTTCTACATCCTCTCCTACAGCGATAAGACGGAGGAGTTTTTCAACGCTATCGGTCGCGCCGTGGCACGCGGGGTCAAGGTGCGGGTGCTCTTTGACCACATCGCCACGCTGCGCTCACCGCGCTATCGGCAGACCAAGCGCCGCCTCAATCAGGTGGGGGCCGAGTGGCACATGATGCTGCCGGTGCAGCCGCTGCGGGGAAAGTACCAGCGTCCGGATCTGCGTAATCACCGCAAGCTGATGATCGTCGACGGTCGCGTCGGCTACATGGGTTCGCAGAACCTGGTGGATCGGACCTACCTCAAGCGTGGCAACCTGCGCCGCGGCCTGAAGTGGAAGGACCTGATGGTCCGCGTGGTGGGCCCCACGGTGGACGCCCTGAACGTGATCTTCCTCTCCGACTGGTACGCCGAATCCGGCGAGATTATCGCGCTGCGCCTGGACATGGCCGAGGCCGTGCCCGAGGAAACCCCCAATGTGCTGGACTGTCAGGTGGTGCCCAGCGGCCCCGGATTCGACGGGGAGAACAACCTGCGTCTGTTCCTCGGCCTGCTCTATGCGGCGCAGAAGCGCATCGTGATTACCAGCCCGTACTTTGTGCCGGATGAATCGATCATGTACGCGGTGACCACCGCGGTGCAGCGCGGGGTTCCGGTGGACCTGTTTGTCTCCGAGGAGGGCGACCAGGCGGTCGTATTCCATGCCCAGCGCTCCTACTATGAGGAGCTGCTGAAGGCGGGCGTGCGCATCTTCATGTATCCAGCCCCCTACATCCTGCACTCCAAGCACTTCACCATCGACGATGACGTGGCCGTAATCGGCTCCTCGAATATGGACATGCGCTCCTTCGGCCTGAACCTCGAGGTTTCGCTGCTGGTGCGCGGTGCCTCCTTTGTGGAGGAGATGCGCGGGATCGAGGACCAGTATCGGGCGATGAGCCGCGAGCTGACCCTCGAGGAATGGGAGCGGCAGCCGCTGCGCTCGACCGTGCTGGACAACCTGGCCCGGCTCACCTCGGCGCTGCAGTAGCGCGCCGTTGCCGCACCGGGCGGCTGCTACCGTAGAGGTATGACTACGCCCCCGCGCCCGCCGATGACCCGCGCCACCATTATCGGAATCATTCTGGTGGTGGCCAGCCTCGCCGCCGGGATCGTGTCGACCCTCTCGGGAGACGTGACGCTCAAGGCCATCGCGCTGGGAATCTCGTTTGTGGCCCTGGTGGGTGCCGGCGTGGTGATCGGAATTCAGGTGGCCGCCGAGCGCCGCAAGGTGAGCGCCGCCCGCCGTGCCGCCGCCGCCGAGCGCGCGGCCGGAGATGGCTCCACCCAGTCCTAGACGCGGAAACTCCGCACGTTTCCCCCGGTGTCACGCCCACGGCGAACAGGGGACTATTGAGCGCTTCGGCGCGTTATTCTCGATGTAACGACGCCGACCCACGCCGCGGCGTTTAAGGAGTGAAATGTTCGAGAGATTCACGGATCGTGCCCGTCGCGTTGTCGTTTTGGCCCAGGAAGAGGCCAAGATGCTCAACCACAACTACATCGGGACCGAGCACATCCTGCTCGGCCTCATCCACGAGGGTGAGGGGGTTGCCGCCAAGGCACTCGAATCCCTCGGGATTTCGCTTGACGCCGTGCGCGAGCAGGTGCAGGACATCATCGGTCAGGGCCAGCAGCAGCCCACCGGTCACATCCCGTTCACCCCGCGCGCCAAGAAGGTGCTTGAGCTCAGCCTCCGCGAGGCCCTGCAGCTCGGCCACAACTACATCGGCACCGAGCACATCCTGCTCGGCCTGATCCGCGAGGGTGAGGGTGTTGCCGCCCAGGTTCTGGTGAAGCTGGGTGCCGACCTCAACCGCGTGCGCCAGCAGGTCATTCAGCTGCTCTCGGGCTACCAGGGCAAGGAAACCGCCTCGGTCGGTGCCGGTGCCCCCGAGCAGGCTGCGCCGCAGGGTGGCTCGGCCATCCTCGACCAGTTCGGCCGCAACCTGACCCAGGCCGCGCGCGATAACAAGCTGGACCCGGTCATCGGCCGGGAAAAGGAGATCGAGCGGGTCATGCAGATCCTCTCGCGTCGTTCCAAGAACAACCCCGTCCTGATCGGTGAGCCCGGTGTGGGTAAGACCGCCGTGGTCGAGGGCCTGGCCCAGGCCATCGTGGCCGGCAACGTGCCCGAGACCCTGAAGGATAAGCAGGTCTACTCGCTGGACCTCGGTTCGCTGATCGCCGGTAGCCGCTACCGCGGTGACTTCGAGGAGCGCCTGAAGAAGGTCACCAAGGAGATCCGCAACCGCGGCGACATCATCATCTTCATCGACGAGATCCACACCCTGGTGGGTGCCGGTGCCGCCGAGGGCGCGATCGACGCCGCGAACATCCTGAAGCCGCTGCTCGCGCGTGGTGAGCTGCAGACCATCGGTGCGACCACCCTGGACGAGTACCGCAAGCACTTCGAGAAGGACGCCGCCCTTGAGCGCCGCTTCCAGCAGATCCAGGTGGGGGAGCCCTCGCTGGCTCACACCATCAACATCCTGAAGGGTCTGCGCGACCGCTACGAGGCCCACCACAAGGTGTCTATCACCGACGGTGCCATCGTCGCCGCCGCCAACCTGGCCGACCGCTACATCTCCGACCGCTTCCTGCCGGATAAGGCCATCGACCTGCTCGATGAGGCCGGCGCACGCCTGCGCCTCTCGCTGCTGTCCAGCCCGCCCGAGCTGCTCGAGTTCGACGAGAAGATCAGCGACGTGCGTACCCGCAAGGAGGACGCCATCGAGGGTCAGGACTTCGAGAAGGCCGCCGCACTGCGCGACGAGGAGAAGAACCTCCTCGGCGAGCGTCTGCGCCTGGAGAAGAAGTGGCGTTCGGGCGAGGTGACCACCGAGGCTACGGTCGACGAGGGTCTGATCGCCGAGGTGCTCGCCCAGGCCACCGGTATCCCGGTATTCAAGCTCACGGAGGAGGAGTCGGCACGTCTGATCTTCATGGAGAAGGCCCTGCACGAGCGGGTGATTGGCCAGAACGAGGCGATCAGTGCGCTCTCGCGGACGATCCGTCGTACCCGTGCCGGCCTGAAGGACCCCAAGCGTCCCTCCGGTTCGTTCATCTTCGCCGGCCCCACCGGTGTCGGTAAGACCGAGCTGGCCAAGGCCCTCGCCGAGTTCCTGTTTGACGACGAGAACGCGATGATCTCGCTCGACATGTCCGAGTACGGCGAGAAGCACACAGTCTCGCGTCTGTTTGGTGCTCCCCCCGGATTCGTTGGATTCGAAGAGGGTGGCCAGCTGACCGAGAAGGTGCGCCGCAAGCCGTTCAGCGTGGTGCTGTTCGACGAGATCGAGAAGGCTCACCCGGACATCTTCAACTCCCTGCTCCAGATTCTGGAAGAGGGCCGGTTGACCGATGGCCAGGGTCGCGAGATCGACTTCAAGAACACCGTCATCATCATGACCACGAACCTCGGTTCCAAGGGCATCGCCGGTGGCCCGGTTGGTTTCCAGGCTTCGGGCGACTCGGCCGCGACCTACGACATCATGAAGGGCAAGGTGAGCGAGGAACTGAAGAACCACTTCAAGCCCGAGTTCCTGAACCGCGTGGATGACGTGATCGTGTTCCCGCAGCTGAACAAGCCCGAACTGCTCCAGATCGTGGACCTGTTCATCGGCCGCCTGCGCGACCGCCTGATGGACCGCGACATGACCATCGAGCTGACCCAGGCCGCCAAGGAGAAGCTGATCGACATCGGCTTCGACCCGAGCCTCGGTGCCCGGCCGCTGCGTCGCGCGATGCAGCAGCACATCGAGGACCAGCTCTCCGAGCGCATCCTGCACGGTGAGCTGGGTGCGGGTGACCACATCCACGTGGACGTGGCGGACAACAAGTTCGTGTTCACCACCTCCCGTCAGGCCAACGCACTGGACGCCTCGCTGACCAACGTCGCCCCGGCGATCAGCACCGGTCCGGCCACCCCGGACCTGCTGGCTTCGGGCGAGTAACCCGCGGTAGACAGAACCGGCCCATCCCCTCGGGGGTGGGCCGGTTCTGTGTGTCTGGAGATTTCGGGGCATCGGCGGGTGGCAGCGAGTCCGTGGTGTCCGCCAGACCCGTGGGCAAAAAAGTGGGTTCCGGGCCCGTAACCGCGGGGCCGGAGGGGTAGGGCTGCGGGGGACCTGCCCGAGGGCGCGGCCGGCGGGGCTAGCGTGGTGGTGTTGGCCCGTGCTGTCCCCGTCACGGTGCCAATGTTTCGGCCCCGCGACCCCGTATCCCCTTCACGTGTGTCGCGGGGATCGTAACCCGGGGTGGGCGGGAGGACCCGATGAGCGGACGGCAGGGTGATGCCCCGATAGCGGTGGTGCTGGGTACCCGCGCGGAAACGATCAGGCTGGCCCCCATCATTCGACGCCTGCATGGGCGGGTCCGGGTGTTTCATACCGGTTCGCTCGGCGAATCCGGAGTCTCGGCCCGCTTCTTTGCGGGGCTGGGCTTGGGCAAACCGGACGTGGTGTTGAACGGGACGTGGGGGCCGGGTGAGGCGACCCAGATTGGGGTCGGTCTGATCGACCTGGCCGCACACTTCGCGGAGTCGCCCCCGGCCGCGGTTTTGGTGTTTGGCAACGCGCCGAGCGCCTCGATGGGGGCGCAGGCCGCACGCTATGCGGGGCTTCCGGTGGTGCAGGTGGGGGCGGGGATGGCGGCCCAGGATCGTGATCATCCCGAGGAAACCACCCGGCAGGTGGTCACGGCCCTCACCGACCTGCACTGTGTGGCCACCCCGGAGAACGCCGAAAACCTGCGCATCGCCGGGGTGGAGCCGGATCGGATTAGGCTGACCGGGAGCACCGGCGTCGAGGCGGCACAACTGGCGCTGTCCACGATGGTCAGGGCACGCCCGGTGCCCGATGCGCCCAGCGGATACGTGATCGCCACCATCGCGCACCCGGAGAACATCGGAACCCGGGCGGCGTTGGAACGGATCCTGCGGATCCTCGGGCGCGGACCGCTCCCCACGGTGCTGGCGCTGCACCCACGCACGGCCGAGGCCGTGACCCGGTTTGGCCTGGACGAGCTGCTCGCCCCGCTGCAGGTGCGTCGAAATCTGGGGTATCGCGCGTTCCTGGAGTTGGCCGCGCGGGCCCGACTCCTGGTCACCGACTCCGATGGGGTGCAGGAGGAGGCGACGGTGCTGGGCAAGCCGGTCCTGGTGCTGCGCCGGTCCACCCGCTACCCGGAGGCGATCACTTCGGGCTTCGCGGTGCTGGTCACCCCGGGGATGGATCTGCGCCTCGAACTTGCGGTGGCCCTGGCCGATGTGGACGGGGCCGCACGCCTCGCGGGGCAACCCTCGCCCTTTGGGGATGGGCGGGCCAGCGAACGGATTCTGCGGCACACCGCGGCGCTGATTGGGGACAACCGGCGCGGGCACCGCGGGGAGCGGAGATCGCCGCGCTAGCGGGCGTTGCATCCAATCCGCTGCCGGATTCCGGGGGCGCACGGGTATAGCCTGGCAGTATGAGTACGCATCCCACCTCGTATCGGGTTCGCCCGGCCACCACACGCGATATCCCGGGAATCATGAGCCTGATGCAGCCCTTCGTGGAGCGACGCATCCTGCTGGGTAAGGAACGGGTGGTGTTCTATGAGGCGGTGCAGGAGTTTGTGGTCGCCGAGGATTCCGCGGGAACCCTGGTGGGGGCCGGGGCGCTGCACGTGATGTGGGAGGACCTGGGGGAGATCCGCACCCTCGCCGTGGACGAGTCGCTGCGCGGCGCGGGGGTGGGGCATCTGATCATGAGTGCGCTGGAGGAGCGTGCGGTCGCGCTGGGTCTCAGCCGCCTGTTCTGCCTGACCTTTGAGACCGCGTTTTTCACCCGGCACGGCTACTCGGCGATCGAGGAGAGCATCGTGGATGCCGACGTCTATGCGGAGCTGGTGCGTTCCCCCGATGAGGGGGTGGCCGAGTTCCTGGATCTGGCGCGGGTGAAACCCAACACCCTGGGAAACACCCGCATGCTTAAGCACCTCGCCTAGGCGGGGTTTTCGGGCCGAGTATCCCCGATAATCTGCCCCCGGTTCGGCGCTCCTGCCGGGCCGGGAGAAACGCGCAGATATCCTGGTTTTATGAGCTCTTCAGCACCCGATTCCGGTCGTCCGTCCAAGCAGGTTTATGCACGGCGTCGGTTGTTTGTGCTGCTGGGGCTGGTCGCGGTCATTGCGGTCATCGTGCTGTTGATTGTGCAGCCGGGATCCACCTCGGATGTGCCCAAGGCATCGGTTCCGGTGGTGACACCCTCCGATACCGCGTCGCCGGGTGCCTCCGGTGCCGCGTCGGGGAATCCGTCGGCAAACCCCTCGGGGGCGCCGGCGGGTGGTGGTGCATCGGCGCCGAAGTGCACCTCGAAGGTCATCGTGGTGAGCGCGATCACCGATAAGGGTGACTATGCGGCGGGGGAGAAGCCCCAGCTGCGGATGTCGATTACCAATACCGGCAGCGAGGCGTGCACGATCAACGCGGGGACCAGTAAGCAGTCGTTTACGATCCTGAACGGTGACAACAAGGTGTGGACCTCCACCGACTGCCAGGTTGAACCCAGCGATCAGAACTCGGTGATCGAATCGGGGCAGACCGTGCAGTCGGCCGATGCGATCGTCTGGGACCGTACCAGGTCCTCGGCGGATACCTGCGAGGGGAACCGGGATCCGGTTCCCGCCGATGGGGCCTCGTATCAGCTGTCGGTGAGTATCGATGGGATCAAGAGCACCAACGCCAAGCGATTCGTTCTCGAGTAGGAACCCTGGGAGAATAGGGGCATGGCAAAAAAGAAGCAGCCGTCGTTCCGTTCCGAACCGCTGGCCGAGGCGCTGGCCGAGCAGGATATGGCCAAGGTGGCGTTTGCGCTGCGCAATGACAGTTTTGTGGTGCCGCTGATGAAGCCGCGCACGAGCGATAAGCCCACGGCCGAGCAGTCGGCGGATGTCTGGCTGTACCGCGCCCCCGACACCGGGAAGGTTGCGCTGCTGCTGTTCTCGGATGCCAAGAATAAGCCCGATGCCCTGCCGCCGTTTGTGGCGCTGCATAAGGGGCTGTGGCTGCATGATTTCCTGCGTACCCACGGATCCGAGATCGACACCGTGTTCTTCGACATTGCCGGGCCGCACCCGCTGCAGGCGCCGGCCGCGGAGATCATGCGGGTCCTGGACATCTAGGTTTCCGCCGGCCAGGTTGTGGCGTGCGTGCAGCCGTGGCGAAGGCGCGCACTTTTGCGGGCGAGACCCAGTGGGGCCGAAACTCGGTTTGGCCGGAACCCACTGGGGTCAGACCTCATGGGGCCGCGGAATCTAAAGGAATCTAGACCCGGTTCGAATGAGACGCCGTGCTGTCGAAGCCCGGCGAGCTCGGATTCCGGAGTGGCTAGAACGCCGCGTCGAGTTCCTTTTCTCGGGTGGTCGCGGCCGCCTTACGCGCCTGCCGGAGGGCCTCCTGAATGCCCTCGGACTCGTGATCAACGATGCTGGAATAGCCGAGGCGCTCGGCCTCGGTGCGGCGCTGCCGGGCGGAAACCACCGGCCGGATTTCCCCGGCCAGCGAGATCTCCCCGATCGCCGCAAACGAGTGCGGAACGGCGAAGTCCTTAACCGCCGAGGCGATGGCGATGGCGATCGCGAGGTCCGCCCCGGGCTCGGTGAGGCGCACCCCGCCGACCGTGGACACGTAGACGTCCTTATCGGAGAGCTTGAGGCCCGCTCGGCGTTCCAGGACGGCGAGCAGCATCGAGACACGGGAGGTATCCACCCCGTTGGTGACCCGGCGCGGGTTGGGGGCGGAGGAGGACGCGACCAGCGCCTGGACCTCGACCGGCAGCGGACGACGGCCCTCCATCGCCACGGTCACGCAGGTACCCGACACCGGGGTGCCGCGGCTGATGAACAGTGCGCTGGGATCGGGAACCTCGGCTATGCCGTCTCCGGCCATTTCGAAGCAGCCCACCTCGTCGGTGGGACCAAAGCGGTTCTTGAGCGCGCGCACGAAGCGCAGCGCGGTTTGCCGGTCGCCCTCGAAGTGGCAGACCACATCGACCAGGTGTTCCAGCAGACGGGGCCCGGCGATGGTGCCGTCCTTGGTGACATGGCCGACGATCAGCACCGGGAGGTTGCGCTCCTTGGCCACGCGCACCAGGGTCTGGGCTACCTCGCGCACCTGTGCGGGCTGGCCGGCCAGCCCATCGGACTGATCGCTAGAGACGGTCTGAACGGAGTCCACGATCAGCAGCTGCGGATCGATCGATTCCACCTGCCCCAGCAGCACGCCGAGGTCCGTTTCGCTGGCGATGTACAGGGTGTCGACCAGGGCCCCGGTACGCCGTGCTCGCAGTGAGACCTGGCCCACCGACTCCTCGGCGCTCACATAGAGGACCCGGGCACCCGAGCGGGCGACCCGCGCCGCTACCTCCAGCAGCAGCGTGGACTTGCCCACGCCGGGCTCGCCCGAGAGCAGGATGGCCGCTCCGGGGACGATGCCGCCGCCGAGCACACGATCCAGCTCGCCGATGCCGCTGGGCCAGTGGGTGAGCGCGTTTTCGGTGATCGTGGTGATGGGGCGGGCGCTACGTTCGGCGGACACATTGGCCGCCTGCACGCGCGAGGAACCCGGCTGCGCACCCACCTCCTGCACGGTGCCCCACTGCTGGCACTCGCCGCAGCGGCCCACCCATTTGGCGGCGTGCCAGCCACACTCGGTGCAGACGTATGCGGAGGTGATCTTGGCCATATCCTCAGCGTACCCGGGACCCCCGACCGCACCGGGAAAGATGCCCGTTCTGTGGAAAAAACGATTCATCCACAGGGGCTCGACACGCCGAACACGCGCAAAAGGGGCCTCGATTCGCGCCCGAGATGCGGATATCGTAGACTCTTTCTCGGTGACGTGTCCGAGCGGCCGAAGGTGCAACACTCGAAATGTTGTGTAGGTTCACCCCTACCGCGGGTTCAAATCCCGCCGTCACCGCCACTAAAACCCCCTCCGTTTTGCGGAGGGGGTTTTGCTTTGGGGCAGAATGGCCGAGTTTATAGGTTTATCTTGATGTACGGACGCCTCGGCAAGAGCATTCTCAAGCTATATTTCTGTTCCACCCACTAAACGTGCACGAGAGTCAAGGAGGATCCGAGGCATGATCTTCACGACACGAGAGATTGCAACAGGTGTTGTTTTTATTGCTTTCGTGATTCTGGCGATTTTTCTTTCTAACGACCGAAAAGGAGTATTGGGCACCTTTACGAGTTTCTTGAGGGCACTGGGAGCGTGGAAGGTATGGTCGGTATTTCTCGCTTACGGGATTTACGTAACAAGCGTCATTTTGTTGGCATGGGCGCTAAAAATGTGGTCGCTAAGCCTGTTAAAGGACACGCTCATAGTTGCGATTTTCGGCTGTATCCCAATTGTTGTGGCGGCGACCAGTAAGAAGACAGGAGGTGAGCTCCTTGTATACGTAAGGAAGCAGGGAATCGGCGTAATCGCAGCAATTGTTGCCTATCTGAATCTCGCCACGCTTGATCTGTGGGCAGAGATACTTATCCAACTTGTGCTGGTGTTCTTAGTCCTCTGCGGCCCGGTGGCGATGAAGGACCCAAATACCGCACGTGTTGGTAGAGCTTTCATCGGCATTACCCTGGTGATCATGCTGGGCTTGCTTGTTCACACCTCAACCGTTGTAGCTAATACCTATGAATCGATTGACTGGAGCAGCGAGCTTGCAACGTTTGCGCTTTCGGTGTGGTTGCCTTTTGCAGTCTATTTTTTTGCATATCCGCTCGCGTTCATTTCTGCATGCGAAGTCGCGATCGTGCGAATGAAGCTGTTTAATAACAACAAAAGGCCATCGTTATACCTAGGCAGCGCCCTAATCGCGGGGTTTCGAGGTCGATTGGTGTACGCCTCCCGATTTACCATGGGCTGGATTCCTCTTATGGCGAAGGCAGACGACTTTCGTGAGGCCCGTCATATAATGCGAAGATTTAGGCGGGCGGTCAGAGATGCACGCATCGCTAAGCGGCGACACCGAGCCGATGTCAAGGCACGAATGGGCGTATCAGGGCTAGACTCCAACGGGAACTGGATTGATCGTCGCGAATTCCATGAAACGAAGCAGGCCCTTGAATCGTTGCGTTTCATCCAAATGGGCTACGCCCGTAACCACAACAGTACTTTTACCCGCGACCCATTGAAATTGATGGTTGACTCCGAGCTTGAAAGTCTGCCGAAACTACATGGCATCGAGACTCAGCTTTCTGCGGACCGAAAGTCATGGATGGCGTGGCGGAAGACCGCTGGACAGTTCTATCTTGGGGTGAGCGGCAATGTAATCGATATCAATGAGGTCTGGAGATACTCAGGCTCAATATCGCCTAGCGCGTTTCCAAATGATGAGGCCGCAGGATGGACAAAAGACTCAGCTGGTCGTGAAACAGACGAGTGGCATAAGAACGACTGGCCATTGCCGGACGTCTTACCTCCTCGTCGCGACGCAAGATAGCAATTCAGAAATCTTTCTGCTTCGGCGTTTTGAAACTGATCCGGCAAGGAGAACATCGGAATACATTTTTGACGCAACATAGGTGAAACTGATATTGCGCGTTCAACGAGACAAGTGTCCGCTGAGCGAACAAATTTATATTAGTCGCTCAGCCTGGGACGCTGAGCAAATCTTTGGGACATATTTCGACCGCCGTTAAATCGGAGTTTCAGCTACATCTTCTAGATAGAGAAGAATCGAGAATAGCCTCGATCAGCAGGGGGCCGAAAATCCTTCTTGTCGCTATTTCGAGATACTCGTCGAACGCATCGGTTTTGCACCGTGCCTAGCGGGCGGCCGCCGCCGTTCGCGCGGACAGTGTCGCAAACGCCTCGCACAGCTCGGGCGGACCCACCACCTCGATCGCACAGTCAAAGCGGCAGAGCGCCGCGGCGAGGGACACCCAGGACCAGGAGCCCGCCTCCAACCGGCAGCGCTCGGGTCCGAGGTCCGTGAGGGAGCCGTCACCCACAAACGGACGCACCCGCTCGGCCGGAAGCGCGAGGATCACCGATCCGTTGCACGGCCAGACGTTCTCCCGTTCGGATCCCTTAAAGCGTGCCGAGACGAAGGCCGAGACGTCGCCTCCGGGAACCTCCCGCGGGGTGAAGCGCGGGCCGTTCGGGGTGCGCGGGGCGATTCGGTCCACGCGGAAGATTCGCCAGTCGTCACGGTCGAGGTCCCAGGCCACCAGGTACCATCGCCCGGCCACGGTAACCAGGTGGCGTGGTTCGACCCGGCGCGCAGGCTCGGGGGTGGCCGCGTCGCGGGTGCCGCGCGTTAGGGCGGGGACGACGGAGTCCCGCGCAGATCCAGTCTGATCCGAGGCTCCCGAGGCTCCCGAGGCTCCCGAGGCTCCCGAGGCACCCGGGGCTCCCGAGGCTCCCGAAGCACCCGAGGCGACAGCGGCGACAGGGGCAACGTCGGCACCCGAGGTATTCGACGCGACAGGCAGCACCGGGGCCTTCGGGGCGTCTGCGACGTTCGGGACCGCGTCCCTCGCGTAGTCGAAGCGCACCACCTCCCGCGCGCGCACCGCTGCAGAGAGGGTGAGCAGTACCTCGGGCGTCGCGGGGGAAGGCTCCGCCTGTCCCGGACCCGCGGGCAGCGCCGTGAACTCCAGGACATTCAGCCGGTGTCGCAGCCGGGAGGGCATCACCTGGCGCACGGTGGTCAGCGCCCGCAGGGCCGCCTCCTCGATGCCCGCGCCGGTCACGCTGGCCGCCTGGAGGGCGAGGGTGAGGGCCACCACTTGATCGTCATCAAACAGGAGTGGCGGCAGCTCGTTGCCCGCATCCAGGCGGTAGCCGCCGTCGGGACCCATCGTCGCGTCGATCCGGTAACCCATCTCGCGCAGCCGGTCGATATCCCGGCGCACGGTTCGGTGACTAATCTCCAGGCGCTCGGCCAGCACCGCCCCCGGCCAGTCCCGCCGGGTTTGCAGCAGGGACAGCAGGGTGAGCAGTCGCGAGGTGGTGGTCATGTCCCGATCGTATGCACAGTCGAGGACCAAAACTGTCCTATATGGGCGGGAGCATGGGAATACCGGGGGATTCCCGGCCCGAGATTTAGGAGCGAACATGACCATCCAGACCACCACCCACCTCAACTTCCACGGCGACGCCCGGCAGGCACTGGAGTTCTACGCCGCGGTATTCGACGGACAGCCGACCATCGCCACCTACGCGGACTTCGGGATGCCCGCCGAACTGCCCGGCGCACAAGACGTCGTGTTCGGCCGGGTCGAATCCGAGCAGGGCTTCCGGGTCATGGCCTACGACATCCCCGGATCAACCAGGGGATCGGCGGCGCAGAGTGGCACCACCCACCGCGAAAACGGGACCACGATCACCACCGCTCCGTTCTTCGTTTCTGTTCGCGGCGAATCACTCGCCGAGGTCACCGGCTACTGGGACGCCCTGTCCGCCGGCGCCACTATCGTGGAACCACTGGCGGCCTCCGCCTGGAGCGCGGGATTCGGGATGCTGACCGACAGCTTCGGTGTCACCTGGGTGATCGACGTCGCCGCCTAGTCTCGGCCCGGCCGTGGCTCGAGAGTGCCGCGGCCGGCCCGGTCTCCAGCGGGCATGGACCGCCTTGTCCGCGACGCTTCCGAGCCATAGCGGCGGTGCCGAATCTGACGTAGGGTTACCGCACTATGAACGAGAAGCGGGGAACTTACGATGATCAAAACGGCATACAACATGGGCGAAATGGAGGGCATGGTCGACAGCCCGGGGGCTCATTCGGCGGCGGCAGCAGTGGCAGCGGAGGCGGTGGCGGGCAGGCCCAGGACCTGCGGAACAGAGGCCCAGCTGAACCGGCCAACCCGGTCGTCATACCTGACGGACCGGGGACGGCATGGCGTCAGCGGCTGCACCGTCTAGCTTCTCTGGAACCCGGGTGGAATGGGGTGAATAGTACGCGTATTGCGCCGGCGGCGCTCGCCGGTGCGGCGCGGATATTGGAGGTCGTCACCCTCGACGTTGACCCGTTGCCCACTATTGGGCCGACCGAAGAGGCCGGCATCCTGATCGAGATGTTCGATGGGACCCAAATACGCTCCGCGGAGATCCTCTCCTCGGGGGAAATCGAACTCTTCCACATGCGTGTTGATGATGCGGGAGGCACGCACCTCAAGACGCGGGATAGCGAATCCGCGGCTCGATTCCTGATCGGGCGATCGTGAACCGGAGGGACCAGACGGGCACAGACGCGGGAGAATTCGAGATCCACGACGACGCAGAGCTGCTGTTCCGCCAGATCGTCGAATGGATGGTGGTGGATGGCGTGGTCCTCTCCACCGTGTTTGGGCCGTCGCCTCATGACCGTGGAAAACCGTCGTACTCGCGTTCGTCGATAGTGACAGCCCAGGGTGCGCAGAATTGGCACAACGCACATGCGCGAAGCCGATCCCGAGAGGTGTGGGCCGTATCCGTTGGCGAAGCTTTACACCATGACCTTCGCGCGATAGACGATAGTAAGGTTCGAAAAACCGGTGAGATCCAGGCTCCGGGTCACTGCTTTCTTGACTTTCGGGAGCTCACCCGCAATCAGATCAAGGAACGAAGATTTCATCTGTACGTCACTGCACGCCGCCGGGGAGCGGTGCCAACCGAGCCCTAACCGGGTAGCGCGCGGCCCACACCCGCAACCGATGCATGCTATTTCGGACAGGCGGGTGTACTTCCCAGGTTCGGGTTTGCCACAGTACGAAGATGAGTGCGCGCCCGCAGGTACACCCCGAGAGCTTTCGGGAGCGCAAGCGAGCCCTGGTGGATCGGACCCTGCTGGTGTGTGCGGCACTCGGGATCGTGGTGGGCATCGTGATGATGACCGACACCCCGTGGGATCATATCGACCGATCCGAACAGCTGCGCACCTTTGGCGGGGACTATCAGCGGCTCCCGCTTCAGTTCTACCCGTATCCCTAAATCTGGCAGGACGGGCACCAGTAGGTGTCCCGTTCGCGCGTCGGGTCCGCGCCGAGGCGGCCCGTGAGAATGCGCGTCCCGCAGCGTCGGCAGGGCTTGTGTCCACGCCCGAACACCCAGTCGGTTTGGCCCGGGAGATGGATGCCGGTGGTGACCCGCCCGGGCCGGTCCCGGTTGGCGCGGATCAGTCGCGCCGAGAGATCAACCAGCGGGACCAGCTCCACCTCGGCGACGGGTCGCGTGGGCAGCACCCCGCGCAGGAAGCAGATCTCGTTGACATACTCATTGCCGAGGCCGGCGATATTGCGCTGATCCATCAGCGCCACGTGGATGGCCCGCTCGGGATCCGAGCCGAGCCGGGCGACCGCCTCGGGCGCATCCCAGTCGGCCGCGAGCGGATCCGGGCCGAGGAAGGCCAGCTCGGTCTCCTCCCGGCTGCGCGGATACAGCTTCACAAACCCCAGGTCGAAGCCCACCGCCTGATACTGCTCGGTCGTGATGACCGCGCGCGCCTGATAGGCCGGTCGCCGCCACACCGACCCCGGCCGGTACAGGTGCCAGGATCCCTCCATCCGCAGGTGGGTATGCAGGGTGAAGTCTCCCACCCGCATGAGCAGGTGCTTGCCGCGGGCGGCCACGGATTCGATCCGGGATCCGGTCAGATCGCTGGTGGCCAGGTCCGGGACGCGCAGGTCCCAGCCGGTCACAATCTGCCCGGCCAGCGCCGCATCTAGGTTTCGTGCGGCGCGAAACAGGGTATCGCCCTCAGGCATATCGACCTCCCTTGTTCTCGACGGTGCCGGTGTTCATATCCGGTGAGGGTATGCGCCGGCCCGACACGACAGTGCGCGCGCTCACGCGATCCCCCGGCGGATGCGCAGACCCTTGGGGGTATCCGAGAAGCCTGCTGCACGCAGCACCAGCGCCGCGGGGCTGGCATGCACCGAGCCGCCGTTGAACTTCTCGATCGCCAGCTTATCCACGTGTCCCGCACGCACCAGCGCCACGAGCGAGGCGGCGGCCAGAGCCACCCGGTCGGGATCCGTGGTGAAGGTCAGCAGGGACTTTCCGCCGCGTTCGAGGTACAGCACCAGGTCGCCATCCACGAGCGTCACCAGGCCGCCGGCCTTGCGGCCCGGGCGATGACCGGTGGGGACGGCATCCGGGGTGGGCCAGGGGCTCTCGGCACCGGCCGCGGGCCAGGGGAGCGCCGCACCAAACGGGTTGGCCGGGTCGGTGGCTGCGAGCGTGCGGATGCGCGGGGGTGCGGGATTGGGGTCGGGCAGGATCGCGCGGCGCAGTCGATCCACACTCGATGCCTGCGCGAACTGCGCACCGCCCAGGCCCTCGATGAAGTATCCCCGGCGTACTCGACCGGCGGATTCCATCTCGGCGAGCACCCGATAGGCCAGCGCAAAACCGCCCGCCGCGCCCTCGGCCATGACCGAGCCGCGGGTCAGCACGCCGTAGCGTTCGAGCAGCAGTTCGGCATCGGCGGCCCCGCGCACGGTGGGGTCCACAATCGGTGCGGGAAGCAGCGACCAGCGCCCCGACAGGTGCGGCGGCGCACCCTCGCGGGGTACGCCGTACGTGCTGCGCCGGGGGAGCACCGGGCGGCGAGCGGAGACGCCGGCCGCGGAGGAGCGCGCGCCGAGGCCGGTGCCCTCGTCGGATGCGCCGTCGGTGAGTCCGGATTCGCGGGGACCGATGCTCTCGTTCCCCGTATCGTCGCCCGCCAGCGCCTCATCGCGGAAGGACACGGCCCCACCCGGGCCCAGGGCCCGCGCACCGCCGCCGGGTACCCCGTAGGCTCCGGCGCCGTTCATCGGGACCGCGCCGCCGAGCGAGCGAGCCCGCGACAGGCGCGACCGGTTCAGCCGGGCACGCGGTGCCGGCGCCGCCGCCTTATGCGCCCCGCGTCCGGCGGTGAAACCACGCAGCGGGGCGAGGGTGTCACCGGCGACCAGGCCCGCCCACACCAGTTCCCACAGCACCTCATCCAGGCGCGCAGAGGAGATTTCGGGCAGCGCCTGCTGGAGCTGGGCGAAGAAGAATGCACCGCCGCCGGCGAGGACGTCGAGGACCGCCGCGTGTTCGGGACCGAGATCCGGCTCGGTCGGGGGTGCGGCGAGTGTGTAGGGGGCCAGGTCCGCCGGATGCAGCGCGACCCAGCCATCCCGCGCCCCGAGATTGCCCATGCCCGACCAGATCACCTCGCCGCTCGCGGTCAGCCGATCCAGCAGCGCCGGGGTGTAGTCGCGCACCCGTAGCGGGAGGATCAGGGTTTCCCAGGCGGAGGCGGGCAGGTAGAGTCCGGCGAGCTGATCCACGACGCTCAGCACGCCGTCGATCCCGTGCAGGTCGCCGCCGAGGCCGTGCCAGTCGTCGAGGAAGCGGGCGAAGGTGTCCGGGGAAACCGGCTCGACCTCCTGACGCAGCGCGGCCAGCGAGCGCAGCCGCAGCCGGCGCAGGACCTCGGCATCACACCATTCGGCGGCGCGGGCGGGATCCTCGGGCTCGACCGACACCTCGGGCAGGAATTCGCCCCGCACCAGGCGGCGCGCATCGGCGAGGCGTCCCAGGGTGTGGGTCACCACGGCGATCCCCAGCCCGAATCGGTCGGCCACCGTGCCCGCCCGGAACGGACCGTGGCTGCGGGCGTAGCGACCGATCAGGTCGCCCAGCGGATCGGGTACCGACTCGGTAAACACGGCGGGAACGCCCGGGGGAAGCGGAACGCCCAGGGCGTCGCGCACGCGGGAGGCATCCTCGATGGCGATCCAGTGCACCGTTCCCCGCACCGAGATGGGCAGCGCCCGCCGGGTGCGTTCGAGCTCGCTCAGGTAGCCCTCGGCATCGGTGAGCGACACCGGGGGAACGACCGGGATTTCGGGGTCGGATGGTTCGCCGTGGGAATCGGAACGTGCCTCGACCGGGCGCAACCGCTCGGCGACCTCATCGGCCCGCAGCGGTCCCAGCAGGCGCAGTAGGTCGGCGGTGCCCTCGATCCCGCGCAGGCGGCGTTCGGGGTCGAGGCGCTGCAGCTCGGCCTCGGTCTGGGCGAGGACGTCGGGATCCAGCAGCTCGCGCATCTCCACGCGGCCCAGCAGCTCGGCCAGCAGCTGCGGATCGAGGCTCAGCGCGGCGGCCCGCCGCTCGGCGATCGGCGCATCCCCCTCGTACATAAACGCGCCCACGTAGCCAAACAACAGCGCGGCCGCATAGGGGCTCGCCGATTCGGTTTCCGTCTCGGCGATGCGGACCGAACGCGATTCCAGCCGCTTCGCCAGGTCGATCAGCGCGGGGACGTCGTACACATCCTGCAGGCACTCGCGCACGGCCTCCAGCAGGATCGGGAAGGTGGGATAGTTGCGGGCCACATCCAGCAGCTGCGCCGAACGCTGACGCTGCTGCCACAGCGGTGCACGCTTGCCGGGATTGTAGTTGGGCAGGAGCAGCGCCCGGGCGGCGCTCTCCCGGAATCGGGAGGCAAACAGCGCCGAGGATCCCACCTCGGCGGTCACGATCTCCTCGAGTTCGGCCGGATCAAACAGGAACAGGTCGGCCCCGGGTGGCTCGGCCTCGGCGTCGGGCAGGCGCAGCACGATCCCGTCGTCGCTGGCCACCGGGGTGCCGTTGATGCCCAGGCGCTCCTGCAACCGCGCGCCCACCGCGAGAGCCCAGGGCGCGTGCACCTGCATGCCGTAGGGGGAATGCAGCACGATTCGCCAGTCGCCCAGCTCATCCCGGGTGCGCTCGACCACGAGCGTGCGATCGGTGGGCAGCGTGCCGGTTGCCTCCTTCTGGGCGGCGAGATAGGCCCGCAGGTTGTCGATGGCAAAGGGATCGAGTCCGGCGGCGCTCAGCCGGGTGGCCGCGGGTTCGGGATCCAGCGCGGCGATCTCCCGGGCGAATGCGCCCAGCGCCTTGCCCAGTGCCGCGGGGCGGCCCAGGCCGTCGCCGCGCCAGAACGGCAGCCGTCCGGGTTGTCCGGGCGCGGGGGTGACGATCACCCGGTCGTGGGTGATCTCGCGGATCTTCCAGCTCGTCGTGCCCAGCGCAAACACGTCGCCCACCCGCGACTCGTACACCATCTCCTCATCCAGCTCGCCGACGCGCGAACCGGTGCCACCCTCGCCGTCGCCGACGAGGTACACCCCGAACAGGCCGCGGTCGGGAATCGTGCCTCCGGCGATGACCGCGAGGCGCTGCGCGCCCGGGCGTCCGGTCAGGGTGCCGTCCTCGCGGTCCCAGATCACGCGCGGTCGCAGCTCGGCGAACTCGTCACTGGGATAGCGACCGGACACCAGATCCAGCACCGCGTCAAACGCCGCCCGAGGGAGGGCCGAGAAGGGGGCGCTGCGTCGGACGGACTCAAACCAGTCCTCCACGGCGATGGGTTCTAACGCACATACGGCGACGGTCTGCTGGGCCAGGATGTCCAGCGGGTTGCTGGGCACCCGAAGCTGTTCGATCTCGCCGGCGAGCATCCGCTCGGCCGAGACCGCGCTGGAGAGCAGGTCGGAGCGATGTTTGGGATAGAGGAACCCGCGCGAGACCTCACCCACCTGGTGTCCGGCCCGTCCGATGCGCTGGAGCCCGGCGGCCACCGAGGGCGGGGACTCGATCTGAATGACCAGATCCACCTCGCCCATGTCGATGCCCAGCTCGAGGCTCGAGGTGGCCACCACGCAGCGCAGACGCCCGGTTTTCAGGTCGTCCTCGATCTCCGCCCGCTGCGCCTTGGCCACCGAACCATGGTGGGCGCGGGCGAGGATCGGAGCTTCGGGATCGATGCCGTTGGTCTGCCCGCTGCCGCCCACGAGCTGCGCGGGCGGGAGCAGGGTATCGAGGTCCGGGACAGTCGAACCCAGCCGGGCCGCATACTGCTCGTTGAGCTGCGCGGTGAGGCGCTCGGCCAGGCGACGCGAGTTCACAAACACGATCGTCGAGCGGTGCTCGAGGATCCGCTCGATCACCGACTCCTCAATAAAGGGCCAGATCGATCCCGGCCGATCCACCTCGGGCAGATCCTCGGAGGAACGAGTAGTAGTGCCGCTGGAACGCTCAGACCCGGGGAGGTTACCGGAGGAACGGGCCGATCCCCCTTGCGCTTCACCGGGATCAGCGGTGAGATCGATAAAGCCGTCGTCCTCGGTGTGCAGGGGCCCATGCTCGGTGGGACCCTCGGACACCGAGTACCGCGGCAGATCGGTCATATCCGGAACGGGCACGATGACCCGCAGATCAAACTTTTTCTGCGAGACGGGCTTCACGATGGTGACCGGGGCCGTGCCACCGAGAAAGCGCGCGACCTCGGCCTCGGGGCGCACGGTCGCCGAGAGCCCGATCCGCTGCACGGGTTCGGGCACCAGCGCATCCAGGCGTTCCAGGCTGAGCGCCAGATGAGCCCCACGCTTGGTTGAGGCGACCGCGTGAATCTCGTCGATGATAACGGTGTCCACTCCGCGCAGGGTCTCCCGGGCCGAGCCGGTGAGCATCAAAAAGAGCGACTCGGGGGTCGTGATCAGGATGTCCGGCGGATTCTTGATCAGCGCTCGCCGCTCGGCCGCCGGGGTGTCACCCGAGCGGACGCCGACCCGTAGATCCCGTACCGCGATGCCCTCGCGCTCGGCGGTGCGGCGGATACCGCTGAGCGGGGCGCGGAGGTTACGTTCGACGTCGACGCCGAGGGCCTTGAGCGGGGAGATGTAGAGCACCCGGGTCGTGGTTTCCGGCGGCTCGGTGGTGGCCAAGCGGTCCAGGGCCCAGAGGAAGGCCGAGAGAGTTTTTCCCGAACCGGTGGGGGCGATCACCAGGGTGTTGTCGCCGCCGGAGATGGCCTTCCACGCGCCGGCCTGGGCGGCCGTGGGCGCGGCAAAGGACTCGGCGAACCAGGTCCGAGTCGCCGGGCCAAACCCGGTCAGTGCCACGCGGGCCACGGCCCTAGTACTGCCGATCGAGGAAGGCGCGCAGATCCGCCAGCTCGGGACCGGAGATCGAGTGGTCCAGGCCCTCGTAGATGCGACCGGAAAGGGTCGAGTGATCGGGCAGCCAGTCGGTGGTGCGCGCCACGGCCTCGTCGCTGATCACGGTGTCGGCGCTTCCGCGACCCCAGAACACCGGGGGACGGGTTTCCTGCAAAATCGCGTCTCCGGGCTGGTCTCCGGCCACCACGAACCCCGCGAGGTTGCCGGCGAAGGCGAAGCGCTCGGGGGCGCGACGCAGCAGGTGGACGGACATGGCCCCGCCCTGGGAGAACCCGGCGGCGGCGACGCTGGTCGGGGTGAAGGGGAGGGCATCGATCCAGGCGATGATGGCATCCACCGAGGCGTCCAGGCCCGCGGGGTCGGGGGCACCGGGGACCGCGAGCGGGAACCAGGACCAGCCATCGATCGGCCAGGGGGCCTGCAGCGGAGCGCGCAGCGAGGCGATCACCGGGGCCTCGGGGAGGTGCGGGACCAGACCAAACAGGTCGGCCTCGTTGGACCCGTAGCCGTGCAGCAGGAGCAGCAGCGGACGTCCGGCGCGCTCCTCCTCGGGAACCGACCAGAGAACGGCATCGGGGTTGATCGCGGGGAGGGACATCGGCGGATCCTTCGGCTCGGGACGTGTGGCTAAACGGGTCACCTCCCAGGTTAGGCTCTTCCACCGACATCCGCACCAGCCGCCGCCTTCGGTCGCGCTCGCCCGAAGCGAACTGTGTTCTATAGGGCCTCGCTTCCGGCGTTGTTGTTCGGTGACCTCGTTGCGCTCACTCGAAGCGAACTGTGTTTTGTGCGGCTCGCTTCCGGCGTCGTTGTTCCTCGACCTCATGGCGCTCGCTCGAAGCGAAATCGATTGGCTCGCTTCCCCCGGCGAATCTTGTAAGAATGAAGCATGAGCGTACGCACCCCGGATCCCGAACCGCTGCCCGATGAGCCGAGCCGTCCGGTGAACCCGGGCTGGCTGAGTGATGTGGAGCTGGAGGAGATCCGGCACCGCCTGCCCCTGCTGTATGTGGAGGCAATCCCCGTGCGCCAGGACGGACTGGGCCAGGTCACCGAGGTGGGCATCCTGCTCCGGGGTACCGCGCTGGGCGCGATCACCCGCACCATCGTCTCGGGTCGGGTGCTCTACGGCGAGACCCTGCGCGAGTCGCTGTTCCGGCACCTGGAAAAGGATCTGGGCCCGATGGCCTTCCCGCTGCTGCCCGCCTCCCCGGTCCCGTTCCACGTGGCCGAATACTTCCCGCTGCCCGGTGTCTCGGCCTTCACCGATGAGCGTCAGCACGCGGTCTCCCTCGCCTATGTGGTGCCGGTGACCGGAACCTGCGAGCCGCGCCAGGATGCCCTGGAAATCACCTGGCTGACCCCCGAGGAGGCCTCGAGTGATGCGCTCGCCGCCGAGATGGAGGGCGGCCGCGGCACCCTGCTGCGTGCGGCGCTGGCCTCGGTCGGCGCGCTGCGCTAATCGCCCTCGAAGCCGGGAGCACGCCGTTCCCGAGTGAATAAAGGTGGGCCCCATCCGAAATGATCGGATGGGGCCCACCATTATTTGTCTCGCCGAAACTCTGGCCGAAGCCTTGTTTGGCCGAAGCTCCGTGTGGCCGGAGCCGCTAGCGACTAGTAACCGCTGGGAGCGGAGGCGCGACGCGGACCGTTGCCGCGACCGCGCGAGTTGCCGCCGTCGGAGCTGGTCGAGTACATGGCCGAGGAGCCGCCGCGGGTGTTGCCACCGCGACCGCCACCGGACTCGCCACGACGGGCCTGACCGGCACCGGCACCCTGACCGCGTCCGCCCTGACCGCGTCCACCCTGGCCGGCACCCTGACCCGAACGCTGAGCGCCCTGGCCGCGTCCGCCTTCGGTGCGCTGTCCGCCGCGACCGCCCTCGGTGCGCTGGCCACCCTGGCCGCGTCCACCTTCGGAACGCTGTCCGCCCTGGCCGCCGCCCTGCTGAGCCTTGCGCTGTCCGCCACCGGGACGGTCGGCGCGACCCTCGCGGATCGCACGCTTACGCAGCGCGTTGGCACCCTGGCTCTTGCCGCCGCCACCCTGCTGCTGGACCGGGGCCAGCGGCGCGGGCTTCACAAACGCGGCAACCGGGCCAACCAGCTCGGTCACGGCGGCCGAGTCGGCATCCACCTGCTGGAAGTCCACGGTGATCGCGGCCTTCTTCATGATCTTCTTGAGGTCATCGGTCTGGCTGGGCAGGCAGATGGTCACCACGTCACCCTCGGTGCCCGCACGTGCGGTACGGCCCGAGCGGTGCAGGTACGCCTTGTGTTCCATGGGCGGGTCGACGTGCACAACCAGCTCGACACCATCCACGTGCACACCACGGGCGGCAACGTCGGTGGCCACCAGGACGCGCACGCCCTCGGGGCCGGTCGAGCCGAATGCTGCCAGGTTGCGGTCACGCTGGGGCTGGGAGAGGTTTCCGTGCAGGTCCACCGCGGGGATGCCCTGCGAGGTGAGCTGCTTGGCCAGCTTCTTGGCCTGGTGCTTGGTGCGGGTGAAGAGGATCCGCTTGCTCTGACCGCTGGCCAGGGTGGTGATCAGGTCCTTCTTACCCTCGAGCGAGGAGATCGAGAAGACGTGGTGGGTCATCGCGGCCACGTGCGAGGTGGCCTCGTCCACCGAGTGCAGAACCTCGTTGTGCAGGAAGCGGCGCACGAGCTTGTCCACACCGTTGTCCAGGGTGGCCGAGAACAGCAGTCGCTGACCGTTTTCGGGGGTGGCCGAGAGCAGACGGGTGACAACCGGGAGGAAGCCGAGGTCGGCCATGTGGTCGGCCTCGTCGATCACGGTGATCTCCACGGCGTCCAGGCGCACGTGGCCCTGCTTCATGAGGTCTTCCAGGCGGCCGGGGCAGGCCACGACGATGTCGACGCCGGCGTTCAGCGCGTTGACCTGACGGGTCTGGTTGATGCCACCGAAGATGGTGGTGGTCTTCAGACCGTAGGCCTCGGCCAGCGGGTTGATGACCGCGGCGATCTGGGTGGCCAGCTCGCGGGTCGGGGCGAGGACCAGACCCAGCGGGCGGCCGGGACGACGGTTGCCGCCGGCCAGCTCGGTGGCCAGGCGCGCGACGAGGGGGATCGAGAAGGCGAGGGTCTTGCCCGAGCCGGTCTTTCCGCGGCCGAGGACGTCGCGTCCGCCGAGGGTGTCGGCCAGGGTGTCCACCTGGATGGGGAAGGCGTTCTCCTTGCCGTCGGCCGCGAGGACCTTAACGAGCGGAGCGGGAACGCCGAGTGAGGCGAAAGTTGTTTCTGACATGCTGGTGCCTTTCGGGCATCACGTCCCCGCGGGCAGCGGCACAGCCGAGCTTCGGGGCAGGGGTGGCGAAGGCGCAGGTGTGCGCATCCGTTCGCCGTATGAAGTGTCATCGAATCGGCGTGGCCGACGAGAGAGGGAGCGTTCTACGACGCACGTGAGCGTGGGGCGGTGCCCCAAACGAGATCACGAGTGCTTCCAGTCTAGCGCGACCGCTCGCTCACGCCCAATACTCACGGGGAAAGCACATCGGGAGGGGCGGATCGAAAAATCATCCATCGTCCCGCCCTCGGGGGCGAATCGTTGACTCCGGGCGAAACACTCCCCCGAGAGTTTGTCTTCTATGTCGCCCAAATGACACTTATTTGTCAAATTAACTTGAGTGAATGAAAACGAAAGCGTAGAGTCGTTGACATGAACACGGTGATTGTCACCAAGACGATCGCCGGTTCTGATGGGGCAGCTGCCTCATCTCACACGGCGGTTCCTGTGACGGGGTCGCGACTTCCTCATTACCCGCCTCGGCGGGTGGGTCGCGGCGCTAGACGGATGCCACGGGCGTAGAGGCGTCCCGGGTAGCTAGGAAACACGAACCCACGATTTTCGCGAATGGAAGGAGCACAGATGACGACCACACACTACGTAGCCGGCGGTCAGCCGGGATTCCCCTTGAAAAATGCGTCAACCGGTGCCGTCCTTCCCGGGCGACGATCGGTGTGGCACGGGCGGGTGAGCGCCGAGTGAACGCCGGTGAACTCACCGCCTGGGCGGGTGAGGCCACCATCGCGCAGGCAGTGCTGGTAGCGGGGGCGATCATCGCGGTCGCGACCCTCTGCTGGCGCGTCTGGCCCTGGGTCAAGGGGTTTGTCGCGCTGGTGAGTGCGCTGGGGGACCTTCCCCGGTTCCTCGTGGACACCCGACGTCATGCCCGTGAAACGACCGCGGTCCTGACCGCGGTGAAGGACGAGGTGCTCCCCAACCATGGGGGCAGCATGCGGGACGCGGTGGACCGGGGCGAACGTGCCTCGGCCGAACTCGCGGTCAGACTCGGGGCCGTCGAACAGAAGCTGGCCGACTTGGAGGACACGCTAACCCGGGACAACACCCGAATCGCGGTGCTCGAGGCGGTTCAGCCGCGCGATGCGCGTGGCCGGTTCATGAAGGAGGAGGGATGAGTATTTTCACCCGAAAGTTCTGGTCCTATGCCGGAGAACGGGCCATCAAAACCATGGCACAGGCGGCCGTTGCCCTGATCGGCACCGGAAGCCTGGGGCTGCTGGAGGTCCAGTGGTGGGGCGTGTTTTCGGCCTCGCTGTTGGCCGGGATCATCTCGGTCCTGACCTCGATCAGCACCCCGCAGGTTGAGGATGCACACCTCGATCGGTTCCGGGACTTCCCGCCCGGAACCTAATGCCTCGGAGCGCATCTCGTGTTCCGAGATTCACAAGAAACACATAACGAAAGGAGGAGTGATGGCAAGACTTCCGTTTGCGCGGAGTCAGGTGACCCAGGTTTTTGGGCCGCGTGATTTTCCGCAGGACCCTTTCCACAAGGGGATCGATTTTGGCTCGGGTGTCAGCGTCGGGCTGGCAGTTCCGGTCGCGGCGGCTGGAACCGTTATCGGTTCGGGCCAGAGTGCGGCGATCAACTTTTGGAAAGAGGTTGATCATGGTGGTGGCTGGACCACGCGCTATCACATGTTGGGGTCGTCCGCCGGTCCCCCCGGACCGACCGGTCCCACCACCCCCAAAATTGGAGAAGACATGCCCAAGATCCTTAAGGTGCCGAACGGTACCATCGCCCTGATTTCCGAGCTTGGCCAGACCGTGTACACCAGCATGAGCGGTGGGCAGGGTTTCAGCATCGGTGCCAACACCAAGGCCTACGGCGAGGTGACCCTCGCGACCGAGGACGAAATGACCACCCTGCTGCGCGAGTCGCGTAACCGCTACTCGCAGCTGGTGGCGGATGTGGCGGCGGCGGTCAAGGCCGCCCGCTAGGCCCATCCGAGCGGGCGCATTCCCGGGATAATTTCCGGGGGCCGGCAGACGGGACCGGGGCACCGCGGGGTGCCCCGGTTTTGCCGTGTGCGTCGAGGGATCCTTCGGATTCGGACGTGGGCGAGGCGACTCTGGTGCAAAGCACGCAGGCTGGAGTGATGAGCAAAACCAGCGATATGAGCACCCACCCGTCCATCCGCACGCGCGTGGTACGCGCGCTGCCGATTATGCTGGTCGCCGGATTGGCGCTCGCCGGATGTGTGGTCCAGGCACCGGCAGCCGTCCCCGCGGGATCCGCGGAAACAAACCCGGCGTCGTCGCAGCGTGCCGGGGCACCGCGGGGCACGACGGTTCCTGCCGGTGAACGTGACGAGCAATCGAGGGTCCGCCACGTAGAGCTCCGGGTATCCGGAGACGGCGCGGGCGCGTTGATCAGAGACCTCACGGTATTGGAGAGTGAGGACCGTCGGCATCACGATGACGACGAGCGCGACCGCGAAAACGCCGCCGGCGCCACCGAGCACGCACTCCCCTGGAGCACCGAATTCGACCTCACGCTGGACCCCACTGGCGACTATCAAAAGGTCATCGTCTGGGCCCAGAACACCCCCGGGAACTTCGGGGAGATTCGCTGCGAGATCTACGTGGATGGTGAGCGCAAATCCCACCACGATGAGGATGGCGACGATTCGGTCAGCTGCGATAGGAAGCTCGACCTGGACTAACGACGCGACATTTCGGCAGTGTCTGCGAGCGTTAGCTCGCGGGCTCGTCGGCGCGGGGATTCTCCGCGCGCTCTGCCCACCCGGGGGCGAGCGCGCGGATTTTTTGTCCGCGCCACTGCCACAGCGCCCAGAGCACCGGCCAGTACAGCGGGGCCACCGGACCGTGAAACTCGACCCGGTCGCGCCAGAGCGTGCGGTCGGGGTCCCCGGGCAGCGGGGAGACGGCCATCCGGTGCCGCCATCCGGTCAGCAGCGCAAGCGGGCCCGAGGTTGCCCCGCCGGTGTCCACAAAGAGGTGGGTCCGGCCCTCCTCGGCCTGTTCGAAGCCCACTCGGATGACCTGGCGGCCCAGCGGAATGATGCCAAATAGCCGTGCGCGGCACTCGACCGAACCCGGTTCCCACATCGTGGCCACGGCTTCGAGGTTGTCCAGCTCGATCGCGGTGCCGCCGCTGTCCGGGACGAATCCGCCGATCGGTCGCACATCCACCAGCGGCGAATACAGCTCGCGAACGACGGCCACCGAACGCAGGGCTCGCCAGGCGGCGTCGGCCGGGGTGTCCATCGCGAATTTCAGCTGAACGTACATCACACCAGTCTGGGTGATGACGCCGAAGAACACCAGCAGTGCGCTCATGCGCCAGAGCCCGGATACACAAGAAAACCATCGGTTGTCATCATGCTGGGCGTTGAAGCACCAAACTCGGTGCTCGCGACATCAAAGCGTTGTCACATAGTCGCCGTTTTCTCGGTTTAGTGAGCAAATTAGTTTGCTTTTAATGTCAACGAGTGCCTAATCTAGTGGACATGAGGGATCCTCCCCGACGGGGTAAACCGGATCTCTTGGTCAGGGGGCTCCCATTGTGGTGGCCCCATCGCAGAAACACACACAGTGAAAGGAGGAGTGATGGCAAGACTTCCGTTTGCGCGGAGTCAGGTGACCCAGGTTTTTGGGCCGCGTGATTTTCCGCAGGACCCCTTCCACAAGGGGATCGATTTTGGTTCCGGTGTCAGCGTCGGGCTGGCGGTGCCGGTCGCCTCGGCCGGGATCGTGATTGGTTCGGGCCAGAGTGCGGCGATCAACTTTTGGAAAGAGGTTGATCATGGTGGTGGCTGGACCACGCGCTATCACATGTTGGGGTCGTCCGCCGGTCCCGTTCCGCCGTAGATCCGCTGACAAACATCAACAACATCCCAAGTCCCGGGGTACCGTCCCCGGAGGAAGAGATTTCCATGATTCGCATTCAGTCCCCGGGTCGCGGCTCCGCGCTCATCGGCCCCGGTTTTTTCCGTCCCCTGCGTAACGCCGAGGAGATCGAGCAGTCGACCCCGGTGATTCTGCGCCACGTCAACGGCAACGACCGTCAGTTCGATATCTGGCGTGCTCTCGCGGTGGGCGGATAACGGATCGGCAGCCCGGTCGTCCGAGTTCCCGGGCGATCGGGTTTTCCCGCGCCGGGTGTGATGGCGCGCCGCTCAAGCATCGGTTGTATGCGGTAAAAAGAACCTATGGCGATCCGTTATTGGCTCGGGGTAGTGTCCGGGCAGCAGGCCGCGTGGTGTCGGCACCACGGGGTGTTTGCGGTGTCGCCGGGTCTGCGCCGCGAGCTCGCCGACCTGGGCGAGGCCGATGGAATCGTACTCTACAGCCCACGCACCCGTCCCACCGATGAGGATCCGCTGCGCGCGTTTACCGCGATCGGTCGTCTCACGGCCGCGGAGGTGCGCCGCGTGGATATCCCCACCCCGCCGGGTGAGCGCCTGCGGCCCTGGCAGCGGGCGGTGCGCTGGGAGGCCGACGCCGATGTGATTCCGCTGCGCCTGCTGCGGGATGTCCTGGATCTCTCGGCCGGCTGGGACTGGGCCAAACCCCTGCGCCGCGGACTGATCGAAATCTCCGCCCACGATTTCCGGATCCTGCGGGAGGAGATGGGGCCGCCGCTACCCGAGGAGCGTCCGCGGGGCATTGCCGCCTCGGGTCCGGGTGCCGACCCCACCATCGCGCCCGGTGCCGGGCTGCTGCGCTGGCGGGAGGAGCAGCCGGCGGAGACGCCCGGCGGTGCGCTTCCGCTCTGGGTGGCCGACCCCGAGGAAACAGTATGACGGGAATCATGACACCCGACATGAATGCGGGGTCCCGGCGGATTACACTGGCACCGTGACCGATTCCAGCCTCCCCGAAACCTTCGCCCCCGCCCAGGCCCGCTACCAGGTGCGCTTCGACTTCGGATCGGCCGGGCTGCGTCGCCTCGCCGACGCCGACATCATCGTCTGGGTGGATGCCCTGCCCGAGGCGGGCTCGCTGCCGAGCCTGGATGAGGTCGCGCCGACCAGCGCGATCATCCTCGGTGCCCTCACCACCCGCTCGGCCGTGGCCGACTGGATCCTGCGCCGCCAGGTGGACCTCGGCACGCGGGTCAGCATCGCCCTGGTCGCCGCCGGCTTCGAGGATGGATTCGCGAGCCACGATCTGCTGGCTGCCGGTGCGATCATCGAGGCCCTCGCCGATCGCGGGATCGATTTCACCTCCCCCGAGGCCGCCGTGGCCGGTGCCGCCTATGCGGGCCTGCGTCAGGCCAGCGGACACCTGTTCACGGCCTCGGTAGTGGGCCAGAATGTGCGCCGCAAGCTGAGCCTGGAACCGGTCAAGGCGGCCGCCCAGATCGACAGCCAGACCGAGGTTGTGGTGCTGCGCGAGTCGCCGGTTCCGGTCGCGGCACACGCCGAGTAACGCCGCACAGGGGTGCCGGTACGGGCTCGTCCGTGCGGGGCCCCTGCCTCGATTCGGCCCGTTCGTCTGTGGGCCCCGTCTTCCGGTATCCGGAGACGGCCGTCGAGTGCGCGGTCTCCCGCGCTACAGCGTGGGCAGGCGGTTCCCGGCCAGGGCCAGCTGCGTGCGCTCGGCGAGGCGTGCGCGATGACGACGCACCTTATCTCGGTTGCCACAGCGCTGCATTGAGCACCAGCGACGGGTTCCCGCGCGGGAGGAATCGAAGTAGATCAGGTCGCAGTCGTCGGCCGCGCAGTGGCGCAGGCGTCCGGCCAGGCGGCCCGAGAACAGGGCCACGGCATCGCGGGCGATGCTCGCCAGCACCTGGGCCGCGCGCGGTTCGGTGCGGCCGGCCTGACGGGCCCCGCCGGCCAGGCGTGCCGGGACATCCGGGGTGGCCGCATACAGGTTCAGCATGTCGATGTCGGTGCCCGCGGGCGGGTACTCATCGGCCAGGGCGCGGGCGATCCGCGCGATGGTGGATCGCAGGGCTTGGGCATCCTGCAGATCGCGGTCGGTCGCGGGGGAGCAGGGGATGCGCACGGTCAGCCAGGTCCCCAGCGCGATCGGGTCGCCCAGCAGCTCCACGGCCTCGTCGAGGTGGCCGTCGGCCGCGCCCCAGGCACCGGTGTAGCAGAAGTCAAGCGCGGTGCTGCCGCTGTCAAACAGCCAGGTCACGCCCTCTCGGGAGCGGAACTCTTGGCCCGTCGCAACGGTTTCACCATTCTGATCAATCACGAACCCAAGGGTATTGAATTCGGGGCCCGAACGTGAAATCACGTGCGTGATGCGCGCGCTAGCTGGCGCGCGCCAGGATCTTCTGCAGCGTCCCGATATTGCGGGTGGTGATATTCAGACCGCGGGTTCCGGCCCGAGCCGTCGCCTTGGCAAACGGGGTGGTGGTGCTGGAACCGCGCGGGACCGACCACCAGAGCACATGGCCCTCGGGGTCGCGCGCTACCCGGTCTTCGCCCTCCGCGTCCCAGGCTGTCAGTGCGGCCCAGGTTTCGGTGTGGTCGGGGGAGGGAGCGGCAAACACCACGTAGCGGTGACGCTCGGGATCCTCGGCAAACGGTACCCGGGTCAGCAGTGATGCCAGGCCGGATATCTCAACCACGATGACCCGGGCCGAGTAACCGAAGTGCTCGGAGAGTGCGCGTTCGATGGTGGCGGGCTCGATCGCCCCGGAAAAGCACACGTTGCCCGTGGCCAGAACCGTGCTCACCGATCTCAGCCCCAGGTCGGTGAAGACCGCGGCCAGCTCGGCCGAGGTGATCCGCACCCCGCCGACGTTAATCCCGCGCAGCAGCGCTACGCGTTTGGCGCTCATCGCGCGTGATCCACCGTGAGAGCGGGGAACGCGGTCGGCAGGCGGGTGCTCATCGGCTCACCATCGCCGCGGCGCGGGTGGCCGCGGTGATCTCCCGGCGAATCCAACGCAGCTCATACTGCGGATCAAAGCTCGCCGAGCACTCGGCGCAGGAGCTGCGACGCACGGGCTTGCGGTAGCGAAAGATCGTATGACCCTGGGGACACGTGCCCACCCAGGGTGCCAGCTCATCGGCAGTCTCGCCGTGGTGCAGGCGGGAACCCTCATAGCCCAGTCCCTCGGCCACGCGCCGCCACTTGGGGCCGTGGGCGGCCCGGGACCCGGCGAGGGCGTGGGCAACCTCGTGCAGCAGGATCTGATGGATCTCGTCGTCCTCATAGCGGGCGGCGAGATAGCGGGAGACGGAGATCTCCTTGGCGGTGTAATTGCACAGCCCGGCTCGCCGCTTAGCGTTGTCGAAGCGGAAACTCCATCCCTGGTTGGGGAGGTGCAGCGTGATGAGTGCCTGCGCCCAGATTCGGACGCGCTCAAGATCGGCCATGAGACTACGGTAACCCCTCCCGGTGACTTTGGCGCCCGGAATGGGGAAACTGGGTCCCGAAGTGGGGTTAGCTTCCCTGCCTATTGAAGGTGAATACACCGCGGTCGGGCAGCGGGGAACCCACGGCATCGGCGTCGGTGGCGGGCCGGGCACCGCCGATGAAGTCGCGTAGCTCGGAGCCCTGCACGGCCTTGGCGGGGTGCGGACCACCGGCAAGCAGGCGCGGAATGAAGTCCATCGGGAGCGGCGCGAACGAGCCGATCAGGACCACGTTGCCAAACCGGCGTCCCTTGAGGATCTGGGTTTCGGCCAGCGCGGCCACGTTTTCGGTGACCGCACCGAGGGTGGCGGCCTGACCGCGCGCAAACGCGAGTCCCGGGCCGTCGGCCACATTGACCGCGATGATCCCGGTGGGGGAGAGGAATTTGGCGACCTCACGGTAGAACTCGACGCTGGTCACATGGGCGGGGGTCTGACCGCCGGAGAAGATGTCGACCACGATCAGATCGCAGGCCCCGTGCATCCCCGCGGGCAGCTTGCCCAGGGTTTCGCGGGCATCGCCGTAGCGGACCCGAATGGCCGCACGCTTGGGCCAGGGGAGGTGCTCGCGCACCAGGTCGATCAGCTCGCGCTCGAGCTCCAGTACCTGCTGGCGGCTGCCGGGTCGGGTGGCCTCCACGTAGCGGGGCAGGGTCAGCGCGCCGGCACCCAGGTGCAGGGCGGTGATCGGCTTACCGGGGGTGTCCAGCAGGTCGATGACGTGACCGATGCGCTGCACGTATTCGAAGAACAGGTTGTCCGGGCGGTCCAGATCCACATGCGATTGCGGGGTGCCGTCCACCACCAACTGGAACGTGCCGGGCATGAAATGGTCGGGCTCGATCACCGCGTGATAGCCGCTAATGCCGAGTTGGACGCCGGGGTTTTCCTGCTGTTGAGCCACAGATAGAGCGTAGCTTACGGCCGTGGCAGTGGATCACTCGCGCGCTTATACCGGACCGCTTCAAACTTTTCAACTCGCGTACTGGACTTTGCGCGAATTGTCGCATATGCTTGACCTTTGCGCTCCCAGACGTTTCACCACGCCTTCATATTGCGGTCGGCCTCGGTGCTTCACTACCCAGATAACGGGGTTATGAAGTGTCCGCACTGTTCGTCCGGCGAGTACTCCACCTTACTCACGGTAACTAGGCCCGACGGGGCCCACGGAGGTAATTTCCTTGGCTGCTGCGCGCAACGCATCCACCACTTCACCCAAGAACGGCCGCGGGCACTCCCGCCTGTCGTTCGCAAAGATCACTGACACCCTAACGGTCCCCGACCTGCTGGCTCTCCAGACCGAGAGCTTCGACTGGCTGGTTGGCTCGGAGGCGTGGAAGACCCGCGTCGCCGAGGCTGAGGCCGAGGGACGCAACGACCTGCCGACGAACTCGGGCCTCGATGAGATCTTCGAGGAGATCTCCCCCATCGAGGACCTGGGCGAGACCATGCAGCTCAGCTTCACCGCTCCGTTCCTGGAGCCGGAGAAGTACTCCATCGAGGAGTGCAAGGAGCGTGGCAAGACCTACGCTGCTCCGCTGTACGTCGAGGCTGAGTTCATGAACCACCTCACCGGCGAAATCAAGACCCAGACGGTCTTCATGGGCGACTTCCCGCTGATGACCGAGCGCGGTACCTTCATCATCAACGGTACCGAGCGTGTGGTTGTGTCCCAGCTGGTTCGTAGCCCCGGTGTCTACTTCGAGCGCACCCCCGAGAAGAACTCCGACAAGGACCTCTACTCGGCACGCGTCATCCCGAGCCGTGGTGCATGGCTCGAGTTCGAGATTGACAAGCGCGACCAGGTTGGTGTGCGTATCGACCGTAAGCGTAAGCAGTCGGTCACCGTCTTCCTCAAGGCCCTGGGTCTGACCAGCGAAGACATCGCCAGCGAGTTCGCCGGCTACGAGTCGATCGCCCTGACCCTGGAGAAGGACTCGATCGTCTCCAAGGACGACGCCCTGCGCGACATCTACCGCAAGCTGCGTCCGGGCGAGCAGGTGGCCGCCGAGGCTGCCCGCGCCCTGCTGGACAACTTCTACTTCAACTCCAAGCGCTACGACCTCGCCAAGGTGGGTCGCTACAAGATCAACAAGAAGCTTGGTCTTGAGGCACCGCTGACCGACTCGGTGCTGACCGTCGAAGACATCGTCTCGACCATTAAGTACCTGGTGCGTCTGCACGCCGGCGAGACCCACTTCACCGGTGTCCGTAAGGGCGCTCCGGCGGAAATCCGCATCGACACCGACGACATCGACAACTTCGGTAACCGTCGTATCCGTGCCGTGGGTGAGCTCATCCAGAACCAGGTCCGTACCGGCCTCAGCCGTATGGAGCGCGTGGTTCGCGAGCGCATGACCACTCAGGACATCGAGGCGATCACCCCGCAGACCCTGATCAACGTGCGCCCCGTCGTCGCCGCGATCAAGGAGTTCTTCGGAACCTCGCAGCTGTCGCAGTTCATGGACCAGAACAACCCGCTCGCGGGTCTGACCCACAAGCGTCGTCTGTCGGCCCTGGGCCCCGGTGGTCTGAGCCGTGAGCGCGCCGGTGTCGAGGTGCGAGACGTTCACCCGTCTCACTACGGCCGCATGTGCCCGATTGAGACCCCTGAAGGCCCCAACATTGGTCTGATCGGTTCGCTGGCATCGTTCGCACGCATCAACGCCTTCGGTTTCATCGAGACCCCCTACCGTCGCGTTGTCGACGGTGTGGTGACCGAGAACATCGACTACCTGACCGCCATGGAAGAGGACGACTTCATCGTCGCCCAGGCAAACGCACCGCTGAACGAGGACGGTTCGTTCTCCGAGGACCGCGTGCTGGCTCGTAAGAAGGGTGGAGAGGTTGACCTCTTCGCACCCGACGAGATCGGCTACATGGACGTCTCCCCGCGCCAGATGGTGTCGGTCGCGACCTCGCTGATTCCGTTCCTCGAGCACGACGATGCAAACCGCGCGCTCATGGGTGCCAACATGCAGCGTCAGGCTGTGCCGCTGCTGCAGAGCACCTCGCCCATCGTGGGAACCGGTATGGAGGGCTTCGCGGCCATCGACGCCGGTGACGTGGTGACCGCAAACCGCTCGGGTGTTGTGGCTGAGGTTTCGGCAGACGCCGTGACCGTTCAGCTCGACGAGGGCGGCTCGGAGACCTACTACCTGCGCAAGTTCGACCGCTCGAACCAGGGCACCAGCTACAACAACCGCGTGGTTGTGACCGAGGGTGACCGGATCGAGGCCGGCGAGGTTATCGCCGACGGTCCCGCCACCGAAAACGGTGAGCTGGCACTGGGTAAGAACCTCCTCGTGGCGTTCATGACCTGGGAAGGTTACAACTTCGAGGACGCGATGATCCTCTCCCAGAACCTGGTGAAGGACGACACCCTCTCCTCGATTCACATCGAGGAGTACGAGGTTGACGCTCGCGACACCAAGCTGGGTAAGGAAGAGATCACCCGCGACCTGCCCAACGTCTCCCCGGACCTGCTGAAGGACCTGGACGAGCGCGGCATCATCCGCATCGGTGCCGAGGTTCGCCCCGGTGACATCCTGGTCGGTAAGGTCACCCCCAAGGGTGAGACCGAGCTCTCCGCCGAGGAGCGCCTGCTCCGCGCCATCTTCAACGAGAAGAGCCGCGAGGTTCGCGACACCTCGCTGAAGGTGCCCCACGGTGAGCGCGGAACCATCATCGCCGTCAAGGAGTTCAACGCCGAGGACGGCGACGACGAGCTGGGCTCGGGCGTCAACCGCCGCGTCGTGGTCTACATCGCCCAGAAGCGTAAGATCACCGAGGGTGACAAGCTCGCCGGTCGTCACGGTAACAAGGGTGTCATTGCCAAGATTCTGCCGGTTGAGGACATGCCGTTCCTCGCCGATGGAACCCCGGTGGACATCGTGCTGAACCCGATGGGTATCCCGGGTCGAATGAACTTCGGTCAGGTGCTGGAAACGCACCTCGGCTGGATCGCGACCCAGGGCTGGAAGGTTGAGGGCAAGCCCAGCTGGGCCAAGAACCTGCCCGAGCAGGCTCGTGAAGCCGCCCCGGGCACCAAGGTTGCGACCCCGGTGTTCGACGGTGCGTCCGAGGAGGAGATCGCGGGTCTGCTGGACTCCACGATCCTCACCCGTGACGGCGACCGCCTGATCGACCACTCCGGTAAGGCACAGCTGTTCGATGGCCGCTCCGGTGAGCCGTACCCGATGCCCATTTCGGTCGGTTACATGTACATCCTGAAGCTGCACCACCTGGTGGACGACAAGATTCACGCGCGTTCGACCGGTCCGTACTCCATGATCACGCAGCAGCCGCTGGGTGGTAAGGCACAGTTCGGTGGACAGCGTTTCGGTGAGATGGAGGTGTGGGCCCTCGAGGCCTATGGCGCCGCCTACGCACTGCAGGAGCTGCTCACGATCAAGTCCGATGACATCCTTGGCCGCGTCAAGGTGTACGAGGCGATCGTGAAGGGTGAGAACATCCAGGAGCCGGGTATCCCCGAGTCCTTCAAGGTTCTGATCAAGGAAATGCAGTCGCTCTGCCTGAACGTGGAGGTCCTCTCCGCCGATGGCCAGGTTGTGAGCCTGCGCGACACCGATGACGACGCCTTCCGCGCCGCCGAAGAACTCGGTATCAACATTTCTTCCCGGTTTGAGTCCTCGTCCGTGGACGAGATCTAACCAGGCCCACGCAGAGATTTTCCAGAGAATTTCCTGAGGAGAGAAATTGCTCGACGTAACAACTTTTGACGAGCTTCGCATTGGCCTGGCTACCGCCGACGACATTCGTCGTTGGTCGCACGGTGAGGTCAAGAAGCCGGAAACCATCAACTACCGCACCCTGAAGCCCGAGAAGGACGGTCTGTTCGGTGAGCAGATCTTCGGCCCGAGCCGCGACTGGGAGTGCTCCTGTGGCAAGTACAAGCGTGTCCGCTTCAAGGGCATCGTTTGTGAGCGCTGTGGAGTAGAGGTCACCAAGTCCAGCGTTCGTCGTGAGCGCATGGGCCACATTGAGCTCGCCGCCCCCGTCACCCACATCTGGTACTTCAAGGGTGTGCCCAGCCGTCTGGGTTACCTGCTGGACATGGCACCGAAGGACCTCGAAAAGGTCATCTACTTCGCCGCCTACATGGTCATCTCGGTGGACGACGAGGGTCGTCACGCGGACATGCCGGGCCTGGAGAACGAGCTGCGTCTCGAGCTCAAGACCCTGGGTGACCAGCGCGACGCTCGCATCGCCGACCGCCTGAAGAAGCTCGAGGACGACCTCGCAGCCCTTGAGGCCGAGGGTGCCAAGTCCGACCAGAAGCGTCGTGCGAAGGATGCGGCTGAGAAGGAAATGACTCAGACCCGCAAGTCCTTCGACGAGCAGATCGCTCAGCTCGAGCGCGTGTGGGAAGACTTCCGCAACCTGAAGGTTGGCGAGCTGAAGCCCGAGGACACCGTGTTCCACGAGCTGCAGGACCGCTACGGCATGTACTTCGAGGCATTCATGGGTGCCGAGGCAATCAAGAAGCGCCTCGAGACCTTCGACCTGCCCGCCGAGGCCGAGCTGCTGCACCTCCAGATCGCCGAGGGCAAGGGTCAGAAGAAGATCCGCGCCATCAAGCGTCTGAAGGTTGTCAACTCCTTCATCCAGACCGGCAACTCGCCGGCCGCCATGGTGCTCGACGTTGTTCCGGTGATCCCGCCGGAGCTGCGTCCGATGGTTCAGCTGGATGGTGGCCGCTTCGCGACCTCCGACCTCAACGACCTGTACCGTCGTGTGATCAACCGCAACAACCGTCTGGGCCGTCTGCTGGATCTCGGTGCCCCCGAGATCATCGTGAACAACGAAAAGCGCATGCTCCAGGAAGCCGTCGACGCCCTGTTCGACAACGGTCGTCGTGGACGTCCGGTCACCGGTACCGGTAACCGCGCCCTCAAGTCCCTGAGCGACATGCTCAAGGGTAAGCAGGGTCGATTCCGTCAGAACCTGCTCGGTAAGCGCGTGGACTACTCGGGCCGTTCGGTCATCGTGGTGGGCCCGCAGCTGAAGCTGCACCAGTGTGGTCTGCCCAAGCAGATGGCTCTGGAGCTCTTCAAGCCGTTCGTGATCAAGCGCCTGATCGACCTGAGCCACGCTCAGAACATCAAGGCCGCCAAGCGCATGGTTGAGCGCGCCCGTCCCGAGGTTTGGGACGTGCTCGAGGAGATCATCCGTGAGCGTCCGGTGCTGCTGAACCGTGCACCTACCCTGCACCGCCTGGGTATTCAGGCCTTCGAGCCTCAGCTCGTTGAGGGTAAGGCTATTCAGCTGCACCCGCTGGTTTGTGCCGCGTTCAACGCCGACTTCGATGGTGACCAGATGGCTGTTCACCTGCCGCTGTCGGTTGAGGCTCAGGCCGAGGCTCGCATCCTGATGCTCGCCTCGAACAACATCCTGAAGCCGTCGGACGGTCGTCCGGTGACCCTGCCCTCGCAGGACATGATCATCGGTCTGCACCACCTGACCACCGTGACCGAGGGTGCCACCGGTGAGGGCCGCGCGTTCGCGACCGTCTCCGAGGCGATCATGGCCAAGGACCAGGGCAGCCTGGACCTGAACGCCATGGTGAAGATCCGTCTGAACGACGTGCACTTCTACCCGGCCGTCAAGCCCGAGGGCTACGAGGGTGGACCCATCGTGGTCGACACCACCCTGGGTCAGGCACTGTTCAACGAGCTGCTGCCCGCGGACTACCCGTACGTTCAGGACGTCGCAGACAAGGGTCGCCTGTCGGCCCTGGTCAACGACCTCGCCGAGCGCTACCCGAAGAACGTGGTTGCCGCGACCCTGGACAACATCAAGGACGCCGGTTTCCACTGGGCTACCCGCTCGGGTGTCACCGTGGCACTGTCCGACGTTCTCACCCCGCCGAACAAGCGCGAGATCGTGGCCGGCTACGAGAAGAAGGCCGCCAAGGTTCAGAGCCAGTTCGACAAGGGTCTGACCACCGACGCCGAGCGTCGTGCCGAGCTGATCGCCATTTGGACCGAGGCTACCGACAAGGTCGCCGAGGCCATGCGTGCGAACTTCCCCAAGGACAACACCATCAACCGCATGGTGTCCTCGGGTGCACGTGGTAACTGGCTGCAGATCCGTAACATCGCGGGTATGCGAGGCCTGGTGAACAACCCGAAGGGTGAGATCATCCCTCGCCCGATCATCTCGTCCTACCGTGAGGGCCTGTCGGTTGCGGAGTACTTCATCGCAACCCACGGTGCTCGTAAGGGTCTGGCCGACACCGCTCTGCGTACCGCCGACTCGGGTTACCTGACCCGTCGTCTGGTGGACGTCTCGCAGGACGTCATCATCCGCGAGGACGACTGTGGCACCACCAAGGGCCTCTCGCTCCCGATCGCCGCCGTGGACTCCACCGGTGTTCTGGTTCGTGACCCCAACGTGGAAAACTCGGTGTTCGCTCGTTCGCTGGCAACCGCCGCGGTAGCCGACAACGGCACCCTGGTGGCCGACGCCGGTGCCGACGTGGGTGACGTGCTGATCGACGAGCTGGTTGCCGCCGGCGTTCACACCATCAAGGTGCGTTCGGTGCTGACCTGTGAGTCCGCCGTCGGTGTGTGTGCTGCCTGCTACGGCCGCTCGCTCGCTACCGGAAAGCTCGTGGACATCGGTGAGGCCGTGGGTATCATCGCGGCCCAGTCGATTGGTGAGCCCGGTACTCAGCTGACCATGCGTACCTTCCACACCGGTGGTTCGGCTTCGGCCGATGACATCACCCAGGGTCTGCCCCGCGTCCAGGAGCTGTTCGAGGCTCGTACCCCCAAGGGTGCGACCCCGATCGCCGAGGCCGCAGGTCGCATCACCATCGACGAGACCGACAAGGCTCGTAAGGTGATCCTGACCCCGGATAACGGCGATGAGCCGGTTGTCTACCCCGTGCTGAAGCGTGCGACCCTCCTCGTTGAGGACGGCCAGCACGTCGAGCTGGGTGCTCCGCTGCACGTTGGTGCCGTGGACCCCAAGGAGGTGCTGCGTGTGCAGGGCGTACGCGAGGTGCAGAAGCACCTCGTGGGCGGCGTGCAGGGCGTGTACCGCTCGCAGGGTGTGCCGATTCACGACAAGCACATCGAGGTTATCGTTCGTCAGATGCTGCGCAAGGTGACCGTGGTTGACCACGCCGACACCGAGCTGCTGCCGGGTGAGCTGGTTGACCGTTCGCGGTACAACGAGCTGAACCGTGCCGCACTGGCAGAGGGCAAGCGCACCGCCTCGGCGCGTCAGGAAGTCATGGGTATCACCAAGGCTTCGCTGGCCACCGAGTCGTGGCTGTCGGCCGCGTCCTTCCAGGAGACCACCCGGGTTCTGACCCAGGCGGCCATGGAGGGCAAGTCCGACCCGCTGGTGGGCCTTAAGGAGAACGTCATCATCGGTAAGCTGATCCCGGCCGGTACCGGTCTGGCTCGCTACCGTAACGTGGCGGTCGACGCGACCGACGAGGCGAAGGCCGAGCGCTACCCGAACCGGATCTTCGCATCCGACGGCGTGTTCGACGAGAACGACCTCTCGTTTGTGGACTTCGACTCCTTCACCGGTGACGACTTCACCCCGGGTACCTACAACTAGGAGATAACTCCTAAAAAGCCCGCTCGTCTCTTCGGAGGCGGGCGGGCTTTTTGTGGTTTATCGGCCAATTATCGCGACTGGATAACGAATTGGTTGTGGGCTAAAAATTAGCCCGGCGGTGTCGGATGCGGGCCATAAACTGTGAATAAATCAACACGCGGGGAACGTGGTTGATCGGGGTGCGGCCGGCGCGGGGGTTTTGACCGGGGTGTACCACGATCGCTTGACATGCGTGCCTCTCGGTGCAGCACGGGTCACAAGATCCATTACTTGGCGCGCATTGGCGCGAGAAAAGGACGCAGTATGAGCACACCCGAAGGCTCCAAAGTTCCGGAACAGGCTCCGGCGGTGGCTTCCCCAATTACGGCAAAGAAATCGCGAACCGGCCTGTGGATCGGAATCGGAATCGCCGTATTGGTGGTGATTGCGATTGTCATTGCCGCGGTTTCGGGTGCATTTGGCGGTGCCAACACGGCGACGTCGGCAAGCCCGACGGCCGAGGTTTCGGCATCGGCTTCCTCCTCGGCTAGCCCCACGGGCTCCGCCTCCCCCTCCGTCACGCCAACCGAGCCGGTTCGGGTGGCAGTTCCTGCCGACTGTACCGCCGCATTTTCCTCCGAGCTGCAGCAAAAGTTTGCCGCCTCCGGAGAAGGAATCCCCTTGAACGACCCCGACACCGCGGGTGGCGGGACCGAAGACGCCGAGCTGGCTACGCTCCTCGATCGGCTTCGTCCAAACCTCGAATGCCGCTGGGGAACCCCCGGGGATTCGGGCGCCTCCACCTCCTTCGCAGCGGTGAATGAGACGCAGGCGGGCATCGTCAATGCGAATATGAAGGCACGAGGTGCCGAGTGCACCGAGGCTCAGGGGGGCACCCTCTGCATCATTCCGTTGGCGACCGACGAGGAGAATCCGTGGGGCGGGGAAGGTGCGGGAATACGCGAAAGTTCCTTTATTCGCGAGGGGCTTTGGATCAGTGCCAAACAGATCAACTTCATGGGCAACGAGTACCTGCAGGATTCAATTTCCACAGTATTTGGCTCCTAGCCACCCCCTGCCGGGCACGCGTTATTAACGACGAGAGGAATCTTCATGACCACCCCACACGACCCCACCCGCCCGGGAGAGTCTTCGGATCAGCCAGCAACCCATTCGAAGAGGACGCGACGCACCGGACTCTGGGTCGGAATCGGCGTAGCGGCACTCGTAGTGATTGCACTGGTGATCGCCGCTGCTGTCGGTGTGTTCTCCGGCGGAAAGCCCGAGGCTTCGGCAACGCCCACCGCGACGGTGGAAAACAGCGCCCCCGCCTCGAGCGAGCCGGCCACACCTTCGGCGGAGCCCAGCCCCAGCGCGAGCGTCCCCGCCGGTGCCAAGATCCCGGCGGACTGTCGTGCAGCTTTCACTCCGGCTTTCCTGACCGAGTATGAGGGGCGTAACCCGCTGAACGACGCCACCAACACCTTGACCGGATCAGAGGATACCGCCGTGGTTTCGCTGTTGGCCTCGGTATCCACACACCAGCTGCGTTGCAGCCTGGGTGGGGCCGGAGAGAGCGGTGCCGTGTCGTTCATCTCGCAGGTAAACGCCGAGCAGCAAACAGCCGTCATCACGCGCACCACCGCACGAGGGGGAGCCTGCGAGGAGTACCGCGGCGGAAACCTTTGCGAAATCGTCACGTTGGAGGACGAGGGTATCGACCGTAAGTGGGAGCAGAGCTACCTGCGCGACGGCCTGTGGATTCAGGTGGAGAGTGTCCAGTTCCTCAATAAGCGTGAGCTGCTGGATAACCAGATTGATGTGATTTTCGGCTCCTAACCACAATTCCCCAATTCCCCGCCCGGCTCACAGAACCGGGTGGGGAATTGTGCTGTGTGACCAGGAACCTTCGGCCGCTATGGATCGCAACTCTGTAACAAAGTGGTGATTCACAGCCTAAAACGCCGGTTCCCTCCGGAGTGCGCGTTTATTCTTGGACTGGTGCATTTTTGCCATCAAACCACGCCACGGGAGGAACAGAGATGACCGAATCCGGTCTCGGAACCGACCCGTCGGACGCAGAATCCACGGCGGAAACAGCGAGCGACCAGCGGCGCCCGGGCCGGCCCCGATGGATTATCGCCGCGGTGCTGGCGGGACTCCTGGTGATCGGCGCTATTATCTGGGCGGTGATTGCGCTCAAGGCCCCGGACAAACAAGCACTGGCGAGCCCCTCGGCGCAGGCATCAGTTTTGGCAAGCCCGTCGGCACCGCCAATGTCCTCAAACGAGCCCACCACCGAACCTGCCATGGTCTCGCCGAGCCCCACGGCGACGGTACCCACGCTGAGTCTGCCTGCCGACTGCCAGGCCATCTACTCGGGCCCGATGTTCTCGTCGCTGCGCGCGCTGGAACTGCCGCTGAACGACCCCTCGCTGGCGGATGAGACGGGCACCGCGATTCCCGAACTCGATACCCTGCTGCGCGCGAATCCCGGCCTGCACTGTTCCTGGGGTTTGCCCAGCGAGCTCGGGATCAACACCAATGTGACGCTGATCGATCCGGCCGCGGCTCAGAACATCGAGGCGGCGCTGGTCGCCCGCGGTGCCACCTGCGAGGACAAGGACGACGGCACCCTCTGCACCCTGATTCACGTGGGACCGGGCGTCGAGGGATGGGCCGAGGGGGATCCCCAGGCGGGGGAGAACCACTTCTTCCGCGATAACGCGTGGATCGCGACCCACTGGAGCACGGTCGAGATGAACGGGTACACCCCGGACATCGTGCATACGCTCTGGCCCTAATTAGGTCTTTGCCGTAACTAGATCTTGGCCGTGGCCGGAGTCTCGCCGAGATTGCGAGCGACCGCTGGGTGATCCCCGTGGAGGGTGTGTCAAACCCGCGTCCCGGACGCATCGATCACCGGAGCATGGCAGACTTGAATGATCCGAGGTGCCGATGGGATCGGCACCGCACCGCGACCGAAGGGCGAGCGTGAGCGAGAATCCCCCGTACCCGCCCCGATCCGAGGGACCCGATGAGGCCGGGATCACCCCCGAACCGCTCGGTGCCACCCCCGATCCGCTGATTACCGGGGGCATCCCCGCACTGCCGCTGAGTGTGCCGCCCACCCCCGCACCGCGTCGCGCACGCGGACCGCGCTGGGTCGTGGGCATTCTGGCATCGTTCCTGGTGCTCGTGGCGATGATCGCCGGGGTGATTGCGATGGACAACGGCGCCTTCAACCTTTCGGCCCCCGCCTCGACGAGCGGCAGCTCGGGCGAGCGTCCCCGCCCGGAGGTGGTTCCCGGCCCCGTTCCGGTCACCGTTCCCACCCCCTCGGCCTCACCCTCCGCCACCGAGACGCCGGTTGCCGAGGGGCTGCCCGCGAACTGTGATGCGCTGTACTCGGACGCCTTCAAGACGGCCCTGGCGGCGGATGGCGACCCCAATACCGCCGCGGGTCTCGCCTATCAGCCCACCACCGATACGCTGCTGGCACCCCTGCTGGCCACCCCCGGATCCCTGCGCTGCAGCTGGGGAGACCCGACAGCCAGGGGCCTGCTCACCACGGTTGCCTCGATCGGGAAAACCCAGGCCGCCAACGTGGTCACCCGGCTGGAGAGCCTCGGTGCCAAGTGCTACGCGGAGTTTTCCGGTACCCGGTGCGTGCGCAGCATGACCGGATCGGGCGGCGGTCCCCGGGGAGAATCTCACCTGTTGCGAAACGGAATCTGGATCTCCACCTACTGGACCGCGTTTAGCCCCGATGGGTACACCGCGGAACTCGCCAAGCACGTTTTCCCCGCCGCCAGATAGCGTCCGCGGCACGCGTCATTTTGCGTGCTGACCGGCCCCGCTCCCACCAAATCGCCCGTTGTGGCGATAGGGTATGCCCAAGCGAGCGCGAAATAACGACCCGCAGTGAGTGAGGAGTATCGCATGCCCGAGAACACCACCGGTGCCGAGCAGCCGGATTCTGACGCGACCGAGCCGGTTTCGCCGCCCCTGACCAAGCCCGCCGATCCCGCCACCGCGACCCCCGCCGAGGAGACCACCGTCACCGCGACGGTTCGTGACCTGGGTGAGGAGATTACCGGAGCGCCGCAGGACGCCCACACCGCGGGCCTGCCCACCGAGCCCTCCCCGATTCCGTCGGCAGCCTGGAGCCCACTGGGGGAGGCCGCCGACGCCGCTCCCGAGCGGAAATCAGGGGACGTGGCTCCTGCCGAGGCTCACTCCGCCGCCGATTCAGAGGCCGCCACCGCTGACTCGCGCCTCGACGCCAACGATGCTCCCGCCGTTGTCGCCGATCCTCACCTCGACGCCTCGGGGGAAGACTCGGCCGAGCCCTTCGTCGTGGATGCCTCGGGTGCGATCGATGTGCCCCTCGCGGAGGCCACCCCCGTATCCGATGCCGCGCCGGCGGAAGCCCCGGTGCCCGCCTCCTTGGCGGACGCTGCCCCCGAGACTACCGCGCCCGAGGCCGTTGCCCCCACCCCTGCCAACCCCGCCGTTGCCGCCTCGGGACTCCCGCTGGTAGACCCGGCACCCCCGGTGGATCCCGCGCCCCCGGTTCGTCACTCGGGGATTGTCCCCGATCCCGCGCCGCAGCCCGACCGCGGGCTGGCCGGGCAGATTCGTGCGGCCGCCTCGGCACCCCCTCCCGCACCGGCCGCCGACGAGGAATGGGTGGGGACCGAAACCGTCGCCTTGGACGCCTCCGAGTTGCCGACCGCATCGTCCACCCAGCCGGCTGAGCACGCGGCAACGATCCTGCCGTCCGAACCTCAGCCCGAACCCGTGGCCGCCCCCGCTCCCACGGTCACCGCGCCGGCGGTGTATGTGGAGGCCCCCGAGCGTCCCCGCCGTGCCGGCAACCGGCTGGCGGGCATCCTGATCGGGATCCTGGCAACCCTCGTGTTTGCCGCCGCCTTCTTCGGCGCAAACTACGGCGTGCGGGTCCTGACCCGTGAGCCCACCGAGCCGCTGCCGCTGATCTCCTCGGCCTGGTTCTGGGGGGCGACCGCCTTCTTCTTCCTGGGCACCGTCCTGATGGCGGCGATCATCAACCGTGGTGCCTGGTGGACCCATGTCCTCGGAGGCATCCTGGTGGGCCTGTTTGCAGCCGCGGGAACCGTGGGCGGCTTGCTCCTCGCCGATGCCTATACGATCTTCCCCGAGGATCTGGGCACCGCGTTGATCGAGCGAACCTTCAGCGTCCCGACCCTGATCGCCTTTATTGTGGGCCGCGAGGTTCCGGTCTGGTTCGGTCTGTGGGTCTCGGCCCGCGGACGCCGCCTGACCCTGCGGAACCAGGAGGAGCTGGCCGAGTACGAGCGCCAGATTGACGCGGGCCCGCAGCTGGCTCGCTAGCCGGTCCGAATGACCACCCCTCGACCCTCCCTCGCTCGCGCGGCGGGCTACACGGCGGCGGCCACCCTGGTCTACCTGGCCGGGGTGATCGCCGGGTTTGGGATGGTGAGCCTGTTCACCGATACCGAGGTTGTGGACGAGCCCGCACTGGGTACCCTGCCGGGACCGATCGCGATCATGGTGACCGGGGCTCTGTTTGCGCTCGGCACGCTCCGGGCCCTCGATCGCGCCGGCCGTGGGGATGCCGCGGCCGAGAGCTGGGCCATCCGGATCCTCAGCGCCTTCTGGATCGGGCTGGCGGTACTGGCCGGATACACCGTAAGCCTGGTGATCGCGCTGGTGTGGAACGGTCTGGACGAGTTCACTCCGGCCCTCGTGCACACCCTGCTGCGCCCCTATCCCTGGACCGCGGCGGCGATCGCCAGCGCGATCATCCTGGTCCTGCTGCCGCTCTCGGCGGCGGCCCTGCGCGGCCACACCCCGCGTCGCTGGTACTGGGAAGACGACGAAACCGAGTAGTTCCTGAGCACGAAGAACAAACGGTTGTGCGCGCTCGGCAAAGTCGTGCTATGTTTTTCCCGCAGCACTTCGTTAGGCGAGGCTCCTGCACGAATATAGGCCACTGATCTGACGACGTCGAGAGACGCCCAAGATTAGGACAGGTTCTCCCGGATTAAGGGTTAACCCCAAGTGGCTTCCCGCGAGGGATACGTCGTGCAGTGCCAAAGCTCTTACGTGGAGGTAGCGCACCGAAGCCCCCCAAAGCTTCATGCCTTCACGCGCGTGGGAGTGTGTGCATATGTGAAGGAGGTGACCGCGATGAGCGCGGACCATAGTCGTTCGTACCTGACTACCCCAGTACGCGGCTGCCTGGAGAACACTCCGGCCCTGTAGCCGCATGTCCCGATCCTCAGCGTGATCGGGGCGAGTTTATGTCCCGTTGCGAGCCCTCGTAACCGGTGTTTGTCGATGATTCGTCTCGCCAATTGAGGCGGTATTTGTCGCGCCCGGAATCGATCTCGCCGGTTTGAGAAGAGATTCATCATGCGTTTCCCCACCAGCGGCTTCGATGAGGCCACCACGAGCTTCGAGGCGGCGACCCCGCCGCCCACCCGTCCCACCCGCAACCCGCGCCGATTCACCGAGACCGCCGGCAAGGGGCTGAGCGCCGCACAGCAGGAACTGCTCCTGCTGGCCACCCACCGCGAGACCGAGGCCACCATCCTCGCCCAGCAGAGCACCCTCAACGGCCTGACCCCGGATCAGGTGCGCGAGCGCACCGACCGCTTCGGTGCCAACGAGATCGGTCGGGACAAGCCGGCCCCCGCTATTGTCCAGTTCCTGAAGACCTTCCTCAACCCGTTCATCCTGATCCTGCTGTTCCTGGTGGGTGTGATGTGGGTGACCGATGTGTGGATGGCCGACCCGGCCGATGGCCCCGATTACACCGGCATGATCACCGTGAGCATCATGGTGCTGGTCTCGGCCGTGCTGCGCTTCTGGCAGGAGTACCGCTCGGCCAAATCCGCGCAGAAGCTTTCCGCCATGGTGCGCACCACGACCGCGGTGACCCGATTGGTGGACGGGACCGCGGTGACCCGCGAGCTGCCGATCACCGACGTGGTCCCCGGCGACGTGCTGCAGTTCGCCGCCGGCGACATGCTGCCCGCCGATGTGCGATTCCTGCGCACCAAGGACCTGCAGCTCAACCAGGCCATGCTGACCGGTGAGGCCCTGCCCGCCGAGAAGACCATCGAGGCCGCCCGGAAGGTGCAGATCGCGGACATCCTGGACGCCCCGAACCTGGGGTTCATGGGTACCTCGGTGGTGTCCGGCTCGGGTACCGCAATCGTGATCGGCACCGGCGACAACTCCTACTTCGGCACCATGGCCCGCACCCTGGTGGGGGCCCGACCGGAGACCGCGTTTGATGTGGGTATCCGCCGGGTGTCCTTCACCCTGATCCGCTTCATGCTGATCATGGTCCCGGTGGTGTTCATCATCAACGGCCTGACCAAGGACTGGACCACGGCACTGCTCTTTGGTGTGACCACCGCCGTGGGTCTGACCCCGGAGATGCTCCCGCTGATCGTCACCGCGAACCTCGCCAAGGGCGCCCAGCACATGGCGAAGCACAAGGTGATCGTCAAGCGTCTGAACTCGATCCAGAACCTCGGGGCGATGGACATCTTGGCCACAGACAAGACCGGAACCCTCACCGAGGACCGGATCGTGCTTGAGCGTCACCTGGACGTGGACGGCCGCAGCAGCGAGTCGACCCTCGGCTACGGCGCGATCAATGCCCACTTCCAGACCGGTCTGCGCAACCTCCTGGACGGCGCGGTACTGACCGCCGCCGGCGAGGACGAGCTGGACCGGATCACCGCCGAGTACACCTATGTCGACGAGATGCCCTTCGACTTTGTGCGCCGCCGGATGTCCGTGGTGGTGGGGGACGGGTTCACCCACACCATCATCACCAAGGGTGCGGTCGAGGAGGTCATGGGCCTCTGCACCACCGAGCTGCACGGGATGGAGCAGCGTCCACTGTCGGCCATGCGCCTGATGGAGCTCGAGGACCTGGTCGCCGAGCAGAACGCGCTGGGGCTGCGGGTGCTCGCCGTCGCGATCAAGACCATCGACGAGGTGGGTCCCGAGGGTGATGAGACCGAGTACACCCTGGCCGATGAGCAGAACATGACCCTGGTTGGGTTCCTCGCGTTCCTCGACCCGCCCAAGGCCAGCGCGGCCGAGGCGATCCGTCAGATCCAGGCTCACGGCACCACCGTCAAGGTCATCACCGGCGACAACGCGCTGGTGGCCGCAACCGTGGGCCGCGAGGTGGGACTGGATGTGGGCACCATCGTGACCGGACCCGAGATCGAGAACCTGAGCCTGGTGGAGCTGGGTGAGCTCGCCGAAACCACCACCATCTTTGCCAAGATCACCCCGACCCAGAAGGCCCGCATCGTCGAGGCGATGCGCACCCACGGACACACGGTGGGCTTCCTGGGCGACGGCATCAACGATGCCCCGGCCCTGCGCACCGCGGATGTGGGTATCTCGGTGGACACCGCGGTGGACATCGCCAAGGAGTCGGCCGACATCATCCTGCTGGAAAAGGACCTCACCGTGCTTGAGCAGGGCATGATCGAGGGTCGCCGCACCTTCATCAACACGATGAAGTACATCTCGATGACAGCCTCCTCCAACTTCGGCAACATGTTCTCGGTCCTGGTGGCCAGCGCCCTGCTGCCGTTTATCCCGATGATCCCGATCGTGGTGCTGGTGCAGAACCTCACCTACGACCTCTCGATGCTCACCCTGCCCTGGGACAAGGTGGACCCCGAGGACCTGAAGAAGCCCCGCGCCTGGGAGAGCAAGAGCCTCAGCCGGTTCATGATCCGGATCGGTCCGCTCTCCTCAATCTTCGACATCACCACGTTTGCGCTGATGTGGTTTGTGTTCGCCGCCAACACCCCCGAGCACGCCGCGCTGTTCCAGTCCGGCTGGTTCATCGAGTCGATCATCTCGCAGACCCTGATCGTGCACCTGCTGCGCACCCGGAAGCTCCCCTTCATCCAGTCGCGGGCCAGCATCTCGGTGCTGCTGGCCACCGGGGCCGTGTGCGTGTTTGGTCTGGTGCTGCCCTTTATCGGGTGGGGTCAGAGCCTCGGCCTGGTGCCGCTGCCCTGGACCTACTTCCCCTGGCTGATCGCCACCCTGGGCGCCTACTGCGTGGTGGTTCAGCTGGCCAAGCGTCGCTTCATCGCTCGCTTCAACTCCTGGATCTAACCGGCAGATCCCTTCCCGAAATCCCAGTCGGCCGGTGCCGCGTGTTTACCCACGCGACACCGGCCGCACCTATGCTTCCTGGCGCGGTCACCCGCGTCCGCCTCGATCGGAGACCCTCATGACCATCACCACCCTGACCCCAGAATTCTTTGGCATCGTCTCCGGTTCACCGGTAGATCTTGCCCTGCGTGTGGGCATCGGGGCGTTCCTCGGTGCGGCCATCGGCTTCGAGCGGCAGTGGCGTGCGCGCACCGCCGGGGTACGCACCAATGCCCTGGTGAGCCTCGGTGCCGCCCTGTTTGTGGTGATGGGGGCGTTTAGCTTCAACGGCCCCGACGCCGATCCCACCCGGGTGGCCGCTCAGATCGTCTCGGGCATCGGTTTTCTCGGTGCCGGCGTGATCATGAAGCAGGGGGCTACGATCTCCGGGCTCAACACCGCCGCGACCCTCTGGGCCTCGGCCGCGGTGGGCGCGCTCGCCGGGGGCGGGCTCTACCTGGTGGCGCTCGGGGGAGCGGTGGCGATCATGCTGGCCAACACCCTGCTGCGTCCACTCGGGCGTGCCCTGGATCGTCGCCGCGGCGAGGAGGGACGCGAGCACCCGGCCGCCGAGTACCGGTTCGAGGTGTACTGCCCGGTGGATGCCGAGGGGGCCGTACGTTCGCTGGTGTTTGACGCGGTCCACCGCCCCGAGTTCACGGTGCTCTCGATCGATGCCCTTGACCTGCCCGATGACAAGGGGGTGCGCATCACCGCGATGATCCGCTCGGATGAGCGCAACGACCGTGAAATCGAGGAGGCCATCGCCGAGGTCATCCGCACCCCGGCGGTCACTGCCGTGCGCTGGAGCGCCGAGGAGATGGCCGAAACGGACTAGCCCGCCGAGCCTGCGTCTGCTCGTGCCGGAACCGAGCGACATAGGACGTCCGCAGAGGTGTGGGCGACCTCGGTGTAGCTTTTCATCCGGCCTCCGCCGAAAAGGCGCGTGAATTCGGCACGCTGAGCGGGAGTGGTCTCGAGCGGATCCGTGGGCTTGAACTGCGACATTCTGAGACCTCCTCGTCATCGCGGCGCGTCTACGACTCTGTTAGAGTCCCAGCGTACGTTGCGCACCGATCACCCAGCTATTCGGGTCCGGTCGCCAGATGTGAATAGCCGCAAAAGGGGCCGCAAGGCCCCTTTTGTGCGTCTGCCCAGGTTTGAAACGCCTGAGGCGGGGCCGCCTTTTCGAGCCCTCACACACTCAGAGTGCTTGTTCTCCGACCGATCCGGGAAAAGTCGCGGTGGATACTGGTTTCCGCCCGGTGATCGGGTTACGCTCGCGGTATGGATCGGACGCTGGAGGACCGGGTTGCGGCCGCCGTGCGCTCATGGGGCCGCTGGGTTCCGCGCTGGCAGCCGGGGGAGTCGCGTGCGCGCACCCGCCCGTGCCGGCTCTGTCTGGGTTCCCCGCTGCTGGGACATGCCGGACTGGACACCGACGTGCCCCACGCGGTGGGACACGCCCTGTCTACCCGACTCAAGCGCATCACCGATGCCGAGGTGGCCGATTACACCGAGAAAAACCTGCCGACACTGGCCGCCGAACTCGGTCGGGCCGAGGAGAGAACCCGGCGCAGCTATCGCCCGCAGGAGGGGCTGGATCCCGAATTTGAGGGGCTGCCGCTGGATCCCGAACCCGAACCGGGAGCACCATTCCTATTCACCCTGGCCGGACTCGCACGGGACAGCTCCCGGGATCTGCCCCCGCCGCCACCGCTCAGCGAGGAGGCCAAGGCGGCCCTGCGCATAGAGATTCGCCTGGCCGATGAGTGTGGGCAGCATGCGGTGGCCCTGATCGGTCGGGCCCTGGAGCAGTACCGTCCCGAGATTAGGCAGACGCTCGCGCGCCACGTGGAACCTCAGATCCAGGCACTCATGGCGGATCTTCAGCGGGAGCTCAATGTGCCCCCGCTTTCGGGCTAGGAACGCGTCCGCAGGGGGCCCGCTCAGGTCGGGCGTGTCATGGAGGGGCGGGAATCGGACACTTCCGCATGAATTCGCGCGAAAGTCCGTTTGACCCGAGCGTTATCCGGGCATAGAATCGAGGGGTGTGCGTTTTGGCGTGCCTGCTCAAAAAAATCCCCGGATTTTGAGGGAATTTACGTCGCCTCGTCACACACCCGGGTGCATCTGTTTCGATAGATGACCCCCACGGCATACCCACGGTTTATGGTCCGGCCTTTTTGGCGGACTGGTGGGTCATATGAGACCGGGCCGAGCAATCGGAACGGACGAACATGTAGATACCGCCCCGAGACTCGTCTCGGAGTGGTCAATGCTAAAAACATGTCATTGCTGTCACCGTGCAGCACAAACAAGGAGAAGTAGTGCCAACTATTCAGCAGTTGGTCCGGAAGGGGCGTACGCCGAAGGTCACTAAGACCAAGGCTCCCGCTCTGAAGGCCAATCCCCAGCAGCGTGGTGTTTGCACCCGTGTGTACACCACCACCCCGAAGAAGCCGAACTCGGCGATGCGTAAGGTCGCTCGTGTGAAGCTCTCCAACGGCACCGAGGTCACCGCCTACATTCCCGGCGAGGGCCACAACCTGCAGGAGCACTCGATGGTGCTCGTGCGCGGCGGTCGTGTTAAGGACCTCCCCGGTGTGCGTTACAAGATCGTTCGCGGCGCTCTCGACACTCAGGCAGTGAAGAACCGCAAGCAGGCTCGTAGCCGCTACGGCGCCAAGAAGGAGAAGAAGTAATGCCTCGTAAGGGACCCGCTCCGAAGCGCCCCGTCGTTGCCGATCCGGTATACGGCGCTCCGATCGTCAGCCAGCTCGTAAACAAGATCCTCGTCGATGGTAAGAAGTCCCTCGCCGAGCGCATCGTGTACGACGCACTGGCTGCCGTTTCCGCCAAGAACGGCCAGGACGCCGTTGTGACCCTGAAGAAGGCGCTCGACAACGTGCGCCCGACTCTTGAGGTTCGCAGCCGTCGTGTTGGTGGTTCGACCTACCAGGTGCCGGTTGAGGTTAAGCCTCACCGTGCCAACACTCTCGCACTGCGCTGGCTCGTGTCCTACGCCAAGGGCCGCCGCGAGAAGACGATCATCGAGCGTCTCACCAACGAGATTCTGGATGCATCGAATGGTCTGGGCGCCGCTGTGAAGCGTCGTGAAGACACCCACAAGATGGCCGAGTCGAACCGGGCATTCGCTCACTACCGCTGGTAGCGAGAGTTCCGTTCGCGGGCGGGCGGGATTTTTCCTGTCCGCCCGTGGATGGGCCCGAGTTCGGCTTCCCGACCTACTAAATATCGGAGGAACCCGTGGCACTTGACGTGCTCACCGACCTGAACAAGGTCCGCAACATTGGCATCATGGCGCACATCGATGCCGGTAAGACCACTACGACCGAGCGCATCCTTTTCTACACCGGTGTGAACCACAAGATCGGTGAGACCCACGACGGCGGTGCCACCACCGACTGGATGGAGCAGGAGCAGGAGCGCGGCATCACGATCACGTCTGCCGCCGTGACCTGTTTCTGGAACAAGAACCAGATCAACATCATCGACACCCCCGGTCACGTTGACTTCACCGTTGAGGTGGAGCGCTCGCTCCGCGTCCTCGACGGCGCCGTCGCCGTGTTCGACGGCAAGGAGGGCGTTGAGCCCCAGTCCGAGACCGTGTGGCGTCAGGCTGACAAGTACAACGTTCCGCGTATCTGCTTCGTCAACAAGATGGACAAGCTGGGTGCTGACTTCTACTTCACCGTAGACACCATCGTCAACCGCCTGGGTGCCAAGCCGCTGGTTATCCAGCTGCCCATCGGCTCCGAGAGCGAGTTCGAGGGTGTTGTTGACCTCGTCGAGATGAACGCTAAGACCTGGCGCGGAGACGCAAAGGGTGACGTTCAGATGGGCGCCAAGTACGCCACCGAGGAGATCCCCGAGGACCTCAAGGAGAAGGCTGCGGAATACCGCACCGCTCTGCTGGAGACCGTCGCCGAGACCGACGACGCCCTCATGGAGAAGTACTTCGGCGGCGAAGAGCTGACCATCGCCGAGATCAAGGGCGCGATCCGTAAGCTCACCGTTAACTCGGAGATCTACCCGGTTCTGTGTGGCTCGGCCTTCAAGAACCGTGGTGTGCAGCCGATGCTGGACGCCGTTGTTGACTACCTCCCCTCGCCGCTGGACGTTGGAGCCATCGAGGCTCGCGACGTGCGCGACGAAGAGGTCATCATCGAGCGCAAGCCCGACGCCTCGGAGCCCTTCGCGGCTCTGGCCTTCAAGGTTGCCGTGCACCCCTTCTTCGGTCGTCTGACCTACGTACGTGTCTACTCGGGTTCGGCTGAATCCGGTGAGGGCATCTACAACGCCACCAAGGGCAAGAAGGAGCGCATCGGAAAGATCTTCCAGATGCAGGCCAACAAGGAGCTCCCCGTTGACCGCGTTACCGCTGGTCACATCTACGCCGTGATCGGTCTGAAGGACACCACCACCGGTGACACCCTGACCGACCCGAACAACCAGGTTGTTCTGGAGTCGATGACCTTCCCCGAGCCCGTCATTGAGGTTGCAATTGAGCCCAAGACCAAGGCCGACCAGGAGAAGCTCGGTACCGCTATCCAGAAGCTGGCTGAAGAGGACCCGACCTTCCGGGTTGAGCTCAACCAGGAGACCGGTCAGACCGTCATCAAGGGTATGGGTGAGCTTCACCTGGACATCCTCGTTGACCGTATGAAGCGCGAGTTCAAGGTTGAGGCCAACGTGGGTAAGCCCCAGGTTGCCTTCCGTGAGACCATCCGTCGCACGGTTGACAAGCACGACTACACCCACAAGAAGCAGACCGGTGGATCCGGTCAGTTCGCGAAGATCCAGTTCGGCATCGAGCCGATCGAGGTCACCGAGGACACCATCTACGAGTTCGACAACAAGGTCACCGGTGGCCGTATTCCGCGTGAGTACATCCCCTCGGTTGACGCCGGATTCAAGGATGCGCTTCAGGTTGGTGTGCTCGCCGGCTACCCCGTCGTGGGTGTCAAGGCGAACCTGCTTGACGGTGCCGCGCACGACGTCGACTCCTCGGAGATGGCGTTCAAGATTGCGGGCTCGATGGGTATGAAGGAGGCTCTGCGCAAGGCGAACCCCGTCCTGCTCGAGCCGCTCATGGCCGTTGAGGTCCGTACCCCCGAAGAGTACATGGGTGACGTTATTGGTGACCTGAACTCTCGTCGTGGACAGATTTCTTCGATGGAGGACGCCTCCGGTGTGAAGGTTATTCGCGCCGCTGTTCCGCTTTCGGAGATGTTCGGATACGTCGGTGACCTGCGCTCGAAGACCTCGGGTCGCGCCGTCTACTCGATGACTTTCGAAAGCTATGCTGAGGTCCCCAAGGCTGTTGCCGAGGAGATCATTCAGAAGAACCAGGGCGAATAGCCCCTGCGCTGCCTGGCGCGTCGTCGCTGACCTACGCTACATTTGCGACGACGCGCCGGGACACCGGCGAAACCTAGTAACATATATTGACAATCCCTGTGGTGTGCCGCGTGCAATCCAGCGCGTGAACACATTGCACAAGTCCTGAGGAGGACCCAGTGGCTAAGGCCAAGTTCGAGCGGACCAAGCCGCACGTAAACATCGGAACCATCGGTCACGTTGACCACGGTAAGACCACCCTTACCGCGGCCATCTCGAAGGTTCTGGCTGACACCTACCCGTCGGCAACCAACGTTCAGCGCGACTTCGCTACCATCGACTCCGCTCCCGAGGAGCGTCAGCGTGGTATCACGATCAACATCTCCCACGTGGAGTACGAGACCGAGAAGCGTCACTACGCACACGTTGACGCCCCGGGTCACGCCGACTACATCAAGAACATGATCACCGGTGCCGCTCAGATGGATGGCGCAATCCTCGTGGTTGCCGCTACCGACGGTCCGATGGCTCAGACCCGTGAGCACGTTCTGCTCGCCAAGCAGGTTGGTGTTCCCTACCTGCTCGTCGCACTGAACAAGTCCGACATGGTTGAGGACGAGGAGATCCTGGAGCTCGTTGAGCTCGAGGTTCGCGAGCTGCTCTCCAGCCAGAGCTTCGATGGCGACGACGCTCCGGTCGTGCGCGTTTCGGCTCTGAAGGCCCTCGAGGGCGACGAGAAGTGGGTCGGCCAGATCCTCGAGCTCATGAAGGCTGTTGACGAGAACATTCCGGACCCGGTTCGTGACCGCGACAAGCCCTTCCTGATGCCCGTTGAGGACGTCTTCACCATCACCGGTCGTGGAACCGTTGTGACCGGCCGCGCCGAGCGTGGAACCCTCGCCATCAACTCCGAGGTTGAGATCGTTGGACTGCGTCCGACCGTCAAGACCACCGTGACTGGTATCGAGATGTTCCACAAGCAGCTCGACGAGGCATGGGCCGGCGAGAACTGTGGTCTGCTGCTCCGCGGTACCAAGCGCGAAGACGTAGAGCGCGGTCAGGTTATCGTGAAGCCGGGTTCGGTTACCCCGCACACCAACTTCGAGGGCACCGCCTACATCCTGTCCAAGGATGAGGGTGGCCGTCACAACCCGTTCTACGCGAACTACCGCCCGCAGTTCTACTTCCGCACCACCGACGTGACCGGCGTCATCACCCTCCCCGAGGGTGTCGAGCTGGTTCTCCCCGGTGACACCGTGGACATGACCGTTGAGCTGATCCAGCCCATCGCCATGGAAGAGGGCCTCGGCTTCGCAATCCGTGAGGGTGGCCGCACCGTTGGTGCCGGTACCGTCACCTCGATCACCAAGTAATTTCGGTTACTTTCTGATCTAGCGACTAGCTAAACAAAACCCCCGCAGACTTCGGTCTGCGGGGGTTTTGTGATTCCCGGTGACCTCCGGAAGCCCACCCGGCTCAATCCGAATTCCCAACCAATCACAGTCGTATCGCCAGCCAAAATCCAAGTCCTCGGCCTACCGTGAGGAAATTCGGTGAGTCGCCGGGTAAACACACTGGGAGGTTTGGAATGACAAAACATACGGATCGCGTTGAATCCGCGGCAAATGAAAGCAACAATGATGTGCTGGGGCTGCAACCCGATACACAGGGCGAAGACGGTATCCCCACGCTGAGTACGCCGCTCACGGTGCTCCCGCTCGCGGCCTTTGCATTTTGCCAGGCGATGGGTATGCCCTCCAAGGGCGGCCAACCACCGCTGCCGCGGCGCAACACAAAACGAGCGTTCACAGAAGCTGCGATAGCCAGCGCCGGAGCGAGCTACGCAGAGATTCTTGCAGCGACCCATCGAGGGCCGAACGAGGCAACCTGATGATGAGGCGAATAGAGGGGGCAAACCCTCGGAGAAAAGGGCAAACATCCGATCCCTCGGGACGCAGGATGCTCAGCCATGTATCGCGTTTGTCGCAGCTCTGTATCGCGCTCGGTTCACTCGAGCAAATGTCGCCGGCGGGGCGAAAGGTGGAATCAGGGCTGCTCGCGTGGCCAGTCATGCGGATGAAGTCACCACGAATTGCCGAAATCCCCGGAATGGATTCGATCATGGGTCCGGGAGGCGACCGGATCGCAAATTGGGCGATGCTCGCGATTGCTCCCGTGTTGTCTTTTGCTTCGCGTCAAACCCTTCTGACGCGCGGGCTGCGGACCGTTCAGCTGTTGGCACTTGTGCGACAGAATACTCGGGTAGGTGCGCTCGGGAGGGACGGTTCGGATCACGCAACTATAGTTGTACAACTGCTGCTCACTATCGCGGAGCATGTGGGCACCAACGCCGTTGTCCAACGTCGGATCGGTTACGCCCTGGGATTGCACGGTCTCTTTGCATATTCGGTATCCGGCGTATCGAAGCTGGCGTCATCGTCTTGGCGACGGGGAGCCGCACTGTCGGATTCGTTGCGAACCGTGAACTATGGGCACGCCCGGTTCTTTAAATTCTTAGAATCACATTCGAGACTTCGACTCATTGCCGCAAGGGCCGTTATTGCCGGTGAAACTCTGGCGGTATCCATCCTGTTTTTGCCGCCCCGGGTGAGAATAGCGTACCTACTTGCGTTGGTGACCCTCCACCTAGGAATTGCATACTTTATGGGGTTGAACCGGTTCCTCTGGGCCTTTCTCGCCTTTCACCCGGCAATTGAATTCACGGCGCAGGGGTTTACCGCGGCTCGCCAACGTAGGCGTAAATGATGAGGTGGCACGCCAGACAATTCGTCGTGGTGACGTTGTCGACCATGTGGGCAATGATGACGGTGCTGCAACAGTTTCCGCGCATGCGCCCGATCGTGAGGATATTTGATCCGCTTTCCACGTTCACGCCCGTCTGGACATTTTTCGCCCCACGGCCCGCAAATTCCGACTTTTACCTGTTGAAAAGGGAGAAAGACGATGTCAATACAGAAACGGTTTGGACAGCAGCGGTCCAATATCAAGGGTTTCGCTGGTGGCACTGTCTCTATAATCCCGGACAACGTGCGGAGAAGGCCCTATTTGATACCTGCCAAGAACTACTCATTACTGCCCAGGTCGGTACAAGCTTGACGACGCTGCAGTCGGTGCCGAGTTATCTTGCCGTTCTCAACTTTGTATCAAATCACCTGAGCTACGCCCGGGGCACTACCCAGATCCAATTCATGATTGTGCTTGACCCTGGTCACAGTTACGAAGATGTGAAACCGCGCGTGCTTTTCACCTCCCAGTGGCATCGACGTGATCGTGACGCTTCATGAGAATTCAGGCAATTGCGGAACTGCGGGCACGGCTCTCGAGCGACGGACCGGTGAGTTCTGCGCGTATCTACCTCAACCTCGCCCGAGATGCTGCCCGCTGGGAGCAAAAGCTCCGCGACACGGACCATCAGGTTTTCCACGAGCAAGCTCTCGGTAGATTCACCAGGGGCCACGAACTCTCTACCGGGGTCTCCGGATTTGAGCTGGCGGTGCTGCGGGAGGTCGCGCGGCGAGTCCTGGGAGTGCGAGCCTCCGAGGGGCAGCTTGCGGCAACGGCCGCAATGGTTGCCGGGGTGAGCGTCGAACTGGATACCGGCGAGGGGAAGACTCTCGTCGGTGCGTTCACCGCCTGTGCGATGTTTGCCCGAGGCCATAGCGTCCACATTTTGACAACAAACGATTATCTGGCGGCGCGGGATAGTGGGAGCATGGTCGCGCTGTTTCGATTCCTGCGGGTTGGTTCGGCACACATATCATCGCTCACTCCGCACCGGGAGCGAGCGGATGCATACCTCAAGGATGTCGTTTACGCGCCCCTACATGAGGTTGGGTATGACCTCCTTCGGGACAGGGTCGCCGAGCGAGTCGAGGACAGGGTTCGGCCCGTTTGCGATGCGGTCATTCTTGACGAGGCCGATGCGCTCATCATTGATGCCGGTGCCTCGCCTCTTGTCATAGCGCGGGACGACGCCACTCCGATGAGCCTCATTCATGATGTGACAGCGGTCATCAACGACCTCCGGGATGTTGTCCACTATCGAATCGCCCCAGACAAAACAAGTGTCGTACTCACCGAGCAGGGGGTACACGAAATTGAGACTCGATTGAGAGTGCCAAATCTCTATCGTGATGACGCGAGAGACATCCTTGCGTATGTGCACGCAGCGCTTAGTGCGGCGGCACTACTCGAGCGGGGGAGGGACTATCTCGTGCGGGACGGGCGCATCGAGCTCATTAACACCTCGCTCGGGAGAATCGCGCATCAGCATCGCTACCCGGATGGGCTGCAACTGGCGGTCGAGTCGAAGGAGGGTGTGCCCCTGAGCCGCACGGGCACCGTTCTCGACGCCATCTCGGTCCACGGCATCATCAGTGCCTACACACGTCCGGTAGGCATGAGTGGCACCCTTCGCCTGGTGTCTTTAGACCTGATGGATCATTATGGAATGCCCGTTACGCGGATGGAGCCGGAGAAGGCCGTCGCACGGATCGATCAACCAGATCTGATTTTTCGTACCGGTAACGAGCAGCTTGAAGCCTGCGTGAGGATGGTAAAGCTCGCCCTGGAACGAGGGCAGCCGGTCTTGATTGGAACCGCGAGTATCCCCGACTCGGAGTGGCTCGGAGGGCGGTTGCGTGCAGTTGGGTTGACCCCGGTTGTGCTCAATGCACGCAATGACTCCGAAGAAGCCAGCGTCATTGGTCAAGCCGGGAAGGAAGGCAGACTGACCGTTTCTACCCAGATCTCGGGACGAGGTGCGGATATCGTTCTGGGCGGTGGTGATCCCGAAGAACGGCAGCGAGTACTCGAACATGGCGGCTTGCTGGTCATCGCGTTGACCCGCTACCAGTCACGACGGATCGATGCTCAACTCCGCGGGCGAGCTGGACGGCGAGGAGACCCCGGACATACCCGGGCGATACTGAGCCTGGAAGATCCGCAGGTTCAAGGTTTTGCACCGAAGAGCCTCTTGTCCCGAGCCGAGGCTGATGGGGAATCCGCGGGGGGACGAGCGGGCCGAATAGCGATCGTCGCGGCGCAACGAGCCAGCGAGTATCGGCATCTCGACCGGCATCGAGATGTGATCGCGTATGGGAAACTCCTGGCCGAGCAGAGAGCCGTGATCCTGCTGGTTCGCGAGGAGCTTTTGGCGGGGAGTTGCGAGGCATTTGATCGATACGTTGCCCGGACCGCAGCAAACAACTCGGAGCATTTCACACACGGACCTGTCGATCCGCGCGTTCTCCTGCGATGCGTCGATCTTGAGTGGAGTGCGTATTTGGCCGAGGTGAGTATTATCCGAGATAGCGCGCATCTTTTTGCCCTGGAGGGGAAAAGCCCGCTCGCACAATACAACCTCATCCTCGGCGGCATGTTTGAGCGCTATTGGGAGTCTGTGCGGGAAAGGACCACACGGGCCCACGCCGAAATCTCGAATGGCTACGGGACAACGTACTCAGGCCCGCCTTCGACCGACCCTTCCATCTGGACCTATCTTCTTGAAAGTGATCCCTATGGGAGTACCCTGGGGCGGTTTATCACGAACCTCCGTGCGCGTGGCGCGCGCCGGGCCACGGACAGGAGTGACCGATGAGTCGGGGCTGTGCCTCGCGGAGCCTCGGCCGGCATCCCCGAATGGGGGTCAGTGGAGCGGTTGTATGTCGAGCGGGTGCGCGCGAGAATAATCGCACGCCGCCACTTTCGCGGCCGCTCGCGAATGCAAGGGGAAATGCAATGGGACTCGAAGATCTGGTGAACAAGGCCAAGGGCCTCGTCGGCGACAACGCCGCGGCGGTCAACGACGCAATCCACAGTGAAAAGGCCGAGGAGATCAGTGACAAGGTGCTGGACGGCGCCTCGGACCTGGCCAATAAGGTCACCGGCGGCAAGTTCGCCGACCAGGTGCAGTCTGCCCGCGACGCCGCGGACAAGGCGATCGGTAACGAGTAGCGTTACCGCCCAAACCACCGGATTCGGGGCTCGATGCGTAGGCATCGGGCCCCGAATTTTTGTCATCGGGGGAGGGGGCGGAGGAGGTATTTGCATCCCGGGCGTGTTGTAAGGGTGGGCGCCCCGTTTTGCCGCGAGAAATCAAGGCACACAATCCGACACGCGCGGGTTGCATAAAGTGCCCGTCTCTGCCAGAATCGAGAGGTTCGACTTTTTCTTGGGGCACAGCTGTGTCCGGGGAAATAACCGGCCGATCGTGTCTGTGGAATGTGAGTAATCATATGCCGCGGGCCACGTCCGGGTAGACACAACATAATCTCCACTCCTCGAACAGGTGGCACCTCGGTGCCGGCCGAAAATCAGGGGTGGGGAACCCATCGTCGGAACCGGGAAACCGAAGCCGCGCGGTAGGTCACGTTGATAGCGAAATAGTGGTGCGACACCTAGGAGTACCCCACGGGGGAGCTGCAAAGCTCTAGCCGTGATGAAGCGCGTCCAATGCGGGAGACCGTAAGACGCAAGACAGAATGAGAGTCACTAATGGCGGGACAGAAGATCCGCATTCGACTTAAGTCGTATGACCACGAGGTCATCGACTCCTCGGCACGCAAGATCGTTGACACGGTCACCCGTGCCGGCGCAACCGTAGTTGGCCCCGTGCCGCTGCCGACCGAGAAGAACGTGGTTTGTGTAATCCGTTCTCCCCACAAGTACAAGGACAGCCGGGAGCACTTTGAAATGCGCACCCACAAGCGTCTGATTGACATTGTCGACCCGACCCCCAAGGCCGTTGATTCGCTGATGCGTCTCGACCTGCCGGCGGACGTCAACATCGAGATCAAGCTGTAGGGGCAATCATGGTTACGCAGAACAAGACCGTTAAGGGTCTGCTCGGCACCAAGCTCGGCATGACTCAGGTGTGGGACGAGAACAACAAGCTCGTACCCGTTACCGTTATCGAAATCGCTCCGAACGTTGTCACCCAGGTGCGCAACCTCGAGGTAGATGGATACGCTGCCGTGCAGATCGCTGCCGGTCAGATCGACCCGCGCAAGGTGAACAAGCCCGACGCAGGTCACTTCGAGAAGGCCGGGGTTACCCCGCGCCGTCACCTCACCGAGGTGCGCACCGCTGACGCCGCTGAGTACGCTCTCGGCCAGGAGCTCACCGTTGAGGCAACCTTCGAGGCCGGCCAGAAGGTCGACGTCGTTGGAACCTCTAAGGGTAAGGGTTTCGCCGGTGTGATGAAGCGCCACGGCTTCGGCGGCGCTCCGGCATCGCACGGTGCCCACCGCAACCACCGTAAGCCCGGTTCGATCGGTGGCGCGTCCACCCCGGGTCGCGTTTTCAAGGGCCAGCGCATGGCCGGCCGGATGGGTGGTGAGCGTGTTACGGTTCTGAACCTGCACGTCCACGCCATCGACGCCGAGAAGGGTCTCCTGCTCGTTAAGGGCGCGGTTCCCGGTGCGCGTGGTCGTCTCGTATTCGTCCGCACCGCCGTGAAGGGAGCCTAATTTCCATGGCTACCAAGATTGACGTTCTGGACGCGAAGGGCAAGAAGGCAGAGGCTGTAGAGCTTCCCGCCGAGATCTTCGACGTCGTTACCAACGTCCCGCTGATTCACCAGGTCGTCGTCGCGCAGCTTGCTGCCGCACGTCAGGGTACCCACAGCACCAAGACCCGCGGAGAGCGCTCCGGCGCCGGCCGCAAGCCGTTCAAGCAGAAGGGAACCGGTCGCGCTCGTCAGGGCTCGATCCGTGCTCCTCAGATGGTTGGCGGTGGAATCGTCCACGGACCGACCCCGCGTGACTACGCACAGCGCACCCCCAAGAAGATGATTGCTGCCGCCCTGCGCGGTGCACTGTCCGACCGGGCCCGCGGTGAGCGTCTGCACGTTGTGTCGACCCTCGCACTGAGCGAGACCCCGTCGACCAAGGTCGCCGCTACCTACCTGGACACCATTGCTTCCTCGCGTCACGTGCTCATCGTTATTGAGCGCAACGACGAGGTCGGCGCTCTGTCCGTTCGCAACATCCCCGAGGTCCACGTGATCCACCCGGATCAGCTGAACGCCTACGACGTGCTCGTCTCCGACGACATCGTTTTCACCAAGGGTGCCTTCGACGCTTTCGTCGCCGGTCCGGTGGCAGGCAAGTCGGCTAAGTCCGTGGCTTCGTCGGCCGAGGTGACCGAGGAGGTCTCCGCATGAGCATCATCGTAAACAAGGACCCCCGCGACGTCATTCTGGCTCCGGTTGTCTCCGAGAAGAGCTACGCTCTGATCGACGAGGGCAAGTACACCTTCGAGGTTGACCCCCGTTCGAACAAGACCGAGATCAAGCTCGCGATCGAGAAGATCTTCGATGTGCAGGTTGCATCGATCTCGACCCTGAACCGTAAGGGTAAGACTCGTCGTACCCGCTTCGGTCTGGGCAAGCGCAAGGACACCAAGCGCGCGATCGTCACGCTCAAGTCCGGTTCCATCGACATCTTCACCGCTGTCGGCTAGGGAGCATAAGGAATAATTATGGCTATTCGCAAGTACAAGCCGACGACCCCGGGTCGTCGTGGATCGAGCGTTTCGGACTTCGCCGAAATCACCCGTTCGACCCCCGAAAAGTCGCTGCTGCGCCCCCTGTCGAAGACCGGTGGACGTAACAACCAGGGTCGCATCACGACCCGTCACATCGGTGGTGGCCACAAGCGCCAGTACCGCGTGATCGACTTCCGTCGTAACGACAAGGACGGCGTGAACGCTCGCGTCGCTCACATCGAGTACGACCCCAACCGCACCGCTCGTATCGCGCTGCTGCACTTCGTTGACGGAACCAAGCGTTACATCATCGCTCCGGACAAGCTGAAGCAGGGCGACATCGTCGAGTCGGGTGCCGGCGCTGACATCAAGCCCGGTAACAACCTGCCGATGAAGAACATCCCCACCGGTACCGTGATCCACAACATTGAGCTCCGCCCCGGTGGCGGCGCCAAGATGGCTCGCTCCGCTGGTGCTTCGGTTCGTCTCGTCGCCAAGGATGGCCCCTACGTGCAGCTGCGTCTGCCCTCGGGTGAAATCCGCAACGTTGACGCTCGCTGCCGCGCCACCATTGGTGAGGTCGGAAACGCCGAGCAGTCGAACATCAACTGGGGTAAGGCCGGACGTAACCGCTGGCGCGGTATCCGTCCGACCGTCCGTGGTGTTGCCATGAACCCGGTTGACCACCCGCACGGTGGTGGTGAGGGTAAGACCTCCGGTGGTCGTCACCCTGTGTCCCCCTGGGGCCAGAAGGAAGGCCGTACCCGTCGCCCCAACAAGGAAAGCGACAAGCTCATTGTTCGTCGCCGTACCGTCGGTAAGAAGCGTAAGTAGAGGACGTAGAAGATGCCACGCAGTCTTAAGAAGGGCCCCTTCGTTGACGATCACCTGCTTCGCAAGGTCGTCAAGCAGAACGAGGCCAAGAGCCAGAACGTGATCAAGACCTGGTCGCGCCGTTCGATGATCGTTCCCGCCATGCTGGGTCACACCATCGCGGTACACGACGGTCGCAAGCACATCCCGGTGTTCGTCACCGAGACCATGGTCGGTCACAAGCTGGGCGAGTTCGCCCCGACTCGTACCTTCCGCGGTCACGTGAAGGACGACAAGAAGGGCCGTCGCCGCTAAGGCGGCGACGATTAGGAGGAAATAATGGTGGAGTCAATCGCACGCGTGCGACACATCCGCGTCACCCCCATGAAGGCCCGTCGCGTTATCAACCTGGTGCGTGGAAAGCAGGCCGTTGAGGCCCTCGCTATCCTGAAGTTCGCACAGCAGGGTGCATCCGAGCCGATTTACAAGCTCGTCGCATCCGCCATGGCTAACGCCCGGGTGAAGGCCGACAAGGACAACCTGTTCCTGGACGAGGCCGACCTGTACATCAAGAGCGCATATGTAGACGAGGGGACCACGCTCAAGCGTTTCCAGCCTCGTGCTCAGGGTCGCGCTTTCCAGATCAAGAAGCGCACCAGCCACATCACTGTTGTGCTCGCCACTCCTGAGGAGGGTACGAAGTAATGGGTCAGAAAGTAAACCCTTACGGCTTCCGCCTGGGCATCACCACCGACCACGTGTCGCGTTGGTTTGCCGACAGCACCAAGCCGGGCCAGCGTTACGCCGACTACGTAGCCGAGGACGTGAAGATCCGCAGCTCGCTGCAGACCTCCCTCGACCGCGCAGGCGTTTCGAAGATTGAGATCGAGCGCACCCGCGACCGTGTACGGGTGGACATCCACACCGCACGTCCGGGTATCGTCATCGGTCGCCGTGGAGCCGAGGCCGAGCGCATCCGCGCCGACCTGGAGAAGCTCACCGGCAAGCAGATCCAGCTGAACATCCTCGAGGTCAAGAACCCCGAGGCCGACGCTCAGCTGGTTGCTCAGGGTATCGCTGAGCAGCTCACCGCACGTGTGGCCTTCCGCCGCGCAATGCGTAAGGGCCTGCAGGGCGCACAGCGCGCCGGCGCCAAGGGTGTTCGCATCCAGGTGTCGGGTCGTCTGGGCGGCGCCGAGATGAGCCGTTCGGAGTTCTACCGCGAGGGTCGCGTGCCGCTGCACACCCTGCGTGCGAACATCGACTACGGCTTCTACGAGGCCAAGACCACCTTTGGTCGGATCGGCGTTAAGGTCTGGATCTACAAGGGTGACATCACCAACAAGGAACTCGCTCGCGAGCAGGCCAACACCAAGGGCCGCAACGAGCGTAACGACCGGCCCCGTCGCGCCCCGCGCGCTGCTGAGGCGCCGGTGGCAGAAGGAGCTAGCGCCTAATGTTGATTCCCCGTCGTGTAAAGCACCGTAAGCAGCACCGTCCGCACCGGACCGGTCACGCTACCGGTGGCACCACCGTAAGCTTCGGCGAGTATGGCATCCAGGCTCTGACCCCCGCTTACGTGACCAACCGTCAGATCGAGTCCGCTCGTATCGCCATGACCCGTCACATCAAGCGTGGTGGAAAGGTGTGGATCAACATCTACCCCGACCGTCCGCTGACCAAGAAGCCCGCCGAAACCCGCATGGGTTCCGGTAAGGGTTCGCCCGAGTGGTGGGTCGCCAACGTCAAGCCGGGCCGCGTGCTCTTCGAGGTTGCTGGAGTCCCCGAGACCCTGGCCCGCGAGGCACTCACCCGTGCAATCCACAAGCTGCCCCTCAAGGCACGCATCATCAAGCGCGAGGAGGGCGACGCATAATGGCGATCGGTTCCAAGGAGCTCACCCCGAGCGAGCTCGACACTTTTGAAAACGAACGACTGGTAGACGAGCTGCGGAAGGCAAAGGAAGAACTCTTCAACCTGCGCTTCCAGTCCGCTACCGGTCAGCTGGAGACTCACGGACGCCTGCGCGCCGTGCGTCGCGACATCGCCCGTATTTACACGGTGATCCGCGAGCGCGAGCTGGGTATTCGGGCCACTCCGGCTCCGGTGGAGGCTGCCCCCAAGAAGGCTGCCGCCAAGAAGAGCAAGAAGACCGAGGCCGCTGAGGCCGAGGTCGCCGACACGAAGGAGGCCTAGGCATGGCTACCGCTAAGGAAAACGCGGCCGCAGCCGACGTCACGGAGACCGCTCGCGGTTACCGTAAGACCCGTCGTGGCTACGTTGTCAGCAACAAGATGGACAAGACCATCGTCATCGAGGTTGAGGACCGCGTCAAGCACGCTCTCTACGGCAAGATCATCCGCCGTACCTCGAAGATCAAGGCTCACGACGAGCAGAACACCGCCGGTATCGGTGACCACGTTCTGATCGCCGAGACTCGGCCGCTGAGTGCTACCAAGCACTGGCGCCTGGTCGAGATCCTCGAGAAGGCCAAGTAGTCCTTCGGGCCTACTTTGTAAAGGAGTAAATAGTGCTTCAGCAGGAATCACGACTCAAGGTTGCCGATAACACCGGCGCCAAGGAGCTGCTCACGATCCGCGTTCTCGGTGGCTCCGGCCGTCGTTACGCCGGTCTCGGCGACACCATCGTTGCAACCGTCAAGGACGCAATCCCCGGTGGAAACGTCAAGAAGGGTGACGTCGTCAAGGCCGTCATCGTTCGCACCAAGAAGGAAACCCGTCGTCCCGACGGTTCCTACATCAAGTTCGACGAGAACGCTGCCGTTATCCTCAAGGCCGACGGCGAGCCCCGTGGAACCCGTATCTTCGGACCGGTCGGTCGCGAGCTTCGCGACAAGAAGTTCATGAAGATCATCTCGCTGGCTCCGGAGGTGCTGTAACTATGGCGAACATCAAGAAGGGTGACCTGGTTCAGGTCATCACCGGTGCCACCCAGGCCCGCGGCGGCGACCGCGGCAAGCAGGGCAAGGTTCTCTCGGTTAACAACGAGACCAACCGCGTCGTGGTTGAGGGCGTAAACTACGTCACCAAGCACGTGCGTCAGGGCCAGACCCAGCGCGGCACCAAGACCGGTGGCATCGAGACCGTCGAGGCAGCCATCCACATCTCGAATGTGGCCCTGGTTGACCCCGAGTCGAAGAAGCCGACCCGCGTCGGACACCGTAACGAAGAGGTAGTGAAGGACGGCGTCAAGAAGACTGTCCGCGTTCGCTACGCCAAGAAGTCTGGTAAGGATCTCTAATGACTGACACCGCTGCCGCGTCGGCTGGCAAGATCCAGCCGCGCCTGAAGCAGAAGTACCGTAGCGAGATCGCTCCGGCACTGAAGGAAGAGTTTGGCTTCGCCAACGTTCACCAGATTCCGGGAATCGTTAAGGTTGTCGTGAACACCGGTGTCGGTGAAGCCGCTCGTGACTCGAAGGTGATCGAGGGTGCTATCGCAGACCTCATCAAGATCACCGGACAGAAGCCCCAGGTCACCCTGGCCCGCAAGTCCATCGCACAGTTCAAGCTGCGCGAGGGTCAGGCCATCGGCGCCCACGTCACCATGCGTGGAGACCGTGCCTGGGAGTTCCTGGACCGCCTGATCAACCTGGCCCTGCCCCGTATCCGGGACTTCCGCGGCCTGAGCGACAAGCAGTTCGATGGAAACGGTAACTACACCTTCGGTCTGACCGAGCAGAGTGTGTTCCACGAAATCGACCAGGACAAGATCGATCGCGTGCGCGGTTTCGACATCACCGTCGTGACCACCGCCAAGACCGATGACGAGGGTCGCGCGCTGCTCAAGGCGCTCGGCTTCCCGTTCAAGTCCGGGAACTAATTCCGTTCGATTGAACGCGGGCGCGGTTCATGCTGTAGAGTATGCACCGCGCCCGTTTTCGGGCGGTACTTAGGGTGCTCGCAGCCGCGGCACCCTCCCACCACAGGTCGCCTGTCGTGTAACGGCAGTCGAAACCTGGTGTTTAAAGGAAAATTAAACATGACAATGACAGATCCGGTCGCAGACCTGCTGACCAGACTGCGCAATGCCAACTCGGCACACCACGACTCCGTGTCGATGCCGAGCAGCAAGCTCAAGAAGAACATCGCATCCATCCTCGAGCGCGAGGGTTACATTGCTGGTTGGAAGGTGGAGGCCGCCCGCGTGGGTGAGACTCTGTCCCTCGACCTCAAGTACGGCCCCAACCGTGAGCGTTCGATCGTCGGCATCAAGCGAGTTTCGAAGCCGGGCCTGCGCGTATACGCAAAGTCCACCGAAATTCCTCAGGTTCTTGGCGGCCTCGGTGTTGCCATCCTGTCCACCTCCTCCGGTCTGCTGACCGACCGTGAGGCCGAGAAGAAGGGCGTGGGCGGAGAAGTTCTCGCCTACGTGTGGTAATCCGACATGTCGCGTATTGGAAGACTTCCCATTCAGATCCCCGCGGGTGTCACCGTAGCCATCGACGGCCAGAACGTCGCGGTTAAGGGACCCAAGGGAGAGCTGAGCCTCGTAGTGGCCAACCCGATTGAGGTTGCACTCGAGGAGAACCAGGTTCTGGTTACCCGTCCGAACGACGAGCGCGACTCGCGTTCGCTGCACGGCCTGACCCGTACCCTGATCAACAACCAGATCATCGGTGTCACCGATGGTTACACCAAGGGCCTTGAGGTCGTTGGTACCGGTTACCGTGTTGCACTGAAGGGCGCGAACCTGGAGTTCGCTCTCGGCTTCTCGCACCCGGTTGTTGTCGAGCCCCCGGCCGGCATCACCTTCTCCGTTGAGGGCAACAACAAGGTCACCGTGGCCGGCATCGACAAGCAGGCCGTCGGTGAGGTTGCCGCCAACATTCGCAAGATCCGCAAGCCTGAGCCCTATAAGGGTAAGGGTGTGCGTTACGCCGGCGAGATCGTACGCCGCAAGGCCGGAAAGGCTGGTAAGTAACCATGGCTGTAAAGTCAAAGTCGGCCGCTCGTAAGCGTCGCCACACTCGTCTGCGCAAGAAGGTCGTCGGCACCGAGCTGCGTCCGCGCCTGGTCGTTACCCGTTCGGCACGTCACGTGTTCGTTCAGGTGATCGACGACAGCAAGGGCCACACCGTGGCCTCGGCCTCCACCATGGAAGCCGACCTGCGTACCTTCGAGGGCGACAAGTCCGCTAAGGCTCGCAAGATTGGTGAGCTGGTTGCTGAGCGTGCCAAGGCCGCCGGCATCGAAGAAGTTGTATTTGACCGTGGCGGTAACCGCTACGCCGGTCGTGTTGCAGCGATCGCCGATGGAGCTCGTGAGGGTGGGTTGAACCTGTGACCGAGGCAAGCAAGGAGCAGACCGTGGCTACTGAAGAAGCCGTCGCCGAGAAGCCGGTTGAGACCGCTGCCGGCACCGACCAGTCGGGTCGTGGCAACGGCCGCGACAACAACCGCCGTGGCGGTCAGGGTGGACGCGAGCGTGGCCAGGGCCGCGACCGCAACAGCCGTGACGCCGAGAAGAGCCAGTTCCTGGAGCGCGTTGTTACCATCAACCGCGTGTCCAAGGTTGTGAAGGGTGGTCGTCGCTTTAGCTTCACCGCTCTCGTAGTTGTCGGTGACGGCAACGGCCTGGTAGGCGTTGGCTACGGAAAGGCGAAGGAAGTTCCCCTCGCTATTTCCAAGGGTGTCGAGGAGGCGAAGAAGAACTTCTTCCGCGTCCCGCGCGTTGGTTCGTCCATCCCCCACCCCGTCCAGGGTGAGGCCGCAGCCGGTGTTGTCCTGCTGCGTCCGGCCGCTGCCGGTACCGGTGTTATCGCCGGTGGTCCGGTTCGCGCCGTACTCGAGTGCGCCGGTATCCACGACGTTCTCTCGAAGTCGCTGGGTTCCAGCAACACCATCAACATCGTTCACGCGACCGTTGCCGCTCTGAAGCAGCTGGAAGAGCCCCGTGCTGTTGCAGCTCGTCGCGGCAAGTCGTATGACGAGATCGCTCCGGCGAAGCTGCTGCAGGTTGAGGCTCGCGCCGCAGCCGCCGCTGCCGCCGCAAAGGTAGGTGCCTAATGGCCAAGCTGAAGATCACTCAGATCAAGTCCAAAATTAGTGAGAAGCAGTACCAGCGCGACACCCTGCGTTCGCTGGGTCTGCGTCGCATCGGTGCCGTTGTTATCCGCGAGGACAACAAGCAGAACCGTGGCTACGTAAACACTGTTGCTCACCTCGTGAAGGTTGAGGAGGTCGACTAATGGCTGAGGAAAAGGCTGTAGCCGACGAGAAGAAGACTGCCGCTAAGGCACCCGCCGCGAAGAAGGCACCGGCTGCTAAGGCAACCGCCGCCAAGAAGCCGGCCGCCAAGGCAGCTGAGAAGAAGACCGAGGAGACCGCTGCGCGTCCCCAGGTCCTCAAGGTTCACCACCTGCGTCCCGCCGAGGGTGCCAAGAAGGCCAAGACCCGCGTCGGTCGTGGTGAGGGCTCCAAGGGTAAGACCGCGGGCCGTGGTACCAAGGGAACCAAGGCACGCTACCAGGTACGCCCCGGCTTCGCCGGTGGGCAGCTCCCGCTGCACATGCGCGCACCGAAGCTGCGTGGTTTCAAGAACCCGTTCCGGGTCGAGTACCAGGTTGTTAACCTGTCGACCCTGGCTGAGCTCTACCCCAAGGGTGGCGACGTAACCGTTGCTGACCTCGTGGAAAAGGGCGCAGTCCGCAAGAACGAGCTGGTGAAGGTTCTGGGCAACGGCGAGATCGCCGTGAAGCTGAACATCACCGTCGACAAGATCTCGGGCTCGGCCCAGGAGAAGGTCGTCGCCGCAGGCGGTTCGGTTAACTAAGTTCGGCAGATGAAATCCGCTTAAAATGAGCGGATTTCGGTCCGAAATTGCGAATTGGGTCCGATAATCGAGTAGATTCGATTATCGGGCCCTTTTTCGTAGGGTCCATCAGCAGGTAAGCAGAGTTCGCGCCGTGAGGCACGCAACCAGGAGGCTGTTTTTTGTTTAGTGCCGTCGCGCGGATTTTCCGCACTCCCGATCTTCGCCGCAAGATCGGATTCACGCTCGGGATCATCGCGATCTACCGGCTGGGTTCGTTCATTCCGGCGCCGTTTGTCGACTTCAAAAACGTCCAGGCCTGTCTGGTATCGGACCAGACCACCTCGGGTGCGTATGAGCTGATCAACCTGTTCTCGGGTGGTGCTTTGCTGCAGCTCTCGATCTTTGCGCTGGGTATCATGCCCTACATCACCGCGTCGATCATTACCCAGCTGCTGCGTGTGGTTATCCCGCACTTCGAAACCCTCTACAAGGAGGGCCAGACCGGCCAGGCCAAGCTGACCCAGTACACCCGTTACCTCACGATCTTCCTGGGTGTGCTGCAGTCCACCACCCTGATCACCGTGGCTCGTACCGGTGCGCTGTTTGGCAACACCGGCGTGCCCGCCTGTGAGAACCTGCTGACCACCGACACCTGGTACGCCGTACTGCTGATGGTCATCACCATGACCGCCGGTACCGGTCTGATTATGTGGATGGGTGAGCTGATCACCGAGCGCGGTATCGGTAACGGTATGTCGCTGCTGATCTTCACCTCGATCTCGGCCACCTTCCCCGCCGCCATGGGTTCGATCTGGTCCGCCAAGGGTCCGGAGATCTTCTTCATGGTGATCGCCGTGGGTATCGTCATCATGGCCCTGGTTGTGTTCGTGGAGCAGTCCCAGCGCCGCATCCCGGTGCAATACGCCAAGCGCATGGTGGGCCGCCGTACCTACGGTGGGAACAACACCTACATCCCGATCAAGGTCAACATGGCCGGTGTGGTCCCCGTGATCTTCGCCTCCTCGCTGCTGTACCTGCCCGCCCTGCTGGCTCAGTTCAACCAGCCCGCCGCCGGTCAGGACCCCGCCGCCTGGGTCACCTGGATCAACGATTACCTCACCAAGGGTGATCACCCGCTCTACATGCTTCTCTACTTCATGCTCATCGTTGGGTTCACCTACTTCTACGTTGCCATTACGTTCAACCCCGAAGAGGTAGCCGACAACATGAAGCGCTACGGGGGCTTCATCCCCGGCATCCGTGCCGGCCGCCCCACCGCCGAATACCTGGACTACGTGCTCACCCGCGTGACGCTGCCCGGTTCGGTTTACCTGGGTCTGATCGCGCTGATCCCGCTGATCGCGCTCGGCCTGGTTGGTGCCAATGCGAACTTCCCGTTCGGTGGCGCCTCGATTCTGATCATCGTTGGTGTGGGTCTGGAGACGGTCAAGCAGATCGACTCGCAGCTGCAGCAGCGTCACTACGAAGGGTTACTCCGTTGAGCCGTCTCCTCATTGTTGGTCCGCAGGGATCGGGCAAGGGCACCCAGGGTGTCGAAATCGCCGGTCTCCTGAACATTCCCGCGATTTCGACGGGCGACATGTTCCGGGCAAACATTGGTGGCGAGACCGAACTGGGTCTCAAGATCAAGGCAGTTATCGAAGCCGGCAACCTGGTGGACGACGCCCTGACCGGCGAGGTCGTGCGCGACCGTCTGTCCCAGGAGGACGCCGCTGCCGGTTTCCTGCTGGACGGCTACCCGCGCAACCTGGTTCAGGTTGCCGACCTGGACGCGTTCCTCACCGCCCGCGGTGAGTCGCTGGACCTGGTTGTTGAGCTGGTTGTTCCCCGCGAGGAGAGCATCACCCGCCTGGTGGCTCGCGCCGCCGAGCAGGGCCGCAGCGACGACACCGAAGAGGTCATCAGCAACCGCCTGAAGATCTACGAGGAGCAGACCACCCCGATCCTCGACGTGTACCGCGAGCGCGGTATCGTCGCCGAGGTCGACGGCGTGGGCTCGATCGCCGATGTGCTGGCTCGCATCACCGAGGTTCTGCGCGAGCGCGACCTGCTCGCGGCGTAGTTCGTGATCTTCCGCAGGAAAAACATCTATAAGACCCCGGAGCAGATGCGCCGGATGGTCGCTCCGGGTCTCGCCACGGCCGCATCCCTTGCGGCCGTGCGCGAGGCCATTCGGCCCGGCATCACCACGCTTGAGCTCGACGCCATCGCCGAGGCCGCAATCATTGCGGCCGGCGGTACGTCGAACTTCAAGCTGGTGCCGGGCTATCGGCATACCGTGTGTGCATCGGTGAACGCCGACGTGGTGCACGGCATCCCGAATGATCGCCCGCTAGAGCCCGGAGACATTCTCTCGATCGACTCCGGTGCGATCCTGGATGGCTGGAACGGCGACTCCGCCTTCACCACCGTGCTGGACAATTTCGCCGATCCCGAGCTCGTGGCCCTGCGGCGGCGGCTCAACGACGTCACCGAGGGCTCCCTGTGGGCCGGTATCGCCCGTTTGGCCTCGGCCAAGCACCTCAACGAGGTGGGGGCGGCGATCGAGGATCACATCGTCGCACAGGGCGGCGGACACGACTACGGGATCCTCGAGGATTTTGTGGGCCACGGCATCGGCCGCGACATGCATGAGGATCCGCCCGTCTTCAACTATCGGGTACGCGAGAAGGGTCCCGAGGTTCGCCCGGGGCTCGTGGTTGCGATCGAGCCGATGGTGGTTCGGGGCAAGATCGACACCATCATCCAGGACGATGAGTGGACGGTGACCACCGCCGATGGCGAGCCCGCCGCCCACTGGGAGCACAGCGTAGCCGTGCACCGGGACGGCATCTGGGTGCTGACCGCAGAAGATGGTGGGGCCGCCGGGCTCGCACCGTTTGGGATCACTCCGACTCCGATTCGCTAGGCGTGCCCGCGGCGCGTTGCCGGATCTGAGTCGCCCCGACTGGCTCCGCGGCTCACCGCCGTTATCCCAACCGAAACCCGGCCTCGAGGGAGGCCGGGTTTTTGTGTGCGCGGCGCGGGGCACGGGTTTATGGTGAATGCATGAGCGCAGTGTTTTTTCTTTCGCCCCTGGCCGCCGATGCACCCGAGCCCGAGGGTGGGTTCGCCCAGACCGTCCGTCCCACCGACGAGGCGGTCATCTCGCTGCGTGACGCGGGGATCGTGCGCGGGGACGGGATCTTTGAAACCCTGGGCGTCCGGAACCGTGCCGTGCAGGCCGAGACCGCCCACCTCACCCGGCTGGCCCATTCGGCGCAGCTGCTGGAACTTCCGGCACCCAACCTGAGCCAGTGGCGCGCGGCCCTGGCCATCGCCGCGGACACCCTGCCCGCCGAGGGAACCGGGTCGATCCGGCTGAGCCTGACCCGCGGTGTGCCGGGGGAGGGGCCGAGCGCGTGGCTGATCGCCGAGGAGGCGCCGGCGGATCTGCCCGAGCGACACAGCGGACTCGCGGTGGTCTCGCTCGAACGCGGCCTGTCCGTGCACGCGAGCGAGCACACCCCCTGGCTGCTGGCCGGCGCCAAGACCCTGTCCTATGCGATCAACATGGCGGCGCTGCGCGAGGCCAAGTCTCGCGGGGCCGATGACGTTCTGTTTATCTCGACCGAAGGCCTCGCTCTGGAGGGGCCGACCTCGTCGCTGCTGATCTATGTGGGTGGGGAGTTTGTTTCGCCGCCGCGCGATGAGGCGATCCTGGCCGGCACCACGGTGGATGCTGCCTTCGACTGGCTGCGCACCCAGGGATACACCTGCGTGTACCGCCAGATCCCGGCCGAGACGCTGAGTGAGATCGACGGCGCCTGGCTGCTCTCGAGTGTGCGGATGGCGGCCCCGATTCGGACGCTGGACGGGGTGCCCGTGACCCAGCAGCCCGAGCTGAATGAGTCCCTGGTGAACGCCCTGGTGGCGCGTACCCGATAGCGCATTCGGCTCCAAATGAGGGTCGGCATGATAACGCGCGGTGGCGCATCGTCGCGTAATGACATATTCTTGTTTCTTGGTGCGCTTTCGGCGTGCCCCGATTTGGGCGCATGAGTGCCCCGCTGGCTCGGAACGAGCCGATCGGACTTCGATACTGAGTGACAGTGAGGCTATGGCCAAGAAAGACGGCGTCATCGAGATCGAGGGCCAGGTTGTAGAGGCCCTCCCCAACGCGATGTTTCGAGTGGAACTGACCAACGGACACAAGGTCCTTGCCACGATCAGTGGCAAAATGCGTCAGCACTACATTCGCATCCTGCCCGAGGACCGCGTAATCGTAGAGCTGACGCCCTACGACCTGACGCGTGGGCGGATCGTCTACCGCTACAAGTAGTACGGATTTATCGGATGACACCAGCGGGGGCTGGTGTCATCCGTTTTTATAACGCTAGTCTGGGGGCTAGCCGGGTCACGGCCGGGCTAGGGGGGAGAAGAGATGTCCGACAGCACGGAGATCTGGAATTTAGGTACGCGCGGCTCGAATCAGCTGCAGCACCATCGATACCTGGGATTTGAGAGCGTTCCGCACTCATCCGGTATGCAACTGGGGGAGGGGCAGCGCCCCGAGGACTTCGTGTTCTCGCAGGATTCGGTTCGCATCGGCGGATATTTGTTTCGCCGCTTTGCGGTGACCCCGATCCTGCTGCATCGTCCGGCGACGCCGGACACCCACGAGAAGATGCTTTTTATCTATGTGCTCAGTGGCAAGCTTCGGCTGACCCAGGCCGGGAGGACCGTGGAGCTCGTGGCCGGTGAGAGCGCGATTGCCATCGGATGGCAGCCGTATCTGGCCGAGGTTGTCGAATCCGTGAGCGGCATCTCCGTCGCGGTGGACCGTGACGTGCTGGACTCCGGCGGAATCTCGTTTCCGCATGCCGTGCGTAAGGTTGTGGCCCCGGCGCTGCTCCCCTCGGGGATGGCCGGCTTTTTCCTGGGGCTTTTCGAGGCACGCCTCTACCCGCTGGGACTCGAGCAGGTCACCCGACTGTGCCGCGTCTTTGACTCGTTCCTGGTGGAGCTCCACCTCGGCTACGTCGAGGCCGCGCGCACCCCCGAGGAGCGGCTCGAAGAACAGCGCCACGCGATTCTCGAATACGCGTCCACCCAGCGAGGTACCGATTCCTTCTCGGTGGCCAACATCGCCGAGCACTATGGGATGTCCACGCGTTCGCTGCAGCGGCTGTTCCAGTCGGCACCGCGCAGCCTGCGTGATGAACTCCGCGACATCGCCGGACGGGAGATCTCGTGAGCGAGGCACGAAAAAGACTACTGAGTCCACACACGGCCGATAACTCCATCTCGGACCGCGCCTACTTTGGGCCCGAGGGGGTGGCGATGCTCGCCGCCTCGGATGGGGTCACGACCGGGGACGCCGAACACTTTGACCTGCGCACCCGGGTGGCACGGATCGGCTACTTCCGCATCCAGAGCATTCTCACCACCGCGCTCAACGTGTCCCTGGCCACCGATCACTACGATGCGCCGGACAAGGTGCGCTTCACATTCGTGCGTGAGGGTCGGCTGGAAATCGATCAGCGCGGCCGCCACGTGGTGCTGACGCCCGGGGACGCGGTGATCGGATTCGATACCGTCCCCGCCCAGATCGTTCTGCCCGAGCGCACCCGGTATGTGACCATCACCGTGGATCGCGAGCTGTTGTTTCCGGCCGGTCTGGCCGATGAGCGTCAGATGCGCTACATCCGACGCGACGAGCTGTTCAACGGGGCCACCGCCTCCTTCTTCGAGGCGCTGCTGCGTCCGGCGGCCTTTCCGCTGGCCCCGGTGGATGAGTTGCGGGTGAGCCGTACGATCACCAAGATGCTCAACGAGGTATTCGTGGCCACGCTGCCCAGCCAGGATTCGGTGGCCACCCGACGGGCCGAGGAACGCGCGGTGGTGCGGGGCTACATCGGAGCACACTTCACCCGGGCCGACCTCTCGGTGTCCTCGATTGCCGCGCACTACGGGATGTCCCCACGGTCGCTGCAGCGGCTCTACTCCGACTACGGCGAAAACGTCTCCAACGTGATTCGCAAGCGCCGGCTCGAGCACGCGGTGTCGATGCTGATGGATCGCCGCTTTGATGATGTCTCGATTGATGATGTGGCCATCCGCTCGGGATTTGCCGGGGCGAACCAGCTGCGGCGCGTGATGAACCAGGTCATGGAGCAGACTCCGACCCAGCTGCGCGCCGTGCACGGGGGCCGCGATGAGGGTGGCGAATCCGGTTCGGATTAGGAACTTTTCCGCGCCTCGCCCGCACGGGTCGGCGGGGCGAAACGCCCGGGTGGCGAAACGCCCGAAAATGCCGTAGTGTTGACCCTTGGTATTTTGTGTGCGTTTCGGCGTGCCTATTTCCGCCAGACCAGCGCCGATACTTTCATTGGTGCTGTAAGTAACGGCCCGGGATTTTCCGGGTACGAGGACAGCGAAAGAGAGTTGCCGTGAAGGTCAACCCCAGTGTTAAGCCCATCTGCGAAAAGTGCAAGGTGATTCGTCGTAACGGCCGCGTCATGGTCATCTGCGAGAACCCGCGCCACAAGCAGCGTCAGGGCTAATCAAGCTCGATCGGTTTTCCGATCATCCGGCCGCGGTAATGCGCGGCCACAGCAGTAACAGAATATATAGGCGTTTCCAAGAACTTCCCTCGTGGAAGGGACACCCCGGGTCGGAGGCCCGGGACCCCGGATTCGCCCCACACCTCCGCACTACTCCTAGGAGAAGCCAACATGGCACGTCTCGCCGGCGTTGACATTCCCCGCGATAAGCGCGTGGAAATCGCACTGACGTACATCTATGGTGTCGGTCACACCCGTTCGCTGCAGACTCTTGCAGCGACCGAGATCGACCTGAACATCCGAGTCAAGGACCTGACCGACGAGCAGCTCGTCGCTCTCCGTGACTACATCGAACAGAACTTCAAGGTAGAGGGTGACCTCCGCCGTGAGGTCGCCGCCGACATCCGCCGCAAGGTTGAGATCGGTTCCTACGAGGGTCTGCGCCACCGCCGCGGCCTGCCGGTCCGTGGTCAGCGCACCAAGACCAACGCACGTACCCGTAAGGGTCCGAAGCGCACCGTTGCCGGCAAGAAGAAGGCTCGCTAGGCCCTGCCAGCGCCCTCATAGGACCTAAGGAGATCATTCACAATGGCATCAACTAAGTCGGCTGCACGCAAGCCGCGCAAGAAGGAAAAGAAGAACGTCGCCGTGGGCCAGGCCCACATCAAGTCGACCTTCAACAACACGATCGTCTCGATCACCGACACCACCGGTGCGGTTATCAGCTGGGCTTCGTCCGGTGGAGTTGGCTTCAAGGGTTCGCGTAAGTCGACCCCGTTCGCCGCTCAGCTGGCAGCAGAGTCGGCCGCGCGCCAGGCTCAGGAGCACGGCATGAAGAAGGTTGACGTGTTCGTGAAGGGCCCGGGTTCGGGTCGCGAAACCGCCATCCGTTCGCTTCAGGCCGCAGGCCTCGAGGTTGGCTCGATCAACGATGTGACCCCTCAGGCTCACAACGGTTGCCGCCAGCCGAAGCGTCGCCGCGTTTAGTCCTTCCCTGGGCTGTGGCCGAGCGGTTCTCACGAACCGCTCGGCCGCGGATTCAGCACTGTACGTCAAAACCTCGCACACGCAAGTGTCATATAGCGGACACTTAGCCGAAAGGAACCAATAGTGCTTATTGCACAGCGCCCGACGCTCACCGAAGAGAACATTTCCGAGTTCCGCAGCCGGTTCGTTATCGAGCCGCTCGAGCCCGGTTTTGGTTACACGCTGGGTAACTCCCTGCGTCGCACCCTGCTGTCGTCGATCCCCGGAGCCGCCGTTACCAGCGTCCGTCTCGACGGCGTTCTGCACGAGTTCAGCACCATCCCCGGTGTGAAGGAAGATGTCACTGAGATCATCCTGAACATCAAGGGTCTGGTTGTCTCGAGCGAGCACGATGAGCCGATCACCGCTTACCTGCGTAAGACCGGTGCCGGTCAGGTTACCGCCGCCGACATCTCGGCTCCGGCCGGTGTCGAGGTTCACAACCCCGAGCTCGTCATCGCGACCCTGAACGAGAAGGCCAAGTTTGAACTTGAGCTGACCATCGAGCGTGGCCGTGGATACGTGTCCGCCGGTCAGAACCGCAACGAGTTCTCCGAGGCCGGTCAGATTCCGATCGACTCGATCTACTCGCCGGTTCTGAAGGTTACCTACCGCGTCGAGGCAACTCGTGCCGGTGAGCGTACCGACTTCGACCGCCTGGTGGTCGACGTGGAGACCAAGTCCGCCATCTCCCCCCGGGATGCCATCGCTTCGGCCGGCACCACCCTGGTAGAGCTGTTCGGTCTGGCTCGTGAGCTGAACACCGCAGCCGAGGGCATCGAGATCGGCCCCGCGCCGGTTGACGCTGTCCTGTCGAGCGAACTCTCGATTCCGATCGAGGACCTGGACCTGTCGGTCCGTTCCTACAACTGCCTGAAGCGCGAAGGCATCAACACCGTCTCGGAGCTGGTTGCTCTGTCCGAGACTCAGCTGATGAACATCCGTAACTTCGGTCAGAAGTCGGTTGACGAGGTACGCGACAAGCTCGTTGAGATGGGTCTGTCCCTGAAGGACTCGGTTCCCGGGTTCGATGGCGCTCACTTCTACTCGGGCTTCGAGGACGACGTAGCTAACTAACCTTCCCGTCGGTTCGCCGACGTCACCCTTTTTCTAACTGGAGTTTCAACATGCCTAAGCCTTCCAAGGGCGCCCGCCTCGGTGGCGGTCCCGCTCACGAGCGCCTGCTGCTCAACAACCTTGCCGCTGCGCTCTTCGAGCACAAGAGCATCACCACCACCTTCACCAAGGCCAAGCGTCTGCAGCCCGTTGCAGAGCGTTACGTGACCTTCGCGAAGCGTGGCGACCTGGCCGCACGTCGTCGCATGCTCGGTGTTATCACCGACAAGGGCATCGTGCACGAGCTGTTCACCGAGATCGCCCCGCAGGTTGCGGAGCGTAACGGTGGTTACACTCGCATCACCAAGATCGGGAACCGCAAGGGCGACAACGCCCCCATGGCAGTGATCGAGCTCGTTCTCGAGCCCGTCACCCCGAAGAAGAAGGCTGCCAAGCCGGCCGCCGAGAAGGCTGCCGCTCCGGTAGCCGAGGAGACCGTCGAGGTCGTCGCCGAGGAGACCCCCGTGGTCGCCGAGGAGACCACCGAGGTTGTGGCCGAGGAAGCCGCCGCCGAGGAGACCAAGTAGTCTTCGACTTCTTAATACGACGATGCCGCATCCCTTCGGGGATGCGGCATCGCCGTTTAACCGGGGTTCTCGGCGTCTATTCGCCGCGCGAGGTTTCCTCCAGGAGACCAGAGAAGAGCTTGCTGAGATTGGTGGCCTCGGTCAGCGCCGAGGTGTGCTCGGGCAGGGAGGGTGTGGCCGCGTCGATATAGCGGACCTGCTCGCGCAGCCGGAGCATCTTGCGGTCCAGGGCGGCGGCGGTTTCGGCGGCCTCCTTGAGCTCGGCCAGGACGTCGCTGGGGACATCCTTTTCGAACTTGTAGTAGATCTTGTGTTCCAGGCTCGCCCAGAAATCCATCGCGACGGTGCGAATCTGGATCTCCACCGGCACCGACTCCACCCGATCGGACAGGAACACCGGCACCTCAACCAGCACGTGCAGGCTCTGGTAGCCGTTGGGCTTGGGGTGTTTGATGTAGTCGCGCACCTCGATCACCGTCACGTCCTGCTGGTTGGTGATCAGGTCCGCGACGGTGTAAATATCGGGGACAAAGCTGCAGGTGATGCGGATGCCCGCGATGTCACGGACCTCGCGGCGCAGGGCCTCGACGGTGGGCTCGATGCCGCGACGCTTGGCCTTGTCGATGATGCTCGCCGGGGACTTAACCCGAGAGCTCACATGCTCGATCGGGTTGTACTCATGGACGTAGGTGAACTCGTCCCGCAGGATCTTGATCTTGGTCGAGATCTCGTCCAGGCCAAAGCGATAGGCCATCATCATCCGGGTCATCTCCTGGCCGAGAATCCTGCGTTCGGCGGGGGTGGGGAGGGGCATTCGTCTGACCTTTCGCTGGAAACCTGCTGACACGAGGCTATCGGCCGATCCTGCACGTGCGATCCATAAGGTGCACATAAAGAAGCCGCCGGCACCGGGTGCACGATCGGATACACCGCATTCGGGGCCTAGAAAATCCCCGCCGCCGAGCGTAGCCTGAAGGCATGAGCTCACAGCCGAGTTTGCGTGACCGCCTGGCGGAGCGCCCCGCAGTACCGGTGCCGAATCACCCGGACGTGGTGACCTGGCGCGCGGCCGGACCCGAGGATATCGACGCAATCTGGCGGCTCCAGCGGGCCGCCGACGAGATCGATAGTCCCGAACGACTGAGCCCACGCTCGGCGATCACCGAGACGTTTGAAACCTCGAACGTCGACCCGACCCGGGACACCCTGGTGGGCCTGGCCGAGAACGGCGAGTACGTGGCCCACGCGCTGTGCGTGGTCGCCGGCGGGCATGCGACACGGGTGCAGTCATATCTGTTTGGGGCCGTACATCCGCTCTGGCGGGGGCGCGGGATCGGCGGCGAGGTGCTGGCCTGGCAGCTGGCGCGCTCGGCCGAGCAGCTTGCCGAATACGACCTCGGTCTCCCCGGCTGGAGCATGCTCTACGCGGATGCGCACAACCCGGCGCTGCAGGCGCTGGCACGCACCCACGGACTCGTGCCGGAGCGCTACTACCAGGAGATGCGGCATCCGCTGGGCGCGCCGGTCACCCCGCTGGCCCCGCCCGAGGGGGTGCGGATCGTCAACTGTACCGAGGAGTACTACGACCGCACCCGGATCGCCCGCAACGATGCCTTCCGCGATAACTGGGGGTCCCAACCCAACACCAAGGAGCGCTGGAACCGGCTGGTTCGCGGCGGCCACTTCCGCGGAGATCTGTCGTTTGTGGCCCTGGCCAACGATGATGGGGGCAAACAGGAACGGGTGGTGGGCTTCGCGCTGAGCACGGTGACCGAACCGGCCGAGGACGCGCTGATCGAGCTGGTCGGCGTGATTCGCGATTGGCGCGGGCGCCGGCTGGCCCCCGCGCTGCTCACCCACCTGCTGAACGCCGGGGTCGAGGGGGATCTGCCGTCGGTGATCCTCGAGGTCGACTCGGCCAGCCCCACCGGTGCCAACACCCTGTATGCGGGGCTGGGGTTTGCCAGCGTCGGGGAGACCACGGTCTTTATTCGGGAGTATTAGACGGAATCGGGCGGGATCGATCGCTGACCAGCCGACGGCGGGCCGGAAAGCACCGCCCCGGAAGACGGCGGGCGAGACCGGCCGCGGGGCTAGGGGTGGGCGGGCTCGTGGCGTCGGTAGGACGGAGCCTCGGGCGGACCATCGGATTTTGCCAGGTTCTGGAGGGTGGTGTGCAGGGTCGCCGCGTAGAGGGCCCCGCCGCGGCTGCCCGGATGGATGCGGTCGGAGGCGAGGAGGTCACCCGCCTGGGGATCGATCGCCGTCGCCCAGTCGCAGAGCCCCACCCGGGGGTGCCCGGCCACGTAGTCGGCGAGGGTCTGATTGACTCCGGCGATCCACGGTCGCGGCGCATAGGCGTTCACCAGGACCAGGTGACGGCTGGGCCCCACGATTCCGGCGAGTCGATCCAGCTGGGGGCCACTGATCGTGGCGTTGGTGCCGAGTCCCACCACCACAACCGGGCGGAGGAGACCGGCCGAGGCCTGCTCCTGAATCAGATCCAGGCCCGCATTCATGTTGCGCGAGACCGCCGCATCCACGGCGATGCCCGGGAACGCCTCCTGCAGGGAGGGTGCCGCCGCGAGCATCACCGAGTCGCCGATCGCGCTCATCTCGGAGCCGTCGGCTAGCCCCTCGGGGGTGAGCGTGGGCTTCGGGGCAATCGGGCCCGGATAGCCGGACTTGAGGCTCTGCGCCCCCTCCTCGATCAGCTGCTGGGCGCTGCCCTGGGTCGGGGCAAACACCAGACCGGACACCCCCACGCCGGCGGCCAGGGCGGCGATAGTGACCAGCGAGGCCATCACGATCCGCGGCTTGGGGAATCGCCAGATGCGGGCGTGCAGCGCGCGCAGGTAGGGAAGGAAGCCCAGCTTACGAATCGGGTTCTCGACAAAGCGATAGGAGAGAATCGCGAGGACCACCGTGAGCGCGATGGCGACCAGTGCGAGCAGCGGCGAGGGCGCACCGGTGGTGGCCTGGCCGGGGAACGCGGCGATCAGCAGGACCAACAGCGGCCAGTGCCAGAGGTAGAGTCCGTAGGAGCGGGCACCGATATAGCGCAGGGGCGCCATATCCAGCACCCGGGACCAGATGCCCCCGGAGATGGCCGACCACACCAGCAGCACGGCGAGGACCGAGACCATCGGCAGGCCCCAGCGGAAGGTCGCGTGACCGCTCTCCCGCAGTCCCCAGACGGCAATCGCGATCGCGGACAGTGCGATCATGCCCACCAGGTCACGCTGCCAACTCGAACGTTCCATCCGCCGAAGAGCGTCCAGGGGTGCACGGGACTGGGCCACCAGGGCCGCCGCGAGGGTGGCCCCGATCAGCAGGCCGAAGCTGTGGCTGTCGGTGCCGTAGTAGATCCGGGTGACGTTTGCGCCCATCGCGGTCAGGGCCCACATCCAGCCCATCCCCGCGAGCGTGCCCGCGGCCAGCAGGCCCACGCGCAGCCAGGGCCGACGAATCAGCAGCAGCGCCAGCAGCAGAATCGGCCAGATCAGATAGAACTGTTCCTCGACCGAGAGCGACCAGAGGTTCCGCAGCAGCTCGGGGGTCGTGGTGTCGAAGTAGCCGTTTCCGGTGGCCAGGGCGACCCAGTTATAGGCGAATGTGGCCGCGCCGAGGACCTGCGTGCGCAAGCCCACCAGCAGATCACCGTGGATCAGGGGAGCGAGCGCGGTGGCGGTTCCCACCACGAGGACCAGCGCGGGCAGGAGCCGGCGCGCACGCCTCAGCCAGAAGCGACCCAGCCGAATCCGTCCGGTACCGGCATGCTCGCGCAGCAGCAGCGTGGTGATCAGGAAACCACTGATCACAAAGAACATGTCCACCCCGATAAACCCGCCGGGGGCCAGGGCCGGGGCCGCGTGATACACGATCACCAGGATCACGGCGATGGCCCGCAGACCGTCGAGTCCGGGCAGGTGAAAACGTCCGGCCGCCGTGGCGGTGGGGGTGGGGCTGAGGGTGGGTGCGCTGCTCATATCTCCTTCCAGAGTAGACAGGTCCCTCCGACAGGGCCGAATCGGTCGCGCATTTGGCCGGTAAACTCGCAGGGTGACATCTCAAGACTCCACCTCCGTACCCGCCGAGTCCACCCGCATCCGGCTGGACCTGGGCTATGACGGCACCGACTTTGCCGGCTGGGCCAAGCAGCCCGGCCTGCGCACGGTGCAGGAGGTCCTCGAATCGGCGGCCCACCAGACCTTCGGCTATCAGGGGGACCCGATTCGACTGACGGTGGCCGGCCGCACCGATGCCGGCGTGCACGCCGAGGCACAGGTGGCCCACCTGGATCTCACCCCGGAGCGAGTCGAACGGATGCGCCGCGCGCGTACCTCCGACGGTAACCCCGAACCCGATGTGGCGCACGCCCTGCTGCGCCGTATTAACGGGGTCCTGGGCCTGCACTCCGATGTCTGGCTGCACTCGGCACGCGTGGTCGACGCCGGATTCAACGCCCGATTCTCGGCCCTCTCGCGCAGCTATCGCTACCGGATCGCCGATGCCCAGGCCTGGAAGGACCCGCTCTCGCGGCGCACCACCCTCTGGTACCCGCGCCCGCTGAGCCTCGAGGTCCTGGACCGGACGGCCGCGAGCCTGGTGGGTCTGCATGACTTTGCCGGATTCTGCCGTCCCCGGGTCGGGGCCACCACGATTCGCAACCTCACCGATTTCCGCTGGCGTCGGGACGCCGACGGCGTGCTCATTGCCGAGCTCTCCGCCGATGCGTTCTGCCACTCGATGGTGCGCTCACTGGTGGGGGTGTGTATCGCGATGAGTGTGGAGTCGCTGCCCGCCGATGCGATTGCCGGACTGTTGCAGGCGACCAAGCGTGGGCACAGCAACGGCTTTGCCACCGCCCCCGCGCACGGCCTGAGCCTCACCAACGTGGAGTACCCCGAGGATTCGCTGCTCGCGGCCCGGGCCGAGCTCACCCGGCAGCGCCGCGAATCGACCACCCCGATGCCCGGAGAGCCCGGATACTAGCGTTCGGCATGTGCGCTCGGTTTGACCCGGCCCATACTCTCGCGTAAGCTCGACTATTGGTGTGTGTTCCCGTCATGGGACGCGCGCCCGAAGTTGAGCCCTCCACCTTGTGTGTTCCCGCTCGGGAACACCGCACGGAGTGGGATTCACGAACATCCAACTTACGACGAGAAAGCAGCACTATCGTGACGCGCACTTACTCCCCGAAGGCCAGTGAAATCCAGCGTGACTGGGTCATCATTGACGCCAACGACATCGTTCTGGGCCGCCTGGCCAGCCACGCAGCAAGCATCCTGCGCGGCAAGAACAAGGCAACCTTCACCCCCCACCTGGACATGGGTGACTTTGTCATCATCATCAACGCCGACAAGGTAGCCCTGACCGGCCAGAAGGCCGCTCAGAAGCGCGCCTACCGTCACTCGGGCTTCCCGGGTGGACTCAAGTCGGTCGGCTACGCCGAGCTGCTCGAGAAGAACCCGGTTCGCGCCGTGGAGAAGGCCATCCGTGGCATGCTCCCCAAGACCAGCCTGGGCCGTGCCCAGCTGCGCAAGCTGAAGGTCTACGAGGGTGCCGAGCACCCCCACGCCGCACAGCAGCCCAAGCCGTACACCCTCACCCAGGTCGCGCAGTAAGCGCCGAGTCAGACTTAAAGGACATAAACGTGGCGAACATCGCAGAAACCACCGAGCAGGCTCCGGAGAGCTACTCGACCGAAACCCCCGCCGCCGAGGCTGTTAAGCCGGCGCGCGTTGTCTCCGTTCCCGGCGCAGCCGTGGGTCGTCGCAAGCAGGCCATCGCCCGCGTGCGCATCGTCCCGGGTACCGGTGTTATCACCGTCAACGGTCGCGAACTGGCTGACTACTTCCCCAACAAGCTGCACCAGCAGCTGATCAACGACCCCTTCACCGTCCTGGAGCTGAACGGCTCCTACGACGTGATCGCCCGCATCTCGGGTGGTGGCCCCTCGGGTCAGGCCGGTGCACTGCGTCTGGGCATCGCCCGTTCGCTGAACCAGGTTGACGAAGAGAACAACCGCGCCACCCTGAAGAAGGCCGGCTTCCTGACCCGCGATGCTCGCATCAAGGAGCGCAAGAAGGCTGGACTCAAGAAGGCACGTAAGGCTTCGCAGTTCTCGAAGCGCTAAGCGCCCGAATCCCCTTATGGCTGGCCTGTTTGGAACAGACGGCGTTCGCGGCCTCGCGAACGGCCTGTTGACGGCAGACCTGGCCCTCGGCCTCGCTCAAGCTACCGCATCGGTGCTTGGGCGGGGCCGTAGTGCTGAGGTCCGTCAAGCCGCCGGAAAACGTCCGGTGGCAGTCCTTGCGCGTGACCCGCGTGTGTCCGGGGAGTTCCTCGGTGCCGCGGTGGCGGCGGGACTCGCCTCCAGTGGCGTGGATGTGCTGGATGCGGGAGTGATTCCCACCCCCGCCGCCGCCTTCCTGATCGGAAACATCGACGCCGACTTCGGCGTGATGATCTCCGCCTCCCACAACCCCGCCCCGGATAACGGGATCAAGATCTTCGCGCGCGGAGGCACCAAGCTGCCCGACGAAGTCGAGGAGCGGATCGAGGCGGCACTCGCCTCGGAGCACCTGCTGCCCACCGGCGGAAACGTGGGTCGGATTAGTCGTTTCGCCGACGCCGAGGACCGGTATGTGATGCACCTGCTGCAGTCGCTGCCGAACCGCCTGGACGGGATCCACGTGGTCCTGGACTGCGCCCACGGTGCGGCTGCCGGTGTGTCTCCGGAGACCTTCCGCGATGCGGGGGCCACCGTGACCATCATCGGTAACGACCCCGACGGCGTGAATATCAACGACGGCGTGGGCTCGACCCACCTCGACGTGCTGCAGCGCGCGGTGCTGGAACACGGCGCCGACGTGGGCATCGCCCACGATGGTGACGCCGACCGGTGCCTCGCCGTGGACGCCGCCGGAAACATCATCGACGGCGACCAGATCATGGCGATTCTCGCCGTGGCGCTCAAGGAGCGCGGGCTGCTGACCAAGGACACCCTGGTGGCCACGGTCATGAGCAACCTGGGCCTGAAAATCGCGATGGCCGAGCACGGCATCACCGTCCTGGAGACCAAGGTGGGCGACCGCTACGTGCTCGAGGCGATGAACGAGGGCGGCTATGCCCTCGGTGGTGAGCAGTCCGGCCACGTCATCATGAGCGAGCACGCGACCACCGGTGATGGCATCCTGACCGGCCTGCAGCTGCTGGCCGAGATGGCCCGCACCGGCAAGAGCATCGCCGAGCTGGCCGCGGTCATGACCGTGTATCCGCAGATCCTGGTCAACGTCTCCGGCGTAGACCGGGACCGTCTGGGCAGCGATGATGTCCTCGCCGAGGCCGTCGTCGCGGCCGAGGCCGAGCTGGGCGACACCGGCCGGGTGCTGCTGCGTCCCAGCGGGACCGAGCCGCTCGTGCGCGTGATGGTGGAGGCTGCCGATCAGCACACCGCCGACACGCTGGCGCACCGCCTCGCGGATATTGTTCGTGAACGGTTGGCTATCGCTTAGTCGTCTCCCACGCAGACCCCCGTTTCCGCATGGAAACGGGGGTTTTGTGTTTCTATGTGGGGGCTATGTCCACACAAAGGGGGACATTTCAGGACGTCTGTAATTGAAATATTGCCTGGTCAGATGTAATTTTTCGGACACATTGGTGCGCTACTCTATCGGTGCGAAGCCTCTTCGCCATGACCCTAGAGGAGCCTCAGTGAAACTCTCTCCCTCAGCGGTGCGCGCACTGGGCCTCGGCCTGGTGCCGACGCTCACGCTGGCCGGTGTGCTGATCGCCAGCCCCGTGCTTGCCGCCCCCGCGCCGAGTCCCGCGCCGCCGGCGCCGCTCGCACGGATTCAGGCCGACACCCCCGCCCCGCCGGCCGATGGTATTCGGGTGGGCAGCGGCTCGGTGGCCGCCACGCCCCCGCCCGAGGTGGGTCAGGGGGTGCAGGACACCCTGCACCAAAAGCTCTGGATCGACAAGTCGCTGGACGGCACCCCGATCCCCACCAACGCCTGGTGGACCGACCTGGTGATCTCGAAGTACTCGGGGGATCTCTGGGCCAACCCGCTGGTGGTCTCCAACAGCTCCGATGGTGCGCTGGTGAGCTCCCCGCGCAGCTGGAATAAGGACGGCACCACGATGCAGCTCGGCGAGGGTGTGCGCGTGGGTGGTCGAGTCGCTCCGCAGCCCGACCCCAGTGACACCGTGCTGGCGGACTTCGAGAACGGACTGCCGCAGGGATGGACCGCCACCGGTTCGGCCTTCGCCGGCACATCCACGGGTACCGGCAAGGGACAGAGCGCCGTGTCCGGCTGGTTGGGCAAGGGCTTCCTGAATAGCTTCACCGATGCCGACGGCGACGGGGCCACCGGGGAGGTGCGTTCGGGCGACTTCACGATCGATCGCGACGCCCTGGTCGCCAAGATCGGCGGCGGCAACCACCCCGGCAAGACCGAGCTGCGCGTGGTGGTGGGCGATCAGACCGTGGCCTCGGTCACCGGCGACAACAGCGAGAACCTCGCCTGGAAGACCCTGGATCTGACCCCCTGGGCGGGCCAGACCGCCCACCTGGAAATTGTGGATGAGCTGACCGCCGGTTGGGCCCACATCATGGTGGACCAGATCATGCTCACCAATAAAACCGATGGGCTCGACGACCGGTTCGGATCGGCGTTCAAGGCCGACGATGCGGTGGCCACCGGCTGGGGCGACTGGAACGTGAACTGGCGGCTGGAAAACGCCCAGGGTCCCGCTCACATCAACGTGAGCGCCGCCCGCGGTGTGCCCTACACCTGGTTCCAGTTTGATCACGTGACCCCGCAGCTGAGCGTGGCCAAGGATGCCAAGTTTGTGGATGCCGACGGAAACGACCTGAGCTTCCCGGTCACCACCGACCGCTTCGAGATCATCCAGAACGGTGCCAAGTTTGGTGTGCACGCCCCGGCGAAGACCACCTTCGACCGGGTGGGCGACCAGATTCTGGCGAGTGAGGGCGTGGACCACCTGGCAATCAGCGCGGTCCCCGATAACGGGTTTGACCTCAATACCCTGCAGAAGTACGCCTTCGCCCGGGTCACCGGATCCAAGATGACCTACGTCAACAACACCCAGACCGGCATGATCGAGCAGAACTGGGCGCTCACCACCGAGCCGCTCGAGGGCACGGGCACCGACACCATCCAGGGCTGGCTCCCGCACCAGTATCGCGAGGCCGACCGGTTCGACCCCAAGCTGACCGGCACCACCTACGCCACCCCGCGCGGAGAGATGCGCACCAGCATCGGTCACGATAACTGGACCATGGCCTATGCCTTCGACGGGATGACCCCGGTCGCAGGCACCCCCGAATCCCTGCCGGATGCCCCCAAGGGCACCGACTACTCCCACGACGTCATGGCCAAGTTCCTCAGCGACTATGCCGCCAAAACCACCTACGGTAATGACACCTACTGGGGTGGTAAGGACCTGATCCAGCTGGGCGAGTACATGCTCGCCGCCAAGCAGCTGGGCGAAACCGACTCGTATAACAAGCTCAAGTCCACGCTGCGCACGGCGATGACCGACTGGTTCACCTACACCAAGGGCGAATCCAGCCACTTCTTCGCGCGCTATGACAGCTGGAAGGCCCTGATCGGATTCAGCGAGTCCTACGGATCCTCGCAGTTCACCGACAACCACTTCCACTACGGCTACTTCACCGCCGCGGCGGCGATGCTCGCGATCGAGGATCCCGAGTGGGCCAAGGGCTATGGCGGGGTTGCAACCCTGGTGGCCCAGCAGTATGGCAACTGGGACCGCACGTCCAAGGACTACCCGTACCTGCGCACCTTCGACACCTGGAGCGGCCACTCCTACGCCGGCGGATTCTCCTCCCCGGGCGGCAACAACCAGGAGTCCAGCTCCGAGGCAATCCAGTCTTGGGCGGGCCTCTACCTGCTGGGCGTGGCCCTGGGCAACACGCAGATGCGTGACGCCGGGGCGATGGGCTATGTGACCGAGCGTGCCTCGGTGCGCGAGTACTGGCTCAACGTGGGCGGCGCGCTGCCGGCCTCCTACAAGCACTCGACCACCGGCATCCTCTTCGACAGCGGACAGGCGTTTGCCACCTACTTCTCCGGGGATCCCGCCTGGATCTACGGTATCCAGTGGATGCCCACCGCGCCGTGGATGAACTACCTGGGTTGGGACCGCAAGGCCGCGACCAAGCAGCTTGATGACATGTTTGCCCTGCGCCCCGACAACCTGGGCGGTGAGGGGGTGCGCGCCGGCAATAAGGCGGGCATCCAAACCTTCGCCAAGGAGTGGTGGGGGATCGGGACCTACGGGGATATCAAGATCACCGAGGACCGCAAGTCGGCGATCGAGGTACTCAAAAACATCGTCCGCGATAGCGAGAAGAATAACCCGGGCTATACGACGCGGAAGGTCCCCGAGAACCCGCTGTACTACGCGGACACCGATTCGCTGATCATCTCGATCGCCAAGGACGGCAGTGTTGTCTTCCCGGACCAGTACTGGACCCCGGACACCCTGCCCGCCTCGCTCATCCCCACCAAGTATGACGGCGCGATGGTGGATGGTGACCCGGCAAACTGGTCGCCGGCCAGCCCGCTGCTGCCCTATTTCTCGGTGAACTACACCCCCAACCTCGACGTGATCAACGCGCTGTACGGGATCAAGATCGACGGGTACACCCCGGGCCGGGACACCGCCGCCGCGGCGCGCGTGATCTCGGGCATGGGCGACGCCCTCGGTCAGGTGGTGCTGGGCGAGATGGCCCAGTCGCACCCGGACATCTACGCCGACATCTTTGGCGAGCTGACCCGGATGAAGGATCCGATGATCTCGGCCGTGTCGATGGCCGGCATGGTTTACTACAACGCGATGGCCAACCGCGGGCTCGGGGTGGAAACCCGGGACCGTCGGGTCGGTGCCGACTTCGCCCAGGTGTATAAGAACGACGCCGGCGAGTACAGCTATGTGGTGAACAACATCACCGACCAGCAGCAGCGCTACCCGGTGTATCAGGGTGCCGAGCGCATCGGTTGGATCGATGTGCCCGCCCACACCCAGGTCACCCACCACCTGGACTCGCACCTGGCGAAGATCACGCTGAGTGCGACCCCGGATGCCACCACGATCACGCCCGGTTCCACCCTGGCGCTGACCGCGACCGGAACCGACCAGTACGGTGCCACCGTGGATATTCCGAATCTGGAATGGAGCGTGGACCGCGGTGGCAAGATCGGTGCGGACGGCGTCTTCCACGCCGATTCCAAGACCGACAAGGCCACCATCACCGCCACCTCCGGCGACATTACCGCGACCCGCAGCGTGCGGGTGGGGGATGCGCCGGTGCTCACCTCGGTGGCAATCACCCCCGGCCCCGTGCGGATCGCTCCGAACGCCCCGGTGACCTTCACCGCCGCCGGCGTGGACCAGTACGGTGATCCGTTTGCCCTGCCCGGTGCGGTGACCTGGAGCACCACCGCGACCGGCGCGATCACCGCCGACGGCGTGCTCACCGCCACGGCCCCGGGATCGGGGCTGGTGCGTGCGAGCGTGACCACCGCGGCCGGGGAGGTGCGTGGATCCACCGTGGTCGCCGTGAGCGACCCGAGCGTGAACGTGGCGCTCGGAGCCACCGTGAGCGCGACCTCGGAGGACGGACCCAACCTGGCCAAGTACGCGGTGGACGGCGATCCCGGAACCCGCTGGGACAGCCTCCACGGGAGCGACGACCAGTCGATCACCCTGGACCTCGGCGCCAACTATGATCTCTCCGGTGCCCACATCGTCTGGGAGGCCGCGGCTGCCGCGAGCTACCAGATCGAGACGGCCACCAGCGAGAAGGGGCCGTTCACTCCGGTCCTCACCGTGGCCAAAAACAACGCCGATCCCGATTCGCTGACCCTGAACACCACCGCCCGCTACGTTCGCATGCACGGACTCAAGCGCCTGGGCGGCTACGGATACTCGATCTATGAGTTCCAGGTGTTTGGAACCCGGTCGGTGGATGCGATCACCCCCACCGCGCAGTACCTGCTGCCGGAAACCGCAACCATCGCCTCCGGGGCGCGGGTGCCGCTGAGCGCCTTCGCCTACGATGCGACCGGTGCCGGCGGGCAGGTGACCGATACGCTGCCGACCCTGAGCGGACCGGGCTCGATCGAACGGGATAAGAAGGGGAACCCGGTGTATGTGGCCGGGGATGCCGGTACCGCGACCATCACGCTGACCCGGGGCGGGCTGACCTCCACCGCGACCATCACGGTCGCCGGTCAGGATGCCCCCACCGGCCCGGTGACCGAGCTCTCGCGGAACCACCCGGTCACCGTGTCGAGCACCGAGGACGGCCCCTGGGATGCCAAGCATGCGGTGGACGATGATCCCGGGTCGCGCTGGTCCAGCGGCTGGTCCGAGGGGCAGTGGATCGTGGTGGATCTGGGGGCCGTGCACACCCTGGATCGGGCCGAACTGGTTTGGGAGCGTGCCTTCGCCCAGGAGTTCGAGATCCAGACGGCCACGACCCCGGACGGTCCCTGGACCACGGTCGCCCACCCGACCGACGGCGCCGAAGGGGGACAAAAGATTTCCCTCACCGGTGCCTCGGGTCGCTACGTCAAAATCCTCTCGATCAAGCGCGGAACCGGCTACGGGATCTCGCTCTACGATCTGAAGATCTTCGGAAACGGGCCGGCAAGCTAGGCAAAAATCCGGCACACTCGGGCGCTCCCGGGGGGAGAAATTCTCTCCCCCCGGGAGCGCCCCTTTTTGTTCCCGGGTCCACGGTTTGGGGGACATTTGAGGACGCGTGTTTTGCTTACATTGTGCCTGATCCGAGGGACTTTACGTGCCCCAAATGGGTCGCTAAGCTGGCTGCGCGATCCCCCTCGCCACCGACTTTGAGGAGTCCTTTGTGAAACTCTCCCGACCGCCGGTTCGCCGGTTGAGCCTGGGTGTCATCCCACTAGTGATATTTACCGGGGGGATCATCGCATCTCCCGCCATCGCGGCCCCCGAGGGAAAGCCCGGCAGCGCTGCCGGCGCACTCCCGCGGATCGCCGCGGCGGCTCCCGCACCGCGGGCCGACGGCATTCCCGTCGGCTCGGGATCGATCGCCGCCGCACCGCCGGCTTCGCTCGGTCAGGACGTGCAAAACACCCTGAACCAGAAGATCTGGATCGATCAGTCGCTCACCGGAACCCCGGTGCCCACCAACAGCTGGTGGAGCGACCTGGTGGTCTCGACCTACTCGGGTGACCTCTGGGCCGACCCGCTGGTCCTCTCCAACAGCGCCGAGGGAACCCTTGTGCGCGATCCGCGCAAGTGGAACGCCGACGGAACCGCAATGGTGCTCGCCGACGGCGTCCGCGTGGGCGGTCAGGTTGCTCCGCAGCCCGACGCCAGCGACCGTGTACTCGCGGACTTCGAGGACGGTCTGCCCGCGGGCTGGACCGCAACCGGAACCGCGTTCGACAGGGTCTCCACCGGCACCTCGCCGGGGCAGAGCCCGGTCAGTGGCTGGCTCGGCAAGGGCTTCCTGAACAGCTTCACCGCCGAGCAGGGTGACGGTGCCATCGGGAGCCTGCGCTCCCCGGACTTCACCATCGACCGTAACGCCCTGGTTGCCAAGATCGGCGGCGGAAACCACCCGGGGCTCACCGAGCTGCGCGTGGTGGTGAACGGACAGAGCGTCGCCACCGCCACCGGAGAGGACAGCGAGACCCTCACCTGGAAGACCCTGGACCTCACCCCCTGGGTGGGCCAGAACGCCCACATCGAGATCGTCGATGAGCTCACCGCGGGCTGGGCGCACCTACTCGTGGACCACGTGATGCTCACCAATAAGCCCGACGGGCTGGATGACCGCTTTGGCACCGCGTTCCGCGCGGCCAACGCCGTGGCCACCGGCTGGGGCGACTGGAACGTGGACTGGCGGCTCGACCCCGCCGCGGGTCCGTCAAACATCGCCGTGAGCGCGGCACGCGGCGTACCCTACACCTGGTTCCGCTTTAACCAGGTGACCCCCGAACTCACCGTCGGGGAGAACGCGACCTTCACCAAGGCCAATGGGGATGCGCTGACCTTCCCGGTCACCACCGACCGCCTGATCATCCGCCAGGGTGACTCGAAGATCGGTGTGCACGCCCCCGAGGGCACCACCTTTGAGCGCTCGGGCAACCGCCTGATCGCCAGCGTGGGCACCGGCTACCTGGTGCTCAGCGCACTGCCGGACTCGGGCTTCGACCTGAACACCCTGCACCGCTATGCGTTCGCCCGGGTGACCGGCACCACCATGGCGTATCAGAACCACACCGACTCGGGAGAGGTGCGCCAGGACTGGGCCCTGACCACCGAGCCGCTGCAGGGGACCGAAACCTCGACCATCCAGGGATGGCTGCCGCACCAGTACCGTGAGGCCAAGCGCTTCGAGCCGACGCTGACCGGCACCACCTATAAGACGCCGCGGGGCGAGATGCGCACCAGCATCGGCCGCGATGGCTGGAAGATGGCATATACCTTTGAGGGCATGACTCCGATCACCGGGGCACCCGAGTCGAAGCCCGGAGCCCCCGCGGGCACCGACTACGAGCACGCGGTGATGGCCAAGTTCCTGCGCGACTACGCCGCCAAGACCACCTATGGTAATGACACCTACTGGGGCGGCAAGGACGTCATCCAGCTGGGTGAGTACATGCTGGTGGCCAAGCAGCTCGGCGAAACCGAGTCCTATGAGGCGCTGCGCTCGACCCTGCGCACCGCACTGAGCGACTGGTTTACCTACACCGAGGGGGAGGAGAGCCGCTTCTTCGCGCGCTATGACACCTGGAAGGCGCTGGTGGGCTTTAGCGAGTCCTACGGATCCTCGCAGTTCACCGACAACCACTTCCACTACGGCTACTTCACCGCCGCCGCGGCGATGCTCGCGATGGAGGATCCCGAGTGGGCCAAGGGCTACGGCGGGGTTGCAACCCTGGTGGCCCAGCAGTATGGCAACTGGGACCGCAGTAGCCAGGACTACCCGTACCTGCGCACCTTCGACACCTGGAGCGGATTCTCCTATGCGGGCGGATTCTCCTCCCCGGGTGGAAACAACCAGGAGTCCAGCTCCGAGGCGATCCAGTCCTGGGCGGGCCTCTACCTGCTCGGCGTGGCCCTGGGAAACCAGGAAATGCGCGACACCGGCGCAATGGGTTACGTCACCGAGCGTGCGGCGATCCGCGAGTACTGGCTGAACACCGGGGGCGTGTTCCCCGAGCAGTATAAGCACTCCACCTCGGGCATCGTGTTTGACAGCGGCCAGGCCTTTGCTACCTACTTCTCGGGCGACCCCGCCTGGATCTACGGTATTCAGTGGCTGCCCACCGCGCCGTGGCTGAACTACCTCGGCTGGGACCGGACCGCGGCCACCAAGCTGCTGGATGACATGTTTGCGCTGCGCCCCGACAACATCGGCGGCGAGGGCACCAGGGCCGGCAATAAGGCCGGGATCCAGACCTTCGCCAAGCAGTGGTGGGGGATCGGGACCTACGGCGATATTCAGATCACCGAGGACCGTGAATCCGCGGTCAACGTGCTCAAGAACATCGTCCGGGATAGCGAAAAGCACAACCCCGGCTACACGACCCGGAAGGTTGCGGCTAACCCGCTGTTCGATCCGGCGACGAACTCGCTGCTGATCTCGGTGGACGCCAATGGCACCGTGGTGTTCCCGGACGAGCACTGGACCCCGGCAACCCTGCCGGCAAAGCTCATCCCGCACCAGTACACCGGCGCGATGGTGGATGCGGACCCGGCCACCTGGAACCCGGTCAGCCCGCTGCTGGCGTACTTCTCGACCGACTTCCAGGCAAACCAGGACGCGATCGATTCGCTCTACCGGATCAAGGTCGCCGGCTACACCCCGGGTCGTGACACCGCCGCCGCCACCGCCGTGATTTCGGGCATGGGTGACGCTCTCGGTCAGGTGGTGCTGGGCCAGATGGCACAGTCGCACCCCGAGGTCTACGCGGACATCTTCGCCGAACTGCGCCGCACCAACGACCCGATGGTTTCGGCCGTCTCGATGGCCGGCATGGTCTACTACAACGCGATGGCCAACCGGAACCTCGGTATCGAGTCCCGCGATCACCGCGTCGGGGCAGACCTCGCCCAGGTGTACAAGAACCCGGACACCGGGGTGTACAGCTACGTGGTCACCAACCCCACCGACACCCAGCAGCGCTACCCCGCCTACAACGGGAACACCCGCATCGGCTGGATCGACGTGCCCGCCCACAGCCAGGTCACCCACCGTCTGGATGCCAAGCTCAAGCGGATCGAACTGGTTGCCACCCCGGATGCCACCACGATCACCCCCGGTTCCACGCTCGCCCTGAGCGCGGTCGGGTATGACCAGTACGGGGCAACCGTAGATATTCCGAATCTGGAATGGAGTGCGAACCGCGGTGGAAACATCGGTTCCGACGGGGTCTTCCATGCGACCACCGCAACCGAGAAGGCGACCATCACGGCGACTTCGGCTTCGGTCAAGGCTACCCGCGATGTGCGGGTGGGCGAAGCTCCGGTGCTGACCTCGCTGCGGGTGACCCCGGGCCCGGTGCGGATCGCGCCGAACAGCCCGGTCACCTTCAGCGCCGCCGGACTGGACCAGTATGGTGACGCGTTTGCCCTGGCCGAGGCGGTGACCTGGACCACCACGGTTCCCGGATCCATCACCGCCGCCGGCGTGCTGACCGCAACCGCGACCGGTTCCGGTCTGGTGCGGGCCAGCGCCCAGAGTGGCGGCACGACACTCGCGGGTTCGGCGGTGGTCGCGGTCAGCGATCCGAGCATCGACATCGCTCGCGGCGTGAGTGTGAGCGCAACCTCGCAGGGGGCCGAACACGTGGCCGCCCACGTGGTGGATGGGAACCCGGCCACCCGCTGGGAGAGCACCCACGGGCTGGATGATCAGAGCATCACCCTGGACCTGGGTGCGAGCTACGACCTCTCCGGAGTGAAGATCACCTGGGAGGCCGCCGCGGCCGCCCGCTACCGACTGGAGATTGCCCAGAGTGAGAACGGCCCGTTCGAGCCGCTGATCACGGTGGCCAAGTCGACCGCCGCCCCGGATGAGCTGACCCTCACCGGAACCGGACGCTACCTGCGCCTGCAGGGGATTGAGCGCCTGCTGCCCTACGGATACTCGATCTACAACTTCGAGGTATTCGGAACCCGTTCGGCCCAGGCGATCACGCCGAGTGCACTGTACCTGCTGCCGGAAACCTCGGTGGTGAGTACCGGACGCGAGATTCCGCTGACGGTGTTCGGGTACGACGCGGCCGGTGCCGGCGGCACGCTGTCGGGCATCATCCCGACGCTGAGTGGGCCGGGCGAGATCCGCACCGGTGCTCAGGGCACACCGGTGTTTGTGGCCCAGGCTCCGGGTGAGGCGACCATCACGGTCACCCACGCGGGCCAGACCGCGACCGCCAAGGTTCTCGTGCGCTAGCCGGCGCGCGGCCTTCGGGTCGCAGCACACCACGGACCCCGGGGATGCCGATGCATCCCCGGGGTTTGTGCTGGGTGTTCCCGTGAGTATCCTGTACGCGCGTTATTGTCGCGTCACGTTATGGGAAATCCCTGCTCCCCAAGATGTACCTTCTCGCGCCGCCCACCGGGTGTGCGAGACACATCGAACGAGGGGACAACACTCGAAATGACACTTGCGCAACCCGACGCACACCACATCACTCGGCACCGGCCAAGGCCCCGCCGCCGCGGGCGGAGGGCGTTGGCTCTCGGTCTGCTGGGCGTTTTACTCACGGGATCCGGGGCCGCCCTGATTCCCGCCCAGACGGCCCAGGCGGCGACCCGCACCGGGGATGACGGACTCGTCCTGACCGTTTCTCCCGAACGGCTGAACCAGGGTGATCCCGACGGATTTGAGCTGGGGATCGTGGATGGAAACCTCAGCAAGACCCCCTTCGACACCTACAAGATCAGCGGACTGCCGGCCGGATGGACGCTGCGCACCCTCGCCGGAGACACCCTGGAACCGGTGTCGCCGAGCCCGCAGATTTTTGAGGTCAACCGCGACGTCACCGGATTACGCGTGGTCCCGCCCGCGGATTTCTCCGGAACCCTCCCCAACGTCCAGCTCGCACGCATCTCACAGGCCCACAACCTGGTCACCGACTTCGATAACGGAACCTTTGACTATCTGGGGCAGGCGAAGCCCCGGCTGGATTCGGCGTCGACTCCGTACACCTTTCACGATCCGCACACGCTGACCGGCCAGCCCAACGTCGTGCAGTACTCGCCCGTCGATGGGGAGTATTCGATCTGGCCGACCGGCATGATCAACGGTCCCGACATCACGCCCACCCCGGAGTGGAATGAAACCCGGGCGTATAACAACTACTGGGCCGACCTGCGCAGCACCACCAATGCGATGGTGACCCCGAGCACCCAGGAGATCACCCGCAACTGGAATAAGTCCTGGCTGATGCCCAACACCCGGGCCGTCACCGATGAGGAATCCGCGCGGTCGGGCAAGTTCCTGATCATCAACGGCTCCGAATCGCTGGGCAAACCACACGACGTGCTCACCACCACCATCACCGGGCTCACCCCGCACACCGAGTACACGATGAGTGGATTTGTGGCCAACCTCAGCGATGACCCGCGTCCGGGGAACGTCGTGGCGCCGGTTCAGGTGGGATTTGTGGTGAATGACACATTTATCGGATCGTCGCGGAACATGCCCCGGCAGAGTGGGCCCACCACCGACGATGCCAAGTGGACGCGGCTGACCTCAACCGTGAACACCGGAGACTCCACCTCGCTCACCATTGGCGTGCGCAACTTCAAGGACGGCGGGCACGGAAACGACTTCGGCATCGATGAGCTCTCGCTCTTCCCGATGGCCAGCGTACGCACCGACCTCGAGGTTGTTCCGCGGCCGGAACCCACGGCCACCCCGACCCCGACCCCGACGCCCTCGGTTCCGCCGACCACGCCGCCCACAACCACCCCGACCCCGACCCCAACCCCGTCGGTTCCGCCGAGCGTGCCGCCGACCGATCCGTCGACCACTCCGCCGACCGATCCGTCCACCGGCATCACCCCGCCCGGACCGGATGCGCAGACCCCGCCATCCACCGCGCGGCTGAGCACCACCGGTACGGACCTGGTCCTGGGCATCGCCCTCGGCCTGGCCGCACTGTTGCTCGCCGTGGGTGGGGGCATCGTGTTCCTCGCCCGTCGACGGGCCACCCCGCCGCTCGACTAGTCGAGTAACCACTCACATCGGCCGCCCCATCCCGTTCCCGGGGTGGGGCGGCCGCGCGTTTGGCGCTACACCTTGCGCAGCAGAACCGAGCTCACCGAGTGGTCGCCGTCCTTTTTCAGGACCAGCTTGGCGCGGGCCCGGGTGGGACGAATGTTCTGTTCCAGGTTGGGGCGGTTCACCTCGTTCCAGAAGTAGTGGGCGCGATCGCGAGCCTGCTCCTCGGTGAGGTCCGCATACACGTTGAAATACGAGTTGGGGTTGGTGAAGGCCCCGCGCTGCAGCGCCATGAAGCGCTCCTCATACCAGCGCGCGATATCGCCTGAGCGGGCATCCACGTAGATGCTGAAGTCAAACAGGTCACTCACCGCGAGGCCGCCACCGCGCGGCGGCTGCAAAACATTGAGGCCCTCGACAATCAGCACGTCGGGCTGTCGCACAACCACCGAGGCGTCGGGCACGATGTCATAGCTCTGGTGTGAGTAGAAGGGTGCCCGCACCTCGGGGGCACCACTCTTGACCTCGGCGATGAAGCGCAGCAGGGCCCGCCGGTCGTAGGACTCGGGGAATCCCTTGCGCGCCATGATGCCGCGGCGCTCCAGCTCGGCGTTGGGATAGAGGAACCCGTCGGTCGTGATCAGCTCGACCCGGGGGGTGTCCTCCCAGCGCGAGAGCAGCTCCCGCAGCAGCCGCGCAACCGTGGACTTGCCCACGGCCACCGACCCGGCGATGCCGATCACAAACGGGGTGGAGGCCCCCGCCGTTCCCAGGAAACCGGTGGTTTCGGCGTGCAGACGCTTGGCGTTGGCCACGTAGAGGCTGAGCAGACGACTCAGCGGCAGGTAGACCTCGGCGACCTCGTCGATGTCCAGACGGTCACCCAGGCCGCGCAGCTGCACGATCTCGGCGCTGGTCAGCGGGATCGGCATGGAGGGGGCCAGACGCGCCCACTCGTCCCGTGAAATTTCGACAAACGGGGTGCGGGTGGTGTCAGCGGATGATTCGACGCGGAGCTCGGACATAGAAAGTCATTCTATTCCCGGTATTGTTCTCTATATGTGTGGAATCGTTGGATATGTAGGTAGCGGCGCGAGCGTAGACGTGCTGATGTCCGGTCTGAGCCGACTCGAATACCGCGGATATGACTCCGCGGGAGTGGCCGTGATCGACGCCGAGGGGGAACTGTACACCCGCAAGCGTGCGGGTAAGCTCGCCGTGCTCGCGGGAGATCTGGAAGCGTCCCCGCTGCCCGAGAGCCATGTGGGTATTGGGCACACCCGGTGGGCAACCCACGGGGGGCCGACCGATGTGAACGCGCACCCGCACCTGGGTGACGAGGGCAAGCTGGCCCTGATCCACAACGGCATCATCGAAAACTTTGCGGTCCTGAAGGCCGAGCTGGTCGAGGCCGGTTACACCTTCGAGAGTGAGACGGACACCGAGGTCGCCGCCGTGCTGCTGGGCCGCGAATACCGCGAAACCGGCGACCTGCTGTCGGCCTTCCGCGCCGTCGTCAACCGCTTCGAGGGTGCCTTCACCCTGCTCGCCGTGCACCGCGACCAGCCGAACCTGGTGGTGGGCGCTCGTCGGAACTCCCCGCTGGTGATCGGCCTGGGCGACGGGGAAAACTTCCTCGGTTCGGACGTGGCCGCCTTCATCGAGTACACCCGCAGCGCCCTGGCCATCGGCCAGGACCAGATCGTGGCGATCACCCCGGATGCCGTGGAGGTCACCGATTTCGACGGCAACGTCGTCGAGGTTGAGCCCTTCGAGGTCGAGTGGGATGCCTCCGCGTCGGATAAGGGTGGCTGGCCGAGCTTCATGGCCAAGGAGATCACCGAGCAGCCCGATGCCGTGGCCAACACCCTGCGCGGGCGTATCGCCGCCGACGAGACCGTGGTCATCCCCGAGCTGGACGGCCTGGATGAGCTGTTCACCGGCATCAACCGCATCGTTGTGGTCGCCGCCGGTACCGCCTCCTATGCGGGCCTGGTGGGCAAGTACGCGCTGGAGAAGTGGGCGCGCATCCCCGCCGAGGTCGAGCTCAGCCACGAGTTCCGCTACCGCGACCCGGTGATCGATGAGCACACCCTGGTGGTCTCGATCAGCCAGTCCGGTGAGACCATGGACACCCTGATGGCCGTCAAGTACGCCCGCGAAAACGGTGCCAAGACCCTCTCCATCTGCAACACCCAGGGTGCGACGATTCCGCGTGAGTCCGACGCCGTGGTGTACACCCACGCCGGACCCGAGGTCGCCGTGGCCTCGACCAAGGCGTTTGTGGCGCAGATCACCGCGATCTACCTGCTGGCCCTGCACGTGGCGCGCGTGCGCGGTACCGTGTCCACCGCCGAGATCGCCGGATTCACCGCCGAGCTGCGCGCGATCCCCGAGAAGATCGTCACCGTGTTGCAGCAGACCGAGAGCATCACCCAGCTCGCGCACTGGATGAGCGACTCGCGCGCGATCCTGTTCCTGGGCCGTCACGTGGGCTTCCCGATCGCGCTCGAGGGTGCGCTCAAGCTCAAGGAGCTCGCCTACATTCACGCCGAGGGCTTTGCCGCCGGTGAGCTCAAGCACGGACCGATCGCGCTGATCGAGCCGGGCCAGCCCGTGTTTGTGGTGGTTCCGAGCCCGCGCGGCTCCTCGACCCTGCACTCCAAGGTGGTGTCGAACATTCAGGAGATCCGCGCCCGCGGTGCCCGCGTGATCGCGATCGCCGAGGCCGGCGACGCCGCGGTGCTGCCCTTCGCCGACACCGTGATCCACATCCCGCTGGCAGCTCCGCTGTTTGAGCCGCTGCTGGCCGTGGTGCCGATGCAGATCTTCGCGATGGAGCTGGCCAATGCCAAGGGCCTCGACGTGGACCAGCCGCGTAACCTGGCCAAGTCGGTCACGGTGGAATAGAGCATGATTGTGGGAATCGGGGTGGACCTCGTGGACCTGCCCCGATTTCTGCGGACGCTGGAACGTACCCCCGCGCTGCGCGAGCGCCTGTTCACCCCCGCCGAGCGGGAGCTGACCGGGCGCTCGCTCGCCGGGCGGTTCGCCGCCAAGGAGGCGCTGATCAAGGCGCTGGGCGGCAGCGAGGACGTGTTTTGGCAGGAGATCGAGGTGCTCGGGGATTCCTCGGGCGCGCCGATCCTGACCACCAGCGGGAGCACCGCCCGCCGGCTGGCGGAGCGGGGAATTGAGAGCGTTCACCTCTCGATCTCGCATGATGGGGACGCGGCCATCGCGTTTGTGGTGGCCGAGGGAGGGGGACCCCGATGAGCCCACGACGCGAAATTCTGGTGGATGCCGCCCGAATCGAACACAACGTGGCATCCATCGTCGCCCGGGTCGCCCCGGCCGACGTGCTCGCGGTGGTCAAGGCCAACGCCTACGGGCACGGCGCGCTGCTGTGCGCGCGGGCCGCGATGCGCGGCGGTGCCCGGGGGATCGGGACCGCCGACCTCGGCGAGGCGCTGGCGCTGCGGGCCGCGGGTTTTGAGGGGCCGATCCTGTGCTGGCTGCACGGATCCGATACCGACTTTGCGGCGGCCTTTACCGCCGAAATCGCGCTGGTGGCCTCGGGCCCCGCGCAGCTCGCCCGCATGCGTGCGGCCGCCGAGGCACTGGGACGTCCCGGCGAGGTGCACCTCAAGGTGGACACCGGGCTGTCCCGGAACGGCACCGCGCCCGCCCAGTGGGAGGCGCTGTTCGCCGATGCCCACGCCGCCGAGCAGGCGGGTGCGCTGCGAATCACCGGGCTGATGAGCCACCTGGCCAATACCTCCCCCGAGGAGGACCGCGCGCAGCTCGCGCGCTTCACCGAGGCCGAAAACCTGGCCGCGGCCGCGGGCCTCGACCCGCGGTGGCGACACCTGGCTGCCACCGCCGGGGCGCTCAAGCTTCCCGAAACCCGCGGCACCCTGGTGCGGATCGGCATCGGGATTCTCGGGCTCAGCCCGTTTGAGGACGATACCCCCGCCGACTGGAATCTGCGCCCTGCGCTGCGCCTGGAAACCGAGGTTGCCGCGGTGCGCACGGTTCCCGCGGGCACCGGCGTCTCCTATGGCTACCGCTATCGAGCCGACACCGAAACCACCCTGGCCCTGATCCCGCTGGGCTATGCCGACGGGATTCCCCGGCACGCCTCGGGCCGCGCCGACGTGAGCATCAACGGCACCCGCTATCCGCTGGTGGGTCAGATCGCGATGGACCAGTTTGTGGTCAACCTCGGCACCGATACCGCGGCCGTGGGGGACCGGGTGGTGGTGATCGGGGATCCCGCCGCGGGCGAACCCGGTGCCGATGACTGGGCGCGGGCCGCCGACACCATCAACTATGAAATCGTGACCCGGCTGGGTGGACGCATCACCCGAGCGCCGCAGCCGGCTCACCCGAGTGGAGACGAACCTCGATGACCGACCAGACAGTGCTGACCCCCGGCACCTTCCCGATGCCCACCCCCGCGGACATGCACGCGTTCGGGATCGCGCTGGGCCGGGAGCTGGGAGCCGGCGACCTGATCGTGCTGACCGGACCGCTGGGCGCGGGCAAAACCACGCTGACCCGGGGGATCGGCGAGGGTCTGGGGGTGCGTGGTCCGGTGACCAGCCCCACCTTTGTGCTCGCCCGCACCCACCCGAGCCTGGTTGACGGAGTGCCGCTGGTCCACGTGGACGCCTACCGGCTGAGCAACGCCCTCGAGGTGGACGACCTGGACCTCGACCTGGATCACTCGGTGGTCATCATCGAGTGGGGCCACGAGGTGGCCGGGGTGCTCGCCGATGAGTGGTGGGAGATCACGATCGAACGGCCCACGGCCGGAGCGGCCGACGAGATGGACGTCGAGTCCGAGCCGCGTACGGTCCGCATCGAACGGGTCGGCGTCTAGCGGACGAGCATCTCGCGCGGTCGGCGGTATCCTGGACATATGTTTTTGGCCATTGATACCTCCACCGGAACCGGCGTCGCCCTCGTGGACGGCACCGGGAAAATCCGGGCGTCCCGCGTTCTGGAAGACACCCGGCGGCACGTCGAGGTGGTGGGCACCTTCATTCAGGAGGTGCTGAGCGAGACCGGCACTGCCCCGGCTCAGGTCACCGCCGTGGCCGCGGGCATGGGCCCCGGGCCCTTTACCGGGCTGCGGATCGGGATCGCCGCCGCACGCGCCTTCGGGCAGGGTGCGCACATCCCGGTGATCCCGCTGGTGAGCCACGACGCCCTGGCCCTGGAATGGTACGAAAACGGCGGGACCGGCGAACTGCTGGTCACCACCGATGCGCGTCGTCGCGAACTCTACTGGTCGCGCTATACCGGGCTGGACACCGATGGCATTCCGGTTCGGGTGGCCGGGCCCTCCCTCGATCGTCCCGACGATCTCGACGCCGCCGAAACCGCGCGGCTGGCGGACGGTACCGCGGCTCCGCACCGGGTAGACGCCGTCGGGATCCCCGCCGGGGCCCTGGGCATCCTGGCGCTCCGGGTACAGACCTCCGGGCGCGAACACGCGGCCGATGAGGCGCTGTACCTGCGCCCGCCGGACATCGCCGCGCAGGGTCCGCGCAAGCGGGTGAGCTAGTGAGCGAGAACCCTCAGGCGCCCGGCCCGCAGATCGACCCGGTGTGGAGCCTGCGCACGGCCACCGCCGAGGACCTGGACGCGATCATGGCGATCGAGACCGCCGAGTTTTCCAGCGACGCCTGGTCCAGCCAGGCCATGGCCGCCGACCTCGCCTCCCCGCACACGCACTACCTGGTGGCATCCTTCGCCGGGGGACCGCGGGAGATCATCGGCTACGCGGGTCTGTTCGCCCCGGCGGGTGGGCTGGACGCCGACATCCAGACCATCGCCGTGTCCGCTCGGGCCCGGCGCCTGGGGATCGGCCGCGGGCTGATGACCGCGCTGATCGAGATTGCCCGCGCCCAGCGCATCCGCGAGGTCTTCCTCGAGGTGCGCGAGGACAAACCGGCCCCGCGCACCCTCTACCGCGACCTCGGATTCGAGGAGATCGCCGAGCGGCCGGGGTACTACCAGCCCGATAACGTCACCGCGATCGTGATGCGTCTGAGCATCCCGCAGCCCGAAACCGGCATCGGCCGGAACGCCTAGATTTCCCCGCTACGAAGGAACACCATGAACCGCGAAAACCCGCTTGTCCTCGGGATCGAAAGCTCCTGCGACGAGACCGGCATCGGCATCGTGCGCGGCACCACCCTGCTGAGTAATACGATCGCCTCCTCGATGGATGAGCACGCGCGCTACGGCGGCGTGGTCCCCGAGGTGGCCGCCCGGGCGCACCTGGAGGCGATGGGTCCCTCGATCGAGGCGGCGATGACCGAGGCGGGTGTGACCTTCGAGGAGCTCGACGCGATCGCCGTGACCAGCGGCCCCGGCCTCTCCGGTGCGCTGATGGTGGGGGTGGGTGCGGCCAAGGCGCTCGCGCTGTCCACCGGCAAGCCCTTCTACGCCGTGAACCATCTGGTGGGCCACGTGGGCGCCGACATCCTGGACACCCGCGGGGAACCCTTCGACTACCCCACCATCGCGCTGCTGGTCTCCGGCGGGCACACCTCGCTGCTGCTCGTGCGCGACCTGGTGGGGGATGTGGAACTGCTCGGCGAGACGATCGACGACGCCGCCGGTGAGGCCTTCGACAAGGTCGCCCGGATCCTCGGCCTGCCCTACCCCGGCGGCCCGCAGATCGACCGTGCGGCCGAGGGGGGTAACCCCGCGGCGATCCGTTTCCCGCGCGGGCTGAGCCTGCCCAAGGACATGGCCGCACACCGCTATGACTTCTCCTTCTCGGGGCTCAAGACCGCGGTGGCGCGCTGGGTCGAGCGGGCCGAGGACGCCGGGGAAGAGGTACCGATCGCCGATGTGGCCGCGAGCTTCCGCGAGGCCGTGGTGGACGTGCTGGTGACCAAGGCCATCAACGCCTGCACGGATCTGGGCGTTCCGCGCCTGCTGCTCGGTGGCGGTGTGGTCGCTAACGCGCGTCTGCGCGAGGTCGCCGCCGAGCGCGCCGCGGCCGCCGGGGTGGCCCTGCGGATTCCGCCGTTCTCGCTGTGCACCGATAACGGGGCGATGATCGCCGCGCTCGCCGCCCAGCTGATCATGGCCGGCAAGGAGCCCTCGAGCCTCGGGGTCGCCGCCGACTCAACCCTGCCGGTCACCGAGATCCAGGTGGCCGAGCTCACCGCCGGCAGCTAGGAACCGGGGTCACTCGCGGGACTGGTTGTGGTTCGCGGGGAGGGGGCTTTCGGGAGCGGTTGCCCGACGGGGGCTTAGGATTCGCGGATCTGGTTGTGGTTCGCGGGGAGGGTGCCCTCCAGCACCGTTGCCTCACGGGCCGGATCGTGGCTTGCGTGCGGGCGGAGCCCGGCGGCGGCAAAGGCGTCGCGTAGGGTACCGAGCTGCGCGGCCGAGATCTCGATCAGCAGACTCCCGCCCGGCCGTAGCCAGCGGGCGGCATCGGCGAGGATCCGTCGGTGGATGCTCAGGCCGTCGTGTCCACCGTCCAGGGCCGTGGTGGGTTCATAATCGCGCGCCTCGGCGGGCATCCCGGCGATGCTGTCGGTGGGCACATAGGGGGCGTTGGCCACGATCACGTCGAAGGTGCCCAGCAGGCTCGGGGGTAGCGCGGCGTAGAGGTCGCCGAGATACAGCGGAACGTCCGTGCCGAGGTTCTGGCGGGCCCATTCGAGGGCGAGGGCGTCGCTGTCGGTGGCGATCAGGCGGGCATCGGGCACGTGTTCGCGCACGGCCAGGGCGATGGCACCGGAGCCGGTGCAGAGGTCTAGGATCTGCGCCCCCGGGGTCTCAAAGGAGCGGGCAATGGCGCGCAGCGCCAGATACTCGGTGCGGCGGCGCGGAACAAAAACCCCCGAGCCCAGGCGCACCCGCAGCCCGAGAAAGGCCGCCCAGCCGAGCACCTGTTCGAGGGGTTCCCCGGCGATCCGGCGCCTGATTAGTGCCTCGGTTTGCGCCGCGCCCCGGACCTCCCAGGCTTCGGCCAGCAGCGCTGCCTCCTCGGCGGCAAACACACAACCCGCCGCGCGGAGCCGGTCGGTGACCGGTTCCCAGGGGAATTGCGTCGTGGAGCGCATGGCGACATGCTACGTCCGACCGCCGTGAGAAACCAGGGTTTTGTCGAATATCGGCCCCGAAGTGGTGGGGACATTCACGCTGCCGTAGCGGCGGCCCTCCCGATACGCGGCCGAATTCGGATAGTCTACCCAGGACGCGGGGACCCCGCGCCCGTGGAACGCGAGAGCACCGGTTCGGAGGAGCCCATGACCACCCCAGGATTCCCGAATCCCGGCCAGCCCGCTCCCGGCGAGCCCGCTCCCGGCCAGTCCGCTCCCGGCCAGCCAACTCCCGGCGAGCCCACGCCCGGCTGGGGCGATGCTGCTGCCGGAGCCCGACCCACGCCCGGCTGGGGCGATGCTGCTGCGGGGCTCCCCGCCGCCCCCGGTGCGGGTGCTCAGCCCGGCTGGAACGACGCCGCCGCGGGATACACCGGTTTTGCGCCCGGCGCCCCGCCGACCGCACGGGCCACCGCCACCTTTGTCCTGGGCCTGATCGGCCTGATCGGGGGCATCGTGTTTGGGTGGGGATTCCCCGCCTCAATCATTGCCCTGGCCCTTGCGCCCGGTGCCCTGCGCGCGGACCCCGCCGGTCACGCGCGCGCTCGCCGCGGGCGCACCCTGGCCGTGGCGGGGTTGATCGCCACCGCGCTGTGGGCGGGCTACAGTCTGCTGCGCATCATCGAGCTGGTTCTCGGCTAGCAGCGTAGACCGTAACCTCCACCGGAGGTTATCCCCGCGAGTGACTAGGCGCGTTCGGCCAGCAGCGCCGCGTGCTGCCCGTCGATCCGGGTGAGGAACAGCGTGGCCGAGTTTTTCCCCGAGAGTGACATCCGTTTGCGGAAGGTCGCCGGGTCGATATCCACCCCGCGCTTCTTGACCTCCAGCGTGCCGATCCCGCGCGCCTTGAGTTCCCGCTTGAGCTTCTTCTCATCCAGGGTGAATCGTTCCAGGATTCGGAAGCGGGCGGCAAACGGGGTCTCGACCGCCGCGTCTCCGGTCAGGTAGGCGATGCCCGAGCTCAGCATGCCCGCGCCCAGCTCCCGCGCTAGGTCGCCGATCAGCCGGGCCCGGATCACCGAGCCGTCGGGCTCATACAGATACTCACCGAGCTCGCGCACCTCGACATCCGCGCTGTCCGCTGCGGCGATCATCTCGTGGCTACCGGCATCGTTCATCACCAGGGCGGCACGGGTGATACCCGGACGCGCGAGCCTCGGGGACCAGAGCCCGAGTTCCACAACCTGTCCATCCACGGTGATCCACTGCGCCTCCCAGCCCTCGGGGATGTCCTCGCGGTCGAACCCCGGGCCGAGCTTGATGCCCACGGCCCGCGTCTCGGCCAGGCCGAAGGCGAAGTCAAGGCTCGGGGAGTAGTCGGAGGCGCGGGTCAACCGGGTGGTGTTGCTGTGGCCCGAGGTGCGCCGGGCGGGATCGAGATAGATCGCGTCGTACGGGGCCAGGTCCACATCCTCGGCGGAGGCGTTGAGGACGTCGGCGTTCTCAAACGGGGCCAGGTTGTAGCTGGCGAGGGTCGCGGTGACCTCGTCGCGATCCACCGCGGTAACCCGCAGCCCGATGGCCGCGGCGGCCAACGCGTCGCCGCCGATCCCGCAGCCCAGGTCGATCAGGTGGTCGGGGGCCAGGGCCCGAAAGCGGCCGGCGTGCAGCGCGGCCACGCGCAGTCGGGTGGCCTGTTCGAGGCCCGCCTGGGTGAAGAGCATACGCTCGGCAAACTCACCGAACTTTCCCACCGCCTTGCGGCGCAGCCGATCCTGGGTCAGCGCGGCCGACACCAGCGCCGGGGCATGGCCCTGGGCTCGCAGACGGCTGACCCGCGTCACCGGGTCGGCGCCCGCGGGTTCCTGCGCCAGATCGTCGAGGAGACGCAGCCCCTCGGGGGTCAGCAGTTCGAGTAGCTCGTTTCTGTCCACCGCCCAAACCTACCAATATCGCGGGGAACGTGTCGGGGCCATGCCGCCGAATGTGTCGCCGCGTTGGCACTCGCGTTGCAAGAGTGCCAACGGATCCCTAGACTGTGATTAGCACTCTCGACGTGAGGGTGCTAACCACGCTTAGTCTAGAAAGAGGTCAACCGTGTCGGTCTCCATCAAGCCGCTCGAGGATCGCATCGTCATCAAGCAGGTCGAGGCGGAGCGTACCACTGCTTCGGGCCTGGTCATCCCCGAGTCCGCAACCGAAAAGCCCCAGGAGGGCGAGGTTGTTGCGGTCGGTCCGGGTCGCATCGACGACAACGGCAACCGCATCCCGCTCGACGTCGCCGTCGGCGACAAGGTCATCTACTCCAAGTACGGCGGAACCGAGGTGAAGTACGGCGGGGAAGACCTGCTCGTGCTCTCGGCTCGCGACGTCCTCGCCGTGGTGGTTCGCTAACCACGCAGGAGACAACACAGCGCCCATCCGGATTCCGGATGGGCGCTGTGTTGTGCGGGGGCTAGTAGCTCGAGTAGTCCATCGGGGCGTTTGCGAACAGGATGACCGCAAACACGATGTAGAAGGCAAAGATCAGCAGTCCGATCACCGTGAAGATGTAGCTCAGCACCAGGCCGGCGGTTGCTAGGCCCGCGCCGCCCTCGCCGGAGGTCTTGAGCTGCTTCTTTGCGATGTGTCCCAGCACGATACCGGCCGGGGCGAACACAAACGCGAAGACCAGCGAGAGGATCGCCAGCAGGTTGGTGCGCGGCGGGGCAGCCGGGTAACCGGGCTGGGCGTATCCCTGCTGAGGGTAACCCTGCTGGGCACCGTAGGCCTCGGGAGCGGGGTAGCCCTGCGGGGTCGGGTAGCCGGCCTGCTCGGGCTGAGCTGGGTAGGCGGGCTGACCGTAGGGCTGTTCCGGCTGCGCCGGGTACGCGGGCTGGCCGTAGGGCTGCTCGGGCTGCGCCGGGTAGGCGGGCTGGCCCTGGGGCTGCTCGGGCTGCGCCGGGAAGTTATTATTGTTGTCGCTCATGGTGTGATCCCCTCGAAGTGTGTTTCCTAATTCTGACATACCCGCGTATTTCGGGGCCAGTGGGGGACATCCGAGTAAACAAAACGCCCGCTCGGTGAAGCGGGCGTCTCGTGTGCGGCGGCTAGTAGCCGTAACCGCTGTAACCGGCGGTGGCGCCGATGATTCCACCCACGAGGCCGATCACGAAGAACATCAGCCACAGGGCAAAGAAGATGTAGCCGATGATCAGGCCCGCCTTGGCCAGACCCGCGCCGCCCTCCCCCGAGGTCTTCAGCTGCTTGAGCGAGATGTGACCGAGGACGATCCCCGCCGGGGCAAATACGATTCCGAAGATCAGCGCGAGGATGGCCATGATGCTGGTCTTCTGCGGTGCGGCGGCGTAGCCGGGCTGGGCATACCCCGGCTGCGGTGCGGCGTACCCCTGCTGCGGAGCCGCGGCGTACCCCTGAAGTTCCGGGGCGGGCTGCTGGGTGGGGTACGCGGCGGGCTGTTCGGCACCCGGCTGCGGGGTGAAGTTGGGGTCGCTCATGTTCGGATCTCCTTGATAAAACCGTTTTCCTCCACGCTTTCACACCCGTGTGGGCGGAGGCACCGGGGAGTCACAACGAGTATTGAGAACTGTCGCATAGCGTATGCGGGTCTAGACATACATCTCGCTGAAGATCGCTCCGAACAGGAGCTTCATGAGAACAAAAAACAGCACCAGGCCGATAACTGCCAGGAATGTGCTGACGTATCCGACGATCAGACCCGCTCGTGCCAATCCCCGGCCGCCCTCTCCGGAGGTCTTGACCTTTGAGAGTGCGATGTGCCCGAGCACGATGCCAACCGGGGGAATGAGAATCCCGAAAATGAGCGCCAGGATCGCCATCGTCGCGGTGCGTGGAGGCACCGTGGGGTACACCTGCGGCCTGCCCGCTGAATACGGTGACATCGAATACGGGGGATACCCCGAACTCTCGGACGGGAAGTGGGGTGTGGGTTCAGTCATGTCTGCTCCTGGAATGCCGGTCAGACCACGCTTTCACGCCCGTGGTGCTCGTGGGCCGGGGCGGCGGAACCGGTGTCGAGGGCTGTCGCATGCGGACTTACGGAATCGTCGCCCCGATATTCGGGTTATCCTCGGTTGTTCCCACAAAGAAAGCACACCCTTGACTTCCCCTACCCCGTCCGAGTCACGCCGCGGCCTCTCCTATGCGCTCCTGTCCTACCTGATCTGGGGTATCCTGCCGCTGTACTTCGTCCTGCTCAGCTCCGTTAACCCCTTCGAGATCGTCGCCTGGCGGATCGTGTTCACCGCGATTCTCTGCGCCCTGCTGATCACGATCACCCGCACCTGGTCCGAGGTGCGCGAGGTCCTGCGCCGTCCGCGCATGGTCGGCGTGATCGCCGCCGCGGGCCTGGTCATCTATGTCAACTGGCAAACCTATGTGATCGCGACCACGAGTGGCTATGTGGTCGAGGCCGCGCTGGGATACTTTGTGAACCCGGTGGTCACCATCCTGCTGGGCGTGATCATCTACCGCGAGAAGCTGCGCCCCACCCAGTGGTTTGCGCTGGGCATGACCGTGGTCGCGTTTGTGATCATCTCGATCGGCCTGGGCCGGGTACCCTGGATTGCGCTGATCCTCGCGGTGACCTTCGGCATCTACGGCGTCCTGAAGAAGGGCATCGGGGCCCGGGTCAGCGCGCTCACCGGACTGTTTGTCGAGACGATCCTGCTGCTGCCGGTGGCCGCGATCATCATCGGCATTGTCTGGGCTCACACCGGCAGCCTGGACCTGCTGCACTCCTCGCCGCTGCTGACCATCCTCATGATCGCGACCGGAATCACCACCGCGGCCCCGCTGCTGCTGTTCGCCTCGGGCGCTCGCCGCATCTCGCTGACCACCCTGGGATTCGCCCAGTACCTCGGCCCGACGCTGATGTTCCTGATCGGCTGGCTGGTGCTCGGCGAGCAGCTGCCGCCCGAGCGCTGGATCGGATTTGGGATCGTGTGGCTTTCACTCGTTATCCTGTCGGTAGACCTGGTTCGCCACGGCCGGGCCAACCGGCTCGCGGATGCCGCGCTGGCCCAGGCCCAGACCGGCGCGATCCCGATCGTTGCCCCCACAGAGAAGCCTGAGAACCAGGGGAAATAAATCTCCCGCAATATCGCTTAACATGGACTATCGGGTCCCTACCGGGATTCGAGTGGACATCCGCGACCCCCACCCGGGCCCAGAGACAGCAAAAGAGGAAATATGGAACAGCCGGATCCGTTCGGATTCTTGGGATTGACCTATGACGACGTGATGCTCCTTCCCGGGCACACCGACGTGATCCCCAGTGAGGCACGCACGACCACCCGGCTCACCAAGCGCATCACCATGAACTCGCCGCTGCTGTCCTCCGCAATGGACACCGTGACCGAGTCCCGCATGGCGATCGCAATGGCCCGCCACGGTGGTATCGGCATCCTGCACCGCAACCTCTCCATCGAGGAGCAGGCCGCGCACGTGGACAAGGTGAAGCGCTCCGAGTCGGGCATGATTACCAACCCCGTCACCACCCGCCCCGAGGCCACCGTGGCCGATGTGGACGCGATCTGCGGCGAGTTCCGCGTATCGGGTCTGCCGGTGGTGGAGTCCGATGGCACCCTCGTGGGCATCATCTCCAACCGCGACATGCGCTTTGTGGATAACGACAAGATGGCCACCACCAAGGTGTCCGAGGTCATGACCCCGCAGCCGCTGATCACCGCCCCGGTTGGCATCTCCAAGGAAGACGCGCTGGCGATCTTCGCCCAGCACAAGGTTGAGAAGCTGCCCCTGGTGGACGAGGCCGGCAAGCTGCGCGGTCTGATGACCATCAAGGACTTCGACAAGACCGAGCGCTACCCCGACGCGACCAAGGACGACGAGGGTCGTCTGCGCGTGGGTGCGGCCATCGGCTTCTTCGGTGACGCCTGGAAGCGCGCCTCCGCCCTGCGTGACGCGGGTGTGGACGTGCTCGTGGTGGACACCGCCAACGGCGACAGCGCCGGCGTGCTGGACATCATCCGCAAGCTCAAGGCCGACCCGAGCTTCGCCCACATCGACATCATCGGCGGCAACGTCGCGACCCGTTCGGGCGCGCAGGCGCTGATCGACGCCGGTGCCGACGCGATCAAGGTGGGCGTGGGCCCGGGCTCGATCTGCACCACCCGCGTGGTGGCCGGCGTGGGTGTGCCCCAGGTCACCGCCGTCTACGAGGCCTCCCTGGCCGCTCGCGAGGCCGGCGTTCCGGTCATCGCCGACGGTGGTCTGCAGTACTCCGGTGACATCGCCAAGGCCCTGGTTGCCGGTGCCGATAGCGTGATGCTCGGTTCGCTGCTCGCCGGCTGCACCGAGAGCCCCGGGGACCTGGTGTTGGTCAACGGCAAGCAGTTCAAGAAGTACCGCGGCATGGGTTCGCTGGGTGCGCTGCAGACCCGCGGCAAGAAGACCTCGTACTCCAAGGACCGCTACTTCCAGTCCGACGTACCCACCGATGACCAGCTCATCGCCGAGGGTATCGAGGGCCAGGTTCCCTTCCGTGGACCGCTCTCGGCCGTGGCCTACCAGTTGATCGGTGGCCTGCGCCAGTCGATGTTCTACGTGGGTGCGCGCACCATCGCCGACCTCAAGCAGAACGGTAAGTTCGTCCGGATCACCGCGGCCGGCCTCAAGGAGAGCCACCCGCACGACATCCAGATGGTGGCCGAGGCCCCCAACTACCGCGGCTAATCGCCCGTAACGGAGGGCGGCCCCGGAACGTAATCGTTCCGGGGCCGCCCTCTTAGTGTGTGGTGGCGCGGAGGAGTGCGCCGTCTCGGGAGGGAGAAACGCCAAACTCACGTCGGTACTCTCGGCTGAACTGGGACGGACTCTCATATCCGACGGAGTATGCCACTCCGGTGACATCCGTCTCGCCGGCCGCGAGACGAATGCGAGCGTCCTGCAGGCGCAACATCTTTTGGAACTGAATCGGGCTCATCGCGGTTGCCGCCTGAAACGACCGATAAAAGGTGGACTCACTCATGCGGCTCATCGTGGCGAGCTCGCTGACCCGCAACGGCTCAACAAAGTGCTCGCGGATGTGACGCATGGCGCGGCCAATCCGAGTCTGCCGGCCGTCCGGCAGCCCCAGCCCGCGCACGGCGGCACCATGGGGGCCGCGCAGCAGCAACCAGATCAGCTCCCGCTCAATGAGCGGGGCGAGTGCCTCGCGATCGCGTGGCCGGTCGCACAGTGACACCATGCGAAAGACCGCGTCAATCAGATGTTCGGTGGCTTCCCCCACGCTGGAGGCGTGTGCGCGGTCGCTGCGCTCCGCCGGGAGGTGTGCTGCGGCGGGGGAGTTCAGTACCTCCGCTATCGTTTCCGGGCGCAGGTTGAGCGAGAATCCCAGTGCCGGCTTGGCCGGGGTTGCCTCGGTAAACGCGCCTGAAATAGGCAGATCCATCGATGTGACCAGAATCTGTCCGCTGCGGTACTCCAGCACTTCCGTGCCAAAGGTCATGCGTTTAGTTCCCTGTGCCATCAGCACAAATAGGGTGCCGGTGGAGGAAAAGACGGGTGCGCCAACGCGCGGAACCGAGGAGATGCGAACGCCGGGTGCAACGGTGCGCTCGCCGTCGCACACGTGCCGGCCGATGAGGTCGCGAAGGTCATCGATTTTCATGATTCAATTCTGCCTGTGCGCATCCCCGACCGGGCAGGTTTTGCCAGGATTAGGCAAGAATCTGCGAGGAACTGATGGGGTGATCCCGTGCGTCGAGTGTTGACTGAATACCGATACTCCTCACGCCCACGAATGAACGGGAAACCTCATGACTATTGCACTCATCACCGGCGCAAGCTCCGGAATTGGCCGGGCCGCGGCCACGTCAATCGCACGCACGGGGGCTGGCGTGGTCCTCACCTATCGGGGAAACCGAGCCGGAGCGGATGAGGCGGTTGCCGAGATTCGTGCCGCCGGCGGGCAGGCCGCAGCCCTGAGCCTCGATCTGGGAGACTCGGCCTCGTTCGTGGATTTCCGGGAACGGCTGACGCAGATCCTCGCGGCGGAGTGGGGCACCGACACGATCAACGTTCTGGTTAACAACGGCGGCTTCAGCGCCGCTGAGCCGTATGCGGAGCTCAGCGAGCAGACGTTTGATCACCTGGCGGATGGACTCCTGAAGGGCCCGTTCTTCCTGACCCAGGCGCTTCTCCCTCTGCTGGCGGACGGCGGTTCCATCATCAACGTCACCAGTTCCTCCACCGCACCGATGTCCGTAACCCCCGGCTACTCGGCCTATGCGGCGATGAAGGGTGCTCTCGTGGTGCTCACCCGGTACCAGGCGAAGGAACTGAGCGGTCGCGGCGTGCGAGTGAACTCCGTATCGCCGGGCCCCACCCTCACGCGCCTGGGAAATGATGGATTCTCCCGCAACCCCGACGTCATCCCGATGCTCGCTGAGCGCACGGCCCTGGGACGGGTCGGGGAGGGACGGGACGTTGGCGACGTCATCGCGTTCCTGGCTTCGGATGCGTCCCGCTGGGTTACCGCGCAGGACATCGAGGTATCCGGCGGTTTTGGGCTCTAGCCAGTCGCCCCATCGAACCGAGGGCGGCAAGTTTGTTCGGTTCACCGAGGCCGGCCTCAAGGAGAGCCACCCGCACGACATCCAGATGGTGGGCGAGGCTCCCAACCACCGCGGCTAATCTGGTATCCCAATACGGGCCGGTGATCCTGATCACCGGCCCGTTTTGTGTGCACGAACGACACGTCCGGCCGGAGTGTGACGGAGTTCGAAACAGGATTTCCCCGCGGACCCATGACAGCCAGTATGCTGCCAGCGTGGAGGGAAAATTCGACGGGGTCTGGCGGGAATCGCCGTGGTTTCTCACCACGCCTCCGAAACCGCGCAGCGACGCTCCGGCACGCGCCCGGGTGTCGCGTCTGATCGATGAGGCCGTGGCCGAGGTCCCCCTGGTACTGGTGCTTGCGCCACCCGGGTATGGGAAAACCGGGGCGCTGGCGGCCTGGGCACTCACCCGGCTCGAGGCAACCGCCTGGCTCACCCTGACCCGCAGCCTTATGGATCCGCGCGGCCTGGTGGGCGGTATCCTCTCGGCGCTGACCCGCGGCGACCGGAGCCCCGGAGCCGCGACCGCACGGGCGGGCGTGAGTGCGCTGCTGGGGCGCGATGCCGACCCGCTGCGTGCGGCCGACCTCCTCCTGACCTTCCTCGCCGAGCGCGACCGAGACGCCCCCGCGTTGACCCTGGTCATTGATGATGCGCACCTGATTGCGGATCCGGCGAGCGTGGAAATCCTTGAGCACCTAACCCGGCACGGTACCGAAGCGGGCCTGACCCTGGTCCTAGCGGGCCAGGGCGGCCTTGAGCGTCTGCTGAGCCGGGCTCGGGCCTATGGGCGCTCGCGCACCCTCGGCGCCGAGGACCTGTCGATGCGTGCGCCGGAGATCGCCCAGAGCGCTCAACACGCGGGCCTCGGCATCACCGAAGCCGAGGCCGCCGGAATTCAGGTCCGGACCCAGGGGTGGCCGATCGCGGTCCACCTGGAGCTGATCGGTCGACACACCGCCGGGGAACGGGTGAGCCTGGCCGCCACCGAGCCGGTCCTGACCGACTATGTGACCGGCCTGATCCTGGGATCGGTCCGGCCGGAGCTGGCCGAGTTCATGCTGCGGGTGACCACGTGCGACCGGGTGAGTGCGCGGCTGGCCGAGGAACTCTCCGGACGTGCCGACAGCGCCACGCTGCTGGCCGAGTGTGAGCGGGCGGGCCTGTTTCTCACCCGCTTCGTGGATGGCGAAAACAGCGTCTACCGGTGGCACGACGTGTTCGCCCGGCACTGCCGGATCGCGCTGCGCCGCGATCATCCGGCGCTCGCGGTGACCCTCGACTCGATTGCCGCCCGGGAACTCGCCACCGACTATCCGATCGAGGCGAGCGGGCACGCCCTGCGTGCCGGACAGCCCGAAACCGCGGTGGAGATTCTGCGGTCCAGCTGGCTCCGGCTGGTCCTGGAATCCGGGGCCGAGACCCTGCGCGAACGCTGTGTGACCCTGCCCGATGCCTGGCCGGATGATCCCGAAATTCTGCTGATGCGTGCGTGCGCCCTCGACGCCCTGGGGGATCCTCCCGGTGCCGCAAGCCTCGCCGCCCGTGCCCAGGCGCGGCACCTCCGTGACCGAGCCGCCGGAGAGGAAACCCGGGTTCTCGCCGCGCTGATCCTCGCCTCCGAATGGGGCGAACTCGCCGCGGCCGCCGACCGGATGCGCGAGCTGATCGAATCCGGAATCCGCCTGCACACGCCCTACGCCTATCTGCTGTTTGTCCTGGGCCTGGCCGAAACCAGGCTGCGTCGCAATCCCGCCGAAACCATGCGGCTGCTGCGGGCCGCGGCGGGGGAGGCCAGGGCGTCGGGATTGACCGAGCTCACCCGATGGGCGCTGATCAACCTGCGCTTCGCGTGCGTCTATGGCGGACAATTCCGTGCCGCCGACGCGCTGGCTGAGGAGATTACGGCACATGTCCGCGACCATCACGGGGCGGATGAACCGCGCCCGGCCGATGCACCGGGTGGGAATCACCCCACCCTGGCCTTCGAGCGGGATGAACCGGGGCACCCCCACGTGGACGGCGGCATCGATCGTTTCGCCACCGGCTTTACCCACTTCTGGCGGGGTGATCGTGCGGAGACTCGGAGAGCCTTTGAGACGGTGATCATCCGGGATACCTCGGCCACGTCCTTCGCCGGCGTCGCCCGGGTACTGCTGGCGGTGTTGGCCGCAGAAACTCCGGATCCGGCGGCCTGGACCCGGGCCCGGCGTACTCTGACCGCGGTGGCCCCGCGGGAGTCCTACGGGGTGCCCTGGCCGCTCTACCGTGACCTGGGTGAGGCCGTGCTGGCCTTCGCCGCCGGGGACCGGACCGCCGCGCTTGAGCGGTTGGCCAGCCTGGACGGTCGCGAGGATGTGCCGATGTGTCAGGCGCTCGCCGCCGAGGTGTATCGCCGAGCCGGGGAACCCGAGCGCGCGCTCGGGGCGCTGGCCCTGATCGGTCCGGATAACCGGGGGTCCTATCTGCGGGTGAGTGCCCTGGTGACCTCGGCATTGATTCTCGCCGCCCGCGACGATCACGCGGGTGCCCACGACCGGCTGGAACGCGCACTGGATGCGGCCGTCCCGCAGGGCATTCGCCGCCCGTTTCTCGCCGAGGACCCCGACCTGCTGGGGCTCCTTGAGGCGCACGGCCGCTGGGGGAGCGCGCATGAGGGGTTCCTGGCGAGCCTGGATACACATCCGCGGGGAATTACCGCGCCCGGCACGACCCTCTCGGCACGTGAGCGGGAGATCCTGGGGTTTCTGCGGACCACGCTGACGGCCGAGGAGATCGCTCGCGAACTGCACGTCTCGGTGAATACCGTGCGCACCCATCAGCGGGCGATCTATCGCAAGCTCGGGGTGACCACCAGACGGGACGCGGTGCGGCTGCGCGACCTCACCAACCGTGGATGATTCCCGCGGCCGAGGCTAGCCGCCAACACCGTTCGTGGACGAGGGTAAAGGGGATCCGGTCGGCCTAGGAGAAACTGGCGATGCCCTTGCCCAGCAACACGAACGCGAACACCAGCAGCAGCGTGGCCATGATCGCCGCGTTGTTCTGGGTGAGCCAGATGCGCAGCTGCTCCAGCGTCCCGGCCAGCCGGTTCGCGGCAAACAGGTATCCCACCACGGGGAGCAGGATGGTCAGCGATCCGATCACCGTGAGGACCACCACCGCGGTGACCACCTCGCCCGTGCTCAGCGCTCCGGCGGTGCCGATCGCGAGCCCGGCCGAGAGCACAAGCACCAGGTTTTTGGGATTCACCGCCAGGATCGCGCCCAGGAGCACCGCCCGCAGCACCCCGAGACCGTTGATCGAGTCCATCCAGCGGGGCAGGGCTGCACTCTCCCCGGGGGCCGGACGCGACTTCCAGCGTCGGATCGCCAGCAGGAATAGCGCGAGCGCCAGCACAATCTTGATCACGCCGATGATCGGACGCGGACCCTCCTGGTCCGCCTGCGGCAGCACCGAGGACAGCGCGGTGGCCGCGGTCAGGATGACCGCCAGCCCCAGAATCCACCCCAGTAGGAACGCCGGGGCGGTCGCCCGGGCTCGCGGGGAGAGCAGCATCAGGATGGCCGCGATGATCGGGACCGGGCTGAGTGCCACACCGATCATGAGGGGGAGTCCATCGCCCAGGGCATCGCCCATGTTGTGGTGTCCTTTCGGCCGTGCCGCGATCTCCGACCGAATCGCGATTCGGAACCAACCTAGGCGGGCGGGCACCCCGCGTCCACCCCCCATCACCTTTTTCATCCACCATGCATGAGACCCACGTCAGTGTTTGATACCCACATCAGTAATCGAGACCGAGAAAGAAGACCATGACCGCGACCCGGGTAACCGTCGATAATTTTGTTCGTGCCGAATCCAACCGGATGTTCGCCGCGCTGCTGGCTGGGACGCCGGGGGTGGGACACTGGGTGCACCACCGTGCCCCGTCCGCGCTGGATGACCAGCGGGTCATTCGCCAGAACCGCGACACCCTCTACAGCTCGATCATCCTGGACGTGAGCGCCGGGGCCACCCTGACCCTGCCCGATGCGGGCGGGCGCTACCTGTCGGCCGCGCTGATCAGCCAGGACCAGTACACGCCCCGGGTATTCCACGAGGCGGGAACCCATGAGATTACCCGCGCCGAGGTGGGCACCGACTATGCGCTGGTGGCCGTCCGGGTACTGGTGGACCCCGAAGACCCCGCGGATGTGGCCGAGGCCAACCGGGTGCAGGACGGATTCGCGGCGAGTGCCGGGGCCGCGCGGGCGTTTGAGCTGCCCGACTACGAGCCCGAATCCCTGACTCGGACCCGCGATGCGCTGCTGGAATTGGGGCGCGGATTTGCCGGATTCGATGGCGCCTTTGGTCCGCGCGACGAGGTGGATCCGATTCGTCACCTGATCGGCGCCGCCACCGGCTGGGGAGGCCTGCCCGAGAGCGAGGCCTTCTACATCAACGTGGACGATTCCCTGCCGCTGGCCGGCTACGAACTGACCCTGCGCGATGTTCCCGTGGACGCGTTCTGGTCGGTCTCGCTGTACAACGCCGAGGGCTACTTTGAACCCATCGAGGGAACCCTGACCAGCGTCAACAGCGTGACCGGGGAGGCAAACCCCGATGGTTCGGTTACCGTCCGCTTTGCCCCGGCCGCCACGGGCGCCCCCAACGAGCTGGGCATCATGCCCGGCTGGAACTACCTGGTGCGCTTCTATCAGCCGCGCCCCGAGATCGTGGACGGCACCTGGGTGCTGCCCGCCCCGACCCGCACGGAGTCCGCAGCATGAGCACCGAACCTCGCCCCAGCGCCTATCTGTTCCACTACCCGCTGGTGGAAAACCTGCGTCAGGTGACCCGCTATCTGACCACCGGCATCGGGTCCAATCCCGCCGCCCAGGCCAACACCTTCTCCCATGCCCGCACCCTCGCCGGGCCGCAGGACACGTTTGTCACGATCAACAACGACACCGTCTATTCGATGGCGCAGCTGGACCTCTCGGTCGGGCCGGTCCGACTGGACACCCCCGAATTCGGTGAGCGCTATTTTGTGCTGCAGTTTGTGGACGCCTGGACCAACAACATCGCCTATGTGGGGACCCGGGCCACCGGTAACGCCGCCGGATCCTTTTTGATTGTGCCCCCGGGATGGAGCGGGGAGAGCGACCTGCCCCTCATCCGCGCCTCGACCGATATCATCTCGATCGTGGGACGGTTTGCGTGCACCGGGCCCGCGGATCTGCCCGCGGTGCACCGGCTGCAGGACGCGACGCTGCTGACCCCGCTGGATCCGGACGCGAGTGGACGGGGCATCCCCGAGGTCGCGGCAACGGTAAGACGTGCCGAACCCGAAGCCGAAGCGGAGGCTGCGACCGACACCGAACCGGGGGCTGAGGCCCAGGATGCAGCCCGAGCCGCGGCCGATGCCGAGGCCGCACTGTTCTGGCGTCAGGCCGCGGCCTGGGCCGCCCGCTTCCCGGTGTCCGAGGCCGATGCGGCGCTCGCCGCCGAGTATCCGATCCCCACCCCGGACCGGTATACCGAGACCTTCACCCAGGGGGTCGCCGACCTGGAACTCGCCACCACCACGGGGGATTCACCGTTCTTCAACGGCTGGGGTGTGGGCATGCACCTGTTTGACTACAACGTGCACGTGCTGGGTCTTGGCACCGTCGCGGAGCCGCGCTGGCTGACCACCGATCCTGATCGCCGCGTCCTCGACCGGGCGATCAGTTGCCGGCTGGGCCTGTGGGGTAATCACGCCTATGAGGCCGTGTATGCCCAGGCATTCACCGACATCACCGGGGCACCACTCGTGGGGGAATCCACGTATCGGATCCACTTCCCGGGTCGCCCGCCGGTCGGCGCATTCTGGTCGATCACCCTGTACGACATTCCCCGCTACTACCTGGTGGACAACCCGATCGACCGCTACTCGATCGGCGATCGCACGGCGGGGCTGCACGTTGGACCGGACGGATCGCTGGACGTGATCCTCTCCCATGTCGAACCCACCGATCCCGAGGCGCGTGCCAACTGGCTCCCCACCCCGGCGGAACGGTTCCGGCTGGTGATGCGCTTCTATATTCCGGGCAGCGAGATCCTCGACGAAACCTATGCCTATCCCGAGATACGGGCGCTCTAAACCCAAAAGGCGGGCCGGTGATCACGATCACCGGCCCGCCTTTTGGCGGCTAGTCGACCTGCGGCAGCCACACGTCGGGGCCGAAGATTTCGTAGTGCACCCGGCTGGCGGGCAGGCCCAGGGCCAGCGCCTGCTCGCGGATGCGGCGCATGAAGGGCTGCGGTCCACAGACAAACAGCTCGGCATCGGCGGGAATGTTGTGGTCGGCCAGTTCGATGGCGAGGCCGCTGCCCTCGCCCAGCCAGGTGTGCACGCTGGCACCGGGCAAACGGGCGATGTCGGTCATCATCTGATCGCGCAGCGCCCACACCTCGGGGGAGATATCGGTGTGCAGCACGTGGACGCGTCGGGGGGATTTCGCCAGGGCCAGGGTGCGCAGCATCGAGGCGCTGGGGGTTGAACCGATGCCCGCGGAGACCAGGATCAACGGGTGATCACCCGCGGGGAGGACCACGTCGCCGTAGGGGTTGGAGAGCTCCACCACGCTCCCCACGGGCATCCGGTCCTGAAGGATCGGGGAGACGGCACCGTCGTCGCGGCGTCGGCTGGTGATGCGTCGCTCGGCCCCGCCGGGGCTGGTCAGGGTGAACTGCCGGGCCTGGTGAATGCCCGAGTCCAGGAGCACCTTGACGCTGACGTACTGGCCGGGTCGGGCCGGGGTAATCGGGGTGTCATCGGCCGGGGTGAAGGTGATGTTGACGGCGTTGCCTACCTCGATCCGCTCGGAGATTGTCCACGGCATCCACACCCGATCATTCGCCTGGCTCGCGTAGAGATCGCGTTCGAGCTTGATCAGGGCGTGAGCCATCAGCCAGTACACCTCGCTCCAGGCGGCGGCGATCGGCGCGGTGATGGCCTCGCCGAGGTCGGCGGCGATGGCATCAAACAGGTGGGTGTAGACGATGTCGTACTGGTCGGGGGTGACCCCCAGCGAGGCGTGGCGGTGGGCGATGCGCGAGAGCAGGGCCTCGGGGTAGGTGCCCGGGTTGTTCAGGAGGTGGGTGGCAAACACGGCGATGCTCCCGGCGAGGGCCCGCGGCTGCTCCCCGGTGCCCTGATTTGCGGTGTTGAACATGCCGTCGAGCAGCTCGGGGTGGGCGGCGAACATGCGCTGGTAGAACGCGGGGGTGATGAATTCGATCCGCTCGGCAATCAACGGCAGGGTCGCCTCGATCAGCGGACGGGAGGTGGAGGAGAGCAAGGTTTCCCTTTCGGTTGAAACGGGCATCATTTGCGCATTTGTAATGCGTACATGAGCAGCTTGCTGCCTCCCGGCATGGTTTTCGAGGGTGCTGGCGGATCCTGATGCCTGCGTTGGCGCACCAACTTGGACCAGGCGGTCCGGTTTGACGGCTGGCCTAGACGGGGGTGCACACGGGCGGCGGCGGAAAGACCAGCGCGATCTGCCGGGGCGTGGGCAAATCGACAATCAGGTGGCGATCCAGCGACCGATAAAACGCCTCCCGGGCCTCGGCAAGGATGGTTTTCAGCGCACAGTCGGCGATCAGTGGGCAGCGATGACCGTCGGTGCTCACACACTCGGCCACGTCGGTGCGGGGATCGAGGCGGCGCAGGACCGCCCCCACGCTCGCGGCCCGCCCCGCGGCGGTCAGCTGGGCACCGCCGTAGCGACCGCGAGCCACCTCGACCAGGCCGAAATCGGAGAGCCGCGAGATGGCCTTACTCAGGTGGGTCACCGGTACCTCGATCACCTCGGCGACCTCGCGGGCCGTGCGGATCTCGCCGGGAGGCAGCGCCGCAAGCATGACCATCGCCCGCAGTGCGGCGTCGGCAAACATGCTGAGTTTCATGCCGTCAGCATAGGCAGCGTCCGGATCCTCCGGGCGGGACTGTCGGATACCGCATGCCGCGGCGTCCTATGGTCTCGGGGCGCGGAGGTGAGGATTATCCGTGTGGCGGTCCGTCGAGTTCATCGGTGATGCGGGTGATCTCGCTCAGCACCCCGGCCCGCCGCGGCGAGCACGCGGGCAGCAGCTGGAGGCACATCCGCCACACCTCAAGATCATCGATTCCGTGCGGTCCACGGGCGAACTCCAGCAGGGGCTCCACCGCGGCACCCGCCAGCAGAGACTCGCGCAGCCGTTCCCGCACCTGGTCGCGGATGGTCAGGATCCCCGGGGCGCGCGAGGAGGGCAGCACATCTCCGGTTAGCGCGGCGAGTGCCTGCCGGTGAGCCCCGCGATCCAGCAGACACAGCACCCGGCGTACGTCGCTGTCCAGCCCGGGGTCCAGGCGGTAGGGCCGGGTGCCCAGCGTGGTGACCCCCACCGAGGCGAGGACCCGGCGAAGCCTGACGATCTCGGCCCGCAGGGTGACCAGGGGCGCCTCGCGCTCATACAGCAGATCCGCCAGGCGTTCGGCGGTGAGTCCCTGCGGGTGCCAGGACAGCAGGGTCAGGATCTCGGCGTGCCGGGCGCTCAGCCGGGCCTCGCCGTCGGGGCCCCGCAGGATCCCCAGGTCCCGTCCCAGAACCTCCAGGCCAAGGGCGCGGGACGGCGTCGCGTCCGAGGACGGCACCCGAGCGTGAGCGCGCGGGGCTACATCCGCGGACAACCCCTCGGCCAGCAGTCGTGGCGTGCCGCCGCTCACACGCAGCCGGCGCACCAGGAGCTCCTGTTGCAGCGCATACGCGGTCGCGATCAGCAGGCGCTCGCCATGGGTGCGAATGTTCCCGGTGCGATCGGTCAGGTCCAGCACCCCGAGCACGGTGCCGGTTTCGGGATCGCGCAGCGGCACGGCCAGGCAGCTCCAGGACCGTGCCGACCAGGCAAAGTGTTCGCCGTGGTGCACCCGCACCGGACGTTCGAGCGCGAGCGCGGTGCCCGGGGCGCTGGTACCCATCGCGGCCTCGGACCAGTCGGTTCCCGGGAGGAAGGACATCGACTCGGCCGCGGCCCGCAGATCGTGGTCGCCCTCGACCCACAGCAGGGTCCCGTCGGCATCGCCGAGGGCCACCAGGGCGTCACCGTCGCGTGCATTTTCGCCCAGCAGGAGGGCTCGGGCGATCGGAATCAGGCCGGTGAGCGGGCTGGCCGCGCGTCGATCCCGCAGCTCGTCGGGGTCGAGTAGGCGGCGTCCGGGACCACCGGCCGGATCCACCCGGTGTGCGGCCGATCGGCTCCACGACTGGCGGACCAGCTCGCTCTGCCCGGGGGTGGAGGAAACCGTAGACCACACAACTGTGTCCCTTCGCCGTGCTCTGGACGACCCCGATGGTCGCGACCCTGGGCCCGCCGACAGGGTGGTCACACCCCGGATGGCGGGCAGCGCTCATGGCCAGTCTAGGGGAGCACCGACGGCAAAAACAGCTTTTCATGACATCGGTTATAGGTCGCAATCGATTGCAACCTGGGCGGTTCTAGCATGGGGGTGACCAACGGGTCATCGCCCCGAATCCGTCATCACGGTGGGGTGAATCATTTCCATACGATTGGAGTAAACGTGTCGAACACGATGCGCGCCGCCGTCGCCCACTCCGCCGGGGCACCCCTCACCATTGATCAGGTCACCGTCCCGACTCCGGGGCCGGGCCAGGCGCTGGTGAAGGTTCTCACCACCGGGGTCTGCCACACCGATCTGCACGCCGTGCAGGGGGACTGGCCGGTCGCCCCGAAGTCCCCGCTGATCCCCGGGCACGAGGGTGTGGGCACCGTCGTCGCCGTGGGCGAGGGCGTCTCCGATCTGGCCGTGGGTGACCTCGTGGGCAACGCCTGGCTGTGGTCCGCCTGTGGCACCTGTCAGTACTGCCGCACCGGGTGGGAGACCCTGTGCGAGAAGCAGCAGAACGGCGGCTACTCGGTGGATGGCAGCTTCGGCGAGTACATGCTCGTCGACGCCACCTACGCCGCCCGCCTGAATCCCGACGTGGACCCGGTGGAAATCGCCCCGATCCTCTGCGCCGGCGTGACCGTGTACAAGGGTCTCAAGGTCACCGACGCGCGTCCGGGCCAGTGGGTCGCGATCTCCGGAATCGGCGGCCTCGGCCACATCGCCGTGCAGTATGCGGTGGCGATGGGCTTCAAGGTTGTGGCCATCGACGTGGACGACGCCAAGCTGGAGCTCGCCCGTCACCACGGCGCCGTGGTGACCGTCAACGCGCTGACCGAGGATCCCGCCGCCGTGATTCAGGAGCAGACCGGCGGCGTCCACGGCGTGCTGGTCACCGCCGTGCACCCGCAGGCCTTCGCCCAGGCCCTGGCGATTGCCCGTCGCGGTGCCACCATCGTCTTCAACGGCCTGCCCCCGGGGGACTTCCCCGCCAACATCTTCGACATCGTGCTGCGCGGACTCACCATCCGGGGATCGATCGTGGGAACCCGTCAGGACATGATCGAGGCCGTTCAGTTCTACACCGACGGCAAGGTTGTACCGACCGTGGAGACCGCCAAGCTGGACGACATCAACTCGGTGTTTGACCGGATGAAGCGTGGCGCGATCGATGGCCGCATCGTGATGGACCTGCGCTAACCCGCGCCTGGCTCGCGAGCGCCCGGACCCCGCGTCACCTCGGTGGCGCGGGGCCTTTGTGTACCCTGTCGGGTGGGGTCGCCGGGCCCGGTTGGCAGGCACGGTGAGAGACTCCGGTTGGCGTCCTCGGGCGGTGGCCTCGGTTAGCGGGCTCGGCCGCGTGTGCGGGCAGCCCGAACCCCGGCCTCGGGGGAGAGGTCGAGGCGGCGCAGCAGCTGGGCGTTGGCGGCCACGATGATCGTGGACAGCGACATCAGGATCGCCCCCACCGACATCGGCAGCACAAACCCGATCGGCGCGAGCACCCCGGCCGCGAGCGGGACCGACAGCAGGTTGTAGCCCGCGGCCCACCAGAGGTTCTGGCTCATCTTGCGGTAGCTGGCGCGGGAGAGCTCGATCACCGAGAGGACCGAGCGGGGATCGTCGCTGGCCAGGATCACCCCGGCCGAGGCGATGGCCACATCCGTGCCCGCGCCGATCGCGATACCCACGTCCGCCCGGGCGAGGGCCGGGGCATCGTTGACGCCGTCGCCAACCATTGCCACGACCCGTCCCTCGGCCTGTAGCTCGGCCACCCGGGCCGCCTTGTCCTCGGGACGCACCCCGGCAAACACCCGGGTGATGCCGAGCTCGGCGGCGACCGCGTGCGCCACCGCCTCGGCATCCCCGGTGATCATGACCGGTTCGATGCCCAGGTGCTGCAGCGCCTCCACGGCCTCGCGGGATTCCGGGCGGACCTCGTCGGCGAGCTTGAGCGCGCCGATCACCACCCCATCGGCGAGCACGTGCAGGATGATCGCACCCTGCGCGCGCCAGTCATCCGCCGTGGGAAGCTCCGGTGCCTCATACTCACGGAGCAGTCCCGGACCGCCCACGCCGAGCTCCCGCGCGCCCACCCGGGCCCGCACCCCCAGCGCCGGGGCGGAGGTAAAGTCGCTCGCGCGTTCCAGGGTGAGGTGTCGCTCGCCGGCGGCCGCCACGATGGCGCGGGCCAACGGATGCTCGGAGTCCGACTCGGCCGCGGCGGCCAGCGCCAGCACCGCATGCTCGTCGAGCCCGGCACCCTCGGTGACCGCGATCTCCTCGACCCGGGGTTCCCCGCGGGTCAGGGTTCCGGTCTTGTCAAACAGCACGCTGCCGACCGCGCGCATGCTCTCCAGGGCGAGCCAGTCGGTGATCAGGATGCCGCCGCGGGCCGCCCGCTCGGTGGCGATCGACACGACCAGCGGGATCGCCAGACCCAGCGCGTGTGGGCAGGCGATGACCAGCACGGTGATCGTGCGCACCACCGCGTCATCGGGCATCCCGAGCAGGGTCCAGACCAGCGCGGTGAGGACCGCGGATCCCAGCGCGAACCAGAACAGCCAGCCGGCGGCGCGATCGGCCAGGCGCTGGGCGCGGGAGGACGAGGCCTGGGCATCGGCCACCAGGCGCTGAATCCCGGCCAGGGCGGTGTTTCCGCCCACCGCGGTGACGCGGACCCGCAGGCCCGAATCGGTGGCCACGGTGCCGGCGATTACGGTGTCTCCGGGGGCGCGATGTACCGCGCGGGATTCGCCGGTGATCATCGACTCGTCCATGTCCGCGGACCCGGATTCGATCCGCGCATCGGCGGGGACCCGGCCGCCGGGGCGGACGATCAGCAGATCGCCCACGGCGAGGACGCTCGGGGAGACCCGCTCGAGCCGCTCGGCCCCCGGTGCGCCCGCATTATGCCCGTCGTGCGTGGAGGCGGTGGCTTCGATGACCCGCTCGGCCTCGTCGGGCAGCAGGGCCGCCAGCGAGTCCAGGGCCGAGGAGGTCTGCGCGAGGGAGCGCATCTCGATCCAGTGCCCCAGCAGCATGATCACGATCAGCAGCGCGAGCTCCCACCAGAAGTCCAGCTCATGGCTGATCAGCCCGAGACTCGACCCCCAGGACGAGAGGAAGGCGACGGTGATGGCCAGCGTGATCAGGAGCATCATGCCCGGCTTGCGGGCTCGCAGCTCGTCCACCGCTCCGGTCAGGAAGGGCTTGCCGCCCCAGACGTACATGACGGTCCCGAGGATCGGGGACACCCAGGTGATTCCGGGGAGATTGGGCAGGTCATAGCCGAGGATGTGGGCAAACATGCCCGAGAGGGTGACAACAGGGAGGGCGAAGACCAGCATGATCCAGAACAGGCGACGGAACGCGGCCACGTGTCCGGCATGCCCGCCGTGACCCGCATGCTCGCCGTGACCCGCATGCCCGCCGTGACCCGCGTGGCTCTCGTGATCCTCGTGCCCGCCGGAGGCAGGCTCGACAGGGACGCCTCCCCGTCCGTGCTCGGAGTGGGCGTGGTGGTGCGGATTCTCTCCGGTACTCCCGGGAGAGCGCTGGGTGTTCTGCTCGTCGGTCATGGCACCCAGGCTATACCCCCAAGGGGTATACGTCTAGGTGTGGGTGTTCGCCCCGAGCGATGTCCTAGGCGGGGAAAATCTTGCCGATCGGCTCGCGCTTTTCGGCCTGGAAGCGGTCCTCGGCGCGGCCGTGAGCCCAGTAGCCGGAGAGCGAGAGCTGGGAGCGGTCGAGCTCACGCTCGGTAATGAACACCTCGCGTAGCGCCTTCATCGATTCGCGCTCGCCGTGGGCAAACACGTGCACACGGCCCTCGAGCCAGGCGAGGGATCGAACGGCGTCGGCGAGTAGGCGCGGGGTGTCCTCGGTGCGCTCGCCGCGGATGATCCAGTGGACGGCCACGCCGTCGGGACCGGCGAGGGTCGGGCGGTCATCCTCGGATTCGATCTCGACCACGACGATGCCGCGGGCGTCCTCGGGGAGGGATTCCGCCGCCGCGGCAATCGCCGGGAAGGCCGACTCGTCGCCGACAAACAGGTGCCAATCGGCCTCGAGGTCGGGGGAGTAGGCACCACCGGGACCGGCGAAAACCACGCGGTCGCCGAGGGCGGCGTTCGCGGCCCAGGGGCCGGCGAGGCCCTCGTCGCCGTGCACCACGAAGTCCACATCCAGGGTGCGCTCCTCGGCGTTCACCCGGCGCACGGTGTAGGTGCGGGTGACCGGAAGGTCCTCGGGGTCGAGGGTTTCGCGCAGCGCGGCCACGTCGTAGGGCGGCTCCAGCTCAAGCTCGGGCTTGGTGAAGAAAATCTTGATGTACTTATCGGTGGCGTCGTTGGAGACAAAATCGTCGAACCCGGGGCCACCGAGGGTGAGGCGCACGAGGTGCGGGGTCAGCCAGTTGCGCGCGACCACCTCAAGGACGGTCTGCGGGCGTGCGGGGCGAGGCGTAGGGGACGTGCTCATAATGCTCATTCTGCACCGTCCCGGCCCGAATTGCACGAACGGTTGCTCATTTTTCGCCTGACCCACGTTCGAGGGGTGTCTGATAGGCGGGCAAATTGATCAAACAGTCCCGGAATCACGCCGCACCCGGCACCCTATGCGCGGGTATGGGACAACATGCACGGGGATGCACACGGCCCCCGCGTGCGGCCATGCCGAACGCGGGGGCCGTGCGATTCGCTAGACGCTGATCGACACGCGGCCGGTGTCGGTGCGCTCGTGGGCGGCGTCCGTCAGGGCCTCGCGGCGGGCGTGCTCCTCGGCGAGCATCGCCGCGGTGATGACCGGGATGGCCACGGTGGGCGGCAGGATCTCGTCGGAGTGGTCGGACTGCTCGCCGATCACGGGCACGGTGCCGGTTCCGGTGGAGGTGATGGTGGGGAGGGCGTCGGTCATCGGGTCGCTTGCGGCCGAGCGGGCGCGCTGCCGGGCGCGACGCACCAGCATGACCGAGGCCTGCAGCCCGATCACGATCCAGATGCCGTTAACCACCGCCGAGGGCCACGCGCCGTTGGAGGCCGCGCTGATCAGCAGCATGCCCGCACCCACGATGTTGCCCACCTGGAACCAGGGTGAATCCGCGGCGAGCTTGCCCGCGCTGAGCAGGCCGTAGGCGGCGACGGTGAGGATGGCGCCGATCCAACCGGCGGCAACGATGAGAAGCGAGAAATCCACGGGGTACTTTCGGGGGCAGAGGATCGAGTGGGGGTGGCGGCAATTGGGGTGCCGAGAAATAAGTTTCGGTGATTTCCGACCTAAGTACAAATAACGTTTTGTGATCTTGGACATAAGCTTTACTTATGGCAGACATTGATTCGACCCGACTCACCTTTTTGCTCGCCGTTGCCCGGCACGGCAGCATCCTGGCGGCCGCCGATTCGCTGCATGTGACGGCGTCCGCGGTGTCCCAGCAGATCTCCCGTTTGGAGCGCGAACAGGGGGTCGCCCTGCTGGATCGGGGACCGCGCGGGGTGACCCTGACTCTCTCGGGAAGGATCCTGGTGGAGGCCGCCGAAAGCATCGAGCGTGAGCTCACCGATGCGCGCGGGCGTTTGATCGAGGCGCAGCAGGAGGTGACCGGATCGGTGTCGATCGGGGCGTTTCAGACGGTGCTCTCGGGGTTGATCGTGCCGCACCTGGCGCAGCTGCTGGACTCCCTGCCCGGAATCGAGCTGCGCCTGCACGACGCCTCAACCCTGCGCCTCCCGCGGATGCTGCGCAGCGGGGAGGCCGACCTGATCATCTTCGACCGCGAGCTCGATGAAGGCTCGCCCGCCTACACCCGGGACGTCCCGCTGCTGGATGATCCGTGGCGGCTCGTGGTCCCGCAGGCGACCCCGGCGGATCTGAGCCTGGATGAGCTGGTGGCGCTGCCCTGGCTCGGGGTGGCCGCCGAGGGGGCATCGGCTCGGGCGGTCGAGCGGGCGCGGATCCGGCTGGGGGTCACTTCCGTGCCGGTTCACGGTTACGAGGACTTCCCCGCCGCCCTCTCGCTGGTTTCGGCTGGGCAGGGGGTGACCCTGCTCCCCGATCTGGCGCTGCAGGAGGCGCTCCCGGCCGGGGTTTCGGTGCGCGAGATGCCGGGCCTCGGGACTCGCTCGCTGACCCTGCGTCACCGCGCGACCAAGCGTGAACCGGTCGCCGCCACCGCGATCGTGATCGACGCCCTGGTGCGCCTGGCGCGTGACTGGCAGGCTTCGCGGGTGTAGGGGTGCGCTAAGGCCAGCGGCCGCCGCGACGGCGCGATTGCGGTTCAGCGGTGAGCGAGAGCATCAAAAATGTCGCGCTGGGTATTGAGTACGCGATGAACCCGAAGGACGTCGGACTCGCCGGTGTAGAAGACGGTGTAGGGAAATCGTTGCAGGGTGATGCTCAGCAGGTCGGGGATTCCCGCATCCTCCGCGAATCGGGCGGACCCGAGTGAGGGGTGCTCGGCGAGGAGTTCCAGTGTCGCTTCGAGGGAATCGACGAAACGGAGGGCGGCATCGTTCGCCTCGTGTTCAATGTAATAGTCGACGGCGGCGTCGATGTCGTGATCGGCGCTCAGCGTTGTGATGATTCGACGCCTCATGAGGAGGAATTTCGCGCATCGGTGATGCGCGAACGGAGTCGGTCAAAGTAGGCCTCGTTGATTTCGGACCCCGAGCCCGACGAGGCTCCCTCCAGAATGAGTGCCCGGAATTCGGAGCGCGCCTGCTCGCGGCGAATGAGATCACGCATGAACTCGCTGGCGTTGCCATAGCGTGCGTTGTCGCCAACCTGGGATTCCACGAACTGCTTGAGCGATTCGGTAAGGGAAATGTTCATTGAGGCCATAACCCGAGACTACCAACGATGGCAAAGATTGCCATCGTTATTCGATAAACTCACGGTTTGGTTTTCATAGAAGAAATTAAGTTGCGTATGTGAGGAGTGAGTGTCAGACTCGAACCGACCGGGGCAGTCCCGGTCGGAACCGAGGAGCACCCGTGAGCACGACCCCTGACACCGCCGTCACCCCCATCGACCCGACCCCGGCAGCCGAGCTGGCTGCTCTCGACAACGCTGCCGTCTCGTCGGAGAGCGTTGTTGGGACCGCGCCGAGTCGCGCCGAGCTGGCTGCTCGTGAGGACGCTGCCGTCGCGTCGGAGAGCGTTGTTGGGACCGCGTCCAGCCGCGCCGAGCTGGCTGCTCGTGAGGACGCTGCCGCCGCGGCGGAGAGCGTTGTTGGGACCGCGCCGAGTCGCGCCGAGCTGGCTGCCGCCGGAGAGCGCCGCATCGCCTGGATTCGCACCCGGATGGGCATGCTGGCGAACCTGCGCGAGCGCTTTGCCGCCGAGCGTCCGTTCGAGGGCATCACGATCGGGCTGTCGCTGCACGTGGAACCCAAGACCGCGGTGCTGGTGGAAACCCTGGCCGCCGGTGGTGCCCGCATCGTGGGAACTGGTAACCACGGGTCGACCCAGGACGACGTGGTTGCCGCGCTGCAGGAGCGCGGGATGACCATCTTTGGCCGGCGCGACGACTCGATCGAGGAGCACCACCGCAACCTGGCCCGCACGATCGCCGAACGCCCGCAGATCCTGCTGGATAACGGAGCGGACCTGGCCGCGCTCGCGGTCACCGAGGGGCTTTCGGGATCCCTGATCGGCGGCACCGAGGAGACCACCTCGGGGGCGTTCCGCCTGCGCGAGGAGATGAACGGCGAGGTGCCCTTCCCGGTGATTGTGATCAACGACAGCCCGCTCAAGGCCATCGGCGAGAACAAGCACGCGGTGGGGCAGAGCGCGGTGGAATCCTTCATGCGCCTGACCAATGTCCAGGTGCCCGGGCGTCGCTTCGTGGTGGCCGGATACGGCTGGTGTGGACGCGGAATCGCCCAGTACCTGCGCGCGCTGGGTGGCCGGGTGTCGGTGGCCGAGGTGGACGAGCTGGCCGCCTATGAGGCCGCGTTTGACGGATTCCGGGTCGCGCCGCTGGCCGACCTGGTGCCCTCGGCCGACGTCATCATCACCGCGACCGGCCGCGCCGGAATTCTCACCGCCGAGCACTTTGATCTGCTGCGCGACGGCACGATCCTCGGCAACATCGGCCACTTCCCCTGGGAGATCGACGTGCCCGCGCTCACCGCGGCGGGCACCGTGGCCCCGGTCACCGAGGAGATCGACGCGGTCACCCTGGACGAGGACCGCACCGTCTATCTGCTGACCGGCGGGCGCATGTACAACCTGGCCGGAACCGCGCCGCGCGGCAACTCGATCGAGTCGATGGATGTGGGCTTCATGATGCAGGCCCTCTCGCTCGAGCGGATCGCCCTGCACGCGGCGAACCTGCCCACCGGTCCGCAGCCCGTCCCCGATGACATCAACCGCGATATCGCCCGGCAGACCCTGACCCTGCTCGGCAGCTCGCTCGCCTAGGCCCGCGCAGATGGGCGACCGATGAGCGTCGGGCCCACGCGGGAAACCGCGGCGGGATCGGTACACTCGAACACTATGAGCATCGATCCCGCCGCGGCGTCCCCGGCCGAGTCCGCGCCCGCCTACGCCGCCCCGGCGGTGGAGAAGGCGCTCGACATCCTGGAGTTTCTGGCCGAGACCCCGGGGCCGGTGAGTCAGCAGGCGATCGCGCAGCGCACGGGCAGGTCTGCCGCGCAGATCTTTCGGGTGCTCAGCGTGCTGGAGCGTCGCGGCTACATTGCCCGGGACGAGGGCTCGGGACTGTACTCGCTGAGCCTACGACTCTTTGAGCTCGCCCACCGGCACGATCCGATTCGCTCGCTGGTGTGGCTCGCGCAGCCCATCATGCGTCGCCTGGCCACGAGCGTGGGGCAGTCCTGCAATCTGGGGTACCGGGCGGGGGATCACCTGGTGATCCTGGCCGAGTCCGCCGGGCCCGGGGACTTTGGGTTCCGGGTGCGGGTGGGGGCGGAATTTGACCTGCGCGGCACCAACGCCGGTCGGGTGCTGCTCGCCTTTGCCGGTCCCGGCGGGGCGGGCGGCACCGATTCGGCCGCCGCGGAGGATCCCGCGTTGGCCGAGACCCTGGCGGTCATCCGCGCGGCCGGCATCGCCGAGCAGCCCGATGGGCTCTACCCCGGGGTCACCGATCTCAGTGCCCCGATCCTCTCCCGGGAGGGGGCCGCCCTCGCCTGTCTGACGGTGCCCTATGTGGCCACCTCGCTGAGCACCCATCCGGCCGGTTTTGTGCGCGACGAGCTCCTGGCGGCGGCCGCGGCCATTACCGAGCTGCTCGCGGGTGCCGATGCGAGCACCCGCGATATCGCCGCCCCGTCGAGCGGGGCCTAGCCGGATACCGAGCCGCGCCGGCGGCCCCATCCGTCGAGCAGGGCCGGGGCGATCACGCCGTGGATGATGACGCTCCCCACCACGGTGGCGACGGCGACCACCAGCACAAAGTCGGCCTCCATGCTGCCCGAGGGCAGCGCGTTATAGGCGATCAGCGTGAACACGATGGAGGCGGTTCCGCGCGGGCCGAGCGCGCCGATCAGGAGCCGGTCGCGGCGCGGCACGGTGCTCCGCAGCAGCGAGAGATAAACCGGGCCGATGCGCAGCACCGTCAGCGCGAGTACCGCGAAGACGATGAGTCTCCAGTCCACCCCGCCCGAAAAGGCCACCAGCATGGTGCCGCCCAGCATGAACCAGACAAAGTTGGTGGTGAGCACCCCCACCTCGTCGATGAACCGCAGTTCGGTGTGCGGGATCGACCGCACCTCCATCCCGCGAGTTCTCATGATGCGATACGCGAGCCCGGTCACAAACGCGGCCACGAAACCGTTCGCATTTATCTCGGGGATGCTGGTGGTGATTCCGAAGGCGATCAGGGGGAGCAGCATGGTGACCAGTCGGATCCCCGCATCGCTGGCCCACCCGGCCCGGTGCAGGCGTCGCACGGCCAGCCCGAGACCGGTTCCCAGTGCGATGCCCACGGCGATGGCCGCCAGGATGGAGGGCGCGGCGTTCACAAACACCCGGGCGAAGTCCTCGATGCCCTGGTCGAGAATCCTGTTCTGATCCCCCGGCTGCGCGTCGATCGCCTTGGTGATTGCCACCGCCATCGCCAGCGACATTCCAAAGAACGGGGCAACCAGTCCGTCGTTATACCCACCCTCGATGGTCAGGATCGAACGTACCCGCGGGGGCAGGCTACCCAGTTTTAGCATGCGGGCGGCGGGGGCCAGATCGATGGGCATCACGATGCAGGCGATTACCAGAGCCACGAGCAGGGCATCGGGGATTAGGAAGACGCTGACCACCGCCGCGAGCAGGATGGAGAGGGGGAGCGCGATGAGCAGGAGGCGGAGCGTCGCGTTTCGTTCCCCGCCGAACAGCCCCCGCCCGCGCACCTCCATCGCGTCGGTGAAGAGCAGGATGGCGAGGATGAGCTCGACCACGTTTGCGCTCACCTGGGTGTCGATCGCCTCGGCAAACGCCGTAACGTTCCATCCGGTGGTCAGCGCACCGAGGGCGATCAGCGCGGCCGGACCCGCGATGCCCCAGCGCTCGAATCGGTGGGACACGAGTGACCACAGGGCAACGGCCGCGAGTCCGATAAGCACCAAGGGGGGCAATGCACACTCCTTTGACCGGGGTGGATGCCCGACTGCATCCGCGGCTAGCTTACCCGGGCGCTCGCCCTAATCCGCGGTATTTTCGGCGGGGGACCAGGTGGGGAACGGGTCGGGGAACCGAGCCCAGGCCTCGGGTCCGGCCTCGAGCTCGGCATCGGTGAGGGCGGCCTCATCGAGCGCGCGGGTGAGGGCATCGAGGTCAAGATCGAGCCCGATGAAGGCCAGATCCTGGCCCACGGACATGAGTTCCTCGGCGGCCGGATGATCGTCGATGCCCACCAGGCGGTCGTGATCCGAGAGGACCTGGAACGCGATCGTGCACCCCACGTGCTCCCACTGCATCGTCTCGCCGGGACGGGTGGCGAAGCGGCAGAATCCCGAGGAGCGGACGATCAGTCCAAATTCGCCCGGTTCGATCCGGTCATCCAGCACCCGTTGGAGCCGTCCGGGATGGAGCGGTCGCAGCTGCTGGTAGTGCAGCGAGCAGACGCGGCGGTCGGTCATATGCGGGGTGGCATCGTCGTTGAGGATGCCGACCCATCCCGCGCGGTCCTGGGCGGCGGCGTACGCCGGGCCCGCGGTCAGCGGATCGATACTGCTCACGTGCAGGCGCAGCCGGGCCCGCGGGCTCAGCGTGCTCACCAGCGCCATCACGGTCGAGAGGTCGGGGGTGCTGAGCACGTCCCAGTTGACCAGCACGATGGTCGAGGCGTACTCGAGCTGGGTGACCGTGAGGAGGGCGCGTGCGGTGAACTCGCGGGGCTGGCCAGCTCGGGTGCGGGCGGTCACGATGAAGTCTTCGGCGGCCAGATCATCCAGCAGGTGGGCGGCATCCACCACGCAGATGACCGCGCCCAGGCGGGTACCCGCGGCGGGGTCGGTGAGGGCACCGATGAGGTCGATCGCCGAGGCCGTGGCCGGACACTCGACCACAACCCCGGCCGAGACGTCCACGCGGGCCGTACCCTCGGCCGCGGTTTCGGCCCAGGTGCGCGCATCCACGGCGGATGGACGGCTGAGGTGGGCGGCGGGAATCAGCGTGCGCCCGGACTCCTCCGCCAGCCTGCGCGCATACAGCGCCCGTTCCGGCGCGCACGCCCCGACCACCGCAACCACGTCTACCCGATCCACCGATTCTCCCTTGTTGTTCTCCGACGCGGATCGTCGGTGTATGTTAATGATAACAGTTCTCAATAGTAAGGAAGTTCGATGAAGGTTCGTTCGTCGCTCAAGTCGCTCAAAAACCAGCCGGGATCGCAGGTGGTTCGTCGCCGCGGCCGCACGTTCGTGATCAATAAGCTCAACCCGCGCTTCAAGGGTCGTCAGGGCTGACCGGGCGGCGGGGTTCCGGACGCGGAGCCCCGCGTGTTCCCGCGGCTGTTGGGCAAATGCGCGCACTCGATGGGCCGAGCCGCCCGGGCACGGTAGGCTATACGGGTGAGTAATGAAATTGAGATCGGTGTCGGTAAGCGCGCCCGTGGCGTATTTGGATTCGACGATGTTGCCATCGTCCCGGACCGGCGTACCCGCGATCACCGCGACGTCTCGGTGAGCTGGGAGATCGACGCCTTCACCTTCGACACCCCCTTCATTGCCGCCCCCATGGACTCGGTGGTCTCACCGACTTCGGCCATCACCATCGGCAAGCTCGGTGGCCTGGGAGTTCTCGACCTCGAGGGCCTCTGGACCCGCTACGAGAACCCCGAGCTGCTGCTGGCCGAAATCGCCGAGCTGCCCGCCGAGCGTGCCACCAAGCGCATGCAGGAGATCTACTCCGCCCCGATCATCCCCGAGCTGGTGACCGCGCGCATCGCCGAGATCCGCGCCGCCGGTGTCCCGGTGGCCGCCGCGCTCTCGCCGCAGCGCACCCAGGAGCTCTCCGACACCGTGGTTGCCGCGGGCGTCGACATCTTCGTGATCCGTGGCACCACCGTGTCCGCCGAGCACGTCTCCAAGGAGTCCGAGCCGCTGAACCTGAAGAAGTTCATCTACGAGCTCGACGTGCCGGTCATCGTGGGTGGCGCCGCGACCTACACCACCGCCCTGCACCTGATGCGTACCGGTGCCGCTGGTGTGCTGGTGGGCTTCGGCGGCGGTGCGGCCTCGAATACTCGCGCCACTCTCGGAATCCACGCGCCGATGGCCACCGCCGTCGCCGATGTGGCCGGCGCTCGCCGTGACTACATGGTGGAGTCCGGTGGACGCTACGTGCAGGTCATCGCCGATGGTGGCCTGGGTTCCTCGGGCGACATCGTGAAGGCCATCGCCTGCGGTGCCGACGCCGTGATGCTGGGCACCACCCTGGCCCGCGCGACCGACGCTCCCGGACACGGCTTCCACTGGGGTGCCGAGGCCTACCACCCGCAGGTCCCGCGTGGCCGCCGCGTCGAGGTGGGCACCGTGGGGACCTTCGAGGAGATCTTCCACGGCCCGGCATCCAGCTCCGAGGGCACCGCGAACCTCACCGGCGCCCTGCGTCGCGCGATGGCCACCACCGGATACTCGGACCTCAAGGAGTTCCAGCGCGCGCCGCTGGTCACCCGCCGCTCGATGTAGTTTTGTGGCCTCGGCCGGGCCTGTGCCCGCCGCGGCTCGATGTAACACTTTTGTGGTGTTACGACACCGCTCACGAATGCGTCGTCCCCACTTCGGGGCGGCGCATTCGTGGTTTTCCGCGGGGGATCGGGCCATACGCGGTGCACGCCGCGTGGTGTCGTTCCGCACGCTCGGTAATTGCTCAGAATTTCGAGCGGACCCCTGGTTTCTGCCTGCGTGACTGGCTAGGCTCGGTGGTGGCGGTGTGACCGTTCCGGTCGCCCGCAATCAGCTTGGCCGGAATCGGCTTGCCGGTTCCCACCACCGAGGGAGGGCACATGGCAGCGGAAAAAAAGTCCACGAAGTCGACGGCGGGACAGGGATCCCGTGCGGAGGAGCCGCGGCGTGTGGGGCTCGGCCCGGAACAGCGTTCGGCGGCGATCGAGGCACTCAAGGAGCGTGAGCTCGACGTTCTTGTGGTGGGTGGCGGAATCGTGGGTGCCGGATCGGCACTGGACGCGGTCACCCGTGGCCTGAGCACCGGAATCCTCGAGGCCCGCGACTGGGCCAGCGGAACCTCCAGCCGCTCCTCCAAGCTGGTGCACGGAGGCATCCGCTATCTGGAACAGCTCGACTTCCGTCTGGTGCGCGAAGCCCTGATCGAGCGTGGCCTGCTGCTGCAGCGTCTGGCCCCGCACCTGGTGAAGCCCGTGCGCTTCCTCTACCCCTTGAACCGGCCGGTGTTTGAGCGCTTCTACATCGGTGCCGGCATGATGCTGTACGACATCTTCTCCTACACCGGCGGCCGTCCGCCGGGGGTGCCGCACCACCGGCACCTGAGCAAACGACAGGTGCAGCGGGCGATCCCGTCGCTGCGCAATAACGCGTTTGTCGGCGGCCTTACCTACTACGACGCCCAGGTGGACGATGCCCGCTATGTGGCCTCCCTGGTGCGGACCGCCGCGAGCTACGGCGCGCATGCCGCGAGCCGCGTGCGGGTCGAGGGCTTCCTCAAGGTCGGACAGCGGGTGGTGGGCGTGAAGGCGCACGACCTGGAGACCGGCGAGCACTTCGAGGTGCGCGCCAAGCAGGTCGTGAACGCCACCGGTGTGTGGACCGATGACACCCAGGCGCTCGTGGGCGAGCGCGGCCAGTTTAAGGTCCGCGCGTCCAAGGGCATCCACCTGGTGGTCCCGCGCGATCGCTTCCAGTCCAACATGGGTCTGCTGCTGCGCACCGAGAAGAGTGTGCTGTTTGTGATTCCCTGGGGTCGGCACTGGCTGATCGGCACCACCGACACCGACTGGGACCTGGACAAGGCGCATCCCGCCGCGACCGCCGCGGATATCGACTACCTGCTGGAGCACGTCAATAAGATCCTCGCGGTCCCGCTCACCCGGGACGATGTCGAGGGTGTGTATGCGGGACTGCGTCCGTTGCTGGCGGGCGAGAGCGATCAGACCTCGAAGCTCTCGCGCGAGCACATCGTGACCCACTCGGTCCCGGGACTCGTGGTCGTGGCCGGCGGAAAGTGGACCACCTATCGGGTCATGGCCAAGGACGCGGTGGATGCGGCGGTGGATGCGCTGGATGGCAAGATCCCCAAGTCCGCGACCGAGAACATCTCGCTGGTAGGGGCCGAGGGCTATCAGGCCGCGTGGAATAAGCGCGCCAAGATCGCCCGTGCGTTCGACGTGCACCCGGCCCGGATCGAGCACCTCCTGAACCGCTACGGAACCCTCGCCGATGAGGTCCTCGACCTGATCCGTGAGCGTCCCGAACTCGGGGAGCCGCTGCCCGGTGCCGACGACTATCTGGGTGCCGAGGTTGTCTACGCGGCCACCCATGAGGGTGCGTTGCACCTCGATGACGTCCTGGCCCGCCGCACCCGCATCTCGATCGAGGCGTGGGACCGCGGGGTCTCGGCGGCCCCGGTGGCCGCCAAACTCCTCGGCGACGCCCTGGGCTGGGACGCTGCCCGCGTGCAGAAGGAAACCGACCTGTACCTCGAGCGGGTTAAGGCCGAGCGCGCCTCCCAGGAGCAGCCGGACGACGTCTCGGCCGACCGCGTGCGCCTGGAAGCCCCCGAGGTGGGCGAGGCATAGACATCACAGTGAAACGCCCTCCTCGGATTCGAGGAGGGCGTTTCGGTTGAGATTACGGTTTTCCGAGACTCCCTGGACGGAGACTGCTTATCACTTTTGTGACGGGCGGTGGTGTCTTCGCACCATGAGTTGAGTAATTACTGCGGTGAGAAGGAGGATTCCCAGGCCCGTAAGGATTATTGACTGGCCGGTATGGATTGTATTTGGATCCCGAGTAAAGACCAGAACCAGACCGGTAAGAACCGCTGCGCCGCCGAGTAAGCTCCCGCTGACTGAAAAAAGTCGAGTTCTCACGAGTGACCTTTCAAATAGGTGTCGAATGTGTGCGGTGGATTTGCGATCAGATCAACTTATGGCCCCGTGCAGTAGGGGGTTCCCGTCCAGAGCACCCGGAGAACAACGCCATTACCGTCACTCGCACACACCCCGATTGCACCGGCACCGATGGCAAGAACTCCAGCAACAACGGTCCCTGCTATGCCCCCGGCGCCCGTCTCGGATGACAACGCGCCGGCGATTACAGCAGCACCGGCTCCGGAATTCATGAGCCCAATAATGACGCCGGTATTACATGAATCGAGCTGAAACCAGGGCCCCCCAAATAGCAACGCCATTGCCGTTTTTCCCCTTACAAGAACCGCAAAGTGATGCGTACGGTTCTGCACCGGTGCGTTTGCTCAGATCATTCAGGCTGCCGATAGTGAGCCCGCGAGAATAGTCGCTGATGATGCGGTCTGAGATACCCGCTTTTTTCGCGCTTTCCAGATCCAGCGTCACTTTCCCGGCAGTTACCGTAACCGCTGCTCGTTCGAGGTTTTCGGTTTCTTGCAGGTCCTGGGAAAACTGCGATGAAATGGATGTGATCGATGGTTCTGTGGGTAACGGCTGGGCACCGGGAATTGGTGCTGACGAACTTTGGGTATCTTGTGCCGTGGCCGCCGTGGCCGCCGTGGCCGCCGTGGCCGCCGTGGTCGGGAGCACCAAGCTGAGTGAAAGCGCTGCCGCAATGCTTAGTGCCGTGAGACGATTTTGGTTCTTCATTATTCCCCCTTGAATAGTTGATCTCGGAGGTAACATATTTTCGATTTCTGTGTTTCTGCTTATGGTCCGGAACGATGACCCGTGGCAGCCGCTTTGTGTGGAAACGGCATCGACGGTAACGCAGCATGAGCGCCGTTATCGATACCGAACGTAAGCTTGACAGCCTTCGAGATGGGCGTAGCGTGGCCCTCAGTTCGACGATGAACTCAACGAGATCTCGGGGGAGATTATGAAATCAAAACTGAAGTTATTCGCGCTGGGGGTTGGCGAGACACCCGGGCTTCCGTGGGCATCATCGACGATGAAAGTCATGCCGATTACCCTCATTGGCTCGGGGATAGCGTTCCTCTTGACCATGTGCGGGGTGGGGCTTTACCTGATTGATAGGGATGAACTTTGGGCAGCATCCCAACTTGCATTCGGTCTCGGGTATTCGATAGCACTGCTCACGGCCGCATTTGCGATCTATTGGGGGCGAAAGATGAAACGCCCGACGCGTCCGTGACCTCGGCTCTGTCGACGGCACGCTCCGAGCGTACAAAGGCGGCGGCACCGGATCATCGATCCGGGGCCGCCGCCTTATACGCGGGTGTTACGCCTGCAGCCAGATGGTCGCGTCACCGGGCAGGGTGTTCCCGGCAATGGTGGTGCTGGCCAGCAGCACGGGCAGCTCCGTCAGCTCGGCCGGAATCTCCCAGCCGGTGGTGGCGGTGTTGCCGAGCACGATGACGTCTCCGTTGCGGAAACCGATCATGGTTTCGGGCAGGTTCTCGATCCAGGTGACCGAGCCCAGGCCCAGGTCCAGGCGCTTACGCAGTTCCAGGGCGGTGGTGTACAGGGTCAGGGTCGAGCCCGCCACGCCCTGCTGGGCGGCGCGGGAGTAGTCGTCCCAGTCTTCGGGCTGGGGCAGCCAGGATTCGCCGGTGGTGTTGAACCCGTAGGCGGTGGTGCCGGGCTCCCAGGGCAGCGGGACGCGGCAGCCGTCACGGCCGTAACGCTCACCGTTGGTGCGGAACCAGGTGGGGTCCTGACGGGCCTCATCGGGCAGGTTGATGACCTCGGGCAGACCGAGCTCCTCACCCTGGTACATGTAGGCACCACCGGGCAGCGCGAGCATGAACGCGCTGGCGGCGCGGGCGCGCTGCAGGCCGACCTCACGCATCGGCTGGCCGGGGCTCTTGGGACCGATGCCGTGACCCTGCGGGTTCTCGGCGGTCAGCGCCAGACGCGAGGCGTGACGCACCACGTCGTGGTTCGAGAGCACCCAGGTCGCCGGGGCGCCCACGGCACCGAAGGCTTCCAGTGACTCGTCGATCACGGGGCGCAGGGCCTGGGCGTCCCAGGCGGTCTCCAGGTAGGGGAAGTTGAACGCCTGGTGCATTTCGTCCGGGCGCACCCACTTGGCCATCTTGCTCAGCGGGTTGATCCACGCCTCGGCCGCCAGCACGCGGTCGCCCTCGTACTCGGCGAGTACCTTGTGCCAGTCGCGGTAGATCTCGTGCACGCCCTCCTGGCCCCAGTAGGGAACCTCGAAGTCATCGCCACCCATCGATCCACCGCCGGGGTTCGGGGTGTAATCGGGCAGACCCTCGGCCTTGATCATGCCGTGGGCCACGTCCACGCGGAAGCCGTCGACGCCGCGGTCCAGCCAGAACCGCAGCACGCCGCGGAACATCTCGCGCACCTCGGGGTTGGTCCAGTCGAAGTCGGGCTGGGTTGAGTCAAACAGGTGCAGGAACCACTCGCCGGGGGTGCCGTCGGGGTTGGTGGTGCGGGTCCAGGCGGGGCCGCCGAATACGGATTCCCAGTTGTTCGGGGGCAGTTCGCCGTTTTCACCCTTGCCGTCGCGGAAGAGGTAGCGGCCGCGCTCGGGGGAGCCGGGGGCCGCGGCCAGGGCCTCGATGAACCACTCGTGGGTGTCCGAGGAGTGGTTGGGGACGAGGTCCACGATGACCTTGATGCCGCGCTGATGGGCGCTGGCAAGCATCGCGTCAAAGTCGTCGAGGGTGCCAAACAGCGGGTCCACTGACTTGTAGTCGGTCACGTCATAGCCGGCGTCCTTCTGCGGGCTGCGCATGAACGGGGAGAGCCAGACGGCGTCGACGCCGAGGTTCTCCAGGGCGTCCATCCGGGAGGCGATTCCGGCGAGGTCGCCGACGCCGTCGCCGTTCGCATCGGCGAAGGAGCGCGGGTAGATCTGGTAAATAACGGCGCTGCGCCACCACTCGGGAGCGGTGGTGTCGCCTGCGGCAGAGAAGGCGGTGGGCTGAGTCATGCCGTTACTCTAGGACACTTCGACAGAATATGGAAACGCTTGCTGAAACGAACCGCGGGTGTGTCGCGGACTTTACATATCGCCGGGAATGACGGCCTTTGCGTGGCGACGGGATCTGGGATATACATGTAAACGCTTGCATTATTTGTGGTGAAGCGCGGTAGCTCCACGCATCGAACGAAAGGTACACCAATGAAGGTGACTAAGAAGCGCGTCCTCCTTACCGGGGCCGCCCTGACCGCCCTGGCCCTCGGGCTGAGTGGATGCTCGGCCTCCACCGAGTCCAAGGACGCGGGCTCCTCCAAGAGCACGCTGACCGTGTGGGTGGATGCCGACCGCGCCCCGGTCCTCAAGGAGGCCGCCGCCGAATTCGAGAAGAGCTCGGGCGTGCACGTCAAGCTCGTGCAGAAGGACTTCGGGTCGATCCTCGACCAGTTCATCGCCCAGGTTCCTAGCGGCAAGGGCCCCGACATCACCATCGGTGCTCACGACTGGATCGGCAACTTCGTTCAGAACGGTGTGATCCAGCCCGTGGAGCTCGGCGACAAGGCCGCCGGCTTCGAGAAGATCGCCACCGACGCGATCACCTACCAGGGCAAGACCTATGCGGTGCCCTACTCGATCGAGAACATCGCGCTGCTGCGTAACACCGCCCTGGCGCCCACCGCGCCGACCACCTACGACGAGATGGTTGCGATGGGCAAGGCCGCCGGAAGCGCCAACCCGTTCCTCGTGCAGCTCGGCCCGCAGGCCGACCCGTACCACCTGTACCCGTTCCAGAGCTCGTTCGACAACCCGGTCTTCGGTCGCAACGCCGACGGTTCCTACAACGCCGACGATCTGACCATCGGCAACGAGGGTGGAACCAAGTACGCCAACTGGCTGGCCGAGCAGGGCAAGGCCGGAAACCTGAACATCTCGATCACCGCCGATATCGCCAAGGAGAAGTTCAACTCCGGCCAGTCGCCGTTCATGATCACCGGACCGTGGAACGTGCCGGACGCCGAGAAGGCCGGCATCAAGCTGGCCGTGGATCCGATCCCCTCCGCCGGTGGCGCTCCCGCGCAGCCGTTCGTGGGTGTGCAGGGCTTCTTCATCTCCTCCAAGACCGCCAACCCGCTGGCGGCCAACGAGTTCCTGACCAACTACCTGGCCACCCAGAAGGTCCAGACCGCGCTGTTTGAAAAGGGTGGACGTGCCCCGGCGCTGAAGGCCTCCTTCGACGCCGCCTCCTCGAACCCGATCGTCAAGGCGTTTGGTGACGTGGGCCGCAACGGTGTCCCGATGCCCTCGGTACCCGCCATGGGCAAGGTTTGGCAGTTCTGGGGCGTGACCGAGGCCGCCATCATCTCCGGCGAGGGCGACCCGTCCGCGCTGTGGACCAAGATGACCGCGGATATCGCCGCCGCAATCAAGGGTTAGTCCGGGATCCACCGGGCCGAGAAACAGGAAAACAATGAGTTCACGTACCCCCTCACCCCAGACCCGAGCGCGCCGCTCGCGCGGTGCCGCGCGGCTGGCCAACATGGCCGGGGGATCGCTCGGGGCGATTCTGGTAAAGATCGTCCTTCTCGGCCTGGTGGATGCCCTCGGCATCTTCGCGCTGTTCATGCTGGCCACCCAGCACAACTGGATCGTGTTTGCGATCGTTGCGGCGGCGCTGATCGCCATCAACTACATCTACTTCTCCAAGCGCACGCTGGCGATGAAGTACCTCACCCCCGGCCTGATCTTCCTCCTGGTGTTCCAGGTGTTTGTGATCGGCTACACCGGCTACATCTCCTTCACCAACTACGGTTCGGGCCACAACTCGACCAAGGAGGACGCGGTCACCGCGCTGATGCAGTCGGCTCAGGAGCGGGTGCCGGATTCGGCCACCTATGAGCTGACCGTGCTGCGCGACGGCGGGGACTTCGGTTTCCTGGTCACCGACCCGAAGGGCGAGGTGTCCTACGGCACCGCCGAGCACCCGCTCGAGCGGGTGACCAACGCCACCATGACCGGCGACAAGGCCACCGGCCTGCCCGGCAAGGAGGCGCTGAACTTCGCCGAGATCGTGGACAACCAGAAGGCCATCGTGGACCTGCAGGTTCCGGTCTCCAGCGATCCGAATAAGGGCGCGCTGCGCACCCCGGATGGATCCAGCGCCTTCCTCTACCTCTCCAGCCTGCGCTATGACGCGCACGCCGATACGATGACCGATACCAAGACCGGCACCGTCTACTCGGACACCGGGGTGGGGGCCTTCGCCGATTCGGCGGGCAAGCAGCTCAAGCCCGGCTGGTCGATCGGGGTGGGCATTGACAACTATGTGAAGGCCGTGACCGACGAGGGGATTCGCGGTCCACTGATCGGCGTGACCCTCTGGACCTTCGCGTTCGCGCTGCTCTCGGTGCTCACCACCTTCGCGCTGGGCCTGTTCCTGGCCATCGTCTTCAATGACATGCGGATGAAGGGGCGCGCGTTCTACCGCGTGCTGATCATCCTGCCCTATGCGTTCCCCTCGTTCCTGGGCGCGCTGGTGTGGGCGGGGCTCCTCAACCGCGACTTCGGATTCATCAACCTGGAACTCTTCGGCGGGGCCCATATCCCCTGGCTCACGGATGCGTTCCTGGGCAAGGTCAGCATCCTGTTTGTGAACCTCTGGCTGGGCTTCCCCTATATGTTCCTGGTGTGTATGGGCGCGCTGCAATCCATCCCCGATGACGTGCAGGAAGCCGCCAAGATGGACGGTGCCAACCCGTTCCAGATCTTCAAGAAGATCAAGCTTCCGCTGCTGCTGGTCTCGGTGGCCCCGCTGCTGATCTCCTCGTTTGCGTTCAACTTCAACAACTTCAACCTGGTGTACATGCTCACCGGGGGAGGCCCGCGTGATGCGTCCGCGTCGATCAACGTGGGTGGCACCGACATCCTGATCTCGATGGTCTATAAGGTCGCGTTTGTCGGAGCCGACCGTGACTACGGTCTGGCCAGCGCCTTCTCGATCCTGATCTTTATCGTGGTCGCGATCATCGCGATCGTGAGCTTCCGTCAAACCAAGGCCCTGGAGGAGCTGAACTAATGAGCGCACCCACCCTCACCCCGTCCACTCCCTCCACGCGGGCCCGGGACCGCCGCGGTTTCAAGGCGCGGCGCTGGTTCCTGGCCACCGGCTGGCGGCACCTGGTCGGCTGGATCATGATCGTGTTCTCGGTCTTCCCGCTGCTGTACGTACTCTCCGCCTCACTCAACCCCGGCGGTACCCTGCTGAGCTCCAACGGTCTGTTCTCGACCATCGGATTCGACAGCTACACCAAGCTGTTCAACTCGCCCCAGCAGCCCTATGCCGCCTGGTTTGGAAACACGCTGTTTATCGGCCTGATCACCGCCGCCGGCACCGTGTTCCTCGGGGCCCTGGCCGCCTACTGCTTCAGCCGGATGCGCTTTGCCGGCCGCCGCGTGGGCCTGCTGACCCTGCTGGTGGTGCAGATCTTCCCGCAGCTGCTCGCCGTGGTCGCGATCTTCCTGCTGCTCACCGGGATCGGCGATATCTTCCCGGCCCTGGGCCTCGACAACCAGGTCGCGCTGATCATGGTCTACCTCGGTGGCGCGCTCGGGGTGAACACCTACCTGATGTACGGGTTCTTCAACACCGTTCCGGCGGCGATCGATGAGGCAGCCAAGCTGGACGGCGCGAGCCATGCCCGCATCTTCTTCACCATCATCCTGCGCCTGGTTGCCCCGATTCTCGCGGTGGTGGGTCTGCTGGCGTTCATCGCCACGACCAACGACTTCGTGATCGCCAGCGTTGTGCTGGTGACCCCGGAGAAGCAGACCCTCGCGGTGGGTCTGTACCAGTTTGTCTCGCAGGAGTTCTCCTCGAACTGGAGCGTGTTCGCCGCCGGTGCCGTGCTCGCGGCCCTCCCGGTGATGGCGCTGTTCCTCTTCCTGCAGAAGTACATCGTGGGCGGACTGACCGCCGGCGCGGTGAAGTAGGACACACCACCACACCATCCCGCGGCCTTTCGGCGCGCGCGAACAGGGGATCGCTACACTGGAACAACTTCATTTGAACACCCCGCCGCGCCTAGAAAGGACCGGGATGGTTGGTATTGACGAGGTCGCCGAGCGTGCTCGGGTGTCCACCGCCACCGTCTCACGTGCCCTGAGCGGACGTGGGTATGTGGCCGAGGGCACCCGCGCCCGGGTCCACGAGGCCGCGCGCGAGCTGGGCTACGTGGTTTCGGCCGGGGCCTCGGCCCTCGCCTCCGGACGCACCCGCAACGTCGGGGTCGTGGTGCCCTTCCTCAGTCACTGGTTCTTCTCGGCCGTGGTCGAGGGGGCGCAGTCGGCGCTTCAGGAGCACGGTTACGACCTCACCCTGTACAACCTCTCCGGGGGAGCGGATGCCCGCGCCCGGGTGTTTGACGATCTGCTGCTGCGCCAGCGGGTGGACGCGGTGCTGGCCATCGGTCTGGAACTCACCCCCGAGGAGGCCGGACGCCTGCACTCGCTGCGCAAGCCCGTGGTGGGCCTCGGTGGTCCGCTGCCGGGGGTGCCCGCGCTGGGAATCGACGATCGGGCGGCCGTGCGTTTGGCCACCGAGCACCTGATCGGCCTGGGGCATGAGCGCATCGGATATATCGGTGGTTCGGCGGACTTTGACCTCGACTTCCACCTGCCCACGATGCGTCAGCTCGGCTATCGAGACGCGCTGACCGAGGCGGGCATCGAGATCGATCCGAGGATCGAACGCGGTGCCGACTTCACCCTGCGCGGCGGAAACGACGCGGCCAAGCAGCTGCTCGGAGCACCCCGGAACCGGCCCACGGCCATCGTCGCGGCATCGGATGTGATGGCGATCGGCGCAATCCTCGCCGCCCGCGAGCTGGGACTGAACATCCCCTCTGATCTCTCGGTGACCGGACTCGACGGTATTCCCGATGGGGAATTCTTCGGGCTGACCACGGTCGCCCAGTATCCGGCCGAGCAGGGGCGTCACGTGGCGCAGCTGCTGATCGACCGCCTGGCCGGGCTGGTCGAGGATGAGGCCACCTCTTCCGCCGGTCCCGCGCTGGCCCGGGAACTCCCGGTCGAGCTGATCGTGCGTGAGTCCACCGCGCGTCCGCGCCCCTGAGCCCGATCCGATTTCCCGTTTCCGGCCGGGTAACCGAGAATTGAGGGAGTGCGCCGTTTCGATGCCTCCGGGCTCTCGAAGCACAGCGTGCGTGTCCCATCCGCGCAATCCGGAAGAAAGACCGCAGCTCCGATGACTTCCCCGCTTCAGGACCCGACCGAGAGTGCTGCTTCGGCACCCATTTCTTCGGCGGTGATGACGGAGGACGAGGCGCCCACCAAGCGCAAGAAGCTGCGCGATGTGATTCTGGCCCCGGGGGATCCCAAGCTCGGTCAGGTCATGCGTCGTCCGCGCTGGATCGGCGTGCTGATTCTGGCGCTGGCCATCGCCGCGGCCTTTGCCGCGCTGGGACAGTGGCAGCTTGCCCGCGCGGTGTCGGTGGATCCCAGCCAGGCCGGACCCACCGAGCACATGGTGCCGCTGACCCAGGTGATCGGCCCGTCCGAGCCGATCCACGACGTTCTCGTGGGCCAGCAGGTCTCGGTCTCGGGAGAGTTTGTCCCCGGCGACTATGTGGTTCTGGGTGGTCGTCTCAACGGCGACACCAAGGGCTACTGGGTCACCGGACACCTGGTAGTTGGCGGTCCGAAGCCCGCCTCCCTCGCGGTCGCACTGGGCTGGACCAAGTCCCGGGACGAGGCCAACACCGTCGCCGAGCGGCTCAACGCCGAGGCGGCGAGCCCGGTTGATCTGACCGGCCGTCTGGTGCCCAGCCAGGGTCCGCTCGTGCCCGACGCCAAGACCCCCGACGCGTTCCTGCTCACCGAGATGTCGGTGGCCTCGCTGATCAACGTCTGGGCCGGCCCCGCCGGAGACGTCTACCTGCCCTACTTCCTCTCCTTTGAGGCACCGGACGGGCTGACCAAGATCGACGCCCCCAAACCCGAGATCGAATTCGAGCTCAACTGGCTCAATATTTTCTACGCGATCGAGTGGGCGGTCTTCGCCGGATTCGCCGTGTTCCTCTGGTACCGCCTGACCCGCGACGCCTGGGAGAAGGAAGTGGATGAGGCCGCCGAAAAGCGTGGCGACCCCTCGCCTTTTGAGTAGCGAGCGGTGACGTAGACTAGAGTCATGCCTCTCCAGCCGCGCGAACGCGATCTTCCCAAGATTCCCGGAGCCCTCCGTTTCTACCAGATCACCTCGGTGATCACGGGTGTCCTGCTCCTGCTCCTGTGCGGCGAGGTGCTGCTCAAGGTGTACTACGGTCTCGAAATCGAGATGGGTGGAGCCTTCGGCTTCCTGGCCTTCGTGCCCGCCGGAACCGTGCTGGCGATCAATATTTCGCTGGGTCTGCTGATCGTGCACGGCTGGTTCTACGTGGTGTACCTGATCTCGATCTTCCGCATCTGGTCGCTCATGCGCTGGAACATCGGCTGGCTGCTGCTGATGGCCCTCGGTGGCGTGATTCCGTTCCTGTCCTTCTTCCTGGAGGTTCGGATCGTCCGCAAGGCCCGCACACAGATTTCCTCGCGCATCGGCGCGAATACCCCCAACGCTCACCAAGCAGAAGTGGAGCCTTCCCATTAGCGAGCAGTCCCTGGAGAACCGTCCGGTTCTCGTTGTAGATTTTGGTGCGCAGTATGCGCAGCTGATCGCCCGTCGGGTTCGGGAGGCCGGAGTCTACTCCGAGCTGGTCCCGCACTCGATCACCGCCGCAGAGGTGGCCGCCAAGAACCCGGCCGGTCTCGTTCTGTCCGGTGGCCCGTCCAGCGTGTACGAAGAGGGTGCGCCCGGGTTTGACCCGGCGATCTTCGAGCTGGGTGTGCCGACCTTCGGCATTTGCTACGGCTTCCAGGTCATGGCCACCGCCCTCGGCGGCGAGGTAGCAAAGACCGGTTCGCGCGAGTACGGTTCGACCGCCGTCGCGATCGAGGACGAGGGTGTGCTGCTGGGCGACCAGCCCGCCGCCCAGACCGTCTGGATGAGCCACGGTGACTCGGTCTCCCGGGCCCCCGAGGGCTTCGAGGTTCTCGCCTCGACCGAGGGCACCCCGGTTGCCGCCTTCGCCAACGATGAGCGCAAGCTCTACGGTGTGCAGTGGCACCCCGAGGTTAAGCACTCCGAGTACGGTCAGGACCTCCTGGTCAACTTCCTGCACAAGGCCGCCGGGATCCCCGGTGACTGGAACTCCGGCAACGTGATTGCCGAGCAGGTTGCCAAGATCCAGGCTCAGGTCGGTACCGGCAAGGTCATCTGTGGCCTCTCCGGTGGTGTCGACTCGGCCGTTGCCGCCGCGATCGTGCACAAGGCCGTCGGCGACCAGCTGGTCTGCGTGTTTGTGGACCACGGTCTGCTGCGCCAGGACGAGCGTCGCCAGGTTGAGGAAGACTACGTCAAGGCCACCGGTGTGCGCTTGGTCACCATCGACGCCGTCGAGCAGTTCGAGACCGCCCTCGCCGGCGTGACCGACCCCGAGACCAAGCGTAAGATCATCGGTCGCGAGTTCATCCGCACCTTCGAGAAGGCCCAGGCCGACCTGATCGCCGAGTCCCGCGAGCAGGATGGCGACCCCATCCGCTTCCTGGTGCAGGGCACCCTGTACCCGGACGTCGTGGAGTCCGGTGGCGGTACCGGTACCGCCAACATCAAGAGCCACCACAACGTGGGTGGTCTGCCCGAGGACCTGACCTTCGAGCTGGTCGAGCCGCTGCGCGCCCTGTTCAAGGACGAGGTGCGGGCGATCGGTCGCGAGCTGGGTCTGCCCGAGGTTATCGTGGGCCGTCAGCCCTTCCCCGGCCCCGGCCTGGGAATCCGCATCGTCGGTGAGGTGACCCGCGAGCGTCTGGATCTGCTGCGCAAGGCCGACGCCATCGTGCGTGCCGAGCTGACCGAGGCCGGCCTGGACCAGGAAATCTGGCAGTGCCCGGTAGTGCTGCTCGCCGATGTCCGCTCCGTGGGCGTCCAGGGCGATGGCCGCACCTACGGTCACCCGATCGTGCTGCGTCCGGTGAGCTCCGAGGACGCCATGACGGCCGACTGGACCCGCCTGCCCTACGACGTTCTGGCAAAGATCTCCAACCGCATCACCAACGAGGTTGAGGGTGTTAACCGCGTTGTTCTCGACGTCACCAGCAAGCCGCCGGGGACCATCGAGTGGGAGTAATCCCCACCTAAAAATCCGCCGGTCCCGTTTCGGGGCCGGCGGATTTTTGTTGCCCGAACGGGGCGGCCAGACAGGGAGTGCCAGGAGGTGCGGGTACACGCCCACGCGTGCGAGCCCGAGGCTGCTCGGATCATCGGTGCAGGTTCGTGTTTGCCTGCCGGTAACCTCGTGGTCACTCCCGGGCCACCCCGGCCCGGGAGGATCGAGTGCGCGTCCGTGTGGATGCGTCCTCACCTCCCCCTCGAAGGAAACCCGTGCAGCCACTTACCCGAGCGCGCATCCGGCCGCGCCTGCTCACCGCCACCGGTATCGCCGCGGCACTGATCGCCGCTCCGCTCGCCCTCCCCACGATGGCCAACGCCGAACCAGCCCCGGTGCTCACCTCCCCGTCCGACCTGCTGGCCGCCAAGACCGGCGACCTGGTGGACCTCCGCATTGGTGACATCCGTCCCACCCAGCCCTCGGTCGGATTCGACGAGGTCTACTACAAGGTGGGGCGCTACACGATGGGCAAGGATGCCCTGAACAAGGGCCTCGGCGACTGGTGTGAAGCCAACGGTCAGGGGGACGTCGCCTCGGCGCAGCCCGGTGCCACCATCGATAACGCCGCATCCTTCACCTGCACCATCCCGCTCGGTCAGGAAACCGCCGACAGCCTGGCCGCGATGAAAACCGTGGTCATCGGACCCGGCGGTCTGCCCTACCTCACCGATGGTCACCACACCCTGACCTCGTTTGCCGAGACCCCCGGCGCGGGTCTGAACACCCCGCTGCGTCTGCGCGTGATGGGGAACCTCTCGAACCTGAGCGAGACCGATTTTTGGACTCAGATGCAGGCAAACGGCTGGACCTGGCTCAAGGATGTCAGCGGCAAGGCGATCACCCCGCAGCAGCTGCCCAAGAGCGTCGGCCTGAAGAACTTCCAGGACGATCCGGCCCGCAGCCTGCTCTACTTCACCCGCGACATCGGCTACACCGCCGGCACGATCCCGTTCCAGGAGTTCATCTGGGGTGACTGGCTGCGCACCAGCGGCGTAGACCTCAGCGGATGGAACCCCACCAGCGCCGAGAGTACCCTGGCGATCGTCAAGACCATCAGTGAGGCCCAGGTTGCCGCCGGGCAGGACACCGTGATCGCCGGTGGATACACCGGCAAGCAGCTCGGTACCCTGAAGAAGTGGAACGACGGCAAGGCCGTGGACAAGGGCGAGTTTGCCAAGCTGTCCAAGCCGTTCTCGGATGACAAGCCGGGCAAGATCGCCTACGCGATGGCCTATAAGGCGACCCTGCCGGTGCTCACGGCCCCGGCCACCCCCGCGGCTCCCTCGGTTACCACATCGGGCACCACCGCGACCATTTCGTGGCAGGCCCCGGCCGACGGCGGCAGCCCGATCACCGGGTACCGAGTACAGCTGAGCGGCGATGACCAGCCCGCCCGCGCCCCGATCGAGGTGGCCGGAACCCAGCTGAGCGTGACCGTTCCGAACCTGATTCCGGGCACCTACACGGCCACCGTGACCGCGGTAAACGCAATCGGTGCCTCGGTGACCTCCCCGGTTTCGGCCGCGGTTACCATCGCCCAGCCGGCCAACCCCGGCGATGTCCACGGCACACTGGCGATCTCGGGCGAGCTGCGTCCGGGATCCACCGTGAAGGTCTCCGGCACCGGCTTCGCCCCGAATGTCGAGGGTTTTGCCCTGGAGCTGCACTCGGCCCCGGTGCGCCTGGCGACCGTGACCACGGATGCCAACGGTGCCTTCGCCGAGTCGGTGACCATCCCCGCGGATGCCCCGGCCGGCGCCCACCGCATCGTGGTGCTGTGGAACGGTGCCGAGGTTTCGGGATCGGATGTCACGGTCCAGCCCGCGGTTGACGCCACCCCGACCCCGGACCCCGGCACCACCGCCCCCGCTACCCAGACCCCGGGTTCGTCGGCCACCGCGCAGCCGGGTGCCACCCATCCGGCGGCGAACGCCGGGTCGTCCCTGCCGCAGACCGGTGCGGGTGACCTGCCCACCGCGACGCTGCTGATCGCCCTGCTGCTCGGCACCGGCGCACTGGCCGCGGGCATCGCCCGCAAGCGCGCCGCCCAGTAACACCCACGCAAGAAGAATCCGCCGGTCCCGCCTCGGGGCCGGCGGATTCTGCGTGTGCGGGGTTCGCCACGGGGGTGTTTTGTTTTCACGCCGTCTTGCGCCGCGTCATTAATGCGCATAAACTCCCCACATGCGCCGCAATTAATGCGCATAAATTATCGCTCGCCGACGCCCTCTCCGCGTCGGCGTTACCCCCTGGAGGACAATGATGTACCGAAGGAAACTGGCTGTCACGGCGGCCCTCGTCACCACCACGGCACTGCTGCTCACGGGCTGCGGACGCTCCGACGGCCCCGCCACGGGCGACGCCGCCGCCGGCCCGAAGGCGGGCGACGGCAAGGCAAGCGGCACCGTGGTCATGTGGGCCCAGGGCGCCTCGGGCGAGGCCCTGCCCGAACTCGTCAAGGGATTCGAAAAGGAGAACCCCGATGTCAAGGTGCAGGTGACCGGCATCCCCTGGAGCTCGGCCCACCAGAAGTATCAGTCCGCCATCGCCGCGGGCACGGTGCCCGATGTCGCGCAGATGGGGACCACCTATATGGCGGACTTCGCCGACGCGTTTGAAAATCCTGCCGAGGATATCAAGACCGATGGCATCTTCGAGGCCGCCCGCAATGCCGCCGTGGTCGGGGGCCGAGCGGCCGGGGTGCCCTGGTACGTGGACACCCGGGTGATCTTCTACCGCACCGACCTCGCCGCCCAGGCCGGCATCACCCAGGCACCCAAGACCTGGGCCGACTTCACCGCGCTGGCTCGGGCCTATCAGGAGCAGGCCGGTGCCGAATGGGGTGTACGCCTGCCCACCGGTGGCACCGACTCGTTCCAGGCGTTCCTGCCGTTTGCCTGGTCCAGCGGGGCCGAGCTGATGAATAAGGACCAGACCGAATGGACCCTGGACACCCCGGAAATGGTCTCGGCGCTGACCGAATACCAAAAGGTCTTTACCGATAAGGTGGCCAATCCCAACGCCTCAACCGAGGCCGGAGCAGCCGAGTCGAACTTCGTCAGCGGCAACACCCCGATGCTGATCGGCCCGCCGCAGGAAATTGGTCTGCTGAACAAGGCCGGTGGCGAGGGCTTTGATGCCAAGTACGCGGTGGCCCGAATCCCCGAGGTCAAATCCTCGACCTCGTTTGCCGGGGGATCCAGCGTGGTGGTCTTCAAGAAGGCCAAGAACCCCGAGGCCGCGCGTCTGCTGGTGAAGTGGTTGACCGAGAAGTCCACCCAGACCGAGTTCTATAAGCTCACCGGTAACCTGCCCGCGGTCGAGGACGCCTGGAACGATGCCAGCCTCACCGCCGACACCAAGCTGTCGGTCTTCCGCGACCAGCTGGGCGATGCCAAATCCCCGCCCACCAACACCGCCTGGGTGCAGGTTTCTGCCGGTGCCGACACGGTGTTTGAGCGCGTGGTCAAGGGCGCGATGACCCCGGCCGAGGCCGCCAAGGAGCTGCAGAGCCAGGCCGCCGGAATCGGCATCGGGAAGTAACGAACATGAGCGTTTCAGCACCATCCCGCCCCGCCGCCACCCGCGGCGGGGCGGGCCCCTCCCGCCGCCGACGCGTCTCCGGGAGCCAGAACCGTACCGGCTGGGCCTTTGCCCTGCCCTTTGTGATCGTGTTCTCGATCTTCATGATGATCCCGCTGGTGTCCTCCTTCCTGATGTCGTTCACCGACATCACCAGCCGCGACACCGACAACGTGTTTGGCGTCAACGTCATCGGCTTCGAGCACTATGCGAGCCTGTTCAACAATCCGCAGTTCCTGCGCTCGATGCTCAACACCGCCTACTTTGTGGTGATCGGCATCCCGCTGACCCTCGGGGTGGGACTCGCCCTCGCGGTGGCGCTGAACTCGGGAATCTCCCGCTTCCGCACGGCCTTCCGGGTCGGGTTTTATGTGCCGGTGGTCACCAGCATCGTGGCGGTCGCCGTGGTGTGGCGCTTCATCCTGCAGGACGACGGCCTGATCAACAGCGCCCTCGCGCTGGTGGGAATCGACGGACCCAACTGGCTGCATGATCCCGCCTGGTCGATGCCCGCGATGATCCTGCTCGCGGTGTGGCGCAACGCCGGCACCGTGATGATCATCTGCCTCGCCGGCCTCCAGAGCGTGCCCTCCGAGGTCTTGGAGGCGGGCATGGTGGATGGTGCCTCGGCCTGGACCCGGTTCACCCGCATCGTGATGCCGATCATGCGCCCCACGCTCTTGCTTGCGGCGATCCTGCTCTCGGTGGGCTACCTGCAGTTCTTCGATGAGCCCTTTGTGATGACCCAGGGCGGGCCGCTTGGATCCACTCTCTCGGTCACCTACTTCACCTTTAACCAGTTCGGATTCGGCAATTATGGCCTGGCCTCGGCCGCCAGCTATGTGCTGTTTGTGGCGATTGCGCTGCTGAGTCTGATCCAGTTCCGCGTCTTCCGTTCGAAGGACTGAGCATGAGCGCCCCCACACTTTCCCCCGTTTCCGCGGGCGTTGGCCACCGTGCCCGCTCGTCCAGGATTGCCCGTGCCGTGGTGTACACGGTGCTGGTGATCGCCGTCCTGATCACCCTGCTGCCCTTTGTCTGGATGCTGTTGGGATCCTTCAAGGACCAGGGCGAGATTCTGCGCGATCCGCGCGGATGGCTGCCGCAGAATCCCACCCTCGACAACTATGCGCGCTGGTTTACCGACCTCAACATCGGCCACTTCTTCCTGAACTCGGTCGTGGTGGCGATCTTCACGGTGCTGGGCAACATCATCTTCTGCTCGATGGTCGGGTATGCCCTGGCGAAGATGAACTTCACCGGCAAGAAGACGCTGCTCGCGCTGGTGTTGGTGACCCTGATGGTGCCGCATGTAGTGACCTTCGTCCCGCTGTTTGTGCTGGTCAGCAACCTCGGGATGTCCAACTCCTATTACGCGCTGATCCTGCCGTTCCTGACCGCTCCGATCGGGGTGTTTTTGATGCGGCAGTTCATCGGGGAGATTCCCGATTCGCTGATCGAGGCCGCCCGGATCGACGGTGCCAGCGAGGCCCGCATCTTCCTGCGGATCATCCTGCCGCTGCTGGGCCCGCCGCTGGCGACGCTCGGCATCCTGACGTTCCTCTCGTCCTGGAACAACTTCCTCTGGCCGCTGGTTGCCGCCCAAACCGAGGATAGGTACACGCTGCCGGTGGCTCTCGCCCTGTATTCGCAGGGGGAAAACGCCACCGATTACGGGCTGCTGCTGGCAGGTTCGGTCCTGGTGATCGCGCCGATCGTGCTGTTCTTCATCTTCCTCCAGCGCTTCTTCCTGCAGAGCGTCGCCTCCGTCGGCATCAAATAGGCCCCGAGATTTTCACCCGAACACCCCGATACGAAAGATAGTTATGACCGAGAACACACCGGTAACCGGTGCCCCCGCCCCCGCATTCACCACCCCCGAAGTGGAGTCGGCGCTCGAAGCAAAGCTTGCTGCCCTGCCCCTCGAGGTCAAGGTTGCCCTGATCACCGGGGGCGATTTCTGGAGCACCCTGGCGGTGCCCGAGATCGGGCTGGCCAGCATGGTCCTCTCCGATGGACCCGCGGGCGTGCGTGGCGCCGCCTGGGATGAGCGTGATCCCTCGCTGAACCTGCCCAGCGGCACCGCCCTGGCGGCGACCTGGGATACCGCCCTGGCGCACACCTACGGCGAGGTCCTCGCGGCCGAGGCTCGGCGCAAGGGGGTGGATGTGGTGCTTGGACCCACCATCAACATGCAGCGCACCCCGCGCGGCGGCCGGCACTTCGAGGCGTTTTCCGAGGACCCGCTGCTCTCGGGCGAAATGGCGATCGGTTATACCGAGGGTCTGCAGGGGCAGGGTATCGCCGCGGTGCCCAAGCACTATGTGGCCAATGATTCCGAGGACGAACGATTCCACGTGAACGTGCGGGTGGATGAGAAGACCCTGCGCGAGGTCTACTATGCGCCCTTTGAAGCGGTGGTGACGCGGGGTGAGGCGTGGGGCATCATGTCCGCCTACAACCAGGTCAACGGGACCACGATGTCCGAGAGCCCGCTGCTGGAGGCACCGCTGGCTACCGAATGGGGTTTCGACGGCCTGGTGATTTCCGACTGGACGGCCGTGCGCACCACCGTGGCGGCCGCCCGTTCGCGTCAGGATCTGGCGATGCCGGGGCCGACGGGGCCGTGGGGCGAGAAGCTGATTGCGGCGATTGCCGCCGGGGAAGTGGCCGAATCCGATGTGGATGCCAAGGTTCTGCGCCTGCTCCGGCTGGCCTGGCGGGTGGGCGCACTAGCCGATGTGGAGGCGCCGGTTCGGGCCGAGCGTCCCGGCCATGATCCGATCGCGTTTGCCCGTTCCTCCGCGGCCGCGGCGATGGTGCTGGTGCGCAACGAGGGTGCCGAGCTGCCCTGGTCACGCCTGCCCGGCAGCGTCGCGGTGATCGGTGAGGCGGCAACCCTGCCGCGTACCCAGGGTGGCGGAAGCGCGTTTGTGGTGGCCGATCACGTGGTGACCCCGCTGGATGGCATCGCCTCGGCCCTGCCGAATGCGGACCTGAGCGTCGAGCCGGGCGTCGCGGTCACCCGCGGTCTGGTGCCCTTCCCGCTGCACGATGTGGTCAACCCGGAAACAGGCGAGCCCGGTGTGCACGTGCGCTTCCTCGATGCCGACGGCGGCGAGGTTTTGGTGGAGGAGCGCCGGAGCGCGCACCTGGTCTGGACCGGCGGGGTCCCGGCCGGCGCGGTAACCCTGGAGGCAACAACCCTGTTCCGCCCGAAGCGTTCGGGCAGCGTGGAACTCGGGGTGGAGACCATCGGATCGGTTGAGGTGTTTGCCGACGGTGAGCGGCTGATCGATGGCCGCCTCTCCTCGCTGGATGACGCGATGGGCACCGGCCTGCTGGCCCCGCCGCGACTGAGCGAGCGGATCGACGTGCGGGTGGGCACCGACATCCAGGTGCGGGTGGTCAACGATCTCAAGAGCCGCGGCCACCTCAGCAATGCCGCCTCGATTTCGTTTGGACTGGTGGCCTCCGACGCCGATGATGACGGCCGAATCCGGGATGCGGTTGCCGCCGCCACCGCGGCCGAGGTCGCCGTGGTGTTTGTCGGCACCACCAACCGCGACGAGAGCGAGGGGAAGGACCGCAAGACCCTGTCGCTGCCCGGTCGCCAGGATGAGCTGGTGTCCGCCGTGGCCGCGGCCAACCCGCGCACGATCGTGGTGGTAAACGCCGGAAGCCCGGTGTTGATGCCCTGGCGTCGGGACGTCTCGGCGATCCTGCTGACCTGGTTCCCGGGTCAGGAGTTTGGGGACGCGCTAGCCGATGTGCTGACCGGTGCGGCCGAACCCGGTGGACGCCTGCCCACCACCTGGCCGGCGACCGAGGAGGATGTGCCGGTGCTCTCCACCACCCCCACCGAGGGGGTGCTCACCTACACCGAGGGCATCCACATCGGGTATCGTGCCTGGAACGCCGCGGGTAGGGTGCCCGCATTCCCGTTCGGGTATGGACTCGGATACACCACCTTCGAGCGGGTGTCGGCGGAGGTGCGCGCGGGCACCGAGGAGGTCCCCGCTACCGTCATTGCCCGGGTGCGGAACTCCGGGGAGCGTGCGGGCAAGCACGTGCTGCAGGCATATCTGACCCGTCCGGAGACCGAGGCCGAACGACCCGAGCGCTGGCTGGTAGCCTTCGCCGCGGTGGAGGTTCAGCCCGGGGCCGAAACCGAGGTGCGCCTCGAGCTGCCGCTGCGTGCATTCCGTCACTGGAATGAAGGCTGGGAGGTTGAACCGGGGAAGTACCGTGTGCTGCTGGGTGACTCGGCCGCGTCCGCCCGCGAGGTCGGCACCGTTTTGATCGCCAACGAAGTATCGTTGTAACGAACTCGCGACGGCGGGCGGGGTCTGTGCCTCGCCCGCCGTCGCCTGGAACTGGAGGATTCATGGGCAAGGCACCCACCGTCTACGATGTTGCGGCCGCGGCCGGGGTATCGATTGCGACGGTGTCGTTTGCCTTCAGACAGCCCGAGAAGATTCGTCCGGCCACCGCCGAGGCAGTGTATGCGGCGGCGCGGGCGCTGGGGTACGTGCCCAGCGCGTCGGCCCGCGGGCTCGCCGCCGGACGGACGGGCGTGATCGGGCTGATCTCCTGGGATATTTACGCCACCTCCCCGGCGCGGGTGGATCCCTTCGGTAACGAGGATCTCCGGCATTTTCCGCGCTATGTGGACGAGGTGCAGCGCGGGATCGAGATCGCCACCTGGCGCAACGGGTACTCGCTGTTGGTGGGCGGCGGAAACCATCGCAACAGCGAGTCGACCATCATCGATATTGCCGGCCGCTCGGATGCGCTGGTAGTTTTCCCCAACACCACCACGGCCGAAACCATTGTTCCCATTGCCGAGCGCATTCCTGTGGTCATCGTGTCGGAGTTTGCCGGAACCGAGAAGCTCAATCGGGTGACCATCGAGAATGAGGATGGGATCGCCCAGCTCACCCGTCACCTGGTGCGGGAGCACGGCGTGCGGCGTCCGCAGTTTGTGGGCGGGGTGGGTTCGATGGAGTTCCGTGCTCGCTGGGAGGCCTTCCGAGACACCCTGCTGGCCGAGGGCATCACGCCGCCGAGCGAACCGGTGACCGCAGAGGGTGGCGCGGTCGCGGCGGTGCTCGCCCTTCTGGAACGTGTGGTCGAGACCGAGCTGCCCGATGCCCTGGTGTGCCGCACCGATGCCGATGCTCTCGACGTTATTGATGCGCTGCGCACCCGGGGTCTTGCGGTGCCGGGGCGGATCATCGTCACCGGGTTTGATGGCATCGCCGCGGGCCTGGTGTCCACGCCCCGGCTCACCACCGTGCGTCAGCCGATGCAGGCGCTCGGGGAGGCGGCGGTGGACCTGTTGATCGCCCAGTTGACCACCCCCTCGGCGCCGCTCACTCGCACCCTACCCACGCGGCTTGCCGCGCGGGAGAGCTGTGGCTGCACCCCGGCCTAGCCCTACGCTGGGGGGATGGAGATTCACCCGATCACACCCGACCTGATTCCCGCTGCCGCCGCGCTCTGGCATGAGGCGGGGCTGACCCGTCCGTGGAACGACCCGATTCGCGATGCCGAGGGTGCGCTCGCGGGCCCGACCTCAACCGTGCTGGGACTGGTCGAGGCCGGGACGCTGCGTGCCACCGCGATGGCCGGACACGACGGACATCGTGGCTGGATTTACTATGTGGCCGTCCGCGAGGCCGACCGCGGCCGCGGACTCGGCCGCGCGATCATCGAGGCCGCCGAAGGTTGGCTCGCCACCGAGGGCGCACTCAAGGTGCAGCTCATGGTCCGCAATACCAACACCGCCGTGATCGACTTTTATGAACGCCTGGGCTACGAGGACGCCGAGGTCACGGTGCTGGGCAAGTGGTTGAAGTAGACCACTTATCGAGCACGCCTATTCGTTAGTTTTGTCTGCTTTTGTGGCGTTTCAACACGAAAAAAAGCGGGGTGGTCCCAGCTAGGAGCACGATAAAGATCGTGTTCCCGATCCACTCTTTTGTTGCAGATCCATCGAGGAACCCCTGGCTTTTTACCAGATATCCCAGCACGATGATGCCAATGAAATAAATCGGAAGTATTATCCAACGCATACGTCCCCCCAAATGGACAGTGAAACCTGAGTTGCCGTCAACAGCCACCCTACGCATGAGGCTGTTTGAAGAACCCTACCTGGTACGGTTCTTGAACTGATCGGCATCGAGCCGGTCATTGAAGACGCTGGGGGCGTTGAACATGATTAGTCTCACACTGAAGATGAAAACTATTGTTGCAATCTTGGCCGCGGGTACGCTCCTGGGGGCGGGCGCTAGCATTCCGGCAAGTGCGGTGCCAGCGAGTAATCGTGCGCACCCGATTCGGGATGGTGCCATAATTACTCCAGCTGAGATGGAGAGCATCGTTCCCGGGGGAAGCCAGCTAACAGATCCACAGTACTTTTTGAACGGACTGCGCGAGCTTGAATCTTCAGGAATCGCTAAGGAAGACATTGCGCAGCAGAATGTCCGAGCCTATCGGTACACGGTTCCCGAAGGATCATTTTCCTTACCTCGGTCGATAGATGTCGAGTCGGAGTTACAGGCCCGGGCTGCGTCACCGGGGGCCGGGGCTCAAACCCGGATTGAAGTGCTTACGCGTGGAATCCAAATGGCTATTGGTTTTAACTCGACCGATCAATCCGTGTTGGGCAGCGCGATCGGCTCTACCGCAATCACTGCGGCGGTTTGCGCTATACCCGTGGTCGGGACGGCCGCCTGTGTAATTGTAGGAGCGGTCGTCACAGTTGTCACCGGATACATTTTGGCGAATGGTGCGTGCTCCAACAACCGCGTACTTTGGTGGTATGACGTGAAGGGCGGGTCGACGGTGCAATGCCGTAGCTCGCGTCCCTGGTAGATCGCTCAGGTACGCTCCTATACACAAAAGCGGCCGCCTCCCGAGGGAGACGGCCGCTGTGTGGTGAAAACTAGTTGCTGCGGAAGATCGCGATCAGACGCAGGATCTCGGTGTACAGCCAGATCACGGTGACCATGATGCCGAATGCGCCGGCCCAGGCGTACACCTTGGGGGCACGGTTCTGCACGCCGCGCTGGATCGAGTCGAAGTCGAGCACCAGCGAGTAGGCGGCCATGATGACCACGAGGACGCCGAGGACGGCACCGATCGGGATGCCGGTGTTACCAATCGGCATGCTGTTCAGGCCGAAGCCGGTGGAGACGACACCGGTCATCATCAGGACCATGTTGACCAGCGAGTAAACCAGGTAACCCACCATCGCGATCAAGAAGATCTTGGTGGCCTTCTTGGAGGCGCGGATCTTGCCGCTGGCAAACAGCGCCAGGGTCACACCGATCACCGAGAGGGTCGCGATCAGGGCCTGCATCACGATGCCGGCAAACTGAGCCTCGAAGAACCCGGAGAGGGCACCCACGAAGATTCCCTGCACGCCGGCGTAGGCCAGAACCAGCGGGGCGGAGGGCAGCTTCTTGAAGATGTTGACCATGGCCAGGACGAAACCGATGATCATGGCCGGAACCATGAGGACGGGAACGTTCCAGCCGATGACGGCACCCACGACGAGGATCGCGAAGGAGATACCGGTCTTGACGACGGTGTCCTCGACGGTCATCCGGTCGCTGGCATCCACCGCACCAACGGGCTGGTTGTACAGGTGCTGCAGCTGTTCGGCGCTCATCTGTGCCTGGGTGCCGGCCTGCGCCTGCGCACCACCGTTGTTGAACGCGGGGTTTCTGAATGCGGGGTTGTTGCTCGCCATGCGGGGGTCCTGCTCTCGGTTTCTCAATCGGGCGCGGTGGGCTGTGTCGTGGCTGTTTCGTTCGGGGTATGTGCGCCCGTAACCCCTATAATCTACCGGAATTCGCTGGGAGGCGCCCGTTCAATTATGAAGTGATGGTAAACGGGGGCGCGTGTTCACCATCGGCGTAGCGGTCGGGGTTAGTCTGGGGGCATGAGCGAGCTGCCGAACCCCGTTGTCATTGGCCACCGCGGTGCGAGTGGATACCGTCCCGAGCACAGCGAGGAGGCGTACCGGCTGGCGTTTGAGCTGGGCGCGGACCTGGTGGAGCCCGACCTCGTGGTGAGCCGCGACGGGGTGCTCGTTCTGCGTCACGAGAACAACATCACCGACACCACCGATATCGCCGACCGCCCCGAGTTTGCCGAGTACAAAACGGTCAAGACCGTGGACGGCATCCGCCACGAGGGCTGGTTCACCGAGGACCTCACCTGGGCGCAGATCGCCACACTCAAGTGCCGCGAACGTCTGCCCGAGCTGCGTCACGACAGCGTGCTTTTTAACGACCGCTCCCGGGTGCTGTGCCTCGCGGACCTGATCGCGCTGATCGGCGAGGAGGAGCAGAACCACGGCCGTCCCCTCGGCATGGTCGCCGAGATCAAGCACTCGGCCTACTTTGCCAGCCAGGGCTTCGCCATGAACGACCTGTTCCTGCAGCAGCTCACCGGCTGGGGCGAGCGGGCGCTGATCGTGGAGAGCTTCGAGCTGTCCGCCCTGACCGATCTGCGTGAGCGTGGCCTCAACGCCAAGTTTGTCTATCTGATCGACGAGGAGGGATCGCCGGCCGATGAGGTCGCCGCCCTCGGCGAGGACGCCCGCACCTACGCCTCCTATGCCACCCCCGAGGCACTGGCGAGTTTCGCGCCGGCCGTGAACGGGGTGAGCCTGGCCAAGTCGTTCCTGCTGGACGAGCTGGGGTCCGCCCGGGTCGCCGCCGCCCACGCCGCGGGCCTGCTGGTGTACACCTGGACGCTGCGTCCGGAAAACGCCTTCCTCATTCCCGAAAACCGGGGTCACGGGGACGACGCCCACCACGGAGACTGGCGAACCGAGTACCACCAGATCCTGGAAACCGGCGTGGACGGTGTCTTTGCCGATCAGCCCGACCTTGCCTATGAGGCGCGTGCCGAGTTCTGGGCGCACCACCGCGAGGGCTAATTGTGACCCGGATCCCGGTCCCGGGTGTCCCGCCGCACGCTGTCGGTGGCGCGGCCTAGACTGGGAGCACCATGGTGCAGCCTTCCGATTCCTCCACGTCCGCCAACGAGCCCGCGGTCGTCCGTATCGCCCCGCCCGGAACCGGGCCTGGGTTCGAAACCGGCGGTTCCCAGGGCTCGGTACAGTCCGGGCGTTCGGCGCAGTCTGGACGCTCGATGCAGTTCGGACAGGACCTGCCCGAGGGGGAGGACCCCACCACGCACGGCCTGAACCCGCAGCAGCTGGAGGCCGTGACCTATCGCGGTCCGGCGCTGCTGATCGTGGCCGGTGCCGGGTCGGGGAAGACCCGGGTGCTGACCCAGCGCATCGCCGGGCTGATCCGCAATCGCGAGGCGTGGCCGAGCCAGATCCTGGCGATCACCTTCACCAATAAGGCCGCCGCCGAGATGCGCGAGCGCGTCGAGGAGCAGCTGGGTGGCGCGGCCGAGGGCATGTGGATCTCCACCTTCCACTCGGCGTGTGTGCGCATTCTGCGCCGCGAGGCCGAGCACTTCGGGTTCAAAAAGAACTTCACCATCTACGATTCCTCCGATACCAAGGTGCTGATTAAGCGTCTGATCAAGGAGCTGCAGGCCGACGTTCTCGGGCTTACCCCGGGCAACGTCGCCAGCAAGATCAGCAAGCTCAAGAACGAGCTCACCGACGTCGACGCCTACGCGCGCAACGCGAGCCTCAACGATCCCGCCGAGCGCATGTTTGTGGAGCTGTTCCGTCGCTACACGCTCGAGCTGGCCCGGGCCAACTCCTTCGACTTTGACGACCTGATCGGTCAGACCGTCTACCTGTTCCGGGCGTTCCCGCACGTGGCGGCCACCTATCAGAAGCGCTTCCGGCACATCCTGGTGGACGAGTATCAGGACACCAACCATGCGCAGTACTCGCTCATTCGCGAGCTGACCCGCGCGCCCGAACCCGAGCCCGACGACTACCTGCTGGGAGCCGGTCCCGGCGGCGTCGAGCCCGCCTCGCTCACCGTGGTGGGCGACTCGGACCAGTCGATCTATGCCTTCCGCGGCGCGGATATTCGCAACATCACCGAGTTTGAGCGCGACTTCCCGGGCGCAAAGGTGGTGCTGCTGGAGCAGAACTATCGTTCGACGCAGAACATCCTCTCGGCCGCCAACGCGGTGATCTCCAATAACTTCGACCGTAAGGATAAGAAGCTGTGGTCGGCCGACGGGGCCGGCGAGAAGATCGTCGGGTTCACCGGCTATTCGGGTCACGATGAGGCACAGTTTGTGGCCGATGAGATCGAGAAGCTGCATGCCGAGGGCATGTCCTACTCGGACATGGCGGTCTTCTACCGCACCAACGCCCAGACCCGTGCGCTCGAGGAAATCTTCATCCGCTCGGCCCTGCCCTACCGGGTCATGGGTGGCACGAAGTTCTACGACCGCGCCGAGATTCGCGACTCCTTCGGCTACCTGGTGTCGGTCGTCAATCCCGACGATCAGCTGGCCCTGCGCCGCATTCTAAACACCCCCAAGCGCGGTATCGGTCCGGCCACCGAAACGCAGCTGGCGACCTTTGCCGAGACCAACGGCCTCACCTTCCGCGACGCGATGCGCAACGTGGAGGGCCTGGGGCTCGGCCCCAAGGTCACCGGTTCGATCCGCGCCCTCTCCGATCTGCTCGACGAGGCCGCGGAACTCGCGGACACCGGCGTGGTGGCCGACGTGCTGACCCTGCTGGTCACCCGCAGCGGCCTGCTGGAAACCCTGCGTAACTCCCGCGATCCCCAGGACGAGGCCCGCGCGGAGAACATCGAGGAGCTCCAGGCGGTGACCAAGGAGTTCGAGAAGAACAATCCCGACGGCACCCTGATCGACTTCCTCACCGAGGTGTCCCTGGTGGCCGCGGCCGACGACCTGGACGACACCTCCGGCACCGTCTCACTGATGACCCTGCACACCGCCAAGGGCCTGGAGTATGAGGGCGTGTTCCTCACCGGGATCGAGGAGGACCTGCTCCCGCACAAGATGTCGGCGAATGAGCCCGGCGGCCCCGCCGAGGAGCGACGCCTGTTCTATGTGGGCATTACCCGTGCCCGCAAGCGCCTGTTCCTCTCGCTGGCGATGACCCGCGCGCAGTTCGGCGAGACCGCCGTGGCGATGCCCTCGCGCTATCTGCAGGAGATCCCGGCCGAGCTGATCGAGTGGCGGCAGTCGCCGGGCATGGTCAACTCGCGGGGCGGACAGCAGTCGCGCGCACTAAATTCCACCGGTCGCCGCGGGTTCTCCAACGGCCGCGGCGGATACGGCGGCAGCTCGGATCAGCCCCCGGCCCTGCCCCGCCCGGAGAAGAAGGCCTGGCCCAACCAGGTCACCAACCAGGTGCGTGATAACTCGATGCTTGAGCTGGTTCCCGGCGACCGCATCCGCCACGTCGACTTCGGCGAGGGCCGCGTACAGCAGGTCACCGGCGAGGGTGCCAAGCGCATCGCCCACGTGTTGTTCGAGGCCGCGGGTGCCAAGAAGCTGCTGATCAAGATCGCGCCGATCGAAAAGATCTAGCCCCCGCCCCGGGGTCCGCGTCCGCCGGACGCCACCTACGCCCACCTTTTGCGACGTTCGCATGAGGTGGGCGTTTGTTATCTCTCTTTACTAGGAGATACGGCAGAGTGCCGTTTTTCGGGGGAGAAGCGCGCATACATCGGAGTAGCAGTCTGCTCGAACTGGCTGCCGTGGGTGCCGTTGTGCTCGGCCTGTTCGGGTGTGCCGCGCACACCACACCCGATACCGGCGACGCTCGACTATCGGGATCCGCGCCGGCTTTCAGCGGTCCGTGGGCGGAGGAGTTTCGTTCAGCCTGGAACGATACGGGGTCACGGCTTGAACGAGACATCCTTGCGGACGAGATCATCACCGAGCAGGAGCTAGTTGCCGCCCGCGAACCCTTTGTCGAGCGCGGCTATAGCGCCAAGGACTACGAACGCGACTTTTACGGAGACTTCCCGTTTTCCGACACCGACATGGTCGCGGGCGAGTGCCTCACCAACCCGCTCGGGGTCGAGTACTAGTGCGTTCGGGGATGGGACGCAAGCTACGAGAACGCCGATGGGGAAGATCGCCTGGCAGCCTCCCTGCACGGTCGTTTTGCGACGAAATTAAGTGCTTTTTACGACGACTTCTGCGCGATATTGAGCGATTTCCGGCTTCACTGATCTCACGGCGAACCTCGCCGAGAAATCAAAGGAGATTCTCATGAAAACCCTCACGGCCGCACTGGTCGGAACCGCGATCGCACTGACAGCGCTCCCCGCACCGGCCCTCGCCGCACCTGCTCGCGCACAATCCGAGACCAGGCAGTCGGCGGCTCGATGCAATTTCACCCGGTCGATGTGGAGTGCAACCAATCAGGATTGTCGACTGGCCCAACACGTTTCCTACACGCTCTCCGGCGACAAATTAGCACCCAAGGTTGGGCCCGGGCAGGTCTCTCGACAGATTATGTGCTGGGTTGACGCCCAGGGAGCCGGAGTGAATTGGTGGATCTAACCCCTAAGAACATCGGCGTTGGTGGTTTGCCGCGAAATGTGGGCCGGGGCTCACCCCGAAGCCTTCGTCTCGGCGGCGGACTGCTGATGCTGTGCCTCATCTTTGGTGCGACGGGATGTATGACGGGAAATCCCTCGGAAGCCTCACAGCGCGGCTCTGCCGTACCCGAGTTTTCGGGGCCGTGGGCAGACGGGTTCCGATCGGGATATGAGAATGCCACCAGCGAGATCGAACGAAAGATTCTCGCGACCGGCAAGATTACCGAGCAGCAGCTTGTCGAATCTCGGGAACCACTCATTACCTGTCTCGCCTCCCGCGACGTCACGATTACCTTTGACTCCACGGGTGGCTCCACCCTGACCTCGAAGCGCGCGCCGCAACCTTCAGCCGAACGAACACGAATCTACAACGAGTGTGTGGACAGTACCGGTACGGAGGTCGATTTTCTTTACTGGCAGATGAAACGGAACCCAGACAATCTGGACGAGTTTACGATTGTGGCCAAGTGTCTCGTGGACAAGAAAAAGGTTGATCCCGGATACCGGGCCAAGGACTACGGACGAGACTTCAGCGCCAACGCCTTTCCGTTCTCGGCTACCGACGTCGAGGCGGGCGAATGTCAATCCAATCCGCTCGGAGTGAAATATTGAGGCGAAGACGCTTGGAGACAGACGGCCCGGGTAGACCTAGCAACTCGCGGGGATGGTTTCGCCCGACCACTGCTATTCTCGGGGCACTCGTTCTGGTGTGTGTGGGTGCCGTCGCCGGCGTGCTGGCAACGGCGAGTGCGGTTCCGGATGCGCTGCGGCCCGCGGATGCCGTGACCCAGTCGGTGTTGAGTGAGCGCAGCTTTGATGATTCCCGGGCCGCCGAACTGCGTATCTCCGGGGGAACCCAGCGAGCTCTGCGTGCCCCCGTCGCGGGCCGGGTCACCGCCCTGGCATGTACACCAGGCACCGAGATCGCTCGTGGCAGCGTGCCGTTCTCGATCAACGGAATCTCGGCGCTCGCCCTCGGCGGCGCGCAACCGCCCTGGCGGGATCTGGTTGAGGGCGATACCGGCACCGACGTGAGCGCGCTGCGTGCCGAGCTGCGCAGCCTCGGATTTATGGTGCCCGAGCGGGGCGGCGTGGATTCGACCCTGTTGAGGGCGATGAACGCCCTCCTTAAGAAGGCTGGCGTAACCCCCGCGGATGCGGCGGTCATCGCCCAGGCGAACATTGCCTGGATCTCGCCCGGTCCGTCGGGGATCACCGGTTGCCCGCTGGGAATCGGCGAGCAGGTGGAGGAGGGGCGAACCCTGATCGCGCTGGCCGATAACCTGGCCACCGTCAGCCTCAGCACACTTCCCGAGAATCCCGTGGAGGGTGCCCGGGTGGTCGAGGTCAACGGGCAGCGATATCCGATCGACACCGAAACCGGTGCGGTCACCGACCCCGACGCACTGGCGGCCATCATCGCCGGAGAGCGGATCCCCGCCGACCAAAACGCCGAGGCCGGTGCCACACGCACCCTGGGGGCCCGCTACATTTTGGCCGAAGCGGTGACCGCCTGGGTGACCGCGCCGTCGGCGCTCTACAACATCGAGGGGGCAACCGCCTGCGTAGCCGCCGGCCGACAGACCTTTCGGGTGAGCCTGCTCGGTTCGCAGCTCGGCCAGTCGTTCATTCGGTTTGCCGAGGGTGTCACCCCACCCGAGGCTCTCGATCTTGTCCCGAACCAATCGCGCGCATGCGAGTGATACTGGAGGACGTTGGCCACGCCTTTCCCGGCGGGGCGCTGCTGTTTAGCGGGTTGACGCGGGAACTTCTGCCCCATCACGTCTACGCGCTTTCGGGACCGTCGGGATCGGGAAAGAGCACCCTGCTGAGTATCCTGGCGGGATGGGAGGAGCCCACCCACGGCCGCGTTCTGCGCGAGGATGTGCGGCGTACGCGCTGGGTGTTTCAAAACCCGCACGGGGTGGCCAAGCGGGATGCGCTGGATCACGTGGTGCTACCACTGATCGCCCGGGGGTATTCGCGCCGAGAGGCCGAGGAAATCGCCCGAGAATATCTGCAACGCTTCGGTCTTGGTGACGTGGCCGATCGTCCCTTTGGCGCGCTCTCCGGCGGGGAGGCTCAGCGCCTGATGCTCGCGCGGGGGATGGCCGCGGGCCCCGAACTCTTTCTGGTGGATGAGCCCACCGCGCAGCTGGATCGGGTCACCGCGGACACCGTTAATGCGACCCTCGGTGTCCTGTCTCAGGCCGGTGGCATCGTGGTGGTGGCCACCCACGATGCCGCGACGCGTGACGCCTGCACCGACCTGATCGATCTGAGTATCCCCGGATGAGCCCGCACAGTAACCACTCGGAACGTTCGGAGCAGGAACACCCGGTGAAAACGAATGCCAGCATCACGGCGAACCCCCGCGGGAGTGGCCTGCGTCCGGGCGCGCTCATCGGCGAGATTCTGCGGGATATTCGCACCGGAACCTCGCGCGCGCTCCTGTTCACGCTGCTGTGCGCGACGCTGCTGATCGGGCTGTGCCTGGCCGAGATCAGCACCGTATCCCGGGTATTGAACGATGCGGATTCCTACCGTCGATCCGGAGCTTCGATCCTCATGTTCCAGGCCCCCGGTCAGATTGATGCGACCCGTTGCGAGGCGCTCTCCGCGCTGCCCAACGTGAACCAGGCAGGTGCCGTGCGCGAGAACCCCGCCGGCGTGAACCCGGCGGCACTGCCCGGTCACTCGATCCCCCAGCGCGATGCCAGCGAAGGCTTTATCCGGTTGATCACCGAGACCGGATCCGCACCCACCGCCGTACCCGGTGCCGGGGTGATCCTCTCGGACCAGGTCGCCGAGGCGCTGGGACGCGCGGGCGGCGACACCATCGTTACCGGTGTCGGAGAGATTTCGGTGCGCGCCGTGTTCCCCTATCCCGATGACGGGCGCAAACCCGGCCTGGGATACACGGTGCTTTCCCCGGTTCCCGCCGACCGCCAGGCCTTTGACGAGTGCTGGATTGAGGTGTGGCCACAGACGGAGGCGGTCGCCACCCAGCTGCGTTCGACCCTGCTGGGGGAGGGGGATTCGCAGGCGCGCCCGCAGCTGAGTCAGCTGAACTCCCGGCTCGGGCAAACCTTCCCCGGGGCCGACGCCTTCGGCGGTCGGCTCACCACCGTCGCCGCACCGGCCGGGGCGCTCGCCGGACTGGTCATCGGGTTTGTGATGGTGCGGATCCGCAGGCTCGAACTCGCCTCGGCCCGACACAGTGGGGTATCACCGGGCGCCCAAACCCTGATCCTGCTGGGGGAGGCACTGGTTCCGGCAGCGGTAGCGGTTCTGATTGCGCTGACGGCAACCCTGGTCCTGACCGGGCTGTCCGGGATCCCGGATCCGGCCGCGCTTCGGGGTCTGGCGATCAGGATATGCCTGGTCTTTGTGCCCGCCGTACTGCTCGGGGTAATCGCCGGTGCGTTCACCACCCGGGAAAAACAGCTGTTCCGCTACTTCAAGTCACGGGCGTAGCCTCTCCAATACCGTCTGTTCACCCAGAACTCGGGCGTGTATACGGTGTGCGGGTGACCTGCGCCGGGGGCAGGGGGTAGAGTCTTAGATGGGTATCTTGACGTCGAGTTACAAGCGAGGCGTCGGGTACGCAATTTTCTCCCAAAACCTCATTGCGGATTGGAACCACACGTGGATCTTTACGAGTATCAGGCCCGAGACCTGTTCGAGAAATACGAGGTGCCGGTCCTTGCCGGTATCGTCGCGGACACCCCCGAAGACGTACGCGCCGCCGCCGAAAAGATCGGTGGCGTTGTTGTGGTCAAGGCACAGGTTAAGGTTGGTGGCCGCGGAAAGGCCGGTGGCGTCAAGGTCGCCAAGAACGCCGACGAAGCCTTCGAAGCCGCCCAGGCCATCCTCGGCCTGGACATCAAGGGTCACGAAGTCAAGCGCGTTATGGTCGCGCAGGGCGCCAAGATCGCCCGCGAGTTCTACTTCTCGGTTCTGCTGGACCGCGCCAACCGCTCCTACCTCTCGCTCGCCAGCGTCGAGGGCGGCATGGAGATCGAGCAGCTCGCCGTGGAGAAGCCCGAGGCTCTGGCCCGGATCGAGGTCAACCCGCGCACCGGCATCGACGCCGCCAAGGCACGCGAGATCGCGATTGCCGCAAACTTCCCCGAGGACCTGGTAGACAAGGTCGCCGACGTCTTCGTCAAGCTGTACAACGTCTACGCGGGCGAGGACGCCACCCTGGTTGAGGTCAACCCGCTGGTCCTCACCGAGGACGGCGATATCGTTGCCCTCGACGGTAAGGTTTCGATCGACGAGAACGCCGAGTTCCGTCACCCCGAGCACGCGGAGCTCGCCGACAGCGCGACCACCGACCCGCTCGAGCTCAAGGCCAAGGAGTCCGACCTCAACTACGTCAAGCTCGACGGTGAGGTGGGAATCATCGGAAACGGTGCCGGCCTCGTGATGTCGACCCTCGACGTGGTTGCCTACGCCGGTGAGAACTTCGGCGGCGTCAAGCCCGCCAACTTCCTCGACATCGGTGGTGGAGCCTCGGCCGAGGTCATGGCCAACGGCCTCGACGTAATCCTCGGCGACAGCCAGGTGAAGTCGGTCTTCGTGAACGTCTTCGGTGGAATCACCGCCTGTGACGCGGTTGCCAACGGCATCGTCAAGGCCCTGGAAATCCTCGGTGACACCGCCACCAAGCCGCTCGTTGTTCGCCTGGACGGCAACAAGGTAGACGAGGGTCGCGCGATCCTCGCCGCCGCAAACCACCCGCTGATCACCATCGCGGGCTCCATGGACGAGGGCGCCGCCAAGGCCGCCGAGCTGGCATCGAAGTAGTAGGGATCCGAACATGTCGATCTTTGTAAACAAGGACTCCAAGGTCATCGTCCAGGGCATCACCGGCGGCGAGGCTTCCAAGCACACCGCGCTGATGCTCGCCGCGGGCACCAACATCGTGGGCGGCGTGAACGCCCGCAAGGCCGGCACCACCGTGACCCACGGGGATGTCACCCTGCCGGTGTTCGGTAGCGTCGTCGAGGCCATCGACACCACCGGTGCCGACGTCTCCATCGCGTTCGTGCCCCCGGCATTCGCCAAGGATGCGGCGATCGAGGCCATCGACGCCGAGATCCCGCTGCTGGTCATCATCACCGAGGGCATCCCCGTCGGCGACTCCGCCGAGGTCTGGGCCTACGCCCAGGAAAAGGGCAACAAGACCCGCATCATCGGCCCGAACTGCCCCGGCATCATCACCCCGGGTGAGGCGCTGGTTGGCATCACCCCGGCATCGATCGCCGGTACCGGCCCGATCGGACTGGTGTCCAAGTCCGGAACCCTCACCTACCAGATGATGTACGAGCTGCGCGAAATCGGCTTCTCGACCGCCATCGGTATCGGTGGAGACCCGATCATCGGCACCACCCACATCGACGCCCTCGCCGCGTTCGAGGCCGACCCCGACACCAAGGCAATCGTCATGATCGGTGAGATCGGTGGAGACGCCGAGGAGCGTGCCGCCGAGTACATCAAGGCACACGTGACCAAGCCCGTCGTGGGCTATGTCGCCGGCTTCACCGCGCCCGAGGGCAAGACCATGGGCCACGCCGGTGCCATCGTCTCCGGCTCGGCCGGAACCGCCCAGGCCAAGAAGGAGGCCCTCGAGGCCGCCGGCGTCAAGGTAGGTAAGACTCCGTCCGAGGCAGCGAACCTGATGCGCGAGATCGTCGCCGGTCTCTAGATCGGGCAAGACGCTGCCTTGCCTGCCGAGGCAGCCAATCTGATGCGTGAGATCGTCGCCGGTCTCTAGCGCCTACAGCACAGCCCCCGTCACCACAGAGTGACGGGGGCTGTTGCGTGCCCCTAGTCCTCGTCGAACAGGCCCGGCAGCGTGTAGCCGTCGATATCATTCCAGGGGATGTCGAGGTCGTCCATCGCCAGCTCCCAGTCGGCTTCGGGCAGCGCCCGACGCAGCTCGCTAAACGCGCGCAGCCAGTGAGCCAGCGCCTCGGTGGTGGTTTCGGGGGTGTCCAGCGGCAGCTTGGTGGAGCCGGAAAAGAGGTTCGGCGGGGTGTCCGGCTCGAAATCGATGTCCTCGTAATCGAACGGGAACGCGGCATTTTGCCTGAGCACAATCTCCTCGATCACGGCGTTCTCCACCGCGGTAATCGGATGTGCGCGCGAGGCGCTGTAGTAGAGCGAGATGCCCATGTGTGTCCCCATTTCCCGGACCCGCAGCAGCACCGGTCCGCTCATCGCAGTCAGTTTAGTCCCGCCCGGCGACGGATTCCAGGGGCGATCCCCCGCGGGGTGAATCGCCGTCGGACCCCAGTGGCGGCCGGTAACTCCCGCGACCGGGGCGGCGCATGCGGGTAAACCCCCGTTTGCCCCGTACGCTTAGGGGGTGAGTGTGAACGATTCCCCCGCAGCAGCGTTGTCCGGTTCCGCAGTGAACGGCGGCGTCGCGGACCCCACCGCGTTTATCCCGCCCACCGTGTTTGCGGCCGAGGCGATCGTGGATCTGGAGGCGATTCGGCACAACATTCGCACGTTCCGCGCGCACTATCCGCAGGGCAAGATCATGGCCGCGGTTAAGGCCGATGCGTTCGGCCACGGGGCACCCGCCTCGGCCACCGCGGCACTCGAGGGTGGCGCGGACCTGCTCGGATTCGCCCGGCTGAGCGAGGCGCTGCAGCTGCGCGCGACGGGCGAGGAAGCCCCGATGTTTGCCTGGCTCAACGACGTTCCCAACTTCGCCCGGCATGCCCGCGCCAATGACATCGACATCAGCGTCTCGGGCCTCGACAACCTGCGCGCGGTGGCCGCCGAAAACACCGGCGTGAACGTGCACCTGGAGGTGGAAACCGGCCTGAACCGCGGGGGCACCGTCGCGGCCGAATGGGAAACGCTGGTGGCCGAGGCCGCCCGTTTTGAGGCCGAGGGGTCGCTGAGTATCCGCGGCATCTGGTCGCACCTGTCCCACGCCGGGGACCTCGACGCCGAGCGCACCCGGGCCCAGTCCGACCGCCTTCAGCAGGCCATCCAGATTGCGCGCGCCGCGGGCCTGGACCCCGAGTTCACCCACCTGGCCAACTCCAGCGGTGTCAGCCTGATCGATCCCTCCCTCTACAACATGGTGCGCCTGGGGGCCGGGGTCTACGGCATCGACGAGGCGGGCATCGGCCTGCGCCACGCGATGACCCTCACCGCCCGCGTGATGCAGGTCAAGCGCGCCTTCGCCGGCGAGGGCGTCTCCTACTCCCACACCTACACCCTGGAGCGCGACACGACCCTGGCGCTGATTGCCGTGGGCTACGCCGACGGGCTGCCCTGGGCGGCCGCGGGCAAGGCCGAGGTGTGGATCGGCGGAAAAAGACGGCGCGTAGCTGGGCGTATCTCGATGGACCAGATTATGGTGGATCTTGGCGATGATCCGGTTGCCGAGGGTGACACCGCGATCCTGTTTGGACCGGGCACCCAGGGTGAACCCACGGTGTCCGAATGGGCGGCCTGGGCGGGTACCCTGGAACACGAGATTTACTGCGGGATCGGCGCCCGAATCAACCGCCGCTACATCAACTGAGGAGCACCATCCACATGAGCACCACCGCAGAAAACCCCGCGTTCCCCCACCGCGTCGCGGTCCTGATGGGCGGCATCAGCGGCGAGCACGAGGTGTCGCTGAAGAGCGGCGGAGGCCTGGTGGTGGCGCTGGAGGAACTCGGTGCCGAGGTGCTGAGCGTCCTGGTCACCCGCGAGGGCGAGTGGGTGGCCGGTGAGGTGTACGGTCTGCTCGACGTGCTCGCCCTGCTGCGCGACTACGACGTCGTGATCCCCGCCTTCCACGGCGTGGGCGGCGAGGACGGGACGATGCAGGGCCTGCTGGAAACCGCGGGCATTCGCTACGTGGGTGCCGGCGTGGGTGCCAGCGCGATCGCGATGGACAAGTGGTGGGCCAAGACCGTCGTCGCCGATGCGGGCATCCGTATCGCCCCGGCACTGCGTGTGGACCCGACCGACGTGCCCGCGGCCATCGCCGACCCCGACGCCCTGCTGGCTCGCCTGGCCGAGCGCGGCATCTCGCTGCCGGTCTTTGTGAAGCCCAACCGTGGCGGATCCTCGATCGGCGGCACCAGGGTCACCGAGGCCGCCCAGCTTCCGGCCGCACTGGCCCTGGCCACCGAGGGTGGCGACGCGGTGCTGATCGAGACCGAGATTGTCGGTCGCGAGATCGACCTGGGCCTGCTGGAGCACGCCGACGGTACCCTCGAGGTGGCCCCGGCCCTGGAGATCGACGCCGACCCCAACCAGCCCTTCTTCGACTACGCCGCCAAGTACACCAGCGGCGGCACCCACTTCACCGTGCCCGCGCACCTCTCCGATGAGGTGGCCGCCGACCTGGCCGACCAGGCTCGCCGGGTCTTCCGCGTGCTGGGGGGCCGCGGCCTCGCCCGAATCGACTTCTTCCTGGACGAGCAGGGTCCGATCTTCAACGAGATCAACACCCTGCCCGGGCTGACCGCCCAGTCGCAGTACCCGCAGATGTGGGCCGCCACCGGACGCAGCTACCCCGAGGTGGTCCGGGTCCTGGTGGAGCGCGCCCTCGCCGACAACTAGCATCCGCACGCACGCATCGGTGCGGGTTCTCGCGGCTCGCCTGCAGCGTGTTCCGGGGTGATCGGGCTAGTCTGAGGGGGTCATGAAACGCACCCAGGTCGCCCTCCTCGCCGCTCTCGAAGCCCTCATCGCCCTCGCCATCAGCGTGGGCGTCCTCGTGGTCCCGGCCACCCTGATCTGGGCCATCGGCACCGGATTCTCCGAATTCTGGAGCCTGTTCTGGCGCAGCTCGGTGGACTTCTGGCTGCTCGGGCACGGCGTGCACCTGAACATGCAGCTCTCCGCCGACACCGTGGCACCGTTTGGTTTGGCAGGGGCGAGCGATCCGTTTGTGCTCTCGCTGGCGCCGATCGGCATCACCGGCCTGGTGATCTGGCTCGCGTATCGCAGCGGAACCCGCTCGGCGGATTCCGGGCATCCGGTGACCGCGCTGATCGCCGGAACCGTGACCTACGCGCTGCTCTCCTGCGGCGTGGTCTTCACCTCGGGCAGCGAGATCATCAGCACCGACCGAGTCACCGGCCTGATCTTCCCGCCGCTGATCTTCGCCGCGGCGATGGCGCTGGGTCTCGTGGTTGCCCGGTACCGCGCGGGGGAGCGGTTCCCGCTGGATACCCTGCCCGAGCGGCTCGGCGAACCCGGAAGCACGATCGCCTTCGCCTCATTGCGGGGTGGGGCGCTGGCCTCGGGCGCGCTGATCGGCGTGGCCGGGCTGCTGACCGCGATCCTGCTGCTGGTCAACTATCCGCTGATCATCGGCCTGTACGAGACCACCGAGCTGGGGGTGGGCGGCGGCATCGTGATCACCCTGGCGCAGCTGCTCTACCTACCCACTCTGATTATCTGGGCGGCGTCCTGGCTGATCGGTCCCGGATTCGCGGTGGGGGCCAATAGCATCTTCTCCCCGCTGGGCACCGTGGCGGGTCCGCTGCCCGCGCTGCCGGTGTTTGGTGTGCTGCCCTCCTCCTCGAGTCCGCTGACCTGGATCCTGCTGATCGTCCCGATCCTCTGCGGGTTCCTGGCGGGCCTGTGGATTCGTCGGCGCCGGGTGGAGAGTGGTGAGCTCTCGATGGGCGAGGGCGCGATCACCGCCGCCGGCTCCGCGGTGGTGGCCGGGGTGCTGCTGGGGCTGCTCGCCTGGTTCGCCGCCGGGGCGTTCGGGCCCGGACGCCTGGCCGAAATGGGACCGACCGCCTGGCTTGTGGGACTGGTCTTTGCGGGGGAAATCCTGGTCGGCGCGCTGATCGGTCTGATCTCCGGCCGCAGCGTGGAGACCGTGGAGGAGCCGCGGTTTTTGAGCGGGGTTTCGGAGCGGTAGACTCATCGGGTGCTCTCACTCGTTGTGCTGATTTCCGGGACCGGCTCGAACCTTCGGGCGCTGCTTGAGGCAACTCGCGAACCCGGATATCCGGCGCGCGTGATCGCCGTGGGTGCCGACCGCGACGCCAGCGGCCTGGAGCACGCCGCAGAGTTTGGGATCCCCACCTTCACCGTGCCCTTCCGCGAGTACGCCTCGCGCGAGCAGTGGGGTACCGCGCTGCTGGCAGCGATTGGCGAATACACTCCGGACCTGGTAGTCCTGAGTGGCCTGATGCGCCTGGTCCCGGACAACGTGGTCTCCGCGCTGTCCCCGAACCTGATCAACACCCACCCCGCCTACCTGCCCGAATTCCCCGGTGCGCACGGTGTGCGCGACGCGTTGGCCTCCGGTGCCAGCCAGACCGGTGCCTCGATCATCGTGGTGGATAACGGCGTGGACACCGGGTCGATCATCGTTCAGGAGCGCGTGCCGATCCTCGCCGATGACACCGAAGAAAGCCTGCACGAGCGCATTAAACCGGTGGAACGCCGGCTGCTCGTGGACACCGTTCGGCGCATCGCCGACGGTCTGGATTTATCCGCACGATAACAACCAAACACTAGGAGCACCCATGGCCGGCCCCCGTCACGATGCACACCTGTACCGAAACCGCGATCTCGTTCCCGTCCGCCGCGCACTGATTTCGGTCAGCGATAAGACCGGCCTGCTGGAGCTTGCCGCGGCCCTGGCGAAGGCGGGGGTGGAGATTGTCTCCACCGGTTCGACCGCTCAGACCATCCGCGATGCCGGCCACCAGGTCACCGATGTGGCCGCGGTCACCGGATTCCCCGAGGCTCTCGATGGTCGCGTGAAGACCCTGCACCCCGCCGTGCACGCGGGCCTGCTCGCCGACCTGCGCCTGGAGTCCCACGAGGCTCAGCTGGCCGAGATGGGTGTGGCACCGTTTGAGCTCGTGGTGGTGAACCTCTACCCGTTCGTCGAGACCGTCGCCTCGGGTGCCGTGGGTGATGACGTGGTCGAGCAGATCGACATCGGGGGTCCCGCGATGGTGCGTGCCTCCGCCAAGAACCACGCCAACGTGGGCATCGTCGTCTCCCCGGAGTCCTACGCCCGGGTGATCGAGGCCGTCGCCGCGGGCGGAACCACCCTCGCCCTGCGCCGTGAGCTGGCCGCACAGGCCTTCGCCCACACCGCCGCCTATGACACCGCCGTGGCCGGCTGGTTCGCGGACAACGCGGAAGGTGCCGACGGCACCGACGGCGCGGACGCCTTCGCCGAGACGCTGACCATCCGGGCCGAGCGCCAGGGTGTGCTGCGCTACGGCGAGAACAGCCACCAGGCCGCCGCACTCTACTCGCGTACCGGCGGGCACGGCATCGCCCAGGCCGAGCAGCTGCACGGCAAGGAGATGAGCTACAACAACTTCGTGGACGCCGATGCCGCCGTGCGCGCCGCTTACGACTTCGTCAATCCGGCGGTCGCGATCATCAAGCACGCGAACCCCTGCGGTATCGCCGTGGCCAGCCCCAAGGCTCCCGACGCGATCGCCAGCGCCCACCAGCGCGCCCACGAGTGCGACCCGGTCTCAGCCTTCGGTGGCGTGATCGCCGCCAACCGCACGGTCACCCTGAAGATGGCCGAAACCGTGAAGGAAATCTTCACCGAGGTCCTGGTTGCCCCGGACTTCGAGCCCGAGGCCCTCGAGGTGCTGAAGACCAAGAAGAACCTGCGCCTGCTGCGCCTACCCGAGGGCTTCACCCCGGAGACCAGCGAGTTCAAGCAGATCTCCGGCGGACTGCTGGTTCAGGAAGCCGACCGCTTCGGCGCCGATGACGTGGATGCCACCTGGACCCTGGTCACCGGTGAGCCCGCCGACGAGGACACCCTGGCCGACCTGCGCTTCGCCTGGAAGGCCTGCCGCGCGGTGAAGTCCAACGGAATCCTGCTCGCCCACGCCGGTGCCTCGGTGGGCGTGGGCATGGGCCAGGTCAACCGGGTGGACTCCTGCCACCTGGCCGTGGACCGTGCCGGTGAGCGTGCGGTCGGCTCCGTCGCCGCCTCCGACGCCTTCTTCCCCTTCGCCGACGGCCTCGAGGTCCTGCTCAAGGCCGGCGTGCGCGCCGTCGTCCAGCCCGGTGGTTCGGTGCGCGATGAGGAGGTCATCGCCGCCGCGAAGGCCGCCGGCGTCACCATGTACTTCACCGGAGAGCGTCACTTCTTCCACTAACAAGAACGAGCGGCTGGCAATGATTGAGTATCGTTGCCAGCCGCTGTTTTATGCGCTTTTCCGTGTTGTGAGACGTGGGGGTAATTGGTCCGTAGTTGACTATTCTGCGGACTGTGCGCGGACTGGCGCTCCCCTGCGCGCGTTTTGTGTGCCGAATGTTCGGCATCGTTATTTTCGCCTACGCCGGTGCGACGCAAGTGCATCGGTCTCCGCAGTTGCCATAGTGCGCGACGCTCTCAGGCCCTACCATTCCAAGTGCGAGAGCTATCGTAAGCGCGTTACGTCCAGTCGGCCCGAGACGGAACACTGAACCTTCCCACTGCGGCTGGTTCGTCCTTACTTTATTTACGATTGCTCCTTTATTGGCGAGCTCCAGGAACTGTTCACGATCGAGCTCTCTTTTGGGGTCTTCCAGAAGCAGGTCGAACAGCTCCGGTGAAACTGTCTCTATCCACTCAGGGTGCACAAAGTCCTTGGGCACTGCGATCCATCGCGCCCCATCGTAGACGGCGACGGGCTCGCCCCCAGTGAGCGCAGTTCCCCCGCCGAACCTAATCACTATGCTGCGGACGCCACTTGTTTCAGTGAGAATTGCTCTGGCCCGATTCTGCGCTTCTTCTGCTGAAGAAAATGAACCGATGCGTGATAGCCGGCCGTTTTCCGAGTAAGTAATCGCGTATCCACTGATAATCATGACCCTTGTTTAGCGGATCTGATGCAAACAATCTAGATCAGACGCCACCAATCATTTTGATTGGTACGGCGGGTAACCAAGGTCCCAAGCCATACCGGATAAGCCGGCAACCCCGAATAGGGTCTGCCTGACATGTGAGCTTGTGACTATGGTGTCAGGATGAGAATTGAAACGAAGAGCGCGAAGTTTGACATGACCACTCGAGGTGGCCGCAAGGGGCTAGAAAAGCTCTTGGCGGATGGGTGGACAGTTGCCGAAAAGCAGGAGAAGAAACTTCTCGAGTGGGGACGGAAGACCGTTTTTGTACTCACTCGCCCAAAGCCTGAATAGGCGTCCTATATAGGTGCAGGAACTCGTTGCTGAGGTATCCGCGCGGGGTCGGGTCTACTCGAGCTATCGCCCCCATCGTCGAGGCAGGATTGGGCACCGTTCACCGTGACCTGGCAGGCGTCCCGAATGGAACAACTACCCTGGTGCCCGAGTCGATTACCGCATCAATTACGCAGTAGCAAGGCTGACCATCGAGTCTATAAACAGTCAATTGTAGGTAAAGAAATGATCGGCTAATCACCAACCACTAAAGGAGAGAAATTATGGATTCCACTACAGTCATTTGGTTTGCAGTTATCGTTGTGGTTGTGCTGATTAGCGTTGGCTTTTTCAACAAGATTAAGAAATGAGCTCGGGTTAATTCCAACTAAAGCGTACCTACCAGGCCTGATTCGCCTAGCTCGTCGTGAGGTGTCAACTCAGACCGTCTCGACAAACGCTAAGGGTCTGATGCACGTTTAGGTGACGGTTTGACCTGACCTGCGGTTTGGTCGACTCCTGATCTGTGAGGATTTCGGTTCTCATGGAAGGAGGGCCAACGTGCCCAAATCGTTCCCCAAAGAGTTCCTCCACGACGTCATTCCGGTCGAGCCTCGGGGCGAAGCCCCGATCAGCCGCATCGCGGAAAACTTCGGTGTATGGAATGCGATAGCAGGGAAAGCCATCGAGTCGTATTTGTATGTGAGCTCGTGCCACCTCACCATACGTCGTATCGATCACGCTGAAGAACTCCTGCGCGCGTGGCTCGTCGATGGAAAATCCTTCGTTCCACCATGTGGGGTTGAAGCCAGCATCGCTGCGATAATCAGGGATTAGGCGATACCCGATCGTTCGCGACTGGATGATTCTCACGGGCTTAAGCGTTAACTCCACCGTGCCATTATCACGTATCTAAATGTCTCCGATGATTTGTTGAAGTCACACAGTAATCGTTGATGTGGCGTGCCTGTATCAAGCACTTGGTGAAATCGACCGAGGTGTCTTCGCGTTTGGCCTTAAGCACGAAACCCTCACCTAGGTGAGGGTCCGGCAAGGCGGGAAGTTTCCTTCCTGCCCTTCCAAGCTACGTCGTAAGTCGATGATTTCCAAGGACCAAATGAATTCGATTCGGCTGGTCCTGAGCTACTCGCGGCGGAACTCGCACAGGCGCTCGAAATCGATGCCGCAGTTGTAGGTGATGCGCACCTCGCCCCAGACCACGTGGGTTTGGAGGTTCAGGGGGCGGGTGTCCGGTCGGTCGTTGGTCAGGGTGAGGTCGCGGTTCTCACCCGGGGTGAATGTCCAACTGCCGGTGGCGGTAGCCGGGTCACCGCCCTCGGGCCCGGGCCCGGGGAGTTTGGCGACGTTCTTCGCGGTGAGGGTTCGGTCGGCGCGGAAGAGGAGGACACCGCCGCCATCGGTCGCATTCCAGGTGCCCACAACCTCCTCGGCGCGCAGCGGAATGGTGCCGGTCACCGTGCGGGCGATCAGCGGGGACAGGGCGAGGCCCAAAATGACGATGACCGCGATCCCCAGCAGAACCAGGTTACGACGGGTACTGCGCAGCCTGCCCGCGGGCGTGGGCTGGGCAGCCGGAAAGAACCAGGCGCTGAGTGACATCGTTCCCCCGATGAGTTGTGCGGTGCGGCGCGGACGCGCGTGGGTGTGAGCTTAGGCAGACACGGCTGGGCATGGGCTTTGAGCCCGGAGCAGCCGTGCCTTGATGCTAGCGAGCGCATCGGCGGCACTCCACCGGCCCCGTCACGGTGCGACACATGGGGAAAACGCATGAGTACCCGGTTAGGGCAGCGGTGTGAGGGCCAGGCGCTGTGAGGACTCGGGACGCACGTCGCCGGTCGCCCCGGGCTGCGCATTCCACTGCCGGATCGGAGCGGTGACGGCGGGAGCGTTCGCGTCTGAGCCCAGGCTCAGCGCGAGCCCGCTGTAACGGTTGACCAGGCGATACTCATCCGTTGGTGTGCTCGCACCGCGCTCGCCGGTGACCCGGGTAACCCGCTGGAAGGACCACTGCTGGCCGATCCGGGCGTCGCCCTCCGACGCCGGGGCTGCCAGGGCCGGGACCGCGCCCCAAGCCCGCCCGGCATTACCCGAGGCATCCACCCCGAGAACCTGGTCGGAACCGTCGGCCGTGATCGTGAAGAATCCGTCCTCGGTGCTGGTGAACCGCCAGGCCGAAGCGTCGTCCACGCCGAGTTTCGCGCCACCCGTCGCCTCGATCCGATACGGTTTCCCGGTTTTCACCGGGGGCGCGGGCAGATCCCTTTTCGAGAGCGGCTCGATCGTGGTCTCCGAATACTCCGAGGTGAAGGTGGAGCACTCGAAGGAGCAGTACGAGCGGAAGGTTTTGCCGAGGATCGTGCCCGACGTGCGGCTCCCCGAGTCGAGCAGCCAGCGGTACCAGGCGGCATTCTTATTGGATTCAACCGTGCCCATATCCGTCCATTTTTGGGTGGCCAGATCGTCGGTCGCGTAGAAGTGTAGGGGCGTCTGCGTCTCGGTGTCCTGGGCCAGCGAGTTCTGCGGGGTACCGATGTATTTACCGAGGTAGGCGCTCCAGGCGATGTTCATCACGGTGAGCTGCGAGTCATCCGGCAGGGTGCCTGCGGCGACCTGCGCGGGCTGGGAACCGGGCCGGGTGGGATCGTAGTCGTCCTTCGGCGCGGTGTAGCCGGGGCCGTTGCCGTCGGCGGGGATGATGTTGCTCTCCTTCCCACCGGTACCCGGCTCCTGCCACGCGCCGTCGTACCATTTTTGCCAGGAGTTCGGGGCCATCTTCTGGGCGATGGGCGCGCGGGCCACGTGCTGCATCCAGGTCTGGCCCTTCTCTACCCCGGGTTTGGCGATCGTGCGGGACGCATAGAACACGTAGAAGTAGCCCGAGGCGTTGTCCACAAACAGGCGCTGATCCCCGTCCCCGTAGTAGTAGTTATCGGCGGGGAAGGTCGCCGTATCGCCGCGCTCGGTGCCAAAGGGCGAGGTGAGCACCTGATCCTTGATCGCCCAGGTTTTGCCCTGATCCGTGGAGACCGCATAGTCGATCGCGTCATAGTGCATCCGGTCGCCAAACGGTGCCGGGGTGAACTCGTTGTGGACCAGGCCGTACCAGTCGCCCGAGTCGGGATCCACCCAGACGCCCGCTAGATCGCAGTAGTTGCGCTGCGAGTAGCGTTCATGCCCCTCGGCGTATGTGCTGGTGAGCCCGGTGGGGCTGTTGTTGCAGCGCCAGGTGGTGTCGTTGTTTTTATCCAGCGGATTGGCGGGATTGACGGCCTCGTTGAGTTCGGTGGCCGGCACCGCCTGGTCCACGTTGGGGCCGGTGATGAACGACCACTCGCGCGGACCGTCACTCTCATACTGCGCATCCGCGTACTGCTGGATAAAGGTACCGTCTCGGTCGATGATCGAGGCGTTGGGGGTGTCCGCATAGAACTGGTTTTCCACGGCCGGGCCGCCGCTCAGCGCGTAGCGGGTGCCGGGGGCGGTGTCCGCTTTCCACTGCTGTGAACCCTGCGCGGGATCGCAGGAGGCGAGCCCGATCCGCGCGCGATTACCCGGGGTTCCCTGCACCGCCAGACACTTGGCGGACTTGGCCGAGTACAGGGTGCCATCGGGCAGCGCGGCAAACCGCTGCTGCGCCGACTTCCTGGTGCAGGTCCCCAGCTGAACCAGGGCACCGGTGGCATCGGAGCCGTCGGTGACCTCGAGGCAGCGATCAAAAGCGCGCACCGTTCCATCGTCTTCCCAGGTCCATTGCTGGGCGGAGGAATCGTTGCAGCCAAACAGCTGGACCGCGGTTCCGGCTGTCGACTGGGAATCGCGGACATCGAGGCAGCGGCCATTGCCGATGATCGGGCTCGCGGCCCGGGCGGTGGAATTTGTTGATGCGGTGAGCAGCGGGATCACACACACCGCGATCAGGGCAAGCAGTACGGCCGTCAGCACAATGCCACGGACCCGGACCCTCCTCTTCGGTGGGGTTGAGGCGAGGGTGCGGCCGGATGGGTGGGTGCTGGGCATGGTGGTGCTCCGTTCACGTCATTGGGAATTCATGCAGTGGGGGAGGCGGGGGAGATCGGTGGCGGCGTTCGGCCCGGAACCGGGCCGAACGCCGCCGACCGACTAGGGAAGCGGGGTGAGGGTGAGTCGCTGCGCTGCTTCGGGACGGGAATCGCCGGTGGATCCGGCGGGCGCGTTCCACTGGCGGATGGGCGAGGTGGCGGTGCGCAGGTCACCGCCGCCGGTTACGCTCAGCGCCAGTCCGCTATAGCGGTTGACCAGGCGATACTCTGCGGTGGGCACCGAGGCTCCGGCGGGCGAGGGCACCGTGGTGACCCGCTGGAAGGACCACTGCTGGCCGATCCGTGCGTCCCCGGTGGTGGCCGCCGCGGCCAGAGTGGGGACCGCGCCCCACGCCCGTCCGGCGTTGCCCGAGGCATCCACACCCAGAACCGACCCGGTTCCGACCGCGCCCAGGGTGAAGAACCCATCGCCGGTCGCGGTGAAGGTCCACGCCGAGGTGCCGCCCACGGTGAGGTCGCCCCCGCCCGCGGCGGTCACCCGATAACGGGTGCCGGCGCTCACCGGTGCCTGCGGAAGGTCACCCGCATTTTTGGGTTCGATCGTGGTTTCCGAGTACTCCGAGGTGAACGTGGTGCATTCAAAGGAGCAGTAGGTACGGAAGGTTTTGCCGAGGATCGTGCCCGAGGTGCGGCTGCCCGAATCGAGGAGCCAGCGGTACCAGGAGGCATTTTTGTTGGAGTCCACGGTCCCCAGATCCGTCCACTTCTGGGTGGCCAGGTCGTCGGTCGCATAGACGTGCTGTGGCGTCTTGGTCCCGGTGTCCTGGGCCAGGGAGTTCTGTGGGGTTCCGATGTACTTCCCGAGGTACGCACTCCAGGCGATGTTCATCACCGCGAGCTGCGAGTCATCCGGCAGGGTTCCCGCCGCTACCTGCGCGGGCTGGGACCCGGGCCGGGTGGGCGAATAGTCATCCGCGGGGGCGGTAAAGCCGGGACCGTTGCCATCGGCGGGGACAATGTTGCTCTCTTTGCCGCCGATGCCCGGCTGCTGCCAGGCTCCGTTGTACCACTTCTGCCAGGAGCTCGGTGCCATCTTCTGTGAGATGGGCGCGCGGGCTACGTGCTGGAGCCAGCTCTGACCGGGGGCAACGCCGGGCTTGGCGATCGTGCGGGACGCGTAGAACACGTAGAAGTATCCCGAGGCATTGTCCACAAACAGGCGCTGGTCTCCATCGCCGTAGTAGTAGTTGTCGCCGGGGAAGGCCGCGGTGTCGCCGCGCTGGGTGCTGTAGGGGGAGGTGAGCACCTGATCCTTGATGGTCCAGGTCTTGCCCTGGTCCCGGGAGACCGCATAGTCCACCGAGTCATAGTGCATGCCGTCGCCGAAGGGCGCCGGGGTGAACTCGTTGTGGACCAGGCCGTACCAGTCACCCGAGTCCGGATCGACCCAGACCCCGGCAAGGTCGCAGTAGTTCCGCTGCGAATACGTGGCACTACCGGCGGCTACCGTGCTCTTTTTCCCGGTGGGACTGTTATCGCAGCGCCAGGCGGTGTCGTTGTTTTTATCCAGCGGATTGGCCGGGTTGACCGCATCGTTCAGCGGAGACGGCGTCACGGTATCCACGTTGGAGCCGCTGAGGAACTTCCACTCACGCGGATCGTTTTTCCCATAGAGGGCGTGGGCGTACTGCTGATAGAACGTGCCATCCCGATCGATATAGGGACTGTTCGGGGTATCGCTGGCATAGGTGTTCTTCTGGGCCGGGGCACCGGTAAGTGTATAGCGCGGGGCCGGGGCCGTCTGCGCCTTCCACTGCTGGGCGGGCTTACTCGGATCGCAGGAGGCGAGCCCCACCCGGGCCAGATTTGCCGGGGTACCCTGCACCGCGAGGCACTTGGCGGATTTGGGCGAATAGATGGTGCCGTCGTGCAGTGTCGCGAAGCGCTGCTGCACGGCACCGGCCGTGCAGGTGTAGAGCTGGAGGAGCGCACCGGTGGCGTTGGATCCGCCGGTCACATCCAGGCACTTACCGAAGATGCGCACGGTTCCGTCGTCTTCCCAGGTCCACTTCTGAGCGGTGGATCCGTTGCAGTCGAAGAGCTGGATCACCGTGCCGTTGGCGGTGCCGAAGTCGGCATCGTCCAGGCATCGGGTCCCCGAGGTGATGGTCCCGGCCGCGGCTAGCCCCGCGGTCGGGGTGGCGGTATTCACCGAGGCGGTGGCGCTCGCCGGGACGATGGTACTCACCGAGGTGACGGTCTCGGTCGGAATGGTGGCGTTCGCCGGATCGGCCGCCAACGGCACCACGGCCGCGGCAACCAGGGCGAACAGGGCACCGGTCAGCGCGAGGCGCCGGACCGGGGTGGCCGGGTGGGACCGAGAGGTTCGGTCCCACCCGTGTGAGAGACGGTTGTGCATAATGTTGCTCCGTTCACGTCATTGTTTGGGGTGCTGCGGGGGAAGGGAAATGTTTGCCACCAGCTCGGCGATGTGCGCCGCGCGTTCGGCGGGGTCGCTCGGCCGGCCGGGAACCTCGGGGCGCTGCTGCCACGGGTGCGGCCCGGCCTCGGGGCGATACTCCACCCCGATGGCGTCCAGGCGAGCCAGGTGACGGCGCAGCCGGTTCTGGAACTCGACCACGTCGCCATCCGAACCCCAGAGGGTCTCCGCCAGCGCACACAGACGCGGGAAGGCCGCATAGTCCACCGCACGCACGCCGTTGAGGTGCTCGGTCCAGATGTTGGCCTGGCCGCCGAGCACCAGCGCCTCCTCCTCGGGGGTGGCTCCGGCGGGCACCGGGTTGAACGCAAAGACGTCGGCCACACTCACCGGAATTCCCACCTGGATGGGCTCCTCGGGCAGATCGGACTGACGATAATCGAGGTACACCTGGTCATCGGGGCTTGACACCACGTGGAAGCCGCGGGCCAGCGCGCTGCGCGCCCCGGTCATGCCGCGCCAGGAGGTGATGGTTGAATCGGGGTGCGGATCGCCCTCAAGCAGCTCATCCCAGCCGAACGGCTTGCGTCCGCGGGACACGATATGGGCCGACAGCTTATTCAGGAACCAGCCGTGCAGGTCGTGTACATCGCTCAGTCCGCGCTCGCGCACGAGCTGCTGGGTGCGGGGGTCGTCGCGCCACTGATCGGTGGGGCACTCATCCCCACCGATGCCGATGTGGGAGCCGGGGAACAGGTCCATGACCTCATCCAGCACATTGGTGAAAAACTCGACCGTGGAATCCTCGGTGTTCAGCACGTTGGGGTTGATGCCCCAGCGGGTGAAGACCTCGAGGTCCGGGCCGCCCTCACCGTTCGCGTCCACGCCGATACCAAGCTCGGGGTAGGCGGCAATCGCCGCCTGCGAGTGCCCGGGCAGATCAATCTCGGGAACCACGGAGACGTGCCGCGCGTGCGCATAGGCCACGATCTCGCGGATATCGTCCTGGGTATAGAATCCGCCGTGCGGACGGCCATCACCCGGCGCATCACGCACCGGACCCTGCTGGGACTCACGCCGCCAGCCGCCCACCTCGGTGAGCTTCGGATAGCGGGTAATCGCGATCCGCCAGCCCTGATCCTCGGTGAGGTGGAGGTGCAGCACGTTGAGTCGGTGCATCGCGATCAGGTCGATAAAGCGCAGGATATCGGCCTTGGGCAGGAAGTGCCGGGCCACATCCAGCATGACCCCGCGCCAGCCAAAACGCGGCGCATCCTCGATGCTCACGGCGGGCAGGGTCCACTCGGTGTTCGGACGAATGGCCGCCGCACGATACGCCTCGATCGGCAGCAGCTGACGCAGCACCTGCGCCGCATAAAACGCCCCGGCCGCGGCCCCCGCGGTGATCGCGACCCCGTGGGTTTCGATGCGCAGCCGGTACTCCTCGGCACCGAGCGCCGGATCCAGGAGCAGGCGGATGCCGCGCTCGCCGGATTCGGGGTCGATGGCCGTGGGGTCCTGGGTATCCAGGTCGAGTCCGGTGGCCGGACGCAGCACCTGCTGCAGCCAGCGGCGTGCCTCCACGAGGGCCGGATCCGCGGCGATGCGGGTCGCCGAGGTGAGCGTGTAACCCACCGCCCACTCGGTTTCGACGCTGCGCGGCTGGGGGACTAAAGAGGTCATTACTATCCCTTCACGGACCCGGCGGTGATCCCGGATACGAGTCGACGTTGAACAAGCATGAAAAACACCACCACGGGGAGGGCAAACAGAACCGACGCGGCCATCTGCCCGCCAAAATCGGTCCCGTGTGTCGGGGTGCTAAAGGTAGCCAACCATACCGGGAGGGTATACATGGCCTGATCCTTCATGAATGTGTAGGCAATCAGGTAGTCGTTCCAGGCGGTGATGAACGCAAACACGCTGGTGGAGATCACACCGGGGGCAACCAGTGGGAAATAGATCCGGGTGAGCATCTGCCAGCTGGAGGCACCGTCGATCTGCGCGGCCTCGCCCACCTCGGCGGGAATGGCCACAAAGAACCCGCGCATGACCCAGATCGCAAACGGCAGGGTCAGCGAGATATAGGCCAGGATCAGCCCCGCGTAGGTGCCGAGCAGGCCCACACTGTTGAAGATCAGGAACTGCGGGATCAGCAGTGAGGTGGCCGGCAGCATCTGAATCACCAGAATCGCGACCAGGATCGAACGTCGGCTGCGGAACCTGAACACCGAGAGCGCGGCGGCGGCCAGCAGGCCCATCAGGATCGCACACACCACCGCGATAATGACCACGATCGCACTGTTGGCGAGGTTGCGCAGGAACCCGGTCTGGGTGACCGCGACCACAAAGTTGTCCACCGTCGGGTTTTCCGGCCAGAACTTGGGCACCGGGCTCATCAGCTCCGAGCGCGGCTTGAACGCGGTGTTCACCATCCAGTAGGTCGGGAAGATCCACACCACACAGAAGATCACGGCAATCGTGGTGGCCTTCCAGCGCAGTGGGCGACGGTGCCGGCGCGCGCCGGACCGGGGACGGGCGATGGTGGCACTCACAGTTCCTCCCCCGATCGGATCAGGCTGCGAATATAGACGGCCGTGAGGCCCAGCAGCATGAGCGTGGTGACCACGGCGATGGCGGCACCGCGGGCGATATCAAAGCCCACAAAGGCGGTGGTGTACATGAACACTCCCAGCGTTGAGGTGGCGCCGTCCGGGCCGCCCGAGGACACCAGCCAGATCTGGTTGAAGATATTGAAGTCCCAGATGACCGAGAGGATGGTGACCAGGAACAGGGTGGGCTTCATATGCTGCAGGGTGACCGTGCGGTAGATACGGAACTCACCCGCACCGTCGAGCCGTGCCGCCTCGATGTACTCCCCGGGCACCTGGGTTTCGGCGGCGTTCAGGGTCAGCGCGATGAACGGGACCGCCTGCCACACCACGAGCATCCAGATGCTGGTGTAGGCCAGGACCGGATCGTTGGCCCAGTTGGTGTTGGTCATATCGCCGAAGACGTGCAGCTGGGTCAGTAGCCAGTTCATCACGCCGTAGCCGGGCTGAAACAGCCAGGTCCACACCAGCGAGGCGGCCACGTTGGGCATTGCCCAGGCGCAGATCAGTACGATCGTGACCGCGAGGCGCATGCCCGTATTCAGCCGGGTCAGCAGGTGCGAGATACCCATCCCGATCAGCACACTGCCGGCCACCAGGGCCACGGTGAAGCCGATCGTTCGCAGGACCGAATACCAGAACTCGGGATCGCCGAGCAGCGCCGTGTACTGGTCGAATCCCACCCCGGCAAACGCACCGGTGAACAGGGAGCGCTGGCCAAAATCGGTAAACGAGATGAACACCACAAACACGATCGGTGCCAGGGTCACCAGGGCCAGCAGGATCCCGCCCGGCGCCAGCAGCGCAAAGGGAGCGAGGTTGCGTCGGCGGCGTGGGCCGCGCCCGGTGGGAGGCGGTGTGTGGGGTGCCCGGGTGTCGCCGGCGGGACGCGACTGTGCGTCCGGCGGGAGAAGCGTGGAGGTGGCGTTCATGGTGTCCTTCGGAATGCCGTGACTGTGGAGTGGGGTTCCGGGCGGACCAGGGTCTGCCCGCCCGGAACGTGGGTGCTACTTTTTGTTGAGCGTCTTTTCCGTGGCCTGGTCGAAGGCTGCTGCCGCGTCCTTGGCACTCTTGGCTCCCGAGGCGATGCTGGTGAAGAGGTTGTTGATGCTCTTGTCCCCCTCCAGATCGGCCCAGCGTGCGGCGGCCGGGGTGGCCCGGGAGATCTGGGTGGCGTCGAAGAATGCCTTACGGGTGGGGTCGAGGGTCGCGCCGATCTCCGAGGCCAGCTCGGTCGAGTTGGGAATCCACCCGTTGCTACCAAACACAAAGTCCTTCTGGATGGTCGGGCTGGCGGCGATCTTGGTCCACTGCAGAGCCAGATCCTTGTTGGTGGTCTTGGTCGGGATGCCCCAGTCGGATCCGCCGATCAGCACCGGCTGCGGCTTCCCCGAAATACCCGGCAGCGCGAAGGCCCCCAGATCATCGGCGGTGAGGGCGGGGTTGGCCTTGAGGACCTGGGAAATCAGGCCGTAGGTGGCGATGATGGCCGAGGTCTTCCCATCGGCAAACACCTGCACCTGGGCGGGGCTCTGTACATCCAGGGTCTGCGAGGCCGGGGTCGAGTAGGTGTTCTGGAAGTCCTTCCAGGCCTCCAGACCCTTCTGCGCCTCGGGACTGCCGAGCGCACCGCTCCAGGTGCCGTTCTTGACCGTGGCGATGTCTCCACCGGCATCCCATACCCACTGCAGGCTGGCCTGCCAGTTCTGGCCGGGGAAGTAGAGCGGCGAGAAGTCGGCCTCGGTGTTGGCGGCCTTGACCTTATCCAGCGCCGCGGTGAGCTCGGCGTAGGTGGTGGGGGCCTCGGTGACTCCGGCGGCGGCCCAGATCTTCTTGTTGTAGAGCACTGCGCGGCTGCCGGCGAAGCTCGGAACCGCGTAGAGGGCGCCGTCCACGGTGGCGGGCTCCTCCAGGCCGGTGACCCAGGTTTGGCCCTGCTGGAGGTCCTTCTTATACGGGGTGAGGTCGAGCAGACCGCCGTTTTCGGCGAAGCTGGCGACCTGGGTGTTGCCAAGATCCAGCACGTCCGGCGGTGTCGAGGTGGCCAGGGCCGTGGAGATCTTGGTGGTGATCCCGTTCCACTGCTGTTCCTGGATGTTGACCTTGGCACCGGTCTGCTTTTCAAACTCGGCGTTGATTGCGGCGATGGTGGCCGCGTCGTAGTCGTCCTGCATGGTCCAGACGGTGATGGTTTTACCCTTCCCATCGGTCTTGGGCACGACGGTGTCGCCGGTAGCCGCGCCGCCGTTGGCGGTCCCGGAACAGGCGGTCAGCAACAGCGCCGAGGCCGCGGCCATCGCGACCAGGGTGCCGGTTTTCGAAAAACGCATGTGAAGCTCCTTCATTGGATTACTGCGTGATGCGGGGAGACTGGGTGGTGATCAGCCGAAGCAGCCGGGCCGTTTCGGTCTGAATCGCGGACTTACCGCGGGCGATATAGCGACGCGGATCGGTCGTCGTGGGGGATTGCTCCAGCTCCGCGCGAATGGCCCGGGTGAACAGGCCGTTGAGGTGCGTGGAGATGTTGATCTTGGTCATGCCCGCGGCGATTGCCCCGCGAAGCTGGTCGTCGGAGAGGCCCGAGGAACCGTGTAACACCAGGGGGACCGGAACCGCGGTGGCGAGGCGGGCGATCAGGTCACGATCCACCTCGGCCGTGCGCTGCTGCATCGCGTGGGAGGAGCCCACGGCGACCGCCAGCGCATCCACCCCGGTGGCCGCGACAAACGCGGCGGCCTCGCCCGGGTCGGTGCGGACGCCGGGGGCATGTACCCCGTCCTTACCGCCGACCTTTCCTAGCTCGGCCTCGATGCCAACCCCGGCCGCGTGGCAGCGGGCGGCGATCCGGGCGGTGGCGTCCACGTTGGCCGCATAGTCCAGTCCGGAGCCGTCGTACATCACGCTGTCCACCCCGAGCCGGAGCCCCTGCATGATCAGTTCGGGATCCTCGATATGGTCCAGGTGCACCAGCACCGGAACCCGGGCGGCGGCGGCGATGCCCAGGCTTCCCCGCAGAATCGGGGTGAGCGAACCGTGATAGCGAACGCAGTTCTCGCTGATCTGCAGGATGACCGGCGACCCGGCCTCCTCGGCACCGGCCACGATGGCCTCGGCATGTTCCAGGAGCACCACGTTGAATGCACCAACGCCGGTGTGCTGCGCGCGAGCCTCGGCCAGGAGCCGGGGCAGGCCGTGCAGGGTACTGGGGGCGATCATCGCGCCACCTCGGCTCGGAGGAGTTCTTCAAATCCTCGGGCGTCGGCGGGATCAAGCTCCCCGGCCACCGGGCTCAGGACTGCGGCCGCCCCGAGCGCTGACGCAGCCTCGAGCGAGTCCAGGATGTCGGTACCCCATTCCAACGCGCGAACCAGGCCGGCGGTCACCGCATCCCCGGCACCGGTCGGATTTCCGGTGATGCCGGGGACCGCGGGCACCGAGCGGGAGCGGTCGGCGGTGTAGCCGAACAGTCCCGCCGAACCCTGGGAGATGACCACCGTATGTGCGCCCAACCGCAGCAGCGCGGCGGCCGCATCGTCGATCCCGTGCGTGCCCGTGGCCTCCATCGCCTCGGCCGCATTGGGGGCGAGGATCTCGGCGCGCGCCTCGGCCGCGGCAATCAGCGCCCGGCCGGAAACATCCACAACCGTATGTGCACCCTGAGTGTGTGCCAGACGCACCCAGTCGGCGACCATGCGCGGATCGGTGTCGACCGGCAGGGATCCGGCAATGACCAGCGCCGAGTGCGCTGCCAAACGGGTGAGCAGCAGCCGGGAGAAGGAGCCCCACTCCATGTCCGTCACCACCGGGCCGGGTTCCCCCAGCATCGTGGGGTGGTCGATTCCGTCAGTCACGGTGACCGTGCGCCGTGTGTGCCCGCGAATCGGGTAGGCGTGAACGGGTATCCCCAGATCCCTCAACGAGGACTCGATCCGGTCGCCGGTGGCACCGCCGAGGGGTTGAATCGTGGCAACCGGAACCCCGAGAATGTGTAGGACACGGGCCACATTATTACCCTTGCCGCCGGGCCGAGTGGTGACCTCACGCACACGCTGAGTGACGCCGATGCGCTGACGCTCGACCCTGTAGCCCAGATCCAGCGCGGGATTCGGGGTGAGGACCAGCACGCCGGTCATACCGTCACCGCCTGATCGGGGCAGGCGGCTTCGGCGGGAGTACCGATTGCGTCCTGAGGGGACGGGGCGCGTTCCTCCCCGGTGGCGACGGCACGGGCCAACAGTGCGGCCCCGCGTGCGCTCGCCGTATCTCCGTGCCGGGCCTTGACGATTTCGGGCGTAGGCATCGGGGAGAGAATCTGGGCGACCCGGGTGCTTAGCGGCAGCAGCAGGAGGTCGCCCGATTCGGCAAGGCCGCCACCCACCACGATCCGGGTGGCCCCGGAAACCGCGGCAATCCAGGCGAGAGTCTCGGCGAGTACCTCGACCGCATCGTCCCAGATGCGCCGCGCTTCGGCACTGTCCGCGCGGACCAGATCCGCAAGTTCGTGGGCGTTCGCGACACCGGCGCGACGAGCGATTGCCCGTGCCGAGGCGGCTTCCTCAACGGTCTGACCGCGGAAGGGTCCGTGGGTGAGCCGCAACTGTCCGATTTCACCGGCGAGCCCGCCGCCCACAACCCGGCCGTTTTCCACCAGGGCGCTGGCGATCCCGGTCCCGATCGGAACAAAGGCGATTCGGTTGTGGCGGACGGTATCGCCCGCGCGCGGATAGCTTTCGGCGAGTGCGCCGGCGCGGACATCGTGTCCAAACGCCAGCGGGAGGGTAAACCCGGCCTCGTCCAGGGCCGTGCGCACTAGGTCGCGCAGCGGGAGATTCCGCCACCCCAGGTTGACCGCGTGGCCCACAACCCCCGAAGCCTCCTCGAGGATCCCGGGGACAACGATTCCCACCGCGAGCGGGGCGTAGCCGGCGGCCCGCGAGGACTCATAAGCCCAGCGGACAATCTCAACAACGAGGCCGGTCAGGGAGCGTGCGCCGGCGTCATTGCTCGGGGTCGTGTCGCGACGCAGCGCGAGTACCCGACCGTCGGAGTGGAAGAGGCCGGTCTTGATCCCGGTGCCGCCCACGTCGATCCCGATCACCACGTCCTCCTTGGGAGTGGCCGATGGGGTGCTCATGCGAGGATGACCGATCGGGTGAGTGCGCGTGGCTGGTCGGGGTTTAGACCGCGCCGCTCGGCGAGGGCCACGGCGAAGCGGTGCACGATCACGAGTTCGGCCAGTGGGTCCAGATTGTGATGCACAAATCGGGCACCGGTGCGGGCCACATCCTGGTCGAGACCCTCGGGGTACTCGCCCAGGGACCACACCAGCCGGCCGGGTTGGGCGATGGCGATCGGGCCGTGCCGGTAGTCCATCGCCGGGTAGGCTTCGGCCCAGAACTGGGCGGCCTCGCGGGTTTTCAGCGCGGCTTCCTGGGCGAGGCCCACGGCGGGGCCGCGCCCCACAAAGGTCACCTGGTCGGCGTCCAGCAGGTCGTCGATGGGAACCGCGAGCGCCCGCTCGGCCTGCGCCGCCAGCGCCTCAATATTCTCTCCCAGGTGCGCACGCAACAGGGCGAGGGTCGTGGTGGCAAACCGGGTCTGGACCACCGATTGCTCATCGGCAAAGGGGATCAGTACCCGGTGGTTGGCAAGGTCGATCACCGGGCTGTCGGGCACCGCGGTGATCACGGTACTGGGGGTGGACACGCGCCCCAGCAGTTCCATGATCTCGGTGGTGGTGCCCGAGCGGGTGATGGCGAGGATTCGATCGTAGGTTCGATCCGTGGGGTATTCCGACCCGGCAAACGCATCGGTGAGGCCCTGACCCGCGCGTTCGCGTGCCACCGCATAGCTCATTGCAATAAACCAGCTGGTTCCACACCCCACCACGGCGACCCGTTCGCCGGGCTGGGGGAGGAGGGCGGCGTTGTTCGCGGCAACCGCGGGAGTCAAACGCCAGGTCTCGGGCTGGGATTCCAGCTCACGGGAGACAAATCGTGAAGCCATTCGATGTCCTTTCATCGGTGCGGTGACTATAGAATATGACTGTTAATGATTGTTAATCAATATAATTAATCAAGATCGATCAAATTGATCGCGATGACCGTGCGTAAAACGACAGATATGATGGCCCCGTGACTACCCAGCAGCGACTCAACCGACTCCTCGACTTTGTGGGGGAACACGGCAATGTCTCGATCGCCGATATTGTGGCCGAGTTTGAGGTGTCGGCGGCAACCGCCAGGCGCGATCTCACCACGCTCGCCGAGCAGCGACTGGTGACTCGCACCCACGGCGGTGCTTCGGCGCTGAGCACCGGATACGAGCTACCGTTGCAGTACAAGATCGCGCTGCAGGCCGAGGCCAAGATCGCCATCGCCCGGGCAACCGCGGCCCTGATCCCCACCGGGGCGACCGTGGGGATCAACGGGGGAACCACCACCACCGAGGTCGCTCGACACCTCGCCAAGAGCGAGCGGTTTGTGCGCGAGGACGGCGAGCCGGGACTGACCCTGGTGACCAATGCGCTGAATATCGCCTATGAGCTCTCGCTGCGCCGCAACGTGAAAATCACCGTGACCGGGGGTGTGGCCCGCGCCCAGTCCTATGAGCTGGTGGGGCCGCTGGTGCGTGACACGCTGACCGAGTTTGCCCTCGACGTGGTGGTACTTGGCGTGGATGGGCTGGGGCCCAAATTTGGGGCAACCACCGTGCACGAGAGCGAGGCCGAGGTGAGCCGGATCTTTGCCGAGGTGGGGTCTCGGGTGATCGTGGTGGCCGATTCCACCAAGATTCTGCGCTCTACTTTTGCGCGAATTTGCTCCCTTGATGCCATCGACGTCCTGGTCACGGATCAGCCGCTGAAGCTCGAGATTGCCGACCAGTTCACCGCCGCCGGAGTGGAGATCGTGGTTGCCTCCCACGAACCCTAGGCGTGGCCAGCCGCGGAAAATAACGTGGAATTAGCTTGAAATTTTTCCGAACCTGACGATATCCTGAAAGGCTGTTCGCCGGGACCCGGCGTCACCCTCGTACATCGACGTTCAATTTCTCGGTGGCGGGGCCAAATTTCGACCTTCCGGGTACGCATGTCTTCACCTTCTGTTTTTTCCTCCCTGTGGCGCCTGCGCGAGTACGCACGTCCCGCTTTGCCGCGCCTCGCGCTCGGCGGCGTGGCCGGGCTGTTCGCGGGGCTACTGGCGCTGGCGATCCCGCTGGTGCTGCGCGAACTCGTGGATGGGCCGCTGGCCTCCCGCGACACCGCCCTGATCATCGGTGCGGCCGGCATCGTGCTGGCGCTCGGCGTGGCCGAGGCGGCCACCGTGGCCGTGCGCCGCTGGCTGGTGCTGACCCCCGGCACTCACGTCGAGGCGGCCATGCGCAACGCGATGTATGAGCGCCTGCAGGATCTGCCGGTGTCCTTCCACGACCGCTGGCAATCCGGTCAGCTGCTCTCGCGTCAGGGCACCGACCTGGGGCTGATTCGTCGCTGGCTCGCCTTCGGCATCATCCTGCTCTTTGTAAACCTGGTGACCATCGTGGTGGGCACCGCGGTGCTGTTCACCTGGCATCCGCTGCTCGGCGGGATCTTCCTGCTGATCTCGGTGCCGATCTGGATCTACGGCTTCGCGTTTGAAAAGCGCTACGCCGTGGTGGCTCGGCTGAGCCAGGACCAGACCGGCGACCTGGCCACCTCGGTCGAGGAATCGGTGCACGGCATCCGGGTCCTCAAGGCCTTCGGCCGTGGCCGGCACGCGCTGCGCGGCTTCACCCGTCAGGCCCAGGACCTCCAGGGCACCGAGATCAAGAAGGCCAAGGCCCTCGCGGGCATCTGGCTGTGGCTTGTGCTGCTCCCGGACATCGGTTTCGCGCTGTGTCTGCTGGGCGGGATCTGGCTGGCCAGCCTGGGCCAGATCAGCGTGGGTGAGCTCTTTGCGTTCTTCGCCACCGCGACGATCCTGCGCTTCCCGCTGGAATCCATCGGCTTCCTGCTGGCGATGACCCTGGACGCGCGTGCCGCGACCGACCGTTTCTTCGAGGTCATGGACGAGCCGATCACCCTGGCCGATCCCGAGGCCCCGAAGCACATCGAGAATCCCCGCGGACGCCTGGAATTCGACGACGTCCACTTCCGCTTCCCCGACGCCCCCGCGGGCACCCCCGACCTGCTGGACGGGGTGTCCTTCACCGTGGAACCCGGTCACACCGTGGCCGTGGTGGGGCTGACCGGATCGGGCAAGTCCACGCTGACGGCCCTCGCCTCGCGCCTCTACGAGGTGACCGCGGGATCCATCCGCCTGGACGGGGTCGACCTGCGCGAGCTCAACCGCGACGACATCTACGCCAACCAGTCGGTGGCGTTTGAGGAGCCCACGCTCTTTAGCGCCTCGATCCGGGACAACGTGCTGCTGGGCCGGGAGGACACCAAGTCCGACCCGGAGACCGCCCAGAAGTCGCTGGATCGCGCCCTCGACGTGGCCCAGGCGGACTTTGTCCGTCGTCTGCCCGAGGGTGTGGAAACCGTGGTGGGTGAGGAGGGCATGAGCCTCTCCGGCGGTCAGCGTCAGCGCGTGGCCCTGGCTCGTGCGCTGGCCACCGACCCGAAGATCCTGGTCCTCGACGACCCGCTCTCGGCGCTGGATGTCAACACCGAGGCCCGGGTCGAGGAGGGGATGCGCCGCGACTACGGCACCACCTCAACCCTGATCGTGGCCCACCGTCCCTCGACCGTGCAGACCGCCGACCACGTGGTCCTGCTGCACGAGGGTCGCATCCACGATGCGGGCACCCACCGTGAGCTGCTGGAACGCAGCGCCGAATACCGATTTGTACTGTCCAGTTTGGACGAGGAGAACACCCGATGAGTGACAACACCGTGCAGGGGGTGAACGGCGAGGAACGCTCCTCGCTGACCCCCGAGGAATCCGCACGGATCCGTAAGCGATCCCTGAAGCTCCTGGGTGAGCTGGTGCGTCCGGTTCGCGGCCGGGTGATCCTGACGATGGTGGTCGTGATTCTCTCGACCGCCGCCCAGGTCGCCGGCCCCGCGCTGATCGCGTTCGGGCTGAACCAGGCGCTTCCCGCGGTGCTGGATCAGGCCGACTGGGCCCCCGCCTTCCTGGCCGTGGGCGCGCTGCTGGCCTCGGGCATCGTGGGCGCCGTGCTCATCTCCTGGTACACGATTCTGAGTGCCCGGGTGAGCCAGGCGATCCTGCTGGACCTGCGCCTGCGCGTGTTTGCGCACACCCAGGACCTGAGCCTCGACTTCCACGAGAGCTACACCTCGGGCCGGATCATTTCCCGCCAGACCAGTGACCTCGACGCGATCCGCGAGCTGCTGGATTCCGGCATCAACCAGCTGGTGTCCGGCGTGCTCTACATGTCGTTCACCGCGGTGGCGATGGTCCTGCTGGACCCGATCAGCGCGCTGGTGATCGCGATCGCCCTGATCCCGCTGTTCCTGCTCGGGCGCTGGTTCCAGCGCCGCTCGCAGGTGCTGTTCCGCCAGCAGCGGGTGGCATCGGCGCAGACCATCGTGAAGTTTGTCGAAACCATGACCGGCATCCGCGCGGTCAAGGCCTTCCGCGCCCGTCGCCGCAACGAGGAGGAGTTCGGCGAGAAGGTCGAGAACCTGCGCGGGATCAACGCCCGGGTGATCGGCCTGTTCGGAATCTTCGATCCGGGCCTGATCCTGATCGCCAACGTCTCGGTGGCCGTGATCGTGCTGGTGGGCGGCCTGCGGGTGGCCGGCGGTTCGATCGCGATCGGAACGCTGCTGGCCGCGGTCCTCTACGCCAAGCGCTTCTTCGACCCGGTCGAGGACATGGCCATGTTCTACAACTCCTATCAGTCGGCCGCGGCCGCGCTGGAGAAGATCTCGGGTGTGCTGGAGGAGGAGCCGGGGGTTCCCGCTCCGCAGACCCCGGTCGCGCTGCACACGCCGCGCGGTCACCTGGAGTTCCAGGAGACCACGTTTGGGTACGGTAACGGGGTGGAAATCCTGCCGAAGTTCTCGCTGGAGATTCCCGCCGGGCAGACCATCGCCCTGGTGGGGGCCACCGGCGCGGGCAAAACCACGCTGGCCAAGCTCATGTCCCGGTTCTACGACCCGACCTCGGGCCGGGTGACCCTGGACGGGGTGGACCTGCGCGATCTGGACGATGCACACCTGCGCCGTGCGGTGGTCATGGTCACCCAGGAGGCATACCTGTTCTCGGGCACCATCGCCGACAACATCGCGCTGGGCAACCCCGATGCCACCCGCGAGCAGATCATCGAGGCCGCCCGCGCGGTGGGCGCCGACACCTTCATCGAGGCGATGCCCGCCGGGTTTGACACCGACGTGAATAAGCGCGGTGGGCGCCTGTCGGCGGGTCAGCGTCAGCTGGTCTCGTTTGCCCGCGCGTTCCTCGCCGATCCCGCGGTGCTGCTGCTGGATGAGGCCACCGCCTCGCTGGATATCCCGGGGGAACGCGCGGTGCAGAACGCACTGCAGACCCTGCTGGCATCGCGAACCGCGGTGATCATCGCGCACCGGTTGTCCACGGTGGCGATCGCCGACCGGGTGCTGGTGATGGAGCAGGGCCAAATCGTCGAGGACGATACCCCCGAGGCACTGATCAGCGGGACCGGCCGCTTTGCCAAACTGCACGCGGCCTGGCGAAACTCACTGGTCTAGACCCGGACATCAAAATCGCGAGGGTGCCACGGATTGATCCGTGGCACCCTCGCGATTTGTCCTGAGTATCTCGACTACTTGGGGGAGACCAGCGTCTCGCCGTAGTAGTTGCCGCCCGCGGTGAAGATGCTCCAGTCTCCGCAGATCTGGACCTCCTTGGGGACCTCGGTGGGCCACCAGGTGTCGTTCAGGCCGGGCGACTCGGGGCGCTCACCGGCCTTGCAGGCACCCTCGGGCAGCGGGGAGTCGGTGTGGAAGGTGATCAGGGTGCCCGGGGTGGACGGGTGCGACTTGATCCGAATGTTAGTGGAATCCTCGGGGATGAACGGGGTCGGAGCGAGCTTCGCGGCTTCCGGCGCAAATTCCTTATAGGTGGGATAGATCGCGGACTTCGGTTCGGCAATCAGGGTGTTGACCGTTCCGCACCCGGCAAGCCCAATCACCCCGACCACGGAGAGTGCGGCGAAGGAGAGAATGCGGGCAGAAGACCAAACACGTTGCATAATTCCATTACAACGCGCTTTCCTGTGACGAACATCGTACGCGGGCGTGGCGTGTGTCGTCCTCGGGGATGATTTTCGGCGCCTGGCGGCTAAAAACCGCGTATTAACGCGGAGTTAAGTTGCCTCGGTGACACATTACCGAATTGCAACGATTTGGTAATGATTCTCGTGCGCCTCTTCCCATGTTCCCCATTTGGGGGACCGGAAATCACGCCTTTGCGCCCGGGGGCTTTGCGTCGGCGGCGGGGTGTTCCTCGAACACCGTCTCGACCCGGGTCACGAATGCCGTTTTTGTCGGCCGCGGATGTCTACCCAGCCGGCGCAGCGCCGTGCCCTCGGCCTCCCAGTGTTCGAGCGCGACCTCGTTCAGATGGACCGGCAGCGTTCCGTCGGCACGGAGCACACGCCACCAGGGGAGATCGTGCCCCTGACGCGCCATGATGGCGCCGACCTGCCGGGCGGCGCGGGTCCCCATCGCCGCGGCCACGCCGCCGTAGCTCATGACCCGGCCCGAGGGAATGGCCAGGACCACACGATAGACGGCCTCGAGAAACGCCTCGGGATCGTCAATCCGAGGCAGCGTCACCCGGAATTCGGGCTCGCCGGACGCCGGTATCGGTGCCTGCGCCGCAGAGTCCCGAGCGGTAGGTTTCCGAACGACAGGTTCCCGCGCGGCGGAGCGCCGGGTCGGTGCCGTCATCTAGATCGCGCGGCGGGCCAGGACCTCGCCGTACGCGGTTTCCCCCACGGGCTCAAAGCCCACCTGGCGGAAGAACACATCGGGGCCGAGGTCGCCGGGCTCGTAGATCACGCTGACGTGATCGAAGCCGCGCTTGCGGGCCTCCTCGGTCAGGGCGTCGACCGCGAAGGTACCCACGCCCTCGCCCTGGGCGTCGGCGTCCACGTTGATGCGCCATAGGACGCTGCGGAACTCCTCGCTGGGGGAGTCCTCGTCGAAGGATGCCTGGACAAATCCGACCACCTTGTTGTCGCGCAAAACCACGCGCTGCCAGGTGGTGGAGGGGTCGGTGACGGCGGCGGCTACCGAGTATGAGACGGGCGCAACAAACTGCTCCTGTCCGGGCTTCAGGGTCAGGGCGTTTACCGCGACGATGGTCGTGGCCGAAAGTTCCTCAAGGCGTAGGTCGGTCATATCCCTAGGGTAGCCCCACCCTCCTGGCAGTGGTAGTCCGCGACGCGAATACTCTGGATACTGGATGTTCACCCATCGAATCTGTCTCGATGTCGAGATAATTCGCTCGCTCCGGTAAGCTGGCTGATGGCCGGACCCGGCCCGTTTCTGAGGAGCACTCTTATGAGCAAAATCAAGGTTGAGGGAACCGTTGTCGAGCTCGACGGCGACGAGATGACCCGCATCATCTGGCAGTCCATCAAGGACACCCTGATTCACCCCTATGTCGACGTGAACCTGGAGTACTACGACCTGGGTATCGAGTCGCGCGACGCTACCGACGACCAGATCACCATCGATGCCGCTCACGCGATCCAGAAGCACGGGGTCGGCGTGAAGTGCGCAACCATCACCCCCGATGAGGCTCGGGTCGAGGAGTTCGGCCTGAAGAAGATGTGGAAGAGCCCCAACGGCACGATCCGCAATATCCTCGGCGGCGTGATCTTCCGCGAGCCGATCATCATCTCCAACATCCCGCGCCTGGTTCCGGGCTGGAACAAGCCGATCATCATCGGCCGTCACGCCTTCGGTGACCAGTACCGCGCCACCGACTTCCTGTTCCAGGGTGAGGGCACCCTGACCGTTGAGTTCACCCCCAAGGACGGTGGCGAAGCTCAGAAGTTCGAGGTTTACCAGGCACCCAGCGACGGTATTGCCCAGGTTCAGTACAACCTCGACTCCTCGATCCGCGACTTCGCTCGCGCCTCGCTGAACTACGGCCTGAGCCGCAACTACCCGGTCTACCTCTCGACCAAGAACACCATCCTCAAGGCCTATGACGGTCGCTTCAAGGACATCTTCCAGGAGATCTTCGAGGCCGAGTTCAAGGCCGACTTCGACGCCGCGGGCCTCACCTACGAGCACCGCCTGATCGATGACATGGTGGCCTCGGCCATGAAGTGGGAGGGCGGTTACGTCTGGGCCTGCAAGAACTACGACGGTGACGTGCAGTCCGACACCGTGGCCCAGGGCTTCGGCTCGCTGGGTCTGATGACCTCGGTCCTGTCGACTCCGGACGGCAAGGTTGTGGAGGCCGAGGCCGCCCACGGTACCGTGACCCGTCACTACCGTCAGCACCAGGCCGGCAAGCCGACCTCGACCAACCCGATCGCCTCGATCTTCGCCTGGACCCGTGGCTTCGCCCACCGTGGCAAGCTGGATAACAACCAGGAGCTGATCGACTTCGCGAACACCCTCGAAGACGTCGTGATTAAGACCGTCGAGTCCGGCAAGATGACCAAGGACCTCGCGCTCCTGGTTGGCCCGGACCAGGCCTACCAGACCACCGAGGAGTTCCTCGCGTCGATCACCGCGAACCTGCAGGCTCGCCTGGGCTAGTCGCCCCTCGTCAAAAGCCCCGTCGGATCCTCGGATCCGACGGGGCTTTTGCGTACCCGGAGGCAGCGCTTGTGGGGCGAGTGTTATCCCGCGGGGGCCTCGGTCGGGGGCGTGGCGCTGGGGCAGAGCTTGAGGAATGCCGCATCGGCGTCCTTGGCTGCCTTTTCCGCTGTGGACAGCTTGTCGAGGTCCACCTTGCTGGGGTCGGTCTGGCCCTGCTGGAGCACATCGGCCATCGCCGCGGCGGTGCTGGTGAGCAAGAGTCCGGCCTTGCGAACCTCATCATTATTGATCGCGTTGAAGGCGTTAGAGAGCTCGATATTGGTGGCGCGCAGGGTTGCGAACGCGCCCGCCGGGTCCTCGGTGGGGTTGACCGTCGAGTTGGCCGGATACGCGGTGTTGAGGGCGGCATTGGCCGTGGCGCAGGCGGTGGCCAGATCCACGGGGTCGCCCGTGGGGGAGGTGGTTGGGGAGGGGAAGGGCTCGCTCTTCGGCGCGGATTCCGCGGTGGAGGAAGGTGCGGGGGTCGGGTCTGCGGCCGAGCAGCCGGCGAGGCCGATGATGCCGGCAAGCAGAACCGGCACCAGGGCGAAACGGCGGGGGATAAGCGGGTGCATGAGAGTCTTTCGGATCGGGTGCTCGGTGAGCGTAGCAGACCGGCCTGGGTCTTCGATTAGCCGAGAGAATTCACGCGATCGGGTCGCACAGCGCGGCGGTAGAACGCATTGCATAACGCTTGATGTGTAAATACGTCAGGGCAAGGTGCAATTCGCGTCGCGTCGTTCTCGGCAGCGTTGTCCTAACATATCGTTGAAAATGACCGCGGGCCCTGTGCGATCTTAGACAACGGTTGTTATCTATTGGATTCACGAAGTCGAACTCCGCGGGCACCGTAAACCGATAACCCCCAACCACGGAGCTTGAAGACTCGATGAAAAACCTGAAATCTCGCCTCACCGCCCTTGCGCTCGTGAGCGTGCTGGGCCTCGCTGGCTGCAGCGCCCAGGACGGCACGACGAAGCCCGACTCCTCCAGTTCTGCGTCTGCCGAAGCGGGTGCGGAGGACCCCACGGGGTTCGTGACCATCCTCAAGGAAAACAACATCAAGACCGAGCCGGTGAACCCGGCAAAGGGCACGAAGCTGGAACTGCCTGAGGTAGAGGGCTGGACCACCAGCACCGATTCCCCGCCGCCCGGCACCCTCGCCATCATTACCGGTCCGCGCGGTGAGAGCGGATTCATCCCCAATCTCGTTGTCTCCGCCCTGAAAATTTCGGGTGATGCCAAAGCCGAAGAGATCGCTCAGGCTCTCGCTACCGGGCACCCTGGAACCGACGTCCAGATCGATGCGCCGGCCGAACCCGGCGACACCTTCACGGTCACCGGAGGACAGGTCGCGGGAGATACCCCGATGACTCTCAACCAGTACGGACGAATCGTGACCGAGGGTAAAACCAAGTACCTGCTGCTGAGCCAGCTCAGCGCAACCACCGCCGATGCCGACGCTCAGGGTGAAGCCATCCAGGCTTCCCTTCCAACCGGCATCACCCTGAAGTAGTCGCTCGCTCGAAGTCTCCGCTTCGGTCGTTTCATCGGTCGGAGATTTCGAGTGTAGAGCCTTCGAGTGCGGAGCCTTCGCTCCCAGACGTAACCCCACCGCATCATAAGGAAGCCGTGCCGGGTTCCTTTGACGACCCCAAAACTGACACCGTGAAAGGAACCTCGTGAACAGCGACACATTCTTCGCAATCTGCCTCATCTACTCGGGGGTTTTCGGCACGATGTTCATTTTGTACATCGTCGCGATCATCATCCCGTTCAGCCGGCTGAAGCCGGATCAGCCGGGCAACCCCGAAGATTTTGAGTGGCACTTTGTGGTTCCCTGCCGAGACGAGGAAGCCGTGATCGGCGACACCATCCTCTACCTCACCGAGTTTTTCCCCAGCGCCCACGTCTGGGTGATCGATGATGACTCCGAGGACTCCACCGCCGCGATCGTCACCGCCGCCGGGGAACGCAATACCCGAGTCCACCTGGTCCAGCGCCGCCGCCCCAACGCCCGAACCGGCAAGGCGCACGCACTGAACTATGCCTGGAAGCAGATCCTCGACTTCATGGGCCCGGACGCCGATCTTTCCCGCTCCATTCTGACCGTGGTTGACGCCGATGGGCGCCCCTCCGAAAACCTGCTCGAAGTGAGCTCGGGTCCGAACCTGTTCGGGGCTCGCGGCGTCGCCGCGGTGCAGGTTGAGGTTCGGATGTCCAATCGTTCGATACGCCGCCCCTTCCCCGAGTCCGACTGGTATAAGAATCTGGTTGCTCGCACCTTCGTTCGGATGCAAGACATTGAGTTTCGCGGTCCGATCTCAGCCATCCAGACCAGCCGTAAGTACACCCGAACGGTGAACGTCGGAGGTAATGGCCAGCTGGCTCGCATGTCTGCGCTGCTGGAAATCTCCGATGATGATGGCCCGTGGCGGGGAGCGCTGCTGGAGGACTTTGAGCTGGGTTTGCACCTCCTCCTGTCCGGCTGGCGCAACGCCTACACGGCATCGGCCTGGGTGGATCAGGAAGCCCTGTATTCGCTGCCTCGCTATATCACCCAGCGCGCCCGCTGGGTGCAGGGCACCATGCAGTGCATCCGCTACTTCCCGAGCCTGTGGAAGAGCCGATCGGTAAAAAACGCCGGGGCGTTGGAGATTTCCTACTTCCTGATTCAACCCTGGGTTCAGCTGCTGGGCACCCTGTTCTACCCGATTCCGATCTTCTTCCTGATCTCGACCCTGGCCGAGGACCCCAAGCGCACCGCGATGTATTTGAGCGGAGGCGGCTGGCTGGTCCTGATCGGACTGGTGGTCTTCACCTTCGCCCAGTTCGGGGTGTGGGGTCCGATCTACCGCCATCGCAGCGAACCGAAGGCATCGGCCCTGACCGGGATCGGCTGGGGGCTCAGCTATGTGCCCTACATCTACCTGTCCTACGCGGTGGTCTGGAAGGCGTTTGTCCAATTTGTCCGCCGTCAAAACGGCTGGGCCAAAACCGTGCGCAACGGTGAGGCCGCATCCGATGCCGTTCTTGTTGCCCGATTGAAATAACGAAGGGAGAAATTCCGTGAGTCTTGTCACAACACCCCCTACGGAGAGCCCTCTCCCCGTTCGTCGCCGCGATCTTCGTGCGCAGACGCTTCCGACTACCCCGAAGGCTCCTCCGGCATCTCGCTCCCCGTGGTTTTTCCCGGCGGTAGACGGGATGCGCGGCCTGGCGATCGCCTCGGTGCTGCTGTACCACACAAACTGGAGCCCACGCGGGCTGTTCGGTGTGGACGTCTTTTTTGTGGTGTCAGGGTTCCTGATCACGCTCCTGCTGATGCGCGAGCTGGATCGCACCGGCACCATCAAACTCAAGAAGTTCTACGTGCGCCGGGTGAAGCGTCTGTTGCCCGGCCTGATCATCACCCTGGGTCTGGTTATCTGGGCGACCTGGCAGTTCGGTACGCTCCAGGAGCTACAGACCAACGCCACCAAGTCGATCTTCTCCCTGCTTCAGATTGCCAACTGGCAGCAGCTCAACTCGGGCGAGGCCTATTGGGAAATGACCGGCAATATTCAGCCGCTCGCACACATGTGGTCGCTGTCCATTACCGAGCAGTTTTATGTCGTGTGGCCGCTGTTCCTGCTCGCAGCCTGGTGGCTGTGCAGGCGACGCGCGCTGCCCATGCTGATCGTGCTGCTGGTGGCTCTGGTGGGTTCGGCACTCGTGGCACCCCTGATGTGGGACGGCTCCAACTCGGACCGTCTCTACCTGGGAACAGAGACCCGTGCCGTGGGATTCATGGCCGGCGCAGCGCTGGCAGCCACCGTCTTTCTCGTGGTCAAGCGCCGTCTGGACCGTGGCACAGCCGAGCCCTCCTCTCGCACCTTTAGCTTCCTGATCACAAGCCTCAGCGTGGTGACCCTGCTGATCGTTGTGGGCGCGAGTATCGCTACCGCGTCGTATCACGAAGCATGGCTCTACCAGGGCGGCCTGGCGGCCGTGGCAATCGCCGCCGCGATTTTTACCGCGACGCTGTGTTTCTCGGCCAACCGTATGGTGCGCTTCTTCTCGTTCTCGATCTTCGTCTCGTTTGGGCGGGTGAGCTACACCGTTTACCTGTTGCACCTGCCCGTTTTCTGGGGCCTGCAGAAACTGGTTCCCTCGATAGAACCACTAACGCTGTTCTTCTTCGGGGGTGGCCTCACCTGGCTCCTTGCCGCGTTCCTGCACCATGCGATCACCGAGCGGATGCGCCTGTCCACCTGGAAGATCAGCCGCGGCGTGCCCGCGCTGATCGTCTCGATGGCCCTGGTCTTCGCCGGCAGCATGTTCCTGCCCGAACAGCGAATGGCGGCGATGCGTGACACCACGATTTCCGCCGCCGATACCTCCAACCTCAATCTCGCTCCCGGTCGCGCGGGGGGCCGCCCGGTGGTACTCACCGTGGGAGACTCGCTCGCCAACGACTTCGCCACGATGCTCACCGAGCACGGAAGCAACGCGTTTGCGGTTTCCGACGCCGGTGTGGGCGGATGCGGGCTGATGTCTCCGGAACAGGTTCGTTCGACCAACGGCTATGTATGGGAAAAGCAGACCCAGTGTCTGTCCTGGATCTACACCGTGCCCAAGGCCATTAAAGAGGCCCAGCCGGACATGATTCTGATTCACAGCTCCTGGGATGCCGCCGATCAGCTGGTCGACGGAACCTGGATGAACGTGTGTGAGCCCGCCTACCAGGAACGCTACCTGGGCCAGCTGAAGAAGATTGTCGACTGGCGCGACCAGACCGTGCCCGATGCCCAGATTCTGTTTGCCAATGAGCGGCCCACCAATGGCATCATCTCGGTGGCCAGCCAGATGGGGTGTTATAACGACCTCCTGAAGACGGCTACCGAGACGTTCCCCCAGTCAACGGTGTTCGATTGGGCCGGATCGCTGTGTCCCGAAAACGGACCGTGCCGCAGCGAGACAGCCAACGGCGAGGCGATCTTCCTCAAGGACAACGTGCACCTCAGCAAGGCGGGGATGGACACCCTGACCTCCTGGCTGGAGAAGGAGCTGGCCGATCAGCGGGCAACCTTCACCGCGGCTTCATCCTCAGCGGACGCCGCCAATGGTTAGCCGGAAGAAGCGATTGATCCAGGCCTCTGGGGAGGGGTTGCCTCCACCCATTGGTGCATCGGGGTCGCTCGCGGATAGCCACGCGCGGCCCATCAGCTTGCCGAAATCGAAATGTCAGATTCTCGGCGGGACCGGGATGCTTCTCATCCCAGACACCCCGGCCATCCGGCCGGGACAACAAACACCTAGGAAACAGAAACAGGGGGGAAACGTATGTACGGATCCGGAAATGGCGGCCTGATTGGCGGCGGTGGTCTGCTCGGTGGCGGCCTGATTGGCGGGGGCGGGCTGCTCAGCTCGACCGGTGCCTCGGTCACCGGAGCGGTGGTTCTGCTGGTCACGCTGCTGGCAAGCGGCGCTCTCATGCTGCGTGCGCGTCGAGTCAACGAGTCGCGCGAACGCAACAGCCACGTCTAAAAATCCGTGCTGGGCACCTTGAACGAGGTGCCCAGCACGGGGTTACTCGTTCTAAATGGTGCCCGTGCGGTGCCGGCCGTCCAGTGGGACGGCGGAAGGTAATAGGAGAAAATGTTTAAACAAACCCTTGCGGGAGTGGTGATCGCGGCACTGTGCGTGTCCGGTCTCGCGTCCGCAGCTTACGCGGTGGAAACACCGCCGGGGGAGCGAACCTCGGCAACCCCGAGTTCCGATCCCACCTCATCCGGTTCCCCGGTCACCCCGGGCAGCCAGACCAACGTCTCCGTTGACCCGAGTGCGTCTGCGACGCCCGAGGTCTCCGCGACCACCGATGCTCCGGCTCCGTCCGATTCGTCGACAATAACCAAGGACTCGACCGCCGAGCCGCAGGCACCCGGCCAGGGCCGGGGGGCCGCGCCCTTCGCGACAACCGCGCCCGGCCTTCGGCCTACCGCAGGCAATCGCCTCGTGGGCCCGTGGCTGACCGGGTTCAACCTGCAGGTTACCCAGGGATCCTGGGCTCGCCCGCTGGTCCAGGGCCAGCAGCTCGAAATCCTTCGCCAGCAGCCGAATAGCCAGACCCCCGATTTCTCGTTCCCGGGGCTCGAAGACACCGGTCCCATTACCGGAACCGGACTGCTGAGCGCGCTCTGTGTGACCCGTGCCAGCGATGCCAACAACGCGGTGCTGACCGCGGAGCTGTGCACCGGCGCGGCAAACCAGGACTGGAAGCTGACCCGCTACGTCCACCAGGCAGCGACCCAGAACATCTGGACGCTTTCGATTCCAAACAGCCTCTCCGATGGAATCGGCTGGCACACCATCACCACCTCAAGCCCGGTTTACCGTGGATGGGTGTATCTCGGTTCTAAGCAGGAGCTTTCCTCGCTGAACCTGAACTTCCTCACCGCAAACGCCGGGATGACCGCGCAGGTTCGTTCGGTGGATTCCACCGCGAAGACCGCCGTAGTTGGCGGCACCGCGGTACCCGGATCCGAGGTCCGGCTGGAATACCCCGCGGGGACGTTCACCAAGGCAGCCGTGGATGCGGCGGGTAACTGGTCAACCACCGTGCGCAATCTCAAGTCAGGTGCGAACACGATCATCGCCGCGCAGTTTGTGGGTGGCGTGCAGTCGGGATCGACCGTGTCGCTCACCGCGACCGTTGTGGACACCCCGCTGACCGCCCAGGTCAAGGTTGTCAACGTGGGTGCTCGCACCGCCGTTCTGGGTGGTACCGGTGTGGCCGGCTCCCAGATCAGCGTCGTTACCGATAACGGTACGCTGTCCACTCAGGTCGCCACCGACGGAACGTGGGAGCTCAACGTCAGCGGATTGAAGCTGGGTGTGAACTCCTTCTCGGTCACCCAGAACAACGCCGGTGTCATCACCGGTCCGGTGCCGCTGTCGCTGAACCTCGCCGCACCGAGTCTGACCGCGCTGCTGAAGTCGCAGGACAACCTGGCCAAGAGCGCGGTGCTTGGCGGAACCGGCCAGCCCGGTGCCACCATCACGGTGAAGACCCCGGCCGGGGAGAAGACCACCACGGTGGACGGCTCCGGAAACTGGCAGTACACGGTCACCGGACTGCCCAATGGAAGCACCGCTCTGCCGGTTACCCAGACCGTGAACGGAACGGTCTCTCCGGCGATCAATGTCAACGTGACCATCCTTGCCGCGGCCGAGAACTTCACCGTCGCCCTGCAGTCTCAGGACGACGCGGCAAAGTCCGCCATCGTGGGAGGAACCGGTGAGCCGGGTGCCCTGATTAACGTCGGCGCCACCGGTGCCAACACCGCCCAGGCGATTGTGGGAACCGACGGGAAGTGGACCACCTCGATTACCGGTCTGAGCGTGGGCGGTAACGTCCTCACCGTGACCCAGACCGTGGGTTCTACGGAGTCCACCCCGAAGTACGTGCAGGTCAATATCAAGGCCGTGGCCGCACCCTTCACCGCCATGCTGAAGTCGCAGGATAACACCGCGAAGTCGGCAACTCTGGGCGGCATTGGTGAGGTTGGCGCACAGATCAGCATCATCACCCCGTCCGGTGTGAAGACCACCGTGGTCGACGCATCCGGTAACTGGGAGTTCGTGGCGACCGGTCTGCCCAACGGACCGACCACCTTCCCCATCACCCAGACCATCAATGGCGTCGTTTCGGCACCGCTGAGCGTCTCGGTCACCATGCTTGCGGTGGCCGACAACTTCACCCTTGTGCTGCAGTCGCAGAACAACGCGGCGAAGACCGCCGTAGTGGGGGGAACCGGTGAGCCCGGTGCGACGATTACCGCGAGCGTGGGCGCCACCAAGTTCACCGCGACCGTGACCGCCGATGGCTCCTGGAGCACCACCGTAACCGGCCTGGTTGTGGGCGGAAACATCGTAACCGCGGCCCAGACCGTCCCCAGCGGAACCTCCGCGGATAAGTACGTGATGGTAAACCTCAGCGCGGTTGTTGCCCCGCTGACCGCCACGTTGACGTCGCAGGATGACACCAAGAAGACCGCGACCCTCTCGGGTACGGGTGAGCCGAACGCCACCATTACGGTGAAGACTCCGGCCGGAGACAAGACCACCACGGTGGCTGCCAACGGAAGCTGGGAATACACGGTCACCGGTCTGCCGAACGGTACCACCACCCTTGAGGTAACCCAGACCGTTGCCGGTGTGGTGTCGGCTCCGGTGAGTGTTCCGGTGACCATTCGGGCGAGCGTGGAGAACTTCACGGCTTCGCTGCAGTCGCAGGACAACGCGGCGAAGTCCGCGGTGATTGGCGGAACCGGTGAACCCGGTGCCACCATCACGTTGGAGAGCACCGATGGTTCCACGGTCACCGCGACCGTGGCTGCCGATGGGATGTGGAGTGCAACCGTAGCCGGTTTGCGGGTGGGTCCGAACGTCATTCCGGTGACCCAGACCATCGGCGGTACCGTGTCGGGTGAGAAGAACGTGCGCGTCACCATCGTGGAGACCATTGCCACGCTGACCGCCTCGGTTCTCTCGCAGGACAACACCGCCAAGTCCGCGGTACTCGGGGGAACCGGTCAGCCCGGTGCTACTATCACGGTGAAGAACGCCGCCGGGGACAAGACCACCACCGTGGACGCCTCCGGTACGTGGCAGCTCCCGGTTTCGGGCCTGCCCAACGGCACCACCACCTATATGGTCACCCAGACCGTGGCCGGTGCCGAGTCGACCCCGATTCCGGTCAACGTGACGATTCTCGCTCAGGTGTCGAACTTCACCGCTTCGCTGCAGTCGCAGAACGACGCCCAGAAGTCGGCAGTGATCGGGGGAACCGGTGAGCCCGGTGCCACCATCACGCTGGAGAAGATCGACGGCAGCAAGGTCACCGCGACCGTGGCCGCCGACGGTACGTGGAGCTCGAGCGTTGCCGACCTGCGGGTGGGACTGAACCTCATCCCCGCTACGCAGACCATCGGCTCCGAGGTTTCGGCCGAAAAGGTCGTGCGTGTCACGATCGTCGAGACCGTTGTTCCGCTGAGTGCCAAGTTGCTCAATGTGAATAACTCGGACCGCTGGGCGAACATCACGGTGACCGCGACCCCCGGGGCGACGATTACCGCTACCTCTCCGAACGGTACCAAGGCTACGGCCGTGGTTCCGGCTTGACCGTGGGAGCGGATGGAACCTGGACCGCAACCGTCACGGGTCTCAAGAACGGCAAGAACACCGTCGCCGTGACCCAGACCTTTGCCGGGAAGACCACCGGTCCGGTCAGCGTCGTGATCGACATCAAGGCCGTGGCCGAGAACTTCACCGCGAAGCTCGACTCGCAAAACGACGACGCCAAGTCGGCCGTGATCTCGGGTACGGGTGAGCCCGGTGCCACCATTACCGTGTCTCCGACCACCGGAACCAAGACCGTCACGGTCGCCGCTAACGGAACCTGGAAGATCACCGTCACCGGTCTCAAGGTGGGACTGAACAACGTCTCCGTGACGCAGACCGTGGGTACCACGGTCTCGGCGGCGAAGACCGTGCCGGTCACGATCATCGAGACCGTTGTTCCGCTGAGTGCCAAGTTGCTCAATGTGAATAACCCGGACCGCTGGGCGAACATCACGGTGACCGCGACCCCCGGGGCGACGATTACCGCTACCTCTCCGAACGGTACCAAGGCTACGGCCGTGGTTCCGGCTTTCACCGCAACCGTCAAGCCCGACGGAACCTGGACCGCAACGGTCACCGGGCTGAAGCTGGGTGCGAACACCGCCCAGGTCACCCAGACCTTTGCCGGGAAGACCACCGGACCCGTCGCCGTGGACATTCTGATCGAGACCGTGGTGGGTAACTTCACCGCCAAGGTCGAATCATGGGATGACGCCGCCAAGACCGCCGTGATCGGCGGAACCGGTGAGCCCGGGGCCACCATCACGCTGTCACCAATCTCCGGAGACGTGACCGTGAAGGTTTCGGCCAACGGCACCTGGAAGACCACCGTGACCGGCCTGGTTGTGGGACCGAACATCGTTCCCGTCACCCAGACCATCGGAAACGAGGTTTCGGCACCGAAGAACGTCACCGTGAACATCCTGGCGAACCTGGCACCCCTGACCGTCGAGGTCGGTACTGTAGACAACGCCGGCCGCTGGGCAAACCTGACCGGTACCGGTCAGCCCGGCGCGCAGATCATTGCCACCGTGGCTGGCGGGGCCTCGTTCACCACTCAGGTGGCCGCCAATGGAACCTGGAGCACCCGTGTTCTGGGCCTCGAGGTGGGCACCAACTCGGTGAGCGTTACCCAGAGCGCCGATGGTGTGACGTCCAACCCCGTGACGGTTGCGATTAGGATCACCGAGGAGGTCGACAGCTTCACCGCCAACCTGGTGGGCCAGGACGACTCCAAGCGCACCGCGGTGATCGCGGGTACCGGTGTCATCGGTGCCACGATCACCCTGAACACCCCGAGCGGCAACCAGACCGTTGAGGTGGATGCCGAGGGCAACTGGCAGTACACGGTGACCGGTCTGAGCATTGGCAACAACCCGATCCTGGTCAGCCAGACCGTGAACGGCAAGCCCGCCGGGCAGAAGGTTGTCACGGTGAACATCGCCGCGGTAACCGTTCCGCTGACCGCGGATGTGAAGGACATCAACGATGCCAAGCGCACCGCGACCATCTTCGGAACCGGTAAGCCCGGTGCCACGATTACGCTGAGCCTGTTTGGGAAGGACGTGACCACAACCGTGGCCGCGAACGGTACCTGGTCCCGCGAAATCGGCGGCCTGGTGATTGGTTCGCAGTCGGTTGCCGTCACCCAGAAGGTGGATGGCGAGCTGGTGGGTTCGACCTTCGTCCTCGTGGGCGTTGGCGTGACCATCAAGGATCTGACCGCCAAGCTGGTCAACGTGAACAACCGTGAGCGTTGGGCGAACATTGGTGGTACCGGCCAGCCCGGTGCCGTGATTATCGCCACCAACCTCAACGGCACCCAGTTCACCGCCACCGTTGCCAACAACGGGCGCTGGACGATGCGAGTGCTGGATCTGAACGTGGGACCAAACACCATTGCGGTGCACCAGTCCTACCTGGGAAACGTCTCGCCGACCATCAACCTGTCCGCGGCAATCGCAATTTGGATCGCCAAGCCCACCATTCGGGTGATCTCGCAGGACGACCTTGCGAAGACCGCAGTTGTGGGGGGCACGGGTGAGCCCGGTGGAATCATCACCGTGACCTTCGAAGGGCGTAAGTACACCGCCACCGTCCAGGAGGACGGCACCTGGACCCGTGAACTGACCAATCTCAAGCGCGGTGCCAATGCCGTGAGTGCGATCCAGGTCATCTACGGCAACACGTCCGACCCGGTGGCAACCACGATCACGCTGAAGGCGATGCTTGAGGACTTCACCGCGAAGGCAGCCGCCGCGAACGACGCCGCACGGACCGTGGAGGTTTCGGGAACCGGTGTTCCCGGAGCAACCATTCACCTCCGTCCGGGTTCGGCCAACGCCACCACCACCGTGGTTGATGCCGCGGGCAACTGGAAGGCTACGGTCTCGAACCTCATCGTGGGCGAGAACATCATCCCGGTTCACCAGGAGCTGGACGGCAAGATGTCGGCCCCGAAGAACCTGTATGTGTCGGTCGTCTCCACCAACCGCCCGCTGACCGGAACCGCCACCCTGAACAACGCCGCTCGTTCGGCCGCGCTCGCGGGAACGGCAACGCCGGGGTCGGTGATTAGCGTGGTTCTCTCCAACGGGACCAAGCTGAGCACCACAACCACCGCGGCCGGGAATTGGAACACCTCGGCGACAAACCTGCCGCTGGGTGTCACGGTCTTCTCGGTAACCCAGACCGTGGGTACCGAGACGCTCAACGACGGCATCACGCTGCAGGTTGAGGTCAAGGCCACCGTGGGCAAGCTGACCGCGAAGATCAGCTCGACCACGAGCGCCACCGGTACCGTGAACGTCACCGGAACCGGCACCGCCGGGGCCACCGTCACGGTGAGCGGCCCCGCCGGTGACAAGACCGTCGTGGTTCCCGCCAACGGAAACTGGTCGCTGGACTACTCGGGCTTGCCCGACGAAGCCAGCACCCTGGTGGCCATCCAGCGTCTTGAGGGGGCAGAGTCCAACACCGTTGACCTCTCCGCCTTCATCATCCCGCCGGTGACCTCCGCCAAGGTGGATCGCATCGCCTCGATGGCCGGCACCGTGTACTTCTCGGGTACCGGTATCCCGGGCTACGCCGTGCGCGTGACCCTGGGAGACAAGACCATCGGAAGCATCGTGGGTGCCGACGGCACCTGGACCCGTCAGTTCAACGACGTCCCCATGGGCACCAACGATTTCACCATCGTTCAGGCCAAGGGAACCGACATCTCACGAGCCACGGCCCTACCGGTGGAGCTGACCATTCCGACGATCCCCTTCACCGCAAAGCTGTGGCAGTACAGCAACTCGACGCTGCAGGCACGGTACACGGGAACCGCCACCCCCGGATCGGTGATTACGGTCACCACCGAGGATGGAACCAAGAACACCACCACGGTTCCGATGACCGCGACGGGTGCCTGGAACTTCTGGGCAACCTCCGGTTATAAGAGCGGTAAGAACACCGTCACCATCACAGAAACCACTGCCGATGGTGTGGAGTCCGCACCGATCTATTCCACGGTGACCTTCCCCTAACCGAGAAGACACCGTTACGGCAACGCCCGTCACCCCTCCGGTGGCGGGCGTTGCCCGTCCGTGGTGCCCGTCCGTGGCATCATCAACTTTCGTGAATGGGGAGGGGCCTCATGCTAAAAAATACCCTGATCGTCTTTGCACTGACCACGGTGAGCGCGACCGGAATCGTCTCGGCGGTTCCCGCGAATGCGCAGGTTCGGGAATCGTCGATATCCGAGGTGCGACTCGAAAAGCGGGTGAGCGATGATTCGCCATTTCGGTTTCTCCCGGTCACTGAATCCACGCCGAGGGAGGCGGCAAAGATCCCCGCGGTGCGCTTCACCGCGAAGCAGTTCTCCCACTCCAATGCAACAAAAGCCGCCGTCATTGGGGGGACCGGGATGCCCGGTTCGGCGATCCACCTGAGTCTGAACGGGAGGGAGCATCGCGCCTGGGTACGCGCAAACGGGCTGTGGAGCGTGACGATTGCGGGGCTTGAGGAGGGGCCCAACACGGTTTCGGTGGTGCAGATTCGAGGAGGGGTGAGTACGCCGACACTCAGCGTTCCGGTGCGGATTGTGGCGATCCCCGGGATGCTGACTGCCGGGGTGAATAACGTCAATAATCCGGGCCGCTGGGCAAACATCTCGGGAACCGCGGTTCCGGGAGCCCGGGTGGTGGCCACCTCGCCAGGGGGTACCGCCACCGGTGTTCGAGTTTCCGAATCGGGCACGTTTCAGGTTCGGGCCCAGCTCCTCGAGGTGGGCTCTAACACGGTGGTGCTGACCCAGGAGCGTGACGGAATTCGGTCGGCACCGGTGCGTGTCATCGTGCACGTGGCCGAGGCCTCACTCACAGCGCCCACCATCCGGGTGGGTTCTCGCGACGGCTCAACGGTGATACTCGATGGCGCCGGCGTACCCGGAGCGCTGATCACCCTGTCCACCCGGTCCGGGGTGGTCACCACCCGGGTTTCCGTGCACGGGACCTGGAAGAAGTCGATCGTTGTGCCCGGCGATGTCGATGCGGAGGTGGTGATGACGCAGGGGGTGGGCGCCAATATGTCCGATCCACAGCGGTTGTCGCTGGCCCCGGACACCGCCGGTTAGGTCCGCCACCGTGCACCCCATCCGTCGGTACCTCGCGGCGGATGGGGCCGGGGAAACATCACCGGGTGGAGAACACCTTGCCGGGGTTAAGGATGTTCAGCGGGTCAAACGCGAGCTTGATCCGACGCTGCAACTCGTGCTGGGTCTCGCCCAACTCCTCGGCCAGCCAGCGCTGCTTGAGCACCCCGATGCCGTGCTCCCCGGAGAGGGTTCCGCCGAGCGCCAGACACGCCTGAAACAGCGCGTGCGCGGCCTCCCAGACGCGTTCGGGCACCTCGGGGCCGTCCACGATGAGGTTGGGATGCAGGTTGCCATCGCCGGCATGCGAGAGGGTGGGGATCGGAATGCCAAAGCGCTCGGAGACCTCGGCGATCGCATCAAACATCTCGGCCAGCCGGGACCGGGGCACACTCACATCCTCGATCAGCGGATAGCCGAGGGTTTCCAGCGCCGGGTGCATCGCCCGGCGGACGATCAGCAGGTCCTCGCCCTCCTGATCGGAGGCCGCCAGCTCGGCGATCCCGCCGTGCGCGCGCAGAATCCCCAGCGCTGCTTCGGCAGCCGCGCGCGCATCGGGGCCGTCGGTACGCAGCACCAGCTGGCTCTGCCCGAGCGGCGGCACCGCGCGTCCCAGGTGGGCGTGCACGGTAGCGAGGCAGGTGGCGTCCAGCAGCTCCATGATGGCCGGGGTGAGACCCGCGCGACCGATCGCCACGGAAGCCTCGGCGGCCGCACGCACGCTGGGGAAGTAGGCGGCGATGGTGTGCACCGGGCCGGGGATCGCGCGGCGCAGGCGGACGGTGGCACCCACGATCACGCCGAGCAGGCCCTCGGAGCCAACCATCAGCGCGGTGAGGTCGAGGCCGGTGACCCCCTTGACGCTGCGGTGTCCCATCGAGATCAGCGAGCCGTCGGCGAGGACCACATCGAGGGCCAGCACGGCCTCCCTGGTCACCCCGTATTTGGCGCACAGCAGCCCGCCGGCGTTGGTGGCGATATTGCCGCCGACGGTCGAGATGGCGCGGGAGGCGGGATCCGGGGCAAACCACAGGCCGTGCTCGGCGAGGACCGCGTTGAGGTCGGCGTTGATGATGCCCGGTTCGATCACCGCGAGCAGGTCCACATCGTTAATCTCGTGGATCCGGGTCATCCGGGCGGTCGAGAGCACGATCTCGCCGGGACCCGCGGTCGCGGCCCCGGCCAGCCCCGTTCCCGCGCCGCGGGTGACCACGGGCACGCGATGGGTGTGTGCCCAGCGCAGGGTGGCCTGGACATCCTCGACGGATTCGGCATGGACGATGCCGAGCGGTGTGCCGGCCGAGACGTAGCCGGAACGGTCACCGCGGACGGCCTCGAGCGCGTCGGGGGAGGTGTCGAGGCGGTCGCCGAGTACCGCGCGCAATTCGGGGAGCATATCGGCATCCTAGCGAGTGCGCGCCGAGGGGCCCACCCCGAAGACGCCGGATTACCGGTTCAGCGAGCGCAGACCGTGAACCAGGCCGGAGACGGTCGAGATGACGGCCAGGATGACCGCACCGATCCAGCTGCCCAGGTGCCACAGCGCCAGCGAGGCGCCAAACATCACGAAGATTTCGATCAGCGCGCGGCCGAACACGTCAAAGTGGATCACCGCGCGCGGCGACTGGAACAGGGCCCAGATCAGCACCACCAGCGCGGGGGCGGCGATACCGAAGGCGATGTTCCAGGGGAAGGGCCAGGAGGTGAATCCCCAAATCGCGACGATGACCACCGCGGCGAGCTCCAGGAAGAGTCGAAGAATATCGTTGGGAGCAAAGGCGGGGCGAGGGGTTACGTCTGACACCCGCATAGTCTACGGGATTCCGACGCCCGGTCCGGCATCGGGTGCTTGCTCCGCCGGGAACACACAACGGCGCACCACCCCGAGGGGCAGCACGCCGTTGGTGAGTGACGGGTGTCTAGCGGAAGATGATGGTGCGATCGCCGTCCAGCAGGATGCGGTCCTCGGCGAACCAGCGCACGGCCTGGGTCAGCGTCCGGCTCTCCTCGTCCTGACCGATCGAGATCAGCTGCTCGGGGGAGCGGGAGTGGTCCACGCGCACCACGTTCTGCTCGATGATCGGGCCCTCATCCAGGTCGCTGGTCACAAAGTGGGCGGTGGCACCGATCAGCTTCACGCCGCGGGCGTGCGCCTGACGGTAGGGGTTTGCACCCTTGAAGCCGGGCAGGAAGGAGTGGTGAATGTTGATGGCCTTGCCGGCGAGTGCCGCGCACAGCTCGGGGGAGAGGATCTGCATGTAGCGGGCGAGGACCACGAGTTCGATGTTGTGCTCCTCCACGGCCTCGAGCACGCGCGCCTCAAACGCCGCCTTGCTCTCGGGGCCGGTGACCGCGTGGGATTCGAACGGGACGCCGTAGAACTCGGCGAGGTCGCCCAGCACATCGTGGTTGGCGAGCACCAGCGGAATCTCCACCGGCAGCTGGCCGCCGCGCTGACGGAACAGCAGGTCGTTGACGCAGTGACCGGCCTTGCTGGCCAGCACCAGGGTGCGCAGCGGACGACCCACGCGGTCCAGGGTCCAGGTCGCGTCAAAGCGCTCCACGACCGGGGCGAGGGCCGCGGCAAACTCCTCATAGGAGGCGGCGGACTCGACCTGCAGGCGCATAAAGAAGCGGCCGGTGTCGGCGCTGGAGAACTGCTGGCTCTCGGTGATGTTGCCGCGGGCGGCGACGATCGATCCACTCACATCGTGCACGATGCCGGGCTGGTCGGCACATACGAGGGTGATTACCCAGTGGTTCAGTTCTGCGGGGGCGGTGTTGTTGGTCACCGCTCTAGAGTATTGCCTCAACGGGGTAGATGCGTATTCCGGGCGAACCCTGTACCCTGATATATGGTTCCGGCAGTCCCCGAGAGCCCTGGGCGCGCACATCAGCGCGCAGACGAACTCGCCGCCCGAGGCACAGTCCCGGCCCGAGTGAACGCCATTCCGGAAATTTTCCAGATGACCTCTTCAACCACGACACCCGTGCGCTCGAATGCGCTGCCGATGCTTGGTTTGATCGCCCTGTCGATCTCCGTTTTCCTCTCCATTACCAGCGAGATGATGCCCACCGGGTTGCTGCCCGAGATGAGTGCCGACCTGGGGGTCACCGAATCCCAGGTGGGACTGCTGGTGACCATCTTTGCCTTCACCGTGGTCCTCACCAGCACCACGATGATTCGGGTGACCCGGCGCCTGCCGCGGCACACGCTGATGGTCGCGATCCTGCTGACCCTGGCGCTGTGTAACGTGCTGACCGCGGTGCTGCCGAGCTATCCGGCCATCGTGTTTGCCCGGATCCTCGGCGGGGTGGCCCACGGCATGTTCTGGTCGCTGACCCCGGCCTATGCCTCGCGCCTGGTGGCCCCGCACCTGATCGGTCGCGCGATCACCATCGCGCTGACCGGCGGAACCCTCGCCATGATCCTCGGCGTCCCGCTGGGCACCGCCCTCGGTCACGCGGTGGGCTGGCGGGTCGCATTCGGCGCGGTCGCCGTCGCCCTCGCGCTCGGTGCGCTGGCCGTGTTCTTCTTCCTGCCGAAGGTGGCCCAGGACCCGGTTACCCCCAAGGCCGCCAAGATCGATGCCGCCGGTAATAAGGTTCCCGGCTCGGTGCTCCCGGTGGCGCTGATCTGCATCATGGTCGCGCTGACCATGACCGGTTACTACGCCTTCTTTACCTACATCACCCCGTTCTTCATCGGCTTTATCGGGATTCCCGCCGAGCTGGTGAGCGTGGCGCTGCTCGGGTTTGGTGCGTTCGGCGCGATCTCGCTGTTCTTCACCGGCGGTATTTTCTCCCGGCTGCCGCTGCGCGGTTTGGCGATCGGTCTGGTCGGCTGTGTGGTGGCGGTCAGCGTGATCGCGATGACCGCACAGTCCCCGGTGATCGCCGCCATCGCGATGGCGATCTGGGGATTCTGCTTCGGCCTGATCCCGCCGCTCGCGCAGACCCTGATGCTGCGGGCCGCGGCCCCCGAGAACCGCGACAACGCCGGCGCGTTCTACACCACCGCGTTCAACCTGGGCATCGGAGGCGGCGCGCTCTTCGGAGGTATTCTGCTTTCGGCATATGGCCTAGGGGCGCTGCCGATCCTCTCGGCCGCCCTCACCGCGGCCGGTCTGGTGCTGTTCCTGATCGCGCGTGGACGGGTCAAGGCGGCGGTGGAACGTCACTCACCGACGCCCGAATTGGTGGAGGTTCCGGCCTAAACGGGGAATGATCCGGGTTATTTTGTCGTTCAATTACGAAGAAGCTTCCCGGTTTTGATAGGTTAGAAGCTACAGGCCACCTACCTTACGGAGACCTCATGGCGACGATTCTGACCATCTTCCTGATTGTCTCCGTCGCGACTCCATTTCTTGCCAGGTTCCTCAAGAACCATGTTTTCACCGTTGTGGCTCTCGTGCCCGCTGGGGCATTTATTTGGACGTTGCTGCAGGGCGAACAGATCCGCACGCACGGCGAGATCACCGAAACCATCCGCTGGGTTCCCCAGCTGGACCTGGCTCTCGCATTCCGCATGGACACCCTCGCGTGGCTCCTGGCACTGGTAGTCACCGGTGTGGGCACCGTGGTGCTGCTCTATTGCACCCAGTACTTCACCAAGCGGGAGCCGGGGCTCGGGCGCTTCGCGGCGTTCCTGTTTGCCTTCGCGGGCACCATGTTTGGGCTGGTTACGGCCGATGACATCCTGCTGATGTTCATGTTCTGGGAGATCACCAGCGTGCTCTCCTACCTGCTGATCGGGCACTACACCGGCAAGAAGGAGAGCCGCGGTGCGGCCCTGCAGGCGCTGCTGGTCACCACCTTTGGTGGCCTGGTCATGCTGATCGGTGTGATCATGATCTCGGTGCAGGTGGGCAGCACCTCGCTCTCGGCCATCGTCGCGGCCGGGGTCACCGGTCCGATGGCGGTCACCGCGATCCTGCTGATCATCGTGGGCGCGATCTCCAAGTCCGCGATCGTCCCCTTCCACTTCTGGCTGCCGGCCGCGATGGCCGCGCCCACCCCGGTATCCGCCTACCTGCACGCCGCCGCGATGGTCAAGGCCGGTATCTACCTGATCGCCCGCCTGGCCCCCGGCTACGCGGATCTGCCCGGCTGGAAGCTGGTGCTGATCGGCCTGGGTGTCTGGACGATGCTGGTGGGTGCCTGGCGCTCGCTGCGTCAGTACGACCTCAAGCTGGTGCTCGCCTACGGCACCGTGAGCCAGCTCGGTTTCCTCATGGTCATCGTGGGCTTCGGTACCCCGGATGCCGCCCTCGCCGGCGCCGCGCTGCTGCTGGCCCACGCGATCTATAAGTCCACGCTGTTCCTGGTGGTGGGAATCATCGACCATGCCGCCGGCACCCGAGACTGGCGTCAGCTCTCGGGCCTCGGTCGGAAGATGCCGGTACTCGCGGTCATCACCGCGCTGGCGATTGCCTCGATGGCGGGCATCCCGCCGCTGCTGGGCTTCGTGGCCAAGGAGTCCATTTTTGGGGCGTTCCTGCAGGCCGCCGAGGCCGGGGACCCCTATGGGTGGATCGCGCTGATCGGGACCGCGGTGGGTTCGATCCTGACCGTCGCCTACTCGGCCCGCTTCTTCTGGGGTGCCTTCGCGACCCGCACCGCCGCCTGTGTCTCGACCGAGTGGCATAAGCCGCCGACCGCGATCCTGATCGGCCCGGGTGTGCTCGCGGTGGTCTCGGTCCTGCTCGGCATCTTCTCTCCGGCGCTGAATGCCTGGCTGGATCCCTACCCGGAGAGCTTCGACGGGCACCTCGAGGGCCATCTGGCGCTCTGGCACGGTTTCGAGCCGGCCCTGTTTATCTCGATTGCGATCCTGGGCCTGGGTGCCGCGCTGTTCTGGAAGAAGACCCAGGTGGCCCGTCTGCAGGAGGCGCTGCCCCCGCTGGTGGACTCCTCCCGCGGGTACTGGAGCGTCACCCGCGCGGTGGACAAAATCTCCGCCAAGGTCACCATCTTCGGCCAGCGCGGCGGCCTGCCGCAGTACCTCGCGACGATCCTCGTGGTCTTTGTCCTGGTGCTCGGAACCCTCGCCGCGATTGGCAACGTCTGGCCCACGACCTTCCGCCTCTACGACTACCCGCAGCAGGTGGTGATCGCCCTGGTGATGGCCCTGGCCACCCTCGGTGCCGCCTGGACGCGCAAGCGCATGGCCGCCGTGCTGCTGGTGGGGGTCACCGGATTCGGCATGGTCGCGCTGTTCGCCTTCCACGGTGCCCCCGACCTTGCGCTCACCCAGGCGCTGGTGGAGACGATCACCATCGTCGCCTTCGTGCTGGTGCTGCGTCGTCTGCCCGGCAACAGCCAGAAGCTCACCAAGCGGGTCCACCGCGGTCGCCGCGCGGTGATCGCGATCGGAACCGGTGTGGTGATGGGAGCGATCGCGCTGATCGCGCTGGGGTCGCGGATCACCGATCCGATCTCGGCCCAGCTGCCCGAAATGGCCTACTACGAGGGCCACGGCAAGAACGTGGTCAACGTGGCGCTGGTGGATATTCGTGCCTGGGACACCATGGGCGAAATCTCCGTGCTCGTGGTGGTGGCCACCGGTATCGCCAGCCTGCTGTTTGTCTCCGGACGTGCCGATAAGAAGGGCCGTCGCGGTCTACGCCGCCCGGCCACCGCGCTGGGACGCCGCAGCGTCCTCTCCGATCCGGACATCCAGCCCGCCACCCCCGGCGCGCGTCAGTCCTGGCTGGTGAGTGGCGGCAAGATCGCCAGCGCCAACCGCTCGATCCTGCTCGAGGTTCTGGTGCGCCTGATGTTCCACCCGGCCATCGTGGTTTCGATCTTCCTGCTCTTTGTGGGTCACAACTCGCCCGGTGGCGGATTCGCCGGCGGACTCCTGGCGGGTCTTGCCCTGGTCTTCCGCTATCTGGCCGGCGGCCGCTACGAGCTGCGCGAGGCCGTGCCGATCGACGCCGGAAAGCTCCTCGGCGCGGGTCTCGTGCTCGCGGTGGGCTCGGCGATCGGATCGCTGTTCTTCGGCTCCGAGATCCTCTCCTCCGCCTACCTCTCCGCAGATATTCCCGTTTTGGGATACATCTCGATCGGCACCACCACGATCTTCGATATCGGTGTGTACCTGGTGGTTGTGGGTCTGGTGCTCGACATCCTGCGCTCGCTCGGTGGTGAGGTCGACCGGCAACAGGACGAGGCCGATATCGCCGAGGAAAGCACCGACGAGTTCAGCCCGCGCCAGCAGGTGCCCAACACCGACCTCTGGGCCACGCAGCGCGTGCCCATTGTGCCGGATACCCCGTCCGCGACCGACACCCGAGAGGACAACCGATGAGTGCATCCCTCACCCTCGTCCTACTGATGTCGCTGATGTACGCGGTGGGCATCTACGTGATGATGGAGCGCAGCCTGACCCGCTTCCTGATCGGCTTCCTGCTGGTGGGTAACGCCACCAACATCCTGATCTTCCTGATGAGCGGACCCAACGGCAATGCGCCGCTGTGGACCGGCGGCCCCGAGGACGCCGACATGGTGGATCCGCTGCCGCAGATCCTGATCCTCACCGCGATCGTGATCAACTTCGGTATCACCGCGTTTGTGCTCGCGCTGATCTACCGCACCTGGTGGCTCGCGCAGCTCGGCGACGAGGGTGACACCCTGCCGGATGACCACGCCCACGACACCGAGGAGGACGCCGAGGAGGCGTTCCGCCAGGTTGATGAGGACGATGAGGCCATTCAACGGGTCCTGGATGCCTCCAACGAACACGAAGACGACCCCGAACCCGACCCGGTTCAGACAGCACGAGACACGGAGGTGGGACGATGAACGCCCTGGTTCCCCTCGTGGTCACGATTCCGCTGCTGGGTGCCGCGATCGCGCTGATCTTCGGTCAGCGTCCGCGTGTGCAGATCTTCGTGTCGCTGATCTCACTGACCCTGGTGACCGCGATTGCCGCGGTCCTGCTGGTGGCCGTGGATCAGACCGGCACCGTCACCGTCAATGTCGGCGGCTGGGCACCACCCTGGGGCATCGTGCTGGTGGTGGACCGCCTCTCGGCGATCATGCTGCTGGTGTCCGCCCTGATGCTGCTCGGCGTGCTGATCTTCGCGATCGGCCAGGGCATCGTGGACGACGACAACGAAACCCCGGTGTCGATCTTCCACCCCGCCTACCTGGTGCTGTCGGCCGGTCTGTTTGACGCGTTTGTGGCCGGCGACCTCTTCAACATGTACGTCGGCTTCGAGATGCTGCTGGCGGCCAGCTACGTGCTGCTGACCCTCGGTGGCACCGGTGCCCGCATCCGCGCGGGCGTGACCTACATCGTGATCAGCCTGATGAGCTCGCTGCTGTTTGTGGGCGCCATCGCGCTGATCTATGGGGCCACCGGGACCGTGACCATCGCGCTGATCTCCGAGCGGGTGCGCGAGCTGCCGATGGGGGTCCAGGCGATCCTCTGTGCGGCGCTGCTGCTGGGCTTCGCGGTCAAGGCCGCGGTGTTCCCGCTGTCCTTCTGGCTGCCCGACTCGTATCCCACGGCGCCCGCGCCGGTCACCGCGGTGTTCGCGGGCCTGCTGACCAAGGTCGGCGTGTACGCGATCATCCGCACCGACACCGTGATGTTTGTGGATGTGCCGCTGCGAATACCGTTGATGGTGGTGGCGTTCTTCACACTCCTTGTGGGCATCATGGGTGCGGTGATGCAGGCCGATATCAAGCGTCTGCTCTCGTTCACCCTGGTCAGTCACATCGGGTACATGATCTTTGGTATCGCGATCGGCGGCGACATTGCGCTGACCGCCACCATCTTCTACGTGGTGCACCACATCGTGGTCCAAACCACGCTGTTCCTGGCGACCGGACTGGTCGAGCGCGTGGGCGGAAGCACGTCCATCTCGCGCCTGGGTGGTCTGCTCAAGGCCGCGCCGTTTGTGGCGGTGCTGTTCTTCCTCGGCGCGCTCAACCTCGGCGGAATCCCGCCGTTCTCCGGCTTCCTCGGCAAGATCGGCCTGTTCCAGGCCGGCGTCGAGGAGGGTAGCTGGCTCTCCTACGTGCTGATCGCCGCCGGGGCTGCGACCTCGCTACTGACCCTGTACGCGCTCGCCCGGGTGTGGAACATGGCCTTCTGGCGCTCGCGTGGTGAGGTCGAGGGCTACCAGTCCCCGCTGCTGGAATCCCTCGCCGAGAGCCCCGAGGACTCGGGGACCGTCGCGACCAAGCAGACCTCGCGTCTGATGGTGGGCGCGACCACCGGCATGGTGGGGCTCACCCTGCTGCTGACCGTGTTCGCCGGCCCCATCTTCGGCTATGCCGAGCGTGCGGCCGCCCAGGTGGAGAACGTGGAAAACTACATCTCCGCCGTGTTCCCGGAGGGATCGCCCTAATGCCACAACAGACACGCGATAAGCACCGTCTCGCCGGGCTCAGCCAGGGCCTGCTGGCCCTCGGCCTGCTGCTGCTCTGGTGCCTGCTCTGGGGGAGCTTCACGCCGCTCACCATCATCACCGGCATCCTGGTCTCGACCGGGGTCTCGTTCACGTTCTACCTCCCCGGGGTCGAGCTCAGCGGCCGGGTCAACCCCTGGCGCGTGATCGTGTTCTTTGTGGTGCTGGCCTGGGACATCCTGCGCGCCTCGATCCAGATCGCCTGGCTGGCCTTCGCCCCGAACTTCAAGCCGGGTAACGCGATCGTGGGCATCCCGCTGAACACCCGCTCGGACCTGATCATGTCGTGGACCTCCACGGCGATCTCGATTGTGCCGGGATCCATCGTGGTCGACCTGGACCGTTCGGGTTCGATCCTCTACGTGCACGTGATCGACGTGCACTCCGAGGAGGATATTCAGCGCTTCATCCAGGAGGTTCTGGACACCGAACGCCGCCTGGTGCTGGCAATCGGATCCAAGGCCGAGGTGGTGCGGGTCAACGAGCAGCATGCCCTGGCCCGAGGAAGGAAAAACCGATGACCATAATTTTGGGAATCATCATCGCCATGTTTGGTGTCTCGGCGCTGTGCGCCGTCTACCGGATTGTGCGCGGGCCCTCGCTGCTTGACCGCGTGATCGCCTCGGACGTGCTGGTTGCGACCGCGATGTGTGCGATGGGTGCCGAGATGGCCATCAATCGTCACACCAACACGCTGCCGGTGATGCTGGTGCTGGCCATGTTCGCGATTGTGGGCTCGGTCAGCGTGGCTCGCTTTATGTCGAATCAGGCCGAAGCATGACCGGCGAGTGGTGGCGCGACGCCCTGACCATCGCGCTGGTCTTTGCCGCCGCGGTGCTGTGTCTGGCCGCGGGCGTGGGTCTGCTGCGCTTCTCCGACGTGCTCGCGCGTCTGCACGCGGCGACCAAGCCGCAGGTGCTCGGTGTGATCCTGGTGGTGGCCGATGTGATCTTCTCGACCCCCACGATCGGCACGATCACGCTGGGCTTCTCGATCATCCTGTTCCAGGCGCTGACCGCGCCGATCTCGGCACACATGGTGGGCCGGGCGGCGTATCGGACCGGCAAGTTCCGCAGCGATGTGCTTTTCCGCGACGAGCTGCGCGGACGCAACCACCTGCTGGGGCTCGACTATCCGGATCCCGAGGACTACGTGTCGGGCAACACCGTGGCAACACCGCTGGTGCAGGAGGCTCCGGTCGAGCACGATCCGGTGGTTCCCAACCACGAGCAGACACCCGGAGACACGGCGCGATAGGCGCGCGTAAGCGCTTACAAACTGGATTACACTCGTTTGGGTGACTCTTCAGAACCATCTCGGTGAACGTGCCTATCCCGTCCGTCCGCGCATCTGGCATCAGCGCAACTATCAGCAGCTGAGGAAGGAACAGCGGCCCGCCCGAGCGCAGGGGCGTTCGCTGCTGACCTTCGCGATCGCGATTCTCGCGGCCGCCGTGGTGTCGGTCAACTGGCACGCCATCGCCGCGGCGCTGCCGTTTACCCCGGACGCCACCTTCGCCCCGGTGCTCACCGCCGCGCTGGCGTTTGTGGTGGTGGCGTTTGCCGTCTCGAGCCTGGACTCCTGGGGACCCTGGCGCGATCAGCGCCGCTACCGTCGGTTGACCGGGGCGAGCGAGATCACCCCGGCGCAGCAGTCACTGCTCGCGCTGGACGCCGAATCGGATTTCCGGTCGGGGCTCTGGAACTCCAGCCTGGAATTCTCCCCGGCCTGGTCAAAACTGCCCGAATCGCTGCGCAAGAAGTACGCCGACGGTGCCAAGGGTTACCCGATCATCTCGCTGCCGATGAACGATCTGCGCGACCTGCAGGCCGACCTGGACAAGCGCACCAGGATCGCCTCCGAGCGCGACCTGGAACTGTATGTGGCCGACGGGATGGCCCAGCACAGTATGAGCGCCCGCTTCCAGGCGATCCTCAACGGCCCGGATGCCGAGCGGATGCTCACCCGCATCGCCGGACTGACCGGTCTGTCCGAATGGGACCTGCGGGCGCTGGCCGAACCGCAGGCCGGGCGTCCGCCGCTGCTGCTGTGGGCGGGGGATGTGCAGCGCCTGATCGCGATCGTCCGCACCGCGTTTGTGGCCGGGCAGGTGAGCGAGCAGACCGCCTGGACCCTGATCGAGCGGCTGGGAAACGTCGCCTTTGCCCTGTATACCGATGCGGCTGATTACTGGCGCGGCGTGCGGATCGCCACCGCGTTCGCCTCCGACGAGGTCGCCGCCCTGCAGGCCTTCGACGAGACCATGAAGGAACTGCGCGACAGCGGCTGGCCCGCGACCAGCGCCGCATTCCCCACCCTGCCGGTGGACACCCTGCCCGGGCAGATCCGCACCCCCGAGGTGTTGCTGCCGCGCGAGGAGGCGAACTAGTCCGTTCCCGAGCGACGGCCTCGTCCGGTGAGAATTTTCACCGAACGGGGCCGTTGTGGTGTGCGTTGGGTGACCCGTGTCGGGGTGTTTCCTGACCTGTGCGGGGGTCTGTTGTCTGACCGATGTCGGCTGTCCGGAGCCGGCGCGGGGAAGCGGTGCTGCGGGGTCTAGGCGTGTGCCGCCGGATGTTCGGTGCCGTCGGCCCACACCCGCTGCAGGGTCAGATCGTCGTTCCAGAGCAGCACGTCGGAGGGGTAGCCGACCTCGATCGCGCCGAGGTCGCGCTCACGACCGAGCACCCGGGCGGGGGTTTCGGTGAGTGCGCGCACGGCCTCGGGAAGCGGGAGGCCCACGACGTGGACCGCGCGGTGCAGGGCGGCATCCAGGGTCAGGGTGGATCCGGCGATCGAACCGCCCTCCACCAGTCGTGCGGTGCCGCTCTCCACCAGAACCTCGAGGGAGCCGAGCATGTAGTGGCCATCGGCGGCGCCGGTCGCGGCCATCGCATCGGTGACCAGGGCGATGCGTCCCGGAGCCTCGGTGAAGGCCAGGCGCACGACGCTCTCGTGGACGTGCACGCCGTCGTTGATGACCTCGAGGGTCACGCCGGGGCTGTCGATCGCGGCCAGCACCGGGCCGGGGGCGCGGTGGTGGATCGGGTGCATCGCGTTGAACGCGTGGGTCAGCAGGGTTGCCCCGGCATCGAAGGCGGCTCGGGCGGCGGTGTAGTCGGCGTCGGTGTGGCCCACGGCGACGATCACCCCGGCGGCGGTCAGCTCGCGGATCGCCTCGGTGGCGCCGTCCAGCTCGGGGGCGATGGTGATCTGGCGCAGCGTGCCCTGGCCGGCCTCGATCAGCCGGTCCACGGTGCGCACATCGGGGGTGCGCAGCGCCTCGGGGTCGTGGGCGCCGCGGTGGCCGGGATCCAGGAATGGGCCCTCGAGGTGGCTGCCGAGCACCCCCGGGTCGGTTTCGGCCAGGTCGGCGACGGTTTCCAGCCGACTGACCAGATCCTCGATACCCCCGCTCACAAACGACACCACCGCGCGGGTGGTGCCGTGGGAGCGGTGCAGGGCAAGGGCCGTGCGGATCGCCGCCTCGCCGTCTTCAAACGCGACGCCCGCGCCGCCGTGGCAGTGCAGATCGATCAGGCCGGGGGTGACAACCTGCCCGGTGCCATCGATCACGGCGGTATCGGGATGCTCGGCGACCCGTGCCCGCCAGGTGTCGTTGGTGCCGCGGGCGCAAACACCGTCCTCGTCAAACTCGATCCAGGCGTGCTTGGTGCTCTGCCCACCGGAAATAACGGTGGCCGAGTGAATGAGGTTCCGCATACGCACGAGCTTAGTCCCGCGGATCGTTTAACACATCCGTGGTGAGTTCTGTTGATGCAGGAGCGGCCTCTGCTTGATTCTGGCCTTGTTTGCGTCGACGATCTCGCCTTTCAACCCAATGTATCGGCCAGAGAATCAGCGGGGTAAGGAAAATGGTCAGCACAATCGCCAGTGCGCGGTGTCCGGGGCAGGGGATGAGGGGATCAAGAGCGGCCCACATCAACACCAAATAGATCAGAGCGATTATCGCCTTGAGGAGCAGCGCGAATGCGGGTTTTCCGGAGATTTTCGAGGTAGAACGAACCAGGGCGCCAAAGAAGAGTTCAACCAGGAACGTGACGAGGGTTGCCAGTAGTGTCAGGGTGATGCCGATCCCCCAGGTGAACGGGTTGTCCTCGCGTGGAGGCCAAATCCACCTGATGAGAAGGACGGCTCCCCATGTCGGAAGCGAAGCATACGCCGTGGCGATGAGCAGGCTACTGGTCGCCAAGAATGCGATCAAGATGCCGGCCAGCGCCTTTTCGAAGTAGTTGAGTTCCGACATGGGGACGAACCGTTGTTAGAGACCAACAAATACGATGTTCATGACGTTTCTCTTTCCAATGTGTGTGAATGGGAGAGCTGACGTCGACCGAGGGAGTCGGCGTTGAATGCAGGCTAAGACTCGAAAAACCCCGAAGAATAGCGCTCTTAAGTGATCTTTTCTCTTTGTGACGGTTCGGCTTTGTGTGTGGATTTTTGGGGAAACCCCCACCCACGAGCCCGCCCCGGGATGCTAGGCTAATCGCGTCGCGACTGGCGTCGGTGGAGCGGGATCGCACCACTCAAGATGGTTACCATCGGGGAGCGACCGACACGGATTCGACCGCACGCCTGGGCCGATACGGAAAATTGATGTTTTGTCCGCCGCTGTCATCAGAGGAGCCAGTTTTGACCGACCTATTTAACGCCCCCCTTGCCGAGGTTGACCCGGAAATTGCCGCGGTCCTGGAGCAGGAGCTGGTTCGCCAGCGCGACTACCTCGAGATGATCGCCAGCGAGAACTTCGTTCCCGTGTCGGTGCTGGAATCCGTGGGTAGCGTGCTCACCAACAAGTACGCCGAGGGTTACCCGGGTCGCCGTTACTACGGCGGCTGCGAGGCCGTGGACGTGGCCGAGAACCTCGCCATCGCCCGCGTCAAGGAGCTCTTCGGTGCCCAGTACGCCAACGTTCAGCCGCACTCCGGTGCCACCGCCAACGCCGCCGTGCTGGCCGCGATCGCCAAGCCGGGAGACACCATCCTCGGTCTCGAGCTGGCTCACGGTGGTCACCTGACCCACGGCATGAAGCTCAACTTCTCCGGCAAGCTCTACAACGCCGTCTCCTACGGCGTTGACCCCGAAACCTTCCTCGTGGACATGGACGTCGTGCGCGCCCAGGCCCTCGAGCACAAGCCGCAGGTCATCATCGCCGGCTGGTCGGCCTACCCGCGTCAGTTGGACTTCGCCGCGTTCCGCGCGATCGCCGACGAGGTGGGTGCACTGCTCTGGGTCGACATGGCTCACTTCGCCGGTCTGGTCGCCGCGGGCGTTCACCCCTCGCCGGTGCCCCACGCCCACGTGGTCTCCTCGACCGTGCACAAGACCATCGGTGGACCCCGCTCGGGCTTCATCCTCACCAACGATGTTGACCTCGCCAAGAAGATCAACTCGGCCGTGTTCCCGGGCCAGCAGGGTGGACCCCTGATGCACGTGATCGCCGGTAAGGCCACCGCCTTCAAGATCGCCGGTAGCCCCGAGTTCGCCGACCGTCAGCGTCGCACCCTCTCCGGTGCCAAGATCGTGGCCGAGCGCCTCACCGCCCCGGACAGCAAGGCCGCCGGTATCGACGTGCTGACCGGTGGATCCGACGTGCACCTGGTGCTTGTTGACCTCCGCAACTCCGAGCTCGACGGCAAGCAGGCCGAGGATGCGCTGCACGAGGTGGGCATCACCGTGAACCGCAACGCCGTGCCGTTCGACCCGCGCCCGCCGATGGTTACCTCGGGTCTGCGCATCGGTACCCCCGCGCTTGCGACCCGCGGATTCGGCGACGCCGAGTTCACCGAGGTTGCCGACGTGATCGCCCTGGCCCTGCGCCCCGGTGCCGACCTGCCCGCCCTGCGTGCACGCGTCGCCAAGCTCACCGAGGCGTTCCCCCTCTACCCGGGACTGTAGGGATGACGGCACAGAAGCTTGATGGTCTCGCCGCGGCGAGTGCCATCAAGGATGAGCTGCGTACCCGGATCGACGCCCTGCGCGAGCGCGGCATCGTTCCCGGACTCGGCACGCTGCTGGTGGGTGAGGACGGTGCCTCACGCTCGTATGTGGCGGGTAAGCACCGTGACTGCGCCGAGGTGGGGATCGAGTCGATCCGCGTGGATCTGCCCGAAACCGCGAGTGCCGAGGAGATTCGTCAGGCCATCCGTGACCTGAACGAGAACCCCGCCGTCACCGGGTACATCGTGCAGCTGCCGCTGCCCACGGGCATCAACGAAAACGAGATGCTCGAGCTGATCGACCCCGCCAAGGACGCCGACGGCCTGCACCCGACCAACCTCGGCAAGCTGGTGCTCGGCGTGGGTGGCGAACTGGATTCGCCGCTGCCCTGCACCCCGGCCGGCATCATCGAGCTGCTCGAGCGCAGCGGCGTCTCGATCCCCGGGAAGCACGTGGCCGTGATCGGCCGCGGCATCACCGTGGGTCGTCCGCTGGGCCTCCTGCTGACCCGTAAGGGCATCGACGCAACCGTGACCCTGACCCACTCGCGCACCCCGGACCTCGCGTCCGAGGTGTCCCGGGCGGACATCGTCGTGGCCGCCGTGGGTGTGCCGCACCTGGTCAAGCCCGAGTGGATCAAGCCCGGTGCCGCGGTACTGGACGTGGGTGTGACCCGCGTGGGCACCACCGAGTCCGGCAAGGCGAAGCTCTCCGGAGACATCGACCCGGCCGTGGCCGAGGTTGCCGGCTTCCTCTCGCCGAACCCCGGCGGTGTGGGCCCGATGACCCGTGCGCTGCTGCTGAAGAACGTGGTGGAGGCGGCCGAGAGGCTGTAACTTTTCCCACATTGACCGCCCCGCGTTCCCTCGGATCGCGGGGCGGTCTGCTTTGGGAGTATTGTCGAAACCGGTGGCAGGTGGCCGCCGTCGAGGAGGCCTAGAAACACGATGCACGCAGCTCCCAACGGACAGAGCTTCACACTCACCCACGAACACGGCGATCTCGCGTTGAGCGCCGAGATTACCGAGGTGGCCGCGGGTCTGCGGGTCCTCACCGCGAACGGCGTGGACGTGCTCGCCCCCTACGATGTCACCGAGCCTCGTCCGATGGCCTCGGGCATCGTGCTGGCCCCCTGGCCCAACCGCGTCGAGGATGCCCGCTGGGTACTCGACGGCCAGGTGCAGCAGCTGGATGTGACCGAGCCCGCGCAGTCAAACGCGATCCACGGCCTGCTGCGCTTCACCCCGTATACGGTGCTGGAGCAGACCGCGAACTCGATCCGGCTGGCGGCGACCGTGTTCCCGCAGCACGGCTATCCGTTCCACCTCGACACCGAGGTGGACTACGTACTGGATGAGCGCGGCCTGACCGTGACCCACCGCCTCACCAACCGCTCGGAGGCTCCCGCCCCGGCCGGTGTCGGCGCACACCCGTACCTCACGATCGGCGGCGTTCCCGCCTCGGACCTGACCCTCACCGTGGCCTGCGACACCGTCTGGGAGGTCAACGCCCACCAGATCCCGCAGAACGAGGTGCCCGTGGGCGCGGGCAACGACCTGCGCCGCGGTGTCGCCCTGAACTCGGTGGTCCTGGATCACGGCTTTGCCGCCCCGCACATCGTGGACGGCGTGAGTAGCCACACCCTCGCCGACCCGGCCGGACGCACCGTCACCATCTGGGGCGAGGAGCGTTTCGGGACCTGGCAGGTCTTCAACCCGACCCGCTATCCCGGAGACAACGCGGTGGTCGCGATCGAGCCGATGACCGCCCCCGCCAACGCCCTGAACAGCGGCATCGGCCTGGAGTGGATCGCCCCGGGGGAGACCTGGAGCGTGAGCTGGGGCATCCGCGCCGAGGGCTTCACCGCCTAGTTATCCACTACCCGTTCGGGCCGTGGGGATCTTCGGATTCCCGCGGCCCGTTTGTGTGTTGAGGCGCGGAAAACCGGGCCCGTCGCGATGCGATGGGACATGCCGTTCGTAATTGACTTAATCGAACATGTGTTCGAATATTAACCCATGTCGCTCGCTATCTCCTCTCGTGTGGGCACCGGACCCGCTCGGCCCGGTGCCGTCTCCGGTGCCGCCGAACGGGCGGGCACCGTGGCGGCGCTGCGTGAGCGCATCCGGGGGATGCAGCGCACCGAACTAGAGTCTCAGCCACTACCGACGCTGCCGGTTCTTGGCGATCTGCTGCCCGGCGGTGCGCTGCGGGCGGGCGGGTTATATGCGGTGCCGGATGCGCCGGTGCTGGCGATGGCGCTGGCCGCGGGGCCGAGCCTGGCCGGATCCTGGAGCGCCGTGGTGGACCTGCCGACTTTTGGACTGGAGGCCGCCGAGCGGGTGGGGATCAACCTCGAACGCCTGGTGGTGGTGCCCGATCCCGGCGCAAACTGGCTGGAGGTGGTGGCGGCGCTCGCCGATGTGGTGACCGTGATCATCACCGGACCCGCCCCGCACCTGAGCACCTCGGATCGCGCGCGATTGGCCGCCCGGCTGCACCAGCGGGCGGCGATGCTGGTGACCCTGGGCACCTGGCCGGGGAGCGACGCGGAACTGCGCAGCGGTGCCGGAAACTGGGGTGGGATCGGCGCGGGCTTTGGCTACCTGGGGGCGCGGGAGCTGCGGGTGGAGGCGACCGATCGCGCCGGACGCCTGCGCCGAGCCTCGCTGACCCTGGCCGAGAGCGGCGGGTTGATCGCGGCCGAGCGACCCGGTATCCGCGCGGTGCCGAAGCCCGAGCGTCGTTTGGCAGGGGTGGGCTGATGCCGCGGGACTGTGTTTCTGGGCCGGTGATGCCGCCCTGGTTGTGGCGTGTGCGGTGGATTCCTGAGCGCGCGGGTGCTGGTGCCGTGGCTGTGTGGCGTGTGCGGTGGGTGGTGGGTTTATGAGTGAGCGGGTGTTGGCCCTGTGGCTCCCCGATTGGGCGGTCCTCACCGCCGCCGAGGACGCGGAGATCTCCCTCGAGGCGCCGGTGGCCCTGACCGCGCGCGGCGAGGTGTTCGCCGCAAACGCGGTGGCACGGGCGCTGGGGGTGCGTCGAGGATTGCGGATTCGGGAGGCTCAGGAGCGGTCGGCCGAGGCGGTGTTTCTGCCGTATCGGGAGGATGTGGATCATCGACGCTTCGAGCCGTTGATTCGGATTCTGGAGGGCATCGTCCCGAGCATCCAGCAGGTGCGGCCGGGGCTGTGTCTGGTGCCCGGGCGCGGTCCCGCGCGCTACTACGGCAGCGAGGTATTGGCGGCGGATGCGCTGACCGCGGCGCTGCGTGAGGCGGGGGTGATTCCGGCCGGATCGGCGGTGCGGATTGGCGCGGCCGACGGGGTCTTCGCAGCTCAGCACGCGGCGTATCGTGCGGTGCCAGTGCCAGTGCCAGTGCCAGTGCCAGTGCCAGCGCCTTCACCTGCGCCCATCGCCGACGCGATCCTGGTAATCCCGCCCGGGCAGTCGGCGCGCTTTCTTGCCCCGATGCCGGTGACCACGCTGGGCGAACCCGAGCTGGCGCGGGTGCTCGCCCGACTCGGCGTGCACCGGCTCGGGGAGCTGGCCGCGCTGCCGGTAGCCTCGGTCCGGGACCGGTTTGGGGCGGCCGGGGAGCAGGCGCATCGGATCGCCGCGGGGGAGGACCCGCGCCGGGTGCGCCCACGCATCCCACCGGCCGAACTTGCGGTCGAGCGCGAGTTCGATCCGCCGCTTGAGCGCGCCGACCAGGCGGCCTTCGGATTCCGCGCCTCCGCCGACCGTTTCCTGGCGGGCCTGGCCGAGCACGCGCTGGTGGTGAGCGCGGTGCGGATCGAGATTATCGGAGACCGTGGCGGGCGCAGCGCCCGCAGCTGGCTGCATCCTCGACACCTCGATGCGGGCGACGTTGTGGACCGGGTGCGCTGGCAGCTGCAGGGATCCGGGGCGATCGAGGCGGCGCTGTCCGAGCCGGTGGCGCTGATCCGGGTGATCCCCGAAACCCTCGCCGCGATGAGCACCCAGGAGCCCGGGCTCTGGGGTGGCGGACCCGACACCCGCGTGCATAACGGGCTGACCCGGTTACAGGGGATGGTGGGCCACGACGGGGTCCTGACCGCCCGGATCGGCGCGGGTCGCGAACCCCGGGAACGCCAGAGTCTGGTGCCCTGGGGTGAGCGCGATCCGCGCACCGATCCCGCCGGTCCCTGGCCTGGGAGCCTGCCCGGGGCACCACCCCAGACGGTGTTGGCCGAGCCGCTGCCGGTGCGGGTGATCGATGCGGCGGGGGAGAGCGTGAGCATCACCGACCGGGACGTGCTGAGCGCCCCGCCGCACCGCCTGGTGATCCCGCCGCTCCCGCGAATCGCCCCGGGCGGGGTGGATTCGACGGTTCGGGCGTGGGCGGGCCCCTGGCCGGTGATCACCGGGACCACGGCCGAGCGAGTGGACCGCTTTCAGCTGGTGGATGAGCGCGGCCACGGCTGGCTGGTGCGCCGCGATCACACCGAGTGGTGGGCCGAGGCCCGCTACGACTAGCCGTGGTGATGGCCGGGAGCACGTGGTGGGGCTTGGGGCGAAGTGCACACACCCGCTACGAGGAACTGAGACAGTAGAGAGGAGCGCGAGATGGGATTCTCGAATCCGCCGATCCCCTGGTCGGAGTTTGAACGCCGGCTGAGCGGGCGGCGCACGACCGAGGCCGAGCCGGAGATTGCGGAGACGGCCGCCGAACCGCGCGCCGAGGACCTCTCCGGAGCAACGGACGGCCCGGGATACGCCGAGCTGCACACCCATTCCAACTTCAGCTTCCTGGACGGGGCATCCGGCCCCGAGGAACTAGCGAATGAGGCTGCCCGACTCGGACTCCACGGCCTGGCCCTCACCGACCACAACGGGTTCTACGGGGCGGTACGCCTGGCCGAGGCCGCCGAGAAGCACCCCGATCTGCACACGATGTTTGGGGCCGAGCTGACCCTGGGCCTGGACGCCCCGCAGAACGGGGTGCCCGATCCGGCCGGTCAGCACCTGCTGCTGCTCGCCCGGGGGATCGAGGGATACCATGCGCTCGCCGGGGCGATCACCCGCGGACAGCTCGCCCCCGAGGCCGAGAAGGGCGCACCGCGGTTTGATCCCGATGTGCTGGCAGAGAGCCTGCGCGACCGGGTCATCGCCCTCACCGGCTGCCGCAAGGGGCCCGTACGCTCGGCCCTGGAAACCGCGGGGCTGGACGCCGCCCGGGCCGAGCTGATCCGGCTGGAGGAACGGTTTGGACCCGAGAACGTGCTGGTCGAGCTGACCGACCTGGGGGATCCGCGCGACAGCACCCGCAACGACGCCCTGGCTGCCCTCGCCCGGGAGCGCGGCCTGCCGATCGTGGCGACCACCGGTGCCCACTATGCGGCCCCGAACCGCCGCCGCCTGGCCCGGGCCCTCGCCGCCGTGCGCGCCCGCACCAGCGTGGACGCTCACGCCGGCTGGCTGCCCGCCGCCGGCGGCGCGTATCTGCGCTCCCCGGCCGAGATGCACGCGCGCTTCGCCCGGTATCCGGGGGCCGCCGCGCACACGGTGACCGTGTCGGAGGAGATCGGGTTCCGGCTGCGCTCGGCCCGTCCGAAGCTGCCGCGGCAGGAGGTGCCCGAGGGGCACACCCCGATGAGCTGGCTGCGCGAACTCACCTGGCGCGGGGCCGCCAAGCTCTACCCCAACATGAGCGAGGGCGACCGTGACCGGATCACCCGCGAGCTCGCGGTGATCGAGCAGAAGGACTTCCCCGGTTACTTCCTCATCGTGCACGATATCGTGCGGTTTGCACGCTCGCGCGGGATCCTCTGCCAGGGGCGTGGCTCGGCCGCCAACTCGGCCGTGTGCTACCTGCTGGAGATCACCGCGGTGGACTCGATCGCCTACGGTCTGCCCTTCGAGCGCTTCCTCTCCAGCCTGCGCGCCGAGGAGCCGGACATCGACGTGGACTTCGACGCCGACCGCCGCGAGGAGGTCATCCAGTACGTATACGAGCGCTACGGACGCTTCAACGCGGCGCAGGTCGCCAACGTCATCACCTACCGGCCCAAGGCGGCCATCCGGGACATGGCCAAGGCGCTGGGCTATACCCCGGGGCAGCAGGATGCGTGGTCCAAACGGATCGAACGTGGCAGCGCGCTCGCCGAGGATCCCGAGATCCCCGAGGAGCTGCGCACCCTCAGTACCGAGCTGCTGGGGTTTCCCCGGCACCTGGGGATCCACTCGGGCGGCATGGTGCTGACCGATCGCCCGGTGGGGGAGGTGTGCCCGATCGAGCACGGCCGGATGGATGGACGCACGGTCCTGCAGTGGGACAAGGATGACTGTGCCTGGATGGGCCTGGTCAAATTCGACCTGCTGGGCCTCGGCATGCTTGCGGCGATCCAGCACTGCTTCGACCTGGTAGAGGAGCACATCGGCGAGCACTGGGACCTTCACTCGCTCCCCAAGGAGGAGGCCGGGGTGTACGACCAGCTGTGCCGGGCCGACGCCGTGGGGGTTTTCCAGGTGGAGTCGCGCGCGCAGCTGGGGATGCTCCCGCGGCTGCGTCCGCGCACGTTCTATGACCTGGTGATCGAGGTGGCGCTGGTGCGTCCGGGACCCATTCAGGGCGGCGCGGTGCACCCCTATATTCGGCGCCGGATGGGGCAGGAGCCGGTGACCTACCTGCACCCGAGCCTCGAACCGGTGCTTGAGCGCACCCTGGGGATTCCGCTGTTTCAGGAGCAGCTGATGCAGATGGCGATGGCCGTGGGAGGCTGCGACGCCGAGGACGCCGACCTGCTGCGCCGGGCGATGGGTTCCAAGCGCGGACGGGAGAAGATCGCGACCCTGCGTGAAAAGCTCTATGCGGGCATGGCCGAAAACGGCATCGTGGGGGCCGAGGCTGACAACATCTACGAGCGGATCGAGGCCTTTTCCAACTTCGGCTTTGCCGAGAGCCACTCGATCAGCTTCGCCCTGATCGTCTATGCGAGCGCCTGGCTGCGCCTGCACTATCCGGGCGCGTTCCTCGCCGCGCTGCTGCGCGCCCAGCCGATGGGGTTCTACGCCCCGCACACGCTGGTGGCCGATGCGACCCGGCACGGGGTGCGCACCCTGCGCCCGGACCTGCACCGTTCGGGGGTGGATGCCGGGCTGGAACCCCTGGATGCGTCCGATTGGCATTCCGCCGCGCACGGTACGGCGGCCTTCGGGGGGCCCGGCGTCCGGTTTGCCGATTCCGGCTCGGCGGCTCCGGGCACGCGGCCCGCCGGTTCGCGCTCGGCGGGTATGGACGCCTGCCTGCACACGCCGGCCGAAAGCCCCGGCCCCTTCGACCCTGCGGGTCCCATCCTCGATCACGAACATCGTCGCGACACCGGCTTCGCCGTGCGCCTGGGCCTGGCCGGGATCACCGGGATCGGAGCCGAGGCGGCCGCGCGGATCGTCGCCGAGCGCGAGCGCGGCGGCGAGTATCGGAGCATGGAGGACCTCGGCCGTCGCACCGGACTCTCGGCAACCCAGCTGGAGGCGCTGGCCACCTCGGGCGCCTGCGACGGGCTGGGTACCTCGCGTCGGCAGGCCCTCTGGCAGGCGGGTCCGGCCTCGCGGGAGAACCCGAATCAGCTGGCCGGATCCGCGGTGACCGTCCAGCCGCCGCTGTTTGCGCTGCTGGATGCCCAGGAAACCCTCGCCGCCGACCTCTGGGCCACCGGGATCTCGACCGACGATCATCCGATGCGCGGCCTGCGTACGGTCCTCGGCGCCCGCGGAATTCTTGGGTCGGCCGCGCTGCGTGACACCGAATCTGGCCGTCGGGTGCGGGTGGCCGGGGTCGTGGTGCACCGTCAGCGTCCGGCCACCGCGTCGGGGATCACGTTTGTGAACCTCGAGGATGAGGACGGGATGATCAACGTGATCTGTAGCGTCGGCCTCTGGCAGCGCCACCGCCGGGTACTGCGCGAATCCCCGGCCCTGGTGATTCGCGGCATCCTGGAGCGTAGCCCCGAGGGCATTATTAACCTGGTCGCCGACGGTGCCGAACCCCTGGATCTTGCGGTTCGCACCCGGTCCCGAGATTTTCAATAGCAGAAGGTTTTCGCTCGAATCGAGTTTCGGGGCACTCCCTCGGTAGACTGTCAGCATGATTTTTGTAATTGCACTGGTCCTGTTCCTGGGTGGAATCTACCTGTTTGGTCTGGCCTTCCAGCTGGAAGAGCTGCACGCGGTTGTGTTCTTCGCCGGAATCCTGGCGATTTCGCTGAGCCTCGCTATCCCCTTCCACATGCTGCGGAGGCGCTAGCGGGAGAACGGTGACCGTTCTCAAGGAGGGGCGTTCCGAGGTAATTGCCGGGGACGCCACGGCGCTATCACGCGTGTTCTCGGTGGTGGGCATCCTCGGTTTGATGACCGGGATCCTGCTGATCGGCGTTGCCGCCTACCGGCTCGACGCCGCCGGCGCGGGGATCGGCCTGGGCGTGATCGCCCTCGCCATCATCGTGCACGCGATCGGTGTGCTCCTGCGACTGCGCCGGGGTTTTGCCTGGCGGTAGTCGCGCACCGCGCACCAACACTGAATGACGATTCCCCTACGGGCGAATCGTCATTTTTGTCTTTCCATTGGATTTTCAGGCCCAATCGAGCAGAATGAAAACGTAGGTTATTCACTAGCTCGAGGAGGAATTATGGGATTCATCGAAGACGCCAAGGAAACCATCGAAGCCGGAGCCGAAAAGGTTTCGCGCGCCGCGCACGACCTGGTGGACCAGGCCAAGGACAAGGTTGACGAGGTCAAGGCAGACGCCGAGGTCAAGAAGGCCGAAGCCGAAGCCGAATCGGTCCGCGCCCGTAACGAGGCCAAGGACAAGCTGCGCGACTAATCGCCAACTTAAACGGAGAGGCGGGGACACCACGGTGTCCCCGCCTCTCCGCGTTAACGAGGGTCAGCGGACTCTCGCGGCACGCACCGCTGTGATTACCCGGCGGGGCATCGGGTGTATGAACGGAGGCTAGCGGCGGGCGGTGCGACGTCCACGACGCGACATCAGCAGCAGCGCCAGTGCGCGCCAGCCGATCAGGAAGACCGCGAGGACGCCGGCGGTCACCAGCACAAACGAGATCGGGGCTTCCCCTCCGGCGAGAACGCGCAGCGGGAGGCCCAGCACCACGGTCGCGAGCCAGATCAGCGGACCGGTCCAGCGCAGGGCCACCGGGTTGCGCCAGGCGAGGGTGACGATCCAGCCGATCGCCGCGCCCACCAGGAAGGGCCAGGCGGTGCCGAGGATCCCCAGCAGGTCGTTGCCCTCGGCGTGACTGCGCCGACCCAGCATCACGAAGACGATGATCAGCAGGGCGTCCAGCGCCGCGGCGGAGACGATCGATCGGGTGGGGGAGGATCCAAAACGCATGCTCCCAGTCTAGGGGCGGGCGTTCGGGCGCGCGGGCGGTTAGCTGCGGCGCAGCGCGAAGAACATCACCACAAAACCGGCCAGGCCCACGATCATCACACCCAGTTCGGTGCCGGTTGCCGGGCATGCGGCGGCGATGATGTCGTCCCCGCAGGTGCGCCAGGGCTGGAGCAGTCCCAGCACCAGTCCCACCACGCCGAGGGCCATGAGGCCCATGCCGATGAGGCCGAGGGGATTTGCACGTCGTCTGGAGGCAGCCATGCCTCCATCGTACGGGGTGCCCACGCCGCCGAGCTGTCCACCATGTCCGTCAGGCGGCGGGAGGATCCCCGCAATCTCGCACTGATAACCACTGTGATCTGGATATTTGCTTGGTGGCGCGCGAAGGTAGCGCCTATCGTGGCGCAGGCCCGCCAACGTCGGTGGGCCCACTCGAGAGGAGCCCTCCATGACCTCATCGCTCGCAGAGCCCACACCGGATCGGCACCGGGTACGCGGCCCCCTCCTCCGACTCCTGTTTTCCATCCTGGGCGCCAACCTCGGGGTGTTTTTTCTCTGGGGAGCGATCCCGGGCATCCTGCTACCGCTCCAGATTCAGGCATTCGGGGAGGATCAAAAGGCACAAAATCTGGCGCTGGTGCTGGCTGTCGGTGCCGTTGTTGCGCTGATCGCGCAGCCGCTGGCAGGCATGGTCTCGGACCGCACCCGGACTCGGTTTGGCCGACGAAGTCCGTGGATGATCATCGGCGCGCTGGTGGGCGGAATGGGACTGATCGGCATCGCCAGCGCCTCCACGCTGGTCCAGATCATCATCTCCTGGTGCGTGGTCCAGCTGGCCTATAACTTCTCCCAGGGGCCACTCAGCGCGGTCATGCCCGACCGCGTCCCGGGGCCCGTGCGCGGCTTGTTCTCGGCGTTCACCGGACTCGGAGTGATGGCGGGAATGGCCGGCGGACAGGTGATCGCCAGCGGATTTGCCGACAGCGTTCCCGCCGGATACCTGTTTTTTGCCGGGGTCGCCCTGGTGGTGCTGGTGGCGTTTGTCCTGCTCAACCCCGATCGGGACAACCGTGGCGAGCCGCGCGAACCCTTCGACGCAAAAACCTTCTTCCACACCTTCTGGGTCAACCCGGTCAAACACCCCGATTTCTTCTGGGGATTTAGCGGACGCATGCTCCTCAATGTGGGGACCAACCTGGTGGTCGGGTATCAGCTGTACATCCTGCAGGACTACATCGGGCTCGGTGGGGAGGCCATCCGTCTGGTGCCCGTGCTGGCGGTGATCAGCCTGGTTGCGACCACGCTCGCGGTGCTGATCTCCGGCCCGCTGTCGGATCGCCTGGGACGTCGCCGTGTCTTCGTGGTGATCGCGGGGATCGGGATGGCGGTGGGATTCTCGGTGCCCTGGATCGCCCCCTCGGTCACCGGGGTGCTGATCTATGCGGCCCTCGGCGGATTCTTCAGCGGGGTGTTTCAGGCCGTGGACACCGCGCTCATGAGCGAGGTGCTGCCATCGACCACGACCTTCGCCAAGGACCTCGGGGTGCTGAACATCGCGGCCACCCTGCCGCAGACCTTCGGACCCGCGCTGGCCGGCTTTATCGTGGTGTTTTTCGGGGGCTACGTGATGCTCTTCCCCATCGCGATCGTGCTGGTGGTGCTGGGCGCGATAGCGGTGATCCCGATCCGGTCGGTGAGATAGGGGCGCGGGTCAGGGCGGGGATGAGGCGCTCCGGATGGAAGCCCGTGAGCGACGCCGTCGCAGGGTTGGGAGGCGCTGCGGCCGGGCGCTTCTTAGTCGAGGTCCGCGATCGGGATGACCTCGGGGCTGCGGATGTGCTCGTAGACCACCGAGGTGCGCACGTCGGCAACCTCGGGTTTCTCGGTCAGCCTGTCGATCACAAACGCGTAGAGGTGGTTGTTATCGGGCACGGCCACGTGCAGCAGGAAATCCTCGGTACCGCTGGTGACAAAGACCCCGATGACCTCGGGCAGGGTGGCCGCCCACTCGCGAAAGTCCTCGATGTTGGCCCGGGTGGGCGGGCGAACGCGCACGGCGACCATCGCCTGGACGGGGCGTCCGATCTGGGTGAGGTCGAGGTCGAGTCGGGCCCCGCGAATGATTCCACGCTCGCGCAGCGCGCGGGTGCGATCCAGCGCGGTGGTGGGGGCGACGCCCACGGCGGCCGCGATGTCACGATTTGTGCGTCGTGCATCACGCTGCAATTCCCGCAGGATCGCCGTATCTAATTCGTCCAAACGGGCCATATTCACATCTTATCCGCAGAAAATACGAGTTATCCACAGAACTATGCACATGTTTATAAACTGTGCGAGCTTCACCGAATTAAATACGGGTAATTATCTAGAAACTCGAACCGTGAACGCATTCATTGGTTTTCACTCGGATGCGATTCACCCGGGCGAGCCTGCGTGGGTTGAAAATGTACATACTAGTAGTTACAGTTAATGCATGACGACCCGCGAGAAGCTCACGACCGCCATGGCCGACCTGCTCTGGGAGCGCGGCTACGCGGCCACGAGCCCGCGAGACGTTCTGGATCGTGCGGGCGTGGGTCAGGGCAGCATGTACCATCACTTCAGTGGCAAGCATGAGCTCGCCGTGGAAACGCTGCGCGAGACCGTCACTCAGGTCACCGAGCGGTCGATTCTGCTCACCGGCGAGGGCACCCCGATGGAGCGTATCCGCGCCTATCTGACGCTGCCGCGTCCGGGCGTGCGCGGGTGTCGCATCGGACGGATGACCCAGGACCCGCAGGTGGTCGAAGACGCCGAGATGATCGGCCTGGTGGCCGGAGGTTTTGACCTCATTATCGAGCGCTGGGCCACGGCCCTGACCGAGGCAACGCGGGCCGGGGAGCTACCCGCCAGCGTGGAGCCGGTCGAGCTGGCCCACACCCTGGTGGCCGTCATTCAGGGCGGCTACGTGCTGGCCCGCGCGCACGGCGATCAGGCACCAATGGATGCCGCGATCCGTGGAGCCCTGGCGCTGCTGGATGCCGCCGGTGCCCCGCGCCCCGAGATTTAACCGCACAACAGAAGGAGTACCCATGTCCACTCGGATTGGAATCAACGGCTTTGGTCGGATCGGTCGTAGCTACCTGCGCGCCGCCCTGGCGAGCGGAGCCGACGTTGAGGTGGTCGCGATCAACGACATCACCAGCGCTCAAACCCTCGCAAACCTGCTGGAGTGGGACTCGATCTCCGGACACCTGGACGGCGTTTCGGTGGACGGTGACTTCATCGTGGTGGGCGAGCGCCGCATCCGCGTGTTCTCAGAGCGGGAGCCCGACCAGATCCCCTGGGGCTCGGTCGGTGTGGACGTGGTGGTGGAATCCACCGGCTTCTTCACCAGCGAGGAGAGCGCTCGGCGCCACCTGGTTGGTGGTGCCCGGAAGGTCATCATTTCGGCACCGGCCTCGGGTGATCTGCCCTCGGTGGTCCTCGGGGTGAATGATGAGGTGATCAACGACTCGGTGGAGGTCATCTCCAACGGTTCCTGCACCACCAACTCGCTGGCCCCGCTGGCAAAGGTCCTCAACGATGCGTTTGGCATCGAGCACGGTCTGATGACCACCGTGCACGCCTACACGAGCGATCAGCGCCTGCAGGATGCCCCACACAGCGACCCGCGTCGGGCCCGCGCCGCCGCCCTCTCCACCATCCCGACCTCCTCGGGGGCGGCCAAGACGATCGGCAAGATTATCCCCGAACTTGACGGCAAACTCACCGGTCTGGCCCTGCGCGTTCCGGTGCCGGTGGGATCGATCACCGACCTCACGGTGAAGCTCACCCGCCCCGCCACCGTGGAAGAGGTCAACGCGGCGTTTGCGGCCGCCGCAGCCTCGGGCTCGCTGGCCCACGTGCTGGAGTATTCCGAAGCACCGATCGTCTCCGCCGACATCGTGGGCAATCCGCACTCGACGATCTTCGACGCCCCGCTCACCCAGGTGGTGGGTGACCAGGTGAAGGTCTTCGGCTGGTACGACAACGAGTGGGGATTCACCAACCGTCTGGTGGAGCTCTCCGAGCGTCTCGGGGCCTAACCCGGCGATGCGAAGCCGCCCGGATCGAGGTTAGTCATCACAGATGACAAGTGCTAAACCGCGATCCGGGTGGTAGCTCCAAAAGGCCTGATACTGGCCCCAGGAGAGGGTCCGTCGACCATCCGTTGACCGGGTACGCCCGACCTCACGCACCACCCGGGGCGGGGCCTTCACCGCCGTCAGCACGCAGACGGCGCTGTCATAGGAAACCCCGCGTACCCCCGGGAGGCTCCCGGTGAAGGTTTGCAGCGTGAGGGCCTTGCCCTCCCGATGAATCTGGACCCACTCGTCGGGGTTATAGGGCAGGGCCCCGTCTTCATCCACAATGCACCGGGTTTTTGCCGACTCTAACGGGGTGGGTGCGTTCGGCTCGATGAAAAGGGAGAGGCCGGATGTCACCACGATCACCGAGCCGATGGTGAGTCCCATCAGCCACAGGCTTCGACGTGGGCGGGTTTCCTGCTCGCCGCAGAGCGAGTCGTGGGCCTCGGGCTGCGACGAGACCCCCGAATCATTAGGGGTGCGGCTTCGGGAGATCAGCCCCATGATGCACGTCCGCGCGCGATAAACATCGTGAAAAGCGGGGTGTGGGGCACCGTCTTAGCGCCGCACATGGACACTCGAATCCACGTATCCGCGCCGCCATACATAGACGGCGGCGAGGGAAAGTCCAAGCGTGGCCAACACTATCCACCACGGAAAACCAGGAAGATCGGACATCATCCCCACGGAGCGAACCGCCTCGGGCGGGGTGGGGGTGATCCGCTCACCCGTCACCAGAATGCGCTGGGAATTGATGCCGAGCGGAGTGCAGGTGATCAGGGTGACGAGGTCCTTACCCGGAACCGCGGTGAGCGTTCCGGTGTCCTCGGGGTCAATGACAGAGATGTCGGTGACCCGGTAAACCAGTGCCTCACCCAGGGTTTCCACGGTAAAGGAGTCGCCCTTTTTCACGCGGTCCAGGTTGGTAAACATGGTGGCGCTCGCCAACCCCCGGTGTGCCGTGATGACCGACCGCGTCCCGGACCCACCCACGGGAAGGTGCGAGCCTTCCAAATGGCCAGCTCCGCGAAGCAGCGTCTCGGGGGAGGTGCCGTGAAAAATTGGAAGGTCCACGTCGATTGCGGGAATCTTGATTCGAGCCATGAGACCGTCATTATCGGCTCGAAGCATGTCTGCGTAGCGCAGCGAGTGCCCCTGCACTGTGCCGGTACTCACGGGAACCGTGCCGTCGGCCTCAAGTTTGACGCCGGCGATCAGCGCCTCGTTATAGGCATGAGCCTGGGCTAGCTGTTGCGTAGGGGTGAGAGCAAGGTGCTGAGGACGGGAAGAGTTTTGAAGAACCTGCGACTGATTGTAGGAGGAAATCCAGGCGGCGGTCATGGGATAGATGCCCGCGCCCAACCCCAACAGCGCGCAGAGCGTGATGGCCCAGGTGAGTGCTCCCGGCCTCCATCCGCGTGAGATGCTACGGCCGGATCGTGGTGCCAGATGTTTGGTCAAGAAAGTGTCCCTCACACGTGGTGGGCGGTGAAGTTTGCCGCCCGAACAACATGAAAATGCGGGGGAACCGGTGGGAACCGATCCCCCCGCATCCGTTACGTGGGCTGCCCTACAGGGCCGAAGAGCGTCGGCGACGCATCATCACCAGGCCGCCCGCGATACCGAGAGCTCCCAGTGCCGCAATGCCCAGCAGAACCTGTCCGGCTGCACCGGTCAGGGGGAGTCCCGGGACCGTCTCCTGCTGGTTGGTGATCTCGACATTGTCGCTGGTGACATCCCCGCGCAGCACCGCTACCGGCGTGAACGGGTTTGCCGGAAGCACGTAGCCCGCGGGGGCCGCGGTTTCTTTGAGCACGTAGCAACGCTGGGTCGCATCGATCGCCGGGTTCTGGCTGTCGGACACGAACAGTCCGGCGAGTGCGACCTTGCCCGAGTCATCGGTGGTGTGCGAGGTCGCTCCAGCGACGCTGATCGGTGCGCCGGTGGCCACTGAGGCGGAGCAGTCTGCCGCATACGGGTTGGTGGCCGCGTATACCTCAAAAACCGCACCCTTCAAGAGACCCTGGGACCCGGTGGTTCCGGTGGCCCGCTTGAGAATCTCCAGATTCCCCCAGTACGAACGGACCTCGTTGGAGGGCAACGGCGGGTTGCCGTTGGGATCAAAACCGGGGTTGTTCGGAATGAAGGTCGCGGTGTTGGGGATTGTACCGTCGCCGATTTGGTTCACCGTACCGGCAAAGTTGACGGTGACCCGCTGGCCAACGTGCGCGTTGGGGCCCTCATTGAGCCATGCCAGCCCGGCCGCTGTCATATTGAAGGTGACGCGCTGTCCCTCGTTCACCACCGTGTAGTGGCTGGTCTCCATCGGAGCACCATCAACGGTGACCGAAACCTGTGCCGGATTCACCGGGGTCAGGCGGGCATCCAGGGTGTCGCGAATCGCAAAGCCGGTCCAGGGGGTTCCGACCCGGGAAATGGGCACGGTCACCGGGTAGGTCACCACCGACCCCAGGCCCAGGTTGGCCTGCGGCGCGATGGTTTTCTCGATCGCTCCCGAGGAGTTTTTCGGGTAGGCGTGGACGTCATATACCCAGCCCCCCTGATGCGGCATGGGGACGGTGAGGATGAACGGCTGAGCGCGATCGATGATGTTGGCCGGAGCCTGGGTCTCACAAACCTGGTACACGCCCACCGGGAGCGGTGTGGTGGCGGCGCCCGTGGCATCAGTATTGGCCATCACGATCGGGGTGCCCAGGGTGGTCCCGGCCGGTGCGGTACACGCGGCACCCGGGGTGAGATCCTTGATCCCGGCCCAGTTGGTCGACACGGTGAGATCGATCGGGGTGCCCGCCGAGAGAACGGGATAGACGGTGAACTGCACCCCGGCTACCGGATCGCTGAAGGTCCCCGCGGCCGGGGCGGCGCTGATGTCCCCCTCGACCTGGGCCGACTGCTGCAGGAACTTATGCACGGTGAGCGAGCCGATTCGGGTGCCGTCGATATTGCCAAAGTCCTGCGGCGCCGCACTCGCGCCGGTTGCCCCAGCGGCGAGCGATGCAACGGTTAGTGCAACGGCACCGAGAAACGAGGCCCCGCGCCAGCGAGATCTGTTGTTATTCATGATTGAGTCCTTCGTCGTCTTAAGTTCGGGTCTTAGTTCGTGGAGGTGGGGATGGTGAGAATTCCGCGGGAGGCGCGTCGACGCAGGAAGAGGAGAATTCCCGCGGCCGAACCGCCCAATCCCGCCAGGACGATAAACGCCAGGGTGCCGGTTCCACCGGTGAGCGGAAGCACGGGTCCCTCGGCCTGATCGTTGGGGATGGGCTGCGGCAGGGCGCTGATGCCCTCGACCTGCACGTAGTGCGGGGTTGCGTCAAGCACATACCCCGCGGGAGCACGGGTCTCGGTGAGCTGGTACAGCCCGTCGGTCAGGTTAGACACCGTGAACGCACCCGCGGCCGGGTTCGTATCCGCGCCCGTGCAGGCGGTGGCCGAACCCTCGACACAGTCGGTCACTGGGATCGGGGTGCCGAGGGGGGCGTGGGCGGCATCCACGCGGACCAGTTCCCACTCGGAACCGGCCAGGGCACGGCCCTGAGCGCCGCTACTCACCTTTTGCCAGGAGAGCGAGGAGGGCAGGATGGTGATTCCGGCCGGGTCACAGGAGGGATCGACGGAGGGATCCTCCGGTGTGGCACAGGCGTTGTTAATCACCCGGTCTCCCGCGGCATGACCGGTCATCTTGACCTGGTATTCCATCGTGTAGGCGTTTTCCGCACCGGGGCGCAGCTCGGGTAGCACCGCGCCGGGGTTCAACCCGGCCGGGAGCGGGTCGATGGCGGCCAGATCCAGTCGGTCATCGGAGAGCTTCAGATTTGTGATCGTCTCGTCACCGGTGTTGACCACAACCAGCCGGTAGTGCACGGTGTCACCGGTGTGGAACGCGGGGTAGTCATCCACGTTTTGTGCGTCATGCCAGACCCCGTCGGCATCCTGGACGTACTTCTTCATGGCCACCGAGTTCACCGCGGCAATCTTGAACCAGCTCGAGGTGCGCATGACCAGTTCGGTTCGACTCGCTCGTGCCTCGGCACGGTTGACATACATGTCGTTGAACGTGGCACCGGTGGTCTGTACGTTGATTTTGAATTCCTGGTTGGCGCTTGCCGGCAGAGCCGGACCAATCACGCGTACCGCGGTGGCACCGGGAACAAAGACGGGAGACCATCCCACGGTGTTACCGGCGATGCTTCCCGCGCTGCCGTTTGAGGGATGAGCGGGATCGTCGATCAGGGTCGCGGGGGCCGCGGTGGTGTAGTACACCGTTGCACCGGCTACTGCCTGGATCGGGCCGGAAAGCACGTAGCTACCGGTGAACGTGGTTCCGCGACCGTCACCATTGAAGGGGAGGACATCAACGGTATCGGTGAAGGTTTGAGCCCCGGTATCCGCGGAGGTGAGGCGGACCGTCCAGCCGTCCTGGGCTACCCCACCGACGTGGGGGACCTGCTGCTGATCCGCGGTCTTGGTGAGGAAGGTATAACCGCCCTCACGGATTCGCGTTGTCGCCGAGGCGGTGTTGGTAATGCCGCCGAAGGAGATTGTGGCGTCATTGCGGAAGGTCTGTCCCGCGCTGGCGTTTTGATCAATAGTGGCGCTGAACACGATGGTGAAATCGGTGTTGGTTTGAACACTCGGACGAATCCACTGAATGTTTTGGCCGTTGGCCGTTGTCGGGGGCACACTGGCGCTCCCGGGTACGTATGTGAGACCGGCGGGCAACACATCGCCGATGTTGACGTTTTGCACGGTCGTATTTGCCGGCGCCTCGACCCGATACCGCAGGGTGAAATTCACCGTGGCACCGGGTACGGTGACCGGCTGATCGACGGTCTTGGTGATTTTGGGTGTCCCCGCGACGATGCGCAAAACGTCTCGGCCACCACCCGTGTACGGATAGCGTCCCGCGGTTAGGGTTCCCTCGACCGGCTTATCTGCGGCGAGCATGGTGCGGTGGGGGTGGAACCAGGTTCCACCGATCTGATAGCTGGTCCAGGTCCAGATGTCCTGGCCCACAACGGCATTGGACTTCACCCGTGAATACGTATACAAGTTGGCAATAGCGGCCGGAATGTTGGAACTCGCCGGAAGGGTCGCACGAATGGCCTTGACCGTGGAGAGGTCTGCGGGCAGCGTGGTTTGCCACACCAACCCGGCCTGGTTGCATTCAAACGCATTCGGGTTGTAGTTCTGGTTGGTGGGATCCACCAGGCCGTTGGTTCCGGTACCCGTGTAGTACTCGTATGTGACCCCCGGATACGGCGTGACTACACCGCCGGCGAGTGTCCCGGCAGTGGAGCTCTCAAAGGTTGCAAACTTGGTATCCAACACCGTGCACAGCTGGGTGTTGGTTTCGGCGCCCTGGGGAGGGCGCACGCCGGAGGTGGCGAGTACCGGCTGCCCGGCGAGTGTCCGGAAGGTGTCCGTCCACGTGGTGCCATCAACCGGCGGCTGCATGCTTCCCAGTACCCATCCACCGGTCCACACACCGCGAGTGGCTGCCACGCGGTTGGAGTTGTTGGTGGCGAGGCCCGGGGAGGTTTCCCCCACACTCGAGGTGTAGGTCGGGTCGGCGGTGCTGAACGTGATGGTTGTGGGGTTTACGTAGGTAAATCGCACGTTGATCAGACCGGAGGCAACCACATCCCACTCGGTGGGGAGGTCGATGCCGGTGCTGTCCTGGGTGGGATCTAACGACTTGGAGTAGTCGATACCAGTCAGGGTGAGTCGAAGGAGGTTGGGGGAGACCTGAACCACGGTGCAACCGGTGGGGAACGGAGCAGTTCGGGTGGCAGGGTGTCCGGCCCCGGAGAACGGATATGTCGGATTCGACAGACTCTGTGGTGTACAGGCCGCAGGAGCAGGCACGATTGCCTCGCCGTTACCGGAGGTGAATGCGAGGTCATAGGAGACGGTGCTTGGGCCGGGATTAGCCCCGGGTGCGTGGCGGAGAGCCCAGGGGAAATTGAGTTCCTGAGTGTTGCCCTGAACCACATTGCTCAGCGGATTTCCGCCGCTGAACTGCATATCCATGCCGAAGGGGTTCACCATGTTCAACGGGGGGAGCGAAGCCTGAACCTCGTTTACTCCGGGCTCACCCACACGAGCCGACAGGGAAACCTGACTGCCGGTGAGGCCCTTGGCCTGCATACCGGTGATGATGAGTTCCGCGGTACCGAGGTTGCGCGTTCCCAGGTTGCATACCAGGGTTGCGCCGGCGTCGGCGATGGTGGAAACGGGGGTGACCCCGCTCACTCGGCAAGACTCGGGCAGTTCCGTGAAGATCGCGCTCTGCGCAGAGAACGTCACCGTCACATTGTCACGGGCGGGATTCTCGGGAGCGGGATCGGCGTCGTTAACGTTGTATCGCCAGGTGCTTGAGAGGCCGGTTCCCGAGGTGACCGGGTTGGGGGTGCCTGGTGCCCACTGCCCGGTGATCTCATATACCGGTGTCACGGCGTTGGCAGCGGGCGTGAGGGTAAGCCCGCCAGCTGCCAAGAGCAGGGCGAGTGCCGAGGCTGTTCCGACGAACAGCGCTCGCAGGCCCTGCCGGACCCGTGATTGTGGTTTCAGGTGTCTTGCGGTGGGGCGAGTAGCCGGGTCACGACGAAACCGTCGAGGAGAAATCCCCATCTGTCAACTTCCTTCTTGTGGCGCGGAGGATCGGTGATTTCTTCCCGCTCCGCGGCGCGGGAAGACCTGGTTTGTGGGTGGCGTTTTCCGTCACGGTGTCGTCATTGAAACCATGCTGATTCGGAGTGCTCACGGGGTGGGCTGGTAGGCAAGCGAAGGTTTTCGCCGGGGCGAGTCCTGCGCGGCGCGGATGGATCGGTCGGGCCTCTTGGGATGTCGGTGACGAAGAATTCGTCACCAGGATGGAAGTGGCTTGGGTACCGATCTGGCCCCCACGCCACCCTCGTTTTCGCTACGTAATGCATACGTATGTTTTGTTTTGGGTCAATAACGAGGGTCTTGTCCCCCGTAATGGGGGTAATTTATCACAGCTCGGAGATTATGTGAATTTAATTGTGCTAATGTACGCGCTTACTTCATGACCGTGCTCTTAATTCGGCGTGTACGGATGGGGGAGATCTGAGTTTTTGAGTCGTGAAGAAGAGTCCGCGGTAGGCTCCAAATAACAGACCGCGTGCTCACCGGCGTGAGCGCGCTCTACTCGTGAAGGATCTCCAAATGCCGCAGCGGTGGACCGCCCAAAACCTGCCCGATCTCTCCGGCAAAACGGTCATCGTGACCGGTGCCAGTAGCGGCATCGGCGAGGTGACGGCGCGGGAGCTCGCCCGGGTGGGGGCACGCGTGATTCTCGCGGTCCGCAACGTGGAAAAGGGGCGGGCGGTGGCCGCGACCATCGACAGAGATACCGAGGTGCGGGAGCTCGATCTCGGCAGCCTGGAATCGGTACGCGAATTTGTGGCCGGCTTCGAGGGCCGGGTGGACATCCTGATCAACAACGCCGGGATTATGCAGGTGCCCGAGCAACGCTCGGCGGACGGGTTTGAGCTCCAGCTGGCGACCAATTTTCTGGGGCCGTTCCTGCTCACCAACCTGCTGCTGCCGCGGATTACCGAGCGGGTGGTGACGCTGTCCTCGGTCATGCACCGCATGTCGCGGATGGACGGCAGCGACCTCGGCTGGCAGCGTCGAAAGTACAGCGATATGGGCGCGTACAGCGATTCGAAACTCGCCGACGTGTACCTGGCTAAGGAGTTGCAGCGCCGCCTCGAGGCCGCCGGGAGCCCGGTGCGCTCGGTCCTCGCACACCCCGGTGTTGCGCTGACCAACCTGGCGGTGGGCACCAGCTCGAGCTTCATCTATCGCTTCCCGAAGCTCGTGAACGACGCCGCCCACGGTGCACTCCCGACGCTGTATGCGGCCACCCAGGACGTTCCGGGTGGTGCCTTTGTGGGCCCCAACGGAGCGTTCGGGATGAAGGGGTACCCGAGGGTCGGCGACTCCAACCGCCGCGGCCGTGATCCGGAACTGGCACGCACCATCTGGGCCTCCGCCGAGCGGATGACGGGGCTGGCCTAGGGGTTAGCCGCTCGTTTCGCCGAGCCTCCATCGAAAATGGCCCCGACAAACCAAGGTTTGTCGGGGCCATGTTTTGCGAGCTGGTTAGCCGCGCTCGTTGTAGTCGGCGCAGAGGGCGTTCATCGAGGTCAGCCACTTGTGGATGAAGATGAACGGACCCACGATGATGAGCGAGCCGAGGACGCTCCACAGCCAAAAATCGGCCGCGGAGATGGTCTTGGGCAGGCCGCGGCGGGCCTGCTCGTTGCCGATCCGGTCGGAGGTCTTGTGCCACCACACCAGTGCGGCGATCCCCAGGGTGATCGGACCGATCAGCAGCGCCAGCAGCCAGTAGTTCATCGAGCGCTTGTTATCGTAGCGGCCGGCGATGGAGTTGAGGTCCTCGCCGCCGCGGGCGGTCACCCAGATGGTGTAGATACCGAGGGTGATAATGCCGATGAAGATGTACTTCACCAGCGAGCGGTTGGTGTCGAAGTTTGCGCGGACCGGCGCAGCTACCTGGGCGGGAGCCTGAGTCATAATTCGTGGATCTTTCTAATATGCGCTCCGCACCGTCGGCAGAGCTCCGAGCGCGCTTCCCGCGTGAAGTCGCGCTGGCACCCGATTGATAGTAGTAGTTATCTGAGGATCCACTGGCAAAAAATGAGAAAAACTTGCCAAAATATTGTTCTCGGCGCTATAAACCCCCTGGACTGGGGGTGGGGTGGATGCTCGAACGGGCTCGCAATCGAGGTCAAGCATCCTAAGACCGAGACGCCGGTTCCTGCCCGGACTCCTGCACGGTCAGAATCTCGTGAGCCTCGCTCCGTGCCGCCGCGATTTCGGGGTCGCCGAGGCCCAGGATGCGCAGGCACGAGGTGGCGATCATCTCGTCATCCAGGGCGGTGCCCGGATTCGGATCACGGCGCAGCTGGATCACGGTTTCGGCGAGCTGAATGAGGAGCAGCCCGATGCGTTCCTCCCCGAGGGCCGCGGCCACTCCGGGCGTCGCCGCGGCGAGGCCCAGCTCGCCGTAGATACCGCGCAGGCGAACCCTCTGGGCACGGAAGTGTTCGTAGCGGGGATCCTGAATCTCGGGGAGCAGGTACAGCGTGCCGATGTTGTGGGGTGCGGCGCGCAGGGTGCGGGTGTCCACCGTGGCCAGGGCAAACAGCATGCCGGCCGGGCTTGTGCCGCCGACGCTCCGCGTCCGCATGTCCTCGATAAAGTCGATGCTCGGGCGCACCGATCCGCTGAGCAGCTCCGCCAGAATCTCGTCCTTGCCGGCGAAGTGATAGTAGAGCGACTGCTGGCGGATGCCCACCCGCTCGGCGATCGCCCGGGTTGAGGCTCCCGAGAACCCCGACTCGACAAACAGCGCGGCCGCCGCATCGAGAATCTGTTCCCGGGCCGACAGCGTGGAGGCGGTGCCCTCCGCCCGGGCGCGCGGGCGTCCGGCCCTGCCGGCGGCGGTCGAAGATGAAGCCATAATCTCCATAATGTCATGCCACCGGCCGGGTGTGACTATGCCTCTGCTCCCCGGGTGAGCCAGGCGATCCAGCCTCCGAAAGAAGTGATCTCGGGCACCCCCTGCGTCGCGACGGACTCGCAGAGGAACCCGGACACCTCGCGACCATCGGAGAGGCGTACCCGACCGATACACATCGGGGCGGGCAGCGCGGCGACAAACGTCGCGAATCCGGCCGCCGGCAGCCGCCAGAGCTCCCCGGCAATCGCCGCGCCACCCTCGGCCACCCGCACCAACCCGGGCTTGGGCGGCGTGGTCGGCAGGGCAAACAGCGCGTAGTCGGGGGCGGTCGAGACCGGCTCGACCAGTGAGCCTCCGGCGGCAATCAGCTGATGGTTGAGCGGCTGTCCACTCAGGTGTGCCCCCACCACAACCAGCTCGACCGTGGGGGCGGCAAAACGTTCGGCCAGCTCGCGCAGCGCGAGATCGTGGAAGGCCGGTGCCGTGAGCATCACGCCGAACGGGCGCCCGTCCACGGCCCCGGCGGGGATTGCCAGCGCGGACATATCCAGGAGGTTGGCAAAGTTGGTGAAGCGGCCCATCCTGCTGTTGCCCCCGATCGGGTCCTCGGCCAGCTCGGCGAGGGTCGGGTGCCAGGTGGTGGTCGGGGTGAGGAGCGCGTCGGTTCCGGCAAGCAGGGCGCGCGCCCGAACGCCCAGGCTGTCTAGGCGTTCGCGATCCCGGAACAGCTCCACCGCGGTCTTCTCTGCCCCGCCGAGCACGATCGTGGCGACCGAGGGATCGAGGTCGGTGCCGATCAGCTCACGGTTGTGCTCGATGTGTTCCCCCACCGCCGCGAAACGTTCGGCCACAAACGCGCCCTCATAGAGCAGGGCCGCGGCCTCCAGCAGCGGGGCAATGTTGACCTCCACGATCTCCACCCCGGTAGAGGCGAGCCGGGCGACGGCGTCGCCGAAGGCCTCCCGCCAGCCCGCGGCCATGCCCTCCAGATGTTCGGCGGTGGGGATCGCGACCCGCGGGGTGGCGCTCAGCCGGGATTCCGCGGCGGAAGCGGCGACCTCGGCCGCGGAGCGTGCCAGCGGATCGAGCCCGTCGTCGCCTGCGAGCAGCCGGGCGGTGGTGGATCCGAGGCTCAGGTCGCGGGCAAATACGGTGACGCAGTCCAGTGTGCGGCACGCGGGCACCACCCCGGTGGCCGGGATCAGGCCGCGGGTCGGCTTGATCCCGATAATCCCGTTGAGTGCGGCGGGCACCCGGCCCGATCCGGCGGTGTCGGTCCCGAGAGCCAGATCCACGAGGCCCAGGGCCACGGCGACCGCGGATCCCGAGCTGGATCCGCCCGAAATCCGGGTGGGATCCCAGGCATTGCGGACGGCGCCGAACGGGCTGCGCGTCCCGACCAGGCCGGTGGCAAACTGGTCGAGGTTAGTTTTGCCGATCACGATGGCTCCGGCCGCGCGCAGTCGCGCCACGGCGGTGGCGTCGGCCACCGGATCGTAGGCGTAGCTGGCCGAGCCCGCGGTGGTGGGCAGCCCGGCGACATCGATGTTGTCCTTGACCGCGGCCACCAGACCCGCGAGCGGCAGGCGCTCCCCGGCACTCAACCGCTCCTCGATCGCGGCGGCCTCGGCCAGGACCTCGACCTCGGCGCGCAGCGAGATCCACACCTCGGGACGATCAACCTCGGCGATGCGTGCGTAGGCCCGGCGAATGCGCTGGGTGGGGGTGAAAAACGACATCAGTGTTCTCCCATCAGGGCGAGGAGCACCTGGCCGGGGGTGGCCTGCGCACTCGGGGCGGTATAAATCTCGACGACGGTGCCGTCGATCGGGGCGAGGACCGCGGATTCCATCTTCATCGCCTCCAACGCGATCAGCTTGTCCCCGGTGCGCACCCGCTGTCCGGGACGCACGTTGAGCTGCCACACGGTCGAGGTGAACGGTGCGCTCACCGCGGTCGCCCCCGCGGGAATAACCACCGCATCGGCGGGCGGCGCGGGCTTGGGTTCGGGACGCACATCAAACTCGCCCGAGGCGTGCCAGCGCTCCTTCTCCTCGGCAAAGGCGCGCGCCTGCACCGCGCGGAACTCGGCAATCGAGGGTGCGTTATCGGCGAGGAAACGCTCGTGATCGGCGATCGCGAAGGTGCCCTCCTCGGTCTCGAAGTGCCCGCGCCCGGCGGCGGTTTCGGCGCGCAGCTCGGTCAGCTCCTCGGGGCTCACCGGGTACCATTCGATCCGGTCGAAGAAGCGCAGCGCCCAGGGGTTTTCGGCGAACAGACCGCCGCGCCGGTAGCGGCTCCAGATCGGCACCGTGCGTCCCACCAGCTGGTAGCCTCCGGGACCTTCCAGCCCGTAGATGCACATGTAGGCGCCGCCGATCCCCACCGAGTTTTCGGCGGTCCAGGTGCGGGCGGGGTTGTACTTGGTGGTGACCAGGCGGTGGCGGGGATCCAGCGGGGTCGCGACCGGTGCGCCGAGGTACACATCCCCGAGTCCGAGCACCAGGTAGGTGGCGTCGAACACGGTTTTATAGACGTCCTCCGCCGAGCCCAGGCCGTTGATCCGGCGGATGAACTCGATGTTGGACGGGGTCCACGGGGCGTCGTTCCGCACGCCGTTCATGTAGCGTTCGATGGCCAGGTTGACCGTGGGGTCGTCCCAGGAAAGGGGCAACCGCACCGTCCGCGAGGGCACCACGAGCTTGCCGGTTTCGGGAATCTCGGATTCGATTTCGCGCAGCAGCCCGGCCAGTCCGCTCGCGGTGAGGGTGCTCGAATCGGTCTGGATCTGCAGCGAGCGGATCCCCGGGGTGAGCTCGCGCACCCCCGCCGGCCGGTTCTCGTTGAGGGTGGTCATCAGCGCGTGCACCCGCATCCGCAGGCCGAGATCCAGGGTCAGGTCGCCGTACTCAACCAGCAGGTTGTCGTCCCCGTCCCGACGGTAGGTGACCGAGGGTCGTTCGGTCGTGGCCTCCATCCGGCCGATCACCCCGTCATCTCCGTCGCCGCCCGTGCTCAGCACGGTGAGCGAGGCGCGGGCCTCCAGTAGCCCGGCGGCCTCCGATTCCCGGATCGGCACAAAGCGGATGGTGTCGCCCGGGCGCAGCTGGCCGAGCTTCCACAGGTCGCCGCTGCCCACCACCGCCGGGCACACAAACCCGCCGAGGCTGGGGCCGTCGGGACCCAGGATGATCGGGGTGTCCCCGGTGAAGTCGATCGCCCCGACCGCATAGGGGTTGTCGTGAATGTTGGAGGGGTGCAGCCCGGCCTCGCCGCCGTCGGGGCGGGCCCAGGTGGGGCGTGGACCCTCCAACCGCACGCCGGTGCGGGCCGAGTTGAAGTGCACCACGTAGTCGGTCGCATAGAACACGTCCATGTCTTCCCGGGTGAAGAACTCGGGGGCACCGTGCGGACCTTCGGTCACGCCGATCTGCCAGGTGTGGGTGATCGCCGGGCGTCGGTGGGCGGGGGTCGGGCCGCCGATCAGGCCGAGCCGGGTGCCCGCGGGCAGCGCCGGGTGGGCGGCGTCGGAGTCGGGGGATCCCGGGCGCAGCACATCGCCCGGACGCAGCGCCCGGCCCGCGTGCCCGCCAAACCCGCCGAGGGTGAACGTCGAGGCGCTGCCCAGGTAGAGCGGCACGTCGAATCCACCCCGAACCGCGAGGTAGGCCCGCTGGCCGGGACCGTTCAGCGCCCCGATCACCAGCACCGAGCCCTCCGCGACCTCGAAGGGCTCCCACATCGGCACGGGTTCGCCATCGAGGGTCGCGGTTGCCGGGGCACCGGTGAGCGCGAGGATCATCGTGGCGCTAAAGCGCAGGGTGGGCCCGGTGGCGGTGATTTCCAGCGCCGGTGCCCCGGCGGGGTTGCCCACCGCGAGGTTGGCCTCGGTGAGGGACACCGAATCCATCGGGCCGCTCGGGGGAACGCCGATCTGCCAGTAACCGGTGCGGCCGGGAAGATCCTGGATCGTGGACATCGCCCCGGCCTCCACCACGTCGATGCGCGGATCGGGATCGGTGGTGACATCCAGCGTTGATGTGGAGTGGGTGGCTGCCCGCAGGGAGTTCGCGTCGGTGAGTGCGCGCAGCAGCCCCAGGTTGGTTACGACGCCGTCGATGCGGCTGGCCTCCAACCCCTCGCGCAGCAGATCGAGCGCCGCCTCGCGGGTGGGGCCGGCGGCGATTACCTTGGCGAGCATCGGGTCGTAGTAGGGGGACACCTCCAGCCCGGTCTCGATCCACCCGTCGACCCGCACCCCGGCCAGCGGATCGGTCCCGAAGCCGGGGAAGACCGCCTGGGTCACCAGGCCCGAACTGGGCAGGCCGTTCTGCGCGGTGTCCTCGGCGTAGACGCGGGCCTCCACCGCGAATCCGTGCGGCACAAACGCGCGCTCGAAGATCTCGGGGGCGCACGCGTCCGCGCCATCCCGGGCGAGGGCCAGCATCATCGCCACCAGGTCCACCCCGAACACCTCCTCGGTGACCGGGTGCTCAACCTGCAGCCGGGTGTTCACCTCGAGGAAGGCGATCTCCTCGCGAATCGGATCGTAGATGAACTCGACGGTGCCCGCGGACCGGTAGGACACCGACTCGGCCAGGGCCCGCGCCGACTCGTGGAGCAGGGTACGCACGTGGTCCGGCAGCGCGGGGGCCGGAGCTTCCTCGATGACCTTCTGATTGCGGCGCTGCAGGGAGCAGTCGCGGTCGCCGATCACGGCCACCCGTCCTTCCCCGTCGCCAAAGAGCTGCACCTCGACGTGGCGGGCGGGACGGACCAGACGCTCCAGGAACACCCCGGCCGACCCGAAATTCTTCTCTCCCAGCCGGGCCACGCTGGCGAAGGCCTCGCGCACCTCCGCGGGGGTGGTACACGCCTGCATCCCGATGCCGCCGCCTCCGCCGGTGGCCTTCACCATGACCGGCAGGCCCACCCGCTCGGCCCACTCGACCGCCTCCTCCGCCGAGGCGAGCAGGCCGCTGCCGGGCAGCATCGGCACCCCGGCGTGCCGGGCCAGCTCGCGGGCCGTGTGCTTTTCCCCGAACGCGGCGATGTGGTCGGCGCTCGGGCCGATGAACTGTATGCCCGCCTCCTCCAGACGACGGGCAAACTCCAGGTTTTCGGAGAGGAATCCGTAGCCGGGATGCACGGCCCCGACCCCGAGCTCTCGGCACGCGTCGAGGATCTTCTCGATGTTGAGGTAGGAGTCCTTGGCCGGTGCCGCCCCCAGATAGACGGCCTCATCGGCCTCGCGGACGTGGGGTGCCGCCCGGTCGGCGTCGGAGTAGACCGCGACCGTGCGCAGGCCCAGCGCCCGGGCCGAGCGGATGATCCGGCGGGCGATCTCGCCGCGGTTGGCAATCAGGACGGTGTCAAAGGCGGCGCTCATGCGGGGTCCGTTTCGGTCTGGGTGTCGGTGATGATCATGCGCAGGGGGGTGCAGTTGAAGTCGTTACAGGGGTTGTTCATCTGGGGGCAGTTGGAGACGATCACCAGCACGTCGATCTCGGCGTAGAGCGCCACCCGCTTGCCCGGGGCGGAGATCCCGTCCACGATTCCCAGCGCACCGTCGGCCTCGACCGGGACGTTCATAAACCAGTTGATGTTGGACACCAGATCGCGCACCCCGAGCCCGTACCGGGCCCCCTCGGTGAGGAAGTTTTCCCGGCACGCGTGCTGGTACTCGGTGTGGAAGCCGTAGCGCAGTGTGTTGGACTCCTTGGAGCAGGCACCGCCGATGGTGTCCTGACGGTCGATCTCGTTGCCCACCACCCGCATCAACACCCGGCCCTCGTTGGAGTACAGTGACGAACCGGTGCGCAGGTAGGCGTTTCCGGCGGCGGCGAGGGTGTCGGGGACCGAGTAGCGTTCGGCGGTGTTGTTGGCGTTGTAGACCAGGAAGTCCGCCGACTGGTTGCCTCCGACATCCACGATGGTGAGGGTCTGTCCGGCCCGAACGATGCCCGACCAGGGGCCGAGCGGGGCGACCGTGTCATCCAGCACGGTGGGGCCCTCCGCGAGGGGACCCGAGGGATCGAGGACGGTTTCGGGCGCGAAGATCGCACCGACCGGAACGGTGGAGGCCGGAGGAGTGACGGCCGCCGGTGGTGTGGTGCCCGGAACCGCGGCGTCCGGAATCGTGAGGGGAGTCGGTGTCATGGTCAGAGTCCTCGTGCCTGTGCGTAGTCGATCGTGTTGAGGTAGGCCCGGGTGAGTTCGGGCGTGCGGGTGAACCGCTCATCGTCGGGGCCGGTGGGGTCGCCGCGCCACGCGTGGATACGCAGCGGCCCGACCGCATAGTCGGGGGACGGGTCCAGCGGATGCGGCACATTTGCTACCAGGATCAGCAGCGGCATTTCGGCGATCAGGTCCACCTGGGTCCCCGCTCCGGCGCTCCCGACGAACCTCAGCGCCCCATCCTCGTCGATTCGCACCCCCTGAAACAGCGAGACCGAGGGCGGCAGATCCCGGGCATCGAGGCCGTGCTTGGCGGCGGCCAGCAGGAAGCGCGAGCGGCCCGAGGGCGTGGGACCCTCGGCGGCCGAGCCACCGTATTTCCGGAGGGTGGCCGCGTCGGTGGTGGTGCCGCAGAAGGCGTCGTGGTGGCCCGAGGTGTCGGCGGCGATGGTCGCGAGCACGCGGCCGTCCCCGGAGAGCAGCGGATGATCGGTCCCCAGATACGCCTGCCAGGGGATCTTCACGGTGTCGGCGGTGTTGAGGCGCTCGCCGGGGGCGGCGGCGTTGAAGAGCAGCAGGTGGGCGCAGGCGGAACCGGTGGGATCCTCGAACCGAATCCGGGTCCCGCGGGCCAGCACCCGGTGCGTGTATCCGCCGGGTGCCACGGTCTCGGCCCAGGTGAGGGCCGCGGGATCCACGTCGGTCGGGATAAACGGGGAGGAGGCCGCCGGGCGATACGGCATAAAGGGGGAGCTAAGCGCTGCCCGGGACCGGGCATCGGAGCGGGCGTTATGCACGTGATCGGTTGGGTGTTGGGTGGCGAGAGAGGTCATGAATCCGTCACTTTCTGAGGTGGGCGGCTAGGCCTGAGTGGGTGCCGAGGCGGCCGGTGAGGTGGTCGGCGCCGAAGCCGTCGGAGCTGGCGGGGTTTTCGCGACCGCCAGGGTCAGTTCGCCGAGGTTGATTTCGGCGGTGGTGGGCAGATGACCGAGCCGGATGGCCCCGTCACGCGCATGATTACGCCGGTGTACCAGCACCCCCACCAGCAGCGTCGCCCCGATAAACAGCAGCGCGCTCCACTGCAACCACCAGGTCTCCCCGGTGAGGTCGTAGATTTCCGGGCGCGGCCAGGCGAGGTTGATCACCATCGCAATCTGGTAGAGCACCGCCAGCACGTTGAGGGGGAGTCCCCAGCGTCCCAGCGCAAACAGCGGCTTGCCGTCCTCGTTGATCCCACCCGAGTGCCAGTCCCGCGGGGCACGCAGGCGGGCGAACATGAGGGGGACGGTCACGCCGAGGTAGGCGAGATAGAGCATCGCGATGCAGAGGCTGGATAGCGCGGTGAAGATCGCATTGTGTCCGAAGTTCACCGCGAGGGCCAGGGCCGCACCCACCCCGATCACGATGCTGGTGGCGATCGGGGTCCCGGTGCGCGGGGAGACCCGGGCCAGCGTGCGCCAGAAGGGGAGTGCCCGTTCGCGGGCCATCGAGTAGATCATCCGTGAGCCGGAGGTCTGCACGGCGAGGGTGCACGCAAAAACCGCGACCGCGACGGCGACCAGGAGCAGGCGGCCAAACACCGGTCCGAGTCGTTCGGTCACCACGTAGGCGATCCCTCCGGCGGCGAGCTTCCCGTCCGACAGACTCGGGGCGGCCACCAGGGTCGCGATGATCAGCAGCGCACCGCCGAGTCCCGAGACCACCACCGCGTTGATGATGGTTTTGGCGATGGTCTTGCGGGGCGCATGGGTTTCCTCGGCGAGCTCCCCGGCGGAGTCAAAGCCCACCAGAACGTAGGCGGCCATCAGCGAGGAGGCCAGAAACGCCCAGATATAGGGGGAGTCCGAGGGCGCGGCCCCCTCGGTGGTGAAGACCACGGCGGGGCTGCGGGCGGGCAGCAGGAACAGGGCGGCCACCACAAGAATCAGCCCGATGGTCTCCACGATCACGCCGACGCTGGTGGCGAAGGCCATGATGCGCACACTCAGAATGTTGACGACGGTCGTGATGACCAGCAGGATCACCCCCAGCAGGACCGCGTTCTGGGCGCCGGTATCCGAGGTGAGCGAGGGGTCGGCGCCGGGGCCGCCGATGATTTGGAAGCCGTCCCAGATCGAGGGGAGCACCGCTTGCACGGCGATTGCGGCCACGGCCACGGTCAGGGTCTGCGCGATGATCATGACCCAGCCGGTAAACCAGCCAAACGTGGTGCCCGCGAGCCGGCTGGACCACTGGAAGATCGCCCCGGAGATCGGCCAGCGGGCGGCAAGCTGGGCGAAGTTCAGCGCGACCAGGAGCTGCCCGGCAAACACCAGCGGCCAGGTCCAGAAGAACGCTGCCCCGCCGAATCCGAAGCCCAGTCCGAAGAGCTGAAACACGGTGGTCAGGATCGAAACAAACGAGAATCCCGCGGCAAACGAGGAGAAGTGGCCCACGCCGCGGCGCAGCTCCTGGCGGTAGGGGGCGGGGGAATCGGTGATGCTCATGGGTACGGCCTTCCCAAAACAAGGACCTAATACCTGTCATGTGACAGGTACAGTTCTCATCCTGGGCAGCGCGTATTGCCCGCCGATTTCTCAATTGTTAAATCGATGTTCCAGCTAGCAGGAAATATGACATTTCCGGGGAACGAGAAAACCCCGCACACTCGGGGGAGTGGCGGGGCATTCTGGCATTCGGTGTGACCTAGCGGGGAAGCTCCCCGGACACCACGCGACCGCGTGAGACGACGGTCACGATGCGGGCGGTGTCGAGGTCGGAGATGTCCTCCCAGGGGCGTCCGCGCACAATGACAAAGTCGGCCGCGGCCCCCGGGATGATCCGTCCCAGAGCATCGGCACGCCCGATCGCGGCGGCCGCACGCGAGGTGGCCGATTGCAGGGCACGTTCGGCGCTCCACCCGAATACCTCGGCCATCTTGCGCACCTCGGCCAGCTGATCGCCAAAGCCCACGTGGAACCCGTTGGCGTCTGTGCCCAGGACGAAGTTCACCCCGGCCTCGGCTGCCACCGCAAACTGTGCATCGCGCGAGTGAACCAGGGTGGCTGCAGCCTCGGCCTGGTCTTCGGAGACCGGGACTCGACGCGTGGCGATCGCGTCGTTGATCAGGAGGGTCGGGGCGATCGGGGTACCGGCGGCGGCAATGGCGTGGGCGAGGTCCTCGGTCATATCCGTGGCGTGCTCGATCGAGTCGGCACCCGCCTCGATCGCGATCCGGATGCCCTCGCGGGTGTGGGCATGAGCGGCCACCAACATGCCCAGGGCGTGGGCCTCGTCGATAATGGCGTCGATCTCGGCCCGGGTGTGGTTGCGCCAGGAGGGCTTATCGCCGTCCGAGAGGAGACCGCCACTGGTGGCGATCTTGATTCCGGTGGCGCCCGCTCGAGCCCAGGTTCGCACGAGGCTGCGGCATGCATCTGGCCCATCGGCGGTCGGGCGGCGCAGGCTCGGGTCCACCCCGGGCGGCACAAACATGTCCCCGTGGCCTCCGGTCATGCTGACCATGCCGTGGGCAAAGATGCGTGGGCCCGCGATCAGACCCTTATTGATCCCCCGGCCGAGCGAGAACTGCACGTCATCGGCCGAGAGATCGCGCAGCGTGGTGACACCCACCGCGAGGGCCTGCTGGGCATGGGCGAGCCCGTGCAGCACCTGCTCCTCGGGTCGGGTGACCAGGGGCCAGGTGAGGAAGTCGGACGGGGCCCCGGAAGCGTTGCCGATCAGGTGAACGTGGGTGTCGATGAGCCCGGGGATCAGCGTGAGACCGCCCCGGGCCGGGGTGTCGGTGGGGGTTACCCGCGAGATGACGGCGTCCGCCGAGGTGAATTCCCAGTGGAGATCGGTGGACCCGAGATGGCTGATGCCATCCCAGACGTCGATGCCCTCAAGGACGGTGGGGAGAGATGTGGAGTTGAGCACAGTTATCCTTGGATCGAAGGGGAGGAACTAGCCGCGTCGGGTGCGCCGGGCTACCAGCTTTCCCAGCGCGGCCGGTGGGCGCATCCGGCTGCCCGCCACCACCAGGACGGCGAGGGTCACCAGGTACGGGGCCGCGCTGGAGAGTTCGGTGGGGAGAGGCACCAGGACAAATACGATCAACAGGATCACCCCGAGGATCAGCGAGGGAAGACCGGCGCGCACGCGGCGAGCATCGCCCACCCGGGTGAGCCTGCGCACCCCGAGCAGCGTGAAGACGATGGCCAGGAGGAAGACCAGCGCGCGCAGGGTTTCCGGGCGGCCGAGGCCCACGGCATCACTGAAACCAAACAGCGCCGAGCCGTAGAACACCCCGGAGGGCATCCAGTTGCCGAAGATCAGGGTGGCCAGGCCGATAAAACCGGTTCCCGCCGTCTGATTCTCGATATAGCCCTGGGAGATGAGGGTGAGATAGCCACCCGCAAAACCCGCCAGCGCGCTCCCGGCTAGGACACTCGCCCAGCGGGTGCCGTGGACGCTACCGCCCAGGGCCTGCAGGGCCAGCGGTTCCTCGCCGGCCGAACGCCAGCGCAGACCAAACGGGGTCTTCCAGAGAATCCACGCGGTGATGGGGATCAGCGCCAGCCCGATCAGCGCGGCAACGGATACGTCACGGGTGAGACCACCCAGCACGCCGCCGATCTGCGACAGGACGGGAACGCCACTGGACTCCATCGACTGCGCGAGGTCGGGGGTACCCAGACCTCCCGACAGGAACGGGACGGATACGTGGGGGACGTCGGCACCGATGCGCGGGGAACGCGCGACGCTCCCGCCGTCCATCTGGGTGAACACGATATCGCTGGCAAAGCGGGCAACCGCGGCCGCGATGACGTTGATCGAGACACCCACGATGAGCTGGTTGATTCCCATCTCGATACACAGCACCGCCATCAGCACCCCGAAGATGAGTCCGCCGATTATGCCGCCGAGCAGTGCGGCCCAGGGGCCGGCCAGGGCACCGAAGAGCCCGGCCATCCAGGTGCCGCCGATCATCATGCCTTCAAGACCCACGTTGATCACGCCCGAGCGTTCGGAGAACAGCCCGCCCATGGCCACCACGGCGATGGGGACGGTCAGACGAAGCGCCGACCCCCAGGTTGAGGAGGCGGTGATGCCCGGGGCATCCGCCAGGTAGCGCGCCAGGATGAGTAGTCCCAGGCCAAACAGTACCCAGCTGAGCACCTGGCGCACGCGGTGCGTGGACAGTCGCGTCCGCGCCGAGGGGGCAATGGCCAGGTTCGGGGAGTCGACCCGTTCGATGTCGATACTCATCGTGTAACTCCTTCGCGTGCCGCGGTCGGGATTCTGCGCTTCACTGCCTGCCACAGCGCGATGCGCTGATCGGCCCGCTCGGTCAGCCAGTAGCCAACGGCCGAGCTCAGCAGGACCACGGCCAGGAACACCTGGCCCACCTCGGTGGGCAGCTGGACGAGTCCCAGCACCTGGGCGCTGCGCTCAACAAACGCGAGCACGAAGGCACCGAGCGCCATCCCGATCGGGTGCTGACGGCCCAGCAGCGTGGCGGCGAGCCCGGTGAACATGAGGTCCCCGGGAAGGGTGCCGTCAAAGCGGCCGGCAACGGAGAGGATATGGGGGAGCCCCACAAGCCCGGCGATCGCGCCGCTGATCAGCATCGCCTGGACGATCTTGCGATTGACGCTGATCCCCGCGGATTCGGCGGCCTCGGGGGACCGTGCCGCGACCCGCAGCGAGTAGCCAAACACGCTGCGATCGATGACGAGGTAGTACAGAATTCCCACGACCAGGGCCACGATCACAAACGCGGAAATCGAGGTCTGGTTTCCCAGTCCCAGGTCGACCAGGTCGGGCATCAGGCCGCCCTGGTCGATGATCCGGGTGCCGGTGTTCTGCCCTCCGCCGGAGCGGAACACGTGGCTGAGGAGGACGGCGATGATCGTGGTGGCGATGGCGTTGAGCAGGATCGAGGTGATCACCTCGTTCACGCCCCGGTAGATCTTCAACAGCGCGGGGATCAGTGCCCAGATCGCACCAATCACGCAGGAGATGAGCAGGGTGAGGGGAAGCCGTATCGCCAGCGGAAAGGGCAGCGAGGCGGCGGCGACGGCACCGGCCAGGGCGGCCATCCGATACTGACCGTCGACACCGATATTGAAGAGTCCCATGCGCACGGCAAAGGCGCCGGCTACGGCAGCGAGGTAGAGGGGCACGGCGTTATTCAGGCTCGAGACGAGGGACGCCGGCTCAATACCGTAGTTCCACATCACCTCGAAGGCCGAGGAAGCGCTGTAGCCGCCGGCAGTCAGGAAGAGGGCGGTGACACCGAGTGCAAGCAGGATCGAGACGATCGGCCCCGCCGCGGTGACAAGGATCCTACGCATCATCGGCCGTGTGTTCCCGTCATGTGTTCTCCGATTTGTGTGGCGGTGACGTGTCGTGGATCAAGCTCGGCGACCACGCGTCCGCCGTACATCACCAGCAGGCGGTCACTCAGCGCGAGTAGCTCATCGAGATCGGCCGAGACCAGGAGGGTTCCCAGCCCGGCATCACGCGCGGACACCAGCTCGGCCCAGACGGCGCTCTGCGCGCCAATATCCACACCGCGGGTGGGGTGGGCGGCCACCAGCACCGTGGGGTGGGATCCGAGCTCGCGCCCGATAATGAACTTTTGCTGGTTACCCCCGGAGAGGGATGCGGCAGTTGCGGTGGGGCCGCCGCCGCGCACATCGAACCGGGTAATGATGTCCCGGGCCACCCGGGTCGCCGATGCTCGGCTAAACCACCAGCCGCGCCGCAGAGGTGCCCGCTGCTGGTAGCCGAGCGCGGCGTTCTCGGCGAGTGAAAAGTCGAGCACGAGACCGTCACGATGACGATCCTCGGGGATGTATCCCATCCCCAGATCGCGACGATCCTTGGTTCCCAGATCGTCGATGGTACGCCCACCAACCACCACGCTGCCCGCGTAGTCGACCCGGCCCAGCAGGGCGGCGAGCAGCTCGGACTGACCGTTGCCCTCCACCCCGGCGATACCCACAATCTCGCCCGAGTGCACCCGCAGGGAGACCTCGTCAAGCAGCGGACGTTCGCCGGCCGTGCCCACGGTGAGGCCGCGAGTTTCGAGGACCACGTCATCCCCCACGGGAATGTCGCGTGGGGCCACGATGGGCATATCCACCTCGACCATCAGCGCGGCAAGCTGCCGCGGTGACGTTTCGGCGGGGGTCGTGTATCCGACCACTCGACCGCCGCGGATCACGGTAATTTCATCGGCAAAGGCAAGGACCTCATCGAGCTTATGGGAGATGAAGATGACGGCCGCACCCCGTGCCGTGAGCGCCCGAATCGAGCGAAAGAGCGCCGCCGCCTCGCTGGGCACCAGCACCGCTGTGGGCTCGTCGAGGATGATCACGCGCGCCTCACGGTAGAGCACCTTGAGGATTTCGACGCGCTGCCGATCGCCCACACCCAGATCGTGCAGGGGCGCGTCGATATCGATCTGGAAGTTGTTGTCCTCGGCCAGGCGTGCCACACGCTGCCGGGCGGTTGCCGAGTCGAGGCGCCAGGGCGTACCGGGCTCATCGGCCAGGACAACGTTCTCCCAGACGCGGAGCGCGTCGGCGAGCAGGAAGTGCTGGTGCACGATACCGATGCCCACACGCTGAGCATCCCGAGGGGAACGGAAGTTTTGTGGCTGACCGTCCACCTCGATGGTTCCCTCATCGGCGCGGACGTCGCCGGCGAGAACCTTCATCAGCGTAGATTTGCCCGCGCCGTTTTCGCCCACGATCGCGTGGACGGTACCGGCACGGACGGCCACGTCGATCTGGTCGTTCGCGGTGAACGTTCCATACCGCTTGACAATGCCGGTCAGCCTGACCAGCGCTTCCCGCTCGCTCACGACTACTTCAGTGCGGTCGGAACGGTGATCACACCGTCGACGATCTGCTTCTTTGCGGCCTCCATCTGCGTGGAGATGGCATCCAGGTTGCCGCCGCTGGTCGAGTAGCCGACTCCGCCAGACTTCACGTCATAGCGCTTCTGGCCGGGCTTGAGGTCGCCCTTTTCGAAATCCTTGATGACGTCCGCCACCGCGACGTCCACGTTCTTGGTAGCCGAGGTTAGGATGTAGGGCTTAATATCCTTGTCTACCTGCTGGTACACATCACCGTCCACGCCAATCGCCCAGACCTTCTTGTCGGGGGTGCTGGAGGACTTGGCCTGCTCGTACACGCCCTGACCGGAGCCGCCGGCGGCCGCGTAGATCACATCGGCACCGCCGGAGTACATCGAGGCCGCGGCCTCCTTGCCCTTGGTGGGGTTGGAGAAACCGGTGAAGTCGCCGAGGGGGGAGAGGTAGGTAGAGTCCACCTGGATCGAGTTATCCACCGACTTTGCACCGGCCTCAAATCCCACAAAGAAGTCCTGAATCGAGGGCTGGTCAACGCCACCCACAAAACCGATGTGCTTCGACTTCGAGGTCAGCGCGGCCGCGACACCAACCAGGTAGGACGACTCGTTGGCGGCGAAGGAGACGGCGGTGCCATCGGTGATGGTGGTGTCCTTATCCGTGTCGATGTCCACAAACTTGGTGTGGCCGCGCTTGGCGGTTGAGGTCATCGGCTGGGCGAACTGGAAGCCGATGCCGATCGCCAGATCGGCGTTCTGCGAGATGGCCAGGTTGATCCGGTCCTGATAGTCGTCCGTGTTGGGGCTCGCGAGCTTGAGTTCCTTGAACCCGAGTTCCTTTTGGGCCTTGGTGTAGCCGTTGAAGGCACCATCCATGATCGAGAAGTCACCGGTGGTGCCGTACATCAGGGCGATGGTGGGGGCGTCACTCTTGGCGGTGGTTCCCGCCGAGGCGGTTTTTCCCGAGCAACCGGCGAGGAGGACGGTTGCCGAGAGGGCAACACCACCGATGAGTAGGAGGCGACGGAGCGAGGGTCGAGGCACGGGTATCTCCATGATTTACTTATTCGCCCAAAACAATCGATATCGGGCAGGGTGGGGGAAGGCAGCGCGAGTGCGACAGTGTGCTCAGCAAACCACCCGATTGTTTCGGGCGTGTTACCGTTTTCCGCCTCAAAAATTACCGCTCTGATCACGGGCACAATCGGGAACGTCCCTCGCTCGGGGGGCAGCGATTGTGGCTGGGTTTTCGTCGCGTCGACCCGTCCCGGGGAATGGCGAGAGCGATGTACGATCCATAAATATGGATGCATATCTTTCTCCCTGGACCGACGTGGCCGCGGCCTTCGCCCGTTCGCATGGCCTGGCGATCCTCCCGTTTGGTGCGTGTGAACAGCACGGGCCGCACCTGCCGCTCGGAACCGATACGATCACCGCGCAGGCGGTGGCCGCCGCGCTTGCCGACCGGCTGGACGCGACCCTGCTGCCGCCGATCAACTATGGGGATACCTGGAATAACGCCGGGTATCCGGGAACCCTCTCGCTCTCCTCGGCCACGGTGACCGCCATTGCCGTGGATCTCGGAGAGGCCCTGGCGGCTTCCGGGGCCGGCGGGCTCGTCATCGTAAACGGCGACTGGGGAAACCGAAACCCGCTGTATACGGCGACCCGCTCGCTCATCGCCTCGGGCTTCCCGACGATCACCCTGGACTATCCGGGCATGGACGCGGCGATCTCCGAGGTTCGTACGAGCCGCGCCGCCGCCCCCGGCCTGGCGCATGCCGAGGAGGTGGAAACCTCCCTGATGCTGGAACTGGCACCCGATGCTGTTCTGATGGAGCGGGCGGTCTCCTGCTATCCGGAGTTTCCCTCGGACTTTGGCACGGCCCCGATGCAGCTGCACCGGTTCTCGCCGTCGGGCGTCTTTGGGGACCCGACCGACGCGACCGCCGGGAAGGGACGCGCGATTCTTGAGGCCACGGTGACGGCATCCCTCGCGGTGCTGGAGGACTTCATCGGAGGAATCCTGCGTGAGCGTAACGGCGCCTCACACCGGCCCCATGAGCCCGAGAACGCGGGCTAGTAAACGCAGAAATCCGCCATAATCGGCGGGGATGGTGGTGGGCCCGGAGGGGCTCGAACCCTCGACCCGCGGATTAAAAGTCCGATGCTCTGCCAACTGAGCTACAGGCCCAACCCCGCACAGAATCCACGAGTGTGGTGCGGTGCGAGGGGAGAACGCTCGAAGAATACAACGAGCGAACATCATCAGTCTATCGGATCAAACCGGGTGTTCGCCGCCACCACCCGCCGGGATCGCGGAGTACGCTGGAGACCGACTTTATGCGTCCACTCCCGGTGAAAGGATCCAGCCGTCAACGAGTTCCGCAAACCCACCCTGTTCCCCGGACACCTGTTCAGCACGTTCGTCGGGGGAAGCGATCCGGCCGAAACCAGCCGGATCTCCCACGAGACCGCTCACGCGCTGCTTTCGCGTGTGCGTGCGAATCCCGACGCCGACATTCTCGACCGTCTGGTCGCCTACACCGACAATCATGGGATCGAAACCCTCGCCGAGTTGTGGGCCACCGCGCCCGCGCGCAGTCTTCCCGGTGCGCTCTGGCGCATCTACCTGCTGCGCGCGCTGATCCGTCAGGATCCGCACACTTCGAGCCTCATCTTCCGTCGCGGGTCCGAGGTCATCCCTACGATCGATCCGGTGATCGCCGGTGCCGCCGTGCCCACCAACGTGGAGGAGATCACGACCCTGGCCGATGAGATTCTGCGCGGGGTTTTTGACGGAGACTTTGCCATCGCGCTGGATCGGGCGGCGGCGTACTGCCGGATCAACGCCGCCGGGTGTGTCTCGCTGGCCAACGATGCCGATCCGATCCATCCCGAACGCGCCGAGGGGCTGACCCGGCGGGCGCTGCGCTACAGCACGCTGGGTGATGAGTTGGCCGCGTGTTCCAAACTGTGGCGGAGCGAGTCGCTGGACTAGCCCTCGGATGCGGTTGCGGGCGAAGCGAGCCCGGCGCCGCCTCGCGCAAAACCCCGCTGGCTTCTGCCGCCCGGAGGCGGCCTCGATCCGCGTTTGTGCCTGTTCGCGCAGCGCGAAGACACGCCACAACTCGCGGATTTCTGAGTGAAATCCTCCCCCGAGCGGGGCACAGTCCCGCGGACTTTGGTACACTGGCATAGCCGGGCCGCAAAACCCCGGGCTCCAATTTTTGCCGCCGCGAGCGGCCTTCCGCCGAGAGGCGTTTCTGCGGCCCGGCACCTACTTTTAACGCGACCAGCTGACGGATAGACGGCACCGCGGACAAACAGCACCGCCCCCGAATCAGATTCGGGGGCGGTGCTGTTTTACTGGTAGAGACTAGAGGGCGTCTGCCGAGGAACGACGGCGCTGCAGTCCGAGCAGGCCAACGCCGGCGGCGAGGACCAGGATGGCGATACCGGGCACCACCGAGGACAGGTCCGAACCGGTCTCGGCCAGTCCGCCGGCCGGGTCCAGCTTGACCGTCAGGGTCTGGGCCGGGGACAGCACCCAGTTCTGAGAGTGGCTCTGCGAGGTGGCGTTGAGCGAGATGTTTACCACGCCGCGGGCGACATCAGCCTTGGTAACCACGTAGCTACCGGTGAGGGTCTCAGTGGCTTGCGGAAGGATGCCACGTTCGACGTCGGGGTTGAAGTTTCGGAAACCGGTGCCTGCGGTTGTCTGTGCGGGCGAGGCAAGAACCGGAGTCGCCAAGGTGGTGTTTCCGGCGTTCTTCGCTGCTACCGAGTAGGTGATGACGTCGCCCACGCGCTTGGGAGTTGCCTTCGAGGTGACCACGGCGTTCGTGGCCAGTGACGGGGCAAGTTCGGGCACCGGGAACCGGTGGGTCTCGGCTGCGCTGAGGACCCCCTTGTTGTTCGCGCTGATCCCGCGCACAATCCAGGTCTCGATGATGTTGTTGAACGATTCGCCCGAGTGGCCGCTGTAATCGAAGTAGTACTGGCTGAGTATATCGGTTCGAGTAATCTCGACGGTTTCACCGGCGGCCACGCTGGGGCCGGGGGTGTCCCACGGGTAGCTGGGGTGCACCGGGTTGAGGGTGAGGTTGGTCAGATCCAGGTCGGTGATGTTGGTGACCTGGAACGTGACGCCGTAGGTCTCGCCCACATCCAGCAGACCGTTACCGTTGGTGTCGTTGAAGAACCAGTTCGGGACGACTGTCAGGCCGTAGTCGCCCCAGGGTCCCTCCTCATACTCGTGCTGCGGCTCGGTGCCCTCTTCCTCGCCCTCGTCTTCGGCGACGGCCTCGTCCTCGGTCGGAACCGCGACGTTGCTGGGCTCGGCGGGCTCTTCGGGGGCCGCGGGAGTGGTGGGTGTGGTGGAAACCTCGGGGCTCGGCGTGGAGGTGCCGGTTTCCGTCTCGGAACCCTCGCTGGGCTGAGTCTGATCGGTGGGCGTGGTGCTCGGATCCACCGTGGGGGTGGTGGCGTCATCCTCCGCCGTGGCACTCACCGACGGCACCGGAATCGGTGCGGCGGAGGCCGGAAGGGTGGTGGCCACACCGAGCAGTGCGCCGATAGACAGGACGGAGGCCGCGGTAGCCCAGCGACCCGAGATTTTTGCCATTATTCCCCCATGGAATAGAAGTGATTGATTGATTTCAAAGATACGTGCAGCCTGGGGCACTTCAGGACGAAAACTACGGATTTTTCATAACGTTTGAGCCACGAATGCTCGTTATGTTCCCACAGTCGAATACACGGTCCGAAATCCCAGATAATGAGTGCTTTTATGACCCCCGGAGAGGGGGCGCTGAGACGACAAAATGCGCCGATCTCCCCGAGGGAAATCGGCGCATTCCGTAATGGCCATATGGTGGTGCGTGGTTATCCGAAGCGACCCGAAACGTAGTCCTCGGTGGCCTGGATGCCTGGACCTGGCGGTCTGGGTGCGTGGTTATCCGAAGCGACCCGAAACGTAGTCCTCGGTGGCCTGGACGTTGGGCTGAGTGAAGATCGTGTTGGTGTCGTCGTACTCGATCAGCTTTCCGGGCTGGCCGGTGCCGGCGATGTTGAAGAACGCGGTCTTGTCCGAGACGCGGGAGGCCTGCTGCATGTTGTGGGTCACGATCACGATCGTGTACTCCTTCTTCAGCTCCTCCATCAGGTCCTCGATCGCCAGGGTCGAGATCGGGTCCAGTGCGGAACACGGCTCATCCATCAGCAGAATGTCCGGGGAGACCGCGATCGCGCGGGCGATGCACAGACGCTGCTGCTGTCCACCGGACAGGCCCGAGCCGGGACGGTCGAGACGGTCCTTGACCTCGTTCCAGAGGTTGGCACCGCGCAGCGACTTCTCCACCAGGTCGTCGGCGTCAGACTTGGAGATGCGGCGGTTGTTGAGCTTCACACCGGCGAGCACGTTCTCCTTGATCGACATGGTCGGGAACGGGTTCGGGCGCTGGAACACCATACCCACCTGACGGCGCACGAGCACCGGGTCGACGCCGGGACCGTACAGGTCGTCACCGTCGATCAGCACCTCACCCTCGACGCGGGCGCCGGGGATGACCTCGTGCATGCGGTTCAGCGTGCGCAGGAAGGTGGACTTGCCACAACCGGACGGACCGATGAACGCGGTGATGCTGCGCGGCTCAATGGTCAGGGAGACACCCTCCACGGCACGGAACTTGGAGTAGTAGACGTTGAGGTCGCGGACCTCGATGCGCTTAGACACGGACTATTCCTTCGGGTTTCTATCGGGAGAGCTTCGGGGAGAAGATGCGGGCGATCAGGCGACCGAGGAGGTTCAGGGCCATCACGATCAGGATCAGGGTGAGCGCGCCGGTCCAGGCACGGTCGAGGAACTGCTGCGGGTCGGCGCCCTGCTGCGAGTACGAGGAGTACACAAACAGCGGGAGGGACATCATCCGGTCGCTGAAGAGGTTGTAGTTCATCGACTGGGTGAAGCCGGCCACGATCAGCAGCGGCGCGGTCTCACCGATCACGCGGGCGACCGCGAGCAGCGAACCGGTCACGATACCGGCGAGCGAGGTGGGCAGGACCACCTTGATGATCGTCAGGTACTTGGGAACACCCAGGGCCAGGGAGGCTTCTCGCAGCTCGTTGGGAACCAGCTTGAGCATTTCCTCGGTCGAGCGCACCACCACAGGGATCATCAGCAGCGACAGCGCGATGGATCCGGCGATACCCAGGCGGATACCGGGACCGAAGATCAGTGCGAACAGGGCGTAGGCGAACAGACCGGCCACGATCGAGGGGATACCGATCATGATGTCGACCATGAAGGTGATCCACTTGGCCAGCTTGCCGCGGCCGTACTCGACCAGGTAGATGGCGGTGAGGATACCGATCGGGATCGAGATGATCGCGGTGGCCAGGGTGATCAGCAGGGTTCCCACGATCGCGTGCAGCGCTCCACCGCCGGCGTCGGTGACGTTCCGCATCGAGGTGGTGAAGAACTCCAGGTCGAAGCGGGCGAGGCCCAGGCCGATCGTGGTGGCGGCCACCGAGATCAGCGGCACCAGCGCGAGCAGGAAGGCCAGGGTGACCAGCGAGGTCATCAGGCGGTCCTTGGCCTTCCGCGAGCCCTCGACAACCAGCGAGAGAAGGTACACCAGGACCACAAACAGGACCGCGGTGACCACCACGATGCCGGGGATCGAGGGGTTGCCCATCAGCAGGGCAATGCCGGTGATGATGATCGCGGATCCCAGCAGGACCCAGGCCGGCGTGTAGCGCGGGAGCTTGCCCGCGGTGAGGGCGTTAGCAATCGGGGCGACGGTGGACATTAGTTGGCTCCCGAGAATTCTTTACGACGCGCGACGATGGCTCGAGCAATGAAGTTCACCGCGAAGGTGATCACGAACAGGATCAGGCCGGTTGCGATCAGGACGTTGACGCCGGTGCCGTGGGCCTCGGGGAAGTTCAGCGCGATGTTCGAGGCGATCGTGTTGGGGTTCTCGGACTGCAGCAGCACAAACGAGATCACGGTGCTGGGCGAGAGGACCATGGCGACGGCCATGGTTTCACCCAGCGCGCGGCCGAGGCCGAGGATCGAGGCGGAGACGAGGCCCGAGCGGCCGAAGGGCAGCACGGCCATCTTGACCATTTCCCAGCGGGTGGCACCGAGGGCCAGGGCGGCCTCCTCGTGCAGCTTCGGAGTCTGGAGGAACACCTCGCGGGCCATCGCCGTGATGATCGGCAGGATCATCACGGCGAGCACAATCGCGACGGTGAGGATGGTGCGTCCGGTACCCGAAACCGGGCCGGAGAAGATCGGGATCCAACCGAGGTTGTCGGTCAGCCAGGCGTAGACCGGCTGCACGGCCGGGGCCAGAACCTTGATGCCCCAGAGACCAAAGACCACCGAGGGAACGGCGGCCAGCAGGTCGATCACGTAGGCGAGGCCCTGAGCCAGGCGGCGCGGTGCGTAGTGGGAGATGAACAGTGCGATTCCCACGGCCAGCGGCACGGCGATCAACAGGGCGAGGAACGCGGCCCAGACCGTACCGAAGGCGAGCGGACCAACGTAGGTCCAGAAGTTTGAGGGGGAGCCCTTGAGCTCGGTGGTGTCGGCGCCGAGGGCGGGGATTGCTTCAACGATCAGGAAGATGGCCACCGCGGCCAGGGCCACGAGGATGAGGCTTCCAGCGATCAGGGTACTCCGGGCGAAAACGCGGTCACCCAGACGGATGACGGGTTTAGGCCGTTCGGTTTGAGTGGTCATAGTCGACGGTGCCCTCGGCTCCTTGTCTCGCCGTCGTGGCCCGGCCAAAAGGCCGGGCCACGACGAGTGTGATGTGGGGTGTTACTTGATGCTTCCGACGGCGGTAGCAACCTTCTTGGAGAGGTCGGCCGACAGCGGCGCGTTTCCGGCCTTCTCGGCGGCGGCCTTCTGGCCGGCCTCGGAGGTGATGTACTCGAGGTAGGCCTTGGTCAGGGTGCCCTGAGCCGGGTCCTTGTAGGTCTCGCAGGCGATGGCGTAGGAGACCAGGACGATCGGGTAGTGGCTTGCATCGGTGGTCTTGCGGTCCAGCTTGATGGCCAGGTCGTTGGCTCCACGGCCCTCAACCAGCGGCGATTCGGCAACCACGGCGGCTGCGGCATCGGCCGAGTAACCGACGAACTTGTCGCCAACCTTGACCTTGACAACGCCCAGCTTGCCGGCGCGCGAGGCGTCTGCATAACCGATCATGTTGGTGCCGTTGGTGACGGCGTCAACCACACCCGAGGTGCCCTGTGCACCCTCGCCACCGGTGTACGGGAAGTCGTCGGCCGGCTTCTCGGTCCACACGTCGGGTGCGTTCTGGTTCAGGTAGTCGGCGAAGTTCTTGGTGGTACCCGAAGCGTCCGAGCGGTGCACGGCGTTGATCTTGGCGTCGGGGAGCTTGGCGTCCTTGTTCAGGGCGACGATCTCGGGGGCGTTCCACTGGGTGATCTTGCCCGAGAAGATGCCGGCCAGGGTGGCGGCGTCCAGGTTCAGGTCCTTGACTCCGTCAACGTTGAAGATCACGGCGATCGGGGAGATGTACACGGGGATGTCGATGGCCTTGGTGTCTGCCTTGCAGGTACCGAAGGAACCGGCGAGCTCCTCGTCCGAGAGGGCCGAGTCGCTACCGGCGAAGGCGGCGCCACCGGCGATGAAGGACTTACGACCAGCACCCGAACCGGACGGGTCGTAGTTCACGGTGACCTTCTCGTTGGCGGTCTGGAAACCGGCACCCCAGGTGGTCTGTGCGGTGCCCTGGCTCGATGCGCCAACGCCGACGAGCTCACCGGAGAGGTTGCTGGCCGCGGGGGAGTCGGAGGCCGACCCGGATGCCGAGGGCGAGCCCTCGTTCGCTGCACACGAGGTGAGGGCGAGGGCGGTGATCGCGGCGACAACCGAGACGCGCGCTACCGAAGAAAACTTCACGGGTACTTCCATTCATAGTGGATTCGGGGCGAGCCTGCTGTCGGCTCACCGCCGAGGCTATGCCGCGATAGTGACAAGCATGCCGCGCGTTGGTGAACGGGAGGTTAACTCGGGTGAACGGTTGGTGCCGCACCGCGTGATTGCGCGGCGGCCAATTTCCCGATCTTGCCGAGCGTTTACCCAACGGTAGGAATCCGGCCGTTGCCGGTACATCCTGGACGCACGACATAGCCCGCGTCATTGAGATGACGCGGGCTATGAGCTTGGTGAAGATTAGACCGGATTGGGGTGGGTCTCGATTGAGATGATGCCCGAACTCGGGTTGGTGGCCGAGAGGTGGACCACCGAGAAGTCGCCCGGGGCGAGGTCCGCGGCCGAGCGAATATAGCTGCCGGTCACGCTACCGGTGGCCAACGCGATCTCCCGCAGCAGCTCGGGAACCAGGGGCAGGTGTGAACAGATCACCGCGTTCTTGCCGGCGCTGACCCGCTTGCCGATGATGGCGCGCGGGTCCGCGCGGTCCTCCTCGAACGCATCCTGGCTGATCTTGGCGCTGCGCTTCGGGGTGATCCCGGTGGAGGCGGCCAGCGGGGCAACCGTGGTGACGCACCGCACGGCATCGCTGGTGACGATCTTTCGCGGTCCAAACGCGGCGATCATCGGAACCACCGCCTGGGCCTGGTCGAGCCCGCGCGGGGTCAGCGGACGCCCGGCATCGGTGCCGTCCCCGGCCGAAGCCGAGGCCGCCTTGGCATGGCGAAGCACCGTAATCGAGAAGGTGTGGGTCACACCCTCGGCCACGAGCTTGTCAAACACATCCACGATTTCGACATCGTGTCCGTAGGTGAGATAGGTGCGCGCCTTCTTCGGGGTGACCCATTCGATGGCGGCCACCTCGCGGTTCGGACGGAACTGCGAGGTGCGGATCGCCTCATCGCTGACAAACGCCGCCCAGTAGTGCACCACCTTGGTTTTGCCCGAGGGCAGCAGGTAGCGGCTCATCCCGAGCGGCACGCCGAGGTTGACCGACAGGCCGGTTTCCTCGCCGATCTCACGAACGGCCGTCTGCGGAAGGGTTTCGCCGGGATCTACCTTGCCCTTGGGGATGGTGACATCCCCATAGGCGGTGCGGTGGATGACGAGGACATGGACCTTGCCCTCGATCAGGCGCCAGCACAGGGCTCCGGCGGCATATACGGCTTTGTTCACCTACGGTTCCTCGGACGTCGACGATGGGTAATCTGCTGCAACAGCTTATCCTGCAGATCATCCAGCGGCGCACCCGTGTCGTCGAACGCATGACGGATCCACTCACCATCGGCCTGGAGATCCCAGGCCCCGGTCTGGTCGTCCATGGCCAGGTCAAACAGTTCGGTGATCTCGGCGATGTGACCGGGATCCACCAGGCGCACCAGGGCCTCGACCCGGCGATCCAGGTTGCGGTGCATCATGTCGGCACTACCGATGAAGAGGTGCTGATCGCCGTCGTTCACAAACGAGAAGATCCGCGAGTGCTCCAGATAGCGGCCGAGGATCGAGCGTACCCGGATGTTCTCGCTGAGTCCGGGCACCCCGGGCATCAGCCCGCAGATGCCGCGCACCCACACCTCGACCGGAACGCCGGCCTGGCTCGCTCGATACAGTGCATCGATGATGGCCTCATCCACGATCGAGTTGACCTTGATCCGGATGCCGCTGGGCTTGCCCTCAAGCGCGTTGCGACGCTCGGTGTCGATGTGCTTCAGCAGTCCCTTACGCAGGTGCAGCGGTGCCACCAGCAGGCGCTTGAACTTCTTCTCGATCGCGTAGCCGGAGAGCTCGTTGAACAGACGGGTGAGGTCGCGCCCGACCTGCGGGTCGGCGGTCAGCAGCCCGAAGTCCTCGTAGATGCGCGAGGTCTTGGGGTTGTAGTTTCCGGTACCGATGTGGCTGTAGGACACCAGCGATCCGTTTTCCTCACGGATGACGTGAGCGAGCTTGCAGTGGGTTTTCAGACCCACCAGGCCATAGACCACGTGCACGCCGGCCTTTTCCAGCTTGCGCGCCCAGGTGATGTTGGCCTGCTCGTCGAAGCGCGCCTTGACCTCGACCAGCGCGAGCACCTGCTTGCCGGCCTCGGCCGCGCGAATCAGGGCCTCCACGATGGGGGAGTCGCCCGAGGTGCGGTACAGGGTCTGCTTGATGGCCAGCACGTGCGGATCCGAGGCCGCCTGTTCCAGGAAGGCCTGGACACTGGTCGCGAAGGACTCATACGGGTGGTGCAGCAGCACGTCGCCGCGGGCGATGACCTCGAAGAAGTCGACCTTGCTGTTGGAATCCGAGGGTGCCAGCGCGGCGGCCGTGGTGGGCAGGCGCTTGGGGTAGTGCAGGTCCGGACGGTCGGCCCCGGCCAGGCTGAACAGCCCGCCCAGGTCCAGCGGTGCCGGCAGTCGGTAGATCTCCTGATCGGTGATATCCAGCTCGCGCACCAGCAGGCCCAGGGTGACCTGGTCCATATCGGCGCTGACCTCGAGCCGGATCGGCGGACCGAAGCGGCGACGCAGCAGCTCGCGTTCGAGGGCCTGGATGAGGTTTTCGGACTCGTCCTCCTCGATCACCACGTCCTCGTTACGGGTGACCCGGAACACGTGGTGTTCGAGGATCTCCATGCCCGGGAAGAGGTCGCCGAGGTGGCTGGCGATCACGTCTTCCAGCGAGATGAATCGTGCCGAACGCAGCGTCTCGGTGGGGTCCACGCGGATGAAGCGCGGCAGCATCTGCGGCACCTTGAGCCGGGCAAATTCCTGACGACCGGTCTTGGTATTGCGGATGCGCACGGCCAGGTTGATCGAGAGCCCCGAAATATAGGGGAAGGGGTGGGCAGGGTCCACCGCGAGCGGCATCAGGATCGGGAACAGTTGATCGGCAAAGTAGCTGTCGATTCGGCCGTGATCGGCCTCGTCCAGATCCTCCCAGGTGACCACGCTGATGCCCGCCCGGGCAAGATCCGGGGACACCAGGTCGCGCCAGGCTCGGGCGTGACGCTCCTGCAGCTCATGGGCGGCAATGGAGATATCGTTCAGCACGTCCGCCGGGGAGCGACCCACGTTGGTCGGCACGGCCAGGCCGGTCAGGATGCGTCGCTTGAGACCGGCGACGCGCACCATGAAGAACTCGTCCAGGTTGGACGCAAAAATAGCCAGGAAGTTCGCTCGCTCCAGCACCGGAAGCGAGGCGTCCTCGGCCAGCTCCAGGACACGCTGGTTGAACGCGAGCCAGCTCAGCTCGCGGTCAAGATAGCGCTCCTCGGGGAGCGAGGGATCGGATTCGTCCAGTACCGCGTCGAAGTCATCATCGTCGCCGCCGAGTCCGCTATAGAGAGCCACGTTTTCTTCAGCCATTTCCCCATCTTGGCAGGTTATTTAGCGCGCCGCGCGGGAAATCTGTGAACGTTGTGAAAACTTCGAGACGAAACTAAACCCGTGGACGGTGGTACTGCACGTCGATCGTGTCGGTCCGATAACCCAGCGAGCGATAGAGGCCCAGCGCGCCCGGGTTCGAGTCGTCCACGTACAGACTGGTGGTGGTCAGACCCAGCTCGGCAAAACGCGCCAGCCCGGCATTCATCAGGCGCCTACCGAGGCCCTGTCCGGCGGTTTCCGGGGCCACCCCGAGGACGTAGATTTCCCCGTCGGTGTCGCCGGGGAGCACCTTGAGCCAGTTATAGCCGATCAGATGACCGGCATCGTCGCGCACCAGCAGGAAGTTCTCGGGGTCGAACCAGTCCTCCCCGGTGCGGGCGTCGAGGTCCGCTCGCAGCAGCGCACCCTGCTCGGGATGGTCGCGGAAAACCCGGGCATTCAGGGACACCCAGTCATCGGCATCACGTTCGGTGAGGAACGTGGAGATCAGCGGATCAATCGTCACCGGTCCGGGTGCCGCGGGCTCCAGCTCGCGCTCCAACCGGTACAGCACGCGTGCGCGCTCAAACTCGTGGACGCGGGCCAGGGCGGCGGCGGCCGGGTGATCCCCGTGAGCCCAGGCCGACAGCAGCCCGGCACCGGCGGTTCCCGCCAGCACCTCGCCGATCAGGGCGGTGCCGTGGCCGAGGCCGCGGTGGCCCGGATCGATCACGGCCTCAAACCCCACACCGTCGATCACCGCGGCACCCAGCAGGGCATCCTGGTTGTCTTCGACGGTAACCAATCGGGCGTTCCCGGCGGCCAGCGCGAGGCGGGACTGATCGTTGAACGGCGGCTGCCGGTCGGCCTCATGCGCGCGGCGGATCAGCGCGTCAAGCGCATCGGCAATGTCTCCCGCGTTGCGGTCGGTGCGGATCTGGCGGCTCACGCGTGCTCTCCCACGTCTCGATTGGTGCGGAACCGGCGATTCACGCGTGGTTCCCCGTGTTGTGGTCGGTGAAGAGCTGGCGGCTCACGCGTTCTCCCCGGCACCCTCTTCGGCGAGGTTGAAGCGGTAACCAACGTTGCGGATGGTCACGATCAGCTGCTCCATGTCGCCCAGCTTGGCGCGCAGGCGTCGGATGTGCACGTCGACGGTGCGGGTGCCGCCGAAGTAGTCGTAGCCCCACACCTCGCTCAGGAGCTGTTCGCGGGTGAATACGCGGCCCGGGTTTCCAACAAAAAACCGCAGGAGCTCAAATTCTTTATAAGTGAGATCCAGCGGTCTTCCCTGAACGCGGGCGGAGTACGACGATTCGTCGATGGTCACGCCGGAGGTTTGCAGCGGCGAGGCCACGGCGGGCGCGGGCGTGCGTCCGATACACAGTCGAAGTCGGGCGTCCAACTCGGCCGGACCCACCCCGTCCAGCAGCAGGTCGTCCACACCCCAGTCGGAGGTGACCACCGACAGGCCACCCTCGGTGAGGACCAGCAGCAGCGGAATCTCGGCGAAGCCGGAGTGCAGGATCTTGCACAGCGCGCGGGCGGAGGCCAGGTCACGCCGGCCGTCTACCACCAGGACGTCGGCCTCGACGCCGGCCATCACCTGGTCGGCGCGGGCGGGTACCTGACGCACCCGGTGCTGCAGTAGCCCGAGCGCAGGCAACACCTCGGTGTCGGTCTGACTGGTCAGAATCAAGAGTCGTGCCACGGGTTCCTCCGCCAAAGATGTAGGGCTATCCTACTGTTTCTTCCGTCGAACTCGGGACCACTCGGATCTGGGGCGTGGCTGTGAAGCTGAGGATCGGGCGTTTGGAATGGTGCCCGGGCGGGTGATCGGGCACAATGGCAGAATGAGCCAATTTGATCAGGTTGCCCTGCCGCGCCGCCGTGACATCGTTGCGGTGTGGGTGGTTGCACTGGTCGGGGCGATCCTGATTTGGATCTTCGCTCCCGGCGTGACCGCGTTCTCCTGGCTGGCCGTGACGCTCGCCGTGGTCACCATGCTGACCTTTGTGATTCAGCTGCGCGGCGGTCGGAAGACCGGCTTTATCGATCGGGTGGCGATTAGCATCGCCGGTTCCGTGGTGATCCTCGGCGTGATGAGCGCGCTGATGGGCATCGGCAAGCTGCTGCCCGCCGCCTAGCGAGTTTTTTGGTGGGTGGTTCCCTGCGCTCGCGGTGACGAGCGGCGAATCGGGGGTATGTCTGGTGTGCGCGAATGCCGCAAACCGATCGGCTCGGAAGGTTGATCCCCGCGGGCTGCGGGATAGACTGGAGCCATGCTCGCACTTGAACTGTTTTTCATCGGTCTGCTCTGCCTGGCATCGCTGGCGATTGTCTACACGGCAGGCGTCGTGGTTTATAACCTGTACCGCGGTCAGCGCTAGGTTTTCGAATGATTGAAATTCCGACCGGTCTGCCGGCCGAGATCGTTCCGCTGTCCTGGCTTCTCGGCGTCTGGGAGGGCACCGGAGTGCTGTCCTACCCCGTGGGAGATGAGCGGGTGGAGCGGGAATTCCGGCAGCGGGTGAGTTTCAGCCACGACGGCCAGTCGTACCTGAACTACAGCTCGCAGGCTTGGATTCTCGGTGGCGAGCCCGCGGCTCCCGGTATTGTCGGCTTTGCCGATTCGGCGGCGAACGCCGGTTCCTCGGATTTTGAGTCCGCGGATGCTGAGACCTCGGATGCTGAGTCCGCGGACGCCGTGAATCTGGACTCCGTAGACCCGGATGCCGCCGATCCGTCGGAGACCGTGGCCGAAATTCTGCCGCTCGCGGCGGAGACCGGTTACTGGCGTCTGCACCGTCCCCTGACTCCCGGTGATGCCGGCCCGGCAATGCTGCCCGCCCGCGCCGATGCCCCCTATACGGATGCCGAGAGCGTCGAGACCCTGCGTAACGACGCCGGTGGTTTCGACATTCAGGCCTCGATCATCCACCCGGATGGTGTGAGCGAGCTCTACCTGGGCCAGATTCTCGGCCCGCGGATCGATCTGGCAACCGATGCGGTGCTGCGTGCGGCCGGAAGCAAGGACTACACCGCGGCGACGCGGATGTACGGGCTGGTGGACAACCACCTGCTCTGGGCGTGGGACATTGCCGCGCTGGGTCAGGAACTGACCTCGCACGCGTCTGCACGTCTCGCGAAGGTTGACTAGGTGACCTCGCTCCCGCGGACCCCGTTTGCCTCGCTGCCCGGCGCGATTGTGCCCGAGGCCGCGGTGCCGTCGGATGCGGATGTCGCGGATTCCACGCAGCTGGGCGATCCGGGCGTGCCCGCGCACTACGGCAATCCGCTGCGTGAGCAGCGCGCTCTCGACGCGGGAAAGGCGCTGGTGGACCTGTCCACCCGCACCGTTCTCGAGCTGCGTGGCGAGGACCGGCTGACCTGGCTGAACTCGATCACCTCGGGTTTGGTGACCGCCCTGGCCGTGGGAGATTCGGGGGAGACCCTGGTGCTCAGCCCGCAGGGACGAATCGAGCATGCGGCCGGCCTGATCGATGATGGGGTGTCGCTGTGGCTGCTGCCGGAGTCTTCCTCGGCCGAGGCCCTGGTTTCCTGGCTGCTCAAGATGCGTTTCCGCGCCCGGGTGGAAATCCTGGACCGCACAGAAGACCTCGCGGTGATCGGCCTGCTGGAGCGAGACGGTGGCATCGCCCTCGAAGCGCTGCCCGCCGCCGCACCAAACGGTGTACCGCTGATCTGGCGCGACCCGTGGACCCACGTGGTGGACGGGGGCTGGCAGTACTCGCGCCCGGAAACCCACCCCGGAGTGGACTTCACCTGGCGTGAGGTCCTCGTGCCGCGCTCGGCCCTGGCCGAGGTTGCCGCCGCACACCCTGCCGCCGGTTCTCTCGCGGCCGAGGCGCTGCGGGTTGCCGCCTGGCGTCCGCGTGAGCTGAGCGAGGTCGACGATCACGCGATCCCGCATGAGACCGACTGGCTGCGTTCCGCCGTGCACCTCAACAAGGGGTGCTACCGCGGACAGGAAACCATCGCCAAGGTGCACAACCTCGGCCACCCGCCGCGCCGATTTGTCCAGCTGCACCTGGACGGTTCGGAAGGCTTCCTGCCCGAACCCGGTGCCGAGATCCGCGCCTTCCGCGACGGTGAACCGCGCATCGTGGGCAAGGTCACCTCGGTGGCCAACCACTACGAGTTTGGTCCGATCGCCCTCGGCCTGATTCGCCGCGCCGTGGATCCCTCGATCGACCTTGAGGTTGCCCGTCCCGTCGGCGAGAACGAGGAACCCGGCTGGCTGGCCGCCGCCCAGGAAATCATCGTCCCGAGCGACGCCGGTTCGGTCGCCGACATCCCTCGCCTGCCCCGCATCGGCGGCCGCCGGGCATAGTGCGCCGTTACGCCAACGTACCCTTATTCATTGGCGTAGGTGATCGTGACGAGCGAGGCAAGTTCGTTCGAACTCAGCTCGGTATGAATGTAGGCGGGAGCGACTCCAAAATTCGTCTCTCGGTGGCGGAATACTCCCGCCCATAACCAGATTTCCCCTTACAGATTGTGATGAACGGTCCGCACAAAATCGACGGTCAGAACGTGGTCAAGTGATAGTCCACCCGTCAGTGCCCGATCGAAGAGATCCTGCCCCTCGCCGTATTCAACCGTCTGCTCCACGTCGAACACGGCGAGCTTCGTGAGTTCGGAACCCAATCCGCTGCGAATGGCGGGCTTCAGCACGTCGAGCTCGTCGAAGTCGAGCGGTGTCTCACCGTATCTCGGGATAAACATCGTCTGGCGTCGTAATCGTCAGGCGTCGTAATCGTCAGGCGTCATAGTGGCGATCTCGCAGGAACTTGGTCACCGAGGCCGGGCGAACGTAGTCGGGCGGGATGACCCTTCCCTCGATCTTTGCCGACGCGATCGTGGATTCACGAACCGCTCGGTTGAGCCATTCTCGGCTGACGGGGTGTGTGACGCGGGGGCTGTAGATGTATCCGTCTGTGGTCATGATGTTCTCCTTTGGGGTGTGGCGGGGAAGTGCGATCAGAGTAGGCGCCCGGGGTCGCCGGAGGGAAGAGAAGTGCGTGGGAAGGTGCTGTGAGCCCGGAGCGCAGGTGTGCCCCGGCAATTGGGGCAAACCTCCACGACACCCGCATGCGGGTATCCGTGCACGCCAAATTATCCCCGTGTCGACGGGGGCCTCGATAGACTGGGATCATGACTGAGCCCTATACCCTTATCCTGCTGCGTCACGGTAACAGTGACTGGAACCAGAAGAACCTGTTCACCGGTTGGGTCGATGTTCGCCTGAGCGACCAGGGTGTTGCCGAGGCCGCCCGCGCCGGCGAGCTGCTGACCGAATCCGGTCTGCGCCCCGACGTGCTGTTCACCTCCGTGCTGACCCGCGCCATCCAGACCGCCAACATTGCCCTGGACAAGGCGGACCTGGCCTGGATCCCGGTCACCCGCTCCTGGCGTCTGAACGAGCGTCACTACGGTGCGCTCCAGGGCAAGGACAAGGCCCAGACCCTCGCCGAGTACGGCCCCGAGCAGTTCCAGACCTGGCGGCGTTCCTTCGACGTGCCGCCGCCCGCGCTGGCCGCGGACGCCGAGTACTCGCAGGCCCACGACCCGCGCTACGCCGACATCGATGGTGAGATCCCCGAGACCGAGTGCCTCAAGGACGTCATCGAGCGCATGCTCCCCTACTGGGAGGGCACCATCGCCCCCGAGCTGGTTTCGGGCAAGACCGTCCTGGTCACCGCCCACGGCAACTCGCTGCGCGCACTCGTGAAGCACCTCGACGGTATCTCGGATGACGAGATCGCCGAGCTGAACATCCCGACCGGTATCCCGCTGGTGTACCGCCTGGACGCAGACCTCAAGCCGATCGGTGCCGCCGAGTACCTCGACCCCGAGGCCGCCGCTGCCGGTGCCGCCGCCGTGGCCGCCCAGGGCGAGAAGAAGTAACTTCAGCCTCAACACGAAGCCCCCGAGACCATGTGGTCTCGGGGGTTTTGTGCGTTTGGGTAGTCACATCCGTGTTGCATCCCATTGGATCCTGGATCGCCTCACCCCACTCTGAGGAGGTCTGGCACCCCAGACAGACCGGCCGGGACGGGCATTGTTCCGGGGGTGCGGGACCGGTTGGATTGGGTCAGGCAGACAACGAAAGGTCTTCAACATGGCACTCCCTGGGGCACGTCCGGTTCGCGCGGCGCGAGGTACCGAGATCACCGCAAAAAGCTGGCAGACCGAAGCCGTGCTGCGCATGCTGCACAACAACCTCGATCCCGAGGTAGCCGAGCGCCCCGACGACCTCGTCGTCTACGGCGGCACCGGCCGGGCCGCACGCGACTGGGCGAGCTTCGACGCGATCACCCGCGAACTCACCAACCTCGATGACGATGAAACCCTGCTGGTGCAGTCCGGCAAGCCCGTCGGCGTCTTCCGCACCAACGTGTGGGCACCGCGGGTGCTGATCGCCAACTCCAACCTCGTCGGCGACTGGGCGACGTGGCCCGAGTTCCGTCGCCTGGAGGCCGAGGGCCTGACGATGTACGGCCAGATGACCGCCGGATCCTGGATCTATATCGGTACCCAGGGCATCCTCCAGGGCACCTACGAAACCTTCGCCGCGATCGCCGAAAAGCGCTTCGGCGGCACCCTCGCCGGAACCCTGACCCTCACCGGCGGCTGCGGTGGCATGGGCGGCGCACAGCCGCTCTCGGTCACCCTGAACGGCGGGGCCGTGCTGATCGTCGACGTCGACATTGATCGCCTGAACCGTCGCGCCGGTAAGCGCTACCTCGACCGCGTCGAGACCGACATCGACCGCGCCCTCGAACTCGTGCTTGAGGCCAAGGAAAACCGCACCGCGCTCTCGGTGGGCCTCGTGGGCAACGCCGCCGAGGTGTTCCCCGAGCTGCTGCGCCGCGGCATTCCGATCGACATCGTGACCGACCAGACCTCCGCCCACGACCCGCTCTCCTACCTTCCGATCGGGTACACCGTCGCCGAGTGGGCCGAGCGCGCCGCCGCCGATCCCGAAACCTTCACGATCGACGCCCGCGCCTCGATGGCCGCGCACGTCCAGGCGATGGTGGAGTTCCAGGATGCCGGTGCCGAGGTCTTCGACTACGGCAACTCGATCCGCGACGAGGCCCGCCACGGCGGCTACGACCGAGCGTTCGAATTCCCCGGATTCGTGCCCGCCTATATCCGTCCGCTGTTCTGCGAGGGACTCGGGCCGTTCCGCTGGGTCGCGCTCTCCGGCGACCCCGAGGACATCCGGGTCACCGACGAGGCCATGCTTGAGCTGTTCCCCGAAAACGAGCACCTGCACCGCTGGATCCGCGCCGCCCAGGAGCACGTCGAGTACGAGGGCCTGCCCGCACGCATCTGCTGGCTCGGCTATGGCGACCGGGCCAAGGCTGCCGTTCGTTTTAATGAGCTGGTGGCCGAGGGCAAGGTGAGCGCCCCGATCGTGATCGGCCGCGACCACCTCGACTCCGGATCGGTCGCCTCGCCCTACCGCGAGACCGAATCCATGGCCGACGGCTCGGACGCGATCGCCGACTGGCCCCTGCTCAACGCCCTGACCGCCGCATCCTCGGGTGCCACCTGGGTATCGATCCACCACGGCGGCGGGGTGGGCATCGGCCGCTCGATCCACTCCGGTCAGGTATCCGTGGCCGACGGCACCCCGCTGGCAGCCGAGCGCCTCTCGCGTCTGCTGACCAATGACCCGGGCATGGGTGTGATTCGACACGTGGATGCCGGCTACCAGCGGGCCGTGGACGTGGCCGCCGAGCGCGGCGTCCACATCCCGATGGAACCGACCATCCGCAACACCGGCAACTAGCCAGAGTCTCGGATGCGGGGGCCGCGGTCACCGCATCCGAACCGCTCGGGAGGAGCGAACATGAGCACCCTGATCACCGGTATCGGCGAGCTGACCACCCACGATCCCGCACATCCCGGCGGTCGCCTGCACGATGCGGCGGTCGTGATCAACGACGGCCTGGTTGCCTGGACCGGGCCCGCCGCCCACGCCCCGGCCGCCGATGAACGTTACGATGCCGAGGGACGCGCGGCGCTGCCCGGCTGGGTGGATTCGCACACCCACCTGGTGTTTGCCGGGGACCGGACCGCAGAGTTCGAGGCGCGAATGGCCGGGGAATCATATGCCGCCGGCGGCATCAACGTGACCGTCGAGGCGACACGTGCAGCCTCCGATGCCGAGCTGGAACGCGGCCTGGTCCGTCACCTGGAAGAGGCTTATGACGGTGGCACCACGACCCTGGAAACCAAAACCGGATACGGGCTGACCGTGGCCGATGAGCGACGGTCCGCCCTGATCGCCGCCCGGCACGTGGATGAGGTCACCTTCCTCGGTGCCCACGTCGTGCCCGCCGGAAGCGACCGTGAGGCCTACCTCGACCTGGTGACCGGCGAGATGCTGGACGCGGTGGCCGACATCGTCAGCGCGGTGGACGTCTTCTGCGAGACCGGGGCGTTTGATGAGGCCGAAACCCGGCGCATCCTGGAGGCCGCCGGCGCTCGCGGACTCGCGACCCACGTCCACGGAAACCAGCTCGGGCACGGTCCCGGTGTCCGGCTGGCGGTCGAATACGGATCGCTGAGCGTTGACCACCTGGGGTTTCTGACCGATGCGGACGTGGATCTGCTGGCCGGATCCGCGACGGTCGCCACCGTCCTGCCCGCGTGCGACCTTTCGACCCGGATGCCGCTGGCCCCCGCCCGCCAGCTCGTGGATGCGGGTGCTCACCTGGCCATCGCGACCAACGCGAATCCGGGAACCTCCTACACATCCTCGATGGGATTCGCCGTGGCCACCGCGGTGCTGCAGATGCGGCTGACCGTGGCCGAGGCCGTACGCGCGGCCACCCACGGCGGTGCTCGGGCGCTGGGCCGACACATCGACCGGCTCGGTAAACCTCGGGTGGGCGAGCTCACGGTGGGGGCTCGCGCCGACCTTCAGATACTCGATGCGCCCTCGGTGACCCACCTGGCGTATCGTCCCGGCATGCCGCTGACCCACGCGGTCTGGCACGCCGGAGTACGCGTTCGCGGATAACAGGGGAAGAGGGATCCGCGAACGATCACGGGCCGACCGGGGAGCTGCACCCCGGTCGGTCCGCTCCCCGTTTTCACCAGAATGTGCCCTAGATGGGGGCGGTAAACATCGCCTGATCTGTATTTTTGGTAACAAAATGAACATGTTTTGACGCTAAAAACGTGGAAGCGCCCCGCTTTGGCTAGGCTGCAACGAGTGCGCGCGGAATCGGAATCGGTTTGCGCACACTCGCGGTATCCGCGGGGCCGTCAGCGCACGCCCCACACCACAGGTAAGGGGTAGCAGAGTGACAACGTACCAACGGAGAATTCGCCGCGGCGGCTCGGGGCTTCTTGCCCTGCTGCTGGCGGCGGGGCTGATGACCGGTGCCGGCGCGTATGCCGCCGCGCCGGAAATCCCCACCACCCATTTCGTGATGGACCAAACCGTCAACACGGGCACCTCCTCCTGGGAGTCCCTGCAAACCCCCGACGAGCGAATCTTTATAGCAAATTCCGGAACCGCGACCCTCACCGAGGTCGCCGTTGACGGTACCGTCACTCAGATTCCGGTTCTGGATCGCCCGTTCGCACTGGACTACGATTCGGCAACCGGGGCGCTCTGGGTGGCGCATTCGCTGCGTGGTGTTGCCAACGTGACCAAACTCGCAGCCGACGGCACCCAGACCACCTATAGCGCACCGGGTACGGCGACCTCAATCGCCGTGAACCCCATCAACGGCGCCGTCTATGTGGGGGCAAACTCGAGCTCGGTCATCGGCAAGATCGCCGCCGATGGAACCGTCACCAGTATCAACCTCGCCGCGTTTCAACCCACCGATGTCGTTGTTGATCCGGTGACCGGCACGGTGTGGGCGATCGACTTCGGTGCGACCCACAACGTGTTTAGAGTGGACCCGAACAACGACACGGTGGTGACATCGAACCTGGGCATCGAGCCGGCCACAATCGGGTTCAACCCGCGCGATGGCCGGGTATGGATTGGTAGTTCCGGGTTCAACCCGCGGGGAACCGTATCGATTGATCGCGCCGGAACCGAGCGGCGTTTCGACGGCGTCCTGGGAAATCGGAACATCGATTTTGACAACCAGGGCCGTGCCCTCATCTCCTCCTCGGCTGGTCTCACGGTGATCACCGCGGACGGGGTGGTGAGTGACTATTCACTGGGTGAGCAAAACGGGGCAACGAGCGATCCCGCGGGGGCCATCTATGCCGCTGGGGCCGACGGGACGCTTTCGGTGATCAATCCCGACGGGCGTGAGGAACGACTGAGTATTGGTGGGTCACTGCGCCGACCGCACTTTGATCGAGTGGCCCAGAACGTTCTGGTCCTCAACCTGCGTTCCGGCGAGGCAAACCGTATTCTTGGTGGCAAGGCCGCCACGATTGTCGATGCGGACCTGGTGCCCGGCACTTTGGGGGTCGCCTATCGGGCAACCATCGATTTTGGCGGCGATCCCGAGGCCACGCTGAGCCTCGCCGAGGGTAGCGCGCTCCCGGCGGGTATCACCCTTGCCGCCGATGGAACACTCGCCGGAACGCCCACCGCGGCCGGAACCTTCACCTTTACCCTTGAAGCCACCAATGCGTTGCGTACGCACAGCGTGCCCTTCACCCTCGTTGTTGCCGCCGTCGAGACGCCGGTGGTGATCCTCACACCCGCGGCCGGGGATACGCAGGACCGGCGTCCGGTGGTGAGTGGAACGGGTGTTCCCGGGGCGACCGTGACCCTCACCGGTAATGGAGCTGCCCTGGGGACCGTGCCGGTCGGGGATGATGGCACCTGGACCTTCACCCCGGAGACGGATCTCGCGCTCGGCGAGTGGACCCTATCGGCCGCCCAGAGCGCCAATACGTCGACGTCGAGCGTTGTCATCACCGTGGTGCCGGTTCCCGAACCCACGCCGACTCCGAGCCCCACGCCGGACCCTTCGGTGACGGCCCTCCCCACTCCGACGGGCACCGCCGCACCCTCGCCCAGCACCCCCACGGCTGGCGCAACCTCCGGGGCACATGACGGAGGCACCCTTCCCGAATCCGGGCAGGGAATGCTGGCTGCCGTGATCATCGGTGCGCTGTCTCTGCTGATACTTGGGGCCGTACTGAATCACGGCGCGCGTCGCCGAAACGGCTAGTTTCCCGCCCGCATTCGCCGGACGACCGTCTCGTCCGGCGAATGCGGGTATGCCCGGGGCTAGGAGGTGCGGCCGTAGATGCGCTGGGTCAGGGTGTCCGCGGTGTTCTGCACCTGCTCGACCAGACCGGCGAGGGCCGAGGGATCCACCGAATCGGCGGGGAAGGTAACCGCGAGGCCCGCGACCGGCCAGCCGCGGTGGTCGTGGACCGCGCAGGCCACCGAGGACAGGCCCGGGCTGACCGAGCCGTCCTCGGTCGCGTAGCCTCGGCGCTGCACCTGGCCGAGTACCTCGCGCAGCCGGCCGTAGCGGGTGATCTCATCGGGCCCCTCGCCACGGGACACAAAGGATTCCTTGTCCGGGAACAGGGCCCGCACCTGGGCCGGGGGCATCCCGGCGAGGATCGCGCGCCCGGTGGCGGTCAGCGGGGCGGGTAGGCGCACGTCCACATCGGTGACCAGCGAGGGGGCGTTTCGGGCTCGTTCCTCCACGATGTAGAGGACATCGCGCCCGTGCAGGACCGCGAGGTGCGCGCTGGCACCCACCCGGTCCACTAGCCCCGCGAGCAGCGGACGGCCGAGCCGGGACAGCGGCTCCTGGCGCGCATACGCCGAGCTCAGGGCCGCCGCGGCGACCCCGAGCCCGTAGCGCTTCTCCTCGGCCAGGTGCAGCACAAAACCGTTGCGCACCAGCACGTTGAGCAGGTGGTAGACGCTGGATCGGGGCAGATCCAGCTGGGTCGCGATCATCGAGGCGGGCAGGGGCCCGCGCTGGGTGGAGAGCAGGGTGAGGATCTGCAGCGTCTGTTCCGCCGCGGGTACCCTCGATGCTTCGCCAACCATGTTTCACTCCCCAAACCGATGGATCTCCCCGGTCGTCATCGAACGGGGGTTGTCTCCAGCCTAGTCAAGCAGACCGATGGCATCCTCCACAGCGGCCAAAACGGCGCCGGATTCCACCAGTTCGGTGGCGGCGGTGATGGTGGGGGAGAGGAACTCATCGGTGTTCGGTGCGGCGATCCGGGTGCGGAACAGGGTGTGCACGGCACCGGTGGCGGCTCCCGGACGCTGCTCGGGTGCGTCGTTCAGGCGGAAGTCCAGCGCGCGGGTCGAGGCCAGCAGCTCGATCGAGAGTACCCGGCGCAGGCCGTCGATTCCCCGGCGCAGCTTGCGGGCGGCGGCCCAGCCCATCGACACGTGATCCTCCTGCATGGCCGACGAGGGGATCGAATCCACCGAGGCGGGCACCGCGAGGCGCTTGAGCTCGGAGACGATCCCGGCGGCGGTGTACTGGGCGATCATCAGCCCCGAGTCCAGACCAGGGTCGGCGGCGAGGAAGGGCGGCAGGCCGTGGTTGCGGGAGGTGTCGAGGAAGCGGTCGGTGCGACGCTCGGAGATGCTGGCGAGGTCGGCCACGGCGATCGCCAGGAAGTCGAGCACGTAGCCCACCGGGGCCCCGTGGAAGTTTCCGTTGGACTCGACCCGGCCATCGCTGGTGACCACCGGGTTATCCACGGCCGAACCCAGCTCGATCTGCGCGACGCTCTCGGCGTGCGCCATCGTGGCTCGCACGGCCCCGTGAACCTGGGGCGAGCAGCGCAGCGAGTAGGCATCCTGAACCCGGGTGAACTGACCCTCCACCGGACGCTGAATCAGGCCCGAATCGGCGAGGACCCGGCGCAGGTTCGCGGCGCTGTCGCGCTGTCCGGGGTGCGGACGCAGCTCGTGCAGGTCGGGGGCGAACACCGCGTCGGTGCCCCGCAGGCCCTCGATGCTTGCGGCGGCCGCGATGTCCGCGACCCGGACCAGCTGCGCCAGGTCGAACAGGGCCAGCGAGAGCATGCCGAGCATGCCGTCGGTGCCGTTGATCAGCGCCAGACCCTCCTTTTCGGCCAGCACCACCGGGGTGATTCCGGCGGCGGCCAGGGCCTCGGCGGCGTCCTGACGGCGGCCATCGGGTCCGTGCACCTCGCCCTCGCCCATGACCGCGAGCGCGCAGTGGGCGAGCGGGGACAGGTCACCCGAGCAGCCCAGCGAACCGTACTCGTGTACCACCGGGGTGATGCCCGCGTTGAGGACGTCGCGGTAGGCTTCGGCGGTTTCCAGGCGCACCCCGGTGTGTCCGGAAATGAGGGTGTTCAGACGCAGCAGCATCAGCGCGCGCACGACCTCACGCTCGACCTCGGCACCGGTGCCGGCGGCGTGGGAGCGCACCAGGCTGCGCTGCAGCTGGGCGCGCTTCTCGGTCGGAATCTGCACATTGGCGAGCGCCCCGAAACCGGTGGACACACCGTAGTGCGGGCGGGTGTCGTTGGCCAGTTCCTCGATCACGTCCCGCGCCGCGCGGATCCGAACCGCGGCCTCCGGGGCAATCTCGATGCGGGCATTTTCGCGGGCAACCCGAACCACGTCGTTGATGGTGAGGGTCTGCGCGCCGAGGGTGATGGTCTGTGTGATGCTCATGATCCGATTTGAGCGCACCGGCGGCAAAAGGCCAACCCGACCCGTGCCGCTATTGTCTGGTATTCCAGACCTGTGGCGAAACCCAGACGGCTTCTCGCGTCTGTAGAGCGTCTGCAGCGCGTCCGCGGAGCCGCTGCCGAGCCGCTCCCGCCCCGCAAAAAACGCTCGGCGTAACGTCTGACAGACCAGACACAAGTGGGCATGCACCCCGTACACCCCGAGGGAATTCCCGCGGTACGGTCGGGGAATGAGTACCCCATCCCTGCACGATGATCCGCTCTGGCCTCGCACTGGCGCCTGGCCCTCCCGTGGATCACTGCCGGGCGGCAGAGTCGCCGACCTGGCCATTATCGGTGTGCCCACGTGGCGCACCTCGCTCTCGCCCACCGGCGCGCAGCACACCCCCGACGCCATCCGAGACGCGCTGCGGCGCTACTCGGGACACAGCGTCAGTCTCGATGGCGCAACCGACATCGTGATCGAGGAGGCGCTGCGCCTGGTGGACGACGGAAACCTCGCCGATCCGGACACCCTGGAGGGGGAGGCTTCGGCCATTCGCACCCTGCGCGAATTGGCCTCCGACACCGAACTGCTCATAAGCTTGGGCGGAGACAATGCGGCCACCGTTCCGGCCGCACTCGGGGGATTTGGCGATAACCTTGCCACCGCCGGGCTGATCACGATCGACGCGCACCATGACCTGCGCGACGGAGTGAGTAACGGATCCCCGGTACGCCGCCTCATCCAGGCGGGCCTTGAGGGCACCCGGGTGGTCCAGATCGGCATCGCCGACTTCGCCAACTCCCGCGCCTACCGTGAGCGGGCCCGCGAACTGGGCATCACCGTGATTCACCGCGATGCGCTCCACGATCGCACCCCGCAGGACATCGCCCACGAGGCCCTGGCCATCGCGGGTGCTGCGGGCGGACCCGTGCACATCGATGTGGATGTGGACGTGTGCGATCGCAGCGTGGCCCCGGCCTGCCCGGCATCGGTGCCGGGTGGATTACAGGCGCATGAACTGCGTCGCCTCACCCGGGCACTGACCCGGGATGCGCGGGTACGCGCGCTCGATATCACCGAGATCGATGCCACCGCAGACACCGCGGACGGCCGGACCATCCGGCTCGCCGCCCTCCTGATTCTTGAGGCCGCTACCGGCCTGATCCAACGAAAGGCTGCCCAATGAGCGCCGAACCGAAAACCCCGCTCGCGCCGCCCGCGAGCGCCGGAGCCCCCGGCGTGATGCGCCGCGGCCTCACCGCCCGGCACATCCGCTTCATGGCCCTCGGCTCGGCGATCGGGACCGGCCTGTTCTACGGTTCCTCGGCGGCCATCAAGACCGCCGGACCCGCGGTGCTGATCGCCTATATGATCGGCGGCGCGGCGGTCTTCATGGTCATGCGTGCCCTCGGCGAGATGGCCGTGCGCCACCCCATCTCGGGCTCGTTCGGGCAGTATGCCTCGCGCTACATCGGTCCCTTCGCTGGCTTCCTCACCGGCTGGACCTACACGTTTGAAATGTTTGTGGTCGCCCTGGCGGACGTCACGGCATTCTCGGTTTATATGGGCTTCTGGTTCCCCGATGTGGATCGCTGGATCTGGATCCTGGCGCTGATCTTCTTCATCGCCGCGGTCAACCTGATCTCGGTCAAGGTGTTTGGCGAGCTGGAGTTCTGGTTTGCGCTGATCAAGATCGTGGCCATCATCGGCATGATCGCCGGTGGCATCGCGATCATCGTCTTCGGCCTGGGCAACCAGAGCGAAAATGCCGCGGGCCTGGCGAACCTTTTCGATCACGGTGGATTCTTCGCCGGCGGATTTATGGGCTTCCTGGCCGCGTTCACCATCGTGATGTTTGCCTTCGGTGGCATCGAGGTCATCGGCATCACCGCCGGTGAGGCGCAGAACCCCAAGAAGGTCATCCCCAAGGCGATCAACTCGGTGCCCGTGCGCATCCTGCTCTTCTACGTGCTGACCCTCGGCGTGATCATGATGATCCAGCCCTGGAACACCATCGACGGATCCAAGAGCCCGTTCGTGTCGATCTTCGACGGACTGGGCCTGACCGGCGCCGCCCACGTACTGAACGCGGTCGTGATCACCGCGGCGATCTCGGCGATCAATGCGGACATCTTCGGTGCCGGACGCATGCTGCACGGCCTGGCCGAGCAGGGCCACGCACCCAAGGCGTTCACGAGCCTGACCCGCACCGGGGTGCCGTGGCTCACGGTCATCGCGATGGCCGGGGCGCTGCTGGTGGGTGTGGTGTTGAACATCCTCTTCCCCGATCAGATCTTCTTCCTGATCGCGGCCCTGGCCACCTTTGCCACGGTGGTGGTGTGGCTGATGATTCTGATCTCGCACATCCGGATGAAACGCGAGATCGCCCGCGATAATCTGCTGCCCAGCGAGTTCCCGGTTCCGCTGTGGCCCGCCGCATCCTGGGCTGCGGTTGGGTTCATCGTGTTTGTGATCGTGATGATCGGTGTGGTGCCCGGCACCCGGGACGCCCTCTGGGTGGGACTGGTGTGGATCGCGATTCTGGCGCTCAGCTACCACTTCCTGGTGAAGCCCGCCGGGAAGAAGCGGCGCGAGCTGGAGGACACCACGGCACCGATCCGGATCATTCCGCCGAGCGAGCGCTAACCTCCGCCCGAGCCACACACGCCGTCCGGCATCCCCACGGATGCCGGGCGGCGCTGTGCTAACGTGACCAGCATGTCCGCCGTGATTCCCAACAGCCTGAGCGAGCGGGTGTTTGAGCGGATCCGCGACCGGATCATCGACGGCACCCTGGCTCCGGGTGAGCGCCTGCGCGAACGCGAGTTGGCCGCCGAGCTTGAGGTGTCCCGGGTGCCGGTGCGTGAGGCGTTGCCGCGGCTGCTGGATGCCGGGTACATTGCCGCGGGGCCCGGACGTGGCACCGTGGTGCGTGACTTTGACCGCGCCGAGGTGATCGAGCTCTTTGACGTGCGCGCGCACCTGGACGTGCTGGCAGCCGAGTCCGCCGCCCGCAACGTGGCGGCCGGGGCGGATACCACCGCGTTGGCCGTGGCGCTGGCGGCGGTGACCGCGCGGGCGACGTCGGATGATGGGGGTCGGAGCGATAGCGCCCGGGCTGAGGTATCCCGAACCGAGGCATCGGATGGGGCCACCGCCGCGGCCGCGGTCCTGCATGCGGAGATCGTCAGGCTTGCCGATAACTCGCTGCTGACCCGACTGCTGCGTCCGGTCCTGGATATGGATCGACGCCTGGCGGCCCACGCCTACCGTGAGGATCACGATGAGGCGGTGGACGAGCACCGAAGTCTTGCGGGAGCCATCCTGCGGGGACGGCCGGAAGCCGCGGCGGGCTTTGCGCGCGCCCACGTGGCCGAGGCGAGACAGCGCGTTCTTGACGCGCTCAACACAACCACATAAACCCGATCTGGGTATACCGAAACCTTCACTGACCCGAGGGGTCGGCGGGAATTTACATGTTAGAAACATGATCGCCGTCAAGTAGACTTTCGTATTGCCTAGTTTGGGTATACCGAGGCGGTGACCGTTGGGTCCCGCGTCAGCGGAGGGATCACGGGTGACCACACCATCACAGCACCGGACAGGCGGCGTCTCACACGTCGCCCTGATGCTTGCACTCACGTTCTCCACCGGCATCATCGATGCGGTGGGGTATGTCGGCCTGGATCGGGTCTTCACCGGCAATATGACCGGCAACGTGGTGCTGCTGGGCATGGCCCTGGTCGGGGCCGATCACCTGCCGATCCTCGGCCCGGTCATCGCCCTCGTCTGTTTCATGGCCGGGGCCGCACTCAGTGGACGCCTGGCTCGGGGCAGTGAACCCGGCTGGACCCGCCGCAACACCACCCAGCTGGGCATCGTCGCCGCGGGTCTGATCGCCTGCGCGGTGATTGTGCTGACCCTGCCGGTGGTGGATATCACCCCGCTGGCCCTCACCGTAACCGGCCTGCTGGGAGCCTCGATGGGTTTGCAGGCCGGCGCGGCGCGGCACCTCGCGGTGGCCGATGTGACCACCGTCGTGGTGACCTCCACCCTGGTTGGCCTCGCCTACGACTCCGTGCTGGGTCGCGGCGCCACCCACCCGTGGCTGCGCCGAGCCCTCGCGGTCATCCTGATCGGGCTGGGGGCCGCCACCGGTGCCTGGCTGCACCAATTTGGGCTGGCCCCGGGCATCCTGGTGGCCGCCCTGATCACCATCGTGGTGGCCTTCCTCGGCCACCGCGGAGCATCCCGCAGCGAGACCCGCGCATGATCGCGGGGCGAGCGCCTCATCACGAGGGCATCCCGGTGCCCGGAAAGACACCGACGATGACATCCCCCGCGCTCGCCGCCGCCTCGCCCGAATCTGCCGCGGCGCTCCCCGTTTCCTTGCCCGAGACTCTCGGTGCCGCGACTCTCGGCGAATCGTTGCCGAACGGATCCCAAGAATTTGGGCGGCTCGATCCCGGCACCTCCGAGATCGGGATCGGCCCGATCCTGCAGCGCGGCACCGGTCCGATCCGTGCCGTCCACTACGTACCCGCGGGCGTCGATACCGTGCTCTGGGGGCGTCTGCCCGCCGCCGGTGATGCGCCGATCCTCAGCGTGGATTCCGGCACCGAGGTCACCATCGATACCGTCAGTCATGAGGGGCTGCTGGACGACCAGGGCGGAGATCCCGCCGCCTTCTTCGGTGCGCACGGGGTGCCCCGGAACCGCATCCTGGATGATGCGGTAGAAATCGCCGGTTCGGTGCCGCGCGATGCGAGTATCGACGGGCCACACGTGGTGTCGCGGCCGATCGAGGTGCGGGGTGCCCGGCCGGGTGACGTGCTGGGAATCACCCTGGTCGAGGCCCTGCGCCGGGTCCCCTACGGGGTGATTTCCAACCGGCACGGACGCGGTGCACTGCCCGATCGGTTCCCCGAAGGCTCCGAGAATGTGAGTGTGTTCAGCCCGGTGATGCCGAACGACCCCTCCGACCTCGCGGCCGACGCTCCCGCCCACGGTAGCGTGCCGCTGCGCACGGGTGCGCCCGGATCCGGGGATGACCCGCGGACACCTCCGTCCGGCTCGCAGCCCGGTTTGGGTGACGGCGTCGCGCCCGGGCGGGCGACCTTCCCGCTGCGACCGTTCCTGGGAATCATGGGGGTCGCGGTCGCCGAGACCGAACGCCCCCACTCGGTTCCGCCGGGGATGCATGGTGGCAACATCGACGTGTCCCTGCTGGTGCCCGGCACCACGATCTACCTGCCCGTGCAGGTGGCCGGGGCCCTCGCCTATGTGGGGGATCCGCACTTCGCCCAGGGGGACGGCGAGGTGTCGCTGACGGCGCTGGAGGCCTCGCTGCGGGTGACCGTGCGTTTTGACCTGGTGAGCGCCTCCGAAGCCGCGGCTCGCTGGGGAACCCTGAGCGCGCCGCTGATCGAGACCCCCGAGTTCCTCGTGCCCTGCGGCCTAGGGGACACCCTGGACGAGGCGATGCGCGCCTGCGTCGGCGCGAGTGTGGCACTGCTTGGCACCCGCTTCGACATGGAGTCTCACCTCGCCTACGCCTACCTCAGCGCCGCGACCGACTTCCGGATCTCCCAGGTGGTGGACCGCGTGGTGGGGGTGCACGCGACCATCCGTCGCAGCGATTTTGAGGGCGATCAGAACCTCGGCGCGCTGATCGCCGCTAGCGAGTCCTATGAGTCCGCGCTCGCCGCCGACGATACCGCCGCCCTGGATGCGGCCTTTATCGAGGGGCCGGGCACCCTGCGCGCCGATGCCCACGGGATTCTGCGCGGATCCGAGGCGATCTCGCGCTTCCGGGGGCGTCGCGGCGGGACTGCCCGACGCGAGGTTGTGGGGCGCGATGTGCGCTGGATCGACCCGCACAACGCGCTGATGGTCATCGAAACCCGCACCCTTTCCGGCGGACGCGGGCTGAACACGCAGCACTGGACACTCGGCCCGGGCGGCTGGCGGATCGCGCTGGCACAGGTGGCGGCCCCGGCCGCGGCTATCGACCCGGCCGTGTGGCGGATCGTCGGGACGCCGCTGGTTCCGGCGAGCGCCGCCGGGCTGCTGGCGGGGGAGCGGATCGCGGTCAAGGACCTGTTTGCGGTTGCCGGGCAGCGCATCGGTGCCGGGGTTCCCGCCTACCTGGCCGAGTCCGAGAACGAAATCGAGCCCGCCCACGCCCCGGCCCTCGCCGCCCTGCTGGAGGCGGGGGCCGAGGTGACCGGGATCGCCCAGACCGACGAGTTTGCGTACGGGCTCACCGGTACGAGCGGTCCGCACGCCCCGGCGGCGAACCCGGCCGCCCCCGGACATCTGCCGGGTGGATCCACGAGCGGTCCGGCAGTGGCCGTGGCATCGGGACAGGTCGGTATCGGACTGGGGACGGACACCGCCGGGTCGATTCGTGTGCCTGCCGCCTATCAGGGACTCTGGGGGCTGCGTACCACCCACGGACTGGTGTCGCGGGCCGGGGTGCTGCCGCTGGCTCCGAGCTTTGACACCGTCGGCTGGCTGACCCGATCCCCCGAGCTGCTGCGCCGCGTGCTGCGGGCGAGTGTGCCACAACTCTCGGTCGAGGCGAGTGAGCCGGAGATTCTGTGCCTGCCCGACCTCCTCCCCGGGATCGACCCGGACGTGCTTTCCGCCTATCACGCGGCCCTCGCGCGCCTGGAAGCGCAGGGGCTGACAATCACCGAGCTGGCCCCCGCCCACCTCGCCGAGGTACCCGAGGTCTTCCGGGTGGTCCAGGCGGGGGAGGCCCACGCGGCGCACGGCGAGTGGGTGGCCGCGCATCCGGGTGCCCTCGATCCGGCGGTTGCCGAGCGATTCCGGGCCGCCGCGAATCTGGATCCCGCGGTGCTCGCCGCCGCCATAACCCGGCTGCCGGAACTCCGGGCGCACCTGAACGCCGCCCTCGGCGAGCGCGTGGTGCTGCTGCCCACGACTCCCGGACCGGCACCCCGGGTGGACGCGGATCCCGCCGAACTCGACCGGGTTCGCGCCCACACCCTGCGCCTCACCACGCTGGCCTCCCTCACCGGACGTCCGGCGCTCGCCTTCCCGGTGCCGCGGGCACCGGGTGCGCTTCCGATCGGCCTGAGCCTGATCGGTCCGCCCGGCAGCGAGCACACCCTGCTTGCGCTCGCCGAAACCCTGTTCCCCTCAACCGTTCGGGAGATCTCATGACCATCCACCCCCAGGTTCCCACCTTTGCCTCCGAGCCGATCGCGCCGCCGCAGCGGCTGCTGATGGGTCCGGGACCGATCAACGCCGATCCGCGCGTGCTGCGGGCGATGTCGGCCGGGCTGATCGGCCAGTTCGACCCGGCCATGACCGACTATATGGGCCAGACCCAGGAGCTCTACCGCCGGGTGTTCCAGACCCGCAACGAACACACACTCCTGGTGGACGGTACCGCCCGCGCGGGCATCGAGGCCGCGCTATTCTCGCTGATCACTCCCGGCGACCGCGTGCTGGTGCCGATCTTTGGGCGCTTCGGCGGACTGCTGCGCGAGATTTGCGAGCGGGCCGGGGCCGAGGTGCACGTGCGCGAGATCCCCTGGGGCACGGTGTTTCGGCCCGAGCAGATCGCCGAGGCCATCGCGCAGACCCGGCCCGCGCTGGTGGCGATGGTACACGGTGACACCTCCACCACGATGCTGCAACCGATGGAGGGCCTGCGCGAAATCTGCGACCGCTACGGCGCACTGCTCTACACCGACGTAACGGCCTCGCTCGGTGGTAACCCATTTGATCAGGATGAGCTGGGCATCGATGCCGCCACGGCCGGACTGCAAAAGTGCCTGGGCGGGCCCTCGGGTAGCGCGCCCGCCTCGTTCTCTCCGGCGGCGGTCGAGCGGATCGGTCGCCGGCACAGCGTGGAGGCGGGCCTGCGCGATCCCGGACAGTTCCCCTCCGAGCACCGCATCCGCTCCAACTACTTCGACCTCGGCATGATCTTTGACTACTGGGGTGCCACCCGGCTCAACCACCACACCGAGGCCACCAGCATGCTCTATGCGGCGCATGAGTGCGCGCGGATCATCGTGACCGAGGGGCTGGCCGAGACCATCGAGCGCCACCGGGTACACGGGGCGGCGATCCATGCCGGGGTGCTCGGTCTCGGCCTGCGTGACTTCGGTGAGGCCCAGTACCGGATGAATAATGTGGTGGCCGTGCACATCCCCGAGGGGGTCAACGGCGACGCGGTGCGAGCGGACATGCTGACGGACTTTGCGATCGAAATTGGCACCTCGTTCGGGCCGCTGCACGGCAAGGTCTGGCGGATCGGGACGATGGGCTACAACGCCCGCCGCGACACCGTGCTCTCGACCCTCGCCGCGCTGGAATCCGTGCTGGTGCGTCACGGCGTCTCGGTGCCGCGCTCGGGCGGGGTCGAGGCCGCGCTGGACAGCTATCGCGGCGCGGGGAACCCGGCATGAGCGCGCACGGGAGTCAGGTGATTCCACCGCAGAATCGGCACACACCCGTGTCGGGCATCACCGAGCCCGGGCACACGAGCAGTGGGCACGAGCCGAGTGCCGAGGGTGCGCTGATCGCCCGCCGCATTGCCGAGCTGGCCGCGGTGTCCGCCCGCCCCGACGCCCTGGAACGGGTACACCTGAGCCTGGAGCACTCGGCGGTCAACGCGTGTGTGGGCACCTGGTTTGCCGAGGCCGGGCTGGAGGTTCGGATCGATGCGGCCGGAAACCTGTGTGGGCGGATCGAGGGACGCGAGCCCGGGTTGCCCGCGCTGCTGCTCGGATCCCACCTGGACACCGTGCCCGATGCGGGCCGCTATGACGGGATGCTTGGTGTGCTGCTGGCGCTCGCCGCGATCCGACGTCTGGCCCCGCAGGCGCGGAACCTTCCGTTCGCGCTGGAATTGGTCGCGCTGAGCGATGAGGAGGGCACCCGGTTTGGGACCGCGCTCTCGGGCAGCCGCGCGCTCGCCGGAACGTTTGATCCCGCCTGGTGGGACATCCAGGACGGCGACGGGGTGACCTACCGCGAGGCGGCGCTCGCCTTCGGGCTCGACCCCGCCCGCATCGGCGAGGCAGCCCGCGCCCCGCACGAGTTGGTGGGGTATCTGGAGGCGCACATCGAACAGGGGCCCGAGCTGCTGGATCAGGATCGCCCGCTCGGCGTGGTCTCCTCGATCGGGGCGGCCACCCGCTCCCGGATCACCCTCACCGGAAGAGCCGGTCACGCCGGGGGCACACCCTGGCCGCGTCGCCGGGACGCGCTGGTCGCCGCGAGCGAGGTGATTCTGGCCATCGAATCCATCGCCCGGGAAGCCGGTGCCCTGGCCACGGTGGGCACCATTCAGGTGCTGCCCGGCGGGGTCAACGTGATTCCCGGGATCGCCGAGTTCAGCCTCGACCTGCGCGCCGAATCCACCGAACTGCGCGCGGCAACCTTCGAGCGGATCCTCGATGCCACCCGCGAAATCTGTGAGCGCCGCCGCGTGACATTCGAGTGCACCGAAACCTACCGGGCCGACGCGGTGACCTGTGCCCCCGCGCTGCGTGCGGCCGTGGAAACCGGGATCGCCCGGGCCGCCGCCGCCCCGGTGCCCGCCCCGATCTGGAGCCGGGCCGGACACGACGGCCTGGCCCTTGCCACGATCACCGACGTGGCCATGCTGTTTGTGCGCTGCGGGAATGAGGGCATCAGCCACCATCCCGATGAGAGCGTGCTGGATGCCGATATCGAGGTTGCGCTGGATGCACTGACCGCGGCGATCCAGGCGTTCGCCGAGGAATACGCCCGCTAGGTTCACGTCTCCACGTTCCCCCTCACCGCCTCGAATTGGATGGAGTCTCGATGTCCCCCACACCCCACCTCCCCGACCTCGTCATCCACGCCGAGCGTGCCCTGATCGACGGGGTGCTACGCCCGGCGAGCGTGCACGTCACCGGCGGCCGCATCACCGCGATCACCGCACTCGATACGGAGACGGACACCGCGTTGCCGGGTGTCACCCTGCCCCCGAGCCAGGTGCTGCTCCCGGGCCTCGTGGACACCCACGTCCACGTCAACGAACCCGGACGCACCGAGTGGGAGGGGTTCGACTCGGCAACCCGTGCGGCCGCCCGCGGCGGGGTCACAACCCTGCTCGACATGCCGCTGAACTCGATTCCGGTCACCACCACGGTGGCCGCGCTGGAGGAAAAGCTGGCCGCGGCGATCCCGCAGCTCCGGGTGGACGTCGGTTTCTGGGGTGGTGCGGTCCCCGAAAATGGTGCCGATCTGCGTCCGCTGCACGAGGCCGGGGTGTTTGGATTCAAGGCGTTTTTGGCCCCCTCGGGGATCGACGAGTTCGGGCATCTGACCGAGCCCGAGCTGAACACCGTGCTGGCGGCGCTCGCCGAGGACGATGCGCTGCTGATCGTGCACGCCGAATCCCCGGCGGTGCTCGACGCCCAGCCCGAATCCGTGGATGGCGGCTATTCGGCCTTTCTTCGTTCGCGCCCGGAGGAGGCCGAGCGGGACGCGATTCGCATGGTCATCGAGGGGCTGGAGCGCACGGGCGGGCGGGCGCACATCCTGCACCTGTCGGCGGCGAGCGCGCTGGACCAGATCCGCGCCGCCAAGGCTGTGGGCCTGCGCCTGACCGTGGAAACCTGCCCGCACTATCTGGGGCTCAGCGCCGAGGACGTGCCCGCCGGGGGCACCGAGTTTAAGTGTTGCCCGCCGATCCGCGACGCGGGAAACCGGGCGGCGCTCTGGGCGGCCCTGATCGATGGGACCATCGACACGATCGCCTCGGATCACTCACCCAGCACCATCGAGCAGAAGCGCCGCGGCGATGGTGACTTTCGGGTCGCCTGGGGCGGGGTTTCGGGCCTCGAGGTTGAGCTGCCCGTGGTGTGGACCGCGGCGCGCGAGTTTGGAATGCCGCTCGAGCGAGTCATCCGCCTGCTCGCCGAGGCCCCGGCCCGGCTCGTGGGTCTGAGCGACGTGGGCAGCATCAGGGTCGGCAACCGCGCCCACCTGATCGCCTTCGACCCCGACGCCGCGTTCACCGTGCATGCCGAACACCTCGCCCACCGCAACAAGATCTCGGCCTTCGACGGCCGCACCCTGCACGGCGTGGTTGAGCGGGTCTGGCTGCACGGCACCGAACTCACCGAGGATTCGGCCCCCTCCGGCCAGGTGCGCAGACGCTGAACCGGGGATGAAGGTGCGGGTCCATCGCCCGGCCGGTGGGTTCGGCACACGGGCCGCCTGATCGGCCGGGTGGCGGCACGGTGCCGCCGCCTTCTCGGCTGAGTGTTTGTGTGAAAATATCTGTGTGCAAAATGAGAATGCTTCGGCGAAGACGCCGGTTCTAGACGCCAGAGGCGTCGGTAAAACCTTTCCTGCCCGGCGGGGAAATCCAGCCGTTCCCGTGATTTCGGACGTGGATGTTTGTGTGCTCCCGGGCGAATTTGTCGCGCTGGTTGGCCCCAGCGGATCGGGCAAATCCACGCTGCTGTATTGCCTCGCCGGTCTGGAACCGGCAAACACGGGTGAGATCAGCCTGATGGGTGTGCCGCTGCGGGGACTAAGCCGCGCCCGCCTCGCGAAACTTCGACGAGACAGTGTGGGGTTCATTTTTCAGGCCTATAACCTGGTGGCCTCGCTCACCGTGCGTGAGAACGTCGCGCTGCCCGCTCGGCTGAGCGGAAAGCGAGTGGATCGGCCGGCCGTGGACGTCCTCCTCGATCAGGTGGGTCTGGGTGGGCGGGGTTCGCACCGTCCCGCCGAGCTGTCGGGAGGGCAACAGCAACGTGTCGCCATTGCCCGGGTGCTGGCAGCCCAACCCCGGGTTGTCTTTGCCGATGAACCCACCGGTGCCCTGGATAGCCGCTCGGGTGCGGTGGTACTGGATCTGCTTCAGAAGGCAGCGGCGTCGGGAACCGCTGTGGTGATGGTAACCCATGATATGGAAGCGGCCGCGCGCGCGGATCGCGTTCTGGTCCTGCGCGATGGGCGCATCCAGCGTGAGCTGGTGCGGCCCACCGTGGAGGACATCTTCGCCTCGATGACACTTCCCCCGGCCACGTCGACGGTTACCGCGTGATCGCGCTTATTTTCGCCGATGTGATCCGTGGGTACCGAGTGTGGTTGGGACTGGCTGCCGTATCGGCGGCCGTCGCGGCCGCCTTCACCTACGTCGCCTGCACGCTGACCTCGGCGGTTGCTAACCCCGGGGATCTGGGCGCACTCATCGCCGCAACCTCGGTAGCCGTGGTGTTTTTCACCGTTGTCGCCGGCATCGTGGTGATCGGAAGTACCTCAAACCTTGTGGTCACCGTACAGCGACGCCAGATCGCGCTGTGGCAACTGATCGGGTTCACCCCGCGCGCGGTGTACTGGACCTTTTCCGCGCAGATCCTGGTCACGGCGACCGTGGGTTCGGCACTGGGGGCGCTGATCGGGACCTGGATATTCACCCCCGTTTTCCGATACGTGTTGAGTGTCTGGGCCGACCCAGAAACGGCGCAGGTGTCCATTCAGCCATGGGCGGCAATCGTGGCCGCGGCCTGCACGATCCTGTTTGTGGGACTGTCAGGTCTCAGTGGAGCGCGCCGGGCATCGCGGACATCGCCGGTCCAAATTCTGCGCGAGCCGGAAGCGCCCGGCGGCATTGTCCAGTGGATCCGAGTGGGTCTTGCCGTGGTTTTGTGTGGGGTGACGGTGGGGATCGCGGTCACGCGGTCCGGCGAATCCCTGTCCAGTGTCGCGACAAACGCGCCATTTTTTGCGCCGCTGTTGCTGGTTGCCTGCGTGATTGCCGCCCCCGTGCTGTACCCGGCGGTGATTTCCCTCTGGACGCGGGCGATCCCGGCGACCGCGAGTAGCTCGTGGTATCTCGCACGAAATGCCGCCCAGTATCGGGTGGGGCTTACCACCTCGGCAATCAGCCCGCTGATGCTCGCCATGGGCCTTGTCGCCGGTGTCTATAGCGCCGGAAACACCCTGGCCACCGCTGCGGGGGCAGACGCGGCCCAGTACGGTTTGGATCCGAGAGAGATTCTGCTGATGTTTGGCGGCCCGCTTCTGATCTCCCTGGTAGCCTCGGCCTCCGCGGTTTACATCACCAATGGGGATCGCCGGAGGGAACGGGCGCTGCTGGATTCGGCCGGTGCAACCCCCGGCACCCACGTCGCGACGGCCTTCTGGGAGTCGGTCATCTACGTGGTGACGGCGATGATCCTGGCGGCCGTGGCCGTCATCACCGCCACGGTTCTTGTGGCGCTCTTGGCCGGGGCACCGGGCGTCAGCGTTGATCTGATCCCGATTGCGGTCCTTGCCGGGGTCGGGCTGATCCTTCTCGGCGCGGCAACCCTGATCCCGGTGGTTGCGGCCCGACGGGCATCGCCCCTCGGCGCTCTCGCCGCCGAATAGCAAAACGGCACCGCGATCCGGGTGGATCGCGGTGCCGTCTGTGTCGCGGTCTCGTTGATGCCGGGCTAGACCCCCGGCCGGCTGATTTTGGCAGGCAGCGGGAGGGTGCGTTCGGTCCAGACCTTGGCGCGTGGGGGTGCAAACGGGCCGTGCTTGCTGGTCGAGAGACCGGCGGCGAGGAGGGTTTCGGCCATGCGCACGGCCTGGCCCACTCCGTCCACCACCGGGACGCCGCCCAGGCGGTCGGACAGGCGCCGATCGAGCCCTCCGAAGGCCGCGCAGCCGAGCACAATCACGTCGGCTCCGGCATCCAGCAGAACCCGAGACTCGCGCTCCAGCGCATCCAGGCCGGGGTCTTCACCCTCGGCCGCCGCCCCCGCATGCGACACCGGGATTCCCGAGGCGCGCACGCCCGCCGAACGGCCCGAGAGGCCGATCAGCTCGATCGTGTCGGTGATCCCCGCGAGCGTGGATTCCAGCGTGGTCACCACGCCGAAACGGTGCCCGAGCAGGCAGGCGGTAAAGACCGCGGCCTCGGTGATATCCACCACCGGGACGTTCGCCAGCTGGCGCACCCCCTCGCGTCCGTGCTCCCCGAATCCGGCGAGTACCACCGCATCGTAGGTGCGCTCCTGGGCGACCCGCTCGATTACCGCGGCGGCGCTCAGATAGCTTTCCAGGTACCCCTCGGCGGAGGTGGGGCCCCAGGTGGGCTGCACCGCGCGCACCACCGACGTGCGTGCGGCCGCCTGCGCGGTGCGGGCGATCCCCGCGGTGACCTGCTCATCGGTGTTGCAGTTCACCACGAGGATCGTCGGCAGCAGGTTGCTCAGCACAGCTCGCCGTCTCGGGCGACCACGCGTCCCGCGTGAATCACCACTCGACCGAGCGCCGGACGATCCATAACCGCCGAGGTCGGGGTTTCGCCGGGGATCAGGACCAGCTCGGCCGGGTCGCCCACGGCCACGCCGGGTCGCCCGGTTCCGGCGGCGCTCAGCTCACGGTTGATGACCCGCGCCCCGCCCCAGGTTGCCAGCTCCAGCGCGTTTTCGATCTGATCGTCGCGGTTGTAGTTCTGCACAAACGCCAGCTGCCAGGTGCGGTCCAGCATGTCCGCGTTGCCGTAGGGCGACCAGTAGTCGCGCTGGCCGTCCATGCCCAGGCCCACGCGGATGCCCGCGGCGGCCATCCGCTCGAGCGGCAGCACCCAACCGCCACCCGAGGGGGCGATGTGGGTGATCGCGATGTCCAGCTCGGCGATCTGTTCGAGGGCTTTGTCTACCTGCGGCAGCCCGCTCCCGAGGGCCGGAGCGTGCGAGATCGACACCTGGCCCTGCATGCTCAGCGCGCGCACCCGCTCGAAGATCAGGTCCATCGAGAACAGGCCCAGCAGTCCGGCCTCGTGCAGGTGGATATCGGCCCCGGCACCGTGACGCTCGGCGAGCTCAAACACGGTGTTGAGGTGGCGGACCGGATCACGGTCGATCTCGCACGGGTCGATCCCGCCCACCAGGTTTCCGCCCGAGCGCAGCGCCTCGGACATCAGCTCGGGCACGCCGGGTTCGCGGTGGATCCCCACCTGCGGGAACACCACGATCTCCACGTCCGCCCGGTCCGCATAGGCCTCGCGGGCTGCCAGGACCCCGGCGAACTTCTCCAGGCCCGAGTCGGCATCCACCTGGGCGTGGGAGCGCACCCGGGTGGCACCGTGGGCGATCATCCGCTCGAGCGTATAGATCGCGCGCTCGCTCACCGACTTCTCGGCCGAGCGCCAGTTGGCGCGGTCGTTGTAGATGCGTCCGTCTCGTCCGGGTTCGCCCGAGTAGGGGCGGAAGGGCAGGCCCAGCCGGGTCGAGTCCAGGTGCACGTGGGTGTCGGAGAAGGAGGGAACCAGCATGCGGTCCTCACCCTCTAGGATCTCGGCCGTGGGGGCCGAGGGATGGGTGGCGACCTCGGCCCCGACAGCCACGATGACCCCGCCCGAGAGCAGCACATCGGTGGTTTCGGCACCCCAGGGACGCACGTTGGTAATCAGCAGGGCGGTTGTCATGTCACTCACTTCGCATAGGTGATGTCGGCGATCACGAACTCGCCGTCGGCGCGGGGCTTCCAGGTGATGCCGTCGCGGACCGCATAGTCGGTGTTCGGGGTGTAGAGCCCGATGATGTGGGCCTGTTCCACGTTCAGCTTATGCAGCTGGGCAAAGACCGCGGTGCGCTCGTCGCCGGAAACCGTGCGCTGCTTGAGGACCAGATCCTTGGCGGCGGCGTCCTTGGCGTAGTCGTTCTGGCCGCCGGCGAACAGGTTGGTGACGGGCATGTCACCATCCAGGGTCGAGGGTGCCCAGGTGTTGAGGTAGATGCCGGCGGCGTTCACGGTGGAGTAGATGATCGAGGACAGGGTGGCCTGGTCGGTCCCGGCGAGCTCGATGTTCAGGCCCACGGCCTTGAGGTAGCCCTGGATCGCCTGGGCCACGTTCGAGGAGAGCGGGATACGGCCGCTGGTCGCGTACTGGAAGGTGATCTTCTCACCCTTATATCCGGCCTCGGCGAGCAGCGACTTGGCCTTTTCCGGGTCGAACTCGTGGGTGGCCGCGTCCTTGACGTAACCGGCGACCGAGGGGGCGATGACCTGGTCGTTGGCGGTGCCGCTGCCCGAGAGGACCTTGGACACCAGCGACTTCTCATCGATGGCCAGCGAGATGGCCTGACGCACCTTGGCATCGGCGAGCACCCCCGCGGTGGAGTTGATGCCGAGGAACACCGAACCGTTGCCGGTGCGGCTCTTGACCGAGGCCCCGGGGGCGTTGAAGCCGGTGGCCTGGTTGGGGGAGATCAGCGCGATATCGAGGCTGCCGGAGATTACACCGTTGAGGCGGGCATCCTCATCTCCGACGGTCTGGAACACCACCTTTTTGGTTTCGGGGGCCTTGCCCCAGTAGTCGGGGTTTGCAACCATCGTGTAATTCACGCCGCGGGTGTAGCTTTCGAACTTGAACGGTCCGCTGCCCACCGGGGCCTTGGCGAAGCCGTCCGAGCCGAGCTTCTCGTAGACCTTCTCGGGGACGATCGAGATCGCGGTGGTGATCGAGGGCCACGGCGAGAAGGGAGCGTTGAGGTCAAACTCGACGGTGTCCTGGGCGGTGGCCCGCACGGCCTTCAGCGTTTCCATATAGCCGAGGTTGTCCGAGTCGGGGGAGGCGAGGATCTTGTTGTAGGTGTAGGCCACATCCTCGGCGGTGACCGGGTCGCCGTTGCTGAACTTGGCGTCGGTGCGGATCGTGAACGTCCAGGTGGTGAAGTCGGCGTTTGGGGTCCACTTGGTGGCCAGGCGCGGGGTCAGCTCGCCGTCGGCGCTGAGCTGGGTCAGCTGGTCGAACTCGTTGTAGTAGTAGTTGTAGCCGGCCAGGGAGCCGTCCATGATGGGATCCGGCGACTTCTCCGGCTCGGCCACCTGGCCGATGGTCAGCGTGTGATCGGCGGAGCCTCCGGCGGCGCCGGCCGAGCAACCGGCCAGCAGCAGGGTCGCGGCAACCGAGAGTGCCAGGGTGGCAGTGAGGGAACGTCTCATTGCGGTACTCATTTCAGGGATCGGTGGTGCGGGTGGGGTGGGGAGTCTAGGCGGCCGAGGAGAGCGGGCCGGTGGAACCGTCGCGTCGGGAATCGGCGAGGCCGAGTGTTCCGGGACGGGGACCGGCGGTACCCGGGTTCGGCGTGGGGATCGCCCCGGTCAACGCACCACGGCGGTGCGGATCGGGGATCGGGATCGCCGCGAGCAACTCGCGGGTGTACGCATCCTCGGGGCGGTGGAACACGCGCTCGGCGGGTCCGGTTTCCACAATCTGCCCGGCGCGCATCACGGCGATTCGGTCGGAGAGGTGGCGCACCACCGAGAGATCGTGGGCGATAAAGAGGTAGGAGAGCCCGTGCTGCTCCTGTAACCGGATCAGCAGGTTGATCACCTGCGCCTGCACCGACACATCCAGCGCCGACACCGGCTCATCCAGCACCAGGATCTCGGGGTTGAGCGCGAGCGCCCGGGCGATGCCGATGCGCTGCCGCTGGCCGCCGGAGAACTGTGCCGGGCGACGGCCCAGCACGTCCTCGCCAAGGCCCACATCCGCGAGCAGCTGGATCACCCGGCCGCGGTCGTAGCGGCCCATCAGTCGCAGCGGCTCGGCCACGATGTCGTGGGTGGTGAGGCGCGGGTTGAGCGAGGAGTAGGGGTCCTGGAACACCATCTGCATGCGGTTGCGCAGGCGGCGCAGGTCCCGGCCGTTCAGCGCGTTCGGGTCCTGGTCGAGGATGCGGATGCTCCCGCGGGTGGGGGCGTTTAGCCCGAACAGGGTGCGCACCAGCGTGGACTTGCCGGAGCCGGATTCGCCGACCAGGCCCAGGGTTTCGCCGCGGTGCAGGGTCAGGCTCACCCCGTCCACCGCGCGCACGGGTTCGCGGCGGCGGCCCGAGCCGCGGAAGGTCACCGCGAGGTCGGCGACCTCCAGGACCACCGGGGCATCGGTGGCGACCGGGGTGCGCGTCAGGTGTTCAATCGGTCCGGTGCTGGTGGCGGTGTCGCTCATGCCGAAACTCCCTCGGGATTGGTGGTGGGAACACCCAGGATCGAGCTCAGCAGCATCCGGGTATAGGGGTGATCGGGGCGGTCGAAGATATCCCAGACGCTGCCCTCCTCGACGATCTCGCCCGAGCGCATGATGCAGATCCGGTCGGCCACCTGGGCGACCAGGCCCAGATCGTGGGTGATCATCACCAGGGCGGCCCCGGTGTCGCGGCGGGCCTCGGCGAGCACCCGCATGATCTGCGCCTGCACGGTCACATCCAGCGCGGTGGTGGGCTCGTCGGCGATTAGCAGTCCGGGATTATTGGCGATGGCCATCGCGATCACCGCGCGCTGGCGCATACCGCCGGACCACTGGTGCGGATAGGCGCGGGCGCGTTCGGCGGCATCACGCACCCCGACCTGTTCCAGCAGCTCGGCGGCGCGGACTCGGGTCTCGGCGGTGGAGAGCGTGGGCTGGTGCGCCTTCACGGCTCGGGCGACCTGGTTGCCGACCCGCTTGACCGGGTTGAGCGCGGTCATCGGATCCTGGAACACCATGCCGACCCGGCCGCCGCGCAGCACCCGCAGTTCGTTGTCGTCCAGGCCCGCGACGTCGATCCCGTCCACCAGAATCTGGCCGCCGGTCACCTCCACCCCCGGGGGCAGCAGCCCCAGCACGGCGAGCATCGTGAGGCTCTTGCCCGAACCGGATTCTCCCACCAGGCACAGGACCTCGCCCGGGTGCACCGTAAGGCTCACGCCGTGCACGAGTTCGCGCACGCTTCCATCGGGGGCGGTGGTGGCGATGCGCAGGTCGCGCACCTCCAGCAGCGGGGTGGGGATACTCATGCTCGCTTTCCCTTCTTGGCGATGCGGAACAGGGCCGAACCCTCGGCGGTGAAGCGCTGGCTGATCAGGTTGGTGCCGATGATGACCAGGAAGATCGCGATTCCGGGGACCAGGGCCAGGTGCGGTGCCTGACGGATGTACTTCTGCCCCTCGGAGATCATCAGACCCCAGCTCGGGGTGGGGGCCTGGACGCCGAGGCCCAGGAAGTCGAATGAGGAGGTCAGCAGCATCACGCCGCCGATATCGGTCGAGGCCAGAATGAGGATCTGCACGGCCACGTTGGGCATGATGTGCTTGCGGGCGGTCCACCAGCGACTGGCCCCCTGGATGCGTGGGGCGATCACAAAGTCGCGTTCGCGTAGGCTCAGCGCGGTGCCGCGGGCGACCCGGGCGTAACCGACCCAGTAGGTTGCGGCGAGCACGATGATCATCAGCCAGACGCTCGGGCCGAGGGCCGCGGAGAGGGCGATCAGGACCAGGATGACGGGGAGCGCGAGCTGAACGTCGGCCCAGCCCATCAGCACGGTGTCCACCTTGCCGCCGAGGTAACCGGCGGAGGTCCCGATCACCAGGCCGATCAGCGCGTTGACAGCGACGATCGCGACCACGATGCCCAGGGTGATCCGCCCGGCCAGCGCGAGCCGGCTGGCCTCGTCGCGGCCGAGGGCGTCGGTGCCCAGCGGATGCGCCGGATCGGTCAGCGGACCCAACAGCATCTTGTCGAGGTTCTGGGTATACGCGTCATAGCCGGGCAGCAGCGGATACAGCAGACAAAACAGCACCACGATGCCCACGAGCACGGTGCCCACAAGCGGTCCGGTGATGCGGAACCGGCGGGCACGCGGTGCCGCGACGGTGGCGGGGGAAGCGGTGGTGGTCATCAGATCCTCACTTCGGGACGGGGGAAATCAGGAGAGGCGGACACGGGGGTCAACGAGGCCGTAGATCAGGTCAACCAGGAGGTTGGCAACCACAAAGATCACCGCGATGATGATCAGTGCCGACTGCACCACCGGGAAGTCCCGCGAGTACACGGCACCGAGCATCAGCTGCCCGAGGCCCGGCCAGGCGAATACGTTTTCCACGATGACCAGGCCGCCGAGGAAGGTGCCGAGGTTGATACCGGCCACGGTGAGCACCGGAAGGAGCGCGTTGGGGAGCGTCTCGGTGAGGACCACGGTGCCGTGGCGCTCGCCGCGGGCATACGCGGTGCGGGTGTAATCGGAAACGCTCTGCTCACTCAGCGCGTTATCCATCAGTCGGGTGTAGACCACAAACTGTCCGGTGGCGATGGTCAGCACCGGCATGACCATGGCCCGCCAGTCGGCGTTGCCGAGCGAGGGCAGTACGCCCAGCCCAACCGAGAAGACGAGGACCAGGAGCAGACCGAAGAAGAAGTCGGGGATGGCCTGGCGCAGCGATCCGAAACCCAGGAAGATCGTGCGCAGCGAGCGCCGGCCGGTGAGGTGGATGCTGACCGCGGCGATCAGCGCCAGCAGCAGCCCCACCGCGAGCCCGGCGAAGCCGAGCTGGAAGGAGGCCGGGATGCGCTCGAAGACCAGCTGCATCGAGGGGACGCCGGGCTGACGGTAGGAGTCGCCGAAGTCGCCGTGCAGCACGCCGCCCATGTAGTTGAGGTACTGCTGCCAGATCGGCAGGTCGAAGCCGAGGCGGTGGTTGAGGGCGTCGATCTGTGACTGCGGGGCGTTCTCGGTGAGCAGGATCGCCGCGGGGCTGCCGCTCAGGCGACCGAAGACAAACGTGAGGCTCACCACGATGGCGAGGGTCACGACGGCCTGGATCAGGCGGCGGAGGACGTATCGAGCCATGTTTGCCTTTCAAACGGGATCTTTGTATACATAGTGACCCGGGATTGTTTCGGGCGGATCACATCCTGTTACGGGCCGGTAACAAAAGTCTGTCCCGACATATCCGCGGGTATTTCGCGGTAATTGCGGTGATCTGAGCGTGTTGCAAATCGCTCAACGAGCCCGCATACTGGGAACGTGTTCCGCGGGTTCAATCGCATCCGCTCCTGATTCTGTATACAAGGACTGATATGACCACAGTGCTCCTGACCGGCGAAGACTGCGCGCGTCTGGTCGAATGGCCCGGCCTGATCGCGGCGATGCGCGAGATCCATCTGGACCATGCCCGAGGCGTGGCGATCCAGCCCGTGCCGCGCTCGATCCGCAATCCCGCCGACACCGATCCGGCGCCCGCCCAGATCATCCCGATGACCGGATACCGGGCGAGCACCGGGGGCTATGTCCTCAAGGCACTGGCCGATGCCCCACATAATCGTGAGCGCGGGATTCCCGCTCAGCGCTCGACCGTCGCGCTGTTTTCGGCGGAGACCGGAGAGTGCCGGGCGCTGATCGACGGGGCGGTTCTGACTCGCACCCGCACGGCCGCGGTCACCGTGGCGGCAACCCTGGCGCTCGCGCCCGCGGGCGCCGACGTGGTGACGATTGTGGGAGCCGGGGCCCTGGCGCTGGAACATGCGCGGGCACTGGTCTCGGCGATGCCCCTGCGTGAGATCCGGTTCTGGTCGCGGACCCCGGCCGGATCGGACACCGCCGTGGCGACCCTGAGCGCCGAGCCTGCCTTCGCCCGCGTGAGCCTGAGTGCGTCCACGAACCTGCGCGCAGCCCTCGATGGTGCCGGGATCGTCTGCACGCTGACCCCCGCGCTCGATCCGCTGATCACCCCGGATCTGCTGGGCGAGGACGTACACGTCAATGCGGTGGGTTCCCCGCCGCGCCCCCTGTTCCGCGAGCTGACCCCCGACGTATTCGGGCGCGCGGCCCTCACCGTCGTGGATGCCCTGCCGATCGCCCTGTCCGAGTCCGGCAATATTCGAGACGCGATCGCCGCGGGCACGCTGGGCGAGACCGAGCCGATCGAACTCGGGCGGATCCTCGCCGGCGAGGTCGCTCGGCCCCGCGGACTCAGCGTGTTCAACAGCGTGGGCATCGGCGTGCAGGACCTGGCGGCGGCCGAGTACTTCCTGGGGCGTTCCGAAGCTCACGAGGATGGTCTGCAGGTCCAGCTGCGTCCGGTGCGCACTCCCGTATCATGAGCATGACGGCGTTGAAGAAGGGGTCGCGATGACACGGGTATCGGCCGAGGACTCCCTGGTGGGTGTGCTCTACGCAACCCTGCGTGAGCGCATCATCCTGGGGGAGTATCCCCAGGGGGCGAAACTTCCTGAGACGACCCTGGCCGCCGACCTGAACGTGTCTCGCGTGCCGATTCGCGAGGTGCTGCCGCTGCTCGAACGCGACGGCCTGATCCGTACCAATCCGCGCCGCAGCGCGGTGGTGCACAGCTGGGACCATGCCTCGGTGACGGACCTGTTTGAGGTGCGTCTGGCGCTGGAGCCGCTGGCCGCCGAGTATGCGGCCCGGCGCGTGGCGGCGGGGGCGGACCCGGAACCGCTGCACCGGGCGTTCGCCGATGCCGTGGCAGCGATCGAGCAGGGCGATCCGATCACCATCGCGGCGACCAACGCCGACCTACACCGAGTCATCCTCGACCTGGCGGACAACGAACTGCTGCGCCAGATGATGCGTCCGGTCCTGGTACGGATGAACTGGATCTTCTTCCTCACCTCCGACCGCGACACCGACGTGCAGTGCTCCGAGCATCGCCACCTGGTCGAGGCCATCGCCGCGGGCGAGGGTGCTCTCGCCCGGTTCCTCGCTAGCGCCCACGTCGAGGGCGGCCGCGTCCCCACCTTCGCGGCCCTCGCCGGCCACCTCGGAGGCTCGGCGTAGGAACCGCGGAAATGGCGGACCGATCCACTCTTCTCATCCGAATTTGACGTCGAGAAGCACTGGCCCGAACTTTTTTCTGGTCTTGGCCGCGAACAGCGGCGTGCCGTCGTCAACGCGTTGGCCTCCGCTTGGCATGAAGGCTGGGAGCCCAATCGTTTAGATGTGAAAAACATCACCGACCGTGCGCGTGGAACCATCGACCACGCCGAATTCACCCGCCGCTCCTCGCTCGCGCAGCAAAAACCCCGCGAAACCGAGGTTCCGCGGGGTTTGTGACGGGCCGGACTAGAGCGCGTTGTCGTCCGACTCCGGGGTCCAGTCACCGGTGGCGAGGTACTGGACCTTCTTGGCGATCGAGACCGCGTGGTCGGCGAAACGCTCGTGGTAGCGGGAGGCGAGGGTGGCGTCCACGGTTGCGGTGGCCTCACCCTTCCAGGAGTCGCCCAGAACCTTCTCGAAGACGGCGACGTGCAGGTCATCAACCCGGTCATCGTCGGTCAGGATCTCCTCGGCGAGCTCCACATCCTGGTTGCGCAGCATCTCCGTGAGCTTGCGCGAGATCTCCACGTCGAGACGACCCATCTCGGCGAAGGTCGAGCGCAGACCCTTGGGTACCGCGCGCTCCGGGAAACGGTAGCGGGCAAGCTGGGCGATGTGCTCGGCCATGTCACCCATGCGCTCGAGCGATGCGGAGATCCGCAGGGCCGAGACGACGGTGCGCAGGTCGCGGGCGACCGGCTGCTGGCGGGCAAGAATGTTGATGGCGAGTTCGTCCAGGGCGCGAGTGAGGACGTCGATGCGGGTGTCGTTCTCGATCACGCCCTCGGCGATTGCCACATCCGACTCGTTGAAAGCGCGCACGGCGTTCTCAATCGAGATCGTCACGAGCTCCGAGATGGCGATCAGACGATCCTGAACCTCTCGCAACTCCTGCTGGAATACCTGACGCATGCTTCTCCTCGTGTGAACGGGTGTGTGGTGCGGGCCGAAGGATTGGCGGCACCGCATTAGAATGCCCGGTCAAGGTTAACAGTTGGTGCCGATTACGTAAACGCGACACTAAAAGCCCTGGTTGGGATGGTTGCCGTTGGGTAACCGGGTGCACTGCCCCCTAATCTAGTCGTATGCACTCAACCCTGTTGGTGACTTCCACTCTGGTCCTGGGACTTGTCCTGGGAGCCGGGTTTACCCTCCTGTTCTTTGTGGCCGCTCAGCGCGGCCGTCGGGTGGCCGCCGTTGCCGCACCCCGCGTACCGGAGGGGGTATCGCAGGTTCTGGATGCGATCGAAAGCGCGGGTGTGGTCGTGGACCCCTCGGGCAACGTGGTCAAGGCATCGAGTGCGGCGTTTACGCTGGGGCTCGTACGGGACGGCCACGTGACCCACGAGGAGCTTGACGCGCTGGCCAACGTGGTGCGCGACACCGGACTGCCCACCACCCGCGAATTCGCCCTGCGCCCCGACCAGTTCGGTGAGCTTGACCGCCAGGTCCTCGCCCGCGGGGCGCGCCTGGGCACACGCTACGTGTTGATCCTGGTGGAGGATCAGACCGAGCGTCTGCGCCTGGATGAGGTCCGACGCGACTTCATTGCCAATATCTCCCACGAACTCAAGACCCCGATCGGCGCGATTTCGCTGCTGGCCGATGCCCTGGATCCCGCCGCCGATGATCCCGAGCGGGTACGCTCCTTCGCCACCCGCCTGGAGGTGGAAGCCGAGCGGCTGACCAAGATCACCGCCGACATCATCAACCTCTCTCGGCTCCAGTCCGCCGAGGCGATCGGCAAGCCGGCGCTGGTGGACATGGCCGATGTGGTCAAGGCCGCGGTCGAGCAGAATAAGGTGATCGCCGAATCCCACGGCGTCGAGGTCATTGCCCGGACCGTCTCCGATGCCGTCGTGATCGGTGACAAGGCCCTGCTCGTGGTGGCCGTGCACAACCTGGTGAACAACGCGATCGCCTACTCCCCGGATGCCACTCGCGTCGGCGTGGGCCTGGCCGTGCGTGACGGGATCGTCGAGGTCTCGGTCACCGACCAGGGCCCGGGCATCGCCGAGGAGGAGCGCGAACGGGTGTTTGAGCGCTTCTTCCGGGTGGATCAGGCGCGCTCGCGCACCACCGGCGGATCGGGCCTGGGGCTCTCCATTGTCAAGCACACGGCACAGAACCACGGTGGTGAGGCCCGAGTGTGGTCCCGCGTGGGTCAGGGTTCCACCTTCACCATCAGACTTCCCGAGGCATCGGCTGATGCCCGGGCTCAGATCGAAACCACATCCCTGGAGGAAAAGTAATGGCTCGCATCCTGGTTGTTGAGGACGAAGCTTCACTCAGCGAACCGCTGGTGTACCTGCTGGAGCGCGAGGGGCACACCGTGTCGCTCGCCGAGAACGGAACGGACGCCCTGGCCAAGTTCCACACCGATAACCCCGAGGTGATCCTGCTGGATCTCATGCTGCCGGGAATCTCGGGCACCGAGGTGTGCCGGCAGATCCGCGCGCTCTCCACGGTGCCGATCATCATGGTGACCGCCAAGGATGACGAGGTGGACGTGGTGGTGGGCCTCGAGCTCGGGGCCGATGACTACGTGACCAAGCCGTATAAGAGCCGCGAGCTGCTCGCCCGCATTCGCGCCGTCCTGCGTCGCCGGGGCGATGAGGAGGGTGACGAGCTGGATGACACCGTACTGCGCGCGGGAAACGTGACCATGGACCTCAACCGCCACACGGTCGAGGTGGACGGCACGGCCGTAGCGATGCCGCTTAAGGAGTTCGAGCTGCTGGAAATGCTCATGCGTAACACCGGACGGGTACTCACCCGCGGACAGCTCATCGACCGCGTGTGGGGCAGCGACTACTTCGGGGACACCAAGACCCTGGATGTCCACATCAAGCGCATCCGCTCGCGGATCGAGCCGGTCCCCTCCGAGCCCAAGATGCTGCTCACCGTGCGCGGCCTGGGCTACCGCCTGGAGGGCTAGCTCGGGAGTCTGCTCCCGCGTGCGTGACCAACGCCCGCGCACCCCGTGGTGCGCGGGCGTTTTGGTGCGGGTGGATGCGTGGGGTTCTCGCGCCTAACGTGCCGCGCGGCGGAGCCACTCCAGGCGCGGCCGCCCATCCCGGCTGGGAATCGAGACAAAGCCGAGGCGTTTATAGAGCCCGATGGCGTCGTGGCGCCAGTCCCACACCGACAGCAGCGCCGCGCCGTGAACCTCGGAGAGTGCGGAGTCCAGGAGTGCCCGACCGACCCCGCCGCGATGCTCGGGAGAGACCCAGAGCCGCTTGATCTCGGTGTCCGTGGCGTCCCCGCCGGGCACGGTGGCGCCGTCGCCCGGATGCAGCACCACGATGCCCACGGGCCGACCGAGCTTCTCGGCCAGGAGGATACGGGAGTTCGCGAGCGCAACCGCGGGCTGGTCGACTTCCCGCTGATATTTTTCGGGCAGAACGGTGACGTCGAGGTTCTCGGGCGCGTCCTCGCCCGCATGCACGCGTTTTTCTCGTTCGGTTTGCTGCAGGTATGCACGCAGGAGGGCCGAAATCACCGGTGCGTCGGGCCCGGTCGGGTCCGCCTCTCGAATCGTGATGAGTGAGTTCATCGAGGCTCTCCTCGGTCGGTTCCTGAAGCATCAGGATTTTCAGACATCACATCCCGGGCACGCATGGTGCCGGGAAACACAAAACCGGGCACCGACGGGCCGAAGCCACCGTCGATGCCCGGCGTGAAAACCAGGGTTAGTTGCCGGTCGAGGGCGATACCGAGGGGCTCGGGACCGGGGTGATGGTCTCGTACTCCTTGAGTACCGGGTCAAGTACCGGAACGCGGGCCTCGCCGGCGGTCTCGCTGCCGTACTGGAACGACATCGCGGCGTCGGCACCGGCCGGGGTGGTGAAGTCCTGCAGGGTGATGCCGGGCTTGCCATCGGCACCGAAGGTGGTCATCCCGGAGGCGGCGATCTCAACGGTGGTGCGTCCACCGGGGAACTCGACGTTCAGGGTCTGGGCCTTGTCGCCGGTGTTCACCACGGTCATCGCCAAGACGGCCTCGGTCTTCGAGTGGGTGATCACCAGGGCGTTACGCACGTCGAGGGTTCCGACGTTTGCCGAAACGCCATCGCTCGCGTCGTAGTGCTTCAGCGTCGCCTGCGGGGCGATCAGGTTGCAACCGGCGGTGCCGACAAGAACGGTAGCCGCGAGTACGGCCGAGGTGATGAAACGCGTCTTCACTGGTCCTCCAAGAACACGACGGTGGCAGGCGAGCGGGATTGCCCGCGTGCAGGGGCTGGACCGTCCTAGTCTAGCGTGCGGATAAAGGGTGTGTTGACCGCGCAGATAATAACGTATCTTCACTGTGCTAAACTGAAAAACGCTGAAGGGACACCGATTCATGATTTTTGAGGTTGGCGAGACCGTCGTTTACCCCCACCACGGGGCTGCCGAAATTACCGAGGTAAAGACCCGGTTGATTAAGGGCGTCGAGAAAACATATCTGAAACTGCGGGTGACCCAGGGCGACCTGGTTATCGAGGTTCCGGCAGACAACGTGGACCTTGTTGGGGTCCGCGATGTGATCGGCAAGGAGGGGCTGGAGCGCGTGTTCGACGTGCTGCGTGCACCCTTCACCGAGGAACCCACCAACTGGTCGCGCCGATACAAGGCCAACCTTGAAAAGCTCGCCTCCGGCGATGTGATCAAGGTGAGCGAGGTTGTTCGTGACCTCTGGCGCCGAGACCAGGACCGTGGACTCTCCGCCGGAGAGAAGCGCATGCTGGCAAAGGCCCGGCAGATCCTGATCTCCGAGCTGGCCCTGGCCGAGAAGACCGATGAAGATAAGGCGTCGCTGGTCCTCGATGAGGTACTGGCTTCCTAATTTGTCTTGAGACCTCCTCCGGAGGTTTGGGCTTCCTAGCCATTCCCGGGTTCACCCCCGAATAACGCACTTCGAAACGGGCGGATGCTGATGCATCCGCCCGTTTTGCGTTTCCTTGGGGGCCCGGCCTGTACGCTCGATGTATGAGTGTGAACCCCGCCGTCGCCGTGATCGTTGTAGCCGCCGGAAGTGGAACCCGCCTCGGCGGAGATATCCCCAAGGCTTTCCGTGAGGTGGCCGGCGTGCCGATCCTCGAGCACGCGCTGCGCGGCGTTTTTGGCATGCGTCGCGAGGCTCAGGTGATCGTGGTTGCGCCCGAGGCGTTCCGCGGGGACGCCGAGCTTATCCTGGGCCACGCAGCCGGAGATGCCTCCGAGTACGCCTCGGTGGTGACCGGCGGCGCGACCCGACAGGCCTCAGTCGCGGCCGGAATCGCGGTCCTGGCCGACTCGGTGCGCATCGTCCTGGTTCATGACGCGGCCCGGGCGCTGACCCCCTCCACGCAGTTTGACGATGTGGTGGACTCGGTCGCCGCGGGCGGCCGCGGAATTGTTCCGGGCTTGGCGGTGGCCGACACCATCAAGCGGGTGGACGATGAGGAACGCATCGTCGAGACCGTGGACCGTGACGAGCTGCGTGCCATGCAGACTCCCCAGGGGTTCCCGCGCCACGCGCTGGCTCAGGGCTACGCGGATGCCGAGGAGGAGTACACCGACGACGCGGCGCTGTTTGCCGCCACCGGCGGATCCGTCGCGGTGATCCCCGGCGACGCCCGCGCGTTCAAGATCACCACCCCCTGGGACCTCAACCGCGCCGAACACCTGCTGCGCCCCGAGGGCGGCGAGCGGATCCGCGTGGGTGTGGGGGTGGACGTGCACGCCTACGATGACAACGCCGAACTGTGGCTTGCGGGCCTGCTCTGGCCGGGGGAGGCCGGACTTGCCGGGCACTCGGACGGCGATGCGGTGGCCCACGCGATCACCGACGCGCTGCTGGGGGCCGCCGGGCTTGGAGACATCGGCACGATGTTCGGGACCGACGATCCCCGCTTCGCCCAGGCGCGCGGCGAGGTCTTCCTGATCGCGACCCGGGAGCGCCTGATCCAGGCGGGCTTCGGGATCGAGAACGTCTCGGTCCAGATCATCGGCAACACCCCGCGCTTCACCCCGCGCCGGGCCGAGGCCGAAGCGCTGCTGAGCGGACTGATCGGGGCGCCGGTGAGCCTCTCGGCCACCACGACCGACCGCCTGGGCTTCGCCGGCCGCGGCGAGGGCCTCACCGCCATCGCGACCGCGGCGCTGCGCCAGCGCCACTAGGGTCGAATAACAAAAATGCCGGACCCCACGGGGTCCGGCATCTTTGTGTGGGGGAGACTAGCCCATCGTGTTGACGATCAGGCCGATGTGGGTGAAGAAGTTCATCGCGCCAAACAGCACAAACGCGATGCCCGCGAGGCCCCAGACGATGCCCAAAATCTTCTCAACCGCGCCGGGCAGGGTCTTGACCGAGAAGGTTTTCAGCGCGAACGGGAAGAGGACCGCGCCGAGGCCCACCAGGGCGAACAGACCGGACATGAAGATCGCCTCGATCATCGGGTACTCGGCGAAGGCACCGGAGATGGGCTCCTCCGGCGGGGCGGCAAAGAGCTGGAAGATCACGCCGGCGAACGCGATCCCGAACAGGGCGAGTCCGAGACCCACGATGAAGATGCCCAGCGGACGCGACACCTTGGCTACATACTGAGCGGGATCCGCAGCGTCGCGGATCGTCTTGCCACGCTTCCAGAGGAACAGCGAGGCGGCCAGGAGGAGCACGCCGAGACCGAGGCTGGTCTCGCCAAAAATGATGTTGTCAAAGGGGAAGTACTTGGCAAAGGGCCAGGTGAGGGTCATGTGCAGGCCGGTGGCGGTCAGGATGAAGCCGAGCACACCCGAGGCGAGCGCCCATCCCTCGGGGACAAACTCGGTGTCCTTCTTGCGCAGCTCGCGGGCGAGCAGGACCAGTAGCAGCAGTCCGGCGCCGGCGGCGATCGACATGATCGTGTTGTAGGTGGGCATCTGGGTCCAGTCGATGACCAGACCCTCGGTTTTGATGGGAGACATGAGGTTTCCTTCTATGCATGTGTATATGCTGTGTATACGGCAGTATAAGCCCGGGACGCGCGGAATCCTAGGGGTACCCAACGGGTACTCTGAGGAGATGACTACGCCGACCACGCAGCAGCGCCGAGAGCTCATGGTGGCCGCCGCGGCGACGCTGCTGATCGCCGAGGGCCCGCGCGCGATCACGCACCGCCGGGTCGCCGATGCCGCGGGGATCCCCGCGGGGTCCGCCAACTACCTGTTCGCCACCCGGCGCGAGCTCTACGCCGCCGCGGTCACCTCGGCCGAAAACGTTCGCGTCAGCGCCGCCGCCCGGGTTGCCGAGGCGCTGCCGCGGTCCGAACGGGACGCGGTAGAGACCGCCTCGCTGCTGTTGGAAACCTGGTACGCACCGCAGACCGATCCCAATCTGGTCCGGGTTCGCCTCGAACCCATGCTGGAGGCCGGGGCCGATCCCGAGCTGCGCGAGATCATGGCCGTGTCCCGTCCGCTCTTGCTGGGTGCGCTGGAAACCGTGCTGGATCGCTGCGGATTTGGCGGCGTGGGGGAGACCGAGATGATCGCCCAGATGCTCGATGCGAGCCTGCTCTATGCGGTGGGTGCGGGGGAGTCTGACCCCAGGCTCGCGGCCGCGCGGCAGGTTGCCCGGCTCCTCGACCTCCTGAAGCGGGTGCCGCGGGGGTAGCCCGCGCTGACTACACGCTCCTGAAGCGGGTGCCGCGGGGGTAGCCCGCGCTGACTACACGCTCCTGAAGCGGGTGCCGCGAGGGTAGCGCGCGCGCACAAAATACAACTGACAACCGGTATTTTTTGAGTAAACACGGTGTCTGAGTGGGAAAATCTCGTGTCACACACCGGCCGCGGCGCGCCGTCGGGCCTCGCCCCTTGTACTCTTATATACGTGGCCCTACACCTGTACGACTCCAAATCCCAAGACCTGCGCGAATTTACCCCGATTATTCCGGGCCAGGTAGGACTCTACGTTTGTGGACCCACCGTGCAGTCCTCCCCGCATATCGGTCACCTGCGCTCGGCGCTGGTCTACGATCAGCTGCGTCGCTGGTTTGAGTACTCGGGCTACCGGGTCACCCTGGTACGCAACGTCACGGACATCGATGACAAGGTGCTGCTCAACGCCACCGAGGATGAGCCCTGGTGGGCGCTGGCCTACCGGATGGAGCTGGAATTCACCGAGGGCTACCGCGCCCTTGGTGTCCTGCCGCCCACCTATGAGCCGCGGGCAACCGCGAGCATCCAGCAGATGCAGCAGATCATCACCAGCCTGATCGAGCGCGGTCACGCCTACCCGGCCGCCGATGGCTCGGGGGATGTGTACTTCGACGTGCGCAGCTGGTCGCGCTATGGCGAACTGACCCGGCAGAGCATCGACGCGATGGAGGACGCCACCGACGCGGATCCGCGCGGCAAGAACGATCCCCGCGACTTTGCCCTGTGGAAGGGACGCAAGGAAGGCGAGCCCTCCTCGGCCGTCTGGGACAGCCCGTGGGGTGCCGGACGCCCCGGCTGGCACATCGAGTGCTCGGCGATGTCCAGCCGTTATCTCGGCGAGAACTTTGACATTCACGGTGGCGGCCTGGACCTGCGCTTCCCGCACCACGAGAACGAGCTGGCTCAGTCCAGCGCCGCCGGTCACGGCTTCGCAAACTACTGGGTCCACAACGGCCTGGTGAACGTGGGCGGGCAGAAGATGTCCAAGTCGCTTGGCAACTCGCTGTTCGCCGCCGACCTGCTCGCCCAGGCGCGCCCACTCGTGCTGCGCTACTTCCTGGGACAGGCACACTACCGTTCCACCATTGATTTCCACGACGGAGCCCTGGCCGAGGCCGAGGCCGCCCTGGATCGGATCGAAAGCTTCCTCGAGCGCGTCGATCGTCGCCTGGCCGATACCCGATTCGCCGGCACCCAGACCGAGGAGCTTCCCGCCGAGTTTATCGCCGCCATGGACGATGACCTGGCGATCCCGCAGGCCCTCGCGGTCCTGCACGACACCATTCGCGGCGGCAACGCGGCGATTGACGGAGACGATCTTGCGGCCGCGGCCGCCGCCTTTGGACAGGTCATTGCGATGACCAACGTCCTGGGCATCAACCCACTTTCGGCAACCTGGCAGCAGGCCGGCGACCAGGCGGCCCAGGCCGTGCTCGCGCCGCTTGTGGACCGGCTGCTGGGGCATCGCGAACAGGCCCGGACCAGCCGGGACTTCGCCACCGCAGACCAAATTCGTGATGACCTCCAGGCTGCGGGTATCACGATTGACGACACCCCCACCGGGGCACATTGGAGTATTGATGGCTAACAACAACGGGCGTCCCGGCGCCATTCGTAAGGGTAAGAAGGGCCCCGCAAAGGGCACCGGTGGACTCGGACGCAAGTCCCTCGAGGGCAAGGGCCCGACCCCTAAGGCCGAGGACCGGACCTACCACGTCGCCGGCAAGCGCAAGATTGCTCGCGAGCGTCTGGAGGCCGCCCGCGGTGGTCGCGGACCCGCGCAGTCGCGCGGCGGTGATCAGCCCGCCCAGGCTCCGCAGCAGCGCCGTGTGAAGCAGCGCACCGCGGATGAGTCGGAGATCGTCACCGGTCGTAACGCGGTGCTTGAGGCGCTGCGGGCCAAGATCCCGGCAACCACCCTCTACATCGCCTCGCGGATCGAGTATGACGAGCGGGTCAAGGAGATCGTGACCATCGCGACCGGTCGCGGCATCCCGATCCTCGAGGTCATGCGCCCCGAGCTTGACCGCATGGTGAGCTTCGACTCGGTGCACCAGGGCCTGGCCCTCAAGGTGCCGCCGTACCGCTACGAGCACCCCGAGGACCTGCTGCAGAAGACCATCTCGCGCGCCCAGGTGCCGTTGATCGTCGCGCTGGACGGAATCACCGACCCGCGTAACCTCGGTGCGATCCTACGTTCGACCGCCGCGTTCGGCGGTCACGGCGTGATCGTTCCGCAGCGTCGCTCGGTGGGCATGACCGCCTCGGCGTGGCGGACCTCCGCCGGTGCCGCCGCGCGTACCCCCGTGGCCATGGCCGCGAACCTCACGCAGACCATCAAGGCCTATAAGGCCGCGGGTGTGTTCGTGATCGGTCTCGACGGTGGTGGCGACACCATGCTGCCGGGCCTGGAGCTGGCCGACCGTCCGCTGCTGATCGTTGTCGGAAGCGAGGGCAAGGGCCTGTCGCGTCTGGTGACCGAGGCCTGCGACGCGATCGTCTCGATCCCGATCTCCTCCGCGACCGAGTCGCTCAACGCCGGAATCGCCGCCTCGGTGACCCTGTACGAGATCTCGCGCCTGCGCGCCGAGGGCAAGGCCGCCAAGTAGCGGTTCACCCCCACGAATAACAAGAATCCCGCCCGGGCAACCGGGCGGGATTCTTGTACGTGCGGGCGTCGTGGCGCTGGCTACACCAGGTCGCGCCAGTCGGCGGTGGGCTCGCCATCATCGTCCACGGCGTCGAGCGGCAGGTCGAGGGCCTCGGTGGGCGGGGCGATGACGGTGGCCTCGTCGCGGCGGTGGCGCAGCACATCGTTGATATAGGAGCTCAGCGCCTCGGCCAGCGGCACATCGGCGTCGCGGGCCTCGGACAGGCGATAGCGGTGCTCCAGGAGCTGGTGGAACACCTCGGCCGGCTCGAGCTTGCCCTTGAGCTCGCGCGGGATGGCCTTCACGACGGGCTCGAAGACGCGGATCAGCCACTCGTGGGCCACCACCTCCTCGTCCATGTCCTGCTTACCGTTGGCGGCGATGTAGGAGTCGAGGTCGTTCAGCAGTCGGCGGGCCTGGTTCTCGCCGGTGTCGAGACCGGTGAGGCGCAGCAGACGACGCTGGTGGTGTCCGGCGTCCACAACCTTGGGCTGGATGCGCACGGTGGTGCCGCCCTCGGCGGTCTTGATCGCCAGCTCCTCGATGTCGAAGCCCAGATCATTCAGACGCTCGACCCGCGAGCGGATTCGCCAGCGCTCATGCGAGGAGAAGGACTCGGAGCCGGTCAGCTCGGTCCACAGCTGGCGGTAGGCGGCGACGATTCCGTTGGAGAGCTCCACCGGATCGAGGTCCTCGTCGGCGCGGCCGCCGGCGGCGAGGTCCATCAGCTCACCGGCGATGTTCACGCGGGCGATCTCCAGGTCGTTCTCGCGCTGGCCGCGCGACAGCCCGCCCGGGTAGAGCTTGCCAGTCTCGGCGTCCACCAGGTAGGCGGCAAATGCGCCCGCATCGCGTCGGAAGAGGGTGTTGGACAGCGACACGTCGCCCCAGAAGAAGCCCACGATGTGCAGACGCACCAGGAGCACGGCGAGGGCGTCCACCAGGCGGGTGGCGGTGTCCGGGCGCAGCTGCTGCGAGAACAGCGCGCGGTAGGGCAGCGAGAAGCGCAGGTGACGGGTGACCAGGACCGAGGGCAGCTCATCACCGTTCTCGGTGCCTCGGCCGGTGATCACCGCGAGGGGATCCACACACGGGATATCCAGGCGCTGCAGGGTGCGTAGCATGTCATACTCGCCGCGGGCCATCTCGGCGGTGGTTTCCTTCACGGCAACCACATAACCGGAGAGGTTGGCGAAGCGCACCAGGTGGCGTGAAATACCCTTGGGCAGCGAGGCGATGCTCTCGCTCGGCCAGTCCGCCAGGGGGAGCTCCCAGGGCAGATCCAGCAGCGCCGGATCCGCGGTGGCCGAGGTGATGTTTAGCGAGCCGCTCATGGGTTCCCTCTCTTTTCCGGTTACCCGGGATAACACTTCGGCCCACACCGAGGGTGTGGGCCGAAGCTAAACAAACTCTCTTTCGAGCGTACCGGAGGTCACGAGACTACCGGCCGAAGATTCGCTCGAAACGGTGACCTAAATTACAGGGTCACCGGCTTCGAGAGGCGCAGGCCCGACTCGACGTCGAACACGTGCAGGTGGTTCGGCAGAACCTCCAGGCGCACGGTCTCGCCGGCGTAGGGGTGGATGCGACCGTCGACGCGGGCCACCAGGTCGGTGCGGACACCGTTGATGTCGGCGTGACCGTAGAGGTAACCGTCGGCTCCGAGCTCCTCGACCAGGTCCACGGTCACGGCCAGGCCGGCGTTGGGGTCCTCGGTCACGCGGATGTCCTCGGGGCGCACACCGATGGTGGCGGTCGATGCGGTGGTCTGGGCGATGGTCTCGCGCTCAACCGGCACAACCGACTGGCCGAACTGCACGCCGCCGTCGGCCAGGCCGACCTGCAGCAGGTTCATGGCGGGGGAGCCGATGAAGCCGGCCACGAAGACGTTCTCGGGACGCTCGTAGAGGTCGCGCGGGGTGCCGACCTGCTGGAGCAGACCATCCTTCAGCACGGCGATGCGGTCACCCATGGTGAGCGCCTCGGTCTGGTCGTGGGTCACGTAGACGGTGGTGACGCCCAGGCGACGCTGCAGCGACGCGATCTGGGTACGGGTCTGCACGCGCAGCTTGGCGTCCAGGTTCGACAGCGGCTCATCCATCAGGAACACCTGGGGCTGACGCACGATCGCGCGACCCATGGCCACACGCTGACGCTGACCACCCGAGAGGGCCTTGGGCTTACGGGTCAGGTAGTCCTCGAGGTCCAGCAGCTTGGCGGCCTCCAGCACGCGGGCGGCGCGCTCGTCCTTGCTGACACCGGCGATCTTCAGGGCGAAGCCCATGTTCTCGGCCACGGTCATGTGCGGGTACAGCGCGTAGTTCTGGAAGACCATGGCGATGTCACGGTCCTTCGGCGGGATGTCGGTCACATCGCGGTCGCCGATCAGGATGCGTCCGTCGTTGACCTCTTCGAGGCCGGCGAGCATACGCAGGGAGGTGGACTTACCACAACCGGACGGGCCAACCAGAACGAGGAATTCGCCATCTGCGACCTCAAGGTTGAGCTTGTCAACGGCGGCGCGGGTGCCTCCGGGGTACATACGTGTTGCGTTATCAAAAGTGACCGAAGCCATTTTCTCTTCTCCTTCACCGGCAGGTACGTGCCGGACGATCCGTTGTGATGGAACCCCGTTCTTTACAGCTCGGGGTGTGACGCCAGTGTCACGTTTTTTAGTATGGCACGCCCGGGCGTGGTTTTGGAACGTCCGGACCCGGATTGGGAAAACGTCCCCTAAACGAGGACCCGTTTGGGCTATTTTCAGATGCGCTGGGTAAACTCGGAGTTCGCGTGTCGTCTAATTCCGATGTAGACACGCATTGAGCGAGGACGAATGACTAACGACGCAGACCCGAAGTCGCCCCGGAACCGATCGGTCCGACAGGCCGCGCGTGAGCGTGCCACCGAACTGCGCAGCGCCCAGCGCCGCAAGGATATTCTGGGCCGCGTGCTCCTGATTGGTGCCGGCGTGATTGTGGTGGGTGCCATCGTGGTGGGTGTCGTGATGTCGCTGCGCACCACCGAGCCCTCGGCCACCACCACCCCCGCGAACATGATCAGCGGCGGCATCGTGGTGGGTGCCGGCCTCAAGGCGGTCCGCACGGATTCTCAGCCGATCGCGGATCCCGCCAAGCCCACCGAGATCAACCCGGCGGTGCCCAACATTCGTATCTATGCCGACTACATCGCCTCGGATATGGGTGAGTTCCAGAAGGCCAACGCCGAGATGCTGGAAACCCTGGTCAAGGACGGCGCGATCACCGTCGAGTATCACCCGATCGCCCCGTTGGCCAGTAAGTCGGCCGGTAGCCAGTACTCGGTCCGGGCAGCCAACGCCGCCGCCTGCGTCGCAAACTTCGCCCCCGACCAGTTCTTCGCCTTCAACGCGGCGATGTACAAGGACCAGCCCACCGAGGGCACCACCGGTCGCAGCGATGACGATCTGGTGAAGCTGGCCAAGGACGCCAAGGTGTCCGATGCAAGCTCGATCGAGGAGTGCATCACCAAGCAGACCTATAAGGGCTGGGTGAGCAGCGTGACCGACACCGCGATGAACCAGCCGGTGCCGAACTCGAAGCTGGACAAGGTGGTGACCATGCCCACGATCCTGGTGAACGAGAAGCTGTACACCGGCGAGCTGACCAGCTCCAAGGAGTTCCGCGCGTTTGTGCTGTCGATTGCCAGCGAGACCCAGAACAAGGCGAGTGTGTCGCCCACCCCGTCCACCGATCCGACCGACGGCGCAACACCCGCCGGATAGGTTCGCTCCCGGTGCGTGAAGTTGCACCGCGCCCGACCGGGTGCCCTAGAATAATGGGGTGCCCGATCGGCACCCGCCGTTTTAGCTCAGTTGGCAGAGCGCCGCACTTGTAATGCGAAGGTCGCGAGTTCGATTCTCGCAAACGGCTCCATCACCCCCGGTCCCCGTGCCCATCGGCACGATGTGGCCGGGGGTTTGTGCTGGAACGCGCTATCGTCTGAGTCGTGGCGGTTTGCGACGTAGCGGCTTATCAGAAAAAAACAGCCGGTGATACCAGCGTCTTCGGCGAACCGGCCAGAGCTCCGAGGCGAGGTCGATGATCCACTCGGGCGAGGCGATGCCCTGTGCCTGTTCGGCGCGAAACCGAATGTTCGCCGCGTAGACAAGCTCGTTATGGCTCGGCGGAAGCCCCAGGGGAAGTCGGCTGTAGTCGTTGGTCATGGATTCCTCCTCTACTTTTCAATGGTCCTGGGGTTCGTGCATGTGGGTAAAGCTGGTGTCCGACTTCTGTCCGCTTGGAAAACGCGTGTGTTCCGCGGTGGTATCCTGCGAAATAATCGCCGAGGCCGCGAGAAGTAACCTGGTGCCGTCGATTCCACCCAGGCGTGAGCTCGCCATCTCGGTGAGGATACCCAGTGCGGTTTCCCGTTCGGCGCTCTCCTCGGCACCAAAGTAGTGGGTGAGTCCCCACTCGACTCGCTGCCACCAGATATCCTCGCGCTGTTTCTTGCGCGCGGTGAAGATGGTGATCATCGCGGCGATACTGGCGACCACGCCCGCAAAGCCGGTGGTGCCGGCCCACCGTGCGAGTCCATGCCAGAAATCGAGCGGATACGATGCGCTGGCGCTGGAAACCGTGCCGGTACCGAGAGCAGCGCCAATGGTGGCGGTGGCCATGGCGGTGATGTTCAGGGCGTGGATGGGCATGTTTGAACACTACGCACAGCGAGCGTCCTGATGCCCGGAGCAGCTTGATCTGTGGATAATCGGGTATTTCCTTCGCGCTGTGGAGGAGGGTCGAAGCGGTTGATCGCATCATCGCGCACCGCGACCTAAGAAAATTTCGATTGGGCTATGGACACGGGACCTAAATGGGGTATGTTGATGACGTGAACATACCTCCGAAAGGTCGGGGGCACCCGGAACCACATAGGGGAATCGTGATTCCGGCACCGCCAATGAGGGCGGTGATTGGTGCGCCCGGGGGAGGGAAACTCACACCCGCATCACGTTTCGTCATTGACCTGCAAAGGAGCAACGCCCATGAAAAAACGTTCCCTCTCCCTCCTCGCCGCCACGGCCATCGTGGCCCTGCTTGCCGGATGCTCCGGTGGGGCAAGCGCCGAGGAGGATAAGGGTCTCGGCACCGCCGATAAGCCCGTGACCATCAAGTTTTGGCACCCCACGCAGTACGCGCCGCAGATCGTTGAGGCCTTCGAAAAGTCTCATCCGAACATCAAGGTCAAGCTGACCGTGGTTCCCTCCAACCAGCCCGATATCGCCGCCAAGCTGATCGCCGCCGTTCAGGCCGGAGACGCCCCCGATGTGATCAAGGCCGAGTATCAGATGCTGCCCTACCTGGTCTCCCAGGGTGCCGTGGCCCCGCTGGAAAACCTGAAGATCGATGAGGGGGACTACCGCGAATCCGTGCGCGGCCTGGTCCACTTCGGCGACAAGGACTACGGCGCACCCGAGGACTTCACCCCGATGATGTTCTTCTACCGAGCCGACCTGTTTGACCAGCTGGGACTGACCGTTCCGACCACGTGGGACGAGTATGAGGCGCTCGCCCGCAAGGTCAAGGAGGTCGCCCCGGACAAGGTGCTCGGAAACTACAACTACGACTCCAACGACCTGGCCGGCTGGTCGGCTCAGGCCGGTGCCGACTGGTGGAAGGCCGACGGCGAGAAGTGGACCGTGGGCATCGACGACCCGGCCACCCTCAAGGCCGCCAACTTCCGATCCAAGCTCATCAAGGAGGGTCTGATCTCCACCGAGACCGGCCCCGGCGTCAACAACATGCTCGCCGACGGGACGATCCTCTCCTGGAACGCCGGTGCCTGGGCACCCGGCACCATCATGAACGCCAACCCGCAGCTGGATGGGAAGTGGCGTGCGGCACCGATGCCGGTGTGGGATAAGGGCGATACCGAGACCGCGGTGTCCGGTGGATCGGCGATCATCCTGGTCAAGAACACCAAGGTGCGTCAGGCCGCCGAGACCTTCATCGAGTGGTTCACCGACTCCGAGGAGGGCATCCTCACCCGCTGGAAGTACTCCAACAACCTCTCCGGCAGCGACCGCCTGGACAACTCCAAGGAGATCCTGGAGATGCGCCCGAGCCCGATCGATCCCGCCCAGGATTACCTCAAGTTGGTGGCCAGCCAGAAGGCCAAGACATTCTCCAACTGGGGTCCCAACGCCCTGCTGATGCAGAGTACCTGGAAGGACATCGCGCCCAAGGCCGTGGCCGGGGAGCTGTCGATGGATGACGCCATCAAGAAGCTTCAGACCACCGTGGTGGACGATATGAAGCGCACGGGCTTCACGGTGACGGACTAGCCCCACATGTCTCAGCCAGTTCTCGAACAGGCCGGCCCCGCCCGGACGCGACGCTCGCTCGCGCCCGGTCGGGCCCCGGCCGGCCCGGGCCGCCCGAAGAAGGGCCGCCACCGCCTCGCCCCGTACCTGTTTATCGCACCGGGGATCACCCTCTTCACCCTGTTCCTGCTGATCCCGATCGGCTACTCGGTCTACCTCAGCTTCTTCTCCAATAAGGTCTCCTCGGGCATCATCGGTGCCTCCGAACGCGCCTCGGTGTTTGTCGGGTTCGACAACTTCGCGGCGATCCTCGAGGGCTCGGTGTTCTGGTCGGGCCTGGCCCGCGCCGGATACTACGGCCTGTTGGTGATCCCGATCACCCTCGGCCTGGCGCTGGTCTTCGCCCTGGCGCTGGACGTGGGCGTCTCCAAGCTGCGCACGGTCTCGAAGACGATCATCTTCATCCCCTATGCGGTCCCCGGCGTGATCGCCACGCTCATGTGGGGCTACATGTACCACGAACGCACCAGCCCGTTCGGTGACATCTTCACCTTCTTCGGTTTCCCGACCCCGGACTTCCTCGGGGACTCGCTGGTGTTCTACTCGATCGTCAACATCGCCGTCTGGGGTGGCATCGGCTTCAACATGATCATCCTGCATACCGCGCTCAGCGGCATTCCGCGGGAGATCTACGAGGCGGCTCGGATCGACGGGGCCAGCGAGCTGCGCATCGCGATCCAGGTCAAGCTGCCGCTCGTGGTGCCCTCGATGATCTTCACCCTGCTGTTTGGTGTGATCGGCGCGGTTCAGGTGTACGCCGAACCGCAGACCATGAAAACCATGTCCCCCTCCATCACCTCCGGCTGGGTGCCGCTGATGGAGATCCAGCGCCTGGCCTTTGAGCAGGGCGAAACCAACATGGCCGCGGCCGGGGCGATCATCATCGCGCTGATCGCATTTGGACTCTCGCTGCTGGTCTTCCGGCTCGCAGGCAAGAAGGGATCGGGCGACTGATGACCACGATCGATAAGACCCCGGTTCCCGTCGCCGCCGCGCTGCCGGCGAGCGAGCGTCCGCCGCAGGAGATCAAGCGCGAACGCGCCCGGGCCAAGCGAAAGGCGCTCGGCGCGATTCCCTCGGCGATCCTGATCATCGGCTCGCTGTACTGCTTCATCCCGCTGTTCTGGCTGGTGAGCGCGTCCACCAAGGGCCGCGAAACCCTGTTCACCACCAACACGTTTATCCCCGATGGGATCGACGGGTTCTTCCGCAACGTCGCCCAGCTGGGCAACTATCAGGACGGCGCGTTTTGGACGTGGATGGGCAACTCGGTCATCTACGCCGGCGGAGGCGCTGCCCTCTCGGTGCTGGTCTCGGCGGCGTTCGGCTATGGCCTGGCGATGTACGAGTTCCGCGGCAAGCAGGTCGCCTTCGGCCTGGTGCTCACCGGCATGCTGCTGCCCGGCGTGGTGGTGGCGATCCCGCAGTACCTGCTGATGGCCCAGCTTGAGCTCACCAACACGTACTTCGCGATCCTGTTCCCGGTCATGGTCAGCCCGTTTGGGATGTGGCTGTGCCGCGTGTTTGCCGCCTCCTCGGTGCCGCGGGAGCTGCTGGATGCCGGACGCGTGGACGGGGCCAGCGAGTTTCGAATCTTCTCGGCGATTGGGCTGCGTTTGATGGCGCCCGGCCTGCTCACCGTGTTCCTGTTGCAGTTCGTGGGAATCTGGAATAACTTCCTGCTGCCGTTCATCATGCTGAGCGACAACACCAAGTACCCCCTCTCCCTCGGCCTCTACAGCATGATGCGCGGGAGTGATACCGAGGAGGCCATCATCCCGACCCTGGTGATTTCCGGATCACTCGTGGCCACCATTCCGCTGATCATCATCTTTATCTGGCTGCAGAAGTACATGCGTATCAACTTCGGCGGCGGACTGAAAGGCTAATCATGACAACCGAACCCACCAACCGGGTTACCTTCCCGCAGGCCCGCGGCCTGTCCCTCGGCGCCACCTCGCTGATCCATCATGCCGATCCGCAGGCCAACAGCGACGACCTGGTGGATGCCGCCTGGGATGCGGGGATCCGCTACTTCGACACCGCCCCGATGTATGGCGGCGGTGCCTCGGAGAAGCTGTTTGGGCCCTCGCTGACCCGCTATCCCCGCGAGGAGTATGTGCTCTCCTCCAAGGTGGGCCGCCTGGTGCGCGACGGCGAGCCGGTCCTCGAACACGAGGATGCGCTGTGGCGCTACGACTTCTCGGCTGACGGGATTCGCCGCTCGGTAGACGCGTCGCTCGCCCGGCTGGGCGTTGACCGACTGGACATCGCCTACATCCACGATCCCGACCGTTTCTACGACCAGGCGTCCACCGAGTCCTATGCGGCACTCCAGGAGCTGCGCTCCGAGGGGGTGATCGGCGCCATCGGCGTCGGCATCACCCAGGCACCGATGCTCGCCCGCTTCCTGCGCGAAATCGAGCTGGACGCCGCGCTGCTCGCCGGCCGTTTCTCGCTGGTGGACTCCGAGGCGCTGGACGAGGTGATCCCGCTGGTGCGGGAGCAGGGCGTGACCCTGAGCATCGCCTCGACCCTGCACGCGGGCCTGGTGGATGGCAAGGACTCCGGTCACTTCCACTATCAGCCCACCCCGCCCGCGATCGTCGAGCGGGTCGCCGCGATTCACGCACTGAGTGAGCGCTACGGCGTGCCCATCGGTGCGGTGGCCATTCAGTATGTGCTGGGCTATCCCGAGGTGGACATGATCCTCACCGGGGTGGCCGACCGCGGCCAGCTGAACCAGAACCTGTCCTGGGCGAGCTGGGAGATCCCCGCCGAGCTGTGGGCGGAGCTGGATGCGTCCGGCCTGGTTTCGGCGCCGATCCCCACCACCCTGCTGCACCCCTAACCCCACCCGAGAGAGGGAAACATCATGGCAAAAATCACCATCCTGACCGGCTCCGGTCAGTACCAGGACCGCTGGCACGATTTCACCGCGACGGGCTTCCGCGTCGCCCAGGTGTTGCAGGAGGCCGGGCACGAGGTTGTGCTGCGGGCGCTCAAGCCGCAGGGCATCCTGGAGGAACTGGCGGACACCGACCTGCTGGTGGTCAACTCGGGCTTTGGCGAGTATACCGAGGTCTCCGACGGTCCGCGCGAGGAGTGGGACGAGGCCTTTGCCGCGCTGCGTGCCTACCGCGCCCGCAAGGCACCGATCCTCGCGCTGCACGCCGCCTCGAACAGCCTGGATGGGCTGGACGAGTGGCACCAGTGGATCGGCGGCGAGTGGGTGCGCGGGACCTCGATGCATCCGCCGATCGGCGTCTCGCACGTGCAGGTCTCGGACCCGGATCATCCGATCACCGCGGGCTTTGCCGACTTCCACCCCTACGACGAGATGTACAGCTATCTGGAGGCGTACCCGGGCAGCCGAATTCTGCTGACCCACGACTATGCCGACCTGACCCACGCACTGGTGTGGACCACCGAGCAGGACGGTGCCCGCACCGTCTATGACGCCCTGGGCCACGGCGTGCAGGCGTTTGACACCCCGGAACGGCACGAGCTGCTGCGCCGCGAGGTGGATTGGCTGCTGGCAGAGTGACCTCAAGAAACGAGGCGATTGATTCCCTGGAATCGGTTGGAACGGGGGCGCTGCCGCAGGTAGCGCCCCCGCGCATGACCGGGGAGGTTCAACGCGGGAAGCTCGCGCTGATGTCGGTGACCCACGTGGTCAACGACTTCTACGCGGGGGCGGTGCCGGCGCTGATCCCGTTTATGGTGCTGGAGCGCAACTATACCTACGCCGCGGCCAGCGCGATCATGCTCGCCGCCAACCTGCTGGGCAGCGTGCTCCAGCCCGCGTTTGGGCTGCTGGTGGATCGCTGGCGCATCCCCTGGCTCGCGGTGGTGGGCTTCCTGATTGCCGGTGTCGGTGTCGGTATCTCGGGGCTCACCCAGGACCTGCTGCTGACCTGTCTCGCGGTTGCCGGCACCGGCCTCGGGGTCGCTGCCTACCACCCCTCGGCCACGCGTCAGGCGAAGGCGGCCTCGGGTCCGCGCACCAGCGGGCTCGCGGTCTTCTCGGTCGGCGGAAACATCGGCATGGCGCTGGCGCCGCTCGCGGTATCGCTGGTGATCGGAAACCTGGGTCTCGCGGCCACCCCGCTGCTCGCGCTTCCCGCCGTGGCCCTGGCGCTGCTGATGGCGATCTGGCGCGGCATCGAACGGGCAAAGCGTGCGCGCTCGGGTGTTGCCGCTCCGGCTCCGACGAAGCCCGCTCGGCACGGCAAGGATGACTGGCGAGCATTCGGCTGGTTCTCGGCGATGGTGATCCTGTCCTCGGCGGGATCGGCCGGAATTCAGGCATTCCTCGCCCTGTTCCTGATTAGTGAGTTTGGGGTCAGCACCGAGTTCGGGGCCGGAAGCCTGACCCTGTTCACCGGGATGGGGGTGCTGGGAACCCTGGCCGGCGGCTGGCTTGCCGACCGGATCGGCCACATCCTCACCCTGCGCCTGGGCTACCTGATCGGCCCGCTGGCGCTCGGGGTCATGCTGCTTGCGCCGGGCACGGTGGTCGCGCTGATCGCGATTGCGGTGCTTGGGTTTGCCGCCTTCATCCCGTTCTCGGTGCAGGTTGCGCTGGGGATGAAGTACCTGCCGAATCGGATCGGAACCTCGAGCGGGCTCACCCTGGGCCTCGGGGCCACGGTGGGTGGGCTGTTCGCGCCGGTCTACGGCATCCTTGCGGATGGGCACGGCCTGCGGTTTGCGCTCACCGTCGGGCTGGGAGTCAAGGTGCTCGCGCTGGCGATGACCTTCCTGCTCAAAAAACCCGACGAGTCCTAGCGCACACCGCGGCCGCGCCGTCATGTTCCTCCGGGGGAATATGACGGCGCGGCCGATGTGGCGTCGCTAGGCTGCCGGGGCGCCGAGCCAGTTGAGCAGGTTGAGCCAGCTGCGCAGGTCGAGCCAGCTGAGTCGGCCGAGCCAGTTGAGTCTGCCGAGACAGTCCAGTCGGCCGGACGATCCGGCTATTCCGGACGCACCGCGGTGTCCGCGCCCGCCGGCTGCCCGCCGATCACACCGAGCGGATCGGCCAGCAGCCGACGGAAGCCCAGATCGGCCGCGCCGAGCAGGAGCAGGTCGGGCCCGAGGGCTGGGGTTCCCAGCTCGACCTGCTGGCGCATGGTGTCGAAGCTGGAGATTACGCAGTAGCCGGCCAGGGTGTCGGCATCGTAGGCCAGCAGGTGGCTGAAGAATCCGTCAAACAGGATCAGCTCGGGATCGTAGGCGATCACGGCCGCGCGCAGGGCCGCGCCGGTGCGGGCCAGATAGCTCTCTAGGCGCTCGTGCGGGGACTGCGGCGGCTCGGGAAGCACCGGATCATCATCGTGCGGGGGAGCGTAGACGGTGCGCGGGGAGCGGTCCTCGACGGCCTCGGGCGGGAGCTCGGGCAGCGCGCCGATCTCCCCGAGGGCGCTCAGGATGTCGTACTGGGTGACCTCCACCTGGAAGCAGCCGCGGGCACCACACCAGCAGCGCCCGCCGCCGGGTCGCACGGTCGCGTGGGCGAAGGAGGCGGCGATGCCGGTATTGCCGGTCAGGAGGTGTCCCCCCACGAGCACCGCGGTGCCGATCCCGCCCGGGCCGCCGTAGAAGTAGACAACGTTTTTGCGATCCAGCCCGGCACCCCAAATGCTCTCGGCCAGCACCCCCAGGTGGCCGTCATAGCGGGTTTCCGCGGGGATTCCCGTGGCCTCGGTGAGGTAGTGGGCGAACGGCTCGGCATCCCATCCCAGCGAGGACGCACTCACATACTCGTGATTCTCACCGGTCACAAACCCCGGGGTCGCCACGCCGATCCCCACCAGCACAACCCCGGCGGGAAGCTCCGCCAGGGCCTCGGCGATCGTGGTGGCCACGATATCGGCGGTGTCCCGTGCCGACACATTGCGGGGGAGCGGGACCGCTCGACGCCAGACAATCTTCGCCCCGAGGGTCGCCAATGCCACGGTGATCCCGTTGGCATCGCGCATCACCGCGACGCTCAGCACGTCGGGGCGCGGCTGCACCATCGGCGAGGGGCGACCCGAGCGATTACTGGCCTGCGGCTCGCTCTCAAAACACAGCCCCAGGGTCTCCAACTCGGCGACCAGGCCCTTGATCGAGGACCGGCTCAGCCCGGATGCCCGGGTAATCTCGGTGCGCGAAAGCTGCCGGCGACGATGGATGATCTCCAGGACCGCGGCGAGGTTGTGACGACGCATGCCGTCGGCGTTGGCGGCGGGGCGTGTGGATGTCATCTCGGGTTCCCTTCTCGGGTTGATCCCATCGTGCCAGAACGCCCGGGGGTTCGGGCGGCGACTGTCCGTATAGCGGCGGGAACGGTGCCGATCGGCAGAAAAACCGGGCGACGACTGTCCGCGGGGCCGAGGAACCTGCGGAATCCCAGTTAGGGAGACGGCCTGAACGGGCACGGGGTTTTGTGGGCGCGGAAGCGTCGTGGGCGAGGAGTAAGCTGGCACGCGGCGTGCGACCCCTTGCGTGCGCCGAGTTGGAAGGCTTCACCATGTCACAGCGGACCGCCCGCATTCTCCCGCGCTGGATTGCGCTCATTCTTGCCGTCATGATCGGATCGGCCATGTCGATCCAGGCACGCATTAACGGACACCTCGGTGAGGCGCTGCACGACGGCCTGGCGGCGGCCGCGGTCTCGTTCGGGTCGGGCCTGGTAGTCCTGTCGCTGATCATGATTTTCTCCCGCCCGGGGCGTCGCGGAGTCGCCGCGATCTTCCACGGAATTGCCGGGAAATCGGTACCCTGGTGGATCCTGCTGGCCGGCTTCTGCGGCGCTTTCCTGGTCTTTAGCCAGAGTCAGGTGGGGGCCATCGTGGGCATCGCGATGTTCAGCGTTGCCGTGGTTGCCGGGCAAACCGTGTCCGGGCTCATCCTCGACGGCATCGGATTTGGTCCGCTCGGGCGGGTCCGACCGAGCGTTAATCGATTGCTGGGTGCCGCGCTTGTGCTGGCCGCCGCCGGTTGGTCGGTCACGGGCAAAATCTCCACCGATATCCCCGCGTGGGCCCTGGTTCTCCCCTTTATTGCCGGGCTCCTGCTCGGTTGGCAGCAGGCCGTTAACGGGCGCGTGCGTGCGGCCGCCAACAGCGTGCTGTCGGCCACGTTCCTCAACTTCCTGTTTGGCACGTTTGCGCTGCTCTGCGCCGTCTTTATCAGCGGCGGCCCGCACTTCACCGAATTCGCCTGGCCGAGTGACCCGTCCCTCTACGTGGGCGGGCTGATCGGCTGCGTGTGTATCGGACTCTCGGCGTGGATCGTCGCCTCCACCGGCGTGCTGCTGATGGGGATGGGTATGATCGCCGGTCAGCTGATCACCGCGGTGATCCTGGACCTGATGGACTTCGGCGCTGATCAGATGTCCCTGGCCACCGTCGGCGGCGCGCTGCTGGCGCTGGTCGCGGCGATCATTGCCGGGCTTCCGCGCTGGGGCCGGCACCGTCACGCGGCCCCCGCGAGTGCGCCGACGTCAACCACGTAGCCCACGGAAATGACAAAATGCCCGTGCTCCTGATAATCGGGAGCACGGGCATTCGTGCGTTAGGACGTCGGCAGGCCGGTGATGAACCGGGCCCCGTCGATGGTGCGGGGCCGCTCGGGTTTGTCCCGGGGCAGGACCCCACCCACATACAGCCAGCCCAGCAGCTTCTCGTGCGGAGCGAGTCCGTGCATGCGGTGCACGGGCTCGGTGCGGGTCAGCTCACCGGTGCGCCAGAGCACACCCCAGCCGGCCTCGTCCAGGAGCAGGCTCAGGACGTGCGCGACACCCGAGGCCACGGCCTCCTGCTCCCAGTCGGGAACCTTATGCGACTTCTTCGGGGCAAACACGATCGCGATCAGCAGTTCGGCACGCAGCGGCTTGGTTGAGGGAGAGCGTTTGCCCTCGGCCTCGGCAAGCGCCTCACCCAGTCGGTGGCGGTCGGTTCCGCGCAGCTCGATCAGACGCCACGGTTCCAGACCACTGTGATCGGCCACCCGACCCGCGGCCGAAACCAGCCGCACCAGCTCGTCGTGATCCGGGGTTTCCGGCGAAACCTTTGATCGTGATCGCCGCGTCAGCGCGGCCTGGTATGCCCCTGCGCTCACGCTACTCGGATTCCGCGGTGAAGTTCAGGGCGATCGAGTTCATGCAATAGCGATCGCCGGTGGGGGTGCCGAAACCGTCGTCAAACACGTGGCCCAGGTGCGAGTCGCAGGTGGCGCAGCGCACCTCGGTGCGGACCATGCCCAGCGAGTTGTCCTCGATCAGCTTGACCGCCTCGGGGCGCACGGACTCGTAGAAGCTCGGCCATCCACAGCCCGAGTCAAACTTCGTTCCGCTCTTAAACAGCTCGGCACCACAGGCGGCACAGGTGTAGAGGCCGGAGCGCTCCTCGTCCAGCAGCTCGCCGGTCCACGGACGCTCGGTCGCGGCCTCGCGCAGCACCTGATACTGCTCGGGGCTCAGTTCTTCACGCCACTCGGCGTCGCTCTTGTTCACGGGGGTGTTCATACCGTCTCCTTCGGGTGGTGATCCACTCCTAATCTAACGCGCCACACCCGTGTTTGTTCCCCTTATTGGGGTAAGTCTCACCGGTTGGGTGGGGGTTCTCTCAGCCGGTCCCCATCTAGCGTCGGGGATTCGGGTTAGGATTACCCCACGGACCTCTTGAGGTGAGCGCTACTGGTGGGGAGATGACTATGAGTTCCGATTCCACGGCACCTACGCCGGAACCCGTGCGCGCCGGTGCGCTCAGCGATCGCGAACGGGCGATCCTCGAGTTTGAGAACCGCTGGTGGCAGCACCCGGGTTTGAAGGAGGAGGCCATTCGTGCCGAACTCTCACTTTCCCCCGCCCGGTACTATCAGATCCTCTCGGGCCTGATTGATCGTCCAGCCGCCCTCATCTTTGATCCGATGCTGATCAAACGTCTGCAGCGACTGCGCCAGGCCCGCCAGGCCGCCCGCGAGCGCCGCGCCACCGGACAGCACTAACCCCTCTCGATCGTTTTCCCGCCGTACCGGGTATCTGCCCGGCTGCTCGACCCGCCATGAGGAACCACCCAGATGCGCGAACGCCACCCCCACGACCGTTTTGACAACGCCCGCACGCACTCCAAGCGTGTGGGTGCTCACCGTGCCGCCGGAGCGCTGCCTCGTCGTCACTGGGGCTGGCTGGTCGCGGTCCTGGCCGTGGTGGTGTTGGTGCTCGGCGGGATCGTGTATATCGCGGTGCAGAACGGCAAGATCGACTTCACCGCGCCGACCTCGAGTTCAACCGCGCAGCCCGGCGAGGAGCCCAGCGACGGTGCCTCCGATAACCCGGACGACGGTGGGACCGATGAGAACGGTGGCGACACCGGCGAGAGCCAGGCTCCGCCGAGCGAAACCCCGACCACCGGTGCGGTCGATAAGACCGCCTCGATCTACGTGCTGAATGGAACCACCACCACGGGTCTGTCCGCCGGTGCCTCGACGCGACTGAACCAGGCGGGCTGGACCCAGCAGATCAACGTGGGCAATGCCAAGAGCAAGTCGATTCGTCAGAGCGTGGTGTACTACCACGATAACGCCGGTGAGTCGGCGGCCCGTGGGGTTGCCGCGGCCCTGGGCATCCAGACCGTCACCAAGTCTCAGGAGTACGCCAAGAACAACGCCGGCGGACCGGCCCCGGCCAACCAGGTTGTGGCAGTGCTGGGCACCGACTATTCGGCCAGTCGCTAGCGTAAACCGGTGCCGGAGCGTGGATCCACGCTCCGGAAAACGGGTGCGAAAGGATCCCCGGTATGAGGATTCTGGTTACCGGCGGTGCGGGATACATCGGTGCGCACGTGGTGGAGCTGTTGCAGGCCCGGGGCGATGAGGTTGGCGCCGTGGATGACCTGATTACCGGCATCCCCGAGCGTATTCCCGGCGTGGTTATTCACGAACTCGACCTCGCGGACACCCATTCGGTTCCGCGGCTGAGCGAGATCCTCACCACCGCCCGGATCGAAGCCGTGGTGCACTTCGCCGCCCGCAAGCAGGTCCTGGAGTCGGTCCAACGGCCCGCCTGGTACTTTCAACAAAACATCGGTGGTCTGTCCAACCTGATCCTGGCGATGGAGTCGGCCGGCGTGCGCAACCTGGTGTACTCCTCCTCTGCCTCGGTGTATGGCAATGCGGTGGGGGCGCAGATCGCCGAGGATGCTCCCACGGTGCCGGTGAATCCATACGGAATGTCCAAGCTGCAGGGGGAGTACCTGGTCGCGGCCGCGGGAACCGCCTGGGGGCTTCGCGGGGTGAGCCTGCGCTATTTCAACGTGGCCGGTGCGGGGTCTGACCGACTGGGTGATCGCGCCGTGCTCAACCTGGTACCGATGATCTTGGAGCGACTGGACCAGGGTGAATCGCCACTGGTCTTTGGTGCTGACTATGACACCCCGGATGGATCCTGCGTGCGGGACTACGTCCACGTCAGTGATCTGGCGGATGCCCACCTGGCCGCCCTGGATACGCTGGACTCCCGCCCGCCGGGTGGCACGAGGTCTTCAACGTGGGCACGGGACTGGGCACCAGCGTGCTGGAGATGGTGGAGACCGTGCGCCGGGTGAGTGGGGTCGATCTGCCCCCGGAGATTCGCGAGCGTCGCGCGGGCGATCCGGCGTCGGTGGTGGCCTCGGTGGCAAAGATCGAGCGCGAACTCGGGTGGAGCGCGCGTCGCGGCACCGAGGAGATTATCCGTTCGGCCTGGGAGGCGCACCGCTCCAATAACGAGCGATAGTTCTGCGCGGCTCGGGGTGATTATGGCCCGGGCACGTTATGGTTATCGGCATGTCCAGACTCGCAGCATCGCGCTTGACCTCGCCCGCGGCCACTCCCATGCGGGTGGCGCGTGTACTGATCGCCTGCCTGATGGGGGTCTCGCTCCTGTCCGCGTGTGCCGAGCGACCCGAACCGGTGACCTCGGCCACTCCGACGGACACCGAAGACGCCCCGGGGGCCGTCGCCCCGCTCACGGGTGAGTCGGCGTCGCTGGAGATCCTGGGTCGCCCCTCGCTCGCCGCCAAGATCGGTAACGACGTCGAGGCGCGTCCCCAGCGCGGGCTGGAGCGCGCCGACCTGGTGTTTGAGGAGCTGGTCGAGGGCGGACTGACCCGCTACGTTGCGGTCTGGCAGTCCCAGATTCCCGAGGAGCTGGGGCCGCTGCGCTCGATTCGTCCGATGGACCCGGACATCATTTCCCCCTTCGGCGGCATCGTGGCCTACTCGGGTGGACAGCAGATCTTCGTGGACCAGATGGAGAACACCCCGGTCAAGAACTTCATCCACGGTCAGCCGAATGCCGACCCGTTTATGTACCGCAGCAAGGACAAGCCCGCCCCGCATAACGTGATCCTGCGGGCCGAAAAGCTGATCGACGATCAGAAGGGGCTGGCCGCACCGCCCACGCAGTTTGAGCATGCCGAAACGGCCGAGGGGGCCTCGGCGCTCCAGGGCGGAACGCCGGTGGCGACAATCCTTGCGACCTTCTCGGCCTCCCGGCAGCAGTCCTGGGCCTGGGATACCACCCAGGGAGTTTTCCTGCGTTCGCAGCAGGGCAAGCCCGACCTGGATACCGACGGCAAGACCCGGTCGGCCACCAACGTGATTGTGCTTCGGGTGAACATCGACAACCAGTATCCGGGGGTGCCCAAGACCGTGCTGATCGGTTCGGGGACCGGGCATGTGTCCACGGGCGGGCAGGTGATTCCGGTGACCTGGTCCAAGACCGAGGCGACCGCGCCCATCACGCTCACCACCGAGGCGGGGGAACCGATTCTGCTGGCCCCGGGCAACGCCTGGGTTGAGCTTGTGCCGCTAATCTCGGGTGCCGAGGTGCGCTTCGAATAGGGACCCCGTGGGCTCCCTGTTCATCCGCCGTCATCTGCCTGGTTCGGCTTGCACTCGTAGGTGGAGAGTGCCAGAATCGAGTTAGCACTCACATTCATCGAGTGCTAACCCCGTTTTCGACGTCCGGGAGGGACGAAAAACCACATGGCAAAGATCATTGCTTTTGACGAAGAGGCCCGCCGCGGTCTTGAGCGTGGACTGAACACGCTCGCCGACGCCGTCAAGGTCACCCTTGGCCCGCGCGGTCGGAACGTAGTACTTGAGAAGAAGTGGGGCGCCCCCACGATCACCAACGATGGTGTGTCCATCGCCAAGGAGATCGAGCTCGACGACCCGTACGAGAAGATCGGTGCGGAGCTCGTCAAGGAGGTCGCCAAGAAGACCGATGACGTCGCCGGTGACGGAACCACCACCTCGGTGGTTCTCGCCCAGGCCCTGGTCCGCGAGGGCCTGCGTAACGTTGCCGCCGGTGCCGACCCGATCAGCCTGAAGAAGGGCATCGAGAAGGCCGTGGCCGCGGTTATCGCCGAGCTGACCGAGGCTTCCAAGGAGATCGAGACCAAGGACCAGATCGCCGCCACCGCGTCGATCTCGGCCGCCGACACCGGCATTGGTGAGATCATCGCCGAGGCCATCGACAAGGTTGGTAAGGAGGGTGTGGTCACCGTTGAGGAGTCCAGCACCTTCGGTACCGAGCTCGAGCTGACCGAGGGTATGCGCTTCGACAAGGGTTACCTGTCGGCCTACTTCGTCACCGACCCCGACCGCCAGGAGACCGTCTTCGAGGATGCCTACATCCTGATCGCAGACTCCAAGATCTCCTCGGTCAAGGACCTGTCCCCGGTTGCCGACCTGGTCATGCAGACCGGCAAGCCCCTCGTCATCATCGCCGAGGACGTGGACGGCGAAGCGCTGACCACCCTGGTTGTCAACAAGATCCGTGGCATCTTCAAGTCCGCCGCCGTCAAGGCTCCGGGCTTCGGTGAGCGCCGCAAGGCTCAGCTCAAGGACATCGCCGTACTGGCCGGTGGAGAGGTTATCTCCGCCGAGCTCGGCCTGACCTTCGAGCAGCTGAAGCTGACCGACCTGGGCCGCGCCCGCAAGGTTGTCATCACCAAGGACGAGACCACCATCGTCGAGGGTGCCGGCGACGCCGACGCCATCGCCGGTCGCGTGGCTCAGATCCGTCGCGAGATCGAGGGCACCGACTCGGACTACGACCGCGAGAAGCTGCAGGAGCGTCTGGCCAAGCTGGCCGGCGGTGTTGCGGTCATCAAGGCCGGAGCCGCAACCGAGGTTGAGCTCAAGGAGCGCAAGCACCGCATCGAGGACGCCGTGCGTAACGCCAAGGCTGCCGTCGAAGAGGGCATCATCGCCGGTGGTGGCGTTGCCCTGATCCAGGCCGGCAAGCTGGCCTTCGAGAAGCTGGAGCTCGTCGGCGACGAGGCAACCGGTGCAAACATCGTTCGCGTGGCCATCGAGGCCCCGCTGAAGCAGATCGCACTGAACGCCGGCCAGGAGCCCGGTGTTGTGGCCGCCAAGGTCCGCGACCTGCCCGTCGGCCACGGCTTCAACGCCGCATCCGGTGAGTACGGTGACATGATCGCTCAGGGCATCATCGACCCGGCCAAGGTCACCCGTTCGGCACTGCAGAACGCCGCTTCGATCGCCGGTCTGTTCCTGACCACCGAGGTCGTCGTGGCCGACAAGCCCGAGAAGGCTGCTCCGGTAGCCGGTGGCGACGGTGGCGGTATGGACTTCTAAGTCCAACCCTCGTTTCACACGGGACGGGCGCTCTCCTTCGGGAGGGCGCCCGTTTTGTTGTCGCTACGGAGCTTGAACGAGCCTGCAAGCGCTTTCGTCTTGCAGACCCGGTCGACTCCTGAGGAGGGACCTTGTCCTCACCTTCTTGTCAGCGAGGTTACGCGCCGATGACCAGAATTACGAGAGTCGAGGAGCGTTTCTGCACGGGAATGACAGGCTCAATGAGCATTAGGCGCGCGGCGGCCAGGGGAGCAGGCGTGAGGTGCGGGCGCGGTAGGCCGCGTAGCCGGGATATTTAGCGCCGGAGATGGATTCGGCCATCACCGTCGAGCCGATGCTCTGTGCGGTGAGGAGCACGGTTCCCAGGATGGTCCTGGAGAACGGCTCTCCCACCGCGATGGCACCCAGCACATAGAACACCCACCACATCATGATCTCGCAGAACAGGTTGGGATGCCGGGAGAGGCGAAACAGGCCGGTGCTGATAAAGCCGTCGGCCAACGGCTGTCCCGCGGCCGCGGCGGCTTTCTTGCGCTGCTGGAACCGCCACTGCTGCCCATCGGCCGTGCCCTCACCCATCAGCAGGACGAGGAACACGGCGGCAAAAAGCCAGTCCGACCACCCCAGCGGGGTGCGGTGTTCGTATGCGGTCCAGGCGGGGAGCACCAGGAGCAGCAGGAGAGCCTGCTGGTAAACGCTAATAAAGAGCGCGTGGAAAAAGAACCACTGTGTGCGATTCAGCCTGTTGCGCACGGTGCCCCAGCGATAATCCTCGGCACCGCGTTTATAGCCACCCTTGCGGGCGTAGTTGAATGTGAGACGCACGCCCCAGGCGGTGGCGAGGATCGCCAGCAGATTCAGCCGGGGATCCGCGAGGCCTGCGGCTGCGGCAAACACCCAGCCATAGACGATCGGCAGGATCGACCACAACCGGTCGAGCCAGGCAGACGAGCCGGTGCGGGCGGTCACGGCCCAGCTCAGCACCGCCACCCCGGCGAAGATGAGAATGCTCACGAGTAGTGGATTAATCGCGGTCATATCCAACGCTGGTCTCCTTGCCCCGCGGAGCACCCCGCCCCGGTGGCCCCATTCTGGCAACGAGTGCGGGCGAGGGCAAGCATCACGGGGAAACCCGGCCGATCCGGGACCAAAAATCTGCGGCTAGCGTGCCCGGGCTTCCGGGCTTCCGGGCGTCGAGACGATAGCCAGCTTGCACGTACACGCTGGTCCCTGAACTCAAGGGAGCCCATCGCCATGCGTCGTCGCCGAGTATCCACCGAGTTTGCCCCCGCGTTGCTGGCACTCGGTGCCACCCAGGTTCTTGCCTCCACCGCTGCCGGTTTGGCACTCACCGTGGTGACGCCGGTTGCGTATCAGTTGTCCCGGTCCGAGCAGATTGCCGGTCTGTCGCAGACGGCGATGATTCTCGGAGCGAGTCTCCTCACCCTCCCCATCGCCGCGCTCTCGCGGCGTCGGGGTCGACGCACCGCCCTCGGTACCGCGTTTTCCCTGGCCGCGCTCGGAGCTATGGGCACGGTACTGGCAATCACGGCCGAGTCCTGGCCCCTGTTCCTGATTGCCCTGGTCCTTATCGGGGGAGGTACCGTGGGCGCTTTAGCGACCCGCTTTGCCGCGGCCGACGCGGTTACCGATCCCATCCACCTGCCCCTGGCGATCAGCCTGATTCTCTGGGCGGGGACGTCTGGATCGCTGATTGGCCCGAACCTGATGAGCCTGACCGGCGGGACCAAAACGGCATCGCCCTTTATCGTGTTGCTGGTCCTCTACGCTCTGGCGGCCGGTATTTCATTCCTCTGGGCACCAGCCGGAGCCATCGGAGCGGATGGGCGTAGACCCGGGGTGGAGCGACGAAATCTTCCGACGGTGTTGCGTCGCCACCCCGCGGCGATCTTTGCCCTGGTCCTCACGCTGGTCTCGCACTCGGTGATGATAGCCCTCATGGGGATGGCCCCCGTGCACCTGGTAATGGTGGATACCCCGGCCGGCCTGGTGGGGATGATGATGAGCGCCCATCTGGTCGCGATGTACGTCCTGAGCCCGGTTTTTGGACTGCTTGCCCGGTGGCGAGGCGCGCGGTTCGTGGGGCTCTGCGGGCTTGTGCTCTCCGGCACCACGGCCGTCGTGCTCGCGCTGTCCCATTCGGGAGCGTCTTGGATGTTTACGACGGGGCTTACCCTGCTGGGATTTGGATGGTCAATGAGTATCGTGGCGGGCTCGGTGCTTGTCTCCGAGAGCATTCCACCCCGGGAGCGCGGACGGTTACAGGGACTGATGGATCTCACCATGAACGTCTCCGGCGGTTGTGCCAGCATCATCGCGGGCACCCTGACGGCGGTCTGGTCATACGGGACACTCGCCTGGGCTTCCGGCGCACTGGCCGGTGTCACGCTGGTTCTGATCGGCGTCCTGCGCTTCGGAGCACCCCGAAAAGCGATTCCCGAATAGGGGTAGGCTCCGGCGCGCGGCGAAATGCCGGGTGGGACGGATACCACGGCCACGGGAAACGGAACCGCCCCCGAAACCGAGGACGGTTCCGGGGGCGGTGGCTTGCCTGGGGAGGGCGGTTAGATTGCTGCCTCGGACCAGGCGTCGTGGTTGCCGAAGCGGTGTGCGGTGATCGAGATGGCCTGCTCGTGCAGGAACGGCAGCAGCTCGATCCGGCCGGCCTCGGTGACCGGGTCGCGGTAGAAGGCCAGCTCGGGGCGGCCACCGGCGGCGGCGTACTCGTCGCCGGTGCTCGAGCCGACCACGCGGATGCGGGCCAGGTCGGTGGTGGGCAGGGCGGCCAGCCACTCGGCATCGTTCTGATTCGTGACGGTCAGTCCCGAGGCACGCAGCGCCGACTCCAGCGTTCCCGGCAGGGCGATTCCGGTGCTCACCGGGACGGTTCCACCGGCACGAACCGCGGCGATCAGCACACGCACGGCGTCGGTCAGGTTCGCGTTCTCGGCGATCCGCACGCCGGTGTGGGCGGGCAGGTAGCGGAACAGGTTGCGCTCCAGGCCCAGGTCCGACACATCCGCGGCGATCCCGAACTCGGTGTCCCAGGCCGCCTGGTCGAGGGCGGCGGCGCGCAGCAGGATCTCGGTGTCGATGCCGCTGGCGGCATTGATGATGCCGCGCACCCGGGCATCCGGTCCGGTCTGCGGAACCACGGATACGGCGGCGGGGGTAAACGAGCCCAGACCGAACAGGTAGTTGGGTCCACCGGCCTTAGCCCCGGCACCGATGGCCGAACGCTTCCAGCCGCCGAAGGGCTGACGGCGCACGATCGCCCCGGTGATACCGCGGTTCACATACAGGTTTCCGGCCTGCACTCCGTCCAGCCACACCTTGAGCTCGGCGGCATCCAGCGAGTGGAGCCCGGCGGTCAGGCCGTAGGCGGTGCCGTTCTGCACGCGGATTGCGTCTTCCAAGGTGGGGACGGTCATCACGCCGAGCACCGGTCCGAAGAACTCGGTGGTGTGGAAGCGGCTACCCTCGGCCACGCCGAGGCGCACGCCGGGGGAGTACAGCTGGCCCTCGTCGTCGAGCTTCTTCGGGGTCACGGCCCAGGTCTCGCCCGGGGCCAGTTCGTTCAGGGCCCAGGCAAGCTTGCCGGCGGCGGGCTCGATGATCGGTCCCACCTGGGCGGCGAGGTTCGTGGGCAGGTCCACGCGCAGGCTCGAGGTGGCGTCCTTGAGCTGGTTGATGAAGCGCTCGGAGCGTCCCATCTCGCCCACCAGGATCACCAGGCTCGCGGCCGAGCACTTCTGTCCGGCGTGTCCGAAGGCCGAGTAGACCACGTCGGCCACGGCCAGGTCGATGTCGGCGCTCGGGGTCACGATAATCGAGTTCTTGCCCGAGGTCTCGGCGAGCAGCGGGAGGTCCTGTCGCCAGGAGCGGAACAGCTCGGCGGTTTCAAACGCGCCGGTGAGGATCACGCGGTCCACGTTCGGGTGCGCAATCAGCTGCTTGCCGAGGTCTCCCTCGGCCACATCGGCGAGGATCAGCACCTCGCGCGGCACCCCGGCCTCCCAGAGGAGTTCGGCGATGACCGCGGCGCAGCGGCGGGCCTGCGGGGCGGGCTTGAGGATCACGGCGGATCCGGCGGCCAGCGCGGCGAGCACCGAACCGGTGGGGATCGCGACCGGGAAGTTCCACGGCGGGGCAACCACGGTCAGGGTCGCCGGGGTGAAGTCGGCACCCTGGATGCGGTCAAGCTCCTCGGCACGCTCGGCGTAGTACACGGCAAAGTCGATGGCCTCGGATACCTCGGGGTCGGCCTGGTCCAGGCTCTTTCCGGTCTCCACGGCGGCCACCTCGATCAGCTCACCGCGGTGGGCCGACAGGTTGCGGGCCACCTCGCGCAGCACGCGGGCGCGCTCGGCGGATCCGGCACCGTGCCAGGCGGGCTGGGCGGCGCGGGCACCGGCAATCAGCGCCTCGACCTCGTCGCCGGTGTGCACGGCGGCCGCGGCGATCCCGGCCAATCCCAGCTCGGAGGTGGGGATGCGGGCGGCGATCTGGTGCGCCCAGCGGATGTTATCGGGCAGCGAGGAGTCGGTGTCCGGGGTGTTAGCAAAGGCCGCGGCGGGGGTCGCAGGCACCTCGGTCAGGCGCGACTGGGTACGGTTGGCACCGGGGACGGTCGCATCCACCGCGGCTAACGAAGCCAGGAAACGGTTCTTCTCGCGGTCGAACAGCGAGGGATCCTTGGTCAGCTCAAACACCGCGGACATGAAGTTCTGCGGGCTGGCGTTTTCCTCGAGCCGGCGCACCAGATAGGAGATCGCGGCATCGAAGTTTTCGGGGGCCACCACCGGGGTGTAGAGCAGCAGCGAGCCAACATCCTTGGAGATCGCGGCGGCCTGACCCTCGGCCATGCCGAGCAGCATCTCGAACTCGACCCGGTTGGAGACCCCGCGGGCCTCGGCCAGCAGGTGTGCGTGCGCGATGTCGAACAGGTTGTGGCCGGCGATTCCCAGGCGGACGGCGTCGGTGTGCTCGGGCCGCAGGGCCCAGTCGAGCACACGCTTGTAATTGGTGTCGGAGTCCTGCTTGGTGCCGTAGGTCGCGAGCTCCCAGCCGTGGGTGGTGGCCGAGACGGTCTCCATCGCCAGGTTGGCGCCCTTCACCACGCGCACCTTGATGCCGGCGCCGCCGCGGGCTCGGCGGGCCTGGGACCACTCGGTGAGCTCCTGGATCGCGCCCAGCGCATCGGGCAGGTAGGCCTGCAGCACGATGCCGGCCTCAAGGGTCAGGAATTCGGGGCGGTCGAGGATCGCCTTGAGGACATCGATGGTCAGGTGGAGGTCGTGGTACTCCTCCATGTCCAGGTTGATGAACTTGGGGGAGGGGGAGTTTGCGGCCAGCTGGTACAGCGGCACCAGGCGGTCCACGACCTTGGTCACGGTGTTGTCGTAGTCCCAGAGGCTCAGCTCGTTGACCACCGAGGACACCTTGATCGACACGTAGTCCACGTCGGGCCGGGCCAGCAGCTCGCGGGTTCCGGCCAGGCGGCGGTTAGCCTCGGCATCACCGAGCACCGCCTCGCCGAGCAGGTTGATGTTCAGCCGGTGGCCGGCGGCGGAGAGGTGGCTGATGCCGCGACCGAGCTGTGCCGGACGGGCGTCGAGAATCAGGTGGCTCACCATCCCGCGCAGCACGCGGCGGGCGATCGGGACCACGATTCCGGGCAGGATCGGCGCAAACGCGCCACCCAGACGCACGGCGCCGCGCATGTAGGCGGGCAGGAACCGCGGGGTGTTCCCGGCCAGGGCGCGGAGGTTCTTGGCGGCGACGCCGAGGTCTTCGGGGCGGATGACCCGGTCAACAAAGCCCAGGGTGAAGTCGAGTCCGGCGGGATCGCGCAGGGTTTCGGCCAGCAGGGTCGCCGAACGGCTCGGGGCGTGATCCTTGCTCTCGGTGAGCCAGCGGCGCACCAGGGCGACGGCGTCCTCGCCGGGCACGGTGGGAAGTTCTGTGGTCATGATGTTCCTGACGACGGGGTCGAACGCCACCCGGGGCGGGAGGCCCTGCCAATCTACGCCCGAACTCGCGCAAATTACTTGGCCAACTGAATGAGGCTTTAGGCTATCTCTAGGACTTTTGAACAATCAGCGAGGCGAGTGATGGTCATGACCGGCGAAGTGGAACTGCGCACCCTGCTGCACACGATCGGCGCGCCGCTGGCCCGGCTGATCACCGCGGGCAAAACCTCGGTCAGGCTGCGCACGAGTGCGGTGATCGAGGCGGACGAGCTGCGGACCCGCAGCGTCCCCGATGCCGATGTGCTGCTCCTGATTGGCGTCCGGGACGCGGGTCTTCCGGCCCTGGTACCGCTCGCCCCCGAGGGCAGCGTGCTCTTTGTGAAGCTCACGGGGGAACCCGCCGCGGCGATCGAGGCCGCCCAGGAACGCGGCGTCCACCTGGTACGGGTGCACCCCGATGCCGGTTGGGATCAGCTGGCCGGTCTGGTGCAGCGGGTACTCGGGCACACGGTGCTGCCGGATCCCGCCCGCGGTGAGGACGCCGGCGACCTGTTCGCGCTGGCCGAATCGGTGGCCGCCCAGGTGCGCGGGCTGGTGAGCATCGAGGGACCCGGGGGCGAGGTGCTGGCCTATTCGCGGGCGGTGGCCGGGGCGGATGAGCTGCGGATCTCCTCGATTCTCGGACGGCGTGGTCCCGCCGCCCAGATGCGGCGGCTCAGCGACGAGGGTGTGCTGAGCGCGCTGGCGCGGGAGGACACCGTGGTGCGGGTCCCGGCGACCGCCGATGGGCTGCGGCAGGAACGCCTGGCCGTGGGCATCCACGACGGCGGCGAATTCCTCGGCACGCTCTGGATTCAGCGCGGGATCGGACCCTTCGCCGCCGATGCCCCGGAACTGCTGCCCGGCGCCGCCCGGCTCGCCGTGCGCGGCCTGCGTGGACGACCCGGTGGACCCGGGATGGAGGAGCGCCTGGTGCGCGAGGGTCTCGGCCTGGGCGCCCCCGGTACCGAGCCCACGGTGACCGACCGGTATGCGCTGGCGAGCCTGCTGGATCCGCGCGGCGGCGAGTTTCTCGCGGTGATCGGGTTTGCTCCCGACACCGCCGAGGGGCTGGATGAGACCGCGGTGGCCGCGCTGACCGGATACCTGCGACTCTCGGCCTCGAGCGATCGCCGCCGCATCGTGGTCGGCACCCATCGCGGGAGGCTGTACGCGATCATCACCGGAACCGACCCCGACCGCCTGACCGAGTGGACCGAAGCCGCCCTGAACAGCGTGCGCTCGCGCCTGCCCGGTGCGTTGCACGCGGGCATTGCCGAGGCCGAGGGCGGGTTTGCAACCCTGCCCGAGGCGAGGCTGAGCGTGGACCATCTGCTGGATACCGTCGCGCGCGACCCCGAACGCTTCCCGGCGGTGGTGACCCGTTCGGGCCTGCGCTCGGACGTGCTGCTGGGCGAGGTGACCGGCTGGCTTGCCGCGCGTCCGGACCTGCGCGATCCGCGCCTGGAGGCGCTGCGCGCACATGACGCGACCCACGACGGAGCCCTGATCCCCAGTATCCGCGCGTACCTGGACGCGTTTTCGGATGTCCGCTATGCGGCCAAGCGCCTGGGGATCCATCCCAATACGCTGCGCTATCGGCTCACCCGGGCGCAGCAGATGAGTGGTCTCGACCTGGCCGATGCGGCAACGCGGCTGATGACCGCCCTCCTGCTGCGCCTACCCGCCGGCGAGGACGAGGCGCGCTAGCCGGTGGTTCCCTGCGAGCTTGTGAACGCATTGCACGGGCAATGAGCCGCCGATGCCGGTCTGGGGGTACGGGACTCGACAATGGTGCGGGACACGCGTGTGATTCCCGATTCCCGCGGCGTCCCGAACCTACTCGGTGATTGCGGGATCCTGTGGCGCGGGCGGAGCCTCGGTCAGCAGCGGCAGTTCGACGCGGAAGGTCGCGCCGCCGCCGGGGGTCTCCGAGACGGTGACCGTGCCGTGATGCGCGCCGATGATCGAGGCGACGATCGCCAGGCCCAGGCCGCTGCCGCCGGTCTCACGGGTGCGCGAGGTGTCGGCACGCCAGAAGCGCTGGAAGATCTTCTCGCGCAGCTGCTCGGGAATTCCATCACCGTGGTCGATGATCGCGATCGATGCCCGCCGGGTCTCCGGGTTGGCCGAGACACCGATCTCGATCGGCGAGCTGGTGTCGGTGAAGCGCAGCGCGTTGCCCATCAGGTTGGTGACCACCTGGCGGATCTTATTCTCCTCGGCCAGCACGATCGCCGGGGTGTCCAGGGTGGGAACCGAGGACGGCGCGGGGACCGGCGATTCGGGCACCTCGGTGGCGACCGGTCCGGTGTTCCGGCGCGGACGGCGCGCGCGCAGCCGGGAAACCAGGGAGGTCGGGGAGGTGAACGGACCCGAGCCGTCGCCGCGCACCCGGGAGAGCGGACCGGTGCCGGTGCGCACCCTGCCCGTGGTGGTGGGCACCTCGGTCGTCGGCAGGTCGATGACCCGGGTGGGATCCACCTGCGGGATCGCGGTTTCATCCAGCGGCGGACGGGTGAGTGCGGGTTCGCCGCCCGGCAGAATCTCGCCGGTTTGGGAGGTAGCAGCCGCGCCGGGTCGCGGGGTCGCACCCGCGGGGAGCGCGGTACGCGGCGGAGTCGCGGTCGGATACGCCTCGGCGGGCAGCGGGACGGGGCTCACCGGAACATACTCGTCGACCACGAGGGTCACGGTACGTCCCTGATCGGCCGCGCGGGCATCCATCACCGCGTCGCGGGCCAGCGCCGAGAGGTCCAGGCGGCCGAGGTTCAGCGGCTTGGTTTCGTCCAGTCGGGCGAGTTCCAGCAGATCTTCCACCAGGCCACCCATGCGGATGGCCTCCTTCTCGATGCGCTCCATCGCCTGGCTGACATCCTCGGAGGACTGCAGCGCCCCCATCCGATACAGCTCGGCATATCCGCGCACGGTCACCAGCGGGGTGCGCAGCTCGTGGCTCGCATCGCCCACAAATCGGCGCATCTGGCCGATGGTTTTGGCGCGATCGGAGAAGGCCTGGTCGATGCGATCCAGCATCGTATTGAGGGAGCGGCTGAGCCTGCCCACCTCGGTATTGGGGGTGGTGACCGCCAATCGTTGGCTAAAGTCGCCCCCGGCGATGGCCGCGGCCGTGTGTTCAACCTCACGCAGCGGGGTAAAGGTCGAGGTCACCAGCAGGCGGGTCAGCGCGGCCCCAAACAGGATCACCGCAAGGCCCAGCCCAAAGAAGATGGTGAGGTAGGTCGCGATAATGTTCTCGGCCTCGCGGGTGCTCGTGGCCACGAGCATCACGCCCTGCTCTTCGGGACCGTCCTTGTACCAGACGGGGATCAGGACGGCGCGGAAGTGGGTGGACCCGTTGGCGCTGTCCAGCGCGAACGGTGCCCGGCCGCGCGAGAGCGCGTCCTGGAGGTGAATGTTGGCGGGAATCTTGGGCACCACGCTGGGCGACTTATCGCTCCAGTTGGTCTGCACGAGCTTGCCATCATCGGGCCAGTAGAACGCGAAGTAGTAGTCGTTCGCGGTGGTCGACAGGCCGCCGGAGGAGGTGGATGACTGGTCGATCTTGCCAAACGTGGCCATCGACTCGGCCGCGGCCTTGAGCCGCTCATCCACCTGCCCCTGCAGTGCCGGACGCAGCATCGCCATGGTTCCGATTCCCGCCACGAGAATGCCGAAGGCCAGCACCAGTACGGTGACCCCGGTGATCTTGGTACGCAGCGAGATGGAGTGCCACCACTCGCTGAGGGAATCGTGCATGGAGATGAGCTGTTACACCTTCGAAGTCTTGAGCATGTATCCAAAACCGCGCTTGGTCTGGATCAGGGGCTCCGCCGAGTATTGGTCGAGCTTGCGCCGCAGGTAGGAGATGTAGCTCTCCACGATGCCGGCGTCGCCGTTAAAATCGTACTCCCAAACGTGGTCCAGAATCTGTGCCTTGCTGAGAACCCGGTTGGGGTTCAGCATGAGGTAGCGCAGCAGCTTGAACTCGGTGGGGCTCAGCTCGATCGGGGTGTCTCCGACGAGGACCTCGTGGGTGTCCTGATCCATGGTGAGCTCGCCGGTGCGGATGATCGCATCCTCGTCGGCCTGCATGGTGCGGCGGAGGATCGCCTTGATCCGGGCGACGATCTCGTCGAGGCTGAAGGGCTTGGTGACGTAGTCGTCGCCGCCCACGGTGAGCCCGGTGATCTTGTCCTCGGTGTCATCCTTTGCGGTGAGGAAGAGGATGGGAGCGGTGTACCCGGCGGCACGGAGACGCTTGGTCACGCCGAAGCCGTTCATATCCGGGAGCATGACGTCGAGGATCATCAGGTCGGGCTCCTCCTCCAGCACGGCGGAGATAGCCTGAGCACCGTTTCCTACGGCGCGGACGGCGAAGCCTGCAAAACGCAGGCTCGTGGTCAGCAGGTCGCGAATGTTGGGTTCGTCATCAACGATAAGAATTCTGGGTCCGGTCATGTGCCCAGTATCTGCACAGTTCCTGAAAGAAGTCTGAGCGTTGTCGGGATGTCTGGGGATTCCCACCCGGGATTCGGCCGCGGCAGGGGAATCGCACACGTGGGCGTGCCCCCGCCGAGGAATCGGCGAGGGCACGAGGGCCGGGGGAGGCTACACCCAGGCGGGGACGTCGCTGAGCTCGGGGGAATCCGAGTCCAGGATCGTATACGAGTAGCCCTGCTCGGCCAGGAAGCGCTGGCGATTCAGCGCAAAGTCCTGATCCAGGGTGTCCCGGGCCACCAGCGTATAGAAGTGGGCGGTCTTCTTGACCGACTTCGGACGCAGCAGGCGGCCCAGGCGCTGGGCCTCCTCCTGCCGGGATCCAAACGCCCCGGACACCTGGATCGCGACCGAGGCCTCGGGCAGGTCCACCGAGAAGTTGGCAACCTTGGAGACCACCAGCACGTCCGAGACGCCGTCGCGGAATTCCTGGAACAGGCGCTCGCGCTCATCCACCGGGGTCGATCCGGTGAGCTGGGGGACCCCGAGCGAGGTGGCGATGTGATCGATCTGGTCGAGGTACTGGCCGATGATCAGGATCCGCTCGCCCTTGTGCTTCTTGAGGATGCGGTTCACGATCGGCAGCTTGGCCTCGGCGGTGGCCGCCAGGCGGTAGCGCTCCTCATCCGCGGCGGCGGCATAGGCCATCCGGTCCTCATAGGGCAGGTCGACCCGCACCTCGAAGCACGCGGCCGGGGAGATGAAGCCCTGAGCCTCGATCTCCTTCCAGGGGGCGTCAAAACGCTTGGGACCGATCAGGCTGAAGACGTCGCCCTCGCGTCCGTCCTCGCGCACCAGGGTCGCGGTGAGGCCCAGGCGGCGGCGGGCCTGCAGCTCGGCGGTCAGTTTGAACACCGGCGCGGGCAGCAGGTGGACCTCGTCATAGACCACGAGGCCCCAGTCCAGCGCATCCAGCAGGGCCAGGTGCGCATACTCGCCCTTTCGGCGGGCGGTGAGGATCTGATAGGTCGCGATGGTGACCGGCTTGATCTCCTTGGTCGCACCCGAATACTCGCCGATCTCCTCGGGGGTGAGGCTGGTACGGCGCAGCAGCTCGTCGCGCCACTGGCGCGCGGAGACCGTGTTGGTGACCAGGATCAGGGTGTTGGTTTTGGCGGTGGCCATCGCGCCGGCACCCACCAGGGTCTTGCCGGCACCACAGGGAAGCACCACGACGCCCGAGCCGCCGTCGAAGAAGTTGTCGATCGCCTTCTGCTGGTAGCCACGCAGCTCCCAGCCATCGGTGGCCAGATCGATCTGATGCGGGGTGCCGGGGGTGTACCCGGCCAGGTCCTCGGCGGGCCAGCCGAGCTTCACCAGGTCCTGCTTGAGCTGGCCGCGCGCCCACGGCTCGACCAGGTATACCCCGGCCTCCGGGTGTCCCACCAGGAGGGGCTGAATGCGCTTGGCGTGCGAGACCTCGCGCAGCACCGCCGCGTCATCGGAGCGCAGGATCAGCTCGCCCTCCTCATTGCGATCGATCACCAGACGGCCGTAGCGGGAGACCGTTTCGGCGATATCCATGGTCACGCTCGGCGGAATGGCGAACTTGGAATAGCGTTCCAGGGTCGCGATCATGTCGTCGCCGGTGTGTCCGGCGGCGCGGGCGTTCCAGAGCCCGAGGCGGGTGATCCGGTAGGTGTGAATGTGCTCGGGGGCGCGTTCGAGTTCGGCGAAGACCGCGAGCTCGTGGCGCGCGTCTTCGGCCTGGGGGTGGGCGACTTCGAGGAGTACCGTGCGGTCGCTTTGAACGATGAGGGGGCCGTCTGACATAACCGCCAAGTCTACCCGTGTTTCCCGAGTCCCGGGAGGTGGACATGGCAAACGGGTGTGGTTCTCGCTCCCGGCGAACGGCGTGGATCCGGAGCCGGACACCTCGCCTCATCCGAGATCACGTGCCCGGCGCGGGTCTCGACTAGACCTCGGAGACCGTGGTGATGTTGGCGATCGGGAACGTGCGCTCGGTATCGGCGGCCTTATCCAGTCCGCGCAGGCGCCCGCCGGAGATTCCGGTGGGTTCCAGCAGGAAGGTGAAGTCACCGTGTCCGGGCATGTTCACCGTGATGTTCAGGGTCTCGCGGGCGCGCAGGGCGGTGGCGAGGCGTCTCGTGAGCCAGGCGGCATCGGTTTCGGTGGGGGTATCGCGGGCGGCGGAGGTCAGGACATCGATCAGCGGACGATAGTCGGTTTCGGCGATCACGGCCACCGGTGCCACCCGACGGCGCGGGCGACGTACGGTGCCCTCGATGGTGTGGGCCACGACCGGGTAGCGGGCATCGGTGAGTGCCCAGAACACCACGTCGGGATCGAATCGGGAGTGGGCGGTGACCGCCGAGTCCCGATGCAGGGCCAGCGCCGACAGGTTGCGATCCACGAGCATCTGGTCGAGGAGGGGCGACTCGGTCACCGTGAGCCTGCTCTGTCCGGAGTCCGGACGCAGAATCAGCGAGCCGAACCGCTCACCGCCGCGGGCGATCAGATAGCGCACGGGCTGGGGAACCCCGGTGAGGGAGATCTGCTCGAGGAAGGTGGAGATCTCCTCGGCGGTGGTGCCTGCGCTCAGCCCGCGGATGATGCTGGCATCGCTCAACCGATACGTTGATGCCTCCGCCCGGTTTTCCAGGTCTGCGAATCCACGCAGGGTACGTTCCAGGTGGGGGGCCAGGGTCCCGGGGATGATGATGCTCAGATCGTGCTGCAGGTAGACGCCGGTGATCGGGGCAGGAAACGCATCGACCAGTGGCTCGGCCAGATCCTCCGGGGCGGTCAGGATCCGGACACCGGGGATGGTGAGGTGCCCGTGGGAGAGCACCCCGAGGATCTCACCGCTGGTGATGCGCTGCGCGAATGTCAGACGAAGGGGATCGGTCGCGGCGGGGAACCCGATATCCAACAGCGTGGCAAAGGGGGCGTTGAGTACCGCGAGTGAGGCGATACCCGCGGGGAACCCGGCAGCCCAGGCCTCGGCGAGAACCCGCCACCGGCTCGGGGTATCGAGCCCGAGCCAGGCTTCACCGGTGTCGGTGGGGACCCAGCCATCGCGGGTCAGCGTGACCAGCTGGGCATCGGCGGCGAGGGACATCAGGGCGGGAATGAGCTCGGGGTCGAGGCCCAATTCGGTGCCGAGGCGTCGCAGCTCGGGTTGGGCCAGGCCGCCGCGTAGGAGTTCCCGGGCCGGGGTATCGCCCAGACCGATGACCAGCTCGCTGAGGGCGCGCTCGCCGCGGGCAAGGCGTCCGGCGGGGGCGGGGGCAGGATTTTCGGCCGGATCCGAGTCGGGCAGCACCGCCGCCTCGGTACCGATCTCGCGGGCGAGCCGGGTCACGGTTTCCAAAAAGACGGGGATGTTGTCGTGTACGGCCAGGAGTGCTCGCTCGGACAGCTCGGTGGTCAGCGCCGCGGACAGCGTCTGTGCATCCGCGGTGGCCAGCGCGTCGATGCGTTCCCGATCCAGCGGGGAGAGCGCCGCGCGGAGCGAATCCTCGGCCAGCAGCAGCTCGGCGAGGTCAAAAAAATCGGTGAGCTTGGCTGCCGGCGGAACGCGGCGCAGGCGAAGGAGGACATCGAGGTCGGTTTCGGTGCGCGCGGAGAGCGCTCCCGCGAGAAGTCGGAGGTCGGCGACGCGAGGTTGCACGATGGGAGTCAGCTCCCGTTTTCGGAGCGTGCTGCCTTCTTATTTGCGGCCGCGCGGCCTCGGCTGCCGATAAAGATCAGCACAAAGACGATGATGAACGCCGCCGGCAGGCCCACCCACGGCACAAACGCGATGACGCGCCAGAGCGGGGTGTCAAAGGATTCGGGGGTCATCCCGTTGGAGGAGCCGATGATGATGGCGAAAAACGAGATGATCGCCGCCGCCACAAACACCAGTAGGAGGTAGGCAAGGACGCGCTCGGTACGGGACACGCTGCGGGGCTCTTCGATCGTCACTCCCCAAGGATAACCCGCACCGGGGCACCGAGGCGAACGTCACGGTCCCGCCAATTCCAGAAAACCACTGGGATCACGGGTAAGCTGGGGCCGTGAACAACCCGTTCACGGCGGCGTCCAGCGATGCCCACCCAGACACAGTGGATCGCCCGTGGCGATCCGCGCAACTCAGCGAGGTTTTCCCATGCCCACCGGCAAGGTCAAGTTCTACGACGATGACAAGGGTTTCGGCTTCATCGCCAGCGATGATGGCCAGGAGGTGTTCCTGCACGCTTCGGCGCTGCCCGAGGGCGTGAGTACGGTCAAGCCCGGCAGCCGGCTGGAGTTTGGAATCGCGGCGGGAAAGCGTGGAGCGCAGGCGCTCTCGGTCCGGCTGCTTGAGGCGCCGCCGAGCCTGGCGCGGATGAAGCGCAAGAACGCCGACGACATGGCAATCATCATCGAGGACGTCGTGAAGGTTCTCGATGGCGTGGGGTCCAACCTGCGCAAGGGCCGCTATCCCGAGGGCTCACAGGCCAAGCTGGTCGCCCAGGCACTGCGCCGGGTGGCCGACGAGCTCGACGCCTAGGCGCGAGCGACCCCAGTTTTCCGCCAGCGAGCGGCACCCAAGAGCAAGGAACACCCAGTGACTTCAGAAACCGACAACCTCGAGCACGACGCGAACGTGCACACCGACGGTACGACGGACACTGTGCCCGCGCAGCGGGCAGACGCCGGGTTGGCGGATGTCGAACTGGCGCAGACCCTGACCTCGGTGCGTGCCACCGAGGCATCGACCGAGCCCGAGGCACCGGCGACGCAGGACGCCTCCGATGGGGCCGTGCCCGCCGACGCGCACGCGGGACCCTCCGAGATTTCGGAGAGCGCGGAAGATTCGGAGGAGGACGGCGCGGAGGAGGCCCCGGTGGTGTTCGAGGCCGATCCGGTCTTGGCGGTAGCCGTGGATGTGTCGCGGGCCGCGCTGCTGGAGGTCATCCCCGAGGCTCAGGTGGGACGTCACATCGGTCACCGGGTCGAGGGTGAGCGCGTGCTGTCGATGCTGTTCGAGAACCGACTGCCTGGATATCCGGGCTGGTTCTGGAACGTGACGATCGCCCGCGTGGACGAGGACGCCGAGCCCAACGTGCTGGAGATCTCCCTGATCCCCGCCGACGGTGCCCTGCTCTCGCCCGAGTGGGTTCCGTGGTCCGAGCGCCTGGCCGAGTATCGTGCGAGCCAGGCCGCCGCCGCGGCGGCCGAGGCCGAGCTGGCCCAGCTGCGCGCGGAGTCCGGCGCGGAAGACGACCACGACGAGGACGATGATCACGACGACGAGGATGACGACGACGAGTTCGACGAGCACGGCCGTCGCGTCCACGGTGGAGACATCGACGGCGTGGATGTCGACCAGGTGCAGGACGAACACGAGTCGGATGACGAAGACTCGGATGATGACGATGACGACTTGGATGACGATGACGACTTGGATGACGAGGACGACTCGGACGATGAGGACGACTCGGACGATGACGATGACGATGACGATGTCTCCGACGACGACGACGAAGAAGAAGACGACGACTCCGACGACGATTCGGATGACGAAGACCACCCGTCCGACACGGACGACGATTCCGAAGAGAACGACGATGCCGAAGGTTCCGACGCATCCGACGCCGATTCCGAGCCGGTAGCGTCCTCCTCTCGGGGACGCACTCGGAACCGCTCCCGTAATCGCCGCGCGCGCCACGCCACCGGCGATGAGGACATCTACGGCGACCTGGTCGAAGACGAGGACGACGAGGGTCCCGCCTCGTTCCGCTAGGCCTCAACGCGCCGGAAGACGACGTCCCTCTCTTCTTCTCCACAAACAAACGTCCCCCGCCTCCATCTGGATGCGGGGGACGTTTATTTGTGACGGACCTCCTAGAGGGCGCCCACCACGTAGTCGATGCTCGCGGTCAGCGCGCGCACGTCGTCGGGATCGATTGCGGTGAAGGTGGCCACGCGCAGCTGGTTGCGGCCGAGCTTGCGGTAGGGCTCGGTGTCCACGATCCCGTTGGCACGCAGCACCTTGGCCACGGCGGCGGCGTCGATGCTGTCATCGAAGTCGATGGTCGCCACAACCTGCGAGCGGTGCTCGGGGTTTGCCACGAACGGGGTGGTGAAGGCGTTCTTCTCGGCCCACTCGTACAGGTGACCCGAGGACTCCTTGGTGCGGGCGTCGGCCCAGGCGAGACCGCCGTTGGCGTTCATCCACTGCACCTGGCTGTCCATCAGCACCAGGGTGCTGAGCGCCGGGGTGTTCAGGGTCTGGTTCAGGCGCGAGTTGGTGACCGCATTGGCCAGCGAGAGGAACTCGGGGATGTAACGACCCGATGCGGCGATGCGCTCGATGCGCTCGATCGCGGCGGGGGAGACCACGGCGAACCACAGTCCACCGTCGGAGGCGAAGTTCTTCTGCGGGGCGAAGTAGTAGACGTCGGCCTGAGCGGTGTCGAAGTTGATACCACCGGCGGCGCTGGTGGCGTCGATCACGGTCAGCGCGCCGGCGTCGCCGTGCACGCGGGTGACCGGGGCCGACACGCCGGTCGAGGTCTCGTTGTGCGGCCAGGCGTACACATCCACGCCCTCCACGGCCTCAAAGTCGCTGCGCGACCCGCCCGGTGCGGTGCGCACATCCGGAGTCTGCAGCCAGGGCGCGGCGGCCGCGGCGGCGAACTTGGAGCCGAACTCGCCGAAGCTCAGCAGCTGGGCGCGGTTCTCGATCAGGCCGAACGAGGCGGCATCCCAGAATGCGGTCGATCCACCGTTGCCGAGGATGATCTCGTAGCCCTCGGGCAGCGAGAAGAGCGAGGCCAGACCGTCGCGGACGCGGCCCACGAGGTTCTTGACCGGTGCCTGCCGGTGGCTGGTACCAAGCAGTTCGGATCCGGCGGCCAGCAGGGCGGCGCTCTGCTCGGGGCGGATCTTGGACGGGCCGCAACCAAAGCGGCCGTCGGCGGGCAGGAGGTTGGAGGGGATCGTAATCTCAGGCATAACCAGATTCTAGAGCGGAGAAAGGGGGTGCGTCAGCGATGTTGTTGTCGTTCGTCACAGATATGGTTAGAAGTGCACGGAACAACCGTTGCACGGCGAGGCGCTCCGGTATGTTCCCAGCAAGGAACGGCTAAGCTAAGTGCGACCCCCGAGGGCTAGTAGGGAGACCCAATGACCGATCTCATTGACACCACTGAAATGTATCTGCGAACCATCCTCGATCTCGAAGAAGAGAACATCGTGCCGCTTCGCGCGCGTATTTCCGAGCGACTCGGGCACTCCGGGCCGACGGTTTCGCAGACGGTTGGCCGGATGGAGCGCGATGGACTCGTGGTTGTCTCGGGCGATCGTCACCTGGAACTGACCACCGAGGGCCGCCGCAAGGCAGTCCAGGTCATGCGCAAGCATCGCCTGGCCGAGCGTCTGCTCAGCGACGTCATCGGACTCGAGTGGGAACTCGTGCACGATGAGGCCTGCCGCTGGGAGCACGTGATGAGCGAGCAGGTGGAGCGCAAGCTGCTTGAGGTTTTGGACCACCCCACCGAGTCGCCCTACGGCAACCCGATCCCCGGTCTGGCCGACCTGGGCGGACCCGAGGCCGTCTCCTTCACCGAGGGGGTCTCCAGCCTGGTGCAGCTGGTGGCCGACACCACCGCTCCGGTCAGCGCACGTATCCGTCGCCTGAGCGAGCCGGTGCAGTTTGAGCCGGAGCTGCTGCTGCAGCTTAAGCAGGCCGGCGTGATGCCGGGTCAGACGGGAACCTTCACCTCCGCAGGTTCGTACGTTCTGGTACGGGTTGAAGGTTTCGGTGACGGACTGGAACTGCCCACCGAGGTGGCCGCACACATTTACGCCGAAGCGCTCTAATCCGCGCGATTCCGGCGATCCCGAGCCCCCGTCACCCCGTGTGGCGGGGGTTTTGCGTTGTAGGGAAAACATAAAAAGACTGTTGGACGTTACCAATTTGTTAGAAATATCCCCCTGGAAGATGACAACCGTCTCAATCTCGCGTACTGTCGGTTGAGTCCGATGGTTAAACCCAGACCGCAGGACCCATCATGAGGCGCTCTCCCGTTCGTCTCCTCATGATCGAGACTCCAAGTATTCTTGAAGTAGACGAACGGTGAAATCGTGCCCCGCACGGTCGCCGTCGGGAGGCGCCGGAGGAAGTCACTTTGACTGAAGCAGGAAACAACGAGTCGAACGCAGACTCATTGACCGCGGCTCGTTCGCAGACGCTCAGCCGTCGAGAGACCCGACTCGCACGTGAAGCTCAGGCCCCCGAGCCGCAGCTCACCCGCACCGTCCAGACCAACGTGCCGACCGCCCCGCGTCGCCGTTGGGGCTCCACGCTCGCCGTGGCCCTGGCCGTTCCGGCACTGTTTGGAACCGTTGCCCTCCCCGCATACGCCGCGGGTCTGCCCGGCCAGAAGGACCCCGCCTCGGGGAACACCGCCGCCGGTAACCCGCAGAGCTTCGCGGTGGACTCGGCCGTGGCCGAGACCGCCGACCTGGCACGCGGTGGATTCGATGCCACCAGCTCCGCCGAGCTGGCAGCGAACGCCACCGCTCGTGCCCAGGCAGAAGCTCAGGCCCAGCGCACCGCGACCGCCGCCGCCAGCCGCGCCGCGTTCGCCGCCAACCAGACCGCGTACACCGGCCCCTCGGCCGACCAGCTGCTGGCCTCCAACGCACCGACCCCGTCGTACAGCCTCTCGGCCGTCTTCAGCGAGGCGCTGAAGTACCAGGGTGTCCCGTACGTTCTCGGTGGTGCCACCCCGGCCGGCTTCGACTGCTCCGGTTTTGTGAAGTACGTCTTCGCCAAGTTCGGCATCGCCCTTCCCCACAACGCCGACACTCAGGGGCGTATGGGTACCAAGATCAACGTCGCCGACGCCGTCCCCGGAGACCTCGTGGTCAGCGCCGGACACATCGGCTTCTACGCCGGTAACGGCATGATCCTGCACGCATCGCGTCCGGGTGTGCCGCTGCGGATCGGTCCGATCTACGCAAAGAGCTGGTCGATCGTACGGATCGCGGGCTAAGCTTCCTGCATTGTTCATCGGAAATGGCGCAATTTCTTCGGAAAATGCGCCATTTCTGTATTAGGGTGAGGTCGTTACCCGTTGTAAGGAGCGGAAGCACATGATCCGAATACCCGGAGTCCGACCCACGGACGTTCCTGGTGTGCAGGAGAGTGTGTTTACCTTCCGGAGTGGGGTGGGTAGTCACCCCGAGTTTTGGCGCTGTCGTAAAGACAGCGCCATTTTTGTTTTCCGGGGAAACCGTGTCTTGCTCGGGGCTGTTGTCGAATTACCTAGAAGCCGTCCAGGCCATTCGCGAGGGAGAACCACTCATGCGCACACTCATTTTGAACGCGGGATACGAACCGCTCGGGATCGTCTCGTTTAGACGAGCACTCGTGCTGGTCATGAATAATAAGGCCACGGTGCTCGAGGTCGATATCGAGCATCCGGTCTGGACCTCGGAGGCGGAATATGCTCGCCCCCTGGTGATCGTCCTCGGCACCTACGTTCGTCTGCCGCGGGTGCGTCGAGTGCCGGTGAGCCGGCGCGGGGTTCTGCGCCGGGACGACTTCCGCTGTGCCTACTGTGGGGCCTCGGCGAACACCATTGACCATGTCATTCCGCGATCGCGTGGCGGTGCCGGCAGCTGGGAAAACCTGGTGGCCTGCTGCATGCGCTGCAATAACCTCAAGGCCGACCGCACCCCGCGCGAAATGGGCTGGAGTCTCAACCGCGCCCCGCGGCCCCCGCGTGGTCCCTCGTGGACCGTGCGCGGAGCGGATCGCGCCGTCCCCTCCTGGGAACCATATTTGGAGAGTCACCTCGCCGCCTAGCGGTGGATAATAACCGGCGGACACCCGTTGGGGTCCGGCCGGTTTTTGCTCGATCCGCATCCTCAAGGTGCGATTGGTGACAGCCGCACAAATGAGATAACGCATATCGGTATTTTGAATGCAGATATGTCATTGATTTGTGTGTGATGTGTCTCGGCGAGGCGGTGCCACGAAAAGAGCACGCCCTGGATGCGCGGTTTCGTGTCGATCGCCGCTGACTGCATGACGACAATCACCAATACAAAAAATGAGGAGCCTGTCGTGTTGAAAAAAACACTGTCCGCCGCGATTGCCGCGGCTCTAGCCCTGGGCGGGAGCTTTGTGGCCGTTTCGGCCGCAACCGCCGCGCCGGATTCCGCCGCCGTCACCACGTCACAGGGCAGGGCCGCGGCCACTGCGGGAGGCCGACTGATCGGCCCGTGGGTTGCCGCCAGTAACTACGGTTTCGCGAAGTTCGGCATCGTCCAGACTCCGGTTCAGGGGAAGACCTATACGTCCAAGCCGGGGCAGGTGTTTCCAGATAGCCCACAGTTCACATTCCCCGCGCTGGAGACCGTCGGGCCAATTACCGGGACCGGCCTGCTGGGGTCGCTCTGTGTGACACGTTCGGAGGTGAAGAACAACGCCCAGGTGACCGCCGAACTGTGTAACGGTGGTGCCGACCAGGACTGGGCCATGGTCAAGGGGCCGATGGGCTCGGGATATCACAACAGCTGGTTTATGGCGATCCCGAATCGGCTGTCGGATGGGCTGTCGTTTGCGCCGACGCCCCCCGGATCCGTCGCCCCTAGCCCCTGGTCCGTGGTTCGACTGAGCCCGTATGGTAACCCGTTTGGTCTTGACATCACCAAGCTTTCGGCCGCCACCGGACTTACCGCACAGGTGACCTCGGTTAACCAGGATGCGCGAACGGCCGAGGTCTCGGGGACCGGTCAGCCCGGTGCCACGATCCGCCTGGAATTCCCGGTCGGCATCACCACGGATGTGGTTGTCGGGGCCGACGGAAACTGGAACGCAACCGTGTCGGATCTCCTCACCGGCGACAACACGATCACGGCCAGCCAGTTTGTCTCGGGTGTGCAATCGGGTAACAGCATTCCGATGACCGCAACCATCACCGCCGGCGCGCTTACCGCCACGGTGCAGGCGGTGGACAACTCGGCGCGCACGGCACTCGTGGGTGGCACCGGAGAGCGTGGAGCCATCGTCAACGTTCTGGTAGATGGCGTGCAGCGCAGCGCACAGGTGGATGCCCTCGGAAACTGGCAGGTATCGCTGTCGAATCTGAAGACCGGACTGAACCTGATCTCGGTGACACAGACGCTGAACGGTTCCACCTCGGCTCCGCTCGCCCTGTCCGTGGTCATTTACGAGACCACGGGTCCGGTAACCTCCTGGGCCAGCATCGAGTCGGTGGACTCCGGCACCCTGACCGCGGTTGTCACGGGAGCGGATGCTCCGGGAACCGTGGTGATTCTTCGGGGGATTGGCGCGGAGGTTCGGGTGACCACCGGTGCCGATGGGCACTGGCGGACCACCATCTCAAACCTCGCCCCGACCGGCCCCAACACGCTCATCGTGAGTCACATCCTGGATGGTGTCGAGAGCACCGTGGCGCAGCTCACGGTGATCGTCAACTAGGACGTCCCAGGTTCGAGCCTGCCCGCTCAGCCCGTTGAATTGCTCGGCTCCACCCCGGTGGTGTCGAGCAATTCTGCGTGAGGGCGCGCCGAAAAAATCAAATGCTTGCCAAGTTACTTACAGGCCAGTAACCTTAACTCAACGCACACGCGCAGAGACGCACGGAAGGCGACGCAACGATGCCCACAACACCCCAGGTTCTCCCGACCCACCGGGACGGAACCACCCTTGACGCGCTGATCGCTCGGATCCCGCTCGAACAGCGAATCACGCTGCTGACCGGCATGACGTCCTGGCGTCTGACCCCGATCGCGGAGATCGGCCTCGATTCGGTTGTGGTGTCCGATGGCCCCGTGGGTGTGCGTGGCACCGGGGAGACTCCGGGGGAGACCTCGATCCTGCTGCCCTCGCCCAGTGCGCTGAGCGCGCTGTGGGATCCCCAGCGTGCGCGCCAGGTGGGAAATCTCTTTGCCCGCGAGGCCCGCCGCCACGGCGTGGACGTGGTCCTCGCCCCGCAGGTCAACATCCAGCGCACCCCGGTGGGTGGCCGACACTTCGAGTGCTTCGCCGAGGACCCGCTGCTCACCGCCGAGGTGGGATCCGCCGTGGTCCAGGGCTTGCAGGAGTGCGGCGTGGCCGCGTGCCTCAAGCACTATGTGGCCAACGACTCGGAAACCAAGCGCACCGAGTACGTGTCCGAGGTGGATGAGCGCACGCTGCGCGAGGTCTACCTGGCACCGTTCGAGCATGCGGTACGCGAGGTTGGCGTCTGGTCGATCATGGCCGCCTATAACGGCGTGGACGACGGAACAGAGACCGCCCCGATGACCGAGCACTCGCACCTGCTGCGCGATGTCCTCAAGGACGAGCTCGGATTTGACGGTACCGTGATCAGCGACTGGATGGCCACCAACACCACGGTGGAATCCGCGACCGGCGGGCTCGACATCGTGATGCCCGGTCCGGGTGGTCCCTGGGCCGAAAACCTGCTGGACGCCGTGCGCGCGGGGGAGGTCTCCGAGGAGATCATCAACGACAAGGTGCGCCGCATCCTGCTGATGGCCGCCCGGGTGGGCAAGCTCGCCGGCTTCGATGCACCCGAGACGCCCGCCGGCCTCGACGAGGTCGAGGACGATGCGCGGATGGCCCGCGAACTTGCGGCGGCCGGCACCGTGGTGCTGCGTCGTCCCGATGCGGGAATCCCCGCGCTGGTGGACGGAGAATCGATAGCCCTGATCGGCCCGAACGCCGCGCGCACCCACGTGCTGGGGGGCGGCAGCTCGACCGTGCACCCCGCCCGGGTTCAGGAGATCCACGATGGTCTGACCGAGGCGTTCCCGAACAGTTCGGTCACGCTGAGCCGCGGTGGCGACAGTCGTCGCTATGCGCCGACCATCCCCGTCCTGGCCGGACTCACCGGATTTGTGGATGCGGCCGGCAACCCGACTGTGCCCGGTGCCGGCATCGTCACGGTCACCCAGCTGGACGCCGACGGGGAGGTCCTGGGCCACCGCGAGATGGTCGAGTGGGAGGGCTGGGAGCGGGTGACCGACGAGCGGATCGATACCGTGGTGGTCGAGACTCGCATCCTGCTCGACGAGCCGGGCCCGCACAGCCTCGAGGTGGGCACCGTGGGTGCCTACCGAATCATCGTGGACGGCGAGCTGATCGCCGAGAGCACCACTCCCGCCGGCGCCGAGGTGGTGCTGGATTCCAGCGTGAACAACCCGCCGAGCATCGTGACCAAGGGACTCGTCACCGAACCGCGGGTGGCGGTCCTGCGGGCCGAGCTCAAGGTTGTGCATGCAGGCGGCTATGGCGAGTTTGTGCGCGCCGAGTTCCGTCACCGCACCCCCAGCGAGGACGCCGACCTGGAGATCTCGACCGCGGTGGATGCCGCCCGAGCGGCGCAGCGCGCCGTGCTCGTGGTGGGCACCAACGAGGAGGTCGAATCCGAGGGCTGGGACCGCACCTCCCTGTCCCTGCCCGGACGGCAGGACGAACTGGTGCGCCGCGTGCTCGCGGTCGCGCCGGACACGATCATCGTGGTGAACGCCGGAGCCCCGGTCCTGCTGCCCTGGCTGGAGGACGCCCAGACCGTGCTCTGGGCCTGGTTCCCCGGGCAGGAAGCCGGCGGCGCTCTCGCCGACGTGCTGGCCGGCCGCGCCGAGCCGCAGGGCCGACTGCCCTGGACCCTGCCGGCCGACGAAGCCAGTGTGCCCGTGCCGCACGCGATTCCCAACGACCAGGGTCGCATCGACTATGCCGAGGGTGTCCATGTGGGCTACCGCGGCTGGCTGCGTGCCGGGGCCACCCCGGCGCTGCCGTTTGGATTTGGCCGCGGCTGGACCGACTGGAGCTATCGGGAGCTGGGCGTGCCGCGCCCGGCCGCGGACGGCTCGGTTGAGGTCGACGTGGTGATTGAAAACGTCGGTGCACGCACCGGCCGTGAGGTGGTTCAGGTGTACCTGGAACCGCCGGTAGAGACCCCCGAGGGCGAGCGTCCAGTGCGCTGGCTCGCCGGGTTCGGCGCCGGCACCGTGGCCGCGGGGGATCGCGCCACGGTGACCGTGCGCATTCCTGCCCGCGCCTTTGAGGTGTGGAGCGTCGCCGATTCGGGATGGATTCGTCCCGGCGGCACGTATCGCCTGGTGGCGGGAGCCAATGTGGCCGATACGCCGCTTGGTGTGAGCTTGGACGTGGCCGCACGCGGGCGGTAGCCCCGAACAGTGGGGCGCATTCGAGCGGTCGGGGTGGGGCCGGGTGCGAACTCACAATTAGGTTCGTTATTGTAGTGGGGACCGGCGCGTCCGGATCACCGACCGCATGAAGTGAAAGGCCCCACGATGAGTGGCACCGAGCCGAACCCCGAGGGCACCCCGCAGACCCCGCTGCCCGCACCGATCCCGCCGGTGCCGCCCGCACCGCCGGGTGATGCGTATGCGCCGAACCTTCCGCCGTATGGATACCCGCAGCAGGGTCCCGGCGCTCACACTTCGGCGTATCCCGGGTACCCGCAGCAGGGTGCTGGCGCTCACACTTCGGCGTATCCCGGGTACCCGCAGCAGGGTCCCGGTGTCCACGCCTCCGCGTCCCCCGGGTACCCGGCGCAGCAGCCCCCGGGCCGCCCCGCGCCCGAAGCGTTGACGATTGTGGCGTTTATCACGTCGTTTGTGCTCTCGCCGATCGGAATGGTGCTCGGCATCGTGCAGACCGTGCGGGAGCGCGATCGGCATGGGCGTGCCTCGGGGCTCGCGCTGGCCTCCATCTGGGTGGGTGCGGGCCTGAGCGTCATCACGTTTGTGGCCGGCGTGCTGCTTGCACTCTCACTCTTCGTTTTTAGCGGACTGGTCGCCTCAAGCGGTGTGATCGCCGATTCGTATTCGGAGGAGGTGCCGCGCGCGGACACCGTGAGCGCGGAGTTCTGCGAGAGCGCCCAGGACCTGACTCCGCTGCTTGAACCCCTGGCCAGCCTGGACGCCGATGGTTACGCCGAACACGTGGGAGACGGTGGCACGTATGCCGCCGAGACCGAGTTCATGATCAAGGTCGCCGGTGTGGGCGAAACGCTCTGGGACTCGGCCTCGACCTCGATCGTGGGGGAGGTGGAAACCATGATTGATTCGTCCTGGTACGCCGCCGAGGGGTTTGAGGGGAGCGGGGCGTTTGACCCCCAGGACCTGCATGATGCGCAGAGCGCGGCAATCGCCGTCTCGGACTTCGCCACCGAACACTGCACCGCGCCCTGAGTGCGGCACATGCCGCTCGGGTCCGCGCGGTGCGCCCGGTCCTGGGCTAACATGGACACGGTCATCCAGTTTTCGGGGATGACGCTGTGCCAGCCTCTGTAGCTCAATGGAAGAGCGACTCCGTCCTAAGGAGCAGGTTGGGGGTTCGAGTCCCTCCAGGGGCACCATCACATCACATCGAGAAACCGGGCTGCGGCCCGGTTTTTTGTTTTGTCCGGGCGATCGGGGGAATATTCGTTCCGCTCCGGATATTCGTGAGTCCCCCAAAAGGTCGACACGCCCGGGCCACGGAGGCCTTTTTTTGAGCCTAACGGGGGTTTTGTATATCGCGGGCAAAAGTACCCTAGGCTCTCTGGGAGTCCGTGCGCCGTGATCCCGAAAATCACCGGTGCGTACCCCCGGGCTCACCTCCCCCCAAGAAAGTACATACCCTCATATGAGTCATGCCCTCGTGCAAACGAGGGCGCGTTCCAGCGCGCCCAAAATGTCCCGACGCATCGCCGCACTGATAGCCGGTGTCGTCTCCGTTCTGCTGGTAATTACCGGCGTGAGCATGCCCGCATTTGCCGCCGGTGAACCGGTTGTGAAGCTCACCCTTCCCAAAACCGGCAGCGCTGGCAACCAGAACGGCACCCCCGTATTCGAGCCGGGGAAGGACTACACGCTGGCCTTTGGCTACAGCGATATGGCGGATGGCCAGGTCGTGACCGTCAAGCTTCCCGAGGGTGTGACCATCCCGGAGAGCGCGCTCGTAGTGCCCGCGGGCAACACCGCGATCAAGTCCTACACGCTGGATGGCAAGGGCAACCTGCTGGTGACCTTCGCGGACAAGATCCCCGAGGACCGGGTTCAGGGAACCTTCCAGATCAACTTCCAGTACACCGAGGTCCAGACTTCGCGTGAGATTACCGACACCTGGCTGGTGGACGGAAAGCCGACCTCGTCGACGGTGGTTGTGAAAAAGACCGGTGACCAGTTCACCAACATCGACAACTCCGGCAAGAAGAACATCGGGAATTTCTCATGGCCGGGCGTCAGCATCAACGGCGACGGACAGGTTGTCATGGGGCCGGACTTCCTCACCACCTCGATCCCCTACACCGTCGTGGTGCGCAGCAAGGATGCACGCACGCCGCTGACCATCACCGACGCGTTCTCGAGCAGCCTGGTGCTGGTGGGCGAACCCACCGCAAAGCTGGTTACCTGGGATGCCAAGGGCATGAACCGGACCGAGCAGCCCGCGCCCTCGGCCAGCGTCACCAAGCCGACCGCGACCTCCTTCGTCTACACCGCTCAGGCCCCGGCGAACTCCGAGCTGACCCTGACCTACAACCTGCGCATCAAGGATGCAGCTGCGCTGGACAGCATCCGCGCGAGCCTGCAGGCTCAGTACGATGCCCGCGACGTGAGCGAGAATGCCGAGCTCAAGGTTTCGCTGCCCAACACCGCCAAGATCACCGGTGGTACCGCGCACGAGTCCGGTGCCAACGTCGACATTAAGACCACCATCGGCGGCATCGGTGCCTTCGACAAGTGGTCGGATATCCCGCGCGACTTCCCGGTGACCTTCACGGAGGGCACCCGCCAGCTGGACCCCACCGTTCCGGTGACCTACACCCTGCGCGCGGACCTGAACCAGCTCAAGTCGCTGGAGAACACCAAGTACAAGCTCAACCAGAACGTCGTGATCGCCGACGATCTGCCCGCACAGCTGCGTTGGCTGAGCGCCGATGCCGCGTTCATCACCGCCTCGAACGGGACCAAGCTGACCCAGGCCGTCGATTTCACCGGTAGCGCCACCGCCTTTGCCGCCGACACCTACCTGAACCAGTACGCCGTGATCGGCAATAAGCTGCTGGTCAACGTGGGCAAGTCCCCGACCCTGAACGTGGAGATCAAGGTTAAGGCCGAGCTCTTCACCCTCGCGGGCAACGGGGTAAACCTCATCAACAAGCCGGGCTGGATCCCCACCGCTCAGGAACTCTACGTTGGCCCGACCAACCGTGCGTCGTTCACCTACTCGAACAACGCCGATGCCAAGCCGATCGTCAAGTCGCATGAGCACGCGTTCGTGATCGAGAAGGACCGCGAGTTCCCGCTGGATGACGCCGACACCTTCACCAAGAAGAACCTCAGCGGTGATGCCCAGGTGCAGCCGGGTCAGCCGATCGCGCTGACCTATGAGTTCGCCGTGAAGCGTCACGCCGGCGATGCCCGCAAGTCGAAGATCGTGGACCAGATCGACCACAACGTCTTTGACGTGACCCCCGAAACCCTGCCCGCGATCCAGCGCAGCATCGAGGTCAACCGCGAGGGTACCCGTGCCGACGATTCGGTGACCGCGGTCATCGCCCCCAACGGCGACCTGGAGTTTGTGGCATCGGCAAAGCTCGCCGCGGCACCGAACGCCGATAACCGTGCGTTCACGCTGCGGGTGACCCTGCCGGTCAAGGCCCTGGTGGGCAAGGACACCGTCGCCGTGGACAACTCGGCTTCCTACCTGGGTTCCTCGAACCAGTTCGTCTACGACTCGAGCTTCTCCTCCTCGGCCACCTCGTTTGGTGACGAGCTGGAGCTCACCAAGACGCTCTACAACCCCAAGACCGACTCCTACACCAAGTCGCTGCGCGTCGAAATGGACGCCGACGGCAAGATGATTAACGACTCGTTCATCTACCGGGTGCGCATGGTCCCGCACGGCAAGTTCGACGCAATGGTGTCGGACGTCAAGGACGTGCTGCCCAAGTCGCTTGAATTCCTCGGCTTCGTCAAGCCCGACCAGGTCAAGAACGGCACCACCGAGAAGGTGTCTTCGGACACCTACCGGATCCCCGGTTCGAGCATCGACACGAAGTACGACGCGGCGGCCAACTCGATCTCGATCACCGCGGGCGCGCTGCCCGACGGTAAGGCCGTGGACCTGTTCTTCAAGGTCAAGGTGAAGGAATTCACCCCGGACATCGGCATCACCAACTCGATCGGCCGCATCTCGGCCACGATCGTGCCCTCCAACGCCTACCCGCTGAACATCTCCAAGGTGGACTCGGCCGACTCCGAGGTGTCCATCACCGACGAGAGCGCACGCTTCGAGGTTCGCAACGAGGCCGGCGAGGTCGTGGTCAAGAACGTCTACGTGGTGGATGGCAAGCTCGTCACCAAGGGCGATGAGGCACACCCGCACCGCTCGGTGACGGTCAAGGAACCCGGCAAGTACACCGTCGTGGAGACCAGGGCCCCCAAGGGCTACCTGCTCTCCTCCGTTCCGGTCGCCCTGACCATCGACGAGGACGGCGTCCAGTCCCCGGGCGAGGCCAAGATGGTCAACGTCTCGGCGGGACCGATGGTCTCCGTGGGTGACTACGTCTGGCTGGACACCAACCGCAACGGCGTCCAGGACGGTTCGGAAACCGGCATCGCGGGCGTCAAGCTCGTGGTGGTGGGACCCGGCGACGCCGCGGTAACCGACGTTTACGGAACCCCCGTGGAACCGCAGATCACCGATGCCAAGGGTAAGTACTCCTTCGATAACCTTCCGACGCTGCCCGCGGGCCAGCACTACACCGTGAAGATCGTTCGGGACGATGCGGACACCATCGCGGCGCTGGACGGCCTCGTGCCGACCAAGGCCGAGCAGGGTAGTGACCGTGCCAAGGACTCCTCGACCTGGACCGCGACCTCGCGTGACCTGGTCAACGGTGGCGAGCGTGACGATACCCTCGACTTCGGATTTGTCAGCAAGTCCTATGCGATCGGTGACTACGTCTGGATCGACACCAACCGCGACGGCAAGCAGGATGCAACCGAGCCGGCTCTCGCCGGTGTCACGGTCATCCTGACCGATGCCGACGGCAAGAAGATCGCCGAAACCACCACCAACGAGGCGGGCAAGTACCTCTTCGATGGTCTGGCCGCGGGCGACTATAAGGTGCGCTTTGTCCTGACCGACGAGCAGGCCGCGATCTACACCTTCACCACGCAGAACGCGGAGGGTGCCACCGGTGCCACCGGTTCGGATGCCGACGCGAAGGGCTGGACCGCACAGATCACCCTGAACGATGCCAACACCGCGCTCACCACGAGCTATGCGGATGCCGAGCTCTCGGCCACGCAGGGTATCGACCCGACCTGGGATGCCGGTGTGGTGCGCAAGAGCGTATCCGTGGGTGACTTCGTCTGGGCCGACACCAACCGTGACGGCATCCAGGACGGCGACGAGCCCGGTATCGCCGGGGTTGTGCTGAAGCTGACCGACGCACAGGGCAACCCGGTCACCGACGTGTTCGGTAACCCCGTCGCACCGGTCACCACCAACGCCGAGGGTAAGTACACCTTCGCCAACCTGCCCTCGCTGCCCGCCGGTGAGTCGTACACGGTGACCATTGTCGCCGACGACCCCTCGACCGTGGCCGCACTGAAGGACTTCGTTCCGACCAAGGCCGGCGCGGGCACGGACCCGGCAAGGGACTCCTCCACCGGATCCGCCACCTCCGGCGACCTGGTGAACGACGGCGACAAGGACCTCACCCTCGACTTCGGATTCGTGCGCAAGAGTGTATCCGTGGGTGACTTCGTGTGGGCCGACACCAACCGTGACGGCATCCAGGACGAGGGCGAGCCCGGCATCCCCGGTGTCAAGCTGGAGTTGGTGGGTCCGAATGGTGCCGCGGTAACCGACATCTACGGCAACGAGGTTGCCCCGACCGTGACCGACGAGAACGGCAAGTACTCCTTCGAGAACCTGCCGGCTCTGGAGGCCGGCCAGTCCTACACCGTCAAGATTGTGCGCGACGATGAGGGCACCCTGAAGGCTCTGGCCCCCTACGTACCGACCCTGGTTGGTGCCGGCGAGGACCGCGAGCTGGACTCCTCCGAGTGGACCGCAACCTCGGGTGACCTGGTCACCAACGGGGCCAAGGACCTCTCGCTGGACTTCGGATTCGTGCGCAAGAGCGTGTCCGTGGGCGACTTCGTCTGGCTCGACATCAACCGTGACGGCATCCAGGACGAGGGCGAGCCCGGCATCCCCGGTGTCAAGCTCGAACTGGTGGGACCGGACGGTAAGGCCGTGACCAACGTCTTTGGCGAGGCCGTCGAGCCGACCATCACCGACGACAACGGACACTACTCGTTCGATAACCTGCCGGCCCTGCAGCCGGGAGAGTCGTACACCGTGAAGATTGTGCGCGACGACGAGGGAACCCGGGCGGCGCTGAAGCACTTTGTGCCGACCACCCCGGGTGCCGGATCCGACCGTGCCAAGGACTCCTCCAGCTGGGAGGCCGCCTCCGGCGAGCTGATCAGCAACGAGGACCACGACCCGACCCTCGACTTCGGTTTCGTTCGCAAGAGCGTCTCGGTGGGCGACGTGGTCTGGGTTGACCTCAACCGCGACGGCATCCTGGACAAGAACGAACCCGGCATCCCCGGTGTCAAGCTCGTGCTGGTGGGCCCGGACGGCGAGCCCGTGACCGATGTGTTCGGTAACCCGGTGGAGCCCACCGTGACCGACGCCGATGGTCGCTACTCGTTCGATAACCTGCCGGCCCTGGAACAGGGCGAGAGCTACACCGTCAAGATCGTTCGGGATGACCCCGCAACCATCGAGGCGCTGAAGCCCTACACCCCGACCAAGCCCGGCCAGGGTGATAACCGCAACGTCAACTCGTCTAACTGGGAGTCCTCCTCCGAGGGCCTGCTGGAAGACGGCGAGCACGATCCGTCGCTCGATTTCGGTTTCGTCTCCAAGAGCTATGCGATCGGTGACTACGTCTGGATCGACACCAACGCCAACGGAATCCAGGACGCGGACGAGAAGCCACTGCCCGGAGTGAACGTCATCCTGACCGACGAGAACGGAACCGAGCTGGCTCGGACCACCACCAACTCGGCCGGACGCTACGTGTTCGACAACCTGCCCGCGGGGAGCTACAAGGTCCGCTTCGAGCTGACCGCCGAGCAGGCCAAGCTGTACCACTTCACCACCGCGGGCGCGGATGGCGAGAACAGCGGCCGTGACTCGGATGCCGACGCGACCACCGGATGGACCCGCGTGATTTTCCTGGGAGATGACAACGTCAACCTCACCGGCGACTACACCGCGTTCACGCTCGGCGCGACCGAGGGCATCGACCCGACCTGGGATGCCGGTGTGGTGCTGAACCCCGCCGCGATCGTCCCGTCGGCCCCGGCGGAGAATGCCAAGGGCGACCGCCTGTCCTCGACCGGTGTGGACCCCAACCTGCTGTGGGGTGGTGGTGCCGCGGCACTGCTGCTGCTGGCCGGTGGAGCATTCATGCTGGCACGCGCACGTCGCAACGACGCAGCCTAGTTAGTTAGCGCTGAGCAACACACCTCGGGCCCCTCACCATTAGGTGAGGGGCCCGAGGTTTCCTGCTCGCTAGTGTGACCGGGCTACGACGATCTTCCCCACGGTCCGACCAGTTTCCACCAGTCGATGCGCGGCGCGTACCCGTTCCGCATCGAGCGGGGTGAGTAGCGTGGTGAGGGTCGTGCGGAGAGCGCCCGCATCGATCAGGTCGGCAATCTGGTTCAGCAGCCGATGTTGGCCCTCGAGGTCCCAGTGGTGTGAAGACCTCGTGAACATGGATTCCCAGTGCCACGAGATACTGCGGTCCTTGAGTGCGTAGAAATTGAGGTTGCGTTCATCATCGATGGCCACGATTTCGCCAAACGGACGCACCACCGTGATCAGAAGGGGAATCTGATCGCGGCTGTGCGCGGAGAAGACATAGTCAACGCCGCCGGGGGCGTGCGCGAGTATCTGGCGATCCAGATGCGGTGCCGTGTGGTCCACGACGACATCGGCCCCGAGGTCCCGCACCCAGGTGCGAGACCGATCATGGGAAGCCGTGGCGATGACTCTCAGCCGGGTGAGGGTTTTTACCAGCTGGATCACGATCGAGCCCACGCCACCGCTGGCACCCAGCACCAGAATGGTGCCGGCCGAGTCTTCGGTTAACTTGAGCTTGTGAAACAGGGCTTCCCAGGCGGTAATGGCCGTCAGGGGCAGCGCCGCGGCCTCGGCAAATGTGAGGGTGCGTGGCTTGCGCCCGACGATCCGCTCATCCACCGCCTGAAACCGGGAATATGACCCCGGACGTTCGATACTTCCGGCGTAGTAGACCTCATCCCCGGGCGCAAACAGCGTGGTTTCGGGTCCCACTGCGACCACCGTCCCGGCGGCGTCCCAGCCGAGTATTCGATCCGCGGAGGACCCGTGTGCGGAGGCCCGCACCTTGACATCGACCGGGTTGACCGAGATCGCTTCGACGTCCACCAGAATGTCGTGTCCGGTGGGGGAGGCTGGTGGTGGGCAATTTACGTCGACAAGGCTGTCGACGGTCAGCGCACCGCCGATCCGCGAGACGATGGCCGTGGCGGCTGGTGTGGTTGTCATTAATCGGGTGTCCCTTCGGCGCGATGTCCGGTGACATCGCTCGGAGCCGACCCTAGGCGAGAGGCCCTGGTTACCCGCAAGGGATATTGCTATCCATTTGATAGTGGACGAGCGTCATCAATTTGGGCCGCTATCACGGATGCGTGATCGTAGTGAGATTCGGCCCACTCGCGCAGCGCAAAGACCGGTTCCAGTGCCGTGCGGCCAATCTCGGTGAGCGAGTATTCCACGTGCAGGGGCACCGCCGGAAACACCTCGCGATGCACCAGGCCATACCGTTCCAGACGGCGCAGCGTGGAGGTCAGGACCTTGGGGGAAATGCCGGACAGCTCGTGCTGAAGGACCCCGAAGCGTACCGGACCATGAGCCAGGGCGCCGATTGCGAGTGCCGACCACTTATTCGCCACCACCTCAAGCAGATGGCGGCAGGGACAGGTGGCCGAGTAAACGTCGCCGTGCGTCTCGTGCGTGGGGAATATGGAGAGTGGTGCTGGTGAAGTCATTGGTCCGCATCTCGGTCTGGTTCGCTGTGCGTTAGTCGCTATCCGATGGAGAGTAACACGCCTTGTGGGTAACCACCCGCGCCCACATAGGGTGGCCGCAGTCACCCACTTCGGCGTGATGAAAAACTCCAGATCAGATAGGAACGTGACACCGATGACCATCACCTCAGTTTCGCCCGTAATCCTGACCCGTACCCGAGCCCATCTCGCAGTGGACGCGGGCTTTGCCCGCGGCACCGAACTGGGTGCCGCCTTTACCATCGCCGTGCTGGATGGCGCGGGAAACCTGGTTGCCCAAGTGCGCGAGGACGGTGCGGCACTCGCCTCGATCGGCACCAGCGCGGCCAAGGCTCTGACCGCCGTGCACTTTGCGCAGCCGACGGCGGCACTCCAGGGTGCGGTGGCACCCGGTGCCGCGCTCTTTGGTTTGGGCTCGGCACAGGCAACCTACGCCTTTGTGGCCGGCGGGGTTCCCCTTGTCGATCCGCATGGTGTCGTCATCGGCGCGGTGGGGGCGGGCGGAGGCACACCCGACCAGGACCGAGAGGTTGCCGAGGCCGCCGCTGCGGCGCTGGCATAGGACCCCTCACTCGGGCTCCAAGACCACGCGTCTTGGGGCCCACCCTCATCCCCTCCTCGTTGAAAGGAAATTCTCATCATGATTATTCACGATTCACGTTCTGCCGGTCCCGCCACGCGGCTCCACATTCCACCGGGTGACGCACGACTCCTTATGGTTGAACACCTGGGAGAACTCCTCGCCCAGGCGGACTCAGCGTTGACCCGAGAGCGAGTTACTCTCGATGCGTTTACCCGGGCCGAACCGTATCGGCTACCCACCTCGGAGTCGCTTACCGAATCCTTGTTTCGGGTGGAAAACTCCCTGTACGCGTTCGGCCAGCGGTTTGACGGACTCGAGATTTGGGAGGCGGCCATCAGGGACACGCTGAGCGCGATTGCTCGTCCCGAGATCCCGCTTCACGAGATAGCCCTGCTTTATCTGGTGGCGATCGCCGGATACCGAGCGCCGCCCGAGACGGCCCAGGGCGAGTCTTCGGTTCTGATCCGCTTCAGTGAGGAGGGGCTTGACGTTTTTGCCCCGGCCAGCGGACAGAGCAGGCAGTCCGCCGATGAGGATTTCCTGGCCGAGATATCTCAGTTAATTGCCAACCACAGGGACGTGGAAGATGACCCCACAACCGACGAGCTGATCGCAATCCAGGCGGCCTACTGGTTGCTTGACCGCGGAGTGCACATTCCAGGTGCCTATCCCATCTGGGGGACCTCGGGTTTTCGAGACGTGCAAACCTACGCCTCGATCACGGATCCCGGGGAGGGACACCTCGCGGGGACGACGCGGGATGTGCGCTATCTGCGCGGGGTGATCGTTCACGTTGAACACCTGGAGCGCGGTGGTGGGTTCACCCGTGAGGAGATGGAACCCTATCGAGTGCCATCGGCCCGCACGGTTGCCCGAGTGCGGCTCCATGTGGGTCGTGGAGCACCCACCTCTAGCTATTTGGGACGGCCACTATTTGAGGGCACCATCGCCAATTCGCAGATCAAGACGGGGCGCACATTTGCCGCCGCCGCCTCTGCATTATTGGCGGATAACCTGGCCGAGGTGAAGCTGGCGGTTGAAGGATTGAGCGCGGATGAGGCAATCACGCTCCTGGCCACGCTGAGTCGAGAGACTCGACGGGATCCTCATACTCAGGTGCTTTCGGCCGCATTCAATACTAATTCACCCATACTCGATGACCGTCAGGAGACGATTCGGCAGTTTGGTCGAGCCGTGTGGCGGACCACGCCCGAAGAGATCGGCCTGTTGGGAATTGCAATCACGCGGGGAGGTGGATTTGGCAAGGTCACCTGGGATGGAACCTCAAACACCTACCCCAGTAGTTGTGTGATCACCCAGCTCACGATGCCCGTGGCCCTGACCCTGGTACATCGAGCGCATGAGGTGGGTCTGCTGACCTATTTTTCTGCGGGCTTCAGGCTGGCGGAGGTTCCCCTGGCCGTCTATACCGGGGTCGATGGAATCGGGCTCGGGGGTGCACAGATTTTGCGTTATATGGATGTCGAATCGGGGTATCACGGACCGTTCATTCACGACAATATTGCGGAGATTCTGGCGGTACGTGACGGGGCAGAAGCAACCGACCGGGGACGGGCAGCCGCTTTGCTGGCACGCCTGGACCGGTTGTATTTTGAGGGGAGTCTGCTCTCGAGTGATGACGACATACGGCGTCTCCTGTTTGAGGCACTCCTGAGCGAGAACTTCGCGCTGGCCGCGGAGGTGCGCGAGCGACTTCCGCACGTTCTGCGTATGACGGAGGATACGATCCATCCACTTCTTGCCTGGGCGGACCGGCTGGGCACACCGGGTAAGAAAATCGCACAGGATCGAATCGGAGGCGCCGATTGGGACGCCTATCTACGCCGGGTGCGTCACGCAAGACGGCGCAGCGATCTTCAGGATCTGGCCGGTGAGCTCGGGCGAGGATCCGCGGCGCAGGGGTGAGGGGTTTCGGCTCCGCGCGGGGCGTCCCCTAAAATTTAGGGAGTCGCGCCGTGCGGCGCCCGCACTGATTCAGAGGATTTCATGACGTCGACCCCCGAAAACGGTACCGAGCCCGAGGCGTTTGCCGCGCCGGAGATCGCGGAGGCAGCCACCGAAACCGCGCCGCTGGCCCCGGGAATCTCGCTCTCCGAGGACGGCGATCGCGCCCCGGTGGTCCCCAACCCCGAGGGTGTTCCCGAGCAGTATCGGCCCTATCCGGTGTCGTTTGTCCGCCGGTCTGCCCGGTTGACCGCCGGCCAGGAATCGGCGATGAGTCGGGTGGGGGATAACTACCTCGTGCAGGTGCCGCGCGCCCACGCCTCCACCTCGGTGGACCCGCGGGTGAGCATCGACCTGCCCACGGTGTTCGGGCGCGAGGCCCGCACCATCGTGGAGATCGGCTCGGGGATGGGGGAGTGTGTCTCCGCCGCCGCACTGGCCAACCCAGACAACAACTATCTGGCCCTCGAGGTGTACTGGGCGGGTCTGGCCCAGGCCATTTCGCTGGCCGATCGGGCCGGCGGCGCTCCCAACCTGCGCCTGATCGAGGCCAACGCCCCCGAGATTCTGGATGCGCTGCCCGCGGACAGCCTCGACGAAATCTGGGTGTTTTTCCCGGATCCCTGGCACAAGGCGCGACACCACAAGCGCCGAATGGTTCAGCCCGAATTTGCCGATCAGGTTGCGCGGGTCCTGCGTCCGGGCGGAATCTGGCGACTCGCCACCGACTGGGAACCCTATGCGGATCACATGCGTGAGGTGCTGCGGGGCCGCACCGATCTGGTGCCCGTGATCGCCGGGAGCGACGGGGTCGTGGAACGCTTCGAGGGCCGGGTGCTCACCACGTTTGAGGAGAAGGGGCGCCGCGCCGGTCGTGGGGCCACCGACCTCGCCTACGTGCGGGCCTAACCGGCTGAGCCGCCCGGGAACGTTCGGTTCCCGGGCGGCTCCGTTTGTGAGGGCTTAGTCTCCCGCGGGTGCCGCCGCTTGTGAAGGGTCGGGCAATCGCGGGCGCCGCCGCTTCACGCTCGTCAACCTACGCGGAGACCGCCTCGGCCTCGCGCTTGCGGGTGCGCGAGCGCCAGAACACCAGCGCCGCAACGGCCGCGAGCATCCCCACGGCGACCAGCACAAACACCAGGTTGGGCACCTTGATCGCCGTCTCGGAGACCCAGGATTCGGCCCGATACTGCGTGCTCACGGTGAAGATTCCGCCGAGGGACGCGGTGCCCTCGGTGATCAGGAGCAGCACGCCGATTCCGATCGACAGCAGCCCGGAAACCACCATCCAGACCGAGTTTTCCCAGCGTCCGATCCGCACCTGACGCGGGCGAAGCCAGCCTTTTTTGGCCACACTCACCCGGGTCCAGATTAGCGCCAACACACCCAGCGGCAGCGCCATGCCCAGGGCGAAGATCGCCAGCATGATGCCGCCATAGACGGGATTGGCTCCGGTGGCCGCGACGGTCAGCACCGAGCCGAGGATCGGCCCCGCACACACCCCGGCCACACCGTATACCGCGCCGAGAATAAACACCGAGACCGCCGAGGTGCCCTCGCCGACGGCGCCGCGGTTGAGGCCGGGAATGTTGATCCCGATCAGTTGAAGCAGTCCGATCACGATGACGATTCCCGCGGCCACCGAGACCAGGATGCCGCGGTTCTCGGTGAGTAGGGATCCCAGCGCGCCGGCCAGGAGACCGAGCGGAACCAGGGTCACCAGCAGTCCCAGATAGAAGATTCCGGTGCGCTGCAGCAGCTTGGTGGGGCTGGCAAATGCATAGGCGAAGAAGGCGGGCAGCAGCATCACCGAGCACGGGCTGAACAGGGTGAGGATGCCGCCCAGCAGTGCCCCGGTGTATCCGATATCCACGCTTAGCGACCGACCTTCGCCAGCTCCGCGCGGATTGCTTCCTGGAATACCGAGAGGGGCTGAGCACCGACGACCGGAGTCGAGTTAATCGCAAACACCGGGGTCGAGTTCACTCCCAGGGACTTCCCCTCGGCGAGATCCTTCGCGACCGCCTGCTGCAGTTCGGGACTATCGAGGTCTGCGGTGAACTTGGTCATGTCCGGCACCCCGACCTGCCGGGCAAACTCCACCAGCTTCTCCCGCGGGTAGTCGGGGTGTCCGCGCTCGGGGGCGGCGGCGTAGATCGCGTCGTGGTACTCCCAGAACTTCCCCTGCTCGCCGGCGGCGCGGGCGGCCACCGCCGAGGCGACCGAGTCTTCGCCGAAGATCGGGAAGTCACGCCACTCCACGCGAACCAGGCCGGTGTCCACAAACTCCTTTTTGATCTGTGGCATGCTGTCCCGCGAGAAGACCCCGCAGAAGGGGCAGCGGTAGTCGGCGAACTCGACCAGGGTGACGGGGGCGTCGATCGCGCCCATGGCCAGCGGGTCGCCGTCGATTCGGCGGTCCAGGGTCAGCGGCGGCTGCTCGGGCTGCGGGGCTGCGTTGTTGGTGCTGGGGGCCTGGCTCTCGGCGATCGGCGAGGTGGGGGCGGTGTCGCCCGGGCCGGTGGTTCCGGCCCAGATCATCACGCCGATTGCGGCGACCGCGAGGGTGGAACCGATGGCTATCAGGGTGGTTCGACGGGTGCTCATAAAAATCCTTGGGTTGGGGCGTGATCGCGGGAGGCGATGAGGCACGCCGAAGTATGGGATGCGCGGTCCGGCCGGCGCGGTTTTCGATCCGCGCAGCGGCGCGGGTGAGGATGTGCGCGGGGCGCAGGTGCGCGGGTGCGGAAGCACGCAAGCACGGATACACGAGCGCGTGTGCTGATCCTCGGGAGAGACGGACGGAAGCATGGCGGGCCGGATTGGCCGGCTCGTGTTTACGGCCGTGGGGTGCGGAGTTTATGCGTCGCTCACGCGAAAATCGCGGACGCTCCCGCCGGATGCCTAGGTTCGGGATATCCCGAGGTCCTGGGGCAGCGGTGCCGCCGGGGTGTGGGAGTGCGTGGGGGAGACGGCCGTCACGATGGGCTCGAGTCCGAGCGCGGTGGTGGTGACGGCGTCGCCGGTGGTGATGGTGTGCTGATCCAGCGTGCGGGCGCTGGTCACGTTGTCGGGGCTTGGGCCGGTCGGCGCACAGAACGGCGAGGACTCATCCACGGTTTCGGCGGCCATCGCTTCGGCCAGCCCGCGGCTGAACGCGCCAGACTCGGGGCTCAGGGCACCGGATCGGTGCGCGAGCGACGATCCGGAGGCGATGTCACGCGTCGCGTCGGCGTGCATCGCCACGAGCGGAGAGTCGGTGCTCTCGACCACCAGGTTGTGGGCCGGTGCGCGCAGCGTTTGCGCGGCGTTGGTGCAGCGCGGTGCCATCAGGGCCACCGTGATGATCGCCAGGAGCACGGCAAAAACCAGGAGCGTACGCGGGGAGAGCCCGGCGATCCGCGTGGTGATCTGGCGTCTCATGGTCCCCCTTCCGGCCTCGATCAAACCCCTCCACTATAGCGGGGGAGTCTGAAGAGGCACCCGGATACTGGCAAAAGGGGACTCACGGGCACTGTCTGTCCGTGACTTCCTGCGTGTGACGCTTGATGACGGCTGACTATGTTCGCCGGATGCGAGGCGGAATGTGGGAAGCGTTTCCCCGCTCGCGGACTTTGTCACATCGGCTGGCTGTGAGCCCTCCAATGGATTCAGACGGAAGCGTAGCGTGTCCCTCACATCCCGGGGACCCCTCGGATGACACAGATTAGGAGAGCAAAATGAACAAACGAACGCGCATCGCACTCGCGGTGACGCTGGCAGGTGGGCTCGCTGTTGGGGCCGCAGCGCCCGCTTTCGCCGGAACGATCGTTAACGTGGGCGGTGGGACGTGGAGCTACGGAACTGCATTCCAGGCGCCGTGGTTCAAGAACGTGTGGTCTCACTATCAGAATCAGACCGTTACCCATTCGGCTACCGCCATCGCCGGGCCCAACACGAAATTCGTGAAGAAAGACCCGGGAGAGTTCGCACAGGCTGAAACCCAGGCCGGTGCGAACGAAGACGCCGCAGAATACTGGAACGTGTATCCCTAGACGGGGGCGCTCGAACGATGAAAACGATCCTGCTGGGGCTGATCGCGCTGGTGATCTGTGCGGCATTTGGGGTGGGGTATATGAACGCCCTCAACGCCGAGCGTGCGGAGTTTGCCGACGCGGCCGCCCGAGTGGGCACACCATTCGTCATCCCGGCGACGAGGGATGATCCCGGTCCGGTCCTCGATGCGCTCACGTCCGCCGCGCGATCCACCCAGTCCAATATCTATCGGACGGTCATCGGAGCCACGCATCAGGGGGCGAGCATCGTCACCCAGTTTGCATTCCTGGCCGGTGAATCCTCTCGGGTATTGGACACCTTTGAGGTTTCTGCGGGCCGTCTTCCCACTGCGGATGAGACGCGAGCGGGAACCGCTTCCACTGGGACCGCTCCGAGCACACGCCCGGAACGAACCGTCGGCGAGCTGCGAACCCTCTGGCCGGGGGAAGAGCGGGCCGTGCGTCCCCTTGCCCGCGTGTTTGACTCGCTTCCGGCTCCGGGAACCTACATCGCAGAATGCCCGCGGCGCGACTGTGCTGCCTTTACCGATGCGCTGGCTACGGCGCTCTCGGGGGACCCGAATCAGGCACCAGTCACCGCCGCAGACCTGCGTGCGGCGCGGGTCGTGACCCTCGTTCCCACGGCGACCCAGCCGGTCTATCCGGGCATGCTCTTGGCCGCGGGCACCGTACTGGTGGCGATCCTCGCGCTCTATCGGCAGTTTCGAGAGGCCAAGCATGCCGGGGTATTGCGGATGCAGGGAATCGGGGCGACGCGGGCCTGGTGGATCATCTCGGGGCGGCCCATCGCCGGGACGGCTCTCATCACCCTCGTGCTGGGCACCGGAATCGCGGCTACGCTTCCCGGAATGCCCGCGGCGGTGCTCGGCTCCCTCGCCCAGACCGCCGGGAGTACGGGGGTCCTGTTGCTGGCGGTCACCGCGCCAACCATTCCCTATCTTGCCCGGTTGCGGATCGCCGAGTTCATCAAAAATCGCAGGGATACCCGAGCCATTTTTGGGCTGAGCGTGATTGCGTCCGCGACAACGGCCGTCGCGGTGATCGTGGTCGGAAGCGGGCTGTGGGCGGGGGCCGACGGTCTGAATGCCGAAGTCAAAAAGCTGGAGATTTGGGCGGCGAGTAATGAATATGGGGTGTTTGCCCCGTTGCGCAACGGTGATGAAACCCTCGACATCCAATCCGGCAGCCTGACGTTAATCGCTAAAACTGCCGGGCAACTATATCCCCGCCTGGCCGCTAACGGTGCGCTCTATATCGATGCCACCAGCTATGACGAGGGCTTAGATAAAAACCCGGTTGCCCCCGACGTGTTCCCGGCACTCAAAGTCAACCCCTCCTACATGGCGCGGTATCCGCTACTAGATACCAATGGGCAGCGGATCGGCGTGGATGAGTCCGAGAGGGACTGGATCATTCTGGCACCGGAGAGCTATCGAGACCGTGAAGAGCAGCTCCTGGCTACGACCCGTCGCAACCGTGCGGGGGCGGCAAAAACCAGTCAAACGGTGCTGGGGATGACCGCGCCTCCGGGTGTGCAGGACCAGCGTGTGCGCATTATCTGGACCGCCAGCGGACAGGACGTATTCGCCTTCTCACCCACGGTGGGCACAAAAAACGCGGGCCGGATTCGAGACCCCCTGATCGAGGTGATGACCCGGGAAAATGCCACCGCCTGGGACGCCGCCAACGCGATCACCGGTGGCCCAGACGGGGCGCTCCGGGTACCGCTGATCGATGGAGACGGTCGCAAGACGCGCAGCAGTCTTGCCCCGATCTTGGCCGAATACGGTCTTGATGACAATCTGCCAAGCCTGGTGACCATCGGCGAAGCCGAGCAGGCGCGACTGGCGTATGCCCGGGAGGCCCAGGTGAAGAGTGGAATCCTCGGCGGCGCGCTGATCCTGCTGTTGCTTCTGATGACGGCACAGTCGCTCACGATTGCCCTGGAACGTTATGCCCGTCCCATAGCGGTGCGGGGATTGCACGGTTACGGTCCCGTGCACAGGTACCGGGAGTTGTGGCGCATTGGAACAGCTCTGGGGGTCGTTTATCTCGCGGCCGGATCCGGATTGTGGGTGCTGAATCTCCACCCGTTCTCCCCGGATATTCCACCCCTCGGCCAAAGCCTGACGGTGACCGCGGGCATCTGCGTACTTCAGGGCGCGGCCGCCGTCATCATCGTGACCATACGAAAGGGGATACGCCCATGAGCGAAGCACCACTGTGTGTGGCGCGGGGCATCTCGCGAGGCTTTGCGGGCCACCGGGTGCTGGACGAGTTTGACCTCACCGTCAACGCGGGGGAGATGGTCGCGGTGACCGGGCCAAGCGGAAGTGGCAAAACCACCGCGCTGAACATTCTGGGGTTGCTGGAGCATTTCGACGCCGGCGAATTACAACTTTTTGGGGCGCGCGCCCCGGCTCCGCATACCCGGGCGGCGCGATTGCTGCTGAGGAATCGTCTGGGATATCTCTTTCAAAACTTCGCTCTGGTGGACACCCTGGACATCCTGCATAACCTGGCGATCGCCCAGGTGTATCCGCGGCGCTCGCGGGCGATCGGACGCCGGGAACGTGCGGCGGTACTGGAGCGAGTCGGGCTCAGGCCGGACCTGCGCCGGCCCATCTTCACCCTGTCCGGCGGCGAACAGCAGCGATTGGCCATCGCCCGGCTCCTGCTGAAACCCGCTCGGCTGGTGCTGGCCGATGAACCCACTGGATCGCTCGATCCGGATAACCGGGACCGAATCCTTGAGCTTCTGACCGGGCTCGCTCGGGAGGGACGCGGCATCGTCCTGGTCACTCACGACCTCGAGGTGGCCGCGCGTTGTGACCGCAGAGTCGACCTGACTGCCGCGTCCTCCTGACCGTCGAATCGCCCCGCTAGTCGGCGACCGCGTCCAGGGCGGGCTCGCGCAGCGGGGAGGGCTGCGGGCTCAGCACGGCCGAGACGATGGCCTCGATGGCGAACTCGCTGGTTTCGCCCAGCTCGATGTTGGTGGGATCCAGCAGCCACTGCACCTGCAGACCGTCCATCACTGCCAGGATGCCGGCGCCGGCACGGTAGGCAGTCTCGGGGGTGGCCACGCCGCGCTCGGCGCAGATCTGGGTGAAGGCCTCGACGGCCTCCTGCCGCAGGGTGCGGTAGCGGTCCTCGAAGTAGTCGCGGGCCGCGTGGTCATCGGTGACCGATTCGGCCGAGAGCACCGCATAGGCCTGCACCAGACCGGCGCGGTGGGCGTTGGAGAACGCGGTGCGCACCAGGTGGCGGAAGAACTCGATCCCGGTGGGGATGTGCTTTTCCTCCAGGTGGTCCACGTCGGACTCATCGCGGTAGGTGAGCACCTCCATCAGGAGCTGATCCTTGGAGCCAAAGTGGTGAAGGATGCCGGCGTGGGTCATCCCGACCTGCTCGGCGATATCGGTGAGGGTGCCGTTGACCGACCCCTTGGACCCGAAAATATCCGTTGCTGCACGCAGAATCTCGCGTCGACGGGCGATGGTCTCCGGACGCGAACGTGTTTGCTTTTTTGCGGTGGCCACGTGGGGCACCCCCTTCAATCTGCGTCTGCATCGTTGCTTCGGCAAGTGTTGTCGAACCGTAATCAAGAGTGCACTGACCCAGTAGAACTCGAATGTAATGTGACGTGCACGGCACGTGACGCGTCTGTATTTAGGAGGATAGCGCAGTCTCGAACGTGGCGCACTTGAAAACTTACTGACAAGCCGGTAACCTTTTGGAAGATTACCGGTCTCACCGGTGAAGAGCGGCCAATATCAACGCTTGTGATCCACCCGCCCCACGGGTAATGGAACACAACGAGGGCGAAGATCAGCGGCCATTCTCCACCATCGAGATTCAGGGATAACGACAATTTGTCTACTCGCAACGAGGCGCTCTCCGGCTCCTTTGCGCGAGCCGGATTTTTTATCGCCCTCGGCAGTTGGGTCTCACAGGGTCGCGAGCACATGGCGATCACGGTAGATCGGTAGCCGCGTCCCCGATGGCGCATCACCATCGGGAAAGGGTTGGAGACACAACCCGCGGTTGGACACGCCCATTCGGGTGTCCGCACTCACAGTGAATAACCGTTTCGAAGCAGAACGCTTCGAAACTCCCATCCTATGTAGGAGAGAGAAATGACGAAGAAGTCCTCTTTGGTCGCCCTGGGGCTCGCGGCCGCGCTCGCCCTGACCGGCTGTGCCGGCGGTGGCAACAACGGTGGCAACGCCGGTGAAGGCAAGGGCGGCGCAGCGCTGACCATTGCGAAGCCGGACGGCGCAATCGCCACCCAGTCGAACAACCCCTGGGTTGGCGACTCCTCCGCCCTCAAGCTCGGTTACATCAACTCGATTCTCGAGCCGCTGGCACTGATCAACCTGGCAAACCCCAGCGAAGCAGCCACCCCCTGGCTCGCCGAGAAGATGGAATGGTCGACCGACTACAAGTCGCTCACCGTCACCGCCCGTGAGGGCGTCAAGTGGAACGACGGCAAGGACTTCACCGCCGCCGACATCGCTTACACCTTCCAGCTGTTCCTGGACCACCCCTCGCTCGACATCGACGCCATGGGCCTGACCAAGGTCACCGAAGACGGTAACAAGGTCACCCTGGACTTCGAGAACTCGATGTTCGTGAAGCAGGAGAAGGTGCTGCACAAGCGCATCGTCCCCAAGCACATCTACGAGGGCGTCAAGGACCCGGCCACCTACGACTTCAAGGAAGCCGTCGGAACCGGTCCGTACAAGCTCACCAAGTTCGACACCCAGTCCGTTGAGCTGACCGCTCGCGACGACTACTGGGGTGGCAAGCTCGCCGTCCCGAAGCTGTACTACGTGTCCTACAACGACAACACCGCTCTGACCACCGCGCTGGCCAACGGCGACGCCGACTGGGCGCAGGCCTTCATCCCCAACGTGAAGTCCGCCTTCCTGGACAAGGACCCGGAGCACAACGTGCAGTGGGCCGCCGCCGGTCTCGGTATCGACGCCATGTACGTCAACACCACCAAGGCACCCTTCAACAACGTGGCATTCCGCAAGGCCGTCAACGACGTGATTGACCGTCACAAGCACCAGGAAGTCGCTCGCGAGGGCGCGGTTCCGGCGATCAAGTCGATCACCGGTCTGCCCACCCCTGCCGGTGACCCCTTCATCCAGGAAGAGTACAAGGGCAAGGACTACAAGGTCGACGTTGACGCCGCCAAGAAGATCCTGACCGACGCCGGTTACACCGGTGTGGGAACCAAGCTGGTCGACCCGCAGGGTCAGCCGGTGTCCTTCACCATCTCCGTCCCCCAGGGCTGGAACGACTACGTGACCGGCATCAGCCTGATCGCCGACTCGGTCAAGGCCCTCGGTGCCGAGGCCAAGGTCAACACCCCGGACTCCGACACCTGGTGGGACAACAAGGGTAAGGGTGACTTCGACGCGATCCTGCACTGGACCGACACCGGAGCAACCCCGTACAACATCTACAACAACACCATGGGCGGCATGTACCTGAAGCCCATCGGTGAGCAGGCCGACTTCAACTTCGGTCGCTACGACAACCCCGAGGCCACCGCCGAGCTCGCCGCCTACGCTAACGCGACCGACGACGCAGCCCGCACCGAGGCCCTGGACAAGGTTCAGCAGATCTTCGTCAACGACGTTCCTGCCATGCCGATCGGTACCCGTCCCTACATCGGTTCGTACAACACCCGTAACTACGTGGGTTGGCCGAACGAGAAGGACCCGTACGCACCGGCCGACCCCACTCAGGTCAACTCGGTCCTCATCCTGACCAAGCTGAAGGCCGCCGCGAAGTAATTTCGCACCGCATCACCTTTCGTGACGGGGGTGGAGTGCATCAGCGCTCCACCCCCGCCCACGGGTTTCTCATGTCTTCCCCCATCCCCGCCTAAGACATGACGCATGACAAGAATCAGGAACGCATTGTGACCTCCGACAATCTGCTGACGGTCTCGAACTTCAGCGTGATGTACGACGTGGATCCCCCCGTCGAAGCCGTGCGAGACGTTTCGATCACGCTAAAGCGTGGCGAAATCCTCGGTCTCGCCGGTGAATCCGGCTGTGGTAAGACCACCCTCGCCTACGGTATCCAGCGGCTGCTCAAGCCGCCGGCCGTGATCACCCAGGGATCCGCCATCTTCCACGACAAGGGCGGCGAGGACATCGACCTCAACTCCCTCGATGACCAGCAGATGCGTGCGTTCCGCTGGGATAAGGCCTCGATGGTGTTCCAGGGTGCGATGAACGCCCTGAACCCCGTGGTCAACATCGGCAAGCAGCTTGGTGACGTCTTTACGACCCACCGCCCCGAGATGAACAAGGCACAGCGCACCGAGGAATCGGGTCGCCTGCTGGAGATCGTCGGCGTGGGCCGTGACCGTCTGCGTGCGTTCCCCCACGAACTCTCCGGCGGAATGCGTCAGCGCGTGATGATCGCCATGGCTCTGGCCCTCAAGCCCCAGCTGATGATCATGGACGAGCCCACCACCGCGCTGGACGTGCTGGTGCAGCGCGAAATCCTGCAGCAGATCTCCGACCTGCGCAAGGAATTCGGCTTCTCGGTGATCTTCATCACCCACGACCTTCCGCTGCTGCTGGAAATCTCCGACCGTATTGCCGTGATGCGTCAGGGCAAGGTTGTTGAGATCAACACCGCCGAGCAGATCTACCACCACGCCGAGCACGAGTACACCCGTAAGCTCCTCGCGTCCTTCCCGAGCCTCACCGGCGAACGCGGCGACTTTGTCCGCGGTAAGTCCTCGCCCACCGAGACTGGAGCGTAACCGCCATGACGACCCTTGAATTCAAAGACGTCACCAAGCGCTACCGCATCCGCGGTACCGGTGACTTCCTCGCCCTGGACAAGGTCAACTTCACCCTGACCTCGGGCAAGACCATCGCCCTGGTGGGCCAGAGTGGTAGTGGTAAGTCCACCATCGCCAAGATCCTCACCCAGCTTGAGCGTGCCACCTCCGGTGAGGTGCTGCTGGATGGCGTGGCTATTCCGCGTCGCGGCCGTGCGCTGCGTAAGTACCGCCAGCAGGTGCGCATGGTCTTCCAGGACCCGTTCGCCTCGCTGAACCCGTACCACACCATCCGTCACCACATCGAGCGTCCGCTGCTGCTGGACAAGGTTGTGCCCAAGGACCAGGTGGAGGACGAGGTGTTCCGCCTGCTGGAGCGCGTGCGTCTGGAGCCGAACGACGTGATCGATCGTCGCCCGCATGAGCTCTCCGGTGGACAGCGTCAGCGTGTGGCCATCGCCCGTGCCCTGGCCTCGCGTCCGTCGCTGCTGATCGCCGATGAGCCCGTGTCGATGCTCGACGTGTCGATCCGACTGGGCGTGCTGAACCTGCTTGCCGACCTGCAGCGTGAGAACAACCTGGGTGTGCTCTACATCACCCACGACCTCGCGACCGCCCGTCACTTCTCGGACGAGATTATGGTGCTCAACCACGGTGTCGTGGTCGAGCGCGGTAACGCCGATGATGTCATCCTGAACCCGCAGAACGCCTACACGCGTCAGCTGCGGGATGCCTCGCCCAACCCGGACAAGCACTTCGCGGCGCCCGGCACTACTTCCCCCCGGAGCTGACCCCGTGAGATTCTTCCTCCGACGCACAGCGTTCTATCTGTTCACCGCCTGGGCGGCGATCACGATCAACTTCTTCCTGCCCCGCTTCCTCAAGGGTGACCCGGTTTCGGCCTATATCGCCAAGAACCAGGGTCTGATCAGCCCGGATGCCGCGGCCTCGCTGCGCACCCTGTTTGGTCTGGACAAGAACCAGTCCATGCTGGAGCAGTACATCAACTACTGGAAGCTGCTCTTCAGCGGCGACCTGGGTCGCTCCTTCTCCAAGGGCCTCGCCCCGGTCACCGATGTGATCGCCTCGGCCCTGCCCTGGACCATCGGTCTGGTGGGTATCGCGACCATCCTGTCGTTTGTGATCGGTACCATGCTGGGTGCCTACGCCGGATGGCGTCGCGGATCCAAGGCCGACGCGCTGATCCCGATCACGACCTTCTTCTCCACCGTGCCCTACTTCTGGCTCGGCCTGATCGCGATTGCGCTGCTGGCCACCGGATTGGGCTGGTTCCCCGCATCCCATGCGTACGATAAGGGGTCTACCCCCGAGTTCTCGCTGGACTTCATCGGTCAGGTCATCAACCACGGTACGCTTCCCGCGCTCACCATCGTGATCTCCTCCCTCGGTGGCTGGGTCCTGGGTATGCGTAACATGATGGTCACCGTCATGGACGAGGACTACGTGACCGTGGCTCAGGCCAAGGGTCTCTCGCCGCGCAAGGTGCTCATCAACTACGCCGCCCGCAACGCGGTCCTGCCGCAGCTGTCGAGCTTCGCGCTCTCGCTCGGATTCATCGTGGGTGGAACCCTGGTGATGGAGCTTGTGTTCTCCTACCCCGGTGTGGGAAAGCTGCTGCTTGACGCCACCAACGCGAAGGACTACCCGCTCATGCAGGGTCTGTTCCTGATCATCACGTTGACCATCCTGGTGGCCAACATCCTCGCCGATGTCGCCTACGCGATTCTCGACCCGCGCACCCGTCAGTCGGAGGCCTAGACCATGACTCAGCCCGAAACCGCGGTTATCGCCGCCGTTGATACCGCGCCCCGTCCGCCGCGTAAGCAGAACTTCGCCACGAAGTTTGGACAGGCCTTCTCGATGTTCCGCAACGGAAAGTCGATCGCCGGTCTGTGTATCCTCGGCTTCTTTGTCCTGGTCGCCATCTTCGGCGACCTGCTGGCCCCCTACGGCCCGCTGGACAAGGACTTCACCGCCCTGCGTCAGGGCCCCTCGGCCACCCACTGGCTGGGCACCACCCACATGGGTGAGGACGTCCTCAGCCAGCTGATCTACGGAACCCGCGGCGTGCTCGTGGTGGGCTTCGCGGCCGGTATTATCGCGACCCTGATCGCCGTGATCATTGGTGTGACCGCCGGTTATATCGGTGGCTGGAAGAGCGAGGGCCTCTCGGCCGTCACCAACGTGTTCCTGGTGATCCCTGCCCTGCCGCTGATGATCATCGTGGCCTCGCAGTACGAGAACCCGAGCCTGCTGCTCATCGCCGGTGTGCTGGCGCTGACCGGTTGGGCCTGGGGTAGCCGCGTGCTGCGCGCCCAGACCATGTCGCTGCGCAACCGGGACTTTGTCCAGGCGGCCCGCGCCAACGGTGAGCCGCTGTACCGCATCATCGCGGTGGAGATGCTCCCCAACCTGATCGCGATCATCGCCTCCTCCTTCGTGGGAACCGTGACCGCGGCCGTCCTGGGCCTCACCACCCTGGCCTTCATCGGTGTGATCCCGATCACCAACCTGAACTGGGGAACCATCCTGTTCTGGGCTCAGCAGAACGGTGCCTTCCCGGACTTCTGGTGGTGGTACGTTCCCGCCGGTCTCTGCATCGCGCTGCTGGGTATGGCCCTCTCGCTGATCAACTTCGGAATCGACGAGTACGTGAACCCGCGCCTGCGTAGCGCCGGTGAGCGTGCCCGCGAAATGCGCAAGAAGGGCATCAAGGTGTCCTCGAGCGTGACCGCCGTGCGGACCGCGCCGCCCTCGGGCAGCGATCCGGGCAGCGGGGGTGCCTCGGCTCCCAAGCATGCAAGCCCCGCTGCCGACGCGGATGCGGTCACCCCGGTGACCCCGCCCGCCCCCGCATCGCCGGACGACACCACCGCCCGGTAATCACACCATTCGGCCCCCTTCTCCCGATGGAGGAGGGGGTCGTTTGCGGGGCGGCTCGTTCGCCCCTTACACCCGCATCAACCCGGTCGGCCCCCGACCATCTAAGGACTTACGTTTCATGACTACGCTTCCGTACCTGAACCCCGACCTCACGATTGCCGAGCGGGTAGAAGACCTGCTGGGTCGGATGACCCGCGAGCAGAAGGTGGGGCAGATGCTCCAGCTGGATGCGCGTGATGACCTCGACGATCACGTCCTGGGCAAGCACGTCGGCTCGATCCTGCACACCTCGCCCGAGCGCGTGGTCCGTGCCCACGAGCTGACCGCCGAGACCGAGCTGCGGATTCCGCTGCTGGTGGGTGAGGACTGCATCCACGGAAACTCCTTCTGGAAGGGTGCCACGATCTTCCCGACCCAGCTGGGTATGGCCGGTACCTGGAACGCCGAGCTGACCGAGCAGGTTGCCCGGATCACCGCGGTGGAGACCGCCACCACCGGTGTGCACTGGACCTTCTCCCCGGTGCTGTGCATCGCCCGCGACCTGCGTTGGGGCCGCGTGGACGAGACCTTCGGTGAGGATCCGCACCTGATCGGTGAGCTGGCCTCGGCGATGGTTCGTGGCTACCAGGGCAAGGGCCTGAACGACCCCTCGGCGATCCTCGCGACCGCCAAGCACTTCGCCGGGTACTCGGAGACCCAGGGCGGCCGCGACGCCTCCGAGGCCGACATCTCCCCGCGTAAGCTGCGCTCCTGGTTCCTGCCGCCGTTCGAGCGCGTGGCCCGCGAGGGCTGCCGCACCTTCATGCTCGGTTACCAGAGCACCGATGGTGTGCCGATCACCGTGAACGACTGGCTGCTGAATGATGTGCTGCGCGGCGAGTGGGGCTACACCGGAACCCTGATCACCGACTGGGACAACGTGGGCCGGATGGTCTGGGAGCAGCAGGTTCAGCCCGACTATGCCCACGCCGCCGCCGCCGCCGTCAAGGCCGGTAACGACATGGTTATGACCACCCCGAAGTTCTTCGAGGGTGCCCTCGAGGCCATCGAGAAGGGCATGCTGACCGAGGACGAGCTGCACCCCGCGGTTGCCCGCATCCTGACCCTGAAGTTTGAGCTCGGCCTGTTCGAGAACCCGCGTCACCCCGACGTGGCCGCTCAGGAGGCTTTGGTGGGTCACGAGGACCACACCGCGCTGAACCTCGAGGTGGCTCGCCACTCGCTGGTGCTGCTGAACAACGATGGCGTGCTGCCGCTCGAGGGTGGTTTTGTCGCCGATGAGTCGGGCCGTTCGGTTCCCACCGGTGCCGCCAAGAAGATCGCCGTGGTGGGTCCGCTGGCCGATGACGCGCAGACCCAGCTGGGTGACTGGGCGGGTAACTCCGGCCAGGCCGGCTGGTTCCCCGAGGGCCACCCGCGCGAGATGATCACCACCGTGCTGGATGGTCTGCGGGCGCACACCCCCGCCGACTGGAGCGTGTCCTACACCCAGGGCGCCGACATCCTGACCCTGGCCGCCGACCCCGAGGGTGAGTTCTTCCCGGATGGTCAGCCGCGCCCGCAGGTTGTGGTTCCGACCGCACCGGATGCCGCCCAGATTGCCGAGGCCGTGGCCGCCGCGAAGGACGCCGACTACGTAGTGGCCGTCGTGGGTGACCGCATCGAGCTCGTGGGTGAGGGTCGTTCGACCGCAACCCTGGAGCTCATCGGTGGGCAGATCGCCCTGCTGGATGCCCTGGCCGAGACCGGCACCCCGATGATCGTGGTGCTGCTGGCCTCCAAGCCGCTCGTGCTGCCGGAGTCGGCCCTGAACGCCGCCGCGCTGCTCTGGGTGGCCAACCCGGGTATGCAGGGTGGCCGCGCGATCGCCGAGCTGGCCCTCGGCCTGATCGAGCCCGCCGGACGCCTGCCGATCTCGTTTGCCCGTCACTCGGGTCAGCAGCCGACCTACTACAACCAGATCCGTGGCCAGCACGGTAACCGCTACGCCGACCTGACCCAGACCCCGGCATTCCAGTTCGGACAGGGCCTGTCGTACACCACGGTGGAGTACTCCGACCTGGTCATCGCGGACACCAACCTGACCGCCGCCGACACCGTGCGCGCAACCCTGACCCTGACCAACACCGGTGCACGCCCCTCGCGTGAAACCGTGCAGGTCTACGTCAGCGACACCGTGACCTCGGTCAGCTGGGCCGACCAGGAGCTGAAGACCTTCACCCAGGTGGATGTCGCTCCGGGTGAGTCGAAGCAGGTCTCGATCGAGCTGCCGGCATCCGAGTGCACGATCGTGGATGCCAAGGGTAACCGCATCGTCGAGGCCGGTGCGTTCGAACTGCGCGTGGGTAAGTCCTCGCGCTCCGAGGACGTGCTGCGCGCGACCTTCAACATCGCCTAGTCAGACCACATGCCGACGGCCCCGGGGATTTCCCCGGGGCCGTCGCCGTGTTTCTGCCTAGCGGTAGCCGTCCAGCGGGACATCATCGAGCCACACCGTGGTCAGGGCACCCTCCTCGGCGATGCCGCGCATGATGGCGCGGACGGATTCGCTTGCGCTCTCGTCGCCCACGGCCGAGGGGAGGAGCCAGACCCTGAGCGATCCGCGGCCGGCCTCGACTCGGCGGACCTGCTCGGTGTGGGCGAGCGCCCGGAAACGTTCGGTGAGCACCGGGAAGGGGTTATCGCCGGGGCTGGCGCCCGGCCGGATCGTGTTGGGGAGCGACACGAACTCGGGCACCCCGACACCCGAGGCCGGGGTGATCATGACCACGCCGACCAGGTCGGTACCGTGTTCGGCAATCTGCCGGCTGACGGTGTCGACCTCATCCACATTCGCCAGCCTGAGCGTCAGCGTATTCTCGGTCACCCCGCCGGTGAGACCGAGGGTGTTGTTCAGCCACGTCTGCAGGGCAAGGGCCGCGTCGGTCGGCGGTGCCACCGCGGTATCGGGGACCCCGATTCGCGAGATGACCGGATGGTCCCGATAGAGATCGGGCGAGCGGGTGGTGAGGAATGCGACGATGCCCGCGCTGTCGGGCTCGCTCACGGTGTCGAGCGTCAGGGTATCGGCGAACCTCGCGCTCAGCAGCGGAACCGTCTCGTTCAGTGCCGCCAGATCGGAGGCCAGCGTGGTGACCTCGGCGGCGGATTCGGTGCTGGCGCGGAGGTGATCGCCCTCGATTTCGAGGGTGTTATCGGGCAGCTGCGGGGCGATGGCGGCGAACAGCGAAAACGTGGCTGCCGGATCATTTCCGGTATCCAGCCGAACACGCTGCGTGAATTGTTGGTCCGAGGAGGTGGGGGACGGGGCGAGACCGGGGCTCAGATTGCCGATCGAGACCGTGGACTTCTTGCCCACCGAATCGGCGGCGGCGACGAGTTTCAGCGGGTCGAACTTCTGGGTGGTGCACGGGAAGTCCTGCACGGTGAACGCGGTGTGTTCACCGGTCATCGTGTACTCGAATGTGGTGGCAATGCCACGATCCTTGCCGCAGGTGGCCGCGACCAGGGCGTCGTAGACGCCCCGGTCCGCGGGCAGTTCAACCTGGATGCGCCCCGTGGGGACCAGGGGAACCGCCCGCGAGAGCCCCGACTCGAAGTGGGTGAGACCGGGGACCTGTTCGATGCCGTGCCGATAGGTGTTGAAGGCTTCCTCGTTATTCCCGCTGCATGCCGTGAGCCCGAGCATCCCCAGCCCGAGGACCGTGACGGCGGCAAGCAGGCGAGCGGGGTGCGCGGGGAGGAGACGAGACATACCCAGAGCCTAACCCCTGTTATGGCTTGGGCGTAGCAGTCTCAAGAATCTCAGTCTCGGCCACCGGGGTGGCACCCCGCGGGGACAGCAGGGCGAGGACAACCAGGACCGCCATGGCGATGGCCATCGCCATAAAGCCCCACTGGGCGGCGTGAGCATAGTCGAGCTTGACGCTGTCGAGGATCTGCTGAGCGACCGAGGAGGGGATCCCCGCCGGTAGGTCCTTGGCGGCGCCGGAACCGGCCCCGGTGACCTGGTTGACCACATCGGTGACCTGCGCCGGGGTGGCCCCAAACTTGCCCAGGGAATCGGTGAGCAGGGTGGTCAGGCGTCCGGTCACGATGCTGGCGATCACGGCCATACCGAGCGCACCACCGAAGTTCTTGAGCGTCTGGGTGATCCCGGTGACCTCGCCGTAGCCGGCGTGCGGGGCCCGGTTGATCGCATCGGTGCTGGCCGCGGTCAGCATGAAGCCGATCCCGAATCCGGCCAGGGCGATCGGCCAGGTCTGCGGGTTGACGAAGCTGGTGCCGTCGATATCGAGATTGGTGGAGATCTGGGCGAGCCAGCCGAAGCCCAGGGCACCGGCCACGCCACCGATCAGCAGGACCATGCGGATGCCCTGCCTGTCATAGCGCCGGGAACCGATTCGCGCCCCGATGGCAAAGCCGAGGAACAGCTTGAGGAACAGCAGCCCGGTCACCGAGGCGGAGAGCCCCAGCGAGAGCTGCCCGTAGACGCTGAGGAAAAAGAAGATCGGCACAAACGAGATGTTGGCGATCAGGATGGCCAGGCTGGAGACGCTGAATCCGCGGCTCCGGAAGACGTTCAGCTGCACCAGCGGTGCCGGCGTGTGGTTCTGCCACCAGATGAATCCGGCAAGCAGAACCAGGCCGCCGGCCAGGACCGTCCAGACCCAGGCGGTGCCCCAACCGAGCTCCCCAAAGCGCTGCAGTGCGTAGATCACCAGCGACATTCCCGCGGCCACCAGGACGGCCCCGAGCCAGTCGATTCGGCGATCGCGCGGTGCCGCGGCGGGGGTCACCATCCGCACGTTGCGGGCGATGACCAACAGGACGATCGCGATAATCGCCAGCGGGATGTTGACCCAGAAGATGGCCCGCCAGGTCCACTGGGTGAGGTAACCGCCGGCGATCGGACCGATCGCGGTCATCGCGCCGGTGATCGTGAAGAAGGTGGCCATCGTGCGTCCGCGCCCCTCGCGGGGAACCGACTGCACCAGCAGTCCCACCGCGGCGGGGAACATCAGTGCGCCGGAGAGTCCCTGGAGGACGCGAGCACCGATCAGGATGGGTTCGGCCCACTCACCGGTGGGGGTGATTCCGCACAGCAGCGAGGCCACGGCGAATCCGGCGATGCCCAAAATCACCATGCGACGGTGGCCGAAGAGGTCGGCCAGGCGTCCACCCACCAGGAAGAACGCGGCGGTGGCCAGCAGGTAGGCGTTGATCGCCCACTGCAGACCCTCCTGGCTGAGCCCCAGCTCGGACTGAATGGTCGGTGCCGAGAGGGCAACGATGGTCTGGTCGATCGTGGTCATCGAGACCGCGGTGATCAGTCCGATGCGCAGCAGCAGCGCGGCGGGACCAGCCGAGACGGCGGTGGTTGTGGGAAGTGACATCGGACATCCTTTGGACGGAGAACTCTTACGTTCCCAGTCTCGGTCCGGGGCGTGGCTCCGGGCAGGGCCCATCCGGCTGACCGGCCGTCAACCGTTCGATGGACACCGGACACCGGCCACCAGACACCGGCCGCCAGATGCCGGCCGCCGTGGCCGCGAGCTACGCTTACAGCTTCGCAAGTGTGGCGCGCGCGTCGGCGAGCCAGTCCTCCAGCTCGCCCGCTTCCTCCCACAGCTCATACAGTTCGGAGGTGTCGGCCCCCGCCAGGGTGCGCGTCGCCTGGGTGCGGATCCACTCGATGCGTTCGGGGGAGAGCAGTGCCGCAAACGGGGCCGAATCGCCGCCGCCCAGCGGAAGTGGCTCGCCCGCGCGGGATCGGACAGCCAGCTCGGCGAGGGCCAGGGCGATCTGGCCGCCGTCCACCTCGATATAGTCCTCATCCTCGAACGCCCACGCCACCGATTCAAAGGTGAAGTAGCCCTCGGTGATCGCGACGATCAGATCGCCGGCACCATCGTTATCAAATGCTCCTGTTTCCCAAGCTCCCATGGTTCCAGGCTATCGCTCCGGTTACACTTGATCCAGGAACCACGGCGAAGGGAGACACGGTGTCACTGCTGAGTTTCCTGACCCAGTTCTTTACCGCGGTTGCCGAACAGCTGGTGCACGCGCAGTCCTTCACCATGCTGGCCACCACCGGTGTGACCAGCCTGGTGCTGTTGACCCTGGCCGTGGTGGCCGCCCGCGCACTGCCGAGTATCGGGTTCATGGTGGATACCGCGACCCGAACCCGGGTGCGGGATCCCCGCAACATTCGCCGGCTGCCCAGCCAGAGCAACCCCAACACGTCGGGCAAGCCGCGTCCCCGAGCGCCGGGAGGAATCCTCGGATTCCCCTCCGGCCCGCGCGGTATCCTCGCCTAACACCTCGGTTTTCCGAGGCGGCTGATCGCGCCCGCCCGAACCCATCCTCCACGGTTTCAAACCGGGGGAGTGAGGGGAATCCATCGATGATTCCTTCTTTCTCCTACCCGTTTGGAAACTCCGATGGACCTCTATTCTTTTGGGCCGATTGCCCTCCTCCTTGACGGTGCCTCCTGGCTCGTCACCCGACTGCACGAGTTCGTGGCCCCGCTGGCACCCGAGGCCGGGGCGGCGCTCGCCGTGGCCCTGCTCACGATCCTGGTGCGCACCGCGCTGATTCCCGTGGGTCGCTCCCAGGTCAAGGCCGAGCTGACCCGTAAGCGCCTGGCACCCAAGATCGCCGCGCTCAACGCAAAATACAAAAACCCCGAGGTTCGTCAGCGCAAGCTGATGGAGCTCTACCAAACCGAAAAGGCCTCGCCCCTGGCCGGCTGCCTGCCGCTGCTGCTGCAGATTCCGGTGCTCTCGGCCATTTACGGTCTCTTCATTAAGCCCGAGATTCACGGTGCCCCCAACACCCTGCTCACCGAAACCCTGGGCGGGCTCCCGCTCAGCGGAAACCTGATGACCCTGCTGAACTCGGGGGAGGCCTGGCCGCGGATCGGCATCTACCTGGGCATCGTGCTGATCATGGCGATCACCGCCGAACTTCAGCGCCGCTATCTGCTCCTGCCCGTGGAACCCGCACCCGCCCCGGCCGCCCCGGTTCCCGGGCAGCCGGTGATGCCCGACCTGAGCGGACTCACCAGGGTCATGCGCTGGATGCCGTACATGACCGTGCTGATGGCGCTGTGGGTTCCGCTGGCCGCGGCGATCTACCTGATGATCACCACCGCCTGGACCCTGTGCGAACGCCTACTGCTGCGCCGCATCCTCGGGGCACGCGCGGAGGCGGCCGGCAGCGGCGGCACCGAGCTGGTGCCCGCCTAGCCGGACGCACTGCGGGCCGGTACCAAGATTTTCTCGGTACCGGCCCGCCGGGTGTGTGGGGTGAGCGCAGACGATTTCTGGACTCGCTCACCGCGATGGTTACCGCTTGCGGCTCTTGGACTCCTCGATGCGCTTCTTGAGGAAGATCGCGGTGAGGATCCATCCCCCCAGCGCGGTCACCACCCACACCACGATCGGGGCCAGGATCCAGGCGGTCACATCGGCCAGACCGAGCCCGCCGGGGAAGAGGGTGGCCACAAACAGCGCCACAAAGGTCGAGATCAGGCCGATGCCGCCGAGGATCGGGGTGGCATATTTGCGGGCCAGGTTGAAGATAAACGGGGTCAGAATCGCCTGGGCCACGGTGAAGACCACCACGGCCACGATGAATCCCGAGGCGGTGATGTGCACACCGGGGATGATCCAGGCCGCCAGCAGCAGGCCCAGCGCGGCGGTGCCGAGGTTGATCGCGGTACCAATCAGAAAACGAATCATGCGGTGCTCCCCCAGGATATGAGTCAGTTCTCCGAGTATGGCAGCTTCGGGCTCGGTGCGGAACCATAACCGTAACCGGGTTGTGATCGCCCGCCTCCGTGCCGGTGGTGCCGGGTCGATATGCTGGGGGCACGATTGATCCGGCCGGGGGTGCGGGATCCCAAGATCGCGACGAAAGGCTCTCGATGTCCGCTCGCCACCTGTTTTTGCCCGTGCTCGCCCTGAGCGCGCTGCTGCTGACCGCGTGCGCCTCCGGTCCCGGGAGCACCGCCCCCGCAGAGCACGATCTGGAGGGTACCTGGGTTCCCACTACCTCCTACTCCACCTCCCCGTTTCTGACCCTGGACAAGGACGGCACCTGGACCGGATCGGACGGCTGCAATGGTGGCAGCGGCACCTGGAAGCTCGCACCGAGCGGTACCCTGACCGTGACCTCGGGTCCGAGCACGCTGATCGCCTGCGAGGGGGAGGCCCTGCCCAGTGTCTTTTCGCAGACCGAACGGGTGAGCATTGAGGGCAAGGATCTGATTCTGCAGGATAAGAAGGGGACCACCCTGACGACCCTGGTGCAGGGGAAAGCCCCCTCGACCCCGACTCCTGGTGGCGACGCGGGATCAAGCGCGGTGGTGGGAACCTGGGCGGCCGCCGAACCCGGGGTGGGACAAACCCCTACCCTGATCCTTAATCCCGACGGGACCCTGAACGGCAATGACGGGTGTAACACCCTGATCGGTACCTGGGCACAGAGCGGAGACACCGTGACCCTGGATGCGCTCGGGTCCACCCGGATGGCCTGCGAGAACGTGGACGCCTGGCTCTCCGCGGCCAAGACCGCGCGGGTGACCGACGCGGAACTGGTGATCCAAAGTGCCGAGGGTAAGATCCTCGGTCGCCTGGGCCGGGGCTAGTAAAACCCGCGTTTGCCCCCTGTTTTCTGGGTGAAAACGGTGATTTCCGGCCAATACCGGCCGAGGCTCACCCCGAAGTGGGCAAAAAACGCCTAAAGTGTGGTTGTGTGGCCGCTCGACAAAAACTCAGAAGAACACGAATCCGCTGTGGGGTCCGTGGCTGACCAGAGCGCGCCGGTCGCGCCCGCAAACAACCCGGAAGGCACCGATGTGACCCCGGACACCACGCCCCAGAGCATCGAGACAACCGACGTCTCCGATGCCGCCGTGCCCCCGCGCCCCACCCCGGTCGCCCAGCCCGATCCCGCCGCCGAGCGTGCCCGCTGGATCGAGCAGATTCGATCCGTGGGCGGCACCTCGCCGCTGCTGTTCTTCACCGATGAGCCGCGCACCCGAATCGAACTCTCCTCGACCCACCCCGGCGGTCTGCCGCAGTTCATCACCGGTCACTCGACGCTGCTGTCGAACCTGATTCGGGATGAGCTCGCGCTGCGCCGGGCCAAGTCCGCCGCCGATGTGATCACCACCAAGGGTGTCGAGCTGCGCACGGTGCGCGGCATCGAGGCCGTGCACCTGGCCATCGGCCTGGCCCAGTGGCGGCATGACGGGGTGGATTACTGCGCCCCGGTGCTGCTGCGTCCGGTCGCGATTCGCCGCTACGGCAAGGATTACGAGCTCAAGCTCAAGGGCCGCTCGGTCATGAACCCCGAGCTGGTGCGCGCGATGCGCGAGCAGTTTGGCATCGCGCTGGACGCCGACGCCTTCGAGGCGCTCTCGGTGGCCAAGGGTGTGTTCCAGCCCCAGCCGGTGATCGACGAGCTGCGCGGGATCACCCGTCGCCTGGAGTGGTTCAGCGTGCAGCCGCGCCTGCTGGTGTCGACCTTTGCCGATATCGGACCGGCGCTCGCCCGCGACGTGCAGTCGCGCCAGCACCCGATCCTTGAGGCCATCGCCGGGGATGCCGGGGCCAAGAAGCTCGTGGACAGCCTGTTCCTCCCGGTGGATGCCGTGGGGCAGGACGAGCGTCCGCCCACCACCGACACCCTGCTGCTGGACGCCGATGCCGAGCAGGAAAACGTGATTGCCCAGATCACCGCCGGCAACTCCCTCGTGGTGCGCACCCTGCCCGGAACCGGTGGCACCCAGACCGCGGTCAACGCGATTGGTGCCCTGGTCTCCCAGCACAAGCGGGTGCTCGTGGTGGGTGCCCGGCGCTCGGGCCTGGACGGGATCCGTCACCGCCTGGCCAAGGTGGGTCTGCCCGGACTCTCGGTGGGGCCGACCACCGTGCGCCGCGACCTGATCGAGGCGATCAGCCGCAATGAGAAGGCCGTCGCCCCCAAGATTGCCGACGTGGATGACGCCCTGGTGCGCCTGCGCCGGGTGCTGCTCGACTACCGCGGCGCGCTGTCGCGGATCGACCCGACCCTGCGGGTCTCGGTCATCGACGCCCTGGAATCGCTGACCCGCCTGGGTAACCTGCCCTTCCCGCCCTCGACCGCCGCGCGGCTTGACCTCACCTCGATGGGGAACCTCGCCGGGGACCGCCGATCCATCTCGCAGAAGCTTGCGGCCGCCGCGGCACTGGGCGAGTTCCAGTACGGTCCCGGAGACTCGCCCTGGTACGGCGCCACCTTTGCCACCACCGCCGAGGCCAAGGCGACCCACGCGCTGGCAAAGAAGCTCAACCGCACCGAGCTGCCGCGCCTGCTGGAGCGCGCCTACGATCTGATCGGTCACACCCGGATGCGGCCGTTCGAGTCGGTCGAGGAGCTGGGTGTCTACCTGCGCCTGCTGCTGGATCTGCGCGACACCCTGGACAAGTTCTCGCCGAGCGTGTTTGACCGCTCGCTCGAGGAACTGATCATCGCCCACAGCTCGAGGCGCGATTCGCCGAGCATGAACACCGCTAACCGGCGCCGGCTGAAGAAGCTGGCCCGCGAGTATGTGCGCCCCGGCGTGCACATCGCGGACATGGAGGATGCGCTGCGGCGGATCCAGGCGCAGCGTGTGCTCTGGCAGCGCTACGTGTCCACCGGCGCGATGCCCGAGGTGCCGCTGGGCATCGCCGACGTGCAGGTGACCTATCAGCGCGTGGTGGACGACCTCTCGCGCCTGGACGGTCCGCTGCACCGGGTGACCCGGGATGAGCGCCTGGTGGCGCTGCCGGTTAAGGAACTGGTGCGTCTGATGGCCGGACTTGCCGCCGACTCGCAGGTCATGGAAAACCTGCAGGAGCGCACCACGCTGATCGCCGAACTCAAGGATCTGGGCCTCGCGCCGCTGATCACCGACCTCTCGGTGCGTCACGTCCCCGAGGAGCGCGTGGCCGACGAGCTCGAACTCGCCTGGTGGCAGTCGGTGCTGGAGCACCTGTTGGCCACCAATAAGGCGCTGCTGGGTGCGAACACCAGCGTGATCGACCGCCTGGAATCCGACTTCCGCCTGGTGGATGAGGCTCACGCCTCCGCCCAGGGCGCGCAGCTGGCGACCCTGCTGGGGGACACCTGGAAGATCGGACTGGTGGACCACTCCGAGGAGGCCGCCGCGCTGCGCACGCTGCTGCGCGGAGCCGCGGTGGATCCGATGGCCCTGGAAAATCAGGCCCCGCATCTCTCGCGCATCCTCTCCCCGGTATGGGTGGCCTCGCCCTATGAGGTGCACCTGATCCCGGATTCGCTGCGCTTTGACACCGTGTTCCTGATCGACGCCGGTGCGACCACCCTGGCCGAGAACGCCGCGGCGATCGGCCGGGCCAAGCAGGTCGTGGCCTTCGGTGACCCGGTCACCCAGAGCCCGCTTCCCTTCACCCTGGCCGCGTCGGATCCCTCCCGGCACGAGGCTCAGAACTTCGACATCGAGGCACTGCACGGGGATTCCGCGCTCGCACGCCTCGGCGAGCTGCTGCCCACGCTGACCCTGACCCGCAGCTACCGGGCCGGGGGCGAGGACCTCAGCCAGCTGGTCAACCAGCGCTTCTACGAGGGCGAGATCGAATCCCTCCCGTGGGCGGGCTCGTTCCTCGGTCACGGCAGCCTGACCGTCGACTACGTCAAGGGCGGAAAGGGCATGCCCGATCCCGATACCGGCGGTGTCGAGTCGGTGGATGCCGAGGTGTCGCGCGTGGTGAACCTGGTTCTGGAGCACGCGGCGAATCGTCCGCGGGAGTCCCTGATGGTGGTCACCGCGAGCGTCAAGCACGCGACCCGGCTCAACCAGGCGGTGCTCTCGGCCTTCGCTCAGCACTCCGAACTGGCTCACTTCATCCTGCGCGAGCGTGCCGAGCCCTTCGCCGTGCTGACCCTGGAACAGTCGGTGGCCGAGAGCCGCGACCGGGTGATTTTCTCGCTCGGTTACGGCCTCACCCCGCACGGTCGGGTGCTGTCAAACTTTGGTGCGCTGGGCGAGCCCGGCGGCGACCGCCTGCTGGCCGTGGGCATGACCCGTGCCCGGCGTTCGATGGTGATCGTGTCCTGCATCAAACCGCAGGATATCGATCCGGCCCGCACGAGCCACGGGATCGCGGCGCTCGCCGAGATCCTGCGCAAGCCCGTGCAGCACGTGCCCGCGCCGCCGAACACCGAGGGTGCCGAGCCGATGATGGTGGACCTGGCCGAGCGCCTGTACCGTCGCGGCCTCGACGTCGAGGTGGGCTACCGCGGTTCGCTCGCGCTGGTCGCGTCGTATAACGGCAAGGCCGTGGCCGTCGAGTCCGATCCCGAGGTGACCACCGAGTCGCTGCGGGAATCGCTGCGCCTGCGTCCCGACGTGTTGCGCCGCCTGGGCTGGCACTACCTGCGGGTGCACTCGTTCGACCTGTTTGCGGACCCCGAGGGCGTCAGCGCCAAGGTGACCGCCCTGCTGGGCGTTCCCGAGGCGCGGCCGGCGGCACCCGCCGAGCCCGAGGCTTAGCCCCGCACACCGGGCGTACCCGCCGAGGCCTAGCCCCGCACGCAGGCCGTACCCGCCGAGCCCGAGGCTTAGCCTCGCACACCGGCGGCCCCGCCGAACCAACCGAGGTCTCACGGGCGCGCCGCCGGGTGCACCCGCCGAGCGTGCCCCGCGGTACGCTGGAATCATGAGCGAGAACACGTCCGAACCGATTCGTCGTGTGCCCGGCTCGCGTCGTGTCCGCACGGCCGCGGTGCCCGGCAGCGATCCGGCGCCGCAGGCCGGCACCCGCCCCGTGCGCGCCGCCGAGGACTCCGACGCGGGATGGGGCGGCAAACCCGCCCAGACCTCCGGAGACTCCGGCAATGACGCCCGCATGCGCGCCGACGTACCCCCTCACTGGGGCACCCACACCCGCTAGATAACTAATCCTCACTGGAGCCGAGGGTGGACCGGCGATAGGGTCGGCCCATCGGCAATTCGAAGCAACCGGCTTCGGCACCCGTGAGGAGACCTCGATGACCACCGCAGTTTATGTTGGACCGCTGGTAACGCTCGCCATTATCGGGATCGTGGTGTTCGCGGTTGTTGCTTTGATTCGGCGCACGCGGCGCTAGCCGGCGGGTACACACAACACAAAAACGCGGCGACCGATCCGGTCGCCGCGTTTGTGTGGAAGGAACTATTCGCCCGAGTGTTTGCCCGGTCCGCGCGAGCCCAGGGCCGCGTTGTCGGCGTTAGCCGCGAGCAGGTCGCGGATCTCGGCGAGCAGGGCCACATCCGCGGAAACCTCGGGGGTTTCCTCGGCGGCGGCGTCCTTGTTCTTGGCCAGCAGGGCGTCGGCCCGCTTCTTGAAGTGGTTGATCGGCAGCACAAACACGAAGTAGACCACGATGGCGACGATCACAAACGAGATGATCGCGCCCACGACCGCACCAAACTTCACCTCGGCAGGCTTGCTGCCATCGAGGGTCGGGATGGTGAGGATCCAGGTGCTGTTGAGGCTGTCGGCCTTGAACAGTGCGCCGATGATCGGGTTGAAGATGTTCTCGACGATCGAGTTGACAACCGAGGTGAATGCGGCACCAATGACCACCGCGACGGCGAGATCAATGACGTTTCCGCGAAGAATGAATTCCTTGAAGCCCTTAATCATAGGGTCCCCCTTCAGTGGTGGTTTCGTTAGCTTTTGGCTCCGCCGGAGCCCCCGGAGGAACCCGACTTGGAGTCGGTGCTGTAGAAACCCGAGCCATTAAAGCTCACACCGACCGTGCCGAAAAGTTTACGCAGTTTGCCACCACATAACGGGCATTCGCTCAGCGTTGCGTCAGAAAGGCTCTGGGTGATATCGAAGGCGTTTCCGCACTCGGTGCACTTGTAGGAGTAGAGAGGCACGTATGTTTCCTGTGTTGTGAGGGGAGAGTGGGCAGGATCTAGCCGAGTTCGGCGATCCGCGTCGGGGTGACGACGCCGTTGACCGGGCGATCATGAACATCCTGGGGGATGGAATCGCGCAGTTCACTATCGTAGATCACCCCGTAGACCGGTGGGCAGCGCTCCATCGATCCGAGGGTCTTATCGAAGTATCCGCGGCCCCAGCCCAGGCGCATGCCGGTTTGGTCCACCGCGGCGGCGGGGACGATGATCAGGTCCACATCGTTGATCGCGATCGGACCGAGCAGCTCGCCGATGGGCTCGTTGATTCCGAACAGACCCGCGCTTTCCTCGCCGGTCTCGCCGACGGTCCAGTCCAGCAGGCCGTCCTCCCGCGAGATCGGGAACAGGATGCGGATGCCGCGCTCAAGCGCCCAGTTCAGGAACGGCCGGGTGTTCGGCTCGCTCGGACGGGACAGATAGCAGGCGATGCTGCGTGCCCCGGAACGGGTGATGAGTTCCTGCAGCTGGGTGGTCAGCCCAACCGTGGTGTTTTCCAGCTCGGTGCTGGTCAGGTTGCGGCGGCGCTCGCGCAGCTCGGCACGGAGGGCTCGCTTTTGGTGGTCTACCTCATGGGACATAGCCCCATTCTAGGTGTGATGGGCGCCGGTGGATACGATCCGGGCTGTTGCCGAGTACCGGGTGTGAGTAGTGTGGGGGTATGTCAAAGCGCGCGAATAAGGTAGTTATCCCCGCCGCAGGTCTTGGAACCCGCTTCCTCCCGGCGACCAAGGCGATGCCCAAGGAAATGCTCCCGGTCGTTGATAAGCCGGCCATCCAGTACGTGGTGGAGGAGGCTGTGGACGCCGGGATGACCGACGTTCTGATGATCCTGGGACGCAATAAGAACGCCCTGGAAAACCACTTTGACCGGGTCACCGAGCTGGAGATCGCCCTGCGCAAGAAGGGCGACAAGCAGCGCCTGGACTCCGTGGAGCAGCCCAACGACCTCGCCGACATCCACTTCCTGCGTCAGGGAGACCCGCTGGGTCTTGGACACGCGGTCCTGCGAGCCAAGCGTCACGTGGGCAACGAACCGTTTGCCGTGCTGCTGGGTGACGACCTGATCGATGAGCGCGACCCGCTGCTGACCAAGATGCTGGACGAGCAGGTTTCGCGAAACGCCACGATTATCGCCCTGATGGAGGTGCCACCGGAGTCGATCTCGCTCTACGGTGCCGCCGCGGTTGAAGCCACCGACGACCCGTCCGTGGTTCGGGTGACCGGGCTGGTGGAGAAGCCGGCCGTCGAGGATGCCCCCTCCAACCTGGCCATCATCGGACGCTATGTCCTGCGCCCCGAGGTCTTTGATGTGCTGGAGCACACGCAGCCGGGTAAGGGTGGCGAGATTCAGCTGACCGATGCCCTGCAGGAGCTAGCCGCGGATGAGTCCATTGCCGGCGGCGTCTATGGCGTGATCTTCGATGGTCGCCGCTACGACACCGGCGACCGGGCCGACTACATCAAGGCCATCGTCCAGCTGGCCACCGATCGGGAAGACCTGGGCGCCGAGCTCAAGCCGTGGCTGCGTAACTTCGTGGCCGGCCTCGAAGACTAAGGAACACGAGTGGCATCTTGGAATTTCCAGCCGCAGCAGGTTGGGGATATTGTGTTGCGCGGCGTCAAGCTGCGGGATGCGAAGGCTCTCGAACGTGAGCTGCTGGGGAACCGATCGTGGCTGGCGCCGTGGGAGGCGACCAGCCCCCGCGGCATGTTTGCCATGGACGTGCGTGCGTCCATTCGCGACCGCCTGGCCGCCGCGCGGGCGGGGGAGAGCCTGCCCCTGATCATGGAGTATCGGGGGGAGCTTGCCGGGCAGTTGACGGTGTCCGGGCTCACCTATGGATCCCTGGCTTCGGCGAGCCTCGGCTACTGGATCTCCGAGCGTTTTGCGGGCAAGGGCATCACGCCCACCGCCGTGGCGCTCGCCACCGACTACACGTTCCGGATGCTCGGGCTACACCGGATGGAAATCTGTATCCGGCCGGAGAATGCCCCGAGCCTGGCGGTCGTGCGCAAGCTCGGGTTCCGGTATGAGGGGTTACGTCGGCGCTACATTCACATCAACGGGGACTGGCGCGATCACTACTGCTTCGCCGTGGTGGCCGAGGAGGCTCCCGAGGGTGTGTACGCGCGCTGGCGGATGGGGCTGGCCGATCCACGCCTAGCCGAGATTCCCGAGGCCGATCGGCTCGCGGCGAGCGTACCGCTGGAGTATTAGGTTTCACGATCGTTCAACACGCCGGACCTGCCGGAATATCCGCCGAGTGTTTGTAGACACACCCGCGGTGCGAGGGCCGTTTTTTGTCATTCGCACGTACCGTAGGTGTATGCCGGGTGGAATTCTGAGTGGTGGTGTGGTGTTCGCGGCTGCAGCCGTGCTGTGGCTCATCTATTTGGTGCCTACATGGCGCCGACGCAACGAGTATTTGGCGACCGAACGCAACGCGGTGCGATTGCAGCAGACCATGCGTGTGCTCGCCGAAACCACCGAGCTGCCCGGCCAGGTACACCTGGAGATTTCCTCGCGCGAGGTCGCCGAGAAGCAGAAGGTGCTGCGCAAGGTGCAGGCCGAGATCCGCGAGCGTGCCAAGCAGGAGGCGCTCGAAGAGGCCGCCCAGCTGCGCGCCGAGCTCACCGCGCGTCCGCCGCTGACGGCGCTGCGTGCCAAGGCCCGCAAGCGCTCCCGGCTGATGGCGACCGTGACCCTGCTGATCGGCGCGATCGGTGTCGCCTCCGGGAGCGTGATCGTGGCCGGCGGCGGTCAGGCCGTGTTGCTGATCGTGGGTGCGGTCATGGCGCTCGCGGGTATTTCGCTGCTAGTGGCGCTGGCTCGCCCGGTCAAGCTGGTCGCGGTGCCCGAGGCGGTACTGGATCAGGTGGTTACTACGGCGCCCGCCGAGTCTCAGCCGATGCAGGATCTGGCCGATCCGCTGCCCGTTGCCGTTCCCCAGGCCGAACCGCTGCGCCCCGGAGCCTGGGTTCCGCCGGTGCTGCCCGCGCCGATGTACGCCTCCGAGGGATCCGTGGCCGCCGCCTCGATGGCCCGGCAGGATGCCCAGGACGCGCTGCGTCGCGCGGCCCTCGCCCAGGTGCTCGCCGAGCGCGCGGCCGAGCTGGCTCCCGAGGCCCCGGTGTCGATCACCCCGGCGGCGACGACGCCCGCAACCTCCGCGTCCGCTGCCCCTGCCGTTCCGGATCGAGGCACCGCCGAGCGTCCGCCGAGCCGTTTTGCCCGGATGGGCGTGGTGGATGAATACGCGCAGGGTGAAGACCTTTCGGTCGACCTGCTCGCGCGTCGTCGCAACGCCGGTTAGGTTTCGATAACGCCTACGCCCCCGCTCGATTGAGCGGGGGCGTAGGCGTTATTGGGGGAGACGAGCCGTTAGCGCTCGGTGCCGAAGCCGATCACGACACCTGTGTTTTCCTGGAAGATGACCGTGTAGGGCACGTATTCGTCCCATCGCTCGCGGACCGGGCTGCCGGTGAGATCACGGGCGAACAGGATCTCATAGTCGGCACGGGTTGCCCCGTCCTCGCGCTGAGTCAGGCCGCCACCGGCAAAGCGAACTCGGCTGGCGGTTACGGTGCTTTTGCCATCGGGAACCGGATCGGTACCGAACCTGAGTGCCTCCACCGCGCCGGAGTTGAGACCGTGGCGTCCGGGTTCGCTGAACTCGAATCCCTGAGTCATGTCCCGCAGGAACTCGTCGCGGGCGGCATCTCGGGTTTCGGCGGTTGCCGCGGGGTTGAAGGCGACATTATCGAGGCGTTCGAGAGCGGTGGCCAGCTGCGCGCCGAACTCGTTGACGCGGGCGGCGCTGCTGAAATCGGCGACCATCAATTGAGAGGTGTCGACCTCCTCCAGGGTGAGGTCGGCATTTAGTGGGGGCATGCCGTCATCGAGCGTCACTTTTTCGCGGTCGGGATCGGTGTAGTCGATCTCCCGAGTCTCCTCGCTGGCATCCTTCGACGGAAACCTGAGGGAATCATCCTCGATGGAGCACCCCACAAGGGTGAGTGCGAGGGCCCCGAGGGTGACGAGTGTCGGCGGACGGCGACGTGAGGTCTGAAACATGTCAACGAGTGGGGGAGTCATCTGCGACTTTCGGTTGGTGTTTCGTGCCGCGGTGAAACCCGCGAGGTGACTTCGACTCTGTCGGATCGGCACGGTCGTGTCAATGACCCAGCTTGGGGTGGGGCGCAAACCGGCTCAAATAATTCCCGCGCAGGAGCCGGTTTCGGACGCGAATTCGGCGAGCCGATTTCCGCGTGATACGCTCGTTCTTACCGCAAGGGCCTATGGCGCAGTTGGTAGCGCGCTTCGTTCGCAATGAAGAGGTCGGGGGTTCGAATCCCCCTAGGTCCACCACTACAAGAACCGGTCAGTCTCCGCAGAGACTGGCCGGTTTTTCTTTGTCTGGGTAATCTCGGACCTGCTCGACACCGCCATGGGCGGGCCTCGCAGGTTGGTGCCCGGACACGGCAGTAGTGCCCGGCTCGGGGCGTGTGATGCTACGGTAGCCGGAAGATGAGCACATCAAAATCTAGCGCCCAGCGTCGGGCCGAACGTCTGGATACGCTGGGGTTTATGGCATGCCTGGTGGGCCCACTGGCGGTTGGCGTGATCCTCAACGCCCTGGTGCGTCCCTGGCTGGCGAGTCTGCTGGGGGCCGAGCGCCACGCGAGTGGGAACGGGGTGCGCGGGCAGGATGTGTGGTGGACGGTCGATGCGGCGACCGCGATTGAGCATCCATTTCTGAGCGGATTCTTGGCAATGTCGCACGGCCTCATCGCCATGTACCTGCTGGGGGTGATCGTGTTGGCCCTTCTCATCCGTTGGGCGGTGAAGCGCGTACGTCGCTATGTGTCGGAGAAGCACGCTTCAAAACGTTATAAGGTGTAGCCTATAGCGAGCTTGCGCATTGAGGTGCACGCGCATACCCCCATCCATGACAGGGAGTACCCATGGTTTCAGTGCTGAGAACCGTCTCAATCAGCGTCCTCGTTTCACTCCTTGTTGGCGGAGGGAGCGCCCTGGCCGTGGCCGGGGTCGCGGGCTCCGGACAGATTCGCGAGGGCACCGCGCTGAACGGGTGTCTGGACTCTTCTAGCGGAACTCTCTCGCTGTTGCCCGAGGACTCCGAGTGCAAAACCGGAACCATCCCCGTCACCTGGCAGTCCTCGGCCGAAGCCGCCGGTAAGCCGGGTGAAAAGGGGCAGACAGGTGAACCTGGTCCGAGTGGATCCGCGGGTGAACCCGGTTCGGCGGGGGAGGCTGGTGTTCCCGGAAAGACCGGCTCCTCGGGCGTTCCCGGCGCCCAGGGTGCCCCCGGCCGCCAGGGTACTCCCGGTGCTCCCGGAGCCGGTGGGGTCTCCGGGCAGCCAGGCACTCCCGGCACCGTTGGTGCCCCCGGTATGGCTGGTGCTCCCGGTGCGCCTGGTGCCCCCGGTGTCGCGGGTGCTCAGGGAGCGCGCGGCGACAAGGGTGATGCGGGCACCGCCGCCTGGTCAAGCGTCTCCGAATGGAGCGCGAGCGCAACCTACACGGCCGGCCCGCCCGCGGCGCTGGTCGCCTATCAGGGGGGAACCTATGTTGCGGCGCGCTCGTCCGTGGCCGCGTCTCCGAAGGCGTCGGCTTCGGATTGGATTCTGATTGCCGCCGCCGGGATCAAGGGCGATACCGGAGAAAAGGGCGACACTGGCGAAACTGGCAGTCAGGGTGCTACCGGCGCGATCGGACCGATCGGACCGATCGGTCTGAGCGGACCCCTGGGCCCCGAGGGACCGAGCGGCACGCAGGGGCTACAGGGTCTACAGGGCCAGCAGGGCGTCCAGGGTGCAACCGGGGTCGCCTCCTGGAAGTTCCAGGGTGCCTTTTCTGCCACCGCGGTCTACTCGGCCGCGGCCCCGGCGAGCGTTGTGCAGTTCGAGGGATCGACCTGGATTGCCACCAGGACCGAGCCCTTCACCGGTGTGGCTCCCACGGACGCCTCGGCCTGGGCGCTGCTCTCGGCCGCGGGCGCCGTCGGCCAGGTGGGTGCTACCGGAGCGACCGGGCCTGCGGGACCCCGGGGGCCGGATGGACCGAGCTGGCTGACGCGGGATCAGTTTGGCGCGGTTCAAGCCCTGGCAAATAGATTTGGGACTGACATGAGGCCTGCCTGGCAGGGTGGGCGGGGCAATACTGACTGCACACTCGGCCAGGTGATCTACACCGCGGGTGCCTTCGGATTAGGCACGCCCGCGGATGGAAGGCTCCTCGACATTTCCCAGAACACCGCACTTTTCACCCTGTTAGGGACCACGTTTGGTGGAAACGGTCAGCAGAACTTTGCACTGCCTGATCTGCGTGCAACGACGCCGACCGGCCTCATCGCCAGCATCTGCACCTTCGGTATCTACCCCTCGCGCGAGTAATCGGAGGCGCGGTAGTTCCCACCGGGGCATCGCCCCGGTGGGACGTTCCCGGTGCGCGTTTGGGGGATGTTCGTGAGTGCTCAGGCTGGGCTATTCTGCGAAGCGTGAGTGAAAGCTTGGGAGAACGCGGACGGGAGAATCTCGGCGAGCAGAGCAGCCTGGGGCAGAGGCCGGTCAGTGGCATGGCGATGGCGTCCTGTACGCTGGCGCTCGCCTCGGTGCCCGCGATTCTGGTTTTTGCCCCATTGGGGTGGGTGCTCGCCCTGGTCGCCGTGATCGGTTCATTGAGTTCCCGCGCCGCACTTCGCGACAATCCCGCGCTCCGTGGGTCTCGGCTGGGCCTGGCCGCCTTCCTGATCGGCGCGGCTGTCCTCGCGCTGCAGCTGATACCGATGATTATCGGGTTCGCTATTCTCGCCGTACCTACGGGGATGAATTGAGCGCGCACCTGGTTTTGCTCCGAGGCGTCCCGTTTCGACTTATTTCATAGCGTCCTGTTGGATCCGTCGCAGCCCGTTGCCGGTTCTCGGGTTCTGGTCCGTCCCGGCCTAGCAAGGCCCGACCCGGACCGCTCGGTTCCGCCCCATTTGACCCGTGCACGGCGGTATCCGATGCGCTGCCCGGGTTTCCTCCACAGCGCCCGAACGGGCGGAGGTTCTCCACAGCATGAGGGCCGGCATTTTATGTGTGTGACGGGTTCCCTAGCGTTAACGACGTAACCCCGGAGACGTGCTTTCGCAGAGGCCTTCCGGGGCTTTCCTGAACAAGCTAACACGGGAATGGGAGCGAAACAATGGATCGGGAACATGAAAGTCTAATTTCAGCCTTTTCAACGGAACGAATGGGGCCATATCTTCGGCTTTGTGGGCAGGATGCACGGCGTGCGCTCGCACTATACGACTGGAATCTTCACCTATCTGGGGCCTTTCAGCAGTCAATTGGGATCGTAGAAATTGTTGTCCGAAATGCGCTCGCATCGCAGCTCGCTCTGAAGCATGGCTCGCGCTCGGGGTCCTGGTTAGATGACCCTGACGGGACGCTTTCGGCAATGGCACGGGATCATATCCAACGCGCTCGTCGACGATTGCACAAGGTGAATAGGGCTGAGCGACCGAGTCTCGTAATTACCGAGCTGAGCTTCGGCTTCTGCTCAGTCGGAAATATGAGGCGACCCTGTGGACCGGATTTCTTCGACATTCGTTTCCGAATCTGCAGCCCCAGGAGCGTGCGGTCGCGTATTCGGCGATGCAAAATCTCCACACTGTGCGCAATCGGATCGCGCACCATGAACCGATTTATCAGCGCGACCTTCGCGCCGATGCCGCAGATATTTCAAGCGTGCTCAGGTGGGTCAACCCGGTGGCTGAGCGGTGGGCAGCGCGGCGCAATGTGATTCTCCCGCAGGTGAATTACAGGCCGCCAAGCCCGGTTGGCGGCCAAGTAAATTGCGAGTGACAGGCGCGGTAGCCGCCGTTGGATCGATAACTGGACGGTTATTTGACCCGCATCCAGGGAGTCGAAACAAGGTATTTACAATTTAGTTTCGCAACGCCGCGAGGGGGGAATAATCCGCGCCGTTGCGCGGCGCGACACGGGAGTTGCCAGCGAGAAAACCCGGTTTCGAGGGGGTTCCGAGGCGCAAATTGGGGGTGATCGTGTTGACGGGGGAGGGATCGCATGGCACGATTTACCTACCTCCCGACCGAATGGTTGGGAGGTGCGGAAACTCGACGACCGGCTCGATCCCCACCCCGGCGTACCGTTGCAGAGGAGCACAAGTGAGCGTGACAGAAAACGTGGCCGCGGGCCAGGGCGGTAAGGGCCTGGCGCACGGCAAGCTGGGCCTGATGGCCTCGATGGTGATTGGCCTCGGCTCCACCGCACCGCTGTACTCCCTGGCGGCAACCCTCGGGTTTATCGTGATCGCGGCCGGGGCTCAGGCACCGATCGCCCTGATCGTCGCCTTCGTCCCGATGTGCCTCACCGCCTTTGCCTACCGCGAACTCAACACCGCGGTCCCCGATGCCGGCACCGCGTTTACCTGGGCATCCAAGGCATTCGGTCCGCGTACCGGATGGATGGCCGGCTGGGGCGTGTTCGTTGCCGGCGTGATCGTCATGTCGAGCCAGAGCGAGGTTGCCTCCAAGTACCTGCTGCTGCTCATCGGTGACGGATCGATCGCCAAGAACCACACCCTCGTGGTGGCGCTCGGCGCGGTCATCATCGCCGCCATGACCTGGGTCTCCTACCGGGCGGTCGAGGCCGGGGCGCTGACCCAGAACATTCTGATGGCGCTGCAATACCTGGCGATCATCGCCTTCTGCATCGGCCTGGCCCTCGCCATCGGCAGCGGCGCATTCCACAACTTCGCCTTCTCCTGGGACTGGTTCAACCCGTTCGCCGCCGATAACCCGGCCGGATTCATCCAGGGTGTGCTGCTGGCGATCTTCATCTACTGGGGCTGGGACACCTGCCTCTCCCTCGCCGAGGAAACCAAGAACCCGCGCACCACCCCGGGCCTGGCGGCTCTGCTGTCCACCGTCGTGCTGCTGATCACCTACATCGGTATGACCCTGCTGGCCATGATGCACGCCGGGGTCGGCACCACCGGCACCGGCCTGGCTAACCCCGACACCGCCGAGGACGTGTTCTTCGGCCTGCGTAACGACGCCCTCGGCCAGTGGGGCTGGGTCCTGGTGTTCGCGGTGTTTGTCTCGGCCCTCTCCACCTGTCAGACCACGATTCTCCCCACCGCCCGCGGAACCCTGGCGATGGGTGTCTATAAGGGCCTGCCCGGCCCGTTCGCCAAGATCACCCCCAAATACTCGACCCCCGGTTTCTCGACCATCTTCATGGGCGTCGTCTCGGTGATCTTCTACGTGGGGATGTCCCTGCTGAGCGGCAACATCCTCTCCGACACGATCGAATCCACCTCCCTCGCGGTGGCCATGTACTACACGATCACCTCATTTGCCTGCATCTGGTTCTTCCGCAGGAACCTTTTCGACAGCGCCCGCAACACCGTGTTCAGGCTCGTGCTGCCGCTGATCGGCGGGCTGATGATGGGCACCGTGTTTATCTACTCTGCCATCAGCATGTTCGATCCGAACTACGGCACCACGCAGCTGCTCGGCACCAGCGGCACCTTCGTAATGGGTGTCGGATCGCTGCTGCTGGGCCTGGTCGTGATGTTCATCTGGTCCAGGTTCCCCGGCGCCAAGGAGTTCTTCTCCGGCAAGGCGCTCAACCGTGAGACCCCCGTGCTGGTTCCCGAGAACTAGCCCCAGTCTTTTCCTCAACCGAAGCAACACCGTCACAACAGAAAGAAGTATCGTGCACATCCTGATTATCGGCGCCGGTGGCGTCGGCAGTGCCGCAGCCCGAATCGCCTCTCGCCGTTCCTTTTTTGACAAGCTGACGATCGCCGACTACGACCCCGCGCGCCCGCAGGGCCTGGTGACCGAAATTGGCGACCCCCGCTACACCGCCGCGCAGGTGGACGCTTCCAGCGCCGATGCCGTCGAGGCCCTGATCCGCGAGACCGGTGCCACCCACGTCCTCAACGCCGTGGACCCCCGCTTCGTGATGCCGATCTTCGACGGTGCCCACGCCGCCGGCGTCACCTACCTTGACATGGCCATGAGCCTGTCCGTGCGCCACCCCGAAGACCCCTTCACCAAGACCAACATCAAGCTCGGCGACGACCAGTTCGCCGTGGCCGACGAGTGGGAAAAGAAGGAGCAGCTGGCCCTGGTCGGGATCGGTGTGGAGCCGGGCCTGTCCGACATCTTCGCCCGCTACGCCGCCGACGAGCTGTTCGACGAGATCGACGTGCTCTCGGTCCGTGACGGTGCCAACCTGACCGTCGAGGGATATGAGTTCGCCCCGTCCTTCTCGATCTGGACCACCATCGAGGAATGCCTGAACCCGCCGATCCTCTGGGACAAAGACAAGGGCGGCTGGCACGCGGTGGAGCCTTTCTCCGACCCGATCACCTTCGAATTCCCCGAGGGCATCGGCGAGGTTGAGTGTGTGAACGTGGAGCACGAAGAGGTTCACCTGATGCCGCGCTGGATCGACGCCAAGAAGGTCGAGTTTAAGTACGGCCTCGGAAACGAGTTCATCGAGGTTCTGAAGACCCTGAACAAGCTGGGCCTCGACAAGACCGAGCCGGTGACCGTGCGCGGTCAGCAGGTGTCCCCGCGCGACCTGGTGGCCGCCGTACTGCCCGACCCGGCGACCCTCGGTCCGCTGATGAAGGGCAAGACCTGTGCCGGCGTGCTGGTGACCGGAACCCACAAGGACGGCACCAAGAAGTCGCTGTACCTCTACCACGTGGCCGACAACGAGGAGACCATGGCCCGCGATAACTCGCAGGCGGTGGTCTGGCAGACCGCGATCAACCCGGTTGTGGCCCTCGAGCTGCTGGCCAACGGCACCTGGAGCGGTGCCGGAGTCCTCGGCCCCGAGGCGTTTGACGCCAAGCCGTTCCTGGAACTGCTCGCCGCCGCCGAACCGCAGGGCTACGGCTCGGCCTGGGGCATCGTCGAGCGGTAACACAGACTCGAGGGAGTGATTACCCCTCGACACCCCGGTGGGTGCGCGCACTGGCTTGTGCCGCGCCCCACCGGGAATGAGCGCCCGGTTAGGGTATGGCCGGGGCGCTCGGAGCCGCCTGGAAGTGGCTCCCAACAAAAACCCCGGCGGCGCGTGACCGGGGCTCGTGTTACGCGCCGCCACATGGGGCACTACCGACCGGTTGGATGTGCCAAACTGGAAGTCACATGGACCAGCAGAGCAAACCGGATCAGATCATCGAGGCCTACGTCGACCTCCTCGTCGTGCAGGGCGTGCGCTCGGCCAGCATCGACGCCATTGCCAAGCGCAGCGGCCTCTCCAAGGCCGGGCTGCTGCACCACTTCCGCTCCCGCGATGCGATGGATCGAGAGATCCTGGACCGCCTGGAGTCGCTGGTCACCGAGGACGCCGCCGCCATGCGGATCGCCCCCGAGGGGGCCGCCCGCTACTACGTGAGTACCTCGCTGGAATACTCCTCGCCGCTGGAGCGTCTGGTGGTGGCCGCCACCCGGCTCGGACAGGCCGGAAACAACGAGGCGTGGATCACCCTGCGCTGGGCGCGGGATCGGTGGTTTGAGGTTCTGGTGGACTCACTGGGTGATGAAACCCTGGCCCGCCTGGTGCTGCTCGCCGGCGACGGGATCGCCTATCACACCGACATCATCGGGGAGGAGAGCGATCCCTTCCTGGCCGAGTCCTCGATCACCGCGGTTGCCGACCTGATCGGGACCCTGGGAAAGCCGCCGACCCGCTAGGCGTCTCGCTTGCGAGGCGAGCGCCGAGAAGCCCCGCGAGCGCCGAGAGGCCCCGCGAGCGCCGAATCTGGCGGCCGGACGTACCCCCAAACCGGGCGACACCGGCTCAAAACGCGGGAATTCGTTTTGTTTCAGATCCTCGCGTTCTGCATACTGGCGATAATCGACCGTTGGCTGCCGCGCATGTCGGTCGAAACCTCCAGTTTCCCGTATCGCAAGGACCCCTACAATCGTGCCTCCCCAGTCAGCATTTCCCGAGACCGCGCCCCTGCCCGTTACCTCGCTTGAACACGAGGGCGTCGCGTCGCCACGTAAGCCGTTCTTTCGACGCTGGTGGGTGATTACCCTGGCGTTTCTCCTGGTGCTGGGTCTCGGATCGGCTATCGGCGGTGCCACTAGCCGAAACGATCGGGAGGCCCTCAAGGAGGAAAACGCCTCGCTGGTTGCCAAGCTCGGCGAGGCGCAGGCGCGGGTCAAGGAGCAGCAGGTGGCGGTGGACGAAGCCACCAAGGCCGCGAATGAGGCCAAGGATAAGCTGAAGGAGTCGACCTCGCTGGCCGATCAGAAGGGACGCCAGGTCACCGATTTGGAGGCACAGGTCTCCGCCCAGACCGCGCGCGTGGGCGAATTGGAGGCGGCCGTTGCCGCGGCTCAGGCTGCGGCCCAGGCAAAGGCTCCCGCCGCGCCGCAACAGTTCGCGGCCACCCCGCCCAAGACCCAGCAGCCCGCGCAGGCCCCGGCCGCTCCGCCTGCTCAGCGCGAGGTGTACTACAAGAACTGCGCCGCCGCTCGTGCCGCGGGGGCCGCTCCGGTCTACGCGGGCCAGCCCGGCTACGGACGGCACCTGGATCGCGACGGCGACGGGATCGGCTGCGAGTAGTCGCCGATCCAGAGCTGCCTAGTCGCGGGTTCCGCCGCGAGTGAGCGCCTCACCACGTCGCCTGGTCGCAGGTTCTGCCGGGACCGGGAATGAGCGCCTCACCACGGGACGGCCTGGTCGCGGGTTCGGCCCGCGCAGTGCGCCCAAGACACCACCGCCGCGATGATCAGCACGATCATCGCGGCGGTGGTGTGTTGTGCTTCGTTTAGACGTTGAGCTTTTCGCCCTCATCCAGGGTGGTGAGGGGCACCCCGGTCAGATTGTCATCTCCGAGCATCCGTCCGCTCATCTGGCGGCCCGGCTCGCTCAGCAGCAGGTCATGGATCTGGACGCTCTGGCGCGGTGCCACCGCGCGGACGTAGTCGATGGCTTCGCCGAGCTTGCCCCACGGGCCGCTGGTGGGAACCAGCAGGGTGTCCACCGGGACGCCGGGTTCGAGGTAGGCATCGCCCGGGTGGAAAACCTTACCGTCCACCAGATAGCCCACGTTGGCGACCAGCGGAATGGTCTGGTGAATGAGCGCGTGATTCTCGCCAAAAACCTCGAAATCAAAGCCGGCAACGGTGGCGCTGAACCCGGCGGAGACGGTGTGGATATTGGCCCGGTCGGCCGGCAGCTGGGCGGTCACCGAGGCGGGCGCATAGATCGGCAGGTCGGGGCGGGCCTCCAGGGCCGCCAGGACCTTTTCCTTATCAAAGTGATCACCGTGCTCGTGCGTGATCAGCACCGCGTCGGCCCCGGCCAGGAGCTCGTCGGTGTTGGTCGTGAACGTGCCCGGGTCAATCAGCAGCTCGTGTCCGTCCTTGGTCAGGGTCACGGTTGCGTGGGCGTATTTGGTGAGTTCCATCGGGATCCCTCTCATTCACTTGTCGACGTCACGATAGCGGAGGAATCTGAGCCTTAGCCGCGGGTGTTATCCACAGCAGTGTGTCGGCTCGTGAACGCACACCGGCCGGGCCCCGAAGGACCCGGCCGGTGTTCAAAACGATACTAGTTGGCGAGCAGCGCCTGCAGGCGGGCGAGGGTATCCGGCCAGCCGGTCACCTCGATCGTGCGGGCACCCATCGCGGCCACAGCGTGGTCGTTGCCGCCGGGTTGCAGCTGGTCACCGTAGAACAGCATGTCCGAGAGTTCCAGGCCGGTGGCCTCGAGCAGACGGTTCACGCCGTAGGCCTTGTCGCGGCCGCGGCGGGTGATGTCGACCGAGGTCGATCCACCGGCACGTACCTCCAGGTCCGGCAGCAGCTCGGCCACGCGGGCGCGCAGGGCTTCCTTCTTTTCTCCGGTGGGATCCCAGCCGTACTTGGCGTCCACGGGTGCCTCCTGGCCCAGGGCCGAGAAGGTGATCTGCGATTCGCGATCCTCGAGCACGTTGCCCCAGGTCTGCTCGGACCACAGGCCCAGTTCCCGGGCGGAGTCCTCGACGGCGCGCAGGGCGCGGGCCTTCTCGTCATCGCTCAGCGACTCGACATAGCGGCGGTCCCAGGCACCGTCGACAAAGCGGAAGTACTGGGTGCCACAGGTGGGCATCAGGTGCAGGTTTTCCAGGTGGGTCGCACCGGCGGATTCCAGCGCCTCGATGACCTGCGAGCGGAACTGTCCGATCTGGCCGCCGGAGATCACGGCGAGCTGGGTGCGCGGCAACAGCTGCGCAAACACCTGGGCCATCTCATCGGGCAGGCGCGTCTTGGACGGCGCCAGGGTGTCATCAAGGTCAAAGGCCAGCAGCACGGGGAGCTCGGTGGGGAGCTCGGCGTGTGCGGAATCGGTCACGGCACTCACTTGAGAAACGGTAGCATGTGCGGCTGAAATCCGCGTCCCGGCTGGCTGATGGATATCGGGTCCACGGCACCGCGCGCACCCGAAACGGCACCCGCGGCGCCTCGGATGAGACGCCGCGGGGTGGGTGAAGCGGATGAGTCGTGGCCGCTCCGGTGACTCGAACGTGACCCGCGGGGCGGGTCCTTGTTTCTCCTAGCGGGCGGCGATCCACACGGTGGTCTCACCGGGCACCTCGGTGAGGGCCTGCTCCACCGGGTCCGAGCTGGACAGCGCTACCGCATCCGGTCCCAGCGGGTAGGGCTCGGTACCGAAGTTGGTGATCACGCGCCAGCCGTTGGGGCGCACAAATTCCAGCACGTCGTCACGTCCGGTCTCCAGCCACTCCAGCGCCTCGTCGGTCTGCAGCTCGTGTCGCAGCGCCAGGGCGCGGCGATACAGGCTCAGGGTCGAGTGCGGATCGGCGGCCTCGCGGGAGACCGCATACTCGGCAAACCACGCTGGCTGGGGCAGGTGCGCCCCGGCCTCGCCGAACCCGAAGGACGGACCGGACTCGGTCCAGGGCAGCGGCACCCGGCAGCCGTCGCGCCCGATTTCGGCACCCTGGGTGCGGAAGAAGGTCGGGTCCTGGCGCTCGGCGGCCGGGATGTCCGCCACCTCGGGCAGCCCCAGCTCCTCACCCTGATACATATACGCGGACCCGGGCAGGGCCAGCAGGAACAGGCTGGCCGCGTGCGCTCGCCGCAGCCCGCCCGCGGTGTCGACCACCGGGACGGTGCCGCCGCTGAGCAACCACTGCGATCCGTGCTTGTGCAGCGGGCGTCCATCCGACCCACGCTCTGTACGGGGCAGGCCGTAGCGGGTGGCATGGCGCACCACGTCGTGATTGGAGAACACCCAGGTGGTCGAGGAACCCGAGGTGGCCGAGATGGCCAGGTTGTCGGTCACGATCCGGCGGAACTCCTCGGCATCAAAGTCGGCCTCCAGCAGGTCGAAATTGAACGCCTGACCGAGGGACTTCGGGCTCGCATACAGCGGCACCCGCGAGGGGTGCACCCACGCCTCGGCCACCGCGGTGCGTGGCGGATCGTACGAGTTGAACACCGCGCGCCACTCGGCGTAGACCTCGTGCACGTCGTCACGGTCGATGATCGGGTGGTTACCATCCTGGGGCAGCGCATCGAGCTCGGCCTGGCTGGGCAGCGGGTCGGTGAGATCCTTGGTGAGCATGTGGGCGACATCGATCCGGAAGCCGTCCACACCCCGGTCCGACCAGAACCGCAGGGTCTTCACAAAGTCCGCGCGCACCTCGGGGTGGCGCCAGTTGAGGTCGGGCTGCTCGGTCGCGAAGTGATGGAAGTACCACTGACCGTCCGCGACGCGCTCCCACGAGGGACCGCCGAAGACCGATACCCAGTCGGCGGGCGGCTGGTCGCCGTTTTCGCCGGTGCCCTCGCGGAAGATATAGCGCTCGCGGGCGGCGGATCCGCGCCCGGCCGCCAGCGCCTCCTGGAACCAGGCGTGCTGGTCGGAGGTGTGGTTCGGGACGATGTCCACCACCACGTGGATGCCGCGTGCGTGCAGGGCCGTAACCATCGCATCGAAGTCGTCCAGGGTGCCCAGGCGCGGATCCACGTTGCGGTAGTCGGCCACGTCGTAGCCCCCGTCGGCGAGAGCCGAGGGGTAGAAGGGGCTCAGCCAGACGGCGTCGATCCCGAGCTCGGCCAGATAGTCGGCGCGCGAGGTGATCCCGGGGATGTCCCCGAGCCCATCGCCGTTGGAATCGGCGAAGCTGCGCGGATAGATCTGGTACACCGCGGCCTGACGCCACCACGGTGCGGCCTCGCCGGTGCGGTCAAATACGGTTTCGGTCGGAGTAGACACGGTTTCCTTTCGGTTGAACGGTTAGCCCTTGACCGCGCCCTGGGTCACGCCCGCCATCACCCAGCGCTGGGTGAAGAGGTAGACGATGATTGCCGGGGCCATGGCCATCAGGTAGGAGGCAAAGGACACGTTGTAGTTGTTACTGAACTGGGTTTGGAAGATCGACTGGACCACCGGGAGGGTCTGCATCGCCGGATCCGAGGTGATCAGCGAGGGCATCATGAAGTCGTTCCAGGAGGCGAGGAACGCGAAGATGCCCACGGTTGCGCTCATCGGGGCCAGCAGTGGGAAGATCAGCTTCCAGAACACCTGGGAGGTGGAGGCACCGTCGATCCGAGCGCTCTCCTCGAGCTCGATCGGAATCGAGCGCAGGAACGCGGTGAACAGCAGCACGCTGAAGCTCAGCTGGAACATGATGTGCAGGATCGCGACCCCCACCGGGTTATCCAACCCGGCAAATCCGGTCAGCTGGATCTGCGGCAGCGCGAGCACCGGGAAGGGCAGGAACATTGCCGCCAGCAGGTAGAAGAAGGACCAGCGGAAGAACTTCCGGTCCCAGTTGCGGGCGATCGCGAAGGAGGCAAACGCCGCCAGCAGGATCGTTCCGGCCACGGTGAGCGCGGTCACAAACACCGAGACCGCAAACGCCTGGGGCACGTTGGTGAGGTTCCACGCCTGAACAAATCCGTCCACGCTCCACGGCGCCGGCAGCGAGAACACGTTGCCGTCCACCGCCTGGCTGGTGGTTTTGAAGGCGGTGACGATCGTGACATAGAGCGGGATGATCACGGTCACCGCACACAGCAGCAGGATGATCGTGGTGGACCAGCGTGGGCGTTCGGTGCCGATCCTGCCGGATCGACGCGGGGTCAGGGTGGTCATTAGAAGGTGTTCCTTCCCCGGGTGATCCGCAGTTGGATCAGCGAAATGAGGATGACGATAACAAAGAAGATCGTCGCGTTGGCCATCTGGTAGGCGTAGTCGCCGCCGGTGAAACCGGTGACGATGGTCATCGCGATCGAGCGGGTCGAGGTGCCCGGGCCGCCGCCGGTCAGACCGAAGATGATGTCGTAGGCGTTGAGGAAGTTCTTGAAGCCGAGGATCACGTTGATGACCACGTACCCGGCCACCAGCGGCAGGGTGATCCGCCGCAGCTGCTGCCAGCGGCCGGCACCGTCGAGGTCCGCGGCCTCATAGACCTCGGTGGGGATGGCCAGCAGACCGGCGATGTAGATCAGCAGGGTGCCGGGGATCGCCTGCCAGGCGGTGACGATCACGATGGCGATCCAGGCGAGATCGGGATTGGCGAGCAGACTCGTGGAGAGCACATCGATGCCCAGCGCCGATCCCAGCGCGGGCAGCGCGTTGGAGAACAGGAAGTTGAACACAAACGCGATGATGATGCCCGAGATGACCATCGGCACCACAAACACCGTGCGCAGGGTGGTCTTCAGCCGGATCTTCCCGGTCAGCCCCACCGCGAGTAGGAACGCCAGCGCGTTGACCAGGATCACCGTGACCAGCGCAAAGCCGAAGGTGAAGAGGTAGCTCTGCAGGATCGCCGGGTCGCCGAAGGCGGCCACATAGTTGGTGAAGCCGATGAACTTCCAGTCGCCAAACCCGATCGAGTTGGTGAAGCTGGAGACGATGCCGATGATCGCCGGGAGGGTGATTGCCAGGCTGAACAGGACCAGCGTGGGAACCAGGAACAGGTAGTAGACGCCCTCGACCCGACGGCGCGAGCGCGGGGGCCTGGGCACCGGGGCGCCGGTATTGATCAACGTCGTTGTTGCCATGATGTTGTCTCCTTGTCCCTAGCGGCGCAGGGCCAGCCGGGCCCAGTCTGCGTCGAGGGTGGCCAGGGTGCTCTTCGGATCGGCACCCAGCACGATCCCCTGCACGTAGTTTTCGGTGGGGATCGTCAGCGGGATCGCCTTGGACGCCCCCTGGTAGAAGGCGGCGCGGTCGTAGTATTCGCGCATGCCCACGATGCGGGGATCGGTGACCGGGGCCGCATCGGTGGTGGTGCCGTAGCCGAGGAATTTGGCGTTGTAGTCGTCGATCACGCTCGGCTGGAACAGATAGGTGAGGAATTCGCGGGCGGCCTTTTGATGCTTGGACGCCTCGGGGATCCAGGCGGCGAGGTCGATGTTGACCCGCACCTTCAGATCCTGGGGATTATCGGTCATCGGCAGCGGGAAGGTCCCCAGCTGAAGGTCTGGGGCGGTCTTGGCGATCTCGCCGAGCGCCCACGGCCCCTGGAAGTACATCGCCGCCTTGCCCTGGGCGAAGGCGAGGTTGCCGTCGCCGTAGCCCTTGGCCGCCGCGTCCTTATTGGTGTACTTCTGGGCGATTTCCTGCATCCGCTGGGTGGGTTCCAGCAGAGACTTCTGGAACGAGACCGCCGAGTGAGCGCCCACATCGGTGCCCTCCTTGTTCAGGCCGGCGTAGAAGTCGGCCACGTTGACCATGCCGCCCACCGCATAGTCGAACCATCCCTGGGCCACGGTCCAGGGATCCTTGAAGGTGCCGTAGATCGGGGTGATCCCGGCTGCGGTGAGCTTCTCACAGGCAGCCTGGAACTCCGCCCAGGTCTGCGGGATCGCGATGCCCTGCTCGGCGAAGATCTGCTTGTTGTAGATAACCGAGGCGGCCATGACCGAGTAGGGGAGCACACTCGTGCGGCCCCGATAGGTCGCGTACTGGTCCACCAGTTTTTGCACGTCGGGCAGGATGTGTGAGGCCTCGGGCATGTCCCCGAGATCGCTCAGCGCCCCGCGCTCCATGAACCGCGACATCTCCATGTTGTAGTTAAGGAGCCCGAGGTCCGGCGGATTGCCGCGCAGGAAGCCGGCTTGCAGATTAGCCGAGGTGTCGAGCGTGACGTGAATCCTGTTCTGCTCGGCGTTATAGGTTTTCACCAGCTCGCGGAAGTAGGGGATCGCCTCGGGCTTGGAGAGGTAGAAGCGAACGTTTTCGGGGCCGGTGGGGGCGCATCCGCTGAGTACGCCGGCGGCCACGGCCAGCGCGAGCGCGCCGGTGAGGAGTCGGCGTCGCCGCCGGGATCGTGGGGGAGCACCGGCCGCTGGGGATGCGTTGGTACTTCGTGTATTTCGGGGAGTAAAGAGAGGCACGTCATTGTCCTTCCGAGTTCCCGGGGCCGGGAACGATGTTGATCCACTGAATAAATTTAGGAACCAAATCAACTTGAGGTAGAGCATAATAGGGGGAATATCGAAAGGTCAAGCATCGTGACGAGATCCCCAGCTCCCGCCGCAACGCAGCAGCGAGCGAGCCTCCAAGCCGTCCTGGAATATGCCTGGGACGCCGACATCTTCACCGCGACCGACGCCGTGGAGGCCACCGGGCTGACCCGGTCGACCTCGATCGAGGTGATCGAACTGCTGATCGAACGCGGGCTGCTGTGCGAGCTGGATAACGCCCGGGTGGCCGGGGAGTATCGCAAGGGGCGTCCCTCGCGAAGGTTCGCGTTCTATGCCGACCGCAGCGTACTCATCGGGGTGGACGCCGGACGCTCCCACCTCACCGTGCGCGCGACCAATCTGCGCGGGGTTCTGCTTGCCCAGACCACTCGACGCCTCGATCCGAGCCATGAGAGTGCCCCCGAGCGCCGGGCCGAGATCACCGCGGCCATCGCGGACACCCTGGTCGAGGCCCGGCGCGAGCGCGCCGATATTCTCTCGATCTGTGCCGGGGTTCCCGCGCCGGTGGATGCGCGGGGGCGCTCGCCGGAGCACCGCGAGGGATTCTGGCAGCGGATGAACCCCGACCTACCCGAGCTGCTGGGGGAGTGGGCCCCCATCGTCCGGGTGGAAAACGATGCGTCCCTGGCTGCGCTCGCCGAAGGGGGCATCGGGCGGGCGCAGGGATGCGAGGACTACATCACCCTGCTGGCCGGAGACCGCCTGGGCTCGGGGGTTGTGCTCGCCGGGCGCCTGCTGCGCGGGGCGCACGGGGGTGTGGGCGAAACCGTGGCGTTTGACCACGTGCCCGAGGTGGGCGGTGCCTACGGTGTGGGCTCGCGCATTCTCGAGTGGGCCGAGGAGGGGTGGGACCGGCTGCCCGCCGATCACCCGCTGGTGCGCGCCGGACTCCCCGCGCTCAGTGCCCGGGCGGTGTTGGAACAGGCGGAGGCCGGAGATGCCTGGTCGCAGGCGATCGTGAACCGCGCCGGACACTTGCTGGCCCGGGTCGCCGCGGTGCTGGGAAGCCTGTTCAATCCGGCGCTGATCATCGTCTCGGGGTCGATCGCCGACGTGATCGAACCGGTCCTGGTGATCGCCCGGGAATCCCTGGCCGATCAGCTGGATCTTCCCGCCCCGGAGCTCGCGGCCTCCGCCCTGGGCGCGGATGTGGTAGTGCTCGGGGCCGTGTCGGGGGCGCTGAGGTCTGCACGAGCCGGGGTGCTCGCGGTGGTGCCGGCGGCCGAGCGGATTTCCACCGCGGCGGTGGCCGCCGCGACTAATAGATAGCAATAGTTATGAAATAGCCTGGCCTGGCCACTAATCTGGTGATGCCCACCTCGGAATACCCACCGAGACCCATGACCGCTCCGCGCCTCGGTACGGAGTTGAGGCTGCTTCAGGAGTTTCGTGAAAAACCCGCTCGCGTTTGTGCTGTCGTTGACCCTGCTGTTTGGCGGGACCGTGGCCCTCGGTTCCCTGGCCGCACCGAGCGCCGAGGCGGTCCCGGCTGCGGCCGCCGCGGCCGCACCCACGCTCGTGGTCGACGCCCTGCCCGTGAGCTTCCCCTATGGGCAGACCCCGGACATCACCGTGCGCCTCACCGGCGTTCCCGATGCCCTGGCGGATGCCGATTTCACCCTGGACGTGGACCTCTGGGGTAGCGGCGAGAGCGTACGAAAGTGGTCCACACCGGTGCGTGGCGACCGGGCTCTGAGCCTGAACCTGCCCCCGAACCTGCCGTATAAGCCCTATCAGCTGCGCTGGCGTGTGATCAGCCCAAACGAGCAGATCGTCGCGAACTTCACCCCGCCGAATCGCGACTTCCGGGTGGTCGGATCCACGATCGACCTCAAACTCACCGGGCTCGCGGCGAACCATCCGCTGGGCACCCCGATCACCGGAACCGTGGAGACCGCGCGTGTCCCGGTGGGGGATCGCAGCATCTCCGTCTCCCTGCTCAAGACAACCGGTGGCGTGGGAAGTAGCGTCACCAAGACGGTGGTTCCCGGCTCGAAGCGACAGATCGAGGTGACCGCCGCGCAGAAGATGTCCTTCTCGTTCGAGGACCTGGGCGAGCTGCCGGTGGGGCGCTATGACGTCTCGGTGCAGTTCCCGCAGACCGATGGGGTTCAGCCGGCCAGTACGCTGAATCCGACCCTGATCTATGCGCCGCCGATCTCGATCACCCCGATCCAGGTGCCGAGCTTTGTGTACGGCGCCGATGCGATGGCGAAGCTGCGGATCAACGGCGTCGAGGCGACCATGCGCATCGACGCGCTGAACGAGCGCGGTAACGTCTGGGGGACCACCTACCGCGATCCGGTCATGGACAATACCGAGTTCTTTGTGCCGATGCCCCCGAATCTGGAGCCGGGAAACTACACGCTGAGGCTCTCCTTCTTCGACTCGAAGCTGAAAAACGAGAGTCCGATTGCGCCGGTTCCATTTACCGTGGCAAAGATCCCCACCACGCTGACCCTGGGCGGCGGCCGTGACACGTTCGCGAGCGAGATCGCGACCCTGAGCGCCACGCTCGCCGGGGGCGAGGGCAACGTGTTCCTCGACATCACCGAGCCCGACGGCCGGGTGCGTACGGTGCCGGCGCAGAAGATCACGGATGGGGGAAGCGCGGTATACGGCTTTGAGGTGACCAAGCCCGGTGTTCATCGGGTGGTTGCGCGCTACGCCGGAGATCGCCTGCACACGGAGGCGCTGAGTGCCCCGCAGATTCTTAACGTGCTGCCGCGTCCGCTGGCGCTCTCGGTGGATCCGGCCTCCCAGAACCTGGACCAGGCCAACGCGTTCCGCGTGCAGGTTCGCGATGTGCGCGATCCGGGGGCCGGGCCCGCCGGTCGCCTGAGCTATACGGTTACGCCGCCCACCGGGGTCCCCTACTCGGGCAGCATCTATGTGATTGCCGGGGGAGTGATGATTCCGCTGCCCGCGGGGGTCACCGGGGACTTCGGGGTCGAGCTGCTGATGCCCGAGGACGGACGCAACGCCGCTGCCAGCCTCTCCACCACGGTTTCGGTCAGGCCGATTCCCGTGACGCTCGCCCCGCGGGTCGAGGGTGAGCTGCGCTACGGTGGTGGATCGGCGAGGGTCATCACGCGCGAAACCAGCCTGTTCCAGCGCGAGCACCGCACCCACACCCTGGAAATCGACGGCGTTGCCGGACCGACCTGGAACCAGACCGATGCGGGTGGCACCGAGGTGTCCAGCGACATCGAGCTACCCGAAAATCTGAGCGTGGGCGAGCACACGCTGCGGGTCATCAGTGCCGCGGATGCGCGCTTCACCCGCTCGGTCAGCGAGCCGCTGACCCTGACCGTGCACCCGGGGATCGCGCTGCCCCGCGCGGTGTTTGAGCCATCCGGCGAGCTGGATTCGGTGGGATCCCTGCGCGTGGATGTGGGACTCGACGGTGAGGCCACGGAGCCGGTTGAGGGATCGATCGAGGTGCGGGTGGGGGCGCCGAAGGCGGAGGAACCGGGCACACCGGCCCCGTCCGCCGGGGACAAGGCTGCCACCGCCGAGTCGGCGGGCGGCGCGGCCGATTCCTCCGCGGACCGAGACCCGTTTGTGCTGACCGGCACCCTGGAAAACGGGCGTTTGACGGTAGACCTGCCGGCGGACCTTCCCGAGGGTATCCTGCCCGTCTCGGTGCGGTATCTCGGATCCGAAAACGTCGCCCCTGCACACACCGAGTTCTCGCTGCTGAGCTTTGCCGACCCCGGCCAGCCGGTGCCCGAGGACACCGGGATCACCGTGGGAATCGGGGCTCCGCGCCTGCACCCGGGGGATCGTCAGACGCTTCGGTTGAGCGGCCTGCCCGCGAACTCGGCCGCCGCCGCGGTGCTGTTCAGCGACGCCCGCAAGCTGGGAACCGTGCACGTAGATGAGGACGGCATCGGCACCCTGACCTTCCCCATCCCCGCCGATCTGTCCCTGGGTACCCACCGGGTGGAGGTGCGCACCGAGGTGGGCATCTTCGCCGCCGCGTTCGCGGTGGAGGCCCCGGTGATCATCGAGCCGACACCCGAACCGACACCCTCGCCCGAGCCGAGTCTCGCCCCTGGCACCTCGCCCGAGCCGAGTCTCGCCCCTGGCACCTCGCCCGCTCAGCCGGGTGACCCGACGACGTCGCCCCTTTCGGGTGCCGCCCCCGACTGGGCCGCGCTCCCGGGGACCGGAACCTCACCCGGACTTGCCGCGCTGCTGGGGCTTGCCCTGGTGGGGGCGGGACTCGTGGTTGGCACCCTCCTACGTCGGCGCCGTCATGGGCCTACTAACATGGGGGCATGACGACGCGCGCGAACCCCGGATCGGCCCGTTCGCCCCGGCGATCTCGCGACGCAGTGGTTCGGCCCACGCCCCCACAGGCCCGGCCCGAGGAGATCGACTTTAGTATTGCCGGGCAGGCGGAGGTCACGCCGTATCCCATCGAGTGGGAACCGCACACCCATCCGATCCACGAGTTGCTGTGGGTGCGCTCGGGGGTGATGACCACCGGGATCGGACGGGAACGCTATACGCTGCCCCGCAACATTGGGATCTGGATTCCCGCGGGGATCGAGCACCACGGACGGGTTAGCGGGGGAGCGGAGTTCCAGGCGAGCTTCTTCAACCCGGAAACCAGCACGTTCAACCCGCGGGTTCCGGTGTGTGTGGAGATCACCCCACTGCTGCACGAACTTCTGATGCACCTGTCGCAGGAGGGCCTCGGGTCGGCGCAGCGCGAGCGTGCCGAGGGGTTGGTATTTGACCTGCTCGCGCCCACCGCGATCCCGCTGAACCTGCCGATGCCCGAGGATGAGCGTCTGCGCCCGATCGCCGAGGCTCTGCTTGCCGATCCCGCCGATCCGCGCAGCATCGAGGACTGGGCGCGCTCCCTGGGATGCAGCGCCCGCACCCTCGCCCGGGCGTTCGAATCCGAGCTGGATCAGACCTTCGGATCCTGGCGTCAGCATGCCCGGGTCCACGCGGCGCTCGGCCCGCTGAGTGACGGGGTCAGTGTGGCCGATGCGGCGGCGAGTGTGGGCTATCACAACGCCAGCTCGTTTATCGCGGTCTTTGATCGGATCATGGGCACCACGCCGGGTCGCTACCGCGGTGTCCGGCCCGCCCGGAACGGAATCGCGAATGAGTAACCGCAACACCCTGATCATCGACGGTGACCTGCTGCGTGTGCGGCCCCGCGGCCTGGATCGTTTCTGGTGCTTCCGCCGCGAACTCGCGGTCCCGCTGGCCTCGATCCGCGAGGTGCGGGTGCTGCCCAAAAAGGGCGTGGCGCGCGGGCTGCGCACGCTCGGCGCGGATCTCGGATTTAAGATTTCAGGGACCTACTATGCCGAGGGATCCGTGAACTTCTGGAACTATCGCGCCGGAGGTCCGCTGCTGGCGATCACCCTGTCGCCCGCGCAGGAGGGGTTCACCCATCTGTTTCTGTCGGTGGGGGATCCGGAAGAGCTGCGCGAGCGGATCGAGAAAACCCGCGCAGCCCGCACATAGGCAGCGGATAATTAGTGCGGGCGGGTACTGAGGACCAGGCGTCCGGCCACCTCGCGGCTTTCGATCCGGCAATCGGGTTGTCCGAAACGCTGCCGCGCCGAGCGGAATAGTCTCGGCCCGCCGCCGCCGCCGCCGCCGCCGCCGCCGCCGCCGCCGCCGCCGCCGCCGCCGCCGCCGCCGCCGCCGGTGTCCGGTTTGCCAGATCCGCTGTCAGTCTTTGGTGATTGCGTCATGAATTGACCGCCTATAGCCTTGAAGTTAGGTAAGGCTGGGCTGAATTCGCGCTCGGTCATCGAAAGACAAGAGACCCCCGCATGAGCGCACTTCCGGTGCCCCGTGCCGCGAAAAGCGCGCACGGCACACTCAGATCGGCACGCTCGCGTACCCTCATCCTGATTCTCGGAATCATCATCCTGGTGCTGCTGGCGGCGCTGAGCCTGTTCGTTGGCTCGGGGCGGCTCAGCGTCGCGCAAACCTGGGCGGCGCTCACCGGGGGACAGGTGGACGCGACCGGGATCATCGTGCGCGACTATCGCGTTCCGCGCACCATCCTGGCACTGATCGTCGGGGCCGGGCTCGGAGCCAGCGGCGCGCTGATCCAGGCGATCACCCGCAATCCGCTCGCCGACCCCGGCATCCTCGGGGTCAACGCCGGCTCCTACCTGTGCGTGGTCATCGGTGCCGCGTTCTTCGGCGCGGGCGGCACGCTCGGCCAGGTGTGGTGGGCGCTCGGCGGGGCGCTGGTCACCAGCGTCGCGGTGTATCTGATCGGGACAGCCGGACGCCACGGTGCCAGCCCGGTCCAACTCGTTCTCACCGGTGTTGCGCTCGGGGCGATCTTCACCGGCATCAGCTCGGCGATCACCCTGCTCACGCCCGAGGCCTTCGACAAGCTGCGCTTCTGGGCCGCCGGATCCCTGCAGGGACGCCAGATGGACACCGTGATCGCCGTCGCACCCTTCCTTGTTCTGGGACTTCTGATCGCGCTCACCCTGTCTTCCTCGCTCAACGCGCTCGCCCTCGGCGACGAGGTTGCCCGCTCGCTGGGAACCCGGGTCGCGCTGCTGCGCGCCGTCTCGATCATCGTGATCACCGTGCTCTGCGGGGCCTCCACTGCCGCCGTCGGACCGATCGGCTTCCTCGGACTGATGGCCCCCCACGCGGTGCGCTCCCTGGTGGGACCGGATCAGCGCTGGGTCATTCCGCTGAGCATGATCGGCGCGCCCATCATCTTCCTCGCCGCCGACATGATCGGCCGTGTGCTGGTGCAGTCGGAGCTGCCGGTGGGGATCGTCACGGCGTTCCTCGGAGCCCCGATCCTGATCTGGCTCGTGCGCCGAAAGGAGGCGAAAGGACTGTGAATCCGGCACCGATCGTCACGGCACTGTGTTTGTCACACCCCGGCACCCCGATCCTGATCTGGCTCGTGCGCCGAAAGGAGGCGAAGGGACTGTGAATACCCCCACTCTGCGCGCCTCGGGCGAGCGCGTTGTCCGCGTGCGCGGTCTGAGCCTGCGCATCCACCGTCGTTCGTTCTGGGTCGGCCTCGCCTGCCTGATCGTCGCCCTCGGCGCGGCCGGCTATTCGCTCACCATCGGCGATCTGCCGCTGTCCCTGGGCGACGTCTGGGCGGCGCTCACCGGCCATGCCGATCCGGGAACCACCCGGATCGTCCTGGACTGGCGACTCCCGCGCGTGCTGATGGCACTCTTCGGCGGAATCGCCCTGGCGATGAGCGGCGCGGTGTTCCAAACCCTTACCGGCAACCCGCTCGGCAGCCCCGACATCATCGGCTTCAACACCGGGGCGTATACCGGCGCGCTGCTCTCGATGCTTGTGATCGGCGGCGGATCCACCGGGACCACGGTGGGCGCGCTGATCGGTGGCACCGCAACCGGCGCGCTGGTGTACCTGCTGGCGCTGCGCCACGGCCTGCACGGCTACCGACTGATCGTGATCGGCATCGGGGTCAGCGCGATGCTCGGGGCGATCAACTCCTATCTGATGATCACGGTCAAACTCGAGGCCGCGATCACCGCCCAGGTGTGGGGTGCGGGCTCTCTCAACACGATCCGCTGGATCGATCTGACCCCCACCATCCTGATCACCCTGATCTGCCTCCCGCCGCTGCTCGCGCTCTGGCGTCAGGCAGGAATGCTGGGCCTCGGCGTGGAGACGGCCTCGGGACGCGGCGTGAACGTCAAACTCCTCCGGGTTGCGCTGCTCGTGCTCGGCGTGGTGTTGACCGCCGCCGTCACCGCGGTGGCCGGACCGATCGCGTTTGTCGCGCTGGTCGCCCCACAGATCGCGCTCCGCCTCTGCCGCGGCCCCGGAATCCCGCTGCTGCCCACCGCGTTCCTCGGGGCCGCCCTCCTCGTGATCAGCGATCTGGTCGCCCGTACCCTGCTCGCCCCGGTCCAGCTCCCGGTCGGCGTGGTCACCGTGGTACTCGGCGGCGGATACCTCGTCTGGATGCTGATCTCCCGTCTGCGAAAGGCCTAACCCATGGCACCCGAATCCACTCTCGAAGCCGTTGCCCTGCGGGTTGGCTATGGCCAGAACCCGATCCTGCCCGAGCTCAGCGTCACCATTCCGCCGGGATCGTTCACGGTGATCGTGGGACCCAACGCGTGTGGCAAGTCCACGCTGCTGAAGTCTCTCGCCCGGATCCTCCCGGTCGAGTCCGGCCGGGTGCTGCTGGACGGCGCGGACATCAAGGCACTGCGGACCAAGGAGCTGGCGCGCCGGGTGGGACTGCTGCCGCAGTCCTCGGTGGCCCCCGAGGCGATCACCGTGATCGACCTGGTGTCACGGGGGCGGCATCCGCACCAGGGTGTGTTCAGACAGTGGTCCGCCGAGGACGAGGCGAAGGTTGCCCGCGCGCTGGAGGACACCGGACTGACCGACCTAGCCTCGGCCACCGTGGACCGGCTTTCCGGCGGGCAGCGCCAGCGCGTGTGGATCGCGATGGTCCTCGCCCAGGACACCCCGATTGTGTTGCTGGATGAGCCCACGACCTTCCTCGACCTGGCCCACCAGATCGAGGTCCTGGAGCTGTGCGCCCGGCTGCACCGCGACGGCCGCACCCTGGTCGCCGTGCTGCACGACCTCAACCAGGCCGCCCGCTATGCGACGCATCTGATCGCACTACACGAGGGCCAGATCGTCGCCGAGGGTGCCCCGGCCGTGGTGCTGACCGAGGACACCGTCGAGCGGGTCTTCGGGGTGCGTGCCCGGATCATCCCCGATCCCGAAACCGGAACCCCGCTGATCGTGCCGCGGGCGCACGGGGCGGTCGCCGCCTCCGCCGGAACCGGAACCATCACCGGCACCTCCGTTCCCGAACCCGAACACATCTGATCCGCGCCCAATCCGCGCTCACCCCTAGCCTTTCCCGTCCGAACCATTCCCGAGAGAAAGAGGAATCATGTCCCGTACCTCCCTGGTGCGTCGCACCCTGACCGCCCTGGCGGCGCTCACCGTGGCCGGGCTCGCGCTGACCGCGTGTGCCACCGGCGAAAACGTGGGTGACAAACCCGCCTCCGGCGACCTCCTCGCCTCGGTGGACACCAACTTTGGCAAGATCGACATCCCCAAGCCCAAGGACGGCAAGCAGCTGCGCGTCGTCGCACTGGGCTGGTCCGATGGCGAGGTGGCACTCTCGCTCGGCGTGAAGCCGGTGGCAATCTACGACTGGCAGTCCTTCGGCGAGAAGAACAAGGGGGTGGGACCCTGGGCCACCGCCGAGTTTGGGAAGGACACCCCGGTGCTGATCCCGCGCACCGACGCAACCCTCAACTATGAGCAGATCCAGTCCCTCAACCCCGACGTGATCCTCAACGTGCGGGCGGCCCTGGACGAGAAGGTGTGGCAGCGGCTGAACGAGATCGCCCCGACCGTGAGCGCCGTCAAGGGCACCCCGGACTACGCGGTCAAGTGGACCGATCACACCCGGATGATCGCCAAGGTACTGGGCAAGGAAAAGGAGGGTGAAACCCTGATCAAGGGCCTCGAGGATAAGATCGCCACCATCCGCAGCGAGCACCCCGAGTTTGCCGGAAAGACCTTCACCTCGGGCTCCAAATTTGGTGACGCCTACGGTGCGAGCCTGCCCGGCGACGCCCGCTTCGACCTGTACGGCGACCTCGGGTTTGTGCTGAACCCGGCGATCAAGGCGCTGCCCGCGCAGGGATTCTACGCCCCGGTCTCGGTTGAGCAGGTCCCGGCGATGGACGCGGACACCGCGGTCCTCACCACGATCGGTTACCCGCTGCAGGCCATCAAGGATGACGCGCTGATCCAGGCGCTGCCGATGGTCAAGGACGGTCGCGCGATCTTCGCCGACCCCGAGGGCATCGTCATGGCCGGCTCCAGCGCCGGGACCATCCGCGCGCTGGAACTGACCCTGGATGAGGTCGTCCCGCAGCTGGCCGACTCGGTCGCCAAACTCGGTAAGTAACCCCGCAGAAAAAGCCGGCCGGATCTCGAGGATCCGGCCGGCTTTATTGTGCCCGAGACTACTCGGCGGGGGCACCGAAGTCGGCCACCAGCGGGTCGGCACCCACCCGGCCGGTCTGCGGCAGGTGGGTGATCCGCGCGAGCTCCTCGGCGCTCAGCTCGAAGTCGAACACCTGAATGTTCTCGGAGATCCGCGCCTCGGAGAGCGACTTGGGGATCACGATCAGGCCGTTCTGCAGGTGCCAGCGGATGATGACCTGCGCGGCCGAGCGGCCGTGGGCGGCGGCGATCTCGGCGATCACCGGATCGGTCAGCACGGTGTTGGGCTTGCTGCCCGGACCCCAGCCGGAGTTTGAGGTGCCACCCAGCGGGCTCCACGAGGTGATCGCGGTGCCGTCGGTCAGCGCGCGCTCGCGCAGCTCGTCCTGGTTGAACCCGGGGTGCAGCTCGATCTGGTTGACCGCGGGCACGCTGGCCCCGGCCGCCCGCAGCTGGTCGAGGTGGACCTGCTCAAAGTTGGAGACGCCGATCGAGCGCACCCGACCAGAGTCGCGGATCTCCTCGAGCGCGCGCCAGGTGTCGATGCGGCGCTGGTCGTTCTGCAGCGGCCAGTGGATCAGGTACAGGTCGACATAGTCGAGGCCCAGTTTGTCCAGGCTCACCGAGAACGCGTCGAGGGTCTGCTGATAGCCCTGGTCCTGGTTGCGCAGCTTGGTGGTGACAAACAGGTCGTCCCGGTCCAGGCCCGCGCGGGCGATCGCGCGCCCCACACCGGCCTCATTCTCGTAGCCTGCGGCCGTATCAATGTGGGTGTATCCGGCCTCGGCGAGGGCATAGTGCACCACGCGCTCGGCCTCATCGTCGGTGGCCTGCCAGACGCCGAGGCCCAGCTGGGGCATCTGACGACCGGAGTTGAGCAGGATCTGCGGGATGGAAAGGGTCATAGGGGAGTCTCCAAAAGCCGAGTGACGTCGCCGAAGCGCGGCGTATCCCTCAGCCTATGCCCGTCGCCTCGAAGCTGCCAGCGTGTGGCGGGTCGTGTTACGACCGACTGCTGCGGTGTTCGTGGATCGCCTCGAGCGTGGTGAGCAGCGTCTGGGCCGAGCGCGCCCAGCTGAACGTCTTGATGTGTGCGGTCCCGGCGGCCACGAGTTCGGCGCGGCGCGCATCATCATCGAGTTCGAGGATGCGGGCGGCCGCCTGCGAGGGGGCGTTGACGTCGAAGTAGAGGGCACCGTCCCCGGCAACCTCGCGGAAGATCGGCATATCGCTGATGACCGCGGGCACGCCGAGCTCCAGGGCCTCGGCCACCGGAAGTCCGTAGCCCTCGTCCTTACTGGCGGTCACCAGGATCGCCCGGTTCTGCAGCATGGCCTCGTACTCGGCGTCGGTCACCCCGTTGTGGAAGATCACGCTGGCACCGGTGGGGATCAGCTCCTCAAGCTCGGCCCGACGCTCGGGGGTGATCCGGCTCAGCAGGTGCAGGGTGTGCTCGGGTAGGTCTCCCATCGCCCGAATCAGCGTTTCCACGTTTTTATAGGGCATAAACGAGCCCATGTAGACGAGGTTGCGCGGGGCCCGGGAGGTGTCGGCGAGCGGGGCATCGCCGCGCGGCTGCGGGGCGTTGGGAATCACCACAACCGGGCGTCGGGTGAGCTTCACCCGCTCAAAATCGGCCTTCGAGGTCTCGCTCACGGTGGCCACCACGTCGGCGGCATTCAGCGTGATGCGCTGCGGCAGGTAGGACAGGTGGAATGCCCGCCAGCCGAGCCGAATCGGCCACGCCAGGTTTTTCGGCGGGGTGCGGTGGCGGTAGTAGATCATGTCGTGCAGGGTCAGCACGAGGCCAAACTTTCGCCCGGCGGCACCGATGGTCTGCATCGCCGAGAACACCACGTCGGGGCGGTAGCGGTTGAGGATGCGCGCGGTGAAGGGCTCGCGCCAGGAGGTCGGCGCATGGATCAGCAGGGTGTCCGCGCCCGCGGGCAGCGAGTCGCGCTGGGCCGGATCGTGGATCAGGAAGGTCACCGGGGTGAGCTCGGACAGCGCCGCCGCCAGGCTGGCCGAATAGCGGCTGATCCCGTCGTGAAAATCGGTACGGATGTAGCGTGCATCGAACAGGATCTTCATCCCCCGAGCCTATCAGCGCACCGCCGCTCACACGCCAAAGCCCCCGGCCGCTGGGCGACCGGGGGCGTGTGGAAATGTTGTTGGGGACTTAGCGTGCGCGGGCGGGGCGGGTGGAGCGGCTGGTGATGACCTCACCGGGCTTGATCAGGCCCATCTTGACCGCGCGGTTGTTGATGGCGAAGCGCTGCACGGCGAGCATCAGGGCCAGGTAGAAGGTCAGGGTGGCAACACCCAGACCATCGGTCACAAAGATGTCGACCAGGAGGTGCTGTCCGATACCCACCAGCCAGAGCACACCGGTGACCCAGGATCCCTGACGCATCGCGGTGCCGTTGTCCGACCAGAGGCGCACGGTGTGGGCGCGGTACAGGGCGATGCCGGCACCGATCGCGATGCTCACCAGGGTGAGCAGAACGTCACCGACGGTCAGAGGGTGATCGGCCAGAAACCCGTAGGCGCGGGCCACACCGATGATCGCCAGGATGATCCACAGCTTGTGGGAGGTGGTGAGGGGCTTGACCCGCAGCTGGTTGGTGAGTAGCCAGGCGAAGATGACGACGCTAATAACAACATTGATCAGAATTTCCATGTCTTCAGTCTGCTCGGGGGACCCCACCGGGCGGATCAACCATCCGGGTGGAGAAACGGGTGGAGATCAAGGTCGAAGCCGACTTTTGGCGGGCGGATCGCGCATGATGGACTCATGAGCCTGACCAGTCCCGCCCCCGCGCACCGGCACTCCGACCGTGTGGTGAGCCCCGGGCGCACCCTCGCGCGGATGATCGTGCACCTCTTCGGGGTCGTGGCTGCGGTGGCCGCGACCCTGGGTTTGGCCGGGCCGTATGCCACCCAGACCCCCGCGATTGTGCTCACGCTGATCGCCTGCGCGCTGTGGTGCGTGGCGGCCTTTTACTGGCCGAGGCTCAGCGATGTGCAGTTTTTCCGCGCCTGGTCGCTGATCGTGATCCTCGGAGGAGTCGCCGGTGGGCTGGGCTCGGGTGGGGCTTCGATCGTGGTGCCGGTGGCGGTGTTTGTGCTGCTGGGATCGCCGTGGATTCCGATTCCGCGCACGCTCTGGGTTGGGGCGATCGGGCTTGCGGGCTACCTCATTGCGCGCCTGTTTGCCCCGGGGATTGAACCCAACGATCTGCCGCTGCTGATCAGCCTGGTCGGGGTGGTGGGCGTCTCGCTGATGCGTCGGATGGCTTCCACCGAACGCGCGGCCGACCGTGCGCTGCTCGTGCAGCGGGCGGAAACCGCGGCGCTCGCCGAACGAACCCGGTTGGCGCGGGACCTGCACGATGTGCTGGCCCACTCGCTGGGCGGACTGGTCATGCAGCTGGACGCGATCGATGTGATCGCTGAGGCCCAGTCGGCCGATCCGGCGCTGCGCGAGCGCATCCGCGGCGCACGCACCCTCGCCCAGGAGGGGCTGGAGGACGCGCGCCGGGCGGTGGCCGCGCTGCGTGAATCCGGCTCGCTGGCCGAGGCCCTGGACACCCTGAAACGGCACGCGGATGCGCTGGGTCACGCGGTCACCATCGAGACCGAGGGTGACCTGGACACCGTGCCCGCGGCGGTCACCGAGGCGCTGCGGGCGGCCGTGACGGAGGCCCTGACAAACGCGCGTAAGCATGCTCCCGGAGCGCCCAGTAACGTGCGGGTGGAAACCTCGGTGCACCGGGTGCTGGTGCGGATCTCCACCGGCGCCCCGGTAGCCGGGGCTGCCGGGTCGGCAATCCCCTCGGGCGGTCACGGCCTGGGCGGCCTGCGCGAGCGATTTAGTGCCCTAGGCGGGACACTGAGCGCGGGCGAGGTGGAGGGCGACTGGGTGGTCTTCGGCGAAATCGAGTATCGCTAATGCGGGCCGAGATTCCCGGGGTCTGGGATACTAGAGTGCCCGGAAAAACGGCCGGGCCTGGCGAAGGGCCCCTGCTGATGAGTGACTCCACGGACATCCGGGTGCTGGTGGCCGATGACCAGGCCACCGTGCGTGATGGCCTGGCCACGATCCTCGAATACTCACCCGGGGTGAGCGTGGTGGGCACCGCCGAAAATGGCGAGCGGGCCGTGGCCCTCGCCCGGGAAACCCGGCCCGACGTGGTGCTGATGGACCTGCGCATGCCGATCCTGGACGGTGCCGAGGCGACCCGACAGATCCGTGCCGAGCTGCCGGGCACCGCCGTGCTGGTGCTCACCACCTACGCCGATGACTCCTCGATCGCCGGGGCTCTGTCGGCCGGTGCCTCGGGCTACCTGACCAAGAGTGCGGGCCGCGAGCAGATCCTCGCCGCCCTGACCGCCACGGTCGCCGGACAGCAGACCTTTGCCCCCGAGGTGGCCGCGGTCATGATCCGTGGGCTCGGGCAGCGCTCGGCCCTGCAAGCCCTCGCCCGCGAGGCCGGACTGACCGAGCGCGAGAGCGACGTGCTCGAACGAATGGGGCAGGGCGCGAGCAATCGCGAGATCGCCGAGGCCATGTTTGTCTCGCTCTCCACGGTCAAGACCCACACCAACAACCTCTTCGCCAAGCTCGGGGTCTCCTCCCGCGCCGAGGCGATCGCCCGGCTGGGCGAGAGCGGCTAGGGCTGGGCGAGTCTCGGGGTGGGCGCAGATAGGGGCGCGAGCGGCTAAACCAGCCCCTCGCTCAGTCGTCCGTCGGCCATCTGCCAGCGACGTGTCAAACGCACGTTTTCCAGCATCCGGCGGTCGTGGGTGACCAGGAGTAGGGTGCCGGTGTAGCTTTCCAGCGCCTGTTCAAGCTGTTCGATCGCGGCCAGGTCGAGGTGGTTGGTGGGCTCGTCCAGCACCAGCAGGTTTACGCCGCGGGCCTGGAGCAGCGCGAGTCCGGCGCGGGTGCGCTCGCCGGGGGAGAGCTCGTCCACCGGGCGATCCACGTGGTCGGCGCGCAGCCCGAACTTGGCCAGCAGGGTGCGCACCTCGCCGATTTCCAGCTCGGGCAGCCGCGCGGCCATGGTTTCGGCCAGGGAGGCATCGCCGACCAGCTGGGCGCGGGCCTGATCAACCTCGCCGATCGCGACGCCGGAGCCGAGCGAGGCGCGCCCACTATCCGGGGTGAGCCGACCGAGCAGCAGCGCGAGCAGGGTGGACTTGCCGGCGCCATTGGCCCCGGTGATGCCGATCCGGTCGCCGCCGTTGACCTGCGCGCTGACCGGTCCAAACACGAAGCCGCCGCGATCCAGGGTGGCCGCATCCAGGGTACACACCACGGCGCCTGAGCGGGCAGCCTGCCCGATGGTGAACTCGAGCTTCCACTCCTTACGCGGCTCTTCAACCTCCTCCAGGCGGGAAATCCGGCTCTCCATCTGGCGCACCTTCTGTGCCTGCTTCTCGCTGGACTCCACCGAGGCCTTGCGGCGGATCTTGTCGTTATCGGGCGACTTCTTCATCGCGTTGCGCACACCCTGGCTCGACCACTCGCGCTGCGTGCGCGCCCGCGAGACGAGGTCGGCCTTGGTATCGGCGTACTCCTCATAGGCCTCGCGACGCTGGCGGCGGGCGGTTTCGCGCTCCTCCAGGTAGGCGTCGTAGCCGCCGCCGAAGAGTGAGTTGCGGCCCTGGTGCAGGTCGAGTTCGAGCACCTTGGTGACCGCCCGGCCGAGGAATTCACGGTCGTGGCTGACCAGCACGGCTCCGCCGCGCAGCCCCCGGATGAAGCCCTCCAGGCGCTCCAGACCGTCGAGGTCGAGGTCGTTGGTGGGCTCATCCAGCAGCGCGATATCGAACCGGGAGAGCAGCAGGGCGGCCAAACCCACGCGGGCAGCCTGACCGCCGGAGAGCGCGGTCATCGCGGTGTCGATGGGGAGATCGAGGCCCAGGTCGGCGAGCACCTCGGGGATGCGGTCCTCGAGATCCGCGGCCCCGCTGGCCAGCCAGCGCCCGAGCGCGCGGTCGTAGGCATCGGCGTTGGCCCCGGTGGGATCGGGATCGGCCAGCGCGAGCGCGGCGGAGTCCATCTCCGCCTGGGCATCGGCGCAGCCGGTGCGGCGCTCGATATACGCGGTGATCGTCTCGCCCTCGACCCGTTCACGCTCCTGCGGAAGGTAGCCCACAAACGCGTCGGCGGGGGAGCGGGTGATCGATCCGGAAACCGGGGGAACCAGGCCCGCGAGCACCCGCAGCAGTGTGGACTTTCCGGCGCCGTTGACACCGACGACGCCGATCACGTCGCCCTCGGTGACGGTCAGGTTCAGTCCCTCAAAGAGGATGCGGTGGCCGTAGCCCCCGGCGATGTCGTGGACACCCAGCGTTGCACTCATGGCCCCCATTCTTTCAGTCTCCGCCGGGCGGATCGAGTCACACCCCGAATTACCCAAAAACGCCGGGTCTATATCGAACCGGGTTCCGCCGGGGTTGTAGCGCTGGGCCTGCCCCTGCTGCTGTTTTTCCTGGCGATCGCGGTGTTCTATGTGCCGGTCATCTGGCCGTTTAAGCGACGCCCGCGCGCTCGCGATGCCCCGGCCTTGCTAGCCTGGAGTTCCCGCAATTTCTGGTGAAAGGTGTCGCATGGCCAAGAAGACTCCGGCCCCGGCCGGCACCCCCGCGCTGCGTGCGCTTGCCGAGGCTCAGATCGAGGTGATCGCGCACGAGTACGATCACGATCCGGCCGAGAAAAACTTCGGGCTGGAGGCCGCCAGCAAGCTCGATCTGGACCCCGCCCGCGTCTTCAAGACCCTGGTGGCCAGCGTGGATGGCACCCTCGCCGTCGCGGTGGTCCCGGTGGCCGGGATGCTCGACCTGAAGGCGCTCGCTCAGGCAGTGGGTGGCAAGAAGGCGGAACTTGCGGACACCGGCCTGGCCGAGCGAAAGACCGGCTACATCGTCGGCGGGATCAGCCCGGTGGGTCAGAAGACACCGCTGCCCACGGTCATCGACGAGGAGGCGCAGCTCTACGACACCGTGTTTGTGTCCGGAGGACGCCGCGGCCTCGACATCGAACTTGCGCCCGAAGATCTCGCCCGGATCACCGGCGCGACCTTCGCTCCGATCGCCAAGGACCGGTAGGGGAGGGAAAGGTACGGCGTCGACGTCAGTACGTTGTTGAGGGGCCAGCCTGTTCCTGGGAAAGGTTCACAAACCCCGCAGCCTGACGACGCTGGGTGGCCTCGGCCTGCCGATTGAGCCCGGTGCACCAGCTCGGATACACGCGAAATCCGCGCTTACCCGGATTGGCCGATGACCGGAGAATCCCGAGTTCGGTGAGCCGGGTGGTGTCCCAGACAAACGCCCCGCGGTGCTCGCGATCCTCGATGAAGACGATCATCCCAGCCAGGGTCGGGTCGGCGGTGAAAGGTTCGGTGATGCCGTCGTCTCCGCGCCGCCAGGCCGAGACGAATCCGCCCGGCTTGGTCGGGGTGATCCGCGCGGTGCGGATGCGCCAGCGAGCAGAACCCAGGGTCACGATCCCCGCCGCATAGTCGGCGTTTTCCAGATCATCTTCGACCCGCGCATGGGCGACGTCCGCCGCATCAAACGGGGCACCCCACCAGGGTGGCAATCGGGGATCCATCAGGCCAGTCTAGCGAGCCCAGTTCATCCCGAAAACGAGATCCCACGCACCCGGTTTTGGGACGTCCCGGAGGCAGGGGATGCGGTGCATAAAACGCATCCAAAGTTGCCCATTTGGCACTATTTTTCGCATACTCAGAATATAAATAACGACCGCTTGATCAGGGGTTTAGGCGCATATAGACCACGGTGAATCGCCGTACAATCAGCCATTTTGTTAGGATGGGTGACGTTGCGGGGTTGCCCGGAGCGTCGGTTTATAGCTGCCGGAACCCACGTGGGACCCGCGCCGGCCGTTCGCACAGAGGCAACTTTCGCAGGTGATTTCCCCTCACCAAAACATGCCGAACTGAGGCCAAGGGCCGGAAAGGATGTCGTGGTAGAACGCATTGCGATTATTGGAGCGGGACCGAGTGGAATGGCGCAGTTGCGCGCCTTCGAGGCAGCACGCGAAAGCGGTGCCGAGATCCCCGAAATTGTCTGTTTTGAAAAGCAGGCCGACTGGGGCGGACAGTGGAACTACTCGTGGCGCACCGGAATCGACCAGCACGGCGAGCCCGTGCACTCCAGCATGTACCGCAACCTGTGGTCAAACGGGCCCAAGGAAGCCCTGGAATTTGCCGACTATTCCTTCGATCAGCACTTTGGAAAGCCGATCTCCTCCTACCCGCCGCGCGCGGTGTTGTGGGACTACATCGCCGGCCGAGTTGAGGCGAGCGACGTGCGACGCTTCGTACGTTTCAACACGATTGTGCGCTGGACCCAGGAGACCGAGGATGGTTTCACCGTGGCCTCGGAAAACCTTGCCGATGGTGAAACCACCACCGAGCACTTCGATCGGATCATCGTTGCCTCCGGTCACTTCTCCTTCCCCAACGTGCCCGATTTCGATGGGTTGGAGAACTTCACCGGCGAGGTCATGCACGCCCACGACTTCCGCGGTGCCGAGCGCCTGGCCGGCAAGCGTGTGCTAATGATCGGTGCCAGCTATTCGGCCGAGGACATCGGGATGCAGGCCCACAAGATGGGCGCCGAGCTGGTCACGCTGAGCTACCGCTCGCACGCGATGGGCTTCGACTGGCCCGCCGGGGTCGAGGAACTGCCGCTCGCGGTCGGCTTCGACGGGAACACCGTCACCTTCCGCGACGGATCGGTCCGCGAGGTTGACGCCGTGGTGCTCTGCACCGGCTACCTCCACAAGTACCCGTTCCTCCCGGACTCGCTCGCGCTGTCCTCTCCGAACAACCTCTACCCTGACGGCCTCTATAAGGGCACCGTCTGGCAGGGCAACCCGAACCTGTTCTACGTGGGCGCGCAGGATCAGTGGTTCACCTTCAACATGTTCGACGCGCAGGCCTGGTTTGTGCGCGATGTGATCCTGGGCCGCATTTCCCTGCCGGACGCCGAGGACCGAGCCGCGGATATTCGTCACTGGCTGGCCGAGTACGCGGCGCTGCCCGACCACGACTCCGAGGTCGTCTATCAGGCCACCTACATTCGCGATCTGATTGAGCGCACCGACTACCCGATGTTCGACCTGGACGAGGTGGTACGCATCTTCCAGTCCTGGCAGCACGATAAGCAGGTGGATATCGCCCGTTACCGGGATAAGACCTACCCCTCGGTGATGACCGGCACCATGGCCGCCGTACACCACACCCCGTGGCTCGAGGAGATGGACGACTCGATCGAGCGCTACCTCACCCCGGTGGGGACGGTCTCGGATTCCCGAGATGACGCGATCGACGTGGGAACCCGCGAGCGTGGCGTGACCGCCGCCGCCCGGGTCACCCGCCCGACCTCGCGCCGCTAGGGTCGTATAAAAGCTTAAAACGAGGCCGCCACCCGAATCCGGGTGGCGGCCTCGTCGTGAAATCAAGCGGGTTCGAGGGTGTCCCGCGGTGAGGCGAGAGGCGATCCGGGAACCCCGCGGCGGTGCGCTGGCGGGTGGATTATCCCGCGGGCACCGGTTCGCGCAGCCCGATGACCCGGTTGCGTCCGGCGAGCATTCCGAAGATCGCCTGCGCGATCACGATGCCCAGGAGCACAAACAGCGGGGCCTGCCAGGAGCCGGTCGCATCGTGGATCAGGCCGATCACGATCGGGCCGAAGGCCGCGAACAGGTAGCCGATCGACTGTGCCATGCCGGACAGCGCGGCGGCCTGACCGTGGTGCGAGGTGCGCAGTCCAAACATGCTCAGCACGATCACGATCGAGGCACCACCGGCGGCCCCCAGCAGCGCGGCCCAGAGGACCGCCAGGGTCGGATCGATCAGCACGCCGATGACGCCGGCCGCCGAGAAGAGCGCGGATCCCAGCGCCAGTAGGCTCTGGTTTTTCGAGCGCTGGACCAGCGCCGCCGCGGTGATCGTCGAGAGCACACCCACCAGCTGGAGCTCGGACTGGTGGAATCCGGCGGTGGTGGCATCGATGCCGGCGGAGCGTTCGATCGAGGGCAGCCAGGTGATGATCGAGTAGAACACCGTGGATTGCAGGCCCATGAACGCGGTGACCTGCCAGGCTAGCGCGCTCTTCCAGGGCGAGCGGTACTGGCCGGGGTGCGGGTCCAGGGCGGCGGGGCGATCGTGGAGTGGCAGGGTGCGCGAGCGCAGCTGCGGCCAGAACACCGCCAGGGCGATCACCGCGAGCCCGGCCCAGATACCCAGGGCGAGACGCCAGCCGCTCCCGTCGGCACCGGCGATGGGGACGGCGAGACCCGAGGCAATGGCCGCCGCGGTGCCCTGCACGGCCGAGTACCAGCCGGTGACGCTGCCCACACGATCGGGGAAGTCGCGCTTGATCAGCGAGGGCAGGACCACGTTGATCACCGCGATCGCGATACCCAGCAGCACGGTGCCGATCCAGAGGCCCGGGGACCAGGGCAGCGAGCGGATAACGATGGCGATTGCGAGCAGCCCTAGGGAGGCACCCAGCGCGCGTTCCATGCCGAGCTTGTGGGCGATGAACGGGGCGACCGGGGAGACCAGGGCGAAGGCGACCAGCGGAATCGAGATCAGCACCGAGGCGAGGGCCGCCGAGATGCCGTGGTCAATCTGGATGTTGCCGAGCACGGGACCGACCGGGGTGATGGCCGCGCGCAGGTTCGCGCCGATAAGCAGGATGCCCACCAGGAGCAGGCCGGTGCGGGCGCCGCGGTTTGTGGTGGGTGGGGCTGAGGGTGTTGTCATGTGTGTTCTTTCGGTTAGACAGGTAAAAGTGTGGGGACGCGGACGGGCGCTCGATGACCGGTCTGCGGCGGGGTGTTTGCGGGTGCCTCGGGGCGGAAACCCGGGAGGTGGTGGATGTTTGGCATGTCCGCGATCAGGTAGGGTGCGGGGTGCGGGGTGCGGGATGAGCCCAGGATTCGGCGGGGTGCCGGAATTCCGAGGGTGCGGCGCTGGCTCTGCGCCCGCCGGGGTGCCTAGGGCTCGGCGGGGGTGAACATGGACCGCGCGCACTCGACCAGGTGGGCCGCCAGCGCGTCGGCGCGATCGGCGTCTCCGGCGATGATGGCATCCAGAAGCTCGTGATGGCTCTCGTGCCCGTGGGTGATGAAGGCGCGAAACGCCTCGACATCGTCACCGTGGATGGGGAGCGATTCGAGCTGGGTAGCCACCGCATCCAGATCCACATATAGGTCGGCGAGGAGGGAGTTGCCCGCCGCGCGCACGATGATCTCGTGGAATTTCACGTCGTGACTGATGTAGTCCCTCACATTATCCGATGCGTCACGCCGCGCCAGCGCCTCACGCAGCGCCTCGTGGTCGGCGGGGGTGGCGCGGTGGGCCGCGCGGCGTGCCGTGTGGCGCTCGAGGAGGGCGCGTACCTCGAGGAGGTCGTCGAGGTGATCCGGGGTGACCCGTCGCGTCAGCTGAACTTGGAGTTCGCTGCGAGCCCGGACGTAGGTTCCGTCTCCGGCGCGGGCCTCCAGAAGGCCCGAATGGACCAGGGAACGCAGCGCCTCCCGCACGCTTCCGCGACCGATCCCATAGGTTTTGGCGAGGGTCATCTCCGTGGGGATGCGGGTGCCCGGGGGCCACTCATCCGCGTCGATCTTGGCCCGGATGTCCGCGGCGACGCGCTGTGGCACCGTCACGGTGCGGGGGCCGCCCCCGCGATTCGCCCCGGCTTTTGGGGCGCTGGCAGGCACGGAGTTCTCGATGGAATCGGGGGAGGAGGGGGCGTTTTTGGGCACGCGTTAAATGTAGGACATTTAGGACCAAATCACAATCGGTTTGTTCTGAGTCTCTGGGAGTCCAGCAATTTACCGGGTAAATCCGGTGACACTGGAGGACAGGTTGCACGGCATCACACCGCGGGGGGCGGGGTGGCCGCCAACCGGAACGGAAGCGAAAACCTCTCATGTGGGAAACCTCCGGCCGTCTCCTTCGGCTACTTGCACTTCTCCAACAGCGCCACGGCTGGTCCGCCGATCAACTGGGCCGCCAACTGGGTGTCACCGCGCGCACCGTCAGGCGTGATATCGCCCAGCTCCGTGAGGACGGCTACCCGATCGATTCCACCTTTGGAACCGGTGGGGGCTACTACCTCGACCCGGGTACCGCGTTGCCGCCGATCGTGATCGATGCCGATGAGGCCGTGGCCGTCCAGCTTGCGCTGCGAGCGGCAAAGATGCATCGTGAGCACCGCGACGAGCTTCTGGATACCGTGAGCGAAAAAATCAGCGCGGTCATGCCGGGCCGGCTCGACTCCACCATGGAGGCCCTGTATCGGCATGCGGACTTTCTGGACATCTCACACCTGGCCGGAATGTCCATCGACGCGCCACCCCCGCTGCTGCTGATCCGCCTGGCCCGCGCGTGCAGGGAGCGGCGACGGGTGGATGCCGAATTTTCAGATCCGGTGGGCCGGGAGATTAGCCGCCGCATCGAGCCGCTACGCCTGGCCTATTCGCGGGGTGCCTGGCATGCGGTGGTGTACCTGCTGGAGTCCGCCGAGTGGAGGGTGATTCCGCTGGATCGGTTCCGCCGGGTCGTGATTACCTCGGTCGCCTCCGTCCCGCGGCGGGAGCCCGCGGTGGATCTGGACCGTTTCGTCCGGGAACACACGGGAGCCCCGGCGATGCGACAGTTCGTGGTGCGGATCGAACGCGACCTCACCCGCGTGCGCCGCTGGGTCCTCCCGGCCTGGGGCAAGGTGGAGCGTTTGAGCGAGGGCAGCAGTGTCATTCGGATCACCGCGCCCGATCCCGATGCCGTGGCCCGGTGGCTCCTGCTCCTGGATGCCGACGTGGAGGTACTCGAACCCGAGGATCTCAAACTCGCCTTCGCCGAGCTTGCCGCGCGGGCGGCGCGGGCCAGCGGCAGGCTCGGGTTGGCGGGCTAAGCTCTCGGAGTAGGTGGGTGGGTCCTCGGATGTCCGCGGCAGGCTTGGAATGGCGGGGTAGGCTCCTCGGATCCCCGCGGCAGGCTCGGAATCTCGAGGTAGGCCTCTCGGGCCCAGGGGCCAGCTCGGAATGGCGGGGTAGGCTCCTCGGGTCCCCGCGGCCGACGCTAGCGAATGAGTCGCGGGACCGCGCGAACGTACACGAGCATGCCGGTCAGCTCAACCAGGGTCTGGGTCACCACCACCAGGGCCGACGCGTTGAGCGGTTCGGGGAGAGCCAGGGCCAGGGGGAGCACCACGAGTGAGTTGCGGGTGGCGCCGCTCATGGTGAGTGCCCGGGTGCCGGCGACATCCAGGCCGAAGGCTTTTCCGGCGAGGACGCCCAGCGGAAGCATCACGATCAGGAACAGAATAAAAGTGGGAACCGCGATCAGGACGGTGGCGAGGTCGGAGCCGATTTTTGCGCTCTGCGCACCCACCACCGTCAACAGGGTGGCCATCATGAGCGGGACCATACCCACGGCACCCGCGCGTTCGATGCCGCGGGAGAGTCGCGAGCGCCGCCGGGTGGCCTGCACCACAGCGGCCAAGATCAGCGGAATCAGGAGCAGCACGATCAGTGCTTCGACAAACGGGCCGGGTTCGAGGCGGAGGGACTCGGTGCCCACCATCAGCGGCAGGTAGAGCGGGATGAGCGCCGCCTGCACCAGTAGCAGGAGCGGGGCGGTGGCGAGGAGTCGATCCCGGGCACCGCCGGCGAGTCCGGTGAACGCGATCACATAGTCCACGCACGGTGCCAGCAGTACCAGGACGATCCCCACCCGGGTGCCCGCCTCCACCGGCGCTCCGGCTAGGAGGAGGCCGTGATCGGTGCGGGTCAGGAGCCACACCACCGCCGGGACCACCACAAAGTTCAGGGTGAGGATCGCGCCCAGAAAGCGCCCATCGCGCAGCGCGGGTCCGAGCCGGGCCAGCGGAACCGCGAGGAACGTGGCGCACATGAGGAGGGCCAGGACCGGGGTGAGCGCGGCCTCAAGCGGGGAGGCGAGAGCGGGCATCCACGAACCCGCCGCGATGCCCAGGAGCACCGCGGCGAGGCACAGCGGAAGTTGGAAGCGTTCGAGACGTTCGATTATGGCTCGACCCGGTCGGGGTGCGAGCCCACCCGTCCATCCTCGCGGCCCAGCGTGTCGATCAGGGCGAGGTCGTCCGAGGTGAGGGTGAAGTCATCCAGGGCGAGGTTTTCGGCCATCCGGGACGGGGTGACCGACTTGGGGATCACGATGCGTCCCTGCTGCAGGTGCCAGCGCAGGATGACCTGGGCCGGGCTGCGATCCACCCGGGCGGCGATCCGGGCAATCTCGGGATCGGATAGGCCCTTGCCGCGGGCCAGCGGGCTCCACGCCTCGGTGGCAATTCCGTGCTCGCGGTGGAAGGCGACGGCCTCGTGCTGGGGCAGCGCGGGGTGCAGCTCGATCTGGTTGATCGCGGGAACCACCTCGGCCGTCTCCAGCAGGCGGGTCAGGTGGGTGGGGGTGAAGTTGGAGACGCCGATGGTGCGCACCCGACCGTCGGCGTAGAGCCGTTCCAGGGCACGCCAGGTTTCGCGGTACAGGTCTTGCCGGGGGCAGGGCCAGTGGATCAGGAACATGTCGAGGGTGTCGAGGCCCAGCAGCTCCATGCTGCGGTCGAAGGCGGCGAGGGTTTTGTCAAAACCGTGTTCGGTGTTCCACACCTTGCTGGTGATGAAGAGGTCATCACGGGCGAGCCCCGATTCGGCGATCGCCGTGCCGACACCGGCCTCGTTGCCGTAGAGCGCGGCGGTATCGATGCTGCGGTACCCCAGGTCCAGCGCGCTGGCGACCGCCGCACGGGTTTCCTCATCGGGAACCTTATAGACGCCAAACCCAATCTGGGGAATGACAACACCATTGTTCAGGGTTACGTTGGGTGTGGTCACGTATTCTCCTTGCTCGCGAGTGTTTCTAATCTACTCATAGCCGGGTGAACCCGCGAAGCACATCCCATTTGCGTCACGCCCACGAAACTCTCGGGAATCGCTGCCAATCTGGTGTGACGCCAAACCGAAAGGGTCATCGATGTCTGCTCCCTCCGCTCGCCTTGCCGTTACGGGTTCCACCGGTGCACTGGGAGGTGCGGTCGCGGCGGCGCTCGCCGAAGCCGGACGCGAGCAACGCCTGATCGTGCGCAGTGCCGGCCGAGCTCCGCGGCTGGAGGGCGCAAGTATCGCCACCGCATCGTATGGTCACACCCCGGAGGCCAAGGATGCGCTGCGCGGCATCGACGTGCTATTCATGGTGTCCGCGGCGGAGAGCGCCGACCGGGTGGCCGAGCACATCGGGATGATCAACGCGGCCGCCGAGGCCGGGGTCACCCACATCGTCTATACCTCCTTTGTTGGCGCGGCCGAGGACTCGGTGTTTACGCTGGCTCGGGACCACTGGGCCACCGAGCAGCACCTGCGGGCCAGCGGGGTGAACTACACGATTCTGCGCGATAACTTCTATCTGGATGCCCTGGTGAGCTTTGCCGATGCCGACGGCGTCATCCGTGGTCCGGCCGGTGAGGGCCGGGTGGCCGCGGTGGCCCGCCGCGACATCGCCGCGGTGGCTACCCGAATCCTGCTGGATCCGGCGGCGCATCGCGGACACACCTACACGCTGACCGGACCCGCTTCGATCACCCTCGCCGAGGTGGCCGAGGCCCTGACCCGGCACACCGGAACCCCCACCCGATTCGAGAACGAGACCGTCGAGGAGGCCTACGCCTCCCGCGCCCACTACGGGGTGCCGAGCTGGCAGGAGGACGCCTGGGTGTCCACCTATACGGCAATCGCCGCGGGCGAGTTCGACGTGGTGACCGACGACATCCGGCTGCTCACCGGCAACCCCGCAACCGGGATTGATGCGCTGCTGACCGGCGCCGAATAACACCGTCGACCAGCGTTGAGTGGTACTACTGACCAGTGCCGGGCAGCACTATCGACCCGCGTTGAGTAGTAATGCTGGCCGGTACTGAGTAGTACTGCTGACCGGTGCTGAGTAGTACTGCAGACCGGCGCCGGTCTGCACGGTTCGCTAGGCTGGGATGGTGGGTGGCGCGAGTGCCCACCATCTTGCTGCGTGGCGAAAGGGATCATCATGGGAACCATCGGCCTGATTTTGGGTATCGCGATCGTGGCGGTGGTCCTGGTGCTGTTCCTGCGCCGGTCCCGCTCGGTGTTTGCCGAACGGGGTACCTCGGGTACCCCCACCGAGCGCGGTGGCGTTGCCGACGCGAACCGGTTCGACATCGTGCAGATCCCCGCTGATGAGCCCGGCGCCCGCGAGTACATCCTGCGCGATGACAAGACCGGCTCGCGCATCCAGGTGATGACCGTGTTCACCCGCGCGCAGGTGGTTCAGGTGGTCATCCCCAAGAAGCACCTGGGCACCGGGGTGGAGTTTGAACTGTTCCACGCGGTTGCCGCGAACCTCCCCGAGGTGGAGAACTGGACCTGGCCGCCGATGACCGTCGAGGGTCGCGACGCCCTGGCCCGCTACGTTCGCGAGAACCCCGGCGTGGTGTTCTACGACTCCAACGGGCTGCAGATCCGCTAGTGCTCTAGCGCTCGTTAGCTCTCATCGGCGGCTCCGATCGGTCCCAGCAGGCTTGACGCCACGGTGGCGTGCGCTGATTCGGCATCCGAGGGGTGGAAGATTCCCGCAAGCACGTCGCGGTAGAGACGGGACAGCTCGTTGGAGCTGAAGTAGCTGGACCCACCGGACACCCGGATCGCGTGGTCCACCACCCGACGCGCCTGCTCGGTAGCGCGATGCTTGAGCCCGGAGAGCTGGGCGAACCAGCGCGCGCCATGCGGGGCATCGGTATCGAAGTCTCGGGCGATGGTCGCGAGCTGCGGAAGGATCGCGTCGATCAGCAGACCCGCGTCGGCGATCTGCCAGCGGATGTCGGGATCGTCGGAATACGGGCGTCCGGACTTTTTGGAACGCCGGGTGGTGACCGTCTTCACCGCGAGTTCCAACGCCCGCTCGGCGATTCCGGTATAGACCGAGGCCAGCAGGACCTCAAATGCGGCAAAGATGCCGAAGATGAGAGGATCCCCGCCCGGGCCCACATCGAGCCGGCGAACCACGCGCTCGGCCGGCGCATACGCCCCGTGTAGCTCGGTGGTGCGGGACTGGCTTGCCCGCATTCCCAGGGTGTCCCAGTCGTCGCGGTGAACCACGTTTTTGTCGCGGGCCACAAAACCAAAAACGATCTTGGGGGCATCGGGTGAGGAGTTATCACGGCCCATGGTGCCCAGGTGGGACCAGGCGGGGGAGAGCGAGGTGAAGATTTTGGTGCCGGTGAAGCGGTAGCCACCGGTCCCGTCGGGCTCGGCAACGGTGTCCGAATCGAAGAGGACGAGGTCATTCCCGGCCTCGCTCACGCCGAACGCAAACACCTCCCCGGCGACCGCCCCGCGCAGCACAAAGTCGAGGCTCGAGTCTCCGCGCTCGTACAGGTAGCGCGCGACCGAAACCCACACCTGATGCATGTTGATGGCCAGCGCCGTGGCCGGTGCCGCGCCTGCCAGCAGCCGCTGGGCGCGGCTGAGCTCGGGCAGACCAAACCCCGAACCGCCGAGTTCAACCGGAACACCGGCGCTCAGATAGCCGGCCGCCGTGAGATCGGCCAGGTCAGCATCAAAAAAGGCGTTGTGTGCGTCGTTTTCGGCCGCGCGGGCGTGGATCGCCGCCAGGACCTCCGCGGTCAGCAGCGATTCGGCTGACGCTGGCGCTGGCGCTGGCGCTGGCGCAGACGCAGTCGCTGGCGCTGGCGCAGACGCAGTCGCTGGCGCTGGCGCAGACCCAGACGCAGTCGCAGACGCAGACGCAGAGGCAGACGCAGAGGCAAGGGCAGAGACGCCAGGGGCGGCGGTAGGACTGGTGTTTTCGGTCATGAATCCCACCATACGCCGACCACTATCCACTCGCATCGGTCCGCGAAACCTGTGGAGAAAAAGCTAGCTGTGCAGGGCTGTGAGCAACTCGGCAAACTCGGCGAAGGCCCGCTCGCTGGCGGCTCGTGCGGGCTCCAGCGCGTCGACCATCACCAGGAAACCGTGCGGGAGTCCCGGCTCGGTCCGCACGCTCACCAGGGTGCCGGCGGCCTGCAAGCGCTGGGCAAACGCGATGCCCTCATCGTGGAGGGGATCCAGCTCGGCCGCGACCAACAGCGTGGGCGGGAACCCGATCATCGAACCGGAAATCGGGGACACGCTGGACGCACCCCGGTCGATACCCGCGGGCACCCACTGCTCGATGTACCACTCCAGGTCCGCGGTATCCAGTCCGTGCCCGGTTCCATACTTCTCGACGCTGGGGAAGGAGAGGGTCATATCGGTCATCGGGTAGCCCAACAGCAGGGCGTGCACCCGCTCACCCCGGGCCAGCAGGCGCGCGGTTGCCAGGAGCGCGATGGCCGCCCCGGCGCTGTCTCCGGCCAGCGCGATGCGCGGGGTTCGGGTACGGGCGTAGGCGACGGCGGCGATCGCGTCGTCCACGGCGGCCGGTGCCGGGTGCTCGGGCGCGCGGCGGTAGTCGACGGCGATCACCGCGGTGGAGGTGGCCACGGCGAGGCGTCGGCACAGGGCGTCGTGGGAGGCCAGATCGCCCACCACAAAGCCGCCTCCGTGCAGATAAACGATGCTGGTTTCGGGATCCGCCTCGGCCGGAACGTAGGTGCGTACTCGCACATCGGCACCGACCGTGGCCTCCAAGACCTCGGCCATTGCCGGTCCCGGGGCACGGCCAGCCGCGCGGTCGGCCCCGCGTCCACGCACTCGCTCGACGCCGAGTTCGCGGCAGTTCGGTCCGTTATCCGCGCGGATAGCCTCGAGCCAGGCGCGCATGTCCGGGTGCAGGGAAACGGGGGATTCCGGGGTCGTGCTCATGAGCGCAGATTATCACGCGGAGAGGCCGGTCGAAACGCACACGGCGTCCCACGATGCTTCGGCAGCCCCAACGCCGACCGCCCCGGTCCAGGAGGGCCGGGGCGGTCGGGGCAAAACTAGGAGGGGATGCGGATGGGCTCGGTGTCGGGCATCGGCCCGACCTCGCGATTGCGCAGGTCGGGATGCCAGCGTTTGCCCAGCATGGGCACGATTGTGCCCAGCGCCAGGAACGCGCCGGCGACCCAGAAGGCCCCCTGCTCGCCGTTGTGGTCGATCATGAATCCGGCGGCGGCGGATCCCAGGGCCGAACCGATCAGCTGTCCGGTTCCCACCCAGCCATAGGCTTCGGCAGTGTCGGAGAACTTCACGCTCGAGGACACGATGGCAAACAGCACGGCCAGGGCCGGGGCGATGCCGAGTCCGGCGATCAGCAGGGTGATCGCCAGGCCCCAGAAGTTGAGGAAGAACATCGCCAGCGCGACACCGATGAAGACCACGGCCATGCGGCGTCCCAGGGCCCACGGGCCGATCGGGATGCCACCGGAGGCCAGGCCACCAAACAGGCTTCCGATCGAGAAGACGGCGAGGATCAGTCCCGCCTCGATCCCGTCGTGGCCGAAGGTGGCCACCACGCCCGCCTCGACGGCCGCGACACCACCGATCAGCAGGAAGCCAACGATGGTGGCCAGCATGACCGGAGGGCGGCGCAGCACCACACCAAACTTGCGCTTGCTGCGCGGGATGCGCACGCGGCCCACCTCGGGCAGCACGATGAACCAGAGGCCACCGCCCACCAGCATGACCATCGCGGTGAGGATGCCCCACTGGGTACCGATCTGGGTGGCGATAAAGGTGGTGATCACCGGGCCCAGGACCCAGATGATCTCCTGGGCGGAGGCGTCGAGGGAGAACAGCGGGGTCAGCTGCTTGGAGTTGACCATCTTGGGATAGATGGTGCGCACCGCCGGCTGGACCGGGGGTGTGCTCAGCCCGCAGATCACGGCGAGGATGACGTAGATGCCGACATCGCCATGAATCAGGGCGATCGAGGTGCCGGAAATGGCACATACGGCGGTCGTGAGGATCAGGACCGGGCGGATTCCCCAGGCTCCCATCCAGCGACTGGTCAGGGGTCCCGCAACCGCCTGGCCGATACTTGTGGCGGCTAGAACCAGGCCCGCCTTGCCGTAGGACCCGGTGACCTGCTCCACGTGTAGGAGGAAGGCCAGCGAAAGCATTCCAAAGGGAAAGCGTGCCACGAGCTGGGCGGTGATGATTCGACCGACTCCCGGGGTCGCCAGGAGGTTCGAATATGCACTCATATGTTAATTGTAAGCGCCGATGCCGAACTCGTTGTGGTGGGTTATCCGGCCCGAGTGTGGCGAGGCGTAAGACACGCCGCGGGGGTGCCGTATGACTAAAAATGATGTCGGGGGTGACGCGTAGTGTGAGGGCCATCGAAGACACGCCGGTCACGGCGTTTATTGCCCCCAAACCACGGGGTAGTCCGCCCACAGGAACTGTGGAAAACCCCGTGGATGAACGGTGGATAACTCTCCAAAACGGTGGACAACCCGGTGGATAACTACATTGGTGCAACTACTACCCCTTGGGGTACGAGACAGATCGAGCAACTAGATGTAGTATTGAAGGCGGGGCACAAGTTGCCGCACAAGCCAACAAATTAGAGATAAAGGGGAACTGCGAAGATGACGATTACCGTTTACACCAAGCCGTCCTGCGTCCAGTGCACCGCGACCTACCGCGCGCTTGATAGCAAGGGCCTCGAATACGAGGTTCTCGACGTTTCTGCCGACGAAAACGCCCTCGAAGCCGTCAAGGCTCTGGGCTACCTGCAGGCCCCCGTGGTCATCGCAGATGACGAGCACTGGTCCGGCTTCCGCCCGGACAAGATCGAGGAACTGGCCGCTCGCCTCGCCTAGGTTGGTGCGAGGCGGTTTCGGACATCCGAACCGCGCTTGACCAACACCGCGACGCCATCGCGTCGCCACCACGCAACCATCGTTCGGATCGTTTAGGACTTCCGTTTGTGAGGTGTGTGGTGCCCTCCCCGGGTGCTTCGTTGAGGGAACGAATTCACCCGTGTGTTTGACCGCGACCGACCTACCAGGGGGAGTCGCCGCCGGGCACAGCACCACCGGCACCGATTCATGGTGCTCTCACCTTGGAGGGATCCCGATGAGCACAAATCTCGTCTACTTCTCCAGTATCTCCGGCAATACCCACCGTTTCATTGAAAAGCTGGGCCTGCCGGCCGCGCGAATCCCGCTCTATGCGCGGGATCCGGCGCTCCAGGTCACCGAACCCTACGTTCTTGTTCTGCCCACATACGGAGGCGGAGTACACGGGGGTGCGGTACCGAAGCAGGTGATCCGATTCCTCAACGACGTGGAAAACCGATCCCTGATCCGTGGCGTGATCGCCGCGGGTAACACCAATTTTGGTGAGGCGTACTGCCTCGCCGGCGACATCATCGCGCAGAAATGCAAGGTTCCGATGATGTACAGATTCGAACTATTTGGCACTCCGGACGACGTACAGGTTGTCCACGATGGATTGGAAGAATTTTGGGACCGTCACTGACCGAGTCACCGGTAGCGCAGGGCATGGACTACCACTCGCTGAACGCGATGCTCAACCTGTACGACGCGGATGGCAACATCCAGTTCGACAAGGATCGCGAAGCAGCCCGTGAGTTCTTCCTGCAGCACGTGAACCAGAACACCGTGTTCTTCCACTCGCTCAAGGAGCGTCTGGACTACCTGGTGGAGAAGGAATACTACGACCCCGCGGTCATCGAGAAGTACTCCTTCGAGTTCATCACCGGCCTGAACGACCTCGCCTACTCGAAGAAGTTCCGCTTCTCGACCTTCCTGGGCGCGTTCAAGTACTACACCTCCTACACGCTGAAGACCTTCGATGGAAAGCGTTACCTGGAGCGTTTCGAGGACCGCGTCGTGATGACCGCACTGGGTCTGGCCGATGGCGATGAAGCCCTGGCGACCAACCTGGTGGAGGAGATCATTGCCGGTCGCTTCCAGCCCGCGACCCCCACCTTCCTGAACTCCGGTAAGGCACAGCGCGGCGAGCTCGTCTCCTGCTTCCTGCTGCGGATCGAAGACAACATGGAGTCGATCTCGCGCGGCATCAACTCCTCGCTGCAGCTCTCCAAGCGCGGCGGTGGCGTGGCCCTGTCCCTCTCGAACATCCGCGAGGCCGGCGCTCCGATCAAGCAGATCCAGAACCAGTCCTCGGGCATCATCCCCGTGATGAAGCTGCTGGAAGACTCCTTCTCCTACGCCAACCAGCTCGGTGCGCGTCAGGGTGCCGGTGCGGTCTACCTCAGCGCCCACCACCCGGACATCATGTCCTTCCTCGACACCAAGCGTGAAAACGCCGACGAGAAAATCCGCATCAAGACCCTGTCGCTGGGTGTTGTGGTTCCCGACATCACCTTCGAGCTGGCCAAGAAGGGTGAGGACATGTACCTGTTCTCCCCGTACGATGTCGAGCGCGTGTACGGCATCCCCTTCGGCGACATCTCGATCACCGAGAAGTACCACGAGATGGTGGATGACTCGCGGATCAAGAAGACCAAGATCAACGCGCGTGAGTTCTTCCAGACCATCGCCGAGATCCAGTTCGAGTCGGGCTACCCGTACATCGTGTTTGAAGACACGGTGAACCGCGAGAACCCCATCGCCGGCCGGATCAACATGTCGAACCTGTGCTCGGAGATCCTGCAGGTCAACACCCCGACCACCTACAACGACGACCTGTCGTATAAGGAAATCGGTAAGGACATCTCCTGCAACCTCGGCTCGCTGAACATCGCCCTGGCGATGGACTCGCCGAACTTCGGCCTGACCATCGAGACCGCCATTCGCGGTTTGACCTCGGTGTCCGACCAGAGCCACATCGCCTCGGTGCGTTCGATCGAGGACGGTAACGACAAGTCCCACGCGATCGGCCTCGGCCAGATGAACCTGCACGGATACCTCGCTCGTGAGCGCGTGTTCTACGGCAGCGAAGAGGGCATCGACTTCACCAACATCTACTTCTACACGGTGCTGTTCCACGCGCTGCGTGCCTCCAACAAGATCGCCATCGAGCGTGGCGTGACCTTCGAGGGCTTCGAGAACTCCACCTACGCGTCGGGTGCGTTCTTCGAGAAGTACCTGACCCAGGAGTGGCTGCCCGAGACCGAGCGGGTGCGCGAGCTGTTCGCGAACTCCTCGGTGGAGATCCCCAGCCAGGCCGACTGGGCCGAGCTCAAGGACTCCGTCATGAAGCACGGTATCTACAACCAGAACCTGCAGGCCGTACCGCCGACCGGTTCGATCTCCTACATCAACAACTCGACCTCGTCGATCCACCCGATCGCCTCGAAGATCGAGATCCGCAAGGAAGGCAAGCTCGGCCGCGTGTACTACCCCGCGCCGTTCATGACCAACGACAACCTGGACTACTACCAGGATGCGTATGAGATCGGTGCCGAGAAGATCATCGACACCTACGCCGCCGCTACCCAGCACGTGGACCAGGGCCTGTCGCTGACGCTGTTCTTCAAGGACACCGCCACCACCCGCGACATCAACAAGGCTCAGATCTACGCATGGCGCAAGGGCATCAAGACGATCTACTACATCCGTCTGCGCCAGCTCGCGCTCGAGGGGACTGAGGTTGACGGCTGCGTCAGTTGCATGCTGTAACGCGTATGCATGCTGTAACGCGTATGCATGCTGTAACAGCGCGCATGCTGTAGCGCTTCGTCTCTGAAGCCAGGCAGCCCCCGCTGCGCCGTGTGCACGTCCCCGGACGTGCACGCGGCACCCCCGTACCGATAGCATTTGATTTCTGATCGTAGGTAAAGGAAAAACGTGTCCGAGAAACTCAAGCTGGTGAACGCCGTCCAGGCGATCAACTGGAACCGCATCGAAGACGAGAAGGACGTCGAGGTGTGGAACCGCCTCGTCAACAACTTCTGGCTGCCCGAGAAGGTGCCGCTGTCGAACGACGTGCAGTCCTGGGCCACGCTGACCCCCGAGGAGAAGCTCCTCACCATGCGGGTCTTCACCGGTCTGACCCTGCTGGACACCATCCAGGGCACCGTGGGCGCCGTCTCGCTGATCCCGGATGCGCTGACCCCGCATGAGGAGGCCGTCTACACGAACATCGCGTTCATGGAGTCGGTGCACGCCAAGTCGTACTCCTCGATCTTCTCGACCCTGGCGTCGACCAAGGAGATCGATGAGGCCTTCCGCTGGTCCACCGAGAACCCGCACCTGCAGAAGAAGGCCCAGATCATTCTGGACTACTACCACGGTGACGACCCCCTGAAGCGCAAGGTCGCCTCGACCCTGCTGGAGTCCTTCCTGTTCTACTCGGGCTTCTACCTGCCGATGTACTGGTCGAGCCGTGCAAAGCTCACCAACACCGCAGACCTGATCCGCCTCATCATTCGTGACGAGGCCGTGCACGGGTACTACATCGGCTACAAGTTCCAGATCGGTTTCAACAAGGAGACCCCGGAGCGTCAGCAGGAGCTCAAGGACTACACGTTCAACCTGATGTACGAACTGTATGAGAACGAGGTTCACTACACGCAGGACCTCTACGACTCCGTCGGCCTGACCGAGGACGTCAAGAAGTTCCTGCACTACAACGCCAACAAGGCACTGATGAACCTCGGTTTCGAGGCCATGTTCCCGAAGACCGTCACCGACGTGAACCCGGCGATCCTGTCCTCGCTCTCGCCGAACGCCGACGAGAACCACGACTTCTTCAGTGGCTCGGGATCCTCCTACGTCATCGGCAAGGCCGTCGTGACCGAGGATGAGGACTGGGACTTCTAAGCATCTAGGCTTCGTCAACAACACGGAAAGCCCCGGAATCGCAGCAGTGCGATTCCGGGGCTTTCTGCGAGTCCCATTGCCACCCGGAGCTTCTCCGCGAATAAGGAAAGCTGAGCGGATGCCATGTGCATTTGGGCCGTCACGGACTCTTCGCCGGATCTGTATTCGCCCAGATGACCAGGGCTGATGCATTTGTACGGAGCTCCTCATCGGTTACCCGGCCGACACCGTTGAGAATGTGAGCGGGGAGGTAGACCATGGCGATACGCTTCGCCGTGACCTCGTATGGGGCAGTGAGTTCCCGCATAGAGTAACCGTATCTCCCGCTCGCTGAATAGTCAGACTCCGTAGACCAGGTGGACACGGCCAGGGCGAGCTCCTTCCCCGCGAGTGCTGTGGCTTCCGGGCCGTACGCCCATCCATGGACGAGGACCAGGTCCAGCCAACTATGCAGGATAGCCGGGGCGCTGTACCAGTGGAACGGGAATAGCAGGATGATGCGCGTGTGCGCCACGAGAAGTTCTTTTTCCCGTTCCACATCAAAACCGGGCTGCTGCAAAATCTCGGTAAGGACATGAACCGTGGCCCGTCCATCGTCGCGGAGGGCGGTGATCCAGGCAGAGCTGATCCTGGATCGGGCGAGATCCGGGTGGGCGACAACTACAAGGGTGGAGGGCATAGAGTCGCTATCCTTCGGTCGCAAATGACACGGGCATTGTGATCCGGGTGGTTATCAGCGATATGGCAGCGGACACACCTAACACCACCGCGAAGCAGAGAACGGCGCCGGGGAGACCGATGCCGTCCACAAGGTAACCGGTGGACACGGGGAGGATCGCCGCGGGAATGTACCCGGAGATGTTTAGCACGGAATTTGATTCCGCTCGACGCGCCGAGGGAATGCGGGTTGCGATCAGGGTGAGACCCCCGAGCTGTCCGGTACCCTGTGCACTTCCGGCGAGGATGGCCGCGATTAAAAACAGCGCGGACGAGTTGACAAGCGTCACAGACAGAGCCAAACACACCATTGCGGCAATCGCGCAGAGCGAGCTGAGCGCGAGATGAGACCGTGAGCTCATCCTCGACAAGGCAAACTGCACCCCGGTGGCGGTGAGGAACATGACACACGCGACCGCTCCGGATAGGAGGGGACTCGAGGAGCCGTCAATGTGGGCGAGTGTCGAGGGTCCCAGAGACAGCACAAACGAGGTCGCGGTAATGCCCGGGGCAAACGCGGCTACACCCCACATCAGTTCACGTCGACGATTGGCCGGTGGAGCCGGCCACGACCAGCGTCGATTGGCCGGTCCATCTCGAGGCGCCGGCGTGTGTCGAGCGGGGAGGAAAAACACGAGGATGAGGGCCGCCGTGGTGAGCACAAGAACCACGGTAAACACCCAGCGCTGGTAGTCGGTGGTGATCCGAGTGATTCCACCGGAGAGCAGCGGGCCGAGCGCGGATCCAAACACCATCGATGTGGATGCGATTAGCGAACCCGAGTGTTTTCGTGTGGCCGGGGCAAGATCTACGACCGCCGCCATTCCCGCGCTTACCGCGGCTCCCACCGCGACCCCGGCAAACAGCCGCGCGACCAGTAGCCAGACAATATTCGGCGCGTAGAGAAACAACACGCTCGCCAGAATGGCGGCGGCAATACCCGGAAGCAGGACCACACGGCGTCCAAAGCGGTCGGCGATCCGGCCACCCACGCTGAGAACTCCGATCAGCCCCACCATATAGGCGGCAAACACGACGGTCAGGGTACCTGAGGAAAACCCCCAGGCGTTTTGCCACAGCACGTAGAGCGGGGTGGGGGCGTTCGACAGGACAAAGACGGCAACCACCGTTGCACCCGCCGTCAGTGACCACCTCAGGGTGGAACTATCACTCTCTTGTTTGACCCGTGTTGCCATGATGGGTTTTCCTTCCGCAAGCGACATAGTACGTAAATTTTCGTACTTTCCTCACGGTAGCGACGATGAGCCAATTAGCCCACCTTTTTGACCGCCATGACCGGCACGGACGATTGGGCGTCGTCGTAGGGGTAATCGCGTGCTCAGAAAAGACCGTTGTGCCAACGCTAGTTGTGGGCGCTCATTCAGCCGGGGCGCACTACTGTGGGCACATGAGCAACCTCATCAGCGCGGCCGAGCTGGCCGCCCTTCTGGAATCCGAAACCCCCATTCGTGTGCTGGATGTGCGTTGGCGGCTGGACAAGCCCGATGGCCACGACGACTACCTGGCCGGACACATCCCCGGTGCCGTGTACGTCAACCTGGACACCGAGCTGGCCGATCCCGACGGGGATCCCGCGCTCGGACGGCACCCGCTGCCGACCCTGGACATCCTCAACACCGCCGTGACCCGCTGGGGGCTGAACCCCGGGGACACCGTGGTGGCGTACGACACGTTCGCCTCGCTGCCCGCGGCGCGTGCCTGGTGGGTACTAGCCGACGCCGGATTTGTTACCCTCCGGGTCCTGGACGGGGGCCTTGCCGCCTGGACCGCCGACGAGAGGGCGCTGGAAACCGGAGAGGTCACGCCCGAACCTGGGACCCTGGTGCTCACCAAGCTCGGCCAGAACGCCGTCCTGGATGCCGATGCGGCCGCATCCCTGGCAACCTCGGGCGTGCTGATCGACTCGCGGGCGGGGGAGCGCTTCCGCGGCGAGAGCGAACCGATGGACCCCCGCGCCGGACACATTCCCGGTGCCGTTAACGTCCCCTCGGGAACCTACCTGGACAACGGCCATTTCCTGGATCCCGAGCGTCTGCGCGCGGTCTTCGCCGGCGTCGGTGCCGTACCCGGAGCGCAGATCGGAACCACCTGTGGATCGGGCATCACCGCCGCCCACACGGCCCTGGCCCTGGCCGAGGCGGGACTGCCCGCGGCGATCTTCGCCGGATCTTGGAGCGCCTGGTCCCGCGATCCCCAGCGACCGGTGGCCACGGGAGCGTAGTTCCTTTCACCAAAACCCCGCCGCTACGTGAACCGTAGCGGCGGGTTTTTACCAAAAGGGAGACTAGCCTCGCTGAGCGCGACGGCGGATGGTCAGCCCGATCCCCGCGAGCAGCGCCAGTCCGGCCACCAGAGTCATCGGCAGAACTCCCCCTGCTCCGGTTGAGGCGAGGCCCGGCGGTGTCGACGGCGTGGGCGTCGGCGATCCCGGCGGCGTGGTGGGCGGCACCGTCGGGGTAGCCGGCGGGGTCGTGGGGGTCGGCGGGACCGACGGCGGATCGGAGGGGACCGGCGGCTGCGTGGGCAGGTTGACGATGTTGCCCAGCGCGATCTCCTGATGAGTTGCATCCACGTTCCAGGTCAGCACATCGGTCAGCCGCTCGAAGCCCTCCGGCGCGCGCGTCTCCTCGAGACGGTACTGCCCCCACGGCAGCCCGCTCACCGAGAGCTCGCCCACCGCGGGATTTTCATCACCAGCACCGTTATCGACGATGCGGGTGACGGTCCCATCGGGGGAGGTCAGGGCCCACTCGGAGCCGGCGAGACGCTGAGAATCGCGGTCCACCTTATTCCAGGTCACCGAACCGAGCTTGGCCGTGTTGGTGACCGTGCAGGCGACAAAATCTCCCACCGATACCCCCAGCGTCACGCTGGGACTGGTACCCGACGCCGTCAGCTGATCGGCGGGTACGGGCGTCCCATTTCGGGTGCAGGCCCACTGAGTGCGGTAGTGATCCAGCGTGGCATCGGCATCGCCCGAGATCTTTTCGGCAAAGGTGACGCGGGTGCCCTCAACCTGGGTCAGGATGGTTGATTCACCCGTGGTTACCCCGGCCTCGGTTCCGGCGGTGGTGGCGGTGCCGATGGTGGCACCGGTGGAGGTTTCGGTTGTAGAGACCGTGAACTGGTCGGCGGGGGCGTACCGACTCTCCACCACCTTGGTGGCCTGAACCTTGGAGAACATCACCCCGAATGCCATGCCCTGCCGGGTGGTGGCCACATTGCCCACCGGATCGTTGTCATTGTGCAGTGCAATGCTCACCCGGGTGGGGCTTTGAGTCGAGGTGACGATATCTCCGGCGTTACGCACTCCCTGTCCCATACAGGTCACCTGAGTGGTGTCGAGGCCCGTGAGCTGCGCCCCACAGGCGGGCTGGTAGCCTGCGGGCGTGATATTCGCGATCTGGGTGATCGGAGAGGTCGAGGTGAATCGCAGACCCTCGTACTTATTACTAGATTCCGCATCGGCCATCACAAACGCATATCCTGCGGTCTGCGGAACCCCTTTGTGCGACACCGAGATGTTATCCAGAGTGACCTCGCCGAGCCACCCGCCATTGCGCCCGGGTACCTGGTAAAGCGCAGGCTTGCCCGGGGTGCCCACGTAGGCGCTGTTGCCGATCGGAGTGCCCGACCAGGTGGGGAATGCAACCGGAGCGAGGGGGCGCAGGCCGTCGGCTCCCGCGGCAAGCTTGGCGGTAAAGCTCATGGTGAGCCCACCGGGAAGATCCACCGACATGGCCTGTCCCTGCGGGGACTGCGCCTGGGTCGAGTCGAACTGTGCCATATCAATCCAGCAGATCGTCTCGGCCAGGGGACCGCCCGTGCCGTAACCGCAACCCTGCGGCTGTGGTTCGGCTGCCTGAACGGATGCGGGGGCGGCAAGGCCAATCGACAGCGCCGCAAGCGCCGCCACGATGCCGCCGCTCAGCAGCCTGCGTGCCGACAGCCGTTTTCGAGAAGAGCGATTCACAAGGGTCATGTACTGAGTGTCCAGTCTGTAGATGAGGGGCCCCATCGATAACGACGTTGTGCCCCGCGACGCATGCAGGGGGCATGCTTGGGGCACAACGCCGGAACCGGAATTTGGGGCCGGTTCACACAACAGGATCCATCCGTCCCGGTTTTATGACGGGGAAACCGGAAATTATTACTGTCCGAATGTTTTGAGCTTGGCGATGAACTCGTCCCGCTTGTCGGAACCGAGCAGTTCGTAGCCGCGGGCCGAGATTTGGATGCCCTCAAGCGGCGTACCGTCGCGGGCCGACTGCCCCTCCCGCTCGGTGCGGAAGGTTCCGGTCGGGTCTTTGGAGAGATCGAAAATGCGCACGTCGACGTAGAAATTAATCTGGCGATCCACCGAAACCATCGCCCACGTGTGCTGCTGATCGGGATTCGCGCTGCCGTAGAAACGCTCCAGGTTGCCGGGATCGGGCTGAAAGCTGGGGTCACTCGTCACGACGGTCCGGGAGACGCCGTTCTGCATCATCACCCGGGTCACCACGTCCCGGAGTCGGCGCTTGTCGGCCACCGACTGCATCGGGCGATCACTCGTCCAGACCGGTCCGCTGAAGTCCACCAGCATCGACTCGCCCCCGTACCCGTTGCGGTTATTGCGCAGGGTGTTTTTGCCGTGCATCGTCCAGGTGATGCCGAACTCGGTGCTGAGGGCCGCCCGTAATTTGGCGTTGAGATCGTCGGTGCGCGCGATGTCCTCCTCGAGCGAGGGCTTCTCCAGGATCTCCGCGGGATCGACCCCGCGGATCCCCGGATAGGCGTTCCATTTACGCTGCTCGGCGGTCTTATAGTCGTCGTAGTTTCCGCTCTGGGCACTCTCCAGCGCGGACACCGAGCCGACCGTGGCCACGTTCACCACCAGCGTCACGACCAGCGCGATGGTCCCCAGTCGGCGACCGCGCGGACCCACCAGAATCACGACGGCCGCGATCAGCATCAGGACCTGCACGGTGATCGCGCCCACCGTGAAGTAGTAGCTGCCGGCGCCGGGCAGCAGCAACCGGAACAGCAGCCACAGCGCGTGCGCGATGACGATGGCCCCAAAAATTTTTGCCGTCCGCGACGAGGGCGGCCGCGGCACCGGAATCGCCGGTGCCGCAGGTGCGGGCAGCGGGGGTGCCGCCGGGTGCATCAGCCGAGATACCCGGCTATTGCCCCGGTAACCGCCGGGCGGCGGGGGCGGCGGCGCGCCCTCGCTACCACCCAGGTAGGGATCGTTGCCGGCTACCATGGTCGCTCCGTATCCGGGTTGCCACCCTGGTCGGTGCCGCCGTTGCCGCGCTCCTGATCGCCCTGCTCGAGCTGCTTCTTGAGCTTCTCCAGCTGATCATCCGAAGGGCCGGGCGGGGGTGGCGGCGTCTCCTCCGGGGGCGGCGGCGGGGAATCCGAGCCGTCACCCTGCTCGGGCGGCGGGGGCGGCAGAATCTTGCCGCGAATCGACTCCTCGGTGGTGGTGAGGCTCGAATCCATGCTGCGCGAGGGGTCGGAGGACGCCCGATCCGCCTCGGGGGTGCGGCAATTCGGCGAGGTCTCCACGATGGTTTTCAGCGCCTCCTGATAGAACTTCTGCCCGCCGGCCACGTCCTTGTCCTGGGTGGCTCGATCCCCCTGACGCTCAATCACCATCGCCAGGTTGATCCGCACCGTGCAGATCGCCAGGCCCGGGGTGCGCGGCAGCGCCGCCTCCAGCTGCTCCCGAGACTCCTTGAGGAGTCCGTCCTCGGCCAGTCCCACACTCAGGTCGAAGGGGGCCTTGAACGGTTCGAAGATGTTCACGGGTGCGAGTCCACGCGCGGCCGCCGCGCTCTCCGAGTAGCGCTCGGCGTGCACGTTGAGCAGGGCCAGGTGCGCAAACGCGTAGATGCTGAGGATCTTGATCACCAGCAGCAATCCCGCCAGCACAAACGGGATCGCCCCGACCGTGGTCCACAGCCGCACGCGGGCCCGCCGCAGGTTGCGCTCGGCTACCGTGCGCGTCGTTGTGGACATCAGCGTTCCTTCCCCGCCGTGAGAGCACCGCGGCGCAGGCGGATCAGCTGAGCCAGGGCGTTCGCCATCTCGACACTCAGCAGGGCGACGAGCAGGCCCGCCGCATACGGATACAGTTCGATTGCCGTGCCCACGTGTCCTCCCGTGCTCGCGGTGCCCGAGGTGGTGGCCGGAGGCTCGGGGAGGTCCAGCGGCTTGCCGGGCTCACGCAGTTCGTATTTCACTCCGAGCTGCTGGGCGATGGTGCGCAGGTTGTCCTGATCGATGACCGCGAGCGCGGGCTGCCCCTGATACTCGATGTAGGGGGCCTCGCCACCGTCCACGGTGCCCGTGGTCTGGCGCATCTTGCCACCCTGCTGCGTCCCGTATCCGAGAACCCTGCCGCCATCGGTGAGCTTGGCGGAGTCGGCGAAAGACTCGGGGGTGGAATCCACCGTCTGCTCGCCGTCGCCAAAGTAGAACACCAGGCGACCGCGCGCCTCGGTGGAGTTACGGATCAGTTCCAGCGCGTCCTTCAGCAGCGTGGCGGCCACCCCGATGCTGCTTCCGCGCGAGTTCTGGGTTACCTCGGGGGTGAGCCCCTCTACCGCCGAACTGAGTGCGGTGGTGTCGGCGGTGATGGGTACCCGCATCTCGGCCTCACGGTCGAAGGTGATCAGGCCGAAGCGGGCGCCGGGATAGCGGTCCATGATCGCTCGGATGTCCTTCTTGACCGCGTCCAGCCGGGGTTGATGATCGCTCCCCCAATCCTCGGCGATCGAGCTCGCGGTGGTATCCACCACGAGCAGCACATCGGTGTTGGCGCTCAGGGTTTCGGCGCTGCCACCGGGCAGTCCCGGTCGTAGCAGGATCGTGGCCAGCAGGATCGCCATGCCGATGCGCCCCACCCAGCGCCAGCGTTCGGCCGGGGCGGCGGATCGACCCAGCCCGATACTCGCGATCACGACGAGCGGAATCAGGAACACCAGTAGCAGGGCCGGGTGGAGAACCGGTTGAAAAATCACAGTCGGAACCTCCACACCAGCACCACAAAACCGCCGCCGGCGAGCAGCAGCGCCACGGACCACGGGGCCGGATCATCGGCGCGGATCACCCGTGGTTCCCCGCGCAGCGCCCGCGCCTGGGAAGACTGCACCTGGGCGATGATATCGCTCACCGCGGTGGTTGCGCGCAGCGGGTAGTAGGCCCCGCCGGTGCTCTCGGTCGCCGCCCGGAGCGTTTCGGTGTTGCCCGCATCGTTCCCGTCCACCGGGTTGAGGGTGAACACCCGAATCTGCTTCTGGGTGGCGTAGCCGGCGGCCTCCTGCAGGCTCACGATCGAGGCACCGTACTCCTCGTTATCGGTCGCGAAGATCAGCGAGCGGGAACGGTCGGTCTCGATGTGGTCAAAGCGCAACGCGCAGGCGGCCAGCCCGTCGCCGATCAGCGAGGCGCCGGTGCCGTTGAGCGTTCCCTTCCAGTAGTCGGGGGAGAAATTGGTGTCATCGGTGAGGGATTTTTTCATCGCGGTGAGCTGCTCGCGCACGAGCTGATAGTCATCGGTGAGCGGGAACACCTGTGCGGCCGAGCTGTTGAAGATCGTCAGCCCGATCCGTTCCCCATCAAACCCCTTGCTGAGTTCCAGGAACGTCTCGATGACCTCGGCGTCCACGTCGGTCATCGACCCCGAGACGTCCAGGCACAGCATGATGTCCCGGTTGTGGGACAGCGGACGGGTGACCGATTCGGTGGTGGGGCGGGCCACCAGGATCCCGCCAAAAACGATCGCCACAAACCCCAGCACCAGGATTCCGGCGAGCAGCCGGGTGCGGGTACGTACCACCGAGGTGAACCGGGGGAGAGAGCGCAGCCGGTCGGTCCGCGAGACGGCGATCGGATCGGCACCGGTCCGGACGGCGGGGTCATGCCTGCCCAGCAGAATCCCGACGGTAATCGAGGCCCCGAGAATCACCAGCGTGATCAGTAGCAGCCAGGGGGATGCTAGGTCCATGTGTTCACCACCTGACGGGCGATAGCAAGCCCGGCGAGGGGATCCACCATGGTATCCGGATCAAACTGGCTGGGGTAGTAGTAGCGCCCGAGCGCATCCAGCAGTACCGGCGAGACCCCGCGGCGCGAGAGCTCGGTGAAGGTCAGTACCGGTGCCTCCAGCCCGCTGTACTCGTTGACGTAGGAGCGCACCAGGCCGCTCAGCCGGGCGTGCACATCGTGGGGGCGCAGGGTGCCCGCGCGATACTCGGATTCGATCTGATCCAGGCGGCCCAGATATTCGGCGCGCAGGGCCCCGTAGGCCTGGGCGGTCAGGACGGCGGGATCGGTGGCCGGGACCGATGGCCGCCGGGGTGCCTCGACCAGCGGCCGGGTCAGCCGGGCGACAATGAGGACCGCCACCACCACGACCACCACGACCGCGAGCGCCAGGAAAAACCAGCCGGGCAGGTACTGATACGGCGGGTACAGGTTGTTATCGACGGGCACGATGCTTCCGTCGCAGCATGTCGAGAAGCGTGGGAACAACCTCGGCTTCGGTGCGGATCTCCTGATTGGTGATCGACAGGGCGTTCAGCAGGGCGATGCGTCGCTCCCGCTCGGCGGCATCCGCGCGGGCCAGTTCCTCGATCAGGGCGGTGTCGGACCGGGCAAAGGTTGGGACCGCCCAGCCGGTCTGGACATCCACGGGGGTGTCTCGGGCGGTCTCCAGCAGCGGAGCCTCACACACGGTGATCCAGACCAGGTCGTGCTGCACCCGGAGCCGGCGCAGCTGTCGCTCCTCGGCGTCGCCGATCGGAGTCTCATCGGTGATGATCGTGAGGATCCGACGACCGCGCTCCTCCCGAACGATCGAGTCCAGCAGGCGTTCGCGGGTGAACTCGGCCCCGGCGACCCGGTCCCGGGCCCCGCGCAGGGCGAGTTCCAGCCGTCCCTCCGAGGTGGCACCGCGCTGGCGGTGCAGCCCGGTTTCGGTTGCAAAGCGGGTTCCCACCTCGTCACCGTGACGCAGCGAAAGGTAGCCGAGGACCCCGGCGATCAGCAGCGCCAGATCGCGTTTGCGGGTTCCATCGGTCGCGCGGGCGTCCATCGTGACCCCGGTGTCCAGCGTCAGACTCACCACCTGACGCCGGGTCGCGATATAGCGCTTGATCAGGACCTGGTTACTGCGGGCGCTGGCACGCCAGTCGATATCGCGGACCTCGTCGCCGGGCTGATACACCCGAAGGTCGTCAAAATCCAGGCTGCGTCCGCGCAGCACCGCGGCGTGCGCACCCTCGAGCGGGTGGGCGCTGCGGCGGGGGGAGGTCAGAAACAGTCTGGCCTTGACCTTGCGAAGAAGTGTGCTCACAGAGGCCCTACGGGGTGGGAACGGCGGCGAAGATCTGATCGATCAGGTCCTCGCTGCGGATTCCATCAGCCTCGGCCTCGAAGGTCAGCAGCACGCGGTGGCGCAGGACCAGGTGGCGCAGGGTGACTACGTCATCGGGGATTACATAGCTGCGGCCGGAGAGCAGCGCGAGTGCGCGAGCCGCCTGCAGGAACGCGATGCTCGCGCGCGGGCTGGCGCCGTAGCGCAGGGCGCGGGCGGATTCGGGGGCGAGGTAGTCACCCGGTCGCCTGGTCACGTAGATCAGCGAGACGATGTAGCTGCGGATCGCGGGGTCCACGTGAACTCGGCGGGCCAGATCCTGCAGGAACACCACGTCCTCCAGATCCACGGCCCCGGCGCCGTGAGCCTGCGGGTCGAGCACCCCGGAGTCGATCCGGCTGAGGATTTCCAGCTCCTCGGCGGGGCTCGGATACTGGACAATCTCCTTGATCAGGAATCGGTCCATCTGGGCCTCGGGCAGCTCATAGGTGCCCTCCTGCTCGATCGGGTTCTGGGTCGCGATGACCAGGAACGGGCTCGGCAGCGCGTGCACCTCGCCGCCGATCGTGGTCTGGCGCTCCTGCATTGCCTCGAGCATCGCGCTCTGGGTTTTGGCGCTGGAGCGGTTGATCTCGTCCAACAGCACAAAGTTGGCGTGCACCGGGCCGAGTACGGTGCGGAAGTTTCCGGTTTTGACGTCGAAGACCTGGTTGCCGGTGATGTCGCTGGGCAGCAGGTCGGGGGTGCACTGGATGCGGCGGAACCGTGCCCGGATGGTGTCGGCGAGGGTGCTCGCGGCGGTGGTTTTGGCGAGGCCCGGGACGCTCTCCAGCAGCACGTGACCGCCGGCGAGCAGCCCCACCAGCAGGCTCACGCGCAGGCGTTCCTGACCCACCATGCGTGCACCATAGGCGGAGGAGATGACCCCGATGATCTGCCGGGCGCGGGCCATCTCGGCCTCGGTGGGGAGGGTGTGGGCCGGTGTGGGCGCGGCGGGTGTAGATGCGGTCATAGCTGGTGGCATTCCCCTTCGCAGGTGGGCGGCTCGGCACCCGGATGATTTCGAGGAGTCCGGAATTCCCCTCCCGGATGCCCACTCGGCCACGATACCCGGGGCGGCTGGGAGATGTCGAGCCGAAGGCGCGTATAGGAGCGTGATTGACGGAAAGAGCACGGAAAATTCCTAATTGCGAGTATGTACTCGATTTTGGTATGGTGATTCGACGCCGCACCAAACGTTTGTTATTTGCGAGCGACGTGCCAGAGATCCACACCCACCCGACCCGTGTCGAGGGTGCCACACGAGCCCCGTCTGCGCATACCGCTCGATGCACTTACCCAGGAGGAAGCATGAGCTCCCCTCATCCGCACTACCCACCCGCTCGCGTGCCCCGGATATTGGTGAGCCTGATCACGGTTTTCGCGATGCTCGCCGCCGTGTTCGCCTTCACCGTGCCCGCTCGGGCAGCAACGGCCAACTATTCGGTTGATGTTGTGGGCCCCAACAATGCATCCGTGCGTGCCTATGAGGCGTTTTCCTACGGGGTTACGCTGAGTATTCCCAGCGCCCGGGCCCTCGAACCAATCGAGGGGGTTGAGCTCACCGCAACCCTGGATCCCACCCTCACCTTCGACGCGGTTCCCACCGACGGTGCCTCGCCGGTTGCCTCCACCCGGATCAGTGGAAACACCGTCACATTTGTCCTCAAACCGGTCACTCAAAACCTTTCCGAGTTTCGATTCACCGTGGCACAGACACACAACCTGGATCGCCTCAGCGCCAGTTCGATCTTCACAACCCGCATCGTGGGAAACAGCCCCGACGGCCTAACCGCACCGGATGCGCAGAAGATTGAGACCGCCGTGACCGGTACCCAGAAGTTTGTCCCCACTAAGACGGCGTCCACGGTGCGTGGATCGGACAATCGAACCGTCACCTACAACTTCAAAGTTAATGACACAACCGGCAATGACCGAACCAACTTTTTTGCCTACGGGGTGACATTCACCGACGTGTTGCCGGCGGGTACCACCGTGGTTGACTACTCGCGCAACGGTGAGCTCGGCGGGGAGTGGAAGTTTGCTACCAATCCGGACGGATCCACCACCGCGACCTATCGCGCGGATGCCGTGCAGAATCCTCAGGTCAACTCAAACGCGGCGCGGGTGTGGCTCGCGGTGAACTACCCCAGCGAGCACTTCGTCACCGGAACCCGACCGCCGGTGAACACCGTGTCGCTGGACCTCGCCGATGCGGCAGGTAACCGGATGCCCACGGCAACGGCCACCGCACAGGGGGAGGTGCTCCGGGATCCGCAGCCCAAGTCCACCACGTCCTGGGCCGGTGCGGGCACGATGACCAACGGTGCCGTCAACCAGAGCGTGTCATTCGTGGGGAGCTTTGTGAACCCCTCGGGCGACGGCGATCAGCTGCACACCCTCACCATGGAATCCAGCAGTCGCACCTCGGCCCAGGATGCCGACGCCTGGAACCACCTGCAGTTCCTCAGCGGCGATATTGGTGTGTCGTCCAACCTGATCGGGTTGAAGCTGCCGATGCGTTTCTTCTACCAGACCGAGAAAAATGCCGACTGGACGCTGCTTGAATCCTCGTCGGCATGGGACACCTCCACCGTGGCAAACGTCGCCGTGTGGGCGAATGCCAACGGCAACCCCATCAGCGCCAACCCCATTCGGGTAGCCGCTGGGGACCGGGTCACCGGCTGGCGAATCCAGGTGCTTGGCACGGCGACGCACGATATTCCGCAGAATTCTCAGCTGAGCTTCAACAAGCTGGTCCGGCCCGCATTTGCCAACATCGTGGACGGTACCACCCCGGCGGCGGGGACCGAGGGAGGCCCCTACCAGGAGCGGGTCACCACGAGTGGCCTCACCTCATCCGGGCAGACCCTGTCCAGCCAGGCGACCTCCGCCGTCACCATTGTTGATGCGCTCCCGGTGTCCACCGATATTATTGCCCCGGCCACGCTGCCGGTGGGATCCACCGCGAGCTACCGCGCAAACATCGCCAACTGGGATTCGGGCGCTCGAAGCTTTGACGATTCCGTGCTGAACCTGGTACTTCCCGTCGGTGTATCCTACGATGCGGCCGTGGGGGTGACCCCGGTTGCCGAAACCGAGATCTTCACCGGGCGAAAGGTTCCCCGGCCCGGCGATGGCCTGACCATCTCGACATCGGCGGTCACCGATGCGGAAGGGGTGCATCAGGTTGTGCACTTCACCTTTGACACCCTGTCCTCCTTCAGCATCACCGGGCAGCCTACGCTGCCCTATGACAGATGGATGTGGCAGTACGACGTGCCCGTGAAGGTGCTACCTCAGGCGTATCAGTACGCGGGAACGCGAGCCCCAGCGAGCACCTGGGCCTACACCAATGACCCCACCTATCGAACGTTAGCCTCAACCTATGGGGTGACCACCGCGAGCGACCGGTTTGCGTTCCAATCGGAACTGCCGAAAATCGCGACGGCGACGGGAACCTCCAACGTCATTGCCGCCGGTGGCCTGATCCTAGCCAAGCAGGTGCGCACGACCACCGGAGAGTGGGGAACATCCGGAACCACGCGTGCGGGGAAATCCTCAACCTGGCAGATATCGGGGGTCAACGCTCTGTCCGGACCGGTCACCGATGCGATCCTCTTTGACCGGCTGCCGCAGGCGCAGGACGGGCGCGGATCAGACTTCTCGCTGACCCTTGACTCGGCGGTCGAGGGCCTGCCGAACGGTGCCAACGTTCAGTACTCACCCGACGCAACCACGGCGAGTAACGGTACATGGAGTGATGATTTCCACGGCGCAACCGCGTTCCGTGTGAACTTCGGCGACATCCCCGAGGCGACGCTGTTCACCCTGCAATACTCCACTCGGACCCCGACCGACGCATCGGTGAGCTGGGAGAAGAAATCCGTGAACGTGGCCACGGTTACCGGGAACTACCGCGGTTCGCAGCAGTCGTTTGACACCAATTCAGCCACCGTGGTTGCCGACCCGAGCCCGGCGCTGAGCGTGCGCAAGCTCACCAACGGTAAACACTTTGAGTCGGCACCGGGTGCCCAGGTATATACCGGGGACGGCGTTCATTTCACCTACACGGTGACCAATACCGGCGACGTCACGCTGGATAACCTCACCCTGCACGACGAGTGGAGCGCGGGTGATAAAAGCACCGGCACGCTCACTCCCACCTCGAAGCAGTCCGGTCCGCTAGCGCCGGGGGCCTCGCGTGAGTTTGAGGCGCATTCCACGGCGATTGACGGCCAGTACCACAACATCGTGACGGCGGTTGGTGTTGCCGTGGGCGGCGACGGGAAGCCGCTGCCCGCGGGTGCGCAGCCCTCCGCGGTGACCGATCAGTCCTGGTACACGGCAAAGGATGGGAATGAGTCTACGCCGAATCCCTCGGTGAGCCCGGATCCTTCGACTAGCCCGGACCCCTCGGTTGGTCCCTCACCCTCGGGTGCCCCGTCGGCAGGTCCGGGGCCTTCCACCGGCACCGGCGAGGGCGGGGGGCTCGCGCTCACCGGTGCCGGACCAGGTGGCATTCTGATCGCGCTCGGCGGTGTCGTAGCGCTCCTGCTGGGTGGTGCAATCGTTGCCGGTTTGCGCCGTCGGCGGGCCGTGAACTAGCCTCCGGCTGACAAGAACCGGCAGACAAGAAACGGCGGGGCCGAGGTGATTATCACTTCGGCCCCGCCGTTCGTGTGCGGGAGTTGAGGGGACGTGGTTAGAGTGGTTGCGCGTGGGCTGAGCCGGGTGGGTTACAGCTCGAGGTTGGAGTGCTCGCCCAGGTGGTGCCAGGTCCGGTTGTGATACACCAGCGGACGCGACTCGGTGGCGTCGGCCTCGACGCTGCCGGCCTCGGGGGCGTTGGCCTGGAGGGCGTGCACCACAACGACGGTGGAGGCACCGGCGCGCAGCGAGTTGACCACGCGGCCGCGGATCCAGGTCTGGGCGGAGGGGTAGAAGGGTTCGCCGGTGATCAGACGCGACCAGATCGAGGTGTCCTCGAAGCGGTCGATGCCGCTGGTGGCACCGAGCTTGGCGATGTCCAGCTGGTCGGCTCCGAGCAGGTGAACCACCAGGGTGTCGGCGGCGATGATGGTCTTGGCGCTGGAGGACAGGTCGGACACCGAGAAGACCAGCAGGGCCGGGTCGGCGCTGACGGAGAAGACCGAGGTCACGGTCATCGCGACCGGGCCGGTTCCATCATCGGCGGTGACCACGGCGACGCCCGCCGGGTGGTTGCGGAACGCGGCCTTGAACTCATCCGGTGCGAGGCCCGCATCAAACCCCAACGCCGGAGATTCCGCGGTGTCGGCGTCGTGTGACAGAACATTCGCTGCGGTGGTCATCTGCTCGGGTTCTCCTCTATCCATATCGGTATATACCGATGTGCGGCGGGTTTTATTCCCCGACGCTTGTGGCGATACAGGTTCCACGATGGCCCTCGATTCGTTCTGTCGCAAACCGCACGTAGTTATGCGACGAAATGTGAAGCTAAATGACAAAACCGCGGGGCGTCCGGAAGGGCCGCCCCGCGGACGGGGTTAGCGCTGGTCGAGCGCCTTGGTGATCCGCTGCAGTGAGACCGACTGGCTGGTGCCCAGGTGCTGGGCAAACAGGCTGATCCGGAACTCCTCGAGCATCCAGCGGGCCTGCACCAGGTGGTCTGGCGCGTGTTCGGGCAGCGGGATGGTGCCGCCGGCGTTGGTGAAGCGGGCCTGAGCTGTCTCGATCTCGTTCTGCCAGGCGCGGTCGCGGTTGGCATTGTCGGCCAGGCGCGAGGCGCGGTGGGTGATGCCCGAGAGGTAGCGCGGGATATCCCGCATCCGGGCCAGGCCGGTGCGCGAGACGAAGCCCGGGAACACGAGTCCCGCGCGCTGTGCCTTCATATCGGTGAGTGCAGGCAGCAGGGTCAGACTCGTCGCCTTCCCCAGCGCCTTATCGGCCTCGCGGGCAGCGGTGAGGATGCGGGCGGTCAGCGAAACGGTCTCGAACATGCCGTTCATGATGGCCTGGGACACCCGGTCCCGCACCTTCTCGAACTCGGCGCGCATGAAGATCGCGCCGCCCGGTGCCACGCGCTGCAGCACGTCGTCGATGCACGCGGTGAGGCAGTCATCAAACAGGGCCGGGGTGTTCTGGTACGGACTCGCGGCCAGCGCGAGCTTCTCCGGCGCGGTCAGATGGTTCTGCACATACGAGACCGGGGAAGCGGTCTGCAACTGCAACAGGCGGCGCACGCCGCCGGGCAGCTCGCGGAGCTGATCGGCCTCGGTGGCCATGATCCGCACCTCGACGCTGTCGCCGCGGTCCACGAGGGCCGGATATCCGCGCACCACGTGCCCGCCCTGATCGCTGTCGATGAAGCGCGGCAGCTCATCGAAGTCCCAGCTGGTGAGGCCGCGACGCTCGATCGGATCGGCCGTGCGCGCCTGGGCGACCTTCGCCACCTGGGTGCGGGTCTTGGTGGCCAGGCGGGACTGCAGGACCGTGAGGTCCTTATCGCTGCTCAGGGTGCGGCCGCGCTCGTCGATCGCCCGGAAGGTGATCTTCAGGTGGTCGGGCACCCGATCCAGCTCGAAGTCGGCGGCCTCGATCGGGATGTACACGGCGCGCTTGATCGCGATGGCCAGACGCGCGGTAAGCGTGTCCTCCTGGGTCGCGGTGGGCTGCGGAACCTCGGCGGGGAGATCGGCGAGCAGGCGCGCGGCCCAGTCGGCGGCGGGTACCACGTTGCGGCGGATGTGCTTGGGCAGCGACTTCAGCAGCGCGGTCACCAGCTCGGCACGCAGCCCCGGCACCTGCCAGTCGAAGCCGATCGGCGAGAGGCGGGGGAGCAGCGCGAGCGGCACCATCACGGTCACGCCGTCGTCCGCGGTGCCCGGCTCGAACCGGTAGCGCAGCTTCAGGGTCTGATCGCCCTGCGACCAGGTCGGCGGGAACAGGCCCTCGTCGATCTCGTCGGCATCCTCGGGCAGCAGATCCTCGGCGCGCATGGTGAGGAGCTTCGGCGTGGCGGCCGCAGCCTCGCGCCACCACTTTTCGAACCCGCGCAGATCGGCCACCTCGGCCGGAATGCGCGCGTTGTAGAAGTCGTAGACGGCCTCGTCATCAAAGAGGATGTCACGGCGCCGGGTACGCTCCTCGCGCTCGGCGAGCTCGCGGCGTAGCCCGGCGTTCTGCCGATCGAAGGCAAACAGCTTCTGGTTGAGACGCTTGAAATCGGCCTCGCGCTGCACCAGCGCGTGGCGGATAAAGAGGTCACGGGAGAGCTCCAGGTCGATGCGTGCGTACTGCACGCGGCGACGCGGGATGATCGGCACCCCGTACAGGGTCACCTTCTCATACGCCACGACGGACCCCTGGGCCTTCTCCCAGTGCGGCTCGGAATAGCTGCGCTTGCAGAGGTCCGGGGCGATGGCCTCGGCCCAGGCCGGGTCGATCTTCGCGACCGTGCGCGCAAAAAGCCGGCTGGTCTCGACCAGCTCGGCGGCCATCAGGGCATCGGGCTGCTTCTTGATCAGCGCGGATCCCGGGAAGATCACGAAGCGCGCCTGACGCGCCCCCACGTAGTCGCCCTTGCGGCGCGGGCCAGGGGTTGCCGCGGCCCCACGCTTCTTGGCGGCCTGCGCCTGCGCGGCGGCCGCCTCGTCCTTGATACCGATCTGCGAGAGCAGCCCGGAGAGGATCGAGCGGTGGATGCCGTCGGGATTGGTGGCCGGATCGCCCACGCTGAGGCCCAGCTGCGAGGCCATGCGGCGCAGCTGGCGGTAGACGTCCTGCCACTCGCGCACGCGCAGATAGTTGAGGAACTCCGCCTTACACATTCGGCGGAACGCGCTGGAGGAGAGCTCCTTCTGCTTTTCTTCGAGGTAGTTCCAGAGGCCCAGCAGGCTGAGGAAGTCGCTCGTGGGGTCGGCAAACCGGTTGTGGAAATCATCGGCCTGCTGCCGCTTTTCCACCGGACGTTCGCGCGGATCCTGGATGGTCAGCGCCGCCACGATCGCCATGACCTCGCGGGTCGTGCCGTGCTTCTTCGACTCCAGCACCATGCGGGCAAAGCGCGGGTCGATTGGAAGGCGGGCCAGATCTCGGCCGGTCCGGGTGAGCTTGGGCGTGGTGCCCGGGCGCTGGGTGATCGCGCCCAGCTCGGTCAGCAGGTCGAGGCCGTCCTTAATTCCGCGGGCCTCGGGGGCCTGGAGGAACGGGAACGCGGCGATATCGCCGAGACCCAGCGACACCATCTGCAGGATCACCGCGGCCAGGTTGGTGCGCAGCACCTCGGGCTCGGTGAACTCGGGACGCTTGTTAAAGTCCTCTTCCGAGTACAGCCGGATCGCGATACCCGGGCTGGTGCGTCCGGTACGGCCCGAACGCTGATTGGCCGAGGCCTGCGAGATCGCCTCGATGGGCAGACGCTGGATCTTCGCCCGCACGCTGTAGCGCGAGATGCGGGCGGTACCGGCGTCGATCACGTACTTGATGCCGGGCACCGTCAGGCTGGTCTCGGCCACGTTGGTCGCGAGGATGACCCGGCGGCGCACGCCGGCGGTATTGCCCGGACGGAAGACGCGGTGCTGCTCCTCGGCGCTCAGCCGGCCATAGAGCGGCAGGATCTCGGTCACCCCGGTGGCATCGGCGTAGCGGGCGCGCAGGGCGTCGGCGGCGTCGCGAATCTCCGCCTCACCAGACAGGAACACCAGCACATCGCCGAGGGATTCGCGGGCCAGCTCATCCAGACCGTCGATGATGCCCTCGATGTAGTTGCGGTCATCGCGCGAGGGGGTGTCGGTGTCCTCATCCTCCTCGGCGTTCTCGTCGGCCACCAGCGGGCGGAACCGGATCTCCACCGGGTAGGTGCGTCCCGATACCTCGATGATCGGGGCGTCGTTGAAGTGCTTGGAGAAGGATTCCGGGTCGATCGTGGCCGATGTGATGATGACCTTGAGATCCGGACGCTTGGGCAGCAGCTGCTTGAGATAGCCCAGCAGGAAGTCGATGTTGAGGCTGCGCTCATGCGCCTCATCGATGATGATGGTGTCGTAGCGCTTGAGCAGGCGGTCGTGGTGAATCTCGTTGAGGAGAATACCGTCGGTCATCAGCTTAATCTTGGTGCTGGCGCTCGCCTTATCGGTGAACCGCACCTGGTAGCCCACGGTCTCGCCGACCTCCTCACCCATCTCCTCGGCGATGCGCTCGGCGATGGTGCGCGCGGCGATTCGTCGCGGCTGGGTGTGCCCGATGCTCTCCCGCCCCAGCTCCAGCGCGATCTTGGGCAGCTGCGTGGTTTTACCGGACCCGGTGGCACCGGCAACGATCACAACCTGGTGGTCGCGGATCGCGTCGGCAATATCGGAGCGCTTCTGCGAGACGGGCAGCTCGGCCGGGAACGTAATAACGGGAGACATAACGTTCCATTCTACGTCTTTTCGGGTGCCTAATGGGGGTCCGCGATTTCTGGAGAGACATGCTGGGACTGCATGAAATACGCCGTCATCGCGTCACAATCACATCATTCTTGAAGAAATTTTCAAGTGTTTTCACTAAATTTTCATCCCGTTTTTCCCGGAATCTCGCGTAATTGGGAAAATGGGTCGCCGATACTCCCCGGGAGCGGTCATCGAAATCCCGCCCTCGCTTCGCTAAGGTGGCGCCATGTCTTCCGAAAAAGTTTCTGTCGTGACAGTCGATGACACCGACACCTCCCGCATGACCCTCTCGCAGGTTGCCGAGGAGGCGAATGTCTCGATCTCGACTGTGTCCAAGGTGCTGAACGGCCGGAGTGGGGTGGCCGAATCCACGCGTGCTCGAGTGGAACAGCTGCTCAATCAACACGATTACAATCGACGCAATTCTGCTCAGATCCCCTCGCTTATCGAGGTGGTTTTTGACCAAATCGACATGGCCTGGGCCGTCGAAATTCTTCGCGGAGTCAATCGAGTTGCCCGTGAACACGGCCTGAGTATGGTGGTGACCGAGTGTGGTGATCGGGAGTCGAGTCGTGAGAACTGGCTCGACGGTGTGATCGCACGTCAGCCGGCCGGAGTGGTTCTGGTAACGCGTGATTTGAGCGCCGATGAAACGCGGCAATTGAGCACCCGCAAGATCCCGTTTGTCCTGGTTGACGCCGTGGGTGATCCCTCGCCGGGGACCCCGGCGATCGGCTCCGCCAATTGGAACGGCGGCCTGATTGCTACCGAGCATTTGCTGGAGCTTGGGCACACTCGAATTGCCATGATTACTGGTCCGGAAGCGATGACCTGCTCGCGAGCGCGGCTCTCTGGCTATCGTTCAGCGCTTGATGCGGCGGGGGTTCGAGCGCGGGAAGAATACGTGGTTGCCGGTGAATTTCATCGCGAGGATGGGACCGCGGCCGCGCTTAAGCTTTTGGACTTGAATGAGCCACCGACCGCGATTTTTGCCGGCAGTGACCTCCAGGCTTTTGGTGTGTATGAGGCGGCTCGTTCCCGAGGGGTTCGCATCCCCGAGGACCTGTCGGTGATCGGATATGACGACCTGCAGATTGCCAAGTGGGCGGGCCCGCCGCTGACGACTGTGCGTCAGCCGTTGACGGACATGGCCGAGGCGGCCGCGCGCCTGGTACTGCGCCTGCGCTCGGGGGAGACGGTGGAAAACTATCGGGTGGACCTGGCCACCAACCTCGTGGTGAGGTCGAGTGCGGCGTCGCCGCGGAAATAAAAAGTTTCGTATTTTAGAAAGAAACTTGACATAGCATTTTCGTCGCCGGTAGATTGGCGTCACTTGCAGCGCACAAAGGACCGTGCGACTCTCGCAACCGTGACACCGAGACCGTGAGCGCCCTCACAAGGGGCCCCCACCGCATCTTCGGGGATTCTCTGGCCATCCATTTGGGCCGGGCGGGTGCGACCCTGCAGGTACTCACGCATGGGCACGAAGACGTGCCCGATCAAAGGAGACAGAATGCGCAGTACCCGTCGTACCCGCACTACCGCTCGTTCGGTTATCGCCGTAGTTTCGCTTGGCCTTCTGGCCGGGTCCCTAACCGCCTGCGGCTCGGCAGCGCGTGAGGACACCAGCACCGAGAAATCGGGAACCGTAACCTGGTGGGGTTGGACACCCGAGCTCAGCGTCGCCCCGCAATACATCGAAAAGTTCAACGAGGAATTCCCCGACATCACCGTCAAGTACCAGCAGATTCCCATCGATGGCTGGGAAGCGAAGTTGCGCCCGGCCCTGGCCTCAAATACCGGCCCCGACGTCTTTGGACTGGCACCGGGCGCGATGTTTGAGCAGTTTGGTCGGTTCGGAATCGATCTGACCTCACAGGCCGAAAAGGCGCTGGGGTCCGATTGGAAGTCGCGGCTGGCCCCGATCGGCGTGGCAGGACTCACCGATAAGAACGGCAAGCTGCGGGCGCTTTCGGCCGGATCCACGTTCGCCGGTCCGGTGTGGATCAATCAGGAACTCTTTACCAAATACGATCTGACGCCACCGCGCGATTTTGACGAGTGGGCCCGGGTGTGTGCGGCCTTTGCTCAGCACGATGTGCAGTGCTTCACACAGGGTGTCGCCCAAACCGCATTCAACCAGGACACCCTTCAGGCCATCGCCGACACGATCAACCCCGGTCTCTATACGAAGGCCACGCGTGGTGAGGCGCGCTGGAGCGACCCCGATCTGGTGGCCGCCCTGACCACGTGGAAGTCGATGTTTGACAACGGCATCATGCAGCCCGGCGCGCTGGGAGTTCAGCAGTACCCCGACGCCAATAACCAGTTCATGTCGCAAAAAGCGGCCATGGTGATGATGGGCACCTGGTACATGCAGTACACCCGTACCGAGGGCATGACACCGTCGATCCAAGCGGCCGGGGTTGCCGACCCGAAGCCCTTTGCCGCCGTTCCGATTCCGTTCCCCGCCGCCCGGACCGGCGGAACACCGGGAGCGCTATTTGGCGACTCCGACTATGGACTCGCGGTGAACGCCAAGTCCACCAACCGCTCCGCGGCAATCACTTTCGCCACGTGGATGGCGACCGCGAGCGCCGGCCAGCAGGTGGTGGCCAATGCGCTCAACGACATCGCCTCGCTCTCCGGCGTCGAACCCCAGTGGGACAAGATTGAGCTGGTCAATGCCGACGTTCAGCGTCCCGCACTTCAGGAGGTGATCGCCGCCTCGGCCTCGGTCACCGAGAACCGTCTCCTATCTAACGCCGCCCTGGCCACCGCGATCGGCGTGGCAACAACCACCGTGGCCGCCGGTGATGCGAGTCCCGCCCAGGCCGCCGCGACACTGCAGTCGGCCGCCGAGGCCGCCGGAGTCGCCTTCAAGTAGTCCGTCCGGCGGGTGAGTGCTGGTGTGCTCCATGACACTCACCCGCTGGCCGGCATCCCCACGAAACGGAATCGATCGTGAATACCCTCGCTACTGCATACCCAAAATCAGCCCCCGACCCCCATCTCGGCGAAGATCCGGCCCCTCAAGGCCGGCGCGCACGGGCCCGAAAGCCGGTGCCACCACGCGCGCTTCAGCCTCGCGGCTATGTGTGGCTGCTTCCCGCGATGATCCTCTCGGTAGGCCTTGTCTACATCTGCATCGGATACACCGGATACATCGCGACCCTGGACTGGGATGGATCGGCCCCCGATCCGGAATCGGTGGGCCTTGCGAACTTCACCCGCCTGTTTGCCGACCCGATCTTCTGGCGGGCCATGGCCCATACGGTCCTGTTTTTTGTGGTCACCTTTACCGTGCAGACCGTGCTGGGCATTGTTTTCGCCGTGATTCTGCACTCCCGGATCCGCCTGGGTGTGCTGTACAAGATCATCATTTTTGTTCCGGTGGTTCTGGCCCCGGCCGTGATGGCACCGGTATTTCGGCAGATATTCGCCGCCGATGGTCAGTTCAACGAGCTGCTTCGAGCGCTGGGAATGGGTTCGCTGGCTCACCCCTGGTTGGCCGATTCGGCCACCGCGCTCCCCGTTATCATGGGCATCACGATCTGGCAGTGGACCGGACTGACCTTCATCCTGTACTACGCGGCGATGAGTCAGATCGATCCCGAGGTGATCGAAGCCGCACGTATCGATGGAGCCGGGAACATCCGTGTGCTCACCTCGATCATCCTGCCCGGGGTAAAGGGCACCACCCTGGCCATCCTGATGCTGAGTGTGATCGGTGCGCTCAAAACGTTCGATGTGCCCTATCTGGTGACGGGTGGCGGTCCCAACTACGCCACCGAATTCCTGGGCACCTACATCTATCGGCAGTCGATCCCCCTCGCCGATGTGGGGTACGGGGCCGCACTCTCGATCATGCTGTTGATCCTCGCGGTGTTCTTTTCGCTGCTGGTGGGGTCGCGTCAGCGAAAGGATGCCTAGTGTTTGAAACTCGAAGTCGCGCCAGCAGGATTGTGTTGCAGGTCCTTGTCACCCTGATGGTGTTGCCCTTTCTTTTCCCGCTGATCGTGATGGTGCAGGGCTCGCTCGCCGGACAGGGGTGGGAAAATTACCGCACGGTGCTCTCGCAGCCCGAACTCCCGCTCTTTTTCCGCAATAGCGTGATCATCGCGCTGATCACCATCGCGCTGGTGCTTGCCGCCACGATGCTCGCCGCGTTTGCTTTTTCCAAACTGTGGCTGCGCGGGCGCGAGGTGTTCTTTTGGCTGTTGCTGGCCGCGTTGACGCTGCCCGAGGTCATCCTACTCACCCCGATGTTCTCCATCTCGCTTCAGCTCGGTCTGTACGACACGTACCTCTCGGTGATCCTGCCGCTCGCGGCGCTGCAGATTCCGTTTACCGTGCTCCTTGCCCGCACCTTTATGAACGGGATCCCCGACGGACTCTTTGAAGCCGCGCGAATTGATGGTGCCACGACCTGGCAGAGCTTCCTCCATGTGATCCTGCCGCTGACTCGACCCATCGCCGCGGCAATCGTGGTGCTCACCCTGATCACCACCTGGAACGACTACCTGCTTCCGCTGGTGTTCCTCCAGTCCCCGGAGACCCAGACGATCACGATGCTGCCGCAGTTCTTCGTGGGGCAGTTCAGTAACGACCAGACCAAGGTCCTCGCCGCCGCCGTGATCACCGCGCTTCCGGAAATTATCGCCTATCTCTGCCTGCAAAAGCTGTTCGAGCGCGGACTCGCCGCCGGCGCGCTGAAGTAACGCACATACCTTTTTGACCCCAACATCCACTACACACAACGGAGTAATCATGCCCCTCATCCAGATTGATCTTGACCGCGAACTCTACGAGGCAAAGCACGAGCAGATCAGTACCGAAATCCACCAGGCTCAGATCGATGCGCTGGAAATCCCCGCCGATGACCTGTTCCAGGTGTTCCGTCCGCATGAACCGGGGGAACTGAAGTTTGATCGGACATATAACGATCTCGATCGACAGAACCTGGTGCTGATCCGAATCACCATGGTTCACCGCTACAGCGTGGCGATCAAGCAGGGGCTGTATGTTGCCATCGCCGACCGGCTGCATGCCATCGGGATTCGTCGCGAGGACATCCTGATTTCGGTTGTGGAAAATGGCTACGAAGACTGGTTTGCGGGGAAGCTCTAATGGTAAAAACCCTTCCTGTACCGGTGTCGGTACTCTTTATCGGTGGCACCGGCACGATCAGCGCCTCGAGTGTTCGCCTGGCTGCCCACCAGGGAATGCGTGTAACGGTGCTCAACCGTGGACATAACTCACAGTCCCGGGACCTGCCCGAGGGGATCGAATGGATTACCGCGGATATCTCCGACCGCCCGGCATTTGAGCGGGCGCTGGGCGAGCGCCGGTGGGACGCGGTGGTGAACTTTCTCACCTTCAACGCGGAGGACGCCAGCTATTTTGCCCGACTGTTCACCGGGCGAACCGCACAGTACATCCATATCAGCACCGCATCGCTCTATCACAAGCCTATTCTGCAGTTGCCCATCGTGGAATCCACTGCCCGGCTCAATCCGTACGTAGCGTATTCGCGTGAGAAAATCGCGGCCGAAGACGTCTTATTGGCGGCGTTTTACGAGCGGGGGTTCCCGCTGACGATCGTGCGCCCCTCGCACACCTACGATGAGGCGAGCCCACCCGTTCCCGGGGGATGGGCGGTTTTTGACCGGATAGCAAACGGTGAAACGGTTGTTGTTCACGGGGATGGGACCTCCCTCTGGACCGTGACTCACGCGGCCGATCTAGCGGTCGGCCTGGTAGGGCTGATCGGCAACCCGCGAGCAATCGGTGAGTCGTTCCACATCACCTCGGATGATGTGTACACCTGGGACCAGATCTACACCCTGATCGCCGGTGCCCTGGGCACCACCGCGCACCTGGTGCACCTGCCCAGCGCGTTTTTCCTGGCGGCGGCACCGGAGTGGGGATGGTCCGAATTACTGATGGGGGATCTGGGTCACAGCGCGGTGTTTGACAACACAAAAATCCGACGCTTTGTTCCGGATTTTGCCCCCGTCAACACCCTGCACCGGAGCGTGCTTCGCATGGCAGCTTGGCGTGCTGAACATCCCGAGGTTGCCCGCGGAGACGCCGAGTCGGCCGCGGTGCTTGAACGTGTCGTATCGGGATATGCGCCGGCCAAAGCCGTGTTTGAGGGGTTGAATCCCGACAGCTAATCACCACCGGACACGCTCGATCCCTGGGGGATAATCGCACCCGCGTCGAATCATCGATGCGGGTGCGATGCGTGCGCTGGGCTGCCGAGGCCGCACCGAGAGTCTTGCGCTGATGTGACGGCGTTGGGGTGTGCCGCTCTACGCTGGAACCAAGGGCAGCCGACCATCCAGCACCCGGACATCGCGGGCACCGGCCAGGGCCAGGGCGAGGGCCGTGGCGCTCGCCGTGACCTCGCCGCCGTCGGCCGTGATGATGGGCAGGCCCGAGCGCAGGGCGGGGGCGTAGAGCTCACGCAGCTTGGCGTCGGAGACCAGGGTGTGATCGCTGGACCGGGTGATCGAGGTGAGCGGGACGCTCAGTGCCCGGTCGCCGGGGCCCGTGCGCGGCAGCTCCAGCTTGGAGCCGGACACCACGGTGACCGGGGTCAAGACCTCGGGCGACCCCGCATGGACCGCGGCGGCGGTGACCGGGTCCACCCACAGCTCGGGCCGCGGGGTCCCCACAAAGTCGGAGAGCTGGGACACCCGTGAGCCGCCACCGGTTTCCACCGAGCGGTGCTCGCCGAGCCAGGCGGTGAGGCCCCCGTCCAACACCGCGACCTCGTCGAAGCCGGTGGTGCGCAGCAGCCACCACAGCCGGGCTGCCCACTGACCGCGCTGGGTGTCGTAGACCACGACCCGGCTGTCGGTGGAGATACCCAGGCGCGCCACCGCCCCGGCCAGGCAGGCGGGATCGGGACGGTGCAGCCCCGGCGCATCCGGGTGGGAGAACTCGGTGAGTAGGTCGGCGAAGCGCGCGCCGGGAATATGGCCGGAGCGCTCGAAGTGGTCGCGCCCGCAGCGATACTCGCCGTCTCCGGACACCATCACGGTGGCATCGATGACCACCAGGGCGGGGCTGCCGAGGTGGTCGGCGAGCCACTGTGTGGAGACGACGGGACTTTCGAATACGGGAGACATACCTCAACGCTAACCCGCACATCCGACGCCGTCGAGGGGCGCGCAATACGCGGTAACCCTTCACGGCCGACTCTGCGTCGGTGCATAGCCGTCACCAAGGTTGTGTCGCATAGCTCTTACCAAGGTTTCTCCCAGGAAACCAAATCTGCCCCGTAATACTGCGGATGTAACGCCAGGTTACCCCGTATTACCCGGCACCCGGTGGGGGGTCAACGTGGTTGCTAACGTGTGGGCTTTACCTCCGGGCATACCCTCCCACACCCTCCCGAAAGGAAAACCACAATCACATGGCACTCCACAGACTGATTACGGCCTCCGCGCTGTCGACGGTCCTGATCGGCGGGCTTCTTCTCGCTCCGCAGACGGCCGCCGTCGCGGACGAGTCGGGTCCGCTCCTGCTGACGGTCCCGACCACCGCCGCAAACCAGGTCTCCGACCTCGACGTCGTCGAGGCAAACGACGCCGGGCTCGTGGTCCTCGCCGATCCGGCAACCGAATCCCTGCTGGCCACCCGAGGCGTGCGGATCATCGGCTCCGCCCCGTACGCGACCTCGATCGGCCACTCCCAGACTCAGAACCCGCGGGCCCGTTCCTTCGCGGCCGCCGCCGCACCCACCTACCCGCTGCCCGGCCGCCTGGCCGGCACCGAGTATGAGACCTACTTCGGCGGTTACCGCACGGCGGCCGCCTACGATAAGTTCTCCACCGACATCGCCGCCAAATATCCCGAGCTCGTGCAGCGGGTCGATTTTGGCGAGTCCTGGGAGAAGAAGAACGGCAAGGGTGGCAGCAACCTCGTCGCGATTCGTATCACCGGCGACGTGAAGAACCAGCCCGCCCCGACCGACGGCCAGGAGGGGCGCCCGCGGTTCGTGCTGGTCGCCCAGGCTCACGCCCGCGAAATCATCACCAGCGAGCTGGCCTGGCGCTACGCCACCGAACTGCTCAACGGCTACGGTGTGGACCCGCAGGTGACCGCACTGCTGGACAGCACCGAGGTGTGGATCAACTTCCAGAACAACCCCGACAGCATCCGCCAGGTGGAAACCGCGCTGGGAACCTCCCCGGTCAACGCCGCCGGCGACGCAACCCCGCCCAACAGCTCCAAGGCCTGGCAGCGCAAAAACGCCAACAACACCCTGTTCGCGCCGACCTCCACCAACTGGAGTAGCCAGCAGCACGGGATCGACCTCAACCGGAACTGGGCCTTCAAGTGGGGTGGCGCCAGCACTAGCACCAACCCCAATGCGGTCACCTACCTGGGACCGTCCCCGGCCTCCGAGCCCGAAACCGCGCAGCTCGCCACGCTGCTGACCCAGCTGTTTGGCGAGTACCGCACCGAGAGCACCACCGCGGCACCGGACACCCGCAAGGGCAGCTACATCAACCTGCACTCCTACTCGGACTACGTCATCTACCCGTATGCGTATGACAAGAACGACGCGGTCCCGAACCTGGAACCGATCAAGGCCAGCGCCTTCCGCCAGTCCTTCGCCAGCGGATTCCAGACCGGAAAGGCCGGCGAGATCCTCTACGACAACGCCGGGAACGACATCGACTGGATCTACTCGCAGCTGGGTGTGCCCGCCTACACCTACGAGATCGGTACCGCCGCTACCGGCGGATTCTTCCCCGCCTACACCCGCGTGGCCGACTTCTGGGCCAAGGTTTCCCCGGGCATCCACTTCGTCGCCGAGGCCGCCTACGCCCCCTACACCGCAACCCTGGGTGGTGTGGTGACCGAGGTGTCGGCCGAGCGGGCCGACAACGGTTCGGTCCGGATCACCGGCACCGCGAGCGACGACGTGTACGGAAAGGACCCGCGCTCGGCCGCGCGCCGACCGGCCGTGACCAACATCGTGGAGGCGGAAGCCGCCCTGGCGGTCGACCGCAACAGCATCGCCAAGACCGTACCCCTCGTCGTGGACGCTCCCGGTACCGAGGCCGGTTTCTCGGGAACCATCGCCGTGGACCGCACCAACTCGGACTTCAAGAAGCTGTTTGTGCGGGCGAAAAACGGCACGGGCCAGTGGGGTCCGTGGCGCGCCGCCGACGTGGAGACAATCGACGCCCCGGTATATCAGGGTCAGGACGCATACACGATCACCGCCGGTGTCGCGCAGAACATCCAGATTCCGGTTACCTCGGTGATCCCGGTGGAGTACGGGATCATCGGAAACTCGCTCCCCAAGGGCCTGAGCCTGGACGCGGAAACCGGCGTGATTAGTGGAACGGCCACCGAGGCCGGAACCTCCAGCCCGTTCTTCCACATCAATAACGGTGCGGGCAGCGTGGAGCGGGAAATCCCGTTCACCGTCGAGCCCGCCGCGCTGTCGACGTTTGAGCTGGGTCTGTCCGCCGCGGCCCCCAAGCAGGGCGACACGATCACCATCACCGCGCTGGGAACCGACGAGTTTGGCAACCGGATTGCCGACTTCAGCGACCGCGTGGTGCTGACCTCGAGCGTGGCCAGCGACGTGATCGTGGGTAACACCGTGCGCTTCCAGCACGCCAGCCCGCACACTATCACCGCGACCTCCGAGGGCGTCTCTAGCTCGATCCTGGTGGAGGTCACGCCGGTGGCCGTGGACGGCGGAACCACGCCGCCCAGCACCGTGCCGGCGCCGGGTTCCTCTGCCCTGCCGGTGGACAACAAGGCCGGGGTAAAGACCCCCGGTGATGGGATCGCCAACACGGGTGCCGAGATCGGTGGCCTCCTGGTGGCGCTGACCCTGCTCCTCGGTGCCGGAACCGCACTGGTTGTACGTCGCCGCCGCAGCAGCGAGGTCTAACTCGCCTTACCCATCGCGCCCCGGCCGCTTCGGCGGTCGGGGCGCGGTTGTGTGTCTCACCGTGGCTGAAATGCAGAATTCCCGCGCTGGTAAGGCCACCGGCGCGGGAATCTGTGGGTGTTGCGGGGTAATTAGCGGCGTCGACGGGCGTCGATCTGGCCGGTGTTGAAGCCCATCAGGTTGAGGCCGCCGTGGAAGCGGGCGTGTTCGATCTTCATGCAGCGATCCATCACGACCTCCAGCCCCTTACTCTCGGCGAGGGCTGCGGCCTCCTCGTTCCAGAGTCCGAGCTGGAACCACACGGTTTTTGCGCCCACGGCCGCAGCCTCCTCGACCACCTGGGGGAGGTCGGAGTTCTTACGGAACACGTCGACGATATCGGGCGCCTCGGGCAGCGAGGCCAGGTCCGGATACACCGGCTGGCCCAGCAACTCGGTGGCTCGCGGGTTCACGAAGTACACCCGGAAGTTCGAGGACTGCTGCAGGTAGGTGGCCACGAAGTAGCTGGACCGCGCGGTGTTGGGCGAGGCTCCCACGATCGCGACCGAGCGCGAACGGCGCAGGATGTTGTAGCGCTCGTGGGAGTCCGGACCCACCCAGGTGCGGGTGGTGTCGGCGTGGGTCGGCGCGGCGGGCAGCGCGCAGGTCAGGCCGGCGCTGCTGGTCGTGGCGCTCATTTGGAAGCTCCCGCGTTCAGGGCCGCGGTGTGGCTCGGTTCCATGTTGGTCATTTTGCCGCTCCCGCGTTCAGGGCCCGGTCGAGGTCGGCGATGATGTCCTCGGGATCCTCGATGCCCACGCTCAGTCGCACCAGGCCCGGCAGCACGCCGGCGTCCAGCAGCTGCTGCTCGGTGAGCTGGGCATGGGTCGTGGATGCCGGGTGGATGATCAGCGTTTTGGCATCACCCACATTGGCCAGGTGGCTGGCCAGCTCGACGTTCTCGATCAGGGCCTTGCCCGCCTCGCGTCCGCCGCGCAGCACAAATCCGAAGACCGAACCGGGGCCAGATGGGAAGTACTTGGCCGCACGCTCGTGGTGCGGGTGATCGGGCAGTCCCGCCCAGTTCACGGCCTCGACCCGGGGATCGGCGGCCAGCCATTCGGCGACGATCCGGGCATTGTCCACATGGGCGCGCATCCGCAGTGGCAGGGTCTCCACGCCCTGGGCGAGCAGGAAGGCCGAGTGCGCGGGCAGTGCCGGTCCGATGTCGCGCAGCTGCTCGGCACGCAGCCGGGTCAGGAACGCATACTCGCCGAAGTTCCCCGACCACTCCAGCCCGCCATAGCTCGGGACCGGCTCGGTGAACCGCGGGAAACGGCCCGAGGTCCAGTCAAACTTGCCGGATTCCACCACGACACCACCGAGGGTGGTTCCGTGGCCGCCGATGAACTTGGTGGCCGAGTGGGTGACGATATCCGCACCCCAGTCGATCGGGCGAATCAGCGCCGGAGTCGAGAGGGTCGAGTCGATTACCAGCGGCACGCCGTGCGCCCGGGCAACCTCGGCGAGGCCCTCGATGTCGGCGATCTCGCCCGAGGGGTTGGCGATGGTCTCGGCAAAAATCAGCTTGGTTTTATCGGTGATCGCGGCGGCATAGGCGGCCGGATCCGAGGAGTTTACAAACGTGGTTTCGATGCCGAAGCGGCGCAGGGTCACATCGAGCTGGGTGACCGAGCCGCCGTAGAGGCTGGCCGAGGCGACGATGTGATCGCCCGCCTCGGTAAGACTCGCGAAGGTCAGGTACTGGGCGGCCAGGCCACTCGCGGTGGCGACGGCACCGAGGCCGCCCTCGAGGTTTGCGATCCGCTCCTCGAAGCTGGAGACCGTGGGGTTGGCCAGGCGCGAGTAGATCGTGCCGTATTTCTGCAGCGCGAACCGGCTCGCGGCGTCCTCGGCGCTGTCAAACACAAACGCGGTGGACTGATAGATGGGAAGGGCGCGGGCACCGGTAGCCGCGTCGGGGATATTGCCCGCGTGAATCGCGCGCGTGCGGAAGCCGTACTCTCGATCTGCCATGATGACAGGCTAGTGGGCGTGGTGCGTCACACCCGATCATGTGACGTCATAGACCGAAACATAACAGTGTGAGACAATACTTCTGAGCCCGATGATCGGGCCCCGGACGAGGGCGCAGTACCCGGAACGCGACAAGACTGACCATGAAGGTTGGTGTTTGTCATGGCATGGATCGTGCTGATTATCTCCGGTGTTCTCGAGGCCGTCTGGGCCACCGCGCTGGGCCGCTCCGAGGGATTCTCCAAGCTCTGGCCCACGGTGGTTTTCGGGGTCGGACTGCTGCTCAGCATGGGTGGTTTGGCGTACGCAATGCGCGAAATCCCCACCGGAACCGCCTATGCGATCTGGGTGGGGATCGGGGCTAGCCTCACGGTGTTGTACGCGATGATCTTCGGTGGCGAGCCCGCCTCGATCATTAAAATCCTGCTCATCCTGGGAATCGTCGGCTGCGTCATCGGCCTCAAGATGGTGGACGCCGCGCACTAGAAACCGGGCGTTTGGCAGGGCCAAAAACCTGGGAATTTCATTAGCTTGTGCGAACGGCGCAAATCTGAATGTGGATCGAGGCTCCGGACGCTACACTGGCCCAATGGCTACCTCAGAAACCCGTGCTCGAGCCGAACGTCGCCTCGGGATTACGCTTTTGATCGTGTCCGCGCTGGTTGCCGGATTCGCTGTGTATACCTTTGTCAGCGCGAGCGTCTGGTACGCCTATGCGGCCGGCGCGCTGTTCTCGATCCTGGCGCTGGTTCTGGTGCTGCGCGGGGTCGAGCAGGTTCGCGATGGGATCGATTCGGCCCACCCCTAAACGTCCCACAGTATAAAAAGTCCCGCAGGCGGTGCCTGCGGGACTTTATTGTGCCCTAGACCCAGCTGGGCAGCCAGGCGTGCATCTGCCAGAACCAGTAGGGGACGTTCATCGCGGTCCACAGCGGGTACCAGAAGATCGACAGTGCGGTCGCGAAGAAGAGGAAGATGCCCACGGTCGCCAGGCCCGAGGTGCGTCGGGGGCGTGGATCCTCCCGTTTGCCGATGATCAGGCCGATCACAAAGACCAGGCCGAGGATCAGGTACGGCTCAAACGCGATCGTATAGAACTGGAACACCGTGCGCTCGGTGTAGGCGAGCCAGGGCAGATAGCCGGCGACCATCCCCATCAGGATCAGGCCCACCTGCCACTCCTGGTGGCGGGTCAGCCGGTACACGAGGTAGAGGGTCGCCAGCACGGCGGCCCACCAGATCAGCGGGTTGGCGATCGAGGTGATGGCCTCCGAGCACAGGTTGGCACCGCAGGATCCGGCCTTCGGGGTCACATACCACATGCTCGTGGGGCGGATCATGGCGAGCCAGGTGAGCGGGTTGGCCTGATAGGCGTGCGGGGTCGAGAGGCCCACGTGGAACGCATACATCTGCTCGTGATAGTGGACCAGGGACTGGATCGCCTTGGGCACCCAGGCGAACGTGCCCTGCCAGGCGTTGGCGGGGTCGGCCGCCCACTGGCGGTAATAACCGCCCGAGGTACTCAGCCAGCCCGACCAGCTCGCGATGTAGACCACCACGGCGACCGGGACGTAGAGCAGGAAGGTGGCGGGGGCCTGGAGCAGCGAACCCAGGGCGAATTCGCCGAGGCCGCGGCGACGGCGGGCCAGCAGGTCCACCACAACCAGGTAGATGCCGAAGGCGGCGAGGAAGTAGAGTCCCGACCACTTGACCGAGGTGGTCGCGCCAAATGCCAGACCCACGGCCAGGACCCACGGCCGATTCCAGATGACCGGTCCGGCCACCTTTTTGAGTGGGGCGTCGGGGTGTGCGGCAATCCAGTCGTCGAGTTTTTGTTCCAGCCATGCTCGATCCTTGAGGATGAACCAGAATCCGAGCAGGGCGAAGACCATGACCGAGTTATCGAGGATCGCGACCCGGCTCATCACGATCGCGTGTCCGTCGATCGCAAACAGGAATCCGGCGATGACCGCGAGGGTGCGCGACTTGGTCAGGCTGCGGGCTACCAGCATGACCAGGCCCACGCCGATGATGCCCATCAGCGCGGTGGTGATGCGCCAGCCGAACGCGTTATCGGCACCAAAGATAGCCATGCCGACCCCGATGATCCACTTGCCCAGCGGCGGGTGGACGATATAGGAGGGGTCCTTGAGGTAGATGTTGACGTCGCCGGCGTTGAAGCGCTCGTTGACGCCGTCGGGCCACTTGGACTCGTAGCCGTTGCCCCACAGCGAGTAGGCGTCCTTCACATAGAAGGTCTCGTCGAATACCAGCGCGTGCGGGTAGCCGAGGTTCCAGAGGCGCACCCCCGCGGCCAGCAGCAGGATCAGGACCGGGATCAGCCAGTTCAGCAGGCGGGCCCGCTCGGGGGTTCGGACGATCTTCAGCCACAGGTCATCGATCCGCGAGCCGGTGGGTACCGCCGCGTGGGCGGGCGGATGTTCGTCCTCGCGCGTGGCAACCGCGACCGGGCCGGTGGATGACTCCGTCGGGCGCGGGTAGGCGGGAGAGGGGTCAGCCGCGGCCGACGCGACCGGACCGGTGTGGTGTGCGCCGTGCGCGACCGGGCCGGTGGAGGGGGTGGGCGGCTCGGCGGCGGAGGGGGTGTTCTCCGAGGCGGAACCGTTTTCACTGCTGGACACCCTGTAATGGTAGTCAGTGAAGGTGCGATTTCTCACGCGTTTTGGTGATTGTTGTGTGTGGGGTGCCGGATTGACCTGTCAGACTGGACCCATGATCATCCTCGGTGCCACCCCCATTGGAAACCTCTCGGACGCCACCACTCGTCTGGTGGAAACCCTGGAACGGGTCAGCGTGGTTGCGGCCGAGGACACCCGCACCACGGTTAAGCTGCTGCGCGGGCTGGGGATCGAGAACCGCCCCGAGCTGCTGGCCCTGCACGATCACAACGAGCGGGTGCGCGCGGCGGACCTGGTGAATCGTGCCCGGGATGAGGACATCCTGGTGCTCAGCGACGCGGGGATGCCCACGGTCTCGGACCCCGGATTCCACCTGGTCGAGGCCGCCGCGGCCGCCGATGTGCGGGTCACCATTCTGCCCGGCCCGAGCGCCGTGCTCTCGGCGCTCGCCGTATCGGGCCTGCCCACCGACCGTTTCTGCTTCGAGGGGTTCCTACCGCGCAAGTCGGGGGAGCGTCGCGCAACCTTCACCGAGCTGGCCGACGAACGCCGCACGATGGTCTTCTTTGACTCGCCCAACCGCCTGGCCGCGAGCCTGGCCGATATGGCCGAGGTGTTTGGTGTCGAGCGCCGCGTGGTGGTGTGCCGCGAGCTGACCAAGCTCTATGAGGAGGTCAAGCGTGGATCGGCCGCCGAGCTGGCCGAGTGGGCCGCCGAGGGCGTGCGCGGGGAGATCTGCATCGTGGTGGCCGGGGCTCCGGCCCGCGAGTTCAGCCTCGAGGATGCCATCGCCCGGGTCCGTTCACTGGTCGAATCCGGCGTGCGCACCAAGGACGCGGCGACCCAGGTGGCCGCCGAAACCGGCCTCGGCAAGCGCGACCTCTACGAGGGTGCCCTCGCCCGCTAAACCACATCCCACGCCGCCCGGCGTAACGATGTCCGCGGCCGGGTGATTTTCACCATACAATTGAGCGCATGTCGTCCGGTCGTTCTTTTTATGTCACCACACCCATTTTCTACGTTAACGATGCTCCCCATATCGGGCATGCGTACACCGAGGTGGCCGCCGACATGCTCGCGCGCTGGCACCGTCAGTCAGGCGATGACACCTGGTCGCTGACCGGAACCGATGAGCATGGCGAGAAGATCCTGCGCACCGCCACCGCCAACGGCACCACCCCGCAGGAGTGGGCCGACAAGCTGGTGCGTGAGTCCTGGATCCCGCTGCTGGAGACCATCGATATCTCCAACGACGATTTCATCCGCACCACCGACGAGCGCCACGAGAAGAACGTTCAGGTCTTCCTGCAGAAGCTCTATGATGACGGTTTCATCTACTCGGGTGAGTACTCCGGCCTCTACTGTGTGGGCTGTGAGGAGTTCAAGCCCGAGAGCGAGGTTGTGGATGGAACCGGCGAGTTCGCCGGTCAGAAGGTCTGCGCGATCCACTCCAAGCCGCTGGAGCGCCTTGAGGAGAAGAACTACTTCTTCCGGATGAGCGACTTCTCCCAGCGCCTGCTGGACCTCTACGAGCAGAACCCCGAGTTTGTGCAGCCGGAGTCGGCGCGCAACGAGGTTATCCAGTTTGTCCGTCAGGGCCTCAACGACCTCTCGATCTCTCGTTCGAGCTTCGACTGGGGTGTCAAGGTGCCCTGGGATGACTCGCACGTGGTCTACGTGTGGTTCGACGCGCTGCTGAACTACATCACCGCCGTCGGCTATGGCCAGGACGACGCCACCTTCGAGAGCCGCTGGCCGGGCATGCACCTGGTGGGTAAGGACATTCTGCGCTTCCACGCCGTGATCTGGCCGGCCATGCTGATGGCCGCCGGACTGCCCGTGCCGCACCGTGTGTTTGGTCACGGCTGGCTGCTGGTGGGTGGAGAGAAGATGTCCAAGTCGAAGCTCACCGGTATCGCGCCGCACGAGATCACCGATACGTTTGGCTCGGATGCGTTCCGCTACTACTTCATGTCCGCGATCCACTTCGGTCAGGACGGCTCGTTCAGCTGGGAAGACCTCTCGGCTCGCTACCAGGCGGAGCTGGCCAACGGATTCGGAAACCTGGCCTCGCGCACCCTGGCGATGATCACCCGCTACTACGACGGCGTCGTGCCGGCCCCGGCCGAGTACACCGAGGCCGACCTCAAGGTTCAGCGCGTGGTCGCCGAGGCCGTGGCCAACGCGGATGCGGCGATCGAGAAGATCGCGCTGCACGAGTCCCTCGCCGCGATCTGGACCGTGGTCGAGGAGCTCAACGGCTACATCACCGTGCAAGAGCCCTGGGCCCTGGCCAAGGACGAGGCGAACCGTGAGCGTCTGAACACCGTGCTGTACACCGTGGCCGAGGGCCTGCGCGCCCTGGCCGTGGTGCTCTCCCCGACCATCCCCAAGGCCACCACCAAGCTGTGGACCGCACTGGGTGTGGAGGACTCCCTGGGAGCCCTCACCGCGCAGCCGATCCGCTCGGCCGGGGTCTGGGGTCAGCTGGTTCCGGGGACGACCGTGGGGGCGCTTGAGGCGCTGTTCCCGCGGATCGAAACCACCGACGCCGAATAGTGGGGATGCCGGAATCGGCGAAAGCGGGTAGCGTCGAGGATATGAACCCGACGCACGTACGCACGCGCGGGGACTCGGATCGTAAGGATCTGAGTTACCCGCCGCTCCCGCAGCCGCTCACCTCCGGTGTGTACGACAACCACACCCACCTGGAAATCGCCGACGGCGATCAGGCTCTCGACTATCGCGAGCAGCTTGATCGCGCCTCAAGCGTGGGGGTCAAGGGTGTCGTTCAGGTGGGCACCGACCTTGTTACCTCGCGCTGGGGTGCTCAGATCGCCGCGATCGAACCGCGGGTGCTCGCGGCCGTGGCCATCCACCCCAACGACACCCCCGAGCTTGAGGCTCAGGGCCTGTTGGATGAGCACCTCGCGGGCATCGATGAGCTGGCCGCGCTGCCACGGGTACGCGCGGTGGGCGAGACCGGACTCGACTTCTTCCGCACCGGAGAAGACGGCCGGGCCGCCCAGTTCCGGGCGTTTGAGGCGCACATCGAGATCGCCAAGAAGCACAACCTGGCCCTGCAGATTCACGACCGCGACGCCCACAACGAGGTCGTGGAAACGCTGCTGCGGGTGGGCGCGCCCGAACGCACGGTCTTCCACTGTTTCTCGGGAGACGTGGAGCTGGCCGAGATCTGCATCAAAAACGGCTGGTACATGTCGCTCTCGGGCACGGTGACGTTCAAGAACGCCCACAACCTGCGCCGGGTCCTGGATATCGCGCCGCGCTCGCTGCTGATGATCGAAACCGACGCGCCCTATCTCACCCCGACCCCGTTCCGCGGTCGGCCCAACGCCCCCTACCTCATTCCCTATACGCTGCGTGCGATCGCCGAGTACCTGGATCTTGATCCGGTGATGCTCGCCACCCAGCTCAGCTCCAATACCGAAGCCGTATACGGCCGCTGGGATCACGATCCGATCCGCTCCCAGACCGGCCCGAACGACCGAACGAAAAGTACCCAATGAACCTGCTCGGCCCCGCCGAAATCCGCGATCTCGCGGAAATGCTTGATGTGACGCCCACCAAGAAGCTCGGCCAGAACTTTGTGGTGGACGCCAACACCGTCCGCAAGATCGTGAAGGTCGCAAACGTCGAGGCCGGTGACGCGGTGATCGAGATCGGTCCCGGACTCGGTTCGCTGACCCTGGGTCTGCTGGAGGCCGAGGCCCGCGTGGTCGCCGTGGAGATTGACTCGCGCCTGGCCGAGCAGCTGCCCAAGACCGTGGCCGCCCTCGCCCCCGAGGCCGAGCTCACCGTGGTGCACCAAGACGCCCTGAAGGTCACCGAGCTGCCGCTTGCGCCCACCCGCCTGGTGGCCAACCTGCCCTACAACATCTCGGTGCCGGTGCTGCTGCACCTGCTGGAGCACTTCGATTCGCTCACCTCGGGTGTGGTCATGGTGCAGGCCGAGGTGGGTCACCGCCTGGCCGCCGAGCCGGGCTCGAAGATCTATGGCAGCCCGAGCGTGAAGGCCGAATGGTACGGAAACTGGCGGATCGCCGGAACCGTGAGCCGTCAGGTGTTCTGGCCGGTCCCCAACGTGGACTCGGTCCTGGTGGGCTTTGAGCGTCGCGAAGATCAGATCGGCACGCTTGAGGAGCGGGCCCTGACCTTCGCGCTGGTGGATGCGGCCTTCGGTCAGCGTCGCAAAATGTTGCGGCAGTCCCTGGGCCAGGTTTTGGGTGGTGCCGACGTGGCCACCGAGCGCCTGGAAGCCGCGGGAATCGCGCCCACCGCGCGCGGTGAGGCCCTGACCGTGCACGACTTTTTGGGTGTGGCTCGCGCGCATCTGAGCGCAGACGGTAAATAACGTTAGATATCCTGCGTTAGGTTTAACTCATGAGCGCCAACCAGACGTCCACTGAGGTAGCAGCCCGGGCCCCCGGGAAGGTGAACCTGTTCCTGTCCGTGGGAGCGGTCCGCGAGGATGGATACCACGAGGTAGCCACCGCGTATCAGGCCGTGTCCCTGTATGAGGACGTCTACGCCTCACATGCGAGCGATTTCGCTGTGAGTTTCGAGGGTAAGATCAACACCGATTCGGTGCCCACCGATGGCTCGAACCTGGCGATCAAGGCGGCCCGCCTGCTGGCTCGCAAGACCGGCTATCGTGGCGGGGTGCACCTGCGGATCGAGAAGAACGTTCCGGTTGCCGGCGGCATGGGCGGCGGCTCCGCCGACGCCGCGGCGACCCTGGTCGCCTGTGACGCGCTCTGGGGAACGGGCCTCGGCCGCGAGGAACTCGTGCGCCTGGCCGCCAAGCTCGGGGCCGATGTGCCCTTTGCCCTGGTGGGCGGCACGGCCCTGGGCACCGGACGCGGCGAACGCCTGAGCCCGGCGCTGGCCACCGGCCAGTTCACCTGGGTGTTTGCCCTCGCCGATCAGGGACTCTCGACCCCCGCCGTCTACGCCAAGCTCGACGAGCACCGCGAAAAGCACGCCCTGGACATTTCCCCCGCCCGCGACGTGCCCAGCGTGGATAACGACGTGCTGCAGGCCCTGCGTGCCGGGGACACGATCATGCTCGCCAACGCCCTGCACAACGACATGCAGGTGGCCGCGCTGCAGATGCAGCCGGGCCTGGCCGACGTGATTGAGCTGGGTGAGCGCTCCGGTGCCCTGGCCGGCATCGTCTCCGGTTCGGGACCCACCGTGGCCTTCCTGGCCGAGGACTCCGATGCGGCCCTGGAAATCCAGGTCTCGCTGAGCGCCAACGGCATCCGCACCGTCCGGGCCACCGGCCCCGCCTCGGGCGCGCGCCTGCTCACCGACTAACCTGTCTCATCGATTACACGGAGATGTCTTCCGGGGACTGACAAACTGTCCTCATGAGTGGATTTCATCATGTCGAGATTTGGATCGCGGACCGCGCGGCGCTCACGGACTGGGCCTGGTTACTGAGCCGTCTTGGCTTCACCCAGGACAGCGTGTGGGACGAAGGCGAGTCCTGGGGTGCCGGAGGTGCGTATCTGAGCCTCACTACCTCGCCCAACATGTCCTCGTCCATACACGATCGGCGGAGGGCCGGAATCAATCATTTGGCCTTCCGCGGTGGATCCCGGGCCGATGTGGACGCGCTCGTCGCCGCGGCCCCGGCCCATGGTTGGCGTCCGTTGTATGCCGAGCGTTATCCGTACGCCGGCGGAACTGACCACTATGCGTGCTGGCTAGAAAACTCCGCCGGTTTCAAGACTGAGGTGGTTGCTGAATAGTCCACCCACACAAAAGACCCACGGGAGAAATCCCGTGGGTCTTTTGTGTGGTGTGTGACTAGTTCACGCAGGGGATGGAGCCCGCCTGCAGGGGCTCCTTCCAGTCGTGGTAGGTGTTGTCGGCCGGTGCCTCGGAGGAGGGGGAACCCGGGGTGGCCGGTGCCTCGGAGGCGGGTGCCTGCGGGGTTTCCGGAGTCTTGGGGGTCTCGGCGCTGCCGGTTCCTGCACCGCCGGTGGCGGGGGTTTCCGGGGTGGCGCTGCCGGAGGGGGTGGTGCCGAGCAGCTGGGCCACGGTCGCGTGGATCTGGTCGAGGTCCACCAGGTTCACGTCCTTGCCATCGCGCTTGGCGTAGCCGGTGATCGGCAGGGTCGTGAAGGTGATGTTGCCGCCGGCGAGGCTCGAGGCCTGCTGGGCGAAGCTCAGGAACTCGAATCCGTCATCCACCGCGATGTACTGCTTGGCGGTGCCCACCAGGCTCGTGATGGTGGCCGGGTTGGTGAAGGTGCCCGCCTGCTTGAGCTTATAGGCGAGGGAGACCATGAACGCCTGCTGGCGACGGGTGCGGTCGAAGTCGGTCAGCTCGAGGCCGGACTTGCCGGTGTCGCGGCGCTGACGCACAAAGCTCATCGCCTGCTGCGCATCGATTTCCTGCATGCCCGCGGGGAAGTTTGCTCCCGAGTACTTGTCCTCGGTGGCCTGGTTCAGGCACACCTGGATCGGGGCCACGGCCTGGGCCACCTGGTAGAAGGCAGCCATGGTGATCTCCACGAAGTGGTCGATCCGCACGCCGCCGAGGAAATCGGAAACGGTGTTGATCTGAGCCTGACGCCCGGCGGTACGGGCCTCCTGATAGGCCTCATCGCGGCTCATGCCGCCGCGCACCAGCTGGCGCAGCTTCTCGTCCAGCGCGAGGCCGTAGGCCTCCTTGATCTTGGACATCTTGACCCCGTTGGGGTGACCGGCCAGCTCGGCATAGTCGTCGCGGGGGATCGAGATGCCCTGCGCCCGGCCGCCACCGGCGGGGATGTGGATGAGCATCATCACGTTGGCGTTGTACCCGCCATCGCCCTGGTCCCCGGCGTGGATCGCGTTGTAGATCTCCTCGGGGAACGGCTTGCCGTTCTGATCCACGCGGCTGTCCAGTCCCATGATCAGGATGTTGGTTTCCGCGGTGTTTTGATCGGTTCCAAAATCGGGCTTGCCGCTGGGCATCGTGATCGGGGACCGGTGGATGTTGTTGTTCAGATCCTGGTAGACATACAGCGCAAAGGCACCGGTTCCGGCGGTCAGCAGCACCAGGGTGCTCACCACGGCGAGGGCAATCTGGCGGCGTAGTCGCTTGCCCGGGGTGAGCCCGGCGGCGTGGCTCACGGCGGCGCGGGAAGAGTTCGGATCGGTCACGAGGCTCCAAAATCGGGGGTGCACGGAGGATTAAGCCTATCGTCTGATGTCGAGTAATCTCTGTGACCGCGCGGGGAGAATGCCCGGGACTACTAAGCTGAGGGGGTGGCTCACCTGTTGGGAGCGGAATCGCTCCACCTAGAATTTCCCACCCGCGTAATCTTCGAGAAGGTTACTGCCGGGGTCAATGAGGGCGACCGGATCGGTATCGTCGGCCGTAACGGTGATGGCAAGTCCACGCTGTTGCAGCTGCTGGCCGGGCGGATCGAACCCGATTCGGGTCGGGTCACGCGTCGCCGCGGGGTGACCATCGGTTACCTCGATCAGCGCGACATCCTGGACTCGGACATGACCGTCGCCCAGGCGATCGTCGGCGACACCGAGGAGTACATCTGGGCCGGTGACCCGAAGATCCGCGACGTGATCTCGGGTCTGCTGTCGGATCTGCCCTGGACCGCCGAGATCGGCACCCTCTCCGGTGGCCAGCGTCGCCGGGTCGCCTTGGCCGCGCTGCTGGTGGGCGACTGGGACGTGCTGTTCCTGGACGAGCCCACCAACCACCTCGACGTCGAGGGGGTGTCCTGGCTGGCCGGACACCTGAAGAACCGCTGGATCCCGGGCCAGGGCGGCCTGCTGGTGGTCACCCACGACCGGTGGTTCCTCGACGAGGTGTCCACCGACACCTGGGAGGTGCACGACGGCATCATCGAACCCTTCGAGGGCGGCTATGCCGCCTACGTGCTGCAGCGCGTGGAGCGTGACCGCATGGCCGCGACCATCGAGGGCAAGCGTCAGAACCTGATGAAGAAGGAGCTCGCCTGGCTGCGTCGCGGTGCCCCCGCCCGCACGGCCAAGCCGAAGTTCCGGATCGAGGCCGCCAACGCCCTGATCGCCGATGTCCCGCCGGTGCGTAACACCGTGGCGATGAGCCAGATGGCCACCTCGCGCCTGGGGAAGGACGTTGTGGACCTGCTGGATGCCGGCGTGAAATACGGCGACCGGACGATCCTGAAGAGCGTCGAATGGCGTATCGCCCCGGGTGAGCGCACCGGAATCCTCGGTGTGAACGGTGCCGGAAAGTCGACCCTGCTGGGCCTGGTCACCGGTGAAGTGCAGCCCACCTCCGGTGTGGTCAAGCGCGGCAAGACCGTGAAGATCGCCGCACTGACCCAGCAGCTCGCCGAGCTGGAGGACATCCAGAACGAGCGCGTCTCGGCCGTGATTGGACGCTATCGCACGAGCTATAAGGCCGGCGAAAAGGAGATGACCCCGGGCCAGCTGCTCGAGCAGATGGGCTTCGCCTCCGCTCAGCTGCAGACCCCGGTGAAGGACCTCTCCGGTGGTCAGAAGCGCCGCCTACAGCTGCTGCTGATCCTGCTGGATGAGCCCAACGTGCTAATCCTCGATGAGCCCACCAACGACCTCGACACCGACATGCTCGCTGCCATGGAGGACCTGCTGGACACCTGGCCCGGCACCCTGCTCGTGGTTTCGCATGACCGGTACCTGTTGGAGCGGGTCACCGATCAGCAGTATGCGGTGCTGGATGGCGACCTGCGTCACCTGCCCGGCGGCGTGGACGAGTACCTGCGTATCCGCAACGCGACCCCGGCCTCGGCGAGCAAGCCCGAGGAGCTGACCTCGCAGGCCAGCTCGGCCCCGGCAAAGCCCGGCCTGAGCGGCGGCGAACTGCACCGCGCGCAGAAGGAACTGGCCTCGATCGAGCGTCGGATCCAGAAGGCAACCGCCGCAATCGATGCCGCCCACGCACGCCTGGCCGAGCACGACCAGAGCGACTACGCGGGCCTGGGCAAGATCACCGAGGAGACCCAGAAGCTCTCGGCCGATATCTCCAGCCTGGAAGAGCGCTGGCTTGAGCTTTCGGACCTGCTGGGTTCGTGAGTTTGGTTGTTCCGCCCGCGCAGCGTCTCATCTTTGAGACGCTGCGCGGGCGTTTTGACGCCGAGGGATGGTGGCCGGCGGAGTCGACCTTCGAGATGATGGTCGGCGCGATCCTGGTGCAGAACACCGCCTGGCGCAACGTGGAAACCTCGATTCGGGCGCTGCGGGATTGCGCGCTGCTGGATCCGGCGACGCTCGCCGCAATCCCGGCCGAGGCACTGGCCGAGGTGATCCGGCCCAGCGGCTTCATGACCGCCAAGTCACGCTCGGCGGTGGCGCTCGCGCGCTGGGTGGTGGAGACGGACGGCCTGAATGGTGGGGTGTCTTCGCGCACCGATGCCGCCCTGCGCGAGGAACTGCTCGCGCTGCCGGGCATCGGCCCCGAGACCGCCGATGTGATCGGCCTCTACGCCTTTGACCGTCCGGCCTTCATCTGGGACACCTACGCGCGCCGGATGCTCACGGCCGTGGGGTATCCGGTGCCCGGCAGCTACCCGGCCGCCCGCCGCGCGCTCGCCGCGACGGTCGAGGCGGCGGCCTTCAGCGTGCCCGAGTTTCGGGAGTTTCACGGCCTGATCGTCGAGGCGGGCAAACACGCTCGATCCCTGGGCGGTTGGGACGTGCTGGCGGCAGAGCTGTTCGCCGCCCGCTAAACCACCCGTGGGCACCCCGGAAATTCGGGGTGCCCACGGACGTGTACTCGACTAGTTAAACAGCCTCCGGAACAGGTTCGTCTCGGCGAGGTCAAGCAGTTCCTCGCCGTTGCCGGAGAGGATCGTGCGCAGCGCATACAGGGTGAAGCCCTTGGCCTGGGCGGCGGTCACGGTTGGCGGGATCGAGAGTTCCTGACGCGCGGTCATCACCTCAACCAGCGCGGGCCCGTCGTGTTCGAACGCCGTGCGCAGCGCGCCCTCAAGATCGTCGGGGCTTTCCACACGCTGACCGTGCAGCCCGATCGCGGTCGCGACCTCGGCAAAGTTGGGGTTATCGAGTCCGGTGCCGTAGGTCACAAACCCGGCGGCCTTCATCTCCAGCTCCACGAAGTTCAGCGAGGAGTTGTTGAACACCACGATCTTCACCGGAAGCTTCAGCTGGCGCAGCGTGATCAGCTCACCCAGCAGCATGGCCAGTCCGCCGTCGCCGGAGAGTGCGACAACCTGACGCTCGGGGAAGGCCGACTGGGCACCGATGGCGTGGGGCACCGCGTTGGCCATCGTGCCGTGGTTGAAGGATCCGATCAGGCGGCGCTTGCCGTTCATTTCCAGGTAGCGGGATGCCCACACCACCGGGGATCCCACGTCGGGGATGAAGACGGCGTCCTCGCTGGCCAGGTCGCTGATCAGCTTGGCCACGTACTGCGGATGGATCGGGGTGCGGCCGCGATCATTGGTCGCCAGCTCATCGAGGCCCTTACGTGCTTTCCGATAGTGCTTGAGGGAGGCGTCGAGGTGTTTGGAGTCGGTGCGTTCGCGCAGGATGGGAAGCAGCGCCTCGGCGGTGTCTTTGACCGATCCCACCAGCCCCAGATCGATCGGGGTGTGCTGACCGAGGTTTTCCCCGCGAATATCGACCTGGATGATCTTCGCCTTGGACGGATAGAACTGACGGTAGGGGAACCCGGTCCCGAGCATCAGCAGCACCTCGGCGTTTTCCATCGCCCGGTAGCCCGAGGAGAATCCCAGCAGGCCGGTCATGCCCACGTCGTAGGGGTTGTCGTATTCGATGAACTCCTTCCCACGCAGCGCGTGCACGATGGGAGCTTTGAGCTTGGCGGCCAGCGCGATGACCTCATCATGGGCGCCCTCGGTGCCGGCACCGGCGAGGATCGTGACGTCCTCGCAACCGTTGAGGATCTCGGCCGCCTGGGCGAGCAGCGCATCGGTGGGCCGGGTGATCCGCGGCGCATGCACAATCGGTGCCGAGCGGCGGGTATTCGGGGTGGGCTGCAGCAGAATGTCTCCGGGGATGACCACCACCGCGACGCCGCGCAGCTCGATCGCCATCCGCATCGCCCGCTCGATCACAAACGGCACCTGCTCGGCCACGCTCACCAGCTCGGTGTAGACCGAGGCCTCGCGGAAGAGCTCCTGCGGGTGGGTTTCCTGGAAGTAGCCGCTGCCGATTTCGGCACTGGGGATCTGGGCGGCGATTGCCAGCACCGGAACCCGACTGCGGTTGGCGTCAAAGAGCCCGTTGATGAGGTGGGTGTTGCCGGGGCCGCAGCTGCCCGCACACACGGTGATTTCCCCGGTGAGGGCCGCCTCGGCCGCCGCCGCAAACGCCGCGGCCTCCTCATTACGCACGTGCTGCCAGGCGATCGTGCCGTCCTTACGCAGGGCGTCGGTGAATCCATTCAGTGAATCTCCGGGGAGCCCGTACACCCGGCTCACTCCCGCATCCTTGATCGTTTCGACGATGGTTTCGGCAATGCTTGGCATTAAAAAATCCTCCCGCGCTACATGATCGTTATCCCTTTCCACCCTACTCGCGAACGTTCCCGATAATGCATGCATCAATGCATGGTTCTGCTAACGTGGGGGAGTGATCGAAACAATCCTGTTGCCATGGGAGGGTGATCACGGCCGCTCGGTGGCCATGAAAATCGCCTCCGCAACCGCCAAGAGCATCGTCCAGGGAGGGTATGGACCCGGTGATCTGCTCACCGAGGTGACCCTCGCCGACACCCACGGCGCCAGCCGTACCCCCGCCCGCGAGGCCATGCTGCAACTGCATGCCTGGGGCCTGGTGCGGCTGATGCCCAAGAAAGGTGCCCTGGTTACCGCCGTGTCGGCGAAGGAACGACGGGATCTGCTGGACGTGCGCGCGATGTGTGAAACCCGCGCCGTCGAGGTCCTGGCCGATGACGATGCGGGAAAACTCGCGCTCCTGGATCGCCTGTACGCGTGTATTGCCGCCCAGCAGGAGGCGCTCGCCGAGGGCGACCTGCTGCGTTTCGCCCAGAACGACGTGGCCTTCCACCTGCGCATCATCGAGGCCGGTGACAACCTGGTGATTGCCGAAATGCTCAGGGGCCTGGGGCCGCGCCTGGCGCGGCTGATCTTTCAGGCAACGATCGAGCGACCGGCCGCCGCTGCCGGATTCCGCGAGGAGCACGTGCGCCTGGCCGCGATGATCGCCGCCGGCGATACCGTAGGTTTTGCCGCCGCCGTCCGTGCCCACATCAACCTGGGGGCATCCGCCGGGGGCACCGCGTGATCCGTGCACCCTGGTGGAGGGTCGCACCGGCCGTCTTTCTGCTGGCCTGGGGTGGCAACCACTTCACGCCGCTGCTTCACCTCTACGAGGAACTCGGGCGCTATGCCGCCTGGCAGGCTAACCTGCTGCTGGGCATGTACGTGCTCGGATTGGTGCCGGGACTCCTGATCGCCGCCGCGCTCTCCGACCGCTTCGGGCGCAAGCCCGTGCTGCTGACCGGCGTGATCCTGGGCATCGGTGCCAGCGTCATGCTGGGCCTGGGGCTGCACTCGTTTGTCCTGCTGTGTGCCGGGCGTGCGCTCGCCGGCGTGGGGGTGGGCATCGCGATGTCGGTGGGCTCGAGCTGGATCAAGGAGCTTTCGGCCCCCGAGATCGATCCGAGCGCCGCCCGCGGATCGGGGGCGCGCCGTCCCACCCTCACCCTGACCATCGGGTTTGGTCTGGGTGCCGCGGTTACCGGAATCTTGGCGCAGTGGGCCCCGGATCCGTCCCAGCTGCCCTATGCGGTCCATGCGCTGCTGAGCATACTCGCGCTGGTGCCGCTGCTGCGAGCCCGCGAAACCCTGACCGCGCGTCCCGAAGCGGGGACCCACTGGTGGCAGGATCTGCGCATTCCCGCCTCGGGTGGACCGGCATTCCGCCGGGTTATCGTGCCCGCGGCCCCCTGGGTCTTCGCCGCTGCGGGGATCGCCTACGCGATCATGCCGGCGATCGCCGCGCGGCAGATGGGGGAGTGGACCACGCTCTACGCCACCATCCTCACTGTCCTCACTCTCGGGACCGGCGCACTCGTGCAGCCCTATGTGGCCAAGCTTGATGGTCGCACCCGGGGTCAAGCCCTGAGCATCGGGCTGGCCCTGATGTCGCTGGGCATCGTGTTGGCGGTGGTTGCCGCGATCCTGAGCAGCCCGATCCTGCCCTTCATCGTGGCCCCCGTTCTCGGCTGTGCCTACGGGATCACCGTGGTGGCCGGACTAACCCGGGTCCAGGCGATCGCGACCCCGCAGGACCTGGCCGGCCTCACCGGCATCTACTATTCGCTGACCTATTCAGGATTCTTACTGCCGGCTGTGCTTGCGGCGCTCCTGCCGGTCCTGAGCTACACCTCCTCGCTGGCAATAGTGGCCGTGATCTGCATAATCTGCCTGGTCATCGTGTACACCGGCAGCAAGCGCTTCCGCCCCGGAATCACTGGCTAAAACCGGTTCGTGTCTCGGTTTGTTACGGGCCGTTTTCGGCATCCCGCCCGGGTTCCCTACGGTTGAATCATCGTGAGAAGTGCTCGCGGAGAAAGGAAGCCCAGATGTCTATCAAGCACAAAATCGCCGGAGTCGTCGCAGGAATGGCCGCGATTGCGCTGCTGGCTGGTTGCTCCTCCGCAGCCACCCCCGAGGGTGGATCGTCGGCAGATGCCGGCAAGACCGTGAAGATTGGTGTCGTTGGCGCCAGCGATCCGTACTGGGAAACCTACAAGGATGAGGCCAAGAAGGCCGGCATCAACGTCGAGATCGTCGGTTTCACCGAGTACCCCCAGGTCAACCCGGCACTGGCCAACGGCGACGTTGACATCAACCAGTTCCAGCACCTGATCTACCTCGCCCAGTACAACGTGGGTGAGAACAAGGACCTGACCCCGATCGGTTCGACCGCTATCTACCCGCTGCCCCTGTACTCGAAGAAGTACAAGGATGTGAAGGACATTCCGCAGGACGCGACCATCGCGATCCCCAAGGACGAGTCCAACCAGGCCCGCGCACTGCTGGCCCTGCAGGGTGCCGGACTGGTCAAGCTCAAGGATGGCGGCTCGATCGTCTCCACCGCCGATGACGTGGAGTCCGGTTCCAAGGTTAAGGTCATCACCGTGGACGGTTCGCTTGCGGCCGCTCAGCTGGATGACCCGGCCGTTGCCGGTGCCGTGATCAACAACGACTTCGCCACCAAGGCCGGAATCGATGTGTCCTCGGCCATCGCCAAGGACAGCGCCGAGGACCCCAAGTCCCAGGCCTACGTCAACGTGTTCGCGGTTCGCGCCGCCGACAAGGACAACGCCACCTACAAGAAGCTGGTGGAGATCTACCAGGACTCCGAGGCCGTGAAGAAGGGTGTGCAGGAGGCTAACAACAACAGCGCCGTGTTCGCCAAGATCCCGGCAGCCGACCTGGAGAAGACCCTCAAGGACGTCGAAAAGACCGTCAAGGCTACCAAGTAGTAGGACATTACATACACCCGGGCGGTGATTGGAGACATGCTCTCCAATCACCGCCCGCGGGCGTCTGGGCCGTGATAGCGTCACCGAGTCCTCGGTGATTTGAGGCCACACACGTATTTTGGGCGGTTTTGCCGCAACCGCAGCAGCAAGGAGCGCAACAATGGCACTGGTCAGTTTGACCGACGTCACCAAGACCTATCCGGATCCCAACGATCGCAAGCGTCAGATCGCCGCCATCGACGGGGTTTCGCTGGATATTCAGGCGGGCGACGTTTACGGCATCATCGGCTATTCGGGGGCGGGAAAATCCACCCTGGTCCGGTTGATCAACGCGCTGGAATCGGCCAGCTCGGGCAGCATCCTGGTGGATGGGGCCGAGGTTACCACGATGCGCGAGGGCGAGCTGCGCAAGCTGCGTCTGGGCATCGGCATGATCTTCCAGCAGTTCAACCTCTTCAACGCCAAGACGGTGCGGGCGAATATCGCCTATCCGCTCAAGGTGGCGGGGGTGCCCAAGGCCGAGCGGAATCGCCGAGTCGAGGAGCTGCTGGCGTTTGTGGGGCTCTCCGAGAAGGCCAAGTCCTTCCCCGATCAGCTCTCCGGCGGGCAGAAGCAGCGGGTGGGCATTGCCCGCGCGCTAGCGACCTCGCCGCGGATCCTGCTGGCCGATGAGGCCACCAGCGCGCTGGACCCGGAAACCACCCACGAGGTGCTGGGTCTGCTCAAGAAGGTCAACCAGGAACTCGGCATCACGATCATCGTGATCACCCACGAGATGGATGTTATCCAGCAGATCGCCACCAAGGTCGCGGTGATGGAAAACGGCAAGGTCATCGAAAACGGCGAGGTGTATGAGGTGTTCTCGAACCCTCAGCACGCGGCGACCCGACGCTTCGTCTCCACCGTGGTGCGCGGGATTCCGGTGGGTGAGGAGCTGCAGACCCTGCGGTACCGTCACCCGGGACGCATCTTTACGGTCTCGATCCTCGACGGGGATACCAGCCAGGCTCGGGTATTTGAAATCCTGACCCAGGCCGGGCTCGGATTTGAACTGATCTACGGCGGCATCAACGACATTCAGGGCCGGACCTTTGGCCACCTGACCCTCGCCGTGACCGGTGACGATGCGGCAATCGAGTCCGCCCTCGCCCAGATTTCCGCGCTGACCGAGATCGTGGAGGCCCGCTGATGGACGACATCAACAACATCATCGCCAACATCCCCAAGCTGATCACAGCCTCCGGGGAAACCCTCTATATCGTCGGTTTTGCGCTGCTGCTGGGTGGATTCCTGGGACTCGTCCTGGGCCTGATCCTCTACGTCACCCGGCCCGGTAACCTGCTGCAGAACCGTCCGGTGTTCACGATCCTCAACGTGATTGTGAACATCTTCAGGCCCATCCCGTTCCTGATCTTCCTGGTGGCCCTGCAGCCGCTGACCCGGATCGTGGTGGGCACCGGAAACGGCAACACCGCGATGGTGTTCACGATGTCGATGGCGGCAATGTTCGGGATCAGCCGCGTGGTGGAGCAGAACCTGCTGACCGTCTCGCCCGGCGTGATCGAGGCCGCCCGCTCGGTGGGTGCCTCGCGGCTGCGGGTCATCTTCACGGTGATCCTGGGTGAGGCCCTGGGCCCGCTGATCCTCGGCTACACCTTCGTCCTGGTGGTCATCGTGGACATGTCCGCGCTGGCCGGGACGATCGCCGGTGGTGGTCTGGGTACCTTCGCGCTGGAGAACGGCTACCGTCAGTTCAAGCCCGAGCTGACCTATGCGGCGCTGGTGATCGTGATCATCCTGGTGCAGCTGATCCAGTTCCTCGGCAACTGGCTGGCCCGCAAGGCGCTGCGCCGCTAGCGAGCCTTGCCCGGAAGCTCCGGAGACGAACCCAAAGGGGTTCGTCTCCGGAGCTTTTGTGTATCCAGTTACTGTCCGGGATGACCGCTTAGAGTAAGCCGATTCGAGTTGCTTCGAACTTGATGTACCCGGAATACCGCGTGCCGACCGGGAAGTGGTCATTGAGGGTACCTTCCCCAGTGTCGGCAAGAGAGGAGAATCTCAATAGTGATTGGCGTCCTGTTGCTCGTTGGGTGCGGGGTTTGGGCGGATGAATTGATCTCGCCGCAGAAGACCAAATCCGAGTAAATATGGAACGGAGACACCGGGTCAAATTGGAAGCGTGATCCGAGTCTGGTTTCCTTGCCCCCAACTCTGTGCTCGGGCAGTCCATTCCGATATTTTCACTTTGTAGCGGGGAGTTCTCACAACGAGGGCACTCCCGCTGTGAGCGAGCCTAGTGCCGTCACAGTGCGGGCAGACTGGCGTGCGCGGTGAAGCGAAGCCTGTAGTGTGTGGGGCTGAACTGCGCGCTGCCTATGCGGTGGTTAGGCTGCTACCGTGCCTTGCGCGGCCATTGAGTGCTCGTCTGCTCATCCCCTTACATCGGGTGGATGCGTTCTGGATAAGCTCTGCGTCACACTAGCTGTTGGTCTTATGCAGTTTTTGTGTGATCTTTGTGCTGTCCTCGGGCATGCAGTTTAGGGTTGTCGTGCATCAGGGACAGGGACAGGGACAGGGACAGGGACAGAGGCTCGGGCACTTCGCCCGAGCCTCTGTTGCCTTAACTTGGATCGATTACTTGTGCCGCCAGCGCATGCATTACACGTTCGCGTTCACTTGCAGGAAGTCTTCGCCATTTGATGAACAGCTTTTCCTGATCGGAAATTGCTCGCTGATTCTGGTTCATCCACCTATACAAGATCAGCTTCTCCCTGCGGCTGCCTTGTGAGGCCTGAGTGAGAACTTCGTCGGCGCTCGGCGGATTGTCCGTATTGTCTCGCGCTTCATCGTTGCAGCGCTGACACTCTGTGCGGAGGTTGGAATCATCGTTGGTTCCGCCGCGCACGACGGGCACGATATGGCCAATAGTGAGTGTTGCGCGACGCCCAGGGGCATCGTTGAACTCTTCGCCGCCTGCAGTGAAGCATGACTGGCAAACATGGCCGTCGCGGTCGAGGATGCGTCGGCGCTTTGCGCCAGTGATCGACTTTCGCTGAGAAATGGGCTTCTCCCCGAGGTCAACTCTTGTGCCGATTTCTCGGAGCAGGTACTGCTCTGGTGAGAGAGTGGGGTTTGTCTTGTAGTTATCAATGACCCATCCCATGCTGCGAAGGTCACGCATTCGACGGTCAGCCTGAGCTACTCCGGGTACCGCGTCCAGGAGCTCAATCTTTGTGAACTTGCTGCCCACACCGAGGCTGGCAAGAAACCTGGCGACCTGTACTCGGGAGGAAAGCTTAGGGGCGTCTGGCATTTTCGTTCTCCTGATTCTCGTAGTGTTCTTCTGACGGAACCTAACATAACAGCCGAAATGTGCCGCAGTCAAGTGCCGAACCTTGCCAAACATATGCCGAAACACGCCGAACATGCGCCGAGAAGTGCCGAATCTCTATTTTATTGGGGGTCCTGATGTCCGGAGGCAGCATGGTGCGTTGGAGTGTTGAATTTGCGAAGAAGGGGTAAAGTAGAACTTACGTTCGATTCTTCAACGGTTTAACCATTGCGGAGTTCGACGCAGCGTTCATGTCGCAACTAAAGCGGTGTGAAGGCTCGCGTGGATTTGTGAATGCCGATTAGGCGGCGGTGACGAAGTTTTGCGCCTGTTGAAAATGGCGCAATGGGCTTTTGTGGGTGTATCGGCATATTTTTTGCTAGCAGACAGCTAATTATTTTGGAGCGATGAGAGATGAAGAAGCTTAAGTCAGTTGAGATCTGCGCTGGCGCGGGTGGCCAAGCGCTTGGCCTCTATAGGGCTGGCTTTGAGCATGTCCTCGCTGTGGAATTGGACCCAACAGCCGCCGAGACTTTGCGAACAAACAGTGGCGGAACGGTGAAGGTCGGTGATGTTGCTGATCCCACGGTTTGGAACCCATCTGAGTATGAAGGCATTGACCTTTTTGCTGGTGGGGTCCCTTGCCCGCCGTTCTCGGTTGCAGGAAAGCAGCTGGGTTCTTCAGACGAACGAGACCTCTTTGCATGGGCGATTGAGCAAGTGGCTGTTATTCGCCCCAGGGCTCTTCTGCTCGAAAATGTTCGTGGTCTTGCGGCGCCGCGTTTTTCTGGATATCGTCAGCGCGTGCTTGACCGGTTGACTCAGCTTGGGTACGTAGCGGACTGGAAACTGCTCCATGCTTCTGATTTTGGAGTTGCCCAGTTGCGGCCCCGGTTTGTTCTTGTGGCTCTAAAGCCAGAAGAAGCTGTTTATTTCCGGTGGCCAGAGCCGCAAGCAGCAGAAGTGACAGTAGGTGAGGCGCTACGTGATCTCATGGGGGCAAACGGATGGAAGCATGTTGATGAGTGGGTTTCGCTTGCCAACAAGGTTGGCCCTACGGTGGTTGGCGGGAGTAAAAAGCATGGTGGTGCTGACCTTGGCCCAACACGCGCTAAGGCGGCCTGGGCGGCTCTTGGGGTAGATGGAAAGGGTGTAGCGGATGAAGCGCCAGGTTCGGACGCGCCCCCCGCTTCTGAGCGGTTGCCTCGGCTCACTGTTGAGATGGTTGCTAGGCTACAGGGGTGGCGCGCAGACGATGACTGGAAATTCGCCGGTCGGAAAACTTCGCAATATCGCCAAATTGGAAATGCTTTCCCTCCGCCTGTGGCCGAAGCTGTTGGCCGCGCAATCCGTGGTGCTCTAGACCATCAGGGTGTTCCGCATGATCTTCCGGAACTTGAAGCAGGTGTGCATGATCCCGTGTATCGAGCACTAGTTGAAGCGAACGATTTTGTCCGTATTGATCGCCTAGTTAGGTCGTTGGGTGACGCCAATGAAGCTTCTGTTGAGAGACGTTTAGCGGTACTTGCGCAGGACTTTGAGCTGGAAGTGCGTGCCACTCCATCTGGTATCGCCTACAAGTTGGGCAATTTTATGGGTTTTACGGGACAGCAGGAGCACGGCCGTCATGCCTACTTTGAAGCGCACCGAAACAAGGTGAGTTAGCTGTAGTTCCTCATGGGGTTGTGAACGCGTTGTGTGGGCGTTTAATCACGAATCCCAGTATGGCCCGTGATGATTGTAGTAATGCATCCAGGCCCCATACGTTACTTCTCTTTCATCGTCGCTAGCATACGTCTTGGCAAACGCCCGTTCTGGAGCAAACGTCCAGTTAAACCTTTAAACCGTTCCATATCTGTGGGTAAAGCGTAACGCGATAATTCGGCGTTCGGTCCGGGGAGACAGCCGGGTGGGGCTGGTATGCGGGCGCGAGGATACATCCGTCATGGGGATTCCCAGGCGCTGACGTCGTGCCCATTTACTCGCGGTGGTGGGCGAGACCTGAAAGCGTTCCGCGGCTCGGCGCACGGGCCAGCCGTGGGTATTGATGAGTGTGGCTAGGCGTGTTCTTCCCACGGGGGTAAGGGGTGCGTTAGCGTGAGTCACGAAGACCTCCGGTTGAGTGTATGAGAGTGGTATCCCATATCCTGCCCGGAGGTCTTCGCTATGTCGGGTGTTCACAACGTCCCGAGGAACTACAACTAGCGGAGGTGAAGGCGGGCCGGTACCGCGAGCTACTTGGAATCCACGCCCAGGCGGCGTAGCAGGATCGAGAGGGACTCCTGCTCGCGCTCGGTGATCGCCGAGAGCAGCTGCGACTCGGCGGCCAGCAGCGCCGAGATCGCCGCATCCACGGCGTCGCGACCGGCTGCGGTCATGACCACCAGGATGCCGCGGCCGTCGTTGGGGTCGGTTTCGCGTCGGACCAGTCCGCGGGCGACCAGACGGTCGATCCGGTTGGTCATCGTGCCGCTGGACACCAGGTTCTGGGTCAGCAGCGTCTTGGGACTCAGCGTGAACGGGGCCCCGGCGCGGCGCAGCGAGGCCAGCACGTCGAACTCCCAGGGCTCGAGGCCCGGCTCGGCGAAGGCGGCGCGGCGGGCGGCGTCCAGCTGATGGCTCAGCCGGTCCACTCGGGAGAGCACTCGCAGGGGCGCGAAATCGAGATCGGGGCGCTCGCGTTCCCACGAGCGCACGATCAGATCGACTTCATCCGGTTGTGCGGGCATCTCACTATTATCTCGACTTCGAGAGACTTTGGGGGGATTGACGGCAAATCCACACGCTTCGTGGCGACGGAAGTTGGCGCTTGTGGGCGTTGTCGTCGGCGACGCCCGCCGGAATCTGGCAGACTGGGAACGCACACGTCCCACGACGTGTTCCGCCTTGGTGTAACGGCAGCACGGCAGCCTTTGGAGCTGTCCGGTCCAGGTTCGAATCCTGGAGGCGGAGCGCAGTGCACTCTTAGACGCCGCACTCTCACGGGGGACGGCGTTCCCTTCAGAAAGGAATCGAGTGACCGATTCGCAGCTCGCCGTCATCGTTCTCGCCGCAGGACAGGGCACCCGGATGAAGTCCCGTACCCCGAAGGTTCTGCACCCGCTGGGTGGCCGCACCGTTGTGGGTCACGTCATCGAAGCGGCGCGCCGCCTGGAGGCCGCCCACGTTCTTGCCGTGGTGCGCCACGAGCGCGACCTGGTGGCCGCCTCGATCACCGAACAGCTTCCCGAAACCATCATCGTGGATCAGGACGAGGTTCCCGGCACCGGTCGTGCGGTGGAGCTCGCCGTCGCGGCGCTGCCCGAGGGCTTCGCCGGCGACGTGCTGGTGCTCAACGGCGATGTGCCGCTGCTGACCGCCGACACCCTGGCCGACCTGATCGCCGATCACCGCGGCACCGGGGCCTCGGCCACCATCCTGTCGGCCGTCCTCGACGACGCCACCGGCTACGGCCGGATCATCCGCACCGAGGCCGGCGACCTGGACCGGATTGTCGAGCACAAGGATGCCAACGAGAACGAGCTGGCCTCCCGCGAGATCAACGCCGGCATCTACCTCTTTGGTCTGGCCGCGCTGCGCGAGCAGCTCGCCGCGCTGACCACCGACAACGCCCAGGGCGAGAAGTACGTGACCGACGTGCTCGGCCTGCTGCGCGCCGCCGGTTCGGCGATCGCCGCGCTTCCGGTGAGCGACGCCTGGGAGGTGGAGGGCATCAACGACCGCGTGCAGCTCGCCGCCGCCGCCGCCCGCCTGAACACCGTGACCATCGAGCGCTGGCAGCGTGCCGGGGTGACCGTCCAGGACCCGCGCACCACCTGGATCGACGTCCAGGCCACGCTGGCCCCCGATGTGACCCTGAAGCCCGGCACGCAGATCCTCGGACCCAGCGTGATCGAGAGCGACGCCGTGATCGGCCCGGACACGACCCTGTTTGCCGTCGAGGTGGGCGAGGGAGCCGAGGTCAAGCGCACCGAGGCCAGCCACAGCGTGATCGGCGCCGGCGCGACCGTGGGCCCGTTCACCTTCCTGCGTCCCGGGACCATCCTGGGGGCAAATGGCAAGATCGGCGGCTTCGTCGAGACCAAGAACGCCAAGATCGGCGCGGGCTCCAAGGTCCCGCACCTTTCCTATGTGGGCGACGCCACCATCGGTGAGGAAACCAACATCGGGGCCGGCACAATCTTCGCCAATTACGACGGCGTGAACAAGGCCGCATCCACCGTGGGATCCCATGTTCGGATTGGATCGCACAGTGTGGTCGTCGCTCCGGTTACAATTGGAGACGGTGCGTACTCGGGTGCGGGCACCGTGGTCCGGAAAGATGTTCCGGCCGGGAGCCTCGCCATCAACGTTTCACCGCAGCGCAACCTCGAGGGCTGGACCGAATCCAAGCGTCCCGGAAGCGCGGCGGCACTGGCGGCAGAGGCCGCCAATTCCCCCACAGCAAATAACTGAATAACGCGAAACGTCGGTCAAGACCGGCAGGAAGCAGGAGTGGTGTCCGGCATTAAAACGAATGGTCAGAAGCGTCTGGTTCTGGTCGCGGGTCGCTCGCACCCCGAGCTCGCTGAGGCAGTAGCCGAGGCGCTCGGGTCCGAGCTTGTCCCGACCGACGCTCGTACCTTCGCCAACGGTGAGATCTACGCGCGGTTCGATGAGAGCGTGCGTGGTTGTGATGCGTTTGTCATCCAGTCTCACACCGCTCCGATCAACGAGTGGCTGATGGAGCAGCTGATCATGGTCGACGCGCTCAAGCGTGCCTCCGCAAAGCGGATCACCGTGGTCGCTCCGTTCTACCCCTACGCACGTCAGGACAAGAAGGGCCGCGGCCGCGAGCCGATCTCGGCTCGCCTCGTCGCCGACCTGTTCAAGACCGCCGGCGCCGACCGCATCATGTCGGTGGACCTGCACGCCTCGCAGATCCAGGGCTTCTTCGACGGCCCGGTGGACCACCTGTTCGCGATGCCGGTGCTGCTGGAGCACTTCCGTGCCTCGCTGGACCGCTCCGAGCTGACCGTGGTGTCCCCGGACATGGGCCGCGTGCGCGTGGCCGACATGTGGAGTGACCAGCTGGATGCGCCGCTGGCGATCATCCACAAGCGTCGCGACCCGCTGGTGGCCAACCAGGTCACCGTGCACGAGATCGTTGGTAACGTCGAGGGTCGCGTCTGCCTCCTGGTGGACGACATGATCGACACCGGCGGAACCATCGTCAAGGCCGCCCAGGCGCTCAAGGACAACGGTGCAACCCGCGTGATCGTGGCCGCAACCCACGCCGTGTTCTCGGACCCGGCCAGCGAGATCCTGCAGTCGGCCTGCGTGGACGAGGTTGTGGTGACCGACACCCTGCCGATCCCCGAGCACAAGCGCTTCGACACCCTCACGATCCTCCCGATCGCCCCGCTGCTGGCGCGTGCGATCCACGAGGTCTTCGAGGATGGTTCGGTTACCTCGATGTTCGATGGTGCCGCCTAGCCTCTAGCCGCAGCACAAACGCCTCCCGCTCATCGAGCGGGAGGCGTTTGTGCGTCTGCTGTGCTTGTGTGGCGGGGTAGTTAGTCCGCGAGTTCCGCCGCGGGCACGACTGCGACCGCCGGTACCACGCCGCCGCGCCGAGAAAGGATGCTGCCACGCGCGCGAATCAGGCTGGGGACCACCAGATAAACGGCCAGGGGAACCACGGCCGCGGTCAATACCAGCGTGCGCAACGGCAGTGGCCAGCCCGTGGAGATGGGTTCGAGGGCGAACGAGCCGAGGGTGACCAGGGGGAAGATGGCGAGCCAGGTGAGCAGTGCGCGGACGTGGGTCGAGGGCGGTTTCTGTGACATTAGATAATCTCCAACTGTTTGGTTGCAGATTTGACTGTAGTGGTCCAGACGTCAAACTGCAACCGTTTGGTTGGAGTTGCTAGGATGGGGGCATGGCCTGGGATACCGAACGCACACAAACGCTTCTGCTCGACGCGGCTACCGCCTGCTTTAGCGAGTCCGGTCTGGCCGGTACGCGGATCGACGCCATCGCCCGGGCCGCCGGGGTCAATAAGGAGCGCATCTACACGTACTTCGGCAATAAGGAGGCGCTGTTTGAGACCGTTCTCTCGCGGGAGCTGGAGACCTTCGTGGCCCAGGTTCATGTATCCGGCGTGGGTGCGGAGGCCGTGGGAGAGTATGCGGGGGCGTTTTTTGATCGCTTCCGGGAGAGCCCGCATCTGCCCCGACTGCTTGCCTGGGAGGGTCTTGAGCGTGCCGACTCGCGGATGGGTGGGAACACGCGACTGCAGAACTGTGTGGCCAAGGTGGATACGCTCGGCGATGCCCTGCCGGGTGTCTCCCGTGGGGCAACCGCGCAGCTGCTGCTGAGCATCATCATGCTGGCTGCCGCGTGGTGGACCATGCCGCAGATGAATCGGTTGGTGCTCGCGGGGAGCGAGGGGACCCAGGACGATCCGATCACGGCGGCCGATCGGTTTGGGCGCGAGCGTCATCGCCGGGAGGCGCTGGTGGTTCAGGCGACCGGGGCGGCGCGCGAGCTGCTGGCGGCGAGTGCCGCCTAGCCGTATCGAAGCTCGGCTTCGGGGCGTATCCTGGGTCCATGACTTCCGAGACTGCCACCCAAACCCCCGCCGTGACGCTGTATGGTGCCGACTGGTGCCGCGACTGCGTGCGATCCAAGGCCCTGCTGGATTCCCGCGGGGTGTCCTATACGTACGTGGACCTGGTCGCCGATGAAACCGGCGCCGATCGCGCGCACGCAATCTCCGGCCGGACCCAGATTCCGGTGATCGTGTTCCCCGATGGCACGCATCAGGTGGAGCCGAGCGACCGTGACCTGGAGGCCAAGCTCACCGAGCTGGGCGTGCTCTAACCGCGAATCTGCCATACCAGCCTTTCCCGCGCTGCGCATGCTTTCCCTATAAAGCATGCGCAGTTTTTTCTTTTCCGAGTCGCAATCACTCAACTGGTATGGTAGTTTTCTTGTGGGCGGAATGACCGACCCGTCGCATCATCAAAGGAGTTGACCGCGCATGCGTATCGCCAGTGCCGAAATCATCGTCACGAGTCCCGACCGGAACTTTGTCACGCTGAAGATCACCACCGAAGACGGAATCACCGGCCTGGGTGACGCCACCCTGAACGGTCGCGAGCTGGCCGTGGTTGCCTACCTGCAGGAGCACGTAGTTCCGCTGCTGATCGGTGCCGATGCGCACCGGATCGAAGACATGTGGCAGTTCCTGTACCGCGGGGCCTACTGGCGTCGTGGCCCGGTTACCATGGCCGCGATCGCCGCCGTGGACGTGGCGCTCTGGGACATCAAGGCTAAGGCCGCCGGCATGCCGCTCTACCAGCTGCTGGGTGGTGCCTCGCGCAACGGCCTGCTCGCCTACGGTCACGCCTCGGGCAAGACCATGCCCGAACTGTTTGACAGCATCCGCTCGCACCAGGAGCAGGGCTACCGGGCGATCCGCGTGCAGACCGGTGTTCCCGGCCTGAAGTCGATCTACGGCATCGCCTCCAACGACACCTTCGACGCCAACACCGGCGTCCGCTACGACCACGAGCCCGCCCAGCGCGGTGCCTACCCGGCCGAGGAGGACTGGGACACCCGCGCCTACCTGCGCCACGTACCCACCGTGTTCGAGGCCGTGCGGAACGAGTTTGGTCCCGAGCTGCCGCTGCTGCACGACGGACACCACCGGATGACCCCGATCCAGGCAGCCAAGCTGGGCAAGAGCCTCGAGCCCTACGACCTGTTCTGGCTCGAGGACTGCACCCCGGCCGAGAACCAGGAGGCCCTGCGCCTGGTCCGTCAGCACACCACGACCCCGCTGGCCATCGGTGAGATCTTCAACACCCAGTGGGACTACCAGCAGATCATCCGCGAACAGCTCATCGACTACGTGCGCTCGGCCGTGACCCACACCGGTGGTATCTCGCACCTCAAGAAGATCCTCGAGTACGCGGCTCAGTACCAGATCAAGTCCGGTATGCACGGACCGACCGATATCTCCCCGGTGGGCATGGCCGCGGCCATGCACCTGGGCCTGTCGATCCATAACTTCGGTATCCAGGAGTACATGAAGCACGGTGCCAAGACCGACCAGGTCTTCGAGCAGTCCTTCACCTGGGAAAACGGCTTCCTGCACCCGGGTAACAAGCCGGGTCTGGGTGTCGAGCTCAACAAGGACGAGGCGGGCAAGTACCCGTACGAGCAGGCCTACCTGCCCTATAACCGTCTGGCCGACGGCACCGTTCACGACTGGTAGGTCGCCCTTTGCGGCCCCGTGCCGCCACCCGCACGATGCCTCATTGTGCGGGCCCAGGATTCGATTGGCGGGTGTGGGTTTGCGCCGGGTGCACCCGCTAATCGAACAACTCTGTACACCCGAGGGCTCGGGATGCCGCACGGTATCCCGGGCCCTCCGGCCTAGGATTGAGCCATGACCTCCTCCACCGCTTCGGCACCACGTGCGTCCGCGCGGTCGATCGCCTACACCGAGATCCGCGAGCGGGTGATCCGCGGCACCTACGCTCCGGGCACCGGACTGAGCGAGGCCGATCTGGCCGGTGAGCTCGGGGTGAGCCGTCAGCCCGTGCGTGAGGCGCTGCTGCTGGTCGCTCAGGAGGGGCTCGTCGAGGTGCGCCCGCAGAGCGGGACCTACGTGGCGCGGATCGACTCGGCGGTGGTGCGCCAGGCGCAGTTCATCCGCGAGGCCATCGAGCTGGCCTCGCTCGAGGCCTGCCGCGATCGCGTGGGGGAGGCCCAGATTACGCAGCTTCGCGACATTATCGCCCGGCAGCGCGAGGTCGAGGATCCCGAGGACTTCTACCCGCTGGATGAGGAGTTCCACCGTGCGCTCCTGGGCATCCCCGGGCACGAAACCGCCTGGGCAACCGTCGCCGGTGCCAAGGGGCACCTCGACCGCGTGCGCTATCACGGGCTGACCGGATTCCGCTCGGTCGCCGAGTATATCCGCGACCACGAGCGCATCGTCGACGCCCTCGAATCCGGTAGCATCCCCGGAGCCGCCGCCGAGCTGCGCTCCCACCTCCGCTTTGTCCTGATCGACCTCGACGGCCTGGAACGCAGCCACCCCGAGTACGTCGATCCGGTGGGCCCCGCTCGGCGCTAAGGGGCGTTCACTGGTCGTTCCCACCGCATCCGGTGTGCAGGAAGGTTCCTCCACATAGGCGTCTGTAGACCATGTTCTCCACAGAACCTGCCGTTCTCACTGCACAGCTCTTCTGCCGCAGAGGATTGTGAATGGAGGTGATGTGTGATGATACCTAAGACGGGCAATATGCGTGCGGCAGTGCTGCGCTTTCTGCTGTCGCCGTTTGCCGAGGCGCTGACCTGCGTCGCCATTCTCTTCGGCGGGATGAGCATCTCCACCGCTCGTGGGGAACCTGTTTTTCTGTTCCTCGGTGGCATGCTGATCGCGATCGGTGTGTGCCCGCTGCTGGTACGCGGGTTCCAGCCCTCGGTCGAAGGCAACCTGTTTCGCATTGCGACGGCACAGACGGGCGATACCTTGACGCTGCTCCGCAGTACGGTTCGCCTGGCCACCGAGCTGGTTGTGATTTCGCCCGCGACTCGATCACGACTCGGAAAGAATTACCTCGAAGACACCGTTTTCAGGCTGTGGCGCACGCGATTCCGCGGGGACTCACGAGTGGGCATCGTCCTCTATGTCCTCAGCGAGGATGGGCAATTCTGGAAACCGCAGGTGGGAGTCGGTGCCGGAATTTCCGGTGCACGGCTGCCGCCGATGCGCGTGCGGGGGCTCTCCCCGCTGGGCTGGATCGGCGAGATCACGCGGGAGAACACGGAAGGCGTCGTGAGATCACGGCACCGGCGAGACTCCGAACTGGTCATCCCTCTCCGCGCCCCCGACCGCGTTCTCGGTGCTCTGCGCATCATGGGGGTTACGGCGAACGATCACTCAAAAGAATTCCACGTAGCGTTGATGCCATACGCGGAAGCCATTGAATTTGCGATCGTCGCCGCGGAGCATCGGTCAATCGAAAGCAGGAAGAACACGGGAGGAAGATCATGAGTAACGTCTACGAGCAGCAGCCCGAACCGCAGACGCCGGCACGGGAACCATACTGGGCCGACCATGACACGGCACGGGATTTTAGCGAGGCTATTGAGCGTCAGGTTGCCGCGGGCATGCGCGCCATTGCGCTGGATATTCTCCATCTGCGTTGGCGTGGACTCCGCAAGCGCCATGGGATTCACCCCAGTCAGCTTCAGTAGCCCGCGGGCCACGAGAGCGCAGCGCACCGGATAAGGAAACGTGTGGGGGGCTAGCTCGCCTACCTCTTTGACTGTGTGCCGGCTCGGCGAATAAGTGGGGCCCCGAACACTCCAATTCCACAAGAACGAGCTGAGTTCGGGAACAAAAACGCGGCCCCGCCCGATGGGGCGAGGCCGCGAGATTACCCGTTTGCCGGTTCCGGAACCTGGAACCGGCAGCCGAGGGTGAGGAGAACCGGAACTAGTGCGAGTCGGTGGCGCTGATCTCGGTACGGTCTCCCGACCACAGGGTGTGGAAGGTTCCCTCGATGTCGACCCGCTTATAGGTGTGGGCACCGAAGAAGTCGCGCTGACCCTGGACCACGGCGGCCGGCAGGCGCTTGGCGCGCAGACCGTCGTAGTAGGCCAGCGAGGAGGAGAACGCCGGAGCGGGGATGCCGGTCTGGGTGGCCGAAACCACAACCCGACGCCAAGCCTCCTGGCCTGCGGTGATCGCGTCCGAGAAGTACGGTGCGGTCAGCAGGGCGGCCAGGTTCGGCTGCTCGGCGTACGCGTCGGCGATGCGGTTGAGGAACTGGGCGCGGATGATGCAGCCACCACGCCAAATGCGCGAGACGGCACCCAGGTCGATGTTCCAGTTGTACTCGGCGGCACCGGCGCGGATCGCGTCGAAGCCCTGCGAGTAGGCGACGATCTTCGAGGCGTAGAGTGCCTGGCGGACGTCCTCGATGAAGGCATCGCGGTCGGTCACGGCCACCGGGTTTGCCGGACCCGGCAGGCCCGCGGCGGCCTCGCGCTGCTCGGGGTGCGAGGAGAGCGAACGTGCAAATACGGCCTCGGCGATACCCGAAACCGGGACACCCAGGGCCAGGGCGTTCTGTACGGTCCACACGCCGGTGCCCTTGGAACCCGCCTGGTCCAGGATCACGTCAACCAGCGGCTGGCCGGTCTTGGCATCCACCTGGCGCAGAACCTCGGCGGTAATCTCGATCAGGTAGCTCTCCAGCTCACCCTTGTTCCACTCGGTGAACACGTCGGCGATCTCGGCCGGGGTCAGACCCGCGTTGTAGCGCAGCAGGTCGTAGGCCTCGGCGATGAGCTGCATGTCGGCGTACTCGATACCGTTGTGGATCATCTTCACGAAGTGGCCGGCACCGTCGGTACCCACGTGGGTCACGCAGGGCTCGCCCTCGGCGACCGCGGCGATCGAGGAGAGGATCGGACCCAGGGTCTCATAGGCCTCGGCGGTTCCACCGGGCATGATCGACGGGCCCTTGAGCGCGCCCTCCTCGCCACCGGAGATACCCGCACCCACAAAGTGGATGCCGGTCGGGCTCACGGCCTTTTCGCGGCGGATGGTGTCGGTGTAGAGGGCGTTGCCGCCGTCCACGATGATGTCGCCGGGCTCGAAGCGCTCGGTCAGCTGGTTGATTACGGCATCGGTGCCGGCGCCGGCCTGCACCATGATGATCGCGGTGCGCGGCTTCTGCAGCGAAGCCACAAACTCATCGATGGTCTCGCTGGCCACAAAGCCGGCCTCCGGGTGTGCCTCGACAACACCACGGGTGCGCTCGGGCGAGCGGTTGAAAATTGCGACGGTGTTACCCTCGCGGCTCGCCAGGTTACGGGCGAGGTTGCTGCCCATGACCGCCATTCCGATCACGCCAATGTTTGCCTGTGCTGCTTCCGTCATGGTTACTCCAATTCGGGGATTATGGAAAGGGGATGCGCTGGACATGCCTGGAAGAGACGCAGAAACGCGCGGCTCCGAGCATGGGTTGTGATCAACTTAGCAAACCTCACATGCCCGGAAACGGTTTTGCCCATGCACCTTTGTTCAGTGCTGTGGGCGGCCGTGCGGACCCCCGGAATACTGGGGCTCCGCACGGTGTTGTACGCCCACCGCGGAATCGGATGCGCACACCGGTGCGCCCGAATCGGCCAGGTTGAGGTCCTGCCTAGAGGCGGAAGCCCTCTCGCAGGACCCCTGGTATGGACTGTTCGGTTTAGAGGCGGAAGAGTTCTCGCGGGACCCCTGGCATGGACTGTTCGGTTTAGAGGCGGAAGACCTCTCGCGGGACCCCTGGCATGGACTGTTCGGTTTAGAGGCGGAAGACCTCTCGCGGAATGCGGTCGGTGAGATCCCGAATCAGCACCGCGGCCTCCTCCTCGCCCAGCTGATGGGTGGCCACCAGCCCGGCGAGGAATGCGGCATCCGCGCGGCGGGACATGTCGTGGCGGGCGGGGATCGAGCAGAATGCGCGGGTGTCGTCGATGAAGCCCGAGGTTTTGGCAAACCCGGCGCTGTCGGTCACGGCCGAGCGGTAGCGGGCGATCGCCGCAGGGGTGTCGATAAACCACCACGGTGCCCCGGCATAGACTGAGGGGTAGAACCCGGCAAGCGGGCCGATTTCCCGTGAGAACACCGTCTCGTCAACGGTGAACAGCACCAGGCGGAAGGTGTCGTTGGTTCCGAAGTCCTGGAGCATGCGGCGCAGGGGGCGGGTGAACGAGCCCTGGTCGGGCAGGTCGTGTCCGGTGTCGGGACCGAAGCGTTCCAGGGTCGGGGTGTGGTGCCCGCGGATCACGCCGGGGTGCAGCTGCATGACCAGACCGTCCTCGGCCGCCATCTCGGCATAGCGGTAGAGCATGTTGCGGCGGTAGGCGACGGCGTCGGCCTCGGTCGCGGTTCCGGCCAGGGCGGCGGCGTGGATGCGTTCGGCCTCGGCGAGGGGGAGCGGCTCGGCGGTGGGTTCAAGCACGCCGGTATCGGTGGCCGTGGCCCCGTGGTTGATGAAGTGTGCACGGCGGTTCCGCAGCGCGGCGATCAGGCCCGCGTACGTTCCGGTGTCGATATCGGCAGCCTCGGCGATCGCGGTGAGGGCGCCGCGCCAGGCTGGGGCCGAGGGGTCCATGTAGCGGTCGGCGCGGAAGGTCGGCAGCACGCGTCCGTGGAAGGTGGGATCCTCGGCCAGGGCGCGGTGGGCATCCAGCGAGTCGGCGGGATCGTCGGTGGTGGCCAGGACCTCGATGTTGAAGCGCTCAAACAGTGCCCGCGGCCGCCACCCGGGCTGCGCCAGCTTGGCGGCGATCTGCGCATAGATCGAGTCCGCGGTGTCCGCAGAGGGGACCTCGGTGATCCCAAACACGTCGTGCAGCTCGGTTTCGAACCAGTAGCGCACCGGGGTTCCGGCGAAGTGGTGCCAGTGGCTGCAGAACCTGCGCCAGATGTCCGATCCGCTCGCGGTGGAGGGCACGCCGCGGTCGGCCAGACCCAGATCGCCCAGGGCGACACCGTGGGCGTGCAGCAGCCGGGTGACGTAGTGGTCAGGGGTGATCAGCAGCTCGGCGGGATCCCGGAACGCCGCGTTTTCCAGCAGCAGGGTGGCATCCACATGCCCGTGCGGGGAGAGGATCGGCGCACCCGCCACCTCCCCGTAGAGCCGCCGAGCGATAGCGAGTGTGGTGGGGTCTGCCGGAAGCAGACGATCGGGGTGTGGGGTGAGCTCAGTCACGGGTGTCTCCCTGTCTTCATTGGCTGGGGTCGGTAACGCGGTGGTGCAAAACTGTGGGTGGCTAGTGCTCCCGGGCGGGGCCGGTGGACTTGCGCACGGTCAGGTGGGTGGGCAGCAGCATCGGCGGGGGCGGCGGAGCGTCGGCACCCGCTTCGAGCCGGGACAGCAGCATCGAGACGGCCATCCGCCCCGCGCGCTCGATCGGCGCGGTGAGGGTGGTGAGCGGGGGATTGCAGAAGTCAGCCCCGAAGATGTCGTCGCAGCCGACCACGCTGATGTCCTCGGGGACGCGGACGCCGCGCTCGCGGAATCGCTCGAGCATCCCGATCGCGATCAGGTCGTTGAACACCACGCACGCGGTGGATTCGCTGTTGATCATCGCCTCCGCTGCCGCCGCGCCCGAGGCCATGCTCGGGGCATATTCGCGGGTGCGGACGGGGTGGACGCCGAGCTTCTGCGCGGTCTTTTCCAGCCGCTGCCAGCGGCGCTCATTGGACCAGGACATATCGGGTCCGGACACGTAGGTGATCCGGCGGTGCCCGAGGGAGGCGAGGTGGTCGAGGGCCTGGTCGATCCCGAACGGGGTGTCGATGATGACCGCGGGAATCCCGGGCACATGACGGTTGATCGCGACCAGTGGCATCCGCTCGGCCAGCGCGAGCAGCTGCTGATCGGAGAGCCTGGATGCGGTGAGGATCGCCCCGTCGGCCGAGCGGCGCAGCGAGTCGATGGTCGCGGCCTCGGAGTCGCTGGACTCGGCGGTGTCCACGAGCATCTGGAGGTAGTTTGCCGCCTTGAGTTGCTGCTGTGTGCCACGAATCAGCCCGAAGTAAAACGGGTTGGTGATGTCCGAGACCAGCACCGCGATCGATCCGGTCTGCCCCGAGGTGAGGGCGCGCGCCTGGGTGTTCGGGGTGTAGTTGAGGGCCCGGGCGATCGCCACGATTTTCTCCCTGGTCTGGGCATTTACCCGGCCCGGATTGGAGAGAGCGCGCGAAACGGTCGACGCGGCGAATCCGCTTTCGCGGGCCACATCGTGAATCGTCGCGGGTCTGGTTGACGGCGACACCGGGTCATTACTCATATCCAGAGAAAACCACACTTGGCAATTTTTGGCAAACGGTTGCTGAAAGTTTGTCGTTTTGTCTAGAGTCGGTGCACCGGGGTTTTGAGCCACGGTTTCACCCACTCAAGGAGGAGCTCGGATGATGAAGAAAAAACTCGCCCTGACCACGGCGCTGCTGGCGGCCGGCGCGATCACCCTCGCCGGTTGCGCGAGTGGCGGTGACGCACCCGGCGATGGCGCCGGTGCGCTGGACGGAAAGGGCAAGACCCTGAATGTTCTGACCGACGCCAACACGCTCTACCCGGAGGAACAGCAGAAGTGGTTCGCCGATGTGAGCGAAAAGTTCAAGGCCAAGACCGGTGCCGAGGTAAAGTTCGAAACCTTCGCCAGCGCCAACGATGAGCTGACCAAGATCCAGACTTCGGTGGTCTCGGGCCAGGGCCCGGACATCTACTCGCTGGGTACCACGTTCACCCCCACCGCCTACGCCACCGGCGCCTTCGTCAAGGTCAGCGACGACGACTGGAAGAAGGTCGGCGGCCGCGACCGCTTCACCGAGGCCAGCCTGGGGATTTCCGGACCGGACAAGGACAACGAGGTGGGGATCCCCGCCCGAAGCCGTCCGTTTGTGATGGCGTACAACACCGAGATGCTTGCCGCCGCCGGCATCGACAAGCCCGCCGACACCTGGGACGGACTGCTCGAGCAGGCAAAGAAGCTGACCCACGACGACGTGTACGGTCTGAGCATCGCCTACGGCGACAACTTCGACCCGTGGAAGTTCATCTGGGCGATGTCGACCCAGGCCGGTAACCCGATCATCGACGGCAAGAAGGTGCGCCTGGATGACCCGGTCACGATCAAGGCCTATGAAACCTACTTCGGCTGGCTGACCCAGGACAAGGTGGTCAACCCGGCCGCGATCGGTTGGAAGGCCAGCCAGGCCCTCGCCTCGTTCGCCGACGGAAAGGCCGCGTTCATGCCGATGGTCACCGCAACCTCGATCAACACCCTGGAAGCCTCGGCCGTGGCCGGTAAGTACGCCTACGCGGTCATGCCGACCGTTCCGCCGGGGGAGACCAAGCGTCCCTCCGACGGTAAGGAAGCCGCCTCGATCCTCAGCGGATCCAACTTCGTGGTTGCCGACTACTCCAAGAACAAGGACCTCTCCTTCGCCCTGATCGAGATGCTCACCACCGCCGAGGAACAGAAGGTCTATTACGACACCTTCGGCGAGATGCCCACCAACGCCAAGGCTGCCGAGGCCCTGGAGACGGACAACGCGCAGCTCGCCCCGATCGTTGAGGCGTCCAAGCTCTCCGTTGGCACCCCGTTCAGCGGTGCCTGGGGAGATGTTCAGCTGGGCATGACCAATGTCGTGGTTCAGGCCATCCCCTCGCTCAACGCCGGATCGGTGAGCACCGATCAGATCATCTCCGCCCTGAAGACCGAGCAGGACAAGGCTCAGTCTGCCCTGGATCGCGCGAAGTAAGACACCGGAAGAGACCCTCATGGTTACCACCCCCGAGGCGCGCACCCGCGCCGACGCACTCGCGGCTGACACCACCCCCGAGGCGCGCACCCGCGCCGACGCACTCGCGGCCAATGCCGCCGCGAGCGCCGATGCCACTCCGGCGCGCACCGCCGCGCGCCGGGGCGGGCATCCCGCCCCCTCCTCGCCTCCCACGGGCCGCCCGCGTCGGGCCCGGAAGATCGGCGAGCGTGATCGCCCGCTCTGGATGCTCGCCCCCGGCGGCATCCTGATGGTGGTGGTGATCCTGGTCCCGCTGGTGCTGGGACTGGTGATCTCCCTGATGGATCTCGACCAGTACACGCTGCGGCAGTGGATCAGCGCACCGTTTATCGGCATCACCAACTACGTGGAGGCGCTGACCAAGTCCACGCTGATCCAGTCGATCGGTATCAGCGTGGGCTACGCGGTCCTGGTGACCCTGATCTGCCTGCCGATCGGTGTCGCCGCGGCCCTGGCCACCCAGAACCGCTTCCGCGGTCGGGGCCTGGTCCGCTCGCTGTTCCTGGTGCCCTACGTGCTGCCGACCTTCGTGGTGGGTACCGTGTGGCGCACGATGCTCCAGCCCGACGGGGTGGGCAACGCGATGCTCAAGAACTTCGGCATCGACGGGGGCCTCTGGCTCAACGGCCCGCAGTCCTACTGGGCGCTGGTGTTTGTGCAGATCTGGGCATCCTGGCCCTTCATCTACCTGCTGGTGCTCTCGGGCCTGCAGTCGGTGGACTCCGAGGTACACGAGGCGTCGGCCCTGGATGGTGCCGGCTGGTGGACCAAGCTGCGCTATGTCATCCTGCCCTACCTCAAGGGACCGATCACCCTCGCGCTGATCATCTCCTTCCTGCACTCGGTCAACAACTTCACCCTCCCGTTTGTGCTGTTTGGAATCCCCGCACCGGCGGATGTCAACGTCCTGCCCGTGCTCACCTACATCACCGGCTTCCAGAACTTCCGGTTCGGACTGTCGGCCGCGATGGCCGTGATCTCGCTGATCCTGATCGCGATTCCGCTCTTTATCTACCTGCGAGCAGTGAAGCTCGACACCGGAGAGGATGGTGGTTCCCGTGTCCGCAAGTAACACGATCGCCCCCGTACGCGTGACCCCGCACCGCGCCAGCGCCAAGGAGGGTGCCCGCCAGGCGCAGATCCACCGGCTGCTCCCCAAGCCCCTGCTGATCGTGATCCTGGCTGCGCTGCTGGTGTTCTCGATGGTGCCTGTGCTCTACATCTTCTTTGCCTCGATCAACTCCGATCTGGCCGTGGCCCGCGGGGCATTCTGGCCCACCGAGTTGACCTTCGAGAACTACTCGAAGATCTGGACCACGGTGGACCTGGGCACCGGACTGGTGAACAGCGTGCTGGTGGCAGGCGGCGTCGCGATCGTCTGCGCGGGACTCTCGGTCTCCACCGCCTATGTGCTGGTGCGCTATGCCTTCCGCGGCCGCCTGCTGGTGCTGCGTGGTCTGCTCGCGCTGCAGTCGATCCCCGGAACCCTGCTCCTGCTGCCCGTGTTTGTGCTCTTCTCCAGCGCGGCTTCGACCCTGGGTGTGCAGATCATCGGTACCCGCTGGGGCCTGTTCCTCACCTACCTGACCTTTGCGCTGCCGTTCTCCACCTGGGTCATGGTGACCTACCTGCGTGGCCTGCCGCGTGAGCTTGAGGAGGCGGCGCGCCTGGATGGTGCCTCGCCCTTCAAGATCCTCACCCGGATCAGCGTGCCGCTGAGCTGGCCGGGCATCGTCGTCTCGGGCATCTTCGCGTTCCTGCTGGGCTGGAACGACGTGCTCTTCGCCTCGGTGATGACACGCCCGGAGTCTCGAACCGTGGCCGTCTCGCTGCAGATTTTTGGGGCCACCCAGGAGGGCGGTGCCGTCCCGGTTTATGGCCAGATGATGGCCGCCGCGCTGGTGTGTGCGGTGCCCGTTGTTGTTCTCTACCTTATTTTCCAGCGCTACCTTGTTGGTGGCCTCACCGCAGGAGGAGTTAAGTAATGACCGCATCATCCACCCCCACCTGGACCCTGTCCGGGTTCGGGGACGAGATCCATGAGGATCCCCGCATTCAGATCGCCGTGCTGCAGGCGCTCGGTGCCCAGCACATCGAGGTCCGCAGCGCCTGGGGTATCAACATCGTGGAGCTTGACGATGCCCGGCTGGAGGAGCTGCGTGCGCTGCTCGCCGAACAGGAGATGGGGGTCTCGGCCATCGCCTCGCCGCTGGGCAAGGTGGATATCACCTTGGACTTCGACGCCGAGCTGGCACGCCTGGACCGCGCGATCAACGCCGCCAAGGTGCTGAACAGCCGCTACATCCGCATCTTCTCCTTCTACTACGGCGAGGGCGTGGACGTGGACGCGATCCGCGAACCCGTGATCGAACGACTGACCCGCTTTGCCGAGATCGCCCAGGCTGCCGGGATCGTGCTGCTGCACGAGAACGAGAAGGACATCTATGGCGACACCCCCGCCCGGGTGCTCGACCTGATCACCTCGGTGAACTCGCCGGCACTCCGCGTGGCCTGGGACAACGCCAACTATGTACAGGTGGGAGCGGTGCCCTTCGATGACGGATTCGAGGACCTGCGCCCCTACCTGGAATACCTGCAGGTGAAGGACGCCCTCGCGAGCGACCGCTCGGTGGTTGCCGCGGGCGAGGGCGACGGCCAGCTGCGCGAAACCCTCGGTGCCCTGGCATCCGACGGGTTTGCCGGCTTCGCCTCGCTCGAACCGCACCTGTCCGATGCATTCGCCACCGGCGGATTCTCCGGGGCCGCCGCCTTCGGGCGTGCAGCCCGTGCCTTTCGGGGCCTCACCGATGAACTGGGAGTAACACTCAAATGACCACCGCAACACCCACCCGTGCCGTCATCATTGGCTGCGGCGTGATCGGCACCCACCACGCCCGCGTCCTGGCGGCCCACGAGGCCTTCACCGTGAGTGCGCTGGTGGATGTCTTCCCCGAAGCCCTCTCTACCCTCGCTGACCTGCTGCCCGCCGAGTATCCGGTGGATCGTCCGCGCACCTTCGCGACCCTGACCGAGGCGCTTGAAGCCGGAGACATCGACCTGGTGGTCATCACGACCCCCAGTGGTCTGCACGTGGACGCGGCCCGGGAGGCACTCGCCGCCGGCGTGCACGTGGTGATCGAGAAGCCGATCGACGTGGACCTGGTGCGCGCTCGCCGCATCGCCGACCTGGCCGATGAGGCCGCCGAGCGCGGGCTGATCGTCAGCGTCATCTCCCAGCACCGCTTCGATCCGGCCAGCGTGCTGGTCAAGCAGTCCATCGACGAGGGCCGCTTCGGCCGGGTCACCTCGGGGTCGGCCACCGTGGCCTGGTGGCGCGGACAGGACTACTACGACAGCGGCAACTGGCGCGGCACCTGGGAACTCGACGGCGGCGGCGCGGTGATGAACCAGGGTGTGCACACCGTGGACCTGCTGCGCTGGACCCTCGGGACCCCGGTGGAGATCTACGCCCGCACCGCGCTGCTCGCCCACGAGCGGATCGAGGTCGAGGACATCGCGGTGGCCACGGTCGCCTTCGAATCCGGAGCCCTCGGCGTGATCCACTGCACCACCGCCGCCTACCCGGGTCTGAACACCCGCCTGCAGGTGCTCGGGTCGCGCGGATCCGCGGTGATCGACAACGACCGCCTGGAGTACTTCCACGCGGCCGGCGGCGCCGACCTGATTCCCGGAACCGGGTTGAGCGCGGTGGGTACGGCGAACCAGGCAGCCGAGGTCATCGACGCCGGTCAGCTCTCCACCTCCCCGCGGGCGGAGGGCGACTTCCTCGCCGCCCACACCCGGCAGTATGACGACATTGCCACCGCGCTGCGGGACGGCCGCGACCCGGGCATCACCGCCCGCGACGCGACCCACTCGCTCGCACTCGTACACGCGATGTACGCCTCGGCGACCCTGGGCACCGCGGTGCTGTTCGCCGACGTGCTCGCCGGAAAATATGACGACCTCACCCTGACGACGGGACGCGCATCATGAAGTATTCGGTATTCACCGCCTCGACCCCCGACTGGACCCCGGCCGAGGCCGCCCAGACCCTGGCCGCCCAGGGCTGGGACGGCATCGAGTGGCGCATCACCGACCAGGACGAAGCCACCCCGCCCGGATTCTGGGCCGGAAACCGCGCGACCTGGCCGATGACCGGGCTCGAGGACCACCTCACCCAGATTCGCGAGATCACCACCGCCAATGGTCTGGAGTTCTCCGGCATCGGCGGGTATGCCCAGCTGGAAAACCGGGTGGATGCCGAGAGGATGCTCGCCGCCACCGCCGCCGTCGGTGCGACCCAGGTACGCATCGCGATGCCGCGGGTGGACGGACGCAACTACGCCGATCTGTTTGCCCAGGCCCGCACCAACCTGGAATACATCGTGAGCGTGGCCGAAAAGCACGGCGTCAAGGCCCTGGTTGAGCTGCACCACGAGACCATCACCCCGTCGGCCTCGGCCGCGCGCCGCCTGGTCGAGGGACTGAACCCGCGGTTTGTCGGGGTAATCCACGACGTGGGAAACCTGGTCAACGAGGGCTTCGAAAACCACCTGGCCGGATTCCAGCTGCTCGGGGAATACCTGGCTCACGTGCACATCAAGAATGCCCGGTGGGTCATCGACCGGGTGGAAATCGACGGCACCCACGTCTGGCGTCACGAGTGGACCACCCTGCGCGCCGGACAGGCGGACCTCGCCGGATACGTGCGCGATCTGGTGGCGTTCGGCTACGACGGCTGGATCACCCTGGAGGACTTCTCGACCGAGGTCCCGCTCAAGCAGCGCACCGCCGAGAACCTGGCCTACGTGCGCGGCCTGGTCGAGGCCGCGCAGGCGGGTTCGCGTGACTAGCTTCGCCGCGGCCGGGGATCGGGTGCCCACCCGGACCCGGCCGCACCCCCGCATCCGCATCGCCCACCTGGGCCTCGGCGCGTTCCACCGCGCCCACCAGGCCTGGTACACCGAGCTGGTGCAGCGCGAGAATCCGGGGGACTGGGGGATCGAGTCCTTCACCGGACGCTCGCCCGCGCAGGCCGAGATTCTGGCCGCCCAGGATGGCGTGTTTACGCTGGTGGTCCGGGCGGCATCGGGGGACACGTTTGAGCGGGTCGAGTCGATTGCCCGGGCCAGCGACGGTAACGACACCGCGCGCTGGCGTGCGCGGTTGGCCGATCCGGACACCGCGATCCTCAGCCTGACGATCACCGAGGCGGGCTACCGGCGCGGCCCGAACGGGACGCTGGATGCGGCCGATCCCGATGTGGCGGCCGATATCGAGGTCCTGCGGGCGGCGGCTTCGGGGTCGGCCCCGGCGTCGAACCCGGCCGAGGAATCCGACCCGGGTGCCCGAGATCACGCCGGACGGGGCGGCAGTCGAGCCACATCCACTCCGGGCTGCGTGAGCGCACCGGGCCGGATCGTGGACGGACTGCGGGTCCGCCGCGACGCGGATGCCGGGCCGATCGCGATCCTCAGCTGCGACAACCTCGCCGACAACGGTGCGGTGACCCGCGCGGTGGTGCTGGACCTGGCCACCCGGGTCGACCCGGCCCTGGCCGCCTGGATCCGGGACAACGTCTCGTTTGTGTCCTCGATGGTGGACCGGATTACCCCGGCCACCACCGACGCCGACCGCCACGAGGTGGCCGAGCAGACCGGACTTGCGGACGCCGCGGTCATCGTGACCGAGCCGTTTGCCGAGTGGATCATCGTCGGGGATTTCCCGGCGGGACGCCCGGACTGGGAACACGTCGGCGTGCGCTTTGTCAACGAGATCGAGCCCCATGAGCGGCGCAAACTCTGGCTTCTCAACGCCGGACACTCGCTGTTGGCCTATGCGGGACTGGCGCGCGGTCACCGGACCGTGGATGCCGCCTTCGCCGATCCCGAGCTTGCCGAACGCCTGGAGACCCTGTGGTCCGAGGCCGCCGACGTGCTGCCCCAGGACGGGGCCGAGATCGACGCCGCCCGCGCCGCACTGCGCGAGCGCTTCGCCAACCCGCGGATCCGGCACCACCTGGCCCAGATCGCCCTGGGCGGCGCCCATAAGCTCCCGCCGCGGATCTTCGACGTGGTGCGGGCCAGACTGGCCGCGGGCCTCGATGCGGGGACCGGCACGGTCCCGATCGTCGAGGAGTGGATCGCCTACCTGCGCCGTGCGGACACCCCGGCCGCCGAGTCCGCTCCGCTGGGTGCGGGGATCGAGGCGGGAAGCCTGGGCGTCGAGGACGTACTGGGGATTCTGACCCCGGATCTACGCGAGGTTTTTGGGCTGCAAGCGATCGAATCCTGACCGGTCCCGAACCGGACTGCGGCCGCACCATCCCTCCCGGCTGGTGCGGCCGTCGCCGTCTCGGGTCCGACGATTTACACTCGCCGGGAAAACTCGGTTAGACTAGGCGCTGAACTTCGGCGAGGGCTGTCCTTCGGGATAAGCCGTTATCGACGCGGTGGGCAAGGCCTCGGCTTTTCCTCACGCTGATATGCGTTCGAGTTGAAACTATCCGGGTCCCCGAGGCCCGCCACATCAAGGAGTAATTATGGCTGACAACAGCGTAAACCTGGACGCCGAACTGCGTACCTCTTTCGGTAAGGGTGCCGCCCGCAAGCTGCGCGCCGCCGGCAAGATCCCCGCCGTCATCTACGGTCACGGCACCGAGCCCAAGCACGTGTCGCTGCCCACCCACGCCACCGGCCTGATCGTGCGTCACACCAACGCCCTGATCAACCTGAACATCGAGGGCACCGAGGAGCTCGTTCTCGTGCGCGAGGTTCAGAAGGACCCGGTTCTGCGTATCATCGAGCACATCGACCTGGCGGTTGTTGTGAAGGGTGAAAAGGTCGAGGTTGAGATCCCCGTTCACGTTGAGGGCGACTCGGCTCCGGGCACCCTGGCAAACGTTGAGACCAACACCCTGCGTCTGCTGGTTGCCGCAACCAACATCCCCGCCAACGTTGTGGTTTCGATCGCCGGTGCCGAGGAGGGACAGCACGTCCACGCCAAGGACGTCGTTCTGCCCGAGGGGGCCGAGCTCGTTGACGACGCAGACCTGCTGATCGTCCAGGTTGCCGCCGCTCCGGCCGCTCCCGCCGAGGATGAGGCCACCGAGGCTGCCGCCGAGTAATTCTCGCGCACACGTCTCGCGCCCCGTTCTCCCTGGTGGAGGGCGGGGCGCGTTTTTTGGCCGAGGGAACCCGCGCTACCCTGGACCCATGACAGATTCGGCGCAACCTCGCCGCTGGTGGCACATTTTTTTGGGAGCACGGACACAGAACATGGCTGCAGCAAACACCTGGCTGGTGATCGGACTCGGCAACCCCGGCCCGCGCTATGAGCGCACCCGGCACAACATCGGACAGATGGTGATTGCCGAGCTGGCCGGTCGTCTGGGCCAGCAGCTCAAGCGGCACCGCAGCGCGGCCCTGGTGGCCGAGGGTTTCCTCGCCCCGGGCGGACCCAAGCTCATCGTGGCGACCCTGACCAGCTTCATGAACGTCTCGGGGAAGCAGACCGCGGCCCTGGCCTCGTTCTATTCGATTCCTCCCGAGCGGATCATCGTCATCCACGACGAGATGGACATCCCCTTCGACAGCATCAAGCTGAAGATCGGCGGCGGGCACGGCGGCCACAACGGGCTGCGCGATATTGCCGCGGCGCTGGGAACCCCCGAGTTCATTCGGGTGCGCACCGGGGTGGGTCGTCCGGTGGGGCGTCAGGATCCGGCGGACTTTGTGCTGGCACCGTTCACCTCGGCCGAGCGGGAGACCCTCCCGATCCTGATCGCCGATGCCGCCGACGCCGCCGAACTGGTGGCCACCGAGGGGCTGACCGCCGCGCAGCAGAAGTTCCACAGCCGCGGCTAGGCTCCGGTCGCCTCGGCACACGCGAAACGGCCTCCCTCGTGAGAGGGAGGCCGTTTCGCGTGTGCCGGATCAGAGGGACCGGGGTTCGTCCATGAGGGGGTGAGGTCGGTGATGCGACCCGCGGAATGGACGGTGGGGGCTAGTCGGTGACCGTGAGGTTGGCGACCCGGTCGCCGGCGGCACTCAGCACAAACCGGAAGCGGCGCACGGTGGGACCCTCGGGGTTGTCGGTGTTGATGCGGTAGAGCAGCGTGATGCTGCGAGCGTCACGCTCGACACCGAAATGCTGGGCGCTCACCCGGCGCTCGGTGAACTGGTGGGCCCAGCGCAGCAGGGCCTCGCCGCCCACGTACTCGTTGTTGTGGTCGGTGATCCGGGCATCATCGGTGACCAGATCCAGCAGCGGAGCCGGATCGGGAAGCACCGCCGATGCCACAAAATCGGTGATGACCGGGGGCAGATCGGTCGCGTTTTCGAGTGTTGCCGAGAGGGTCATGCGTTTCAACTTTCGCCGGGGGACGTGAGGGTGATCGACGCTGATCGGGTGGATGCTCACACCATAATTCCGTGTGAATCCTCGCATCGGGCAGAACCTGGCGCGTTGTGAATCATCATATGTCGCATTTCAGTGCACGGTTTTTTCGGCGACTCATGCATGCATGTTCGGCTCGTGATCACCGTGTAATTCGGTGAAAAAATGCCGAATTATCCACTTGGTAAGGGGGGATCGGGTTCATCGTCCGCGAACCGCGGAACCTCCAGGGCGGAGTTTGGCAACACGTCGCGCGGGGGCTCAGTTCGGGCGATTTCGCTAGATAGCAGGAGCTATCTAGTAGCCGGGGGTGTAAAATCACCAGGTCTTCCGCTCGCGCCGATTCGCCCGCGCCGGCCTGCGGCCGCCGGTCCGCTCACGCCGGTTTCTGCGCGGCGGTTCGCTCAGGGCAGAGGGGGAGCGGATGCCGATGTCACCGGTGCCGTCTAGAATTACCCGGTGATGCTTTCGGGTCTGATTTCAGCGCTTTCTGGCGCGCCGTCGTTTTCCGCTGCCCTGGACTATGCCCCGCGCGATGCCGATTTCTCGGTTGCCGAGGGCCTGACCGCCCCGCTGATTGCCGGGCTGGTCGAACGCCGCCGCGAGGCGGGTGCCCCGCCGGTCGTGCTGGCGATCACCGCTACCGGCCGCGACTCGGAGTCGCTGATCGCCGGCCTGCGTGCGCTCCTGCCCGGCGGTGACATCGTCGATTTCCCGGCCTGGGAGACGCTGCCGCATGAGCGGCTGAGCCCGTCCACCGAGATCGTCGGCCGTCGCCTGGCCGCCCTGCGGGCGCTGCGCACCTGGGATGGCGAGCGCACGCTGATCGTGGTGGCCTCGGTGCGTGCGGCCCTCCAGCCGCTGGCCGAAAACCTCGCCGATGCCGCGCCCATCTCGCTGGTCGCCGGGGCGCGTGGCCACGACCTCCAGGAGCTGGCCGCCCGGCTGGTCGAGGCCGCCTATGTGCGGGTGGACCTCGTAGCCCGGCGCGGGGAGTTTGCCCTGCGCGGAGGCATCCTGGATGTCTTCCCACCCACGGCCGACCATCCCTTCCGGGTCGACTTCTTCGGCGATGAGGTCGAGCAGATCCGCCGCTTCTCGGTGGCCGATCAGCGCTCCCAGGAGGAGGACCTGCCGGGGATCGAACTGGCACCGGCCCGCGAGCTGCTGCTGACCGCCACGGTGCGCCAGCGCGCCCGCGAGATGCAGCATGAGTTCCCCGGTATCTCGGGCATGCTGGAAAAGATCGGCGAGGGTATTCCGGTCGAGGGGATGGAGTCCCTGGCCCCGGCGCTGCTGGAACGCCTGGTCAACGTGGGGCACTACCTCCCGGCGGGAACCGCGGTCGCGGTGGCCTCGCCCGAGCGGGTCACCACCCGGGCGATCAGCCTGGCCGAAACCAACCGTGAGTTCCTGGCCGCCGCCTGGAGCGCGGCCACCGCGGGGGCCGGGGCACCGATCGATCTGGGCGGGGGAGAGTTCATCACCCTGGGTGCCCTGCGCGACTCGCTCAAGTACTCCCGTCCCGGCGAACCCAATACCGATCACCCGTGGTGGACGTTCAGCTCCTTCCAGCAGGGTCCCGCGGGCGGCGATATCGACATCGATGCGATGCTCGAGGTGCGGGTCGAGGCCGACGCCGTGCCGAGCTTCGCCGGAAACGTCGAGGGGGCGATCGCCCACGTGGGTGAGCGCCTGCGCGCGGGCTGGTCGGTCGTGGTGACCGCCGGCGGACAGGGCCTCCTGGAGCGGGCCCGCGACGTCCTGAGTGAGGCCGGTCTTGCCGCCCGCATCGTCACCGAGCTGCCCGCCGAGCTGGAAACCGGAGTCGCGTTCCTGGTCCAGGCGAGCCTCGACCATGGCTTCGAGATGACCGAGATCAACCTGGGCCTGATCAGCGAGGCCGAGTTTTACGGTCGCGCGGTGGGATATGACTCCCGCGCGGTCAAGAAGCTGGCCTCGCGCCGCCGCAACGTGGTCGATCCGCTTCAGCTCAACCCCGGCGACCACGTGGTGCACCAGACCCACGGCATCGGACGCTTCGTGGAGATGACCCAGCGCACGGTCTCGACCGGTGGACGCAACCCGATCAAGTCGCTGCGCGAGTATTTGGTGCTGGAGTACGCCCCGAATAAGCGCGGCTATCCCGGCGATAAGCTCCTGGTGCCCACCGATCAGCTCGACCTGCTCTCGCGCTACGTGGGAGGCGAGGCCCCGCAGCTGTCCAAGATGGGCGGTTCGGACTGGTCCCAGGCCAAGTCCAAGGCGCGCAAGGCCGTGCGGGACATCGCGGTGGAGCTGGTGAAGCTCTACTCGGCCCGGATGAACAGCGTGGGCCACGCGTTTGGACCCGACACACCCTGGCAGCGTGAGCTGGAGGAGGCGTTCCCCTATCCCGAGACCCCCGACCAGCTGACCACCATCAGCGAGGTCAAGTCCGATATGGAAAAGCCGATCCCGATGGACCGCCTGCTCTCCGGCGATGTGGGCTTCGGTAAGACCGAGGTTGCCGTGCGCGCGGCGTTCAAGGCGATTCAGGACGGCAAACAGGTCGCGGTGCTGGTGCCCACCACGCTGCTGGTGAAGCAGCACTTCGAGACCTTTGCCGAGCGCTATGCGGGCTTCCCGATCCACCTGCGCGCGCTCAGCCGCTTCCAAACCGCCAAGGAGGCCAAGGAGATCATCGCCGGGCTCGAGTCCGGGACCGTGGATATCGTGATCGGGACCCACCGCCTGCTCACCGACAATGTGCTCTTCAAGGACCTCGGTCTGGTCATCATCGACGAGGAGCAGCGCTTCGGTGTCGAGCACAAGGACAAGCTGAAAAAGCTCAAGACCAACGTCGACATCCTGGCGATGAGCGCGACCCCGATCCCGCGCACCCTGGAGATGGCGGTGACCGGCATCCGCGAGATGTCAACCCTGGCCACCCCGCCCGAGGAGCGTCAGCCGGTGCTGAGCTTTGTGGGTCCCCATAACGATAAGCAGGTCGCCGCCTCGATTCGGCGCGAGCTGCTGCGTGAGGGGCAGATATTCTTTGTTCACAACCGGGTGCAGAGCATCAGCCGGGTGGCCTCCCACCTGGCCGAGCTGGTGCCCGAGGCGCGGATCGCGGTCGCCCACGGCAAGCTCTCCGAGCATCAGCTGGAGCAGGTGGTCGTGGACTTCTGGGAGCGGAAGTTCGACGTTCTGGTGTGTACCACGATCATCGAAACCGGCCTGGACATCTCCAATGCCAACACGATCATCATCGACCGCGCCGATAAGTACGGCCTGAGCCAGCTGCATCAGCTGCGTGGACGGGTGGGGCGTGGGCGCGAGCGCGCCTACGCGTACTTCCTCTACGATCCGGCCAAGCCGCTGTCCGAGACCGCGCATGATCGGCTCTCCACGATCGCCGCGAATAACGAGCTCGGCTCGGGCATGCAGGTCGCGCTCAAGGACCTGGAGATCCGCGGTGCCGGAAACATGCTCGGTGGCGAGCAGGCCGGGCACATCGCCGGAGTCGGGTTTGACCTCTATCTGCGGATGATCGGCGAGGCCGTCAACACGTTCCGCGGCGAGGACACCACCGGTCCGACCGAGCTGCGCCTCGAGCTGCCGATCGATGCCCATATCCCCGAGGACTATGTGGATAGCGAGCGACTGCGTCTGGAGGCGTACCAGAAGCTCTCCAGCGCGGCCTCCTCGGCCAAGATCACCGATGAGGATCGGATCGATCTGGTGGTTGAGGAGCTGCAGGATCGCTATGGGACCCCGCCGCTCGAGGTGCGCAACCTGATCGCGGTCTCCAAGCTGCGGCGTCGCGCCCAGGCCTCGGGTCTGTCCGATGTGATCACGATGGGACCGAACCTCCGCATCGCCCCCGCGCACCTGCCCGATTCGCTGCAGGCGCGCCTGCGCCGGATGTATCCGCAGGCCAAGCTGTTGGCCGGGGGCGACGCCCTGGTGCTGCCGCAGCCGCGGATCGACGGCGAGGCCCTGTCCGATGGTGACCTGATCGACTGGGTCTACACGCTGCTGGACGCGCTGTTCCCGATCACCCGGGCCACCAAGGAGTAGCCGGAGCATCCCGCGTGCCCCGGAAGACCGGGACACGCGGGACGAACCGCCTGACAAACACCTGTTAGGCGGTTTCTCGGGTGCCTCGTGGTTTACTGGGTCGGTGCATCACAACGTCTCCGCCCCGACCTCGTCCACGCCGGCCCGGCGCACCCTGCCCTGGCCGATTCTGCTGTTGCTGGGTGTGATCGCGGTCGCCATCTCGGTGACCGGTTCCTGGATCCCCTCGCTGTGGGGCGACGAGGCCGCGAGCATCATGTCGGCCCAGCGGGACTGGGGATCGCTCTGGGCGATGCTCGGGACCGTGGATGCGGTGCACGGCCTGTACTACGCGTTCCTGCACCTCTGGATCGACGTTTTCGGGGCGAGCCCGTTCTCGGTGCGCCTGCCCTCGGCCCTGGCGGTGGGCGGCGCGGCGATTCTGCTCGCGCGCTTTGCCACGCTGCTGGCCGGACGCGGGGTGGGGATCGTGGCGGCGCTGCTGTTTGCCACCGTGCCCCGGGTGACTTACTACGGCACCGAAACCCGCGCCTATGCGTTCACGATGCTGCTGGTCATCTGGCTGCTGTTTGTGCTGGTGCGCCTGGTGGCGCGCCGCGAAACCCGGGTCCTGCCGTGGCTGGGATTTGCCGCGCTGTTTGCGCTGTCCAGCGTGGTGTTTATCTACACGGTGCTGTTTGTGGTGGTCTTCGCGATCATCGTGCTGATGATGCGGCCGGGACGACAGACGATCCTGCGCGCCGCCGTATGGAGCGCACTGGGTGGGATTCTCTCGGTTCCGGTGCTGATCTATGCGTATCTCGAACGCGAGCAGGTGGCCTACCTGCACTCGCGTGATGGGCTGACGATGTCGGCGCTGTTTGAAACCCCGTGGTTCTCGCAGCAGCTGCCCGCGCTGATCGGCTGGGGCCTGATTGTGGTCGGCCTGGTGCTCGCGATCATCGCCCGGGTGCGCCGCGGATCCGATGCCGCCTGGAGTGTGCGTCTGCGCGCCCTCTACCGTCCCGAGGACCCCGCCCTGCCCGGTGTGCTGACCGTGGCGATTCCCTGGCTCGTGGTGCCCTCGGTGCTGCTGGCGCTGGGCACCGCGGTGACCCCGCTGTACTCCCCGCGCTATCTCGCCTTCACCGCGCCGGCGATCGCGCTGCTGATGGCCGTGGGCCTGGTCGCGGTGACCCGGTTGCTTCGCGCCCGCTGGCTGATCCCGATCCTGGTGATCGCCGTGATGCTGGGCTCACTGCCCACGTACCTCGGCCAACGCACGCCGTATCCACGCAACGGCGGGGTGGACTGGAACATGCTCTCGGAGACCGTGGCCGCCCACGCAAAGCCGGGGGAGTCGATCATCTTTGATCAGACCGCGATCAACGCCAAAAAGCCGCGCCTGGCCAAGTACCTCTATCCCGAGGCCTTCGAGGGGCTCAAGGACGTGGGGCTGAAGACCCGGTTCGATCAGACCGACGGCCTTTGGGACAAGGCCTACTCCATCGATGAGACCGTTCAGCGTCTAAACGGTGCCGGCACCGTGTGGTTGGTGCGTGCGGGAGACCGTTTCACCACGGACCAGGGGGCCAGCGACGCGTACGTGTTGGAATTGCAGCGCGCGGGGTATACGGCAACGGAGACGTTTGCCCTGCATCGCTCGGTGCTGATCAGGTTTGAACTCACCCGCTAGCCCCGAGGGCTCCGAAAACCTGGGGCCCTCGGGGCGTGGGACGCACTAGCTCGCAACAACCAATGCCCGGCGACGCATCACCGTCAGTGCGATGGCTGCGGCCCTCGGGTCGTGGGACGCACTAGCTCGCGAGGTCGTTTTCGAAGGCGAGCGTGGTCATCAGCAGGGAGACCGTGAACCCGACGCCGCCGAGCAGGCCCACCGCGACGATCTCGTGGGTGCGCATCCGCTCGGTTGTTGGGGTGGCACCGCTGCGGCTCAGCAGCCAGGCACCGAGCAAGCCGCCGAGCGTGATGCCGATCAGCTTGCCGATCGGCAGCGCGGCCAGGATGCCCCAGAAGGGAGCGGAGAGCTCGCCCAGCGGCACGTGAGGGATGACCACCAGGGTGGCCGAGAAGGCAAAGATCGGCAGCACGAGTCCCGCGCTCCACGGCTCCAGCCGGTGACCCAGCTTATGGCCCACGCCGGCGGGCAGGATCAGTCCGAAGGCCACGCCGGCCAGGGTCGCGTGCACGCCCGAAAGCTGGGTGAGGACCCAGGTGGCGATCCCCAGTATCACCAGCAGGATGCCCAGCATGATGCGGGATTCGGCGGAGGTGGCGCGGCCGAGCGCGCGGGCCACGATCGCGGCGACCACCAGCACGATGACCGCGCCGGCGAGGGCGAGCAGGTCGGGGTTGCCGCCGAAGAAGATCGCGATGATCAGGATGGCGATTAGGTCATCCAGTACCGCCAGGGCCAGCAGGAAGACCCGGATTCGCGGGGGCAGGCCGCGTCCAAACATGGCCAGCACGCCCAGCGCAAACGCGATGTCGGTCGCGGTGGGGATCGGCCAGCCGCCGGGCTGCCCGGCGGGCGCGGCAATCAGCAGGTAGACCAGGGCGGGCACCACCACGCCACCCACGGCGGCGATGGCCGGGTGCAGCGCGCGCTGCCAGGAGTTCAGTTGTCCGGCGGTGAGTTCGTGGCGCAGATCGATGGCGACCACCAGGAAGAAGATTGCCAGCAGACCGTCGCTGATCCAGTGCCCGATGCTGAGGGTCAGCGCCCCCACCCCCACCTCGGTGTGCTGCAGATCAAGAAGCCCGGCACCCAGCGGGGAGTTGGCCAGGATGATCCCGGCGAGTGCTGCCCCGAGGAGGAGGAGTGCCCCCGTGCGCTCGCTGCGCAGGGCGGGTGTGACGTGGGAAAGAATCATGCTGTCCGATCGTGTTGGGCGCATGCGCGCCGGATAGTAACCGTGATCCGTTGGGATCCCCGGGCCGACCAGACTTCCCGGCACTCCACCCCCAGAATATCAGTTGACCGCCTTGTAGGCTGGGATTCCGCGACCCGAGCCGGAGGATACGATGCCCACTCCCCAGACCCCCGCCGATCGGGTTGCCAACCTGGCGGTTGTCCCCGCCGCCGAGTTTCCCGGTACCGCCGCGTACGCCGAGGCCGGGGCCGAGCTGTCGGCCTATGCCGCCGCGATGCACGAGACCCGGCTCACCTGCGTGTGGACCGAGGCGATGACCCACGCGGGCCTGCGCCGCTACCTGCTCGAGGAGACCCACGAGCTGCTGGAGGCCCTCGATGAGGCCGATCCGGTGCACGTGCGCGAGGAACTGGGAGACCTGCTGCTGCAGATTGTGTTCCACGCCGAGATCGCCGCCGGGGATCCGGATGCGGGCTTTGACCTGGCGGATGTGGTGCGGGATGCCCGGGAGAAGATGGTTCGGCGTCATCCCCACGTGTTTGGGCCCGAGGGCGCCGCCGATGTGGACGAGGTCCTGCGGGTGTGGGGTGCGGCCAAGGCCGCGGAGAAGTCCGAGCGGACGGGGATCCTGGACGGGATCGCTCCGACGCTGCCGGCCCTCGCCCGAGCCCAGAAGGTGGCCGCGCGGATCGCCCGGGCCGGGGTGAGCGTCGAATCGAACTTGTCCAGCGTGCCCGCCGAGTCGAGCGCCCCCCTGACTTCCGGGCTGAGTGACACCCAGCCTGCCGAACCCATCGACACCCTGCCCGCCGAGGTATTCACCGACGAGCAGAGCCTGGGCGACTACCTCTTTAGGATCGCCGCCGAGGCTCAGGCCCGGGGCCTGGATGCCGAGTCCGCGCTGCGCACCGCCGCGACCCGCCGGGCCGAGCGCGCCTAGCCGCCAAACCTGACGATGCGCCGCCGACCCGGATGCCGGGTCGGTCCCGCGCCTCGTGAAGCGCGCCCGACGGGCGAAGCCCGGATGAACGGGCGTGCGCCGGAATCCGCCGGTCCGCCCGAACATGCCAAAATGGGAGCATGGCAACAGTTAGTGCAGCGCGCGGCATGCGCGATTTCCTCCCCGCCGAGAAGGCGCGTCGTGAGTACGCGTTCTCCGTGATCCGCCGGGTGTACCGTCGTTTTGGGTTCGATGAGATCGAAACCCCGGTACTGGAAAACTACGACCGCCTGCATTCTGGCCTGGGCGGCGACAACGAGAAGATCTCGTTCAACGTCCTCAAGCGCGGCCTCGGTGCCGAGGACCTGCGCGCCGCCGCCGACACCGACGACCTGGCCAGCCTGACCGACCTGGGTCTGCGCTTTGACCTCACCGTCCCGCTGGCTCGCTACTACGCGACCCACCGCGCCGAGCTGCCCAGCGTCTTCCGCTCGGTGCAGATCGCCCCCGTGTGGCGCGCCGAGCGTCCGCAGAAGGGCCGCTACCGCCAGTTTGTGCAGTCGGACATCGACATCATCGGCGAGGCCGGCATCCTGGCCGAGATCGAGCTGATCGGCGCGACCACCGAGGTCCTGCGCGAGCTGGGCATCACCGGCACCCGCGTGCGGATCAACGACCGCCGCCTGATCACCGGCATGCTGGAGGCCTTCGGCTTTGCCGCCGAGGAATTCGCCGGAGTGCTGATCACCATCGATAAGCTCGACAAGATCGCCGCCGCCGGCGTGATCGCCGAGCTGCGTGAGCGCGGCGTCACCGCCTCGGCCATCGACGCCCTGGCCGCGTTCCTGGAAACCGAGCACGCCGATACCGCCGAGTTCTCGGCCGAGTCGATCGCCGCCCGCCTGCCCGCGGGCGTGGACCCCGAGGTCATCGCCGAGCTGGCCCAGATCGGTGCCTCGACCGACAGCGAGCTCGTGTTTGACCCGTTCCTGGTGCGCGGCATGGGCTACTACACCGGTCCGATCTTCGAGATCGAGCACGCCGACTTCGGTTACGCCCTCGGCGGCGGCGGTCGCTATGACGGCATGATCGGCCGCTTCCTCGGACAGGAGGTGCCCGCGGTCGGGTTCTCGATCGGCTTCGAGCGTATCGTGGACCTCATCGAGGCAGACGCGGCATCCGCCGAGGAATCCCTCGTGCTGATCTATGACCGAAACGTGGACCCCGCGGCGCTTATCGCGCTGAAAAACGAGGTGGCCGCCTCGGGCACCCGGGTGCGGTTGGACAAACGTGCAAAGAACTTCCGGGCCGTCCTGGAGCGGGCAGCGGAGGCGGGCTACACCGCCTACGCGACCGTAACGGCGGAGACCAGCGGGGCGTCCGATCTGGACGTTAAACCGCTCGGCGCGGCCGAATAGGCCGGATAGACTGACAACTAGCAGTACACACCCTGATCAAGGAGAAAACATCGTGGCACTTGTTGAATTCGTGAACGCTCGCGAGATTCTGGACTCGCGCGGAAACCCGACCGTTGAGGTTGAGGTTGGACTGGACGACGGTTCCTTCGCCCGCGCAGCGGTGCCGTCCGGCGCCTCCACCGGCGCCTTCGAGGCCTATGAGCTTCGTGACGGCGACAAGGCTCGCTACGGCGGTAAGGGTGTGCTGAACGCCGTCAACGCCGTGATCGAGGAGCTCGCCCCGGCCATCGAGGGTCTGCCCGCCGATGACCAGCGCGTGATCGACGCCGCCCTGATCGCGGTTGACGGTACCGACAACAAGAAGCGCGTGGGCGCCAACTCGATCCTGGGTGTGAGCCTCGCCGTTGCGCGCGCCGCAGCCGACGCCTCGGGCCTGCCGCTCTACCGCTACCTCGGTGGACCGAACGCGCACGTGCTGCCCGTTCCGCTGATGAACGTGATCAACGGTGGATCCCACGCCGACACCTCGGTCGACATCCAGGAGTTCTTCCTGGTTCCCCAGGGTGCCGCCACCTTCTCCGACGCACTGCGCTGGGGCACCGAGATTTACCACGTCCTCAAGGGCGAGCTCAAGTCCAGCGGCCTGGCCACCGGCCTGGGCGACGAGGGTGGCTTCGCCCCCGACCTCGCCAGCAACCGTGCGGCACTCGACTTCCTGATCGCCGCGATCGAGAAGGCCGGCTTCACCCCCGGCAAGGAGATCAGCCTGGGTCTGGACGTCGCCTCGAGCGAGTTCTACCGCGAGGGTGCCTACCAGTTCGAGGGCAAGGCACGCACCGCCGCCGAGATGACCGCCTACTACGCCGACCTGGTCGCCAACTACCCGATGGCCACCATCGAGGACCCGCTGGACGAGGACGACTGGGAGGGTTACTCCATCCTGACCGCCGAGCTCGGCAAGAAGGTTCAGATTGTCGGTGACGACCTGTTCGTGACCAACCCCAAGCGCCTGGCCAAGGGCATCGAGCGCGGCGACGCCAACTCGCTGCTGGTGAAGGTCAACCAGATCGGTACCCTGACCGAGACCCTGGACGCCGTGTCGATGGCTCAGCGTGCCGGTTACACCGCGATCCTCTCGCACCGTTCGGGTGAGACCGAGGACACCACCATCGCCGACCTGGCAGTGGCCACCAACGCCGGTCAGATCAAGACCGGTGCGCCGGCTCGTTCGGAGCGCGTTGCCAAGTACAACCAGCTGCTGCGCATCGAGGAGGAGCTGGAGTCGGCCGCCGTTTACGCCGGTGCCTCGGCCTTCCCGCGCCTGAAGTTCTAATTCGGCGCCAGTCGTTCGCATTCAGGCGGGCTCGTTGGTCTTCCTGAAAGCTTGCGGTACGCGGGAGGGTCATCCGGGGTTCCGGATGATCCGCCCGTAAGCTGAACGCAGTACTACCGGTACTCCCGGTCCCGGCCTCCTTGGGGGCGCGGGGCCGGGAGTCCGTGTTTTCTCGGGTCTGGTGTGGTCAACGGTGTTGGCGGCCGGGTCCCTGATGTCCGGGTCGGCACCAGACGGCCCGTTCCTCGACCAGCGAAGGGAAGCCCGCCATGACCGATACCGGAAGCAGCAGCCAGGCCGGGTGGATGCGTCGCCTGCGCCTGTCCGGGTTTGCCGCCATCATGCTCGGCGTGATCGCGCTGGGTGTGGTCATCATCGCCCCGAACCTGAAAACCTATGTCGAGCAGCGTCAGCAGATCGCGATCTATCAGAAGCTGGTGACCGACGATAAGCACACGGTCAAGAACCTGGTGGCCGAGCGTGAGCGTTGGAACGACAAGACCTATATCGAAACCCAGGCGCGCGACCGGCTGTACTACGTCAACCCGGGGGAAACCACCTATACGGTGCGCAACGACCTCGATCCCGCGGTGGCCGGGAAGGAACCCGATCCGGTCAGTGACAAGGTCAAGACCGGGGACGCGAACTGGTCGGAAAACCTGCTCGGTTCGTTCCTGAGCGCAGGTCTGGGTAAGGTTGCGGTGGGGAATACGCCCCAAAAGTAGGCGTGCCCCGCATCAGAGCGAGAATCCGTAGGAGTAAAAACGCATGACCACCCCGCCCTTTGACCCGGTAACCGACGAGGACATTGCCATCGTCTCGGCCCAGCTTGGCCGTCCGGCACGCGATGTGGTGGGAATTGCCGCACGCTGCGTGTGTGGGGCCCCCACGGTGGTGTCGACCAAGCCGCGCCTGAGCGATGGTACCCCGTTCCCCACCTTCTACTACCTGTGCCACCCGGCCGCGACCGCCGCAATCTCGCAGCTTGAGGCCGAGCACGTGATGAACGAGTTCAACGACCTGCTGGCCGAGGACGAGGACCTGCGCACCCGCTATGCGGCCGCGCATGAGGCCTTCCTCGCCGACCGCTACAGCATCGAGGACATTCCCGAGGTGCACGGCATCTCCGCCGGTGGCATGCCCGTGCGTGTGAAGTGCCTGCACGCCCTCGCCGGTCACGCGCTGGCCGCCGGACCGGGTGTCAACCCGATCGGTGACCTGGCACTCGAGCGCGCCACCTGGTCGCCGGATGTCTGCGAGTGCCCCGACTACTCGGCCGCCGAATAACACCCTTTGGGACACGCGCGATTGTGCGTGTCCCCGCGGGAGACGGCACGGGTCATTCGATGGCCGCACATTAGTGTTTCACCGCCTGCACATCCGCCCGTTTCCCGCGTGAACGCGGGGTTAACGTCGGGGCAGTGCTATCGTTGAATCTGCTTGGTGCCAGTGCTGCTGCCGCAAGCCCCTCGGACGCTCCCGTGTCGGAACGCCTCGATTTGCAAACACCCCTCGCTACAGGAGAAATCTCACAGTGCCTAAAATTCTGATCGTCGGCGGCGGCTACGCGGGTTTTTATACCGCGTGGAAGCTGGAAAAGCACCTTCGGGCCGGGGAAGCAGAGGTCACCATGGTCGACCCGCTGCCCTATATGACCTACCAGCCGTTCCTCCCCGAGGTTGCGTCCGGTTCGATTGACCCGCGTCATGCGGTTGTCGCTCACCGTCGTCACCTGAAGAAGACCCACATCGTCACCGCGAAGGTCACCTACATCAACCACGCCGAGAAGAAGGCGACCATTCAGCCGCCGATCGGTGAGGCGTACGAGTTCGAGTACGACCAGATCGTGATCACCGCCGGTGCGGTCTCGCGTACCTTCCCGATTCCGGGTGTCGCGGATGAGGCCATCGGCCTCAAGACCATCGAGGAAGCCGTCGCGATCCGCGACCGCATGCTCACCAACTTTGACCGTGCGGCCCAGATGCCAGCCGGCCCGGAGCGCGACCGCCTCCTGACCGTCACCGTCGTCGGTGGTGGATTCGCCGGTATCGAGGTCTTCGCCGAGCTGCGCAGCTTCGCCTCGGACCTGCTCTCGCAGTACACCGAGCTGACCTTCGACGACGTGCACTTCAACCTGGTTGAGGCCGCCCCGCGGATCATGCCCGAGGTGTCGCTGGAGACCAGCCACTGGGTGCTGAAGAACCTCGCCGAGCGTGGTGCCAAGGTCTTCCTGGAGACCCAGTTCTCCTCCTGCGTCGACGGCAACGTCGAGCTCTCGGACGGCACCAAGTTTGAGTCGGACCTGATCATCTGGACCGCCGGTGTGATGGCGACCCCGCAGATCGTCCGCAACACCGACCTGGAGATCGAGGCCCGTGGCCGTCTGGTCACCCGTCCCGACCTGCGCCTCGGTACCGAGGACAACGTGGTCGAGGGTGCCTGGGGTGCCGGTGACGTCACCGCCGTTCCGGACCTCTCCGGTGGCGGCGTGGGCGGCATGTGCGTGCCCAACGCTCAGCACGCCGTGCGTCAGGGCCGCCTGCTGGCCAAGAACCTGGTTGCGGTTCTGCGTGGCGAGAAGCCCAAGGATTACAACCACAAGAACATGGGTGCGGTCGCCGGTCTCGGCATCGGCATCGGCGTGTTCCAGTCGGGCAAGTTCTCGATGAAGGGCTTCCTCGCCTGGGGCGCTCACCGCGGATACCACGGTCTGGCCATGCCGACCTGGGAGCGCAAGTGGCGCGTCATCTGGGGCTGGTGGCACAACGTGTGGCTGGGTCGCGACATCGTCGGCCTGTCGGCCACGCTGACCCCGCGTCGCGCGTTCGAGGAGTTCGCCTCCCGTCCGAAGCCGCCGGTTGAGGCTGCGCCCGAGGCTCCGGCCGAGAAGCCCGCCAAGGCCGAAAAGCCCGCCAAGGCCGAGAAGCCCGCGAAGGCCGAAAAGGCCGAGGCTTCGGCAGCCAAGTAGTTGCCGTCATTCAGGGGGTTCGATCCGCGGATCGGATCCCCTGAATGCGTCCGCCATGCTGATTGCCCTACACTGATGAGCAATCACGCCCCCATAGTCCAATGGCAGAGACAGGCGACTTAAAATCGCTCCAGTGTCGGTTCGAGTCCGACTGGGGGTACCATCAGGGCCCGGGATCATCACGATCCCGGGCCCTTTCCCTGACCCGCAAGCTTACGCTTGTGTCATATCTCACCGCTGCGGAAATTCACCGTACCCGTGCCGATGATGGACAACTCTTGTCCGCATCAGCACCCCCCCCCGTGTTTTGGTTTTTCCGCTCAACGCGGCTGGTGCTCTCACACCCTCGCCCTAGCTTTTCTCCCGTGGTGCTTGAGTAGCGTGTGTGGACGTTTCACCCTGCACCTGGCTTTTCGGACCCGTGTCTCGGGACAGATCACTATGCAACAGACGGAGCTGCGGAGGGGGCGGCTCGGTCGGGTAGACAGTGAATATCAGAAGATGCTGGGCATTGCGCAATTGTTAGACGCCACTTTGCGTCCAGCCACATAGGCAACTGTGCAGTAGGGTGTCCATTGTGCCTCCCTCGACATCGAAGCTCACTCGCGAAGATACCGGTCCGATCGCAACGGTACATCGGGTCGTGGACTGGTGCGCCCTTAATCTCAAGGGATGGCTTCGTCTGTTTTCGATAGCTGCGTCGATTGTTGCAACGGTCTTTGGGATTTTGATTGGCACGACTTGGCCCTCTGGTACTGAAAACAATTCCCATACCGTGTGGCTATTTGTCGGGCTCGTCCTGTCACTACTGAGTTCAGCCCTGTCGACGTGGGCTCTTGACGCATCGCGAAGGGGGCAGGAATCAGGCCAGATCGCAGCGAAGGTGTCTGCACAGGAACAGCTCCGCGAGGCCGTTATCCCGTCACTTCGCTCAGTGGCTAAGCTCTCCAGCCTGCCGTCGGAAGCACGTAATGAGCAGATGGCAAAAATGGTCTCTCAGGTGTTGCTGGCCCGACCGGTGATCTTTGGCGATACACACGGCGTGAGAATGGTCATCTTTAGAATCAAGACGGTTGATTCCGTGAAACGATTGGAGGTAGTTGACTTTTCCGGGAGAGCCGTCGACCAGCCCTCCGATTTCGTTTCTAACGACACCGGTCGAGGGGCGAAAGCATTTGCCTGGCTAGAAAACAACCCGCAAACTCGTCTCGTGCCCGATCTTGATCAGGACCCCGCGCACGGTTGGGGCGGTACGGGACGTGGGTACAAGACATTCATCTCTGCACCAATCGCGGCCGCGGGAGTCCCCTACGGAATGCTCACGGTGGATGCGCCAGAGCCGGGAAATCTCTCAGAGACACACATTCCAATTCTGGAGGTCCTCGCCCATGTTCTTGCCAATGCGTTCATTATTGGTCCTCGATAACACCCGTATGGATGCGAAACAGGGGCATTCTGCATAGAATGTCTATTGGAGGAGGCAAAATGACTAATAGAATCACTCTCTCCGCCGCGATTAGAGCGGAGCGGGCCAAGCGAGAAGCCGACGAAGCCAAGGCTGCAATCGAGCGCGCTGACCGAAGAAAAGAAATCGAGATCATTGTTCGCCGGGAACAGATCCGTCAGTTTTCTGAACGACACAGAACTGCTCACTAGCGACGGCACTACCCCGTACAACCCACAGCTTGGGCGATCCACGGTCCAGAAAGGCTGAGCGAGCAAGTGCCTTTTGTGACGGGAAAACGCTGAGTCTGTCGGCATGAATGATCGACATACCGCCGCCGCGCGCAGGTGAATGGCGGCGGTCTCCCAGAGGTTTGTACGGCTGTAATCCTATAATGGTGGTAATTATTTCCGCTTTTATCAGGGGGTTTTACGTAGTGATACGGACCGGACGAGTGGGCGGTGGACTGCTGGGCGTGGGGGCGGCGGCAACGCTGCTCCTGGCGGGCTGCGCTGCAGAAACGGAGGGCACTATGGGAAATCAGACAGCGCCATCCGTGAGCACGGGGCAGCCGGGCGGTTCCGGCTCCGAGAACTCGCAGGCAACCGCCGCGCTGATTGACGCGGTGACGGCGAATGACGCCGCCGGGGTGACCCGCGCGCTGGAGAATGGCGCGAACATCGAGGCGCGAAGTGGCAGCAACCAGACGCCGCTGATCGCCGCAACGAAGGCCAACAGCATCGCCGCCGCGCGCGCCCTGATCGAGGCCGGGGCCGATGTGAATGCCAAGGACGGGATCCAGGACAGCGCGTATCTGTATGCCGGTGCCGAGGGATATAACGAGATCCTCACCCTCACCCTGGCCAACGGCGCCGACCTTGCCAGCACCAATCGCTACGGCGGCACCGCGCTGATCCCGGCGGGGGAGCACGGACATGTGGAGACCATCCGGCTGCTGCTCGACGCGGGCGTGGACCCCGACCACATCAACAATCTGGGCTGGACGGCGCTTCAGGAAGCGGTGCTCCTGGGCACCGACGGGCCCGATCATCAGGAGAGCGTGAAGCTGCTGATCGCCGGTGGAGCGGATGTGAACCTGCGCGATTCGACGGGCAACACCCCGCTGAAAAACGCCGAGGATCGCGGCTCAGCAAAGCTCGCGGCGCTGATCAAGGCCGCCGGAGGCCACCGATAGAAAAATCCCCCACACCGGTTGGTGCGGGGGATTTTCGGCGCGAGCAGTCTATTTGCTGACGTTCACCAAACCGTTGAACCCGTCGGGGACCACCACCAGGTTGCCACCCTTACCGAGTTCCTTGAGGGTGTCCAGGTAGCGCTGCTTGAGCACCGGGTCGGTCAGCGATTCGGCAAGTTTGCGGTTCGCCTCCGACTCGGCCTCGGCCTGCACGATTTTCTGCTTGGCCGAAACCTCGGTTGCCTCCAGCTCCGCCTTGGCCTTTTCCACCTCGGTGCGGGCGTTTTGGGCATCGGCAAAGCGCTTCTGCACATCCTCGGGATAGCGGATCTCCTGCAGCGAGACCGAGTCCACCAGCACACCCTTGGACGTCCAGCGCTGCTCCAGATAGTCGGTGATTTCCTTCTCGACCTTGGCGCGGGAGTTCAGCAGATCCAGGGTGCCATAGGCGGTGGGGACCGTGCGTACGCCGGCACGGATATCGTTGACGATGAACTTGGAGATGAAGTTCTCCTGGCTGCCGTACTGCTTATAGACCGCGCTCACGGCATCGGGCTTGATCGAGTAACGCACGCTGATATCGATATTCGCCGAGACGCCCTCGCGGTCCTGCACCGTCACCTGGGATCCCTGCAGGTCCACCTCATCGTTCTCGGTGCCGGCAAAAACCACCTGCTGATTGCGGATGTCGTAGGAGATGGTGTCCTGCCAGGGAGCATGGAACCCGGCACCGGCCTCGGTGACCTGCCCCTGAACCTCGCCGGTGAAGGATCGAATGACCTTGGCCTGGCCCTCATCGTTGGTATAAAACGACGTGAAAAACAGCATGCCCACGGCCAAGACCCCGGCGATACCGGTCACTCCCAGCGCCAGGGATCGACGATTCGGGGTGGCAAATAAGACGATGGCGGCCACGATAGCCACCACCAAAAGGAGCAGGGCAACAACAAACATCGGGTGACTTTCTGGGTTGATTATCGGTCGAAAATGCGACCGATCAGGAACGAAGGAAGGGTACACGCGACGTGAGGCCGGGACCCTTCGGCCCCGGCCTCACGAAATTGGTGGTTACGCGTTCTGGTTGTAACGCGCCTGGCCGAAACCGAGGACCAGGTAGCCGATGAAGGGGAACAGGAACAGCAGGAAGAACGAGAATGCCCCGCCCTTGCCGAACTTACGCCCCAGATCGAAGGCCACGATGATCGCCATCACGATGTTGACGATCGGGATGAGGTACAGCAGCACCAGCCATCCGCTGCGACCGACGATGCGCAGGGTGAAGATGACGTTCACGATCGGGATGATGGCCAGGATGCCCGGGCGTCCGGCCTTGCTGAACACTGCCCACAGACCGATGACCGAGATGACGTAGAAGATGAATCCGCCGGTACCGGTCGTGGTGGTGATCTGGTTCAGACCGTCCTGCACGTCGGTGTTGATTTCCGCGGGGAGGAGCGAGAGGTGAGAGAACACGCTAAACCTTTCAACGATTCTTGCCGCCCCCAATGAGCGGCGAGGATAACGATAGTGCGAGTTATGTCATCTGCGCGAGAGGCGCGTGCAGGGCCACGCAGTTGGGTGGGAAATCGGGCCCCGGAACCGGATAGCATATCGCTATGAAGTGGACCCTGCGCGCGAGTACCCCGGACGATTCGATCTGGATTGCCGAGCTGCGCGCCGAGGTGTTACGTCCCGACCTGGAACGTCTCGGACGCTATGATCCCCAGCGGGTGCGCGAGCGGTTTACCGCCGCATTCCGCCCCGAACTTACCCGGGTGATCGAGGTTGAGGGGCGCGGGGTGGGCTCGATCACCGTGCGCCCCGAAACCGACGGGATTTGGATCGAACACTTTTACCTCTCCACCGAGCTGCAGGGTCGGGGAATCGGCCGCGGGGTCTTGGAATCGGTGCTGGCCGAGCCTGGAACGCAGCCCTTCCGCCTCAACGTGCTCCAGGGCAGCCGGGCCGCCGCGCTCTATGCACGGCTGGGATTTGTGCTCAGCGACGAGGACGAGGTCGACGTGTGGATGATCCGTCCCCGGGTTGCCGCATAGGCTTTACACAGCTATCGCACAGTGGGTTCTGGATAGCGGGGCTATGCTCTTCGTGAGTGGCGCCATGGATCGACGCCGGAAAAGAAGAATCATGTCCGCGTCGCAGTCCTCACACATCCTGGAAACCTCGGCCGGCCCGGTGGAATATGCCGAGCGCGGGAGCGGGGTTCCGCTGATCGTCCTGCACGGGACGCCGGGTGGTTTTGACCAGGGACTGTCCCTCGCCGAAACCATCGGGACCGATGCCGGTGTGCGCGTCATCGCGATCTCCCGTCCCGGATATCTTCGCACCCCGCTCGAGCTGGCCCCCGGGCCGCGTCGGCAGGGTCTGCTGCTGGGCCCGGTGATGGATGCGCTCAACCTGCACTCGGCCGCCGTGGCGGGCATCTCCGGGGGCGGCATGGCCGCGCTCTGGGCCGCCGCCAACCTTCCCGACCGGGTCAGCGCCCTGGTGCTGATCGAGGCCCTGGTGGCCGCCCAGGATATCTCGATGCCTCCGGGTGCCCGGTTCCTGCTCACCCGGCGCGGCATCGCGCGTGCAGCCACCACGCGGCCGATCCAGCGCCTCCTGGCACGGGGAATACCCGGGCCCGATGCCGATGGGTGGGATGCGCGCGCAGTGGTGCGCACCATCACCGCCGCCAGCTTCCCCTATGCGCCGCGGATACGCGGGACCGAGAGCGACACCCGATATGCGGCGGAGTTTGTGGCCCCCGATCCGGCCCGGATCACGATGCCCACGCTGATCGTGCACGGGGAGCGTGACCGCACCGTTCCGATCGAGCCGGCGCGTGCATTGGCGGCGGCCCTGCCCGCCGCGCGACTGCTCGCGCTGCCCGGAGCCGATCACACCAGCACCGTGCCCTCGCCCGAGGTGCGCCGCGAGGTGCCGGCGTTTGTGCGTTCCCAGGCGGGGGCGAGGGTGCGTTAACGCGCTGTTCAGCCGCGGCATAGCCGGCGTTCAGACACGCTCCGTAGCGTGGGGGCATGTTCGGAGGGTGCAAGCGCTTCGGGCATCACCACTAGGCTCCGGTCGGGCATTCCCGGTCGCGGGCCGTCCACGTCCACACCGGCCGGGCATCGCTGCCCGGCCGGTGCTGTGTTATTTGGCCTCCGAATAGCGTTCGACGATCGCCACACTGAGCGGGAAGTCGATCGGGAAGGTGCCAAACAGCAGGCGTCCGGCTTCGGCGGCGGCGTCCCGAATGGCCGCGGCCGTCTCGTCAGCTACGTTTGCCGGGGCATGCACAACCACCTCATCGTGGAGGAAGTACACCAGGTGGGGGCGATCGCCCGGGGTGCCCAGCCGGGCCAGCCGCTGGCGCAGCCCGGCCATCCAGCACAGCGCCCACTCGGCGGCAGTACCCTGGGCGATGAAGTTGCGGCTGAACCGGCCCCAGTCCCGGGCCAGGGTTCCCGCACGTCGACGCATCGCGTCGGTGGCATCAACCTGCCCCGCGGTGCGCTGAAACTCGAACCAGCCGGCATCGGGCAGCGGCGCCCCGCGACCCAGCCAGGTGGAGACCGATCTTCCCTTTTCGCCCTCGCGTGCGGCGTTTTCCACGGCGGCGATGGCCTGCGGGAAGGCGCGCTTGAGCCGCGGCATCAGCGCGCCACTCTCGCCGCTGGTGGCACCGTAGAGCGCCCCGAGCATCGCGAGCTTGGCCTCGGCTCGGCCCGGCACCACGCCCGCGTCGGCGAGGCCCTGATACAGGTCTTTGCCGGCGCCCGCGGCGGCCATCGCGGTGTCGCGGGACATGCCGGCGATGATCCGCGGCTCCAGCTGGGCGGCATCGGCGACCACCAGTAGGTGTCCGGGATCGGCTCGGACGGCCGCGCGGATCTGCGCGGGGAGCTGCATGGCCCCGCCGCCGTTCGTGGCCCAGCGTCCGGTCGCGGTGCCGGCAACCACGTATTCGGGACGGTAGCGATCCTCTGGCACCCAGGTGTCGAGCCACACCCAGCCGTTGGCGCTGAGCAGGCGCGAGAGTGACTTATAGCGCAGCAGCGGTTCCACCACCGGATGCTTGATGTCCCGCAGCACCCACTTGCTGGTGCTGGGCACCGAGATGCCCGCCCGGGCGAGGGCGCGCAGCAGTTCGGGTGGGGAATCGGGGTTGAGATCGGGGGCGTCGAGGAGTTCCCGGATGGTGTCGGCGAGGGCGGCCAGGTGGGCGGGCCGCCCGCCGAACCGCGGACGCTCGCCGAGGGCCTCGGTCAGGATCCGATCGTGTTCCTCCCGGCTCCACGGCAGCCCGAAGTGGTGGATTTCGGCGGCAACCAGCGCCCCCGAGGACTCGGCTGCGAGCAGCAGGCGGAGCTTTCCTCCGGCAATCGGATCCCGCTCGGCGGCGCGGGCGACGGCCGCGCGCTGACGGGCAAACTCGGCCAGAACCTCGTCGGCGCTCACGGTGTCCGCGCGGTCCACCTCGTCGAACAGGGTCAGACCCTGCTCGACCGGCGCGCCGCTGGGGAAGGGTTCGTATCGCCACGGGCTGTCCGGGGCGCTGGGATACTCGCCCGCGGGCAGGGCCGAGGTGAGGCGGAGCAGCGCGTGACCCAGCCGCAAATCCACGCAGCGTTCGATGTGCAGGTTGTGTTCCAACAGCCACGGATACCAGTCGTTGGTGCCCGACCATACCCAGCGCGGGTGGCTGGCCTCGGCTTCGCCGATGGCCCGGAGGATGTTCTCGGTTCCGCGCAGTTCCACTGGCTCGGACAGCACGGTACCCGCCTCGTCCACCTCGCGCAGCACTGTGAGGCCGAGCGGGGAACCGGTGAGAACGAGGGGCATACCCCTATTCTGGACCGAGCCACCGACCTCGGGATTCAGGCGGGCCTAGCGGGAGGAGATAAAGAGTGTGCGCAGCGAGGTGCGCCACAGGTACGCGCCGAGCCCGATCCCCCCAAACAGCAGCCCCAGGATGAGCGCGGCCGGGATGATATCGGGGGAGTGCAGGTGGCTAAACGCCGGCCACAGCAGCGCAAACAGGGTGGTGTAGACGGGCAGGGCGGAGGCGAGCCAGCGCCAGGGGCCGAGGGCCAGGATCGCGCGGCCGCTGGTTTGGCCCAGCGGAATGAGCAGGATTGCCGCCGAACCGATACCCGCCATCGCGGTCACGTTGGCAACCTCGGCGAGGAAGGACCCGGCGATTCCGGTGGGCGAGCCCAACAGGCTGGACGCGATCCATCCGGCAACCCCCAACCCAAACACGCTGAACACGCGCAGCGCCGCGGCCCCGGCGCGCTGGGCCCGGGCGGCCTCGGGGACCAGGGTCACGGCGAACGCGATGCCGAAGACCAGCGCGGGCTCCATCCCCAGCATCCGAGACACCACCGAGGCGGCGACGGCCGCGCCCAGGTAGCGTGGCGCGACGGTCACCGTGGCGGTGCCGCCGAAACGGCGAGTGCTCAGCAGCACGGGGAGGATCGAGGCGGCCGTGTTCACGAAGATCAGCGCGATCACCGCGGCACCAAACAGGCGCAGCTGGGCGGCATCCTGGCGCAGCGGCATCGCGAACACCACCACGAGTCCCAGGACCAGGACCAGGGCGGCCCCGGCGATGATCGGATGGCGCACCGAGAGTGCGCCCTCGGGATCCTCGGGTGCCGGACGCTCACGATTTCGCCCGGTGAATCTCAGCGGCCCACGGGAGCGGAATCCGCCGGCAAGGAAGCGGGCGGGGATGAGGACCAGCGCGATCACCGCCAGCGCGAGGAGGAACGCGCCAAGCCAGCCCGAGGCGGCCGTGGGGCCGAGCACCGGTGCCACCGCGTGGGTGAAGGCCGAGCGGGCGTCCCAATCCCAGGGGCGCGTCGGGACCGCCGGACCCGCCTCGCCGCCGCCGGTGGGCGGCTGCGCGGGAGCGGAGGAGCTGGGCGGGGCGCTCGGGGTGGGGGTGGGATGTGGGGTCGCCGAGTGGCCAGGAGCCGGGGTGTTGCCCTGGCCCTGTCCGGGATCCTGCCCGGTACCCGGAGCGGGTGGCGGCGGGGGAATGGTCCCGCCGGGGTTTGCTCCAAACACGATTCGGATCGGCGTACTGGTATCGCCCGGGTTTCCCGAAGCGTCGGTTTGATAGGCGATCAGGGTCGCGGGTCCACTCGAGGGAACCTCGGCCGCGCAGCTCCATCGGCTCGCCGTGACCGGGGCCGAACAGAGCACCGCGTCCCCGCCGGAATCGGGAACCGCGTAGACGGTGACCGTCGCGCCGGTTTCCCCGCCGCCGGCAAACGTGGTCCGCGAGGTGAGCGCGCTGCCCGCCGCGGGCGCGGTAATCGTGGGTGCGGGCGGCGGTGTGGTATCCACCGCCAGCGAGACAGTGGGACTCGGATCCGAGGAGGTTGTTCCGCTAAAGGAGGTGCGCTGGGTCGCGCTCATCGAATAGGTGCCGTGAAGTTGCAGGGGGAGTGATTGCGCCCAGCGCCCGGACTGGGCTACCTGTACATCCCAGGCCCCCACCCCGGTGACGGTGAGCTTGACGGTTGCGCCCGGATAGCCGGTGCCCTGCACCAGCCCCACCTTGGCCGAGCCCGCATCACCGGAAATGGTGGGTGGGGTGACCACCGCAAATACCACCGAGACGGAGTCGGGTGCGCCGGGGGCGGCCCCGTTATCGCGGGTCACCAGGGTCACCGAGGGGGAGGTGGTCAGGCCCGAGATCTGGCAGGAGTAGGTGCCGTCGGTACCGGCGTTGGTGGTACAGACCGATTTCCCGTCGGCCAGCACCGTCAGCGAGGCACCGGGCGCAGCGGTGCCGCGGACCGTGGTGCTGGCTCGGCCGATGACGTCGCCGGCGGCGGGTGCCGAGATGGTGGGCCGCAACGATGGATCGGGGCTGGAAGGTGCACTGGTCGAGGACCCCGAGGCGGGCTGTGCCGGTTCGGCAAAGGAGGGGACCTGGGCGCTCACGAGCACGCTCAACGTGATCGCGGCCAGGCAGAGCACAGCAGCAACCGGGACGGGGAACTTCCTCGGAACGGAATGCACGGTGTCTCTATTCCATGCAAAAATCCGGTCTTTGTCAAAGATTTACGTCATCCGCCCACACATTCCTGCGAATTGAGTGCCGGGTGGTGGCGAAGAGGGGCCGAGAACCACCCGGACGCGTACACTGGATATTCAGTACGAATATCATTCAAATCTTGGAAGGTCCCACCGTGCCATCTTGGCTTATTCCCGTCCTGATCGTGGTCGCGCTTATCGTCGTGATCGGCATCTACCTCTGGTCGACCTATAACGCGCTGGTGGCACTCAAGGTCCGGGTCGATGAAGCCTGGAGCGACATCACCGTGCAGCTCAAGCGCCGTGCGGACCTGATTCCGAACCTGGTGGAAACCGTTAAGGGCTACGCCTCGCACGAGAAGAGTGTCTTTGAGGCCGTGACCCGTGCCCGTTCGGAGACCCTGACCGCTCAGGGCCCGGCCGAGGCATCCGCCGCCGAGAACCACCTGCAGTCGGCCCTGAAGTCCGTCTTCGCCGTGGCCGAGGCCTACCCGCAGCTGCAGGCCAACCAGAACTACCTTCAGCTCCAGGGCGAGCTGGTAGACACCGAGAACAAGGTTCAGGCCTCGCGTCGCTTCTACAACGGTGGCGTGCGTGAGCTCAACACCAAGATCCAGGTGTTCCCGAACAACATGTTTGCGCGCAACCTGGGCTTCACCGAGCGTGAGTTCTTCGAGGTTGCCGACGCCGCGGCCATCGCCGAGCCGCCGCGCATTCAGTTCTAGTTTTCCCCGCAACACATGTATCGAGCTATACGCGAAAACAAGATCAACACGGTCATCATCATGATCCTGTTTGTCTTGATCATCGGTGCGCTGGGATGGCTGGTGGGATACCTGAATCGCAGCCCCTCGATCACCATCGGTATCCTGATCGGCGGCGCCGTGTTTGCGATCTTCCAGTACTTCATGGGTTCGCGTCAGGCCCTCACGATCAGCGGTGGTCACCAGATCACCCTGGCCGATGAGCCGCGGCTGTATCGAATCGTGGAGAACCTGGCGATCACCACGGGCACCCCGATGCCGGATGTGTATCTGATCGATGACCCCGCACCCAACGCGTTTGCGACCGGCCGGGATCCGCAGCACGCCTCGGTGGCCGCAACCACCGGGCTGCTGGAGATCATGACCGATGCCGAGCTGGAGGGCGTGATGGCCCATGAGCTGGGGCACGTGCGCAACTACGACATCCGGGTCTCGATGATCGTGTTTGCCCTGGTGGTGGTGATCGGCTTCATCTCCGACATCTTCATGCGGATGGCCTTCTGGGGTGGCCTGAGCGGTGGCCGCAACGACAATAACAACAACGGCGGCGGCAGTAACCCGGTGGTCATGATCATCGGCCTGGTTGCCATGCTGATCGCCCCGCTGCTGGCCAGCCTGATTCAGCTGAGCGTCTCGCGCCAGCGCGAGTATCTGGCCGATGCCACCGGTGCGATGACCACCCGGCACCCCGATGCCCTGGCCAGCGCGCTGGCCAAGCTCGACGCCTATGGGCGTCCGATGCAGCGTCAGAACTCCTCGATGGCGCACCTGTGGATTTCCAACCCGCTGAAGTCTGGCGGTGCGGCTAAGCTCTTCAGCACCCACCCGCCGATCCCCGATCGGATCGCCCGTCTGCAGAAGATGGGTGGGGAGTTCTAACCCCACTCGCAACACCGATGGCCCGGAGAGTTTCTCCGGGCTATCGGTGTTCCCCGCTATGTTTAGCGTGTGAGTACGATGCCGAAAGCGCGCTTCCTGAGAGTGACACGGGTGCGAAAGCTAGCCGGAACCGGTGCCGCCGCACGCGGTGACCTGGTGATGATCTTCCTATTCCTGGCAGGGTGCGGGGTCGGGGGAATTCTGACCTCTCAGCTCTCGCGCCCTTTTGAGATCGGTGCGGTTGTATTCGTGTCCTGTGGCCTGCTGTATTTCTTGACCGCGGGTGCCTATGTAGGTCCCCGCCTCATCGTGGTGGTGAATCTGCCCGTGGTGCGCGTGGCTCGGACCGTCGAGGTGGCGGAGATATTGGTGCACAAGGTGGATATGACCGGGAAACAATCCGGCTCGTGGTGGATCGACCGGATTGTGCTCGACTGCGGACCCGGTCGGCGAGATGTTCGTTTCGATGTGCGTCCTCGGTCCAGTCAACGTGCGGTGGCTCGGGTGGCGCTGGTGTGTTCGAACCTGTGGCGATCCGATGCCGATCCGCTCCGGGTCTCGATGCGCTACGGCGGCGAGTCTCGTTATGGAAGCCCGGTTCGAGCGGCCCTGACCGTCGGAAACTCGAGCGCGAGCTGGAACCGGGTGAGCCCCGAACGCGACTCGCTAACCGTCCGTCAGCTGAACCCGGATGAGGAGCTTGGCGAGAGGTTTACCGACCTGAGCGACGCACGCGCCGATGCCCTGGCCCGGGAAATCGTCACCGAGTTTGATCCGAACCATCGCACCTGGACCGAACTCACAAGGCGGCGCCGGGCAGGGGAGCGCGGACTCGGAGTGGAACCGGCCTTCCTACCGCGGATGGAGACGGTTGCCGCCGGGGTTCTGCCACATCGAGGTAGCGTGCTGGCGCTCTATCAAAGCCTCGGGCTGCTGCGCATCAGACATCGGGTGTCCGCGCGCATGCTTCTCTTCCGGGAGCCGTCGATTCGGCGGGTGTCCGGAGTGCTCCAGGAACGTGGACTTGCCCTCGCGTTGACCCGGTCTACGCGCATGCTGCCGGACGGATCCCTACACCTGGGCCGCGAAGACATCACCCTCGTGGACGAGAACTATCTCACCCGCGAGACGATGCTCACCCTGAAGAAATTGGCGCGAGAGTACGGATGGTGGACGTTACTCAGTCGGCGGCTGCGCCGGACCCGGCCCGAGAACCTGGGGCTTCTGGCACTGTTCTCCGCGCTGAGCGGGGACGTGGGCGTGAGCCTCGTGATTGTGCCCCTCGGGGTTCCCTCCTCCGGAGTGCGCCTGCAAGCCCTCGGCTCGGGACCCGACCTTCCGCTGCGGATCGTCTGCGCCCTGGTGCGCATCGAAGCCGTCAGACCCATCTGGTAAAACCGGACGGGCGCGTTGCCCTGTCCGCCATCCCGATACCCGATACGATCACCGTTATCCCCGAATCCATTGGACATGACATGCACGAAGCCACCCGGACCGCGAGCCCGAACCGGGTTCCTCGGCGCGCGCCGCAGCGGGGCGCCACTCGGCTGCGCCACGGCGGAGACGCCGCCAGGTGGGGATGGATTCCGGTGGTGGAGTTTGCGATCGCGGCATACATTTTCTGGCAGGTTCCCGGCCTCTGGGGGCCGGGCGATATCGTGCTCGCCGCCGTGCTGGTCCTTCTCCTGGTCGTGCTGCTGGGAACCGGCGCGTATCTGGGGCCGCGCACACTGGTCCTGATCGGCCCCTTCCGGATTCGACGCATCCCGCGCGAGCGCATCACCGACGTGTATCTGTCTCGGGCGGCCCGGCCCTATGGCGCGTTTAGAATGTGGGACCTGTTTTGCTGGGTCACCCTGGTGCTTGATAACGGTGAACGGGTCATCCACTCGGCAGCGCTGGGCGCTCGGGGTGCCAATGCGCTGCACCTGGCACTGACACTGCGGGAACGCCTGGGACTCACCCCCGAGACGCGCGTGGATATCGGCCGTATAGGCGGCGACACAACCACGGAATTCGCCCTGGTGGCTGGGCCGCTGATTCGCTCCGATACGCGGCTATCCGAGCATCCCAGCACGCGCTGGGTCATTCGATCGCCGCGGAAGCGTTCCGCGCTGGCTCGGGATTTTGGCAACATCGACCGGGAAAAGTTCCTGGCTCAGGAGCAGGCTCTGCTGCGGGAGCAAACGATCGAATGGATTCCCGAGCGTGGCACGGGTGCCCTGCTTGGGTATCGGTTTGATGTCTACGGCGGGGCATGGGAGAACACTCAGTACGAGCTTCCACTGGCGGTGTTCTTCCCGCGTCTTCGGCTTTCTCGGCCGTTCCTCCCCGTGCCGAAATCACCGGTGCCGATGACCGTGCACACCGGATCGCTGGCGGCTGGGCTCGCGATCTGGGCGGGGGAGGCCGCCGCCACCGAGCAATCGAGCTGGCGGATGCGCACGCTGTTGCGCGAGGAGCCAACTTTGGATTCGCTGAATCGGCGTCTTGAGACATTTGGGCTGCGGATTGCGCTGATCCCCAACCACCACGAGGTGGTGCCGGGCACCCCGGGCGAGGGGATACCGGAGAAGGTGATCACCGATCCCGATCGGATTGTGAGCCTGGTCCGCGCAACCGGAACCGATCAGCAACGACTTCGTCGTCGGCGGACACAACCGGGCCTCCTCGCCCTGCGCCTGATGTTGAATGCCCGAGCCGAGTATTCCCTGGCCATCGTGCCCGTCGATTTCACGCTGAGCACCAATACCGACGCTGCCCTCGCGGCCGCGGATCGGGTACTGCGCAACTGTGCGGGATCCCGCGCCGATCCGGGTGCCTATCAGTATGACGCGCGCTGGCTCGAGGGGCCGTGGGAGAAATAGCATGATCGACGTGATTAACGCCGTGGGCGCTCTGACCTCCGCCCTGGTTGTGGTGGTGCTGGTCGGGCTGGTCCCGATGATCCGGAACGCACGCCGCAAGCGACGCCTCCGCGCCGAAAACGATGATCGAATCGCCCCGACCCCCGAGGAGCTCTACGAACTGGCGCTGCTCTACGACCTCGACGCCGGCGGCCTCGATGAGGCATGCCGGCTGGGGTGGGTGAGCGAGGCGGAGGCCGAGTCGATTGCCGCAAGAATCCTGGCCGCTCCCGCCGAACCCGGTACGCCTTCAACCCAGCGGTTCCGGGTGTTCAAGGTCGCCCTGAAAAGCTCCCTGCGCACCGAAGATCTCGCCCCGGCCGCGGCCGTCTGGCTCGAAGAAACGGCGCACCTGCTCCACCAGGACCCCACCTGGCAGCTCATTATCCGAGAGCCGGGATCCTCGGTGGATGCCTCCGAGCTGCGTCACCACATTGAGAGCTGGCTCGACCAACAATCGCCCACCACGACCTGAAATGTGCAACCTATGAGGTGGGTACACACCGACATCGATCATCTGGGCGATCCGATCATCGCCATTGCCGACCTGGAGGGAACGCACGCACGCGACGTTCGCGGTATCGCGCCGATGGTGTATTTCTCCGACCGGCAGGGGTGGCGGCGGCTGAAGCTGCGGGTACACGGGGCGGAATCGGTGTCGGTCGCCGATCCGTATGGGATTGCTGCCGGCTGGCTGACCATCGAGGACATCTCTCGGAGTGACGACGCGGTGGAACTACGCGGTGTCTATCCGATCGAGGCCACACTTCACGGTAAAAACGTGTCGGTTGAGCTGTTGGTCTCCGCGGAGGAACTCGTCTTTGACGCCGAGCACATTCGGGCGGTTGTTAGCGGCGAGAATCCCACGGGTGACTCGGGCTCGTCCTGGCGCGCCGGCCAGGTCCAGAACGCGGGCGATGTGCTGGTGTTGGCGCTGATCCTTCCCGATGACCCCACCGAGTACCTCGTAATCGTTCGGGATGAGCGTTTCTTCTGGGTCCAGGCTTCGCGGGATGGGCGACACGTCTCGGTGCGGGTGGATGGGGCGCTGAGCCGCGATCTGCTGGTGCTGGCCCTGCGGGCCACCGCCGAGGACGACCCCGACGCGCTCGGTGAGATCTCGGCAGGGTTCGGGGTAGAGGAGGCGGTGACGCGGTCGATCGGCCGGGCACACCGAGAGATCGGTACCGCGCTCGCGGTCCGCAGATCCGCGGTTCGGCGAGCCATGCGGCGGGCGCGCGCCCACTATGGTGAATCCTGACATGAGAAAAATCAGACACACGAACGCCTGGACACTGCTGTGGGCGATGCCGATTCCCGGGCTGGTCCTGCTGGGCGTCGCCTCCGGATTCGTCGCGGATACAACCCTCGCCGCACTGGCTTTTCGAGGTGTCTTGATTGTGCTCCTGGCCACGGTCATCATCCGGTCCGCCCTGATGGGGCTCTATTCCGATGGGTCGGTCCTCGTGGTTCGCCAGTTTTGGCGCACTCGGAGGTACGAACTTGCGGCGATCGAATGGTTCTCCTGTGTGCCCCTGCGTACCGCCCTCCTCGAGGGTGTATTCGATTCCGTGCCGTTCTACTCGATGCCGGTGCTGGCTCTGAGCCCGGCTTCCGTGGAGGGAAACCGTGATCGGCAGCGACACCTGCCCTCGCTGTCGTTTCGGACCAGCAAACGCGCCGAGGTGGAGCGCGCGCTGGCCGCGTTGATCGGTGCCGAGCGGATTCGTGATCAACGGGGACGGTGAGAACGCATGGACCAGTTCTGGGAGCTAGCTAATCGCTATCCGCTGACCTCGGGGACGCTGCTCACCATCGCGTTTGTGGTTTTGGTGCGCCTCCCGTTGTCCTTTTTGATTGACGCCATCGAGCGCAAACTGGGTTGGGAAACCGCGGCTGATGCGCCGAGACCGCTGCGTCCGTTTGTGCCGTGGAATCCCGAACGGCTCATCCCCTCCGCAGCAGAGATTCAGCGCGTCTATGTGCGGGGAGACCTCGGTGCGCGCGGGGTGGAAATGGCTGAGGAACGTGGCTGGATGAGCGCGGAGGAAGCCTCAACGCTGCGGGCTGGAACCACCGAACGAGCCGATCTGGATGATTCTGATCGCGACGCATTTGCGTTGATGCGGATCATCGTGCGCCGTTCTCTGGCGAACTGGAAGCGCGTTCGTGGCATGCGGAACCTGCTTTCTAGCTTCGCCACTGAGCTGGGGATTTCCGAGGAGTGGGCGAATATCACGCGTGACACCGGCGATCGCGATAATTCCACGGTGCTGCGCCATAAGCTTCAGACCTGGGTGCGTGAGAGTGGTGCATAGGTTGTTCATCGGAACGAACGCCTGGGAGAGAGCGACGATGAGTCCGTACCTTGCCGACCAGCCCTGGTTTGACCTATCGAGGGTCAGCGACGGTGCACTCGATATCGCGATGACCTTGGCGATCATCGGGCTCTTGGGCCTTCTCGTGGTCAGGATGGTGAGGTCGGGACAGTCGAAGGGTCGACATGATCGACACGACCCGGATGGGGACCCACCCGAAAACGAGTGAGCGCGGGGACTCTGCGAAGCGGATTTCTGCGCCGAACACGAGCATCGGGCGGCCGCCGCTATTATGTGCGTTATGCAGTGCGCGCGGGAGCCTCCGCGGTACACACACGATTTAGTATTTCTCGCCCCAGACGTTCGGAGTGCCACCCAATGAACCTCGCACGCGTGTGGCGGATGGGTCAGTTGTCGCGCACGTCGATGGCGTTGTTTATGGGCGTGTTGGTTCTCGTTACGGCCGGGGCAGGGGCCGGGCGCGAGGCGATCATGGTGCTTGCCCTGATCGGCGTGGTGAACGCGGCAGTGGTCGGAGCGTATGTGACTCCGAAATATCTGGTGGTTGTTTCCTGGTTGCATCTGCGTCGAATCAAACGATCCCGAATCGACCGGGTAACCTCCACCGCGTACTCGTCGAGACTCCCCGAGAGCTGGTTTGGCACGGCCGAGATCGAGCTGGGGTTCGTCTGGATGCTGCGTGTGGTCGATACCGACGGCATCGAGCGTACGTTTCCCACCGCGTCCTGGTATGCCACCCGCGCACGTCGAGAGTGCACGGTGGATACGTTGCGCACGCTGCTGGAACATCCACTTCGCGAACGGGTAGGTGACCGGTGTGGTGCCTGAATCGCGCCTGCTGGGATGTTCGGTGGATACACTCGGGTCGCGCAACACCCGCCAGCCTGCCGCCGATTGAGGGACCGTATGCAACTCCAGAATGAACCCGACCTGAACCTCACATCCCTGCGCCTCCGCGGGCGGCTTCCGAATGCCGTGGAGCGCTGGGTCATGCGCTATGCCGGGATGGGGCTGGACCTGTGGTTGCTACCCGATGCCACCCGAGCGCTGGACCGAGTGTCCACGATGACCTGGCTCCCGCATTTAGGAATCTTGGATGATGCGGTGCTGGATTTTCGCCGCGCCGGGGTCCTGCCACACCTGCGCGGCCTGACCCTGCAAACGCGGGGCGACCGGAGAGTTGATCCCGATCAGGTCCCCGTGCTTGAACGGTTCTGGGGAAACGCCAATCGGGCGCGCTATCTTCTCGATACCCCGACCCTTCGCTTCGCGGGTCTGGTGGAGTGGGGCAATATGGACCTCACCACGGTTGCCGCTCCGCTGGAAAGGTTTGAGGTCGTGGGCGCCCGTCATCTGACGGCCCTGCCCGAATTCGCGATGCCCGAGCGAATGCACACCCTGGAATTCTCCCTCATGCCACGGATTGACCTTGGTCGCATGGCCGAGATGAGTGCCCTGAGAAGTCTCACCCTGCACGGAATCGGCGAGATCACCGGGATCGAAGCCTTGCTGGATCTTCCCCGGCTGGAGAAGGTGTTTATCGAAAACTGCCCCACGATCCACGGTGTGGAAGCCCTCGCGAAACTCACGCGCGGGCGTGTTCACGTGATCGGGCGAAATGCGTTTGGTGAGGCATTCCGCACGAGCGTCTCGGATTCGGATGGGCGGTGGGATTTTCCCGAGATCCTCCCCGTGCGCACCCGTGGCGAGGATCGCATCGTGCCCGCGGGGCCGAGATCCTGGAACCAGATTCGAGCGCTCTTGGCCGCGGGTGAGAGCATCGGTGTTCGCATCTCGGATTCGTGTTCGGTCGCCGTGATTGTGGTGCCGTTTACGGGTGAGGGGGCCGGGGAGCTGGAGGCCGAGGTCCTCACAGATCATCGAGGCGAGACACACCTGGGGATCGATAACGGCCAGACCTTCCTCGTGGACGCCCCCGAATTTCGAGCGCTGTTTCCCGAGCGGCCGATCCTCCAGAGCACGGCCGATCGTGATCGGCTGACGGAACGGCTGCACTAGGTGCTCGGCACGTATGATTCCGGCGGGATGGGGCCGAATTATGAAACGCTCCCGAATAGTTCATAACACCCACTATTCTTAGGTTTTGCACCGTCCTCGCCGCTTCGAGGCGGAGGAGGAAAAACCATGACCGAATATCGGATGATCGGGCGCGTTCCCGGCACCCACCGGGTACTGAAATTCCCCATCGTGGTGTTCGGCGTGGATCTTGTGCTCGCCATCGTGGGGATTCTGGCCGGGCACAACCCGGCGGTGCGCTGGGGAATCGCCGGTATGGTGACGCTCTGCTGCCTCCTCGTGCTCGTGTTCAACGGGCTCTACCTGACCCGGCGCTCGCTGATCGTGGTGGGCTCGTTCCTGGTGCGCCGGATGCCGCGCGGATCGATCCAGAGGATTCGGGTGCTCGATTCACGCGGTGGCGTCTTGCTCGCGGTGGAGAGCGATGCCTGGACCGGACTACGGCGGGTCACCGCGAGTTCGGTTGAGTCTGCGTTCAGGGAGATCCGCGGCTGGATCGATGCGGAGTCGGGGGAACTCGGCGGGCGAAATCCCGAAGCTTCGGCGACCACCAAACGCTACCTTCGGCGCTCGATCACCCTGCTGAGCGACGCCATCGGGGACACCCTCCAACTCTCGGAGATCACCGCACCGGTCTTGGCCTACGCGTGGGAGATCGGCGTGGTCTCACGCCAGGATGCGCTGAATCTCGCGAGCGATCTCTACGGTACCGGCCTGATCGATGGTGACCCAGCAATGTTTGCACTGGTGGAGATGTGGGGCAGCGAACGCACCGAGTTCGAGGACTGGGTGCGAACCAACCGGCCCGAATCGGGCGAGCGTGACAAAACGCGGGCGCTGGTTGTCGGCTCGATTCTGCGCTACATCGACGAGCACTGGAAGGAATTCCAGCTGCCGTGGTCCTGCGTGGAGATGCTGTTGTCCTCGGACGCAGACTATCTGGAACGGCACGGACCACCGATCTGCGTGTATGAGGAGGTGCCCGAGTGGAGTAGCGATGACCCCTATGGTTTCTGGCACGATGGCTCCCGCCATATCCCGTTGCAGAGCGCGCGTGCTCGGTATGCGCTCGCCATGTATGCCGCGGATCTGCGCCCGCATGAGTTCACGCACACATTTGTTGCCGCACTCACCGAGCGAGTGCAGAACGAATGGCCGGGAGCGGTGACGCTTGAGGTTTCTGAGATGGCGGGGGCTCCCGATGAGCCGATGCGTGGCATGTGGATCGACAGCGTGAACGACAACGGACTCAAGATCCACGTGTTCGGCCATGACAACATGCTGATGGTCAGCGCGAAACCCGGGTTCGGGTGGAACTCAAGCGAGGACACCGAGAGCTTCGCACCCTCGGACGTTCTGGAGGACACCTGGAAGGTACTTCTAGACCTGGGCAACCTTGGTCTCGTGGAGGGCGTGACGCTGCCATTTTTCACCACCCGGGTCAGTCCGCCCTCGGGTGAGTTGGCGTTCTGGCCGGAGCCCCTTCCCGCCTGGCGGGTCCGGGTGACCGTGCCGCCGTTTAGCGAATCGTCCGTATCCCCGCACACACCTAGCCGAAAGACCGTTGACCCATGACCATCGATTACCCAATGGTGGGAATCCTGATTCTCTCGATTTTCGCGCTCGTTGGACTGTGTGGGCCGTTGATCCGTAAACCACGGGACAAGCCTGCACCGCGACCGGTAGACGACCCTCGCATCATGCCAACGCCCGCGGAATTTGCCTTCTTCGCGCGGACCTACCGCCTCGACACCGCGGGCATCCACCAGGCCGTTGTCTTGGGGTGGATTACCGAGGATGAGGCCGCCGAGATCGCAGGGGAACTCGATGCCGTACCCGGTTCCGCCGAGACCGAGGATGCGCAGCGCTATCGGGTGTTCAAGATCGCGCTGGAAAGCGCGCTGCACACGTGGGATACGGCCGGTGGTGCGCGCGGCTGGCTCACCGAAACCGCCGTGGCGCTCGGGCACGTGCAGGTCTGGAACGCGATCGAGCGGGGGAGCGGGGAGGGGGAGACCTCACCCGAACTGAAGGTCAAGATTCAGGAGTGGCTCGCTCCGGCGGGCACCCCCTAATCCGGGACGTTCCCATCCCGTCCCACGTTTCCCTGATCCCATCAGACTGGTCATTACCCCGAGAGATTGCGAACCCTCCCAAATGTCGCTCATTCTGGACACCGACGATCCCGCGATCGAGTGGCCCCTGATCGCCTATGAAAGCGGCCTCCCCCTGGTGATTCCCGCTCCGGCCGGCTTGATCGACCTCTACGAGGACACCTGGTGGGACGAGGTGGATTTCTGCCTGGACGCGGCCGGCCATGTGATCAACCTGGAGATCGTGCCGGCCCCGGGCAGTCGTGAACAGGTGATCGAGCGGGTGATCTTTACCGTGAGTGACAGGCGCGTGGACGTTCGCCGATTTGTGGACCTTGCCCTGATCAGAAGCGTGCCGACCGGCCGTCGTGGATGGCGGGGCCGCCGGGGGCGCACCCGCAGTGCGAGTCCCCGCGAAGCCGCCGATATTTTTGACCTGAGTGATGCCGAGGCCTGGCGGCTCATGGCGGATCGGTTCGGGGTTCGTCTCACCCCATGAATCGTGAGAGCGGTCGTCGAACGATCACCACATGATGCCGACCGCCGAAGAAAATGGTCCCAATGCGCGGAGCCATCAATCATCTCCCGGCTCTCTGCCTTCACCAAGCCGTCACCCCGGCAGGAGAGTTGAGGAAGAGGCCGCCGAAACCGCTGGGGTGCCGTCCACGCTATCCTGTTCCCACCCGGATGATTCTTATCCCCACGAGATTGTGAACCCTTCCCGCATGCCACCCATTTTGGATAACGATGATCCCTCGAACGGGTGGCCTGTCACTCCCTACGAGCCGGGGGTTTCCGCGATGGTTCCAGGTCCGACCCAGCGGTTAGACCTCGTTGAGGACACCCGGTGGGACGAGTGGGACATCCGCCGAATTGTCGATCTCTTTTCGGACCGCCTCGGGCGCACCTTGGTGATGGGGTAGGTCAGATATGCCATTTGCAGGTTTTTTCGTCCTGTCAGTTTTCCACACCATTCGCGAAGCGGTCGCGTACGTCACCGGGTCCCTGATGGATCTCCTGTTCGGGATCCGTGCACGACGAGCGTCATCATTCGAGCCCGTGCCCACCGGGCTGGGTCTCGAGCTTGCCCTGCGGTCAGGACGCATTTCAGCCGGCGAATTCGAGCGGTGTCGGGACATGGGGTGGATTTCGCCACGGGACATCGATCGCCTTCGCAAACGGGCACCGGAGTTCATCTCGGCGCAAGAAACCCCGGAGATGCGCGCCGCCGCATCGGATGAGGCGATGTTTCGCCTGGTGCTGCGCAACGCTCTCGGACAGTGGGGTCGGCATCGTGAGATGCGGTCCTCGCTCGCCGGAGTCGCCGAAGAGCTCGGAGTCCTTCCCCTGTGGCAGGCCATCGCGCGCGACACCGACACCCGTCCAAACGCGCGGGCGCTCAGGACGAGCATTGTGAGCTATCTGGATTCGAAAATCGGCACCTCGGCATGATCGCCCCGGGAGACGATGTCCGAGGTATTTGCACCGACGACCAAACGGGAGGCTAGGCCATGTTTCTCCTCGGCTTGATCGAGTTTGTAGTCGGCATGCTGGTTGCGCTGATTCAGATCCTGGTGGACACCGTGGCTCGGGTGGTGTTCCGGTCGAAGCCGAGCAGCACCACGCTTGTCCTTGCCCCGCGCGGCATGCGGCTGGAAATCGAGGTGCGCTCGGGCCGGATTACGCCGGGGGAGGTGCGCCGGATGCGGGAACTCGGATGGGTGGATCCGGCCGATCTGGGCCGGCTGGAGGAACGACTCCCACGCATCATGAATGAGGTCTCGGCCCGGGGTGAATCCGACCTGGTGAGCGATGCGGCGCTGTTCCGCATCGTTCTGCGGCAGGCGCTGCGGCAGTGGTCCCGGCACCGTCACATGCGTTCCAGCCTGGGGGAGCTGGCCCAGGCTCTGGACAGCCTGCCCGAGTGGAACGGGATGCTCCGGAACTCGGGCACTCGCGAGAACTCCCGCGCCCTGAAATCCAACATCACCGCCTTCCTGGCCGAGGGCAGAACGGAGTCCCCACATGACTGAGCGCACAGCTTGGGACACCCTTATCGAGGGTGGGATCGTCTGGGGAACCGTGGACGACTGGCACGGTACGGTGATCGCGACCGGGCGACTCATCTCGGTCAACTTTGAAGGAAAGAATCCTCGAGATGATGGCCTGGTGGTCGATATCCTGTGGCTGGATTCCCCCGGAGACCTGATGTTTGATGTGGGGACCTGGCATCGTAGCGATGGCCTGATGGACCGCCTCATCCCGGCGCCCGCGGCGGATACCGACGCGCTCATCAGTATGGTTTTCGACGCGGATTTTTGTTCCCAGCTCCTACCCGTGAGTCCAGCCGGACAGGCCTGGCTGGACGCGTGCGTGGAGTCCTCGGTGCTGATGACCGGGCTTGCGGGTGGAACACCGGAAGTCAGAAACGAGACTCGGTTCCTCGGTGAGATCGTTGAGGCCTACCGGGACGGAACCCTCGCTATCGAGGATGCGGTGGCCGCGGTCGAGGCGGAGAGCCTGAAGCGCTATCCCGGTGTGCGGTGGTACTTTGCTCCGCGGGGGTTTCGCGCTCGCCGCCGCCACATCAGGGCCCGTAAAAAACTGAACCAGGACGTGTGGGCTGGATCATTGATCCGCATCGCCTCGGCGGTCACCGGGGTACACTCTGCCCTGACGCAGGCGCTGGAGGGTGAGGTCGAATCCTCACGGGAAACGCTGGGGCGGATTATTGATTCGGACCCGACCTGGCACGAGCCCGAGTTGCCGGCGATTATCATCGAGGCCGCACGTGCCCGGATGCTCGCGGGCCGTGGCCCGAAGCCGACGGCTGCGGGAGACGCGGGATGATTCCCCGGTCGCGGCGGCGAGCACACGTCGAAACCTTCGTGGGCGATGCACTTGCAGAGATTGCCTCGCGCGCGGTGGCCGAGTGGGGCGACGCGGTGCGGATCGTGCCCATGATTGAACTCACCCCGGGAATCCGCTCGATCCTGATCGAGCCGGTTGATCCGCGTTCCTGGCCGGTGCGGGTATTTGAGCAGGCAGGGAAGTCGCTCTGGGTGGACACCAACGCGGATTTCGGGACGGGAATCCGGACACGCGGGACACACTTTACCTGCGACGGCATTGAGCGGGTCTGGGCCCTAATTTGCGACGTGGGGAACTGGGGAATCCTGCAAACAACCGGAGTTTTCCGCACCATCTGGGCACCCGGGAGCCGTGAGGAGTGCGAATCTGCATTTGCGCGGAGGACTCGTTGGCCTATTTACAGTGCCCTGCCCTTCAACATCGATGAGGACGCACCCGGTTTTGATCCCGCCTTCGCTCGCGAGGCGACCGACCGGGACTATTTTGGGCTGTATTCCTGACCCTCGCGCTAATTCCGAGTTGTTATCCGAATTTAATAATTGCGGACGTGATCCGGACGTAGGCTGAACCCAGATCGCCGTCCCGAAACGCGTCGGGACGGCAGAAGGAGAGGGGAACCATGACCGACCTGGAAACCGCCACCGCCCGCATTGCCGCACTCGGAGCCGAGATTGCCGAGCTGCGTGCGGAAAAGGAACTCGCGGCGAAAAACACCGAGCTGTTTGACCGGATGGACTTCGACGCCTACAGCACCCACGACTGGTCGCTCTTTCGCGACCTGCACTCCGCCGCCCCCGACGTGGTGATGCCCGACGGCACCGCGGTGCACGACCTCGATGCCCACGTGGGAGACATGCAGTTTATGGTGTCGTTCATGCCGGATGCCCGGGTGCTTTCGCACCCGATCAAGGTCGCTCAGGGGGACTGGACTGCGGTGATCGGAGTGACCGCGGGCACCTTCACCGCGCCGATGATTCTCCCCAACGGCACCCGGGTCGAACCCACCGGGAAACGACTGGAACTGCAGATGGCCACGTTCGCGCGCTGGGAGGACGGACGCATCGCCCAGGAAATACTGTTCTGGGACAACACGCTCTTCAATTCTCAGCTGGGTCTCTAGCCGCAGGGCGCGTGGGTCGTCGCAGAGACACGGCGGCCCACTCATGCGTCATACTGTTCGCGTGACTCGAATCAAATACGCCGGCCTGATGGGACGTTTGGTGATGCTTATGTGGAGCGTTATCGTTCTGGTGGTCCCTGTTGTCGCGCCCGTGTCGAATCCGGTTGAGCAGAAGATTACCTGGATTGCGGCGATTGTCCTGAGCTGTATCGCCCTCCTAGCGGCGGCCCTGATCGGGGTGTATGTCACGCAGAATAGCGTCATCATGATCGGTCTCACCCGGGTGAGTGTGTTCCCTCTTGAAAGCCTGGAACGATTCGGGACCGTGCACGTCAGTGCCGCGTTCCTTCCCGATTTTCTGTGGGCGGGGTTGATTCCGGCGGTGACCGTCACAGGCGGTGGTCGCACCCGCGCCTTCGCTACCAACGTGCACTTCGCTCGCCATGCTCCGAAAATTGTGGCGCGGGGGCGAGCGCTGATCACTCAGCGCCGTGCCGCGTTGGGACTCGACCCGATCGCCGGTCCAGGATGGAATGTGGCCTTGCCGGAAGACCCCACTATCCCGACCGTGGCGCCGCGTTAGAATCACGCCGAGCAGGTCCGCTCCGCCCTCGGCGAAACCGCGGAAAAACGCGGCGAGTCTGAGCGTGGAATATGAATTCCAGGATTCCGGGGGATAGGTGCTGGGATCAGCATATGTACGGTCTTAGACTGATCCTGTGTCAAACCTTGGAGAAAACCGCAAGCCGGCGGTAAAGCCGGATGGCGTATCGCGCGCGAGCACTCCCGCGCCGAGCGAGAGTGTGACCGAATCGCTGCCTCGCGGTATTCGGATCGCCGGTGCCTGGTCCTGGCGTCTACTCGCCCTGGTGGCGATCATCGTGGTGGCCGTATTGGCCATTGTCGAGCTGCGCCTGATCGTGATTCCGATCCTGATCGCAATCCTGATCGCCTCGCTGGTGATGCCGCTGCAGAACCTGCTGCGCCGCTGGCAGGTGCCGCGCGTGCTGGCCACGATCATCACCCTTCTGGTCACGATAGCCGTGGTGGTGGGCCTGTTCTACCTGGCGATCACGCAGATTTCGGCGCAGTCGGGCGAGGTCAAGGACCGGGCGGTTGAGGGTTACCAGTCGCTACGCGAGTGGCTCAAGGTCTCTCCGCTGCACCTCGACGACACCCAGATCAACGAGTATCTGGGCCAGCTCTGGAACATCATCAAGGAGAACAATAAGGCGATCTGGACCGGGGCTCTCTCGGTCGGATCCACCGTGGGCCACGTGGCTGCGGGTGCCCTGCTGACGATCTTCTCGCTCCTCTTCTTCCTCCTGGACGGACCCGGCATCTGGCGCTGGGTTGTGCGCCTGATGCCGCGTAACGCCCGCGCGGCCATCGACGGTGCCGGCCGGGACGGCTGGCGTGCACTCGCCAACTACTCGCGGACGCAGATGCTCGTGGCGGCGATGGACGCGGTGGGTATCGCGGCCGGTGCGGCCATCCTCGGGGTGCCGATGGCCATTCCGATCGGTGTGCTGGTTTTCCTCGGTGCGTTCATCCCGTTTGTGGGTGCGATTCTCACCGGAACCATCGCGGTGTTCCTCGCGCTGGTTTACAACGGACCCTGGCAGGCGCTGGGCATGCTCATCATTATTGTGGGAATTCAGCAGCTTGAGGGTCACGTGTTCCAGCCCATTCTGATGGGTAACGCCGTCAAACTGCACCCGCTCGCCGTGGTCCTCGTAGTGACCGCCGGTGCGCTGGTGGCCGGGATCCCCGGTGCGCTCTTCGCGGTGCCGCTGGCCGCCGTGGTCAACGAGATGACGCGCTATATCGCCGGGGGACGCTGGCGTACACCACCCGCCGGGGACCGCTCCGACGGCGGTGACGACGGCGATGACCCCGCCATTACCGACGGGGCCGATTCCGAGTCGGAGAGTCGCGAGCAGGGTGAAGACGATGCCGCGACCGTCCCGAGCGATGGATCCGCAACCGCCGATGCATCCACGGAAAAGACCCCGGGCTCGGATGAGCCCAGCGAACGCTAACCCAACCTGTTGACGAAGTTAGGTGCGTCCACGCACCGGGAGAAATACGTTATGAGCACCATCCCCGGACCCACTCCGGCCGAACTCGAGGCAGCCCGTGAGGTTGTCAGCCGCGTCGCCGAGGTCACCCCGATGGAATCCTCGCGCTTTTTGGCCGAGCTCCTCGGATTCCCCGTCCACATGAAGTGCGAAAACTTGCAGCGCACCGGATCGTATAAGATCCGTGGCGCCTACAACCGCATCTCGGCGCTGACCGAGGAGGAGCGCGCCCGCGGTGTGGTCGCCGCCTCCGCCGGCAACCACGCGCAGGGGGTCGCCCTCGCCGCGCGTGAGCTCGGCATCGGGGCCACGATCTTCATGCCCAAGGGTGTGCCCCTGCCCAAGCTCCAGGCCACCCGCAACTACGGTGCCCAGGTGCGCCTGGACGGCCACAGCGTCGAGGAGCTGCTGCGCGCCGCCGCGGAATATGCCGAGCAGACCGGTGCGATCTTCATTCCGCCCTTTGACCACGCCGACGTGATCGCCGGCCAGGGCACCCTGGGCCTGGAAATCTTTGATCAGGTGCCCGAGGCCGAGACCATCATCGTGCCGATCGGTGGGGGCGGCCTCATCTCCGGTGTCGCCGCCGCTGCCAAGCACCGCGCGGCCGCCGAGGGACGCGAGATCCGGGTGATCGGCGTGCAGGCCGCCAACTCGGCACCGTATCCGGTGTCGCTGGAAGCCGGCGAGGTCACCACGATCAAGACCAGTCCGACCATCGCCGACGGAATCGCCGTCGCGCGACCGGGTGCGCTGAACTTCGAGATCATCAAGGAACTCGTGGACGAGGTGGTCACGGTCACCGAGGACGACATCGCCCGTGCCCTGGTTGTCCTCCTGGAGCGCGCCAAGCTCGTGGTGGAACCCGCGGGTGCCGTGGGGGTGGCGGCGATCCTCGCCGGGCACGTGCGGGCTACCGGCCCAACCGTGGTGATCCTCTCCGGCGGAAACATCGACCCGATGCTCATGCAGACCGTGGTCAGCCACGGCCTGGTGGCCTCGGACCGCTACCTGACGCTGAGCATCCCGCTGCCTGACCGTCCCGGTCAGCTGGCACGCATCTCCGAGCTGATCGCCCACGCCAATGCCAACGTGATCGAGGTGCTGCACACCCGTCACGGTAGCGGCCTGCAGATCGGTCAGGTTGAGCTCAAGATCAGCGTCGAAACCCGCGGATCCGAGCACCGTGATCTGGTGCTCGACACCCTGCGGGAGGCTGGCTACGAGCCGCGGATCGGCGATGCCGAGGCGCGCCGCTAGGAACCACACGCACGCAAAAGGCGGACATCCAAGATTTGGATGTCCGCCTTTTACCTGTGGCGGCCGGCCGTGGGGCGCGGCGGCCCGATGGTCTTATTCGCCGGTGTAGGTGTCTACCCCGGTGATCTCCACCGAGATGTCGCGGCCATTCGGTGCCTGGTAGGTGGTCTTCTCACCGATCTTCAGACCGATGATCGCGGCACCCAGCGGGCTGGACTCGCTGTAGACGTCGAGCTCGGAGTTTGCGGCGATCTCGCGGCTTCCCAGCAGGAAGCGCTCCTCGTCCCCGGCGATGATCGCCGAGATGACGGTGCCGGGCTCAACCACACCGTTGGATTCGGGGGCCTCGCCCACGACGGCGTCGCGCAGCATCGCGGTCAGCGTGCGAATGCGCGCCTCCTGCTTGCCCTGCTCGTCCTTGGCGGCGTGATAGCCGCCGTTTTCCTTGAGGTCGCCCTCTTCGCGGGCGGCCTCGATACGCTTGGCAATTTCCTCACGACCGGTGGTCGAAAGCGCTTCCAATTCAGCGGCGAGCCGATCGAAGGTTTCCTGGGTCAGGAACGAGACCTGGGTGTCGTCAGCCATCGTGAACTCCTCAATACATAAACGGGCGCCCCGACAGTGTCGAGGCGCCAAGAACCAACCCGCGATTTTGGCGGGTTTTGATTGAGCCTAGGGGAGCCCCAGACTAAACGCAAGCCGCCGAGTGGAACACGCGGAGACTATGACGCTTCGGGAATCCAGCAGTTCTTGACGATGCCGGTGGTGGCCAGCTGGGTCGTCTTCAGGTGCTGGGTGAACTGGCGAACCGGCACGGTTGCCGGGTCCAGTTCGATGATCTTCCAGCCCACCACGGTGAACTGCGGGTCCAGGGCCTGCAACGCGCATTCCACCCGGGTGTTCTCGGGGGCGGTGACCTGGAAGGTGATCTGCACGTTGTGCTCGTCGATCACGATGTGTGCGGTATCGCGGGACTCTAGCGAGGCGCTGGGCCCGTCCAGCGCACCCCACACCACCCAGGCACCGAGCACCACGGCAAACGCTGCGGCGGCGATCACCAGGATGCGGCGGTCGCGCTTTCCGGTGCGCTTGGTACGTCCATAGCGCTGGTCCAGAGCGCTCTCCGGAGCACTGGTGGCCTGGCCACTGGGAAGACTCATCAACTCACACCCGTTCAAAGCATTAGTACACTTGATTCTAGGCTAGTCGTTTCCGGACCCGTGTGTGATCCACCGACCGACGAACCGGCCATTTCAGCGGAGGAGAGAACAACCCGTGGCACCACGACTTCTGGCGGTACACGCCCACCCCGACGACGAGTCCAGCAAGGGATCGGCTACCCTCGCCTCCTACCGCCATCGCGGGTACGAGGTCATGGTGGTCTCCTGCACCGGGGGCGAGCGCGGGGACATCCAGAACCCCTATATCGAGCGTAAGGCGCTGGGGGAGCGCGACCTCCCGGGTCTGCGTCGCCTGGAGATGGCCGAGGCCGCCTCGATCCTGGACATCCAGCACCGCTGGCTGGGTTACTACGACTCGGGGATGCCGAGCGAGGACGGCACGGTGCCTCCGGGCAGCTTCGCGTCGATTCCGCTGGAGATCTCGGCCGAGCCGCTGGTGCGGATTATCCGCGAGTATCGTCCGCACGTGATCACCACCTATGACGAAAACGGTGGATATCCGCACCCGGATCACATCCGCACCAACCAGATCGCCGAGTACGCCTTCGAGGCCGCCGCCGACCCCACCCGCTATCCCGAAGCGGGCCCGGCCTGGCAGATCTCCAAGCTCTACTACGATCAGATCTTCAACCCCGCCCGGGTGCGCGCCAACCTGGCCGAGCTGCGCGCGGGATCCCCGGATCCCGACGAGCTTGCGGCCCTGGAGGAGCGGATGGCCTGGATCAGCGACCGTCCCGATCGCGCTACCACCCACGTCGAGGTGGGTGACTTCTTCGAGCGCCGCGACGCCGCCCTGCGCGCCCACGCCTGCCAGGTGCCGCCGGACTCGGGCTTTTTCTTCTGGGATAATGATTTACAGCGTCGCGCGTGGCCGTACGAGGACTTCGAGCTTGCTCGCAGCGTCGTCCCCACCACCATCCCCGAAAGCGACCTGTTCGCCGGAATTGAGGACCTCTCATGAGCCTGACATCGATCATCGTGCACCTGGCGGCCACCCCCTCGCCGGTTCCCAGCCCCACGACCCCCGACGAGAACCTGGTGACCCCGGGTGTGGGCGGATTCCTGGTGGTGATCGGGATCATCCTGGTTGCGTTCCTGCTGATCTTCGACATGGTCCGTCGGGTCCGTCGGGTCAACTACCGCGCCGAGATTGTCGAGCGTCTGGAGGCCGAGAAGGCCGAGCTGGACGCCGCCGAGGAGGCCAAGCGCGCCGGCGCGATTCGCACCATCCCGGACGCTCCGGAAGAACCCAAGAACTAGTAACAACCACAAAAGCCCGGTGATCTTCATCACCGGGCTTTTGTGGTTGTGGGGTATTACATCGGGGGCATCAGCACCGAGTCCACCAGGTACACGGTGGCGTTGGCGGTCTTGACGCCACCGCAGATGACCGAGGCGTCGCCGACCTTGAGGTCGTTACCCGAACCGGTCACGGTCAGGTCCTGACCCTCAACGGTCTTGTGGGTGCCGGCGATCTGGTCCGGGAGGATCTGGCCGGGAACCACGTGGTAGGTGAGGATCTTGGTCAGCAGATCGGAGTTGGTCTTCAGGGTGTCGATGGTTGCCGGGTCGATCTTGGCAAACGCGTCATCCACCGGGGCGAAGACGGTGAATTCGGAACCGTTCAGGGTGTCCACCAGGTTCACGTTGGGGTTCAGCTTGCCCGAGACGGCGGCCACGAGGGTCTTCAGCAGCGGGTTGTTCGAGGCGGCGACGGCCACCGGGTCCTGAGCCATACCCACGATCGAACCGGCGCCGTCCGGGACGGCCTTGGCGTAGGCGGCGCATCCGGGGCCAACGAGGTTCTTGGTCAGCGCGGCATCGGGGCTGGGGGTTGCGGAGGGCTTCTCACTCGACGCCGAGTTGGAAGCGCTCGGGCTCGCCGAGGGCGAGGAGGCTGCGGAACAGCCGGTGAGCGCGAACAGGGACAGGGCTGCGAGAGTGGTCGCGGTGAAAAGCGCGTTACGGGTCTTCATGATCGTCTCCTGACGGTTGATGTGGTGCGAGGGGCTCCCGGTGCTGTCAGCGGCGGGAGATGTCAGGGGTTCGGAGCCCCTCCAGATTCGGATGGGAAAAAAGTCAAAAAACTTTTTGAGACCCGGATTCTCGCGGAAAACTCGGACATCCAATCCGTTTGATGGTTGGTGCCGAACCACTGCCAGACGCTGCCCCATCCCCGGGGCACAGAAGGGGTGGGTGACATGCTCACATTGGCTTTGATCGGGGTGGTGGGAGGTCTCATCACCGGGATCTCCCCGTGCATCCTGCCGGTACTGCCGGTCATCTTTTTCTCCGGCGGCGCGCAGAGCGCCCGGAACCCCGACGGAACCGAGGGCGAAGCGGCCCCGGTTAAGGAAGCCTCACGCTGGCGTCCCTACCAGGTGGTGGCCGGACTGGTCCTGAGCTTCAGCATCTTTACCCTGCTGGGCTCGCTGATCCTGAATCTCCTCGGCCTCCCGCAGGACGTGCTGCGTTGGGCCGCCCTGATCGTCCTGATCCTGATCGGACTGGGCCTCATCTTCGAACCGCTGCAGCACCTGCTGGAGCGTCCCTTCGCCCGCTTCCCGCAGCGAGCGATCAGCCCCAAGCGCCGCGGATTCGGACTGGGCCTCGCGCTCGGTGCCGTCTATGTGCCGTGTGCCGGGCCGATCCTCGCGGCCATCACCGTGGCGGGATCGACCGGGAAAATCGGCTGGGAAACGGTGGTTCTCACCGTATCCTTTGCGGTCGGTACCTCGATCCCGCTGCTCTTCTTCGCGCTGGCCGGACGCCGCGTGGCCGAGCGGGTCAAGGCGTTCCGCACCCGGCAGAAGGGCATCCGGATCACCGGCGGTGTGCTGATGATCGCGCTCGCCATCGGCCTGGTCTTCAACGTGCCCCAGGCCCTGCAGCGCCTGATCCCCGACTACACCGCGGGCCTTCAGGACGGTTTCAACAACTCCGAGCAGGTCAAGTCCCTCGACCTCGGTGGCCTGGTGACCGACGAGAACAAGGACCTGTCCAAGTGCTCCAACGGTTCCGATGTTCTCCAGAGCTGTGGCCCGGCCCCGGCACTGCGCGGGATCGACCAGTGGTTCAACACCGCCGACGACAAGCCGATTGCGCTGAGCGATCTGCGCGGCAAGGTGGTACTGGTGGACTTCTGGGCCTACTCCTGCATCAACTGCCTGCGTTCGGTCCCGCACGTGAGTGCCTGGGCCAAGGCGTATCAGGATGCCGGACTCACGGTGATCGGCGTGCACTCCCCGGAATATGCGTTCGAGAAGGTGCCGGAGAATGTGGCGGCGGCGATCAAGGAGCAGGGGATCACCTACCCCGTGGCCCTGGACAACCAGCTCTCCACCTGGACCGCATACCGCAACCGCTACTGGCCGGCCCACTACCTGATCGACGCATCGGGTACCGTACGCCAGATTCAGTTTGGTGAGGGCGGTTATGCGACCACCGAAAAGCTGATCCGCGAGCTGCTGACTCAGACCACCCCCGACGTGAAGCTTCCGGCGATGACCGAGACGGCCGACGATACCCCCCAGGCAGGCTCGACCACTCCGGAAACCTACCTGAGCCCCACCAAGATGGTGAATTTCGGCGGAACCGAACCGTACTCGATCGGGACCTCGACCTTCGCCTTCCCCGAGAAGCTCGCCAAGGATACGTTTGCGCTGGATGGGTCCTGGACCCTCACCAGTCAGGGCATCTCGAGTGCCGAGGGATCGATCAAGCTGGCCTATACGGCGCAGCAGATCCGGATGGTGCTGGGCGGATCGGGCACGGTTACGGTCACCGATAAGAACGGCACTAAAACGATTCCGGTGTCCGGTCCTCCGGGATCCTATGAGATCTTCTCCTCGAAAAAGTCTGATACCGGAGAGCTCAAAGTCACGGTGGGAGCGGGAGTCGATGCGTACTCGTTTACGTTCGGATAGCCCGAGCTCCCCGCCCTTTCGAACGCTCGGATCGGAGGCCCATCCGAGCGATACCGCCCCCGCGCGGACCCCGCCCCCGGCGGAGGGGTCCCGACCCGGTCGGGGAAATGTGACACCGATTCGATCGCGTGTCTCCCCGGATCGGCCAGATGTTTGGGAGACTAGCGACATGTCCCTCGAACATTCGGCCGCCGACCCCGCGTCGCTGCGTTCCTCCACAGACCGGGAATCACTCCCGGATTCCACAGATATTGCGGTCAGGGCGCGCGGCTTCCTGCTCCGGGTGCAGGGTGGAGATCGGGAAGCATTCGCCTCCCTCTACGATCTCTTCGTCTCCCGGGTGCTGGGCCTGGTGCGGCATGTGCTCGTGGATCATGCCCAGGCGGAGGAGGTGACGCAGGAGGTGTTCCTGGAGGTGTGGCAGCGCGCATCCACGTTCGATCCCGAACGGGGCAGCGTGAGCGGCTGGCTGATGACCCTGGCCCATCGCCGGGCCATCGATCGGGTTCGCGCCTCCCAGGCCGGACGTAACCGGGATGAACGCATCGGCATCCGCGACCTCCCGATTCCTGTGGACGAGGTGGCCGAGACCGTGGAAACCCGGGTCGAGCACACGCGGGTCGAACGGGCACTTGGACACCTGAGCCCTCCGCAGCGCGAGGCGGTACTTCTCGCCTACTACGAGGGCTTCACCCAGACGGAGATCGCCGAGCGGCTGAAGATCCCCCTGGGAACCGTGAAAACACGAATTCGCGATGGCATGATCAAATTACGACAGATTTTAGGCGAGGAGGTGACAGCATGACCACCACAAACATGACCCCCGAGGAGCGCGAAAGCCTCGCGGCCGGCTTTGCGCTGGACGCGCTGGACGCCGAGGAAACTCGTGTCGCCCAGGCACTCCTGAATAGCGACCCGGCCTTTGCCGCCGAGGTGGCCTCATTCGATTCCGTGACCGACGGGCTGGCCGCACTGGTGGCCCCCGCGGTGCCGTCTGCCGCGCTGCGCGGAAGCATTCTGGATGCGATCCAGACGCTGCCGCAGGAGCGCGCGCAGGGTGTCGAGGCACCCGTTGGTTCGGCGGCACCGAGCGCAACCCCGACGGTGGCCTCGGCAGCCGCGGTGTCTTCGGTTGGTTCTTCCGCTGTTCCCTCGGCCGACACCGCGGTATCCGGGTCCGCATCATCCGTGCCGGCCGATTCGGTGGCACCCGCAGTTCCGCCGACCCGCTCCGTCGAGTCCACCCCGGTGACCCGGGCCCGCGGGTCCAGGCTGCGGGGGATCCGGCTGCTGACCGGCGTGCTCGCCGCGGTGCTGCTGGTTGTCGCCGGAGTGGGCCTCGGTCGCAGCGTGTTTGCGCCCACGGTCACCCCCGAGGCCAGCGATCACGCGCTCACCTCGTTGCTCGCCTCGGCCGATCTGCAGCGCTCCTCGACCCCGGTTACCGGTGGCGGCACCGCAACCGTGGTGTGGTCACCCGATCACGCCCGGGCCGCGATCGCCACCAGCGATCTGCCCGCCCTGGGTAAGGATCGAGTCCTGGAACTCTGGCTGATCGACGGATCGGGGGCCCGCGCCGCCGGGACCTTCACACCCGGAGACTCGGGAGTTACCTGGACCCTGCTGGATGGCACGCTCAACCCGGGAGACAGCGTCGGCATGACGGTCGAGCCCAAGGGTGGGTCGAAGGCACCCACGACCGATCCGATTCTGGTGGTGGGCACCAGCACCAGCTAGCACCTGTCGACTCGCAATCGATGCCCCGGCCCACACGCATATGCGTCCGTGTGTGTCGGGGCGTCGCTGCAAACGGGTCTAGCGTAGGAGGGTGACTGTCGCCTCCCCGCCCCGCGCCCCTCGTACCGCTCGTCCCTGGCTCATGCTGGGGGTGGGGGTGTATGCCCAGGCTGCCGGGACGGTGGTTGCCGCGGCCCCCGCCTTTTTCATCCCGTTTCTGCATACCCAGCGCGGGTTGAGTCTGGCCGAGGCGGGCGCGCTCGCCGCGGCACCCAACGTCGGCCTGGTCCTCACCCTGGTGCTCTGGGGCTGGATCGCCGACCGTCGCGGGGAACGCGGAGTCCTGGTCGCCGGACTTCTCCTCACGACCCTCGCGGTACTCGGTGCGCTGTTCGTCTCGGGCACCTCGACCGGATCGCTCTGGATTCTCGGGGTACTCCTCGGTATCGCCGGGGCGGGCACGGGCTCGGTGAACGTCGCCAGCGGACGCGTCGTGGTCGGCTGGTTCCCGGCCAACCGTCGCGGACTCGCAATGGGCATCCGGCAAACCTGTCAGCCGCTGGGCATCGCCGCTGCGGCCCTCGCCATTCCCGCGCTGATCGCGGGCGGGTCACTCGCTCCCGCGCTCATCCTGTGTGCGGTGCTGGTGCTGGTCGCGGCAATCGCGTGTGCCATCGTCATCGTGGACCCGCCCCGTCATCCGCTAACGCCGGGTACCACCGCGGCGCAGACCAACCCGTATCGCCGTTCAGGCACCCTGGCCCGCATACACGCGGTCTCGGCCCTGCTGGTTGTTCCCCAGACCGCCCTGAGCACGTTCGGGCTGGTGTGGCTGATCGTGGATCAGGGATGGAGCGCCCTGGCCGCCGGCGCGCTGGTCGCCGTCTCTCAACTGCTCGGCGCGTTCGGCCGAATCGCCGTGGGTGTGCTCTCGGACCGGGTGGGCAGTCGACTCCAGCCGTTGCGCTGGATCGCCCTGATCGGGGTGGCCACCCTGCTGCTCACCGCGGCGGCCGGTGCCGTGCACTGGCCCTGGGCGGTCGCGATCACCTACGTCCTCGCCAGCTGCATCGCCGTGGCCGACAACGGCCTGGCGTTTACCGCGGTCGCCGAAATCTCCGGGAGCCGCTGGGCCGGACGAGCCCTGGGCATCCAAAACTCCGGCCAGTTCGCGGCCACCGCCCTGGTGGGCCCGGCCGTGGGCGCGCTGATCACGCTGATCGGCTACAGCGGGGCGTTTGCGGTGCTGGCACTCGCACCGATCATCGCGCTGCCCATCCTGCCCGGTCGGCAGGCCGAAACCGCGTATGAGCCGGTGGAGACTACGCCCCGCTAATCGGATGCAGGGCGAGGAGCAGGATCCCGGTCCAGTGACAGAGGAAGGCCAGCACCGTGCACACGTGGAAGATTTCGTGGAAGCCGAAGTGTCCGGGGAACGGGTTGGGGCGCTTGAGCGCATACGCCACCGCCCCCACCGAATACAGCAGGCCACCCACAACCACGAGCACCATGCTGGCGAGGTTTGCCTGGATGATGTCTCCCAGATACATCACCGCCGCCCAGCCCAACGCCAGGTAGAGGAACACGTAGAGCCAGCGCGGGGCACCGATCCAAAACACCCGGAAGGCGATCCCCAGCAGCGCGGCCGACCAGACCGAGATGAGCAGGATCATCCCCTGCGGATTGGGCAGCGCGAGCAGCGCGATGGGGGTGTAGGTGCCGGCGATCAGGAGGAAGATGTTGGCGTGGTCGATGCGCTTGAAGATCATCTTCGTGCGCGGCTTCCAGTTGATGCGGTGGTACAGCGCCGAGTTGCCAAACAGCAGCATCGAGGTCAGCATGAATACCGCCGACGCCCACTTGGCCACCGGCCCCTGTGCCAGGACGATGAGCACGATGCCCGCGGCGATAGTCACCGGGAAGGTACCCGCGTGAATCCATCCGCGCCAGGTGGGCTTGATCTCCTCGGGGACCGCATCGGCCGCCTCGATCAGCGGAAGACCGTGGCGTTCATCCTCGCCGGACGCGCCCCCGCTCTCCGAGGAGTTGGCGGACGCTGAAAGGTCACGATCTGCTGGCATACTCCCAGACTACGCCAGCCAATATACGTCTCAACGGAAATGTGGACTACCGTAGGTCTGTGACGAATAGCGAACCTCGACCCGGACGTGGCCTCCTCTACGCGCTCTACCAAAAGATGCTGCGTCGAAACCTGGCTCCCGAGACGCTTCCGCACCACGTGGCCATGATTATCGATGGAAATCGGCGCTGGGCGAAGCAGCTCGGGCTCGAGACCGTGGCGCACGGACACCGCGCGGGTGCCGCCAAGATGCAGGAGTTTCTCGAGTGGTGCGACGATCTGGGAATCCGCACCGTCACCCTGTATCTGCTCTCGGCGGATAACCTCACCCAGCGTTCCTCGGAGGAACTGCGCGATCTGATCGTGATCATCGCCGACCTTGCCCGCGACCTCGCCGGCTATCGAGACTGGCGGGTTCAGCACGTCGGCGCCACGGCGGGGCTTCCCGAGTCCCTGCGCACGGCCCTGCACGACGCCGAGGAGGCGACCCGGGAACGCACCGGGCTGCACATTAACCTGGCGGTGGGATACGGGGGACGCTCCGAAATCGTCGAGGCGATGCGCACCATCGTGCGGGACTATGAGGGCAGCAACGGCGGAACCATCAGCGGTCTCGCCGATCTCCTCACCCCCGACCTGATCGGTGCCCACCTCTACACCGGCGGTCAGCCGGATCCCGACCTGGTCATTCGCACCTCGGGGGAGCAGCGGCTCAGCGACTTCATGCTGTGGCAGAGCGCCCACAGCGAGTTCTATTTTGTGGAGGCCCTGGGGCCGGACCTGCGTGAGGTTGACTTCCTCCGTGCCGTCCGAGACTTCTCGCGTCGTCAGCGCCGATACGGCGGATAACGCTCAGGCGTGCCTGGTGTTCTTCCCGTCGGGCATAGTAGTCTCCGAGCAGCGGCATACCGCGTGTCGCGTGTGACCGGGAGGAGACAGAATGTCGGGAATTAGCGTGGTTGTGGGCGGATTCGCACAGCGGGAATACCCGCCCTCGCGCGCCGAGGTCAGCGCGTTTATCGAGGTTGAGGGGGCCGAGCGTGCGGACGTCGTGGCACGCGCTTCCCGGCTCCATGCCGAGCTCACCGTGGCCGCGCAGCAGCTGGCCGACCAGGGCGCGACGACCCGGTGGCATGCGCAGTCGGTCGCCGTGGGAACCAGCCCGTTCTGGGGCCCCGACGGACAGCGCGGTGCCGATATCCAAAAGGCCAGCGCGGGTCTGACCCTGCGCTTTCAAGATTTTTCCGCGCTGACGGACTGGGTCACCCGGCTGGCAGCCGAACCCCTGGTGCGGGTGAGCGGGGTGGACTGGGACATCGCCGAGGCCGACCGCGCGGAGCGGATTGCGGATGTGCGCGGGGCCGCGGTCGCCGACGCTATCGCCCGGGCGGCCGTGTACGCGCGGGCAGCCGGCGCGGGCACCCCGGTGCTCGAGTCCCTATACGAATCGGGACTGCGCCCCTCGGGGGGAGCCTCCGACGGAGGGTTTCGGCCCAAGGCTCGCTCTTTCGCGATGGCCTCGGCGGACATGGCGGGCGGTGACAGCGGGTTTGATCTGACTCCGCGGCCGTTTGTGGTGTCGGCGGAGATTACCGCGGACTTCCGCGCCTAGAACCAAACCCTTCCTCCACAACCTCCCGCTCTGGTCCGGTTATCCACCGTTTCCACCCCGCGAGCCTCGAGCTGACCGCCCGAGTATAGCGTGGGGTCATGCTCACCACATCGACCCCACGCCTCGCCAGTGTTCACTACCCGGTCCCCTTTGCGCCACCGCATCCGGGCCCCTTTGATGTGCCCTTTCCACTGACCATCGCCGAACCCATCGTGCCCACGGACAGACTCGTTACTGCCGGCTCCGGTCCGATTCCCGCCATGCTGTGGCCCTGCCTGCTCTGGCTGCTGCTGACCACCCCCGGACTGATCCGGCTCGATGTGCGTGAGCGCAGGCTTCCCAACCGGCTGATTGTTCCGGCAGCACTCCTGCTGGTCGGGGGAGTGATGTTCGACGCTATCTCCATGGCTTCCGGCGGTCTTGGGCCCAACGATCGTGGACCCAGCATCGTTGGATCCGTCGGCCGTGAGGCCAACGTCGTGGGGCCCATGGATGTTGTCGCAGCCTCGGCGCGAGACGGCCCGGTGGAGGACTTCGCTAAGCTGATCCCCGCTGTCATCCTTGCGATTGTTGCTCTCGCTCTGGCCGCCGTCGGGGTGTGGGGAGGAGGCGATGGCAAGCTTGCGGCGGTGTGTCTGGCCGCGCTCTCGCTGACCACCGATCCCCTGGGAGCACTGAGCGTGTTTGCGCTGCTGTGCGGCCTCGCCACGATTGTCATCTCATGCGTTCACGCACTGAAACGGATTCGCGGGAGGCGCGGGGCGTCGCCCCCGGTCGAGGCCAAGCACCCGGACGCACCTTTCGCCGGGATCCGTACACGCACGATTCCGCTCGGGCCGGTGTTACTGGGCGGGTTATGGGGCACCGTGCTGTCGCTGGTTGTAACGGGGCTTCCGATGTAGGCCGGGGCGTGAGAACCCAGCGCACAACAAAAGCCGCCCCGGGTGGGCACAGGGTGCCCGCCCGAGGCGGCGGTGGCTACTGCTACGAGAGGTTAGCCGGCGTGGGTCATCGAGAGCAGGTCGAGGGCGGCATCCAGCTGCTCCTCGGTGACCTCTCCGCGCTCCACGAACCCGAGGGCCACGACGGCCTCGCGGACCGTGATACCCGCGGCAACCGCGTGCTTGGCGATCTTGGCGGCGGCCTCGTAACCGATGATCTTGTTCAGCGGGGTCACAATTGAGGGTGACATGCCCGCCAGGGCTGCGGCGCGCTCTACGTTGGCCTGGAGACCATCCACGGCCTTATCGGCCAGCACCGTCGAGGCGTTGGACAGCAGACGAATCGACTCCAGAAGGGCGGTACCCATGATCGGAATCTGAACGTTCAGCTCGAAGCTGCCGGACGCGCCGCTGATCGCGATCGAGGCGTCGTTACCGATGACGCGCGAGCATACCATCAGCACGGCCTCGGGGATCACCGGGTTGACCTTACCCGGCATGATCGAGGAGCCTGGCTGCAGGTCGGGAATGTGCAGCTCGCCCAGGCCGGTGTTCGGGCCCGAACCCATCCAGCGCAGGTCGTTGCAGATCTTGGTGAGGCTCACGGCGATGGTACGCAGCGCGCCCGAGGCATCCACCAGGCCGTCGCGGTTGGCCTGGGCCTCGAAGTGATCCAAGGCCTCGGTGATCGGCAGGCCCGAGTCGGCGGCGAGGCGGCGGATGACCTCCTGCGGGAAGCCCAGCGGGGTGTTGATGCCGGTGCCGACCGCGGTGCCACCGAGGGGCACCTCGGCTACGCGCGGCAGCGCCGACTGAACCCGCTCGATACCCAGACGAATCTGGCGGGCGTAGCCACCAAACTCCTGACCCAGGGTGACCGGGGTGGCGTCCATGAGGTGGGTGCGGCCGGGCTTGACCGCGTCCTTCCACAGCTCGGCCTTCTTCTCCAGCGAAACCGCCAGGTGATCGAGGGCCGGCACCAGCTGTTCGATCAGGGCACCGGTTACGGCCACGTGCACCGAGGTCGGGAAGACATCGTTGGAGGACTGCGAGCAGTTCACGTGGTCGTTCGGGTGAACGGGGGCACCCAGCGAGCGGGTGGCCAGGGTCGCCAGCACCTCGTTCATGTTCATGTTCGAGGAGGTGCCCGAGCCGGTCTGGTACACATCGATCGGGAACTGGTCGGCGTGCTGACCGGAGATAATCTGGTCGGCGGCACCCTCGATGGCCGCGGCAATTTTGCCGTCAAGCACACCCAGCGACGCATTCGCGGAGGCGGCGGCCTTCTTGATTCGGGCGAGGGCCACCACCTGGGCGGCTTCCAAACGCGAGCCCGAAATCGGGAAGTTCTCTACCGCGCGCTGAGTCTGCGCCCCATACAGGGCGGAGATCGGCACACGAACCTCACCCATGGTGTCGTGCTCGATGCGGTATTCGGCGGATGCGTTTTCAGACACGGTGTTCTGCTCTCCTCGAGGTGTGAACGCTACTCTGCGTTCGGGGTTTTGGTGCTTGTGGCACCCGTGGGATCCAGGTTACCCAATGTCACATCGGGAACCGCTGTGCCCTCCGTCAGACGGTAGTTGGCACCGACGACCGCGAGGGTTCCCTCGGCGACCGCACGATTAATCATCTCAGAACGAGTCAGGAGTTCGGCCACCGTGCTGCGCAGGTGGCTCTTTCCGACCTCGGCCGGGTCCGCGTGAGAGATCTCGGTTCCCGATACTCCCGCGACCTTGACCACCGAGGGCACGATCTGGCGGATCAGACCGGCAATGTTCGGCGGCAGCGTTTCGGCGTCGGGGGCGCAGGAGGAAATCGCCGCCTGGACCGCACCACAGGCGTCGTGTCCGAGAACCACGATCAGCGGAACCTTCAGCACACCCACCGCGTATTCCAGCGAGCCCAGCACCGAATCGGAGATGACCTGTCCGGCGTTACGCACCACAAACAGGTCGCCCAAGCCCTTATCAAAAATAATCTCGGCGGACAGGCGCGAGTCCGAGCAGCCAAACAGCGCGGCATCGGGGGTCTGCACACTGGCCAGCTGGTGGCGGCGCTCCACATCCTGGCGCGGGTGCAGCGGCTCACCGCTCACAAAGCGTTCGTTACCGGCGACCATTTCGGCCCAAGCCTGGCCCGGAGTCATGGTGGACATTAGCGGTTTGCCTCCTTCTCGATGTCCGGAGTCAGCGCGGTCGCGAGGGTGGTGAACTCCTCGTTCGAGGCGGACCCGAACAGAACAAAGTACGAGCTTCCGGCCTGGGTAGCCAGGCCATAGTGCACGTTTCCAATCTTGTCATCCCGTGAATCACGGTTGTCGTATACGGTCCACTGGACCCCATCGATCGTGGTGGTACCCGTGGGCACCGAGTTCTTGAGCATCAGCGAGGTCCAGGAATCGTTCGCATTCAGGCCCTGGGCCATCCCGATGAACTTCTGATCCGGGGTGAGGAAACCAATCTCCCACGACTTCACCGAGGTCTTCGAGCGCACCTCGGCGTAGTTCGCGCTCCACGACTTGGGGAGCTTCGGGTTGGCCAGGTGGGCCTCCTGAGACTCCTGTACCTGCCCAGCCACGACGGTGTAATCCACCGAGCGATCGGTGGGCTTATCGCTGCGCGGCACGATGATGACCATGACCGCGACCAGCGCGACGGTGGCCAGCAGCGAGTAGACCAGGTTGTTCACGGTCTTGCGCATCCGATAGTTGCGCGACTGAGTGGCCTTGCGCTCGGCCGTCTCCTCGGGCGTTTCCGGGCGACCCAGCTCGGCAACTACCCGCGGCTCGGTGGACTTCTTTTTTGCCACGGTTAGAAGATCTCCTCGCCGGAAGCGGATACCGAGCCGGAGGTATCGGCGTTCGCGGTCGAGGCGGCACGGGCCGCATCCAGCCGGGCCTTGGCCCCGATCAGCCACTGCTCGCAGCGGGCGGCCAGCGCCTCACCGCGCTCCCACAGCTCAAGCGAGTGCTCGAGTGTTGCCGAACCCTGTTCGAGTTCAGACACCACCCGAACCAGCTCGTCACGGGCCTCTTCATAGCTCAGGGCGTCGATTTCGGGGTTGGAAGACATGCCGCCATCCTATCGCGTCCGCACCGACCTCTCGTTCCCCGGGTTGGGTGCGAAACGGGTGAACTCTCCCGCAATCATGCGGGTCCTCCCGCCGAGAAACCGGCGGGCTAACGCTCGGTTTCTGTCGCGGTTGCGTGCAGCACACCCTCGGCGAGGGTGATCCGCAGATCGGTACCGGTCGGTGCCTGAGTAGTCTCACGCAGCGCGGATCCGTCCGGGGTCTGCACGATCGCATATCCGCGGCGCAGGGTCTGCTGCGGGGACAGGGTGCGCAGCCGTGCCGTGAGCTCGGCCAATCCCGACTCCGCGCGCTCGATTCGGCGATCGATCATCTCGGCACCGCGCGCCACATAGCGGGTGACCTCCTCGCTTCGGGAGGTCACGATCCATGCCCCGTCTGCCAGCGCCGGACGGGTTCGGATCTGCTCCAGCCGAGAAATCTCGGTGTTGATCTGGTGTACCAGGCGACCGGTCAGCCGCGAACGTGCCTCGGCGACCCCGGCGAGCTCCTCGCCCACATCGGGCACCACCCGCTTGGCGGCGTCGGTGGGGGTGGAGGCTCGGAGGTCGGCCACATCATCAAGCAGCGGACGGTCGGCCTCGTGTCCGATCGCCGAGACGATCGGGGTGGTCGCGGCCGCGGCCGCGCGCACCACCCGCTCGTCGCTGAATCCCAGCAGGTTCTGGAAGTCGCCGCCGCCTCGGGCGACGATGATCACGTCCACCTCGGGGTCGGCATCCAGCGCCTCGATCGCCGCAACCACCTCGCCGACGGTGCGATCGCCCTGAACCGCGGCGTGACGCACCCGGAACTGCACGGCCGGCCAACGCAGCTGGGCATTGCGCAGCACGTCCTTCTCGGCGTCGGAATCCTTGCCGGTGACCAGTCCGATCACGTTCGGGAGGAAGGGGAGACGCTTCTTGCGCTCGGGAGCGAACAAACCCTCGGCGGTGAGGCTCGCACGCAGGCGTTCCAGCCGTTCAAGCAGGTCACCCAGGCCCACGTGACGCATCTGCATCACCTGCATCGTCAGGCTGCCACCCTTGACCCAGAAGTTGGCCTTGATCAGCGCAACCACCCGGTCGCCCTGCTTGAGATTCTCCGGGAGCTTCGCTCGCACCGAGGACCAGATGGTGAAGGAAATGGTCGCGTCGGCGTTCAGATCCTTGAGCTTGCCATAGACGTTGCCGCCGGACTGTCCCCACTGGGTAATCTCGCCCTCAACCCACACCGTGCCGAGCCGGTCGATGTAGTCGCGGATCTTGTTCCCCAAGAGCGCAATCGGCCACGGATCCTCCGCAGTAGCGGGCTGTGCGGGCATAGAAACGGCCATCCGGCAATCCTCTCACTCGGAGTCCAGCGACTCGGCTTACAATTGGTGACGTGAGTAACACGACGATTAGCCTGCCGATGCCGAGGATCCCCGGTGCTTCAAGCCGACTCCAGGATAACCCGGTCGCCGGACCCAAACGTGTGCTGCTGGCCGCCCCGCGCGGCTACTGCGCCGGTGTTGACCGCGCCGTTATTGCGGTTGAGAAGGCGCTGAACCTCTACGGTGCGCCCGTCTACGTGCGGAAACAGATCGTGCACAACGTCCACGTGGTCTCCGAGCTCGAGGCTCAGGGTGCCATCTTTGTGGACGAGGTGGATGAGGTTCCCGAGGGTTCGCACATCGTGTTTTCCGCGCATGGCGTCTCCCCGGCCGTGGTGAACGCGGCCGCCGACCGTCAGCTGCAGGCCATCGACGCGACCTGCCCGCTGGTCACCAAGGTGCACCGCGAGGCCGTCCGGTTCGCCCGCGCGGATCAGGAGATCCTGCTGATCGGCCACGAGGGACACGAAGAGGTCGAGGGTACCGCCGGGCACGCTCCCGAGCGCACCACCATCGTCAACGGCCCCGAGGACGTGGACAAGATCACCGTCAAGGACCCCGACAACGTGGTGTGGCTCTCACAGACCACCCTCAGCGTGGACGAGACCATGGAGACGGTGCGTCTGCTGCGCGAGCGCTTCCCGAACCTGAAGAACCCGCCCTCGGACGACATTTGCTATGCCACTCAGAACCGTCAGGTTGCGATCAAGAAGGTCGCCGTCGGTGCGGACCTGGTGATCGTGGTCGGTTCGGCCAACTCCTCCAACTCGGTTCGCCTGGTTGAGGTTGCCCTGGAATACGGCGCGAAGGCCGCCTACCGGGTCGACTACTCCAGCGAGATCAAGCAGGAGTGGCTCGATGGCGTGCAGACCGTGGGTGTGACCAGCGGTGCCTCGGTGCCCGAGGTTTTGGTGGACGAGGTCCTGCGAGACCTCGCCGGTGCCGGATACGGTGACGTCCAGGAGGTCAAGACCGCCGAGGAAGACCTTATGTTCTCCCTGCCCAAGGAGCTCCGTAAGGACCTCGAGGGCAACCGTGACGAGCGCGCCCTGGGTGGCCGTCGCTCGTCCTAATTTCCATTTGAGCTGTTCGAGAGGCAACGATGACCCCGCAACCCCGTTTTGGTGAATTCGCGACTCCCGAGGAGCAACGCGATCAGATGAACGGGCCCGACGCCGAGAAGGCGTCGGCGCCCGCCGTCGATCAGATCCCGCGTCGTCCATCATTTGGCGAGCGGATCGAGGACGGTGCTGCCGCCGTGACTCCGAGCGAGCCGGCTGTGCCGAAGGATCCCGAATCCGCTTCTGCCCCGCGCGCGGTCGCCGCTCCGCAGTACGGTGAGCGGGTGGCCGAGGGCACGGACCCGGAGAAGACCGAGGGAACCGAACCCGCTGCCACAGACTCGTCGCCCGCACATGCCGAGCGAGTGGCCGCCTCCCAGCTGCCGCCGCCCGAGTACGGCGAGCGTGTTGCCGCCTCGCAGCTGCCGCCGCCCGAATATGGTGAGCGCACCACGGACGCCCCGACCCACGCCTCGGCACCGTCAACTCCCGCCGCCCCCGCCGACGGAATTCCGCGCTATGCCGCGGGATCCTTCAGCGGTGTGAACGTGGGAAACCGGTCGGCCGTCCAGGCTTCGGCTGGCGCACGAGCCGGCGCGCCCGTCGGTAACTGCGTGAACCGTGCGGGGGCACCGGCGGCCGGAGCTGCCAAACGCCCCGCCGCCGCTCTCGCGAACGACGGGCTGCCCGTCCAGGCCCCGGCGGACCGCTTCATCTCGCTGATCCTGCTGGCCTTTGGGGCGTTCTCGATCCTCACCAGCGTCCCCGCCCTGCTCAACCTGCGCGAGGCGTTTGTTGAGTATTTCAAGGAGCTCGGTATCTCGGGCGACTCGCTGGGGCAGTCGATCAACGTGTCGGGATGGGTGATGGCGGCGATCATGATCGCCGTCTGGTGCCTCTCGGCATGGTGGACGATGCGCCGGATTCGAGCGGGCAAGTCCTCCTGGTGGATTCCGCTGCTCGGGGCCGTGGTTGCCCTCCTGGTGATGAGCATGGTGCTGGCCCCGGTCATGGCCAATGACCCGGCCTTCCAGGAATACGTGAAGAAGTTCCAGCCGTAACCACGTCGGCCCATAAAAGAACCCCGGTGATGCCGCAGCATCACCGGGGTTCTTCGTGGCGAACCTAGATGGTCAGCGACTTGCCGTGCGAACCAAGCTGACGGGTCGACTCGATGACGCGGGCGGCCATGGCAGTCTCGGCGATCTTGCCCCAGGCGCGGGGGTCGTAGACCTTCTTGTTTCCGACCTCACCGTCGACCTTGAGGAAGCTGTCGTAGTTGCGCAGCACGTTGTCGGCGATGGCGCGGCTGAACGCGTACTGGGTGTCGGTGTCGATGTTCATCTTGATGACACCGTTGGCGACGGCCTCGCTGATCTCGGCGTCGGTGGAACCCGATCCACCGTGGAAGACGAGGTCCAGCGGCTTGGCGGCGGTACCGTACTTGGCGGCCAGGCCCTCCTGGATTTCCTTGAGCAGACCCGGCTGCAGCTGCACGTTACCCGGCTTGTACACACCGTGCACGTTACCGAAGGTCAGCGCGGCCATGTAGCGGCCCTGCTCGCCGAGGCCCAGGGCCTCGACGGTCTGGATGGCATCTTCCAGGGTGGTGTAGAGGTGCTCGTTGATGTCGTGGCTGACACCGTCTTCCTCGCCACCCACAACACCGATCTCGACCTCGAGGATGGCGTTAATGTTCTTGGTCTTCTTGATGATCTCCTTGGCGATCTCCAGGTTCTCACCCAGCGGCACGGCCGAGCCGTCCCACATGTGGGACTGGAAGATCGGGTTGCGACCGGCCTTGACCTCTTCCTCGGAGGCGGCGATCAGCGGGTACACGAAGTCGTCCAGTGCGTTCTTGGGGCAGTGGTCGGTGTGCAGGGCCACGGTGATCGGGTAGTTGTCGGCGATCGCGTGCACAAACTTGGCGAAGGCGAGGGCACCGGAGGCGCGGTTCTTCACGGTGTGGCCGGCGAAGTAGTCGGCACCACCGGTGGTGACCTGGATGATGCCGTCGGAGCCAGCCTCGGTGAGTCCCTGAAGTACTGCGTGAATGGTCTGCGATGACGACACGTTAAACGCCGGGAAAGCGAATGCGTTCTCCTTGGCGGTGTCAAGCATCCGTGCGTACTGCTCGGGGGTTGCGATAGGCATTACTTCTCCTTAAGGAATGTCTGCAGGGAACACTTCGAGTCTAGCGACCGGGCTTCCCGGATGTCTCGGTAAATCGTGCGGATACGTCTGGAGTGCCGGATGCGGTGTCGGATGCTGACCGGCACCGGGGCCCGTTGGGTGCACGTCCGTGCGGATCGATCCAATCGTCGGGCACAATTGAGGGTATGAGTGACTCTTCGACCGGGCCGCGCCCGGGGTCCGCGTTCTTCCGTCCCGCCGGTTCTCCGGCACCGCGTTCGGCTAAGCCGAAGCCCGCGAAGCCCGTGGGATGGCCCGGTGCCGAGGCCCTGCGCGGATTGCGGTTGGCCACCGTTGCGGCGGCCACCGCGGCCGCGGACCACGTGGGATCGGGAGATCCGCTCGCCGTGGACGGGGCCGCCGTGCACGCGCTGCGCGCCGAGCTCGACACGCTCGCGCTCTCCGGCGTGGTCATTGCCGGCGAGGGCGAGAAGGACGAAGCCCCGATGCTCGCGGCCGGGGAGACCTTTGGAACCGGCGGCCCGGCGGTGGAGATCGCCGTGGATCCGGTGGACGGTACCCGCCTGGCGGCGGCCGGCGAGCCCGGCGCGATGGTGGTGCTGGGTGTTGCCGAGCCCGGCTCGTTTGCGCAGATCGGTCCGGCCTACTACCTGTCGAAGATTGTGGCGGGTGCACGTGCACCCGAGGTGAGTCTGGATGCGCCCTTTGAGCAGACCCTCGCCGACATTGCCGCCCACCGCGGCGTCCCGGTCGAGGAGCTGCACGTGGCGATTCAGGATCGTCCGCGTAACGCCGAGCTGATGCGGATCGCCCGCGAGGCCGGGGTGCGCTGCGACTTCTTTGAACACGGCGAGGTCGAGCGATCGCTTCGGGTCTTGCAGCCGGATGCGGATCTGGACCTGGTTGCCGGAATCGGAGGAGCCCCCGAGGGCCTGGTGGTTGCCGCCGCCGTGCGTGCGCTGGGCGGATCGATGCAGGCCCGGTTCGCGCCGCAGTCGCGGTCGGAGCGTACCCGGATCGAGGCCGCGGGCATCAACCTGGACGAGCTGCTAAGTCTTGACCGGCTGTGTGGGAGACGCGCGGCGATCCTGGTGAGTGCGGTGACCGAGTGTCTGATCGTGCCCGGTGCGCCGCTGCGCGCGGCCGAGGGTCGTGGTCAGGATGCACGAATCTGGTCGTGGTCGGGAACCGAAATTCCCGCGTAAAACGTTCGATTCGTTAAGAACACAGCTTTTTAACAGCAGGATTGGCCCACACGCCGCGGCGTGTTTGTGGGCGCGGGGTTAGTGTGGAACGGTTCGCCTTGCCCAGATGTTGAGGAGCGTTTTTCATGAGTCAGCCCACCACCGAGTCCCTGTATTTGCAGCCCGGACGAAATCTTGCACTGGAGCTGGTGAGGGCAACGGAGGCCGCGGCGATTCGTGCCGAACCGTATATCGGTCGCGGCGACAAGCTGGGTGCCGACGGTGCCGCGGTGGATGCGATGCGCGCGTTCCTCGGCACCGTCAACTTTGATGGCACCGTGGTGATCGGTGAGGGCGAGAAGGACGAGGCCCCGATGCTGTTCAATGGCGAACGCGTGGGCAACGGACAGGGCCCGGCGGTGGACATCGCCGTGGACCCGATCGATGGAACCAGCCTGACCGCCGCCGGTCGCCAGAACGCCCTGTCGGTCATCGCGGTGGCCGACCGAGGTTCGATGCTGGATGCGTCCACCGTGTTTTACATGGACAAGATCGTGACCGGCCCCGAGGGTATCGGTGTGGTGGATATTCGCCAGTCGGTGGCCGAGAACATTCAGGCGCTGGCCCAGGCGAAGAAGGTTCCGGTTTCGGACATCACCGTCGCGGTGCTGGACCGTCCGCGTCACGAGGGCTTGATCGAGGAGATTCGCGCCGCCGGTGCGGGTACCCGTCTGATGCTGGATGGCGACGTAGCCGGTGGTATCAACGCCGCCCGCTATGGCACCCGCATCGACATGTGCCTGGGTACCGGGGGAAGCCCCGAGGGCATCGTGACCGCGTGTGCGATTAAGGCACTGGGTGGCCACATTCAGGGCCGCCTGCACCCCCGCGACGACGCCGAGCGTCAGCGCGGCATCGAGGCCGGTCTGAAGATGGACTACGTCTATGGTGCCGACGAGCTGGTGCGCAGCGACAACACGTTCTTTGTGGCAACCGGTGTGACCGATGGCGGTCTGGTCGCGGGTGTTCAGCACCGCGGCCCGATCATCCGCACGGAGAGCATCGTGCTGCGTTCGAAGTCGGGAACGATCCGCCGGATCGTGGCCGACCACCTGGTGGAGAAGTGGCGCTAAGCCGCTGATCCCAACCCGCCCACACGCGGGTCCCGAGCTGCGGGCGTACCAATGGCGGTGCGCCCGCTTTTTGCTGCCCGTTTAGGCTTCGGGATGTTCCTGCTGTCTCTGCTCAACGTCGGTTTCGTTGGGGATGGAGGTGACGGGGGAGCGGCCCTCTTCGAGGCCGGCAACCAGGTCAACGTCGGTGATCTCGCGCAGGGGTTCCTCGATGGAGACGAGGTCCGCGATGATCTTGGTTTTGTCGATGCGGCCGAGTTTGCGGGCGCTGGGCAGCACCTGATGTTCCAGGGACCCGATCACCACGTTGTAGTCCTTCACCGAGCGCTCGATCGAGCGCCCCAGCTTCTGCAGCCGTGTCGCGGTGGTGGCCAGACGCGAGTGGAGCTCTCGGCTGAGGTCGAAGAGCTCGGTGGCCTCCTTGGTGAGCACATCCTGCTGCCAGCTAAAGGCCACGGTCTTGAGCACGGACCAGAGCGTCACCGGGGATGCCAGCGCGACCCGCTTGGAGAACGCGAAGTCGAGCAGGGTGCGGTCTGCTTCCAGCGCCGAGGACACCAGGGACTCGCTAGGGATGAACGCGATGACCAGTTCGGGGGAGGCGGGCAGGCCCTCCCAGTAGGTCTTATTGCCCAGCGCGGTCACATGCTCGCGCACGGCCTTCACATGATCACGCAGCAGCGAATCGCGGCGGGCAGCCTCGGCACCGGTCGCGGTGGCCGGAATCGCGCTGGCCTCCAGATAGGCGTTGAAGGGCACCTTCGCATCCACGGCGATGTTCTTGCCCCCGGGCAGGTGCACCACCATGTCCGGGCGGCCGGCCCCCGCATCGGTGGACACCGAGGACTGCACGCTGAAATCAACCCGCTCGATCAATCCGGCGGCCTCGACCACGTTTCGCAGCTGGGTCTCGCCCCAGACCCCGCGAACGTTATTCGATTTCAGGGCACCGGCCAGGGTGTCCGTGGTGGCCCGCAGACGCTCCTCGGCCTCGGTGGCCGCGCGTAGCTGTGCGCTGAGCTCGCCGTGCTGCAGGCTGCGCTGGTTTTCGATGGCGGAGACCGCCGTCTGCATCGTGCGCAGGGATTCGGCGACCGGAGCCAGGGCCTCCAAGACTCGCCCTTCCTGAGACTCACGCGCACGCAGGTTCGCGGCCTCCTCCTCGCGGCGGCGCTCCTGATCGGCGGCATAGCGTCGCTGTGTATCGATCTGATCGCGCAGCTCGGCCGTGGTGGCCTCGAGCGCAGCCAGCTCCGCTCGCAGGGTGCCGCGAATCTCGGACTCGCGCGCGCCCTGTGACATCAGCTCGGCGGAGTGCTGGGCCGTCAACACCTCAACATCGGCGCGCGCGGCATCGGCGCGAACCTCGGCCGCCCGCAGCGCCGAGGTCGCGCGACGCTGCGCGGTCAGCCCGCCAAAAACGCCGCCGAGGACCCCACCGAGCACGAGGCCCAGCAGGAGTCCGATGATGAGTGGGAGTAATGAGTCCATGACCTCAGTGTGCCCGAGACCGCCGACACCCTCGGTGGATAGTGGCTATCTGTGGAAAATCGAGGAGAAACCCCAGGTTGTGGAGGAAGGGTGGACCGGGGCATCCGCCCCGTCGACGGTCACGGCGAGCCCAGGCTCGCGGTGACACCCACGGCGATCAGATCACCCCGAAACGCGTGGATGCCCACGGTCACCGGCCCGCCTTCGGGATCCTTCAGTACGCGGGTTCGCTCCAGGATGACTCCGTCAGATCCGAGGCGAAGAAGCTCGGTTTCGGTATCGGTGGGCGGCCGCGAGATTAGCCGTTCCTCGACGCTACGGATGCGAATTCCCGCGGCGTGCAGGAGCGAATCAAAGCCGGAGAGTCCCTGATTTTGGGATGCGGGGCCGCCGAGCCCCGCGGGCAGAAAATCCGTGAGGACCGCGAAGGGCTCCTGATTGTTGGTGAGGAGACGTCGCAGGCGCAGAACCGGGGTGTCGACCGCGCACCCTAGGAGCCGGGCAATGGGGGTGATCGCCGGCAGGGTGTGCCGGTCGAGTATCCGGACTTCGGGATGGTGTCCGTCGCGTTCCAGGGTCTCGACGATGCCCAGCGTCTCGACCGCCGTGGTGATGCGGACGTGGACGACGCGCGTTCCGACCCCGCGACGGCGGGTCAGCTGACCCTCTTCCACGATCTCCTGAATCGCGCGACGCACTGTTGGTCGAGAGACGCCCAGCCGGTTTGCCAGCACGATTTCGTTGTCGAGCCGGCTCCCCGGCGGAAGCGTCCCGTCGGCAATGGCTCCGCGGAGTTGGGCGGCGAGTTGACGGTAGAGCGGGACCTCTCCCTCTCGGGACAGGGTGAGCGAGAGGGGCGTGCTGGGAGTGCCTGATGTGCGCATGAGTGTCCTCGAGGTTGCCGTCGTGAGCGAGCATATGAAGCGCAGGCTAACAACGCAGCGTGTGAGAATAACGGATGCTCAGAACCTTCGCCGCGCGCGCTCGGCTGGCCCCGGTCCTTCTCGCCGGGTACGATAGATCCTCGTGGCCCTCACTATCGGAATTGTCGGACTGCCCAACGTTGGCAAGTCAACCCTGTTTAACGCCCTGACCAAGAACCAGGTGCTCGCGGCGAACTACCCGTTCGCGACGATCGAGCCCAACGTCGGGGTGGTGAACCTCCCCGACGCGCGCCTGACCAAGCTGGCCGAGATCTTCGGCAGCGAGAAGATCCTGCCCGCCGCGGTCTCCTTCGTGGACATCGCGGGCATCGTGCGCGGAGCGAGTGAGGGCGAGGGCCTGGGAAACCAGTTCCTGGCAAACATTCGTGAGGCCGACGCGATCGCTCAGGTTGTGCGTGGATTCGCCGACTCCGACGTGGTGCACGTGGATGGCAAGGTCAACCCGGCCGGCGACATGGAGACCATCAACACCGAGCTGATCCTCGCGGACCTGCAGACGGTTGAGAAGGCTATCCCGCGTCTGGAGAAGGAGGTCAAGGGCAAGCGCATCGATCCCGCCGCCCTGGAGACCGCCAACGAGGTCCTCGCCGCGCTGAACGCCGGCACCCCGCTCTCCGCCACCAAGATCGACCTGGAGCCCGTGCGCGAGCTTGGTCTGCTCACCGGTAAGCCCTTCATCTACGTGTTCAACGTGGATGAGGAGGTCCTGCAGAGCGCCGAGAAGCGCGCCGAGCTGGCCGCCCTGGTGGCCCCCGCACAGGCCATCTTCCTCGACGCCAAGCTGGAATCCGAGCTGATCGACCTGGACGAGGAGGACGCCGCCGAGCTGCTGTCCTCGACCGGCCAGACCGAGTCTGGTCTCGACCAGCTCGCCCGCATCGGTTTTGACACCCTGGGCCTGCAGACCTACCTGACCGCCGGCCCCAAGGAGTCGCGCGCCTGGACCATTCCCAAGGGAGCCAAGGCCCCGCAGGCCGCCGGTGTGATCCACACCGACTTCGAGCGTGGCTTCATCAAGGCCGAGATCATCTCGTTCGCCGACCTGGTGGAGACCGGTTCGGTCGCAGAGGCCCGTTCCAAGGGCAAGGCCCGCATGGAGGGCAAGGAATACGTCATGCAGGATGGCGACGTGGTGGAGTTCCGCTTCAACGTCTAATCCTTGACGCTCCGTCAACTTATACGTGGCCGCCGTGAACTTGTGTTCTCGGCGGCCACGCTTTTTGGGGCGGTATCGTGCGTCGGCGCGGGGTGCCGGCGATGACGTGTTGAGTGGTTCTGACACGCGAGCGGATCGCCATGTACTAACCTGCCTGTGTGGAAGACACCGATAGAATCGACGCTGCCATCATCCTGACGCTGGTGCCCGGCACCAAGCGTCCGTTGTCGATTGGATTCCTGCTGTCGGGGTGGGACATGCTTGACGTCGATGTTCCCTCTCGGGAACGGGTCGAAGGCGCAATGGCGAAACTGGTAGGCACCGGGTTGGCCGAGATTGACCCATCCACCTGGGACATCCGGCTTACGGAGTCGGGTGCGGAACTGAGACGTTCGGTGAACACTTCCGGCGGAATGCGCGAGATTCCCGGGAGAATCAATGAGTCCTTGGCCGGACAGAGGATGGGCGTTGCACCACTCGAATTGGTTCCGGAAGTCTTTGATGCGGCGTTGGAGGACTATCTTGCCAGGGGGCAACGACGGGCCGAGAGAGCGTCACGCCATCGCTGGTGGTGGCTTACCCCTTTTCGCCCACGTCCGGCGCAACGGTCCCACAAAAAGCCGCAGTAATTCCATGACGACATTGCGCGACCCCTGGGGTAATCGCGATCCGCTCTCTGTGAAAGACTGGCCGCTTTTGCGCGTGAATCCTGGGGGCTACTCGGCCAGGCGGCCCCGCGCTCGCCCCAGAATCTCCGAAATCACGTCGGTTTTGGCATCGGCGTAGTCGTTCATATCCGACCAGGTTTGCTCGGCGAGAGCACGTTTGGTCCGCGCGTAGAGATCACGGTCATCCGCATTAGCGCGCAGGTGATTGCGCAGGGCAATATAGTCGCTGACCTGCGAGTGTTCGGGCTGATAGACGTGAATATGCACGTCCTTTTTAGGCGTGCGAAACATCCGGTGGTGGTCTTCGCGCACGCGCAGCACAAAGCCCGCAGCCTCCATCGCGGGCACGTAGGCATCCTCGTTTTCCACGTCGGTGACGGTGAGCAGAATGTCCACGAGGGGTTTGGCCGCGAGGCCGGGCACGGAGGTTGAGCCGATATGCTCCACGGAGAGGGCGACCGGGCCGAGCGCCGCCAGGATTCGCTCCGCCAGCGAATCAAAGCGTTCCGGCCAGGTCTCGTCATAGGGCACCACCACGATGGTGGGGATCTCCCGTCCGCCGATCAACACCGAATCCAGATACGCGTCCCGCTCATCACTCATGCGGACATTCTTTCAGATACGATGAACCGTTCGTTTCGTTGTGCAGGGTTGGGGATGGATGTCGGAGCAAGATTCCGGGCGGGGATCCCGGGCCGCACTCGGGGGCCCAAAGCGGAAACGAGCGTGGCTGGGAATACTCTCGCGTATCGGTCAGATTGCCGGGCGCACGATCTTTTTCCTTGTCATGGGTGTTGTCGCCCTGGTCTCGGTGGTGCTGGGAATCGGTGGAGTCGTCTCGGCAAACGAACCTCTACTGTGGGGCACCTATACGGAGACGTCCTACACCTGCACGCAAGTAGTGACAAAGTCTCGGTGCTCAAGCTTTGGCAATTGGGTGAGCGATGACGACCGCATCACCCTGACCGATGTCCAACTCGACGGAACGGTTGGCGAGGACGGAACGGTCAGGACCAGCTACCGCCCGGGCGGCTTTAACAGCGATGAAGAGAACAACATCGTTCACGTGGAGTGGACCAGCTTCGGGTATATCTGGTTCCCCTGGATTCTCGTGATCTTCAGTGTGGGTTCGTGTGTCTACTACGCCAAAAAATGGAAGCGGCGTACCCGCCCCACGGGGAAGATTGGAAGGCACACGGCGCATTCCTGAGTTGCAGATCTGTGCGCGAACGGATGCTTCAGTTGCAGCTTTACACCGTCGTGGGTGTAACCTGACCCCGATGCCCCGAGTGGGCATCCCATTCCCCGTGGCTCCCTCAGCGAGCCCCATTTTCCGACTGGAGAATCCCATGATTCAGGCCAATATTGCCGTAGATTTCAGCGCCGTTGAGGGCGAACGTGAAGACGTTTCGCTGAACAACGTGGTGTTCGAAATGGTCACGTCCACCACCAGTGTGGTGGCTGCCGAGCCGACCCTGTTCCGCTACTTCGAGAACGAGGGTGTGGTGTGGGGCGACTACACCGGTGACACCGTGATCGAGGGTCGCTTCTCCGGCATCCGCGAGGGTGACACCCTGCACATGTCCTACAATCACCGCTCGAAGAACGGCAACCTGGTGCACGGCAACGACACCACGATCATCTCCCGTCAGGCCGACGGCCTGCTGCGCCTGACCGAGTTCTACGTCGGTGCAGGCGGCGAGCCGCAGCTCAGCGTGTGCCGCGAGGTCGCCGCGAACTAAACCGCGTGGGCTCGATGCCTCCGGTGCCGCCGCGAATGATATTTCGGCGGCGAGGAAGGCCTCGGGCAATCCATCCATTTGGTGGGGGATGAGCTAGCGCAACGGTGCGCCCTCATCCTCCTCACCCGGCTCCGCGATTCGCAGGTGCCGGGTGGAACCCAGCGGGGATTCCCCCGCCCACTCTCCGGGCGAACGCAGCGCCCGGCCGGCAAAGCCAGCACCCAGGCTGACCCGATCCCACTGCTCATCCATCACGAACACCGTCTCGGTGGATTTGATGCAGGACCATTGCGCAAGATTCAACGCCACAAGCTCATGAATTGCCGCGACGTCCGCCGCACGTACCAACAGCATGCCGTCATGCTCGCCGGCGGTCACCGCGAAATACTCCAGTTCCGGCACCGTTTTCAGACGCTCACGAAACTCACCCCACTGCTGCTGCTCGAGTGACACAAACACCAGCGCGGCCACGCCAAACCCCGCCGCCCGGAAATCCAGGGTGGCGGTAAAACCGGTAATCACACCGGACTCAATCAGCCAGTCATAACGCTGGTAGGCGTTGGAACGGGAGATCCCCAGCTGGTCCGCCAGCGCCGCGATGGACAGTCGTCCGTTACGCCGCAGCAGGTCAACCATGCGGATGTGAATATCGTCGAGTTGCATTCTGTCTCCCCGGGGATGGAATTATTCTGCGGATCCTGGATGAAATGCCACATACTCGGCAAATCAAAGAACGAATATCGCAATTTTCTTTCGTATTTGACACAATAATCGCGAATCACATAACTTTTGTAAATAGTTATCCATCTCGGGTAACAAAGAGGAGGCCACAACATGAAGTTCTCGAGGAAAAGCGCCGCCACAGCCGGTCTGGTCGTCGCGGCCGCCCTCGCGCTGTCGGGTTGCGCCGGCGGCGGCAACGGTGCAGCCGGAGGGGGTGACGCAGGCAAGTCCCTCGTGGTTGATGCCTCGTTCGACCTGAAGACCGCCGACCCCAACCGCCAGTACGAGACCACCGGGTCGATCGTCGCCAAGGCGCTCTACCAGACGCTGCTGACCTTCGAGGGCAACGACGTCACCAAGCCCGTCGACGGCCTGGCCAGCTACACCATGAACCCCGAAAACACCGTGATGACCCTCACCCTGAAGCCCGGAGCCAAGTTCTCCGATGGCTCCCCGGTGACCGTGGACGACGCCGTGTTCTCGCTGACCCGCGTCCAGGGCGTCAAGGGAAACCCCTCGTTCCTGCTTGATGGCGTCACCGTTGCCAAGACCGGTGATGACACCCTGACCCTCACCTCGGCCGAGCCCAACCCGGCGCTGCCCTTCATCCTGCCCAACCCCGCCCTGTCGGTGGTGAACAAGAAGGTGGTCGAGGCAAACGGTGGCTCGGACACCGAGAGCGACAAGGCCGAGGCCTTCCTCAACAAGACCTCCGCCGGTTCGGGTCCCTACAAGCTGGAGTCCTTCGACGCCGCCAAGCAGGTTGTGCTGACCGCCAACCCCGAGTACAACGGCCCCAGGCCCGCCTACTCGCGCGTGGTTCTGCGTAACGTGGCCGGCCCGACCCAGAAGCTGAACGTGGAGAAGGGCGAGTCGCAGGTAGCCCTCGACCTCAACCCCGACCAGGTTGCCGAGCTCGCCGGCTCCAAGGTGAAGATCACCTCGGACCCCTCGCGCTACATGATCTTCCTGCTGCTGAACCAGAACAAGGACGTCAGCCAGATCACCAGCAACCCGGACTTCCTGAAGGCCGTCAAGCTGGGCATCGACTACGACAAGATCGTCAAGATGGCCGGTAAGGGCTCGGTTCGCCCCGGCGGTCCGATCCCCTCGCTGTTCGTAGGTGCGGTCGACGCCAAGCAGGGCAACCAGCGCGACGTCGAGGCCGCTAAGGCAGCTCTCAAGGCTTCGGGATACAACGGCGAGAAGGTCACCCTGAACTTCCCCAACGACATCACCGTGCAGGGTCTCTCGCTGCAGAACGTGGCCGAGGCCGTGCAGGCACAGCTCAAGGATGTCGGCATCGACATCAACCTGGCCCCCGCCCCGGTGGCCACCGAGCTGGACGCCTACCGCAACGGCACCGAGACCGTGGGTCTCTGGTACTGGGGCCCGGACTTCCCGGACGCCTCGAACTACCTGGTGTTCTCGCCCGGTGAGCTCGTCGGTCTGCGTGCAGGCTGGCCCGCGGGTGCCGACCCCAAGGTGACCGAGCTGGCAAACGCCGCCAAGGCCGCCACCGGAGACGCCCGGGCCGCCGCCTACGAGGCCTGGCAGAAGGAGCTCAACGCGAGCGGACCGTTCGTGCCGCTGCTGCAGCCGGCTCAGAGCATCGTCACCGCCCCGAGCATCACCTCGGTGACCACCAACCCGGTCTGGACCGTGGACCTTGCCCTCATCAAGTAACACTGCCGCCGTCCAGACTCAGACGGCTGACCGTAGCGCACGGAGGGGCATTCCCCCCTTCGTGCGCTACGTCGCAATACGGCTCGGCCTGAGTGTCCTGCTGATGTTCGGGGTGACCGTGGTCACCTTTATCCTCACCAACCTGGTGCCCGCCGACCCGGTGCAGGCGGCCCTGGGGGAGCAGGCGGCCGCCGATCCCTCGATCGTGGCCAAGTTCCGCGCCGATAACGGCCTGGATCAGCCGCTCGTGGCGCAGTACTTCACCTACCTGAACAACGTGCTGCACGGGAACTTCGGTGTGTCCACCCAGACCCGGATGCCGGTGGCCGATGAGCTCGCGTCGGCGGTGCCTGCGACGATCGAACTGGCCCTGGCCGCGATCGTCTTCTCGACCCTGATCGGCATCGGCCTGGGACTCTGGGCCGCGCTCAAGCAGCGCACGATCATCGACCAGGTCATCCGCGTGGTGAGCCTGATCGGTCTGTCTTGGCCGACCTTCTGGCTGGCCCTCGTGGTCTACTACGTCTTCTTCTTTGTGCTCGGGGTCTTCCCCGGTTCCGGGCGCCTGGATCCGGTGTCCATCGCGCCGCCGCAGGTCACCGGTTTGTACACCGTGGACTCGCTGATCGCCGGACAGTGGGGCACCTTCTGGGATGCCGTCTACCACCTGGTACTGCCCGCCTCGGTGCTGGCCCTCTACACGATCGGTCTGCTGACCCGCTTCGCCCGCTCGGCCGTGCTGGAGGTGCTCGACCTGGACTACGTCAAGGCCGCCACCGCCAAGGGACTCCCGCGCCGCACCGTGGTCTTCGGCTACGTGCTGCGTGGTGCGCTGGTTCCGATCATCACGGTCCTGGGCCTCGCGTTTGGGGCGCTGCTTTCCGGCACCGTCCTGGTGGAGAAGGTGTACTCCTGGCACGGCCTGGGTGAGTACTCGTTTGCCGCCGCGACCAAGCTGGACCTGCCCGCCATCATGGGTGTCGGTCTGATCGTGGGCTTTGTCTACATCGGACTGAACTTCCTGGTGGATGTTTTGTACGGGGTCATCGACCCGAGAGTGAGGGTCGCATGAGCGCCGACATCCTGACCCAGCGCGCCAAGCGGCGCCGCTGGCTGAAGATTGCCCCGGCGTTCCGCACGCCGCTGGCGATCACCGGCATCACGATCGCCGCCCTGTGGGTGCTGATCGCAATCTTCGCGCCGATCCTCGCCCCGTTCGATCCGCTCGCCCAGGACTTTGACCGGCTCATGCCGCCCGGTGGCGAACACCTGTTTGGTACCGACGCGGTGGGCCGCGATGTCCTCAGCCGCGTGATCAGCGGTGCGCGCATCTCGATGCCGCTCGCCCTGGCCCTCGTGGTCGCCTCGATGGTGGTCGGCGGCACCCTGGGTGCCATCGCCGGGTACTTCGGACGCGCGGTGGACGAGATCATCATGCGGATCGCCGACCTGGTGTTCGCCTTCCCGACCATCATCCTGGCGATGGTGATTACCGCGGCCCTCGGCCCGAGCCTCACCAACGCAGTCATCGCGATGCTGATCGTCTCCTGGCCCGCCTACGCCCGAGTGACCCGCTCCCTGGTGATCTCGGCCCGGCGTCAGGAATACGTGGTTGCCGGTCGGTTGCTCGGTAACAGCCCGTTCACCACGCTGCGCCGCGACATCCTGCCCAACGTCCTCTCACCGGTCTTTGTGCTGGCGATGCTGGATGTGGGAACCGCGATCCTGCTGCTCGCGGGCCTGAGCTTCCTGGGCCTCGGTGCTACCCCGCCGCTGCCCGACTGGGGCGCGATGGTCTCCGACGGCGTGCAGCAGTTCTCCGCCTGGTGGATCGCCGCCTTCCCGGGACTGGCGATCTTCACCGTGGTGATGGCGTTCAACTTTATTGGGGACTCGCTGCGCGATTCCCTCGACCCGCGTGCACAGGATGCGGTGCAGGGGAGGGCAATGTGAGCCAGTTAGACAACCAGTACGACGGCGCTCGTCACGCGAACGCCTCGGACGGCCTGACCATCCGCGACCTAACCATTCGGATCGGCGAGAAGGAGATCCTGCACGGGATCAACCTCGACCTGATTCCCGGACAGATCACCGGCCTGGCCGGCGAGTCCGGTTCGGGCAAGTCGATCACGGGTCTTGCCATGCTTCGGCTGCTGCCGAAGAATGCCAAGACCGGCGGCGCGATCACCTTCGAGGGGCGCGATCTGCTCACCGTCCCCGAGCGGGAGATGGGTAAGATTCGTGGCCAGCACGTGGGCATGGTCTTCCAGGACCCGACCGCCTCGCTGCACCCGATGCTCACGATTGAGCGTCAGCTGACCGACCACCTGCGCGCCCACACCGGCGTCTCCAAGAAGGAGGCGCGCGAGCGGGCACTGGACGTGCTGCGCAAGGTGAAGGTGCCGCTGCCCGAGACGGCGCTGAAGAAGTACCCGCACCAGTTCTCCGGTGGACAGCTGCAGCGGATCGCGATCGCCGTGGCGATCATCTGCGAACCGCGCATCCTGATCGCCGATGAGCCCACCACCGCCCTGGACGTGACCGTGCAGGCGGGCGTGCTGCGCCTGCTGCGCCGGCTGTGTGATGAGCTGGGCCTCGCTGTCCTGCTGATCACCCACGACCTCGGGGTCATGAGCAGCCTGGCCGACCGCATCGCGGTGCTGCGTCGGGGAGAAATCGTGGAGGAGGGGACCCGGTACAACGTGCTGCGGAACCCCCAGCACGAGTACACCAAGGCGCTGATCGACGCGCTGCCGAGCCACGAAGGTGCCGGCGCGGATCTGGCGTCCGCGACCGATGCTGCCGTCGAAACCGCCGCCGAGGCAGTGAACGTTGAGGGTGCCGGTGCGGATCTGGCGTCCGCGACCGATGCTGCCGTCGAAATCGCTGCCGAGGCAGTGAACGTTGAGGGTGCCGGTGCGGATCTGGCGTCCGCGACCGATGCTGCCGTCGAAACCGCCGTCAAACCCGCCGCCGAAACCGCTACCGAGAAGGAGGCCGGCAATGACTGAGTCGCTGCTGAGCGTGGACGATCTGCGGGTACAGTACAAGCTGCCCGGCAAGGGAACCCTGACCGCCGTGGACGGCGTGAACTTCGAACTCGCCCCGAAGCAGGTGCTGGGACTCGTGGGCGAATCGGGCTGTGGAAAGTCGACGCTGGCCCGCGCGGTGTGCGGACTGGAGCCGATCCACTCGGGTTCGATCCACTTCAAGGGCACGCCGATCCGGACCCTGGGAATGCGGACGCGTCCGGCCGAGCTGCTGCGGATACAGATGGTCTTCCAGAACCCGTACGCCTCGCTCAACCCGCGGCGCACGGTGGGCAGCCAGATCGCCGATGGTCTGCGCATCCATCCGCAGCGGGACAGCTGGACCGTCGCCGGTTTGTTGGAAGAGGTGGAACTGCCCGCCGAGGTGGCCAACCGCTTCCCGCACCAGTTCTCCGGTGGCCAGCGTCAGCGCATCGCGATCGCCCGCGCGATCGCCTCGGGTCCGGACCTGCTGATCGGCGACGAGCCGATCGCCTCGCTGGATGCCAGCCTGCAGGCGAAGGTTGCCCAGCTGATGCGTCGTCTGGCCCTGGAATCCGGCGCGTCGATGCTGTTCATCAGCCACGACCTCGCGGTGGTGCGCACCATCGCCGATGAGGTAGCGGTGATGAGCAAGGGACAAATTGTTGAGCACGGCCCCGTGGAGCAGGTGTGGCGTTCCCCGCGCGACCCCTACACCCGACGCCTGCTCGCGGCGATCCCCGCCATTGACGGCCTGGGCACCCTACCGGGTCTGCCCGAAGACTAGCCGGCTTTCACATGGCTCCCCGAGTCCCCAATTAGATGGGAACTCGGGGAGCCCTGTCTATCGGTCCGAGGAGTCAGGATTTAGCTTGTGCGGGCGCATTTGGAGAAGATTGAGCTTCCTTCAAGAGACCGTGGTCACGCTGCCAGGTGGTGCCATGGGAATCGGTGAGGACTATCCGCGTGACCTTCCATCCCGGATTGTTCATGATTGGGGAAATCGAATCGGTGAAGCTTCCCCGTTCCTGTGGCAGTTCCCACGCGTATTTCTCTCCCCCAAAAACCACGTACTCGCCGGGTGGCAACACGGCCAGGTTGAGAGGACTTAGATCGGTGGGATTCGCCTGTGACGATTCCGAGTATGTGCTGGAAATCTCGACATCGAATACCGCGGAATTGGATCCGTTGGAGATGTAGAGGCCCCGGCGTTGTTTGCGATCGTCTGCGTGTCGGGAAATCGACCATGCTGTGATTTCGGAGGCCTGTGAGCGGCGTTCTCGTTCGGCGATTGCCACTTCTCTCGTGGACGCTGCACTATCGCGCCCTGTCTCCACCCTGTACAGCCGTCGGGACATCACGATGGCCCAGGTCGCCGTGACTACCGCACCGATTGTGGCGGCTGCTGCGATCCAATCCGGTATAGATCCCCATATATTCAAAATAATTCCCCCCTATGCGTGAAATGAACAACCATCACCATAGCGATGGACGGTCGTCGTTTCGGATACTTAAGACGGCGGGCCGCATAGCGAAAGCATGACGGATTACCCCCAAAAATGGGCTGAGAAATCGACCGTGAAATCTCACTTGGGAGAGATTGAGAGAGAGTTTGACGTCCCCGCAGGCGTGCTGAACCGGTAGAGCCGCGCCGGCCGATGCCGCCCGCCGGTCTGCACCTGCTCGGTGGCCCGGACCAGGCCGCTGGTTTCCACCTGGCGGCGGAAGTTGGCCGGGTCGATCCGCTTATCCAGCACCGCCTCATACACCTCGCGCAGCGCCGAGAGGGTGAAGAGCTCACCCACGAAGGCGTGGCCGAGGTTCGAGTATTCCAGCTTGCCGCGGAGCCGACCAAGCGCGTACTCAACAATCTCCGCGTGGTCGAAGGCAAGCTCGGGGAGATCATCGGCGGGGAACCAGCGCACGTTTTCGGTCACCACCGCCTCGGCCGCCTCCTCCTCACGCACCAGCGCCCAGTAAATAATGGACACCACGCGGTTACCGGGGGAGCGTCCCACATTGCCGAACGCGTAGAGCTGTTCGAGGTAGCTGGGGGAGAGCCCGGTGGTCTCATTCAGGGTGAACGCCGCAGACTCGGAGAGCTCCTGTGCGGGTTCGAGGGGGCCGCCGGGGAGTGCCCACTTCCCCTGCTGCGGCTCACGGATCCGCCGCACCAGCGGAAGCCAGACCTTTCGCCGGCCGGAATCGTCCCCGGGGCGCAGCGCGAAGATGACCGTGGACACGGCGAGTTCGATCGGTGCGGACGTGATCATGGTGGCCTCCGGGCATCGTGAGCGTTTCACCTCAGCTTAGTGTCGTAGTGACACTAAGTTGTGCAAGCCGCTCGGCGGTGCCCCGCGGTGGGCCAAAACCGTGAGGAGCGCAAAGGTGACCGGACCGAGCGCGAGAACCACAAACGCGAGCTTTATGTTAATACCAGGGTCAAGGAAAGGGCGATCATCGTAATTGGCCCGGTGGCCAATGCCGAGATTGCGAGTGTCAAGCGGGCATTTTTGTTTCGGACAAATTGCCTAGCCAGGCCTAACGATGCAATCAACGCATGAATGACAAAGACACTTCGATAGACGATGACGCCCCACCATCCAGTGGTGCCTGGCACTATACCGCTGGGAATATCGATACTGTTGAAAAACGTCAACGCCGTCAGACTGAGGATGGCAACAAACACCAAGGCGTATGACGGGACCAAGGTTCGCCCACCGGGAATCGGTATGAGAAGGCTGCCGGCGAGCAGAGTAAATGCCGTGGCGTAAAAAGCTGACCACATGAAAACATTATGAAAGTCAGCAGTGTAGAAATCGTGAAGCGAAACGATTCGTTCCGCAAACTTAAAGATGGCTGCGATCGCCGCAACATAAATTGCACTCGCAAGGAGTCGACACACTATCTCTAGCGGGTCGAATCGACCGATCCTTTCTGACCTGTCGTTGGAGGTTCGCAACATCTGAGATCCTTTGTACTGGTGGACAGATTGGCGTCACTTTCTGGGACGGGGTGGAGTGCTGATTCGTTTTGGGCACCCCGAGAGCTAGGTCGTCAATCCCGACATTACTGCGCATTCACGAGCGGCTCTCTGTGTTAAACAGCATTCAATTAGCCAGCCATCCGTGCAGCAGACCCATTTGATAGCAGAAGCACGGTCATAATCGCGATCGATATGGGAGGCGTACAGAATGCCAGTACCACCACAGTCGCCTTGAGCTTGCGAACTGGGATCACACGTACAGCCAGTAGGAAGATCGACTGAATTGCCAGAACGATTGGAATGCTGAGCGTTACGAGTGATTCGAACCATCTATTTGAAGATATCGGAGACGGTAATGCGTGCGGGTCGGTTGAAAAAGCATAAATGAAGAGTGCGTATAGCCCAGAAAAAAACAAACTTCCCACGAGTACCGCAGTGATCGCAACGGTGGGCACAAGACTTCTGTCCAACGATGAACGTCGCGTCGCAAATATAGTGAATGCGGTCAAAACGACAAGAAAGTAGAGTGCCCATCCGAATACACGTAGTGGTCCGTGCGCCAGTAGGCCACTTGGCGGGAAAATGTTGTACCCCAAGATTGTGAGCACCGGCAGTGCCAGAAAGCAACTGACACCTGCCACGATTCTTGAGATGGAAAATCCATGGTTCGAAGGAGCAGTGTCGGAATTCACGGGGCAACTCCTGTTCGAAGTAAATCAAAACGCACGAGGGCCCAATAGATCATTGATACCACCTGCTTGCCGGGGGAGCGTCCCAGATTGCCGAACGCTAGGACGGTAGTCGGCGGCCACTGGGTGAACAATGCCTTGGTCACTAGAACCCCCGAGATATTGCGAGGAGCAGCGTGATCGTCTGGAGAACCAGCGGGAGCGCCACCATCGAAACGGCGAGTGCCTTTCGGACCTGCGGGTGACGTGCGGCTCGCTGAACAAACATGATGACCGGAACCGCGATCATCACCGGTGCGGGCGTGAACAGTGCGAGTTCAGATGGCCAGTTGCGCACAATCATGGGGCTCGTTTCGTCCCCGACGGGATCCGTGGGCGGCGTGCTCGTCAACACCACCATGACCAGAATAAACGCCAGATTGAGCAGTATCTGAGGGATGCCGGCCACCCAGTGGATGAGCAGCACGACACCAGACCGTTCGCTCATGACCCGCCCTCCGTCACGTGATCTGGGGAGCGCTGGGGACGCAACACTAGTGGGTGACCGAGTCGGCATAGACGGTGACCGCCCCGGCGAAATAGAGCATCGGAAAGAGAAGGAGGAGCACCGTCAGGACCGTGCGTCCGGTCCCGGGTCGGATGAGTCGCCGAATCAGCGCCATAACCGGCTGCGCGATCAACACAAACAGGCCTCCGTGGTGCACCAGGAATTCGGGCCAGTGGGTGGGGAGCACCGCCGGTCGGGCCGGGATATCGTTGGGGCCCGCGGCGGCATAACCCAGGAAGAGGAGCGCGAAGGTGCCATACACAACTACACCTCGCCGTAGCGGGGATCGGTCCGAGAATCGGCAATCATGTCCTACTTACTCACCCCGAAGATCCCCGGCCACCAGGCCAGGGCGAGCGGATAACCGACAAACGAGATGATGTCGATCAGGGTATGGGCGATGACCAGCGGCATCACCCGCCCCCAGCGGCGATAGCACCACCCGAAGACCACGCCCATCACCACGTTGCCAAAGAATGGGCCGATGCCCTGATAGAGGTGGTAGCTGCCGCGCAGCAGGGCGCTGGCGATGATGATCTTCCAGGTGCCCCAGCCGAGCTGATCCAGCCTCTTATAGAGGTAGCCGATCACGATGACCTCTTCGAGCAGGCCCGCCTTGAGTGCGGCGAGGATCAGCATCGGGATCGTCCACCAATACTGATCCGGCGGGGCGGCCTGCACGGCCACCGTGATCCCAAGCAGGCGGCCGACCGCATAGAGCGCGATGCCGGGAACCCCGATCACCGCCACCAGGAACAGGCCCCGGGCAAAATCCCGACCCAAAAGCCGCGCACGCACGTCGAGTCCGAGCTGCGCAAACGGGCTAGATCCCGGACGCCACAGGAGATAGAGGACAAGCGCGACGGGTGCCAGCCCCAGCGCGAACCCCAGGAACTGGTTGGTGAAATCCAGCCATTCGCGGGTCGAGGTGGCCTGGTTGATCCCGGCGCTCTGGTTGCCGAGCGAGGTTTCGGCGGTGAGCCTAGAGATCAGGGTCAGGATCGAGTACAGCGCGGAGGCCCCCAAAGAGAGGGCCAACACGATGCCGATTTCTATGCCCAGGCGACGGCGTGGTGCGGCAAATGCGGCATCCCGCTCGGGAAGTAGTGACATGGCGGAATCCCTTCAGAGTGCTCACCATCGTAGCCGTCGGACGTGACACTGTTGGGAACCACTCAGTGACCGCACGGGTTTGTGGCAAACGTTGTTCACTTATTACAAGCGAATGCCAACTGTGTATCCGCTCGGTAACAATCCGAGCGTCTATTTGGTGAAACCAGCGAAACCTATCTACGCTGGTGTCATCCAAGAGAACCCGCACAGGGTATATCTCTGTGCCTGTTCTGACACATTCCAGGAGGAATAATGAAGCTGAATCGCATTGGCGTAGGTGCCATTGCCCTTGCAGCCGCGAGTGCTCTGGTGCTCACCGGTTGCTCGACCAGTGGCGACAACAACGGATCGGGCAGCGGAGACGGTGCGGGCATTGTGACCGCAAACGGTTCCGAGCCGCAGAACGGCCTCGTGCCCACCAACACCAACGAGACCGGTGGTGGACGTATCGTCACCTCGCTGTTCTCGGGTCTCGTGAGCTACGACGCCAAGGGCAAGCCCCGCATGGACGTTGCAAAGTCGATCGAGTCCAGCGACTCGCAGAACTACACCGTCACCCTGAACGATGACCGCGTATTCTCCAACGGCGAGAAGGTTACCGCCTCCTCGTTCGTGGACGCTTGGAACTGGGCTGCCCAGGTTTCCAACAAGCAGAACAACTCCTCCTTCTTCGAGGACATCCAGGGTTACAACGCCGATGCTGACTCGCCCCTGACCGGCCTCAAGGTCGTCTCGGACACCGAGTTCACCATCACCCTGAACCAGCCGGTTTCGGACTTCGAGCTGCGCCTGGGTTACTCGGCTTACGTGCCGCTGCCCAAGGACGCTACCAAGGACATCACCGCCTTCGGTGAGCACCCGATCGGTAACGGTCCCTACAAGCTCGATGGCGACAAGGCGTGGACCCACAAGGAGCGCATCAAGCTCGTCAAGAACGACACCTACAAGGGCCCGCGTGAGGCGAAGAACAAGGGTCTGACCATTGTCTTCTACTCGGACCTGGGTGGCGCTTACGCCGACCTGCGCAGCAACAACCTCGACGTTCTGGACGCAATCCCGGACGCCGACCTGGCTTCGTTCCAGAAGGACCTGGGCGACCGCGCCATCAACCAGCCGGCCGCTATCTTCCAGTCCTTCACCATCCCGGAGCGCCTGGCGCACTTCTCGGGTGAAGAGGGCGAGCTGCGTCGTGCGGCTATCTCGCACGCCATCAACCGCGACCAGGTCACCAAGGTGATCTTCTCCGACACCCGTACCCCGGCACACGACTTCACCTCGCCGGTTATCGACGGTTACTCGAAGGACGTTGAGGGCAGCGATGTCCTGAACTTCGACGAGAAGAAGGCCAAGGAGCTGTGGGCTCAGGCCGACGCTATCTCCCCGTGGAGCGGCACCTTCCAGATCGGTTACAACGCTGACGGTGGACACGCCGGCTGGGTTGACGCCGTGACCAACCAGATCAAGAACGTCCTGGGTATCGATGCCTCGGGTGCTCCGGTTCCGGTATTCTCGGCCTTCCGTCAGGAAGTCGTGAACGAGTCCATCCAGACCGCTTTCCGCACCGGATGGCAGGGTGACTACCCGGGTCTGTACAACTTCCTCGCCCCGCTGTACGCCACCGGCGCCAGCTCGAACGACGGAAAGTACTCCAACCCGCAGGTTGACGCACTCCTGAAGGAGGGTCTGGCCGCTACCAGCATCGAAGATGCAAACAAGAAGTTCCAGGAAGCACAGACCATCCTCTTCAAGGACCTGCCCGCTATCCCGCTGTGGTACTCGACCGTCAACGGTGGATACAGCAACAAGGTTTCCGATGTGGTCTTCGGTTGGAACAGCCAGCCGATCTACGAGGACATCGTCAAGAAGTAGTTTCGACTCACGGATGTAACAAAAATCGTTGTAGAGTGAAGACTCTGTAATTATTTCCTGTTACTCGAGGGGGGCGAGTGTGTACCGGCTGCGGTCGGTGATCATTCGCCCCCCTCAACCTGTTGCCCCCACGGAGGCAGTGTTTTTCCTCATTAGAGAGGCTCCATCATTCATCATGCGTAACCCCGCACCCGGGGCGGTATAAGCGATATGGCAAGATATATCTTTTTCCGCCTCCTTCAGGCTATCCCGGTACTCCTGGGAACCACTCTTCTTATCTACTTCATGGTTTTTGCCATGCCCGGAGACCCAATCCTGGCGCTGTTCGGAGATAAGACCCCCACCCCCGCCCAGCTCGAAGCGCTTCGTGAGCAGTACCACCTGAACGAACCGTTCATCATGCAGTACCTCCGCTTCCTTGGCGGAATCTTCGTGGGAGACCTCGGCACCACCTATTCCGGCCAGCCGGTGATCTCGGTCCTGCAGTCCACCTTCCCGGTGACCCTGCGCCTGGCCCTGATCGCGCTGATCCTCGAGACCGTCTTCGGTATCGGTCTGGGTCTGCTCTCCGGTCTGCGCAAGGGTGGCGCCAGCGACAACATCATCCTGGCCTTCAGCCTGCTGCTGATCTCGCTGCCGATCTTCGTGATCGCGTTTGTGCTCCAGTACCTGCTGACCTTCCAGACGAGCATCTTTAGGCCAACGGTAGGTGAGGGTGCCCCCTGGGGAGACCTCATCCTGCCCGGTATCGTTTTGGCCACGGCATCGGTCGCCCAGATTATTCGTCTGACGCGTACCTCCGTGATCGAGACCATGGGCCAGGACTTCGTTCGCACCGCATACGGTAAGGGCCTCTCGCGTGGACGGGTTATCCCCGTGCACATCCTGCGTAACTCCCTGATCCCCGTGGTCACCTACATCGGCACCGACCTCGGTGTGATGATGGTGGGCGCCACCGTGACGGAGGGTATCTTCAACGTCCCCGGTGTGGGACGTACCCTGTTCCAGGCAATCAAGCAGAGCGAGGGACCCACCGTTGTGTCCTTCGTGACGGTGATGGTGCTGCTGTACCTGATCCTGAACCTGCTGATCGACCTGCTCTATGCCGTGCTCGACCCAAGGATCCGGTATGTCAAATAACGAATACACGCCCGGACCCGGGCACTATGTGGCACCGCTGGAGGAGACCCCTCTGGCGGCCGTCGACGCCGTCAACGTCGACGAGAAGCCCAGCAACCTCTGGCGCGACGCCTGGCAGGACCTGCGCGGCCGGATCTCCTTCTGGATTTCCTCCGTTCTGATTCTGCTGATCGTGATCGTCGCGATCTTCCCGCAGCTGTTCTCGAGCGTGGATCCCACCAAGTGTGACCTGCAGTTCTCGAACCAGGGCCCCTCGGAGGGACACATCCTCGGCTACACCAAGCTGGGCTGTGACGTTTACTCCCGCATCATCCACGGAACCGGTACCTCGGTTTCGGTGGGTCTGATCGTGACCGTGCTGGTATTCGGCCTCGGTGTGATCTTCGGTGCGATCGCCGGTTTCTACGGTGGATGGGTTGACTCCGTGCTCTCGCGCGTGGGCGACATCTTCTTCTCGATTCCCTACATCCTGGCTGCCATCGTTGTGATGTCGCAGTTCAAGGCTGAGGACCGCAACGTCTGGGTGATTTCGCTCGCGATCGGTTTGTTTGCCTGGCCCTCCACGGCGCGTGTGTTGCGTGCCGAGATTATCCGGGTCAAGCAGGCCGACTACATCACCAGCGCCAAGTCGATTGGTCTGTCGAACTTCAAGATCCTGATGCGCCACGTGCTGCCCAACTCGATCGCCCCGGTGATCGTGATCACGACCCTCTCGCTTGCGGGTGCGATCGTGGCCGAGGCAACGCTGAGCTACCTGGGTGTGGGTCTGCCCTCGACGATTATGTCGTGGGGTAACGACATCGGTGCCGCGCAGGACAACCTGCGTAACTCGCCGATGACCCTGATCTACCCGTCCATCGCGCTGTCGATCACCGTGTTGGCCTTCATCATGCTTGGTGAGGCCGTGCGTGACGCGCTCGACCCGAAGGCGAGGGCTCGTCGATGACCGAACCGCTGCTGCAGATTCGCGATCTGGAGATCGCGTTTAAGACCCAGAACGGTATCGTTCAGGCCGTCCGTGGGGTCAACCTCGACCTCGGTGCCGGCGAGACCCTGGCGATCGTGGGTGAGTCGGGTTCGGGTAAGTCCACCACGGCCACCTCGATCATCAACCTGCTGCCGGGTACCGGACACATCACCGGTGGATCGATCCGCTTCGACGGCCGCGAGCTCACCTCGCTCAGCCGCAAGGAGATGGAGAACATCCGCGGTCGCGAGATCGGTTTTGTTCCGCAGGACCCGATGTCGAACCTCAACCCGGTGTGGTCGATTGGTTTCCAGGTGGAGGAGGCGGTCCGTGCAAACGGCATCGCCACCGGCCGCAAGGAGGTCAAGAAGCGCGCGATTGAGGTGCTCAAGGAGGCCGGTCTGGCCGACGCCGACCGCCGCATGAAGCAGTACCCGCACCAGTTCTCCGGTGGTATGCGTCAGCGCGTGCTGATCGGTATGGGCCTGGCCGCGAACCCCAAGCTGCTGATCGCCGATGAGCCCACCTCGGCTCTGGATGTGACCGTGCAGCGTGTGATCCTGGATCACCTGGAGTCACTCACCCAGGAACTCGGCACCGCCGTGATCTTCATCACCCACGACCTGGGCCTGGCCGCCGAGCGCGCCAAGCACCTCGTGGTGATGTACAAGGGTCGCATCGTGGAGGCCGGTCCCTCGGTGGAGATCCTGCAGAACCCGCAGCACCCGTACACCAAGCGGCTGGTGGCCGCGGCACCGAGCCTCGCCTCGCGCCGCATCCAGTCCGCCGACGCGCAGCTTGCCGAGCTTGAGGTCAGCACCCAGACCGGGACCGTTGACTTCGACCTCGTGGCCGCCGCGGCCGGTCGCGCCGAGCTCAAGGCAAAGCAGGGCCCCCGCCCCAACGCCATCGAGGTTGACGATGTGACCAAGGTGTTCAAGATCCGTCAGGGAAGCGGCCGCGCGGTGGACTTCACCGCGGTGGACAAGATGTCCTTCGCCGTGGAGAAGGGCACCACCACCGCAATCGTGGGCGAGTCCGGTTCGGGCAAGTCGACGATCGCACGGATGCTGCTCGGTCTGGAGACCATTACCTCGGGTGATATCCGGGTGGATGGCGAATCGCTTGCGGGTCTGGACAATAAGGGTCTGTTCAAGCTGCGTCGCAAGATGCAGCCGGTCTTCCAGGACCCCTATGGTTCGCTGAACCCGCTGCAGTCGATCGGAAACATCATCGGCGAGCCGCTGGATGTTCACAAGGTGGGCGATTCCAAGTCGCGTCGTAACCGCGTGAACGAGCTGCTTGACCAGGTGTCCCTGCCCAAGGCCATGTTCGGTCGCTACCCCAACGAACTCTCCGGTGGTCAGCGTCAGCGTGTGGCGATTGCCCGCGCGCTCGCGCTCAAGCCCGAGATCATCGTGCTGGATGAGGCCGTGTCGGCACTGGACGTTCTCGTCCAGGCCCAGGTCCTGCAGCTTCTTGCCGAGCTGCAGGAGGAACTGGAGCTGACCTACCTGTTCATCACTCACGACCTCGCGGTGGTGCGTGTGATCGCCGACAACGTCTGCGTGATGGAGCAGGGCAAGCTGGTTGAGGCTGCCACCACCGATGAGGTGTTTGGTAACCCGAAGATGGAGTACACCCAGCGTCTGCTGGATGCCATCCCCGGCTCCGGCATCAAGATGGGCCTGTAGCCCGTCCGCCTCGTCACACCGCCCGGTGTCTGCCCTCGGCAGACACCGGGCGGTGTGCGTTTTACCGGCGATTTTGGGGGTGGGGGAGACCTGTAGACTGGGCGGGTGAATCGCTTCTTCCCTCCCCGCCCCGAAAACCTGTTCATCATGCGGGCGCGCAGCGGCGTCATCGCCTTTTATGTTTTTGCGGCGCTGGGGGCGCTGCTCCTGGGGGAGTCGGCCTTCCGCGGCCGGTGGGACGTGGTTTTCTCGGCGCTGCCGTGGACCCTGCTGGTGCTGTGGGTGCTGCTGATCACCGCGTATCTGCCCTATATCGGGTACTCGGATCGGGCCGTGGTGGTGTACAACATCCTGCGCCGGCATGAGTTTCCGTGGGCCGCGGTGACCAAGATCACCGATCACCACCAGTTTGTTTTCATGCTGCGTGAGGGGGCACCGATCAAGGCCTGGGGCGGCCCGGTGGGTGGACGTCCCCGGGGCAACGGTCTGGGAACGATGAAGCCCGTGGACCGCACCGCGGTAACCCCGCTGGATCACCTCACCGATAAGTGGCAGACCGGGCGTGGGCTGTCGATGGGTAAGCGTGCCCAGACCACCTGGAATGTGCCGGCGATTGTGCTGGGACTGGTGCTCATCGTCTGGTGCGGATTGACCCTGATCTAACACCCGCGGTGCGGCACACAGCACGCACCGCACGTTAACACACGAGTATGGCAATTTCTGGTGTTTATTGACCAGTATTTCTGTTCCTGGCGCACCGCCCATACTCAGCAGTTTCGGCGTTAGCTGGGGGCATGAACCGACCCCACCTCACACCACGCGAGTCCTGAGACATGCTCGGGTTTCTGGCACGCCGCCTCGGCATCAACGCGCTCTTGGTGGTACTCGCCACCTCCCTGGCCTACGTGGTGGCCAGCGGGGTCATGGATCCGGGCGCTCGATATCGACTGCTGAGTCCGCCGCTGAGCCCCGCCGCGATCGCCGGCAAGCTTGCGGAGATCGGCGCGGATCCGCGCGAACCCGTACTGAGCCGACTGGTGGTCTGGGCGCGCGGCATTATCTTTGAGGGAAACCTGGGCCGGGGACTCACCGGACAGAACATCACCCAGGAGATCTTCGGCCGCGCGGGCACCAGCCTGCGCCTGCTGGTGATCGGGTCGCTGCTGGCGGCCATCGTGGGCATCGGCCTGGGCGTGTGGGGTGCCGTGCGCCAGTACCGGCTCTCCGATCAGGTGGTGGGTGTGCTGTCGTTTGTGGTGTTTGCCACCCCGACCTTTGTGATCGCGATCCTGCTGATGATCGCCGCCACCGCGCTCAATTCGGTGCTCGGCTCGCAGTTTCTGGAGTTCACCGGGGAGGGCGGTGAGGCTGGCCAGACCGGGCTCGCGCTGGTGGGCGATCGGATCGGTCACCTGGTCCTGCCCACCCTGGTGCTGGTGCTGATCGGTGCCGCTAGCTACTCTCGGGTCCAACGTTCGGCGATGCTCGACGTGCTCTCGGCCGAGTACATCCGCACGGCCCGGGCCAAGGGGCTGCGGCGCGGGCAGGCGATCTGGCGGCACGGGGTGCGCGTGGCGATCATTCCGATGTCTACGTTTCTCGCCTATAGCCTGGGTACGCTGATCGCCGGGTCGGCGGCCATCGAGATCGTCTTCTCCTGGAACGGCGTGGGCCGCTACCTGGTTTCCAGCATCGGACAGGGCGATATCAACGCCATCGCCGGGGGAACCGCGTTCATCTCGGTCGTGTTGCTGGTCGCCGCGAGCCTCTCGGACGTGTTGTTTGGACTGCTGGATCCGCGAGTGCGGGGCACCCGATGAGTGCCCAGTTTGCATGGTCGGACCCTCGCGTGCGGTGCAGCCGATGAGCGCGCCGCTGCTCGAGGTGGACAACCTGAGAATTGGGTTCGCCCAGGGGACGCCGGTGGACGGGGTCTCGCTGCGGATTGGGGCGGGGGAGTACGTGGCGCTGGTCGGGGAGACCGGTTCGGGAAAGACCCTCACGGCGCTGGCGATCATGGGACTGCTGCCCGGTTCCGCCCGTGTATCGGGCACCATCACGCTGGATGGGCGTCCGCTCCCGGTGACGGATGATGCGGCCATGTCCCGGCTGCGCGGAAATCGTATCGCGATGATCTTCCAGGACCCGCTGCTGGCCCTCAACCCCGTGCGCGGGGTCGCCAACCAGATTCGCGAGGCCATCCGGATCCACGCGCCGACGCTGAGCCGGGCGCGGGTGACCAGGCGCGTGGCGGAACTGCTGAGCCTGGTGGATATCGAACCGACCGTGCAGAACCTGCGGGCGTATCCGCACGAGTATTCGGGCGGAATGCGGCAGCGGGCGATGATCGCGATGGCGATCGCCCACGATCCCGCGTTGCTGATCGCCGATGAGCCCACCACCGCGTTGGATATGACCGTGCAGGCCCACATCCTCGAGGTTTTGCGCCGCGTTCGGGAGCGGACCGGGACCGCGATCCTGCTGGTCACCCACGACCTGGGCATCGTCTCGGCCGAGGCCACCCGCACCGTGGTGATGCGGGCGGGCCGGGTGCGCGAGAGTGCGGATACCGCGGCGATATTCTCGGCCCCCTCCGACACCTATACGTCTGCGCTGATTGCCGCCTCCGCCCGCTTCGCCTGGGGTGGGCAGCACCCGCAAAATACCGCAACCGACAACGCGGATGCGGCGATCCCGGATGCGGTGAATCCGGCGGGCACGCTGCTGAGCGTGCGGGACCTGCACGTGCGGTATCCGCGCACCCGCGGATCCGGCGGTGCCCCGGTGCACGCGGTGCGCGGGGTCTCGTTCGCGCTGAACAGGGGACAAACGCTGGCGCTGGTGGGCGAGTCTGGCAGCGGCAAAACCAGCACGGCCCGCGCCATCCTCCATCTGACGGCCCCGGGCTCGGGCACCATCACGATCGAGGGGCGCGATGTGGCCAGCCTGAGCCGCCGCGAGCGAGCCCGGCTGCGTCCGGACGTGCAGATGGTGTTCCAGGATGCCTCGGGCGCGCTGGATCCGCGCATGAGTGTGGACCAGCTGATCGCCGAGGCCCTGCCCCGCGGCTCCGATCGATGGACGCGCACCCGACACGTGGGCACCCTCCTGTCCCGGGTTGAGCTATCCACGAGCCTGCTCACCAAGTCCGCGCATGAGCTCTCCGGCGGGCAGCGCCAGCGGGTGCAGCTGGCGCGGGCGCTGGCGGCGTCGCCGCGGCTTCTGGTCCTGGACGAGCCGCTCTCGGCGCTGGACGTGGGGGTGCGCGGGGAGGTCCTGGACCTGCTGATCAGCCTGCAGCAAGCCACCGGGGTGGGCTACCTCCTGATCGCCCACGACCTGGCCACGGTGCGGGAGATCGCCGACCGCACGGCGGTGATGTACCGCGGGGAAATCGTCGAATCCGGACCCACGTCCGCGGTGCTGGGCCGACCGCAACACCCCTATACCCGCACCCTGATCGGGGCGATCCCGCGCTCCCCGAGCCTCCCCGCGGACCTTTCTACCGCGGGCGATTCCGAGCCTGTACTCCGAGATTGCGGCGGCCCCGGGCCGAGCGAATCCGTGCCCCGCGCCTCCCCTCGAACCCCACCAGAAGGGACGGACACCGTGACTGAGACCGTGGCCTATCTGGATGCGGCCGCCGGTGGCGGCCGGTTCCTCAACCGTCTGCTGCGCCGGCCGCGATTCTGGGTGGGCGGCGGCGCCCTCCTGGCGATCCTGGTGTGGCTCTATCTCGCCCCGCTGCTGTGGCCGGTGGATCCGCTGGCGCGCGACGCCCTCTCGCTCGGTGTGGGCCCGAGCACGGACCACTGGCTGGGGACCAACGATATCGGCCAGGACATGTACGCACGGGTGGTCGCGGGCCTGCGGATCTCGCTGCTGATCGGTCTGATCGCCGGACCCGGGGCCACGCTGATTGCCGCGGTCCTCGGGGCTCTGGCCGGGTATGCGGGTGGCCTCACCGACCGCCTGGTCTCGGGCCTGATCCGGCTACTCCTGGTGCTGCCCGGGCTCCTGCTCCTGGCGCTGATCAGTCCGCTATTTCGCGGGGCCTCCTGGTTCACCATGACCCTCTATCTGGCGGGATTCGGGTGGATGGTCATGGCCCAGGTGGTGCGCGGCCAAACCCGGTCCCTGCGCGAGCGCGAGTTTGTGCTCGCCGCGCGCTTCCTGGGGATCCCCACCTGGCGCATCATCGCCCGCCACATTCTGCCCAATATCGCCTCGCTGCTGATCATCGACGCGACCGTGGGGGTCTCCGCGGCGATCCTCGCCGAGGCCGGGCTCTCCTTCTTCGGGCTGGGGATCCAGGCCCCGGACCTCTCCCTGGGCAGCCTGCTCGCCACCGGTGCCCCGGCCGCCACCACGCGCCCGTGGCTGTTTATTTACCCGGCCGCAACCCTCGTCGTCACGGTCCTTGCGGTCTCCATCGTGGGCGATGCCGTCCGTGACACCGTCGACACGGCCTCCGCGTCGCGCCACGACGGCGCCTAACCTCACACCACCACACACCAAGGAGAAAATCATGAACGTCACAACCCGCATTCTCGGTGGTACCCTCACGGTGCTGCTCGCCGTCGCGCTCGCCGGGTGCAGCCCCGGGAAAAACGCCCCCGATTCTCGGGCGGGCAAAAACCTCCCCAACACCGACTACGACGCGGCCGATCCCGCCGAGCTGCGCGAAGGTGGCACGCTGACCCTGCCGTTTGAGGACTACCCCGACAACTTTGTGCTTTCCCAGCTGGACGGGAACACCGGGGACACGGCCTCGGCGGTCTATCCGGCCAGCGTGCGCCTTTTCCGCGTGGATAAGGTGGGGCAGCGGACGGTGAATCCGGACTTTGCGTCCTCGATCGAGCGGCTCCCGGGGGAGCCGTTCACGATCGAATACACCCTGAACCCCAAGGCGGTCTGGGAGGATGGGACGCCGATCGGTCTGGCCGACTTTGTGGGCACCTGGCAGGCGCAGAACGGGAAAAATCCCGACTACCTGGCCGCCGGAACCACCGGTTATGACCGGATCACGGACATCGTTGCCGGGGAGTCTCCGGGCACCATCCGGGTGGTGTTCGACCGGGTGTATGCGGACTGGCGATCCCTCTTCTTCCCGTTGCTTCCGCCCGCGGTCACGGCCACCCCGGCGGCGTTCAACGACGGCTATCGCACCCAGGCACCGCCGTCCTCGGGCCCGTTCCGGATCGCCGAAACCAACGCCGACACGTCCACCGTGCGCCTCGTCCGCAACGAACGCTGGTGGGGGGCCGCCCCGAGACTGGGCGAGATTCTGCTGCGCGGGGTGGATCAGACCGCCGCAGCCCAGGCCTACGCCAACCGAGAATTCGATGTGGTGGAGGTGGCCTCCAGCGTGGACGCCTTCAAAACCGCCCAGGGAAGATCCGACGGTCGGGTATTCGCCTCGACCGGACTGGCCTGGACGCACCTGACCCTGAACACGTCCACCGGTCCGCTCGCGGATCCCCGGGTGCGTCAGGCGCTGGGCAAGGCGATCAACCGCAAGCAGATCCTGCAATCGGTGGTGGACCCGATGGGGCTCAGCGGAAACCTGGTGGAGAACTATCTCTACGTTCCGGGGCAGGCGGGTTACCAGCCCAACGGGAAGGACGCGTTGACCTATGACCCGGCCGCCGCCCGCGAGATTCTGGACAAGGCAGGCTACACCGGGGACAAAACCCGCTCGAAGGGTGGTGTGCCGCTGAAAATTGAGATCACGATTCCCTCGGGCGTCACCACCAGCCGGCAGCGCGTGGATCAGATTGCCGCGGACCTGGCCGAGGTGGGCATCGAGGTAACCGCCAACGAGGTGCCGATCGCCGGACTGTTTAAGGACTTTGTGACGCCGCGCCAGTTCAGCGCCACGATCTTCACGTACTCGGCCGGGCTGGATCCGATCGCCAACAGTCGGGACTCGTTTGCCGCCGCCGATGCGCCGCAGAACGTCACCGGGGTCGATGATCCCCGCGTCGCTCCGCTCTTCGACCGGGCAGAGGGGGAGGAGGACCTGGACACCCAGCGGAAAACGATCAACGAGATCGATCGCGATCTCTGGGAGTCCGTGCCGATCATCCCGCTGTTCCAGCGGCCCAACGTGGTGGGGGTGAAAAAGGGCCTCGCCAACTACGGTGCCACCCAGTTTGAACCCGTGGACTGGACCCGCGTGGGCTGGCGGAAATAGCGGGGTTTCGGTGCCGTGCGCGAGGTGAACAATGCGGGGAGTTTCCGAGTTAGCCAGGAACCGGTTAGGCTGGATACTCCGTGGTGCGGTAAAATATAACGTTGGGCCGAGCCGCGCCCCACCGTTCACCTCGCCGCATGGGCCCTTCCGCCGCGGCGTCAACACCTGCGAAGGACCTCTTTCATGGCGCTTGCCTCGCGCGCGAATCTCCGAAACGTGGCTATTGTTGCCCACGTTGACCACGGCAAGACCACCCTGGTCGACGCCATGCTCCAGCAGACCAACTCGTTCACCGCCCACGAGCACGTTGAAGAGCGTGCCATGGACTCCAACGAGCTGGAGCGCGAGAAGGGTATTACCATTCTCGCCAAGAACACCGCGATCCAGTATGAGGGTGAGCACGCCACCAACGGTGCGATGACCATCAACGTGATCGACACCCCCGGCCACGCCGACTTCGGTGGCGAGGTGGAGCGTGGTCTGTCGATGGTGGACGGCGTGTGCCTCCTCGTTGACGCCTCCGAGGGTCCGCTGCCGCAGACCCGCTTTGTACTGCGTAAGGCCCTCGAGGCCAACAAGCCGGTGATCCTGCTGGTCAACAAGACCGACCGTCCCGATGCTCGCATCGATGAGGTTGTGGCCGAGAGCCAGGACCTGCTGCTGGGTCTGGCCTCGGACATGTCCGACGAGCACCCCGACCTGGACCTCGACGCCATCCTGAACGTCCCCGTGGTGTATGCCTCGGGTAAGGCCGGTCGTGCCTCCAGCACCAAGCCGGAAAACGGTAGCCTGCCGGACAGCGAAGACCTCGAGCCGCTGTTCGCAGCGATCATCGAGCACATCCCCGCTCCGCAGTACGACGACGAGGCTCCGCTGCAGGCCTGGGTCACCAACCTGGACTCCTCGCCGTTCCTCGGTCGTCTCGCGCTGCTGCGCGTGATCAACGGAACCATCCGCAAGGGTGAGACCGTGGCCTGGGTCAAGGCCGATGGCACCCACTCCAACGTGCGCGTCACCGAGCTGTTCATGACCCGCGCGCTGGACCGCTACCCGGCCGAGTCCGGTGGCCCCGGAGACATCGTTGTGGTGGCCGGATTCCCCGACATCACCATCGGTGACACCCTGGCCGACCCCGAGGACATCCGTCCGATGCCGGCCATCGAAATCGATGACCCCGCCATCTCGATGACCATCGGTGCCAACACCTCGCCCCTCGTGGGCAAGGTCAAGGGCCACAAGCTGACCGCCCGCATGATCAAGGACCGTCTGGACCGTGAGCTCGTGGGTAACGTGTCGCTGAAGGTTCTCGACATCGGTCAGCCCGACGCCTGGGAGGTGCAGGGTCGAGGCGAGCTCGCCCTGTCGATCCTCGTCGAGCAGATGCGTCGTGAGGGCTTCGAGCTCACCGTGGGTAAGCCGCAGGTTGTGACCAAGCGCGTCGACGGCAAGGTTCACGAGCCCTACGAGCACCTGACCATCGACGCCCCCGAGGAGTACCTGGGTGCGATCACCCAGCTGCTGGCCGCCCGTAAGGGCCGCATGGAGGGTATGTCGAACCACGGTACCGGTTGGGTTCGCATGGAGTTTGTTGTTCCGGCCCGTGGCCTCATCGGCTTCCGTACCGAGTTCATGACCCAGACCCGCGGTACCGGTATCGCCAACTCGCTGGCCGCCGGCTACGAGCCCTGGGCCGGTCAGATCATCACCCGTAACAACGGTTCGATCGTCTCGGACCGCTCCGGTGTGGTGACCCCCTTCGCGATCATCGCCCTGCAGGAGCGCATGAGCTTCTTCGTACAGCCCACCGAGGACGTGTACGAGGGTATGGTCATCGGTGAGAACTCTCGCGCCGACGACATGGACGTGAACATCACTAAGGAAAAGAAGCTCACCAACATGCGTGCGGCTTCCTCGGACTCCTTCGAGTCGATGACCCCCTCGCGCGTGCTGTCGCTTGAGGAGAGCCTTGAGTTCGCTCGTGAAGACGAGTGTGTTGAGGTTACCCCCGAGGCGATCCGTATCCGCAAGCTGGTGCTGAACGCCGGCGACCGTCAGCGCGAGTACTCGCGTCTGAAGAAGCAGGCCGAGCAGAAGGGCTAATCCCCTCGGCTCACCACAACGCCCCGCGGCTCCGAACGGAGTCGCGGGGCGTTTGTTGGTTTAGAGGCAGTAGTATCCGCCGCCGAGGATGAGGACCGGGGCGTTGTATCCAAACGCGTATTCGGCGGTGGGTGGCGAGGACCAGGTTACGGTGCCCGAGGTATCAACCAGGACCGTCGACACGGTGATCTTCAGGGTTCCCGACGAGCCCAACAGGATTCCCAGCGGGTCGCCGAGCAGTCCAACTCGGAAATTCACGGTGGGCTCTGATGAGAGTGGCATCGTGGCGGACTGTGCCACTCCCTGCCGGGTCACAACGATCCGATACTGGGCACCCTCGGGGGCATTGGTGACAGCGGGCCAGGAAATATCAACCTGTGTGCTGAGGAGACCACTACCCAGCAAGGGACCATTGCTTTTGACACAGGTGAAGTTTCCCGTGACCGCGGGCATGGTCACCGCCGTAAAACTGCCAGAGACGGACTCGGAGTCGGTCCAGGCCGCCTGGGTTTCCGCCGCGGCACCGCCAAAGAGCAGGACCGAGGCAACCCCGATGATCGCGGTCAGGGTACGCGTCGACGCACGCCTGCGGGCGTGCCTGCCATGACGTGGGGTTTTCCCGGGGATCGCCGCGCTCATCGTTCGTCCTTCCGTTCGAACCGTAGGCGGGCGATGCCGGCGATCAGAATGCCGGTGCCGATTGCGAGGAGTGCGAGCATCATGCGGGTTGGGTCCAGTGCGCCACCGGTCTGTGAGAGACCTCCGGCAGCACCCGGCGCGGGAGTAAGTGTGTCCTCGGGGGCCGCGGGTTCGGTGCCGGGCACGTGGGTTCCGGGTTCGCCGGGCACCTCGATCGTGTTGCCATCGGGGTCGGAGACACGCAGAACCACCCGACTGGTTGCGGAGGGAGGCACGGCTCGGTCGGGTGCGGTCGGCATGGTGACGGTCATACGGTACCAGCGGGTATCCCCGGAGGGAACATCGGAGAGGGTCCGCTGGACCCCGTCGAGAACCAACTGACCCGTCGTGGTCACGATGCGCGAACCCTGCGGACACACGGTGCCCTGCCAACGCTCCGCACACTCGCTAATCCCCGCCACGAGTCCCAGTCGGCTCTCGCCCGAGGCCGTCATCGAAACCGTGAGTGCTCCGGTGGAGCGTGATTGCACTCCCAGATCCCAGTTCACGGGTTCTCCCGGGGTGAGGTTGGCCATCCGATACGAATCGGCCACCGAAACCAGCGTGAACGTGCGCGCGGTGAGGGTCTGCTCGGTTGCACTTTCGGCATGCGCGGGTGGTGCCGGCACCAGTAATGAACCGCCGAGGAAAACGCCAATCGCCAGCGCGGCGGTGCCCGTGCCCGCGCGCGAGCCAATACCGACACCGTGACGCCCGCGGCGCCGGGCGGGCGGGGGCTTACGCGGCCAGAACGCCCAGGTCACCAGGGCCGAGAGTGCGACCGTCAGACAGCCCAGGACCCACGGATTGCCGAACCACACAATGACGTGTGCCAGGCCCGGCATCGACCCGAGCACGATGCGGGCGTGCAGGATCGTATACGGTGCCGGATCCGCGGTCGCGTTGGCATCGCCACGCATCGTGATCGTGCGCGCCTCGGCATCGGGACCGGGGATGATCGAGGTGACGCGGTGGGTGATTGGCAGTTGGCCCGGACGATCCACTGTCGCCACATCGCCCACCTTCAGCTCGGCGGCCGGAACCTCGCGTACCAGGGCCACCGATCCCGCGGGAATCGTCGGGGCCATCGACCCGGTCTTGAACATGATCAGGGTGATGTTGAAGAAAAACGCCAGGATGACCAGCAGGATACAGATCGCTCCGGCCACCGCGGCCAGATTGAGCAGGAGATTACCCAGGCGCGAACTCAGCCGCTTCGCCGGTGGACGATGCGTGGTGGCGCGAGTGGCGCGAGTGGCGCGAGTGGCGCGAGTGGGGGGAGGCGGGGTGAGGGTACTCATCACGTTATCCGGTGGTACCGTTGATGCCCCACACCGCATTGAGCGTGGCGCCCTGTGCGGCGTTGGGGGCGTTCGAGGGGAGGGTGATGGCGAAGCAGTAGGTGACCGTCTGTGTTCCGGCACCGGCGATGGCAAACTGCTCGGAACCGCCGACGGTGGGTGCGCTGCCGGCCGGGACCACGACGGTGCCACCGGAGATTCCCGCGGACGTGCAGTTTGCCGGCGCGGCCACCCGCGACACCTGGTACGTGAGGTAGGCCCCGAGACCGGTGTTGTTGGTGCCCGAGGCGATGGGGGTCAGTGTGCCGCCGGCGCTCCCAGGCGCGGTTTTGACACTGAAGGGTGCGTAGACGGTCTGCCCCGGCATCATGGCTCCGGCCGTGGGCACGAAGGTTAACGTGGCGCCGCTCCCCGTGGGATGGGAGGTGAAGTTGGTGCCGTCTGTGCTGCCGATGATGTCGAACGTACCGGCCTTGAAGGTCGCCTGGACCACCTCCTGGTCGGTCCAGGCAGCGAGGGTTAGGGTTCCACCCACGCCGAGGACGAGTCCGCCCGCGAGCAGCGCTCGCAGCCGAATCCAGGAGGATCCGGCTGCGGCGCGTGAGTGCCGAGTGTGTCGGCCCATCAGAAAACCGACTACAGCGAGGTCGCGGTGATCTGCCAGGTCGCCGTGGTTGTGCCGCCCTGGACCAAGCCCGGAGCCGCGGTCACCACGAAGCACAGCAGTCGAGAGCCACCCGCGGTGGACGCATCGGCACCCTTGGTGAGGGTGATATCCGTAGCGCCGGAGACCGAGGTGAGGTTGGTTCCCGTGGCGATCGGGGTCTGGCTGGTCACGCCGGCGGCGTTACAGGTGGCGGTCGGTGCCAGGTTGTAAACGCTGTAGGTCAGGTTGGCGGCGTTGGCCGCCCCCGAAACCGAGTCGGTGGCACTCGCGTTGGCGATCCGTGCCGACGCATCGGTGGTGGTCCCTGCGGCCAGACGCACGAAGTAGGGCGCATAGGTTACGTTCCCCGGCGACAGGTTTGACGCCAGTGGAGCGGTGAACGCCAGGGTGGGAGCGGCCCCCGCGGTCGCGTGGCTTGCGTAGGTGCCGCCGGCGGTCAGCGATCCCTCAAGATCGAATTTACCGGACCCAAAGATTCCCTGGACAAATTCGGAATCGTTCCAGGCGGCCAGGGTGACGGCGGCGCCGATACCCAGGACGAGTCCTCCGGCCAGGACCGCGCGCACGGCCTTGCGCTTGGAGGTGCGGGAGACCGCGGCGGTTTCAGCCGGCGTGGTCGAAGATGACTCGGTCATGGTGAGTTCCTTCGTTGAGCTATTGAGGTGGAGGCGCAGAACAGCTGCACCTCACCCCAGGCTAAAAAGGGTCTCGCCGATAGACCAGCCCCGGTTCAGGGGACATCGCGACAGAAAAAATGCCCCCGTTTTAGGGGGCCGACCTGCTAGAAAAGTCCACGTTCCTCGGTCAGGAGTTGGTCCAGGGTATGCCGGGCAATGCCCACCAGATCCGCGTTATCCGGGGCCGCGGAGAGGATCGCCACGGCCATCAGCAGGGCCCATCCCTGGGCGCGTTCGAGCAGCGGTTCGTCCAGGTCGTAGCTGGGTTCAAAGGTCTCAAAAAAGACCGCGCGGTCTTCCTTATTCAGGGTCAACCAGGCGGTGGCCACATCGGTGGCGGGGTCGCCGGCGGTGAGGTCGCCGAAGTCGATGACCCCGGTCAGTGCCCCGTCCAGGGCGATCAGATTGCCGGGGTGAAGGTCGCCGTGCAGCCAGAGTGCCGGACCGTTCCAGACCGGGGCCCGCAGCGCCTGCTCCCAGATTTCGAGCAGCTCGGGCGCCTGGGGGATGTGATCCTCCATCAGGTGGCGGCGCACATCGTGGTCGCGGTTTTGCAGCGGGACCCCGCGATAGGCGTTGGCGGGGGCGCTGGCCGGGGCCGCACGCTGGAAATCGGCCACAAAACGGGCGAGATCGGCCGCTACCTGGGCGCGTTCACCCACCGGCAGCGAGGCCACGGTTTCGCCCTCGATCCACGGCACGATCGACCACGGCCGGGGGAACTCCGCACAGGCCTTGCCGGCGAGCAGTGCCACCGGCGTCTGGGTGGCCACACCCTCGCTCAGCACGGGCAGCCAGCGCTGTTCGATCTCGATCAGATCCGCCGCGTGTGCCCGCCGGGGCAGGCGGACGGCGTGTGCCGGTCCCACCCGATACATGACCGCGTCAAACCCCTCGCCCGAAACCACCGGCGCATGGTGTGCCAGTGCGGGTGCGCCGGATCGCAGCAGCTCCGAGACCAGGGCCTCGTCGATGCGGATATCGGCGGCGGGAAGGTGGGTCATGAGGCGTGCGCGTGCGTTCCTTTTCGGGGTAGGAATAAAGGGCAGAAGTTTTTAGAATACGCCAGTGAGGGGCAACACGCCTCATCGACGCAGGGTTTTGCCCTATCCAAAAATGCCCGCCCCGATGTGCTCGCCGGGCTTCGCCCCCGGTGGCACCGCAAAAATCGCGGATCCAACATGACGAATGTACTCATTAAGTAAATCTGAGTGGCCGAGCTGCTTTTGGATCGGGATAAACGCGGTACGCGGGTCGGCCTGGAACGCCAGGAAAAACAGGCCCGCGTTGAGCCGCCCCAGCTGGTCGTTGCCATCGACAAAGTTGTAGCCGCGACGCAGCAGGCGTGCGCCGTGGTTGTGGTCGGGATGAGCCAGGGCCACGTGGGAGTCCATCGCGAGCTTGCGCCCATCGGGGCCCGCATGATGGAACCTGACCGGGGTGAACTCATCGCCGCCGGAGAGCGGTGCCCCGGTGCCCTTGGCCCGGCCCATGACGTGCTCCTGCTCGTCGAGGCTCGTGCGGTCCCAGGTTTCGATGATCATCCGGATCTTACGGGCAACCAGGATGCTGCCGCCGGTGAGCCAGGAGTTGCCACCGACCCAGACGTCCTTATTGACCACATCGGTCTCCTCGGCGGTGATGTTGGCGGTGCCATCCTTGAATCCGAACAGATTGCGTTCGGTGACCTGCGCCTTCGAGGTGGAGGAGGTGCGTCCAAAGCCCAGCTGGGACCAGCGGATCGAGGCGCGCCCAAACGCGATCCGGGACAGATTGCGGATCGCGTGCACGGCGACCTGCGGATCGTTGGCGCAGGCCTGAATGCACAGGTCCCCGCCGCTGGAGGCCTCCTCCAGGGCGTCGCCGGCGAAGGTGGGGAGGTCCACCAGCTCGGCGGGTCTCCGCGAGGCCAGGCCAAAGCGGTCGTTGCCGTGGGCGTCGGTGAAGACGCCGGGTCCGAAGCCGAAGGTCAGGGTCAGCCCGCTCGCCGGCAGGCCCTGGGCTTCTCCGGTGTCATCGGGCGGGGCCAGGGCGGGCCCGCCCACGGCGCCGGTCTCGGAGACGTCGAGCCCGCGAGTGAGCCGGTCGGCGGCGGCCGTCCAATCCTCCAGCAGCGCGATCAGATCGGCCCGGGTGGTTCCCGGGGTGATGTCATAGGCGGCGAAGTGCAGCCGATCCTGGGTGGGAGTGACGATGCCCGACTGATGCTCGCCATAAAACGGATACTGCGTGGTGGTGTCGGCGGCGGCCACCGCGGTGGCGGTGATCGCGCCGCCGGCACCACCGAGCGCGAGCCCGCCCAGGGCGGCCCCGGCGAGGCCCAGAAGGCCTCGCCGGCTGACCTCGGACGTGGGTGCAGCGATTTCCGAGGGAGTCTCGGTGGGGGATGCCGTCACGGATGTGTCGGCGGGTTCGCGCTCGGTGCCGGTCACTTCGAGGAAACCCCGAGGACCGTGTGGGTGAGCTTGGACAGCGGCTCGGAGAGCGCGTTGATCGCGTCGGAGAGCTCCTTGACCTGATCGGTGGTCAGGGTGTTGTAGGCCACAAAGCCCGTATCGAGCGACCCGTAGGTTGCCAGCATCTTGTTGAGCGCGTCGAGCTTGGCGTCGATCGACTCGACCAGCTTGGCACCGTCGGCCCCCGAGGCCTTGGCGATGTCGCGCACGTTGCCGTAGGCGACCGCCGCGCCCTCGACGTTGGCCTGGAAGTCATACAGGTCGGTGTGCGAGAACTCGTCCTCCTCGCCGGTGATCTTCGAGGTGGCCACCTCATCGAGTAGGCCGATGGCGCCGTTGGAGATGTCGTCCAGGCTCACGGTGAACTTGGGCTCGTGGACCAGGTCGTAGAGCTTCTGGATGTTCTGCTCCAGCCCGTCGGCGAGCTCGGCGCGTCCGGCCGGGTCGCTCGGGGTGAAGCCCGCCGGTGCCCACAGGTCCTTCTCGATCCGGTGGAAGCCGATGAAGGGCACGCCGTCCTCGCTCGCGTCACCCTCGCGGATGTCGATCTTGGGGTCGAGGTCGCCGAAGGCCTCGGCGGTGGGCTCGATCCGCTCGTAGTTCACGCGGGCCGGACCAAACAGCGCCCGCGCCTTCTCGTCGTCGCCGCTGCGGTAGGCCTCGGTGAACTCCTTGACCGCGGGGACCAGGGCCGCGGTGCGGTCCTTGATGTACCCGATGTAGTTGGTCACGGCGGTGTCGATCTGCTGCTGCTTGCTGGCGTCCACCTTGGCGGACTTGCCGGTCACGGTGAACTTGGTGGTGCCCACGCCCTCGCCGACCATGCCGGTCTTGCACTCGGTGTAGTAGGTGCCGGGCTCCAGGTGGGTGACATAGTCGACGCTCTGACCCGGGGTGATGTTCTCCTTCTCGCCCACGATGCGCAGCTTATCGGCGGCCAGGATCTCGAACTCGTTGACCTGGGAACCGGTGTTCTTGGCGGAGAACTTGACCGTTCCGGCCTGCGCGGTATTGGCCGAAACCACACACGTGGTGTCGGTAATCTCCACGGTGAGCGCCTCGCCCGAGGTCGGGTTATTGGGCACGCAACCGGCCAGGGCGAGCACCAGCAGGGCCGCTCCGGAGGTCAGGCCGACGAGGCGGGCGGGGCGGATGGTGGACACGCTCATGCGGTTTCTCCAAGCGGGGTGGTGGGAACGGGGGTGGGAGCCGGGCGTCGCTTCGAACGCACCAGCCGGGTGAAAAGAATCAGGGTGACGACGAGGTAGAGGATCCAGGCGATCACCTGCAGGGGAGTGGGGATCGGGGTGAACCCGAAGATGCCGCCGAGGACCGAACCGAGCGGGCCAGTGGGCGGGATCACGCCGCTGATGTCATAGAGCGGGGCACCCCAGCCGGGCAGCGCGCCGGCCTCCTGCAGGTCGCCGATGCCATAGGCGAGTACCCCCGCGGCGACCACGATCAGGGCGTAACCGGTCCAGGTGAAAAAGCGCGAGAGGTTGATGCGCAGCAGGCCGCGGTAGATCAGGATCTCGATCACCACGGCTGTCAGGATCCCCAGCAGCACCCCGGTGAACGCGCCCCAGGCCGATCCCGAGGTGGCAGCGGTGCTGGGTCCCACGGTGGACCAGACAAACAGGGCGGTTTCGATGCCCTCGCGGCCGACGCTGAGGAAGGCGAGTAGGACGATGCCCCAGCCCGCGCCCTGGGCGGCCTTATCGATGCCCGAGCGCAGGTTGCCGGCGAGCTCGGCGGCGGTGCGGCCCATCCAGAACACCATCCAGGTCACGAAGCCGACGGCCACGATGGACAGTCCGCCGCCGAGGATTTCCTGGGCCTGGAAGCTCAGCCCATAGGGGCCCCAGGTGAGGATCGCGCCCACGCCCAGGGCGAGGACAATCGCTATCCCCACCCCAAACCAGACGCGGCCCAGGAGGTCGCGACGGTCGATTTTGACCAGGTAGGCGATGAGAATGCCGACGATGAGGGCGGCTTCAAGCCCCTCACGCAGACCGATGAGGTAGTTAGCAAACAACGTGTTAATCAATTCACGAAGGGCGGTCGAACGCGCCGGGGCGCGGATCCGAGGGCCGGAACGAGTGGGAATTACGGTCGCTCGTGGCGTCAACGGGTGCCGTGAAATGAAGGCTAGCATGCCCTAAATAGACACGGAAGAGCGGAGTCCGAGATCGGCGCCCGGCGCGCCTCTCAGGGAAGGGCGGAGTAGACTAGCCGGGTGAGTAGTCCTGTCGATTTCCCCCAGCCCTCTCGGAGCACTCCGAGTGGACCCGTGGTGACGACGCCCGCCTCCGTCGTGGGCCCGGCCGAAACCGAGCCGAGGACCTCACGCATCCCGAGTATGGTGCTGGGACTCCTGCTGGGGGCGCTGATGGGCGCGATCGGGACGGTTGCCCATCCCAATACGCTGAGTATCGCCGGCGTGGAGATCCCCTACGGACTCCTGCTGGGCCTCCTGGCCTCGCTCGCCCTGATGATGGGCATGCGCCTGCTCTATCCCGGCCGCGGGGCCGTGATCGCCACCGGCATCGGCTTGGTTGGCATGATCGCGCTGTTTACCCTGCCGGGCCCCGGCGGTGCGGTGCTGATCGACCAGTCGCTCTACTCGCTCGTGTGGACCCTGGGTCCCGTGCTGATCGCCACGATCGTGATCGCCTGGCCGCGTTTCACCGCTCCCGTGCGTCGGATCCCCGAGCAACCCGGGGTGCCCGGTAACGCCGAGCACCGCGACTAAAACCTTTTCTATTCGTTTGTTCTGAAGGGACCGTTTCACCGTGACCTACGTCATTGCCCTGCCCTGTGTGGATGTTAAAGACCGCGCCTGCATCGATGAATGCCCCGTCGACTGCATCTACGAGGGCGAACGGTCGCTGTACATCCACCCCGACGAGTGCGTGGACTGCGGTGCCTGTGAGCCGGTCTGCCCGGTTGAGGCCATCTACTACGAAGATGACCTGCCGGATGAGTGGGCCGACTACTACAAGGCCAACGTCGAGTTCTTCTCGGAGATTGGTTCCCCGGGCGGCGCGGCCAAGCTGGGCGTGCTGGACTTTGATCACCCGGTGATCTCCGCCCTGCCCCCGCAGGCGGGCTAACGGTGGCGCTGCAGCCGCTCCCGGACTACCCCTGGGATACGCTGGCACCGTTTATCGAGACGGCGAAATCGCACCCCGAGGGGATGATTGACCTCTCGATCGGTTCCCCGGTGGACCCGACCCCGGATGTGATTCGGGCGGCGCTCGCCGAGTCCACCGACGCCCACGCGTACCCGACCACGATCGGGACCAAAGATCTCCGGGTCGCGATCGGTGACTGGTATGCCCGTCGCCGCGGGGCCAGCGGTCTCGGTGTCGACGCGGTACTGCCCACGATCGGCTCCAAGGAACTGGTGGCGCTGCTGCCCTTCCTGCTGGGTCTCGGGGCGGGCGACACCGTGGTGGGACCGCGCGTGGCCTACCCGACCTATGCGATCGGCGCCGCCATCGCCGGTGCCGAGTTTGTGGCCGCCGACGATCCGGCCGAGTGGCCCGAATCTACCCGTCTGATCTGGCTGAACAGCCCCGGGAACCCCGACGGTCGCGTGTGGTCGATCGAGGACCTGGCTCTACGTGCCGAACGCGCCCGCGAACTGGGCGCGGTGATCGTCAATGACGAGTGCTACGCCGAGCTGGGCTGGGATGAGCCGTGGGATAACACCCCTATCCCCAGCATCCTGGATGACCGCCTCGGCGACCGCACCGGACGCCTGGCCATCTACTCGCTGTCCAAGCAGTCGAACCTGGCCGGGTACCGTGCGGGCATCGTGGCCGGAGACAGCGCCCTGATCGCGCGCCTGGTGACCGTGCGCAAGCATGCCGGGCTGATCGTGCCCGCGCCTCTTCAGCACGCGATGACCGTGGCCCTCGGCGACGACGCGCACGTGGCCGCGCAGCGCGACATCTACCGCGCCCGCCGCGCGGTGCTGCTGCCCGCATTCGAGGCCGCCGGATTCACCCTCGAGGGAAGTGAAGCGGGTCTTTACCTTTGGGTAACAGAGGGTAAGCCAGCATTGGAATCACTCGGTCACCTGGCCGAACTCGGTATCATGGCGGGGCCCGGACACTTCTACGGAGATTTTTCCCCTCAGCACGTCCGTCTCTCGCTGACCGCGAGTGATGCGGACATTGCTCGCGCCGCAACCCGGCTGCGTGCACGTTTGACCGAGGGGAACCAAACTCCGGCGGCGTAGCCGGAAAAAATAACGGGGAATCCCAGCCGAACATTGAGATGGCGTAATTTCCATCTCAATACCCGATTAGGATGGGAGCGAACCTTCCCCAAATGAGGCCTCTACCCCGAGTGCCGTACCCCGGGCCGCCAGCGTAGACGACTGCGCAGGTGGCCACGAGCGAAAATCAACCAAGGAGGCACCGTGGGCGACAACGGAGCGCACAACGATCTTGCCGGGCAGAAAGCTACCCTCACCTTTGCGGGCGGCAGCGCCGAATTCCCGATCCTGGGCGCAACCCAGGGCGCGAGCAGTCTGGATGTGTCATCGCTGACTCGCCAGACCGGGCTGACCGCGCTGGACTACGGCTTTGTGAACACCGCCGCAACCAAGTCGAAGATCACCTATATCGATGGTGACGAGGGCATCCTGCGCTACCGCGGTTACCCGATCGAGCAGCTGGCTGCCGGATCCACCTACCTTGAGGTGGCGTGGCTGCTGATCTACGGCGAGCTGCCCACCGCCGACCAGCTGGGCGAGTTTGACGAGCGGATTCGCCGTCACACCCTGCTGCATGAGGACCTCAAGCGTTTCTTCTCGGCCCTGCCGCACACCGCACACCCGATGTCGGTGATCTCCAGCGCCCTCTCGGCCCTGTCGACCTACTACGAGTCCGGTGCCGATCCGCACGATCCCGAGCACGTCGAGCTGACCACGATCCGACTGCTGGCCAAGCTTCCGGTGATCGCCGCCTACGCACACAAGAAGTCGCTGGGGCAGGCATTCCTGTACCCGGATAACAAGCTGAGCTTCGTGGACAACTTCCTCAAGCTCAACTTCGGCAACATGGCCGAGGACTACGAGATCAACCCGGTGCTCTCCACCGCGCTCGATCGCCTGCTGATCCTGCACGCGGATCACGAGCAGAACGCCTCGACCTCGACCGTGCGCCTGGTCGGTTCGACCGGGGCCAACCTGTACGCCTCGATCTCGGCGGGCATCAACGCCCTCTCGGGTCCGCTGCACGGCGGGGCCAACGAGGCCGTGCTGGAGATGCTGGGACGCATTCAGGACTCCGGCGAGGGCGTGAAGCGCTTCGTCGAGCGGGTCAAGAACAAGGAAGACGGCGTCAAGCTCATGGGCTTCGGACACCGCGTCTACAAGAACTACGACCCGCGCGCCAAGCTGGTTAAGGAGAGCGCCACCGAGGTCCTCCAGGCCCTCGGTGTCAAGGATCCGATGCTGGATCTGGCCATGGAGCTGGAGCAGCTGGCCCTCGAGGACGACTACTTCAAGGAGCGTCGCCTGTACCCCAACGTCGACTTCTACACTGGCGTGATCTACAAGGCCATGGGCTTCCCGACCCGCATGTTCACCGTGCTCTTCGCGATCGGCCGTCTGCCCGGTTGGATCGCCCACTGGCGCGAGATGAACCTCGACCCGCAGAACAAGATCGGGCGGCCGCAGCAGTTGTACATCGGCGAGCCCGAGCGCGACCTGCCGCAGCGCTAACGAGGCCGCAGCAGTACTGTGCTTGCTCCGACAATCGGCGAGCCTGAGCGCGATCTGCCGCAGCGCTAACGAGGCCGCAGCAGTACTGTGCTTGCTCCGACAATCGGCGAGCCGGAGCGGGATCTGCCGCAGCGCTAACGAGCCCGCGCACCACAACGCCACCCTCTGTTGAGGGTGGCGTTGTTGCGTGCGGGAGCCGTCGGTGTTTCATATTCAATGCGACACAGGCCAACACGCTGGTGACAGGGGGATGGCCATGTGTGAGCTCGGCACCTATCGTTGTCCCCATGTCTGGACAACGAATCGGTGAGGGGCTTCTTCGAGGGCGAAGATCGCCCTACGAGGCAGTCAACGGCGTGCCCGTGCAACGAGACACGATCATTCCGCCGATGCTGTATCTCCCGATCCGCATCGATGAGCTGGGTCGCCAGTTTGTGGAGGTCCGTCCACACGGTGACGGTAAGCGGGCACTTCTGGCGTTCACCGCACTTGATCGCCTCGCCTCACAGTGCGGTCCCGAACAACCGTGGATCGTGGTTCAGACGGATCGGCTGGGGGAAATCAAGGAGGCCTTTCCCTTTGATGTGGTGAGTTTTGACCCGGCTATCGGGGCTCACCTGCGCGCAGAAGGGAAGCTACGATGACGATGATTCAGGCGGACCGCGAATCCATGGGGGAGGTACTGAAAAAACCGCGCATCCTCGCCGAGGACGTGCTGGATGCGCGGGATAAACTTCCCGGTGGAGGGGACGCCGGTGCTGCGACCGAGGAGATCGCTTCAATCGTTGAATTCATCAGCGAGGCCGCCCGGATGAGTGCCGCCGCCGCGGTGGGCCTCACCGCCGTAGCCACTGCCGCACTCGATGACGTGATGCGGACCGAGGAAGACATCGTCGATTCGCTCAACCGGTTTGCCGCAGACTGGACCGAATGATGGGTATTGATTTGACGATCCCGGGTGATAGCGCGGCGCTGTATACCCTGGCCGATTGGCTTGATCCCGGGCTCAACAATGCCGTTAATACGCTCCATAACGGCTTACTGAACATGTCAATCGACTCGCTGGACTATTGGCAGGGCGAGGGCGGGGATGCCTTTCGGCAGGCGGCCGCGGTGATCGCGCAGGGCATCGATCCGGTTGATAACTATGTCGCCGATGCGGCCTCGGCAATTCGAGCATATGCACGCCGACTCGAACGGGGACGTGACAAGTTTGCCGATTGGGCGAGTGACGCTCTCGAGAGCTACTTGGTTGTGGCGGGCAACAGTATTGCACCGCCCCTGGCCCCGAGACAATTCATCGCCCCGGCAGGTACGCCAACACCGGCATACACGGAGGTAGGTCCAAACGGCGAGTGCCTGGTCCCCATGACGTCCGAAATGTATCAAATCGCGATAGCCAGGTATCGAAAGATCGAGACCGATGTCGAGGTCTGGCATTCGGATCTGGACGTGTGGATTGCCGAGCACTTGGGCGGGTTCATTGCCCGTTTGGAGGAGTTCAAACCCCTCGCCGACGCCTACGCGAAACTTCAGCTCGGCAACGAATTTGTCCGAGGGTTCTATCTCGACGATACCCAGCGTCGGTGGAGTTCCTATGAACCGATTTATGCGGAGGAAGCACGAATCGCAACGGAAAACTACAAAACCTTCAACGCCCGTGCACGCTCAAATAACCCTGCTCGACGTGCCACTATCAAGGGACTCTCGAAGCAGGACCTCGGGATTAGAAGCAGCGCGCTCCGCGCCGAACTCCAAAAAATCCGCGTGGGTACCAAAGTCATCCCGTTGGCCGGGCCAGCTATCGATGTGGTGGTCGGGTTTGCGGTGGTAGGTGCAGGCGGCTCAATATCTTCGGAGGCAGCGGCGTTTGCCGGGGGACTTGCCTCAGGCCTGGCCGCGGGGGCACTAATCTCGGGCCCTGCAGGATGGGTAGTTGCAGTGATTGTTTCTGGGGTCGCAGTCGCAGGGGGACATTTGGCGAGGGTTGCGTGGGAAGGAAATGTTCCGCTTGATGTGAGGGAAGCGATCGATAGTGGAGATTTTGGTTATGTGTTCGGTTAGCAATGGTCGCGGTGTTCCATTGGTCGCGCTATGAAACTACGTGTGACGACCCGGCATGAAACGGTCGTCGCCACTGACGCGTATCTCAAAACGAAACCGCGATTGGGTCTCAGGATCAGCGGTATGGTTCTCCTGCTCGCGGTCTTCTGCATGCTTGTCCTGACTGCTCGTGATGTGCACTTACGTGCCATGATCTTCTGCACCGTGGTGGGGATAGGACTGAGCTTCGTCTGGGTGCTCTATTGGATTACCCAACCACACCGGGGAGTTTTGAGGGTGGCCTCAGGAAGGCCCCTGCGATTTACCCCGCAGAAAATAATCCTGGTGTATTCGATTGGTGCGGGACTGTTTTTGATTTTGGCTGGCGCAATCGTGATTTACACCTGGGTCTCGTCCAGCACCGTGGCCCTGGTGGGGCCGGTCGGACGCCGAGGCGGTGGGGTGATTCTGATCGTTGGTGGACTTGTTTTCTTGGCGAACCAGGTTCCTCGCCTCTTTGTCGCTCATGGACTCACCCTCGATGCTGATGGCGTGATGTGGACCGGGGGCTGGGGCAAAAAACGTGTTTCGTGGAAGGATCTAGAATCGGTCACTCTGGGGGCCGAACGAGGCGCGCGGCAGCTGTGGCTTGGGGAGATGTCGGGATCGCATCATGCGTTGTACCCGATGTCGTTTGGCTCGGACCCGGAGACGGTGGCAGAAATCATCGAGTACTTTCGGCGACATCCGTCCCAGCGCGAACTCCTGGTTGATCCGATCACCGCACTTCGAGCGGTTGTCGAAATCCGAGAATCTCGTTCGCCCTCGCCGATCATTGACGCACGGAACCCATAGGCAAACATGGAGCGCAGTTGTGCATTCGGCCGATCGGCCGTAGCGCCGAGTCAGGAGTATCAACGCACACGGCCACGAGTCGTTCTGATCCTCGTGTGGATGTTGATGGTTTGCGGTTTTGGGCTGTCCGGGGTGCTCATGACGAGTTATGTAAGCTACCAGCTTGCGTACGCGATGGTCTTTTGTGTTGGGCTATTGAGCGGCGCAGGACCATTGGTCGCGGCAGTGAGGATCCGCCCCGGCTCGGTTCGGGTGAGAGATACGGGCACACTTGAGTTCTCCCCGCAACGTGTGCCGCGAATCCTCCTCTCTTTGAGCCTGGTCGCGGTGATCGGGTACGGCATGGTGCTTTGTGCGAGCTGGATGACTCCCGGAATGGAACCGATCTTTCAGACTCGACCGGGGGGACCGTAGTACCGTTCAGGCGGTTTCGTCCAGGGATCATCATGATCGGAACTGGCGGTGGCCTGCTGATCTATCTGCTTCGGCGTCTGCTGGGTGCTGGTCCTCGTGGACTGGAGATATCATCCGTCGGGCTGCGTTGGAGAGAGCCTCAGCGCGCCGAGGTGATGGTGATCCGGTGGGAGGACCTGCGGGAGGTTTCAGTAGGCCTAGTAAAGCGTGCCCGGGTACTGACACTTTGCGATGCCGAAGGAACCACGTACTACCGTGGACAATCACAGTTGGCCTCGGATCCGGTGACGGTCGCCGAAATCATCATCTATTTCCGTGATCATGCTGAACAGCGGTACCTGCTCAACGATCCGATGCGTGCATTGGCCGCGGTGGGTGGGCGACGCACCAGAAGCGATCCATTCCCCGACGAGGAAAGGTGAGCGTTGTAATTTGACCGTGAAACCGGAATTTCTTGGGGGGAGGGGTTGCGGTCCGCCGGGAGCGGTGCTGTACGCTCGGCGCATGGCCGAACCCACTGTTTCGATCACCCCGGAGTCCGTCCGGGACCATCGCGCGCTCCAGCGACGCTGGCGTGGGGTGCGTCTGACCCTGATCGGATCCGTCGCCGGTACGGTCATCATCGCGCTGGGTCTCGGGGTGCCCCAGCTCGCCGGGAGCGATGTCATCACCCAGTTCGGCGTCGGCATGAGCGCCCTGGTGATTCTGCTGGGATCGATAGTGGTGGCACACTGCACCAATACGATTCGGCGGCTCAGCAATACCCATCGCCGACTCGTGATGCTTGCCGCGATCCTGCTGGGGCTGTCGGTCGGGGCCCCGATCCTGACCCTCAGCACCATCGAGGCGGCCACCCAGACGCTGTTTCCCCCGGCCGGGCAGGAGGAGCCCCCGTCGAATAGCTGGCCCACGGTTGTGGTTGGGGGCGGCGCGCTGATCGTGTGGATCGTCATGGCGTGGGTGCTGTGTCGACCCGACCGCGAACCCACGGCCCGCCGCTATCTCGCCTGGCGCATCGCCATTCCCGTGCTGCTGGTGATCGGGGTCGGGGTACCGTCATGGATGATCCTGTCCGTGGGAGACACCCCGTTTGTGCTCGGCGACTTTGCCGTGATCCAGCTGCTCATTCTCATGCTCGAAGCCGGGTGGGCGGGTGTTGCCGGATACGTGTTTGCCCTCTACCTCGGGATCGGCCTGCGCGCCAGCGCCCACATTATCGCCAATCGTGACGCCCCGGATATTCGCTTTCGCACCCAACCCGGAACCCGCCGGGCGGCGTATGCGCTGAGCGTGGCGACCCTCCTGGTGGCAGGAATCGCCTGGCTACTCGCCCACGATCGGATCGCCACACTCGGCTTCGGGCTGCCGCTGCCCAGGGTGCCGAGCCCCGATCAGATCCCCAGCCTGGCGATCACCGTGTTTGCGGGAGCGGCACTGGTTTATGCCCTGATTGCCTGGGCGATACGGCGCACTCGGCCCACCGTTAATCTGCTCATCGCCACCGCGGTGATCGTCCTGTGTGCCCTCGCCGCGGCGTGGATTCGCTAGGCGAACCAGATAACGATTACCCGAGAACGCTCGTGTGCCGGAACCGGTTTTCGCACCCGATGGATACGCTCTGGGGATGACGCAAGACTCTCCGGTCCTCCACTCGAAACCCCGCTGGACCGCCCCCGTTCCCCAGGAGCGTCACTGGCCGGGAACCCGACTGACCATGCTCGGCTTCGGGACGGGCATCCTTATTCTCGCGCTGGGTTTTGTGGTGCCCGAGCTCTCGGGAGCGAGCTCCACCAAGGCGGGCGTACTCCATGTGATGTTCCTCTACGTCATGGCCGGTGCGGTGGTCACCACGTGTGTTGCCGAGGGGGTCCGACGCTGGTCGTATTCGAATGCGCCGCTGGTTGTCGCCGCCACCCTGGTTGTGGGCACCGCGCTGATTGTCCCCTTTCTTGTGCTGCCGGCCATCGAGGCGGTAACACGGCTGCTTGACTCCCGACCGATCGTGGCGAATGAGTACCAATTCACCGAGGATCTGATGGCCGTGACGATGCTCACCGGGGTCATGGTGATCCTGGTCGCGCTCGCGGCGGTCCTGCTGTGGTGGCCCCCGAAGCGACCGACTCTGTGGGTGCATCGGCTGCGGGTGCTCTTTAACTGGCTGGCCCCGTTCCTCGTTTTTGCCTGGATCGTTGTCACGCTCCAGGGGAACGCCGGCCCGGGCCCGGTGTCGGATCGCATGGTGGCCAACTACCTGGCCGGGGGCGTGATGTTTTCGGTCTTGGGTGGGCTGATGTCTCTGCCTGGATACGCGATCGCGGGGGTCCTGGCATTGGCGTTTCTGGTTGCCGCCTGGGTGTATTCGGGATGGCGCGGATTTGATCTTCGCCGACGCCCACTCACCGCCCGGCGTGCGGCGACCATTATCCTGATTCTGCTGTCCATTCCGTTGCTGATCGTCGGATGGATCCTCGCCATGCCGCGTCTGTCGGAGGGGGTGATGGGCGCAATGTCATTCGACAGTCAGCCGCTGACAGCCGACCAGATTCCGCGGATTCCGATCACGACCCTCCTGGCCGCGGCGGTTCTCTGCCTGGTGGGTGCGCTGCTGCTCCATCGCTCCGGAGCGGTGCTCAGCGTGCTTGCGATGACGGTTCTCGTCGCGGCGGTGGCGCTGTCCTTCAGCTGGACCGTGGCGACGCCGCGCGCGTGGAGCCTGGGCACGATTGGCACAAGCATCACCGCGACCGAGCATCGGCCGGGCTAGCGCCCGGGTCGGCTAGCGGCCCAGCGCGCGGGCGATCTTCGAGTGTGAGGAGGCGGTGACCGCTCCGGCCCGTGCCAGGCGTGCCTCGACCGCCCCGAGCAGGGCGTTCGCCTCGGCGTCGGCGGCCTCGTCATTGGCGGTGGCACCGGGCAGCGGTAGGAACTCGGCCTCCCACTCACGCCAGGTGCGGGTGATATCGGCGGAAACGTCGTGGGCGATCACCGTGTCATCGGCGATCTCGACCCGAACACTGCCGTCGGTGTCGCGCAGGGTCACGGTGGTGCGGGTGGTGCGCAGGACCGCAATCGGCGCAAATACCGCGTCCGCCAGGCCCAGTCGGGTAGCCAGCTCGGTGCGGATTGCCGCGGGAATCGCGACCGCACCCTCGGCTTCGGGCAATCCGCCGAGCCCGGTGGATCCATCAGGCTCGGATCCCGCGGCAGCTTCGGCCGTGGCCGGGGCGGCGCCGTTCGGGGAACCGGGAGCGATCGGCTCATCCAGCGGCCACTGAGTCTCGAATCGACCCTGCGGGGTGTCGGCCTTGATGTGCCAGCCGGCATCGTGCCCACCCTCGCGGCGACGCAGCGCGGTGCGGGCGCGGGCCAGGTCCCCGTCCGCGGTGTCCAGGTAGGTCGCCGCCAGCTCAAACGTGTGCGGGGCATCGGCCACCAACCCGGGGACCGCGGCGGTCAGATCCGGCAGCACCGCCGCATCCGGGACGTCATACTTGCGTTCGATCTCGCGGGCACCAGAAGCAGTCATGGCTCCAGTGTGCCGGGAAACATCGCGCCGCACCAAGGACGAACCGACGCGAGCTCACACACAAACTGGCCGGGCGGCGCGAGACCGGTGGAGAAACGCACAACCGGCCGGGCGGCGCGAGACCGATGGAGAAACGCACAACCGGCCGGAGCGAATCGCCCCGGCCGGTTGTGAATGCTGCCTACGCGTGCAGCGCGGCGTTCAGGACGATGCCCACACCCGAGCGCGGCAGGACCTCCACGCCACCGGTCAGCGAGTTGCGACGGAACAGCAGGTTGGCCACCCCGGAGAGCTCGGCGGCCTTGACCCGGCGGGGTTCGGCACGGTCGCCGTCCAGCAGGGTGACCTTGGTGCCGGCGGTCACGTACAGGCCCGCCTCCACCACGCAGTCATCGCCGATCGAGATGCCGATACCCGAGTTGGCACCCAGCAGCGAGCGCTCGCCGATGGTGATGCGCTGGGTTCCGCCGCCAGAGAGGGTGCCCATGATCGAGGCACCGCCACCGATATCCGAGCCGTTGCCCACCACCACACCCTGGGAGATGCGGCCCTCAACCATCGAGGTCCCCACGGTGCCGGCGTTGAAGTTTACGAAGCCCTCGTGCATCACGGTGGTGCCCGGGGCGAGGTGGGCACCGAGGCGGACGCGCGAGGCATCGGCGATACGCACGCCGGCGGGGCTCACGTAGTCCAGCAGGCGGGGGAACTTGTCCAGGCCCACCGGGCTGATGCCCGCGCGGGTCAGGCGGGGACGGTTGGCGTCGAAGAATTCGGGCTCCACCGGGCCGCCGGTGGTCCACATCACGTTCGGCAGGAAGGCAAAGATCCCGTCGAGGTTGATGGTGTTGGGGGCCACCTTGAGGTGGCTGAGCAGGTGCAGACGCAGGTAGGCGTCGCTCGTGCTGGCGGGGGCCTCGGACAGCGTGATCTCCACGGTCACGGCCTCCAGGCGCACGCCGCGGCGCTCGTCCGGTCCGGTCAGGTCTTCGATCTCGGCGGGGGTGAACCAGCGTTCGCGGCCCTCGGGCAGGGTGCCCAGCTCGGGTGCGGGGTACCAGGTGTCCAGGACGGTACCGGCGTCGGTGATGGTCGCGAGGCCATAGCCCCAGGCATTGGTGGGGGTCGCGGCGGAATCAGTTGCACTCATGGTGTAAGGCTAGCGAATTCACGGGATCTTGGCGCGCGTGTGGCGATGCACATGCTTGCGAATTCGCGGTTTTCGGCGATATCCACACCGATATCCGGGCAGACCGGGCCCCGTACACGCCCTAGACTCGGAGGTATGTCCGCGCCTACCGCCCTCCCGTTTGACCTGTCCGCCGGAACCGTGGAGCTCACCCGTGAGATCTGTGATGAAGCCTCGGTGTCCGGTGCCGAGGCCCGCCTGGTGGATCGTCTGGTGGCAACCCTCGAGGGATTTGACCACCTGGAACTGATCCGTCACGGCAACACCCTGACCGCGCGCACCAACCTGGGCCGCGCCCAGCGGGTGATCATCGCCGGGCATGTGGACACCGTCCCGATCAACAACAACCTGCCGATCCGTCGCGAGCTCGTGGACGGAATCGACCACCTGATCGGGCGCGGCACCGTGGACATGAAGGGGGGCGTGGCCGTGCAGGTGGCGCTCGCCGCCGAGCTGACCGATCCCGCGGTGGATATTACCTGGATGTGGTACGACAACGAGGAGGTTTCCAGCGACCTCAACGGCCTACGCCTGCTAGCCGAGGCTCGCCCCGATCTGTTTGAGGGCGACTTTGCGATCCTCGGCGAACCGACCCGCGCCGAGGTGGAGGGTGGATGCAACGGAACCGTGCGGATCGAGGTGCGTACCCGCGGACTGCGCGCGCACTCGGCGCGTGCCTGGGTGGGGGAGAACGCGATCCACGCGGCCGCCCCGATCCTGGAAAAGCTCGCCGCCTATCGTCCCGCTCAGATCGAGGTCGAAGGTTTGGTCTATCGCGAGGGCCTGAACGCCGTGGGGATCACCGGCGGCATCGCCGGCAACGTGATTCCCGACGAGTGCATGGTGCACATCAACTACCGATTCGCCCCGAATAAGTCGGCCGATGAGGCCATCGCCCACCTCACCGAGCTGTTTGGTGAGTGGGATATCACCGTGGTGGACCGCGCCGAGGGTGCCCGTCCGGGGCTCGATGCGCCGCTTGCGAAGCGCTTCCTGACCGCCCTGGGTGTGCCCGCGCTGCCCAAGTACGGTTGGACGGATGTGGCCCGATTCTCCGCCCTGGGCATCCCCGCGGTGAACTACGGACCCGGCGATCCGCTGCGTGCCCACGCCGATGATGAGCGCGTCGCGGTGGCGGAAATCGAGGACTGTGAGCGGGGTCTGCGGACCTGGCTGAACACCCCCGAAGCCTACTAAAAACCACCTCCGAGGCGACGGCCCGGGGTGGGAAACGGTCCCAATCGGGTGGTTTTTGCGGTACCGGTGATATTAACAATGGGCCGATTTCCTGACGCAATTTGAATGCTTCCGGGTTTGCCCCTGGCTTCGGATGCGCCGAGGGAAATGCCCGATCAGAATCCGCTTCATCCCGCCTCGGTTGCACAGCGAGCGGTGCGAGAGGGGTGCATTCCATGTCCGTTATGTCGGGTTACCTACCGCGTCATAAGTCGCCTTGGATTTCCACGGACACCCCAAATAGCTGATAATGGGAACAGGAAACCACGGAAGGGGAACCGAATGGCAGCGATGAAGCCCAGGACTGGGGACGGACCGATGGAGGCCGTGAAGGAAGGGCGCCTGATCATCGTGCGTGTCCCACTTGAGGGGGGCGGACGACTCGTGGTCTCCGTGAACGACGAAGAGGCGAAGGAACTTCACCAGGTACTCTCGGGGGTTGTTGCGCCCGCATAGGCCACCCCACCAACCGCCCCGGCATCTGCTTCAGATGCCGGGGCGGATTTGTCTGTCCCCTCGAAACGATTCGACCGTGTCGTCAATAAAGTTCGTGGCGTGTGTGCACACGTGTTGTATCGTGTGGAAGGTAGCCGCGCCGAGCCGACTCGGCCCTGCTCCCGGGAAGGCCACAGCTCGCCTTGTGAGGCCCGGAATTCTTTTTGCGGGTGGCATCGCCGCTTTCCCGCACCGCTCTGAGGAGTCTTAGTGAACGCACGACCTGCCGGTCGGGCACCCAATATCCGCGATGTCGCGGCGGCCGCGGGGGTGTCCCACCAAACCGTGTCCCGGGTGCTCAACAACTCACCCAAGATCCGGGATAAAACCCGGCTTGCGGTGCTCGCCGCGATCGAGGAAATCGGGTATCGGCCCAACCAGGCGGCGCGGGTGCTGGCCAGCCAGCGCACCCGCATGATCGGGGTGTTATCCACCCACTCGACCGCGCTGTACGGTCCGCAGGCCATCATGATCGCGATGGAACAGGCCGCCAACGCCAACGGGTATCGCCTGGCGCTGGTCACCGCAATGGGGATCGGCCTGGGAGTCGAGGATGATATCGAGCGCCTGCTCGCCCAGGGGGTCGAGGCCATCGTGGTGATCGCGCCCCAGGCCAAGCTGGTGTCCACCGTGGCCGCGGCCGCCCCCGGCGTGCCGCTGTTTGTGGCGGACTCGCTGGATCGACCCGGGGCGTTCAACGTGGCCGTCAACCAGTACCAGGGTTCCTATCAGGCGGTTCAGCACCTGATCGAGCTCGGCCACACCGAGATCCTGCACGTGGGCGGGCCGCAGAACTGGATCGAAGCCGATGAGCGGATGCAGGGATTTTTGGCGGCGATCGGGGAGGCCGAGCTGCGTATGCATCCGCCGATCCTCGGCGAGCACACGGCGAGTTTTGGTTACCAGGCGGGCAAGGAGCTGCTGCGCGGGGACCCGTTCACCGCGGTGTTTGCGCTCAACGACCAGGTGGCGCTGGGGCTCATTCACGCGTTTCGGGAGGCCGGGGTGCGGGTTCCCGAGGATGTGAGCGTGGTGGGGTTTGACGACGTCCCCGATGCCGGTCACTTCTTCCCGCCGCTGACTACGGTGCGACAGGATTTTGCCGCCGTGGGTCGGCGGATGGTCCAGGAGGTGATCGCGCAGCTCGAGGGGGAGGGTGCGCGGTCGGTGATTTTGCCGGCGCCGCTGCTCGTTCGCGAGTCCTCCGCTCGGGTTCCGACACGCCAGAACTGGCCGGAGAAAAACCGCGAAAACTCGCCAGAGTAGGCCTCCCAGAAGAATCGTTATCTCTCCGAGATTGACATCCTTACCGGGTTAGGCCTAATTTATTCATACCAAATGTGAACGGTCACATTTGGACCAAAAGCCCCACCCGAGAGTGGGAGTGACAACGTTGTCCAGCGAAAGGGAGCCATGCTCACTGTCATCATCGCACCGACCCGAATCCGGGAGGTGTTCCCCGATGGCCGCTAAGCCCAACATCCTCGAGATGGTGAACATCACCAAGGAATTCCCCGGTGTTCTTGCCCTCTCCGAGGTCAACCTGGCGGTGCGCGCCGGCGAGGTTCACGCCATCTGCGGCGAGAACGGTGCCGGGAAGTCGACCCTCATGAAGGTTCTGTCGGGGGTGTACCCGATTGGAAGCTACAGCGGGGACATCGTCTACCAGAACGAGGTTCAGCGCTTCCGCGACATTCGCGCCAGTGAGGCCGCCGGAATCGTCATCATCCACCAGGAACTCGCCCTGATCCCCGAGCTCTCCATTGCCGAGAACATCTTCCTGGGCAACGAGGTCACCAAGCGCGGAGCGATCGACTGGGAAAAGACCCGGCTGGACGCGATCGAACTGCTCGCCCGCGTGGGCCTCAGCGAGGATCCCGACACCAAGATCAAGGACATCGGTGTGGGCAAACAGCAGCTGGTGGAGATCGCCAAGGCGCTCGCCAAGCAGGTCAAGCTGCTGATCCTGGATGAGCCTACCGCGGCGCTGAACGAGACCGACTCGCAGCACCTGCTCGACCTCATCAAGGGCCTGCAGGGACGCGGAATCTCCTCGATCATCATCTCTCACAAGCTCAACGAGATCGCCCAGATCGCCGACTCGATCACCATCATCCGTGACGGCCACGCCATCGAAACCCTCCGGGTGGACGAGGGTGCGGTGGATGAGGACCGGATCATCCGCGGCATGGTGGGACGCAGCCTGCAGTCCCGCTTCCCCGATCGCATCGCGACCGTGGGGGAGAATTTCTTTGAGATTCACGACTGGACCGTGCAGCACCCCACCTCGAGCGAGCGCCTGGTGTGCAAGGGCGAGACCCTGCACGTGCGCCGCGGCGAGGTCGTGGGCCTCGCCGGGCTCGTGGGTGCCGGACGCACGGAGCTGGCGATGAGCGTCTTTGGGCGCTCGTACGGCAACTTCATCTCGGGCACCATCATCAAGGATGGCAAGGAGATCCAGATCAAGTCGGTGGCCGACGCGATCAAGCACGGCATCGCCTATGTGAGCGAGGACCGCAAGGCCCTCGGTCTCAACCTGTTGGACGACATCAAGCGCTCCATCGTCTCGGCCAAGCTCGGCAAGATTTCCTCCGCCGGTGTGGTCAACGAGGATGAGGAGCGCACCGTCAGCGAGGACTACCGCGGCAAGCTGCGGATTAAGACCTCGAGCATCGACCGGGGCGTGGAAACCCTCTCCGGTGGAAACCAGCAGAAGGTGGTGCTGGCCAAGTGGATGTTCACCGACCCGGACATCCTGATCCTGGATGAGCCCACCCGAGGCATCGACGTCGGCGCCAAGTTTGAGATCTACACGATCATTCAGCAGCTCGCCGCCCAGGGTAAGGGCATCATCCTGATCTCCTCCGAACTCCCCGAACTCCTCGGCCTCTCCGACCGGATCTACACGATCTTCGAGGGTGCCATCACCAACGAATTCACGGCCGAAAACGCCGACCCCGAACTGCTCATGAAGAGCATGACCGCCACCCAAAAGAAAGCGAATGCAGCATGAGCGGCATCAAGGATCTGAAGAAAATCTTCGGAAATGGCAACACCTCCAGCCTGCGTCAGCTCGGCATTCTGGTCAGCCTCGTCATCATTATTCTGCTCTTCAACGGGCTGACCGACGGGCTGACAATCTCGCCCACGAACCTCATCAACGTGGTGCAGCAGAACTCCTACATTCTGATTCTGGCCATCGGTATGGTGATGGTGATCATCGCCGGTCACATCGACCTGTCGGTCGGTTCGATCGCTGCCTTCACCGGCATCATCGTGGCCAAGCTGATGAATGACTTCCACGTCCCCTGGGGCCTGGCCATCGTGGCCGGCCTGGTGCTCGGCCTGATCATCGGTGCCTGGCAGGGTTTCTGGGTCGCCTACGTGGGGATCCCCGCCTTCATCGTGACCCTCGCCGGCATGATGCTGTTCCGCGGACTCAACCAGTTCGTGGGTAACGCCGACTCGGTTCCCGTCCCCGACGGCTACCAGGCCCTGCTCTCGGGCTACCTGCCCGAGGTGGGTCCGGACACCGGCTACAACAACCTGACCCTGCTGCTGGGGATCATCGCCATCGCCGCGGTCATCTGGCGCGAGGTTCGCGCCCGTCGTACCGCCGTCCGCACCGGTGCCGAGCTCGCGCCGATCTGGGTCGCCATCCTGCGCCTGGTGCTGCTGATCGCGATCATCGCCTTCGCAACCTTCATGTTCGCCGGCGGCCGGGTGGGCACCAGCTTCCCCAACTCCGGCATCATCCTGGTGCTGCTGGTCCTGATCTACTCGTTCGTGACGCGTCGCACCATCGTCGGTCGTCACATCTACGCGGTGGGTGGGAACAAGCGGGCGGCCGAGCTGTCCGGTGTCAAGGCCAAGCGCATCAACTTCCTGGTCATGATGAACATGTCGATGCTCGCCTCGCTGGCCGGCATGCTCTACATCGCCCGCGCCGGAGCCTCGGGTCCGCAGGACGGTATCAACTGGGAGCTGGACGCCATTGCCGCCGTCTTCATCGGTGGTGCCGCGGTGGCCGGCGGTATCGGAACCGTTCCGGGTTCGATCATCGGTGGTCTGGTCATGGCCTTCCTGAACAACGGTCTGCAGCTGCTGGGCGTGGGTTCCGACAAGGTGCTCATGATCAAGGGTCTGGTGCTCCTCGCCGCCGTCGCGATCGACGTGATCAACAAGAACAGCGGTCGATTCTCCGTGATCGGTGCCCTCACCGCCCGCCGCAACAAGTCGGGTGACGAGCTGGGTATCCCGGTCAACAAGTCCTAAATTTTTCCTCGCATCACCACAATCACAAAACAGAAAGAGAAAGCTATGTTCCGCAAGACTGCACTTGCCACCGTCGCCATCGCGGCTGCTGCGGCACTCACCCTCGCCGGCTGCTCCAGCCGTGACGCAGGCACCCCCGGATCCTCCTCGAGCGGCGACGCTGCCGGCTTCGCGAAGGACTCCCTGATCGGTGTTGCACTGCCGAGCAAGACCAGTGAGAACTGGGTTCTCGCCGGTGACCTCTTCACCAACGGCCTGAAGGACGCCGGATTCAAGTCCGACGTCCAGTACGCCGGAGCCTCGACCACCGTTCAGGACCAGCAGGCTCAGATCCAGTCGATGGTCACCAAGGGTGCCAAGGTCATCATCATCGGTGCCGCCGATGGTAGCCAGCTCGGCCCGCAGGTGAAGGCCGCGAAGGACGCCGGCGTCACCGTCATCGCCTACGACCGCCTGATCCTCAACACCGAGGACGTGGACTACTACGTGGCCTACGACAACTTCAAGGTGGGCGAGCTGCAGGGTGAGGCCCTGCTGGACGGCATGAAGGCCAAGAAGGCCGACGGCCCGTACAACGTCGAGCTGTTCTCGGGTTCCTCAGATGACGCCAACTCGAAGGTCTTCTTCGACGGCGCCATGTCGGTCCTGCAGCCCAAGATCGACGACGGCACCCTGAAGGTTGTCTCGGGTCAGACCGACATCAAGCAGACCGCCACCGCCGGTTGGAAGGCAGAGAACGCTCAGAACCGCATGGACTCGCTGCTCGCGGCGAACTACGCCAGCAACGAGCTGGATGGCGTGCTGTCCCCGAACGACACCCTGGCCCGTGCGATCATCGCCTCGGCCAAGGCCGCCGGTAAGCCGATCCCGGTTGTGACCGGTCAGGACTCCGAGGTGGAGTCGGTCAAGTCCATCATGGCGGGCGAGCAGTACTCGACCATCAACAAGGACACCCGCAACCTGGTCAAGCAGGCCATCGAGATGACCAAGGAGCTCCAGGAGGGCAAGAAGGTCACCACGAACAATGACAAGGACTACGACAACGGTAAGAAGATCGTTCCCGCTTACCTGCTGCCCCCGGTCATCGTGACCAAGGCCAACGCGGCCGAGGCCTACGCCAACGACCCCACCCTCGCACCGCTCACCAAGTAACACCGAGTAGCGAACACGCAGCGGGCGGGATCTTCGGATCCCGCCCGCTGTGGCGTGTATCGGCACAAAAAAGAGGACCGGCCCATCTGGCCGGTCCTCTTTTTTGTGTGCGATTAGGCGCGAATGGTGAGCTGCAGCAGACCGTCGCCCGCGGGGGAGAGGGCGCTGACCACGGCGCTGGATGCGGCGATCTCCTCCACCAGGGTGCGGAAGGCGGTGGTGATGTCATCGCGCTTGGCGGGGTCGGCCACGTGTCCCTGCCACAGGGCATGCGGGACCAGGACGGTGCCGCCGGGACGCACCAGGCGCAGCGCATGCTCGACGGTTTCGATGACCTGGGCGGGATCGGCGTCGACCAGCACGATGTCGTAGCTGTTCTCGTTCATCCGGGTGAGGACGTCGAGTGCCGGACCGCCGATCAGGCGCAGGCGCGAGGAGGGGATGCCGGCGTCGGCGAAGGCCTGCTTGGCGGCGGCGAGGTGCTCGGGCTCGTGATCGATTGTGGTGAGCACCGACGTGGCCGAACCCTCCAGCAACCACAGTCCCGAAACGCCGGCACCGGTACCGATTTCGATGATGTTGGCGGCGCGGCTGGCCGCGGCGAACACGGCGAGCTGAGCGCCGAGCGCGGGGGAGACCGGGGTCAACCCAAACTCAAGCGACTGCGAGCGTGCGCGCCCGATGGCCTCGGACTCGATAACGATGTCGTCGGCGTACTTCCAATTGGAATCCTGTTCGGACACGTGGCTCCCTCCCATGGAAACGATGTCCCCTACTTTACAGGGGAGAGTGGGTGCGCGGAGTGCGACGCGGCGCGGTAAGCTGAAGGGGTGTTTGACCTCGGGTTATCGTTCAACAAGCTGCTGATCATCGGCGTGCTTGCGGCGTTCCTGCTGGGTCCCGAACGTCTGCCGCAGCTGGCCTCGCAGCTGGCCCGTCTGGTGCGCTCGCTGCGCGAGATGGCCACCGGTGCCAAGGACCGGCTGAAGGATGATATGGGCGAGGAGTACAACGAGGTCGACTGGAAAAAGCTCGACCCGCGTCAGTACGATCCGCGCCGCATCATCCGCGAGGCTCTGACCGATGAGATGTCGGATTCGCCGGGTGCCTCCGCCTCGGCTGGGTCCTCTGCGTCCCCCGGTTCCTCTGCATCCTCGGCGATGGGGGCCGGTGCGAGCGCCGGTTTTGCCGCGTCGGCGGGTGCGTCAAACCCCTCGACTTCGGCGGCAAACCGTGCGTCCTCCGGGGCGGGCGCGGCGTCTTCGGGTGCCGGAGCCCCCGGCTCGGCCGCAGCGGGCAGCTTCTCGGCGGGTGGCTACTCGTCTGGTGGTCACGCCTCGGGTGGCCACTCTTCGGGTGGCTACTCCTCGGGCCCGCAGATCAGCGCCGACGCGACCGCGAGACTGCGCGCAATCATGGCCGGCGAGCCCGTCCTCAATGCCCCGTTCGACCCCGACGCGACCTAGTTCCCTCCGGCCTCCCGGGCGCGCAGCGTGTGGGCGTCAGCGTGGCGATTGAGCGATTCCAGGAGCTGGGCCCACTCCTCGACGATCTGTGCTCTGATGGGGGCCTCGGCCGGGACCGAGTCGCCGAGCGTGCGGTACCTCTCCAGCGCCTCGTCCGTGCGATCCAGGCGCACCAGAATGCGTGCCTCGTGTACTCCGCTCGCCACCGCGGCACCGGGATCCTCGGCTAGCGCATAGGCGGCCCCGGCGGCCCGGGCATGCGGGAGCGCCTCGGCGGCACGATCCAGCGCCGTGAGCGCGCGGGATATCGAGTCGGTCACATCGGCGGCCAGCCAGGTCCCATCGGGGATTTCCGCGCGCAGGGCCTCCAGCTCGCTCACCCCGGCGGGATCGCCAAACCGGGCGCGGGCGAGGCCCAGTCGGTGCCGGGTTTCCAGGATCGGGCCCAGGTCTTCCTGCGTGCGGGCCCAGGCGGCGGCGCGCTCCAACCGCTCGACCGCCTCCTCATCCTCCATCCGCATCAGCAGAGCCCCCAGCGCGAGACCCGCCCGTGTTCCCACCGCGGCGGCCTCGGGGGTCTCCACGTGATCGGCGATGTCCATCACCTGGGACCACGCCCCATAGGCGAGCGAGAACTGCTCGGCGCTCGCGGCCGCATCGCCCAGGGTGACCAGGATCTCGGCATCCAGCAGCGGCTCATCCTCCCCGGTCATCCGGTAGGCCGTGTCCAGGGTTTCCACCGCGGTTTCGGCGGCCCCGGCCCAGTTTTGATAGCGGCCGAGACTCAGGTGGAGCGAGATCAGCCGGTCATCCTCGGACCGGCGGGCCAGGTCGATCGCATACGCGGTGCGCGCTGCGGCCTCGGCGTCGCGGTCGAGCGTGCTGAGCATCTGGGCGGTGAAGTCCAGCGCGGTGATCTCGATACCGCGATCCGCGCCCCCGGTGACCTGGGCGAGGAACGCCTCACCATCGCGCAGGGCCTCCTCGGTTTCCCCGCGCTCGGCGTGCAGCGTGGCGCGTTGGAAGAGTGTGTGGGCGCGGACAAAGCCCGAGCTCGGCTCGGAAAGCAGCGTGTCCAGGAGGGCCAGGGCCTGCTCGCCTCGGTCCAGTCGACGCTCCAATATGGCCAGGTGGAGACCGAGCGAGGGGTGAAACCCATAGGGGGTGGGGTCCTCAACCGCCAGCGCGTATGCCTCGGCGGCCAGGTCACGCGCCTCCTCGAGGTTGTCCGCCCGATCCAGCACGTGGGCCAGGGAGGTGAGCGCGTGCGCGCGGACCGCGGCGGGCGCACCGACGGCGCGCAGGTCATCGGCCTCGGAGCGGAGCAGCGTCACGTCTTCGAGGGTTGCCGCGCCAAACTGAAGCATCCCCATCCGCTCCTCGTTCTTGGCGTGCTCGATAAGGCCCGCCAGACGCAGCTCATCGACGCGCGCTTCGAGGATGGCCCGAGCCCGCTCGCCCTGGCCCAGGTCTCGGTACATCGAGATCAGGAGGGAGGTCAGGAAGAGGCGGGCGGGGAGGTCGTCCGGGGTGAGGTCCAGGGCGTGTTCAACCGCGCTCGCCGCATCCGCGGGACCGCCGGTGAGCGCCAGGAACTCGGCCGCCGCCCGCGCCCGCTCGGCGGTGTCGGGGTCGGCGGGTACTGCCGGCGGCGCGGGCTCATATCGCCCGGTGGTGCGGATCGGCGCCGGGAAATCGGATCCACACAGCGCCCGGGTCTGTTCCAGCCGGCGGGCAAAAAACGCATTGCCGTTGCGCGCGTCAAACACCGCGGCAATGTCTTCCGCGCGCGCCCAGAGGCGGGCGGCCAGCGCATCGGCCCGGGTATCCTCGCCGCTCAGCTCGGCACCCCAGAGCACCGCCAGGGCCGAATTCTGGGCACCGCGGACCCGGACGGCACCGTGCCCCTCGGCGCTCAGGGTCTCCAGCAGGAGGGCGATCGCGGTGGCCAGCGCGAAGTGCTGGTCCTGGTTCAGCGGATCCGGGACGATCGTCTCCAGCGCGCGTTCTAGTAGGGCCAGTCCGCGCTCGGCATTTCCGGTGACCGCGCAGAACACCAGTTCAAACGGCAGCAGTTCCAGCAGATCGGGGGAGCGCATGAGCGAGCGGATCGATTCCAGATGGATGGCGCGGGCTCGCTCGGCCTCTCCGTTGAGCACCAGCGGCAGCAGGATTCGTGCCTTTTCGTACTCAAGCGAGCAGTCGTGATCCTCCAGGGAGTCTTCGAACAGGGCGACCGCCCCGGCCTGATCCCCGGCGAGGTGCAGGAAGTACCCCTCCTCGGCGGTCTGACACTTGGCACACCCGGTTTCGGGCTCAACCGGATAGCGGTGCCGTTCGTGGCGCAGCGTATCGGCGGCGGCAAGGTCACCCACGTGATAGGCGACCCGGAAACGCGCAAACACCGCGGTTCGGGGGCTCATGCCGGCGCGGGCATACCGCTCGGCCATCTCATCCAGGCAGCGGTACACCTCGGCCAGCGCGATCGCGGGAATCCAGGTGAGCACCTTGGCGGCCCAGTTGTACTGCAGCAGAAGGTTGAGCCCGGGAGCGTGGGGATTATCGCCGAGCAGCGCGGGGAAGCGCTGCGGATCGGCCGCATGCTGGCCCGCGCACCAGGCGAACGAGGCAAGCATCGCATCCATATCGTGTGTCATATACGCGGAGGCGGTGAGCCGGACCCGCGCCCGATAGGCAAGCTCATCCGCACCCAACTCCTCGGCCAGGCGCACGGCCTGCTCGATCAGGTTGCGTTCCTCCACACCGACCTGCGTGCGATCGATCTCCTCGATCAGGGCCTCAAACCGCGCCGATTCCACCATTGGATCCTCCCAAAACTTCACGACACCAAGCCGTAACGACACCACGATACGGGTTTGGGCCGGGGTGAGGGAAGATCCCGGCGCAGATTGCCGGGGTTACCGGCCCGAGCCTAGCGCGGGCTGAGGCCGAGTTTGACGCCGGCCAGGCTGCGCCCGCCGGTCAGCAGGGTGTCGGCGGCCTTCAAAATCGCGATGCTCGCCGCGTTCTCGGGATCCGATAGGACCACCGGTACGCCGGCGTCCCCGCCGGTACGCAGCTCGACGCTCAACGGCACCGAGGCGAGCACCGGAACCGGGCGTTTGGCCACGGTTGAGAGCCGCTCGGCCACCAGGTCACCGCCGCCGCTGCCAAACAGGTCCAGCATGGTGCCATCGGGCTGCACAAGCCCGGCCATGTTTTCGATCACGCCGGCGATGCGCTGCCCGGTCTGCACGGCCAGGGTGCCCGAGCGTTCGGCCACCTCGGCGGCGGCCAGTTGCGGGGTGGTCACCACGACAACCTCGGCATTGGGCAGCAGCTGCCCGATCGAGATCGCGATATCGCCGGTGCCCGGGGGCAGATCCAGCAGCAGCACGTCGAGGTCTCCGAAGTAGACATCGGTGAGGAACTGGGTGATGGTGCGGTGCAGCATCGGTCCGCGCCAGGCGACGGCCGCCCGGGGATCATCCAGGAACATGCCGATCGAGATTAGCTTGATGCCGTGCGCCACCGGCGGCAGGATCATGTTGTCCAGTCGGGTCGGCTTGACCGGCGCCTCGGCGTTCTCGCCGATTCCCAGCAGACCCGGGATCGAGAACCCGTGCACGTCGGCATCCACGATGCCCACCCGTAGCCCGCGCGCGGCAAAGGCCGCCGCCAGGTTGGCCGTGATCGTGGACTTGCCCACGCCGCCCTTCCCGCTGGTGACCGCAAACACCCGGGTCAGCGTGCCCGGGCCAAAGGGCATCTCGCGTTCGCCGCGATCGCCGCGCAGCCGGGTGGTCAGCGCCTCGCGCTGGATGGGGGTCATCACGCCGACGTGCAGGTCCACCGCGGTGACCTCGGGCAGTGAGGCGGCGGCGGCGCGCACCGCGGCCTCGATCGCGTTGGCCGCCGGGCACCCCACGATGGTCAGCAGAATGTGGACGTGGGCGATCCCCTCGGCATCCACGTCGGCGGATTCCACCATGTCGAGTTCGGTGATCGGACGGCGAATCTCGGGATCCTGGACCGTGCCGAGCGCGCGCCAGAGTCCCTCGTGCCGCCGCGGATCTGCCGCCGAGCCGCCGTTCTGGGAACCGGTGTCTGCGGGCATCTCGCTCACGGTCGCGGCTCCTCCTGGGTGGGGGAAGCCGCGGGTTCGCGGTCTCGTTCCAGCTCCTCCAGCAGCGCCCGCAGCTCGTGGCGGATGAAGTCCTTGGAGGCCAGGTCCTTCATCGCCAGGCGCAGCGCCACCACCTCGCGGGCCAGGTATTCGGTGTCGGCGAGGTTGCGCTCGGCGCGCTGACGGTCCTGCTCGATCTGCACGCGGTCGCGGTCGTCCTGACGGTTTTGCGCGAGCAGAATCAGCGGGGCCGCGTAGGAGGCCTGCAGCGAGAGGATCAGGGTCAGCGCGGTGAATCCAAACGCCGCCGAGTCGAAACGAATGTTTTCGGGACCCCAGGAGTTATAGGCGATCCACGCCACACAGAACAGGGTCAGGCCCACCAGGAAGCCGGGGGTTCCCATCGCCCGGGCCACCCACTCGGTGAAGCGGCCGAAGCGGTCGCTGCTGTTCTTGTCGCGGGAGGCCAGGACCGCGCCGCGCAGGCCCTTGGGGGCGTCCAGGCCCGCATCGGTACGTCGCTGCTTCGCCATTATCGTCCCTCCCGAGGTGTGCCATTGGGGTTGCGTGCGGTGTGATGAAAGCGCGACGTACTTCGGCGCACGGGGATATCGGATTCCTGGGTACGCCAGTCATCGGGCAGCAGGAAGTCGAGCACGTCATCGATCGTGACCATGCCCACCAGGCGGTGATTGTCGTCCACCACGGGGACCGACACCAGGTCGTAGCTGGCCAGGGTGCGTGCGACCCGCGCCGCCGAGGTATCGGTGGTGAGCGGTTCCAGGCTCTGATCCATAATCGTGCCCAGGCGCTCGTGCGGGGGATAGCGCAGCATCTTCTGGAAGTGCACCAGGCCCAGGTAGCGACCGGTCGGCGGCTCATACGGGGGCAGGGTGATGCACACGGCGGCACCCAGCGCCGGGGCCAGCTCGGCCTTGCGCACCAGGGCCAGGGCCTCGGCCACGGTGGAGTCGGCGGAGAGGATGATCGGCTCGGTGGTCATCAAACCACCCGCGGTATCCGGGGCGAAGGTCAGCAGCAGACGAACGTCCTCAGCCTCCTCGGGCTCCATCAGATCCAGCAGCTGCTCACCGCGCTCCTCGGACATCTGACCGATCAGGTCGGCCGCGTCATCGGGCTGCATGTGGTCCAGCACATCGGCCGCACGCTTATCACTCAGGCTCGCCAGAATCTGGATCTGGCTGGTCTCGGGCATCTCCTCGAGGGCGTCGGCCAGACGGTCGTCGGAGAGTTCCCCGGCCACCTCGAGCAGTCGCTCGCCGGGGAGGTCCAGCATCGTGTTGGCCAGATCGGCGGGCTTGAGGTCGGTGTAGGTCGCGATCAGGCGCTCGGCCGACTGCGCCTCGCCATCGTCATCCTTCTCGCGGATTTCCCGCCAGCTGGCAAACGTGGTGACGCCGCGGGCGAACGGGGAGGAGGAGGTCTTGGGACGGCGCACAAAGTACTGGTTGACCGACCAGTCGCCGGGTCCCTGGGATTCGATGGCCACGTCCTCGATGGTGGCCTCGCCGGAACCGTCGTGGAAGATGACCTTGCGGCCCAGCATCTCGGCGATCACGCGCACCTCGCCACCGCGCTGCTGGAAGCGGCGCACGTTGATCAGACCGGTCGTGATGACCTGGCCGGCGGAGATCGAGGTGACCCGGCCGATCGAGACAAAGACCCGACGCTTTCCGGGAATCTCCACCACCAGTCCCACCACGCGGGGCGGGTCGTTTTTTCGGTACACCACAAGAACGTCACGCACCTTGCCCACGCGGTCACCCGCGGGGTCAAATACGGTGCACCCAGCAAGTCGGGCGACAAAGACTCGTGTTGTACTCACCTCTCTAATGTAGTCGGGGTTTTGGATGGAACCTACCCGGCGCAGCTCCCGGCGCACATTCGTTCTGTCGCCCGATGCGCTGTGGGCGAAAATGAGGGGATTATCGGCTCTCTCCGGCATGGGAATGCGAGAATGAGAGCGTGAGTATTCCGCAGACCGGCCGTGGCCGCAACCCGTTTGACGCCCAGCTTCCCGATGGGGAGACGGTGGCGATCTTTGAGAGCTATCAGGACGCCCAGAAGGCCGTCGCGGTGCTGGGTCAGAGCGACTTCCCGGTGCGTGCCGTGGCCATCGTGGGCTCGGATCTGCGCAGCGTCGAGCGGGTCACCGGCAAGATGACCTACGGTCGCGCCGCCGGTTCGGGAGCGCTGAGCGGTGGTTGGATGGGAATCTTCCTGGGCCTGATCCTGGTCATCATGAACCCCACCCTGAACCTCGGGATCGTCGCTGCCGCCGTATTCCTCGGTGCCGGCTTCGGCATGCTGTTCTCCCTCTTTACCTTCTCCGCCCGCCGCCGGCGCAAGGACTTCACCTCGGTCATGCAGATCGTCGCCGCGTCGTACTCCCTGGTGGTGCCCGCCGAAATGGTGGGCCGTGCCCGCAAGCTGCTGAATACCGCCCTGGAAAACGGCGGCACCGGCACCACCAACTAGCGACTCGGTTCGGGGCGTCCGATGACCTCGGATGACCGTACATAACAAGACTGTTCGGTTTGATCAGCCCGGGGGATTAGGGTGTGACTACTCGCACCAAAAGGAGACCCCGTGACCTCGACCCTCACCCCCAAAAAGCTGGGGTTTGTGCACCTCGTGCCGATCGATCCGGCCGATCCCGTCCGGGGGTTGGCCGACACCATCGAGCTGTTCCGCTTCGCCGAGTCCCTGGGACTGGATAGCGGATGGCTGCGTTCGCGGCACCTGCAGCGCGGCCTGGGTTCCCCCGCGGTGCTGTTTGGTGCCCTCGCCCAGCACACCTCCCGGATCGGGCTCGGGACCGCGGTGATCCCGGTGGGACACGAGAATCCATTCCGCCTGGCCGAGGACCTGGGCACCGCCGATCTGCTTTCGGGTGGACGGGTGCTCGCCGGGGTCAGCGTGGGGGCACCGAAGTTCTCCGATGAGGTCAACGACATCGTCTTCGATTCGGGGTGGCGCACCGAGGACTATGGTTACGGCCGGATCCAGCGTCTACACGACCTGATCGACGGCGCGCGGGTGCGCGAGATCGAGGAGTACAACGGTATCGGCGGCGACCTGGACACCGAGCGGGTGGAACCCCACAGCCCGGGACTCGCGAACCGCATCTGGTACGGTGGCGGCTCGCTGCGCTCGGCCGAGTGGGCCGGGCAGGCGGGCCTGGGCTGGCTGATGAGTAACATCAGCAGCACCGAAAACGGCGTGCGCGACTTTGGACTGGTGCAGCAGGCGCAGGTGGCCGCGTACCGCGCCGCTCATCCCACCCCCGAGACCTCCAACGCCGTGCTCGCCCGGGTTGTGGTTCCCACCGAGGGAGCAACTCCGGCGCAACTTGGGCTCTACCGCGATTACGTAGAGCGCCGCACCCCGCGCACCCGTGAGGTGCACGGACCGCGCACGATCATCGCCCCGGACATCCTGGGCTCCACCACGGAAATCGTGGACAGCATCGCCCAGGATCCCGGATTCGCCGCGGCGGATGACTACCTGGTCGAGCTGCCCTTCGAGTTTGGCCTGGACGAGTGGAAGCACATTCTGGAGCAGGTGGCGACCCGGATCGGCCCGGCTCTCGGCTGGACCCCGGGCGGTGCCGCATGAGTGGGGATCCGCTGATTCGGCTGGCTCGCCCCGAGGAGTTTGAGGCGATTGATACGCTGATTCGCGCCGCCTATACTCACGATTACGGAGATAAGGGGCACGCCACCGATCCGATGCAGTTCGCCGCCTCCCGCGCGGAAAACTATGACGTGTGGGTCGCCGAGGACGCATCGGGTGCCCTGCTCGGGAGCGTCACCACGCGTCGGGTCGGCGTCCCGCCGCTGCATGAGGACGTGCGGGAAGGGGAGCTGGATCTGCGCCTGCTGGGGGTCGCCCCCGAGGCGCGCCGTCGCGGGATCGCCGCCGCGCTCATGCGCCACGTGATGACCTCGGCGCGTGCGGATGGCTGGCACACGGTGTTCCTGAAGACCGGACCCGGGATGACCGGTGCCCACGGACTCTACGAGCACCTGGGATTTGTGCGCACCCCCGAGCGGGACGGGCTGTGGATCGGCGGAACGAAGGTCCTCGACCTGTTTACCTACGTGTATCCACTGGTCGAAGCCCCCGGTGCGGAGCGGCTGGCCGGCTAGCGTCGGTGCGCGCCCCCGGTGGCGTGGCACTGCCCGGGGTCGCGGAGAGATTCAGGAACTCGGGCAGCACGGTGATCGCGTCCAGGATCCGCACCCGCGAATCGGTGGCGAGACCCAGTCCCGCCTCCCGAAAATCGGCCGCCGTGTGTTCGCCCCCGAGAATCCCCAGCGCGTGGGCGGCCCCGGCATAGAGGCCCGCCTGGACATCGGCCACCGTGTCGCCCGCAGCCAGCACCCGGGCGGCGTCGAGGACCCCGGTACGCTCCATCGCCCGGTGGATCAGGTACGGTGCGGGGGAGAGCTGGGACACCTCATCGCCACACACCAGTGCGTCGATGGTGACCGCGTTGTCTTCCCCGGGAGCACCCAGGCGCCAGCCCAGCCGGGCCAGGACCGCGGTGGCGACCGGGCGCGAGAGCCCGGTGGTGAGGGCGATCCGGATCCCCGCCGCCCGCAGCGCTCGCAGGGTGGCCGACACCCCGGGCAGGGGTCGCGGGGGAAGGCTGACATAGTAGCCGTCCAAGAGCGCGACATACCGGGCATGCGCGCGGGCGACCACCGAGGCCGTAACGCTACCGCCGCCGAGTTCGATCAGCGCCGCCAGGGCCGTATGTTTATCGGCGCTCATCCAGGCCAGCAGATCGTGCGGATCCACGTCCACCCCGCACTCGCGCACCGCGTCTTCCAGCGCGCGATAGACGGCCTGGCCGTCGTCGATGGTGGTACCAGAGAAGTCAAAAACCGCGAGCTGAATCATGAGGTCTCCCAGCACTGGGGGATATCCGCCGCGGCCGATACCCGATCAGGTTGTGGCACTTACCGTGACTATAGGCTCGCTCATGTTTAGTTTTTGCGCAACCCGCCAGGATTCATCCGCCGTTCATGTGGGCACCGCCATCGAAGAACGCAGAAGTGCCCACGACCAACTGGTCGTGGGCACTTCTGCGGGGGAAGGGTGCTAGCCCTTGACCGCTCCACCCATGCCGGCGGACTTCAGGAACAGACCCTGGAAGATGATGAACAGCACGATCGGCACCAGGGTCGAGATGGCCAGGGCCGCCAGGTAGGTGCCCAGGTCGATGGTCTGCTGCAGCTGCGGCAGACGCACCGAGAGTGGCTGTACCTCGGGGAGGGCGAGCACCAGCTTGGGCCAGAGGAAGTCCTTCCAGGCGGCAATCACCGCGAAGACCGAGACCACACCGATGATCGGCTTGGACAGCGGCAACACGATCTGCCAGAAGATCCGGAACGATCCGGCCCCCTCGGTGCGCGCGGCCTCGAAGATCTCCGGCGGGAGGTTTTCGAAGAAGCGCTTCACCAGCAGGATGTTGAAGGCGTTGGCACCGGCGGGTAGCCACACCGCCCAGAACGTGTTCTGCAGCGAGATGCCCAGGAACGGCACATCGAGGATGGTCAGGTACAGCGGCACCAGCAGCACCACCGAGGGCACAAACAGGGTGGCCAGCACCAGGGCGTTGAGGACCTTGGCGTAGGCGGGCTTGAGGATCGCCAGCACGTACCCGGCGGTCATCGTGACCACCAGCTGCATGACCAGCACACCCAGGGCCACCCACACGGTGTTCATGAACTGAACGTCCAGTCCGATCGTGGTCCACGCCTTGCTGACGTTGTCCCAGGCGAAGCCGTTGGGGAACAGCGCCATCGGGGTGCGCAGGGTGTCCTGGGTGGGGGTGATCGCGGCCTTGGCGAGCCAGAGGATCGGACCCAGCCCGCCAATCGCGAGCAGCACCAGGAGGGTGATCTGGATGCCGTTGGCGGAGCGACGAATGCCGCGCCGGCTCCACTCATTGGTCGAGATGATCCCGCGCTCATCCGAGGGACCGGCGGCCGCGGGCTTCTTCTTTCCGAGGCGACGGCGACGGGTGGGGGCGGGAGCGGTGTCGAGCACCGCGTCGGCGGTTACCGCGACGCCGGCGTCGCTACGGGTCGATGTGGTGGTCAATTCTTGCTCCAACCAGAGGTGAGACGGAAGTACACGAAGGACAGCAGGGCGAGGAAGAGTGCGAGCATTACGCTCAGCGCGGTCGCCGAACCGTAGTTACCACCGAGGCTGTTTTGGAAGCCGTACCGGTAGATGAGTTGGAGCAGGGTGACCGTGGAGTTGGCCGGTCCACCATCGGTAAACAGGAATGGTTCCAGGAACACCTGCGCGGTACCGATGATCTGCAGGATCAGGGTGATCAGCAGGACCCCGCGCAGCTGCGGTAGGGTCACGTGCCAGATCTTGCGCCAGATACCCGCACCGTCGATCTCGGCGGCATCGTAGAGTTCGGGGGCCACCCCGGTCAGCGCGGCGAGGTAGATGATGATGGTTCCACCGGCGGCGGCCCAGGTGGCCTCCAGCACGATCGAGGGCATCGCCATGGTCGCGTCCTGAATCCAGGGGAAGGGCCCGAGGCCCACCCAGCCCAGCATGGTGTTGAACACACCGTTGGGGCCCGCATCGTAGAAGAACTTCCACAGCAGCACGGCGACCACCGGCGGGATCACGACGGGCAGATACGCGAGCACCGAGTACAGGCCGCGGGCCCGTCGTACCTCGCTCATCAGCACGGCGGCGATCAGCGGAATCGGGTATCCGAAGATCAGGGCCAGCAGCGCAAACCAGCCGGTGTTTTGCAGGGCCACCCAGAACACCGGATCCTCCAGCACACGCTGGAAGTTCAGCAGTCCCACCCACTGCGGGTCGGCGATCAGGTTGGTCTTTTGGAAGCTCATCACGAATGCGCGGATGATCGGGTAGAACGAGAACAGCCCAAAGATGATGATCATCGGGGCCGCAAAGAGGAGGTTGGAGAGCCCACCGCCACGCAACCAGGTGCGTGGATTCCGGGCGCGCCGACGCTTGGTCGGAGCGGGTTTGGTGAGGGTGGTCATGGTGGCGGCGGTGCCTTCCTGCACGAGGGAATAACGAGGTGTGACCGCGGGGATGGACGGGCCATCCCCGCGGCCGGCGCGAGGCTCGGGCGTGCGCATTGAGGTGATGCGTCTGCCCGGGCTCCCGCATCGCGGCGATGCGAGAGCCCGATGCTCGCGGATACTAGCTGTGCGGCGTGAACCGCGGTGAAACCGGTGGTGCTAGCCGCGGTCCAGGACCGCCTGGGCGTCGGCGTTTGCCTGCTTGAGCAGGGCGTCGATGTCGGCGTTCTTATCGGTGAGGACTGCCTGGACCACCGGCGAGAGGATGCCGTAGATGTCCTGGGTGCTCTTGGTCGGCTCGATCACCAGCGGCTGGTCGAAGATCTTCGAGGTGAACGGGGCTACCTGGTCCTGGGGGACGTTGATGTAGTCCTTGATCCACTCGCGAGACTCATCCAGGGTGGCCTTGTCGAAGATCGGCAGAGCCGGGGTTCCCACGGCCTGGTTTGCCGCGGCGAGGGTCTTGGCATCGGTGATGGCCGCGTCCTTGTCCAGGTACTTCTGCAGGTAGTAGAAGTTGATCCACTTGACGGCGGCCTTCTTCTGCGCCTCGCTGGCCTTACCGTTGACCACCGAGAGGGTACCGCCGCCGAGCACGGCGCCGTCCTTGCCCTCGAGCGGCAGGGTGGTGATGCCGTAGTGCGCCGGGTCCATCTGGTTCTCGCGGATCAGCGCGGTGTAGAGGTCGCTTCCGCCGGTGAACATGCCGATCTGGCCCGAGGCGAATGCCTTGTTGATGGTTCCCCAGTCGTAGAGGAAGTTGGAGCCCATCGAGTTGTCCTCCCAGCGCAGGTCCTTGAGGAACTGCAGGGACTTCTTGGTGGCGTCGGTGTCGAGGGTCGCGGTGACCTTGTCACCCTTGATCTCCTCCATGCGGCCGCCGTGGGCGTAGGTGGCCACGGTGGTCTGCCATCCACCGGTGGCGCCCTGGGTCATCTGCATGTAACCGGCTGCACCGGTCTTCTCGGAGATGGTCTTGGCGGCCGCGCGGACCTCATCCCAGGTTGTCGGCGGCTTGTCGGGGTCCAGGCCCGCCTGCGTGAACAGGTCGCGGTTGTACTGCAGGCCGTTACCGTAGGCCTCGCGCGGGACGGCGAAGATGTGACCCTTGTCGTCGGTGCCGGCCGAGAGCACGTTCTTGTTGAACTTGTCGTAGAACGGCAGCGCCTTGACCTCTTCGGTGATGTCGGCGATCTGACCGTTTTCGATCAGGGTCTGACCGTCGGTGAAGGGGATGGTGTAGACGATCGGCAGGGTGCCACCGGCGAGCAGCGCGGGGAAGGTGTCGGCCTTCCACTCGTACTCGACCGGCTTGATCTTGATGTCCGGGTTGGCCTTTTCGAACTGCTTGACCTGGTTGTTGAAGGCGTCAAATGCCGCCTGCTCGGTTCCGGGGATCAGGCTGACCACCGAGAGCTCAACCTGGCCGTCGGCTGATTCGCCGCCGCCCGGGTTGGCGCCGTTTGAGCAGGAGGCCAGGAGGCCGATTGCTGCCAGAGCGGAGACCGTGAGGGTCAACGCTTTAATGGGTGACTTCATTGTCATTGCCTTTCGTTGTGATTAGTTGGTGCGGGAGGGGTGCTGCGTGAGCCGAAGCCACGCGGTGGTGTCGGCGGGCAGGAGACCGCCTTCGAGGGGGGAACTGGAAAGCAGGAGCTGGGCGCGCTCGGGCAGCGCGAACGGTTCACCGGAGAAGTTGGTGACGCTGATGAATCCGTCGGCCCGGGCGAAGGCCAGCACCTCGGGGCCGAAGCCCGCGTGGTCGGACGCGGTGAGCCAGCGGAAGGGGCCGTCTCCGAGCGCCGCATCGCGCTCACGGAACTCCAGCATCCGGCGGTACAGGTTCAGCATCGATCCGGGATCCTTGCGCTGTGCCTCGACCGTGTAGGTGTTCCAGTCGGCCGGCTGGGAGAGCCAGGTCGGCGCGGTGGAACCCTCGGGTTCGAAGCCGAACGGGGGTTCCTGACCGGACCAGGGCAGCGGCACGCGGCAGCCGTCGCGACCCGGATCCACACCGTTCGAGCGGTGGTACATCGGGTCCTGACGCTCCTCATCGGGCAGATCCTCAACCTCGGGCAGGCCGAGCTCGTCGCCCTGCCAGATGTAGAGGGAACCGGGCAGCGCGGCGGTCAGCAGCGCGGCGGCGCGGGCACGACGGGTACCCAGGGCCAGGTCGGTGGGGATCCCGCGACGCTTCTTGAGGAACTCGAACGAGGAGTCCTCACGGCCGTAGCGGGTGACCACGCGGGTCACGTCGTGGTTGGAGAGCACCCAGGTGCAGGGGGCGCCGATCGGGGCGTGAGCATCACGCATCAGGTCGATCGAGGCACGCAGCTCCTCGGCCTTCCACTGCCGCGTCATGAAGTCGAAGTTGAACGCGGTGTGCATCTCGTCGGGGCGCAGGTACGCGGCAAAGCGCTCGGCATCGGGCAGCCAGATCTCGCCGATCAGCGCGCGGCCTCCCAGCGGTGCCCGGTCGCGGTACTCCTCGGCCACCCGGCGCCAGCCGCGGTAGATCGTGTGCAGCTCGTCGCGGTCGGTGTTGGGGTGCTCGCCGGGACCCGGGTTCTCGGGGATCTCGGGGAGGGCGGGGTCCTTCACCAGCAGGGCCGCCGAGTCGATCCGGATGCCGGCCACGCCGCGGTCGAACCAGAAGCGCAGGATGTCCTCGTGCTCCTGGACCACCTCGGGGTGGGACCAGTTGAGGTCGGGCTGCTCGGGATCAAACAGGTGCAGGTACCACTCGCCCGGGGTGCCATCCTCGTTGGTGAGGCGGGTCCAGGTGGGGCCGGCGAAATTGTTGGGCCAGTGGGTGGGCGGCTGATCGCCGTTCTCGCCGAGTCCCGGGTGGAACCAGAAGCGGGCGCGCTCGGGGGAGCCGGGCTCCGCAGCCAGGGCCTGCTGGAACCAGCGGTGCGCGGCCGAGACGTGGTTGGGGACCACGTCCACGATCGTGCGGATGCCCAGGGCCAGCGCATCCTGGATCAGCGCCTCGGCCTCGGCCAGGTCGCCGAAGGCGGGGTCGATCCGGCGGTAGTCGGCCACGTCATAGCCACCATCGGCCAGCGGGGACTCGTACCACGGGGTGTACCAGATCGCGTTGATGCCGAGTTCCTTGAGGTACGGCAGGCGCTGACGGACTCCGCGGAGGTCGCCGGTGCCGTCGCCGTTGCCGTCGGCAAACGAGCGGGGGTAGATCTGATAGATCGTGTCCCCGCGCCACCAGGAGTTGGCGGAGGGAGTAAGTAGGGTGCCGAGCGCGTCGATGGACGCCTCGGGGGTCTCCGCACCGAGGGCCTCGGGGGAGTCGACCGCGGTGGTCTTGTGGTGTTCAACGGTCCTGGACAAACCAGCGCCTCTGTTTCCTGTGCGTAATCCGTGGCGTCACTCGTGTACCGGTTGGGGCAGGAACCCGACCAACGCCGTTGTTGAAACCTAAATGTAAGGGAAGCGACAGAATCACGCAAGAAGGACACAGAACGTAAGAAATTTACAAAGATTTACTCTCTTTTGCGCGCGGAGCGGGTGCGCATCGGCGCGGTGGAGCCGCGAACCACCAGTTCGGGCTCAAACAGGAACTCGTCCCGGGTGGCCGAATCCTCGCCGATCTGACGCAGCAGGAGCTCCACCACCATGCGTCCCATCGTCTCGATCGGCTGACGGATCGTGGTCAGCGGGGGCTCGACCGCGTTCATCAGGGCGGAGTCGTCGTAGCCCACCACCGACACATCGGCCGGCACGTTGAGGCCCGCCCGGCGCACCGCACGGATCGCGCCGAGGGCCAGCAGGTCGCTCGCGCAGACGAAGGCGGTGGCATCGGTTTTCTGCAGCAGACGCGTCGCCGCAACCTGCCCGGCCTCGAGCGAGTAGAGCGAGTGGATGACCCGGTTGCCGGTGAAGTCCACGCCGTTCGCGGCACCCCAGCGCAGCGCGGCCTGATACTTGCGCCGTGAGGGCACATGGTCCTTGGGGCCCAGAATCAGGCCGATCTGGGTGTGCCCGAGCTGGTGCAGATGGACCAGTGCCTGCTCCATCGCGACCGCATCATCGCAGGAAACCGTGGCGACATCCAGGCCCTCGGCCAGGGCGTTAACAAAGACAAACGGCAGGCCGAGCTCGGTCAGGCGGTCGTAGTGTTCGTGGCTGGCATCGGTCTCCGCGTAGGCGCCGCCGGAGAACACTACCCCGGACACCCGCTGGGAGAGCAGCAGGTCCACATAGTCGGCCTCGGAGATCCCGCCGGTGGTCTGCGTGCACAGCACCGGGGTGTAGCCATTTTGGGCGAGCGCCCCGGAGACCACTTCGGCAAACGCGGGGAAGATCGGGTTCTGGAGTTCGGGCAGGACCAGGCCCACCAGGCGAGCACGCTCCCCGCGCAGGCTGGAGGGGCGCTCATACCCCAGCACGTCGAGGGCGGTGAGTACCGCATTGCGGGTGGTCTCGGATACCCCCGGCTTTTCATTGAGGACGCGACTGACGGTCGCCTCACTCACGCCTACCTTGCGGGCTACCTCAGCGAGTCTTCGTGACATGTCGCCACACTAGCAAGTTCTTGCAATAGAAAGTAAGTCTTTTGCGTAGATTCGGTCTGAGAGAGCAAATTCATCCCCGATTAGCCCCGGAGTGCGGCCAGAATAATCCCAAACCGGTGCCGAGGACCGGCGTGGCGCAAGGGGGCGGTGCTTTCGAACGGGCTCGGCTAGCCCGCGCTGATCGGCGCGCAGGTGGTCAGGTACTCGATCAGTTCGGTGGCATCGTCCGTGGTGAACAGGGTATCGAGGGCGAAATTGTATTCCTCTCGCCGAATAAACGGAATACTGACGGCCTCGAATCCCGCCTGGATCAGGGCGCCGGTCATCATGATTCTTGCCGTGCGCTTATTGCCGTCAAAGTAAAACTGGGAGCGAGTGGCCGAGGCGCAGTAGACCAGGGCTTTCGCCCGGGGATCACGGAGGGCCGATAGGGCGGCGAGAAGATTTGCGTGATCGGACACAAGCGCGTTGCCTCCGGAGCCGGTGGGGTCTCCATCGATTCGACCACCCCGTGCTAACAGGACGGTTCCGCCGCCGGTGACGTCCCCTTCGCCGCGGAAATTGCCCGCCTCGATGGCCTCGTGGCGTGCAACCGCCGCATGGATTCGGTCCGAGAGTTCCTTGCGCAGTGTAAACGTCCCCGCGCGAACCTCGCTCACCATGATGTCCATCCCCTCGCTAAGCGCCAGGATCTGGTCTGCCTCGGCCTGTGGTTTGCCGCCGATGGTTACTCCCTCGAGCAGCGTCCTCACCTGGGGGAGGGTGAACGTATTGCCCTCGAGAGCCGCGGCATTCCAGATCAGCGTTGGTAATGATTTCTGGAGGCGAAATAGTGCACGGGATGTGGGTGAGGCGGGAATGAGATCAAAATTGACCCGAGAAGGGTCCCAGCTGACCCGCCCGGTGGTGATCTGGCGTGCCGGGTCACCCTGCCGAGCACGCGGCCGAGTGGTTGTGGGTTCGGGAACGGGGCTGGGGGTGTCCCGCGGATGTGTTCCCTGTCGCGGCGCACGGCGTTGTAGGTAGTCTTGCGCGCCACGTCCCCAGGGTTCTGACGGATCGGCGAGGAGAGTCTGCCGGTTTCCGCGTGGGTTCATCGCCGGTCACCACCCCTCGGTGATCGCCTCGGCCAGAGCGCCGAAACCCAAGCCGTGCAGATCGAGAACCGTCTGAATGGGGGAGACGAGCCGGTGTCCGGTCTCGGGGATCTCAATGGAATCGATCAGGTAGGCCGGATGTGCCGCCGCAACCAGGACCCCTCCGGGCTGGTAGCGATCCGCGCGCACCAGGGTCTGGCCGAGAATCTCAGAGGCCGCGTCGGCATTCTCGGACCAGAGGATCAGGGGGCCGGGCGTGGACGCCTGATCGAGATAGAAGTCCGCCACGGGAACTCCCGAGAGGGCGTAGTGGCCCCGGGCGGCGACGCCGGTGGAGTGCGCCAGCTTCATCATGCGCGCCGAGCTAAACCCCGGGCGCGGTGAAAAGAAGCCCGCGCCGGCGCGATGCTGCGGGGCGGCATAGCGCCCGGCTGTTTCGATAATTTCCGGAGGCGTGCGGGCACCCCAGCGTTCGAAGCGGGTGGTCCATTCCTGAACATCTGCCGCCGAGATACCGGTCGAGGTGTCCTTCTCCGAGTCGAGGACGCCGGTAAAGGTGGGATCCAGCAGTGCCCGAGCGGCGATGGCGGCACCGGGGTCACTCGCGGGAACCAGGGTCAGGTGCACATCGAGTCCGGCGGCCAGCGCGAACTCCCGCAGTGTCTTGAGCTCGGGAGACGACGCACCATCGCGAACGCGTTGAATCGTCATTCGCGAAAGACCGGTGGCGCGCGCGGTTGAGGTGGGGTGCGCGCCCAGCTGGCTGATGAGGGTGGAGACGTCCATGCCTCAACGTAACATCAATGTTGCAGCCGTAACAAGGGTGTTACCGCGAGGGTGCTTAGGCGGTGTGTGGCCCGCCGGCGAGGATCGGGTCGTGATCAAAAACCGGGAGGGCCTCGGTGCGGACCACCGATTCCGGGGCCTGGGCGTAGACGGCCGCCGCGGCGAGGGTGCGCAGCAGCGGATCCTCCCGCTCGGCCAGGGCCAGTCCCACGAGCACACGAATGGCGGAGTCGGGCAGATCGCAGCGCGCGAGTCCGCGCAGAGCCCACACTCGGAGGTCCTCATCGGGATCGCGGTTGGCCACGCCGGCCAGGATCTCGCCGATCAGATTGCGTGCGGTATCCAGCTCTTCATCGAAGAGACGGCCGGGCTCCTCCCCGTCGATCGCCGCGATCAGCGCCAGGGCACGGGCGGCCTCGGTGCGCACGGCCGGATCCTCGGCGCTGTCCTCAACCAGGGTGATCAGGAAGTCGACCCGGTCGGAGTCGGCACCGGCTTCGCAGCCGCGCAGGAGTCTGGCGCGACGATCGGGGTCGGCGCTTCGGAAGGCATCGATCAGATCCACGGTGGCGGTCATGCCTCTATTCTGCGCGCTTGCGTCCGGAGATGCCAGGGTCTCGAGCAAAACGATCGGCCGGGGTGCCCAAAACGCAATCGCCGCCGGTGCGAACCGACGGCGATTACGAAGTGGACGGCCACCCGGGAAGCCCATCAGCGTTTCGCGGGATACGGCCGGGGCGATGCCCGAGTGCCTAGGCGTTCAGGCGCGCGATCCACGCCTCGACATCGTCCGCGGTGCGCGGGATGTGTGCCGAGAGGTTTTCGGCACCGTCGGCGGTGACCAGGATGTCGTCCTCGATCCGAACGCCGATGCCGCGGAACTCCTCGGGCACGGTCAGGTCGTCGTTCTGGAAGTACAGGCCGGGCTCGATCGTGAAGATCATGCCCTCCTCGACGATGCCCTCGTGGTAGAAGTCGCGACGAGCCTGGGCGCAGTCGTGCACGTCGATGCCCAGGTGGTGGCTGGTACCGTGCACCATGTACCGGCGGTGGTACTGGTTCTCCACCAGCAGCGACTCCTCGGCCGAAACCGGCAGCATGCCCCACTCGGCGGTCTTCTCGGCGATTACGCGCATGGCCTCGGCGTGGATCTCCTTGAACACGATGCCGGGTCGCACGATCGCCAGGGCGGCATCGGCTGCCTCGCGCACGGCCTCATAGACCTTGCGCTGCACGTCGGTGAAGGTGCCGTTGATCGGCAGGGTGCGGGTGATGTCCGCGGTGTACAGGCTCTCGACCTCGACGCCGGCATCCACCAGGATCAGCTCGCCCGGGGTGACCGCGCCGTCGTTGCGGGTCCAGTGCAGGATGCACGCGTGGGATCCCGAGGCCGCGATGGTGTCATAACCGACGGTGTTGCCGTGCTCGCGGGCGTGGGTGTTGAAGACACCCTCGACCACGCGCTCGCCCCGCGGGGAGGCGATGATGCGGGGCAGCTCGGCGATGAAGGCGTCGAATCCACCGGCGGTGGCGTTCACTGCTTCGCGCATCTCGGCGATCTCGAAGGAGTCCTTGACCAGGCGCAGCTCGGAGACGAACCGGGTGAGGTCCTCGTCGTGGTCGATGCGCAGGTCCGAGTCGGTGGCCACAAACTCATCCAGGTGGGCGGTAGCCAGGTTCAGGTCGGCGGCAACCTGGGCCAGGGAGGGGCGCGGACCGATCCAGAACTCGCCGATCGCGTGGTTGGCGTAGAACTCGTCGGAGTCGCGCCCGGCGCGTTCGCGGAAGTACAGGGTGATCTCGTGACCCTCGCCCGCGGGCTCAAACACCAGCACGGCACCGGGCTCGGAGTCGGCACCCCAGCCGGTCAGGTGGGCAAAGGCCGAGTGGGCGCGGAACGGGTAGTCGGTGTCGTTGGAGCGCTGCTTGGGGTCGCCGGCCTCGATCACCACGCGGGCACCGGTAAACGCGGCGCTCACCTCGGCGCGGCGCCTCTCGGCAAACGCCGCCTGGACGCGCGCGGTGGGGAGCTCATCCGTGCGGTCGGCCCACTGGGACCCAATATAGTCCTGGAAGCGATCGGATCCGGGGGTGGTGGATCGGGCGTCCTTGGTCTCTTCGCTACTGGTAGTCATGCTTTACATTCTCGCACTGTTCGTGCCCCGGTTTGAAGCACCTGGCGTGTCTGTCCGCCTTGGCTCGCTCACCGCGGTGTCGCGGGTTGATCCTAGCGAGAACCTGCCTCGGACTCATGCACAACCCGTGAGTGGTGAAGGAGTCGAGCCCTAACCGTCTCCCGTACAATTTTTGCGCGGTGCGATCCGCCGCGCGCAAGGTGTTGAACGTCGAGGTAGGCGTGCCCTGGAAGCGGCAGCGTTTCGCGTTGAAGGATTGAGAAATCGTCGTGTAAATGAAGCTCGAGCATCCAGAGCGAGGCTGACACCAACCCACGAATGTGATGGACGGGATGGGCGTTTACCTGGGTGAGGTGCTGGTACATACGTCCAGGCGTCGTTCGTCTTGAACGCGCGCCGGAGAGCTTTCCGTCGTCTAGGGTTCCCCATGCGAACATCAGATTACTTACTACTCCGGTCACTGGATCAATCAGGTTCGGTGTATCAAAACAGGCCCGTAACCAGAGCTCGTCCGGGACGTCAGGGATGTTCTCACCGGGCAGAAGATACTCGCAGTGCACGCTAGTCATGAACGTGTGTGCTGATAAAGGTTTTTAGTCGAGTGGCATCCCGAGTGGAGATACTCGCGGGCTCGGCGGGTGGCTCCACCGGGATGTATCCAAGAAAATACCTGCCCGAAGAGTCAACCTCGAAAACAACCACCCAGAGGGCGGACTGCCACTCAATGCGGATCCCGCTCGTCTCGCCGGGAAATATGCCGGGTGCGGGCCAGCCGCGCTCTCCCGAATCGATGAGCAGCGTGGCGAGTGTGGCGAGTGCTGGCGTGGGAATCAGAGCGGAGACATCGAGTGATTCGAGCCGTTCCGTCCAGGGTTTGTGTGTCGTTCCATAGTTCATTGTGAAAACCTCGTTTTCGTCCGAATGTGACGGTACGTCAACGTCGGGGGCACGAGGCGATACCTTGTTGAAGGTTATGTCGCGGACGAGGCCACGGCTATGGAAAACCAACGAGACTTAGCTGAGAATCCGAGGCATATCCGGAACGAAGTTCGGGGCTAGTCCGCCGCGGCCGGTTCCAGGCGCACGGTGATCGGGCGGTGATCGCTGCCCGCCTGATCGAACTCGCTGTGTACCTTCATGCCGGCGATGTCCCAGACCGGGGTGGCGAAGACGTGATCGATCGGGGATCCCAGCAGTGCGGGAATGTTGGTCGGCCAGGTGCCGAGGGCTGCGGTGCGGGTCGCCAGGCCCGCGTCATTGCAGCGCCCGAGCGCGGCGCCGTCGCGGCCGAGGCCCGCCATGCTGTCCACGGTCGCGTTGAAGTCGCCGGCGATGATGACGTTCTCGGCGTCACACTGCGCGGCGAGCCAGGCCAGGTCCTCGCGCCAGTTGTGCATCTGCGGGGTCGAGGGGGAGACAGCGTGGCTGGCGATGATGGTGGGGCCGCGGCCGTCGGCGGGACGGAGCACCACGCTGGGCACCACGAGCGTGTTCGAGGCACCCACGCCGTTGCTGCTGGCCTGCGTGTACGCGCCCAGCGAGGGGGAGACCAAAACCGTGGTTGAGCTGGCGGCAGCAATCTTGCCAAACGACTCGGTAAACACGTTCATGGGTTTGCCGGCGGCCTTCATCGCGGCGGCCACCTCGAGTCCGGTCTGATTGCGGGTCTCGGGCAGGGCGACGATATCCGCCCCGGAGTCCAGCGCGAGCTTGGCGATGGTGGCCGAACCCATCGCGTTACCCTTGGTGTTCCAACTGAGCACGTTGATGCTGCTCTCGGTTTTTGCCGGCATCGCATCGTTGTCAAACCCGCGGTACACCAGGATGCCGGTGTTGGCCACGGCTCCGAGGAACATGACCACGGCCATGCTGCCGGCGAATCCGCGCAGCGGGCGAATGATCCCGATGATTAAAAAGAGGATCAGCGCGGCGACGCAGCAGGCCACCAGGAGGCCACGCATCGCGGTGATCTGGGCGACGACCACGGTGGTCTGGAGACCAAACAGCGGGGGCCAGGTCACGATGAGCAGGCCCAGTGCAACCGCAAGGGTGAGGAGAGCGCCGAGGAACTTGAACATGACCCGGTCAGGATATCGGGCGAAATCTGGGAGTTCCCGGGAGGATGCTGAGCATGCGGCCTACACTGGTCAGTATGCCCCTGCAATCCTCCCTCCGTGGTCCCGCCGATCTGCACACTCATTCGAGTATCTCCGACGGTACCGAAACCCCCGGAGAACTGGTGCGGGCGGCGGCTCAGGCCGGATTGGGCACGGTTGCGCTGACCGATCACGACACCACCGCGGGCTGGCCCGAGGCGATGGTCGCGGCCCCTGAAGTGGGGGTGAACCTGATTCCCGGGATGGAGCTGAGCACCCGGCATAACGGCATGAGCGTGCACATGCTCGCCTACCTGTTTGATCCCTCCGATCCGGCGCTGCTGGCCGAAACCGAGCGGATCCGGGTGGCCCGCAAGACACGCGCGGCCGAGATCGTGGAAAACATTCGGGTGGACTATGACCTCACCTGGGAGGACGTCCTCGCCCAGACCACCCCCGGGGCCTCGATCGGGCGTCCACACATCGCCGACGCGCTGGTGGCCCGCGGCCACTCCACCGATCGCAGCGCCGCGTTTGACACCATCCTGCACCCACGCAGCGGATACATTATCCCGCTCTATGCGCCGGATCCCATCGTGGCGATCCGGATGATCCGCGAGGCCGGCGGCGTACCGGTCATCGCCCACCCGGCCACCGGAACCCGGGGACGCCTGATCCCCGAGGACGTGGTTGCCGAGATGGTAGAGGCGGGACTGTTCGGGATGGAGATCGACCACCGCGAGAACACCCCCGAGGGGAAGTCGTGGCTGCGCGCGCTGGCCGCCCGCTACAACCTGGTGCTCACCGGATCCAGCGACTATCACGGGGCCGGCAAGCCCAACCGGCTCGGGGAGAACACCACGCCGAGCGCGGTGGTGGACGCGATCGTGGCCGAGGCCACCGGGTTCGCCCCGATCATCGCCGGCTAGCCCACAGACACAACGCCCGCCCTTCCGAGTTGGAGGGGCGGGTGTTGTGTTTCTGCGGCTATTCGGCGGCGGGAGCGGCCTCGGCGGGGGCTGCACCCTCGCCGCGACCGCGGCCACCACGCGAGCGACGACGACGGCGCGGAGCACCCTCGCCATCCTGCGGTGCCGAGGCGGTCACCGGGGCACCCTCAACCGGGGTGACGCCGGCGGCGGGACCGGCGGCCGCGCCGCCACCGCGGGTGCGACGACGGTTACGCGAGGGGCGAGCGGCGTCTCCGCCGGCCTCACCCGATCGGGCGGGACGCTCGGTACGAGCCTGACCTTCGCCGCGACCCTGGCCTTCGCCACGTGCCGGACGCGATCCGTTGCCACTGCGAGCACCACCGCTGCGGGCGGCACCCTCGCGCGGGGCCGCCGGGGCGGCGGGCTTCAGACGGCCCTTTGTGCCGGCGGGGATGTTGAGGTCCTCAAACAGGTGCGGGGAGGAGGAATAGGTCTCGGTGGGCTCGGGCTGACCGAACTCCAGCGCCTTGTTGATCAGGGCCCACTTGTGCAGGTCTTCCCAGTCGACGAAGGTCACGGCGATACCGGTCTTCCCGGCGCGGCCGGTGCGGCCCACGCGGTGCAGGTAGGTCTTCTCGTCGTCGGGGATGGTGTGGTTGATCACGTGGGTCACATCGTCCACGTCGATGCCGCGGGCGGCCACATCGGTCGCGATCAGCACGTCCTTCTTGCCCGCCTTGAATGCGGCCATGCCGCGCTCGCGCTGCTCCTGGCCGAGGTCTCCGTGCACGGCGGTCGCGTTGAAGCCGCGGTCGTTGAGCTCGTCCATCAGGCGGGCGGCGGCACGCTTGGTGCGGGTGAAGATCACGGTCTTGCCGCGGCCCTCGGCCTGCAGGATGCGGGCGATGACCTCGTCCTTATCCAGCGAGTGCGCACGGTAGATGACGTGCTTAATGTTGGCCTGGGTCAGACCCTCATCCGGGTCGCTTGCGCGAATGTGGATGGGCTTGGTCATGAACCGGCGCGACAGGGCGACGATCGGACCGGGCATGGTGGCCGAGAACAGCATGGTGTGGCGCTCGGCGGGGGTCTTAGAGAAGAGGCGCTCGATGTCGGCCAGGAAGCCCAGGTCGAGCATCTTGTCGGCCTCGTCCAGCACCATTTCCTGGATCTTGGAGAAGTCGAGCAGGCGCTGGTTGTTGAGGTCGATCAGTCGTCCCGGGGTACCCACGATGACCTGGGCGCCGGCCTTGATCTCCTCGATCTGACCTTCATAGGCCTTGCCTCCGTAGATGGCGGCGATCTTGGTGGGACGGTTGCCGGCGGCCAGCACCAGGTCTTCATACACCTGGACGGCCAGCTCGCGGGTGGGAACCACGATCAGCGCCTTGACGCCGGGTTCGGGGTTGTCGCCGAGGCGCTGCAGCACCGGGAGACCAAAACCGAAGGTCTTACCGGTGCCGGTCTTGGCCTGGCCGATGATGTCCTGGCCGGCGATGGCCAGCGGGATGGTCTGTTCCTGGATCGGGAACGGCGCGGTAATTCCCTTACCGGCGAGGGCGTCCACCATGTCCTGGGCGACGCCGAGTTCAAGAAAAGTCACGATATTTAATGCCTGTCATGCAGTGATGTGGTCTACGCCAACGGATTCTGCGTGCGGGCGTAGGGTCCCATTCCAACGATGAGACACTCCCAGCTTACCGGGACGCGTAGACTGAGCGTGTGATTTCCTGGTTTCGGCGGCGTGGCCCCTCCTCAAACGAATCCCAAGTGGTACTGCGCGAGAGCACGGTTCCCACCACCCGGGTGGACTTTGCCGAGCTTGCCTCCGACACCTCCGACTTCCTTGGACAGTCTGCGTATTTGCAGCTGGCCGTGTTTCAGCAGTACTCGGCGATCAGCCGCGACAGCGGTCGCCTGCTGACCACCGAGTTGATCGCGGGGCCCGCCGGGCTTGCGCTGCGTAAGCATCATGAGCTGGTCGGGGAGATTCGCCGTCGCGGCGAGGATCCGCAGGTGCTGATGGCCCCCTACGTGCCGGCGATTGATCGCCTGCTGGGCATCGCCCGCGGCGACTCGATCAACGAGGGACTGCTGGGCCTCTACATCACCCAGGGCTTCCTGGACGACTTCTTCCGCGGCCTGGCCGCGCGCCTGCCCGCCGACCTGGCCCCCCGGATGGAACGCGTTCTCGGTGCCGATAACGGCTCCTCGGTGGTGGTGGGAATCCTGCGCGATGCGATCATCGAGGATCCCCGTCGCGCCCACCGCCTGGCTCTCAGCGGACGCCGCCTGGTGGGCGACATCATGCTGGTGTGCCATGCGGCGCTGCGCCTCGAACCGGTGGGCACCGACACCACCGATCGGGCACCGGGAAACACCCCCGAGCGGGTCGAGCCGGTGTTTACCGAGCTGATCGGCCGGCACACCCAGCGCATGGATGCGCTGGGCCTGACCGCCTAGCCACACAATTCGGGCGCACGATACCCGGCATCGAAGCGACACTAACAACGAAGCGCCCCACCGTGTTGGTGGGGCGCTTCGTTTACTGCTGCCGACTAATTAGCCAACAAACCCGATGCGACGGGTCTCCTCGCTACCGATCTCGACGTAGGCTACCGAACCGGTGGCCACGATGTAGCGCTTGCCCTTGTCGTCGGTGAGGGTGAAGTGCGGGGTGCCGGAGCTGATTGCGTCGCCGACAATCTTCTCGACGTCGGCCGCGCTCTGGCTGGATTCGAAGCCGAGTTCGCGGGGGCTGTTGATGATGCCGATACGGATATCCACGTTGGTGCCTTTCGGTTGCCGGGGAACGGATCCTGGGTTGATTCCAGCGTACGACACCGCCACCCACCGAAACCCGTTATCCGCGCGTGCCCAGAGCGAACACGCGTCCTCGCCGGGCCGGTGATCCCCGCATCGGCGGTGTCTTCCGGGGGATATCGGTGGCTCACGCTAGCGTGGGAGCGTGAGCGAATCCGAACCCCTCGATCAAGACCGGTTGTCCGCGAGCCTGGATAACAGCCAGCGTGCCGTGCGGGATCTCCGCGATGGTGCCCACGCGGCGGTGCACGGTGCGCCCGGATCGGGGAAGACCCACACGCTGACCGAGGTGGTGGCCGATCGGATTATCACCCGCGGCTATCCCACCGACGACGTGGTCGTGCTGGCCGCCGACCGCCGGTCGGCCACCGCGCTACGGGACACCCTGGCGCTGCGCATCGACCGTCCCACCCGGGGCCCGCTGGCGCGCACCCTGGGCTCGCTGGCCTTTAGTTTTGTGACGGCCGCCGCGGTGGCCGATGGGGTGACCGTTCCGCGGCTGCTGACCGGCGCCGATCAGGATACGATCCTCGCCGACCTGCTGGCCGGAGAGGTGGAGGACGAGGGTGCCGCCTGGCCCGAAAGCCTGGGACCCGATGTGCGGGCGCTCAGTGGTTTCCGCACCGAACTGCGGGAGCTGATGATGCGGCTCGTGGAAACCCGCACCCGCCCCGCCGAGCTGGCCCACCTGGGGCACCAGCACGAGCGTCCCGAGTGGGTGGCGGCGGCCGCGTTCATCGCCCGCTATGAGCACGTGATGGACCAGTATTCGCAGCCCCGGCTGGATGCCGCCGAGGTGATCGCCGAGGCGACCACGCTGCTGCGTGAGGGCCGCGTTTCGGCCCCACGCCTGATCCTCGTGGACGACTTCCAGGAGCAGGGACCGGGCACGCTGGGATTCCTGGCGGCCGCGGCCGCCGCCGGCTCCACGATCCTGGCGTTTGGGGATCCCGATGTGGCCAGCGCAACCTTCCGCGGCTCCGATCCCGCGGCGCTCAGCGGGCTCAACCTGATCCTGGGTGCCCCGGTGGAGACGTTCACGCTGACGCAGGTGCACCGGCATGGTCCCGAGCTGCGCGCGGTGATCACCGAGCTGAGCGATCGGGTGGGGGCCGCCGGGCGGGTTGAGCATCGTCGCGCGGCCTCGGTGCTGCCCGCTCAGCCCGCGCAGGCCCCCGTCCACTCCACCGAGGAGTCCGAACAGGAACGCTGGGAGATTCCGCCCACGCTGCCGGTGGTGCGCATTCGCGCGTCCTCCCCGGCAGCCGAGCAGCAGGCGATCGCCCGGATGCTGCGCGAGCGCCACGTGTATCACGGGGTGCCCTGGTCACAGATGGCGATCGTGGTGCGCTCCTCGGCGTCCATTCCCGTGCTGGCTCGGGCGCTGGCCATGGCCGACGTTCCCACCTCGGCGGAGACCGCCGGCGAAGCCCTGCGCGACCGCTATGCGGCGCGGGCGCTGATCCTGGCGCTCGCGGTGGCCCTCGAACGCATCCCGGTGACCGCCGCCCGCTACACCGAGCTGCTGCTGGGACCGCTGGGCGGTTTCGACGGGATCGGTCTGCGCCGACTGCGCCGCGCGCTGCGCCACGAGGAGCTGCTGGGCGGCGGACACCGAGGATCGGATGAGCTGCTGATCGAAGCCCTCGCCGCCCCCGGAAGATTCGCGACCCTCGACACCCCCGGTGCCCGCCGCGCGCTGCGCTTCGCCGAAACCCTGGCGCAGGTGCGGGCGGGGTATGCGGCGGGCAACAGCGCCGAGGAGCTGGCCTGGATCGTCTGGGATCGCAGCGGCTTGGAAAAAACCTGGACCACTCAGCTGGGCCAGGGCGGCCTGCTTGCCGAGGAGGCCAACACCAACCTTGATGCGGCGGTCGCCCTGTTCACCGCGGCCAAGCGCGCGGCCGAACGCGATCCCGATGCCGACGCCGGTATCTTCGTCGACTCGCTCCTCGAGGCCGACCTGGGGGAGGACTCGCTGGCACCGCGGGCGCGCGGGGAGGCCGTCTGGATCGGCACCCCGAGCGCGGTAGTGGGCCGCGAGTTCGACGTGGTGGTTGCCGCCCGGGTGCAGGCCGGTGCCTGGCCCAACCTGCAGCTGCGCGGGGCGCTGCTGTATCCGCAGCTCTTCAGCCAGGTGGTCGCGGGCCTGCCCACGACCCTGCTGGATGCGCGGGCCGAACTCCTCTCCGACGAGCTGCGCCTCTTTGTTCTCGCCTGTTCGCGGGCGCGCACCCAGCTGGTGGTATCCACCACCGATGGCGATGACGAACAGCCCTCGCCCTTCCTTCGGTTCCCGACCCTCGATGGTGCGCCCGTGCGTACCGGGACCGGTGAGTATCCGCTGACCCTGCGCGGCATGGTGGGCGCGCTGCGCCGCCGCCTGGTGCGCGCTCACGAGGCCGGGCGTCCCGAGGAGGCGGCCGAGGCGGCAAGCCTGCTGGCCCGGCTGTCGGACGAGGGGATCGCCGGGGCCTCCCCGGACTCCTGGTACGGCCTGGCAGAGCCCTCCACCACCGAACCGCTGGTGGACCTCAAGGATCCCGACGCACGCGTGCGGGTCTCGCCCTCGCGGATGGAGGCGTTCGAGAAGTCGCCGCTGAACTGGTTTATCGAGGACGTGGCGCGCCCGCCGAGCACCGTGGCGGCGGGCATCGGCACGATCATCCACGAGGCGTTTGAGCGCGCGGGGATGATCCCCGCCGACCAGATCACCCCCGCCGATATCGCCCCCGAACGACTGTGGGAGCACGTCTCCGAGCGCTGGGGCGAGCTGAGATTTGAGGCGCCCTGGCTGGCTCAGCGCGAGCGCGCCGGGGTGGACGAGGCTCTGGTGGGTGTGGCCGCCTACCTCTCCGACGCCCTGCGCGCGGGCAACGTGGTGCTGAGTACCGAGGGCGGGTTCCGCCTCGAGGTGGGCCAGATCATCATCGGCGGCTCAATCGACCGGATCGAGCGGCGTCCGGCCACCGGCGAGGACACCGAACCGGTGATCGTGATCATCGACCTCAAGACCGGGCGCAGCATCCCCACCCAGAAGTCGATGCTGACCCACGCCCAGCTCTCCGCCTATCAGCTCGCGCTGACCCGCGGGGCCGTGTATACCGAGGTTCCGGATGAGGCCGCCGCGCCGGTCGAGGCTCACGTTGCTCCACTGGCCGACTCGCCAGCCGACGCGACCGCCGAGGCACCCGTTGTCGCGGTCGCCGTCCCGCCCGCCGAGCCCGCGACCCCCGCCGAGCCCGCGGTCCGCCGCCACCCGATCACCGGACGCTCGGGCGGCGCGATGCTGCTCTACGTACGCACCCCCACGGTCAAGGCCTACGCCGAGCGCGTCCAGGAGGTCCAGACCGAGGAGGAGCTTGCGGCTTTCGAGGAGCGCGTGGAAACCGTGGGCACCGGCATGGCCGCCGCGACCTTCGTCGGCGTCTTCGGCGAGGGCGAGCACGATCCCCTTACCCGCCTGACCTACCGTATCCACCTCATCGCGGCCGTCTCGGAGTAATCATGACCCAGTCGAATCAGACCCCCGCCCTGAGCGCGCTCGACATCGCCGCGCTGCTGGGACTGCCCGCCCCCACCGCCGAGCAGATCGCGGTGATCGAGGCCCCGCTGGAACCCGCCCTGGTGGTGGCCGGTGCCGGCAGTGGGAAAACCGAGACCATGTCGAATCGGATCGTCTGGCTGCTCGCCAACGGCCACGTCCGGGTGTCCGAGATTCTCGGGCTCACCTTCACCCGCAAGGCCGCCGGTGAGCTGGCCGAGCGGGTCCATCAGCGCATTACCCAGCTGCGTCAGGCGCTCGCGGATCGGGGCGGTCAGGGTGTCGAGATCGACGTGCTCGAAGCCCCCACCATCGCGACCTATAACGCGTTTGCCAGCGGCCTGTTCCGGGAGTATGCGGCGCTGATCGGTCGGGAGGCCGACGCCACGGTGATCGGTGAGGCATCGGCCTGGGCGCTCGCGCGTCGGGTGCTGATCGAGAGCACGGATCCGCGGCTGGTGGAATCCTCCCGCCCGTTGCCCGCGCTTGTGCAGGGGGTGCTGCGGGTCTCCCGCGGAATCAGCGATAACGATGTGCGCGAGCACACCGCGAAGATCGTTGCCCTGGCCGAGGAGTTCCAGACCCTCACCGAGCTGCCGATCAACGACGAGACCACCGGCAAGCGTAAGCGCAGCCCGAATAAGGACCTGGTGGCCGCGGCCGCCGATCTGGCCGAGCTGCCGATGCTGATCGAGCTGGCCGAGGAGTATGCGGCCCGCAAGCGCACCCGTGGGTTTATCGAGTTCTCCGATCAGGTCGCGCTGGCCCTGGAGATCGTGCGCACCCTGGAGCGGGTAGCGGTCGAGTATCGGGCCCGCTATCGGGTGGTGATCCTGGATGAGTATCAGGACACCTCGGTCGTGCAGACCGAGCTGCTCTCGCGCCTCTTCGGTGGGCACGGGGTCATGGCCGTGGGCGATCCCAACCAGTCGATCTACGGCTGGCGCGGGGCCTCGGCGGCCAACCTCGCCCGTTTTTCCCGCGACTTCTCGGTGGCCCGGACCCCGGGATATCGCCCCGCGGACACCGCCGCGCGCTTCACCCTGTCTACGTCCTGGCGAAATCCGGGCCTGGTCCTGGACGCGGCCAACGCCCTGGTCGCCGCCCTGCCGGTGGCCGAGGGCGTCCCGGTCAAGACCCTGGCCCCGGCAACCTTCGCCGGTCCCGGTGGCGTGCGCATCGCCTTCGAGCAGACCGTCGAGGATGAGGCGGAGGCGGTGGCCGAGTGGTTCGCCGCCGAGCTGGAGCGTCCGCGCGGGGACACGAAGCGCGGCGAGAAGGCGCGCTCGGCCGCGCTGCTGTGCCGCTCGCTCAAAAAGGTGGATCCCTTCCTCCGCGCCCTCGAAGCCCGCGGGGTTCCCTACCACGTGCTCGGATTGGCCGGACTGCTGGATCAGCCGGTAATCGTGGACCTGGTGTGCGCGCTGCGGGTGCTGCACGATCCGAGTGCCGGATCCGAGCTGATCCGTCTGCTGGCCGGCGGCCGCTTCCGCATCGGCCCCCGCGATCTGCGCGCGCTGGGCAACCTGGCCCGCTGGCTCGGTGAGCGCGATCACCGCCTCGCCCGGGTTCCCCAGGAGGTACGCGATAAGCGCTTCGGATCCGCCGATGCCGAGGACAACCCCTCGCTCGTGGACGCCCTCGACTTCCTGGAAAACGCGCCCGCAGACCACAAGGCGCTGGCGGATTTCACCCCCATCGCGCTGGAGCGCATGCGCGAGGCGGCAACCCTGCTGACCGGACTGCGTCGCCGGGTGGGCCTCGGCCTGCACGAGTACGTGGGCCTGGTTGCCCGGGAGCTGGGCCTCGACCTCGAGGCCGCGGCGAATGAGCACCAGGTGCTGGCCGGGCCGAGTCTTGAGGCGTTCGCCGAGCAGATTACCGCGTTTTTGCAGGTGGACGAGACCGGCACCATCGGGGCGTTCCTGGAGTGGCTGGAACAGGCCGAGCAGCATGAAAATCTCAGCCCACGCGGCGAGGAGCCCGAGCCGGGGACCGTTCAGGTACTCACGATCCACGGGGCCAAGGGCCTGGAGTGGGACAGCGTCGCGGTCCCGCGCATGGTGTCCGGGGAACTCCCGGGAACCCCGCGCAGCCGCCGCGGCTGGACCGCGTTTGGCGAGCTGCCCTATGCGTTCCGCGGTGATGCCGCCGAGCTGCCCGAGCTCGCCTGGCGGGGGCTTGAGAGTCAGCCCGCATTCGAGCTGGCGTATGCGAGCTTCGGTGACCAGATCGACACCCAGCACGCGCACGAGCAGCGCCGCCTGGCCTATGTGGCGGTCACCCGGGCCAAGGACACGCTGCTGCTCTCGGGATCGTTCTGGACCAACGCGGTCAAGCCGCGCGAGCCCGGGGTGTACCTCTATGAGGTCGCCCAGGCGGTGCCCGTGGCCTGGGGTGGGGATGCGCGCTATGAGGATCCGAGCCTGCCGTCCTCGCCGCTGGAGGAGGAGAACCCGCGCACCGACCAGATCCGCAGCCTGGTGTGGCCGCGGGATCCGCTGGGGGAGCGACGCCGGGCCGTGACCGCGGCTGCCGCGGCTATCCGGAGCGCCGATCCGCGTCCGCTCGATCCCGAGAACCCGAGCGAGGACGCCAGCAACGTGGACCTGCTGCTGGCCGAACGTCACCACATCCTCACCGGCGGCCCGGCCCGGGTCGACCTACCCGCGCGCATCCCCGCATCCAGGTTCAAGGACTTCGTGGTGGACCCGATTCAGGCGGCCGCGCGCATCGCCCGCCCGGTGCCCGAACGTCCCTACCGCCAGACCCGCCTGGGAACCCTGTTCCACGACTGGGTGGAGAACCGCGCGGGGCTGATGGGATCGCGGGAAACCATCGACGCCCAGATGTGGGAGATTGACGATGAGGAGCTCGGCGGAACCCTGGCCCCCGTCGCCGAGGCCGAGCGGGAACGTCTCGAGGAGCTGCAGGCCACGTTCCTGCGCTCGGAGTGGGCGGACCTGGCACCGATCGCGGTGGAAATCGAGATCAACTATCGCCTGGCGGACAAGCTGATCATCTGCAAGCTCGACGCCGTCTATGAGCGCGAGGGGCGCATCCAGATCGTCGACTGGAAAACCGGCAAGGCACCGCGGTCGGATGAGGAGCTGCGCGAGCGTCAGTATCAGCTGGCCCTCTACCGCGAGGGCTATGCGCGCTGGACCGGAACCGACCCGCGCCTGATCGACGCGGTGTTCTACTACGTGGCCGATGACCGGGTGCTGCGACCGGAAAAACTCTCCGACGCCCACGAGCTGGTCCGGGCCTGGGAGAGGGCGGTGGCAACCCACTCGATGTAACCTGCGTATGGCCCCCAAACGGGGCCTATCGCGGGATGAATTGACCCCCTATTCTGGGCACAGATGACCGGTCCAACCGGTACCGGCCGCAACCTGGTCAGGGGGACCAATGAGCGAACAGCGTCGAGAAGTAATTATTTTAGCCGCGGGCAACATGATCGCGGAGTCCGGCCTCGCCGGTCTCAGCATCGCCGCGGTTGCACGGAACGCGGGATTTGGGCCCGCCACCGTGTACTCACTATTTCCTGCCAAAAATAATCTGATCGCCGCGGTGACGGTGAATGCGTATTCGGTGATGGCCGCGCGGATTCGCCAGGCGATCGGCCACGATGATCCCTTCCGCAGCCAGTGGTCAGCGGCCGAGCGGCTGGACACCGTGGTGCGTGAGTTTGCCCGGGTTGTGCTGGGTGAGCGCGCGTTTGCCACCGCCCTCATTCATGAGCCGGCGGGCCCCGAGGTGGTGCGCGAGCGCGTGTACTGCCGCCGGGATGCCGCCAATCTGGTCGAGGAGATCCTGCGTGACGGCGTCGAGAGCGGGGAGCTTCCCGAGCAACCCACCGCGCTGATTGCCGGGGCGATTGTGGGTGCCCTGATCGAGGGACTGGTGGGTGGGAACTCGCCCAGCTCCGCCGAACTCGCCGGAAGTCCCGCGGGGGAGGGTGCGTGTGTGGACGCGCTGTCCCGGTTCGTCCAGGGTGCTAGTGGCGTCCAGGGAGAGCTTCTCGCCGCATAGGCTCCGGCGCTGAAACGCCGCGATCCGAGGAAAACGGATCGCGGCGTTTCAGCGTTATCTGGGTAGGTGGCCGACCTAGCGGTCCGAGCCGCCCGAGGGAATCTCGCGGGTTTCCTCCTGATCGGGATGAACGGTTCCCGAGGCCCCCTCGGCGTTAGCCGCGGATTCGAGGGCGTCCTCACCCAGCACATCCTCGGGGAGCGCAATCGGGCCGGTCTCGTTGGAGACGGCCGATTCCTCCTCGAAGTCGTAGGTGTCGGTCTCCATGCCGATCTGCGCGGTGGAGGGCGTGGTTTTAGGGGTGCTCTTGAGCAGGGTTTCGACGTCACCCACGGCGAGCACCGGGTCCGCCTCGGGATTGATCGGCTCGGACAGGTTGCCCAGCACGCTGTCCACGAGACCGTCGAGCAGCCCCACGGCATCCTCGATAACCTCCTGATTGCGGGTGTCCAGCCCGTGCAGGAGCCAGCGAGCCAGCTCCAGCTCGGCGTGCAGCAGCGCCCGCTGACGGATGAACCGGTCGGGGGTGCGCGTGCAGGACATCCGGTAGGAGGCGAAGACGTCGTCGGCGGCGTCGGGGGCGGCGCTGAGCCAGTGCAGATCGCGCGCCGGGTCGCTCACCCGCAGACCGCTCCAGCCGACCAGTCCGCTCACCACCGGTCCGACCTCGTGATCGGTGATCAGGAAGGATTCGGCGCTCAGGGTTCCGTTGACCACCACGGGCTGGAACTGCCACAGGCTGTCGTCGTTGGCCGCATCACTCCAGCGCTGGCGGATCGCCGCGGGCAGGCGTCGGGTGGACGCTGCGCGCTCGATCACGTTCAGGGCCTCGTTTCGGCACTGCGCGGCGGTCAGGGCCGGCAGCCCGATCTCGGTCACGAAGGATGCGGGGAGGGTGTGAATCGCGGCGATGGCCCCGCCGATCGAGGTGGCGACCCCGTCCCCCGGGGGAATGTATGCGGCGGGTACATGGAATCCGGGCAGGAATTTGGAGACCACGATCCGGCCGGGGCTGGCCGGCGCCTGGCCGATCACGGTGGGGACCTCAAACGGCAGACGGCTGCGAATGCCCGCGGTCATGGCCTGGAGGGCGATGAGTTCGATGGCCTGTTCGCCGGCCGCACGCTCGTTGCTGGGGATGCGCACCACGACGTCCTCGTCGGTTCCGGTACGCAGGAGCGCCGAGTCGAAATCTCCGGATCCATCAAGTGCCAGGGTCCCGCTTGCACGCACCTCGAGTCCGGGCACCGCAGCGGTCGCCAACGCGGCTAGAGTTAAATGCGATCTGACCATGTTCTCTAGGTTAGATCGCGACGACCCGTGATGCGGGCCGCCACGCCCGTTCACAGAGGGAGCCCATGTCCAATCATCTTCAGGCCGCAGCCGACAATTCGGACCGTTTCGGCATCCTCGCCGACCTTCCACTCTCCCGCAGCGAGATCGACCGCGACTACACAACCCGCGAGAATCCGGACCTGGCGATCGACTTGCTCGCCGATGCCGATGCTCGCTACCTGCTGATGCGCGCGGGCACCACGGCGGTGGAACACGGTCGTTTGCGCCTGTTCCGGGCGAGCGAACTGCCCGCCGATGTCGCGACCCTTCCGCCGACCTACCTGGGCCGCGCGCTCCGGGATGAGGCGGGTACCCCCGCCGGGGCCCGCATCGTGAGCCTGGATCTGGACGTGCTGAACGCCGGCGATGCCGCCGGTAGCGAAGCCGATGACGCCGCCGCCCGGGTGCACCCGGGCGGTGAGTGGGGGAGCCTGCGGGACTTCGGGGCGGTGTTTGAGGCGCGCGATGCCGGCCTGCTGACCGAGGCCCTGGCCCTGGTGAACTGGCACCGGTCGAGCACCTTCTGCTCCCGCTGCGGCCACCCGACCGAGGTTCGTCAGTCCGGATGGTCGCGACACTGCCCGAGCTGCGGGGCCGAGCACTTCCCGCGCACCGACCCGGCGATCATCGTGCTGGTCACCGACGCCGAGGACCGGGTGCTGCTGGGTTCCAATGCGCTCTGGCGGGCGGGACAGTACTCGCTGCTGGCCGGGTTTGTTGAGGCGGGGGAGTCGCTGGAGCAGGCAGTGGTCCGGGAAATCTTCGAGGAGGCCGGGGTCCGGGTTGTCGACCCGCGCTATCGCGGATCCCAGCCCTGGCCGCTGCCGCGCTCGCTGATGCTCGGTTACACCGCCCGGGTGGCCGCGGATCAGGATCCACTTGCGGTCACCCCCGACGGGGAGGAGATCCTGGATCTGCGCTGGTTCTCCCGCGACTCTCTGCGCGCCGAGGCGGGCACCCTGACCCTGCCCGGAACCACCTCGATCGCCCGCGCCCTGCTGGATGATTGGCTGAGTGCCGACGGCGGTGGAGACATCGCCGCCGCCCAGGCCGACCGCTCGGGACCCGCCTGGGCATGAGTATGAATCTTCAGCCGGTCTCCACCGATCCCGAGGCACTGCTGGCGGGGCTGGATCCCGAACAGCGTGTGGTGGCCGAGTCCCTCGGCGGCCCGGTGTGTGTGCTCGCGGGTGCCGGCACCGGTAAGACCCGTGCGATCACCCACCGGATCGCCTACGGGGTCGCGACCGGCACCTTCGCGGCGAACCGGGTACTGGCCCTGACCTTCACCACCCGGGCCGCGGCCGAGCTGCGCTCCCGGCTTCGGGTGCTCGGCGCACACGGGGTGTCCGCGCGGACGTTCCACTCGGCGGCGCTGAGCCAGCTGAACTACTTCTGGCCGCACACCGTGGGCGGAGCCTTCCCGACCCTGATCAGCGGGAAGGGCAAGCTGCTGGGACAGCTCGCCGAGGCTCGCCGACTGCGTTTGGATACCGCCGCGCTGCGCGACCTGGCCGCCGAGATCGAGTGGCGTAAGGTCAGCGGGCTGAGCATCGAACAGTATGCGGCATCGGACCGCCCGGGCATCGGCTCGATCTCCCTTGAGCAGGTGGCGACCCTGCAACAGGGATACGAGGACCTCAAGGACGAGCGCAAGCAGCTCGATTTTGAGGACGTCCTGCTCACCTGCGTGGGCATGATCCACTCCGAGGCCTCGGTGGCGATGCAGGTGCGCGAACAGTTCCGACACTTCGTGGTGGATGAGTACCAGGACGTTTCCCCGCTGCAACAGCAGCTGCTGGACGCGTGGCTGGGACCGCGCAATGATCTGTGTGTGGTGGGTGATGCCAGCCAGACGATCTACACCTTCGCCGGGGCACGGAGCTCCTATCTGTTGGATTTTGAACGTAACTATCACGACGCCACCATCGTGCGCCTGGAACGCAACTATCGCTCCACCGCCCCCATCATCAAGGACGCCAATGCGCTGATGCGTGGGCGCGCGGGGGCCCTGGAACTGCGCGCGGCGGATACCGCCTCCTCGACCGAGGGCCCTGGTCGTCCGGCCGCGACACCCGCACCGATCACCGCCCGCTTCCGTGACGACCTCGCCGAGGCGCGCGGGGTTGTGTCCCGAATCATCGAGCTGCATGAATCGGGCACCGACCTCGCCGACATCGCCATTCTGTTCCGGGTCAACGTGCAGTCCTCGGTGTTTGAACAGGCCCTAAACGAGGCCGGCCTGGCCTTCCGCATGCACGGGGGTACCCGCTTCTTTGACCGCCCCGAGATTCGTCAGGCGCTGATGGAGCTTCGGGGGGCGTCGGTTTCGATCGTGGGGGAGCCGCTGTTCAAATCGGTGAGCGACGTGCTGCGCGCCCACGGCTGGACCGTGGACCCGCCCGAACAACCCGGTGCCCTGCGCGAACGCTGGGAGGCGCTGAATACCCTGATGGACCTGGTGGATCGTGCGGCCCCGGGCACTACCCTGCGCGTATTCACCGACGAACTTCTGGAGCGCCAGGCCGCGGGGGCCGAGCCCACCCAGCAGGCGGTCACCCTGGCCACGATGCACTCGGCCAAGGGCCTGGAATGGGAGACGGTGTTCCTGGTGGGGCTCAGCGAGGGCCTGGTTCCGATCAGCTATGCCACCACCGAAACGATGGTGGATGAGGAGCGTCGACTCATGTACGTGGGCATCACCCGGGCACGCTCGCGCCTGATGCTGTCCTGGGCGGAGGGCGCGCCGCGCGGCAGCGGAAGCCGGGTGCCGTCCCGCTTTCTCACGGAAATGGGGCACCCGACGCGCTAGTGGGGAACGCCGAATCCGCGGCCCCACCGGTGGGGCCACCGGTGGGGCCATCCGCCGGTTCGCCCACAGTGCCGCCTGCGAGACCGCCGGCCCCGCACGCGCACTCCGGGTGCGGGAACACCTGCTCCCGACGCCCGAGTACCGAGGTCCCATCCACCACCAGGACGCCCGCGCGAAGCTCGCGGCTCTCGGAGCGCAGCCGGGCATGAACCGCCGCGAGCACCGGCCCCACGGCCAGGGCCGAGAGCGGAGGCCCGGAGCTCGCGGCGAGCGTCCGATGCGCCTGGATCGCCAGGGACGCCCAGGTGGGATCCCGCGCCGCCGCCGACCGCTGCACACACCCGATGCAGGGCCCGCGGCCCGGCTCGACCAGCGGGCCGATCCGTATCTGTCGCTCCCAGCAGACGACGGCCAGGTGCGGTACCTCCTCGGATATCCAGGGAACATAGCGGTGGGGTGGGATCACAAAGTTATCAACCAGCACCACGAGTGCCGGGCGTCGGGTGGTGGCCAACGTGGTGCGTGGCGGGTCCAGGCGCGTGGCGTCGGCGGTCTGGGCAATGGCGCGCACGAGCGGATGCGGGTGCCCGCGAACCTGCCCCAGCACCGCCCAGCGCGGAACCCGTGGGCGTCGGCGTCGAGATGTCTCGGGGCGTGGGTGGTCCTCCAGCGCCGGACCAAGTGCGCCGAGCAGCGCGTGGACCTCCGACGAGCCGAGCCCGCTCTTCGCCCCGAGCTCTTCCAAGACGGGGACGGTAGCCCCGGCACCGAGGGCACCCAACAGGTGTTCCTGGGCGGGGGTGACCCCGGTCAGGGTCACGGCGGCGGGCGGGTCAAAACCGATCTGAAATTCTGTGGGAGTGCGCCAGAGCAGCGGAAGGGTGGGGTTCAATTTGATCATCATGAACCGAGTGTGCGCCCGTGCACTCCGGATCACCCGAACACGCGCTGTGTGAATGAGGCGCACCCGGAGCACAGGTCCCGCCGCCTGACGTGTATGGCACCAACGTGCCTGCCCGTGCGACTGGGCGCGCACCCGCCCGCGGCCCCAAGCCGAGCAGCAGCCGGACAAACCACACACGCGCGGGCCCCGAGGGGACCCGCGCGTGTGTCGGAAATCAGCGAAACTAGGCCGTGGGAGCGTCCGGCTCCGGATCGGTGGGTGCCGTCGAGGTTCCGTCCGCGCCGTCGGTCCCGGTACCACCATCGGCGGCATCGGCATCGGCATCGGCATCGGCACTGTTGGTCCCGTCGGTGCTGCCAAACTCTCCACGCAGCAGCGCATCCAGCGCATCGTCCATCTCGTCACGCTCGGGTGCCTCGCCGCGGGCCAGCGCGGTGAGGCGGGCAATGAAGCCCGCGGGATCGTCGATGTCCTCGGCGGTTGGCACCAGGTCGGGGTGTGCCCAGAGCGCGTCGCGCGCCTCGGTGCCCACGGCCTCGGTGACCGCCTGCCACAGTGCCGCGGCCTCGCGCAGACGACGCGGACGAAGCTCCAGACCCACCAGCGCGGCGAAGGCCGATTCGGCGGGTCCTCCGGTGGCCCGACGGCGACGCACCGTCTCGGCGATCGCCTGGGCCCGCGGCAAACGCACGGTCGCCTGGGCGGTTACCACGTCCACCCACCCCTCGATCAGAGCCAGGGTCGTTTCCAGGGATGCCAGCGAGGCAAGCTGCGCCTCGGACTTCGGCGGAATCAGCGAGCCGTTGCTCAGCGCGCTGCGCAGCTGCTCGGGGTTGCTCGGGTCGAAGTCCTCGGCCAGGGATTCCATCGCGTCGATGTCGATCGAGATACCGCGGGCAAACGCGGTAATCGCGGAAATCAGGTGCAGACGCAGCCAGCGGGCATTGCGGAACAGGCGGGCATGCGCGAGTTCGCGCACGGCCAGGTAGAGCTGGACCTGATCGGTGGGGATGTCGAGGCCCTCGCCAAAGGCGGCGATGTTCTGGGGGACCAGGACCGCGTGGTTATCCTCCATCAGCGGAATGCCGATGTCGCCACCGGATACCACCTCGCTAGAGAGCTGGCCCACCACCTGTCCCAGCTGCATCGCGAACAGGGCACCGCCCACGCTGCGCAGCATCTGACTGGCACCGGCGATCATCCCGCGCAGCTCCTCGGGTGCCTGCTCCTGCAGGACCGTGGCCAGGGCATCGGAGATGCTGCTGGCGACCGGCTCGGCCACCTCGGTCCAGACCGGCATGCTCAGTCGCGCCCACTCGGCACGGCTCACCAGGGTCGGGGAGGCGCTCAGCTCGGAGAAGGTGGTCGCGTCGGCGAGCCAAAGCGAGGCCACGTTGAGGGCCTGTTCGAGCGCGTGACGCTGATCTTCGGGGGTATCCACGCTCTGGGCGTTGGCGATCTGGCGGGCCTGATCTCCGGCCACACCCCAGTTCACGCCACCATCGGTGGAACCGCGCATCGCGTTTTGTAGCTGGCTCAGCATGGCCGACAGCGCGGCGGGATCGGCGGGCAAACCGGCGGCACCGGCGAGCTGGGACGGGTCGATCCCGCCCTGTCCGGAGATGAACCGGTTTAGCATTTCGCGGAACTCGTCCTCGGGGTTGCCTGCGTTTTCGTCTGGCACGTGTGCCACCTTTCCGAATGCTCCAAGTAGCCCTTTCTACGCTACAGGTAGGTCCCGAAGCGTCACCGGTTTTTTGGGCAATTATCGTCCGCCCGCCGCGAACAGTGCCGGTACCGCGCTCAAAACCCGGGCCGGCGTGAATTCGTGGTTGGATGGAGGGGTACCGCTTCCTAGGGAATGGACCCGATTATCAGCCCGCACACCCCGGATCGCCCGGCCGACGACCCGTCGGCCGGATTGTCGCGCGATGCGGACGCGGTGGATCCGGCCCAGGCCCTCCCCAGCTTTCCGGCACCCCCGGATCGCGCGAGCACGAGTACCCCCGAGCCCGAGACTTCGCTGCTTCCCGAGTCAGAAATTGTGCCGCTGCGTCCCAACCTGGCCCTGGCGATCATCGGGACGATCCTGTTTCTCCCGGTGGGGGTCTTCGGACTCTGGCAGACCATTCTGGCCCGACGCGGCCTGGCCTCGGGAGCCGGAGCGGTGGCGATTCAGCGTGCCGGTCGGGGACGCACCCTCTCGATCGTGGCCGTCTGCGTGGGTGCCCTGGGCTGGTTGATGCTGGTTCCGCTCTGCATCCTGCTGGGATTCGGGGTCGCGGTGAACAGCGGGGGACTCGCCGGCACCCGCATCGTCGATGTGAGTCCCGCCGAGGGAGCTCGCACCGTGAGCATCGAGCTGCAGGCAGCCTCCCCCGAGCCCGCCCGCTATACCGTGCTGCGTCCCGATGGCTCGGAATACTCGGACACCCTGACTGCGCTGGAGCCTATCCGCCTGGACATCGCGGTGGGCGACTATGCGGAGATTCGGGTGATTAGCGATCGCTCCGAGGGAGAGGTCTCCTGCACGGTGCGTGATGAGGACGATGAACTCACCACCCAGCACGGATCGGGGTTCGCACTGTGCGGCGTCGCCGGTGTGGAGTGAGCGGATCTCAGTGAACTTGAGGTTTCCAGGCCCTAGTCTGGATATCTACGGCCCATCACGGATCCTGTGGTGCGGCTTTGTCTTGAGGAAAGGCCCCCGTGTCGCTATTTGAACAGACCCTTGCCGCACAGCAGCCCGACCCGCTTGCGCGTCGTCGCCGCACCGGTTGGGTGTTTCTGCTGGTGGCGATGGGCCTCCTGCTGATCCTGGCCTTCGCCCCGAGTACCTATCTGGTGCAGCAGCCCGGTCCGGTGGAAAACACCCTGGGGACCACGACAATCAAGGACAAAGAGGTCCCGATTATCGAGATCAACGGCGAGCAGACCCATAAAACCACCGGTAACCTCGACCTGCTGACAGTTCAGCTGCTTGGCGACCGTGAGCGTCCGGCCACCTGGCTCAGCGTGATCGGCTCCTGGTTTGACCGGGAGCGCACGGTGGTCCCCATTGACGAGATTTACCCGGCGGGCGTCACCACGGATCAGCGCAACGAACAGAACCAGCAGCTGATGGTGAGCTCGCAGCAGGACGCCATCGCCGCGGCGCTGAAGCACCAGGGATACGCGGTGCCCTCGCACCTGCGGGTCACGATGATTCAGGGTGGTGCCCCCGCCGACGGCAAACTCCGGGTGGGTGACGAGGTGATCTCGGTCAACGGAACCCCGGTGGAAGACCTCGAGGGCGTGCAGAAGCTGGTCAAGGATAACGGGACCGAGAAGGCCCTGACGATGGAGGTCACCCGCGATGGTGCCCCGCTGAAGATCGACATGACGCCGACCCTGGCCACCGCGAGCGACGGATCCAAGCGCGCCGTGATCGGCGTGGGAACGGGAGAGGTGTTCGACTTCCCGTTTGAGGTCAAGATCAACCTGGCCGATATCGGTGGACCCAGCGCCGGCATGATGTTTGCCCTGGGGATCATCGACAAGCTCTCCGGCGATGACCTGACCGGTGGCACCCACGTCGCCGGCACCGGAACCATCGATGCGGCCGGAAACGTGGGCCCGATCGGCGGTATCCGGCAGAAGCTGTACGGTGCCAAGAACGCCGGGGCCACCTACTTCCTGGCCCCCGCCTCGAACTGTAACGAGGTGGTGGGTCACCTCCCCGACGGGCTGCGGGTATTCTCCACCGAGAAGCTGACCGACTCGCTGAAGGTCCTGGACACGATCAAGAACAAGGGCGACCTCGACGCCCTGCCCACCTGCAAATAACGGGTGCCGCGGTGCCGACCGGGAGATCCCGGTCGCCACCGTTGTGTGGCGGGACGTTGCCACAATCAGCGCGTGCGCACCTCCCGCTCGATCCACTCGGCGAAGGACGTGGCCTCGCGTCCCAGCACCGTGCGGACCCCGGTGCTGAGGTAGGCATCCTCGCCGTCGCGGATGCCGCGAAGCATCGCGAGTCGCCAGCGAATGTACTCCTCCGGGACCCCCGCGGCGCGCATCGATTCGCGATGGCTGTCCTCATCCTCGTTATCAAAGCCTGCGGGAATGCCGGTAGCCGCGGCGATCATCCCCAGCGCCCGGGTCATCGAGAGCGCCCCCGGGCCCGAGAGTTCGATGACCCCGGTATGGATCGTCCCCGCGGCGGATGCGGACTCGACCAGCACGGTGGCCGCAACCTCGACGATGTCGCGCACGTCGATAAAGGGCTCCAGCCCCTCGCCCAGCGGTGCCCGAACTCGGCCGTCGCGGGGCACAAACATGGCCTCGGTGAAGTTCTGCGCGAAGTGGGTGGGGCGCAGAATGGTCTGCGGGATCGGTGACCGGGCGATCGCGGCCTCGGCGCGGGCCACGTTGCCGTCGGGCAGAAACTCCACCCCGCGAGCCGAGAGCAGCACCGCGTGGGTGACCCCGGCATCGAGGGCCCGGTCGAGGAACGCGGTGAGCGCCGGGGACCAGTCCCGGGCCGAACCAGGGCCCACGATGAATACGCCGGTGATGTCCTCAAGCGCGGTGCCCCAGGTTGTGGGATCGTTCCAGTCAAAGGGGATGGCGGTCTGGCGGCCGACGGCGCGGACGCGCATGCCCGCGGATTCGAGGTGGGTGGCGAGTCGGCGGCCCACCTTACCGGTGCCGCCGAGAATCAAAAATGCTGTCATGGGCCCAGACTAGAAACACCCAAGGCTCCAAACAATGCCTGTTTAGCTCGAAAACATTCGTCTGCGTCTACGATGGGGGCGTGGATGTTCTCTCGGAGGAGCTGAGTCAGGCTCGGGCTCGCGGTGCGGTGTTTTCGATTCTGGATCGCCGTGCCCCCTGGGGCCTGGGCTTTTCGGGCGGTCGCGCGCTGACGGCGCACGTGCTCTTGCGGGGCACGGGCCTGATCGAGATCCCGGGAATTCCGGCGCTGGATCTGGCCGCGGGGGACGTGGTGCTGGTCACCGCCGGCACACCCTACGCGCTGGTGAGTGCGCCCGGGGCCTCGGTGGAGCCCATCGGCGAGGCACGGATGCGGGGATCGGATGAGTCTGCGGTCCCCGATGCGCGCATACTCTGCGGGGCATACCGGATGGAAGGCGGGTTGAGCGAGGCCTTCCTGGCCACGCTGCCCCGGGTCGTGGTGCTGCGCTCGGGGGAGCTGGAGCCCGCCCATCGTGCGCTGGTGGAGGTGATGGCAGCCGAGGCCGATTCGGGGGAGGACGGCCGTCAATCCATCCTGGATCGGATTCTTGATCTGATCCTCGTCTACTCGCTGCGCACCTGGTGGAGCCGGCCGGACAGCCACGGCCCCGGGTGGTACCGTGGCCTGGCCGATCCGCTGCTCGCCCCGGCCCTGCGGGCGATTCATCGGGACCCCGGCGCCGCCCACTCGGTGGATGCGCTGGCCGGGATCGTCGGTCTGTCCCGCGCCGCCTTTGCCGCGCGGTTCCGAACGGTGGTGGGGGAGCCGCCCGGACGCTACCTGACGGTGCTGCGGATGCGTCGAGCGGCCGATGCGCTCACCCGTGGCGAGGCATCACTCGCCACGATTGCCGCCGAGGTGGGGTATGCCAACGAGTACGCGTTCTCCACCGCGTTTCGGCGGATCTATGGAACCTCCCCCGGTCGCTGGCGTCACCTGCGGGGCATCGAGCCGGACTAACTCACCGGGACCGCGCTTGGGTGCGGACCTGCCCGGTTTACGTGCAACGATGTCCGCTACCGCACTGCCTGCAGAATCTGTTTACGCTGACCGCTGAAGTCCAATCCGACTCCCTGCGCGACACCGGGGCGATCACCGGATGCCTCTTCGGGAACCTGGCGCTGGAAATGCGCGGGCAGGATGAGGTCATTCGAGACCGGCTGCAGGTCATCTTTGAGGAGCAGCTGGATCTGATCGAGGCCGCACTCACCCAGGCCGTCGAGACCGGAGATCTCGCACCCTCGCTGGTGCCGGCGCGGGACACCGCCCGCGCGCTGGTCGCTCAGCTGGAGGGGCTGGTGCTGTTTGCCAAGGTGTTCAATGATCCCGCACAACTGGATCGTCTCTGGATCACCAGCCTGAACATTCTGGGAACAACCGGCGCCGCACCGGTTACACCGGCCACCCCCGAAGTGGGTACAGCCGCCTCCTAGGGGAGTGCCGAATGCGACATGAAATTGCGTCGCCGGGCGGGCCACGCCCGGCGTTTCCCGCGTAGACTGGGGTAACGACCCCGAATACCAACGAAGGCCTACTGTGACGTCAGCATCAAATACTGCATCAACTTCAGCCCCCAGAAAAAAGAGGTCTCCCCTAGCCCTGACCGTGATTATCGTCGGCGTGCTCGTCGTCGCATTCTTCGCGTTCTCCGGCTTCTACACGGACTTCCTCTGGTATGACCAGCTGGGATTCACCGAGGTGCTTGCCACCCAGTGGATCGGGACCAGCGTCATGTTCCTGATCGGATTTATCGGCATGGCGGTGCCGGTGTGGCTCAGCATTCAGCTGGCCTACCGCCTGCGGCCGGTCTACGCCAAGCTCTCCAGCCAGCTGGATCGCTATCAGGAACTGATCGAGCCGCTGCGTCGCCTGGCGACCTACGGTATTCCGGTAGTGCTGGGCCTCTTCGCGGGTCTTTCGGTGGCCGGACGCTGGAAGGAGGTTCTGCTGTGGTTTAACTCGACCCCCACCGGAACCACCGACCCGCAGTTTGGCCTCGACGCGTCGTTCTACATGTTCGAGCTTCCCTTCTTCCGCGGCGTGGTGGCCTTCGCCTCCGCCGTGATCCTGCTCAGCCTGATCCTCACCGCCGTGGTGTCCTACCTCTACGGTTCGATTCACCTGAGCGGTCGCGAGCTGCGCATCTCCAAGCACGCCCGCGTGCAGATCGCCGTTCTCGCCGGCGTCTACCTGCTGCTGCAGGCCGTCTCGATCTGGCTTGACCAGTATGCGACCCTGACCACCGTGTCCAGCCGGTTCACCGGTGTGAACTACGCCGATGCCAACGCCACGATCCCCGGCAAGATGATCCTCGCCGGCATCGCCGCCCTGGTGGCCATCCTGTTCTTCGTAACCGCGTTTGTCGGCCGCTGGCGTCTGCCCGTGGTGGGTACCGCGCTGCTGCTGGTGTCCGCGCTGGTTCTGGGCCTCGCCTATCCGGCGCTGGTGCAGCGCTTCCAGGTTCAGCCGAACGAGAAGGCCCTGGAAACCCCCTATCTGCAGAAGAATATCGACCTGACTCGGGCAGCGTATGGGCTGAGCGATGTCCAGGAGATTCCGTATGCCGCGACCACCGACGCCGAGCCGGGCGCGCTGCGTCAGGACGCCGAGACCACCGCTAACATCCGGATCATCGACCCGGCCGTGGTGACCAAGTCGTTCCAGCAGCTCGAGCAGTTCAAGCAGTACTACAGCTTCCCCAAGGTACTGGATGTGGACCGCTATGAGATCGACGGCCGCAGCCAGGACGCCGTGGTCGCCGTGCGTGAGCTCAACCAGGCAGGCCTGGACGCCAACTGGGTGAACTCCTCGCTGGTCTACACCCATGGCTACGGCCTGGTTGCCGCCTACGGTAACAAGCGCTCCTCCGATGGTCAGCCCGTCTTCATGCAGTCGGGAATCCCCTCCACCGGTGAGCTGGGCAACTTCGAGCCGCGGGTGTACTTCGGCGAGCAGTCGCCGCGCTACTCGATCGTGGGCGCTCCCAAGGGAACCGACCCGATCGAGCTGGACTACCCGGCCAGCCGCGAGGGTGACCAGCAGGCCTACTACACGTTCACCGGTGATGGTGGACCCAAGCTCGACAACATCTTCAAGAAGCTGGTGTACGCGCTGAAGTTCCAGTCCGAGCAGATCTTCCTGTCCTCGGATGTGACCAACGACTCGCAGATCCTCTATGACCGCGACCCGGCGGCCCGCGTGAAGAAGGCGGCCCCGTACCTCGACCTGGACTCGGACCCGTACCCCTCGGTGGTGGACGGTCGGATCGTCTGGATCGTGGATGGATACACCACCTCGGCCGACTTCCCCTACTCGAAGACCGTGAGCCTGTCGAACTCGATTCAGGACTCCGAGGGCGGACAGTCCTTCGCGCTGGATGACATCAACTACATGCGCAACTCGGTCAAGGCGACCGTGGACGCGTATGACGGTTCGGTGAAGCTCTACGCGTGGGACACCGATGACGCGATCCTGAAGACCTGGCAGAAGATCTACCCCAACACGATCCGCCCGATCTCCGAGATGAGCGGTGACCTGCTGAGCCACGTGCGCTACCCGAGCGACATGTTCAAGGTGCAGCGCAAGATCCTCGGTGACTACCACGTCACCAACGCCGGACAGTTCTTCTCGGAGACCGACAAGTGGATCACCCCGTCCGACCCGCAGTCCAAGAAGGATGACCCGCGTCTGCAGCCGCCGTACTACCTGACGATGCAGATGCCAGGTCAGGACAAGCCGAGCTTCTCGCTCTACTCGTCCTTCATTCCGCCGGGCAAGGGTGAGGACAGCCGTAACGTGCTGACCGGCTACCTGGCCGCCGATGCGAATGCCGGAAACGAGAAGGGTAAAAAGAGCGCCGACTACGGCAAGCTCCGATTGCTCACGTTGACCTCGGGGGACGCGATCCCCGGACCGGGTCAGGTGCAGAACACGTTCAACGCGAACCAGGAGGTCTCGAAGGAGATCAACCTGCTGAAGCAGGGTCAGACCGAAGTGATCAACGGTAACCTGCTGACGGTTCCCGTGGGTGGCGGTCTGCTCTACGTCCAGCCCGTGTACGTGCAGTCCAGCGGTACCACCAAGTTCCCGCTGCTCCAGCGAGTGCTCGTGGCCTTCGGTGACAAGATCGCGTTCAAGTCCACCCTGGATGAGGCGCTGGATGAGCTCTTCGGTGGTGACTCGGGTGCGAGCGCCGGAGACGGTGGCATCGTGCCGACCGAGCCGGGTGGGACTGAAAACCCGGGAACCGAAACACCGGATCCCGGAACCGAAACCCCGAGCACCAACGCCCCGGTAGACCCGGCTAAGGCCGAGGCCCTCCGCACCGCCCTGAATGATGCCGCCCAGGCTATGAAGGACAAGCAGAAGGCGCTCGAGTCGGGAGACTGGGCCGCCTATGGCACCGCCGACAAGGCGCTGAGTGACGCGGTTGACCGCGCCAACGCCGCGCTGAAGTAACCGGCACCAACACGAATGGCGTCATCCCTCGGGATGGCGCCGTTCGTGTTTTGGAGCGGGGGAGGGCTCGCGCCACGCCGAGAGAATCGCTCGATTGGCGCTTCGGGGATCTACTGGGTAGAGTAATAAACGTAACGCGGGATGGAGCAGCTCGGTAGCTCGCTGGGCTCATAACCCAGAGGTCGTAGGTTCAAATCCTGCTCCCGCAACCATGTGGTAACACCAAAATCCCCGGATCGGAAGATCCGGGGATTTTTGCTGTGCTGAGCAGATCGTGCCGAGCTGGCCGTGTCTGCTGCGGTTCCGGTGCCCGCTGCGGTTGTTGCGGTTGTCTCGGTTGGTTCAGTTCCTTCAACCACCGCTGTTGGCGAAGGGGCCGGGGGACGCGCCGACTCCTGGCCTCGAATTGGCTCGCGTGCGGGGCCGTGATAAGCTGACATACGTAACGCGGGGTGGAGCAGCTCGGTAGCTCGCTGGGCTCATAACCCAGAGGTCGTAGGTTCAAATCCTGCCCCCGCAACCATCGCGACAAGATCGCAAGAAAAGGCCCCCGGTTTCCGGGGGCCTTTTGCTTTGCCTCGTCGATGCGATGTCTCAGTCGATGCGATGTCTCAGTCGATGCGATGTCTCAGCCGATGTGATGTCTTAGCCGATGCCAAGCCTCGGGTAGCGTCATGTCCTGGCCGCGTGCGGCGACGGATCACATGACTCGCTATTTCACCTGCGGACAGAGTGCCGTCAGTTTGCCCACCTGCGTGGTGAGGTCGGAGAACACCGTCTTAGCCTCCGCGGCTAGGTCTGCCGCCTGTTGAGCCCGCTCGATCAGCTGTGCCGGGTTGAGTCCCGAGGTGTCGCCGAGCGCGGCGAGCCGGGTTGTGACATCTGAGGCACGCGTGATCTGCTCGTTGATTCCCGTGAGCGTGGCGGAAATCTCGCCATTTGTGCTGGCATTCAGGGCCCTGGTCACGGAGTTTGCATACTCGGTGAAATAGTCCGCGGCAGTCCCATCCAGCTGCAGCGCGGGCAGCTTGCCGAGAACCGGCACGATCGCCGCACAGTCCTGCGCCGGTGCGGTGCTGGCTGCGGACGCGGGGGTCTTGGAGGACTGCTCGCTTTCGGAGAAACCGGGTAGGGCCGAGCACCCGGATAGGACGAGTAGCCCGGCGGTGGCGGACGTCACCAGTGCCCCGGGGCGCAGGCGTGGGCGTGAATGTGTGCTGGTCATGATTCCCCCGAGGAGTAGTGAGAGCCGACGCGACCGCGTAGGTAGAGGAACGCTACCAGGGGTTCCCGCGTGTTTCGTGGGACGCCGGGGCGTCATGGGTGTGATGCTCGCCCATGAGCTCTGCCGGGGTGCCGTTCATGCCGACAGTCGAGCCGCGACATATCGGCATACGGTATGCGACACGGGCCCGGGTAAGAACTGTCGCCCGCCATAGTGTGGATCTAGTGATTCACCCGGTTTGGAGATTCGGGTTCAAAGAGCCGGCACCCCAGAAATGTGGTGTGGGATACGCGGTCGGGGGACCTCGTATCACGTGGATCATTCGGGTCGGCCGTTACCTTGGGGGGACACGGCCGACCATTAGCCTGAAACGATCCGCACCGGCACCGACCGCACGCTCCGGTCCCGGTGCGGATCGAATTGGTTGGGCAGGTCCAGCCTCCCAGGAGGCTCGCTCATCGCGGTTACGGGCCTGGCGCCCTGCACGTCCGTGCACCACGCCGCGCGGTCTGCCATCGCCGCGTTCCCGCGGCTAGGGTGGAATTTATGACCGTCGAGACCCAGGACTCAGCCATCGTACGCGTGGCCGTCGGACAGTTCGCCCCCGATGACCAGCCCGACCATAATCACACCGAGATGCTTCGCCTCGCCCGCGCCGCGCGCGACCGCGGTGCCGAACTGATCGTGTTCCCCGAGTACTCGGCCTGGTTCCGCCCGCCCTTCGGCCCGGAAGTTCGTGAGTTCGCCGAACCCCTGGATGGACCCTTCGTTCGTCGGGTCTCGGCAACCGCGCGCGAGCTCGGACTCTGGATCGTTTTTGGGATGTTCGAATCCCTCGGCACGGACCATGTCTCCAACACCGTCGTGGCCATCGACCCGAGCGGGCGCATTCAGGCGCGCTACCGCAAGCGTCACCTCTACGATGCGTTTGGCACCCGGGAAAGCGACTGGATCGCCCCGGGGGACACCTCCGGCCCCGACGAGCTCTTCCGGATCGGCGGGCTGACCTTCGGGCTGCAGACCTGCTACGACCTGCGTTTCCCCGAATCCTCGCGCGTTCTGGTGGACGCCGGCGCCGATGTCATCCTGGTGCCCTCGGAATGGGTTCCCGGCCGGCATAAGGAGCACCACTGGATGACGCTCACCGCGGCGCGCGCCATCGAGAACACCGCCTATGTGGTGGCCGCCGATCAGAGCGCCCCCGGTGGCATCGGTGCCAGCGTGATTGTGGACCCGGCGGGCATCGCCCTGGCCACCCTCGGCGCCGAAACCGGGCTCGCCCTGGGTGACCTCGATCCGGCCCACATCGAGGCCGTGCGTGAAACCAACCCCGCGCTCTCGCTGCGGCGTTACCGTGTGCTTCCGCGGGCCGGGGCTCCGGTACCGGTAAAAACCGACTAGAACCGCGGAATTACGCGAAATTTCGCTACCAATCGTCGTTCCCCGTCGCGAATATGCCCCCCAACTGGGGCCGCATTACCGGTCCTAATCTGGGGATAAACCTCGGAAATACGGGTGAATTGCGGTAATCTCGGTGGCACATGAGCAAACGAAAAATGCCTTGGGGAGGGCAACGTGCGAGTATATGGAGCAACGCTGGACGAGGAGACTCGTTGCGTTCACTTTTCCGGTGAACGCGACATAGTCGCCATCCTCGTTCCGTGCTGCTCTCGCTATTACCCGTGCTTCCGCTGCCATGATGAAGACGCCGATCACCGGCTCGAGCGTTGGCCGCGCTCGGCCTGGGGTGAACCGGCGATTCTGTGTGGGGCGTGCTCAGCCACGCTGACAATCGCGACCTACCTTGAGGTGAACCGCTGCCCCGACTGTGCGGCAGGGTTTAGCTCGGACCTCGCGGTGCACGCCCCACACTACTTCGACACTGTAAGCGCGAACCTGCGCGCGGCTGCCTAACGATGCACGCCGCGGTGTTCCGGGGCTATTTCGACACGGTAAGCGTCAGTATGCGCGCGGCTGCCTAACGATGCACGCCGCGGTGTTCCGGGGCTATTTCGACACGGTAAGCGTCAGTATGCGCGCGGCTGCCTAACGATGCACGTGTCGTCGCGGTGCTCGGGCCGCACGAAGGCGGAGACCGGAATTGCCGCGATCCCGATCCTTGAGGGAAGCTCGCGAGCCAGCTCGGTGGCGTCGGCGAACCCCAGCGGCGACGTATCGGCGACGATGAAGTATCCGGCGTCGGGCAGAGACACTCCGAAACCGGCCGCCGACAGTCCGGTGGCTAGGCGGTCCCGTTTTCCCTGGAGGGTTTTCGCCACCCCGGTGAAGTAGGCATCGGGCAGGCGCAGGCCCACCGCAATGGCCGGCTGGAACGGTGCTCCGTTCACGTAGGAGAGGAACTGCTTCACCGTGGTGACCCGGGTGATCAGATCTGCCGGGCCACTGATCCAGCCGATCTTCCATCCGGTGGTCGCAAACGTCTTTCCACCCGACGAGATCGTCAGCGTGCGCTCGGCGGCTCCGGGACGCGTGACCACGGGCACGTGGGTGTGCTCAAAGGTGAGGTGTTCATAAACCTCATCGGTCACGATGATCGCATCGTGGCGGTGGGCGAGCTCCACCAGCAGATCCAGGATCTCGGTGGACAGCATCACGCCGGTGGGGTTGTGCGGGGTGTTCACGATGATCAGTCGGGTGCGGTCGGTGATAACTCGGCGCAGCTCGTCGGGATCGGGGGTGAATGTGGGGGCGTGGAGGGTCGCGGTGACGTGGGTGGCTCCGGCCAGCGCGATCAGGCCGCCATAGGCGTCATAGAAGGGCTCGAAGGTCACGACCTCGTCGCCGGGTTCGGTCAGGCCCAGGATCGTCGCGGCGAGGGCCTCGGTGGCCCCGGCGGTGACCAGGATCTCGGTTTCGGGATCGGGGCTGTCGCCCCAGAACCGGTTTCGGTGCTCGGCGATGGCCAGGCGCAGGTCCGCGGTACCTCGTCCGGGCGGGTACTGGTTGACCCCGGACGCAATCGCCTCCCGGGCGGCCTCCAGGACCTCGATCGGGCCATCCTCGTCGGGAAAGCCCTGCCCCAGGTTAATCGCCCCGGTGGCACCAGCCAGGGCGCTCATCTCCGAGAAGATCGAGGCGGCCGGGGCGCCGCCGGGGGAGAGTAGCCCCGCACCCCGTGCGGCTCGAGACCAACCAGCGAGAGCGTTCATGCCCAGTCCTTTTGCTAAAGAATGTGTAACGGTCGGCGTCATTTCCGGCCCGCTCCAGCCTAGTGGCGGCTACGATGAAGAAGTCGTATCGTTACGGAACCCCGGAAATCCGGGGCAAAACGGGGCGCTGGATACTCCACAGCTGGCGCTTAAGAAACGTTCAGGTTCGCACGACAAGCTGGCTGTGCTTGGAAGGAGCAATCATGACTCACAACCCTCACGAGGTCGATCCGACTACCGGGGCCGACGGCACCGGCGAGACGTCCGCCAATTCTCACGACACCGCCAACACCCAGGAGTCCACCGACACCCAGGCCGAGACCCGGGTACTGCCCGAGGTATCGGCAGACCAGACCGAGACCGCGGTGCAGCCGTCGGTTCCTGCCGCACCGGTCACCCCGGCCGCCCACCAGGCCACCGAGCCGCGTCCGGCACCGCCGCTGCCCACCCACGGTGGATACACCGCGGCCGGTCCGGCCCCGACCGCCCCGCAGTCCGCCACCCCCGGCTACCCGTCGGCACAGCAGCCGACCAACGCCTACAGCGCGGCTCAGCAGACGGGTCAGCAGCCCACCGCGCCGTCCCACGCCGCGCAGCCGGCCGCTCCGGCGCAGCCCGCCGGTCAGGCCCAGCACACGGCACCGACTCAGCCCGTGCAGCCCACCCACTCGGCTCAGGCCCCGGCCACCGCCCCGACTCAGCCCGCGTACTCTGCTCAGGCTCCGTCCGCGCACTCGGCCCCGTCCTCGTCCGCGCACTCGGCTCAGGCAACCGCGGCCACCACCCCGATCGCTCCGGCCGGCCACGCTGCCGCCCAGACCGCGGCCACGACCCCGATTGCTCCGGCCGCCCAGGCCTCCGCTCCGGGTTCCTATGGCGCGTACCCCGGGTCCGCCCCGGCCTACCCCGGTTCGGACGCCCAGCATCCCGGTGCGCACGCCGCCGGTGGTTCCGGATTTGGGGGCACACCCCCGAACTCGGGGAACGCCTTCGCCGCCCCCGGCCCCAGGAAGCGTCGCGCCCCCGTTTTGGTGGTGGCGGGCTTCGCCGTCGGAGCGCTGCTGGGCGGAGGAATCGGCGCGGCGACCTATGCGCTGATCTCCCCGAACCAGTCCCACATCTCCTCGACCGGAAACGTCGGGGCGGGCACCGTGTCCGTCAACGATGAGACCAAGGTGGACCAGATTGCCGCCGCCGCCCATCGCGCACTCGCCAGCACCTTCACCATCTCGGTGCAGTCGCAGGGTGGCAGCGCGACCGGTTCCGGTGCCGCGCTCACCAAGGACGGGTACATCGTCACCAACAACCACGTGGTCACCCTGGACGGTGCCACCACCGACGTGGCGATCAAGGTGCAGGACAGCAACGGTCGTCGCTATGACGCCAAGGTGGTGGGAAGCGACCCGCTGAACGACCTCGCCGTGATCAAGGTGGATGGTGTGAACGACTTCACCCCGATCAACTTCGCCGACTCCGACAAGCTCAATGTCGGCCAGGCAGCGATCGCCGTGGGTGCCCCGCTGGATCTGCCCAACTCGGTGACCAACGGTATCGTCAGCGCGCTCAACCGCTCGCTGAGCCTGCCGTCCACCGCGGTGCCGAAGAACGATTCAAGCGCCGGTGGAAACGACCAGAACGGCGACTCGGGTAACTCCGATGGCCACAACTGGGGCTTCGACCTGCGCGGCCAGAACCAGCAGGGTCAGCAGCCGAGCCAGCAGAAGGCTCAGGTGCCGATCGGCGTGATCCAGACCGACGCCCCGATCAACCCGGGTAACTCCGGTGGACCGCTGGTGGATTCCAGTGGCTCGCTGATCGGAATCAACGTGGCCATCGTCGACCCGGGTAAGAGCGACAACAGCACCCAGGGTGCCAGCGCCGGCCTGGGCTTCGCGATCCCCTCGAACACCGTCAAGCGGATCACCGACGAGATCATCAAGACCGGAACCGCAACCCACGGCCTGCTGGGTGCCTCCGTTCAGGATGCCTCGACCGTGGCCGACGCCACCACCGCCGGCGCACTGATCAAGGAGGTCACCGCGGGTGGACCCGCCGAGGCCGGCGGACTGCGTGCCGGTGACATCGTGACCGCGGTGAATGGTAAGCCCGTCTCCAGCGCCAACGATCTGACCGCCCAGGTTCGCTCCTACGCTCCGGACACCAAGGTGGAGATCACCTACGTGCGGGGCACCAACCAGGGCACCGCCAACGTGACCCTGGCCACCCTCTCGGTGAAGTAGGCCCGATTCACCGGCTTCCTTCCAGAGCCACCGCGCGCCCGTCGTGTTGAACAACACGGCGGGCGCCGCCGTATATCCGGGACTCGAACGCCAGCCTGCGGCGTTCCCGCAGCATGATTCCGAAAGAGACTGATACGCTCTAGTTCGGACAATACCGCGAGCGGAGACCATGTCGGAGCATTCTTCTGCCCCTTCCCAGACCACGTTACCCGGCGTCTCATACGTTATGCCGGTGCTCAACGATGTCACCCACGTACGTGCGGCCGTTGACTCACTGCTGGCCCAGGACTACACCGGCCCCTTTGAAGTGGCGATCGCCGTGGGGCCCAGTATCGATGGCACCAATGAACTCGTGGCCGAGCTCTCGGCCGAGGATCCCCGGATTCGGGTGATCGACAACCCGGTGGGCTCGACCCCGGCCGGACTCAACATCGCCATTCGCGCTACCACCCTGCCCATCGTGGTGCGGGTGGACGCCCACTCGGTGTTGCCTCCCAACTACACCTCTGTCGCGGTTGAGACGATCCTGCGCACCGGCGCCGCCAACGTGGGCGGCATCATGGACGCCCGGGGCACCACCCCGTTCGAGCAGGCGGTGGCCCGCGCCTATGGCAGCCGGGTGGGGCTCGGCGGCAGCCCCCACCACGTGGGTGGCACCCAGGGGCCGGCCGAAACCGTGTACCTCGGCGTGTTCCGCCGGGATGCGCTGGAGGCCGCGGGCCTGTTTGATGAGCGCATCAAGCGTGGCCAGGACTGGGAGCTCAACCACCGCCTGGCCAAGGGTGGGGAAACCGTCTGGTTCACCCCCGAAATGCGCGTGGTGTACCGGCCGAGGCCGAGCCTGAACCGCCTGATTCGCCAGTTCTTCTCCACCGGCCTGTGGCGCGGGGAGCTCAGCCGTACCTTCCCCAGCCGGGGGATCATCCGCTACTTTGCGCCGCCGCTGATGGTTCTGGCCGTCACCGTGGGTATTATTCTGGGCGTCATCGGGACCGTGGAGTCCGCGCTGGGTACCCCGAACCCGCTGGTGTGGGGCTGGATCATCCCGGCCGGCTACGTGCTGCTGGTCCTACTGGCCACCCTCACCGTCGGGTCGAAGGATTCCCCGCGGGCGATGGCCTGGTTCCTGATCGTCATCCCGTGTATTCACTTCTGCTGGGGCATCGGGTTTATCCTGGGATATCTCTCCCTTGCCGGGTCCACCTCGGCGCTGAAAAACGAAGGTAAGAACCGCCGATGACCGACTCCCAGCCTCGCTATACCCGACCCGGCTCGCTGGCCGAGCTGCGCGCCGTGGCCCAGCCGCCGGAGGTTCGATCCCGCCGCAACGCCGAGCACTGGGTGGCCTCGCTGTACCTGCGTGATCTGTCCCCGTACCTGACCATGGCGCTGCTGCGCACCCGGATCAGCGCCAACGGCGTGACCGGCATCATGATCCTCACCGGATGGTGTGTGGCCGGGGTCCTGCTGATCCCCGGGATCTGGGGCGCGGTTCTCGGTCTGATCTTTGGTCAGCTGCAGATGCTTGTGGACTGCTCGGATGGTGAGGTGGCGCGCTGGCGCAAGACCTCGTCCCCGGCGGGCACGTTCCTCGACTCGGTGGGGCACTACTCGACCGAGACGCTGATCCCCATCGCGCTGGCCATTCGCGCCGCCGGCTACCCGTTTGAGGCACCCGAGGACTACCTCTGGACGACCCTGGGTATGGGCCTGGCGATCGTGATCATCCTGAACAAGGCCCTCAACGATATGGTGCGCAACGCCCGTGCCGCCTATGGTGCCCCCAAGCTCACCTATAGCGTGAGCGAGTCGGCACCGCAGCCGGGTCTGCTGCAGGCGGCCCGTCGGATCGCCCGCTTCCTGCCCTTCCACCGCCTGTTCCACTCGGTGGAACTCACCATGGTGATCTTTGTGGGCGCCGTGGTCGGACTGTTTATCGGTGGCGAGCTGGCGATGCGTGGCACCCTGGTGTTCCTGCTGGTCTTTGGCATCATCACCCTGTTTGGGCACTTTGTGGCCATCATGACCTCGAAGCGGCTGCGTGCCTAGCGCCGCAGCGCCCGGCGCGGGCCTGCCGAGCGTGGGCGTCGCGATCCTCACCCAGGGGCGTCGACCCGAGGAGCTGCGCCGCGCGATCGACAGCGTGCTCGCCCAGACCGGCGTTCGCCTCGACATGGTGGTGGTGGGTAACGGCTACCAGCCGGTGGGCCTCCCCGCGGGCGTTCGCGCCCACGCCCTGGCCACCAACGAGGGCATTCCCGCCGGGCGCAACCGCGGGGCCGCACAGGTGGCGGGGGAGTATATCTACTTCCTCGATGACGATGCCTGGCTGCCCGATACCGATTATCTGGCCCGAGCGATCGGGCTGATCCGGGCCGACCCCAGCATCGGTCTGGTGCAGCCGCGGATGATGGATCCCGAGTCCGGGGAAACCCTGCGCCACTGGATCCCCCGCGCCGGTAGCCCCGACCCGAGCGAATCCGGCCCCGCGTTTTCCTGCATGGAGGCCTCGATCCTGATGCCCCGTGCGGTGTTTGATCGCACCGGGGGCTGGGCGGAACCCTTCTTCTATGCGCATGAGGGGATCGAGCTGGCCTGGCGGGTCTGGGACCAGGACCTGCGGGCCTGGTACGACGGAGACCTGCGGGCATTCCACCCCGTCGTGCAGCAGACCCGGCACAGCCAGTATTATCGATTGACGGCGCGAAACCGCGTCTGGATCGCCCGGCGTAACCTGCCCTTCCCGCTGGGGATCGCCTACGTGGGGGTCTGGACCCTCGCGACGATCGCCCGCTGGTGGCGCAAGCCCGAGGCCCTCAAACCCTGGTTTGGTGGCTGGCGCGAGGGCATCCGCACCGCACCGGGTGGACGCACGCGTCTGCGCTGGCGCACCATCTGGCGGATGAACCGGGCCGGGCGTCCACCGATCTACTAATCTGCAACGAACACAACGTAAACGACTGGATACGAAACGTACATGGGTGTCATCTCCGACGGCCGTAAGGCTCTCACTCTCCTCGGCGAGGCGATTGCGAATCGCCGCGCGCGGACCGATCTTGCCCATCGGCTGGCGGCCCTGACACCGTTGACCCCCGGTCACTTCAAAATCGCCGTGTACTTTGCCGATGGCAAGGTCAACATGTACCAGATGCGCCAGTGGTATCAGCCGCTCGCGGGCCTGGCCGAAAAATGGCCCGTGGTGGTGCTGACCCGTACCGCGACCGCGGCCGCGCAGCTGCTGGAGGAATCCCCGCTGGACGTGGCCTATGTGCGCACCGTTCGCGAACTTGAGGACACCCTCGAGGAGCAGGACATCCGCATCGTGTTCTACGTGAATCAGAACGCCAAGAACTTCCAGATGTTCCGTTACGGACGTCGCTGGCACGTGTTTATCAATCACGGTGAGAGCGACAAGATGTATATGACCACCAACCAGTTCAAGGCCTACGATTACGCCTTCATCGCCGGGGAGGCCGCCCGCGAGCGGCTCACCCAGGCGCTCTGGGACTACGATCTGGATCGACGCACGTTCGCGATCGGTCGTCCCCAGGCCGATCACTTCGCCGGCAGGCTGCCCTTCGTCCCCGACGAGCGCACCGTGGTGCTCTACGCCCCAACCTGGGAGGGGGACCGGGCCTCGGCGGCCTATGGATCCATCGCCACCCACGGCGTGACCCTGGTCAAGAGTCTCCTGGCCTCGGGTCAGCACCGGGTGATCTACCGTCCGCATCCGCGCTCGGGTGTGAGCGATCACGGCTATGCGCAGGCCAATCGCGAGATCATCTCGATGATTCAGCACGCCAACCACGCCGATCCGCGGGTTCAGCACGTCTATGACCAGGGCATCGAGCTTGGCTGGCAGCTTGCGGCCTCGGATGTGGCCATCGTTGATATCTCGGCGATGATCTATGACCGTCTGGCCGTGGGGAAGCCCGTGCTGGTGACCCGGCCGGTCAATCCCGCCGCCGAAATCGACGCCGGAGGCTACCTGCAGGAGTGCGAGTGGCTGACCGCCGAGGGCGCCGCCCACATCGTCACCGAGGTTGAGCGCGTGCGGGATGATGCCGAGGCCACCGCGCGCCTGCGACGCTGGTCCCGCCACTACTTCGGCGACACCACCCCGGGGGAGGCTACCGCACGCTTCCACGCGGCCGTGGACACCCTGATGGAGCGGTGGGAAGATTTCGCCGCGCAGGAGGGCAGGAACGCCTAGGCGCGCCTCCACGCGGCGGTGGGATGAATACGCCGCCGGGGAGAATGCCTAGGCGAGATTCTGGGGATCCTCGGGACGCGGTGTGCGGTTCTTCCCCGGTGCCTCGGGCGTTCCGGGGCGACGGCGTCCGGGAAGTGCCCGCGGAATCTTTTCCCCGAGGCCACGAATGCCCGAACGGACCCGTCCCACCAGCGGCTCGGCGCGTTCCAGCGGTTCAAGTTCGAGCGGAAGACGCACCGGGGCCGGCCCGAAGGCCGTGCGCGCGCTGGTGACCACCCCGCGGCCGGCCACGTGGTTTCCCACCCCGCCGATGGCCGCGCCGATGCCGAAGGGGACGGCCTTGCCCACCAGGGTGGTGCCCTGGGTCGCCACAAAGTGCTTCATAAAGCGAGACTTCACCTGGTCGGCAAAGGGGCCCATGACCATCTGCGGCATCGAGGACGCGATCGTGCGACCCCAGTGTGCGCGGCGGCTGTTGCCCTGGCCGAGCACGTCGCCGGTGAAGTTTTTTACCAGGTCGCTGCCGGCGTTGCCCAGCATCAGGGTCATCACCAGGGCGCGGGCACGCAGCGGATCGTTCACGGCGATCCCGTGAACCTCGGCCACCGACTGGGCAAACAGGGCGGTAGCCTCCAGGAACCCGGCGGTTTCCACGCCGGAGAGGGCGATGGTGATGCCCGTGCCGATCGCCGGAACCATCGCGGTGGCCCCGACCGCGGCACCGCCGGAGGTCACGGCGGTCAGATAGCGGCGTTCGAGAATGCGCACCATCTGGTCGCCCGTGGCATGCGGATGGCGGCGGCGAATCGAGCGAATATGCGCGAGGACCAGCGGCCGCTGAACCGAGAGCAGACGGTCGATCCCGCGGACCCAGGCCGGATCGGTGGCCGAGCCGACGGGGCCTGCCTTGGCCGGCCGAGGCGAACCGCCCTGGGCCGCCGACGTGGTGGTGCCGGGGAGCAGGATCGCGTCGATGCTGGCGGGATCGGCGGGGGAGCGTTCGGGCTCGGGAACCCCCGTTACCACGTACACCGGTGGTTTCTTAGCCATGCGTGCCCCTTCCCCCTGTTCGAACGGGTCCGCCCGGATTAGGACGTGGGATTATTATAATCCTCGTTATAGCGATCAAGAACCTCGCCAATGGGCCCATCCAGGACCAGTTTTCCCTTGTCAAGGTACAGGCCGCGGCTGCAAAAACGCCGAAGGTCACGCTCGTTATGCGAGACAAAGAACAGCGTTCTCCCGGCCGAAAGAAGCTCGTCGATGCGGCGGTAGCACTTCTCGCGGAAGGACTTATCACCCACCGCCAGCACCTCATCCACCAGGATCACCGGCTCATCCAGCTGCGCGATCACCGAGAAAGCGATGCGCACCTTCATGCCGCTGGAGAGGTGCTTATACGGGGTGTCCACGAAGTCCTGGATCTCGGCAAAGTCGATGATCTCATCAAATCTTGCGGCCACCTCGGCCTTGGACATGCCGTGCAGACCGGCGGTCAGATATACGTTATCGCGCACCGACAGGTCGCTGACAAAGCCGCCGGTGATCTCGATCAGCGGTGCGACTCCGGCCCCGACCCGAACGCGTCCCTCATCGGGCAGGATGACCCCGGCCACCAGCTTCAGCAGCGTGGACTTGCCCTGGCCGTTGCGTCCCACCACGCCGATGGCCTCGCCCGGCGCCACGTCGAAGGTGAGGTTGCGAAACGCCCAGAACTGGTTCGGGCGGGCCCGGCGCTTGCGCCCGGCAAACAGGTCCTTGAAGCTGCGGCGACGAGCCTTATTGCGGCGGAACTGGATGCCCAGGTCGGTCACCGAGATGATCGGTTCGGTCATTAGATCTCCTTGAGAACCGCGCGCTCACAGCGGCGGAAGACGAGCAGGCCGATGCCCAGAACCACCACCGAGATGATGACGGACATGATCACCGGGAACGCGACCAGCTGCTCGGGGTACAGGCCCGAACGGTACAGCGAGAAGATGCCGCTGAGCGGGTTCAGCGCGGCCCAGGACTGGATGTCCTTGGGCATGTCCAGGGTCGAGTAGACGATCGGGGAGGCGTAGAACATGAAGCGCAGGATGAGCTTCACCGCGCGCTCCAGATCACGGAAGAACACAACCAGCGGGGCCACGATCAGGCCGATGCCCAGCACCAGGGTCGCCTGCAGGATGATCGCCAGCGGATACGTCCACACCAGCGACCAGTTGGCATGCGCCCCAAAAATCACCGCAAAGATGATGAGCACGGGGATCGAGGCCAGGAATTCCAGGCCCTTGGAGAGCACCAGACGAGCGACCCAGATGGTGCGCGGAATGGACGTGGAGCGCACCAGCTTGGCCTCCCGCAGGAACGCCCGGGTGCTGTCGGAGATGGTTCCGGTGAACCACATCCAGGGCAGCAGGCCGGCGATCAGGAAGACGATATAGGGGTCCTCACCGATGGTGCCGTCACGCTTAAACACCACCACAAAGACGAACCAGTAGATGCCGGCCATGACCAGCGGATCCAGAATCGACCAGAAATACCCCAGGGCGCTGGTGGAATAGCGCACCCGTAGGTCCCGTTTGGTGAGCAGCCAGAGCGCGCTGCGATAGCGCTCGGCGCGGGAACGGCGCGGCCGGGGTGGGGTGGTCGTACTCATCACAGCCTCAATCTACCGGCAAAAACACAACACCCCGTGACGCCGACCCGCAGGCGGGCCGAAGACACGGGGTGTTCAAAGCGTGGGAAGCCGGGGTGCGGCGGCCCGAAATCGATTTAGACGAAGAGGTTCGCGCGCTCGAGATCCTCGGCGAAGTCGACCTCTACCGCGTAGAAGTCGGAGATGTTCATCGGCTCAACCAGCATGCCGTCCTGCTCGATGGCGAGCTCGATGCCGCGCTCGAAGTAGTCCTGGTCGTCCACGCGGCCGAGCTGACGCAGCAGCGCCGCCTTATCGCTCGAGGAGACGTAGTTGATGCCCACGGCCTCGCCGAGACCGCCCTTGACGGTCTTGGAAAGTTCCTTGATGTAGCCCTCGGCACCCACCGTGTACTTGACCTCCTCATCGGAGACCTTGTCGGTGTTGACGGTGACAAAGGAGGAGTCGGTGGCGACAACCTTGGCCGCGCGAACCAGAACCTCGGGGTCAAAGACCACGTCACCGTTCATCCACAGCACGCCACCGTTGGAGGAGGCTGCCAGGGCGCGCATCAGCGACTTGGAGGTGTTGGTCTGGTCGTACTGCTCGTTGAATACGAAGTCGGCGTCCGGGAACGCCTCGATGATGTGCTCCAGCTTGTAGCCCACCACCACGGTGATCTTGACCTTCTTGCCGAAGGCGTGGTGGATGTTGTCGAACTGCTGCTGCATGATGGTGCGGCCGTCGTTCAGTTCGGTCAGCGATTTGGGGAGCGAGCGCCCGAGACGCGTGCCCATGCCCGCGGCGAGGATTACTACCTGTGTCGTCAATGTAACTCCCTATCAGAGCGGTGTTGCATCCGGAGTGGGCGGGTTTGCCAGTTGTTCACCGGACAGATGTTGTAAGCGCACTCCGTCATGCACCTGATCTACGTTAGCTGCCAATTGCCCAGTTCGGGGCACAGGGCGGAGGGTCGTTGTCGTTTCGTAACACGACGCTCGGAATTTTCTCAGGTTAGAGTTTTGCCACGCGGCCGGGCTTAACGAGGAACTCATATATCGGTTGGTAGTTTGGGAAAGCAGCAGAAAACCGCGCGAATCCGAGCTGCGGACGTGTCTCGGACACACTCCAAACTCCGAAAACGAAGACGTAAAAATGATGGGGGCATCAACTGTGGGAACCACAGAAGCAGGGTCACAGCCGGAGTCGAACTCCGCCCGAGACGCGGAGAGCTCGACCACACCGAGTGCGGGCGCGAGCGAATCGGTGACGCCCTCCGCCGGGCGCAGGCCTGCCGTTGACGCCGCGGCCTCTGGAACCGCTGACTCTGCGGCCTCTGGCAGCGCCGCTACCTCCGCTGGAACCTCCGCCTCGGGCACGCCCGTGGCGCCGAAAAAGGCACCGGCAAAGCCGCGAACGCCGCGTGCCTCCGCGGCGAAGAGCAGCGCGGCGAAGAGCCCCGCGTCGAAGTCGACCGCCGCTCAGAGCACTGCTGCCAAGACGACTTCTGCCAAGACGACCGCCGCCAAGACGAACGCTGCCAAGACAACTTCTACCAGTACTTCCGCAGGCAAGACTGTTGCCGCGAAGTCCACGGCCTCGAAGACTGCTGCGAGCAAGTCCACGGCTGCCAGGTCCACGGCCGCCAAGACCGCCGCCCCGAAGACGAGCGCGAATGGTGCTCCCGCCGCGACCTCCACGAGCAAGACCGCCGCGGCGAAAACCGCGGCCGCGCAGGCGGCTCCGGTGCGTCCACAACCCGTCAGCGAACCGGTCGATTCGGTCACCGCATCACCGGAACCGGATAGCGCCGCCTCCAAGACCTCGGCCGCGAAGAAGGCCCCCGCGACGAAGTCTCCGACATCCAAGAAGGCACCGACCAAGCGGGCACCGGCTCCGCGCACCCCCGCGAAGCCTGCCGCGGAACGCTCGGCGGCGCAAGTATCCGCCGCGGCGCAGCCCGTGGCCGAGACCGTAGTCGAGACGATTGATCATTCCGAGTCCAGCGACGTCGTCGAGGACGTCCTGGTGGTGCGCGGCCTGACCCGCCACTACGGGGGCACCCACGCGGTGGACAACCTGGACCTGCGCGTGCCCACCGGCACGTTCTCGGCTATCGTGGGGCCCAATGGCGCGGGTAAGACCACTGCCCTGTCGATGATCACCGGTCTGCTGCGTCCCGATGCCGGGGAAATCCTGGTGAACGGCGTCAACGTGTGGGAGGATCCCGACCGGGCCAAGCGCACCATCGGGGCCCTGCCCGACCGCATGCGCCTGTTCGAGCGTCTCACCGGTGCCCAGTTCCTGCACTACTCGGGTACCCTGCGTGGGCTGAACGCCGCCACCGTGCGCACGCGCATCGCCGATCTGGCCGCCGCGATCGGGCTCAGCGATGCGCTGGGCCGCCTGGTTTCGGACTACTCGGTCGGCATGCGGAAGAAGGTCGCCCTGGCCGCGGCGCTGATCCACTCGCCCCGTCTGCTGGTGCTGGATGAACCGTTTGAGTCGGTGGACCCGGTCTCGGTGGATCGCCTCCTCACCCTGCTGCGTAACTATGTGGACCACGGGGGCACCGTGGTGCTTTCGAGTCACGGCATGGAGCTGATCGAACGGGTGTGTGACCACGTGTCCATCATCGTCAGCGGCACCGTGCTTGCACAGGGCACCGTGGCCGAGGTTCGTGGCAACGGCACCCTGGCCGAACGCTTCGCCGAGCTGTCCCTGCCCGCCGATCCCGCGGAGGGCCTGGAATGGTTGCACAGCTTCTCCGACTAAGGATTCAGACCCTCCTCAACGCCTTTCGTGGCGAACCGCGGGCCGTGGCCGGCCGAGTTCTCCTCCTGATCCTGGCCGCAGCCGCCTGCTACCTGTTTGCCACGCTGTTCCAGGAACCCACCGAGGTGGATCCGGCACTGCTGCGTGCGCTGATCGGCGCGGGCGGCAGCGTGATCCTGCTGGGCTGCTTCCTGGTGCCCCTGGTATCTCGCGTGTCCAGCACGCTGGATCCGCGCGGATACGCGGGCTTCGGCATCGCCCCGCGCACCCTCGCCGGTGGGCTCATTCTTTCGGGCCTGCTGAGCCTGCCGACCCTCGTACTACTGCTACTCGGCGGTATCGCGGGATTCGGGTTAGCGTCCATGCAGACCGATGCGGTCGGTCCGGCGCTGGCGACCACCGTCCTGGTCCCGCTGACCGGGTCGCTCCTGATCCGATTAGGATCGGCCCTCGGCGGACAGCTGCGCGAGCCCGCCCGCCGCGGACTGCGGGGTCTGGTGAGCGTGGTGCTGGCCCTGCTCGCCATCGGCACCGGCGTCCTGGCGCTGGGGGATTCAGACCGGCTCGCGGCGGTGGCCGGGTTTGCCGGCTGGACGCCGCTTGGTGCCCCCTGGCTCCTGACCGAACCGGGCAGCGGTGGGGCGCTGGCCGGGCGACTGGCGATTGCCGTCCTCACGGTGATTGTGCTGTTTGCCGCCTGGGGTGTGCTGTGCACGTATCTGGTGCGTTCGGTGAGTCGGCCCGAGGTTCCCGCCGGCATTCACCTGGGCTGGTTTGCCCGGGTTCCCGCCGGGGCCACCGCGGCCGTGGCCGCACGCTCGCTGACCTACTGGCTGCGCGATCCGCGCTACATCACCTCGCTGCTGATCGTTCCGGTGGTTCCCATCGTGGCCGTGTTTGCGCTGAATATCGCCGGGGTGTCCTGGTCGGCTCTCAGCCTGCTGCCGCTGCCGATTATTTTGCTTTTTATCGCCTGGGCGCCGCATAACGACCTGGCCCTAGACTCCTCGGCACTCTGGCTGCACGTGACCTCCGGGGTTTCGGGCCGCGCGGACCGGATCGGTCGAATCCTGCCGGTCTTTCTCCTGGGTGTCCTGGTGATCGCGATCGGCGCCCCGATTTCGGTGGGCCTCGGTGGCGTCCCCGAGATGCTGCCGGTCCTGATCGGCGTGTGTGGGGGAATCCTGCTCACCGGTCTCGGGCTGGCCTCCTACTTCTCGGCACGGACCCCGTATCCGGCGGTTCAGCCCGGCGATAGCCCCTTCCAGCAGCCCCAGGCTGGCGGCGGATACTCGGCTCGGGTGCAGGCGCTGAGCCTGATCGGGACCGTGGTGCTGAGCCTCCCGGTGCTCTACCTGGCGACTCGGGCGTATGGCGGCGAGTCCTCGATGATCGGGCTTACCCTCGCGGTGGGTCTCGGGGTCGGGGTGCTGGTGCTGATCCTCGGGGTTGCGGCCGGGGCTCGCTATTACACCCGGCACACGGCGGAGCTGATGGAGTTTGCGACCTCGCACTAGGGGCGCGCATTATCCGGGCAAACGGCCTAAACTGAACCCATGAGCGACGTGAACCTGAGTATCTCCGACCCGAACGGTACGCCGGACGGCGGCGGCACCGCCCTGCTTGACCGCGAGCTGGAAAAGCTCCTCAACGAGGAGGCCATCGAGCCCGGCGATCACGAACGCTTCTCGCACTACGTGAAGAAGGAAAAGATCCTGGAGTCCGCGATGACCGGTAAGCCGGTGCGCGCGCTCTGTGGCAAGAAGTGGACCCCGGGTCGCGACCCGGAAAAGTTCCCGGTCTGCCCGGCCTGCAAGGAAGTGTACGCGCGTCTGCGCGATAGCTAAACCCACCCACTAACGCCCCGCTGCCCGGCGGATTCGCGCGGTTGTTGCCCCACCCCACACGGTGGGGGTCGCAACGGCCGCGCGGACCGGACCTCGCAGGCGGGGCGTTTTGTGTGTGCCCCGAGGGGGTAAGCCCGGGCGACGAGTGGGTGAACAGTGGGTGTTTTGCGGCCACGGGGCTTGTCAACCATCGCGGGTGCTGCTTACCGTAAGCAGGTGTTCTACCCGCGTAGATTTTGCGCAGACTCTACGCGGGTAGACCCTTCTCCCCACCCAGAGCCGCGGCATCAGACCGCGTGAAAGGAAACCCCCGTGGAACCCACCCAGTCCGCCCCCGTTCTCGTAACGGAAGATGCGCTTTCCACCCCCGAGGGAAAAAAGAGCTTTCGGACGGCAACGCTCTCCTCGTGGCTTGGCACCACGATGGAGTACGTCGACTTCGCGCTGTACGGCCTCGCCACCGCACTCGTGTTCAACACCCTGTTTTTCCCCGAGTCCTCGCCCACGATCGCGCTGCTGGCGAGCTTCTCCACCTACGCGGTCGGCTTCTTTGCCCGTCCGGTGGGTGCCTGGTTCTTCGGCCGGATCGGCGACCGGCACGGCCGCAAGACGGTCATGGTCATCACCATCGCGCTGATGGGAGGGGCCACCACCCTGATCGGACTGCTCCCGACCTATGACCAGGTGGGCGCGCTCGCCCCGATCCTGCTGCTGATCCTGCGAGTGTTGCAGGGCTTCGGGGCCGGCGCCGAGCTCTCCGGCGCCGCGATCGTGCTGACCGAGTTTGCCCCGGTCAAGCGCCGCGGCCTGGTGGCCTCGATCGTCGCCCTGGGTTCGAACAGCGGGACGCTGCTCGCCTCGACCGCCTGGCTGCTGGTGGTTCAGCTGCCCAAGGAGGATCTGACCAGCTGGGGGTGGCGGATCCCGTTCCTGGCCAGCATCCTGATCGCCGGCTTCGCCCTGGTCCTGCGTCGCACCATGAAGGAGACCCCGGTCTTCGCCAAGCAGCGTGAGCAGATCGCCGCCCGCACCGAGGCCATTCGCGCGGTGGACACCCGCTCGTTCTGGCGTCGCAACCGCGCGTTCTTTGTGATGCTGGGACTGCGCATCGGCGAGAACGGTCCCTCCTATATGGCCCAGGGGTTCCTGATCGGCTACGTGGCCACCGTGCTGATGGTGGATAAGTCGGTGCCCACCGCCGCGGTGCTGATCGCCTCGCTGATCGGCTTTGCGGTGATCCCATTTGCCGGCTGGCTCTCCGACCGCTTCGGACGTCGGATCACCTACCGGTGGTTCTGTATCCTGCTGGTGGCCTACGCGTTCCCGGCGTTTGCGCTGATCCAGTCCCGTGACACCGCCGTGGTGATGGCGATCATTATCGTGGGGATGAGCATCGCCTCGCTGGGGATCTTCGGCGTGCAGGCCGCCTACGGCGTGGAGCTGTTTGGTGCCCGCAACCGCTTCACCAAGATGGCGCTGGCCAAGGAGATCGGATCGATCCTCTCCGGCGGCACCGCACCCGCCGTGGCGGCCGGCTTACTGGCCGCGTTTGGGGCCTGGTGGCCGCTAGCATTGTACTGGGTGGTCATGGCGGCGATCGGGCTGTTCACCACCTTCAAGGCCCCGGAAACCCGCGGCCGCGACCTCAACCTGATTCACGATGCCACCGATGATGCCGAGGCTCGGATGGGAACCGTGTGAGTAGGGAAAAAGTAACCCGCACCGACGTGGCTCGGGTGGCCGGAACCTCGGTCGCCGTGGTCAGCTACGTGGTCAATAATGGTCCGCGCCCGGTCGCCGAGGCGACCCGGGCGCGGGTCCTGGCGGCGATCGAATCCACCGGGTATCGGCCCGACGGGATCGCCCGGGCCCTGGCTTCGGGATCCACCCGCACCTTCGGGCTGATCGTGCCCAACATTGCCAACCCGTTTGTGGCCGCCCTCGCGCATGCGATCGAGGGGGCCGCCTACCGGCGCGGCTTCACCCTGCTGCTCGGCGACTCCGCGGATGATCCGGCCCGCGAGGCCGATCTGGTGGGCACATTCCTCCAGCACCGCATCGACGGACTGCTGTTTTACGGGGTGGACCGGGACCATCCCTGGCTCGACCAGGCCGTGGGCAAGGTCCCGGTTGTGGTGCTGGACGAGCCGCCCGCGGGTCCCGGGATCATCGGCGTGCGGGTGGATGAGCGGGCGGCCTCGGCCTCGGCCACCCGGCACCTGATCGAGCACGGTCGGGACGCGGTGGCGATCATCACCGGGCCGCTGGCGCAGCAAAATGCCCGCGACCGACGCGACGGATGGCGGGACGCCCTCGGCGACGCGGCGCGCGCCGATCTTCAGATCGAGGGCACCTACACCCGCGGCGGCGGATACCTCGCCGGGCGGGCGCTGCTGGAGCGCGACACCCGTCCCGATGCGGTGTTCGCCTCCAACGAGCAGCAGGCCCTGGGCGTGCTAGCGGCGGCGGCGGAGCTTGAGGTGCGGGTCCCCGAGGACCTGGCGGTGATCTGTTTCAACGGCACCACCAACGCCGAGTATTCGATTCCGGCCTTGTCCACCATCGAGCAGCCGATCGAGGAAATCGCGGCCCTGGCCATCGACCTGTTGACCCGGAGCGACCGGGCCGAGTATCCGGTGACCGTCTGCGATGTCGAGCTGGTGCGCCGACGCTCCTGCGGGTGCGAGTATCGGCGCACCCCGTCGGCCCGGGCGCTGCTCGGGGCGGCGGGCTCGGCAGGCTCGGCGGGGGAGCATGGGGCAGCGGAGCAACCGGTGGTGGCACAACCAGCGGCGGCACAACCGGCGGCGGAACGGCCGACAACGGAGCAAGCGACGGCGGGAAAAACCGCGGCCGAACGGCCCCGGTCCCGGACGGGGACCTCCGCGTGAGGATCGTGATCGACTGCGATCCCGGCAACGGGGTGCCCGGGGCCAACGTGGATGACGGGCTGGCCCTGGCGCTCGCCGTGGCCGCCCATCCCGAACTGACCCTCGAGGCGATCACCACGGTCTCCGGCAACACCCCGAGCGCGCTGGGTTTTGCCTCGGCGCAAACCCTGATCGAGAACCTCGGGGCCGAGGTGCCGATCTATCTGGGGGCCGAACGCGCGCTGGTGGAACCGCCCGAGCGCTGGCGCACCCACCTGGATCGGGAGGACGCCGACGCGACGGTGGCGGGAACCTGGGGATCCACCCCGCGTCCCCGCGCCGCCCACGACGTGCCGAGGACGCCCGCGGCCCAGGTGCTCGGCGAGCTGGTCCGGGCCCATCCCGGAGCCATCACGATTGTGGCGATCGGTCCCCTCACCAACCTGGCGCTGGCCACGCGACTCTTCCCCGACTTCGCCCGGAACGTGGCGCGCATCATCATCATGGGTGGCGTGTTCGAGGTGGACGGCTATCCGGTGGATACCAACTTCGGGGTGGACCCGGATGCGGCGGCGATTGTGCTCTCCAGCGGTGCCCAAATCACCCTGGTCCCGATGGACGCCACCACCACGACGCTGATGACCCACGCGGACCTGGACCGGATCGAGCAGCTGGATACTCGGCTGACCCGCGCGCTGGTCCCCACCCTGCGCCCCTGGATCACCTATTCGGCCCGGACCCGGGGCATCGGGGGCATGTGGATTCACGACGTGGTCACCGTGGCGCTGCTGCTGGATCCGGGCATCGTGGAAACCCGAAACCTGGCGATCAGCGTGGACCTGCTGCCGGGACCGACCCGCGGTCGCACGGTGCGCTGGGCCCCGGATGCGCTGCCCGCGCTGGGGGCCGCGCCCGCGCCGATCGAGGTGGTAACGAGCATCGATAATGCGCGCCTGCTCGACCTGCTGACCGACACCCTCGACGCCCACGGATAACGGGAGAGAGGGGCCCGCCGGACGGCGGACCCCTCTCCTCTTATTCGCGGCTAGTGGCCGATGAAAACCGTGGGGATCGCCGCGTCGCCGCGTCCCAGGCGGAAGGCTCCGGCCGGCAGCTCGCTCACCGCGGTGGCGCGGTGCTCGCGGGCCAGCGCGGTTCCGGCGGCGCCGAGGTAGCGCTCCTCGATCACACCGTCCACGATCAGCGGCACGTTCAGTGCGCGCTCGGCGGCGTCCGCCTCGGGGGCGGTGTCACCGATGTAGATGCGCTCCTGGTTGGCGCGGCCCGAGGCCGAGAGGCGACGCATCGGGGTCTTCTTACCACCGATCGAGGCCTTACCTTCGGAGTTCTTGGCCAGCGGAATCCAGGATCCATCCTCGCCGCGACGGGCCACCAGCTTATAAACCATGCTCGCGGCGGGGGAGCCCGACCCGGTGACCACCGAGGTGCCCACGCCGTAGGAGTCCACGGGGGAGGCGGCGAGGGTCGCGATCGCGTGTTCGTCCAGGTCGTTGGTCACGGTGATCTTGGTGCCGGTGGCACCCAGGGAGTCGAGCTGGGCCCGTACCTCGGTGACCAGGGTGGGCAGATCGCCCGAGTCCAGACGGATCGCGCCGAGCTCGGGTCCGGCCACCCGAATGGCCGTTTCCACACCCTGGTGCACATCGTAGGTGTCCACCAGCAGCGTGGTCTTGGTCCCGAGCTTGTCGATCTGCGCCCGGAAGGCCTCCTCCTCGCTTGCGTGCAGCAGGGTGAAGGCGTGGGCGGCGGTGCCCATCGTGGGGATCCCCCAGCGGCGTCCGGCCTCGAGGTTGCTGGTCGCGCCGAAGCCGGCGATATAGGCGGCGCGGGCGGCGGCCACGGCGGCCTCCTCGTTGGCCCGGCGCGAGCCCATCTCCGAGAGCGGGCGGCCGATCGCCGCGGTGACCATGCGGGTGGCGGCGTTGGCCACCGCGCTGTCATAGTTCAGGACGCTGAGCGCCAGGGTCTCCAGGATGACACCCTCGGCGAAGCTGGCCTCGACGGTCAGGATGGGGGAGTTGGGGAAGTAGACCTCACCCTCCTGATAGCCCCAGATGTTGCCGCGGAAGCGGTAGTTGGCGAGCCAATCGAGGGTCTCGGTGCCGACCACGTTGTTGTCGCTGAGCCACTGCAGCTCGGACTCCCCGAAGCGGAAGTCGCGGATCAGTTCGAGCAGGCGGCCGGTGCCGGCCACGACGCCGTAGCGCCGCGCGCCGGGGAGGCGGCGGGCGAAAACCTCGAAGAGACAGTGCTCGGTGGCGGTACCGCGGGCGAACGCGGCATCGATCATCGTGAGCTCGTAGCGGTCGGTGTGAAGTGCGGTTGAAGTGTTCACAACATCAGCCTAGCCAGTTCGTGAACCTTTCCGCATCCGAGGTGCACGAATACGCGCCCGGGTCCGAGCCGAAACCCCGAATCGATGCAGCGGATTGAACAAATCCGCACCATCCGACAGGTGCCCCATACTGGGGGCGTCATCACCGAAACGGAATGGCTAACACACGGTTAGCATGCAATTACTCGCACCGTGAGCATCGCAGTTCCCGGGCAAGTTCCGGGGGCGATTGTTGGTCGAAAGACCACGTCGGGATCGCGTCATAAACGCGATCTCCCAACTACAAGGAGCAGTTATGTCCGAAACCACAGCACCCGTCACCCTGAGCATCACCCCCGGCAAGGCCCTCGCGCTGCGCTGGGCGGGGTTCATCGCCCTGCTGGCCGCCGCCATCATGATCATCGCCGGAGGAACCGTCTGGGGCGTGGTGACCAGCCAGCTGCGTGCCGAGAAGATCACCGTGAGCGAGGATGCGGCATTCCTCGGCGGCGCCGACGTGGCCGGCCCCTTCTCCGCGTTTGCTCAGGCCGACATCATCAGCACCCACGCCAAGAACATGACCGACGGTAAGACCTACGCCGAGCTGGACAAGGACGACCCGCTGCGTGCCACCGTCATGAACGCCTCGTTCCTGCGCACCTCGCTGTTCACCTCGGTGGTGTCCTACGGGGTCTCGGCATTTGTGATCGGGGTCGGCATTCTCTTTGGCATCATCGGCTGGGTCATCCTGACCATCGCACCGCGCCGTCGCGCGGCGGTGGCCACGGTGCCCGTCACCCCCGCGGAGTAGTTCCCGGCAGTTACCGCACCCCGGCTCACGAGGCCGCCGGGTGTTGGTTCGGGGTGTCCCGATGACGTCCCCGTCTCCCGCGCACCAGCCCGGGAGACGGGGACGTTTCTGCGTGCTCTGACACCCCGGCCCCGTGTTTTTTGGTCCGACAACCGGCACCGGAACGGGGGCGTTTCTGCTCCCCGCGCCGACCCGGTGCACGAGGGTGACGGGGGCTCGGTAGTAGGGTTGGGGGTGTGAATGATGCACCAATTGGGATCTTTGACTCCGGCGTTGGGGGACTCACCGTCGCCCGCGCTATTCAGGATCAGCTGCCGCGGGAACAGATCCTCTACGTCGGGGATACCGCCCACTCTCCCTACGGCCCCAAGTCCATCGCGGATGTGCGTCGCTATTCACTTGAGGTGATGGACGACCTGGTGGCCAAGGGCGTCAAGATGCTGGTGATCGCCTGCAACACCGCCTCCTCGGCGGTCCTGCGGGATGCGCGCGAGCGCTACTCGGTCCCGGTCATCGAGGTCATCCAACCCGCCGTGCGCAGCGCCGTGCGGGTCACCCGCACCAACCGCGTGGGCGTGATCGGCACCGCCGGGACCATCCGCTCCCGCGCCTATCAGGACGCGTTTGCTGCGGCCCCCGAGCTGGAGCTGTTCACCCAGGCGTGCCCGAAGTTTGTGGAGTTTGTCGAAAACGGCATCACCACCGGACCCGAGGTGCTGGCCGTCGCCGAGGAGTATCTGGGACCGCTGCGTGAGGCGGGCGTGGACACCCTGGTGCTCGGCTGCACCCACTACCCCTTCCTCAAGGGCGCGATCAGCTACGTGATGGGTCCGGATGTGACCCTGGTCTCCAGCGACTCGGAAACCGCCAACGACGTCTACCGCCAGCTGGTGTCGATGGGTCAGGAGCGCACCGCGGTCACCCCGCCCCAGCACCACTACGAGGCCACCGGCCAGAGCGAGAGCGAGTTCCTGGAGCTCGCCACCCGCCTGGTGGGTCGCGAGATCTCACACGTGGACCTCGTGCAGACCGGGGTCATCGACCTCGGCGATCTGCGCACCCTGCAGCGCGAAACCACCATTCAGAACCCCGCCGCGAGCTAGGCTCGCCCCAACCCGAAGGAGCTCCGCGTGAGCAACACGACCCGTGCCGATGGCCGGACCCCCGATCAGCTGCGTACCATCACCATCGAGCCCGGCTGGAGCGCCCAGGCCGAGGGGTCGGCGCTGATCAGCTACGGCAACACCAAGGTGCTGTGCACCGCCTCCTTCACCCCGGGTGTGCCGCGCTGGCTCACCGGGAAGGGCAAGGGCTGGGTCACCGCCGAGTACGCGATGCTGCCCCGGGCCACCAACTCCCGCAACGACCGCGAGGCCGTCAAGGGCAAGATTGGTGGACGCACCCACGAGATTTCCCGTCTGATCGGTCGCAGCCTGCGCGCGGTGATCAACACCAAGGCGCTGGGCGAGAACACCATCGTGATCGACTGTGACGTGCTCCAGGCCGACGGTGGAACCCGCACCGCCGCGATCACCGGCGCCTACGTGGCACTGGCCCAGGCGATCGAGTGGGCGCGCGAGCGTAAGCACATCGGTCCCAAGGCTCAGCCGCTCACCGACTCGGTGGCCGCGGTCTCGGTGGGCATCATCGACGGCGTGCCGATGCTGGATCTGGCCTACGTTGAGGACGTCCGCGCCGAGACCGACATGAACGTGGTTCTCACCGGCGACGGCCGCTTCGTCGAGGTGCAGGGCACCGCCGAGGGCGCACCGTTTGACCGCGACGAGCTGAACAAGCTGCTGGATCTGGCCGTGGCCTCCTCCGCCGAGCTCAAGGAGCTGCAGTTCGCCGCCCTCGAGGGTGGCGCGCGATGAGCATCGAGGTGGTCCTGGCGACCCATAACCAGCACAAGGTGGAGGAGTTCCAGAAGATCCTCGGCGGCGCGCTGCCGGGACTGAACATCGTCGCCTATGACGGACCCGACCCGGTGGAGGACGGCACCAGCTTCGCCGAGAACGCGCTGATCAAGGCCCGCGTGGCCGCCGCACACACCGGCAAGATCGCGCTCGCCGATGACAGCGGCATCGCCGTGGACCTGCTGGGTGGTGCCCCCGGCATCTTCTCGGCACGCTGGGCGGGTCCGGGCAAGAACGATCGGGCGAACCTCGAACTGCTGCTCGCACAGCTCTCCGATATCGCCCCCGAGCACCGCGGCGCACAGTTTGTCTGCAACATCGCGATCGTGAACCCCGGCGTGGACGGCTCGGAGCCCAGCGAGGACGTGGTGGTGGGCATCTGGACCGGTGCCCTCGCCCGCGAGCCTCAGGGCGAAAACGGCTTCGGCTATGACCCCGTGTTCCTGCCCGCCGAGTTTGAGGTCTCGGCCGCCGAGCTGACCCCCGAGCAGAAGAACCAGGCGAGCCATCGGGCCCGCGCGTTTGAGCGCGCGATTCCGGTGCTGAACGGTCTGATCGGGGCCTAGAAAACCCCGGTCAGCCGGATATTGATAACTGCTATCATTCCTATCTACGGTGTCGGCCTAGCCCTTTCGGGATGGCCTTTGTAGCGTGGAGGCATGGCACACGATCACGCACCCGCAACCACGTCCAAAAAACGACTCCTGATTGTCATCGGCATCGTTTCGACGGTGTTTGTGGCCGAGGTCATCGGTGGCCTGCTCACCGGCTCGCTGGCCCTGCTGGCCGACGCCGGGCACATGCTCAGCGACCTGATCGGCCTGATCGTGGCCCTCACCGCGATGACCCTCGCGGCCCGCCCCGCCTCCGCCCGTGCGACCTACGGATATCGCCGGACGGAGGTGTTTGGCGCGCTCATCAACGGTCTGATTCTCTGCGGCGTCTCGATCAGCATCGCCCTCGAGGCGATTCAGCGGCTGACATCCCCCACCGAGGCGGAGATTCTGCCGGTGCCGATGCTCCTGGTGGCCATCGTGGGACTCGCCGCCAACATCGTGTCGATGCTGATCCTGCGGGCCGGGGCGAAGTCCTCGATCAACCTGCGTGGCGCCTACCTCGAGGTCTTTGGCGACATGCTGGGATCGGTGGCGGTGATCGTGGCCGCGATCATCATCATGCTCACCGGCTGGGCGCCCGCCGACGCGATCGTGTCGCTGGCGATTGCCGCGTTCATCCTGCCGCGCGCCTACCTGCTGCTGCGCGATGTGTGGCGTGTGCTCAACGAGTCCACCCCGGTGGACACCTCGGTTGAGGACGTGCGTGCCCACATCGCCCGGGCGGACGGGGTACGCGAGGTTCACGATGTGCACCTGTGGTCGATCACCTCGGGGGAGCACGTCTTCACCGCCCATGTGGTGGCCGAGGACGAGGTCTTCGAACGCGGGGAGGTGGGGGCGCTGCTGGACCGGCTCTCCGACTGCCTGCACGACCACTTCGACGTGGAGCACTCGACCTTCCAGATCGAACCACCCAAGCACGCCGAGCACGAGCGTGAGGTGCACGTCTAGGAAATCACGCCCTGAACAAAACGGCGCCCGCCGGATCTGGAAGGATCCGGCGGGCGCCGTTTATATGTGGGAACTAGGCCGAGGGGGCCTCGTCCTCGGGGGCGTGAGCGGGCTTGCCGGCCGCCTCTTCGGCGGCCAGCTTCTCGGCAACCTGGCGCTCGGCGGCCAGACGCTTGCTCTTGCGGAACGCCATGAAGTAGTGCACGGCGGCGGGGCCGACCGACAGGGCCACGGCGGCCAGCAGGATCACGTCGATATAGGAGCTCACGAAGTTTGCCACCGGCGGGATATAGCCGATCAGGTAGCCGAAGTAGGTGAGCCCGGTTCCCCAGATCAGCGCGCCGATCAGGTTGTACAGGCTGTACTTGCGGTAGTTCATGTGCGAGGCACCGGCCGCGACCGGGGCGAAGGTGCGAACGACGGGCACAAAGCGGGCGATGATGATCGCCAGCGCGCCCCACTTTTCGAAGAACTTATTGGTCCGGTTGACGTTCTCGATGCTGAACAGACCGGTCTCTTTGCGCTCAAAGATCTTGGGGCCGGCGCGATGCCCAATCAGGTATCCCACCTCACCGCCGATAAACGCGGCGATTCCAATCAGAATCGCGACCCACCAGATCGGCATGCCGAGACCATCGCTCGTGCCGTTGTTGCTGGTGAGGCCGGTGATGACCAGGAGGGTGTCGCCGGGGAGCATGAATCCCACCAGCAGGCCGGTTTCGGCAAACACGATGAGACACACGACCAGAACGGCCCAGGGGCCGGCCGCCTGCAGGATTTCGTTGGAGTCAAGCCAGGGAATGAGAGCTGTATGCATCGATGAAAGGCTCCGAATTGTTGGTGGCACACCCGCAGACGCACCGTGAAGGGACATGACCGAGTCTACTGCCCACAGGGTAGCGCAACGGGCGGGAGACGCAAGATCATTCCATCGGATGATGGATGGGTGCCCCGGACGCGATGAGCCTGGGAATGCCGTAACGATTTCGGCACCGTCCGGGCTGCGCGCCGTGACGGTGAGTCGCCGCGCGGGGGATTAGGATACTGACTCAGAAGGGAGTTCCCGATCATGAAGCACAGGTTCGCAGTCGCGGCGACCATTCTGGCGGTGGCACTGCTCAGCGGGTGCGCCCAGGGACCGGCCCCGATCAATAACGGGGAGTTTTCGGCACGGGCCCAGTCGCTCAAGAGTTACTCCACCCTGTCCACCGGCCGACTGATCGAGTTCGCCCAGGACTACTGCTCGCGCCTGGACAAGGAACGCGATAACGCGTCGGGCCTGCGCAAGGTGGCCGACGAGTATAAGCAGAACTCCCTCGCGGACGGTCGCACGGCCGAGGACGTCGACTCCTTCATGGACACCGCGACCGCCCGCTACTGCCCCGACCTGGGCGAGGCGCTCACCAAGTAGGTCCGCTGGGTGGAGAGCCCTCCTCCGAGCGAGCGATATTGCCGCCGCCAACATCGTCGCGGCGACCGAAGCGCCGGGTGCCTGTGCCTCGATAGCGTGATGTTCAGACGTTGAACACACGGAGGAAACATGATGAAGAGCGCAGGAATTTGGGCAAAAACCGGCATCGCCCTGGGAGCCGCGACCCTCGTGGGTGTGGGACTGAGCGGGTGTGGCCTGGTCGACTCGATCAAGAACTCCACCGCCGACGCCTGGTCGGTGACCTACGCGGTCACGGTCACGGGTGAGGGAACTCCGAGCCTGCCCGCGGTGACGTTTGGCGAGGCCAAAACGCGCGGCGAGGACACGGTCAGCAAGGACCTGCCGAACCTGCCGCTGGTGGCCGACCCCGCGACCCCGGGAAGCTCGCGCTGGGAGAAGACGGTGATGGTGACCGCGACCCGGCCCGCCTCGATCGTGGCGACCCCGGGGGAGGGACAGCGGGCCACCTGTCAGATCCTGCTGGATGGCAAGCGGCAGATCGCGGCGGTCGCCGGGGAGCCGGGCAAGCCGGTGACCTGCGAGGCGACCACTCCGAAGTTCGACTAGGGGTTCGATGCCCGGCGGTACGCTCCATACTCCGCCGGGCACTCCTGTGAGAAAAGGGCCCCTCATCTGGGGGTCATTCGCTCGTCATGCGTTAAATTCGGTTGTCTATCCTGAATCACGACTCCTATGCTGGGACCAGACTGTGCGTCTTACCAAAAGGACAGGGGAGTTCGGTGGCACCGATCAGGGGACAAAAACGCTCGCGGATGCGGGGCATGGCAATGGGATTAGGTGCGCTTCTCGCACTGGGATTTGTGTGGACACCCAGCTCCACCTTCGCGGCCGAGGCACCCACCGCGGTGCTCGATGTGAAAAAGACCGCATCCGCCGAGCAGGTCAAGCCCGGCGAGACGCTGACCTATACGATCGAGGTCGCCTGTTCGACCCTGACCGATGTGGGCTGTAATAACGCCGTCTTTGCCGACGCGATCCCGCCCGAGTTTGAGATCCAAAACGTGGTGGTGGCCAATGCGCCCTTCCAGACCCCGATCATCGACGGGCAGAACGTCAGCGTGGTCTTCAATGAGCAGCTGAGCGAGGGTGTCATCGGTCTGATCGACAACGCCAACGCCACGATCACGATCACCGTGAAGCTGCGCGAGGATGTGCCGTTTGAGAAGAACGGCGTGAACATCCCCAACACCGCCCAGGTCACCGCGGATAACGCAACCAAGGTCACCTCGACCGCCAACGTGAAGCCCGTGCTGGAAAAGCACCTGGCCACCGACGCTACCAAGTCCTTCAACCCCACCGCGGGGCAGGCAAAGCCCGGCACCGAGACCACGCTGACCCTCTCGGGCGCGAATAAGTCCAACGCCGGTGCGGACACCCTGACCCTGACCGACCCGGCAGATCCGAGTGCCACCGGTAACCCCTTCGATTACCTGGCCATCACCGGGATCGACTCGGTGCAGTGGCCCGAGGGTGCCACCACCGCCACGGTGGAGTACTGGGATGGAACCGCCTGGGTCCAGGGATCGGTAGCCACCAAGCCCGGTGCCCCGAATGCGCCGCCGGCCTCGGCCACCGGAATCCGGGTCACCTTCACCGGCCCGAACGGAACCACGATTCCCGCGGGGGCCACCGGCGGACTGACCCTGAAGCTCGAGCAGCGGGAGAACGTCGCCGACCTCGAGGAGAGCATCACCCTGAAAAACACCGTCGAGTCCGCCGTCACCAACGGAGGCGACCGCGCGACCGACACCGATGACGCCACCTATAAGGTAGTCACCGAGCCGCTGAGTGTGGCGGCCAAGAAGTCCTTCGACCCGGATGTGGTGCTGCCCGGCGGCGCCTCCACCGTGTCCCTGTCCGGCTCGAACGCCGGAGATACCCCGCTGTCCACGCTGACCATTCGCGAGCCGGCCACCGGCGACTTCGATTCCCGCCTGGACTTCACCGGCTTCACCTCGCCGGTCGAGTTCCCCCAGGGCGCCGACAGCGGTGAAATCACCCTGGTCTACCTGGACCGCGCCGGTGTCGAGCAGAGCGTCACCGTGACCCTGACCAACGGGGGCCAGTTCCCGGCCCTGCCGGTGGACTTCGGATCGCTGAAGCACTTCGAGATTACCTTTACCGACACCACCGGCGAGCCGATTATCGCCGGTGCCGAGTCGAACCTGACCTTCGGGGTCACCGCCGCCGAGGGCCTGGCCAAGGACACCACCATCGACAACGTGGTGGGCGTGACCGGCACCGCCGGCGACCAGAGCGCCGATGCCACCGCGACCGACACCCTGACCCTGGACGAGCACCGGATCGAGCTGGAAACCCAGAAGAAGATCAGCCCCGGACAGATCTGGGGCACCGAGGGGGAGACGGCGACGATCCAGCTCCCCACGACCGTGGGTAAGGGGTCCACCGCCAACGCAACCCAGATCCTGGTTAACGATCCCGAGCTCAAGGCCGACGGAACCCCCAAGGACTCGGATTGGTGGGATCACTTCCGCCCGACCGCGATTACCAAGACCGATGTGCCCCCGGGTGCCATCTTGACCGTGCGCTACTTCGACACCGTCAGCAACACCTGGGTGGTCCTGGCTGAGAACGTCGTGGGTGCCACCTCGTTCTCGATGGAGATTCCCGAGGCGATTCGCGACCAGATCGGCGGCCTGCAGTTCGAGTTCACCAGCGATGAGCCGGGCTTCGCGCCCGGGGCCACGGTGCAGCCGAACATCACCACCGAGCTCAAGGAGAGCCTGGCTCCCAAGCCCGCGGGCAGCGACATCACCGTCGAGAACTGCTCGAGTGCCTCGGCCACCGCGCCGGGAGCCACCGCGGGGGCCGCGACGCTGAACCCGTGCCCCTCGATCGAGATTCTGGCGCCGACCCCGGGGGAGTATGACTTCCTCACCAAGCGCTGGATCGCCCCGGCCGACCAGATCGTGGTCGCCCGCTCCGGAGACCAAGCAACCTCGCGCCTGAGCTGGTCCACCGGTGGACACGGCGGCTACGAGCAGATGGTTATCGCCGATACCCGCGTGAGCCAGACCCCGAACGCCGGCCCGGCCGACCCGGTGGAGAAGACCACCTATCAGGCCTTCAACCTGGTGAAGATCAAGGCGATCACCCCGGCCATGGATCCGCTGCTGGCCTATGACCGGATCACCGCGGTGGAGCTGTGGAACGGGAGTGCCTGGGTGCCCGCCTCCGGCGCGACCGCGCTGCCCTACACCGGATCGCTGCCCGAGATTGCGCTGAACGCCGCCGAGCAGGCCTCGACCCAGGGTGTGCGCCTGATCTTTGCCGAGAATACCGCCGCCCGCGAGGCCGCGACCGACGTGGATGCGCCGGCCGTCGGCTCGGGGGTTGCCCGTTCAAACGGAAACACCCGTCAGATCGACCTGGAGTGGGAGCTGCGCGACACCAAGCGGGTTCCGGCCTCTCCGGCCGTGCCCGTGCTGGGTAGCGAGCTTTACAACACCGCCGACACTGGCGACGTGAACAACATCGCCAGCGCCAGTGGCATCACCGGCGGGGCCGTGGCCGCGCACGATGAGGATTCGGACCTGATCTCGATCCTCGACCGTCCGCTCAACGTCTCCGTGAGCAAGGGCTGGAGCGGCGGACCGATCGGCATCCCGCCGGCCGGCACCCCGGAGAGCGCGTACCCCAGCGGTCGAGTGACCATCACCGCGACCAACGCAACCGTGGCCAAGGTGGACACGCTGAAGATCGTGGACCCGGCACCGGGCAGTGCCACCCAGCCGTTTGACACGTTCAACCTGGCCAAGATCGTGGGCATCACCGTGCCCGACGGGGCGATTGCCGCCGAATCCCTGGTGCAGCTCACGCGCGCCGGGGGCGGTATCGACGCCTACTCGATCGATCAGGCCAAGGCGCTGAGTGCGGCAAACCTGGCCGATGTGGTGGGCATCGAGGTGTCGCATCACGGACGCATCGTCTCGGCCGGCAAGTCCACCCTGACGATGGATCTGCGCCTGCGGGCCACCCATCGCGACGGTGGTGCCCCGGTCACCGTGGTGAATTCGCCGGTGCGCAACGAGGCCTCGGCCACCGTGCTCGATCCCGGCGGGGTCAACGGGGTGCACGAGGTGAGCGCCAAGGACAGTGCCCAGATCGCGCTGGCCGAGCTGAACATCGGCATCACCACCACCAAGTCATTCGACCCGAAGATTCAGTACGCGCAGATCCTGCCGGATGAGCCCGGCTATGCGGATGAGCCCTGGGATTCGATCACGATGACCCTCTCGGCCCGCCCAACCGGTTCGGCGCGTCCGGCCAAGATGGTGGTCACCGATGACACCACCACGTTCTGGAACGCCTACCGGTTTGTGGACTTCGCGCCGGGCTTCAAGCTCACCGCCCCCATCCTGCGGGTGCAGGTGGATGCGCTGGTCGGCGGCACCTATGACACCACCGGCGGCGGTAACCCGCTGAGTCTGAACGGTGCCACCTGGACGCTCGGCACCCCGGCGGCCACCCCGGCTCTGCCCGCGGGTGTCACCGCGGCCGACGTGCGCGGACTGCGCTTCACCTTCACCCGGACCGACGGCTCCCAGTGGGAGAACCCGTCGAGCCCGCGTCAGGAGATCCCGCTGACCGTGCACCGTCGCGCCTACCTGGCCTCCAACCCGGATGTCCCGGTTCCCGATGACTCCCAGCCCGCGGCACCGGGCGAGAAGCTCAGGCCGTTCGGCGGCGGTGGCGTGTTCACCAACTCCGTGCAGGGTGAGGTCACCAGCTCGGTCAACGGTCCGGGATCGATCCCGCTGACCGCGACCCATGAGACCACCGCGCAGGCCTTCTATGAGGCCGGCGGGACCGAGATCAGCGTCAAGAAGACGCCGATCGGGGCACAGCTGCCGGGACAGGTCATCCCGTTCACCCTCACCGTGTCGAACCCGGCACCGGCGAATAGCGGGTTGGAACGGGCGATCCTCGACCCGAAGATCACCGACATCCTGCCCACCGATATCAACACTAACGATCCCACCGGGAAGCCCTGGCTGATCTTTGATGAGGACAGCGACGACCCGCGGTACGAGTTCGGCTACCAGCCCGCGGGTGCCACACCCTCGCCGAACCTGCCGATGCCCACCGATCCCGCGCAGATCACGATCACCGAGGGGAAAAACGCCGACGGTGAGCCCACCAGCATCGGCTTCGCCTTCCCCAAGGGCACGGTACTGATGCCCGGGGACACCTATACGATCACGCTGAACATGATGTTCCGCCCGGGTATCTCGGCGGGGCAGCACGTGACCAACTCGGTGCTGGTCGAGGCCGCTCAGCCGTTCCAGTTCTGTAATGGCGAGGAGCACGAGGTCTTCGCCTGTGTGGCGGATACCGATGTGTACCCGACCGAGATCGGGGCGCTGCGTGGTCAGAAGTTTGTGAAGGCCGACGACACCACGCTGGGTGTCACCGACGTGACCAACCCGGCCGCCGAGTGCGCGCCGACGCTGGACGACTACTACTCGGGCAACTGCGTGCCGATCACCAAGCCGCTGGGCACCGAGACCTGGCGTGAGCGGGTCCAGAACTCGGGCACCCTGGAGATGGATAAGGTGGTCACGATCGACCGCCTGCCCACCCCGGGCGACCAGGGCGCGCTCGTGCTGCTGCCCCGTGGCAGCCAGTGGGAGCCCAGCTGGACGGGCCCGGTGACCCCGGTGACCGCGGACGGTTACCGCACCCCCGAGGGCGTGGAGTACTACTACTCCTCGGCTCAGGATCCCTGTGTGGCGGACCTGTCTCCGTCGCAGACCGCATGCCCGGATGGGGCCTGGCTGCCGCTGACCCCGGAGGTCGCGGCCGCGGATGTGAAGCACATCAAGACCGTGTTCCTCTTTGGTGAAAACCACTTCCGTCCCGGCGACATCCTGGGCTACACCTTCCAGACCCGTACGCCGGCCTTCTCGCCGGTGGCGACCTCGGACACCGTCGCCTGGAACACCATCGCGATCGGTGCCGAGACTGTTACCGCCTCCGGTACCCGAATCGGCTCGGTTCTGCCGACCGAGGGACGCCGGGTGGGTGTTGCGCTCGCCACGGGTCCGCTCGCGGTTCAGAAGACGGTGACCGGAGATGCGGCGGCGTTTGCCCCGGCGACCTTCGAGCTGCAGGTGCTGTGCACCGTGGGGAAGGGCACCGCACTGGAAACGGTGCTGCCCCCGGTCACGGTGACCGTGGAGGGCGGCAAGCCGGTGACCCTCGAGGAGCAGTTCCCCTACGGGGCCGAGTGTGTGCTGGTGGATGCCCCGGGAGTCAATGGGGAAACCTCTCACACCTCGGGTCCCGCGGTCACGATCGAACGCACCCCGAGCCTGCTGCCGCTGGCCACGCTGACCAACGTCTACAGCCTCACCTCGCTCGAGGTCAGCAAGACGGTGATCGGCGCATCGGATGAAAACGGTGAGCCGCTGGATTACGGATCCTTCCCGTTCGAGGTGTCCTGCACCTTCCTCGGAAAGCCCGTGGTGGCCACCGGATTCGAACTCTCCCCGATGACCTTTAGCCTGACGGATGGGAAGCGCCGCACCCTGAGCGGGCTGCCCGTGGGCAGCGTGTGTGAGATCACCGAGACCGATGCGCACGGCGCGGATGTTTCGGTGACCACGCCGGGCGTGGATGGACCGGTTACCATCGAGGGGCCGACCGTCACGGTCACCTTGACCGCCGATGAGGCCCCCTCCCGCGCGGCAGTTGTCCGCTTTGTCAACAACTTCCCGCTGGGCGCCATCGACCTGTTCAAGCGGGTTGAGGGAGACGGCGCGGCGGCCGTGGATGACGGCACCGACTTCGTGTTTGAGCTCACCTGCCGGGTGGGATCGGACGTGGTCTACGACGGCGCGCTGCACCTGACCAAGGCCGAAGCCATCGCCGGGCGTCACATCATCGTGGACACCCTGCCCGCCGGTGCCCGCTGTGAGCTGGATGAGACCGACAGCGGCGGGGCCAGCACCACGGTCATCACCCCGGACACCAAGGCCGCGGCGGTTGCGGTGGGAACGCTGCGCGAGCCGCTGCAGTTCACCGCGATCAACACGTTTGCCGCCGGGGGCCTGCGGGTGACCAAGGAGATCACCGGACCGGGTGCCGAGCTGTGGGGCACCGGGCCGTTCCAGGTTGCGCTGGCCTGCACCCTGGACGGGGCGGCGATCGCCATCCCCGACGGGGCCACCCGCGAGCTGAGCACCGAGAACGGCTTCGAGTCCGACTTCGCCGGTCTGCCGAGCGGTGCCGCGTGTGATCTCACCGAGTCCGCGATCGGTGGCGCCACCACGAGTGAGATCGTGGATGCCGACGGGGCGGCGGTGACCGAGCCGGTGATCATCGGATCGGGCACCACCGTGGCGCTGCGCGTGATCAACACCTTCGAGGTGGGCGGTATCACCGTCACCAAGACGGTCGAGGGTGATAACGCCGCGTCCGCCGCCGATGCTCAGTTCCAGGTGGCGCTGGCCTGTACCCTCGACCGGGACGGTGTCAGCACCGCGCTGACCATCCCCGAGGGCGCGACCCGCACGCTGTCCGCCGCGACCGGGCTGACCGCCGCCTACACCCAGCTGCCTACGGGTGCCGTGTGCGAGCTGCGCGAAACCGTAACCGGCGGTGCCAACGCGACCGCGATCACCCCGAACGCCGGCGACCCGGCCGTGGGTGTGGTGACCGTGGGATCGGGCACCAACGTGGCCCTGAGCGTGGTCAACACGTTCACCAAGGATCCCGGCATCACCCCGCCGGGCCCCGGCACCCCGGGCGGCGAGCTGAGCGGCACCGGCGCCAACCCGCCGTGGGGCTGGCTGATGGCCGCACTGGGTCTGCTGCTCGGCGGCGCGCTGCTGGGCATCCGGCAGATCCGTCGCCGCGGAACCGGTGACCTCGCCTAGGTAGGACACAACACGGCGGGCGGTGGAGTTGATCTCCACCGCCCGCCGTTTTATTTAGGGGCTAGAACTCCTCGTAGACCGCCGGGTCCTGGTCGCCCAGGCGGCCGTCGGGGCGGCCGAGAGCGGTGATCAGGGCGATCTCCTCGGTGGAGAGTTCGATCTGGGCGGCGGCGATGTTGAGTCGTTGGCGCTCGGGGCTCGCCGAACGGGGGATCGGGACCACCCCGCGGGCCACGTGCCAGGCCAGCACAATCTCGGCCGGGGACACATCGTGTCCGGCGGCAATGCGCTCGATCACCGGGTCGGCGGTGACCCCGTTGCCGCGGCCCAGCGGGCTCCACGCCTCGGTGACGATGCCGCGCTCGCGGTGGTAGGCCACGGCCGACTCCTGCGGGAACCACGGGTGCAGCTCGATCTGATTGACCACCGGCCGCACCCCGGTCTTAGCCTCCAGCCGCTCGATGTGCTCGGGCAGGAAGTTGGACACCCCGATGTGCCGGATCAGCCCGCGCTCGCGGGCATCGATCAGGGCTTCCCAGGCCTCGACGTATTTATCCACGCGGGGGTTCGGCCAGTGGATCAGGTAGAGGTCGATGTGATCGAGGCCGGTGCGAAACAGGCTCTCCTCGACCGTGAACGTGGCCTCGGCGCGGGCATGGCGGCGGCCGGGCAGCTTGCTGGTGACGATGAACTCGTCGCGGGGGATCCCCGCGGTGCGCACCGCGCGCCCCACGGTGCCCTCGTTTTCATAGTTGAAGGCCGAATCCAGCAGGCGGTACCCGGCCTCAAAGGCCGAGTGCAGGGACTCGATGCCGGCGAGGCCATGCGCACGCCCGGTACCAAATCCGATCGGGGGAAGAGAAAGCTCTGAGAAACTCAACGACGCTGTCATCCACCCATGCTACCCATCGGGCCGTGCGTCGGGTCAAGAGAAAATCCCACCGGGACCATCAAAAACTGGTGCGCAAGGCGGGACTTGAACCCGCACGCCCGAAGGCACAGGAACCTAAATCCTGCGTGTCTGCCAATTTCACCACTCGCGCTTGTTTCTCCAGTGTAGCGTGCGGGCATGCACGCGCGGTGCAGGCCCGGCTAGGATGGGTCCATATGTTAGATCTTGACCTGAGTGCCGAAATCGCCGCGCTGCGCAGCACCTTTGCGACCATCAGCGACGTGCTGGACCTTGACCGTCTGCGCGCGGAAATTGCCGAGCTCAGCGAGCAGGCCGGTGCGCCCGACCTCTGGGACAACCCCGATGAGGCACAGAAGGTGACCAGCGCGCTGAGCCACAAGCAGGCCTCGCTCGGGCGTGTCACCCGGGTGGCCAACGGGCTGGACGACCTCGAAGTTCTGATCGAACTGGCCAACGAGGAGGGCGACGAGGCCTCGGCTGCCGAGGCTCGCGCCGAGCTGGAAAAGCTGCGGACCGCGATCGGTGACCTCGAGGTGCAGACCCTGCTCAACGGTGAGTTCGACCCGCGTCCCGCGGTCATCACGATCCGCGCCGGTGCCGGGGGAGTGGACGCCGCAGACTTCGCCGAGATGCTGCTGCGGATGTATCTGCGCTGGGCCGAACAGCACAAGTACTCGGCCACGGTGCTCGACACCAGCTACGCCGAGGAGGCGGGCATCAAGTCCGCCACCATCGAGATCGACGCGCCCTATGCCTTTGGCACGCTGAGCGTCGAGGCGGGAACCCACCGCCTGGTGCGGATGAGCCCCTTTAACTCCGCCGGCAAGCGTCAGACCAGCTTCGCCGCGGTCGAGGTCGTGCCGCTGATGGAGGTCACCGAGTCGATTGACATCCCCGACAACGACATCCGCGTCGACGTCTTCCGCTCCTCGGGCCCCGGCGGCCAGTCGGTCAACACCACCGACTCCGCCGTGCGCATCACCCACCTGCCCACGGGCATCGTGGTGAGCTGCCAGAACGAGAAGTCGCAGATCCAGAACCGGGCGGCCGCGATGCGGGTGCTCCAGTCCCGACTGCTGCTGGTGCAGCGCGAGCAGGAGAACGCCAAGAAGAAGGAACTCGCCGGTAACATCACCGCGAGCTGGGGCGACCAGATGCGCTCCTACGTCCTGGCGCCGTACCAGATGGTCAAGGACCTGCGCACCGACTACGAGGTCAACAACCCGAGCAACGTGTTTGACGGCGACCTCGACGGCTTCATCACCGCGGGCATCCGCTGGCGCAAGAGCGCCGACCGCGACTAGTCCCGACCGCGGAAAAACGGCCCCCGAAACCCGAGAGTGTGACCCCTCTTGGCGTGTCAGCGCGCAAAAGCTCAGCGGCATGCTTAGGCTCGAAACGTCATGATTCGCTATGAGAACGTCACCAAAAAGTATCCCGGGTCCAAGCGACCCGCGGTCGACGGGATCGACTTCGAGGTCGAGCGCGGGGAGTTTGTGTTCCTCGTGGGCGCCTCCGGGTCGGGAAAGTCCACCTGTCTGCAGCTGATCCTCAAGGAGGAGCGGCCCACGTCCGGCACCATTCACGTGCTCGGAAACGACCTGGGTTCGATCTCGAACCGGAAGGTTCCCTACTTCCGTCGGCAGCTGGGCGTGGTGTTCCAGGACTTCCGCCTGCTGCCCAACAAGACCGTGTACCAGAATGTGGCCTTCACGCTGCAGGTCATCGGTAAGTCCCGAGGGTTCATCCAGGAGGCCGTCCCCGACGTCCTCAAGATGGTGGGCCTGGATGGCAAGGGGGAGCGTTACCCCCACGAACTTTCCGGTGGTGAGCAGCAGCGTGTGGCCATCGCCCGCGCCGTGGTCAACAAGCCCCCGGTACTCCTGGCCGATGAGCCCACCGGTAACCTCGACCCCGCGACCAGCGCCGGCATCATGCAGCTGCTGGAGCGGATCAACGCCGGCGGCACCACCGTCGTGATGGCCACCCATGAGGCGGGCATCGTGGACAAGATGCGTCGCCGCGTGATCCAGCTGCACGAGGGCAAGGTTGTCCGAGACGAGCGTTCCGGCGGATACGGCAACACCGGTATCGTGCCCGAGCTGCGTCCGCAGGAGGTCAAGGGTGAATCCGCCCTGGCCGCCCAGGCAGCCGTGGCCTCCGAGGCTGCCGCCGCCGAGCTGGAGACTCGCGCCCAGCCGATCATTCCGGCCGCGCCGGTCACGCCCGCGACCCCGACCCACACCCAGGCGATCAGCCTGCCGCAGGTGGAGACCGAGGACGCGACCGACCACCTCGGCATCGCCGAGAGCCTCGGCCTGCGCCGCGACGGTGACCAAACGGGAGAAGACGAGCAGAACGTGGGGCCGGTTAAATGAGAATGTCGCTGATTTGGGGCGAGGTTTTCACCGGCCTGCGTCGCAACCTGTCGATGGTCGTTTCGATCATCCTGGTGACCTTCATCTCGCTGACCTTCGTGGGGGCCGCCGCCCTCATGCAGATGCAGATCGGTCAGATGAAGGGCTACTGGTATGACCGTGCCCAGGTTGCTATCTACCTCTGCCCGCAGGACTCGCTGAGCGAATCCTGTGCCGGCGGTGCGGTGACCGACGACCAGCGCAAGGGTGTCGAGGATGCACTGAAGTCCGCCGCCCTGGCCCCGGTGATCGAGAAGTTCTACTTCGAGTCCAAGGACGAGGCGTTCAAGCGCTTCCAGGAGAAGTTCGCCGGCAACGAGATCACCAAGTACGTGACCCCGGACCAGCTGCAGGAGACCTACTGGGTCAACCTCAAGAACCCGGCTCAGTCCAACGTGATCTCCGAGGCCTTCTCGAGCGTCCCCGGCGTGGAAGAGGTCACCGACCAGCGCAAGTATCTGGACACGATCTTCTCGGTCCTGAACGTGGCCTCCTACACCGCGATCGGCATCGCCGCGCTGATGCTGATGGCCGCCGTGCTGCTGATCGCCACCACCATCCGCCTGTCGGCCTACTCGCGTCGCCGTGAGATCACGATCATGCGCCTGGTGGGTGCGTCGAACAGGTTCATCCAAACACCCTTCATCCTTGAGGGGGTGATCTCCGCCTTCATTGGGTCCCTGCTCGCGGGCGGAGCGATCGTCGCGATCGTGCACTTCTTTGTGCAGGGCTACCTCAAGGACAATGTGCCGTCCTCGATGTCCAACCTGGTGGGGCTGGGAGACGCGTTTATCGTGGTTCCCGCACTGATCCTGGTGGGCATGATCCTGGCAGCGCTCTCGGCGAACTTCGCGATCAAGCGCTACCTGAAGGCATAAATACCGGTCCCAACCGGATATACTGATGGGCTGCCCGGGTTTCCCGGGCAGCCCGAGTCATTTACCGGGCCCAGCTGTGCCCAAAGAAGGAGAACACCGTGCCCAAGGAACGTGGTGAAAAAGTTGTCGCAACCAACCGCAAGGCGCGCCACGATTACCTGATCGAGGACACCTTCGAGGCGGGTATGGTCCTCACCGGCACCGAGGTGAAGTCGCTGCGGATGGGTCGCGCGTCCCTGGTGGACGGCTATGCCTTTGTGGAGGGGAACGAGATCTGGCTGGATGCCGTGCACATTCCCGAGTACTTCCAGGGCAGCTGGAACAACCACAGCGCCCGGCGCAAGCGCAAGCTGCTGCTGCACCGCCAGGAGATTAACAAGATTGCGCATAAGGTGGCCCCCGGCGGTTACACGATCATTCCGTTGAAGATCTACTTCAACAACGGCAACGCCAAGGTGGAGATCGCGATTGCCAAGGGTAAGAAGGAGTACGACAAGCGCCACGCGCTGCGTGAGCGTCAGGATAATCGCGAGGCCGCCCGCGCGATGGCGACGCGAAACAGACTGGGCGAGTAGCTCGTCCACCCGTGCGCGCCTGGGCGAGTAGCTCGTCCACTCGTGTGCGCCTGGACCAGTAGCGCCTCCGCAGACGCGGCGGCCCCGATCGGGGCCGCCGCGTCCGTGCGTTGGGCCGGACATTGTCGGCAAAATCCTTGCACCCGCGCGGCCCGCACGCCAGGATGTTGGTATGACCGCATCCTCAGCATTGCCCGTGCCCGGTACCGTCAACTTTCGTGATCTCGGGGGCTATCCGGTCCCCGGCGGGCGCACTCGCTCCGGCGTGATCTATCGCTCCGATGCCCTGCACAACCTGGGGGAGGCCGGACGCGCGGCGCTGACCGAGCGCGGGATCCACTCGATCATCGACCTGCGTGATGAGCCCGAGCGTGCGGCGATGCCCGACGATGTGGAGGGTCTGGGCTTCCAAGACCTGCACCACGCGGTGTTTGAGGGATCGGTGGATGCCGCCGCGACTCCGGGGCTCGGGCTCGGCGACCTGTATCGGGCGATCCTCTTCCGCCACACAGACGTCGTGCGGGCGGTGCTGACCGAGCTCGCCGAGCCGGCAACCACCCCGGCGATCATCCACTGCACCGCGGGCAAGGACCGCACCGGCGTGCTCAGCGCCCTGGTGCTGCTGACCGTGGGGGTCGACCGCGAGGACGTCCTGGACGACTATGAGGCGACTCAGGCCAACCTGGCCGGGGCCTGGGCCGAGCACATGACCGAGATGGCGCGCAGTCAGGGTATCGAGGTCACGCCGCAGTTGCTGGGCATCATGACCGAGAGCCCGCGGGACGTGCTCGCATCGGTACTGGTTGACCTCTATGCGGTTCCCGGCGGGCTCGAGGGATACCTCGACTCGGCCGGCGTGGGCCCCGAGATTCGCGAGCGTCTGCGCGCGCTGCTGGTCGAGCGAGACTAGCCCACGGTCGCCGTTCGCGCGCTAAGCTGATCGCCGCGCGCGAACGTGGTTCCCCGCCCGGGCAATCCCGGATATACTGGGGGCATCCCTTCGGGGTTCGTGGGCTTCGGCTCCTGAAAATTCAACAGCGTGTGACATGACCCATTCTTCGTGAATGTGCATGGGGATGATCGGTTTCGACATTGCCTGTGAAACTGCGAGAAGCGGGTCGAGGATTCAGGGTTATCTCGTTAACGATCTCTGAAAAACCAATAAGTGCCAACTCTAAGCGCACTGACTTCGCCCTCGCTGCCTAAGCGAGCCCGATAGTCCGTCAGACCGGGTTTGTTTCCGCCCCGGTTCCTGGCGTCATTTAGGAAACTTGCTGTGTGCCGACGCCTGAGCGGTACGCGGGACTAATACTCTGGCTGGGCCTGTCAACCTAACCGCCTTCGGTAAAGGTTGGGGCCGAGAAAACGTTTTCGAAGGATACACCCGTAGAAGACGCAGAATTGCAGCAGTGGACCGGGGTTCAATTCCCCGCATCTCCACCATCGGTCATGTCACACGCTGTTGAAGCACTCAGCCCGGTTCCCTCTGGAACCGGGCTGTTTTGTGTTGCGGCCTGGTCGTGGCTAGGGCTCGGGAGTGGGGGCGACTCCGGGAACCTCGGGGATCACTGGATCCCGGGTCAGGATGATCTCACGTTCGCTCCACCGGCTCAGCATAACCTCGAGATTGCTGGTGACGGTCTCAAACAGGTCCATCTCGGGTTCCAGTCGCCACTGGAGTTCAACCCCGTCCAGCAGCGCGATAAACGCGCGCGCTTCGAACTCGAATTTTTCGGGACGTACGCCGGGCAAATCTCCGGCAGCATGCGCAATCTCCAGCTGCGCCACGCACTTGGCCACAAACAGGCGGTAGCGCTCGACCATGAAATCGCGTGCCGGATGCGTGGGGCTTGACGCCTCTGCGGCGAGGGTGAGGAGCAGGTCGATGAATCCGGGCCGCTGAAGGTGAAACTTCATCAGCGGCGAGTACCAGGTGAAGAACTCGATGCCGACGCCGTCGTTGGGCATCGCCGCGTCGCCCTCATCGGCGAGGTGCTTGAGGATCGCGATCAGTAGCCCCTCCTTGCTCCCAAAGTGGGCGATGAGGAGGGCTGCAGTGACCCCCACTTCGTCGGCGATCTGACGCAGGGATGCACCGGCGTATCCGTACTCACCAAATACCCGGCCGGCGGTGCGGAGGATCTCTGCCCGACGTTCGATTCCCTTGCGGTAGGGGCCGCGTTTGGTGGTTGTCATCCGTCTCCTGTCGTCGTTTCAAAAAAAGTCTTGCACAAAATTGAATCTTCGTTCAATATATATGAATATTGAACAACCCTAAAACTTTCGTGTAATGGTGCACAGAGTATCGACGCGAAACAGGGCACATCGCTATCGAAGGGCACATCCCCGTGCAGGACCAACTCACGCCGTCTCATCGTTCCGACCCCCGCGCATCGACCCCCTGGGGCGTGGGCATTCTGGGGGCCGGACCGGTGACTCAGGCGATCCATCTCCCCACCCTCTCCCGTCTTCAGAAGCACTTCACCGTGCGCGCCATCATGGACGTTGACCCCGAAGTCGCCGCCTCGGTGGCCGCGCGCGTGGGCGCCCGCGTCGCCCCCACGATGGCAGATCTGCTGCAGGATCCCACCGTGGAGGTTGTGGTGATCTGTAGCCCACATCGCTTCCACGCCGAGCAGGTGATTGCCGCCTGTCACGCCGGTAAGCGGGCGATTCTCTGCGAGAAGCCCTTCGCCATGACCCCCGAGGAGGCCCGCGGCATCGCCGAGGTTTCCGCCGAAACCGGTGTGCCGATCCTCGTGGGCGCGATGCACACCTACGATCCGGCCTGGCTTGCGGCCCGCGCCGCCTGGGGGAACTTCCCCGCCGGGGTGCACACGGTACGCTCCTCGATCGTGCTCCCGCCCAACGCCTACTTTGAAGACTCCGCCACCGAGGTTCTGGGCCGACCGGACCCGGTTCCTGCCGACTTTAGTGACCCCGAGCAGGTCGCCGAACGTGTCCTCGGCGGGGTCATGGGACTCGCCATCCACGACCTTCCGCTGGTGCGCACCTTTGTTCCCGACGGAACCCCAATCGAGGTGGTGCGCGCGGCGGCCCTGGCCCCCGGCGGCTACCATATCGTGTTGCGGGCGGGGGCCCTGGCCATCGAACTCCACGCTGCACTCACCGACAACTGGGAACCCTCCTGGTTTTTCGAGGCCATCGGCGAGGACGCCTCCATTGCCGTGGATTTTGGCCCCTCCTACATTCATGCGGGATCCGCCGTGGTCACCCTGGCACAGAACGGTCGCCGCACGGTCTTTGGCCGCGAGATCCACAACGGTTACGCGGGGGAGTGGTTACACCTCGCCGAGGTTGCCGCGGGGGCGACGCCCGCCCAGCCCGCCGACACCCTGATTGAGGATCTTCGATTTGCCCTGACCATCGCCGATACGGCCTCCAATCTCGCCCGCAACACAGTGAAGGCAGCACACGCATGAGCACTCAACTCTCCCTCAACACCGAACCCGCGGCACAAATCCCGGGCATGATCGATCAGAGCATCGCCGCGCTGCCGGTTTCCCTCCGCCCGGGACACCTCGGCGTGAAACGGCCCTCCTCAGACCAGGCCTGCGCCGGCGCGGATCTGCTGGCCATCGCCGGGGACCGAGGCTGGACCAGGCGCGCCAGCGAGGCCATCGCCGCGGGCTATCGCGGCCTGTTGATCGTGCGCCCCCGCCCCGAGGATGCCCGCGAGCTGATCGCGAGCGCCGCATCCACCCCGGTGGTGATCCTCACCGACTGGGCTAGTAACGCCGCCGTTGCTGCCCACCATGCGGCCGCCGCGGAGCTGGTTGCGGCCCGGGCATTCGTGGAAATCAGTGCCGACCTGCCACCCGATGAGGATCTGGAACTCGCCCTCGCCGACCAGCTGGCGCTGCTGCACGCCCTCGGTGCCACGGTTGCATCACCCACGCTGCACGAGCACGGTGCGGGGGGATTCCGCGTGGTGGGATCGCTCGAGCAGGGCGGAGAATTCCAGCTCTCCGGCCACCTCACCGCCTCCCGCCCCCGCGGCGCCCGGGTTCGGCTGATCGGTGCCGATACCACCGTGGTGCTGGAGCTTCCCGATCCGGTGATTGCGCTGCGGGCACGGGTGGATATCTGGACTCCGGGGCACCACGACGACCGCGCGGCCCTCTGGGAAAACGCGCCACGTACGGCACTGCGCCGCCTGGTAGCGGCCGTTCACGGCGGCACGACAACCTCCGACCTCGCCCACTATGAGCACGGCCGGCGCATCCAGATGGGCCTGTCCCCGGCCATCTAACCACAGACTTTCTCTCCCCCTCCCCTCAATGCCGAGATAGTGGGGTGCCCCAAAGGTGCGCCTCCGGAAAAGGAAAAATCATGAATAGTATCGAATCGGTTTCCCGGTTACAGATGTCCCGTCGCGGATTCCTGGGAGCACTGGGGGCCGCCGCGGCCATCCCCCTGCTTGCCGCCTGCAGCCCCGGCGGTGCGGCCGGAGGCGGAGGTGGTGCCGGAGGCGGTGGCGGTGCGGGCACCATCAAGTTCTGGGACATGCCCTGGGGCCAGGCAAACTATTCCCGCGCCGGGAAGGACCTGATCGCCAGCTACACACCCGCCGCCGGCCTCGGAGCTGCCAGTTATCAGAGCATCCAGTGGAATAACTACTACCAAACCTTCAGCTCGGCGATCGCCTCAAACACCGGCCCCGCCGTGAGTTCGGGTTCCGGGTTCCAGGCGTTCCAGTTCGCCGAGGCGGGGAAGATCGCCTACGCGGACAGGGTGGTGGATGCGCTGAAAAAAAGTGGATCCTATGACGATTTCCTACCCGGAGTGTTTGATGCGCTGCGCACCGGCCAGGGCCAGGTGGCCATTCCCTGGCAGATGGACCTGCGGGTGCTGTGGTACCGCAAGTCACTGCTGGAAAAGGCCGGGGTCGACGTCCCCACCGATTGGGCCTCGTTCCTGAGCGCGGGCAAGGCGCTGAAAAAGATCGGGGTGGTGGGCTTTGCCACCGGTGCCGGGTCGGGATTCAACCTCGGGGGGCACGCGATTGTCTCGATGATGATCAATAACGGTGGCGGCATGTTCGATCCCGAAGGCAACCCGGATTTGGTGACCGACCGCAACATTGAAACCCTCGAGTTTTTCAACGAGATGGTGTCCGAGGGGATCATCGATCCGGCCGCCGTCAGCTACACCTCGGAGAACCTGCTGACCCAGTGGAAGGACCGTAAGGCCGGCATGGGCATCAATACGCCGGGCTGGAACGCCTCGGTGGGGGACACCGAAAACGACGTGCTGGTGGGGGAGCCGCTGGTTTCCCCCAACGGCACCAAAGGCTCGCTCTACTACGTCAACAACCTCATGATGTACACGGCTACCCCCAATCAGGAAGCGTCGGAGGCGTTCCTGGAGTGGTATGTGGACAACATGAAGACCTACTGGCAGCAGAAGGTCATCACCGCGATTCCCGTGCGCCACTCGATTGCCGACCTGCCCGAGTTTCAGGAGAACGCTCAGAACGTCAAGATTGTTGATGTCTGGCAGCCGATCTCGCAGACCTACAGTGCGCGCTCTACCAGCTCGTTCGGGGCCCTCGCCGCGGTGGATGGTGGGCAGGGCATGCAGACCTTTTCGCAGACCGTGCTGGCGGGCAAGAGCAACCCGAAGCAGACCCTGACCACCTTCCAGGCGGCGATCGAATCGCTGATGAAGAAGAAGTCGTAATGGCGACCTCAACACTTTCCCCACGCACCCGAGCTCGAGCGATACCGGCGGGTACGGGTCACCGGCCCGCCGGAGAACATCGGCGTCCTCGTCGGCGCCTCACACCGATGAACCTGACACTGGTGCTATTTGTGGTGCCCTCCGTGCTGCTGCTGATCCTGCTGAACGCGTATCCGCTGGCGTTTGGTCTCAACCAGTCTGTTCGGGATGGATCGCTGCTGGATGACGGCCAGTTTGTCGGGCTCGCCAACTACACCAACGCTCTGACCAGTACCGCGTTTTGGGAGGCCGCCCGCTTTACCCTCATTTTCACGGTGGTGGGGGTGTTTGGCAGCTGGATCGTCGGGCTCGGGCTCGCACTCCTCCTGCGAACCCGGACGCCCGCCCGGGGACTGTTCAAGGTACTGCTCCTATTGCCCTGGGTGGTGCCGATCGTCGTTTCCTCGACCGCCTGGAACTGGCTGGTGGCCACACCGTCCAGTCCGGTACCGCAGCTCTTTGAGGCGCTGGGTTGGGGGACCCCGCTGTTTCTCGCGGATCCCACGCTCGCGGCCATTACCGTGTGCATCTTCAAGGTGTGGGTCAGTTTCCCCTTCATGATGATGATGAGTGCGTCGGCGCTCGCCAGCGTTGACCCGGTGGTCTACGAGGCGGCCCGAATGGACGGCGCAAGCCCGCGACAGCAGTTCACCCAGATCACGCTGCCCCTGGTAGCACGCTCCACCTACATCAGCTGGATCCTGATGACAATCTTCTGCGTGAACGACTTCCCCACCATCTACCTCCTGACCGGCGGCGGTCCGGTCAACGCCACCACATCGCTGGTGGTCCTTGCATACCGATCGGTGTTCCAGAACTTTGAGACCGGGTCGGGTGTGGCAATCGCCTTCCTGATGACCGCGGTCCTGGTTGCCGTCTCGGTTGTTCTGTACCGTCAGATTCGAAAGGTGGACACCGCATGAGTGCGTCCGTAACCCTGCCAGCACGGCCGGGAGTCGCTCCGGCCCTTGCACGACCCTCTCGCGCCCCCGAGGAAAAGGGAAGGTGGTGGCGGTTTGCGCTGCTGATCCTGCTGACGGCGCTGACCCTGATCCCCATCGCGGTGGTGATCGGACTCTCGCTGCAGCCCAGCGCCGCCAGCACCACCACCGACCCCATCACCCTGGAAAACTTCGCCACCGTCCTCACCGAGACCTCGGTTCTGGTGTGGTTGCGTAACTCCCTGGTGGTGACGCTGGCCACGGTGCTGGTCTCGGTACTGGTTGCGGCCCCCGCGGGGTATGTCCTCTCCCGGGGCCGTGGAAGGGTGGTCTCTGGATACTCGCTGTTGCTGTTTGTGATCCAGTCGTTGCCGGTGATCGTCTCGGTAGTGCCGCTGTTTATCCTGTTTGCGGGCTTTGGGCTCTCGGACAGCCTGTTTGGGATCACCCTGGTTTATGTGGGCAGCACGATCGCCGTGGCCACGTGGATGATGGCCGCCTATATCGATTCGATCCCGATTGCCCTGGAGGAGGCCGCCTGGATTGACGGGGCCTCGGTGTTTGGCGGGTTTGTGCGGATCATCCTGCGCAACTCATTGCCGGGGATCCTCTCCACCGCGATCTTCGCGTTCCTGCTCGCCTGGAACGACTATCTGGTGGCGCTGGTGTTCCTGCGGTCGGAACTCAGCTTCACCCTGCCGGTCGGGGTGCAGTCCTTTGTCCAGCAAAACATGACCGACTGGGGCTCAATCATGGCGGTCTCGGTCATCATGATGATTCCGCCGATCCTGCTCTTTGCCACCCTCAACCGCTACTTCAGCGTGGGCGGTATCGGCGGATCACTCGCCGGGCGCTAAGCCTCACCAAACGGATCGAAGGAGATCACCATGCTTGCAAACCTTTCGGGATGGCACATGATCGCGCTGGTTGCGATAGTCCTGCTGCTATTTGGGGCACCCAGGCTCCCCGCGCTGGCGCGCAGCCTGGGGCAGTCGGCGCGGATTCTCAAAACGGAGATTCGAGAGGCACCCGCCACGCAGAGCGACGTCGAAACGGCGGCCGAGCCTGCTGATTCTGCGCCGTTCGCGGAGCCATCCGCGCCCGGGGCGGTGCGGCCGAAACCCACACACAACCGGTAGCTTTCACTCACGCGAATGCCTCGACCCGACGGGCCGAGGCATTCGTGTGAGCCGGGGTAGGCTTAGCGGCCGACGATGCTCAGCACCTGGTCGTGCAGCAGACCGTTGGTGGCCAGCGCGCTGCGCCCGGCGATGGTCTCGGTGCCGTCGATAGCGGTGAAGCGGCCGCCGGCCTCGGTGATGATCGCCACAAACGGAGCGATGTCGTACTCCTTGACGTCGAACTCGGCGACGATATCCACCAGGCCTTCGGCCAGCAGCCCGTAGGACCACATGTCGCCGTAGGCGCGGTCGCGCCACACCGTTTCGGCGAGGGTCAGCAGCTGGGGGAGATAGCCGGCATCGCGCCACTGACCGATGGACTGGAAGCTCAGCGAGGCATCCTCGATGCTGCGCACCCCGGATACGTGCAGCCGGCGCGGCTCGGCGTCCCCCTCGATCAGCCAGGCACCGGCGCCCGGGGCCGCGTACCAACGCTTCTCGAATGCCGGGGCGCTGGCCACGCCCACCCGGGGCACGCCGTTCTCGGCCAGTGAGATCAGGGTGGCCCAGTTGGGGACGCCACGCAGGAAGTTCGCGGTCCCGTCGATCGGGTCGAGGATCCACTGGCGCTCGGTGCTGCCCTCGGTGCCGTACTCCTCACCCAGGATGCCGTCGCCCGGACGCTCGGCCTCGATGATTTCCCGCAGCGCCCGCTCCACGGCCAGGTCGGCATCGGTCACGTGGGTGCGGTCGGGTTTGGTGTCGACCCGGAGGTCTCCGGCGCGGAAGCGCTCGAGCGAGATTGCGTCGGCGGCATCGGCCAAACGCAGCGCCAGCGCGAGGTCTTCTTCGGGGGTCCAGGAGGCATCGAGAGTCATGAAAATAGCCTAGCGTTTCCCCCTGGGCATCCGCGCCAAACCGGGCGACACGGCGACACGCGCCCCGATTGGAAAAGAGCGTGCGGCACTGGTAAAGTCTTCTCTTGTCCGGTTATTCGGACAACGCACCTCTAGCTCAATCGGCAGAGCAACTGACTCTTAATCAGTGGGTTCTCGGTTCAAGTCCGAGGGGGTGCACCACCAGCCCCGACCGGTTTCCGGTCGGGGCTTTTTATTGCCCGATCTCGGTGAAATGCGAGTGTCCCCGCCCACGGGATGAATCGTGGGCGGGGACACTCGGATTGGGAGTCGGACTGGGAGCCGGACGGGCGCTCGGACGGAGGGCTCGGTCGGGGGTAGCTCTTCCAGGTACCGCGGCGGGCGCTGACCAGGGTGCCGGTCACCAGGCGCAGACGCGGAACTGGATGCCGGCTATCAGGCGTTGCCGCGGCGGGCGCGGGCGCGCATCGCGATGCCGGCGATCAGGAGGAGGATCGCGGCCCCGGCCAGGGGCAGTAGACCGTTGGATCCGGTCTGGGAGAGACGGCCGGGATCGGTCGGCTGCGGGGCAACCACCGGGGGGTCACTCGGGTCCGTGCTGGTCCCGGGGCCGTCGGTCGGGGTGACCTCGGGATCCGTGCTCGGGGTGACCGAGGGGGTCGGATCCACGGTCGGTGTGGGGTCCACTGTGGGGGTTGGGTCAACCGTAGGGGTTGGGTCAACCGTGGGCGTCGGGTCCACGGTCGGCGTGGGTGTCGGGGTAACCGTGGCCACCGGGGTGGCCGTGACGATCATCGGGTCGCCCATCCCCGCCTCGCTCACGGCGCGGATCCGGAATGAGGTCTCGGTTCCGTTTTCCAGGCCCGTGATGGTGCGGGTGGTGGCGGTGCTGGCAGTGCTGGCCGCGCGGCGGGTGGCGGCGTCGGAACCGTCGGTCGCCGCGGGAGCGGGGGTCCAGGTGGTGCCCCCATCGGTCGAGGATTCGATGAAGTAGTCCAGCACCGGCACCTGGCCGTATCCCTGGGTGACGGCGGTCCAGGCCAGGTCCACCCGGGCGTCCCCCGCGGTGGCGGTGGCACCGGTAACCGGGTCCGGGGTCAGGGCGAAGGCCTGCACGATCGAGCGCTTATTGCTGGTCGAGGTGGTCTGCTGGGTGCTGGCATAGACGATGCCCGCATCGTCCACGTCGATCCCGCGCACCACGCCCGTGCGGCCCTCGGACTGCGCGAGCCCGGAGGTGGTGCCGATGGTACCCAGGCGGGCACCATTCGGGGAGAGCCAGCTGATGTTTCCGGTGGTCGCCGAGTAGTACACGTTTCCGGTGTTCTCATCCACGGCCAGGCCAAACACGTGGTTCTTGCCCAGGAACAGCTTGGGCAGCTCGACGTAGCCGCCGGTACCGAAGGTGGGATCAATCTTCCACGTCCAGCCCGCCGGGTTGTTGCCGGGGTCGACGTTGTGGTCGGTGGTCTTGTCCAGCAGGAGCTTGTGAACGCGGCCGGGGCGGCCCTCGTCCTGAATGTCTCCGATGTAGACGGCACCGCGCTTGGTGTCCACGGCCACCGACTCCACGCCGGTCAGGTCCACAAAGGGCAGCTTTTCGCCGTCGGCCCAGTAGACGCTCCACCAGCTGAGGAAGGTTCCGTTGTTATCCCAGACGGTCACCGCGCTGGTGCCCTCGCTGGTGACGTAGACGTTGTCCTGCTCGTCCACATCAATGCCGACGGGCCAGTTGATCGGTCCGGGCGTATGCCCGTCGCCGAAGGAGAGCAGGAGCTCACCGGTGGGGGAGTACTTGCGCACGTTGGGGATCGCATCCGAGCTCAGCACAAACACGTTGCCCCGCGAGTCGATCGCGGTGCCGCGCTGGCCACGGGGGCCCTGGGGATCGGCGGGGGTCTGCCACTTGGGCTGGACGATTCCCTGCGGGTTGGCGTCGGTTTCGTGGGTTTCCACCGCCCACTTGCCCTCGCCCAGGTAGGCCCCATTTGTGCCCAGTCCAGGCTGCAGGGTAAAGGTCTGCAGGTTGTGGCCGGCGGCCTGCTGGTTGGGTGCCTCCCAGGTGGCCAGACCCGAGTCGCCCACGGCGATCACGCCATCGCGGACCGAAACCCCGTAGGGGTAGGCAAAGTCGAGGGGCTTGGGGGTGGACTGGGTCTGGCTGATGCCAAACTGGCCGACGTAGCCGTAGGCACCGCTGCCCATGGTCCGGCCGGGGAATTCGGCGGAGGGGGTGGCGGCGAGGGCGGGGGTTCCGGGAATCAGAACCACCGAGAGGAGGAGGCCGGCGCCCAGTGTAGCCAGGGCGCCGCGGGTGTGTGTGCGTGCTGTATATCTGGACATGCCCCCAGCCTATGAAGCAATCGGCGCTCGTGAAATATCGGTTTCCGGTATTGGGTGACGCAATGTCGCATCAACGATGCGTGATTAATCACTGACGCGCCGACGTGGCCGCGTCGGTGCCGCGTCAGCCGGGCCGGGCAGTGTGTTCCCAGAGACGTTGAAAGGACACCTGTGAATACACACACCGAGTGGGCCGTTGAGGCCGACGGGCTCGTCAAAACTTTTGGAAGCAACCGTGCGGTGGACGGGGTTGACCTGCGGGTCGCCACCGGCACCGTCTACGGAGTGCTCGGCCCCAACGGGGCGGGCAAAACCACCACCATTTCGATGCTGGCCACGCTGCTGCGCCCGGATGCCGGAAGTGCGCGCATCTTTGGACACGACGTCCAGCGCGAGGCTCAGGTCGTGCGTCAGCTGATCGGCGTGACCGGTCAGTACGCCTCGGTGGATGAGGGCCTCTCGGCCACCGAGAACCTCGTGCTGTTCTCCCGCCTCCTGGGGCTGGGGCGACGCGAGGCCAAGATCAAGGCCAACGATCTGCTGGAGGAGTTCGGGCTGACCGAGGCGGCATCGCGTCCGCTGAAGAAGTTCTCCGGTGGCATGCGCCGCCGCCTAGACCTGGCGGCGAGCCTGATCTCGCAGCCGCCGCTGATCTTCCTGGATGAGCCCACCACCGGGCTTGACCCGCGCACCCGCGCGCAGATGTGGGAGACCATCCGGCGCCTGGTTGCCGGGGGATCCACCGTGCTGCTGACCACCCAGTACCTGGACGAGGCCGACCAGCTGGCCGACCGGATCGCCGTGATCGACCGCGGCCGCGTGGTGGCCGAGGGCACCGGGGACGAGCTCAAGGCGCAGGTGGGATCCTCCTCGCTGGAGCTCCGCCTGGGCGAGCCGCAGCTGGCCCAGCGTGCGCTGGGGATTGCCGAGCGGGTTCTCGGCGTGGCCGGCACCACCTCGGCCGAGGCCGCGCGGATCACGGTGCCGCTGAGCGACCCCGAGCGGGTGACCGACCTGCTGATCGAACTGCGCGGCGAGGGCATCCGACTGGAGGAGTTCAGCGTGCACAAGCCCAGCCTGGATGATGTGTTCCTCAGCATCACCGGCAAACCCACCGAAGACGCCGAGACCCCCGAGGGAGCCCACGCATGAGCACCACCACCGCACCCAGATCCCGCACCCACAACGCCTCGGGGGGCACCATCGTGCCCGCCCACGAGCGCACCCTGCGCAACCGGGTGAGCCTTGGCGAAAGCATCCGGCACTCACTCACGATGGCCTACCGCGGCCTGCTGAAGATCCGGCGCACCCCCGAGCAGCTCTTCGATGTGACCCTGCAGCCGATCATCTTCACCGTGATGTTCACCTACATCTTCGGCGGCGCGATCTCCGGGGATGTGGCCAGCTACCTGCCGGTGATCATCCCGGGCATCCTGGTGCAGACCGTGATTACCACCTCGGTGGTCACCGGTACCCAGCTGCGCGAGGACATGGACCAGGGCGTGTTTGACCGGTTCCGTTCGCTGCCGATTGCGCGCATCGCCCCGCTTTCGGGCGCGCTGCTGGCCGACACCGTGCGTTATGCGATCGCCACCACCCTGACCTTCGTGATGGGCTTCATCATGGGCTACCGCCCGCACGGCGGCATCTGGTCGGTCATCGGTGCCGCGCTGCTGGTGATCGTCTGCGCCTGGGCGATCAGCTGGATCTTCGCCTTCTTCGGCGTGATCGCCCGCTCGGCTTCGAGCGTGCAGGGTATCTCGATGATCATCCTGTTCCCGCTGACCTTCCTCTCCAACGCGTTTGTTCCGGTGGATACCATGCCCACCTGGCTGCAGTGGTTTGTGAACATCAACCCGGTCTCGCACCTGGTGACCTCGGTGCGCGACGTGCTGAACACCGGCGCGTTTACCAGCGAGGCGTTCCTCCCGCTGATCGGGGCCGCGGTGATCGTGGCGATCTTCGCCCCGCTCACGGTACGCGCCTATATGCGCCGCGCCTAGCGCCGACCGGTTCCGGACGCCACACACCCCGTCCCTCCCACCGCGGAGGGACGGGGTGTGTGGCGTGTGCGGGCTAGGCGCCGGCCGCCCGCCAGCGGGGATCCCGCAGAATCGTGACGGCGCGCTCCACCCGGTCCTCGGCGCTCAGGGCATCGGCCTCGGCCAGCGCCCGGGTCACCGCCTCGGAGCCGGAAACCTCGGCGTGGGCGGCCTCATGCGTCGCGTAGCGCAGCGCCGGCAGTTCCTGCCGGGCGGAGAACGCCCGGCAGACCGCAAAGAGTTCGAGCGAGAGATCGGCGAGGGCGGGGGTGCTGAGCCCCAGCGTGGAGACCGCGAGCAGGGCCGATCCCCACACGGGCATATCCGTGTGGATGCCGCCGATGCGCTGCAGCGCGAGGGCGCGGGTGCGCAGGCGTCGGAACATCGCCGGGTCCGGCTCGTGGGCCAGGCCGTGAGCGGCCAGGGATCCCGAGGCGACCATCGTGTACCAGGCGTAGGCGCGGGCCACCGGGGTGGCGAAGTTCCGCTCGGCGAGCCGATACTGTTCCAGGCCGCGGGCGCGCTCGCCGTTTTTCAGTGCGAGTTCGGCCCGGCCGGCCCAGGCGACCGAGCGGAAGTCCTCCTCGGCGCTGTTCATGTGGGGGCTGGGCTCCTCGGTGAGCAGCGGTTCCAGCTCGGCCGGGGACTCGGTATAGATCGCCAGCAGCCAGAGGATATGGCGACGGTTCTCGGCGAGGCCGAGCGTGGTCAGCCCGGGGAGCGCGAGTTTTGCCCAGGCGATGGAGTCCTCGATACTGGCGACCTCGCTGGTGAGCTGGGCGAGGACCACGCGGGTCATCGTGAGTGTCCAGAGATCGCCGAGTGCGTGCGCGAGCTTTTCGGCGCGCAGCGCGAAGTCGATGGCCTCCCGTGCGCGTCCGGCGTTCTCGGCCAGCTGGGCGGCCAGGAGCAGTCCGTAGACGGCAACCCGGGGTTCGGGATCGCCCGCCATCGTGTGCAGCACGGTCATCATGCGGTCGGGGGCCGCGGAGCTGCGCAGCATCCGATAGAACGCCTCGATTCGGCGATCGGTGAGGGTGCCCGCATCAAGCATCGTGCGGATTCGGGTGAGCGCGGTGACCCCGGTCCGCAGATTATCGAACAGCCCAAATACCGAGAGCACCACAAACCCGAGCCCCGCGGCGTTTGCGCGCACCCCGGTGTAGTCCCGCTCGACCCGGGGGAGGGCGAGGATGGCGTCGGCCAGCCCGTCGGCGTCGGTGTAGATGCTGAGTCGGGCCTGATAGAAGGACACCAGCCCAAAGATCGCCAGCGCCGCGTGGGCGTTGCCCCGTTCCAGGGCCACGCGCAGCGCCCACATAAACGTGTCGTGCTCGAGGCGAACCAGCGCAAAGCCCTGGGTCTGTTCGGGGCCGTCGGTGCGCGGCACGAGTTCCAGCGCAAAGGCCTCGGCCCAGTCGATGATGCGATCCCGCAGGAGATCGCCGCCCCCGTGCAGGGCGAGCTCCGCGGCACCAAACTCGCGAATGGTTTCCAGCATCCGGAAGCGCATGGTCCCCGTGGCCCGGTCCTCGAAGGAGCGCACCAGGGACTGCAGCACGAGACCCTCAAGGTCCTCGGTCGCGTCGCGGCCCAGCGCCGCCGAGGCCGCGGGCACACCAAAGCCGTCGGGAAAGAGAGAGCACACCAGATAGGTTTCCCGCTCGCGTTCGCTCAGCAGATTCCAGCTCCATCCGATCACCGCGGTGAGGGTGCGGTGGCGGTCCGGGGCGATTCGGTTTCCGCCCGAGCGTGGGGGATCCAGCACCCCGAGGTTGTGCGCGAGCCCGTCCAGGATCTGCGGCAGGGTCAGCACCCGGGTGCGTGCGGCGGCCAGTTCGATGGCCAGCGGAAGCCCGTCCAGGCGCTCACACAGCTGTGCCACCAATACCGGGTCAAAGCGCGCGCCGGGTCGGGCCGCGTGGGCGCGTTCGGCAAACAGCAGCAGCGCGGGACCGGGGTGGTCGGCGTCACCGGAGGCCAGCGGTGTCGGCTCGTGGATCCACTCCCCGGGGATCAGCAGCGGCGAGCGAGAGGTGGTGAGCAGGCGCAGGTCCGGGCAGGAACCCAGGGCGTCGGCGCTCCAGCCGGCCACCGCGTCGATCAGGTGTTCGCAGTTGTCCAGGATCAGCAGGGTCGGCGTCTGGGCGAGGGTCGTGAGCACGCGCTCGCCGAGATCGAGCCGGGGTGCATCGCCCACGCGGGCGTCGGCCAGGTTGTCGCGCAGCCCGAGTAGTGCGGCTAGGGCGCGGGGCAGGTCATCGGCGCTGCGCACACCGGCCAGCTCGGCCACCACGATCCTGGGGATCAGCCCCCGCCAGGACTGGGCCACCGCCTGGGCGAGACGGGTTTTGCCCAGGCCGCCGGGGCCCAGGATCGTGACCAGGCGGTGCTGGTGCAGGGCCTGGTGCAGGGCGCGGACGTCGGCATCGCGGCCGATCAGGGTATCGGCGAACCCGCGCAGTCCCACACACAGGGTGTCGGGGGAGAGGTCGAGGGTGTCCACGGACGCGGGGGCGCGGACCTCGACCTCGACGTCGGCCGCCGCCGAGTCCGCTCGCAGGATACGGGCGTGCTCGGCGCGCAGGTCGGGACGCGGATCGGTGCCCAGCTGTTCGGCCAGGCGTTCGCGCAGCGCGGCGTAGGTCGCCAGGGCCGCCGCGGGTTCGTGGAGCGCATCGAGCACGCGGATCAGCGCCAGGTGGTCATCCTGATTCAAGGGATCCAGCGCGCACAGCTCGGTGAGTACGTCGCGCGCGGCGGCGGGGTCGGTTTCGGCGAGGAGCGTGCCGAGAGTTCGAAGCAGCGCGATCCGGGTTTCTCGGGCGTGGGCGGCCAGGTCGTCGGCGACCGGGAACGGATCAAGGTCTGGTCCCGGATCCCCGCTCCAGAGTCCCAGGGCATCGCGCAGTGCTTTCGGGTCCTGCGGGGTGCGCAGGGCCGCGTGGGCGCGGCCGAGGTCTGAGTCGACGCTCAGCCGATATCCGGCCGGTTCGAGCACGAGGACTCCCGCGGGGAGCAGCTTTCGTACCCGGGAAATCAGGGCCTGGAGCGCGCCGCGCTCATCCGCCGGGGGCTGCTCGGGCCACAGTTCATCGGCCAGGTATCCGGGGGAGCGGGGTTCACCGTGGGCCAGCGCCAGGACCGCCAGGAGCACGCGGGCGCGCTCGCCGGGGACGGGGGTCTCGCCTACCCGGATCGGGCCGAGAACACGCAGGATCGGGTCGGCGGAGCTCACGTGCCGATTATACGTTTGTCCGGTACCGGTGTGGCGGTCCCGGGCCGGGAACGCGCGGTTATCGGGTGCCGCGACCCGAGATCTGGTGTGGGTCGCCGGTCCGTGCGGGCTACAGGGTGCCGCGAATCGGATCGCCCACGGGGATCGGGACCAGGCGAGTAACCACGGCGGGACCCTCCAGCAGCCCGGCCAGGGCGGTGTTGAGGGCGGCCACGGCCGGCCCCTCTCCGTGGGCATCGAGTTGCTCCACGGTTGACCACTTCTCGATCATCACGATGTCGCCGTTCGGGTGCTGATGGATCGCATAGAGCTCGCAGCCCGGCTCGGTCTGCACCGCCTCGATGGCCGGACGCAGCGCGTCCAGTACGGCCTCAAGTCGGCCCTCGACGGGCGTGAATACGGCGGTGACTACAACGGCAGACATGGTGCGTCCTTCGATCGGTGAGCACAAAACGGTATGCCTCGATGCTACGGGTCCGGGGACAGGACGCGCCCGGCGGTGTCACGAATAGGAGGCGTGTGGGATTGTGTGTATAGTTGTGACGTTGCCAAAACACCGCAGTGTTTAGCGCGCACCTCTAGCTCAATCGGCAGAGCAACTGACTCTTAATCAGTGGGTTCTCGGTTCAAGTCCGAGGGGGTGCACCAGCCAATTACACCCCGATTCCCCGCGGAATCGGGGTGTTTTGTTTGTTCGCGATACCACCGTGCCAGGTGTCCCCCCGACGCCGGGTGCTGCGCCATGCGAGTGTCGATTTTTCTTCGCCGTCTTCTCTGGGTACGGTGGAGATATCACGTCGGATACGGCGTGGGCACCTCTAGCTCAATCGGCAGAGCAACTGACTCTTAATCAGTGGGTTCTCGGTTCAAGTCCGAGGGGGTGCACCAACAAAGTCCCGGCGGGTTTCCCGCCGGGACTTTTGGTTTGGGGGCCGCCGGCCGGGCGAACCTAGCCGAGTGGATCGATCTCGGCGAAGCGGTGCACCACCGCCAGGTCTTCGTCGCCGAGGCCCGCGTCCACCAGGTCCGTGAAGACGTCCAGGTTGGTGCGTAGCTGGCGGGCGGCGGTGCCGGTGGCGTCGGCCTCGGCCACCGCGGCGGTGAGGTCCTTGACCATGAAGGCGGCGATCCCGGTCGGGGTGTAATCCCTGGTGATGATCCGCTCGGCCTTGGTTTCCAGCACCCGCGAACCCGCATACCCGCCCTGCAAGAGGGGGAGGAGCGCGGCCACGTCGAGCCCCGCGCGCTCGGCGACCACGGCGGCCTCGGCTACCGCGGTCATCGTGGCGGCGACGATCATTTGGTTGCAGGCCTTGGCCACCTGGCCCGAGCCCAGCGGTCCCAGGTGGAGCGGCGTTCCCATCGTGGACAGCACGGGCAGAACCCGCGCCACATCCTCGGGATCGCCACCCACCATGATCGACAGGGTTCCCGCCTCGGCCCCCTCGGTGCCACCGGACACCGGCGCATCCACCACGCGCAGCAGGCCGCCGGTCTCGGCGTCCAGGCGTGCGGCAAGCTCGCGCAGTCCGGTGGGGGAGACGGAGGAGCACACCACCAGGAGGGTGGGCGTTTCGATCCCCGCGAGCAGTCCGTCGGTCCCGGCGAGCACCTGTTCGAGCTGCGCGAGATCCGGGAGCATCACGATCACGATGTCGGAATCAACGGCCAGCTCGCGCGGGGTATTGCGCGCGGTCGCACCCGCCCGGACAAAGGGCACCAGTTTCTCGGGGCGGCGGCCCTGGACGAAGACCCGCACGTTCTCCGGGGCGTGGGAGAGCAGGTTGTGGGTCATCGGGGCGCCCATCGAACCGAGTCCGATCACGCCAACACCAATTTTGGGAACATCATTGATCACCATCATGCGGCCACTATATCGAACTCCGTTCAGAGAGTTGGCCTCCTGGGGTTAGGATGGGGGCAGACCCCGCTCATCGTCGAAAGGAAGGTCCGCGTCGTCATGACCGATTCCCCCACCCGCCTCCGCGTAGTTGTGGCCACCCCGCTGCCCGAGGAACTCGCCACCCTGATCACCGAGCGTGAGCCGCGAATCGACCTGGTGCGCGAGGCCGACCTGCTACCCCCGATGCGCTTTGCCGCCGACTTTGCCGGCGACCCCTCCTTCACTCGCACCCCCGAGCAGCAGGCCCGCTTCGAGCAGCTGCTAGATTCGGCCGACGTGCTCTACGGCATCCCCGATGTGAACCCCGCGGCCCTCGCTCGCACCGTTGCCGCAAACCCGAAGCTGCGCTGGGTACAGATCATGGCCGCCGGCGGCGGCGGCCAGGTCAAGGCCGCCGGACTCTCCGAGGCCGACCTTGCCCGGGTGACCTTCACCACCTCCGCCGGCGTGCATGGCGGACCGCTGGCCGAGTTCGCCGTGTTTGGCGTCTTCGCCGGGGCCAAGACCCTGCCGCGCCTGCAGAAGCAGCAGTCCGAGCACGCGTGGACCGACCGCTGGGAGATGGGTCAGGTTTCGGAGCAGACGGTTCTGGTGCTGGGCCTGGGCGGCATCGGTGCCGAGGTTGCGCGCAAGCTCGACGCCCTGGGCGCGCACGTCATCGGAACCAGCCGTCGCCCGGTGGACGTCCCCGGCGTCTCCGAGATCGTGCACCCCGACAATATTGCCGACGTGATCGGCCGCGCCGACTCGATCGTGGTGACCCTGCCCGGGACCGCCGCCACCGAGAAGATGCTCAGCGCCGACCTGCTCGCGCTGGTCAAGTCCGGCGTGACCGTGGTCAATGTCGGACGCGGCACCGTGATCGACGAGGACGCCCTGACCGTGGCGCTTCAGGATGGCCGCGTGGGCTTCGCCGCGCTCGACGTCTTTGCCGCCGAGCCGCTGGATCCCACCAGTGCGCTGTGGGACCTGCCCAACGTGCTGGTCAGCCCGCACACCGCCGCGCTGAATGCCGCCGAGGAGCGACGCATCGCCGAGCTGTTTGTGGCTAACGCCACCGCGATTCTGGATGGCTCCACACCCAAGAACGTGGTAGACACGGTTCAGTTCTACTAGACGCACCCCGACGAGATCGATCTCGATGAAAGCGAGCCCAGCGCGCATGACCGACGCACCCCGTACCGAGAAGACGGCCGCCCCCGCGGTAACCCGAGCCATCGCGATTCTTGATGTCTTGGCCTCCGCCCACGGGCAGCCGCTCGGGATCAGTGAGTTGGCCCGCGCGCTGGGCATCGCCAAATCCTCAACCGCCAACCTGTGTGTGGCGCTGGAGGAGGGTGGGCTGATCCAGCGCGGCGACCTCGGTTACCGGCTCGGTCGGCGAACGGTGGAGCTCGGCGGTGCCTATCTGGCGAGCTTCGATCAGGTGCGCGAGTTCTACCGGGTGTGCTCCGAATCGCCCGAGCTGAGCCATGAGCTGGTGCAGATCGCGGTGCTCGACGGCACCGACGTGCTCTACCTGGCCCGGCACGAGGGTCGCGCGCCGCTGCGGCTCACCGCCGGCATCGGCGACCGCTATCCGGCCGCCCTGACCGCCGTGGGCAACGCCCTGCTGGCGCGCCTGGACGATGAGGAGATCCGCGCGCGCTTTGCCGATCCGGAAACCCGTCCGCAGGTGACCGCGGCCTCGACCACGGATCTGGATGCGCTGATTGCCAAGATTCGGCGCGCCCGCGAGACCGGGTTTGGGCTCGATGAGGGAGAGATGTTCCCCACGGTCACCGGCGTCGCGGTGGTGATTCCGCCGCGCAATGCGGGGGATCAGCCGCTGGCCCTGGGTGCCTCGATGATGGGTTTGGCCCCCGAGGATGGTCGTCGCGAGCGCGTGACGCGTGCCCTGGGGACGGCCGCCGCCGCCCTCTCGAACCCGCTGCTGGTGGGGGATGTCGCCTAGTTCGTTCAATATGTTGAACTTCGTTCAGCATGCTGTTAGTGTGGGGGTGTGGGCACCGACGCCCACATCGAGGTAACCCTCGCGTCAAGGTAGACGGCCCCCACCCACGGTGAACCCGGGAAGTCTCCAGATGCGAGCCGTCCCGAAAGGTACAGACCGTGTCCACATCCCCCGCCGCAGAGGTCCGCGGATCCGACGATCCGGAATACGCCAACAACCTGCGCCGCGCCACCCTTGCTTCCAGTGTCGGAAGCGCACTTGAGTACTACGACTTCGCCCTCTACGGGCTCGCCTCCGCGCTGATCTTCGGTCAGCTCTTCTTCCCCGCCCTGGGCCCCGGAGCCGGCATCGCCGCCGGTTTCGCGACCTACGCGGTCGGGTTCTTCGCCCGCCCCTTCGGCGGAATCTTCTTCGGTGTGCTGGGCGACAAGCTCGGCCGCAAGTGGGTTCTGATGGCCACCATCGGCCTGATGGGTGGTGCCTCGACCCTGATCGGTGTGCTGCCCACCGGCGAGCAGATCGGCATCTGGGCCCCCATCCTCCTGGTCTTCCTGCGGGTTCTGCAGGGCCTCGGTGCCGGAGCCGAACAGGCCGGTGCCACCACGCTGATGGCCGAGTACGCGCCGGTTCGCCGCCGCGGATTCTTCTCGGCCCTGCCGTTTGTGGGCATCATGATCGGGACCGTGCTGGCCTCGATCGTGTTCTACCTGCTGGGCCTCGTGGACCAGCAGATCGTGCATGACTGGCTGTGGCGTGTGCCGTTCCTGGCCTCGATCCTGCTGATCGCCGTCTCGGTCTTCATCCGCTACCGCCTGGCCGAGTCGCCCACCTTCGTGCAGCTGGAAAAGCAGGAGCAGGAGCAGCACTCGCCGCTCAAGGAGGTCTTCACCAAGTCCTTCGGTAGCGTCATTCGCGGCATCGGCCTGCGCATGGCCGAGAACGGTGGATCGGCGCTGTACCAGACCCTGGCGATCTCCTTCATCACCGTGTACGTGGGTGTGGAGTCCTGGGTGGGCCCGCTGGCCATCGCGATCGGTGCGACCCTCGGTGTGATCATCCTGCCGCTGGCCGGTGCGCTGAGCGACCGCTTCGGACGGATGCCCGTCTACCGCGCCGGTGTGATCATCCAGCTGGTGCTGGCGATCCCCGCCTGGTGGCTGATGTCTCAGGGCAACGTGAGCGTCATCATCCCGGTGCTCGCGCTGACCTACACCCTCTCCATCAACGTGATGCTGGGTGCCCAGTGCGCGACCCTGCCCGAGCTGTTTGGTAACCGCCACCGCTACGTGGGTGTGGCCGTGTCCCGCGAGTTCTCGGCGGTGCTCGCCGGCGGTATCGCCCCGCTGATCGGTGCCTCGCTGCTGACCGCCACCACCGGATCCTGGATCCCGCTGGCCGGTTACGTGCTGCTGCTCGGCGCGCTCACCCTGTGGGCCACCTTCGTCACCCCGGAAACCCGCGGCCGCGACCTAACCCTGCACGGCGACGCCCTCACCGACACCGCCGCCCAGATCGCCGAGCGCCCGCTGGCCACCGTCGGACGCTCCTAGTGCGCCGGGCCAGACTGCGCATCGGGGGCGGCGCACCAGCCGCCCCCGACGCGGGGAACGTCACAGGCTCCGGCCTCACCCAGATCGTCCCGGTCCGCGAGATCGACGGCGCCTGGTATGAGGTCGCCGATGAGTGGGCCACGGTTTCGCCGCTGACCGGTCGTTACTGGCCGCTCGAGGGCGCGGTGCTCGCCGCACCGAGTGATCCCCGGGTCATCCTCGGCATGGCTCACAACGGTTCCGCCGCCGACCGGGCCATTCCCCGGCAGGCGTTCATGAAGTCCGCCAGGTCCGCGATCGGTTCGGGGGAGCCGATCCGGATCGTTCCCGGACACGGAAACGTGGTGGCCGAGGCCGAACTCGCCGTGGTCATCGGGGTGCACTGCCGCAACGTCAGCGCACGGGAGGCCGCCGAGGTCATCGCCGGATTCACGATCGGTAACGACGTGACCGCGACCGACCAGATCGCCCTCGACGAAAAGATGATCCAGTCCAAGAGCGGAGACGGCTTCACCCCGCTCGGCCCCTGGCTGGTAAGCGACCTGGATCCGGACTCGGTTCCGCTGGAACTCTTTGTCAACGGAGAGCTGCGCTGCCAGAGCGACACCGACCGGCTCGCCTGGAACATCGCCGAGCAGATCGAATACCTGAGCGAGTATATGACGCTCGGACCCGGGGATGTGATCCTCACCGGTTCGCCGGAGACCGCGTCCCCGATCAAGCCCGGGGATACGGTGCGGGCCGCGCTGGACGGCATCGGCATCCTCGAAAACCCGGTGATCGCCCTGTAAGAAGGCGCCACCGGTACAACAAAACCCCCACGGGAAACCGTGGGGGTTTTGTGTTGGGCTCTATCCCGAGGTCGGGTTGCCGTTCCAGGTGGCCGGGACCATGACCCACAACAGCTCGGCGCTCTCATCCCCGAGCACCTTCCAGGAGTGCGGTTCGCGTCCGTCCAGGGTTAGCGAATCCCCGGCGCCCAGTTCCCAGACGGCGTCGGCAAAGCTCATCTCGATCCGTCCGCGCACCAGGTACACCAGGTCCAGCTCGGCGCTCACCGAGTAGGGGGCCTCGCCGCTGTGACCGCCGGGATCCACGATCGTGCGCACCACCTGGACACGCTTCTCGGTCCGCGGGGACACCAGGAGCTCCAGCATGCCCTCGCCACCCAGGGTGATCCGCGGGGCATCGGCGCCGCGCACCACGAGCTGCTCGGAGCGCTTAAAGAGGTCGCCCACGGCCACGTTCAACACATCACACAGCGCCACCAGGGTGCTCACGCTCGGGGACGTCTGATTGCGCTCGACCCGGGAGATGAATCCCTTGGACAGGCCGGTGGTTTCGGCCAGCTGCTCGATGGTCAGCAGCTGCGCCTGCCGTGCGGCACGCAGCCGATGCCCAATCGCGGTGCGGGTGGGGTCTGGAGAGACGGGAAGGGCGCGCATAAAACTCCCGAAGGCGAGTCGAAGTGTGGGCGTGCGTGTATTCCCGGTCAGTCTAGGACAGAACCGGGGATCAGCGCAGGAAAAATTTAGTCGCGTTCGATGCGCGGATTGTCTTCGGCGACGGTCCCGATCGCCAGCGCGAGCGAGATCAGCCAGCTGAACCACAGCAGGGCAAGGCGCCAGTTGCGCGGTCCCGAAGCGGTAGCCCGGATCAGGCCCACCGCACCAAACGCGGCGCTGATCACACCAATGTTCAGAAGATACTTACGCATGCGCCCTCATTTCGAACCGGAACCCTTCAACCCTAGCGTGCGACCGGGGCGAGGCGGGAATATACCCGCCGTGGATGCGCAGAAAACTAGCGCGTGTGCAGCCCCAGATGGGTGCGGGCAAACCGCACGGTCTTGCGCAGGGCCTTGAGGCGTTCGGCATCGGACTTGGCCCGACGCGTATTAATCTCGGCCACCACCGCGCCGTCCCAGTTCTTGGCGGCCAGATACTCCAGGGTTTCGGCCACCGGCTGGGTGCCCATGCCCGGGATCAGGTGTTCATCAAAAATCTGGCCATCGTCCTGGGAGCCGGATCCATCACACAGGTGAATGTGGCGCAGCCGGTCGCCAAAGTGCTGCGCCAGTTCGAGCCCGCTCTGCCCGGCCAGGGAGGCATGGGAGAAGTCCAGGGTCACGTTGTCGCAGTCCCAGTCGCTGGGATCCCAGCCCGGGGCATAGGCGGCCACCGAGCGGCCCTTCGCCTTCCACGGGAACATGTTTTCCACGCCGATGTTGATTCCCGAGGAGGTTTCGATCCGGCGCACGATCTCGAGGAAGTTCTCCGAGTAGTCCTTCTGCCAGCGAAACGGCGGGTGCACCACCACGGTGTCCGCGCCCACGGCGGCGGCCAGTTCGGCCGAACGTTCGAGCTTGACCTGCGGATCGCGACCCCATACGAAGGTGGTGAGCAGCAGAACCGGCGCATGGATCGACAGGATCGGCAGGTGATACTTCTTGCTCAGCTTCCGCAGCTCGACGGCATCGCGGGTGGTTGCGGCATTGGTCACCATGACCTCGACGCCGTCAAATCCGGCCTCCCGTGCGAGCTGGAACGCCCGCTCGGTTTCGAGCGGGTAAACGCAGGACGTGCTCATTCCGATCTGTATCATCGGGGCCAGCATAGACCCCGCAGGTGAAAATGAGGTGAGATCTGCACATCTTCGACTGATAGCCTGTCTGGCAACCACGGGGAGTATAACGATGACATCAGGTACCAACCAGTCCGAAGCCCGCTTTGACTTTGTGGTGGTGGCCAACCGCTTGCCGGTGGACCGCTACACCACGGCCGAGGGTGAGCCGGGGTGGCGGACATCTCCGGGAGGGCTGGTCACGGCTCTCACCCCGGTGATGGAGCGCCTGGGTGGCGCCTGGGTGGGATGGGCCGGTGCCGACACCGAGGGCATCTCCCCGTTCACCCATAACGGCACCCGAATCGTGCCGGTTCCGCTCAGCGCCGAAGAGGTCGAGAGCTACTACGAGGGCTTCTCCAACGACACGCTCTGGCCGCTCTATCACGACGTGATCGCGCCGCCCACTTATCACCGTGAGTGGTGGGATTCCTACGTCAAGGTCAACCGCCGCTTCGCCGAGGCCGCCGCCGAGACCGCGAATGACCGCGCCACCGTCTGGGTGCACGACTACCAGCTGCAGCTGGTGCCGGGCATGCTGCGTGAGTTGCGTCCCGACCTCACCATCGGTTTCTTCAACCACATTCCCTTCCCCGCCTACGGCCTGTTCTCGCAGCTGCCCTGGCGGACCCAGATCATCGAGGGTCTGCTGGGTGCCGATGTGATCGGCTTCCAGCGGGTCGCCGACGCCTCCAACTTCACCCGGGCCGTGCGTCGCCTGGTGGGTTATGAAACCAAGGGCACCAGCGTCTATGTGCCGCTGGAATCCGACTCCTCGCCCGGCCAGACCGGAGGCTATCGCCGCGGCGGCCCCACCCGTCATGTGCTGGCCAAGCACTTCCCGATCTCGATCGACTCGGCGAGCTTCGAGGCCCTGGCGCGCACCCCCGAGGTGCAGGCACGGGCGGCCGAGATCCGTTCGGATCTGGGTGGCTCGGGCAAAATTCTGTTCGGCGTGGACCGGCTGGACTACACCAAGGGCATCCGTCACCGCCTGAAGGCCTACGGCGAGCTGCTGGCCGACGGACGGATCGACCCCGCCGACGTGACCCTGATCCAGGTCGCCAGCCCGAGTCGCGAGCGGGTGGAAACCTACCGCCAGCTGCGCGACGAGATCGAGCTCACGGTGGGCCGGATCAACGGCGACTTCGGCCAGATCGGTCACTCGGCCGTGCACTATCTGCACCACGGCTATCCGCGCGAGGAGATGGTGGCGCTCTACCTGGCCTCCGACGTGATGCTGGTTACCGCGCTGCGCGACGGCATGAACCTGGTGGCCAAGGAGTATGTGGCCACCCGGTTCGATCAGGACGGCGTGCTGGTGCTGAGCGAGTTTGCCGGGGCATCGGATGACCTGACCCAGGCGCTGCTGATCAACCCGCACGACATCGAGGGTCTGAAAGACACCATCATGACCGCGATCAACATGCCCCAGCCCGAGCGGGCCAAGCGGATGAAGTCGATGCGGAAGAAGGTGCGCGAGAACGACGTGGAACGCTGGTCCACCGCGTTCCTGGCCGAGCTGGAGCGTTCGGCCGCCGCCCGCCTGGATGAGGCGCGCGGGCACCGGGTCGGGGCGGAGCAGCAGTGACCGGGCCCGGCGAAGGCACGCCGACTCCGGGGGAATCCGGAGAGAAAGGAACCGCGGCGGCGGGCCTGGCTCCCGTCCTCGAAGCGGCCCTGAACCGGTTTGCCGAGACCCCGCGCATCCTGGTGGCGCTGGACTTTGACGGGACCCTGGCCCCGATCGTGGACGATCCGATGAGCGCCCGCGCGCTGCCCGAATCGGCCGCGGCCATCGCCGAGCTGCGCGGCCTCCCGGACACCACCGTGGCCCTGGTCTCGGGGCGAGACCTGGCCTCGCTGGATGCGCTGTATCCGGACTCCGCGGGCATCCTCATCGTCGCCTCACACGGCGGAGAGTACCGCCTGGGGGAGGATGCCGGACCCGAGCCCACCGAGGCCGAACGGGCACGAGTCGCGGCACTGGTGCAGGCGCTTGAGCGCGGGGCCGCCGGGATCGCCGGGGCCTGGGTAGAACCCAAGCCGCTGGGGGCCGCGGTTCATACCCGCCTGGCCGAGCAGGTCTCGGTGCCGGCCCTGCACGGTGCCGTTCGCGCCTGGGTGCGCGCCAACGATCCCGAACTGAGTGAACGTACGGGAAAAGATGTGCTGGAATTTAGTATTTTGTCGGCCACCAAGGGCGACGGAATTGCACGTTTGCGCGCACACACCGGTGCCGATGCGGTGTTCTACGCCGGGGACGATGTGACCGATGAGGACGCCTTCGCGGCCCTTGAATCCGGGGATTTTGGACTCAAGTGTGGTCCGGGGGAGACGCGGGCCGAGCATCGGGTCGCGGGTCCGCACGAGGTCGCGCTGGTACTTCGTGCGCTCGCCCGTGCACGTGCATCACGCGCATATGCCAAAACGGTCACGAATTAGGTCCTAGACTCTCTTTATGTCCGAGATTGACCTGAAGCCGCGAAGTCGCGCAGTAACCGATGGAATCGAAGCCACCACGTCCCGAGGCATGCTCCGTGCCGTCGGAATGGGAGACGCCGACTGGGACAAACCCCAGATTGGTATCGCGTCCTCGTGGAACGAAATTACCCCGTGTAACCTCTCGCTTGACCGGCTTGCTCAGGGCGCCAAGGAAGGCGTCCACTCCGGTGGCGGATACCCGCTCCAGTTCGGCACCATCTCCGTCTCCGACGGTATCTCGATGGGTCACGAGGGCATGCACTTCTCGCTCGTCTCGCGCGAGGTCATCGCCGACTCGGTCGAGACCGTGGTCATGGCCGAGCGTCTCGACGGCACCGTGCTGCTGGCCGGCTGTGACAAGTCGCTGCCCGGCATGCTGATGGCCGCCGCCCGCCTCGACCTGGCCAGCGTCTTCCTCTACGCCGGATCGATCGCCCCGGGTTGGGTCAAGCTCTCCGACGGCACCGAGAAGGACGTCACGATCATCGACGCCTTCGAGGCCGTGGGTGCCTGCAAGGCCGGAACCATGAGCGAGGAAGACCTCAAGCGCATCGAGTGCGCGATCGCCCCGGGTGAGGGTGCCTGCGGTGGTATGTACACCGCCAACACCATGGCCTCGGTCGCCGAAGCCCTGGGCATGAGCCTCCCCGGCTCGGCCGCGCCGCCCTCGGCCGACCGTCGCCGCGACTACTTCGCCCACCGCTCGGGCGAGGCCGTGGTCAACATGCTGCGCCTGGGCATCACCGCCCGCGACATCCTGACCAAGAAGGCGTTCGAGAACGCCATCGCCGTGGCCATGGCCTTCGGCGGTTCGACCAACGTCGTGCTGCACCTGCTGGCCATCGCCCGCGAGGCCGAGGTTGACCTGACCCTGGACGACTTCAACCGCATCGGCGACAAGGTTCCCCACATCGGTGACCTCAAGCCCTTCGGTAAGTACGTTATGAACGACGTGGACCGCCACGGTGGTATCCCCGTCGTGATGAAGGCGCTGCTGGACGCCGGCCTGCTGCACGGTGACGCGCTCACCGTGACCGGCAAGACCGTGGCCGAGAACCTGGCCGAGCTGAACCCCGACCCGCTGGACGGCGAGGTCATCCGCACCCTGGACAACCCCATCCACGCCACCGGTGGCCTGACGATCCTGCACGGTTCGTTTGCCCCCGAGGGTGCCGTGGTGAAGACCGCCGGCTTCGACGCCGAAATCTTCGAGGGACCCGCCCGGGTGTTCGAGCGCGAGCGAGGTGCCATGGACGCACTGACCGAGGGCAAGATCCAGGCCGGAGACGTAGTGGTTATCCGCTATGAGGGCCCCAAGGGTGGACCGGGTATGCGCGAGATGCTGGCCATCACCGCGGCCATCAAGGGTGCGGGACTCGGAAAAGATGTACTACTATTAACGGACGGTCGATTCTCAGGCGGCACAACCGGACTGTGCATCGGCCACATAGCACCCGAAGCAGTGGACGCAGGTCCTATTGCATTCGTGCGCGATGGTGATCTCATTCGGGTCAATATCGCAGCTCGCTCTCTTGACCTACTTGTCGAGGAGTCCGAGCTGGCCGCCCGCCGTGAAGGCTGGGCACCGCTTCCCCCGCGCTATACCCGTGGCGTACTCGCAAAATACTCTAAGCTCGTTCGATCGGCCGCAGAAGGCGCGATCACCGGCTAGTTTTGCGTCCCCAGTCAGATCATCATCACTTGAGGAATCATTTGTCACATGTCAGCTGACACTCCCACCCCACGTCCCCAATCCGATAGCCCGATCCCGGGCCCCGCACGCACCGACACCCCGGTGCTGACCGGTGCCCAGGCGGTTGTGCGCACGCTGGAACTGCTGGGGGTGACCGACGTGTTCGGTCTCCCCGGCGGGGCCATCCTGCCGGTCTACGACCCGCTGATGGACTCCACCGAGCTGCGCCACATCCTCGTTCGTCACGAGCAGGGTGCCGGCCACGCCGCCCAGGGATACGCCGCGGCCACCGGCAAGCTCGGTGTCTGCATCGCAACCAGCGGTCCCGGTGCCACCAACCTGGTGACCGCGATCGCCGATGCCCACATGGACTCGGTCCCGATGCTCGCGATCACCGGTCAGGTGTTCTCGAACCTGATGGGAACCGACGCGTTCCAGGAGGCCGACATCGTGGGTATCACGATGCCAATCACCAAGCACTCCTTCCTGGTGAAGGACGCCAAGGACATTCCGGCAACCCTGGCCGCGGCGGCTCACATCGCCACGACCGGTCGTCCCGGCCCCGTCCTGGTGGACATCACCAAGGATGCACAGCAGGACTCGGTGCCCTTCATTTGGCCGGTCACCCTCGACCTGCCCGGCTACCGTCCGGTCACCAAGGCGCACGGCAAGCAGATCAACGCCGCCGCGCAGCTGATCCTCGAAGCCAAGCGTCCGGTGTTCTACGTGGGCGGCGGCGTGATCCGCGGCCGCGCCTCGGAGGAGCTCCTGGAGCTGGCCGAGCGCACAGGCGTGCCGATCGTCACCACCCTGATGGCCCGCGGTGCCTTCCCGGACTCGCACCCGCAAAACCTGGGTATGCCCGGCATGCACGGAACGGTTCCCGCTGTGCTCGCGCTGCAGGAATCCGACCTGATCGTGGCCCTCGGCGCCCGCTTCGATGACCGCGTTACCGGCAAGGCGGACCTGTTCGCCCCCGACGCCAAGGTTGTGCACGTGGACATCGACCCGGCAGAGATCTCCAAGATCCGGATCGCCGATGTGCCGATCGTGGGCGATGTGAAGGACGTCATCGGCGACCTCTCCGCCGCCTACGCCCAGGCCCTGCCCGAGACCACCCCGGACATCGCCGAGTGGTGGACCCGCCTGAACGGTCTGCTCGCCGAGTTCCCGCTGGGATACGCGCCGACCACCGACGGCCTGCTCGCCCCGCAGCACGTGATCTCGCGGATCGGTGAACTCACCGGCTCCGAGGGTACGTTCGTGTCGGGTGTGGGTCAGCACCAGATGTGGGCCGCACAGTTCATCAAGTATGAGCGTCCCAACGGCTGGATCAACTCCGGTGGTGCCGGCACCATGGGCTACGCGGTTCCCGCCGCGATGGGTGCCAAGGTTGCCGAACCCGAGCGTGTGGTGTGGGCGATTGACGGGGACGGCTGTTTCCAGATGACCAATCAGGAGCTCGCCACCTGCCGCCTCAACAACATCCCGATCAAGGTCGCGGTGATCAACAACTCCTCGCTGGGCATGGTGCGCCAGTGGCAGACGCTGTTCTACGACGGACGCCACTCCAACACCGACCTCAACACCGGCCACGACACCGTGCGCATCCCCGACTTCCTGAAGCTCGCGGACGCGTATGACTGCCTGGGCATCCGGGTCGAGCGTGAGGACCAGATCGACGCCGCCATCAAGCTCGCGCTGGAAACCAACGACCGCCCCGTGGTCATCGACTTCGTCGTCTCGGCGGACTCGATGGTGTGGCCGATGGTCCCGCAGGGAGTATCCAATAGTTTTGTTCAGTACGCCCGGGAGCACGCTCCCGCATTCGATGAGGAGGTCTAAGCCATGTCGCGTCACGTTCTCAGCCTCCTCGTGGAGGACAAGCCGGGTCTGCTGACCCGCGTTGCCGGTCTGTTTGCCCGTCGCGGATTCAACATCGAGTCGCTCGCGGTGGGTGCCAGCGAGGTCGAAGGCCTCTCGCGCATCACCGTGGTCGCCGAGGTCGAGGGCCTGCCCCTTGAGCAGGTCACCAAGCAGCTCAACAAGCTGATCAACGTGATCAAGATTGTGGAGCTGGACCCGACCCAGTCGGTGGAGCGCGAACACATGCTGATCAAGGTTCGGGTGGATAACACCACCCGCTCTCAGGTGCTCGAAGCCGTGAACCTGTTCCGTGCCCGGGTGGTCGATGTGGCCACCGACGCCCTGGTGATCGAGGTCACCGGAGACACCGGCAAGACCCAGGCGTTCCTCCGTGTCCTCGAACCCTTCGGGATCAAGGAGCTTGCACAGTCGGGCCTGCTCGCCATCGGACGCGGTTCCAAGTCCATCACCGAGCGCGTTTTCAAACACTAAATTTCCGTGCCCCAACGGGGAACACGGTCCACCACTTGCGGATCCGCACCGGCGGCCGCGGGATCAAACAAGGAGAATAACCAGTGACTGAGATTGTCTACGACCAGGACGCCGACCTGACGCTCATTCAGGGCAAGAAGGTAGCCATCATTGGCTACGGCTCGCAGGGCCACGCACACGCGCTCAACCTCCGGGACTCGGGCGTTGAGGTCGTTATCGGCCTCAAGGACGGATCCAAGTCCATCAACAAGGCCGAAGAGGCCGGCTTCGCCGTCAAGAACGTTGCCGACGCCGCCGAGTGGGCCGACTTCATCATGATCCTGGCGCCGGACCAGCACCAGCGCTCGATCTACACCGAGTCGGTCAAGGACAAGCTGACCGAGGGCAAGACCTTGGCCTTCGCCCACGGCTTCAACATCCGTTTCGGTTACATCGAGGCACCCGCCGGTGTCGACGTTGTGCTGATCGCCCCGAAGGCTCCGGGCCACACCGTGCGTCGCGAGTTCGTCGCCGGCCGCGGAATCCCGGACATCGTTGCCGTTGAGGTAGACGCCACCGGCACCGCCTGGGACATCGCCCTGTCCTACGCCAAGGCCATCGGTGGAACCCGCGCCGGTGTCATCAAGACCACCTTCACCGAGGAGACCGAGACCGACCTGTTCGGTGAGCAGGCTGTTCTCTGCGGTGGCGTTTCGCAGCTGGTTCAGTACGGCTTCGAGACCCTGACCGAGGCCGGCTACCAGCCGCAGATCGCCTACTTCGAGGTGCTGCACGAGCTCAAGCTCATCGTGGACCTGATGTGGGAGGGTGGCATCGCCAAGCAGCGCTGGTCGGTCTCCGACACCGCCGAGTACGGCGACTACGTCTCCGGCCCCCGCGTGATCACCCCCGAGGTCAAGGAGAACATGAAGGCCGTTCTCTCCGACATCCAGACCGGTGCATTCGCCAAGCGCTTCATCGACGACCAGGACAACGGCGGCAAGGAGTTCCTGGAGCTCCGTGCCAAGGCCGAGCAGCACCCGATCGAGACCACCGGTCGCGAGCTGCGTTCGCTCTTCGCCTGGAAGCAGCAGGATGAGGACTACACGGATGGTTCCGCCGCACGCTAAAAGCGTTCACGGATCGCAGCAGGATTCGGAGGTGCTCGCTACGAGGACCGACGGTTCCGCCGCACGCTAGTCGCTAGCTACTAGCCGAAACCCGCCCCGGAAGATTTCTTCCGGGGCGGGTTTGTGCGTCCTGCTAGGGTGGGCCTCAGCACCACGCGCGAAGGGGACCCGCACGCATGACCGATCCGCACACCGTTCGATCCGTGTATACCGAGGCTCTCGGTCCGGATATCGACAGGCTCAAGCCCGAGGTGCGCGAGTATGTGGTCGGTCCGGGGGAGTCCGGTGTCGGTGTGGGCACCGGCGTCTTCGATTCCGCCGGAACCAAGTTTGGCCGGCTGACCTGGCTCGCCATGCCCGTGGTGGGTCCGGCGATGCTGCTGGATCGGCACGAGAGCAACGTCCCCTTCACGATCCTCAACCAGCCCGGAACCGACGAGCACGGTGCCCCCACCCTCGCCGCCTTCCGCCTATTCCGCTTCCGCCGGGCCACCCGGGCCATGAGCGACATCCTCCTCGCCGGACCCACACCGGGCACCCTGCGCAACCGGGTGGGATCCTGGCGCGTGATCGAGATCATCCTGCGCTGCACCGCGACCGAACGCGGTCACCTGTCCCTGCGCTCGGAGGAGTGCGCGCTACGCCTTGGGCCGCTCCGCCTGCGCCTGCCGCGACTGCTCGGCGTGAGCGTGCGCGTGGAGGACGGCTGGGACTCGGAGAATAATCGCCGGACCGTGCAGGTGCTCGTGACCAATCCGCTGCTCGGCACCGTCACCAACTACCGCGGCCATTTCACCTACTCCCTGGTCTAGGTTCTAGAGAAGGACCCCTCACCCATTCCTGGTGCCGGGACACGACGGGGATGATCGGGGGAGGATGTACACCGAAACGCTGCGTGGTCCACGCGGGCTGACCTGGCTGGGTATCACGGCGGCGGTCATTGCCGCCGGATCGGAAGGCCTCATTATCGGGTCGCTGGGGTCCCTCTGGGGAACCCCCGCTTTCCCGGTGCTTGTCGCGGCGGGAATCTGGGTGCTCCTGATCCTTGGTCTTGCGAGTGCCGTGGGAATCCTGAACCGAACCACGGTGTGTGTGAGCGAGGGTGAGATTCGCGGCTATCTGTCCCCGCTGCGCGTTGTGCGCATTCCGGTAACGTCCATCGTCGCGATGCAGGAAGTCACGGTTTCGCCGCGCGCCGCGGGAGGCATTGGTTATCGTCTGATGCCGGGGCAACGGTTCTTGTTGCTGAGCGGGGGCCCCGCGGTCACGCTGACGGTGCAGAATCGACCCGCGTATACCCTGCGTTCGGAGTGTCCCGCAGAGCTGATGTCTGGCATTGGTCGAGAGGCGCGGCGCGTCCGGTAATCTGGAGGTATGAGCACCCCCTCCGATGACGACGCCCTGAGCTGGGCCGGCGACGCGACCGATGCCACGCTGGTTGGTCACAACCCGGCCGTAGCCCCCAAGAAGAAGCCCCTCAAGGAATCCACGGTCCCCGCCGCGGGCACCGAGGTGGCTCCGGGATGGCGCGTGGTGGGTGGACCCAAGGCAGAGGTTGCCGTTAACACCGGCGGCACTCAGATGAGTTCGGTGCTGCTGCTTGTGCACGGGATCCTCGCCGGCGTGTACCTGCTCTACATGATCGGTTGGCTGCTGTCGATTGGAACCATCGTCTTTGGTGGGGCCGATCCGCTGGCCACCGGGATGACCTCGATCGGTAAGATTTTCGCGGTGCTGGCCCCTGCCCTGTGGTTTGGTGCGACCCTGTGGAACACCCGTCATGCCGAGTCGCTGCGCTGGCGCGTGGTGGCTCTCGTCGTGGGTGCCATCGTGCTGGCCCCGATTCCCTTCCTGCTTGGAGTGCGCTAATGACCGAATCCACCCCCGGCACCACCCCGGCCACCCCCGATGCGCGAGACGATAAGCACGTGAATGCGGGCGAGGTATCCGCGACGAACATCGCAGCTCCCGAAACCGCCTCGGGTGACACCGCCGCCACGGAGTCGCGGATCGGCGGGGTGACCCGCAACGAGGTCAACCTCGACGATGCGGCCCTGGACGATTCGGATCTTGACGAGACGGATCTGGACGATGCCGACCTCGACGCCCTGGCCACCCCGGCCGAGAAGGCGACCCCGATCTCGAAGGTTCGCCGCTGGCTGACCATCGCGATTGCCGTGGTGTTTGGCCTGCTCTTCGCCTACCAGGTGTGGGGCGGCGTGGGCAGCGCGATTACGATTCCGCGCCGGGTTTCCGAGGCCGGCGGATCGGTGTCGGCGCTCGGCTGGACCATGCTGGTGCTCAGCATCATCGTCCCGCTGATCGCGTTCTACCTCTCCTACCGGATTGGTCGTCGTCGCGGCTGGATCTCGATGATCCTCACCTATCTGGTGGGTGTGGCCGCGTCTTCCGCCATCGCCCTGAGCCTCGCCGCCGCGTTTTTCCTCGCCTAATACCACCTCGCGGTGAACGATCGTTCATGCGCGGCGTAACGGGCATGAATCACCTAGTAGAGTGTACGTACCTGGCGTCCCGATGATGCGGCGCGAGTCTTCCCAACCCTCGTTCCAGAAGGATTTGTTTTCGTGTCGAAACCCGTCGTCCTGATTGCTGAAGAACTCTCGCCCGCCACTGTCGATGCCCTCGGGCCCGACTTCGATATTCGTAACGTGGATGGCACCGACCGTCCCGCCCTGCTCTCGGCCCTGGCCGAGGCAAACGCCATTCTGGTGCGCTCGGCCACCCAGGTAGACGCCGAGGCCATTGCCGCGGCCCCGCACCTGCAGGTCATCGCCCGCGCCGGCGTGGGCTTGGACAACGTGGACATCAAGGCCGCCACCAACGCCGGTGTCATGGTGGTCAACGCCCCCACCTCGAACATCATCTCGGCCGCCGAGCTGACCGTGGGTCACATCCTCTCGCTCGCCCGTCACATCCCCGCCGCACACAACGCGCTGGCTCAGGGACAGTGGAAGCGCTCGAAGTACACCGGCACCGAGCTGTTCGAGAAGACCGTCGGTATCATCGGCCTGGGTCGCATCGGCGCGCTGATCACCGAGCGTCTGAAGGCCTTCGGCGTCAAGGTTGTGGCCTATGACCCCTACGTCACCTCGGCTCGTGCGCAGCAGCTCGGCGTGACCCTGCTGAGCCTGGACGACCTGCTCGTCCAGTCCGACTTCATCACCATCCACATGCCCCGCACCCCCGAGACCATCGGCATGATCGGTGCCGAGCAGCTCAAGGCCATGAAGAAGACCGCGTATGTGGTCAACGTGGCTCGCGGTGGCCTGATCGACGAGGACGCCCTGCACGACGCCCTGGTCGCTGGGGAAATCGCCGGTGCCGGTCTCGACGTGTTTGTGAGCGAGCCCCCCACCGACCAGAAGCTGCTGGGTCTGGAAAACATCATCGTGACCCCGCACCTGGGCGCCTCGACCGAGGAAGCACAGGAGAAGGCCGGCGTTTCGGTGGCCAAGTCCGTGCGCCTCGCCCTCGGTGGCGACCTGGTGCCGGACGCGGTGAACGTTGCCGGTGGCGTCATCGACCCCTACGTGCGTCCGGGCATCTCGCTGGTCGAGAAGCTGGGCCAGATCTTCTCCGCCCTGACCGTCTCCCCGCTCTCCAGCGTCGAGGTCGACATCCGCGGTGAGATCACCAACTTCGATGTTTCGGTGCTGAAGCTGGCCGCGCTGAAGGGTATCTTCAGCCAGGTTGTGAGCGAGTCGGTCTCCTACGTGAACGCCCCGCTGCTGGCCGAGGCCCGCGGTGTCGAGGTGCGCCTGGTCACCGACCCGGTGAGCGAGGACTTCCGCGACGTCATCACCCTGCGCGGTGCGCTGGCTGACGGGTCTCAGATCTCGGTGTCCGGTACCCTCACCGGTCCCAAGCAGATCGAGAAGCTCGTGGCCATCAACGGCTACGACATCGAGGTGCCGATCGCCGAGCACCACGTGGTCATGCTCTACACCGACCGTCCCGGAATCGTCGCCCAGTACGGTGCGCGCTTCGGTGAGGCCAACATCAACATCGCCGGCATGCAGATTGCCCGTACCGAGGCCGGCGGCCAGGCACTCACCGTGCTGACCGTGGACTCCCCGGTTTCGGAGGAGCTGCTCGAGCAGGTGCGCACCGACATCGACGCCGCGATCGTGCGCGCCGTGGGTATCACCGCGTAACACTCGAACACAGAACGGCGGGGCGGGGGGGGGAGTGCTTCTCGGGCCCGGGGTTTTGTTTTTGGTCTGTGACGACGCTACTTTTCGATCTCCACTACGGGCGATTCGGGAGCGTTGCGCCGTACCGATTCGATGCCGTTCAGCGCGCCGGACTTGGAGGCGTATCCCTCGGAAACCGCGATAATCTCGCCGTTTCCTGCCTTCAGCCGGAACCGATACTGCCCGGCCTTATCCGTGTAGAGCTCAAACTTTCCCGCCATGATGCCCCTTTCTCCGGTCCGACGCGGCGCGCCCGAATCCTGATGTCAGATTAGTTGCGTGTCGTGCGGAAAATAGCCCCCAGTGCGGGTCACGCACGCGACCCGCAGATCGTGGCGCGCGGACGGTAAGGCCGGTCTTTGGTTTCCCAGAGATGTCATGGCCAGACATTTGCGATTACACGGACTCGGGAGCGATGGGCGTATCAGGCCGCCGAGGTGCCCGCGGGCGGCGGCCCAGAGCCTGCTTGAGTTCCCGCACAAAGGCGGTGTTTGCCTCACGACTCAGGTGAGTGGCAAGAACACCCTGCATCCCATAGAGTTCGATCACCAGTGGGGGCTAAGCGGGTCGCTCCGTGGACTCCGCGAGGGTGCGGCGGATCTCGGCGGCGAGGGCCCGGGTGGCGTGCTGGGTGAGGAAGGCGGGCAGCACGTCGTGGACCCCGAGGAACCCCAGGAGGTGCTGATCGCCGGACGAATCGCGCACGGTCACGGCGATGCCGATGCGGCGATTCACGCCGGCGGTGAGGCGGCCGGTTTCCACCCGGATGAGGGAATCCGCGGGGAGGGCCAAGATCTGCTGGGCGTCTGCCCGCTCGGTCTGGAAGAACCCCAGTCCGCTGGGTTCGGCGACCAGGGCCAGGCCGTCGGCGAGTTCGCGACGGGTGAGCTCGGGTCCGCCCAGGGCCGCGAGCGCGGGGCCGAAGCTGTCGGCCGGGGTAATCCACCACACCAGGGCATCGGGGCGCTCGGTGCGCAGGGTACCGATCTTGCGGCGTGCCTTCACACTCATCAGGACCAGGATTCCAAAGCCGGCGGCGATCACCACCAGAATGCCCAGGGCGAGCACCAGGATCCGGGGGAGGGGCAGGATCTGATCCAGCACATCCAGCAGGACAAACACCAAAACGATGGCGACCGCCACGGCGAGCGCCACATAGGTGGCAAATTCGATTCGGTTTGAGCGGCGCAGGCGCGCTCGCGGGTGCGGGCGGGTCATTGCAGTTCTCCTCTTCGGGTTGGGTGGGGCGAGTGAAGTCTCAGACGGGAGTGGTTCCGGGGCTGGGCGATATCGAGCGGTTGTGCGGAAGCTAGGAGGTTCGGGAGGGGAGCAGTCGGTGAACGACCGCCAGGATAGCCTCGGCGGGCACCGCATTGGGGGTGGGCACGGTGCTGTCCTCGGGGGTGCGCAGTACCGAGTCGTAGTACATGCCGTCGCTGATCAGCATGACCGTCTCGGCAAGGACCGGATCCCCGAGCTCCTTCTCGAGCAGGGCGATGGTGTCGCGGCGGAAACGCTGGAGACAGGCGATGGCTCGGTGATCCTCCTGGGCCAGCCGGTTGAGGGCGATGGTGGCGTGGTCGAAGCGGTCATCGCTGAACAGCGAGGTGCGGATCAGGCTATCCACGACCCCGTCGGGGGAGGCTGTCATCTCGGCCAGGTACTCGGCCGAGAGACCATCGGCCCGGGCAATCAGCCCGAGGATCAGCGCGTCTCGGGAGCCGAAGTGGTAGAGCAGTCCACCCTTCGAGATGCCCGCCTGGGCGGCGCACGCCTCGATGGTGGTGGCGCGTTCCCCCTGGGTGATGAGCAGGGATTCGAACGCATCGAGGATGCGTTCTCGTGTTGTGCTCTCGGCAGCCATGTGACTCCTTTCGACTAAAAATCACGATCGTATTGATTGTATACCGTCCAGACGGTACAGTAAATGAGTTCGTAATTGAAGAGGTGAACATGCTTTCCGTCAACCGCACCGCGGCAGACTCGCTCAGCCGCACCCGCCGCTGGGCCGCACTCGTTGTGCTGATGCTCCCGGTGCTGCTCGTCTCGGTGGATAACACCGTCCTAAACTTTGCCCTCCCCGCGATCTCGGAAGCGCTGACCCCGTCGGCAACCGAGCTGCTCTGGGTGGTCGATATCTATCCGCTGATCCTCGCGGGCCTGCTGGTCCCGATGGGCAGCCTCGGCGACCGTCTGGGTCGCCGAAAACTCCTGCTGATCGGATCGATCGGCTTCGGTCTGGTCTCGGTCTTTGCCGCGTTTGCCGGATCTGCCGGGGAACTGATCCTGGCTCGCGCACTGCTGGGCTTCTTCGGCGCCATGCTGATGCCCTCGACCCTGTCGCTGCTGCGCAATATCTTTACCGACCGTAACGAGCGTCGCCTGGCGATCGCCGTCTGGGCCAGCGCGTTCTCCGCCGGAAGCGCCCTGGGACCGGTCGTGGGTGGCCTGCTGCTGGGGCACTTCCCCTGGGGCTCGGTCTTCCTGCTGGCCGTGCCCATGCTGCTGCCGCTGGTGATCCTGCTGCCGATCCTGATCCCCGAGTCCAGGGACCCCAACCCCGGCAAGATCGACTACCTGTCGATCCCGCTGGCGCTGGGTACCATGGCCCCGTTTGTGTTCTCGATCAAGACCTTCGCCGAGGGTGCCAACGTGCCCCTGGCGGTCATCACCCTGCTGATCGGTCTCGCCTGCGGTGTGACGTTTGTGCGTCGCCAGCTGCGCATCGAGAGCCCGATGCTGGACATGACCCTGTTCCGCCGTGGCCAGTTCTCCGGTGCGGTGCTGATCAACCTGCTCAGCGTGGTTGCGCTGGTGGGTGGACTGTTCTTCGTCTCGCAGCACCTGCAACTGGTGCTGGGACTCAAGCCGTTTGATGCGGCGCTGGTGCTGGTGCCCGGTCTGATCGTGATGATCATCGCGGGCCTCGGCGTGGTGCCGGTCGCCAAGCGGGTGCGTCCCTCGATCGTGATCCCGGTCGCGCTGCTCACGAGTATCGCCGGCTACGTGCTGGTGGCCCTCACCGGCGGCGATATCGGCGCCTACGAGATGATGGTGGCCTTCGCCCTGCTGGGCCTCGGTATCGGTGCCGCCGAAACCGTGTCCAACGAGCTGATCATCTCCGGGGCTCCACCCGAGAAGGCCGGGGCGGCCTCGGCCGTGTCCGAGACCGCGTATGAGCTGGGGGCGGTGCTGGGTACCGCGACGCTGGGTACCGTGCTGTCGGCCTACTACCGTGCCGGGGTGGTGCTGCCCGAGGATCTGACCCCCGAGCAGGTGCACGCCGCCGGGGAAACCCTGGGTGGCGCGGCCAACGTGGCCGAGACCCTGCCGCCCGAGCTGGCCGCGACCCTGCTGGAATCCGCCCGTCACGCCTTCGACAGTGGTGCCGGTGTGGTGGCCTGGATCGGCGCGGGTCTGGTGGCCGCCGCCGCGATCATCGGTGTGTTTACGCTGCGAAACGCCCGCTAATCTCACCCCCCCCACAGCCCCGGATGCCCCGTGCATCCGGGGTTTCGTGGTTAGCGCAGCGGGTCGAACGGGGTGAGGACCTCGGGGGAAATGCCGGTCATGATCTGCTCGGTCAGCAGCTCGGCGGTGATCGGCCCGAGCACCATGCCCCACATCCCATGCCCGCCGGCCACGTACACGCCCGGGGCCCGGGTGCGCCCGATCAGGGCGAGACCGTCGGGGGTCACCGGACGGGAGCCGACCCACTCATTCGAGCGATCATCCAGGTCGACCCCGCGAAACAGCGGGCGCACCGAGTTCACGATCGCCTGGATCCTGCGCTGCTGCAGGGGTTCGTCGGGTCCACGGAACTCCATGGTTCCGGCCACCCGTAGTCCGCCGCGGAACGGGGTGCAGGCCACCCGCTGGGTAGGGAAGTAGATGGGGCCGTGGACCGGTTCGGCGGTGGGCACGCTAAACGAGTATCCGCGACCCGCCTGCACGCGGGTACGCACCCCGAAGCGTCGGGCGAGATCCGGAAGCCAGGCACCGGTCGCGATGACCACGGCGTCGGCCGTGTGGATGGTTCCGGAGCGCGTGCGCACCCGCACCTCGCGGCGACCCCGGCCACGCTGCGGGTCGATGCGGTCCACCCGCTCGCCGGTCAGGATGGTGCCGCCGTGGTCTCGAAGCGCCCGGGCAAGATCGGCGACGAAGGGTCCCGGCGCCAGGAAGCGCTGCCCGCTCAGCGTATAGACGGCACTGACCGCGCCGGAGAGCTGGGCCGGGGCGGTGTGGACCCGTTCGAGCGTCACGTCCTGTCCGGCTCGGGCGACGCGGGCCAGCTCATCCACAAACCCGCGCGCATCGCGCCCACGCTCGAAGGCAACGGTGTACGGGGTCGCATGGGTCGGCTCGGCCACCCCGGCGGTGGCCAGGCGGTCAAAGGCGTCCAGGGCGAGGGTGTCCAGCGTGGTGAGCGCCGCCATCGTGTGGTCCCAGCGCCGGTGCGTAGCGTGGGACGCGAAGCGGGCGAGGAATCCCCAGAGGCGGGGATCGATCCGCGGGGGAATGTGCAGGGGTGCGTCGGGATCCAGCAGCGAGCGGATCGCGTTCGGCCAGATGGCTGGGTCCGCAAGGGGCATCGCCAGGCCCGGGCTGATCCATCCCGCATTGCCGAGGGAGGAACCCGCGGCCACGCCCTCCCGATCCAGGACGGTCACGGCGACCCCGCGCCGACAGAGTTCCAGGGCCGTGGCCAAACCCACCATTCCCGCACCGATCACGATCGCCGAACGCGGAGCACTACTCATGGTTCCTCCTTCTGCACCGGAGTCCTCGTTGATTCCGTGTGCCGGGCCGCGCCTTGTGGGCTGGTCCCGCCTCCATCCTCGCCGCGAACCGCGGGGAAAACAAGGGTGGTAGGGCGCTCGGCAAATATACGGGTAGGCGGCGCTAGGGTTGAGCTCTGATGCGTATCCCATCCGGGTGGCACCCCGTGAATCGGGGAGAGAAAGGACCAAGCTTGCCCGCGACCCTGCGCACCCCGTCCATCCCGCGTGTCCTGCGCGGCGTCCCCGCCCTCGCGGTCCTGCTCGGCCTGGTGGCCGCCGGAATCTCCTGGATCGGCAGCGCGATTCCCTCGTTCTGGTTCGATGAGATCGCCACGCTGATGGCCGCGCGCCTGGACGGCCCGGGGCTCTGGCAATTCCTCCAGCATAAGGATGCGGTGCACGGGCTCTACTACGCTCTGATCCACTTCTGGATCCAGGTATTTGGCGACTCCCAGGTGGCACTGCGTGGATTCTCGGCGCTCGCCGTGGGTCTGGGGACCGCGGGCCTGGTGGTGCTGGGAGCAAAGCTCGCCGGACCCCGGTTTGGCGTGATTGCCGCGCTGATTTATCTGGTCCTGCCGCGCACCACGTTCATGGGGATCGAGGGGCGCTCCTATGCACTGGGCGCGGCCCTCGTGGTGTGGGGCGTGATCGCGCTGATCTCGGCCGCCCGACGCAACACCTGGTGGTCCTGGGCGCTGTATACGGTGGTGACCATCGTCACGATCTACCTGTTCATGTATGCCGGGCTGATCCTCGCCGCACACCTCGCCTACCTGCTGTTTGCACATCGGGATCGTCGGACCCTGCTGCGCTGGGGGATCTCGACGCTGATTATTCTGGCCGCGGTGATCCCGCTGGTCCGTGCCGGTTACGGACAGCGCGGACAGATTGCCTGGCTCTCCGGGCAGCCGATCGTCAACGCCTGGACCACGCTGGTCGAGCCGTGGCTGGATGGATCCTGGCTGCTGGCGATCCTGGTGATTGTGCTGCTGGTGATTGCCGGTCGTCGCCTCCCGCAGATCCTGGCCCGGTTTGGCACGCCGCCGGTGGCGCTCGCCGCGGCCTGGGCGTTCGGTCCGCTGATCCTGATGCTGATCGCCAACTCGCTGTTTGGTCCGCTCTATACCTCCCGCTACATGTCATTCACCACCCCGGGGTTTGCGCTGCTGCTGGCGCTGGCGGCCTCGGTGTTTTCGCGGCGCTGGCTGGTGTGGGCGCTGGTCGCGGCGATCGCGCTGGCGAGCCTGCCCACCTATCTGGCCCAGCGCGGCCCCTATGCCAAACAGAACGGTAGCGATTTCCTGCAGACCGCACAGACCATCGCCGTGCACGCCTCGCCGGGGGATGCCTTCTTCCTGCAAAACGACAGGACCACCACGATCCGTCCGCGCCTGACCGTGGACGGATATCCGGCGGCGTTTGCCGGGCTGGACGACATCGCGTTTGTGCGCAGCGACATCGAACGCGGCATCTTCAACGACGTCACCCTGCCCCCACGCAAGCTGGGGAAGAGGCTGGAACACGTCGAGCGGATCTGGGTAGCCGCGGCCCTGCGCACCACCCCGGAAATCACCGAGATGAAGCGGGAGCTTGCCCGCCACGGGTTTGTGGAGCGCGAGCGCTATCCGCTGGGCCGCACCGTGGTCACCGAGTACGTCCGGGAGGAGACCCGATGAGCATCCCCACGCCGGTGCCTCCGCGCACCTCCTCGGTGTTTGCCTGGATCGCCTTCGTCTTTGTGGCGACCCTCGCCTCGATCCCGCGCTACCTGGTGTTGGTGGATCAGGTACGCACATCCACGCATAAGGAACTCCTGGCGCTGCTACGCGACCCGGTGCGCGCCGAGCAGGTTGCGACCCTGAGCGTGGTGGGCGTCGCGGTCTTCTTTGTGATCGTGTTGATCGTGGTCGCCTGCACCGGCAACGCGCTTGAGCGCCGCTTTGCCCGCCGAACCTGGCACCTGGGTCCGGTGGATATCGGCACCGGATGGGTGACCGCGGCCCTGATGACACTGCCGGTTCAGCTGGTCTGCGGGATCCTCGGCATCGGCACGGTCCCTCCGTTGGCGATGGTCTACGTCCTGATCGTGGCCGCAATCCTGCCGCCACTGCTAGCACGCCCCGAACGCCTGGGCCTCGGATACGCGGTGACGCTGCCACTCGCGGTCCTGCTTCTGCTGCAGTAACCGCGTTCCCGCGCACTCCCGCGCACGAGTAAGGTGGATTCAACAACACCCACCCCAGGCTGAGCAGGAGCATAATGTCGCGCAGTGTCAAACTTGCCGTGATTCGCGGAGACGGAATCGGACCCGAGGTTGTAGCCGAGGCGGTGAAGGTTCTCGACGCCGTCGTGGAGGGTTCCGAACTCAGCATCGACAAAACCGAGTTTTCGCTCGGCGCGGCCCGCTATCTGGAGACCGGCGATGTCCTGACCGACACCGACCTGGAGGCCATCGCCGCGCACGACGCGATCCTGCTGGGTGCCATCGGTGGCGTTCCCGGCGACCCGCGACTGCGCGATGCCAACATCGAGCGCGGCCTGCTGCTCAAGCTCCGCTTCAGCCTGGACCACTATGTCAACCTGCGCCCGACCAAGGTCTACCCGGGTGTTCCCAGCCCGCTGGCCAACGCCGGGGATGTGGACTTCGTGGTGGTTCGCGAGGGCACCGAGGGTCCGTATGTGGGCAACGGTGGCGCGATCCGTGTGGGGACCCCCGCCGAGGTCGCCAACGAGGTTTCGGTCAACACCGCCTACGGTGTCGAGCGGGTTGTCCGCCACGCGTTCGAGATCGCCACCCAGCGTCGCAATAAGTTGACCCTGGTGCACAAGACCAACGTGCTGACCTTCGCCGGCAAGCTCTGGCAGCGCATCGTCAACGAGGTGGCCACCGAGTACCCGCAGGTAACCGTGGACTACCTGCACGTGGATGCGGCAACTATCTTCTTTGTCACCGACCCTGCTAGATTTGATGTCATCGTCACGGACAACCTCTTCGGCGACATTCTCACCGATTTGGCCGGCGCAATCAGCGGCGGCATCGGACTGGCTGCCTCGGCCAACATCAACCCCGACGGCACCTTCCCCAGCATGTTCGAGCCGGTACACGGGTCCGCTCCCGACATCGCTGGGAAGCAGATCGCCGATCCCACCGCGGCGATCCTCTCCACAGCACTGCTGCTTGATCACCTCGGTGCCCCCGAACTTGCCCAGCGAGTTGTGGCCGCCGTGGACGCCGATATCGCCGGTCGTAACGGGGCCACCCGTTCCACCGCTCAGGTGGGCGACGCGATCGCCGCCCTGGTCACCGCAGCACAGTAACGTTTGAAGGATTTGAATCATGGCACATGACACCACCACCGCCCCGCTCGCGTTCTCGCACGAGGCAAACACCTCTCCGCGCAGCGCGGAGGAGGTCGCACAGATCCTTGCCAACCCGGGCTTTGGTAACCACTTCACCGACCACATGGTGCAGATCGACTGGACCGTGGAAAACGGCTGGGCCGACGCCCGCGTCATTCCCTACGGCCCGCTGATCCTCGACCCCGCCTCCTCGGTGCTGCACTACGGCCAGGAGATCTTCGAGGGTCTCAAGGTCTACCGTCACGCCGACGGATCGATCTGGACATTCCGTCCCGACCAGAACGCCGAGCGTCTGCAGCGCTCGGCCGCCCGCCTGGCCCTGCCGCAGCTCTCGGTCGCGGACTTTGTGGAGTCGGTGCGTCAGATCGTCAAGGCCGATGCGCGCTGGGTTCCCAGCGCCCCGGACACCAGCCTGTACCTGCGTCCGTTCACCATCGCCAACGAGACCTTCCTCGGTGTGCGCTCGGCTCACAAGGCCAGCTACCTAGTGATCGCCAGCCCCGCCGGTGCGTACTTCACCGGTGGTATCAAGCCGATTTCGATCTGGCTGTCCACCGAGTACTCCCGCGCCGGACGCGGCGGTACCGGTGCCGCCAAGTGCGGTGGTAACTACGCCGCCTCGCTGCTCCCGCAGGAGGAGGCATACCGCAACGGCTGCGCCCAGGTTATGTTCCTGGACGGCGAGACCGGCACCCGGATCGACGAGCTCGGCGGCATGAACGTGTTCTTCGTCCGCAACGACAAGACCGTGGTCACCCCCGAGCTCACCGGCAGCATCCTCGAGGGCATCACCCGCGCGAGCATCATCCAGCTGCTCCAGGACCGTGGCTACACGGTGGAGGAGCGCGCCATCGGCATCGATGAGTGGCGTGCGGGCGAGGCCGACGGCACCATCACCGAGGTGTTCGCCTGCGGCACCGCCGCGGTCATCACCCCGATCGGCCAGCTCAAGTCCACCGATTTCACCATCGGATCCGAGGACGCCGAGCCCGGCGAGCTGACCCTGAGCATCCGCGAGGAGCTCACCGACATTCAGTACGGTCGCCGCGAGGACCGTCACGGCTGGATGGTCCGCGTCGACGGCTAATCCAGGCATTCACGACACCGCCCCGGCTCGGAGATTCGAGTCGGGGCGGTGTCGTTCAGGTTTAGGATGGGCGCATGAAGATCGCACGTTTTAGTCACGACAATCGCATCGCCTACGGCATCATCGACGAGACCGAGATCGTGGTCCTCGACGGGGACCCCATGTACGCGGGTTTCGACACTACCGGCGAGCGTGTGCCGCTGGGCGAGGTGACCCTGCTGGCCCCGGTGATCCCGCGCTCGAAGATCGTCGCGGTGGGCAAGAACTACCGCGACCACGTGACCGAGATGGGTGGCGCGGATGCGACCCCGCCGGCCGAGCCGCTGCTGTTCTTCAAGCCCAACACCTCGGTCATCGGGCCGGAGAACCCGATCGTGATCCCGCCGATCACGAAGCGTGTGTCCTATGAGGCGGAGCTGGCGATCATCATCGGTTCGGTGGCCAAGAACGTGCCCGCCGCCGACGCCGACAAGGTCGTGTTTGGCTACACGATCGCCAACGATGTGACCGCCCGAGACCTGCAGGAATCCGACGGCCAGTGGGCCCGAGCCAAGGGCCTGGACTCGTTCTGCCCGATCGGCCCGATCGTGGAAACCGAGTTTGATCCGGCCGGCAAGCGCATCATCTCGCGCCTGAACGGCGAGGTGCGCCAGGACGGTGTGCTGGACGACATGATTCACGACATCCCCAAGATCATCGAGTACGTCAGCGCCGCCTTCACCCTGCTGCCCGGCGACATCATCCTCACCGGCACCCCCGCGGGCGTGGGCGAGATGAACCCCGGCGACCGCGTGGAGTGCGAGATCGAGGGCCTGGGCATCCTGAGTAACCCGGTGCGCTAACCCGACTCTCTCGCCGGGCCCCTCCTTCCGTATTCGCGGTCGAGGAGGGGCCCTGCTTGTTGGTTCGGGGTAATCCGTCGCGCGCCCGTTCGAAAACCGACGCGGTCCTGGGAGGGCGCATTCGGCGCTGTTAGCGTCATAACCATGAGGCACATACTCGTCGGGTCCGCGCGGGCCGGTTCGCGATAGAATGAATCCGATGTCTACCTCTCTCTCACACCTCGTAACCACCGCGACCGGCTCCGACATTCGTGTCCGTTTCTGCCCGTCGCCCACCGGTACCCCGCACGTCGGTCTGATCCGCACGGCGCTGTTCAACTGGGCCTATGCCCGCCACACCGGCGGCAAGCTCATCTTCCGCATCGAAGACACCGATGCGGCCCGCGACAGCGAGGAAAGCTACCAGCAGATCCTCGATGGCCTGCGCTGGCTCCACATCAACTGGGATGAGGGTGAGGGCGTCGGCGGCGAGCACGGCCCCTACCGTCAGTCCCAGCGTTCGGAGATCTACGCCGAGGTCATCGAGAAGCTCAAGGCTTCCGGTCACCTCTACGAGTCGTTCTCCAACGCCGAGGAAATCGACGCCCGTAACGAGGCCGCCGGCCGTGCCAAGCAGCTCGGTTACGACAACTTCGACCGCGACCTCACCGAGGAGCAGAAGGCCGCCTTCCGTGCCGAGGGCCGCGAGCCCGCGCTGCGTCTGCGCGTCCCGGACACCGACCTGAGCTTTGACGACCTGGTGCGCGGGGAGATCACCTTCCCCGCCGGTTCGTTCAGTGACTTCGTGCTGGTGCGCCCCAACGGTCAGCCGCTGTACACCCTGGTGAACCCGGTGGATGACGCGCTGATGGGCATCACCCACGTGCTGCGCGGCGAGGACATCCTGCCCTCGACTCCGCGTCAGATCGCCCTGTACTCGGCCCTGATCGAGATCGGTGTCGCCACCGCGATCCCGCGCTTCGGCCACCTGCCCTACGTCATGGGTGAGGGCAACAAGAAGCTCTCCAAGCGCGACCCCGAGTCGAACCTGTTCCTGCACCGCGAGCGTGGATTCATCCCCGAGGGTCTGGTCAACTACCTGGCGCTGCTGGGCTGGGGCCTGTCCGCGGACCGCGACGTGTTCAGCATCGACGAGTTCGTCGCCGCCTTCGACGTGGCCGATGTGAACCCCTCGCCGGCACGCTTCGACCTCAAGAAGGCCGAATCGATCAACGGAGACCACATCCGACTGCTGGATGTGGCCGATTTTGCCGAGCGCACCATTCCCTACCTGCAGACCGCGGGTGTGCTGGGTGCCGAGGTGACCGAGGCCGAGCGTGCGATTTTGACCTCGGCCGCCCCGCTGGTGCAGGAGCGCATCGGCCTGCTGGGCGAGGCTCCGGCCATGCTCGGCTTCCTGTTCACCGACGCCGCCAGCTTGGAGTACCAGGAGGACGCGCTGAAGAGCCTTCCGGCCAACACGACGGATGTGTTGGCCGCCGCAATCGCCGCGCTGCAGGGTGTGGCAGATTTCACGACCGACCCGATTCAGGAGGCGCTGAAGTCCGCCCTGATCGACGGCCTCGAGCTCAAGCCGCGGATCGCCTATGGTCCGCTCCGGGTGGGAATCTCCGGTCGCCGGATCTCCCCGCCGCTGTTTGAGTCGATGGAAATCCTGGGCAAGGCCGAGACGCTGGCGCGCCTCGAGCGCCTGTCCGCACTGCGAGGGGAATAGTAATAATGATGGATGTTGACGTTGTGGTTGTGGGCGGGGGCCCCGCCGGACTGTCCTGTGCACTGAACCTGGTGCGCGCGCGTCAGCGGGTGCTGGTGCTGGATGGAAACCGTCCGCGGCACGCCGCGACGTTGATGTCCCACGGTTTCCTCACCCGGGACGGGGTGCCGCCGCTTGAGCTGCGGCGCCTCGCCCGGGAGGACGTGGAAGCCTACGAAAACGGAACCGTGGCCTTCGCCCAGGTCGACAGCATCACCCCGGAGGGGGAGGGCTTTGTGGTCAAGGCCACCGGCGTGCGCGGGGCCGCCAACCACGAGGTGCGTGCGCGCCGGGTGGTGCTGGCAACCGGACTGACCGAGCGTCTGCCGCAGGTCCAGGGCCTGCGGGCGTTCTACGGCACCTCGATCCACTCCTGCTTCGAGTGCGACGGGTTCGAAAAGAGCGACCAGCCGCTGCTGATGCTCGGCGAAACCGAGGACCTGGTGCGCCGCGCACTGCACACCTCGCTGTGGTCAAACGATGTGATCGCGCTGAGTAACGGGAGCGACCGTGTTCCGGCCTCGGCCGAGGCCGAGCTGGCCGGGGCGGGGATCCGCCTGGACCGTCGTCCGATTGCCGAGCTGCTGGGGGACCGCACCGGGCTGACCGGCGTCCGGTTTGCCGATGGTGAGGTTCTTGAGCGCAGCGCCGGTTTTGTGCGCCCGGAGTGGACCGTCCCGGACAGTTTCCTCGCCGACCTGGGCCTCGAACGTACCGTGAGTACTCACGTGGGCCCGGCGGCGGATTCCGCCGACCCCGAGGTGGGCGCGCTGATTACCGTGGATGCCGAGGGACGTACCAGCGTGCCCGGCGTATACGCGGTGGGGGATATCACCCCTCCCGGTCCGCAGCAGCTGATCGTGGCCGCCGGTGCCGGTGCGCGCACGGCCGCAGCGGTCCTCCGCGACACGCTCGACACGCGCATTCACGCCGTCGATTTGGCGTCCAGCTAAGCCTCGGGCTATTCTAGAAACATCAGCACGGCACTGAGAAAAAGGTTCCGAACTGATGGGGTATGGTGTAATTGGCAACACGGCTGATTCTGGTTCAGTTGTTCTTGGTTCGAGTCCAGGTACCCCAGCAAATAAACTCCTCGCTTTTCGAAGCGGGGAGTTTTTGTTTGTGGCGATGGGAGACCATGGACTCCGAGAGCGTCCGTCGGTCTACGCTGGGTTAACCTCAACACGAAACCCCCTCGGAAAACCGAGGGGGTTTCGTGCGTCTTGCGGTGTTTAGCTGGCCAGCACCGCCGTGGGTGGCGTGCGAGCCGCACGGATTGCCGGGTAGAGGCCGGCCACCGCCCCGATCACGATCGTGGCCGCGACGCCGGAGATGATCACCAGCGGCGGTACCGAAACCGGCCACCCGTTGGCGTTGGCAAACACCGTGATCACCACCATGCCGATGCCCACTCCGGCCACTCCACCTAGGGCTGAGAGGAGCAGCGCCTCGGCGAGGAACTGCGAGCGGATGTGCTTTCGGGTGGTGCCGAGGGCACGGCGCAGGCCGATCTCTCGGCGACGCTCGAGGACCGTGATCACCATCGTATTGGCCACGCCGATGCCTCCCACCAGGAGCGCAACCGAACCGAGTCCCACCAGCAGACCGGTGAAAGCTGTATCGGCGGCGTTCTTGGCGGCCAGTGCGTCCGATGGACGCGAGACCTCCACCTCCTCGGGGTTCTCGGGATTCACGGCCCGGGGGAGAAGCGCGCGAATCGCATCCACCGACTCATCCGAGGAACGCTCATAGATCGTGGTGGGGTTCTTCTCCCAACCGAGCGTCTCAATCGCCGTATGTTCGCTGAACATCGCCATCGTGTCAAGCTCGGGGGCTAGCGGCACCGGGTCCAGCACGCCCAGCACCGTGAAGAGCTGATCGTGAATCCACACCTGAGTGCCAGGGGTGACCACGCCAAGTCGCTGCGCTGCCTTGGCTCCGAGGACCACCGTGGGGTAGTTCGCAGTGGCTTCGTTAAACCAGTTTCCGGACTTCATACTCGCCTCGGTCACATCAAGCAGGGTGTCCGACACGGCCGCGGCGGTGATGCCACCGGACTGCCCGGAGTCGATTAGCCGGCTGCGATAGCTTTTGATTCCCTCCAATTCTGCCAGCCAGGCGGTTTTTTCCACCCCCTCGATGCGGGAAACCTGCCCGGCGGCGGTCTCGGGGAGTTTGGACTGGTCGCCGAACAGCGACTTTCCGGCCCCCACCGTGAGCAAATTGGTGCCCAGCGAGCTGAGTTGCTCGTTGAGTTTCGCCTGGCTCGAGGTCGAAATGCCCACCACCGCGATCATCGCGGCGATGCCGATCGCGATGCCCAGTGCCGACAGGACCACCCGGGTGGGCCGTGACTTGAGGCCCGAAGCTCCCAGGCGCAGCACGTCCTTGCGCAGGAGTCGCGAGCGGGTCTTGGCCGGGAGCGCGCTCACCTGTTCCCGTGCTGTGCGGCGGCGTTTCATGGGGTGTCCTTACTGTCGGAAACCACGCGACCGTCACGAATCATGATCCGTCGCGGGAGTTTCTGGGCGAGCTCCACGTCGTGGGTGATGACCACGATCGTGGTTCCATCCCGGTTGAGCTCGTGCAGCAGCTCAACCACGCTGGCACCGGAGGTTTGGTCGAGGTTACCGGTGGGCTCATCGGCCAGCAGCAGTGGCGGACGGGAGACGACCGCTCGCGCGATGGCGACGCGCTGACGCTCGCCGCCGGAGAGCTGGGAGGGTTTGTGCGTGGTGCGGTGACCGAGCCCCACCCGGGTGAGGGCGTCCACCGCCCGGCGGCGGCGCTCGCGCACGCCGACCCCGGTATAGAGGAGCCCATCGGCCACGTTGTCGATGGCGGTGACCCCCTCGGAGAGGTGAAACTGCTGGAACACAAACCCCACCCGATAGGCGCGCAGCGCCGAGAGAGCATTGTCGCTCATGCGGGCGACGTCGGCACCGTCGATCAGGGCCGAGCCTGTGGTGGGTCGATCGAGGGTTCCGATCAGGTTGAGCAAGCTGGACTTGCCCGACCCACTCGGCCCCACGATTGCCACCATCTCGCCGGCCTCCACGATCAGGGAGACTCCGTCCACCGCGCGCACCGGCGGACTTCCGTGTTCTCGGGTTACCTGGTTGAGTTCGATCACGTGTGCACTCATAGTTTCAGAATCACCACCTGGTCGCCCTCGGCGACTCCGTCACCGGTGATTTCCACCGAACCTCCGGCGAACAGGCCCGGGGTTACGGAGACCTTCTTGGTGGTGCCATCGGCGTTGAGGATCTCGACCGAGTAGCCATCCTTCCCATCCGGGGTCAGGGCCCCGACCGGGACCACGAGCACGTTTTCGGCGCTCTTGGTGGGGAAATCGATCGACACCGCGGCCTCCTGGAGTCCTGCCCCGGCCGCGGGATCATCCAGGATGATCTCCACCGGAATCACGGTGCTGGCCTTACCTCCACCTTCGCCATCTCGGCTCATGGGGGTGCCCACCGAGGCGATGGTGCCGGTGGTTTTGGTTCCATCGGGTAGGTTGACGGTGACCTTGCCATCCACGATCGCGATGGACTGCTGGGCGAGCTTGAGGTCGGTGGTGATCTTGCGTCCGAGTCCGGTGATGGTGAGGATCGGTTTTTCGCCCCCGGCCCTGCTCCCAAGCACCGTCTCCACTGAGTTCACCCGAACATCCTCGGGCTCAAACACGATGGTGCCCAGTGCGATCGTTCCGGTCTGCTCCTGGCTCTGTGATTTCTGCCACTTCTTGATCGCGGTTGTGGTGGCCGCGGTGAACTTCTCATCCGGGGTTCCCCCAAAGAAACCCAGGTCGGCGAGGCTCTGCTCGAGCTGCTTGATGTCCGGGCCCTTGTCCATGCCGGACGTAAATTCGCGCCAGGCGGGGATGGACCCGCGCATCAGGGTGACCGGCTTATTGTCCACCGAGAACAGGGTCTGGCCCAGTCCGATGGTGGCACCGCCCGCGGGTAGGCCGGTGATAATGCCAGCCAGGGCGGTGGCCAGGTCACGAGCTTCGCCGTGACCCAGCTTGCCCTGCGCGGTAATGGTTTCCTGGAGGGTCTGCCGAACCACCTCGGCGGTGGGCGGCGGCGCGGCGGGTGGCGGGGGATCGGCGGCGGCACTGCCGCCGCGGAAGACAAAGAAGTCTGCTCCGGCACCGATCGCAACCACCGCGGCGAGCGAGATGATGAGCCCGAGCCGCTTGCGGCGTGAGGCTGGGTGTGTGGTTACTCCCATTAGTTGGCTCCGATTCCGGCTTCCTTATTGCACTTGTCGAGCACGGCCTTGTCGGCGTTCTGCGGGACCGTGATCGCGTTGGGACGGTCGCTGTCCGGGACATCGATGCCGTTGTCGCGCAGGCACTGCGAGAACTTCAGAGCGGCCTCGTTGACCTCCTCCTTCGACTTCTTGTTTGCGCCCGGAGCCTCACCGACCTCCTCGATGCACTTTTTCGAATCTGCCAGGTAGGCGTCCAGCTCGGGGCCTTCCTCCAAGCCCTCCATTGCCATTCCGGGTTCGGGCATTTCATGGCCGAGTTTTTCCATGCAGCCGTTGAACTTCAGGACCCATTCCTGGTACTGCTGATCGGTGGTGCCACCGCCGTTACCCGTGGCGGGCTTGCTGTCACCGCCGGCCTCGGGGGACGGGCTGTTGCCCGAGGAGCCCGCGCTACATCCGGCCAGGAGTGCGATGCTCATCGGGATGACCGCCAGTGCGGCAGCCAGGCGGGTTTTACGAGTGAAAGGGATGGTTTTCATGGTGAATCTCCTCGTTGGTTGGTGCGTTCGGGGTGAACGTGCTTCCAGTACAGCCGAGGGGGTGTTCAGGTGATGTCAATAAAATAATTGATGTTTTCTTTACATCTAATGTGCTTAAATATCTGCATATCAGATGATCGCATCGGGCGATTATCGCAACGTCCGGAAAGGGGTGCACCGATGCGAGTATTGATTGTTGACGATGAGGAGCTCCTAGCTCAGGCCATCCACGAGGCATTCCGACGCGAGATTATCGCCGCGGACATCGCCTACGATGGGGCCACCGCGCTCGAGATGGACTCGGTCAACGAGTACGACGTTGTGGTCCTGGATCGCGACCTTCCGGTGATTCACGGAGACCGGGTCTGCCCCGAGCTCTCGGCCGCCGGATCCCGCGCTCGCGTGCTGATGCTGACGGCCTCGGGGCGGTTGACCGATAAGGTTGAGGGCTTCCGACTGGGCGCCGAGGACTACCTGGCCAAGCCCTTCGCGTTCCCCGAGCTGATCGCCCGGGTGCGCGCACTCGGTCGACGTACAGCCGAGGCGACTCCGGTGGTCTATGAGTATCACGGAGTGCGTCTGGATGCCTTCCGTCACGATGTGTCCCGCGACGGCACCTATATTCGTCTGAGTAAAAAAAGAGTTTGCGATTCTTGAGGTGCTGATGGCTGCCGACGGGGCGACCGTGAGCGCCGAGCGCATCCTGGAAAAGGCGTGGGATGAAAACGTGGATCCCTTTACCAACTCGATTCGGGTGACCCTCTCAACCCTGCGGAAGAAGCTGGGTCAGCCGGGGATCATCGAAACCGTGTCGGGTGTGGGCTACCGAATCGCGGCCCCCGTTGAGTAGCCCCGCCGCCGCACCCAAGCCCTCGCTGCTTTCCTGGCGACCGCGGGTCACCGCGCGTGCTCGACTCACCATTGTGTTTACCTCGATGCTGCTGGGCTGTGGCTTGCTGATGATGGGTGCGCTCTATGCGGTCATGAAGTATGTGCCGACCTATGCCATTACCAGCGCCGTCACCCCTAATAGTTTCACGCCGAGTGATTCGAACATCGCCCCATTGCAGACGCCCCCCGCTCAGGTGCCTGCCTCGCCGAACCCTGACGATGGCAAAACTGGCTCCGTGGTGGTGCGCAGTGTGCACGACCTGCTCTCGGTGCTGCTGGAAAGCTCCGGTGCGATCCTGGCTGTCGTGGTCCTCGTGGGTGGGCTAATTTCCTGGATCGTGGCCGGTCGCCTGCTGCGTCCGGTGCACGAGATTACCCAGGCTGCGCGCAAGGCTGCCGAGGGGTCGCTGGATCATCGAGTGGGACTGACCGGTCCCCGGGATGAGTTTTCCGAACTCTCGGACTCCTTCGATTCGATGCTCGCCCGGTTGGAGCGCTCCTTCGCCGAGTATGAGCGCTTTGCGGCCAATGCCTCGCATGAGCTCAAAACCCCGCTGGCCACCACGCAGGCACTTCTTTCTCTCGCCGCCGATAGTCCCGAATCCACCGACACCAGGCTGCTGATCTCGCAGCTGCAGGACACTACCGCGCGCAGCGTGGACACGGTGACTGCGCTGCTTGAGCTCGCCGAAGCCGCCCACGGGGAATTGCAGACCGAGGGGGTTGACCTGGGCAAACTGGTGGGGGAGTGCGCCCTCGGACTGCGCGCCGAGGCACGCGCCCACGGGGTGTTTGTCGAGACCGAGTGCCTGGTGGGCTACGTGGTGGAGGTCAATCGGATCCTGCTCTCGCGGCTCCTGGATAACGTGCTGAATAACGCCGTGCGCCACAACATCGATGGTGGGAAGGTGACGGTGGAGCTGATTCGACAGGACGGCATCGTCCGCCTGATCGTGGTCAACTCCGGCGCTCACCTGGGCGTCGACGAATTGGAGCGCATCACCGAGCCCTTCTATCGTGGTGCCGGCCGGGTGCGGGTACCCGGGCAGGTGCGCGGTAATGGACTGGGGCTTGCGCTGGCCTGCAATATCGCCCGCGCACACGGGACCGAGCTGGTGGTGCGAGCCAACCCCGACGGCGGACTGATCCTGGAAATGGAGCTGCCATTGGCGAAGTCGACGGCCGAGCTGGCGCGGGCATAGGGCGGCAAAAATCCGACAAATCCAATTGGTATATTAGATATTTACAGTGTCTCTCGGTTAGTATGGGGGCATGCCCGTGCCCAAGAAACCCAGTGTCACCCCGCGGTTGCTCCTGCGTGATCAGGTGTATGACCGCATTCTCACGGCGATCGTCTCCGGGGAGTTTGAACCCGGACGCACGCTCTCCGATAAGGAACTGGAAGCCTGGCTGGGGGCCTCGCGCACTCCGATCCGCGAAGCCTTGGGACGCCTGGCAAACACCGGCCTGGTCGAGGTTCTGCCGCAGAAGGCCACCCGGGTGGCCGAGATCGACCCGGTACAGTTCGGCGAGATGATGGAGGTGCTCGGCGCGCTCTATGCCGCCGCAATCCGCGAGGTCGTGCCACTGCTCACCGACGCCGACCGTAAAAAGCTCACCACCCTGCTGAAGAAGCTGGTCGGCCCGGCCGGGCGCAAGGCCGAGCAGGCCCCGGTCATCCTGACCGAGATTTTTGAGGTCTACATCACCCGCTATGACAACCGGGTGCTGCTGCGCCAGCCCGCCCGGTTCGATCCGCACGTGCAGCGCATCCTGCGTACCCACAGTGACCAGATCAGCCGCACCTCCACCTACGATGCGATTCGCGAGATGGTCGAGGCCACCCTCGCCGGCGACGCCCTCGAGGCCTCGCGTGCGTGCACCCGCTATTTCGAGTCCGAGGTGAGCGATTTCCACGCACAGATCCTCGCGGCCAGCCCCGAGGCTGCCCTCGCATCCCCGTCTGCTTCCACCTCGGCACCCACAGAGAAGGCCTCCTAATGCCCCGCACCGGACGCGCCCCGATCCGTCGCCGCCTGCTGCGCGACGAGATTTACGACACCATCCTCAACGCGATCCTCGACGGCACCCTGGAGGCCGGCGAGCAGCTGCACGATGAGGAACTGCTGACCTGGCTGGGCACCTCGCGTACCCCGATCCGCGAGGCGCTGAATCGCCTGGCCGAGAACGGCATCGTCGAGCTGGTCCCGCATAAGTACACGCGGGTGGTCCCGCTGGACTTCCGCAACATCAACGAGGCGATCTTCACCACCGGCGTGCTGCACGAGCACGCGGCCCGCAAGACCGTGGGCAACCTGAGTGCCGACCAACTGGCCGAGCTTCAGGGCTTCGCCGAGGACGCTCGCGCGTGCCTGAAGAGTGATGACCTGGCCGGGCTCGGACCGGCAATCCGGGACTTCTTCCTGGTGTTCGAACAGGCCACCGGCAACCGTATCATGGTCGAAACCGTCGAGGGCCTCTCGCTCCAGCTGTTGCGATTTCTCACCCCGCGCGAGGGCCTGACCGGTGCCCCCGAGATTGTTGAGCAGCTCGAGGCCATCAACGCCGCCGCGCACACGGGAGACGCCGCGGCCACCGGCGACCTGATCTATGCGATGTACGAACCCACCCGTCGCAACTTCATCGAGACGTTCCGCGGCCAGGACTAGCCGCCCGTACTCAAGGTTTCCGTCGGAATTGTGTGATCTCCGATGTTCGTCGCTGCGTGAAAATAGTCGTTCCGATGCCGGGGCGAGGAGCTGTCGAGAATGTGAGTGCCCGAGGAAAGTCGTTATTCGTCTCGACACAACACGTTTAGGGGGGATAAAATTGGGTCGTGGTGAGGCCGATGAAATACCGCGAACTCGTGAAATTGCTCATTGCCGCGGGTTTTACTCGTCAGCAAGGTAAGGGTGATCACGAAAAGTGGACGTTTCCGGGGCTCTTGCGTCCGGTGATCATTACGCAAACTCGGGAAGTGTCTCCCGCCGTGGTGCGAAATGCGCTGAACGCTATCGCCGAAGCCGAGAAGGGACAGTGAACATGGCCGAAATTGTGGTGACCGCTCGCCGCTGGGAGCGCGGGTGGGAACTTGAAATAGACGCACAGAATGCAACGCAGGTGCGAACCCTTGACCGAGCGGTGCAGCAGGTGCGCGATTACCTTGACACTCTCGACCCGGAAACCGATCATAGCTCGCTTGAGATTCGTATCGTTCCGGATTTGGGAGCGCTGAGCGAACTGGTTCGTGAGGCGCAGGCGGCAAAGCAGGATGCCGAGGCACGGCAGCTGGCCGCTGCTCGCCAATCACGAGAGGTTGCCGCGGCGCTTCATGCGGAAAATCTCAGTGGCGGTGACATAGCCGCGATCCTCGGTGTTTCGAGGGGGCGGGTGAGTCAGCTGATCAACGGCTGATCTTCCGCACACACAAAACGCCCGCCCCGACAACGGGACGGGCGTTTTGTCTGTGCGCTACGCGGTGGGCAGCGGCAGCTGGAAGACGGTTTCGATCGCGAGCTCGGCGGCGATCGAGTCGCCCGCCTGGAGCGCGTCGATCAGGGCCGGATAGCCGGCCTCGAGGGCGGCCCAGTCGGTGCTGGCGGCGTCGCGGGTGATGGTGAGCTGGTAGCCCAGGCCATCGATCCGGTCGCGGGTGGCGGCAACCAGGATGTGGTTGGGGCAGAGGTCCAGGAACAGGTACACCATGTCCCAGCCGAGCTTGCCGTGCGACTCATAGTCGCGGCCGAGGACCGTGCCGGCGGCGGTGCGCACGGCGGCGATCAGCTGGTCGCGCTGCTCCTCGGTGAGCCCGGGCACGGTGACTCGCACCACGCCACCCACCAGGGCGCCGAGGGTTTGCATGATCAGCGTGCGATCCTCGGGACGGGGCTTGGCGACCCGGGTGTAGCGCTGCGGGGCCATCTCGATCAGGCCGTAGCGGGCCAGGTCGTTCAGGGCATCGCGCACCGGGGTGCGGGAGATGCCCAGCCACTCCTGCAGCTCACCATCGTTGAGGTTCTCACCCGGCTGCAACGTTCCGTCAAGAATGGCCGCGCGGATCTGTTCCGCGGCGGACTCACGCAGCGATTTGCGGGCGACGGGCGCGCCGCCGGAAGCGATAGGCATGGTGCCTCCTCTGGGATGGGGGTTCACTCGGTGGAGTACCACGATCCTATCGGAGCGATCGTGGGACACAGCTACGGGGCACGCGGAGCATCCACGCGCCGATTGGATCAAATTGCCGGACCCGACGGGGCCGGGTGCAGTAGCTCGGTGGTGCTGGACTCTCCGGACAGCCAGCGGTTGATCCGCTCGGCCGCGCGGCCCAGAGTGCCCTGAAGAGCCGCAACCTCGGCGGCCACAAACGTCTGATAGGCGGGCTCGCGCACGGCACGGACCTCGGCCAGCAGCTCCTCGGCGCTGTGCCCCACGGTGATCGGGGAGCGCGTACCGGTGACGCTCAGCCAGAAATCATCACACTTGGACGCGTTGGACAGCGCGACCGTGGGCACCCCGAGGGAAACCGCGGCCACGGCACCGTGTAGGCGCTCGGAGATGAGCAGGCCACACTCGGCAATCGAGCGCATCGTGTCGCGCACCTCCCCGTCGTAGAACACCACCTCGGCCAGCGGACCGACCATCCCGGCGAAGCGTTCGGCACCCTCACGGTCGGCGGCGGAGAGCGCAAACACGCGCACCCGATCCACTCGCTCGGCCATGCTGATTCGGCGCAGTGCCTCGGCGACCACGCGCGGATCGAAGCGGGACTCGGGATCGGCCCCGAGGGCCATGCCGATCATCGTGTCATCGCGCTCGGTGGGGGTCACGTCCACCAGGATCGGGTAGAGCAGGGCCGGGTCGCCGATCACCGGGGTGGGGATCCAGTTTGCAGGGCACTCGCGGGCGGTCAGCGGACCGCGCACCCCCATCAGCGCAACACCGGACAGGTCGGCCCAGTCGGACCAGCCCTGCTCCTGCAGGCCCAACGCAAACGTGTCGGTGGACTCGGCGGCACCCGCGTGGGTGCCCGCTACACCATCGCCTCGCGCTTCCCCTCCTGGCGGTACTGGTGGGAAAACGAGCGCCACCTGCGCGCGATCTACGCGCGGATCCAGGCGGTGGGCCGCCCGGCCGCCGGCACCGAGCCGTTCTCCCCGTTCCTGCAGCAAAGCTCCCGCGGCCTGGTGCGAGCGATCGAGCTGTTCCGCTATGTCGCCTTCCGCCTGCGCGACACCCTGCGCGGCACCCACTAAAACCCCGACACGTTATGCGGGCAATCCCGCACACCACCCCATTCTTTTTCCCAAACCACCCGAAGGACATCCGGAACATGAATTCCCCCATTGACGAGCTACTCTCCACCGCCGAGGCCGAGGCCGAGGTGCCCACGCGCGCCGAGCGGAGGGCCGCGAAGAAACCGTGGACCCGCACCCGCAAGATTGTCGTGTGGTCCACCTCCTCGATCCTGGCGATCCTGCTGATCGGCATCGCGATTGCCGGCTCCTATGTGGCCAGCCTCGCCGACACCTATAACAGCAACGTCACCGTACTGCCCAGCGCCGACACCTTCCCCAAGGAGGAGCCACGCCCGCCGCAGGCCACCGACGGGTCCCGCAACATTCTGCTGCTGGGATCCGACTCCCGCGGCGATGCCACCATCGCCGGGGAGGACACCGGCAGCAACCAGCGCTCGGACGTGCTGATGCTGGTGAACATCGCCGCGAATCGCAAGGACGTGACCGTGATGTCGATCATGCGTGACCTGTGGGTACCGATCCCCGGCCATGGCAACGCCAAGATCAACGCGGCCCTCGCCTGGGGTGGCACCCCGCTCGTGGTGGAGACCGTGGAGTCCCTGTTGGGGGTGCGCATCGACAACCTGGCGATCATCGACTTCGAGGGGTTCCGCGGCATGACCGACGCCCTGGGCGGCGTCGACGTCAACGTGGAAACCGGCTTCACCCGCAAGGACGAGAACATGACCTTCCCTCAGGGCATGAACCACCTCGACGGCGTGCACGCCCTCGGGTTTGTGCGCGAGCGCTATGCCTTCCCGACCGGCGACTTCCAGCGGGTGCGCAACCCGCAGCTGTACCTGCAGGCGCTGGGTTCCGCGCTGCTGAGCAAGGACACGCTGACCGATCCGACCAAGATCTCCAACTTCGTGACAGAGACCTCGAAGTTCCTCTCGGTGGATTCGGGTTTCGACTTCCCGACGATGGTTGAGCTGGGGCTGAGCCTGCGCGACCTGCGTGCCGAGAACATTCACTACTTCACGATGCCCACCGCCGGGACCGGCTGGTCCCCGGACCATAAGCAGTCCATCGTGAACCTGAATTCCGCGGCGATCCCCGCCCTGCGCGAGGCCATCGCTCGCGATACCGTGGCCGACTATGCGGCCAAGGTTGCCGCGGGAACCGCTCCGGGCATCGCCCCGGCGAAGTAGAACGGTCACGACCGCCAACCGCCGAGTGCCTACGCCGAGTGACGGTTAAATGGCGGATCCCCGGGGGAGGGAAAACCCGGGGATCCTCTTCATCCCGATTCATCCCGAGTTCACCCGGGGAAGCGGGGGCTTATGAGCCGGCGAGCGGCGAGTGCAACCGAACCGCGGCGTTGTCGAGGTGGCTGGTCGGGGCGAAGCGCTCGGGCAGGGAGCGGGAGGTTTCGGCGGCGGTGTCCATCGGCAACGGGATGGAGACCACCGAGGTGGTGCCGCACGTGATTTCGAGCGACCAGGCAAAAACGTCGGAGACGGCGGAACTGGGAAGTACGGACATTGGGTGACCTCCTGTGGTTGTATCCCCATTCAACGTGATGACCGGTTAAGCCAGCGTTAACACACTGAAATTCTCTGCCCCGGTTCCGGGCTCCCCAAAAACCACGAGCTTCCGCGCCTAGCGTGGGCTCATAAGACACCTGGGTCTTGGGGCCCAGCCCTGTTATTCGGGTCGGGCCCAGGAGTCGTCTGGGAATTAGAGAGGAAACGATGAACGTTAGTTTGGAAGACCTATTGCGCGAGCGTCCGGTGGATCGCGCAAATGTGGACGCCCAGAAGGAGCTAATGCTCGCGGCGATCCGTTCATTTCTGCCGCAAGCGCCGCGGTAGGCCCGCTCGCTGACACGGGCCGAGGTGGAGCTTGGTGACGAACACGTCCGCATCGCCTAGCGGTCCAGTGATCGGCAGAGCTGGCAGAGTCGGCAGAGTCGGCACCGAGGGTGCCTCCGGATGACAACGCTGGTAAATTCGGGGGTGGAGGTGCCATCATGGCCGATCACGAGCAGGACAACGAGGATCAGACCCCGGAAAACGACTCGGAGAACACCCCGGAGCGTAAGTCGGGGCGAATCCCGGATGCGCGGCGCACGCCGCCCTGGGGCCGCGAGGGGGAGCGCCGTCGTCCCGGCACCCACGAACTCGGCGCGCATGAACATGGTGCCCACGAGCCCGGAACGCACGAGTTCGGTGATCGCCGCCGCGGTCGCCGCGAGGGTGGTCCCTGGGGCCCGGGCAACGAGCGTCGCGGGTTTGCCGAGCTGCGCTTTACCCGCGGGGTGTTTGCGTTGACCGATCAGGGCTGCAGCGCGCAGGAGATTGCCGATCGGCTTGAGGTGCCGGTGGAGGAGATTACCCGGCGTCTGGCCCGCCGCGAACTGTACCGCGGATCCGTTGATCTGCGCGATATCGTCCTGGACCGCCAGTCCGGCACGATCACCACCGAGGAGATGATCCGCAAGCTGAGCGCCCTAAGCCTCACCGCCCACACCCCGGGCACCCGGGGGGCCTACGACGGTGCCGCGAGCGCCACCGGAACGGCCCGCCAGCTCATGGCCGTGCTGCGGGACGGGCTGATTACCGAGGCCGAGTACGAGGCCGTGCGCCAGGCCGCCGCGCGGCGCAGGGCCCGGTGAGCGCCGCCCGCGAGCGGGTTGCCGCACAGTTGGAGCGGGTGCTGCAGCGCGACGGACTCGACAATCCCTGGGGCGACCGCGAGGACGCCTCGACCCGCTGGATCTTTGGCGACGGCTTCCTCTACGACACCTCCCGACTGCGTTTCCAGGAAGACCTCATCGCCACCGCTCGCGACCGCAACCCCGGATCCTTCGGGGGAGTGCTCGCCGCCGTGGTGACCGCCGGTCCACCCGGGGCCGGAAAATCAACGGCGCTGGCCAGCGACCCGCGCCTGGCCGGATTCCGCGACATCGACGCCGATGATTTCAAGGACGCCCTCCTGGTGGACGCCCGGGAACGTGGCCTGCTGGATCACTGGCTGGACACGACCCTGGAGGATGGCCGCCCGATCATGCCGCGCGAGCTGGCCGGGTTTGTGCACGCCGAATCCACGGCGATTGCCGATGCGATGCGGGAGGCGTGCCTGATCGACGGCGAGAACATCGTGATCCACGGCACCCTCTCCAGCATCGACTACGTGGGTGCCCTGCTGGCCGAGCTGGACGAGTTCGGGTACGAGCAGCTGATCATCTACGACGTCGAGGTTCCCGCCAAGGTCGCCGTGGAGCGTGCGCTGGACCGCTGGTGGAGCGCCCGTGAATCGGGGGCCGATGCCCTCGGAGGTCGTTTCGTGCCGCCCGCCGGAATCCGCGCGTACTACCCGGAGGATGTGACGCGAGCGGTGACCGCGGCCAACGCTCAGGCCCTGCACGATCGCGCCTATCGCCTCGGATGGGATGTGGACCTGACGGTGGTTGCCCCCTAACACCTGGCCGCCCCAAACTTGGATATTTCCCAGAGCAGGGCCGTCCCGAGGATCGGGTCGCGGTGAGGTCGTGGTCACCCCGAAAAGTGGAGAGAGGATAACGATCATCGCGCGCTAGTGCGATCGGCGTGTCGCGCTGATAGATTCCGAATCAATATAGTTTGTATTGAAAAGGGGTTCTGGTGTTCAAAAAACTGGTTGCGGCGTGCTCCGCCACCATCCTCATCGTCGGCGCGAGTGTGTTCGCCGCGGTCCTTCCGGCTCAGGCGGCCACCCTGACCGTCACCACGACCGTGGACGGGGACGCGGGTTCCCTCCGCTCGGCCCTTGCCCAGGCGCAGTCGGGCGATGTGATCGAGATTCCCGCGGGGTGGGATATCCCCATCTCTCAGGGGCAGCTTCAGATATCGACCACCCTGACCATTCGTGGGGCCGGGGGTTCGCGTCCCACCGTGCACTCGTCTCAGCCGCAAAACCCAAACGCGCTGATTCGGGTTACCTCCGGTGCGGGGTTGACCTTTGAGGGGATTAACGTCGGCGGCACCCAGCCGCAGGCGATCGGTATTCAGGCATTGAGTGGGGCCGGAAGCCTGACGGTTCGAGACTCCGATCTCACCGGCTTTATCCGATCGATCGTGCCCGAGGAGCCAAGCAACCCGGTGCTGATCGAACGCGTCACGTTCACCGGTGGGGACATCGGCCTGGGGGTCGGGGCAGTTCAGCCCGGAACCCCGTTTGTGGTGCGTGAATCGGTGTTTTCGGGCCAGGGAAACTACGGCATTCTCGTGGCGGGCCTGGACGGGTCCGCGGGTAGTAACCTGCTGGTCGAGCGCACCACATTTACCCACATCGGCAACGGTGAAATCGGTGATGCGGCCATCCGCGTGGGGGCGGTCTTTGCGACCCGCCCCGGTGATTCCCCGGCTCTTGACCTTCGGGACAGCGTGATCACCGATTCGACCTTCTCCCCGGTGGGCGGCGTCATTCGATTCGGGAACGTGTTCGCCCCGAACCAGCAGCGCGGCCCGAGTGTGCGCCTGTCGGCAACCTCGATCATCCGCACGACCCCGGCACCCATTCTCTACTCCGATGTTAATACCCCCGGTCCCGGCGGTGTACCGGTGAACGACCGCGTGGTCATCGAGAACTCGACGATTCAGGGTTTCCCCGACACCCGTCTGTTCTCCTTCTTCCAGCAGCACCAGGGAAAGATCTCCGACACCGTGGTGGATATCGATCACTCGACCATTCAGGGCACCCTCAACACCCCCGACAATGCCTCGCTGACCGCGCACCTCGCCAATACGGTGATCGATAGCGGGACCACGCAGCTGTTCGACGTGGTGAAGGCCACCCACACCGCCGCCGACAGCGTCTTCACCGTGAACGTGCCCGAGTTCCCCAGTGGAAATCGGGTAATTGCCGCGGCCGACCTGGGACTCGCACCCCTCGCGCCCGCCGCCAATGGACTGCCGGTGCGCCTGCTGAACGCGACCTCTCCGCTGCTGGACACCGCCGCGGCCACGAGCCCGCTCGGCACCGATCAGCGCGGGAAGCCGCGAATCTCGGGTGCCGCGGGCGACGTGGGCGCGGTCGAGATGCAGCGCTGGGTCCTCACCATCGAGGGCGGGGGACCGGTCACGGCCGGTGCCAACGCGACCTTCACCGTCCGCGTGGTGACCCCGGGCGAGCTTCCGTCGACGGCCACGGTCGCCACCGAAAACGGAACCGCAACGGCGGGAACCGACTACATCGCGCACTCGCAGATCATCACCCTGGATCCGGCGTCCACGGCGACCACGTTTCCCGTCGTGGTGGGCACGCTCCCCGCGGGCACCGACCTCAGTAAATTCCGGGTGCGTCTGACGGCCGAAACGGGGGACACCGTTCAGGAGCCCGTCGCCGAGGCAACGATCCACAACACGATCTTCTCGACGCCGACGCCGACGCCGACGCCGACTCCGACGCCGACGCCTACTCCCACCCCAACGCCAACTCCGACGCCGACCCCCACTCCAACCGGTGGACCGGACACCCCCTCGCCGACGCCGTCGGCATCGGTCACGCCGACCGGAGGGCCGGTTGGCCCGTCGGCCTCGCCGACCCCGGGCTCCCCGACGATCATCGCCGGACCCGGAACCCCGACCGATGTAGGAACAAATCCTCCCGGCGGCCGGCTCGGTGACACCGGTGCGCCGGCCGGACTGATCGGTGCGGCAGCCATGCTCGCCCTGATCCTGCTGCTCGCCGGCGGCGGAATCCTGCTACGCCGCCGCGGCGCCTAACGCGTGCCGAGGCCCCTGCCCCGACGTATCATCCACACGTCGGGGCAGGACCCTAGGCCTCGGAAAGCGGTGCGAAGAGGTCGATCGAGTTGCCATCCGGGTCCAGGATGGTTGCATAGCGCTGACCCCAGGGTGCGTCCCACGGTGCCACGTGGCCCGTGTATCCGGCGGCCTCGAGTCGGGCGAAGGTGGCATCCACCTCGGTCGGAGTCTCATGGGCAAACGCCAGGGCGATCCGGTGTCCGCCGCCCGCAACCGCGTAATTCGGATCAAACGAGCGGATCACCTCGACCGTGTCCCAGGCCAGCGTGGTCCCATCCGGCAGGACCGCGTCCACATGGGGCGCGGATTCCGCGCCGGCGGGGATGTCGACCCCGAGAGCACGGTAGAAGGCCAGGGCCGCGGGCATGTCCGAGGTAACGAGTCCGATGAATCCAAGTGTCAGTGTCATGCACCCAGGCTAGTCCGAGCGAGTGTCATTGCGGGGAACAGAATGGACGGGTGTGCGGCGATCGCAGACAGCTGTCAGTTCGCGGAATCCCGGGGTGGATATACTCAGAGGGATCGCGGATACCACCCGGTAGCCTCGCGAGATGAAGTGGAGCGTTCGTGGTTGTAGCGGTAGTGGGCGAGGCCCTGATTGATCTCATTCAAGAGGCGGATGGGCGATACCGTCCCACGCCCGGAGGAGCCCCAGCCAACGTCGCGATCGCGCTGACCCGACTCGGCATCAACACCCGCTTCTTCGGACGCCTCGGCAACGACCGCTTCGGCGCCCTCGTGGGGGAGAACCTGCGTCGAAACGGCGTCGCCCTCGACGACTGCGTCCAGGCCTCCGAGCCCACCTCCGTCGCCGTCGCTAATCGCGGGCAGGGGGGAGCGGCCGAATACTCCTTCTATATCAACGGCACCGCCGACTGGCAGTGGACCGACGCCGAACTGGCCTCGCTCGGAAAGGGTGCCCGCGCGCTGCACCTCGGATCGCTCGCGGCGATCATGGAACCGGGAGCCTCGGTCATCGCCGATCACGTCGAGAAAATCTTCGCCGCCGGCAAGACCCTGATCTCCTTCGACCTCAACCTCCAGCCGAGCCTCGGGGTTTCCCGCGAACGCGAGCACGAGCGGGTCTCCCGCCTGGTCGCGTCGGCTCACATCGTTAAGACCAGCGTGGGAGACCTGCGCTGGCTCTACCCCGACCGCCTGCCCGGCGAGGTTGCCGAAATCTGGTCCCGGTCGCGCGCCGTGGTCCTCACCCGCGGAGGCGACGGGGTCAGCCTATACCGCCCGGGCGTCCGACCGGTAGACGTACCCGCGCGCCCCACCACCGTGGTGGACACCGTGGCCGCCGGCGACACCTTTGTCGCCGCCCTGCTCTACCGCCTGCTCAGCGGCGTCGGCAAGGACCCCGCCGCGCTGCTGCGTCAGGGACCCACCGAGTGGATCGAACACCTCCGCTTCGCCAACGCCGCCGCGTCCCTCGCCTGCGAGTGGCCCGGGGCGAACCCGCCGATGCTCAGCGAGGTCAACCGCGCGTTCGACGGCAACTAGCCGCCACGCCGCCTCGGACCCGAGCCGAGTCGTTCGGCGACGGCAACTAGTCGACGCCCTCCCTCGGACCCGAGCCGAGTCGTTCGGCGACGGCACCTAGCTCCCGGGCAGCCTCAGACCTCCCTCTCCCTCCACGCCAGCTTCGGCGACACGCCCACGGGTGTGTCGCCGAAAACTGTTTTGGCTGGTTTTGCCGCAAAAAACTCGCCCCCGATCTGCGGCAAAAGACCCCCAAACACGCCCGCTGACGGGGCGTGTTGCGGCTCGATTTGTGTCCACCTCGAATCCCGTGGCATACTTTTACACGTTGCTTCGGTCCCATCGTTTAGCGGCCTAGGACACCGCCCTCTCACGGCGGCGGCACGGGTTCAAATCCCGTTGGGATCACCATCGCAATCACCTCGAGCAATCGGGGTGTGAGCAGGTAAAACGAAGTTACATAGCAGTGATGTGTACATGACTGTGTTCGGTCCCATCGTTTAGCGGCCTAGGACACCGCCCTCTCACGGCGGCGGCACGGGTTCAAATCCCGTTGGGATCACCACTAAAGCGGGTTTTCATCTCCGGATGAAAACCCGCTTTGTGTTTGTCGGGGTGCGAGCGCCGGCGACACGCCGGATTTTTGCCCGGCGGTGGTTGTGTGTCATACTTATCAGGTAGTTCGGTCCCATCGTTTAGCGGCCTAGGACACCGCCCTCTCACGGCGGCGGCACGGGTTCAAATCCCGTTGGGATCACCACACTAAAACTCCCTCGGTTCATCCGGGGGAGTTTTGCTTTGCGCCGATGCTCACCCGATGACGCGGCCCGATCATCGAGTGAGGAATCTGAATGAGCGCCGCCGCATCATCCAAGGGTCGTCTGACCGGTGTGGCCCTGGTTCTCGCCGGGATGGCCTGCCAGGACGTCGGTGCGGCCATTGCGATTCTGGTGTTTCCGCAGACCGGGGCTCTGGGCATGGTGGCCCTGCGGATGGGGTTCTCGGCGATTCTGCTGCTCCTGATCGCGCGCCCCAGCCTGCGCGGGCGCTCCCGAGCCCAGTGGCTCACGGTTGTCGGCTTCGCGTTCTCGCTGATGCTCATGAACACCCTGTTTTACCTGGCGATCGATCGCATCCCGCTGGGTCCGGCCGTCGCCATCGAGGTGCTCGGACCGCTGACGCTCTCGGTTATTACCGGGCGGGGCCGCATGCGCTGGCTCTGGGCTGCGCTGGCGCTGGCCGGTGTCGCGCTCCTCGGACACGGAGGCTGGGGCACCATGGACCCGATCGGCGTGCTGCTTGCCCTATCGGCCGGCGTCATGTGGGCACTCTACATCGTGACCTCGGCCCGGACCGGGGCGAGTTTCCAGGGGCTGGATGGCCTGGCCATCGCCATGACCATCGGTGCGGTCATGATCCTGCCCTTCGGCCTGATCGCCTCCGGAGGCTCGGTGCTTGCCCCGCAGATCCTGGCGCTGGGACTGCTGATCGCGATCATGTCCTCCACCATTCCCTATGCGGCCGAGCTCAACGCTCTGCGGCGATTGCCCACCGCAGTGTTCTCGGTGCTGATGTCCCTGGGCCCGGTGGTCGCCGCCCTTGCCGGGTTGTTTGTCCTGGGGCAAACCCTGGGCCTGTTTGAGGCGCTGGCGATTGTGCTGATCGTGTGTGCGAGTGCCGGAGCGGTCCAGTCCTCGCGGCCGCGTCAGGCACCGCCCACCCTCGACGTCTAGGATCCGCCACCCCGGTATGTCGAATATTCGCTTCCGGGCATGGAGGGAACCCACACACTCACGCGGTAGCTTCAGCGAGATGGGCCTTCGCGGCCCGTTGAACGCGGGAGCTTCGGGGGAAGCATCCCGGTTCGCGAGGCTCCGATACGCCGACGGGGGAGAGCGGTAATCGGAGCCTCGCTTATCTCCGGCTGTCCAAGCCTCGATGGATACGATATGCTGATCCACGCGAAGGGGAGTATCCCATCACGCCGCGATCGTCATCACGATCCACCACGACGGTGGGTCCGGGCGCGGCGGCAGTTATCTAACTGCGGGAGAGACTTTCACGGCTTTGCCCTGCTCGGGCATCATCGTGAAGGATAAAATGCACCCCCAGTTACCGCTTCTCTTCGAGATCATCACGTGTGTGGTTCTCGTTCTGGTCCTCGTGGCCGATCTGCTCATCGTCACCAAGCGCCCGCACATTCCCTCGATGAAGGAATCCGCCCTGTGGGTGAGCTTCTATGTGGCCCTGGCCCTGATCTTTGCGGTCCTGATGTACTTCCTCGCCGGACACGAGTTTGCCGGCCAGTTTGTCGCCGGTTGGCTCACCGAGTATTCGCTCTCGATCGATAACCTCTTTGTGTTTGTGATCATCATGGCCCGCTTCTCGGTGCCACGAAAGTTCCAGCAAGAGGTGCTGATGGTGGGCATCATCATCGCCCTGGTGCTGCGCGGTGTCTTCATCCTCGCCGGTGCCGCGCTGATTGAGAACTTCTCCTTCATCTTCTACCTGTTTGGTGCCTGGCTGCTCTACACCGCCTGGCAGCAGGCGTTTGGCCACGACGGCGAGCAGGAGGATAACCGTTTCACGCTGTGGCTGAAGAAGCGGATGAAGGTTGCCGACGACTACGACGAGAACAAGCTGCGCACCACGATCAACGGGCGTCGCTACTGGACCCCGATGATCATCGTGTTCATCTCGATCGGTACCACCGACCTGCTCTTCGCCCTGGACTCGATCCCGGCGATCTTTGGCATCACGCAGAGCCCCTTCATCGTGTTCACCGCCAACGTGTTTGCGCTGATGGGTCTGCGTCAGCTCTACTTCCTGCTGGGCGGCCTGCTCGAGCGCCTGGAATACCTCAAGTACGGAATCGCCTTCATCCTGGCCTTCATCGGCGTGAAGCTGGTGCTGCACGCGATGCACGAGAACGAGCTGCCGTTCATCAACGGCGGGCAGAGCTTCGAGTGGGCCCCGGAGATTTCCACCTGGACCTCGCTTGCGGTCATCCTCGCCTCGATGGCCATCGCCACCGTGGCCAGCCTGGTGAAGTCGCGCAATAAGCCCAAGGCGGAGGTTGCCGCGGGCGACGCGGACCAGCACTAGTCACGACACCCCGGCACGGCACCACCCTAACGAGCGGTATTCTGAGGAGATTGTTTGATTTCCGAAGAAGGGGTGCCGTGCCGCATCGTTCCGCCGTTCCGCGCGAAGTATGGGTGCTGGTAGCCGCCTCATTTGTGATTGCCCTGGGGTACGGCATCGTCGCGCCCGTGCTGCCGCTCTACGCCCAGCGCTTCGGCGTGGGCAACACCGAGATCTCCGCGGTGGTGAGTGTGTTTGCCGCCATGCGGCTGATCTTCGCCCCCGCCTCGGGCTGGCTCGTCCAGCGCTTTGGTGAGAAGCACATCTACATTTCGGGTCTGCTGATCGTGGCCATCAGCACCGGGGCCTGCGCGTTTGCGGGGGAGTACTGGCAGCTGGTGGCGCTGCGGGCGGTCGCCGGCATCGGGTCCACCATGTTCACCGTGTCGGCGATGGGCCTGCTGATTCGGATCAGCCCGGCCAGCATGCGCGCCCGCATCTCCAGCCTGTATTCGGGGAGCTTCCTGATCGGTGGCGTGGCCGGACCGATCCTCGGTGCCCTGGCCGCGCCCTTCGGGCTGCACGCCCCGTTTGTGATCTACGCCATCGCCCTGTTTGCAGCCTGCGCCGTGGTGGCGCTGGCGCTTGGCCGGGTTCAGGTTCCCGCGGGGACCGAGCCCGGTGGAGTGGCCGGGACCGGCGTGGATGTGCGCCCCGTCCTGACCCTCGCCGCCGCCTGGGCTCGCAAACCCTACCGCGCCGCCGTGGCCGCCAACTTCGCCAACGGATGGACCGCCTTTGGGGTGCGGGTAGCCCTGGTCCCGGTGGTGATGGCCGCCTTCTTCCCCGGCACCGCATCGGCCGCAGCCCTGGCACTGACCACCTTCGCGCTGGGCAACGCGGCGATCATCCTGCCGGCCGGACGCTGGTCCGACCGCTATGGTCGCCGCCCCTTTATCATCGGTGGCATGGCCCTGGCCGGGGTCGCCACCGCGCTGTTTGGATTCGCCGACAACCTGGTGATCTCGCTGGTTCTCTGTGCGATTGCCGGCGTGGGAACCGGACTGTGCGCGCCCTCGCAGCAGGCCGTGGTGGCCGATGTGGTGGGGCGGCACCACCGGGGTGGACCGGTCCTGGCCACGTTCCAGATGGTGTCCGACCTCGGCGCGGTGATTGGTCCGCTGGTGATCGGTGCCCTGGCCGACCTGGTGGGCTTCGGCCCGGCATTTGCCGTGACCGGGGCGCTGCTCATGGTCGGCGCGATCGTCTGGACCTTCACCCCGAATGAGCCCGAACGCACCGAAACCGGCGCGATTGACGTGGTGCCGCGGGTCTAGTTCCGGCTCGCTGTCGGGACGACCGCTTTGCGATCGTCTTCCCCGGCTGTTTTACGCCCGGGGCTTCCGAGCTCGGCCGGTCCGATCTCGGCACTTACGCCCTGGCCTCGCCTACGCCGGGCTCGTCTTCGCCGGGCTCGTCCTCTCCGGCGAATCGGGTGAACATCTCGACCAGGGGGCGCGGGGAATCCGCGCTGAACATCATCTCCAGACTCTCGGCGGAATCTCCGGCGGCTTCGGCCGCGCGCGGAAACAGGGCCTGCTCATAGGCGGTCAGGGCCGCCTCGGTGTCACCCGGGTGATCGATGATTGCCTGGGCTAGCTCCGAGGCGTCGTACATGGCGATGTTGGCGCCCTCGCCGGCAAAGGGGCTCATCACGTGCGCCGCATCGCCCAGCAGGGTCACCCCGGGGACGCGCGCCCAGCTGATGCCTACCGGCAGGGCGTTGATCCGGCGCGGGGTGAGGGCGGTGTCAGCGTGGGCAATCAGGCCGCGCAGCGACTCATCCCAGCCCTCCAGGCGATCCAGGACCGCGGCGGTAGCGGCGGCTGCATCGTTCCAGTCGACGGTGTCGATCCAGGACTCGGGGACCTGGAATCCCACGTAGGTGTGCAGTGAGCCGTCGGTTTCGCGGTGACCGAGGATGCCGGTATTGCCGCGGAAGGACATCATCATGCCAGCGCCCATCGCCGCGGCCTCGTGCGGGTGGCGGGCATCGGCGTCGTGCAGGTCGGCCTCGATGAACGAGATGCCGGTATAGGACGGGGTTAAATCGGTGAGCAGCGGGCGCACCTTAGACCAGGCTCCATCGGCACCGATCAGAAGGTCGGTGGTGATGATCTCGCCATCGGTGAACTCGATCGCGTGACGTCCGGGATGTCCGGGAACCTCACGCACCGAGCGAGCCTTACGTCCCCAACGGATGGTGCCCTCGGGGAGGGAATCGATCAGCAGATCACGCAGCTGGCCGCGCTCGACCTCGGGACGGTTGAGCTCGCCGTCATCCTCCTGCTCGACCAGCACGGTCGCGGTGTGATCGAGAATGCGCATGGACTCGCCGCCCGGGTGGATGAGGCCGGTGAAGGGCTCCCAGAGGCCCGCGGCGCGGATCGCCAGCTGGCCGTTATAGATGTGGATATCCAGCATGCCACCCTGAACACGGGCGTGACGGTCGGGTTCCAGGTCGAAGACGGCCGCCTCGATGCCGCCGAGGTGCAGGACGCGGGCGGCGGTGAGGCCGCCCAGGCCGCCGCCGAGAATAACGATGGGGAAGTGTGTGGTCATGAGGGTGTTCCTTTGAAATAGACGGGTGTGCGGTCGAGACTTCGGGACGGCGCGGTGCGCGTCCGGGAGGTTCGTTCGACTCAGCGGGGAAGGGGGGTGGCGGTGATGCCGGCGATCAGTGCGCGAATGGCCCAGGAGGCTCGCTGGTCGGGGGTGCCCGAGAGGAGCAGCTCGGCGTGTTCGGCGACGTGCGGGACCTCGCGGGCGTCGGCCTCACGGATGGTCGTGCTAATGGAGGCCACCACATCGGGGGCGAAGGCCCCGGCATAGGCGTCCTCGGGGGCGGGAGCGCTGTGTTCGGCGGCGCTCGCGGTGGCGTGCTGCACCAGAATGTCGGCACCCCAGGCTGCCCGGTCGGCGGCGACGCCACCCTCCAGGAGCAGGCCGAGCACGCGGTCAAAAAGCTTCACCGTGTTGGGTCCCATGGGACGCAGCTGGAGTGCGGATCGAGCCAACCCGGGGTAGCTGAAGAGTAGCTGGCTGTAGGCACCGAGTAGCGCCTCCAGCCGTTCGGCCCAGGTGCCTTCGGGATCCTCGGGCAGGGTGCCGGTCAGCTCGTCGGTGACGGCCGCGTGCAGCTCCGCAGTGTTTGAAATGTAGACGTACAGGGATGCGGGCCCGGTGTCGAGGGCGTTCGCCACGCGACGCATGGTGGCCTTGGCGAGGCCCTCGGTCTGGGCGATTTGGATCGTTTCGGCGATGATCCACTCCCGCGACAGCGGGGGCTTAGCGGGGCGTTCACGGCGACTGCCAACGGATGATGTCATGCTCACACCATAGAACGAACACGTTCGTTCATCCAGGCGCGTGGGGTGAACTCTCAGGAACGAACATGTTCGTCGCACGGCGGGCAAAACAAAACCGCCACGGTCCGTGCTGGATCGTGGCGGTTTGTGTGCTGGACCTGGTGCTTATCCGCCGGCCTTGCGGCGGAACTGGCGCTGACTCGGCGCCTTGCCCTGGGTCTGGCGCACGCTCCCGGTGGAATCGAGGTGGTCCTCGCCTCCCTGGGCACGCTGCTTTTTACGTTCGAGGGCCTCGCGGAACTTCCGCTTGGTTTCCTCGGCGCTGGCCTGGGCCGCATCATCGGTGGAACTCATGATGTCCTCCTTCGTCGGTGACGCTTTAGTCTACCCGGACTATCCTTCGGCGCGGGGCAGGCGGGGAATGGCTGCCAGCAGGGTGCGGGTGTAGGGGTGCTGTGGATTCGCCAAAACCTCGGAGGTGTGGCCCTCCTCGACGATGCGTCCGTCCTGCAGCACGGCCACGCGATCACAGAGCGCGGCAACGATGCTGAGGTCGTGGGAGACCAGAAGGAGTCCGGTCTGGTTTTCATCCGGAACCGACGCATCCGCCCGGCCGAGGCCGCGCAGCAACTCGATGATCTGGGTGCGAACCGACATGTCGAGGGCCGACACCGGCTCGTCGGCGAGGATCAGCCGCGGGTTGGGAGCCAGGGCGCGGGCGATCGCGATCCGCTGGCGCTGCCCGCCGGAGAAGGCGTGCGGATAGCGGTCGGCGGCATCGGCGGGTAGATCCACGGCGGCCAGCAGATCGGCGACGCGGGATTTCAGGGCCTCGCGGTCGCGCTCGATCCCCAGGGAGCGCAGGGGCTCGGTGATGGTGCGTCCCACGGTGGCGCGCGGATCCAGGGCGCCGTAGGGATCCTGGAACACGTTCTGTACCGCGCTCCGGAATCCGCGCAGCCCGGCGCGATCACGAAGGTTCAGCGGCTGGCCCTGGAAGCGCACGGCCCCGCCGGTGGGTGCATCCAGCCCGAGGAGGAGACGCAGGATGGTTGATTTTCCCGCGCCGGATTCGCCGACCAAGCCTACGCGTTCGCCGCGGCGCAGGGCCAGGGTGATGCCGTGCAGGGTGTTGGTGTCGCGACCCGGATAGCGGAAGTCCACGTTGTCCGCGGCGAGGAGGTATTCGTTCATGCCTGGTTCTCCACCGGGTTCGTGTTCGGATTGGCGTGGCCGGGCGGGTTGCCGGGAGACTGTGCGGGATCGTCGGCACGCGCGGGGTCATCGAGCGGCACCGGAGCCTTGGGCAGCGCGGACACCTCGGGCAGGTAAGCTTCGAGGCTGCGGGCGGTGTTCACCAACAGCCGGGTGTATTCGGCCTCCGGAGTCGTGAGCAATTGCCGGGTCGGGCCCTGTTCGATGCCCTCGCCCCCGCGCAGCACCAGCAGCTGTTCGGTCATCTGGGACACCACGGCAAGATCATGGCTGATCAGCAGCAGGGACATCCCGCGCTCCCGCACGGCGCCGTCCAGCAGGTCGAGGATCTCGGCCTGCACGCTGATGTCGAGGGCCGTGGTGGGCTCATCGGCGATCAGAATGTCGGGGTTGCAGGCCAGGGCGAGGGCGATGGCCACTCGCTGGCGCTGTCCACCGGAGACCTCGTGAATGTAGGACCTGGCGATCTTCTCGGGGTTGGGCAGCGCGACCGCCGCCAGCGCCTCGATGATCGCCCTCTGCAGGGCGTCCCCGCGCAGACCGCGGTGATGGGAGAGCGGCCAGGCGAGCTGTTCACCGATCCGCATCAGCGGATCCAGTGCGGTTAGCGGCTCCTGGAAGACCGCGGCGATTCCCGATCCGCGCACGCCATTGAGGGTGCGCGCCGAGGCACCCACCAGCTCGGTGTTGCCCAGGCGGATGCTCCCCGAGGCGCGCAGGCCGGAGGGGAGCAGGCCCAGGACGGCGAGGGCGGTGAGGCTCTTGCCCGAGCCGGACTCGCCGATGATGCCGAGGCGCTGCCCGGCGGGCAGCTCGAACGAGACATCGGACACCAGCGCGCGGTGGTCCTCGGTCTGCACCGAGAGGTTCTGTACTGAGAGTGCAGTCACTGGGCCCTCCGCAGGGTTGGGTCGAGCTTTTCACGCAGGCCATCGGCGAGCAGGTTCGCACCCACCACGGTGATCACAAGCAGGATGCCGGGCAGGATCGCGCTGAGCGGAGCCACGGTTACGGTGGCCTGAGCCTCCTGCAGCAGGCGTCCCCAGGATGCGTTCGGCGGCGGTGATCCCAGTCCCAGGTATGACAGCGAGGCCTCGGCGAGGACCGCGCCCCCAAACTGCAGGGCCGCGGGCACCACGAGGGTGGGCCAGAGGTTCGGCAGCACGTGCTCCCGGGCGATACCGAGTGTGCTGGTTCCGGCGATCCGCGCGGCGGTCACATAGTCCTGCGCGAGGATGCGCTGGGTGACCACGCGGGTGAGCCGGGCGATCACCGCGGAACCGGCGAGCCCGATCGCGATGATGGCCGAATCCAGCGAGGCACCGCGCCAGGCGACGATCAGCATCGCCAGCAGCAGGGTGGGGAAGGCGATCGCGATATCCAGCAGGCTGGTGAGGGCATCGTCCACCCAGCGGGTGGAGAATCCGGCGAGCAGACCGATCAGGATGCCGAGCACCGCGGCGATCAGGACCGAGCCGATCCCCACGGTGATTGCCAGGCGAGCACCGATCAGCAGCTGGGTGAAGACGTCGCGGCCGAGCTTGTCGGTGCCGGCCCAGTGGGTGCCGTCGGGATCGGCCAGGCGTCCACCGGTGGTGTCGGCCGGATCGAACGGGGTCCAGAAGATCGAGACGATTGCGGCCAGTACGATGATCCCGAGCAGGATTCCGCCCACCACGAGGTTGATCGAGCCGAGCGCACGTCGCCGCGACCCGCGGACGGTGGCCCCCTGGGTCATCACGGCGCTCATGCGGAGGCCTTTCGGTTGCCGGGCTGGCTGTAGATGGCATGAGTAGGGCGGGCGTAGCCGCTCAGCGCGCTCATGCGGAGGCCTTCACGCGGCGGTTGCCGGGCCGCCTGTGGATGGCATGAGTAGCGCGGGCGTAGCCGCTCATGGCGCTCATGCGGAGGCCTTCACGCGGCGGTTGCCGGAGAGAGAGGAGCGCAGGCGCGGATCAAGCAGGCGCTGCAGCACGTCGCCAAGGAAGCCGATCACCAGGACCAGGACGGTGGAAAACAGGAGTACTCCCTGAACGTTGGGGAAGTCTTGTTGGCGGATTCCGGCGATCAGCATGTCACCGAGTCCGGGCAGGGCAAAGACGTTCTCCACTACGACCGCGCCCACGAAGGTGGTGGCCAGCTGGATCGCCAGGATCGAGATCACCGGGACGATTCCGTTGCGCAGCGCGTGCCGCCAGAGCGCCGTGGAGAACGGCTGCCCCAGGGCGCGGGCGGTACGCAGATAGTCGCGGTCGAGGATGTCGAGGGTTGCGCTGCGTACATAACGGGCAAGCTCCGAACCGGACACGATCGCGATGGTCAGCACCGGTAGCGTGAGCGAGGTGAGCGCATCCAGCGGATCGGCCCAGTCCTGGCGCGGGAACCCGCCGGCCGGCAGCACCCCGAGGTTCAGCGCAAACAGCGTGACCAGCAGGATGCCCACCCAGAACACGGGGATCGCGCCGCCGAGCTGGCTGATCGCTGAGAACGCGGTGCCGTACCAGGTGCGGGACTTCCAGGCGGCGATGAACCCGACCGGGATCGCAATGATCACCGAGAGGGCGAAGGAGATCAGGGTCAGCGGCACGGTCACGTTGAGGCGACGCAGGATCTCGTCGGATACGGACAGGTGCGAGCTGAAGGAGGTGCCGAGGTCGCCGCGGAACAGCCCGCCGATGTAGTCGGCAAACTGCACAAAGATGGGGCGGTCAACACCCAGGGCCGCCGAGGCCGCGCGGATATCCTCGGGCGTGGCCTCGAGGTTGATCAGCGCATAGACGGGGTTGCCGAGCAGTCGGAGCACGACGAACAGGACCGTCACCGCGAGCGCAAGGCTCAGCAGCAACAGTCCCGTTCGTCGCAGCAGATAGGATCCGATGAGGAAATCCTAGCCGCGGGTGATCTTGCTCACATAGAACAGCGAGTTCATGCCGTTGACCGGCACACCCTTGATGTCCTTTGCGGCGACCCGCAGCTGCGGGTTGAGGTACAGCCAGACGCTGGCCGCGTCATCGGAGATCTGCTTATTGGCCTTGGCGATCAGGTCCGACTGCTCCTGCGGGGTAGCGGCGGCCTCGGCCTCATCCAGCCACTTCTGCACGTCGGCGTTGTTGTAGCCCCAGTAGAAATCGGGGTTCTGGTAGAAGTAGATGTCGCGGTCGTTCACGTGGTCCTGCATGGTGGCCTGGAAGTCGTGAGCGCCGTAAACCTTCTCGGCCCACTTGTCATCGGTGATCAGGTTGATCTTCACATCGATGTTGATCTTCGCCAGCTCACCCTTGATGAACTCGGCCACGGTGGGGTGCACGCCGGAGTCCGGGGTGTCCAGGGTGAAGGAGAACCCGTCGGCGTGACCGGACTCGGCCAGCAGCTTCTTGGCCAGGTCGACGTCGTAGGGGTTGTTGTCCTTGAGGTCCAGGTAGCCGGGCTCGGACGGGGGAACCATGGCACCGATCAGCTGGCCGCGGCCGTCCCAGATGCTCTCCAGGAGCTTCTTGCGGTCGATGGCCGAGTAGATGGCCTTACGCACCTGCACGTTGTCGAACGGGGCAACCCGGTCGTTGAAGGCGAGCAGTTCCTTGGTGGTCGAGGTGCCCTCGATGATGTTGAACTTGCCCGACTTCTCGAACTGGGGCAGCGCGTCCGGGCTGGTCAGACCGGTGATCACATCCACCTGTCCGGTCAGCAGCGCGTTGTTCAGTGCGGTGGGGTCGGTGTAGTAGTGGAACTCGATCCCGGCGTTCTTGGGCTTGTCGCCCCAGTACTTGGTGTACGGGCTCAGCGAAATCGAGGAACCCTTGCGGTAGTCGGCGAGGGTGTAGGGACCCGAGCCGTCCTCGGTGCTGGTGAGGTCCTTGGCCTTGTGGTTGATGATCCACACGTAGCCGAGGTTGTAGACGAAGCTCGAGGACTTCTTCGACAGGGTCACGGTCACGGTCTTGGGGTCGGTGGCAACCACATTGGAGATCACCGAGAGCTGCTTCTTGCGGGCACCGAGCGACTCGGGGCTCAGGATGCGGTTGAGGCTGAAGACCACGTCCTCGGCGGTGACCGGGTCACCGGAGTGGAAGGTCGCCTCGCGCAGCGGGAAGGTGTAGGTGAGACCGTCTTCGGAGACCTTGTAGCCGGTGGCGAGCAGGGGCTCAACCTTGGCGTCGTCGGTGATCCGGAACAGGCCCTCGTAGACGTTACCGGTGAAGGCCTCGGTGATACCGGAGGAGCCGCCCTTGATCGGGTCGAGGCTCGTGGGCTCGTAGATCGAACCGACGTTGATCGGGTCCTTGTCGGATCCGGACGTACCGGAGCCTGCGTTGCTGGTGCAGCCGGTCAGCGCAATCGCGGAGATCGCGAGGGCTGCCAGGCCCACCAACAGGCGGGGGCGTCGGGTAGATGACATGGTGATTGCTCCTTGTGGAGGATGGGGAGGGGATAAATCTTGGGCGCAGAAAGCTGCCGCGCCCGGGGGACGCGGCAGAATTCGGCCGAGCCAGGGTGGGGCTAGAGGGAGAAACCTTCGGTCCAGATGACCTTCTTTTCACCGGCCGTGATGGCCTCGGTGAAGCGGTTGCTGGCCGGGGGCAGTGGACAGTTCATCTGATTGGAGAATCCACAGGGCGGAACCACCGCGTGGTTGAAGTCCAGGGTGACCGGGAACCGGGTTCCGGGGGTCTGATCCGCCGAGACGTCCGGACGCGGAATGAACAGGAAGCGGCCCGAAGCATAGGTGTCGGTGCGGCTGGTGGCGTCGGCGAAGACGAGTTGCAGCTTGTCTCCGGCATCGAATGCGGCCAGGCGGTGCTCGACACCGTTCAGGGTGAACACGATGTCGCCCGAGACGGGCAGGCCGCGGGTGGCACCGGAGTCGCGCAGGTGCTCAAACGGCATGAAGCGAGACTCGTCCACGTACTCGAACTCGGCGTCGATGATCCACTCGGGGTTGAACCCATACGAGCCGATGCCCTGGAAGGCCTGCTGAGCGGGGGACTGGGTGTCCCAGATGCGGTAGCCGTGCTCAAGCTCGCCGTTGTCGATGTTGTCGCGCTGCAGACGGCTGAAGATGACGTGGGCGGGCCAGTCGGCGCGGGCCACATCCTCGGCCACAGGTTCTTCTCCGGCCTGACCCCAGTGGGTGAACACCAGCGAGAGCGGGCCGTGGGCGCCGGTCACGTAGGCGGTGCGGGCGCGGTGCCAGCCCTCGAGGGCGGCCGCGGCGTCAACGGTGGAGATATCTGCGGGGGTCATTTTTTCCATTTTCCCGGTCGGGACGAGCATCGCCCAACCGATGACAGATTATGTCGAAAAGTCGGTGTTATGACTCGAAATAACCGCGATATGGGCGATTTCATTCCGTCCGCGGGGGAAATGTTACGAAGCGAGTGAGCCTTCGTAAAGCGTTTGCCCTGCACCACCCCCAGTCGCGCAACCGATGCGGCGGATGCCCGCGATGTCCGCGGCTGTGTGGGTGTGGGGAACATTGCAGCAACCGCGGGGTGTCTCGTGGCAGACTTCATTGAATTCACGCCGAACTCGATGTGGGGAAAAATGAAGCCGCCGTGATCGATGATCTACGGCGGCTTCCAAACCCACTACGGCCTCTGCCGGGGGACTATGTCTCCACCCTAGGCTCGGAAGCATGATTCCGCAACCCACTCCCCAGGAGCAGGCGGCGCTCGTTCGGAGCCTAGCGCCGCAGCGATTGCGCCGCTTTCGTGCCGCCACCCGGGGAGAACGGGAGGCAATCGAGCTGTATGTTCTTGACTGTCATATTGCCTCCCACCTGCACGCGGCGGTTCGTATCGCCGAGGTTGCCCTGCGTGAAGCAATTCATCGAGGAATGTCGGACGCTTTTGGTTCTCATTGGTACATCGCTCTTAATGATCAACTTGACGCCCATACGGCGCGTGCATTCCAAGATGCGGTCCGCAATGCAGGGCCATCTGCGGCATCGGGGAAAATTGTGTCACAAATCATGCTGGGCGTCTGGGTGAGCCTATTGGGTACGGGCACACGCAAACAGGATGGTACCCGTGCGCACTATGTGCGCGATGTTTGGGAACCGGGTTTGAAGAATTCGCTACAGGTTCCACGTCGGCACGTAGCGAGGCTCACGCAGCGCGTCAACTGGGCGCGAAATCGCATCAGCCACTGTGAGCCGGTGGTTTTTGGGCTACCCATGCCTGGCCTGGGTGGCCCATCAACCCAGGTTCGCCGGTCACCGGCTCTGATCTTTGACGATGTCAAAGACCTCATGAGCGCTATTTCTTCACGGCTGGAACCCTGGTTTGATCGCTGGGACGAAACCGCCGCTCTACTTTCGCACCCGCTACTAGAGAAGGCGCTCGATCACATTGAGTCGAATGCCGCTATTCAACTGGACCGATAATCCCTCTGAAGCAACCCCTGGCCTGACCGTGAGTAGCACCGCCCACTCTTCGCCCAATCGAGTCATGTCTGAATCGGCTTGCCTCCTACCTCAGCACCCGATAGCTCGAGGTGACGAAGCCGTTCTCGGCCACCGCGGTGCCGCGGTGTTCCAGGCGTGCCTCGGGAAGGCCCGTGCCGAAGAGGGGGAGTCCCGAGCCCAGGATGACCGGGATACGGGTGATGGTGATCTCGTCAATCGTGTCGTGGTTCAGGAACGAGCGGATGACGCCGCCGCCGTCCACGTAGACGCCGCGCGATCCGGCCGTCGCAAGGAGCGCCAGCGCCTCGTCCAGGTCGCGAGCGACGGTGACGTTGGGGTCATCCGTGGTCAGAGTCGAGCTCAGCACGATGACGCGGTGGTCGGGATAGGGCCAGAAGCCGAACGTGAGGACCTTCTCATAGGTGGCGCGGCCCATCACCAGGGTATCCACCGAGGCCATGAAGGCGTCGTAGTCGGTGATGGCTCCCTCGTCGGAGCGCGCGGTGCTGTGCTCGGCCGCGGGCGTGACCTCCTCGAGCCAGGAAATGTCGCCGTCGGGTCGGGCAATAAAGCCGTCGATGCTGGCCGCGATAAACACGCGGCCGGTGAAAGTTCGGGCAGAGGTCTCGGTCTGAACGGTCATGGTTCCACGCTAGCGGGAGCCACCGACGGCGGGCGGGTAAGGCTCACCTTGCTCGACACCCCGGGCAAATCGGGTTACATTAGACAGGTCAACAGACAACTTTGACGAAGTGGCCGAGAGAAACCGGCCCAGGTAAAACTGGTCCGAGAAGATCCAGCCCGAGCAAAACCGGCGAAAGGAGACGTGATGCCGAGCACCCTGCAACCCGCACCGCGCGCGTCCCTGGCCGACGGGGTCGCGACCCAGCTGCGCGAGGCCCTGGCCGCCGGCACCTTCGAGGTAGGAACCAAGCTGCCCACCGAGCGGGAGCTGACCGAATCGTTCCGCGTGGGCCGTACCACGATCCGCGAGGCCGTGCGCGCGCTCGCCGCCGAGGGCCTGCTGGTCAGCCGTCAGGGTTCCGGCGTCTTCGTGGCCGCGAGCACCCCGCTGGCTTCGCTCGAACGCCGCCTGTCCGCGGCCTCGCTGTTGGATGTCCTGAACACCCGCTTCGCGCTGGAAACCCACGCCGCCCGCCTGGCCGCCGAGAACCGCGACGATGCCGAGGTGGAGGCGCTGGACGCCCTGTTGCGCGAGCGCGACACCCATGCCTCCGGCTCGCCCGCGTTTGTCGCGATCGACTTCGATTTCCACCGGGCCATCCTGGTCGCCAGCAAAAACGGCGTCCTGGTGGACGTGTTTGACGCCCTGGCCTCGCGCCTGGCCGACGCGTTTGCCGACGTGGTCGAGTTCGAGCTGAGCGATGACATCCTGGCCGAGCACACCGAGGGTCATCACGGCATCGTCCGGGCCATCGAGCGCCGGGATGCCGACGCGGCCGGACGCATCTCGGGGGAGATCCTCGCCGACACGATTCGGTTGGTGTCCCGTGGCTAATTTTTTGATCACCGTCCCCACCACCGGTCTCCTGCTTCGTCGCCGCGACGAGGTTTAGCAGAATCGGAACCCTCGTCGCGGAGTCGCATCGTCGCCCTCCGGTCACCCCACAGTAGTTCCCAAGCGAAAGCACCCCACAATGAGCACCTCAACCAAACCCCGTACCCTGGCCGAGAAGGTCTGGGATGACCACCTCGTCGCCAAGGGTGAGGACGGCACCCCCGACCTGATCTACATCGACCTGCACCTGGTGCACGAGGTCACGAGCCCCCAGGCTTTCGACGGCCTGCGCGTGGCAGGTCGTCAGCTGCGTCGCCCCGACCTGACCATCGCGACCGAGGATCACAACACCCCGACCTGGGCGATCGATAAGCCCATCGCCGACCTCACCAGCCGCACCCAGATCGAAACCTTGCGTAAGAACTGCGCCGAGTTCGGGGTGCGCCTGCACTCGCTGGGCGACATCGAGCAGGGCATCGTTCACGTGGTGGGTCCGCAGCTGGGCCTGACCATGCCCGGGATCACCGTGGTGTGTGGCGACTCGCACACCTCGACCCACGGCGCATTTGGTGCCATGGCATTTGGTATCGGTACCAGCGAGGTGGAGCACGTCATGGCCACCCAGACGCTGCCGCTGAAGCCCTTCAAGACCATGGCGATCAACGTCGAGGGCGCCCTGCGCCCGGGCGTGACCGCCAAGGACATCGTGCTGGCGATCATCACCAAGATCGGTACCGGTGGCGGCCAGGGCTACGTCCTGGAGTTTCGCGGCAGCGCGATTCGTGCGCTGTCGATGGAGGGCCGCATGACCATCTGCAACATGTCGATCGAGGCCGGTGCCCGCGCCGGTATGGTTGCCCCCGACCAGACCACCTTCGACTACCTGGAGGGTCGCGTTCACGCCCCCAAGGGCGCGGACTGGGACGAGGCCGTGGCCTACTGGAAGACCCTGCCGAGCGATGAGGGCGCCGTGTATGACGCCGAGGTCTTCCTCGACGCCGATGCCCTGGAGCCCTTCGTGACCTGGGGCACCAACCCCGGCCAGGGTGCCTCGCTGAGCGACCCGGTACCTAACCCCGCCGACTTCGCCGACCCCAACGAGCGTGCCGCCGCCGAGCGTGCGCTCGAGTACATGGACCTGACCGCCGGCACCCCGCTCAAGGAGGTCCCGGTGGACGCCGTGTTCATGGGTTCCTGCACCAACTCGCGGATCGAAGACCTGCGCGCCTTCGCCTCGATCATCAAGGGTCAGAAGAAGGCCGAGGGTGTGCGCGTCATGGTGGTCCCCGGATCCGCCCGCGTGCGCATCGAGGCCGAGGCCGAGGGCCTGGACAAGGTCATCAAGGAGTTTGGTGCCGAGTGGCGCTTCGCCGGCTGCTCGATGTGCCTGGGCATGAACCCGGACCAGCTGGCCCCGGGCGAGCGCTGCGCGTCGACCTCCAACCGTAACTTCGAGGGCCGCCAGGGTAAGGGCGGCCGCACCCACCTGGTGTCCCCGCTGGTGGCCGCCGCCACCGCGATTCGCGGCACCCTGTCCAGCCCCTCCGACCTGGCCGATCTGGCCGTCGCTAAGTAAGGAGTATCCCCATGGATAAGTTTGAAACCGTCACCGGGATCGCCGCTCCGCTGAAGCGCTCCAACGTCGATACCGACCAGATCATCCCCGCCGTCTACCTCAAGCGCGTCACCAAGACCGGCTTCGAGGACGCCCTGTTTGCGGGCTGGCGCACCGACCCCGAGTTTGTGCTGAACCAGGAGCCCTACCTGGGCGCAGAAATCCTGGTGGCGGGTGCCGATTTCGGGACCGGATCCAGCCGTGAGCACGCCGTCTGGGCGCTGCGCGACTTCGGCTTTAAGGTGGTCCTGAGCCCCCGCTTCGCGGACATTTTCCGCGGAAACTCGGGCAAGCAGGGGCTGCTGGCGGCCGTCATCTCCGAGGAGGACCTGGAGGCGATCTGGGCCATCCTGGAGGAAACCCCCGGCATTAACATGACGGTTGATCTGGAAGCGAAAACGGCCACCGTCGGCGCGCTGACCGTTCCCTTCGAGGTTGATGATTACACTAGGTGGAGACTGCGTGAAGGTCTGGACGACATCGGCCTGACCCTGCGCAACGAAACTCAGATTTCGACGTTTGAGGAAACCAGGGCTTCCTGGCGACCGAAAACGCTGCCGATCCCCGCTCCCTCGGGAGCGCCCACAGAATAGACGGACACACCGGGTGAACTCTCTCCTTCAGGATGCCGCACGAGCCGGCGCAAGCGTTGGCATGGCCGCCGACACCATCACGATCACCGGCGGCACGCCGCTGAACGGTCGTGTCCAGGTGCGCGGCGCGAAGAACCTCGTCACCAAGGCGATGGTTGCGGCCCTGCTGGGGGAGACCCCGTCCACGCTGCGCGACGTCCCGAAGATCTCTGATGTTCGGGTGGTTCGTGGCCTGCTGGGTGCCCACGGTGTGAAGATCACCGACGGGGACGAGGATGGCGAGCTCATCCTCGACCCGTCGGCGGTCGAATCCGCTCACTTCGCCGAGATCAACGCCCACGCCGGGTCCAGCCGCATCCCGATCCTGTTCTGTGGACCGCTGCTGCACCGTCTGGGCGAGGCCTTCATCCCCGACCTGGGTGGCTGCCGCATCGGCGACCGTCCGATCGACTTCCACCTCGACGTGCTGCGCCAGTTCGGTGCCATCGTCGAGAAGCTCCCCAGCGGCATCCGCCTCTCGGCCCCGCAGCGTCTGCGCGGCACCAAGGTTGAGCTGCCCTACCCCAGCGTTGGTGCCACCGAGCAGGTGCTGCTGACCGCGGTGCGTGCCCAGGGCACCACCGAGCTGCGTGGCGCGGCGATCGAGCCCGAGATCATGGACCTGATCAACATCCTGCAGAAGATGGGTGCGGTCATCTCCGTGGACACCGACCGGGTGATCCGCATCGAGGGTGTGGACCGCCTGGAGGGGTACACCCACCGCGCGCTGTTCGACCGCAACGAGGCCGCCAGCTGGGCCGCCGCCGCGCTGGCCACCGAGGGTGACATCTTCGTTGCCGGTGCCAAGCAGGCCGAGATGGGCACCTTCCTCAATGTCTTCCGCAAGGTGGGTGGCGTGTTCGAGATTCAGGATGACGGCATTCGCTTCCGTCACCCGGGCACCCCGCTGAACCCGGTCATCATCGAGACCGACGTACACCCCGGATTCATGACCGACTGGCAGCAGCCGCTCGTGGTGGCGCTGACCAAGGCCACAGGTGTGTCGATCGTGCACGAGACCGTGTACGAGCAGCGCTTCGGCTTTGTTGACGCCCTGATCGAGATGGGTGCCACCATCCAGGTGCACCGCGAGTGCCTGGGTTCGCAGGCCTGCCGTTTCGGTCAGCGTAACTTCCAGCACTCCGCCGTGATCTCGGGTCCGTCGGCCCTGCGCGCCGCGGACATCGCGGTCCCCGACCTGCGGGGAGGCTTCTCGCACGTGGTCGCCGCACTGAGCGCCGAGGGTGCCTCGCGGGTGTCCAACGTGGGCATCATCAGCCGCGGCTACGAGAACTTCTTCGAAAAGCTGACCGCGCTGGGCGCAAACTTCACCCTCGAGGCGTAGGTTAGATTCGTGACCAGCGTTACCCGCGTAAACCGTGACCCCGAGGGTCGCAAGCTTGAGAAGTCGCCGGAGAAGTCTCGGCCCTCATTCCTGTGGCCGCTCGCGGCGATCGTGAAGCCGCTGACGGTTCCGCTGTTCCGGCTGGATATTCGCGACGCCTATAAGCTGCCGCGATCCGGCCCGTTCATCCTGGCGCCCAACCACTACTCGGAAATTGATCCGATCGTGGTGGCGCTGGCCGTTTGGAAGATCGGTCGTGCGCCGCGGTTTATGGCCAAGGCCGGGCTCTTTAAAAACCCGGTGCTGGGTTGGATCCTGCGCTCGGCCGGTCAGATTCCGGTCGAGCGGATGGGCTCGACCCGCGGCAACGACCCGATCTCCGCCGCAGGACGGCTGGTTGAGACCGGGCAGGGCGTGATCATCTATCCCGAGGGCACGCTGACCCGCGAACCGAACCTGTGGCCGATGCGCGGCAAAACCGGCGTGGCCCGGATGGCGCTGACCCACAACCTGCCGGTGTACCCGATGGCGCACTGGGGAACCCAGCAGGTCATGCCGCGGTATGGCAAGAAGATCTCGCTGTTCCCGCGCAAGAACATCAAAATTGTGATCGGTGATCCGGTCAACCTCGACGAGTTCCTGGGCAAGCAGCAGGACTCGGCCGTACTGCACGGTGCCACCGACAAGGTCATGGACGCGGTTACCGAACTGCTGGAGACCCTGCGGGATGAAAAAGCCCCGGCCGAACGCTGGGACCCGAGCAAACACAATCAGACGGAGACCGGTCGTTTTGACGAAGCGTAGTACCACCGCCCCCACCCGAGTAGCCGTGCTGGGCACGGGAAGCTGGGGAACCACGTTTGCGAAGATCCTCGCCGACGGCGGGGCGGATGTGTACATGTGGGCGCGGCGCGCCGAGGCCGCCGCGGCCATCGATCGCGAACACCGTAATGCCGAGTATCTGCCCGGCGTGACGCTGCCGGCGAACCTGCGTGCAACCTCGGACCTCAAGGCCGCCATCACCGGTGCAGCCGTGGTGTTCATCGCCGTGCCCTCGCAGGCGCTGCGGGATAACCTGACCGCGATCAAGCCGCTGCTGGGGCGCGACACCATCGTGGTGTCGCTGATGAAGGGCGTGGAGAAGCAGACCGGTCTGCGGATGAGCCAGGTCATCGAACAGTGCCTGGAAATCGAGCCCGAACGGGTGGCCGTTGCTAGCGGGCCCAACCTGGCGATGGAGATCGCCAAGGAACAGCCCACCGCCGCGGTCATTTCCTCGGTCTCGCTGGAGACGGCGCAGGAGGTCGCGCTGCTCGCGCGCAACCGCTACTTCCGTACGTTTGTGAACACCGACGTGATCGGAACCGAGTTTGGTGGGGTCCTGAAGAACCTCATCGCGGTGGCCATCGGCATCGTGGATGGTGTGGGCTACGGCGAGAACACCAAGGCGTCGATCATCACCCGCGGCCTGGTCGAGATGACCGATTTCGCCGTGGCCCAGGGTGCCCACGCGGAAACCCTGTCGGGTCTGGCCGGCCTCGGCGACCTGATCGCCACCTGTCAGAGCCCGCTCTCACGCAACAACACCGCCGGACGCCTGCTCGGCCAGGGCTACTCGCTGGCCTCCGTGGTTAAGCAGATGCAGCAGACCGCCGAGGGACTCGCCTCGGTCGCCCCGGTGCTGGAAATCGCCGCCGCGAGTGGCGTGGAAATGCCGATCGTGCAGCAGGTCAAGCGGGTCATCGAGGGCACCATGGATCCGCGCGACATCGCCCCGCACCTCACCACCGCCTCGGATGAGCCGCAGAGTGAGCACGGGGAAACCGGCGAGATTGCGCCGCTCGGCACGGGCTCGGTCAAGCCGGGATCGGGACTCTGGCGTCGCCTGTTCGGTTCGGGTCGGTAGGTTTCTCGGGGCGTCGCCTGTTCGGTTCGGGTCGGTAGGTTTCTCGGGGCGTCGCCTGTTCGGTTCGGGGCTGAGGGGTCTAGCGCCGAGGCCGCCACGAGCTTTGAGGTCCGGGTTTTCGCGCTAGCGAACCTCGCTGACGTTCAGGCACTTGCTGACCTGGGGGAGACGTCCGACCGAGGAACCCAGATCCGAGAGCACCGCGGTGCCTGAGACTCCGCCCTTGTCGGGGTTGGAGCTGATGAACACCTCGACGGCGGGAACGCGACCGTAGGTGGTGAAACGGAAGAGTTCTTCCTTTTCCTGGGAATCGTCAAAGACCCAGTCCACGCCGTCCACGGTGACGCAGCGGTCGGTGGTCGGGGCGGGAGGGGTCACCCCACAGTGCAGCAGCACGGCCGCCGGATCGCCCCAGGCACCGGTTGCCTGCGCATTGGTGCGGCGCTTGTCCAGGCCGGCCAGCTTATCCGGCAGGGTCACGGTGATATCGGCGCAGTGCGGGTTGTTGGCATCCGCGGCGGGTTCCATCGGGACCTCCTGCACGCAGCCGGTGAGGGTGAGCGCGGCAACGCCCACGGCGATCAGGGTGAGCACGGAGCGAGAGGCGACAGACATGGTCCCTCCAGGTTACCGTGGAACCCTCGCCGCGCCGTTCAGCTCGCCCGGGGCAGACCCGATACCGTGGACTCATGCCCGAAACCCCCGCATCCAGTGTTCCGCGCCGCGTCCGTGATGCCGGCGAGGCCGAGATTCTCGACCGTCTGCTGCCTCGCTATGCCGTCGCGCGGAGTGCCGAGGTGGGCCCCGGCGACGATGCCGCGGTCATGGTTCAGCACGGGGATCGCTATGTGGTGACCACGGACATGATGATCCACGGCCCGGATTTCCGCTGGGCCTGGCACACCCCGTTTGAGCTGGGGTGGAAGGCGGCGGTTACCAACCTCGCCGATGTGTATGCGATGGGCGCGCGTCCCACCGGACTGGTGGTCGCCCTGGCCGCCACCGCCGACACCGAACTCACCGCACTCGAGGAACTCGCCGACGGACTGAGCGCCGCCTGCGCGCAGCTTGCCCCGGGCTGCGCGGTGGTGGGCGGGGACCTCTCGGTCTCGGACACCTTTACGATCGCGATCACCGCGTTTGGTGACCTCGAGGATCGCGAACCGGTGCTGCGCTCGGGTGCCCGGGTCGGGGACATCATCGCGCTGGCCGGGGACGCCGGGCGGGCCGCCCATGGGCTCGACCTTCTGTTTGCCGAGGGCGTGGATGCCACCGGGGTCCCCGATGCTGAGGCGACCGCCGCGCTCCGTGCCCGGGAATCCGAGCTGGTCGCCGCCCAACTCGCGCCAAATCCGCCGATTTCCGCGGGTATTGCGGCGGCCCTGGCCGGGGCCACCTCGATGATGGATGTCTCCGACGGGCTGGCCCTGGACGCCTCCCGAATTGCCCGCGCCAGCGGCGTAGCACTGGACCTGGACTCGGCGGCCTTTGCTGCCGAACCCAATCTGGAGCGGGCGCTGCGCGGCGGCGAGGACCACGCGCTGCTGGCCACGTTCCCCGCGGCCTCGGCCCTGCCCGAACCGTTCCGGGCGATCGGCGTGGTGCGGGCGGGGATGGGGGTCATGCGCGACGGGGCACCGCTGACCGGGAAGCTCGGCTGGGACCCCTACACAACCTGGGACGGACGGCTCGGCTAGACCCGGTCACGGGTCGGCCCGGCTAGCCATCCCACATCACATGCGGTATTTTGGTGGGGATGACACCGGCCGCGCCGGACAATCGGCGGGACAGAATTCGGGGGAACATGTCCGCAACACGAATCATTGCCGCGAGCCTGATCGCGATGGTGTGTGGGGCCTGTCTGGGGGCCATTCTGGTTGCGCTGCCCGATCCCGCCCGGCTGCTGACCCACTGGGATACCTCGGGTGGAGCGCTCGTGGGCGCCATTACCGGGATCGCCGCCTTCCTGGCCGGCTATGCGGCGTGGGCCTCGCTCCGTCGACGCCGGATGGGTGTTCGTCGCGGCGTGGCCGCGGGTCTCTCGGCCCTGGTCGGCGGGATCGTGGTGACCTGTGCGGAGATGTCTACCCACGCGGTGCACCCGTTCATCCTGCCCGTGGTCGCCGCGGTGCTGATCCTCTGCATGGCGAGTGTCGGCGCCCGCACCCAGGGTGCGCGCTTTGACGCGCCGGCGCGGGAACTCACCAGCGTCTAGCTTTCCGCGTCTCTAGCTCTCTGCTTCTCTGGCTCTCTGCTCCTCCGGCTCGCCGCGCGGGATTTAGCGCATGGGTTCGGCCCACCACACGGTGGTTTCGCCGTACTTCTTCTGCACGAATCGCTCAAGGCCCGCGGGCCAGGTGGGCTCGGGGGAGCGGGTGGAGCGCTCAACGACCACCAGGGCGTCCTCCCGGAGACGGCGCGGCAGGGCGGCGAGCAGCGCGGTGAGCTCGTCCTCGGTGTAGTCATAGGGCGGGTCGATGAACACCAGATCGTAGTCCTCGGAACCCTCATCCACGAAGGGTTGGGCCCCGCGCACCACGACGCGGATGTCGGCCCGGCCGAGCGCCTGGGTCAGCGCCTTGGCGTTCTGGGTGCAGATCTTGGCGGCCGGGGCCGCCTTTTCCACCAGCACCGCGCTTGCGGCCCCGCGACTGATCGACTCGAGGGCCAGCGCACCGGATCCGGCAAACAGGTCCAGGACGTGGGCGTCCTCCAGGTAGCCGCGCGATTCCAGCGCCGAGAACAGGGCCTCGCGCACGCGGTCGCTGGTGGGACGGGTACCCGCGGAGGGAACCTTGAGGGCCAGGGAGCCGGCGCGGCCGGAAACGATACGAGTCACCCGGCAAGTTTAGCGGGCCGGCGAACGTACCGAGCCGGGCCTCGTGGCTCGGGACGGAATGAGGGCGGATGATCGGCCTGCCTCCGCACCGACTGCTGCGTCGCCGTGCGGACGCGCGCGTCCAGAATCCGTCGGTGTCGGCGGCTCGCCATAGACTGGGAGCATGAGTGTCTCCGCCGTTGACGCCCGCCTCGACGGGGTACTGGGTGGCCGCACGGCCGCCGCGTTTGAGCGCGCCTTTGACGTGCACACCGTCTCGGACCTCCTCAGCCACTATCCGCGCCGCTACGCCAAGCGTGGCGAGCTGACTGCGATGGACAGCCTGCCGCTGGGCGAATCGATCACCATCGTCGCCGACGTGGTCGAGGTGCGCGAGCGCACGATGCGGGCGCGCCGCGGGTCGATCCTCGAGGTGAAGATCACCGATGGACGCGGCGTCCTGGTCCTCACCTTCTTCAACCAGGCCTGGCGGGCGAAAGATCTGGTGCCCGGCGCCCGCGGTATCTTCGCGGGGAAGGTCGGCGACTATCGCGGGACGCGTCAGCTCGCCCATCCCGACTATGAGCTCTTCGACCCGGCCGAGCGCGCCCTGGACGCCGGGGATGCCAGCGCGAATCGCTGGGCAAACCAACCCATCCCGATCTACCCGGCCACCGCAACCGTGGCCAGCTGGCAGGTCGCCAAGGCCATCGAGGTCGTGCTGGACGCGCTACCGCCGCTCGAGGACGCGGTGCCCGCGTCGGTGCGCGAGCGAGAGCGCCTGCTCTCCTATCGCAAGGCCGTCGAGCTGATTCACCGTCCCGAACAGGACGCCGACTGGAAGCAGGCCCGGCACACGCTGCGCTATCGTGAGGCGTTCCTGCTCCAGGCGGCGCTCCTTCAGCAGCGGGCTCGTGCCCGCGTGCACCCCACCACGATCCGCCAGTCGACCCCGGGTGGATACCGTGACCGGCTCGACGCGGGCCTGCCGTTCTCGTTGACCGAGGACCAGCAGACCGTCGCCGGGGAGATCGAACACGACCTCGCCCAGGTGGCCCCGATGAACCGTCTGGTGCAGGGTGAGGTGGGCTCCGGTAAGACCCTGGTGGCGCTGCGGGCGATGCTCGCGGTGGCCGATTCCGGGGGCCAGTCGGCCCTGCTGGCGCCCACCGAGGTGTTGGCGGCGCAGCACCTGCGCTCGATCGTGAACTCGCTCGGTCCCGATCTCTCGGCCGAGCTGATGCCCACGCTGCTCACTGGATCGATGCCGCAGTCCGAGCGGAAAAAGGCCCTGCTGCGGGTAGTATCGGGGGCTGCCAAGATCGTCATCGGCACCCACGCGCTGCTCTCCGATAACGTGCACTTCTTTGACCTGGGGCTCGTGGTGGTGGACGAGCAGCACCGCTTCGGCGTGGATCAGCGCGAGACCCTACGCGAGAAGGGCCACCGCCCGCCGCACACGCTGGTGTTGACGGCCACCCCGATCCCGCGCACGGTCGCGATGACCGTGTTTGGTGACCTCGACGTGTCCACGATCGCGCAGCTGCCCGCCGGGCGTCAGCCGATCGAGTCGTTTGTGGTGCCGCTGGCGGATCGTCCGGGCTGGATGGGCCGGGTCTGGGAGCGGATGGGGGAGGAGATCGCCCGTGGACGGCAGGCCTTTGTGGTGTGTCCGGCAATCGATCCCGATCCCGCCACCACGGACCTCGCCGCCGACCCTGTCCCCGCGGCTGCTGCCCCGGCACAAACCGGTCGGCGCGCGCCGATGCGGGTGTCCGAGGACGTCCACGCGGTGCCTACCACCGGTGGCCGCGGATCGCGGCAGAGTGCCGAACCCGAACCGGCCCCCGAGCCCGCCCCGGGGGAGGGACCGCCGCGTCCCCGTGCCGCGGTGGAGACCGTGCTCGCCGAGCTGCGCCAGACCCCGGCGCTTGCGGGCCTGCGCATCGAACCGCTGCACGGCCGAATGAGCGGCGATGAGAAGGACGCCACGATGCGGGCGTTCCAGGCGGGGGAGATCCATGTGCTGGTGGCCACCACCGTCATCGAGGTGGGTGTGGATGTGGCGAACGCCTCCACCATGGTCGTTCTTGATGCCGACCGCTTCGGCGTCTCCCAGCTGCACCAGCTGCGCGGACGCGTCGGCCGAGGCGGACTTCCCGGACTCTGCCTCCTGGTCACCGCGGCCCCGCAGGAAACCACCGCCCGCGAGCGAGTCGAGGCCGTGGCCTCCACCCAGGACGGGTTCGAGCTGGCCCGGATCGACCTCGAACTGCGCCGCGAGGGCGACGTCCTCGGTAGCGTGCAGTCGGGCGGCCGCTCCTCGCTCAAGCTGCTGCGCGTGGTGGATGACGCCGAGATTATTCAGCGCGCCCGTGAGGATGCCGATCTGCTGGTGGGCACCGACCCCGAGCTGACCGATCAGCCGCTGCTGCGCGAGGCCCTGGATCGTCAGGTGGATGCCGCGGCCCGCGCCGCCCTCGCCAAGAACTAGCCGTAACGTTTCACCATCCGGGGAAACATCCGGCGACATCTGAGAGTTCCCTGATGGTTACTGGTGTTTGGGGGAGGGGTGACCGATAGGGTGAAGTCATGAAGCGGATTGCCGTTGTCCCCGGATCCTTTGACCCCGTTACCCTCGGGCACCTGGATGTGATTATCCGTGCGGCGGGCCTCTACGACGAGGTCCACGTGCTGGTTGTGCATAACCCTGGCAAGACGGCGCTGCTGCCGATCGCCCAGCGGGTGTCCCTGATCGAAACCTCGCTCGCCGAAGCCGGTGCCCCCGCCAATATCGTGGTGGCCTCCTGGAGCATGGGCCTGCTGGTCGACTATGTGACCGATGTGGGCGCGCAGGTGCTCGTGAAGGGCATCCGCTCGCAGATCGACGTGGCGTATGAGACGCCGATGGCGATCGTCAACCGCAACCTCGCCGGGGTGGAAACCGTGTTTATGCTGCCCAACCCCGCCCACGCGCACGTATCCAGCTCGCTGGTGCGCCAGGTGTCGGCCCTCGGGGGCGATATCGCGCCGTATGTGCCCGGTGCCGTGGCGCGCTTCCTGACCGCGCCGCATGCGGTCGACGTCCGGTAGTCGGAACCCGCGATGTCCGCCGCGCTGACCCAGCTGGGATTCTCGGTTCCGATCGTCGCCGCGCCGATGGCCGGCGGCCCGAGCACCCCGGCTTTAGTGTCCGCGGTGGCCGAGGCCGGCGGGCTGGGCTTTGTGGCCGCCGGGTATCTGAGCCCGGATGCGCTGAGTGCCCAGCTGGAGCAACTGAGCGGACGCCGCTTCGGCATCAACATCTTTGCCCCGAATGAGGCCGACCCGGGGATCGACCCGGCCGTCTACGCGGCCTATCGGGAGCAGCTGCTGGCCGGGGGTGGGATCGACCCGGTCCTGCTGCCCGAGACGCCGCAGCAGTCCGACGATCACTACGCCGAGAAGGTGCGCCTCGCCCTGGCGAGTGAGGCGGCCTTCGTCTCGTTCACGTTTGGGTATCCGGATCCGAAGGTTATCGAGCGCCTCCAGTCCGCCGGTAAACGCGTGGTGCTGGGGGCTACCTCCCGCGAGGGCATCGATGCCGTGCTCGATACCGGAGCCGACGTGCTGAGCATTCAGGGTCCGGGAGCGGGCGGGCATCGCGCCACCGTGCTCGGAATCGACGGAGAAGACGCCGACGAACAGGACCTGCGTGAGCTGATCCGCTACGCCCGATCCCGGTCCGACCAGCCGATTTTTGCCGGCGGTGGGATCGCCGATGCCGCGGACGTGCGGGACATCCTGGCGGCCGGCGCGACCGCTGCCCAGGTGGGCACCCTGTTCCTCGGGGCGACCGAGGCTGGCACCAAGCCCGCCCATCTGGCGGCCCTGCAGGATCTGCGCCATCGCGCAACGGTCCTCACCCGCGCCTTCACCGGGCGTACCGCGCGTGCCGTGAGCAACCGGTTCACCGAGGCGTTTTCCGATCACGCCCCCACGATGTACCCGGCCCTGCACTTTCTCACCGCGGGGGTGCGCGCCCAGGCGGCGGCGCAGGCCGACCCCGAGCAGCTGCACCTGTGGGCCGGTGCGGGCTTCGAGGGCGTGCGGGTGGCCCCGGCGGCGGAGATTGTGACCTCGCTGACGCGGGAGCTTCCGGCAGGCTCCTAGAGCCCCTCGCGTTGCCCACCCGGGTTTCTGCGCGCATCGTCGGGTTGCGACACGCCGATCGGGGTGCGGGGAACCAAAATTCGCCGCTCACGAGACGGGCCCATTCCGGCGATCCGGATGGGAGGTGCCGGATCCTCCCTCCGCGACCCGGATCGAGCCGCGGAGGTCCACCGGGTGCCACATCCGGGAAGCCCGGGGCGAACCGGGATCCCATCGGGGGATTCAGCCTGTAGACTTCCTGACGTGAGATACGTGAAAAAAGGACCGCTTGCGGTCAATGTTCGAGACCTTCACGGTCGTCCCGGAGAAATGCGGGAGCAGGAAATCACCCTCGCCCTACCGGAGCAGTTCGGTGAGGGTTTGATGGTGGTTCCGGCCGGGAAAGAGCTGAGTGTTCAGGTCCGACTCGAGTCCGTTCACGAGGGTATTTATGTGACGGCGCAGGTCGAAACCGAGGCCGTCGGCGAGTGCGGACGATGCCTGGATGAGTTCACTGAGCCTGTCGAAGTCGAATTTGCCGAGCTTTTCGCGTACTCTAGTGATGAAGCCTCCGAACATGAGGTTCACGATGACCACGTGGATCTTGAACCTCTGATCAGAGATGCAGTGGTTTTGTCACTGCCGTTTCAGCCGGTTTGCCGGCCAGACTGCCCCGGTCTCGACCCCGAGACTGGCGAGCGTCTGGCAGATATTCCGGACTATGAACCCCGTAAAATCGTTGACCCTCGTTGGGCCGCGCTCGCGGAGTTTTCCCCAGACCAGGGCGCCGGCACTCCGGACGCCGGAAACACAGAAGAGAGATAAGTCATGGCTGTTCCCAAGCGGAAGATGTCGCGCTCCAACACCAACTCCCGTCGTTCGCAGTGGAAGGCTCAGGCCCCCGCACTCGTGAAGACCGTTGAAAACGGCAAGGTTACCTACAGCCTGCCGCACCAGGCCAAGGTTGTCACCGACTCCGCCGGAACCCCGCTGTTCCTGGAGTACAAGGGCCGCAAGGTCGCCGACGTCTAAGCCGGTTTTTTGTGACTGACTCCGTGAAGGACTCAGGCTCTCGGGTACACCGAGGATCGCTCGAAGCGATCCTCGGTGTCTCGGTTAAGCCGGAGATTCTTGATCTTGCCCTGACCCACCGCTCCTACGCCTACGAGCACGGTGGTGCCCCGCATAACGAACGCCTGGAATTCCTCGGCGATTCGGTGCTGGGCCTGTCGATGACGGCCGAGCTGTACCGCGAGTACCCCGATCACGCCGAGGGGGAGCTCGCGAAGATGCGCTCTGCCGTGGTGTCCGAGGTCGCGCTGTCCAAGGTGGCGCGTGAGCTGGGCCTCGGGCGTTTCATCAAGTTGGGTCGCGGCGAGGAGCGCACCGGAGGACGAGACAAGTCCTCGATCCTCGCCGACACCATGGAGGCGATTTTTGGTGCCGTCTACCTGGATCAGGGCATCGAGGTGGCCGAGGCGCTCGTTCTGCGCCTGATTCGCCCGCTGCTGGCCGATCCCGAGCGGATGAGCGCCGCGCACGACCCGAAGACCGCGCTGCAGGAGATTGCCGCCGCGCGTCAGCAGGAACCGCCGCGCTATGAGATGACCTCGACCGGTCCCGACCACAACCGCGTCTTCACCGCGACCGTGATCGTGGGCACCCTGGTCAGCGCAACCGGATCGGGCACCAGCAAGAAGCAGGCCGAGATGGCCGCCGCGCTGGAGGCCTGGACCAACCTGAACAAGGCGTAGCGTGCCCGAGCTGCCCGAGGTTGAGGTGGTGCGCGCGGGCCTGGAGCCCGCGGTGACCGGTGCGGTCATCTCCGGGGTGGAGGTGCTGGATCGGCGTGCGCTGAAGCGACACGATCCGATCCGCGGCGACTTTGCCACCCTGCTCACCGGTGCGCGGCTTCGCGGGGCCGTGCGGCGCGGGAAGTACCTGTGGTTCCCGCTGGCGGGATCCTCGAGGGAAGCGGACGTGCCGGCTGATTCATCCACCGGCAGCGATGTCCTGTCCGGCGGGGATGTTCTGTCAGGTAGGGATGTGCTGTCCGGTAGGGATGTGCTGTCCGGCAGGGACGTTCTGGCAGGCGGAGACGGGCTCGCCGGCGGGGACGTGCTCGCCGCCCACCTCGGGATGAGCGGGCAGATGCTGCTGCGCGAGCCCGGACGCGACGATAAGCTCACCCGGATTCGACTGACCCTGGACCATCCCGAACACGGCGAGCTGTGGCTCAACTTCGTGGATCAGCGCCTGTTCGGCGGCATGATGATCGACTCACTGGTGCCCACCCCGGACGCCCGGCCCGCGGGCTTCGGGGGAGCGCTTGAACCCGGTGCGTGGATTCCGCGCACCGCGGCCCACATTGCGCGCGATCCGCTGGACCCGCACTTCGACGACCGCGCCTTTTTCGCCGGCCTGGCTCGACGCCGCACGGGTATCAAGCGTGCGCTGCTGGATCAGACGCTGATCAGCGGCATCGGCAACATCTACGCCGACGAGGCGCTGTGGGCCGCCCGCCTGCACTATGACCGCCAGGCCGCCGGTATCCCGCTCACGCGCCGCCGCGACCTCCTGGAGCAGGTACGCGGTGTGCTGCGCCGCGCCCTTGCCGAGGGCGGTACGAGTTTTGACGCGCAGTACGTGAACGTCAACGGTAACTCGGGCTACTTCGCCCACTCGCTGAACGCCTACGGCCAGCAGGGTAAGGCGTGTCCGCGTTGTGGCGGCGAGATTGTGCGGGAGAGCTTCATGAACCGCGGTTCGCACTTCTGCCCGCGGTGTCAACGAAAACGCTGACCTGAGCTCCTGACGGGCGAGAGGTCTCTCGCGCCTGTGAGTGCTCGGCGTGTGAGTGCTCGTGATGTTGTTGCGATGAGCGCTTCTGCTTCCGCCGTGGGCCTCAGTTGCCCGCTGTCTCGGGTTCCGCACGTGTGCCGGGGCCATACCGAGACTGAGTGATAGTCTCGGCTCATGAGTACACGAGACGGTGCAGGCCGAACAATCGACGACACCGAGACGGAACTCCTCGATGCGATGCGGACGAGCGACCTTGTGGCGCTCGACCGGCTCATCTCCGACCAGTTGACGTTCATTGGCCCAGACGGTGCCGTCCTGACCAAGCAGGCCGACCTTGAGGCACACCGCACCGGCGCCACCTCGTTCGAGAAGATTGACGTGCTCATCCGTGAATCAACGGAGGGTGACGACGGAGGGCGCACAAAAACCGTCGCCAATGCGGTGCTTCGCGTTGAGGAGGGAACGGTGAGCGTGCGACTCACCTGGCATCGAGAGTGGCGAGTGCTCGATGACCGCTGGCAGGTCGTCTCCGGAGCGGTCGAGGCGCTGGCGGACCACTCCGCTTGAGGGAGCGAACTGCTGTCGCCGGTGCGCGGGGTGCTGCGCGTCGCCTTCGCTTCGGTATTGAGATTGTGTGGGAGAGCATCACGACCAGGGGGTCGCACTTCTACCCGAGGTGTCAGCAGAAACGCTGATTCTACGTTCGTCGCGGGGTGACCCGCAACGATGCCGACCCCTATACTGTGCTCATGATCGCTGAGTCGCTGTTTGAGATTGTCGTTAAGGTAATTGAAGTCATCGGCGTCTGCGTGGTGGTCGTTGGGTTCGTGATTGCCGCCGTGCTGGCCACGCGAGCGCTGCGCCGCGGCGCCGGGGGTACGGCCGCATTCCAGACGCTGCGCACCACCATTGGGGGATCGATCCTGCTGGGCCTTGAGGTATTTGTGGCGGCGGACATCATTCACACACTGTCGGCACCCTCGCTCGAGGATGCCGCCGTGCTGGGCCTCATCGTGATCATTCGAACCATCCTGAGCATGTCGATCCAAATCGAGATCGAGGGAACCCTGCCCTGGCGGCGCGCCCTGCTGACCAGCGGCGGCGAGGTCGTGGCGAAGGAGATTACACGCGAGGCATCGGCGGCGAAGTAGCGAGCTCGGTACCTCGGTTCTTACGCCGACGGTATCGCTGTGGCATCGCCTCCAAGATGATGCTCAGCCCCACGGCGCGCAGTCGCCGTTACGGATGCGGGCGATGAAGACCTCCACCCATCCGTGGTCGATGTCGCTGAGAAGTTCCCAGACCGGCCAGAGCGGTGCGGCCTCGATGAGGTGCAGGATATCCCAGTTCAGACCGTGAGCGGTATCACCCTCGGCGGGCAACAGCTCCAGGAGGGCGTCGATATCCTCGCGGCTGAGAGGCTGTTCGATCTGAGCCACGAGTGCCCGCGCCTCGTTCAGTTGCAGCTGTTCAAGGGAATCATCCAGCCGAGGAGCCAGGGCATGAAGACGGTCAATGGGGTCCTGGGACATACATCGATGGTACGCCGACACCACCGCACCGGACGAGAATCTTTGGGCCCAGTTTTACGCTCAGGTGGTGAATGGACCGGGGAGTTTCCCGATGTGCGTTCGTAGCGCACCGTTCACTCATCCTCATCTGCTTATCGAAAAGCGATGGCTGCATGCGTGGCATCCGCTCGCCCTGCGCGCAGCGCCGCCGTCGCTGCCTCGGCCCCCAGATCGCCCACGAGGACCCCGGGCATAGATATTGACAACGGTCTCGCCGTCGCTCCCGCGCGTGCCTCGGTCATGACCGTCCACGCGCTCAATTGGCGTGGAATCGGAGTGTAGACCCGTTTTGTGGATGCGTCCAGCTCGACGAAGGGTACCCTCTCGGACCGCCCACTCACCGGTGGCCGTACTCGGCCAGACCTGGGCGACGCGATGAGGGGTCTCTGTGCAGACGAGATGCATGACATCCCTCCCTTCCACGCGCCGGAGGCTGGCGGAATTCCACGGGGACCGGCATCAGGATAGCCGAAACGAGTCAGAGTTCTCCCTGTCGCGATCGAACTGGCACGTACACACGGGTTCACGGAAGTGCACCGTGAAGTCTGAGGGGTCTCTCCTCGGAATCGTGGCCTGTCGCCGGTGAAACCCTATGCTGTCCCTATCGCATCACCGGTAGTCTCGCTCTTGATCGAGAAATCAGTTGGCGTGCTACATGACAGCGAGCGGTTCTCGTGACGCGCTGAGACACCGTAATCCTGAAGGGACGCATGATGACACTGCACCTGCCCGAAATTGACCGAGCCTCTGCCGCCGATCTGCTCGCCGAGAAGCCCGGCACCGTGCTCTGCGCCGCAGACGTCGCCAAAAAGGCGCACCGGCGCTGGGACCTCGGCCAGTGTGAGAACGCAGCGGTGCTGTTTTGTGTGGCCGCCGAACGCGCCGCGGAGTCCCCGGAGGATCCCAACCAGTACCCCAACTACGCGGTGCGCGCGGGAATCACCCTGAGCCTTGCGGGGTATCCGGCTGTCGCCGAGCGCACCCTCACCGAGGCCGCGGCGTTCGATTGGGCGGGTGCCGGCCTGGAAAAAGACACAAACATGATCGAGTGGGCCTATACCCGCCTGCTTGTGGCTGCCGCGGCCACGCACCCCGCTCGATTCGGGGCGCTGTTTCACGAAGCGGTCGCGCGCTGCGCCGAGGTCGGCATCGCCTACCCGCGCATCCACCCGCAGCAGGATGAGTTACTTCCCCTTGCCCAGGAACTTGGAGAGTGGGATGCCCTGGAGCGCATCATCGAACGAACGCTGGCTCGCCGCCCGCTGCCGCGCGCGGTCAAGGCAAAGGTCGCAGAGGCGCAGGAAGTGCTCGCCGCGACTCGGTGACGGCGAGTGTCCTCGCAGCTTATACGCGGAAAGAGCCCCGATTGCTCTCAGCGGGAGGGTCTACCCTGACATGCCTCCGAGGACGGCCGTGGGCGGCGAAAGAGTCGGCGTGAATGCATATTTGGGGCGTCGTGATTGCGACGGTCCGAGGCGCACGGAATCCTCGAGGGAGCCCCGATTTGGGGGTTCGTTTGATCTTCATTCGGGTAGGCGTGGTGCCATTCGGACCGGAGTGATGGTCATAACCTACAGATCGCAGGGACGTATCCTGCCGCCGTTCCGAGCCCTCCCATGGGTGGTCCGGTGTTACCCAGAGACGAGGAACAGATGGATTCAAATCAGCCTGTTGCGGGAACCGAGAACCGAAATCTCAGCGGCGCAACCCGGGAGAATTTTGAATATTTGGTCGCGACGCTCGCACGGCGGACCGCAGGAAAGAAATACGAGAGTTTCGTTATCAACTATCTGTGGTCGAAGCTCGCTCATGTTGCCCTCAGACCGGTGACCCAACAGTATGTAAACCGTCGGTCATCCTACCAGGGCGCGGGCGTACTTGACTTTTATGGAGAATCATCCCGAGCGGAGTCGGTGAATCACGCGCTGATCGATCTCTACTTCCCGCAGCTTCATCTTGGAGTTGAGTGCGACGAGGCGCAGCACCACACTGCCGTTGTTTTGGACGCTTCCCGCACCGCGGATATTCAACGTGCAATCCCCGACTACCTGGAGATCCGGATCCGCGTAGAGAAGGATGAGAAGGGTGAGGCGGTGGCCCCTTCAGAGGTTATGCAACAGCTTGACGATGCGGTGATCACGATCAGACAGCGCTGGGATGAGGTAGCAAACGGAGGCTTCCGCTGGGCACGTCAGGGGTTTTTGGCGTGGGAAAGTGAAACACCCGACTGGGCGCTTGCTAAGCGTGCGGGAGCCCTGCATTCCGCCGACGGCTATGTTTTTCGACACAACGGAGAAATCCGAGAACTGTTTAGCCCGGATAGTGACGTGCGTAGAAAACGCAACTCCTACGTTGCGAGTTTTGACCCGTCGATTCCTGGCTTCCTGGTGTGGTGCGCCACCCTCGCAAACCAGTCATCCTCCGGCACGTACCGCTCAACAAATACGTCGGGAATTCTGAACGTGATTGTCGCCGAGGGAAACGATGTTTTTATCGGTGAGGCAGCCCCGACCGCAGCCTCGCGTGAGGCAAGAAAACAAGCCGAGGAAGCCGGGGTGAAGCCGTTGCCGGAATGGACGTATCCTCAGTCGATGGGGGACTACCCAGAATTCGAGCCGGTATCGCGGTGGACCGGTGTAAAACGCCTCACCTTTGTCCGTACCAAGGACTCCGTCGGACGCAGTGGTTATCAGTTCCTCGGCGTTTTTGGCCCGTTCATGGAGTTCCGTGAAATCAACGGTATCCTCTTTAAACTATGCAAGCTTGAACACGACCAGTTTGAGCTTCCACGAAGGTAGAATCACGGGATCCGCATTCCAGGGCGTCCAAGAACCATGATCTCCGGGAGCAGCCATTTCCCTCGACGTTTACCGCGAGCGGGGGAGCGGATCTTCTGCACACAATCCCGCGCGGCCAGACCGCCTCGTGGTTCCCTGAAGCGCGTGGGGATGCACGGTTCGGGGACGGGCTGTGCTTAACTCGACTCATGAGTGAGATTCCCACCGCCTTTAGCGCCGGCACGGCCGAGTTTGTTCGCATCGAGTCACCCGAGGAGCTGGCCTTCTGGGTTGCCACGGTGAACGGTGCCGACGGGGAGCACGAGGTGAGCCTGATCATCGAGCCCGCCGCGGCACCCGAGGCCGATGTGGTGGAGGTAGCGGCTGCCGTCGTCGCCGACTTCGACGAACTGGTGCGCGACGCCCTGGAGTACCTGGACGAGGCATTGCGCGGACCGGAGTGGGCGCTCTCGGGCACGGACCTGGCGCTTCTGGACGGTCCCGGCGGTGCGTTCGGGGAACCCGAGGCCGTGATCTGGGGCGACGGTACCTGGATGCTGCGCTTCCAGGAATCGGCGCTGTCCGTTGCCGAAGAGTTTGGGATCGGCGTGAACTTCGTCGGCCGCGTCCCGCAGAGTGTGGAAGACCTCTCGGAGTCCGAAGAGCTCTAGCCCGCGAATTCGCCCCACCCGAAATTCGCCCAAAACCCGCGCAATCACGGGCCGGGTCGCCGGTTCTTGGTACGGTAGTGCAGACGTATCTTCGAACCGGGAAAGGGGTGAGTGCGCGTGTATCTCAAAAGCCTCACCCTGAAGGGGTTCAAATCCTTCGCCCAGCCGACCACGTTCGCGTTTGAACCCGGGGTGACCTGCGTGGTTGGGCCCAACGGCTCCGGCAAGTCCAATGTGGTCGATGCACTGGCCTGGGTCATGGGTGAGCAGGGCGCCAAAACCCTGCGCGGTGGCAAGATGGAGGACGTCATCTTTGCCGGCACGTCCACGCGGGGCCCGCTGGGCCGCGCCGAGGTCACGCTGACCATCGACAATTCCGACGGTGCGCTGCCCATCGACTACACCGAGGTTACGATCTCGCGCACGCTGTTCCGCAACGGCGGATCCGAGTACGCGATCAACGGTCAGAGCTCCCGACTGCTTGACGTGCAGGAACTCCTCAGCGACTCGGGCCTGGGCCGTGAGATGCACGTGATCGTGGGGCAGGGCCAGCTGGACGCCGTGCTGCGGGCAACCCCCGAGGAGCGTCGCGGTTTCATCGAGGAGGCCGCCGGCATCCTCAAGCACCGCCGGCGCAAGGAAAAAACCCTGCGCAAACTCGACGGAATGCAGGCCAACCTCACCCGGCTGAGCGACCTCGCCGGGGAGATCCGCCGCCAGCTCAAGCCCCTCGGCAAGCAGGCCGAGGTGGCTCGCGAGGCCCAGTCGATCCAGGCCATTGCCCGGGATGCGCGGGCCCGACTGGTCGCCGATGACATCGTCCGGCTCGATACCGACATCCTCGCCTTCTCCGGGACCGAATCCGACCGGCTGGCCGAGCGCGCGATCCTCCAGGAGCGCGCCGATCACACCCGCGCCCGCATCGCCCTGCTGGAACAGGCACAGATCGGGGACGCGGTGGATCGGGCGCGCACGGTGGTCTTCGACCTGGAGTCCGTCCGCCAGCGCCTCGACGCGCTGACCGGGCTGGCCACCCAGAAGGTTGCCCTGCTGGACGCCCAGGGGGAGCGCCCCGCGCAGGCACCCGGCATCTCGCCCGAGGCGATCGAGCGGGCCGAGGCCGAGGTGACCCGGCTGATCGAGGGGATCGACGCCGCCGAGGCGGGCTGGGAACGTGCACGGCAGACAGCCGCCGCGGCCCGGGCGTCCCTGGACGCGGTGGATACCGAACTGACGGTTCAGTCCGAACTCCTCTCCGCCCACGACCTGGAGGTCCAGGCGGCCACCGGCCGAGCCGAAACCGCCGCCTCGCGTCTGGCCGCGCTTGCCGCCGAGGCCGAGCGTCAGGAGCGGGCCGAAGCTGCCGCCACCGGGCGCGCCGAGGAGGCTGCGCGGGCGCTCGCCGAGGCCGAGGCCGGGGCGGGCGTGATCGACGCCGACACCACCGGTCTGAACGATGCCTACCGCGATCAGCAGGAGCGGGTGCAATCCACCGAGGCCGAAATCGAGCGCCTGCGCGAGCTTCTGCACGCCGCCGAGCGCGAGCGTGACGCCCTCACCGCGCAGACCACCGCGCTGGCCCGAGCCCTCGACATTCGCGACGGTGCCGCCGAGCTGCTGGCCCGTGATCTCACCGGCGTGAACGGTTTGGTTGCCGCCGGGATCCGCGTGGATGCCGGGTATGAGCAGGCGATTACCGCCGCACTGGGGCGCTTTGCCGACGGCGTGATCGTCGCCGACGCCGACGCCGCGCATGCCGCCCTCGATCGGGTCGAGGCCGATACCCTGGGCCGGGTGGACCTGGTGATTGCCGCCGCCGGAGCCGCGAATACCGCACCCGTGGCCGGGCTGATCCCCGCCGATTCGCTGGTCACCGGTCCCGACGGCGTGCGCGGCCTACTTTCGGGCGTGTTCGTCGCCGAAGACCGGGAGACTGCCCGTCGTGGACTGAACACCCTGCCCGCGGACATGCCGGTCACCATCGTCACGGTCACCGGGGATGTTCTCACCCGCTTCTCGATCAGCGGCGGCTCGGGGGAGGGGCGCGGCCGGATCGCGCTGCGCGCCGAGCACGATACCGCCGCCGAACGCCTGGCCGAGGTCCTCTCCTCGATCGACACGCTCCGGGCGGATCTCAGCGCCGCCCGCGCCGAGGGCCAGTCGGCCAAGCAGGCCTCGGCCGCGGCGCTGGCCGCGCTGCGTGAACTCGATGCGAGCCTCGCCGCCGAATCCGAACGCCTGCACCGTGCGCGTGGACAGCATGAGGCCGCCCAGGCCGAGCGCGAGCGCCTGCACGCCGCCCGATCCGCCTCGGCCGCGGGGCTGCGCGAGGCCGAGGCCGCCGCCGCGGCCGCCGAACGCGCGGTGGAAACCGTGCGCGCCAAGCCGCGGCCCATCCTGGACGGGACCCTGCGCGAGAGCCTGTGGGCAGAGCTGGAAACCGCCCGTGAGGCCGAGGTCGAGGCGCGGTTGCGCGCCGAAACCGCGCGCGAGCGGGTCCGTACCGAACAGGATCGTCTCGCCTCGCTGCGTCGTCGCTACCGTGCAGAGCGCGACGCCGCCGAGGCCGAGGCTCGGCGCGCGGTGCTGCGCGCCCGGCAGTTGGAGGTGGCTCGCTCGGTACTGACCGACCTGCCCGCGGTGCGCGAGGTCCTGGAGCGCTCACTCGCCCAGGCTTCGCTGGAACTGGCCCAGGCCGAGCATCAGCGCGGGGAACAGACCCGCGAACTGCAGGAGCTGCGCGCCGAGGAATCCGGTGCTCGCACCCGACTCGACGCCATCGCCGACTCGATGCGCGGCCTGGAAATGCAGATCTACGAGCGCCGGGTGCAGCTCACCTCACTGCTTGAGCGCGCGCAGTCCGAGCTGGGCCTGGATCGGGACGCGCTGGTTGGTGAGTATGGCCCAACCACCGGCGTGCGGCTGACCGCGAGCGAGCAGGATGAGCTGACTCGCACCGGACGGGTGTCCTGGCTGCGGGCAGGAGCGAGCATCGAGATCGCCGCGGTGGACCGGGCCACGGAGTTTGACGATCCCGAGGTTACGGGCGCACGGATTGCCGTTGTCACCGAAACCGACCCCGCCGACGCCCACGGCCTCGGCCCTGCTCTCGACTCCGACGAGCGCACCCTGCCCTACGTCCGCGCCGAGCAGGAGCGCCGCCACCAGTCCGCGCAGCGCAAGCTGGGACAGCTGGGCCGGGTCAATCCGCTCGCGCTGGAGGAGTTCGCCGCGCTCGAACAGCGCCACGCATTCCTCACCGAGCAGCTGGCCGACCTCACCCGCACCCGCGCCGATCTGATGACGATCATCGAGGAGCTCGACGCCAAGATGCAGACGATCTTCGGCGCCGCCTTCGCCGACACCCAGGCGCAGTTCGCCGAGGTGTTCCCGATCCTCTTCCCCGGCGGCACCGGCAGCATCTCCCTCACCGAACCCGAGAACCTGCTGACCACCGGCATCGAGGTGCGGGTACGCCCGGCGGGTAAGAAGATCGAACGGCTGTCTCTGCTCTCCGGCGGGGAGCGCTCGCTCGCCGCGGTCGCGCTGCTGGTGGCTATCTTCCGCGCCCGCCCCAGCCCGTTCTACATCATGGACGAGGTCGAGGCGGCGCTGGATGATGCCAACCTCGGCCGTCTGCTCACCATTTTTGAGGGGCTGCGTGAGAACTCGCAGCTCATCGTGATCACCCACCAGAAGCGCACGATGGAGATCGCCGACGCCCTCTACGGTGTCTCGATGCGACAGGATGGCGTCTCGGCGGTTGTGGGTCAGCGTGTGGTGGACCGCGCGGCGGTCGCCGAATAGACCCGGGCGGCCGGTCGCGGGCGCAAAACCGCTAGGCTAGGGGTATGGCAGAACGCAGCACATGGTCCCTCGGTGGTGCCCTTCGGGGACTGTTCCAGAAACCCACGATCGATGACAACACGTGGGATGATCTGGAGCACGCACTCATCACCGCCGACTTCGGAGCCGACGTCGCCGAGGACATGATCGAGGAGCTGCGCGCCAGCGTCGCCCGCTTCCACACCACCGATCCGCGCGACCTGCAGCGGATGCTGCGCGAGAACGTCGAGGAGCGACTGGCCAAGTACGATCCCACGCTGCACCTCAGCGAGCGTCCCGCGGTGGTCCTCGTGGTGGGTGTGAACGGGGTGGGTAAGACCACCACGATCGGCAAGTTCGCCAACTACGTGGGCACCTTCGGGCGCTCGGTTGTGGTGGGCGCCGCGGACACGTTCCGTGCGGCCGCCGTCGAACAGCTGGCCACCTGGGCCGAGCGTGGCGGGGCGCAGATCGTGCGTCCGCAGCACCACGGTCAGGATCCGGCCTCGGTTGCGTTCCAGACGGTCGAGTTTGCCAAGCGCAATGGCGTGGAGATCGCCCTGATCGATACAGCCGGACGGCTGCAGACCAAAAACGGCCTGATGGATGAGCTCTCCAAGATCCGCCGAGTGATCGAAAAGCAGGCCCCGATCTCCGAGGTGCTGCTGGTCCTGGACGCCACCACCGGACAGAACGGCCTGGCACAGGCCGAGGCATTCATTCAGCACGCCGGGGTCACCGGCCTGGTGCTGACCAAGCTCGACGGCTCGGCCAAGGGCGGGTTTGTGCTGGCCGTGCAGGAGCGCACCGGCATCCCGATCAAGTTGATCGGTCAGGGTGAGGGGATCGGTGACCTGACCGGATTCACCCCGCATGCGTTTGCCCAGAAACTGGTGGGATAGTCGAATATGCTCCCCCTGAGCTTCACCCGCAACGGCATCGCACAGAAACTGATGGGCTAATCATGGCACTCGAACACGACTTCTTCGGTCTGCTTTCCACCGGCGGACCCGGCGGAATCTACTGGTCCGAAACCGTGGAGTTCGGCGACCAGGCGGTGGGCGTCTCGCTCAGCGCCGAGGATGCCCAAAACGTCACCGAGGAATCCCTCGAGGTGGCCGCCGCGATGATCTCCTCCCTGGAGGAACTCGACCTGCGTGCCCGCGAGGCGATGATCGCCGAAATCTCCTCCCGGCACACCGCGGTGAGCAGGTTCATCGCGCTGCTGGAAGACGAGCACGGGGAGGACTTGGAGGACTACTTCAGCCACGTCTCCGGCGACCGCGACATCGACCTGCTGCGTGCCATCGCGGTGATCGGGGTGCGCTTTAGCCCCTCCCACGCCGGCGAGGACAACACGTTTGTGGTCTTCGAATATGCGCTCAGCATGGACGAGTCCGACGATGTCCTGCTGGTGTCGCTGAACAACCGCGGCGAAGCCGTCTCAATCGAACAGGACTAGCAACACGTCATGAGCATCACCCTCGTCCGCACCCACTGGTCAGACCCCGTGGGGCGGGAACTTCGCAGCGCCCAGCAGGCAGACCTGACAGTCCGCTACGGTCCCTGGCAGGGCGGTCCGATTCCGGACCTGAACCCGGCCGAGGTGGAGGCCTTCATCGTCGCCTTCGAGGACGGTAAGCCGATCGGCTGCGGCGCGATCCGCCGCGAAAGCGCCGACATCATGGAGATGAAGCGCATCTTTGTGGTGCCCGAGGCGCGCGGTCGTCGCCTGGCCGGGATCATCCTGGAGGCGCTCGAGCGCGAGGCCGTGGCACTCGGTGCCCGCTACATGCGCCTGGAAACCGGCACCCAGCAGCCCGAGTCGGTGCGCCTGTACGAGCGCTACGACTACCGTCCGATCGATGCGTTCGGCTACTTCGCCGACGGCGCGGACACTCTGTTTTATGGCCGCGACCTGGATACGGTGGCCGCCCGTCCGGCGCAGCCCGCGGTGCGCCGAATCCACGGGGTGCTGCACGAGGCCGACGGTGCGCTGATCCCTAGCGAAAGCGCGGGCGTCATGATCGCCGACCTTGACGGGGGATATGCGATTCGCCGGGCCAGCAGCACCGACGTGCCCGCCCTGCTTCGCCTGCTCGCCGATGACGATGTGGCCCACGCCCGCGGCGACGCCCCGGACACCGATCCCGCCGCCGACATCAGCGTCTTCGAGCGTGCGTTCTCCCGAATCGACCGCGATCCCGCACACCTCCTGGTGATCGTGGATTCACCGGCCGGCGAAGCCGTGGGCACGATGCAGCTGACCGTGCTGCCGGGCCTGGGTCGTGGCGGCGTAAACCGCCTGCAGGTCGAGTCGGTCCACGTGGCCAGTTCCGAGCGCGGTGCCGGGGTCGGTTCGGCGATGGTTCGCTGGGCCCTCGCCGAGGGCGTCCGCCGCGGTGCGGCGATCACCCAGCTCACCTCGGACCTGCGCCGTACCCGCGCGCACGAGTTCTACGAGCGCCTGGGCTTCGCCCGCTCGCACGCGGGGTTCAAACACCTGGGTTAGCGGATCTCGTGCGTTATCCGGCGTGCACCGCCTGCGGCGCGCTGGAGGCGCGATCCAGGTGGGCGAGGGCCTCGGGGATCGGGCGGCCCTGGGCGCGCATGGTTTCGGCCCAGAGTCGGCCGGCCCGGTAGGAGGAGCGCACCAGGGGACCGGCGAGGACCCCAGAGAATCCGATCTCCCGGGCGGCAACCTCGAGATCAAGGAACTCCTCGGGGCGCACCCAGCGGGCCACCGGGAGGTGGCGGGGGCTCGGGCGCAGGTACTGGGTGATCGTGATGATGTCGGTGCCCGCGGCCTGCAGATCCTCAAGCGCCGTCAGGACCTCGGCGGGTTCCTCACCCATGCCGAGAATCAGGTTGGACTTGGTGACCAGGCCCGCATCCCGTGCCCGGGTAATCACGCCGAGCGAGCGCTCGTAGCGGAACGCCGGACGGATGCGCTTGAACAGACGCGGCACGGTCTCCACGTTGTGCGCAAACACCTCGGGTCGAGAGGCGAACACGGTGTCCAGCAGCTCGGGATTGCCGGAAAAGTCCGTTGCCAGGATTTCCACGCCGGTTTCGGGATTGGCCTCGTGAATCGCGCGCACGGTTTCCGCGTGCAGCCAGGCCCCCTCATCGTCGAGGTCATCGCGGGCAACGCCGGTGACGGTGGCGTAGCGTAGCGCCATCCGAAGAACGGAGTCGGCAACCCGGCGGGGCTCATCGCGGTCATACGCCGAGGGCTTGCCGGTGTCGATCTGACAGAAATCACAGCGCCGGGTGCACTGTGCGCCGCCGATTAGGAATGTGGCCTCGCGATCCTCCCAGCACTCAAAAATGTTGGGGCATCCGGCCTCCTGACACACGGTGTGCAGGTTCTCGGTCTTGACCAGCTGCTGCAGCCCACGATACTCCGGGCCCATTTTTGCGCGGGTTTTGATCCAGGAGGGCTTGTGCTCGATCGGGGTCTGGGTGTTGCGGGTCTCGATTCGCAGCATCCTGCGTCCCTCGGGGGCGGCCAGCGGTTCGCCGGCCACCGTCGGGAGCAGGGTTGCGCCGTGAGCCGCGGGGCTTGCCTCGCCGGGCTCGGTTGCGCCCGGCGGCTCGGCCATCAACAGGCCCAGGGACGCGGGAATCATCGGGCCCGAGGGCGTCGCGGTGGTGGATTCGGGGGGCGTGCCGATCGAGCCGAGGTTGCGTGCGCTCATTTTTGGCCGCCCGGGGTGTGCGCCTGCGCGAGGGTCGGAACGCTGTCGGGCGCCGGTTCGGGGGAGTGATACCAGTCGTCGAAGTGGGCGGCGATCAGGATCGCCGCATCCGCCGTGGTGATGGGGCGCCCGGCGGCGGCGCTGAGCGAGCTCACCCCGGCATCCCGGATCCCACAGGGCACAATCTGGGCGAACCCGGCCAGGTCTCCCGAACAGTTCAGTGCGAAGCCGTGCAGGCTCGCTCCGCGCTCGACCCGAATGCCGATCGCACCGATCTTGGCCTGCCTCGCGCCATCCTCGACCCAGACCCCGCTGCGTCCGGGAACTCGAAACGCGGACACCCCGAGGGCCTGCGCGGTGTTGATCAGAACGCGTTCGAGGCTGCGGACGTGCCCCACCACATCCACCAGGTTGGAATCCTCGCCGATCGGCTTCAGTCGCATGATCGGATACCCGACCAGCTGCCCGGGACCGTGCCAGGTGACCCGCCCCCCACGGGTCACCGGGATTACCGGGGTCCCATCCGCCGGATACTCATCGGGACGGGCCGAACGCCCCGCGGTATACACGGACGGATGCTCGCACAGCAGCAGGGTGTCGTCGGTGGTTCCGGCGACCACCCCCTCATGCAGGGTGCGCTGATGCGTCCACCCCACCCGATAGTCGAGGTATTCGGGGGCCAGACCCAGCTGTGCGATGCGAACCATGCGCCTAACCTAGCATTAATGTACGCGGTCCAATAATTAAAACGAATCGGCTGCACCGAGGCCCGGCCGGGCGCACCCATCGCGTCCGGGAAATTGGTAAACTGGCTTCAAATGGCTACTTTTGGAAATCTCTCAGATCGGCTCGCCGATACCTTCAAGAACCTTCGGAAGAAGGGAACCCTGTCGGCTTCCGACGTGGACGGCACCGTCCGCGAGATTCGCCGCGCACTGATCCAGGCCGACGTCGCCTTCGACGTCGTGAAGGAGTTCACCGGCCGCGTGCGCGAGCGTGCGCTGGGCGATGAGGTCAACAAGGCCCTGAACCCCGCCCAGCAGGTGGTCCAGATCGTCAACGACGAGCTGGTGCAGATCCTCGGTGGCGAGCAGCGTCGCCTGGAGTTCGCCAAGACCGGAACCACGATCATCATGCTCGCGGGTCTGCAGGGTGCCGGTAAGACCACCCTGGCCGGAAAGCTCTCGAAGTGGCTGATCAAGGAGGGGCACACCCCGCTCCTGGTCGCCGCCGACCTCCAGCGTCCCAACGCCGTCACCCAGCTCAGCGTCGTGGCCGAGCAGGCTGGCGCAGCCATCTATGCGCCCGAGCCCGGTAACGGTGTGGGCGACCCGGTCAAGGTTGCCAAGGATGGTGTGGCCTATGCCGAGCGCAACCAGCACGACGTCGTGATCGTGGACACCGCGGGTCGCCTCGGTATCGACGAGGAGATGATGAGGCAGGCGTCGAAGATTCGCGCCGCCATCAACCCGCACGAGGTCCTGTTTGTGATCGACGCGATGATCGGTCAGGACGCCGTCAACACCGCCAAGGCTTTCCAGGAGGGTGTGGACTTCACCGGTGTGGTGCTGTCCAAGCTCGACGGTGACGCCCGCGGTGGTGCGGCGCTCTCGGTGGCGTCGGTCACCGGACGCCCGATCATCTTCGCCTCCACCGGCGAGAACCTCGACGACTTCGAGCCCTTCTACCCCGACCGGATGGCCAGCCGCATCCTCGACCTCGGTGACATCCTCACCCTGATCGAGCAGGCGCAGCAGGCCTTCGACGAGGAAGAGGCCATGAAGCTCGCGGAGAAGTTCGCGACCGACACCTTCACCCTCGACGACTTCCTGAAGCAGATGCAGCAGCTGCGCAACATGGGCTCGATCAAGAAGATGATGGGCATGCTCCCGGGCATGGGCCAGATGAAGGAGCAGCTGGACAACTTCGACGAGTCCGAGCTGAACCGCACCGAGGCCATCATCCAGTCGATGACCCGCGCCGAGCGGCAGAACTCCAAGCTGCTCAACGGCTCGCGTCGCCTGCGGATCGCCCGCGGTTCGGGATCCACCGTGACCGAGGTCAACCAGCTGGTGAACCGCTTCGAGCAGGCCGCCAAGATGATGAAGACCATGGCCAAGGGTGGCATGCCGCAGATCCCGGGCATGGGCCCGATCCCCGGCGGTCGGCCGAAGATGCCCAAGAAGAACGCCAAGAAGAAGGGTGGCTCGCGCTCGGGCAACCCGGCGAAGCGCGCGGCCGAGGCTAAGGGCATCACCGCGGCTCCCGCGGCGCCCACCGGCGGCGGATTCGGCCTGGGCAAGGGCGGCGCCAAGGGGCAGCCCAGCGAGGACGACATGGCCACGATCCAGCGCATGCTGGGCGGCCAGGGCTAGGCAGGCGCTCAGCTACGCAGCGACGGCGGTGGACCCTGGTCCACCGCCGTTTTCGTATATTCGGAGTTATTGGGTCGTGATTCGCGCCAGATTGAGCAGCGGAACCTTCAAAATCGCCCCGGTCTTAGGGGTGCGTCAGTATCCGAATCCCCAGGTGGTGACCTCGGGGTAGAGCGCCCGGGCTGCGTCGAGGAGGACGGCGTCGACCGCGGCGGTGCGTGCAGCGTCCTCGTTGCCGTTGGGGAAGAAGTCGCCGTAGTTGGTTTCGGTGCCGGTGTAGCTGACCCCGGCGCGTTTCAGGTCGGCAAACACCCGGTTGAGCAGTGCCGGGTCCATCCGCGGCGGGTTTTGCCGAACATATTCGCTATCCACGTGGATTAGCTCGGCGACCTCGCAGTTCTGCTTGGCAGCATTGTCGAATCGAGCACCGGGGACGACGTCGAGATCCCAGTTGTAGCGGCGGCCGCTGATGGGATCGAGGGTCGGGTTGGTGGCCCGATACCCGGAGTCGCTGGTGACCAGACACTGGGCGTAGTTTGACCACGCCTCCTTGTACTCGTCAAACCCGATGGTGTCGCGATCGAGGAGAGCCTGTTGGGCGGTGGAGATACCGGATTCCGTGGTGCGCCCGTCCGCGTGTTCCGCCGTGGGCGTGCAGCCGGTCAGCACCAGCGCAAGACCAAGCATCGGTACAACGGAAATACCCCTGAACACTGATTGCCCCCAATTCACGATGCAGGTCGGCGGCGCCTGGGCCCATGGTACCGGGAGTGGGGAGCCGGCGACCCCTCCACAACGAGTGTTATCTAATTGACCCAATCTGAACGTGCGCCCCGGTGCGCGGGACCCTAAAACCCAGTGCGGATGTACGGGAGATCGGGGAACAGCTTACGAGTTGCCTGCTCGATAATTGCGGTGACCTCTGTCACTCGAGGCTGGTCCTCGTTCTTGTTGGGAAAGAAATCGGCTATCTGTTTCTCGTTTCCTGTAAAAGAGATGTTCTTTTGCGTGAGTTGCCCAAAAATCTCGGAAAGGAGCACCGGGTCGATCTCGGGCGGATTTTGCCGGAGATATTCTCTTTCAACACTCGAGAGCTCTCTCGGATCGCAGCTGTTCTCCAGTTCGGTATTGATCTGCTTACCCGGCGTCGGATCGAGTCGCGAAAGATATCGTCGTCCATCGGTCGGGTTGAGCACGGGAGGCGTCATCGTATATCCGGCATCCTCGATGCAGCGAGAGTAATTGGCAAATGCCTCCTTGTACTCGTCAAATCCGATGGTGTCGCGCGTGAGCAGGGCACGCTGAGCTGCGGAGGGGCCGCTGTCGATGCGAGCCGAGTCTGTGCTGGGTGTGTCCGTTGCGCTGCACCCGCTGAGGAGCAGGGTGGCGAGGATGATGGATGCGGTGTGAAGTGCTTTCACCGGGTTGGTCCTTTCGCTGGGGGCAACAGAGCGCGGGGAGGGGACACCGCACCCGATTATTGAGGTGGACTGGACCGTCTACTAGGTTCGCCAACCTGTCGAATCTGCGAGGGCTCGCCAGTGATAGCCTCCCCGTGCGCCTGAGCTGTAGCTCACGACGTTTGCGCGCCAGGGATCGTTGATGCGCATTGTCTTGGATCCGTTCGCGTAGGTGACCGATACACCTGGCCAACCGCTACATGTGCCATCGCTCCCTTTTGAAGACACGGCACCACCAAGGCCATCGGGCCAACTTGCAAATCCGTACGTGGTGCCACAGCCATTGTTGTAGACGTTTCGCGCCCCGAAGGCAGATGCACCCCCTCCGGTACTCAGAATCAGGCCTCCGCACAAAATGAGCGTGGCCGCGGTGGCTATTGAATTTCGAATCATTACTCAACTCCTTTTTGTTGGATCTTTCACGAGCCTGCGGGCTCGGTGTCCGATATGCAACGGCCCATTTTTCGGATGCGCGCACGCAGTGAGAAACCCATGAAAAGACGCGGAATTTTGGGCAAAGCATCACGGGGCGAAAAGCGGACACGTTGGACATGGTTGGTTCTGATTCACGCAGACTTGTGATGGCGAGACTTTGTCCGTCGTGTCCTGCATGGAGCGCGAACTGACCGAATTTGGCGTTCTGAACCTGACTGGTTGAGATAGAGATGGACGGAGATGTTCCCCGCGAATTTGCCTCGATGTGATGGGTTTGGTGAGGGCAGTGTGCCACGTCCCAGCGGGGGAAGAGCGCACCCCACGTGCAGGGGCCAACGGGTGTTATCAAATTGACCCGGGAGAGCGTTGCCACTACCTTGAGACCGTGCCCGCGCGGGAGCGGCACGCAACCGGGTGGGTAAACCCCGGAAATTTTGGGGCGCAGCTGCGCCGAACAGGGGGACATCATGGCCACGCGCCGCTCGATCGGAAAATCCGTGCTGCTCTGGGTGGGTGCCGGTGCCTGGGTGGTGCTGCCGTTTGGGCTGATCGCGGCGATCGTGTTGTGGAGCGGGCAGGTGCGGTTCACCGAACCGGTCGAAACCTGGACGCCGGTGGAAACCGGGCAGGCGAACACCGATACTCCGATGGACCTGGCGCTCGGCTGGGAACAGGGTCCGGTGCTGCGCGCCCCGGCCTGGTCCGGGCTGATCACCGCCGTGCGCCCGCAGGCCGCCTCGGTGGGGCCCGGTGACGTGGTGGTCACCATCGACGGCATCGATCGCCTCGCCGCCCGCACCCCCGGCCCTTTCTGGCGCGCAATCGGCCCCGAGACCACCGCCGGCAGCGACATCGGCTGGCTCAACACCCTGCTGGGAGACCTGGGACTTGCCCGCGGTACCGGCAACACGTTTAGCGCCTCCACCGCCCGGGGCATCACCCAGCTGGCCAAGAAGATCGGGGCCGAGGGGGACACCTTCGACCCGTCCTGGGTGGTGCACCTGGCCGAGCCGCAGATCACCGTGGGTGCACCCGCGTTCTCGGTGGGTCAGCCCGCGCCCGCGGCCGGGGAGGCACTGTTTGCGCCTCGTCCGCGGATCACCGCGGCGCTGCTCACCGGCGAGGGCCTGGCCCCGATGGCCCCCGGACCCCAGGGCGGAGAGAAGACGGAGCTGCCGGTCCTCGATCAGGAACGCATCATCCGGATGCCCGTGCCCGCCGATGCCGTTCTGAAGCTGGGCACCACCGAGCTTCCCCTGACCGAGACACGGGACGCGATCACCCCCGAGGGCCTGATCGCGCTGACCGAAACGGCGACGGCGGGGGAGCCGATGGTGCGCACGATGGTTTCCCAAACCGTGCAGACCTCGGGATGGCGCATTCCCGCGGCCGCCGTCTTCCAGGTGGGAGCGAATAGCTGCGTGCTGACCAAATCCGGCCCGGTCGCCGTGCAGGTGGGTGCGGGCGAGGGGGGATCCGTGGTGGTCACCGGCGAGCTTAATGCCACCGACCGCGTGCTGCTCTCGGTGCCTGCGGAGCGGTGCGAATGCCGGTAGCCGTGCGAGATATCTCGGTCGCGTTCGGGGAGCGCCGGGTCCTGACCGGTTTCACCGCCGAGTTTGTGGAGGGCAGCATGACCGCGCTGCGCGCCCCCTCGGGCTTTGGAAAGTCCACGCTGCTCGCGGTCATCGCCGGACACCAAAAACCCGATGCGGGCACGGTGGCCTTCACCGCGGCCGACGGGACCGAGCACGCTCCTCAGATCTCCTGGATCGACCAGGCCTCACCGGTGTTCCCACACCGCACGGCCGCCCACAACGTGGCAATCGGCGCACTCTCGCGGGGCAGCACCTGGGAGGAAGCGCTTCTGATCGCCGCGGGACACCTCGAACGCCTGGGGCTTGAGGAGGTGCGTGATCGCCTCGGCAAGCGCCTCTCCGGGGGCGAGCGGCAGCGGGTTGCGGTTGCGCGCTCGATGGCCGCCGAGACCCCGATCATTCTCGCCGATGAACCCACCGCCTCCCTCGACGCCGCCGCCCGCGGACTGGTCATCGGGGCGCTGCGCGCCGCGGCCGACGCCGGGGCGATCGTGATCATCGCGACCCACGACGATATCGTGGCCGAGCGTGCCGACCACATCATCCGCATGGACCGGCTGGTGCCCGCATGAGCCGCGGGTTTCACACCGGAGAGTTTGTCCGTGAACACGCCCGCGGGCTGCGAGCCCGGCCGTGGCGTGCGCTCCTGATTGCGCTCTGTGCGGCGCTGATCGGCGCCGCCGTGCCGCTGGTTTCGCTGATCGAAACCGGCGGCCTGCGCGAGTCATGGGAGCAGCAGCGCGCCGCCGGCCGCTTTGTCCAGGTGATTCGGGCGGGGACGATCGAGGGATTTCCCGTGACGTTTTGCGAGAACATCGCGCGCACCGAGGGGGTGATCGCGGCCGGGGCGATCCTGCACCGCGAACAGATCCAGCTGGCGACCTTCCCCGGACAGAATCGTGAGCTGCTGCGGGTGAGCCCGGGCATGATTGCGATTGCCTGGCCCGGACTTGCGATCCCGGGATCGGGCATCGTCGCCGGCAAGGACCTGGCTACCCAGACCGGTCTGGTGCCGGACACCACGGTGAACCTGACCCGTGCGGGCACGAGCGAGACCCGCGACATTGTGAGCATCGCGGGGGAGCGGTCCCGGGTGGACGGCCTCAACACGGCCCTCCTGGAGCCGGACGTTCGCGCCGACCAGTACACCCGCGAGTGCTATGTGGAGATGCAGCCGGGTGCCGCCGGCGCGGTGATTCCCACGCTGACCGAGGCCGTGCCGCCGACGTTTAAGGCGACCCCCGCACCGTACCTCAAAAAGAGTGCGCTGGTCATGGACCCGGAGAAGCAGTTGCCGCAGCGCGCGAGTGCGTGGGGTTGGGCACTCGGGGCCGGGATCCTGTTCCTGCTTCTCGGTGTGCTCTGGTGGTCGGGGCGCGCGGAGATGGCGCTGTACCGGGCCTTCGGGGCGCGGCCGGTGCAGATCACGCTGGCGCTCGCGGCCGAGGTGATCGCCACGGTCCTGGTTCCGGTCGCGATCGGGGCCAGCGCGGTGATCGCGGTGGCCGGATTCACCGGCAGTATCGGCACACAGGAGTACCTGCTGGCCGGTGCCGATATCGCCCGGCTGCTGCTCGCCCTGTTGCCGCTTCCGCTGCTGGGGGCCGCACTGGCGCACGCGATCTCACCCTCGGCGGTGTTCAAGGGAGCCTAGGGTCTCGGCCCTACGCCCTATGCGGGTTCTCGCTCGCCGAGGTCCCAGTCCACCGAGACGGGCAGGCGCAGGCGGGGGATTTCGCCGCCCGGTGCCGCGTCGAGGCGAGCGAGCAGGGTGTCCATTGCCTGGCGGCCCAGCTCCAGGCCGTCCACCTCGAGGACGGGCACGTTGGCGGATCCCAGTGCGTCGGCGATGCCGCGATCCGCGCTCACCACGAGGTTGGTGATCCCGCGGGACTGAAGCCCAAACATGATCCCGGTGGACAGCGAGGAGGAGTAGGAGATGACCGCGGTGGCGCCGGAGGTCAGGATTTCGCCCACCACTCCCACGCCCGCGGCGAAGGTCGAGCGGTGCGGTCCGAGCACGGTCAGGGCGGCCTTGCCGCGCAGGGCCTCGATCACGTGGGCCACGCGGCGCAGGTTCTGCCAGGAGCGTCCGGGGCCACCCACCAGCGCGATGTGCCGGTGCCCCTGCTCCACCATGCGGAGCGCCAGCTCGGCGAAGCCGGTGGCGGAGTCGGCGACCACCGAGGGCACCCCGTCGATCTCGCGGTCGATCAGCACCGTGGGCTTGAGCTTGCACGCGGGTTCCACGAACTGGTCCTTACCGCGCGGGGCGGCCAGCAGGAAGCCGTCCACCTGCGGGGCGAGCCGGGCGAACTGTTCCACGTCCTTGTCTTCGAGGAACGCGGTGGCGGCGACGGTCAGCAGGTAGCCGGCGGCATCCGCGCGGTCCTGTGCGCCCTGGATGATCGGGGTGAAGAACTGGTTTTCCAGGGTGGGAACCACCATCGCGATGACCCCGGTGCGTCCACTGGCCAGCGCGGTGGCGGTACGGGAGGGGGCGAAGTGCAGTTCCTGGGCGGCCCGCTGAACCCGCTCGATGGTCGCGGCGGCGACCAGCTCGGGCTTGCTGAGGGCGCGCGAGGCCGTGGCCTTGGATACCCCGGCGAGACGCGCGACGTCCTCAAGTGTGCTCACGGAGCCTCCGAATTTATGCGGGTGGGCGAGGCCGAAAGCGCTCGCTGGGGGATGGGCGTGACGGCGAATTGCGGCGTCGTCGGGGGAGAAAAAGAAGTGTTTGTTTCTTCGATAGAACTTAGCGTATAGTGTGTGAAACCGGTTGTGCAACCGGTTTCATTGCCCGTTTCGGCGTTTTGCGCCGAAATTGCCCGCCCGTGCGTGGGGATCCCCGTCCCGCACCCACACCACTGCCAATGGGGGCACACATGTCTCGAAAACCAGCCTGGCTGCTGCTGCCCGGTCTGGTGTTTATCCTGCTCGGATTCGCCATTCCCTCGGTCGCGATGCTCATCGCGCCGCCCGGGGTCAGCACCGGAGACGTCTTCGCGCGTCTCGGCCAGATGCTCACCGACCCCTACTCGCTCGGCATCATCGGCCGCACCCTCGGCCTCGGACTGATCACCACCGCGACCTGCCTGGTGCTCGGCTTCCCGATCGCCTACCTGCTGGCCCGCTCGACCTCGCGCTTTGCCGGCATGTGGCTCGCGCTGGCGATCTTCCCGCTGCTGCTGAGCAACGTGGTGCGCACCTTCGGATGGATCGTGCTGCTGGGCAGCCAGGGCGCGATCGGCCAGCTCATCACCGGCCTGGGTCTCGCCTCCGAGGCCCCGCAGCTGCTCTACACCGAGCTCGCCGTGGTCCTCGGTATGACCCAGCTGTTCCTGCCGCTGGCGATCATCTCCTGCTACTCGGCCGTCGCTCAGGTGGATCCCGGACTCGATGACGCCGCCCGCGGACTCGGTGCCAGCCGCACCCGCACCCTCTGGACCGTGGTGCTGCCGCTGTCGGCCCCGGGCCTCGTGGTTGCCACGACCCTGGTCTTCGCCGGTGCTGCAACCGCCTATACGACCCCCTATCTGCTGGGTGGATCCAGTCAGCGGATGCTCGCCACCGAGCTGTACAACTACTCCAACGTGACCGTGGACTGGGCCTCGGCCTCGGCCACCGCGCTGATCATGACGCTGCTGGTGTTCCTGGTCTCGGGTCTGAGTTCGCTGCTGTCGCGGGGAAAGAGCGTGCAGTCATGAGCATGATCAAAACTAATAACGCCCGCCCGGTGCTCGGGACCCTGGCCGTACTCGGCTACATCATCATGATCGTCCCGATCCTGTTTGTGGTGAGCACCGCGTTCTCCACCGGACGCACCGTATCCTTCCCGCCCAAGGGTTTCACCCTGGACTGGTTTGGCGCGGCCCTCGGCAACAACACGTTCATGTCCTCGCTGGGGCAGAGCCTGCAGCTCGCGCTGATCGCGACCGTGATCGCGCTGGCCATCGGAGTCCCGGCCACGATCGCGATGCACCGGGGCAAGATCCCCGGCAAGTCCCTGGTTCAGGGCCTGTTCCTCTCCCCGCTTGTGGTTCCCGAGCTGGTGGTGGGCCTCGCGCTCTACCAGCAGATCATGGTGGTGCTGGGCCAGTCGAACTCGATCGCCCTGCTGATCGGACACACCGCGATCCTGCTGCCCTACGCGGTGCGGGTGACCGGAGCATCCCTCGCCCTGGCGGATCCGGCGATCGAGGAGGCCGCGCGCGGTCTCGGTGCCTCGCCGCTGCGCGCATTCTTCACGGTGACCCTGCCGCTGCTGCGTCCCGGGATCTTCTCCGCCGCCCTGCTGAGCTTCGTGACCTCGTTCAACAACGTGCCGCTGTCCCTGCTGCTGCAGGACCGCAGCTTCCGCACGCTCCCAGTCACGATGCTCGACTACATCCAGCAGAACTATGACCCGACCATCGCAGCAATGTCGACCCTGCTGCTCGCCGCAACCGTCGTGGTTGCCATCATCGCCGAGCGCACGGTCGGCTTCGCCAAGATCTTTGGAGGTATCAACAAGTGATTCCCGCAGCCGAATTTGTCGGAGTAACCCAGGCGTACGGTGACTTCCTCGCCGTGGACAACCTGGACCTCACCATCGAAGAGGGCAAGCTCACCACCCTCCTGGGCCCCAGCGGATGTGGCAAGACCACCTCGCTGCGCATGCTCGCCGGATACGCTCGCCCCACCGCGGGCAAGATCCTGATCGGCGGCGAGGACGCTACCGCCCTGCCGCCGGAAAAGCGCGGCCTGGGCATGGTGTTCCAGTCCTATGCGCTGTTCCCGCACCTCACCGTCGCCGACAACGTGGGCTACGGACTCAAGCTGCGTAAGGTGCCCGCCGCCGAGCGCAAGGCTCGCGTGACCGAGGCGCTCGAGCTCGTGGGTCTCGGTCACCTGGCCGCCCGCAAGCCCAAGGCCCTCTCGGGTGGACAGCAGCAGCGCGTGGCGCTGGCGCGGGCCATCGCGATCCGCCCCAAGCTTCTGCTCCTGGATGAGCCGCTCTCCAACCTCGACGCCCGCCTGCGCGTGCAGATGCGTGCCGAGATTCGTCGCATCCAGGCCGAGACCGGCCTCACCGTTGTGCTCGTCACCCACGACCAGGACGAGGCCCTGGAAATGAGTGACACCATGGTGCTCATGCGCGCCGGTAAGGTCATGCAGACCGGCGCCCCGGACGAGGTCTTCCCCGCCCCGGCCAACCGCTTTGTGGCCGAGTTCCTGGGCTATGAGAACTTCATCCCCACTGCCGAGGGCCTGTTCACCGTGCGTCCCGAGCAGCTGCAGATTGCCTCGGCGGACGCCACCACGCCGGGCCTGAACCTCGACGGCGTGATCACCAGCAGCGCCTACCGCGGCGTCGACCTGGTGGTCGGCGTGGATGCCTCGGCCCCGGGTGGCGAAACCGTGCCGCTGATCTCGGTGCTGCGCCGCGACGCCCTGCCCGCCGGACACACCGGGTTCACCCCGGGGGAGCGGATCTCGGTCACCGCGCCGGCGCCCGCGCTCGTCCACCTGTCCGAATAGCCCCCGGCCGGCACCTGCACCGGTACCCGATCCCGGGTCCTAAAGCCCCTGCCCGAATAGCCCCCGGCCGGCCCCACACACTCCCCACCACATCCCTTTCACAGTAAGGACCCCTCCGATGAGTTCCCGTATCCCCGTTCGCGCCCTGGCGACCGCCGCGGCTCTGCTCACCTCGACCGCTCTGCTGGTCGGCTGCTCCGCCACCCCCGGTGGCGACACCGGCGGCGACGACAACAAGACCATCGTGGTCAGCACGTTCCCGTTTGGCGTGGACGAGTTCACCAAGGCCATCATCGACCCGTTCGAGAAGGCGACCGGCTACAAGGTTGAGGTGGACACCGGATCGAACTCCGAGCGCCTGTCCAAGCTGGAGCTCAACGGCAAGCGCGCCGGCGCCGACGTCATGCTGATCTCGGACTACTACGCCGCCCTCGGCCAGTCCAAGAAGCTCTTCCAGAAGGTGGATGACGCCCAGCTGCCCAACCTGGCCAAGGTCGCCGACTTCGCCAAGGAGAAGCAGTACGACGGACCCGCCTACAGCTACCAGCTCAACGGCATGCTGTACCGCACCGACAAGCTGGATGCGACCACCGCGGCCAAGTGGGACACGTTCGGGGATGCTGCCTATAAGGGCAAGCTCGCCCTGCCCGATTTCAGCGTGACCGCCGGTCAGCTGACCGTGTCCGGTGTGGCCGAGACCGTGGGCAAGGACCCCTACGACGTGGATGCCGCGTTCAAGACCCTGGGCGAGTGGTCCCCGGGCGTGCTGCAGTTCTACAAGTCCTCCACCGAGGTCACCAACCTGCTGCTGCAGGGCGAGATCGTCAACGCTCCGGCTCTGAGCGGCTTTGCCACCAGCCTGGTTGAGGCCGGCGAGCCGATCGCCTGGACCCCGCCGGCCACCGGCAAGTTCATGGCCACCAACCGCGCCATGATCCCCGCCAACGCCGAGAACGTGAAGGGCGCACACGCGTTCATCAACTACCTGCTGGGGGCCGAGGCTCAGACCAGCTCCGCCAAGATCGTCGGCGACCTGCCGGTCAACCCCGAGGCCACCGTCCCGGAGAACCTGAAGAAGATCGTGGGCGAGGCCGCCACCGATCCGATCGCCGCCGGCTACAAGACCCTGGACATCTCGGTCATCGTGAAGAACCGTACCGAGTGGACCGACCGGTTCGCCCGCGAGGTTGCCAGCCGCTAACTCCCGCCTCGCCCGGACCCCGTCACAGGGGTCCGGGCGATTCCCGTTTTTGATTTTCGTTTTACCCGAGGGGACCTGACCATCACCGTGTCAACCGATGCGACCGCCGAGTTTCTGCGCCGCGCACCCAAAACCGACCTGCACTGCCACCTGATCGGCACCGTGCGTGCCTCGACCTTTGCCGAGCTGGCTCGCCGCGAAAAGCTTGAGCTGCCGGCGGATCCCGAGCTGATCTTCCGCGACATCAACTCGCTGCCGCCGGACCCCGCACTCTACCGCGACACCCACATTCCGGTGCCGCAGGGACGCTCGGCCGATGAGCCGGAAACCTCCTACTCCCTCTTTAAGGCGTCGGAGTGGGTTGTCGAGGTGCTGCGCAGCCCCGAGGACCTGACCCGGGTGACCTATGAGGCGTTCGAGGCCGCGCACCGCACCAGCGCGACCCGTCACCTCGAGCTGTTCTTCGATGACCTGCCGCCGCACCTGGAAAAGCTCGGGTACCGCGGCCAGGTCGAGGCCTATGCCGAGGGCATTCGGATGGCCGAGCGCGACTTCGGGATGACCGGACGGATGATCGCCGGCATCGACCGCAGCAAGTCCGGGGAGCACGCGCTGGCGATGGTGCGCCGGATCGTGGACAACCCCAATGAGTACGTGGTGGGAATCGGCCTGGACAACCTGGAGACCGCGGGTCCGCCCGAGCGCTTCGCCGATGCCTATCGGCTCGCGGGGGAGGCGGGGCTGTTCCGTACCGCCCACTCCTCCGAGCACGCACCGGTGGCCGTGAACACGATCACGTGCCTGGACCTGCTGGGCTGCGACCGCATCGACCACGGCTACTTTGTGCTGGAGGATCCGGCGGTTGTCGAACGGGTGCGCGAGGAACAGACCGCGTTTACCGTGGTGTCCACGACCTCGCGTCGGTCCTGGCGTCCGTGGCGTCGCGCGTCGATCGCCGCGATGCTTGAGGCCGGCCTGAACGTGATCCCCGCCTCCGATGACCCCGGGATGTTCCCCACGACCCTGGCCGAGGAGTATGCGATCCTCAGCGGGCAGCTCGGCGTGGATCGCCATAAGCTGCGCGCGATGTCGCTGGCCGGAGTGGAGGCCAGCTGGGTTCCCGAGCCCGAGAAGCGGGCGATGCGTGAGAGCTTCACCGCCGAGTTCGACGCCCTGGAAGCGGAGCTGTTCCCGACCGCCTAGTCCCACCCGCGACCCACCCCGGCACGATCCGAAACGATCGCGCCGGGGTGCTCTCATTTGTGAGGCAGCCGCCCCGGTGGTCAACGATCGGGCTGGACCCTATGGAAACCTCCAGTGAATCCGGGAATTTTGTCCCCCGGATCAGGGTAAACCCTTGTTGTTGGTAGCGGTAGCTGCTAAACAGGGCTCAGACCACGGTTGGCCATTCGGCTTTCGGCGCTCGGATCAAGGGGGACCATGAACGACACGGCACTGACGGATCTGGGGCATTCTCGCCTGGGGAGACTCGCGCGCAGGGGACTGCTCGCGGCGACACTTGCGGTGGGGCTGATCGTCCCCGCGCTGGTGCCTACCGCGGCGTTTGCCGCGTCGTTCTCCTCCGTTCCCGGATCGGTGGGACAGGCAGACGGCACGGTGACCGTGGTGATGCAGGTCAACGGTTCCCAGGTTACGTTTACGCCGCCGTCGGGGGTCGAGATCACCCGCCCCGATACCGCCTACGATTGCTATACCACGGCACCCGGCGGTGCCCTCATTCCCCGTAACGATCTGACCTCGCTGCACCCCGGCATCTCCTGCGGGTATGAGGACAACAGGGTCGGGAACTTTGGAACCTATACGTTCTCCTACTCCGTTCCCGCCGATACCGTCCCCGGTGCCACCCTGGGCACGTTCCGCTATGCACTGAGGGTGGGTACCGCCGCGCCGACCATCGAATCGACCACGCTCACGGCCAAAAATATCGCCGCCCCGACGATCTCCACCCCCACCGCCGGGCAGCTGACCAATAATCCCCGCCCGGTGATCAGCGGAACCGCCGACAGCCTCCCCGGCACCACCCTCGCGGTGACGATCACCGATGCGGATTCGGGTGCGGTCCTGGGGACGGCACCGGTCACGGACGGCGCGTGGTCATTCACCCCCACGGCCAATCGGCCCGAGGGTACCAACAACATTTCGGTGACGGCCGCGCTGAACGGCGTCACCACGTCGGCCGCGACTCGATCGTTTGTGGTGGACACGATCCCACCGGCAGTCCCCGTGCTCGCCTCTCCGGTAGCCGGATCCGCAACCGCGAACACCACGCCCACCGTGAGCGGAACCGGGGAAACCGGCTCCCGGGTCGAGGTGCGTGGCGAGGGCGGTGCGGTGCTCTGTGAGGCGACCGTTGTCGCCGGGGCCTGGTCCTGTGTGATGGCACCCGCCCTGACCGAGGGCTCGCACACACTGACCCCGGTCGCGCTGGACGAAGCCGGAAACGCGGCGCCCGGAACCCCGGTCACCTTCTCGGTGATCACGACTCCGCCCACGGCACCGGTGATCACCTCTCCGGTAACCGGAACCGTCACCAATAATAAGAGCCCCCTGATCAGCGGTACCGCGGATTCCGGGACCATCGTCGAAATTCGTAACGCCGCCAATCAGCTGCTCTGTTCGGGGGATGTGCCCGAGGGAGAGTTTGAATGCGTGGTGGCCCCGGCCCTGGCCGAGGGATCTCACACGCTGACGCCGATCTCCGTTGACGCGGCCGGTAACCGGACGCCGGGTACCCCCATCACCATCACCGTGGACACGGTCCCGCCCGCGGCACCGATCATCCTCTCGCCGGTCACCGGCACCGTCACCAACAACACGCAGCCCACGTTCACGGGAACCGGGGAAACCGGTTCCCGTGTCGAGATTCGTGACGGGGCCAACACGGTGCTGTGCACGGCCGTGGTCACCGCGGGGGCGTGGAGCTGCCAGCCGGCCACGCCGCTGCAGGATGGCGACCATGCGCTGACCGCGATTGCCGAGGACGTGGCGGGGAACCGAACCACCGGTACCTCGATCACCATCACCATCGATACGGTGGCCCCGACCGTCCCGGTAATTACCGCCCCGGCCACCGGCACGCTGACAAACGACGCCACCCCCACCATCACCGGAACCGGAGAAAACGGTTCGGTGATCGAGGTGCGGGGAACGGCGAACGCGCTGCTGTGCACCGCGACCGTGGCTAACGGCACCTGGTCCTGTGAGCCGACGATGGCGCTGACCGAGGGTTCGCACACGCTGACCCCGATTGCCCGGGATGCCGCCGGGAACACCGCACCCGGCACCGCGGTCACGATCACCGTGGATCTCACTCCGCCCGCCGCCCCGGTGATTACCTCGCCCGCGGATGGCGCGCTGCTCAACACCGACACCCCCACCATCTCCGGAACCGGAGAGAACGGCTCCACCGTGGAGATTCGCGGTGCCAACAACGAGGTGCTGTGCTCGGCCGTGGTCACCGCGGGTGCCTGGTCCTGCCAGATCAGCCCGGCACTCGGGCAGGGGGACCACGTGCTGACCCCGGTCGCCGTGGATCCCGCCGGCAACACCGCCGCGGGCACGGCCATCACGATCACCGTGGACACCGTGGCACCCGAGGTTCCGGTCATCACCGCCCCGCAGGACGGGACGATCACCAATAACGCCACCCCCACCGTCTCGGGTACCGGAGAAAACGGCTCGACCGTCGAGGTACGGGACGGCGCCGGGACCGTACTGTGCACCACGACGGTTGCCGCGGGTATCTGGTCCTGCACCCTCGACGAGCCGCTGACCGAGGGTGATCACCCGCTGCTCCCGGTTGCCCGGGACGCCGCCGGGAATGAAGCCACCGGGATCGCGGTCACAATTACGATCGACCTCACCCCGCCCGCGGCCCCGGTGATCACCGCGCCGCTCACCGGTACCGCAACCAACGTGACGACGCCGGTGTTTACCGGGACCGGAGAAAACGGCTCGACCGTTCAGATCCGTGCGGCGGACGGAACCGCGCTGTGTTCGAGCCTGGTTGAAAACGGCATGTGGACCTGCACGATTGCCCCCGCCCTGGATGAGGGGATGCACATTCTCAGCGCCGTCGCGGTGGACACCGCCGGCAACGAGACCGCCGGCACGATCGTTGCGCTGACGATCGACATCACGCCGCCGACCGTTCCGGCGATCACCGACCCCGTCAGCGGGACGATCACCAATGACACCACCCCGACGCTCTCGGGATCCGGGGAATCCGGGTCGACCGTGGAGATCCACAATTCAGCCGGAGAAGTGCTGTGCTCGGCCGTGGTCTCCGCGGGATCGTGGACCTGTGAGCTCACGACCGCGCTCGCCGAGGGTGACCACGTGCTGACCCCGGTGGCGAAGGATGCCGCCGGGAATGAGACCTCGGGTCTCCCGGTGACGATCACCGTGGATGTGACGCCACCGGCCGTCCCGGTGATTACCTCACCCGTGGATGGATTCGTGACCAACGACCCCACCCCGACGCTGTCGGGCACCGGGGAGACCGGGTCGACGGTGGAGATTCACAACGCCGCCGGGGACGTCCTCTGCTCGGCGGTGGTCACCGCCGGTGCCTGGACCTGTGACCTCACCGCGGCACTCACCGAGGGGGACCACGTCCTGACCCCGGTGGCGAAGGACGCCGCCGGGAACGAAACCTCGGGAACCGCGATCACGATCACCGTGGATGTCACCCCACCGACGGTTCCGGTTATCACCTCGCCGGTGGATGGGTTTGTGACCAACGACACCACCCCGACCCTCTCGGGCACCGGGGAAACCGGGTCGATCGTGGAGATCCGAAATGCCGCCGATCAGGTGCTGTGCTCGGTCACGGTGACCGCCGGTGCCTGGACCTGTGATCTCGCCCCCGCACTGGGGGACGGCAACCACGTGCTGACCCCGGTGGCGAAGGATGCCGCCGGCAACGAGACGGCTGGAACCGCGATCACCATCGAGGTCAAGACCGAGCTCCCCGGTGCCCCCATCGTGACCTCGCCCACCGACGGCACGATCACCAACGTCAATACCCCGACGGTGACCGGTACCGGGGAAAACGGCACCACCATCGAGGTGCGTGACGCCGCCGGAGTGGTGCTGTGTTCGGCGCCGGTAACCGGCGGCACGTGGAGCTGTGTGGTGGCGCCGGCGCTGACGGACGGCGATCACGAACTGGTCGCGGTCGCGGTGGATGCCGCGACCAACGAGACTCCCGGCACCCCGCTGACCATCACCGTGGACACCGTGCCGCCCACGATCCCGGTGATCACCGCGCCGCTGGATGGCACGGTCACCAACGTGGTGTCCCTGACGCTCTCGGGCACCGGGGAGACCGGCTCGACGGTGGAGATCCACAACGCCGCCGGGGACGTCCTGTGCTCGGCCGTGGTGACCGCGGGGGCCTGGAGCTGCGAGCTCGCCCCGGCGCTCACCGAGGGTGACCACGTACTCACGCCGGTCGCGACGGATGCCGCCGGGAACGAGACCTCGGGAACCGCGATCACGATTACCGTGGACGTGACCCCGCCCGCGGCTCCGGTGATTTCCTCGCCGGTGGACGGGTTCGTGACCAACGACACCACCCCGGCGCTGTCGGGCACCGGGGAGACCGGTTCGACGGTCGAGATCCACAACGCCGCCGGGGACGTCCTGTGTTCGGCCGTGGTGACCGCGGGTGCCTGGTCCTGTGAACTCACAACCGCGCTCGCCGAGGGTGACCACGTGCTCACTCCGGTTGCGACGGATGCCGCCGGAAACGAGACCTCGGGGACCGCGATTACGATCACTGTGGACGTCACGCCGCCGGCCGCTCCGGTAATTACCTCGCCGGTGGACGGATTCGTGACCAACAACACGACCCCGACGCTGTCGGGCACCGGGGAGACCGGTTCGACGGTCGAGATCCACAACGCCGCCGGGGACGTGCTCTGTTCGGCCGTGGTGACCGCCGGGGCCTGGTCCTGCGACCTCAGCCCGGCGCTCACCGAGGGCTCGCACGTGCTTACGCCCGTGGCCACGGACCCCGCCGGTAACGAGACCCCGGGGACCGCGATCACGATCACCGTGGACCTGACCCCGCCGACCGCCCCGGCCATCACCTCGCCGTTGGATGGTGCCGTCACCAACGACACCACCCCGACCCTCTCGGGCACCGGCGAGAACGGCTCGACCGTGACCGTGCGTGACGCCGAGGACGTGGTGCTGTGCTCGGCAGTGGTGACCGACGGGACCTGGTCCTGTGTGGTGTCCCCGGCGCTCGCCGAGGGCGATCACGTGCTGACCCCGACCGCCGAGGATGTGGCCGGAAACCGGGCCGTGGGGGCACCCATCGGGATCACCGTCGACGTCACCCCGCCGGCCGTCCCGGTCATTACCTCGCCGTTGGATGGTGCCGTCACCAACGACACCACCCCGACCCTCTCGGGCACCGGGGAGAACGGCTCGACGGTCGAGATCCACAACACAGCCGGGGTTGTGCTCTGCTCGGCCGTGGTGACCGGCGGTGCCTGGTCCTGTGACCTCACTACCGCGCTGACCGAGGGCGATCACGTGCTGACCCCGGTGGCGAAGGATGCCGCCGGGAACGAGGCGTCGGGGACCGCGATCACGATCACCGTGGACGTCACCCCGCCGACCGTCCCGGTCATCACCTCGCCCGCCGATGGCCTGGTGACCAACAACACGACCCCGACCCTGTCGGGAACCGGCGAGAATGGCTCGACCGTGACCGTGCGTAACGCCGCGGACGAGGTTCTGTGCTCGGCCGTGGTGAGCGGGGGGACCTGGTCCTGTACGCTCGCCCCGGCGCTCACGGAGGGCGGGCACGTGCTGACCCCGGTGGCCACCGACGCCGCCGGAAACGTGTCCACGGGCACCGCCATCACGATCACCGTGGACACCACGGCTCCGGCCGCCCCGGTAATCACCACCCCGAGTGCCAACATCGTCACCAACAACACCACACCGACCCTGGCGGGAACCGGCGAAACCGGGTCAACCGTGGAGATTCGAAATGCTGCCGGAGTGGTGCTGTGCTCGGCCGAGGTCGTGGATGGTGCCTGGTCCTGCGTGGTGTCCCCGGCGCTGGTGGACGGCGAGTATCCGCTGACCGCGGTGGCCGTGGATGCCGCGGGGAACGAGACCGAGGGTACCTCGGTGACCATCACCGTGAAAACCACGCTGCCGGCCGCCCCGGTGATCACCGCGCCGGACAACGGCAGCGTGGGCAATGACACCACCCCGACCCTCACCGGTACCGGCGAGAACGGCACCACGGTCGAGGTGCGTGGCCCGGGTGGAGAGGTCCTGTGCTCGGCCGTGGTGACCAACGGAACCTGGTCCTGTGCACCGGCAACCGCACTCACCGAGGGGGATCACACGCTGACCCCGGTGGCCGTGGACATCGCCGGAAACGAAACCCCCGGAAACCCGATCACCCTGACCGTGGACACCACTCCGCCCACCCCCACCACCGACGTGGTCTGCTCGGTGAACCAGTTGGGCGAGGTGACCTGTGAAGGCACCGGAACCGAGGGGGACACCGTCGTGGTCACCGACGGCGACGGCAAGGAAATCTGCACCGTCGAGGTACCCGCGGGTGGTCACTGGACCTGCACCGGCGGCCCGGTAACCTCCTTCCCGGTCAGCGTGGAAACCGTGGATCCGGCCGGGAACTCAGGCGGAGTACACGCGCTACCCGCGCCGCCGATCATCACCAGCCCGAACACGGGCAGCGTGCTGGGCGAGTCTCGTCCAACGCTCACCGGAACGGGCACCCCGGGAACCACCGTGGAGCTGCTGGATGCCGAGGGCTCCGTCCTCTGTTCCACCACGGTGACACCCGAGGGAACCTGGTCCTGCACGCTGGCGGACGAGCTGGCCGACGGAACCGCGACGCTGACCCCGGTGGCCACCGACGCGGACGGTAACGCCTTCGCCGGGATCTCGATCACCCTGAACATCGACACCGCCGCACCCGCCCCGCCCACCGGCGTCGAGTGCTCGGCCAACGCCGATGGCACGGTGACCTGCTCGGGGACCGCCGAACCGGACTCCACGGTGGAGATCACCGATCCCGAGGGTAACCTGATCTGTAAGGTCACGGTGGGTGCCGACGGCACCTGGACCTGCACCTCGGAGGATGTCGTGGATGCCGGCCAGCTGATCATCACGGTCATCGATCCGGCCGGGAACCGCTCGCCCTCGATCTCGATCGGCGTGACCCCGCTGCCGGGAACCCCGGGCCCCGGCACCACCGATCCGGGCACCCCGGGACCCGGGACTCCGGGCCCCGGAACCACCGGCCCCGGCTCGGGTGGCGGCAGCCTGGTGACCACCGGTGCCGACGCGGTCTGCATGGGGGCGCTGGCCCTCGCCGCGATGCTCCTGCTGGGCAGCGGGGTCTTCCTCCGGTCGCGACGCGCGATCGGTGGCACGCGCGACGAAGACTAGCCGATCCGCACTCCGAACACCCCGCTCATCCGCTTGGATGGGCGGGGTGTTCGCGTTGTGCCCGGCTAGCGGGCGGTGAAGTTTGTGAGGAGCTCGGTGAGGTGGGCGCGGCTGAGGGTGCGCGCGAGCTCGGCGTCCCGCGCCACAATCGCCTCGATCAGCCCGCCGTGTCCGGCGGGATCGGTGGTGGCGGGTTTGGGCTGTGCTTTCAGCATCGCGATCATGGCCTGCCGGATCCGCGGCACAAACGTATCGAAGAGCTCGCCGAGTACCGGGTTGTGGGCGGCGGCAATCACCGCGCGGTGAAACTCGGTGTCGGTGTCCACGTAGGCTTCGACGCTGTCGCGGGATGCCTCGCGCACCTCCAGGGTCTTGCGCAGCAGGCGGATATCGGCGGCCGTGCGGCGCGTGGCGGCGAGGTGGGCGGCCTCGGTCTCGACGGCGATCCGCGCCTCGATCACCGCGGTGACCTCGGCATCGCGCACCACATCCTCAAGCCCCTGTTCAACATCGAGCGCGGTCACAAAGACCCCGGCCCCCTGGCGACTGGTCAGCACCCCCTTGCCGGCGAGCTCACGGATCGCCTCGCGCAGGCTCGAGCGACCCACGCCGAGCTGGGCGGCAAGCGTGGTCTCGCCGGGGAGGCGGTGCCCGAGGGGCCACTCGCCGGCACGGATGCGCCCCAGAAGCTCCTCGGCCACCCGCGCCGCAAGCGGCTGTTGTGAAATCTGCGAAATCATCGTAACCTGTCTACTTGTCTGAGGGGTTGCGGTACCCCAACACTATCCCGCTGCAACCGGGATGTCCACGCTACAAAAGGAAAAACATGCAAAACAGAGCAGGTCTCTGGGTGCTGACGGCCACCCACGCCGCCAACGATTTCTATGCCGGTGCCGTATCCGCCCTGCTGCCGTTCCTCATCCTGGAGCGTCACTACGATTATGCCGCGGTGGCCGGCATAACCCTGGCCGCCACGAGCCTCTCGAGTGTCGCCCAGCCCGCGTTTGGGCTGCTGGCCGACCGGTTCCGGATGCGCTGGCTGGTGCTCGCCGGCCTGCTCACCGCGGGCGTGGGCATCGCCGTGAGTGGACTCTTTGCCGACAGCTATGCGGCGACCTGGATTGCGATCGCCATCTCGGGGATCGGCGTTGCCGCCTATCACCCCTCCGGCACCGTGCTGGCTCGCGAGTATGGGGGCGGGACCAACCGCTCGCTGAGCATCTTCTCGGTGGGAGGCAACGTGGGGGCGGCGCTCGCGCCCACCGGCGTCCTGCTGACAGTGGGCGTGTGGGGTCTCTCGGCGACCCCGCTGCTGATGATCCCGGCCGCGGTCATGGGCGCCGCGTTCCTGCTGCGTCCGCGCGGAACCGAACCCGCGGCGAAAACCGCGTCCGCGGACGCGCACGCTCCCGTGGCGAAGGATGACTGGCGCGGCTTTGGTGTGCTGGTTGCGGTGCTGGCCTGCTGGTCGGTCGCCTATATCTGCACCAGCTCGTTCATCGCCCTGTACGGCATCCAGCGCTTCGGGATTTCCACCGCCGAGGCCTCGATCGCCCTGACGGTGTTCCCCGCCGCCGGGGCCGCGGGCACCCTGATCGGCGGCTTCCTTGCCGACCGGTTTGGCCGCCTGCGGGTGGTGCGCGCCGGGTATGCGCTGGCCGTGCTTGCGATGGTGGGCATCGTGCTGGCCCCGAGCGCCCCGGTCGCCGTGATCGCGACCGCGGTCCTCGGCATCGCCCTGTTCCTGCCGTTCTCGCCGCAGGTCACGCTCTCGCACGCGTTCCTGCCCAATCGGATCGGCCTGGCCAGCGGCGTGACCCTGGGACTCACGCTGTCCTTCGGTGGGCTGATGGGTCCCGCGCTCGGCGCGATCGCCGACGCCACCAGCGTGCGGGTGAGCTTTGTGGTGATGCTGGTGCTCCTCGTCATCGCGCTGATGGTTGCCCTGGTGCTGCGCGATCCGGCACGGCGCGAGGTCGAGCGCGTCCTGGCCGCCTAGCCGCGCAGCTCCGCCGCCAGGTTCGCCACCACCGCCCGCAGGTCGCCGTCGTTTTCGGCGGCGACCCGCAGCTGGCGCTGGTAGCTTCCCCCGGCATCCAGGATCCCGGGGATCGAGGCCAGCTCGGCGGCGCAGCCCAGGCGCTCGGCCACGGGGGTGAGGTCGGTGACCAGTTCGCGCAGGTGATCGGTGACCAGGCGCTCGTCGCCCTCGGCGTTGACAATCAGCTCGGCTTCGAGTCCGTAGCGGGCGGCGCGCCACTTGTTCTCGCGCACAAACCAGGGCTGGAGGACCGTGAGTTCCTCGCCGGCATCGAGCCGGGTGGTCAGCGCATCGCTCAGGCAGTGGGCGAGGGCGGCAATCGCCCCGAACTCGGTGAGGGTGGACGCGGCATCGCAGGAGCGCAGCTCGATCGTGCCCCAGCGCGGGGAGGGGCGCAGATCCCAGCGCACCTCGCTGTGATCCTCGATGATGCCGGTGCGGGTCATATCGGCCACATACGCCTCAAACTCCGACCAGCGGGTGAACTGCTGGGGGATCCCGGCGGTGGGCAGCTGCTGGAACATCAGCGAGCGGTTGGAGGCGTAGCCGGTGTCCACCCCGGCCCAGAACGGGCTCGACGCCGAGAGCGCCTGGAGGTGGGGGGAGTAGGTGAGGAGCCCGTCGAGCAGGGGGAGCGCACGCTCGGCATCCTCGACGCCCACGTGTACGTGCACACCCCAGATCATCATGTTTCGTCCCCACCACCGGGTGCGATCGATGAGCTTCTCGTACCTCGGTTTGGGGGTGATCGGTTGATCCTGCCACTGCGCAAACGGGTGCGAGCCGGAGGCGATCAGGTCGATTCCCAGTGAGTCACAGACCACACGCAGCTCATCCAGCTGGCCGCGCAGATCATCAATGGCCGCGGGCACGGTGGTGTGGACATCGCTCACCAGCTCGACCGTGTTGAGTAGCAGTTCGCCGGTAATAAACGGGTGCGGGGTCCCGTCCGGCGCGGCGAGGGCCGCCAGCACCTCGGGGGCCCGGGAAACCGGGGCGCCGGTGGCCGGATCAACCAGGGTCAGTTCCCATTCCAGGCCCACGGTTCCGCGTGCCGACCGGGCAAAGGGAATTGCGGGAACCGCGGGCGATACCGCGGCGGAGGCCACCTCGGGCGACGGTGCAAACTCAGTGGGCACGGGCATCGATTCTTTCTGCGCGGGCGGGGGATGGGGTTCAATTCTGACACGCGTGTGAGATGGATTACCCGGATGCGTCGATTTCTGACAGAATAGGTGTTTGAGTCCGTGTGTGGCCGACCCTCTATCCGCCCACTCAGACCCCATTAGAGCTTTCGCCGCGTGTGCACCCCACGCGCTCGGCACCAGTTCACCACACTAAACACACAGGAGAATTGTGGCTGTCAAGATTCGTCTCAAGCGCATGGGTAAGATCCGTGCACCCTACTACCGTGTCGTCGTTGCCGACTCGCGCACCAAGCGCGACGGTCGCGTGATCGAGGAGATCGGTAAGTACCACCCCACCGAAGAGCCCTCGTTCATCGAGATCGACTCGGACCGTGCCCAGTACTGGCTCTCCGTTGGCGCACAGCCGACCGAGCAGGTTGCCGCTCTGCTGAAGCTGACCGGTGACTGGGGCAAGTTCAAGGGCGACAAGGACGCCGTCTCGACCGTCAAGGTCAAGGAAGCCAAGGCTCCCTACGTCTTCGACGCAAAGAAGAAGCCGGTCCTGAAGCCCAAGACCGAGAAGGCACCCGCTAAGGCCTCGGAGACCGAGGCTGCTGCTGAGACTGCAACCGAAGAAGAAACGGCGTAACTTTGCTCTCCACCGCTCTGGAACACCTCGTTAAGGGGATCGTTGACCACCCGGAAGACGTCCAGGTCGCGGCGAAGAGCACGACGCGCGGCGAGATCCTCGAGGTTCGTGTGAACCCCGAGGATCTCGGCCGCGTGATCGGCCGCTCGGGTCGCACCGCGAAGTCGTTGCGCACCCTGGTAAATTCTCTCGCCGGTGACTCCCGGGTACGGGTTGACGTTGTCGACACCGCTGCCTGAGATGAATCGCGGAGTAAAGCCGAAGAGTAATCAGCTGCGTGTCGGCCGGCTGACGAAGGCACATGGGCTCAAGGGAGCCCTCAAGGTAGAGCTGTACACCGACGATCCCGCACACCGGTTTACCCCCGGAGCCGTGTTCACCCTGCAGGTGCCCACCGGCTCGAAGTGGCACGGCAAGACGATTGAGCTTGCCGAGCTGCGCTGGTACAACGGTCATGCGGTTGCATTCTTAAAGGGTGTCGAGGACCGCAACGAGGCGGAAACCCTGGTCAAGGCGATCCTCTGGATCGACGCCGACGAGGCACCCGATAACGACGAACCCGACGCCTGGTACGACCACCAGCTCGCCGGTCTGCGCGTGATGCGCGACGGCGTGGAGGTCGGGACCATCGCCCGGATCGAGCACATGCCCGCCCAGGATCTGCTGATCGTGAAGGCGGCCTCGGGCGAGGTCATGGTTCCGTTTGTCTCGGCGATTGTGCCCGAGGTCAACGTGGAGCAGGGCTTTATCGTGGTGACCCCGCCGATGGGCCTCTTTGAGGACCTGGCGGAGATCGCGGCCGAGGAGGCTTCGGCTGAGGAAGCTTCTGTTGAGGATGCTTCGGACGTCGAGGTATCGGCCGATGACGAGTCGGCAGCCGAGGTTTCCGTGCATGACGCCTCCGAGGAGCCGGTTTCCGCCGAGGAAGCCTCCACCGAGACGTCCAAAGACGACGCTTCGGACGGTACCGAATCGCCCGCAACCCCCGCGGAGTAGCGCCGTGAAGATCGATATCGTCTCCATCTTCCCGGAGTACTTCGACGTGCTCAACGTCTCGCTGCTGGGCAAGGCCCGCCAGTCGGGGCTGATCGACATGAACGTGCACAACCTGCGCGATCACGCTCATGATCGGCACCGCACCGTGGACGACACCCCCTACGGTGGTGGCGCCGGCATGGTCATGAAGCCCGAGCCCTGGGGCGAAGCGCTGGACTCCATTCTGGGTGCCGATGCCGTTGCTTCCGAGGATTCGCCGCTGGTGATCTTCCCCTCGCCCGCGGGTGAGGTCTTCGATCAGAAGATGGCGCGTGAACTGAGCCTGGAGCCCGCGCTGGTGTTCGGCTGCGGACGCTATGAGGGCATCGACCAGCGCGTGTTTGACCACACCGCAACCCAGGCGCGCGTGCGTCTGGTGAGCCTCGGCGATTACGTGCTGAACGGCGGCGAGGTCGCCGTGCTGGCGATGATCGAGGCCATTGGTCGCCTGATCCCCGGCATGGTGGGTAACCCCGAGTCCCTGGTCGAGGAGTCCCACGAGGACGGCCTGCTGGAATACCCCAGCTACACCAAGCCCTCGGTCTGGCGCGAGCGTGAGGTGCCCCCGGTGCTGCTCTCGGGCAACCACGGGGCGGTAGATAAGTGGCGTCACGAGCAGCAGGTGGAGCGCACCCGTCGCGTGCGCCCGGATCTGCTCCCCCCCGAGCAGCGCTAAGACCAACCAAGAAGTCCCCGACACCCAGCGGTGTCGGGGACTTTTGTGTTGACGGCTACGCCAGCCGGTCCACGCTAGATTCGCGAATCCGGGGGCGGCAATCGGCTCTGGACAGTGCCGGGCGAGCCAGACGGAGTATGTCGACTGTTCCCGGCTACGCCAGCCGGTCCAGGTGGGTCGGGGCGAACAGTCCGAGGACCGTGGGCACCACGATTACCCGCGGGCCCGGAGCCGCCAGGGCCACCTCGATCGCCCCGGCCAGGTTTTCCGGCTGCACGAGCTCGGCGGGGATCCCAAACGCCTCGGCGAGGGCCACATAGTCGGGCCGGGCCAGCTCGGTGGCGGTGGCCGCGCCGAAGGCACCGGTCATATACTCGCGCAGGATCCCGTACCCTCCGTCGTCGATGATCAGCCAGGTGACGTTGAGGTTGTGCTGCTTGAGCGTGGCCAGCTCGGCGATCCCGTAGAGCGCGCCGCCGTCTCCGGAGACCGCGAGCACGGGCGCGTCGGAGCCGTCGACCCGGTGCCCAAACGCCGCCCCGATCGCCGCCGGGAACCCGTAGCCCAGGCCGCCGGATCCCTGCGCGCTGGCAAACTCCCCGCCGCGCGGATCCCAGGCCGACCACGCCCAGTAGGCGAGGATCGTCATATCCCAGTAGGTGTTCACGTGGTCGGGCACCGCGCGGCGCAGCGCGTCGATCAGTGCACGTTCGGCACCGAGGTCCTGGGCATCGAGACGGGCGAGCACGGTGTCGAGCAGCCCGTCGATCCGGCCGCGCACCCGTTCTTCGCGCACCGAGCGCGAGGTAATCTCGCGGGTACCCAGCGCCGTCGTCAGCGCCCCCAGCGCGAGTTTTGCATCGGCATGGATGCCCAGCCCCGCGTGATTGGAGGTGACCTTACCGAGATCGGCCTCGATGTGGATCACCCGGCCGCCGGGGGCAAACGTGTGATAGTTACTCGAGGTTTCCCCGAGCCCGCTGCCCACCACCAGGAGGACGTCTGCCGCCTCGAGGAACTCGGTCACCGCGATGTCCTCCAGCCAGGATCGCGCCGACAGCGGGTGTGCCCAGTCGAAGGCGTTTTTGCCGCCGAAGGTTGTGACCACCGGGGCCTGCAGCGCCTCGGCCACCGCGCGCAGCTCGTCTCGTGCACCGGCCCGGACCACGCCGCCGCCGGCGAGGACCACCGGGTTGTGGGCACCGGCCAGGGCGTCGGCCGCGGCCTCGACCAGCTCGGGACGCGGCGCATGGGCGCGCACCTGCGGCGCAATCGCCCGCACCGGGGGCACCAGATCGGCGGCATCGGCGAGCAGAATGTCCTCGGGAATCTCGACCATTGTTGGGCCCGCCGGGGCTTCCAACGCGAGCTCCCAGGCGGCGGTGAGCGCCGAGGGAATCTGCGCCAGGGTGCGCACGGTAAAGGTGGACTTCACGACCCCGCGGAACGAGGCCGACTGATCGGGCAGCTCGTGCAGGTAGCCGTGCCTCCCGCCGCCGAGTCCGGCCACGGGGATCTGCGCGGAGATTGCCAGCACCGGAATCGAGGAGGCCGCGGCCTCCTGCAGCGCCGCGAGCGAGGTGAGTGCGCCGGGTCCGGTGGAGAGCAGCAGCGGGGCGGCCGAGCCCGAAACCCGAGCCAGCCCGTCGGCCATGAAGCCCGCGTTGTTCTCCACCCGGGAGCTCAGATAGTGCAGGTCGCTGCGGCGCAGCGCGTCAAACAGGCCCAGCGCGTGCTGGCCGGGCAGGCCCACCACCGCGCGGGCACCGAGTGCGCGCAGGGTTTCCAGGGTCACGTCCCCGCCGATTCGGGGGCGGTCGGCGTCCCGTGTGGCGGCGCGGGGTTCCGGGGCCGCGCCATTGATGTTCTGGGGGCGGTCGGTGTCCCGCGTCCCGGCAGGGATCTGCTGGGTCGTGTTTTCGCCGGGAGCCTGCCCGGGGCTTTGGGATTCGGGGGTGCTCATCGGGTTCCCTTTCCGCCGTCGCGCAGCGCGAGCAGCGACACCAGATCATACGCCACGTGGGAGGCGGCGACCCCGGTGATGTCGGCGTGATCATAGGCGGGGGCGACCTCCACCACGTCGGCCCCGACGATGTTCAGCCCGGCCAGGCCACGCAGAATCTCCAGCAGTTCGCGGCTGGTCAGCCCGCCCGCCTCGGGGGTTCCGGTACCGGGCGCATGGGCGGGATCCAGCACGTCGATGTCGATCGAGACATACAGCGGCCGGTTCCCCACGCGCTCGCGCAGCCGGGCCACAATCTCGTCCACGCCCCGGCGGAAGACGTCGGCGGAGGTGAGGATCCCGAAGCCGAAGCGGCGGTCCTCCTCAAGGTCACGGTGTCCGTAGAGCGGACCGCGGGTGCCCACGTGGCAGATGGCCTCGGTGTCCACGATGCCCTCCTCGACCGCCCGCCGGAACGGGGTGCCGTGGGTGTATTCGGCCCCGAAGTAGGTGTCCCAGGTGTCCAGGTGGGCATCGAAGTGCAGCAGCGCGACCGGGCCGTGCACCGCGGCCACCGAGCGCAGCAGCGGGAGGGCCAGCGTGTGGTCCCCGCCCAGGGTCACCAGTGAGGTGCCGCCGCGCACCAGGGAGGTCGCGGTGTCCTGGAGCACGCCGAGCGCCTCGGGAATGTTGAACGGGTTGAGCGCCACATCCCCGGCGTCCACAACCTGCATGCCGGCAAAGGGCGACACATCCAGGGCCGGGTTATAGGGACGCAGCAGTCGGCTGGCCGAACGAATGTGCTCGGGACCAAACCGCGCCCCCGAGCGGAACGAAACTCCGGCATCCCAGGGGGCGCCGAGGATCGCCACATCGGCGTGCTCAACGGTCTCGATGCCCGGCAGCAGGGCGAAGGTCGCCGGGCCGCTGTAGCGGGGAACCAGGGCGGAGTTCACCGGTCCGGTGAAGCCGTTTTCCACCACGCGCGCGGCGTTGGCGCTCAGTGATGCGGGAAGGTGCGGGTGTGCAGACATGGTGTGTCCTTTCGCGGGTGCTACGGAGGTGCAAGAAACGAGGAATTAGTGGGCGTGCGGGTCAAAGCGGATGGTCGCGGTCTCCGGGTGGGACACGTTGATGTCCTCGCTGTCGCTCGCCGAGAGTCGGCGCGACCACTCGGTCATGATCTCGGGCTCGGTGGGCTTGGTCAGCAGGCTCACCACCACGTAGGTGACCAGGCTCGTACCCAGGCCGAAGTAGATCGGCTCATTGGCCAGAATGTCGGTGGCAAACATCGTGATGACCACCGCGACCGTGCCGGTCAGGATGCTGGCCCAGGCTCCGAGCCGGGTGCCGCGCTTCCAAATCAGCCCGCCGAGGATCGAGACAAACAGGCCGCCGACCAGGATGTTGTAGGCGATGGTCAGAGCGGCGACCACGCTGTCCACGGCCGAGGCGATGCCCACCGTGCCGATCCCGAGCACCAGGATCGCGACCCGGTAGACCACGAGCGATCCGGTCTGCGAGAAGCTCTCGGTGCCGGGCCTGAAGATCGCCCGAATTCGCGGGAAGATATCCGAGGTGAGCACGGTGGCCGAGGCGATCAGCGCCCCGCTCGCGGTGGACATCATCGCCGCCAGGGCCGCGGCCAGTACGAGTCCGCGCACTCCCGGGGGCAGGGCGTCCTGGACGATCGTGGCAAACGCCGCATCGGGGGATTCCAGGTGGGGGTAGAGCACCCGGGTGGCCATGCCGATCAGGGCTCCGGCGATGCCGTAGATCAGGCAGTAGATGCCCGAGGCCAGGCCGCCGCGGGTTGCGATCTTCGGGGTGCGGGCGGTGAACACACGCTGCCAGATGTCCTGACCGATCAGCAGGCCGAGGGTGTACACCACGATGTAGGTGATGATCGTGGCTCCGCCGATGGACCAGGGGGAGAAGAAGGAGTCGGCCAGGCGCTCACCCATCCCGCTGAATCCGCCGGCGTGGGCGAGGGAGATCGGCAGCAGCAGGAAGAGGATGCCGACGGTCTTGATCACAAACTGAACGACATCGGTCAGCGTGATCGACCACATGCCACCCATCACCGAGTAGGCGATCACCACGGTACCGCCGATCGCGATGCCGGCGATGTTGGGGATCCCGAACAGCACGTGGAAGATGGTGGCGTAGGCCAGCGTGGAAGTTACCGTGAGCATGAGTGTGTAGAGGAACATCACCACGCCGGAGATCAGGCCCGAGTTGCCGCCGTAGCGCAGGTCGAGCATCTCGGTGACCGTGTAGACCTTGAGCTTGACGATCCGCTTGGCAAAGAATGCGCTGAGCACCAGGATGCCCAGGCCGATGGCCACCACGAGCCAGGCGCCGGAGAGTCCGTGGGTGTAGCCGAGGCCGATGCCGCCCACCGTCGAGGCCCCACCCAGCACGATGGCCGAGAGGGCCCCCGAGTACATGAATGTGCCCAGGCGGCGACCGGCCACCAGATAGTCGCTCTTGGTTTTGGAGCGGCGCAGGCCCCAGTAGCCGACGCCGAGGATCACGATCATATAGACCGCGATCACGATATAGTCCAGGACCACGTTGTCCTCCCGAGGAGTGTGGGGGAACGCGGCCCGGGGATGGTGCCGCGTCATTGCTTATCGGTCAGGCTAGCCAGGAAATCCCGGCCGGCATGTGTGTAAACTATCCCGAATTAGGGGTAGATAGGATGATTTATCCCGCGAGGAGGGTTCATGTCGCCAGATTTCCCGTCCACCGGCACCGCGCGTCCGGCGGGGGCGCCGCCGCGGCCCACCGGTGTGTCGCTGGGCACGCTGCTCGCCGCACCCGAGCTGGGACTCACGCTGCTGGTGCCCGGCGATACGGACCCCGCGGACATCGTGATCACCCACTGCGCCGTGGTGGAGCTCGAGGAGCCCGGCACATACCTCTCCGGGTATGAGCTGCTGCTGATCACCGGACTCGGCCTCCCGCAGACCGAGAGCGCCCTCGATACCTACGTGAGCCGGCTGCGTGCGAGCGGGATCTCGGCGCTGGGCTTCGGGGTCGAGCCGGTGTATCGCGAGGTGCCCGAGCCGCTGATCGACGCGTGTCATCGGATCGGATTGCCGCTGGTGCGGGTGGATCGCGCGGTCCCGTTTGTACAGGTCACCGCCCACTTTGCCGCCGAGCTGGAGCGGTTGCGGGTGCGCGGGTTGCAGACCGTCAGCACGCTCGCACGCCGGCTCACGGCGGCCGTGCTGCGGGCACAGCCCGAGCGGCGGGTGATCGAAGTTCTGGCCACCGAAACCGGCTCTCGGGTGCTGCTACGCGAGGGGACCGACGTGCTCTCGGCGGGTGGGACCGATCCCGATGCGCCGCTGTTTGCCCAGGCCGATGCGCTGCTGGATGCCGGCGAGGGCATGGTGTTTGGGGTGACCGAGGATGGGCGTGAGCTGGTGGCCCGGCGGATTACCGAGGAGGGGCAGCGCGCGGTGCGTGACACCGTGTTGGTGCTGGTTAAGGACCACGTGCTGAGCGAGGACCGCACCGGCTTCTCGCTCGCCGCCGATCTGATTCGGGTGGCCAAGGGCCTGCCTCGCTCACAGACCATCGCCCTGGATCAGCTGATGATGCTCCTCCTGGTCGACGGCGTCCCGATCGACCCGGCGGGTGTGGATCGCTGGGCGCGCCTGGTTGCGACCGCGCTGAACGCGGGGTCCTCCCGCCGCGTCCACACGGTGGTCGCGGTGGCCAAAAACGGCGAACCCGCGCGCCCCGCCGACCTGCTCTGGTGGCGGCTGGCGCTGGACACCCCGTTTGTGGATGAGCGTGCCGGATCCCTGCGCGCGCTGGTCGCCGAGGTGCCCGGTACCGAGGTGCTGCGGGCACTTGAGCGTCGCGGATGGATCGCCGGGATCAGCGCCGGCTATCCGGTGCAAGAGGTCGCGACCGCGGTGCGCGAGGCCGAACTGCTGCTGCCGCGGGCCCGGGAGGCCGAGCGCTCGCTCGTGGCGGGGGAGGAGCTGCGCAGCCTGGGCGCGCTCATCCCCGCCGACCTCTCCGATCGCTTCGCCCACGCGGTGCTCGAACCGCTGTTGGAGGCCCCGGACTCCGCCGAGCTGATCGGCACCCTTTACACCTGGCTGCTCAATAATGGCGGCTGGGATCGTGCGGCCCGCGCCCTGCATCTGCATCGAAACGCGGTGCGACGTCAGATCCAGCGGGTCGAGTCCCTACTCGGCCGAGACCTGGAGGATGCCCACGCCCGTGCGGATCTGCTCTTCGCGCTGCGCCACCACGTGGATGATGGCGGGGCGGTGGCGCGGGCGCGCCGCAGCTAGGCCCATCAGCACGCGGAACGCCCCGGCCGTGCGAGCACAGGCCGGGGCGTCCGGAGGGTTCGCTAATCGCGGGCGGTGAGGATGATCGGTCCGTCGGCGGTGATCGCCACGGTGTGCTCCTGGTGCGCACCGCGCGAGCCGTCGGCCGAACGCAGGGTCCAGCCATCGGCGTCGGTGATCAGCTTGTCGGTGGTGTGCAGGAACCACGGCTCGATCGCGATGACCAGGCCCTCGCGCAGCGGGAATCCACGGTTGGGGCGGCCCTTATTGGGCACGTGCGGCTCGCCGTGCATGGTGCGACCCACACCGTGACCGCCGAAGTCGGTGTTGATCTTCAGCCCGGCGACGGTGGCAACCGCGCCGATCGCGTTGGAGATGTCACCCATCTTGTTGCCCACCACCGCCTGGGCGATGCCGGCCTCCAGGGCGTTCTGGGTGATCTCGATCAGGCGGCGATCCTCGGGACGCTCGGTCCCCACGATCAGCGACAGCGCCGAGTCGGACACCCAGCCGTTCACCGAGGCGGCGAAGTCGACGCTCAGCAGGTCACCATCTTGGAGCACGTAGTCGTGGGGCAGGCCGTGCAGCACGGCGTCGTTCACCGAGGTGCACAGCACCTTGCCAAACGGGCTGGTGCCGAAGGAGGGGTGATAGTCGATGTAGCAGGACTCGGCACCGCGGTCCCGGATCATCTTGTGGGCCAGCTCGTCCAGCTCCAGCAGGTTCACACCCACCGCGGCCTTCTCCTCCAGGGCGGTCAGGACCTCGGCCATGAAGCGTCCGGCCGGACGCATCTGCTCGATCTCTTCGGGGGTGCGCAGTTCAATCATGCATCCATTCTCGCAGGATCCACCGCACTCACGCATATGGCCGCGCGGAAACAGCGATCCACGGTCGGGGGTGAGTTACACCACCGGTTCAAACACCCGGCGCTGGGCGCTCGGCGATCCCACCGCATCGGCCGCGCGGCGCAGCGCCAGAACACCGGCGGTGAGATCGGCGTTGGTGTAGCCGAAGGGCAGGCGGAGGTAGTTGTCGAAGGCCCCGTCCACCCCGAAGCGGGTCCCGGGGATGATCGCCAGTCCCTCGGCGCGGGCGGCATCGGCCAGGGCCAGGGTCGAGATGGTTCCGGTGTGCTGCCACAGCGACATGCCTCCGTTGACCACGTGCGTGTTCCACTCGGGAAAGTGCTCGTTCAGCAGCCCGACCAGGTGATCGCGGCTGTCACGCAGCTGGGTCCGGCGGAACCCCAGCACGGCGTCGATATCGCGCAGGGCGAGGGTTGCGACGATCTGTTCCAGGATCGCGGTGCCCAGATCCACCCCGGATCGAACCGCGAGAATCCGGTCGACGAGCGGCCGGGGCGCGCGAATCCAGCCGATCCGCATCGCGCCCCACACCACCTTGCCCAGTGAGCCGAGGGTCACCACATCGCGGGAGAGCGCGGCGAGCCCGGTGCGTTCGCCTCGGTCGATGTCGAGCCAGGACGTGGTTTCGTCGACGATCAGGGTGGTGCCCGCCTGCGCGGCCGCCCGCACGAGGGCGTGGCGATCCTCCTCGGTCAGGCTCGCCCCGCTGGGGTTTTGGAAGTCCGGCATGATGTACGCGGCGCTGGGCCGGGCGCGGCGCAGGAGTTCGGTCGCGGCCGCCACGTCCCACCCCTCGGGTTCGATCGGGAGGGGGAGCAGGCGTGCGCCCCCGGCGGCCAGGGTGTCGAAGGCGTGTGCATAGCTGGGATGCTCGATCAGGACCCGTTCGCCGGGCCGGATCAGCGCGTGGGTCACCAGGTGCAGTGCGTGCTGGGCACCGCTGGTCACGATGATCTGCTCGGGGGTGGTGGGGATGCCGCGCCCCACATAGTGCGTGGCAATCGCCTCGCGCAGCATCGGCAGGCCGTGGATGTCGTAGCCGGACTCGTTGATGTGATCGGGGAGGCGCTCGACCGCCTCGGCATATAGGTCGGTGATACCCGGGTAGGCGGTGAAGGTGGCGCGTCGAAAGTCGATGGCGCTGGTGCGCAGGAGGTCGCTCTCGCCGCGTTCGCCGCCGGGCAGGCACAGCCGTGAGCCCGATCCGCGCACGCTGGTCACATAGCCGGCCTCGCGCAGGGCGGCATAGGCCGCGGCAATCGTGTTGCGGCTGAGGCCCAACCGCGTTCCCAGATCGCGTTCGGCGGGGAGGCGGGTGTCGGCGGCGAGGCGTCCATCCAGCAACAGGAGCCGGATGCGCGCGGCCAGGGCCCGATAGGTGGGCTGGTCCGGGCGCTGCCAGTCGCCGAGCGCGCGGACGAGCCTGCTGGGGGAGACCGGGGGCGGCGTGGCTGGTGACATGGTGCCACTTTATCCGATGTGGCACTGTCGAGGGGTGCCAATTTGGCGGACGATGGGATTCTCCCCGGACAGTTGTCCGGGCATCTCGTTAAAGAAGGACCCCATGCACCACCTCCTCACCGGCACCCATCCGCTCCTGCGCACCACCCGACTCCTAGTCGGGCTGGCCGGCTACGGCATCGCGATCGCCCTGTTTGTCCGTGCGGATCTCGGCCTCTCGCCCTGGGACGTGCTCTCGCAGGGCTTCTCGGTGCGCACGGGAATCGAGTTCGGGCTTAGCGTGCTGATCCTCAGCTTCCTGATCATGCTGCTGTGGATTCCGCTGCGCCAGAAGCCCGGAATCGGGACGCTGGTCAACGCGCTGACGGTGGGGCCGGTTGCCGGTTTCGCCCTGACCCTGCTCCCGCCGATCGAATCGTTCCCGGTGCGGATCATCCTGTTTATCGCCGCAATGGTGCTCCTTGCCCTATCCAGCGCCCTCTATATCGGGGCGGGCCTGGGTCCCGGCCCCCGCGACGGCCTGATGACCGGGGTGACCGCCCGCACCGGCTGGAAGATCTGGAAGGTGCGCGGATCCATCGAGGTGATCGTGGCCCTGGGCGGCTGGGCTCTCGGCGGCGGACTCGGCGTGGGTACAGTGATCTTCGCCCTCGGCATCGGGCCGATGATCCAGTTCGCCCTGCGTCTGCTCCGGGTCCGACTGGCCGGAACCGCGCCGGTGTCGGCAGAGGCGCGCGCTGGTGGCCAAGCCGGATCGGAACCCGCCGCCGAGACCGGTGTTCTTCGCAATCCCGGAACCGAACCCATCGTCCTGCCCGAGCCGGCGGTATAGCCCGCTACGCCCCTCGCGAAATCATCCTCGGGAACGATGCCCGGGCATATCCTCCACGAGCCGAACGCCGTATTCTGGAGGTATGTTCGTTCGTCGTATTTTCCTTCGCTGGATGTTCCTGGCCGTGGTGCTGCTGCCGCTGTGGCCACTACTGGGCTGGGTGATTTTCGACGGCAACAACAACGGCTGGGACTTCCTCGGACTCCTGTTCACGATGCCCGTGCTCTTTATCGCGCTGCTCGCCGTGACCCTGCTGATCTACGGTCGCGCTCAGGTGCGCCGACAGCGGGCGTTGGAGTGGGGCGATGTGGCCGTGCTGGCGATCTGGCACGCAACCATCATCGGATTCGGGATCTTCGGCCCCTCGATGGCACTGTTTGGTGTGCTCGGGGTCATCGCCGGACTCGGGGCGCTCTGGTACTCCATCTGGCGACTGTTCCGCGAGGCCGCGGTGCGCACCCGGGAGGCCATGGCCGAGTTTGAGCGCCTCGCCCAGCAGCAGCCCGGCGCAAACGGTCAGCCCGGCGCGAACGGGCCGCGATTCGAGGACGACGGCGAGTACATCGTGATCGAGGAGCGCCCGCGCGACTCCTAGTCCGCGCCCGCACCCGCTCAAGTTGAGCGCGTGTGCGGAAGTGTGACATAATTACCCCTTGTGCCGCGGCCACGCTCTGCCACAGGGGAGCCGGCATCCTCGCGGATACACACCATTCGTTAAATTCCTATTTTCGTAGTCGACCTGTGGCGGGTACAGAGAGCGAACTAAAATGCATATCCTCGACGCAGTCGATGCAGCATCGCTGAAGGCGGACATCCCCTCCTTCCGCCCCGGTGACACCGTCAAGGTTCACGTAAACATCATCGAGGGCACCCGCTCTCGTGTCCAGGTCTTCCAGGGTGCGGTTATCCGTCGCCAGGGTGACGGCGTTCGCGAGACCTTCACGGTCCGCAAGGTCAGCTTCCAGGTTGGCGTGGAGCGTACCTTCCCGGTGCACTCCCCGGTAATTGAGAAGCTCGAGGTTGTCACCCGCGGTGACGTTCGTCGCGCCAAGCTGTACTACCTGCGCGAGCTGCGCGGTAAGAAGGCGAAGATCAAGGAGAAGCGCGACTTCTAAGCGCTGCTTCATATCTCTCACGGCAAGCCGTCAGAATAACCGAGCTCCCCACCGCTATGCTGGTGGGGAGCTCGGGCGGTTAAATGACAGATAGCATTCTGGCGGGGGAGAATCTACCCTCGCGACGTAATAAGCGCGCTACCAAGAAGCGCGGTGGATGGTACTTCGTCCGCGATCTTGCGGTCATTGTGGTTATCGCGATCCTGGCATCCTTCCTGGTGAAGACCTTCCTGGTGCGCTCGTTCTACATCCCCTCGGGGTCGATGGAGAACACGCTGCAGGTCAACGACCGCATCCTGGTGAACGAGTTGGTGCCCAACGTGGTGCCCCTTCAGCACGGTGACGTCGTGGTTTTCCGCGACCCGGGTGGATGGCTGCCGGTCACACCCAAACAGCAGCCGGCCAATGCGCTGGTGGGTGCCGGGGAATGGTTCCTCTCGCTGGTGGGACTGGCCTCACCCGATAACAACGATCACCTGATTAAGCGCGTGATCGGTCTCCCGGGCGACGTGATTGAGTGCTGTAACGCGCTCGGCCAGATGACCGTCAACGGGGTTCCCCTGGACGAGCCCTATGTGAAACTCAACGGAAACCAGAGCGTTTCCGGCATAAATTTCAAGGTCACCGTGCCCCCGGACAGCCTGTGGGTCATGGGAGACAACCGCTACGACTCGCTGGATTCCCGTTTCAACCAGGATGGTCCCACCAAGGGGTTTGTGCCGATCAAGAACGTGGTGGGTCGAGCCTTCGTGATCACCTGGCCCTTTGACCGCTGGAGCGGCCTGGGCAACTATCCCGACGTGTTCAACGGCGTAGAAAAGAAGTAATGCCCGCAGTATTACCCACCGATGAGGTGGAAACGCAGTTTTTGGCGACCGGTTCGCGGCTGATCATCGGATGCGATGAGGTGGGTCGCGGCGCAATCGCCGGCCCCGTCGCCGTGGGCATGGCCGTGTTTGTGCCGGGCCTGGGCACGCCTCCCGAGGGCCTGCGCGATTCCAAGCTGGTCAGCGAGAAGAAGCGCACGGTGTTGGAACCGCTGGTGCGCGCCTGGGCACCGCTGCACGCGGTGGGGATGGCCAGCGCCGCCGAGGTGGACCGGATCGGCATCGTGCCCGCGCTGGCCCTGGCCGGCAAGCGCGCGCTGGGAATCCTGCATGAGGCCGGGGCCGATGTGGCTTCGGCGACGATCCTGCTGGATGGTTCCCACGACTGGCTCTCGCCGGGGCTGGCATCTCCGTTGGATGTGCGCACCCGGGTCAAGGCCGACCGCGACTGCGTCTCGGTGGCCGCCGCCTCGATCATCGCCAAGGTCGAGCGGGACACCCTGATGCAGGAGCATGACGCCTCCCATCCCGAGTACGGATGGTCCGGAAACAAGGGGTACGGATCGCCCGCTCACCTCACCGCCGTGCGTGAACACGGCCTGACCGCGCAGCACCGCGCCACGTGGCTCGGCGCATACACAACACCCGAAAGCGTCTAGGATAGAGACACCATGGATGATGACGAGATTGAGGACTACGACCGCGAGGTCGAGCTCGCCCTGTACCGCGAGTATCGCGATGTGGTTTCCCAGTTCAAGTATGTGATCGAGACCGAGCGCCGGTTCTACCTCGCCAACGAGGTAACCCTGGTGCGTCAGGACACCGAGCACGATTTCTATTTTGAGATCACGATGAACGATGTCTGGGTGTGGGATATTTACCGTTCGGACCGCTTTGTGAAGTCCGTTCGGGTGCTCACCTTCAAGGACGTCAACGTCGAGGAACTCAACCCGAGTGACTTCGAGATCCCCAAGGATCTCTCCCTCGGGAAGTAGGTTCCCGGCGTCGTTACGGTCGCCCGGCGGCCAGGGTGGACTTTTGTCCGCGCTGGCCGCCTTCGTGTTTTCGGCCGGATTTTCGGCTAGGCTCGGGTCTCGATGCGTACCAGTACTCGAATTCAGATTGCCGTTGTCGCCCTCCTCCTTATTGCGGCGGGGGTGGTGTACCTGGTAATCGCAAAACCGTTCGAGAAAAAGGAGATAGCGTCTCCCTCCGCTTCCAACGGTGTGTCCGTGGTCGCCGAAAACAGCCACCGCCTCGATGATGCCGGTCCCGACGCCGTGGTGCTCACCGAGTTCCTCGATTTCGAGTGCGAGGCCTGCGCGGCGGTGCACCCGTATATGGAGCAGGTCCGGAAGGACTACGCGGGCAAAATCACCTTTGTGCTGCGCTACTTCCCGCTGAACGGACACCCCAACTCCGGCCCCGCCGCCCTCGCCGCCGAGGCCGCCGCCCGCCAAGACAAGCTTGAGGCGATGTACAACAAGCTCTTCGACACGCAGGAGGAGTGGAGTCACAAGGCCGAGTCGCAGGCATCGGTCTTCCGGGGCTATGCCGAGCAGCTGGGCCTCGACATGGCCGCCTATGATGCGGCCATCGCCGACCCGGCCACCGAGGCGCGGGTCAAGGAAGACCTGGACGCCGCGACCCGCTTCGGGCTGCAGGGCACCCCGTCCATCTTCGTGGACAACGAGCCGCTCCAGCTCACCCGCCTCGACGACATTCGCGCGGCCCTGGACAAGGCCCTGGCCGAAAAGAGCTAGCTTTCCCGACCTTCCGTGAAATCCGGGTGCCGATAGGGCGCCCGGATTTTGCGTTTTCGGGGCTACGCGTTTTCGGGCCTACGCGCCAGGCTGGAGCAGCCAGACGGCGACGAGGGCGAGCAGCGCGATCAGCACCCAGGACGCCAGTGCCAAAAGCGCGGTCCGCGCGCCCCCGCGACGCAGCTCACCCACGCGCACGCCGGCACCGAGTGAGAACAGGGCCAGGGCCAGCAGCCAGTCCTGCGCCTGGGCGGCGACATCCAGGACGCCGGGGGTCACCAGATCGAAGCTGCGCAGCACAATCATCAGCAAAAAACCGGCCACAAACAGGGGCAGGATCGGCGGCAGGGTCGCCGAGACGGGGGATTCCTGGGGAATCGAGTTGCGTCGTTCCCGGGCACGAACGACCAGCGCGGTGCCGGTGACCATCGGGGCCAGCAGGATCACCCGGGTCAGCTTAACCACCACCGCGATGGCCAGGGCGCTCGCCCCCGCGGTCTGGGCGGTGGCTACCACCTGTCCCACATCGTGCACGCTCGCGCCCACCCAGAAGCCGAACTCGGTCGGGTTTAGCCCGATCAGGTGTCCGGCCAGCGGGAGGACCGCGATCGCCAGGGTCCCACACAGGGTGACCATCGCCACCGGGGCGACCGCATCCCGGCTCTTGGCACCGGTGGCCGCGCTCATCGCGCCGATTGCCGAGGCGCCGCAGATGGCAAAACCGGCGGCCATCAGCAGGGGCTGGTCGCCGGGGAGCCGCAGAAGCTTGCCGCCGTAGAGGGTCCCGATAAAGGTGAGGACGACGATCCCGACCACGACCAGGAGGGTGGGCCAGCCCAGGCCCGCGACATCCACGATGCTCAGTTTGAGACCCAGGAGCACGATGCCCAGCCGCATCAGCTTTTTGGCGGCAAATGCGATCCCCGGTGCCCCGATCCCGCGCAGGATCCGCGAGGTTGCCGGAACATTGGCGGCGATGATGCCCAGCAGAACGGCCCAGGTGAGCGCGGGAACCGCCGGGGTGACCAGGTGGATGCCCTGGGCCACAACCGCGGCGAGCAGGGCGAATCCGAGGCCCGGTAGCAGTACTCGCAGGCGGGTCAGCGGCGGGGTGGGGGTGCTCACGGGGAATCCTTCGAACGGGTATTGGGGCGTCGCCTCGCCCGGTGCCGGACGGATGCGCGCACATGCTCTACGCTAGCGCGGAATTCGCCCCCGTGCGTGATCGCGCTCACGCGTGAGCGGGACCGGGTGGGACAGCCCTCACCTGTGAACGACAGCCAGGTGCGAAAGCCCGCCAGGTCAAAACGTTCTCACCCGTGAACGTCCTCATTTCGGACCTCCCGCCGGGTGAGCCTCCCGCCAAGCGGGCCGCTCTCCGGGTGTGCCACGGTCTTACGCTCCCCGAGCTAAAGCGTGAACATTTTCAGGACCTGCTCGATCAGGATCCCCAGGCCCACACCGATCATCGCGATGCCTGCCCCACGGGTGACCAGCATGGTGGCCCGCGGACGCGAGCGCAGCAGTCGCCGGGCGAGCACGGCCACGATCGAGTAGACCACGATTCCGTTGACCACATGCAGCCCACCTAGGACCAGCATCTGATCGGCCGCCGGCCATCCGACCGGGGAGAGGAACTGGGGCAGCAGGGCGAGTAGGAGCAGGAGACCCTTGGGGTTGAGCCCGCTCACCGCGATACCGCGGAAGAACTGGTGCGCCGAGCGGGTATCCAGGGCCTGGTCGCTGGGAGCCAGGGTGCCCGCACGCTGGACCAGGGTGCTGGTGCCGAGATAGATCAGGTAGGCCGATCCGGCCAGGGAGAGCATGGTGAGGGTGATGGGTTCGGCGGTGACCAGCGCGCCCACGCCCAGCGCCAGGATCACCACGATAATCGTGTAGGCGCAGGCCATTCCCAGGATCGCCGGAGCGATGGTGCGGGCCCGCAGCCCCGCCGAAATTGCATACGCCCAGTCGGCACCCGGGGTGAGCACGAGGAGCACCGCGACCAGCCAAAACTGTGTCATCAAAGCGAGATCCATCACGCGTCCTTTCCCTCTATAGTCGAAGATTCTAGGAAGAATTTCGCGAGAGGTGCTACGCAATGACGCGCGACTTGCCGGGTTTGCTGGAAGAATGGGTGCTATGGACGCTATTAACCGGGAGATTCTTTCACTGCTTCAGGACGACGGGCGTATGAGCGCAACCGACCTGGCCACTCGGGTGGGGCTCAGCCTGTCTTCCTGCCACCGTCGGCTGCGCGAACTCGAGGCTTCCGGGGCGATCGAACGCTATCGAGCGGTCGTCGCGCGCGAGGCCGTGGGGCTCACCTTCGAGGCGCTGATTTTTGTGACCATGAGCCACACCGACCTGCACACGATCACCGCGTTTGAGGAGGCCGTGGTCGCGATCCCCAACGTTGTCGATGCCCAGCGTCTCTTTGGTGAGCCCGACTATATGATGCGGGTACTCACCCGAGATATTGCCGCGTATCAGGAGCTCTACGACACCGAGCTGGGCGCGCTCCCCGGGGTGCAGCGGCTCACCTCGACGATGGTGATGAAGCGGTTGGGTGCCGAGGGCACGGTGCCGCTGGGATAACCGGTTCGAATGTGGTGGTGGGTGCTACCGCGGTGTCCGGGTGCGATATCGAGTGTTCTCTAACGGTCCTAGCGCTGCCGATGCCACGGTCTGCGGAGCGTGCGTGCGCCCGTCAACGGGAGCACCGCGGCCGTCGTGCGTTCGCGGTGCAGACGCCAGACGGTCTTGTCGAGCCACAGGTCGATCAGTCCGCCCACATGGATGCCGATGCACAGGCTGAGGAACGAGGTGAGCGCGGCGATCACCGCTCCCTGACTCTGCGTCGCCAGGGATACCAGGGCCACGGTCCCCGGAACAAAGAGCAGGAATGCGGGGAAGAATGTGACCGCCGCGGGGAGTGCCGGGCGCACCCGTTCCAACGTCTTGGCAGCAAGGAACACCACGCCGGCCGCGGCACCGATGGCCACGGCGGCACCGAGGACCGGCGTGAAAAGCAGGGCGGCGGCATAGGCTGCGCACATGATCACGGCCGAGGCGAGGCTCAGCTTGGTCCCCGCCTGGAAAATGATGCTGACGCCCGCGGCCAACCCGATCACCCCGAGCCAGACCGCCCACAGCGGTGGGGTGGATTCCCAGCCTCCGTGCTGGGCCGGACGGGTGATTTCACCCACCAGCGACGAGGTGGTCGGATCCACCGCCAGGCCGGTGAGCACCGAACCCGCGGCGATTCCCGCGAGCATGAACCCCATCATCATGAGTCCGCCCACCATGCGGGCGGCACCGGAGATGACGTCGGAGGAGGTCACCTCCAGCAGCGCCTTGGCGATCACCGAGCCCGGAACCAACACCACAACCGGTGCCACCACCGCAAACAGCGAGATATTCGGGAACGAGAGCCAGTTGGATGCCAGCCCGATCAGGACCGTGGAGATAAACGAAACCACGAAGGGTTGCAGGGCCACGCCGGGACGGGAGCGTTCGAATACCCCCATGATCATTCCGACGATGACACCCACAACGAGGGCGGTGAGGATCGCCCACCAGGGGCTCTGGAACAGGGTCGCAAAGGACGCGGCGGTGACCGCATTGCCCAGGACCGTCCGCCAAAACGAGCGTGGTTTTGATCGGGACCGCATGCTCTGGGCGAGCTCCGGCACCTGATCCAGGCGCACCTGTCCACGACGAAGCTGAGAGGGAAGCTGATTGGCCACCGCCGCCTCGCGGAAGGTGAGTTCGGTGCGGGCGGTCACGCTCACGGTGGCGCCGCTGTGTGTCTCCGTCACCAGGATCAGCGTGGGAAACACCGAGAACTCCAGTGTCATCAGGTCCAGCGCAGTGCGGACCTCCTGGAGCGAGGCCCCCACGGTGGTGACCGACTCCCCGGCCTCCAGCAGGATGGCCCCGAGGGTCGCAAAATCACGCGCGTGCGCGGGCTCAAAAGTGGTGGTCGACACAAAAACCTCATCGTCAGTCAGTGGCGAATGTAAGCGTATATCGAATTGATTGGGGTCACGCTTCGGAGTGTCGAACCGGGCGCGGGTTGGGGCCACGAATCGGGCATTTCGGGTACCTCGGGTGCTTCGGGTGCCTCGGGTGCCTCGGGTACTCCGAGAGCATCGGGTACTTCGGGCGTCCGGATGCTCGGCGTGATCACTCGAACCGGTGCTGCCGTGCTGCGCTTCCTCCACAGGTGAAGCGAGCGACACTATTCTCCACAGGTTTGGTCGAGGCTCGGATTGGGGCGAGTGAGCGCCGGAGGATGGGGACCAGGAGGTGGACCCATGACCAAACGACGGGGCCGACACAGCAATCAGCGGGTGGGCCGTGAGGGCGAGGCAATCGCCGCAGAATATTTACGCGAGCACGGCTTTACCGTCGCCCGCCAGAATTGGCGTTGCCAGTACGGGGAGGTGGACATCATCGCCCGGGATCGCGCGGGCACCCTCATTTTTGTGGAGGTGAAAACTCGGCGCTCGCGCGGTGCCGGAGACCCGCTGGAGGCGATCACCCCACTCAAGCTCAGCCATATGAATGCCGTCGCTCAGGAGTGGCGGCTCCAACATCGATTCTCCGGCCGAATTCGCCTCGACGCCATCGGGGTCACCATGGGGGTTCCCGGTGCACCACGCATCGAACACCTGCGTGGTGTCTCATGAGTGCGCCGCGGATCGAACACCTGTGCGGTGTCTCATGAGTGTGGGGCGGATCGAATGCCTGTGCGGTGTCTCATGAGTGTGGGACGCATTGAATACCTGTGCGGTGTCTCATGAGTGTGGGGCGCACGTGGGCGGTCTCGCTGCTGGGGATCCACGGCGCAATGGTCGAGGTGGAGGCCGATATCTCGCAGAGTCTGCCGCGGTTGGTCATCATCGGTCTGGCCGACCGCTCCCTGGGGGAGGCCGAGGGTCGGGTGCGGCTGGCCGCGACAAACTCGGGATGTCGGTTGCCCACCGGGCGCATCACCGTCAACCTCTCACCCGCCGGCCTCCCCAAGGCCGGAGCCGGGTTCGACCTGGCCATCGCGCTCGCCTGTCTCGCGGCCGACGCAAGACTGCCGCTGGAATCGGTGGCCCGGGTGGTCCACCTGGGGGAGCTGGGCCTGGACGGGCGGCTGCGTGCCACCCGGGGAATCCTGCCGGCGGTTCTCGCCGCCCGGGATGCGGGGTTTTTGCGCATCATGGTCCCGGCCGCCAACGGCCCCGAGGCTCAGCTGGTACCCGGGGTCGAGATCATCCCGATCGAATCGTTGCGCGCCGCCGCGATCTGGCATGGGGCCGACCTCGAACCCATCGATGACCCCCGGGTGTTGGCCCACGCCGGAACCGTCACACACCCGGGCGATTCCGTTTCGGCAGAGGTAGGGGAGCCGGCCGGTGCACCCGTCGCTTCCGCTGCACCTGCATCACCTGGTGAACCCGGGCGGTCCGAGCTCGCGGAGTCAACGATCGCGTCGGACGGCCGCCTCGGTGGAGACGTGGTGGCGGACGGGGCGGTTGCCACGCTCGGCACCGCGCCCCGGAGACTCCGGGATTCGCTGCCGGGTGCCGAGCCTTCGCTGGCGGATGTCATCGGCCAGGATGTCGCCGTGGACGCGCTCACCACGGCCGCCGCCGGTGGCCACCACCTCGGCATGATCGGGCCTCCGGGGGCGGGAAAGTCCATGCTGGCCGCGAGGCTTCCCTCGCTGCTGCCCGATCTCTCCCTCGAGGAGGCACTCGAGGTCGCCGCGGTTCGATCGGTGAACGGAGACTCCCTGGACGCGGGTATCCCGACCCGGCCGCCCTGGGAGGCTCCGCACCACAGCGCATCGGTGATCTCGATCATCGGTGGCGGAAGTGGGCTCATTCGTCCCGGTGCCGCGGCCCGTGCGGCCCACGGGGTGTTGTTCCTGGATGAGGCCGCCGAGTTTCCCAGTCACGTGCTTGATACGCTGCGCCAACCCCTGGAAACCGGCGAAATCGTGATCCACCGGGCCATCGGGGCCGCCTCCTTTCCCGGTCGTTTTCAGCTGATTCTTGCGGCCAATCCCTGCCCCTGTGGCTACTACGACGACAAAAACATGCGGTGTCGGTGCCCGGCACAAAATATTCGTCGTTACCAGGCACGGCTTTCGGGCCCGCTGCTGGATCGGATCGACATCCGAATCCGCGTGAACCCGCTGACCTTGCCCGAACTCAGACTCGCTCGGGATAGTCCCCATCACGATCATGCGGCCATCCGCACCAGGATCCATCAGGCTCGTGATCGCGCGCGGCACCGGCTGCGTGATACCCCGTGGACTCAGGCGTCCGAGGTGCCCGGTAGTTGGTTACGGGAGGGTCCACGCCAGATAACGCCGGAAGCGCTCAGTGCGCTCGATCACAGTCTTGCTCGCGAGCGTCTCAGCATGCGCGGCTATGACCGGGTCCTGCGAGTTGCATGGACGGTCGCCGACCTGGCCGAACACGGCGTGCCGACTGCTGACGATGTATCTCACGCGCTCGATTTGCGTGAGGGGTTTCCCACCTAATCCGCATCACCGCGGGAAGGATTTCCCACCCAGCCGGAATGACGGTGAGCCCTCCCGCTTGCCGCGACCATTATCCGATTCACAACCAAGGAATAGACATGCCCAGAGCCACCCTGTTTGGTCTGCCCCGATCACGCGTCCTCGATGCCGCCGCCGCGGTCAGGCGTGACCCCACGGATCCCGTCTCCGACCGCGGTCGCGAGACCACCGCTCGTGAGGCGGCCGCCCGACGTCTCGCTAGCCCCGAGGGCGTTCATCACGATTCTTCTGTGCGCGATACGTCTGGACACGACACGCTGGGCCGTGAAGATGAAGCCGCCCTGCTAGATACCTTTGCCCGCGCGGCATGGTCATCCATCGTGGAACCGGGCGACTCGGCGGCCCATGAGCTCCTCGACGTTCTCGGCGCCCCCGCGGCGCTCAACGCACTGGTGCGCGATGAACCCGCGCGGTACTGGTCCGCGGTGATGCTTGAGCATCATGCCGGCGACCTGGACCCCGAGGTCACCCTGGAGCGGGCCGAGCGCGCGCTGGCGCGCTGGCGGCCGCGCCTTGCCGCCGGTCGGGTCTTAGACGTGCTGGATCGTGCCGGACGCACCGACACGGTCATCGTCGGCCCTCACGACCACGAGTGGCCGCTTGCCCTCAACGACCTGGGCTCGCATGCCCCGCTGTGCCTCTGGGTGCGGGGCAATTTGGACACCCTCGAAGCCAGCGCGAATTCGGTCTCACTGGTGGGAGCGCGTGCCTCTTCCCGGTACGGAGAGTCAGTCACCGTGGAGATCGCGACCGGACTCGTTGAGCGTGGATACACGATCGTTTCCGGGGCGGCATATGGAATCGACGCGGTCGCGCATCGAGCCGCGCTTGCCAGCCACGGCCAGACGGTGGCGGTGCTTGCCGGGGGTGCCGATCGCCCGTATCCGGCCGGGCATGAAGCCCTGCTCTCCCGGATCGTCCGCGATGGGGTGGTCATCTCCGAGGTTCCCAACGGCACCTCGCCCACGCGGTGGCGTTTCCTGCAGCGTAATCGGCTGATCGCGGCCCTCTCGCGCGGCACCGTGGTCATGGAGGCCGGGTGGCGATCCGGTTCGTTGAACACGGCGGGGCATGCGGCCACGCTCGGCCGTCCACTGGGCGCGGTACCGGGCCCGGTCACCAATGCGTCCTCGGCGGGATGCCACCGGCTCCTGCGTGAATACGGTGCTCAGCTCATTATCGATGCGGAGACGGTGGTAGAGCTGATCGAGCCACTGACCGCGACGCTTGCATCGCCCACGGACCTGACGACCCCCGACTCGCCGGGCGACAGCCACTCCGCCAGCGCGCTCACAAATACCCCCATCAAGAGCGCACGCACCGATACGCCCTCCGCTGACTCGTCCTCTGCCAATACGGCGGAGGCGGATCATGAAGAGGGAGCGGACTCCGCTACCGTTGCAACTTCGGCGGCCGAAGAGTCCCGGGATTCACAATCCGGCGCCGCCGTGGCCTCAACTCCATCTCCTGCTTCGTCTAAGTTCTACGCGGACGACGCCGGCTACTTGGAACCCGATCCGGGCGAGGCTCCGCGGCCCTCGAGTCGCAATACTGCGCCTCTGAGACTTCTCGAGAGCGACACCCTCGTACCCGAATACCCCGAGGTCCCGATCGTGATCGACACCTCGACGCAGTATCCAGGAACACTCTCGGCACCGGGCAGATCGCTGGACGGACCCTCAACCTGGGACCTCGGCACTCCAAGCGCTCCGACCGGCTCCCGGCCGGAAGATCCCCTCCCGCCGGCTGACACCCCTGGAGCTGGTTCTCTTACTCCGAAGCCACCGCCGGCCGGGTTGGCAGAATCTGCGACGTCACCTCCGGTCCTGACTCCGCCACCTGCAACACCCCGAGCCGTCGTGTCGCCGCCACCCGCAACACTTCGCGCCGTCGTGACACCGCCAATCGCGACTTCACGCACCGCGGTGCCGCCGACTGGAACGACGCCGAGTGTGGCCTCACCGAGCGCGGGGGTGCCACCCGCGCTCATCCCTCACGTGTCCGATTCATCCTTGGTTGGCAGCGCGGGGGAACCCGCCGCAGGATCGAGCCGACGTGGCGGGACGAATGAGTATTCGGTTTCGCAGGGTGTGGATGCTTCGGAGATTTCACGGGTGCGAGACTGTTTGAGCCGGTACCGTCCCCGGTCGCCTCAAGAAATTGCCGTAGACGCGGGGCTCTCATTTGCTACCGTGCGTGCGGCTCTGGGTTTCCTGGCGTTGCACGAAGAGGTGTTTGACAGCGGTGAGGGGTGGCTCCTCAAGGCACCACCGAACAGTAGGCCCACACATGGAAGAGGGGCTTATCGTTGACTGGTGCGATCTGAAACTCAACGCATCAACCGGCCGCGCCCGAACGGACAACCCGCGCATCGAGAGAACCCGAATGCGGAACGTCCGAATGGGGAAAGCCTGAATGGAGAAGGTTCGTTCGGGGGAGGCTTGGTTGCGGAAGCCTGTTTGGGGGAAGTTCGTTTGGGGGAGGCCTGTTTGGGGAGGGTTTGAACGGAGGAGGTTTGAACAGGAAAAGTTTGGGGTTGTTTGAGTCAAAGCGATAGGTCCTGGCCAGACGTGCCGAGTCGTCCTGAAGAGTGACGACCAGCCGGGCTCCGGCGAGATCCGCAAATCGGTTCCATGTGACACCATGGGGACATGCAGATTCGTTTGGCCATCGAGGAGTATCTCGACGTGCTGCACTCCGAACGCCAGTATTCGCCGGCGACCGTGCGCGCGTATGGTGCCGACCTGCAGTCGCTCGCCGAGTTTGCGAAACCTCGGAACGTCTTTGAGGTCGCGGATATTGACCTGGAGCTGTTGCGGGACTGGCTGTGGGATCTGAGCCAGCGCGGGCTTGCCCCCAGCAGCCTTGCCCGGCATGCCGCGGCGGTTCGTGGGTGGACGAGTTGGCTTGCTCACAACAATCGGATTTCGAATGACCCTGCTGCTCGATTACGCGCGCCGCGTGCCGGGCGAAGCCTACCCAAGGTGGTTGCCCAGGAGCCGCTGCGGGAACTGCTTGATGATCTCCGCAGCCGAGCCGCCGAAGGCGACCCGCTCGAACTTCGCGACAGCGCCGTCCTTGAACTCCTCTATGCAACCGGCATTCGCGTGGCCGAATTATGCGCCCTGACGCAGCACGACATTGATTTCCAACGTCTCACCATTCGAGTGTGGGGAAAGGGTGGCAAGGAACGGGTTGTGCCGTTTGGAGCGCCCGCCAGATCGGCGCTCGAAGCCTACCTCGTGCGTGCCCGTCCGATGCTCCTGCGCGTCGAGGTGGATCGCGTCTTCCTGGGTGCTCGCGGCGGGGCTTTGGGCACCCGGGCCGCGTACGCACTGGTGGCCAAGAACCTGGGAGCGCTCCCCGGCGCGACGGCATCGGGACCACACGCCCTGCGGCACAGTGCAGCCACGCACCTACTCGATGGCGGTGCCGACCTGCGAACCGTGCAGGAAATGTTGGGCCATTCCTCCTTGGGAACCACCCAGATTTACACGCATGTCTCGACCGAACGGTTGCGCGACGCCTATCGAATCGCTCATCCGCGCGCATAGAACCTCCGCCATCCGGCGCTCACATGCATGGAAACCGAGTATCCTCCGTCGCGAGACTGCGAGACTGCGAGACTGCGAGACTGCGAGACTGCGAGACTGCGAGACTGCGAGACTGCGAGACTGCGAGACTGCGAGACTGCGAGACTGCGAGAACTGGAGGCGGTGAGATCGTGGCAACCGCAGCTGCCCGCCGAGGTAGTGGCGGGCAGCCTGTTGCGGTCTTGCCAGGATGCGTTACGTCCGTTTGCGAAAACGGCGACCGGATCACTATCGGGCGATAGCTGAACCTGATCCGTTCGTGTTGATAATCTATTGGCAAACATTAGGTTAGGCAAGCCTTATGTACAATTTTCCTTGTTTTGTCGGTAAGTTTTCATGCTGTCTAAAACCTGGGCCGTGTATGGGCCCTGACGAGCCTGCCTTAGTCGGGTCGAGATCGCGTGATGTCGCCTAGGGGGTCAGCAGAACTAGCCGGGCGCGGCTGCCAAAATAACGTCGCGGATTAACGTATTCATCACCGGATCGCACCCCGACGTGTAGGCACAGCTGTGGGCATACGCCGCCGGAGGCGATGGTGCCGATGGGGGAACCGGCGCTCACGAGATCTCCGATAGCGAATGTCGAATCGACGGGTTCGTAGCTGGTCCGCAGGCCTCCCGGATGTTCGATGGTGATGACGGGACGATCGACCACCACCCCCACGAAAGACACCCTGCCCTCGGCTGGCGCGAGCACCGTTGTGCCGGTCTCTGCGGCCAGGGAGATCCCGCGCCGCCCGGGGCTCCAGGGGTTTGGCGGCGCGAGAAACTCCTCGATTACGTTCACCGGGGTGGGGATCGGCCAGGGCCACCGACTGGGATGGTTCCGTAGCTGGGCGTCGACGCGGCCTGCAGGCTTCACGGATGAGAAAGCGATTGTTTGCAATGGGACAAACCCGTTTGTGTTTTGTTCGACTGGGTTGCGTCCTTCGGGGGCGGTGTCCACTGTTTCGGGAGGTGTCGAGAGGGGAGGGAGGGCTTGCGGACGCGGCAAGACTCCGGGGTGGGCGGTGACCGTGGTGACGGCCCTTGACGGCACCATGCCTCGGGGGCGTGCGGCGGCGGTCGTTGTGATGGTCTCCGGTAGCGCAGTGGCAGTGGCAGTGGCAGTGGCAGTGGCCGTATTCGTGGCTGTGGCTGTGGCTGTGGCTGTGGCCGTAGCCGTGGCCGGAAAGGCGGCTTCGATGCCAAAGGCGGCGAGCAGGAGCAAGAGCGCGGCGAGGATTCTGAATGCAAAGCGCGGGAAATGGGCGCGCGACTGAGGCTGTGTGGGTGTTTGGTTCATGCCATCCAGCCTTCGTGATGGCGGGGGATAGAGGGGGTGGGAAGTTCACGCTGGGGAGAACTGGATGGCGGACCTATCCTGTGGAGGATGCCTCGGTGTGTGTTTTTGTGCGGTCGATCAAGACCTGTGGGGCGGGCGGTGGCTAGTACCGGTTGAGTTCGCGGCGGGGGCGCACGGCCACATCCGTCAGATGAATGTCCGCGGGGGCATCCACGACAAAACGCACGGCCTGGGCGACGGACTCGGGGCGAATGTAGCGCTCCGGCCGGTAGTCGTTGGTATCGATCAGGCCGCGGAGCATTTCGGTGTCGGTCTGGCCCGGGGCAACCGTGGCGACCCGAACGCGGTACTGCTCCTCCTCGACGCGCAGGGAATCGGCGAGTCCACGCAGGGCGTGCTTGCTTGCCGCATACACGGAACTACCGGGGACCGGGTTGGTGCCGGCACCGGAACCGATGAAGATCACCGTGCCCTCGCGCTCGCGCAGGGTCGGCAGCAGGATCCGGGTGAGCTCGGATGCGGCCACGACGTTCACCGTGAGCTGGGTCAGCCAGTCGGAGGGGGTGGCCGTCTCGACGGAGAATTTGTCACCGAGTGCCGCCGCATGTATCACCACGTCCACGGGGCCGGGATCACCCAGCTCTGAGGCGATCAGGTCGGGTCGGGTGAGGTCCACTGCGCGGGCGGTCACCCCGGCGTGGGCATCGAGTTCGGCGAGGCGAGCGGCCGAGCGGCCCAGTGCGATCACGTCATGCGTGCGGGCGAGGTCGCGGACGATCTCGAGTCCCATGCCTCCGGTGGCGCCGGTCACGATGGCCCGGGGGCGGGCCGCCGAGGCCGCTACCACGGTGAGGGCTCCCTCAACCGCGGCCTCGATCGTGTCCGTCTCGGTGGCGCTGCTCGCGGGAGATGTCTCGGGGGACGGGCTGGTGAAGGTTTCGGGCGTGGTCATCGGGGGTCCTTCCGAGGGGCTGCGAGTGAAGCGTTGTACTCCACGCTACCGTGCCACGCCTCGCCCAAACGGAGAAAGTCTGCCGAGCTAAGAAAGCGGCCGGAGCGGGAAAAGGCACCCTAATCGGGAAGGCCGCTCGCTCCGGGTAGGCCACCCGAGCCGGGAAAGCTCCCCGAGCTAGGAAAGCCGTCCGCCCCGGGAAGGCCGCTCGCCCCGGGAAGGTTGCCCGAGCCCGGAAGGCCGCTCGCCCCGGGAAAGCTCCCCGAGCTAGGAAAGCCGTCCGCCCCGGGAAGGCCGCTCGCCCCGGGTAGGCCACCCGAGCCGAGTAAATCACCTCAGCCGGGAAGGACGGGCACGAGACGCGGGGTCGTAGGGCCGACCCTAGCGATCCGACACCGAGCTCACACCCACGGATGTCGCCGTCCGACGCATGGGGTCATACTTTGTCATGCCCTCCAAACCGGGCCGGATGCGCCACTACTGTCGGGGTTACGTTTCACCCACCCGATCACAGTCTTGCGGTCGAGCCCGCTCGTTCCGCCCCGCGCCAGGAGAACCACCTATGCCCTCACCGAGACGTCTTATCGCCGGTCTTGCGACCGCAACCGTGCTTGCCCTCGCGCTCGCCGGATGCTCGGCGAACGCCAGCACCCCGGGGTCGGGGTCGAGCAGCGAGACGGGAAAACCGGTCACCGGCGGCTCCCTCGTCTACCTCGAGCACCAGGCCATCACCGGGCTGTACCCGCCGGGGGCCGGGTTCTATCCCAACGGTGGCATCGTCAACAACATCGCCGATCGCCTCGTCTACCAGGACCCCAAGACCCTGGAGTTCGAGCCGTGGATCGCCACCAAGTGGGAATCCAACGCCGACGCAACCGAGTACACCTTCACCATTCGCGACGGCGTGACCTTCTCCGACGGCACCCCGCTGGATGCCGCGGTGGTTGCCAAGAACTTTGACCTGTACGGGCTCGGCGACGCCGCCCGCGGACTGACGGTCTCGGAGGCGATCAACAACTACCAGAGCAGCGAGGTGGTGGACAAGAACACGGTGAAGTTCCACTTCTCGGCACCGTCTCCCGGGTTCCTCCAGGCCACCTCAACCATCAACTCGGGCCTGCTGTCCTCCAAGACCCTCGATCTTCCGTTCGAAAAGTTTGGCCCCGGAAACGCGGCCAACATCATCGGATCGGGTCCCTTCACCGTGGACAACGAGAAGATCGGTACCGGTCTCGATTTGGTCGCCCGCAAGGACTATAAGTGGGCACCGAAGTCCTGGTCGAACCAGGGACGTCCGTACCTCGACAAGATCCAGATCACCGTGACCCCCGAGGCGAGCGTCCGCGTGGGCGCGCTGCTCTCGGGCCAGGCCGGGCTGATCCGCGACGTCGAGGCCCAGGACGAAAAGCAGGTCACCGACGCCGGGTTCCAGGTATACGCCGCGCAGACCAACGGCGTGAACAACGGCCTGAGCCTGCGCTTCCGCAACGAGAAGCTCTCCGACATTCGGGTACGCCAGGCGCTGATCGCCGGGATCGACCGGGAGGAGCTGGTCAAGACCATCTATACCAAGAACTACCCGCTGGCCACCTCGGTGCTGAGCAAGACCGCGCTCGGTTATGTGGACACCAAGGACGCCTTCGCCTACGACCCCAAGAAGGCGGCGACGCTGCTGGATGAGGCCGGATGGAAGCTCGGCAGCAACGGCATCCGCGAAAAGGACGGTCAGCCGCTGACCCTGGTGGTCAACGAGGCCGCCCCGCAGCCGCGCTCCTTCGACGCCCTGACCCTGGTGAGCCAGCAGCTCAAGAAGATCGGCGTGGACCTGCAGATCCTCAAGGCCGACGCCGGCACCTACGCCAAGGCGATCCAGGATGCCAACCAGGTGCAGATCTACCACTCGATGGTCGGCCGCGCGGACCTCGATGTGATCAAGAGCCAGTTCTACTCCAAGAACCGCAACACCCTACTCAACCGCGACAACGCCGACCAGTCCATCGGCGACCCGAAGCTGGAGGAGCTGCTGCAGGCGGTCGCCTCCACCGCGGATCCCAAGGCCCGGATCGAGGCCAGCCAGACCGTGCAGAAGTACCTCGCCGACCAGGCTTATGTGATTCCGTTCTTCGAGGAGCCGCAGGTGTTTGCCACCGCCAACTTCGTGCACGGCTTCTCCTCCGAATCCGTGGGACGGCCAAGCTTTGACGCCGTCTGGGTAGACAAGCAGTAGTCCCCACCGTCCGGATCGCCTCGCCCGAGGCGATCCGGACGTCCGTGGTTTCCCCCGTTGAAAGGATCCCCATGAAGTACGTTCTGGGCCGGCTCGGCCAGGCCGCGGCCGTGCTGCTGGCCGCGTTCACGGTCGCGTTTGTGCTGCTCCAGGCGATGCCCGGCGATGCGCTGATGATCAAGTTCGAGAATCCCGAGCTGGGGCTGTCCCCGGATCAGATCGCCGCGCTGCGGGTCGCCTACGGTGCCGATACGCCGCTGCCGATTCAGTATGTGCACTCGCTGCTGGGGTTCCTCGGGGGCGACTTCGGCTATTCGATCCAGAGCGGGACGCCGGTCAAACAGCTCCTGGCCGAGGTGGTGCCGGGCACCCTGCTACTCGCCTCGCTGGGATTTGTGGCGGCGGTGCTGCTGGCGGTGGGGATCACGATCCTGGCAAACCTTCCCGGACTGCGCCGGATCGCCGACGTGTTTCGTGCGCTCCCCTCGCTGTTTGTGGCGGTTCCGGTGTTCTGGCTGGGCATCGTGCTGATCCAGGTATTCTCCTTCCAGCTGCGGCTCATCCCGGTGGTGAATCCGGGGCCGGTTGAGGGGCTGATCCTGCCGGTCCTCACGCTGGCCGTGCCGATTTCGGCACCGCTCGCGCAGATCCTGATCCGCTCGGTGGACGATGTGCTGGGCTACCCCTTCGTGGCGGTGGTGCGGGCGCGGGGCGCGGGTCCCTGGTGGATCCTCTCTAAAAACGTCGCCCGCAACGCAGTGCTGCCCGCGTTCACGATGGCCGGGGTGCTCTTTGGTGAGCTGATCGGCGGGGCCGTGGTCACCGAGACCGTGTTTGGACGCGCGGGGGTGGGACGGCTGACCGAGCAGGCGGTGAGCCAGCAGGATACGCCGATTCTGCTCGCGGTGGTGCTGCTCTCGGCCACCGTCTTTGTGGTAATCAACCTGGTGGTGGACCTGCTCTACCCGGTACTGGACCCGCGTCTGGGTGCCCGCAAGCGCGGGATTGCTCGGATTTCGCGGGAGAGAAAGGTGGTAGCCGTATGAGCGTAAACGAGCGGGAGACGCGGGCATCGAGCCTGCCCGATCCCTTTGTGCCCATCCGCCGAAGCCTGCGCGAGCGCATCGGACGACCGAAGGTTTCGGTGGTGCTCTCGGTGGTGTGGCTGCTGATCGTGATCGCCTGGGCGATCATCCCGCAGGCATTTACCCCGCTGGACCCGATCGCCGGAAACGCCGCCCAGGCGCAGCAGCCGCCGAGCCTGGAGCACCTGTTTGGGACCGATGCGACCGGGCGCGACATGTTCACCCGGGTGGTTTACGGGTCGATCAACTCGCTCTCCGGCGCGCTGATCGCCGTGAGCGTGGGCTTTGTGATCGGCACCGCGATCGGCGTCATCGCCGGATCCTCCCGCCGCATCCTGGACGATATCCTGATGCGCATCGTCGACGTCTTCCTGGCGATCCCCTCGCTGCTGCTCTCGCTCTCGATCATCATCCTGCTGGGATTTGGGACCGCCCAGGCCGCCATCGCTGTTGGTTTCACCAGCGTCGCGGCGTTTGCCAGGCTGTCGCGTTCGGAGGTTGTGCGGGTGCGTGGATCGGACTACGTGGAGGCCGCGTTTGCCAGCGGCGGCCGGTTCCCGGTGGTCCTCTGGCGACACGTGCTGCCCAACTCGCTGACCGCGGTATTGGCGCTGGCGGCCCTGCAGTTTGGCACCGCGGTGCTCTCGATCTCGACCCTCGGCTTCCTCGGCTACGGGGCGCCCCCGCCCACGCCCGAGTGGGGTCTGATGATCGCCGAGGGACGCAACTACATCGCCACCGCCTGGTGGCTCACCACGCTGCCCGGAGCCGTGGTGGTTCTGGTGGTTCTCGCCGCCAACCGAGTGAGCGCGGCCATCGCCGCCAAGGGACGGATCTCATGACTACCCTGACCATCGACAATCTGCAGGTCTCCTACACGGTGGGACGCGAGCGCCTGGACGTGGTGCGCGGCGTCTCGCTGGAAATCGAACCCGGCCAGCTGCTGGCGGTGGTGGGGGAGTCTGGCTCGGGTAAAACCACCACCGCCCAGGCGGCGACCGGCCTGCTGGCGGGCAACGGATCGATCACCGGGGGACGGGTACTGATCGGCGAAAGCGACGTGAGCGGGTGGAGCGAGAAGCGCTTCCGCGACCTGCGTGGACGCTCGATCGGGTGGATCCCCCAGGATCCCAATAACTCGCTCAACCCGGTGAAGAAGGTGGGGGAATCCGTGGCCGAGGTGCTGCGGATTCACCGCTGGAAGGATCGCGCGGCCCGCCGGGCCCGGGTCATCGAGCTGCTGGACTACGTGGGGATCCCGAATCCCGAGCTGCGGGCCACCCAGTATCCGCACGAGCTCTCCGGCGGGATGAAGCAGCGCGTGCTGATCGCCGGGGCCATCGCGTTGGAGCCCGCGCTGCTGATCGCCGATGAGGCGACCAGCGCGCTGGATGTGACCGTGCAGGCCAAGATCCTCGACCTGATCGATACGCTGCGGCGGGACTCGGGCACCGCGGTGCTCATGGTCACCCATGACCTTGCGGTGGCCGCCGATCGATCCGATCGACTGGTGGTCCTGCGCGACGGCACCGTCCAGGAAAGCGGGGATACCGACCGGGTGCTCGCCCACCCCGAGAGTGCCTACACACGCAGGCTCCTGAAAGACGCTCCGTCCTTCGCTTCGCTCTCACTGGGGGATAGCCTCCGTTTGGATTCCACGCCGCCGGCAAAGCCCGAGATTTCGCGGGGGGAGCGCGCCCTCCACGTGGTCGAGCGCGAGGTCTTCGAGGGGGTGAGTCATCGCTCGGAAGACGTCGATGGATCCGACGCTCCGGTTGTGGTGGCGCGCAATCTGGTGCAGGATTTTGGCCGCGCGGGAGCACCCCAGCGTGCGGTGGACAACGTGTCCTTCAGCATCGCCCCGGGCAGCACCCACGCGATCGTGGGGGAGTCCGGATCGGGCAAAACCACCACCGCAAGAATCGTGCTGGGATTCCAAAAACCCACCTCGGGCACCGTGCACATTCACGGTCGGGAGATCACCGGGCTGCGCGGTGCGGGACTGCGTGAGCTGCGCCGCCGGGTGCAGATGGTGTACCAAAACCCGTTCGGTTCGCTGGACCCGCGCCAGTCCATCGGCGACATCGTGACCGAGCCGCTGCGCAACTTTGGCATCGGGGATGCGGCCGAGCGTCGGACCCGGGTGGCGCAGATCATTGATCGGGTGGCCCTGCCCGCGACGGTCCTGACCCGGCGTCCGCATGAGCTCTCCGGTGGACAGCGTCAGCGCGTGGCGATCGCCCGCGCCCTGGTCCCCGGTCCCGACGTGGTGGTGCTCGATGAGGCGGTCTCGGCCCTGGATGTGACCGTCCAGGCGCGCATCCTCGAACTCCTCGGCGAGCTCCAGCGCGATCTCGGCGTCAGTTACCTCTTTATCTCGCACGACCTGGCGGTGGTGCGTCAGCTCGCCCACACGGTCTCGGTCCTGCGTGGCGGCGAACTCGTGGAGGAGGGACGCACCGCCCGCGTGTTTGATCATCCCGAGCACGAGTACACCCGCCAGCTGATCGCCGCCATTCCCGGGCGTCGCGCCGCCGCGGCCGGCGCGCTGGCCAGCGCCTAGGCGCCGTTCCCCTCCACCGAACGAAAGAGATTTCAGCGTTATGCCCGAACTCGCCTTCTTTACCCGAGTGCTCGACGACGTCACCGCCTCCGAACGCTACCGCCTGGCCATCGAGCAGATCAAGTGGGCCGAGAGCCTGGGGTTCGACAGCGCCTGGGTGGCCCAGCATCACTTCCACCGCGACGAGGGCGGGCTGCCCTCGCCGCTCGTGCTGCTGGCGGCCGCGGCCGCGCAGACCAGCCGGATCCGGCTGGGCACCGGCATCATCACGCTGGGCCTGGAAAACGCCGTGCGGACGGCCGAGGATGCGGCGGTGCTCGATGCGATTTCCGGGGAACGGCTCGAGCTGGGCTTCGGCTCGGGTGGCACCCCTGGTTCGTTCCCGGCATTCGGGCTGGAGTTTGAGGATCGCCATCGCGCCTTCGATGACAACTTCCAGACCCTGCGCAGCGCGCTGCGCGGGGAGAGGTTTGGCGCGACCGACAACCTTCTGTATCCGGCGGCCCCCACCCTGGCCGAGCGGCTCTGGTTCGCCACGTTCACGCCGCCCCTGGCCGAGCGCGCCGGGCGGGAGGGGCTGGGTCTTCAGCTCTCGCGTTCGCAGCCGCGCACCGCGGAGAACCCCGAGGCCACCCTGGCCGACCTTCAGCATCCGATCATCGACGCCTATGAGGCCGCGCTGCCGGCCGGGGCTCGGCGTCGGGTCTCGGTGGCGCGCAGCGTGTTTGTGGCCGATGACGGCGAGGCCGCACGCGCCCTGGCCGAGCGCCGGTATCGGGAGGCGCCGCTGGCCCGGTTTGTGCTCGGCGATCAGGTGGACACCCTGGAACGGGACGACCTGCTGCGCAAGCTCGATGTCCACGTGGGGGACGTGGACACCGTGGTGGCCTCGCTCGGGGCCGACAGCGTGCTGGATCGCGCGACCCAGCTGTCCTTTCAGGTGCACTCGGTGGATCCCGAGCACCCCCTGATTCTGCGCTCCCTCGAGCTTCTGATCGGCGAGGTGGCCCCGCGCCTGGGCTGGCGCTGAAAAGCTCCGCGGGCGTTATCCCGACAGGGTGGGCGTCGGCTGCGGCCAGCGGGGTACGGAGTGTGCGGGCAGGGAATTAGAGTTGCCGCGCATCGAGCCGCATGACGGGTGAGCCCAGCCTCACCCCGAGGCGTGTGGCCGTACACCGTTAGGACTCACCGCATGAGCTATCCCGCCCCGCCGCCCCCGGAGCAGCCCGCCGCCCATCTCCTCAGTCAGCCCGATGGTTATGCGCCGGGAGTTGCGACGGTGAGTGCGCCGCCACCGGCGGTGCCCCCGAGCTCTCACTCTCGGGGGCGAAGATCGCTCATCCTGATCCTCGTTGGTGCGCTGGTCGCGCTTGTCCTGGCGATTGCCGGGGGAGTTTTGGGGGGACGAGTGGTGGGCGAGAATTCAGCCCGTTCGGCCGAGTCGACCCGGGTGGAAAAGGTCCTGGCGGCCTTCGACGGCAAGCGCGATTACGAACTCTACGATGTCAAAACCGACGATGACTCGGACGGTGAGGGCGTGCTGCGCCGCGTGCTGCGCTCGGCCGGGATCTCCGTAGACCTGATCGATTATTACTACGAGTCCGGAGCCGACGTCTCGATCTCGCTGAACCTGGATTCTGGGCAGCTCTCCGAGTCTGACTGCCGGGCACTGGCGGGCTCGCTCCTCTATGTGCTGAATGCGGCGGATCAGAACGTGGGCATCGTTCGGCTCGAATCGAGCGACTTTGATACCCGGTGCTCCTCGCGCACGCCGATCAACCCGGCCTCCACCCGCTAGCCCCGGCCCGAAAGCAGCAGATCATGACAACACCCAACTCACAACCGTCCTTCGACCCCGGTGCCGTTCCACCGCCCACGCCGCAGTACTACTCGCCCCAGCCGGGCAGTGTGCCGCCGCAACCGGGTTGGCGGTCCGCGCCCGTGCCGCCGTCCGGTCCCGGGTGGTTTTCCCGAAACCGGAACCTCATCGTGATTCTCGCCGCCGCACTCGTGGTGATCCTCGGCGGAGGCATTGGCTTCGGACTGGGAATGAGTAACGGTGCCCAGGCTCATCGACAGGCGGTGACAACCGGGCTACACAACCAGATCAAACCGCTCATGGACAGCAAGCCGGGCCGGGTCGCGCCCGATGAGTCGCCGCGAGGTGGCCGCGATGATGACGATACCTCCGATGCCCGTGGCGATGACGATGTGCTGGGCGGGGACGACGCGCTGGGCGACGACGACGCACTGGGTGACGACGGCGGCGGTGACATGCCGTCCGGACTCGCGCTGGTGAAGGTGGTCACCGAGGGAATCTCCGAGACCGACGACACCGCGACGCGCGTCACCAAGGCCGCCAATAACCTGATGGCGCTCGGCCTCCCGAGCTGCGCCAATAAGGACTGTGTGGCGCCCGCTCGGCCCGAGGGGGCCGGCGGATATGCGATCACCGCCCCGGCGGAGCTGCTTGCGGACAAGACCGGCGGCACCGGCGTCCTGGTGCTCCAGGACATGGCCAAGATCATCGCGGTCTCCCTGGACTACCTGGGCACCCAGGACCTGAAATTTGTCTCGGTATCCGATGTCGACGGCAAGACCCAGGGCGTGCACTTCATCGACGACGCCGGATTCCCCGGGGTCTAGGTGACGCGACGCGCGGAAGTTTAGCCGGGGCGGCGATCCTGCTAAGATAACAAGAGCGCCTTCGTATGAGGGCGACTACGCGTGCTCGGATCACGCACAACCCCCATCGGTCACCCTTCGAAAGAAGGGTCTGCGGGGCTGTGCCGGGCACCAGGCCGAACGCCGTCGGTGTTCGGATCAACCGAGAAACTATATAAGGAGTACGACCATGGCCGTCGTTACTATCCGCCAGCTGCTCGACAGCGGCGTGCACTTCGGGCACCAGACCCGCCGTTGGAACCCGAAGATGAAGCGCTTCATTTTCACCGAGCGCTCGGGTATCTACATCATCGACCTGCAGCAGTCGCTGGGTTACATCGACAAGGCTTACGACTTCGTCAAGGAGACCGTCGCTCACGGTGGCACCATCCTCTTCGTGGGTACCAAGAAGCAGGCTCAGGAGTCCATCGCCGAGCAGGCAACCCGCGTGGGTCAGCCCTACGTGAACCAGCGCTGGCTGGGTGGTCTGCTGACCAACTTCAACACCGTGTCGAAGCGCCTCGCTCGCATGAAGGAGCTCGAGGAGCTGGACTTCGAGGACACCTCGAAGTCGGGCTTCACCAAGAAGGAACTCCTCATCAAGAAGCGCGAGCTGGACAAGCTCCACAAGTCGCTCGGTGGTATCCGCAACCTCACCAAGACTCCGTCTGCGCTGTGGGTTGTTGACACCAAGAAGGAGCACCTGGCAATCGACGAGGCCAAGAAGCTGGGTATCCCGGTTATCGGTATCCTCGACACCAACTGTGACCCGGACGAGGTTTCCTACCCGATCCCGGGTAACGACGACGCCATCCGCTCCGTCAGCCTGCTGACCCGCGTGATCGCTGACGCCGCTGCCGAGGGTCTGATCCAGCGTCACCAGAAGCCCGCCGAGGGCGAGACCGCTGCAGAGCCGCTGGCCGAGTGGGAGCAGGAGCTCCTCGCCGGTGCAGAGACCACCGAAGCTGCTGCCGAGGCTCCCGTAGCCGAGGCTCCCGTAGCCGAGGCTGCTGCCGAGGTCGCCGAGGCTGCCGTCGAGGCAACCGACGCAGAGTCCAAGTAACAACCGAACCACGAGGGGTTAATACCATGGCTAATTTCAGCATCGCAGACCTGAAGGCCCTCCGCGAGGCCCTGGGCACCGGTATGGTCGACACCAAGAAGGCGCTTGAGGAGGCCGGCGGCGACGTCGAGAAGGCCACCGAGATCCTGCGTCTGAAGGGTGCAAAGGGTAACGCGAAGCGTGCCGACCGCTCCACCAGCGAGGGCCTTGTGGCCACCACTGAGAAGGACGGCGTCACCTACCTGCTCGAGCTCGCTTGCGAGACCGACTTCGTTGCCAAGAACGAGCGCTTCGGTAAGCTCGCCGATGACGTGCTGGCCGCGGTTGCCGCTGCCGGTGCCGACTCGGTTGAGTCCGCCCTGGCCGCTCCGGCCGGCGACAAGACCGTTGCCGACCTCATCAGCGATGAGGCCGCCATCATCGGCGAGAAGGTTGAACTGCGTCGCGTCGGCGCCCTGAAGGGTGACGCGTTCGAGGTTTACCTGCACCGCACCAACAAGGACCTGCCGCCCCAGCTGGGCGTGGTTGTGGCCTACACCGGTTCGGACGCCGAGACCGCTCGCTCGATCGCGCAGCACATCTCCTTCGCCAACCCGTCGGTTCTCTCTCGTGAGGACGTCCCCGCGGACGCCGTCGAGAAGGAGCGCGAGATCGTGACCGAGATCAGCCGCAGCGAGGGCAAGCCCGAGGCAGCCCTGCCGAAGATCATCGAGGGTCGTCTGACCTCCTACTTCAAGCAGGTTGCCCTGCTGGAGCAGGACTACGCCAAGGACAACAAGATCAACGTTGCCAAGGTTCTCGAAGACGCAGGCCTGACCGTTACCGGATTCCTCCGGTTCAAGGTCGGCGCCTAGTCTCACCCGATAGGAGTCCGGATTGCATTTGCGATCCGGACTCCTTTTCGCTGTCGCCAGCCAGGGGCGAAGCACTAGCCTGGACAATACAGACGAAACACCGAAAGGGAAATACACCATGGCCTCGAGCGAAAAACGACGCGTCCTTCTGAAACTCTCGGGTGAGGCCTTCGGTGGCGGATCCCTCGGTGTGAACCCCGACGTGGTGAGCGCCATCGCCAAGGAGATCGCCGAAGCGGCCAAGACCGTGGAGATCGCCATCGTGGTCGGCGGCGGAAACTTCTTCCGTGGCGCCGAGCTCTCCACCCGCGGCATGGACCGCGGCCGCGCCGACTACATGGGCATGCTGGGCACCGTGATGAACGCCCTCGCCCTGCAGGACTTTCTCGAGCAGGCCGGCGCCACCACGCGTGTGCAGTCCGCCATCGAGATGACCCAGGTTGCCGAGCAGTACATCCCGCGCCGCGCCGAGCGTCACATGGAAAAGGGCCGCGTGGTCATCTTCGGTGCCGGCGCCGGTCTGCCCTACTTCTCCACCGACACCGTGGCCGCCCAGCGCGCCCTGGAAATCGAGGCCGACGTGGTCCTGGTGGCCAAGAACGGCGTGGACGGTGTCTACACCGCCGACCCGCGCATCGACTCCACCGCGACCCGGATCGAGGAGATCACCTATCAGGAGGCGCTGCAGCGCGGCCTCAAGGTTGTGGACTCGACCTCGTTCAGCCTGTGCATGGACAACGGCATGCCGATGCGCGTGTTTGGGATGGAACCCGCAGGAAACGTCACCAAGGCCATTCTGGGTGAGGAAATCGGAACCCTCGTTCGCAACTAGTTCCACCCCAACCTGCTCGGGTATCACGCCGTTCCCGGTAGAATGAACCGAGCCCCTAAGAAAGTTGAAGGAGTCCCCGTGATTGCGGAAGTACTGACCGACACCGGCGCGCGTATGGCCAAGGCCGTCGAGGTTGCCAAGGAAGATTTTGCCGGTGTGCGTACCGGTCGCGCCAACCCTCAGATGTTCCAGAAGGTAATCGTGAGCTACTACGGCACCCCGACCCCGCTCTCGCAGCTGGCCGGACTGCAGAACATCGAGGCTCGCACCATCCTGGTGAGCCCGTATGACAAGGGTGCACTGCGCGACATCGAGAACGCGATCCGCGACATCCCGAACCTGGGTGCCAACCCCTCGAACGACGGATCCGTCATCCGCGTGACCCTGCCCGAGCTCACCGAGGAGCGTCGCAAGGAGTTCGTCAAGCTGGTTCGCACCAAGGGCGAGGACGCCAAGGTTGCCGTGCGCAACATCCGTCGCAAGGCCAAGGAAGAGCTCGACGCCCTCAAGAGCGAGGTCGGCGAGGATGACGTGACCCGTGGCGAGAAGGAGCTTGAGGTTCTCACCAAGTCGCACACCGATGCGATCGACGAGGCCCTGAAGCGTAAAGAAGCCGAGCTGCTCGAGATCTGATCTTGGTCATCATCTCGATCATCGATTCGTTCGGAGGCGCTCGTGGCTAAGGTCACGGGCGCCCCGGGCGATCCCGAGCCCGGCACCACGGGGGAGTCGCACTCCTCGCGTGAGGTGCTGCACGCTCAGTTGAAGGCGACCCGCGCCGATATCGAACGCAAGGTTCAGGAGACGCGCGCGCAGGTTGACCAGGTCAACGAGCGCATCGCCGCCCGCACCGGTCGTAACCTGGTGTTGGCGATCCTGATCGGTCTGGGTCTGGGCGGCGTGCTGCTGGTGAGCCTGATCGTGATCAAGGATCTGTTTGCGATCCTGGCGCTGGCGTTTGTGGTCTTCACCACGCTGGAACTGGTCAACGCGCTGCGACTCACGCCGCGCAAGGTCGACCCGATCCCCAACGTCCTGGCCGGTGCCGCCATGGTGGTGGCCTCCTATATCGCCGACCCCGTTCTGATCTGGAGCACCCTGCTCGGCGGAATCGCCGTGGTGGTGGTGTGGCGCCTGATCGCCCAGATGATCGAGGCCGATGAGCGCACGGCCCCGGAGATCCTGCGGGATGTCCTGGTGGTGTTCCTGGTGCAGGTGTACGTTCCGCTGATGGCCTCCTTCGCGGTGCTGCTCACCCGTCAGGAACACGGCGAGTGGTGGACCCTGGCCTTCCTCATCGTGGTGGTGAGTGTGGACGTGGGTGCCTACGCGAGTGGCCTGAGCTTCGGTAAGCATCCCATGGCCCCGAAGATTAGCCCGAAGAAGACCTGGGAGGGTCTGGCCGGTGCGGCGATTGCCGCGCAGATCGCCGGAATCCTGCTGGCGATTTTCATGCTCGAGGTGCCCTTCTGGGTGGGAATGATTCTGGGAGCGCTGCTCACGGTGTCGGCCACCTTCGGTGATCTCGGCGAGTCCCTGATCAAGCGCGACATCGGAATCAAGGACATGTCGTCCTGGCTGCCGGGTCACGGCGGATTCCTGGATCGCATCGACTCGATGCTGCCCTCCGCCCCGCTTGCCTTTGCCCTCTTTATGATCTTTAGTCCGCTCTCTAGCGCGGTTCACTAGGCTCTGCCTACTCACCCCAGGAGGTCCCTCGTGCCTACGACTTTTCCCGAGAATAAGCGCGGTGTGCGCGGGTACCGTCCCGCGGATGTTGATGGTTTCCTTGAGCGCGCCCGCACCGCCTACGATGCCGCGCCCGGCGATAAGGACGCGCTGACCAGTGCCCAGATCCGTGAGACCTCCTTCAAGCTGGTAAAGAAGGGGTACTCGACCGGACACGTGGACGCGGCGCTGGAGCGCCTCGAGGACGCGTTTGCCTCGCGCGAGCGTGAGATCGCGCTGGCCCGGTCCGGCCAGGATGCCTGGCTGGTCCAGGTGCGGGAGACCGCCCAGGTTCTGCTGAACCGTCTGGCCCGTCCCAGCCGCGAGCGATTCCGCCGCGTGGGCCGGTTTACCCAGGGGTACTCGGTGGATGACGTGGATGCGTTCTCGGTCGAGCTGCGTGGATACTTCCAGGAGGGCGCCCCGCTCTCGGTGGATCGCGTGCGTACGGTGACCTTCGGTGCCGAGCGTGGAGGATACTCCGAGGAGCAGGTCGACCTGGTGCTCGACGAGGTCATCAACGTCATGCTCTCGGTGCGCTAAGCGCATAGCGCTTTTTGCATCGGTCGGCTAGGCTAGGGAAATCGTGGGCAAACACCGAGCTAATTCTCAGGCGCAGCAGCGCGTTCCCAATCGACGGACGCGAAATGCACGTCCCCGGGGTCGGCGGGCGGTGGCGGGGGTTTCCTTCGCCGCGGTATCCGGATTCCTGATGGTCAGCATCATCGATCCCTACTCGGGGGCGACCGCCTCGCCGTACTTCCAGCTGGCCACCGTCACCGAGCCGCGGGCAATCGACCCGGGTCAGACCCTGGTGAGCACGGCCGAATACAACAACAGTTTTTCCCGTCACGGTTATGAAATCGCGATGATCGAGCGGGTGCCCGATCCGGACCCGGTCGACGATAAGACCGACGCGGATGCGCAGAAAACCCCCGGTCGCGGCGTGGTTGCGGATCCCGGTGGCGCGCGTTCGGTGGCGCTCTCGATGGTGCGTGACCGTGGATGGGGCGATGAGCAGTACCTGTGCCTGGAGAAGCTCTGGCATAAGGAATCCAACTGGCGCGTGAACGCCGCCAACCGCTCCAGCGGGGCATACGGAATCCCGCAGGCGCTGCCCGGACGCAAGATGGCGTCGGCGGGTGCCGACTGGGAAACCAACCCGGCTACTCAGATCAAGTGGGGCCTGGGGTACATCTCGGGTCGTTACGGTTCACCCTGCGGTGCGTGGTCGCATTCGCAGGCGGTGAACTGGTACTAGCCAGACAGCGGATCCAACCTTTTTGACCCAAATGGGGGGTCGCTGCTGGCCAGATCACGAATCGCCGCGTATGCTTTATCAAATCGTGACAAAACATCTAGCTCCCGCACCCGCCGCACCCGCGCGCCGAACTCGTAATCGGCGCCCGGTGCCCGTACGTCCCTTCTCCCGGGGTCGGGTCTTTCTTGGTTGCATCGCCTTTGCGGCATCCGCAGGCTTTGTACTGACGACCGTGATTGATCCCTCCGGTGGAGCCGTTGCGTCCCCCTACCGTACTTCGCCCTTTGCGCCGGTCTCCGCAGACGTTCTCACGTCCGCGACCCAGGCGCTGGAGGCATCCGGGGAGTACTCAAACGACTTCTCTCGCGACGGCTTTGACGTCGCCCTGATTCCCAAGGCACCCGTCACCCCGCCCCCCGCGGATGACACCGCGGACACCTCGGGAAAGACAGGCACCACCAAGACCACCAAGACGACCGGGAACAACGCCCCGGCCGGCAACGCCTCGGCACCGCCCGCCGGACCACCGAACGCGGGTTCCGCTCAGGCGATCGCGTTTGACATCGTGATGGGACGAGGATGGGGTCAGGACCAGTACGCGTGCCTGGTTGCGCTCTGGAACAAGGAGTCCGGCTGGCGCTATAACGCGGCCAACCCCAGCGGTGCCTACGGCATCCCGCAGGCTCTGCCCGGCAGCAAGATGGCTTCGGCCGGTGCCGACTGGGCCACCAACCCGGCCACCCAGATCAACTGGGGACTGGGCTACATCACCGGCCGCTACGGCTCGCCGTGTGGTGCCTGGGCTCACTCCCAGGCGCTGAACTGGTACTAACCTAACGGTTGTGATGAGGGGCCAAACGCCACGTGCGTTTGGCCCCTCGTCGTTTCTTCTGTCGGGTCTCGCCTCCTAGAATGGACTGTATGCCTCGGAGTAATCGGCCGCGGGGACGTAAACCTCCCGCTCATGACCACGACGGCCTGCAACACCTGGTTGCGGGCCTCAAACGCTCCGAGACGCGCCGCGGCATCGAGTACGCGGTGCAGCCGGTGTCCCCGCGCAGCGCGGTCAAGCCCTACGTGTGCCCGGGCTGCAACCTGGCCATCGAGATCGGCACCGCCCACGTGGTGGTGTGGCGCACCGATGGTGTCATGGGGGAGCGTGCGGGCCTGGAGGCTCGTCGCCACTGGCACAATCACTGCTGGCTGATCGCCTAGGCGAGCCAGGGAAAGCGAGATTTGTTGTGTCATTAGTAGAGGTGCGGGCCGGCGTGATGCTGCCGGCCATCCGTGAGGACATCACCCTGCACACCGAGGACGGACTGGAGCTGGTGGGCGAACTCGCGCTGCCCGCCGAGCATCCGCCGGTGGCCACCCTGGTAACCCTGCATCCGTTGCCCACCGCGCAGGGCTTTATGGACTCCCATGTTCTGCGAAAGGCCGCCGCGCGGCTGCCCGCGCTGGCCGACCTGGCCGTGCTGCGCTTCAACACCCGCGGGACCTCCTCGCCCCGGGGCACCAGTGACGGGCACTTCGAGGAGGGCCTGGGGGAGCGTCTGGACGTCGCCGCGGCCATGGCGTTTGTCGCCGAGCGCAACCTGCCCAATCCCTGGCTCGTGGGTTGGTCCTTCGGGACCGAACTCGCGCTTAAATACGGCCGGGACCATGCGATTCGCGGGGCCATCCTGCTGAGCCCTCCGCTGCATCGCGCGAGCGCCGAGGAGGTCGCCGCGTGGCATGGGGATCCCCGCGAACTGACGGCGCTGATCCCCGAGTTTGACGACTATCTCCGTCCGCCCGAGGCGGCCGAGCGCTTTTCCTCGGTCCCGGAGATGAGGGTGTTGCCGATCGAGGGTGCCAAGCACCTCTGGGTGGGGGAGAAGTACGTCAAGATCGTGCTGGATGAGATTGTCCGGGTGACCAACCCCGAGGCGCTGCCGTTGCCCACCGAGTGGGACGAAGCCGAGTAGCGTTGACCAAATAAAAGGAGCGGGGCCGAAAATCGGCCCCGCTCCTTCTCTTTGCGGTTCTCCCTAGGCGCGGTTCTGCCTGGGGATCAGGACCTGTTTGACGATCATCTGGATGGCCGCGGCCGTGGGGATCGCGATCAGGGCCCCCAGCAGCCCCAGCAGCGCACCACCGCTCAGCGCGGCAATCACCACCACGGCACCGGGCACCGCCACCGCGCGGCTCATGATGCGCGGGGAGATTACGTACGCCTCGATCTGCATGTAGATCAGGTAGTAGATGGCGGCGGCCAGGGCGATCCCGGGGGAGCCGAGGCCGGGGATCAGGCAGATCAGCGAGATGACCACCGCGGCGCTCAGCGTACCCACCAGCGGGATCAGCGAGAAGAAGAACGCGATCGAGGCGAGCACCTGGGGGAAGGGCGCCCCGATGATCGAGAGGAAGATAAAGGAGAGGACGCCGTTACAGGAGGCCGTGGCGATCTGGCCGATCACGTATCGGCCGACAGAGTCGGTGATCTGCTCGGACAGCTCGGCAAAGCGCACCCGCTTGCTCGCGGGAACCAGCAGGTACATGCCGCGCTTCATCGCCGGCATCGAGGCGGTGAAGTAGATGGTGAGGATGGTCACCACGAGCGCGCCGAACAGGAAGGTACCAAACCCGAAGGCGATCTGGATCGCCTGGCTGCCGATATTCGAGATATTCGCGAGCAGGAAGTTGGAGACCTGGTCCAGCAGCTGGGGAATGTTGAGTGCGGGGAACTGGGTTTCCAGGTAGTCGACGATGTCGGTGTTGGTGAGCTGGCGCTGAATGTCGGGCAGCATCGCGATCAGGCGGCTGATCTGCTCAACCACGATCGGCACCACCATGCCGGCGAGGCCGGCCAGGACGCCGAGCGCCCCCAGAACCACCGTGAGAACCGCGGTCCACCGGGGGAACCGCTTCTTCTCCAGCCAGCCCACGATCGGGTCCAGGCCCAGGGCGAGAAACAGCGCCGCTCCCACGTAGACCAGGATGCTTTGGAGGGAAACCACCGACATCAGGATGAGAATTCCCAGCCCCACCCCGAGCGTTCCCACCAGGCCGAGGCGGAACGCGTTTTTGATCTGCACCGAGTGGCTCCCTTCAGCCATCATTACTGTCCCGAGCATAGCCCGAACGGGGGACCCGAGGCTGCCAAAATGGCGGCGAGCCAACGTCACACGCTGGGAATTTCCGGATCAATCTGGGCACCCGTGTGCCAAGTCGGTTATCCTGAAGAGTCTGTGTGTGTGACCGCGTACCGAAAAGATGATGACCTGGTAGCCCGATTTGCGGTGACACAGAAGGAGAAAATCCGTGCGTTTTGTTTTGGCCATTGCCTCACTCGTGCTTGCCGCCGTCCTGATTGTGCTCGGGATCGCCCAGCGAACCGTGTTCCTGGGCCCGGATAAGGTGGAGCTGGAAACCAAGGTTTCCACCTCCGAGCCGTACACCGTGATCGGTGGATCCGTGCTGACCTCCCACGAGGGGAGACAGTCCCTCTCGGTGACCGGTGACGACGGCGAGAAGGTCTTTGTGGCCTACGGCCGCACCAGCAACGTCGAGGCGTGGCTCGGGCAGTCCAAGTACAACCAGCTCTCGCTGAACAAGGACGGCACGCAGCTGGTTGACAAGGTCAAGACCCCTGATGTGAGCTCGACCATTCCGGCCAGCACCGCGCCCGAGGGCGTGAGCCCGGCGACCTGGGCGAACCCCGCCGGCTCGGACATGTGGCTCTGGGAGACCTCGGAGGACACCGCGGTGATCGCGCCGATCTCGGTGCCGGAAGACGTTTCGGTCATCATCGCCTCGGATGGCACCAAGCCGGCCCCCAAGAACATCACCGTCAGCTGGCCGCTGGATAACAGCACCCCGTGGGCGGGGCCGCTGATCGTGGCCGGCCTGGCCTTCCTGCTGCTGGGTATCATCCTGTACCTGCTGGGTGTGCGCCACATGCGTAAGTCGCGTGGGCCGCGTCGAAAGAGCCTGGCCCCGCTGTCCGAGGAGGGCACCAAGGTGAAGCTGCCGCGCGCACGTAAGTACCGTCCCGAGGGTGGGGCCACCGGTCCGCGCTTCGGCAAGCGGAGCCTGGTGGTAGTTCCGCTGGGACTCGCAACCGTGCTGGCGCTGTCGGGCTGTTCGGCCGCCTACTGGCCCGGGGGCGAAACCCAGACCCCCGAGGACACCGCCGCCTCGGTCGCGCCGCTCAGCCCCGCCGACCCGTCGGCCAGCCCGAGCGCGACCTCCGACGCCGACGCGCTGCCCAACCCCGTGGTGACCGAGCCGCAGGCCAAGCGCATCATTCAGCGTATTTCGGTCACCACCCATGAGGCCGATCAGGCGAAAAACCTCGACCTGGCCAAGACCCGCTTTGCCGGTCCCGCGCTGACCGAGCGCGAAATCGGCTACAAGATTCAGGGTGTGAAGGCCGATCTGGCACCGCTGACCCCGGTTCCCGGATCGCCGCTGCGACTGACCCTGCCCCAGGCCACCGACGGCTGGCCGCGGACCCTGCTCACGGTTGTTGCCGATAAGGACGACCCCACCCTGGCCCCGACCGCGCTGATGCTGGTGCAGGATAGCCCGCGTGCCAACTACGTGGTGCACTATGCCACCCGTCTCGAGCCCAAGGTCACCATCCCCGACGTGGCCTCGGTCAGCGTGGGCGCCGCCTCGGTTCCCGCCGATTCGGCCTTCCTGGCCATGGCCCCCGACCAGCTGGCAGCCGCCTATGGCGACATCCTGACCAACGGTGAGCAGAGCGAGAGCTATGCGAAGTTCGACGCCGATGGTGACTCGCTGCGCACCCAGATCCAGAAGTTCCGGGACGAGGTCACCGCGAGCCTGGCCGATAAGGCCGCCACCGCCGAATTCCGCACCGAACCCGGAACCGGCAAGCCGCTGGCCCTGGCCACGAATGACTCCGGTGCGATCGTCTCGGTGAGCCTGCACGATATTGTGAAGGTGTCGCCCACCAGTGCCGATGCCAAGGTGAAGCCCAGCGGTGAGGCCGTGGCCGCCCTGCTGGGTGCCGCGGAAACCACCAAGCCGCTGCAGACCACCTACGAAGAGCAGCTACTGTTTTATGTGCCGGCGAAGGATAGCAAGCAGAAGATTACCCTTCTGGGCTTCAGCCAGGCCCTGATTAAAGCCGAGGAAGTACAGTGACCGTAAACGAGTCCATCCCCGCAGGACTGCGCGGAGCCGCAGACCTGTCAGCCCTGGGTCGTCCGGCCCAGGCCGCCCCTGCCCAGGCAGCCGCCGCCCAGAGCGCGTTTGGCGTGCCCGGCCAGCAGGCCCCGGCGGCCCCGGTGCCCGCGGGCGTCGAGGCGGTGCCGGTGGCCAGCCTGGTGCTGACCGCAACCGATGCCACCGTGAGCGTGGTCGCCGAGCTGTCGGCCAAGGTGCCCGTCGCCCTGCTGATCTGGTCGCCGCGCAGCCCCGAGAGCGACGCGATGCGCGCTCGCCTGGGCTCGCTGGTGGAGGCCTTTGGCGGCCGCCTGGTGCTGGCCACCGTGGACGGCGACGCCAACCCGCAGCTGGTGGGTGCCTTCCAGGCGCAGGCGGTTCCGACCGTGGCCGGTCTGATCGGCGGGCGTCCGGTCCCGATGTTTGAGGGCGACCAGCCCGATGCGCAGATCCAGTCGGTGTTTGCCCAGCTGATCGAGCTCGCCGGTCAGAACGGCGTCACCGGGATCGCCCAGGTGAGCGGCGAGGCCATCGAGCCCGAGCCCGAACCGCTGACCCCGCAGCAGCAGGCGGCCTTTGACGCGATCGAGGCGGGAGACTTCCCGGCGGCGATCGTGGCCTATTCCGAGGCGCTCGAGCTGAACCCGCGCGATGAGCTCTCCCGTGCCGGCCTGTCCCAGGTACGCCTGCTGGAGCGCCTGAGCCACGGCACCCTGGACGAGATCCGTCGCGCCGCGGCCGAGGGCCCCACCGACGTGACCGCGCAGCTCGCGGTGGCCGACCTGGACCTGTCCGGTGGCCACATCGAGGATGCCTTCGTGCGCCTGCTGGAGCTGTTCCCGGCGGCCTCCGCCGAGGATCGCGGTCGCCTGCGTGAGCGCCTGGTGGAGTACTTTGACGTGGTGGGGGCCGAGGACCCGCGCGTGCGCACCGCACGCCGCGCGCTCTCCGACCTGCTCTTCTAAGCCCGGGTTCGATGTCGATCTATCTCGATCACGCGGCCACCACCCCGATGCGCCCCGAGGCGCTGGCGGCTCTGGTGGCCGCGCACTCGCGGGTGGGCAATCCCGCTTCCATTCACGGTCCCGGGCAGGCGGCTCGGGCGGTGCTGGAGGAGGCGCGGGAACGAGTCGCGAGCACCGTGGGTGCCGATCCGATCGAAGTGGTGTTCACCTCCGGCGGCACCGAGTCGATCAATCTGGCGCTTAAGGGCCTGTACTGGCAGCGCAACACCGGTGCCTCGCGTCCGGTGATCCTGGTGCCCGATGGGGAACACCACGCGACCATCGACACGGCCGAATGGCTGGCCACCCACGAGGACGCCACCATCGTGGCGATTCCGCTGGATGAGGCGGGGCGAATCCGGACCGACGCGTTTGCCGCGGCGTTGGCCGAGCACGGCGACGCGGTCGCGTGTGCCACCGCGATCTGGGCCAATAACGAGGTGGGGACGATTCAGCCGGTCGCCGAGCTGTCCCGGCTCGCCGCCGCGGCCGGGGTGCCGCTGCACCTGGATGCGGTGGCGGCCTATGGCCACGCCGAGATCAACCTGCACGCGCTGCGCGCCGAGGCCGGGGCCAGCGGAAACGCCGGTCCGGTCGCGATCAGCGTGTCCGCCCATAAGATCGGCGGGCCGATCGGCATCGGCGCGCTGGTGCTGGCCCGAAGCGCGGCGATCGAGCCCCTGCTGCACGGCGGCGGGCAGCAGCGACAGGTGCGCTCGGGCACCCAGGATGTGCCCGCGGCCGTGGCCTTCGCCGCCGCGGCGACCATCTCCGAGGCGACCCGGGCAGAGGAACACGTCAGGCTCACCGCGCTGCGGGACCGCCTGATCGCCGGGGTCCTTGCGGCGAACCCCGCGGCGACCCTGTCCGGGGTCGCGGGGGAGGAGCGCCTCGACAACAACGTGCATGTGGCCTTCCCCGGAGCTCAGGGCGACTCGCTGCTCTTCCTGCTGGACATGGCGGGCCTCGCCGTCTCGACCGGATCGGCCTGCCAGGCGGGGATCCCCGAACCCTCCCACGTGCTGCTGGCGATGGGCCGGGACGAGGATGCCGCACGAAGCGTCCTCCGCTTTACTCTGGGCCACACCAGCACCGAGGAAGACGTGGATGCCTGCGTCGCCGCGGTCCCCGCGGCCTATGCGTCGGCCGCGCGGGCGGGGCTCTCCAACCGCACGGTCTGAGCGGGCGGGACCGGGTTTGCTGAGCGCACCGTCTGAGGCGGCGGGGCTCGGTTCGCTGAGCCGCACCGTCTGAGCGGGCGGGACCGGGCGCACCGCACACGACGTTCCCCACTCGAATGTGGGGATTTCCCTTCGGCGCGTAGACTTGAGGGATGAAGGTTCTTGCAGCAATGAGTGGCGGAGTGGACTCCGCCGTCGCCGCGGCCCGGGCGGTCGAAGCCGGGCATGAGGTCGTGGGGGTGCATCTGGCGCTGAGCCGGATGCCCGGAACCCTCCGCACGGGCAGCCGAGGCTGCTGCACCATCGAGGATTCGATGGATGCCCAACGCGCGGCAAACATCATCGGCATTCCCTACTATGTATGGGACTTCTCCGAACGCTTCAAACTCGACGTGGTGGACGACTTCATCGCCGAATACTCGGCCGGTCGCACCCCGAACCCGTGCATGCGCTGCAACGAGAAGATCAAGTTCGCCGCGCTGCTGGAAAAGGCCCTGGACCTCGGCTTCGATGCCGTGTGCACCGGTCACTACGCGGGCATCGTCACCGATGCCGAGGGCAACATTGAGCTGCACCGCGCCAGTGCCTGGGCCAAGGACCAGTCCTATGTGCTCGGCGTGCTGACCGCCGAGCAGCTCAAACACTGCTACTTCCCGCTGGCCGACACCCCGACCAAGGCGCTGGTTCGTGCCGAGGCCGAGGAGCGCGGACTGAGCGTGGCCAATAAGCCCGACAGCCACGACATCTGCTTCATCCCCGACGGCGACACTCGCGGCTGGCTGGCCGACCGGGTGGGCACGCAGACCGGCGAGATCGTCGACCGCGCCGGCAACGTCGTGGGCAGCCACGAGGGTGCCCACGCCTACACCGTGGGCCAGCGTCGCGGCCTGCACCTGGGAACCCCGGCACCGGATGGTCGCCCGCGGTTTGTGCTCGAGGTGCGTCCGAAGACCAACGAGGTGATCGTCGGACCGAAGGAGGCCCTGGCCACCGCCGAGATCGCCGGATCCCGCTACACCTGGGCGGGGCTTGCCCCCGAAAACCCCACCGAGACCTTCGACTGCGAGGTGCAGATTCGCGCCCACGCCGATCCGGTTCCCGCGGTAGCCCGCGTGGCCGAGACGGCCGAGGGCACCGAGCTGCACATCATCCCCGAGACCCCGCTGGACGGCGTCGCGCCCGGCCAGACCGCGGTGATCTACGTGGGTACCCGGGTGCTGGGACAGTGCACGATCGATCGCACGGTTTCGGCCGTGCCCGCGGGTGCGCTGGGCTAGATCTCGAAACCCAAAAAGGCGGCGACCGGAATTCCGGTCGCCGCCTTTTGTGTGGGTGCGTTAGTCCTTCTTCGCCACGTTCTTGCGGGTGAAGAGGGTCTCCGCCTGCTCGAGGCTCAGACCATTGGTCTCGGGAATCTTGAACCAGACAAACACCAGCGAGGCGAACGCGAACAGCGCGTACATGCCGTAGGTCAGCGGGAGCGAGGCCGCGGCCATGACCGGGAAGCTCACGGTGATCAGGAAGTTGGCGATCCACTGGGCCATGGCGGCCACACCGAGCGCCTTACCGCGGATGCGACCGGGGAAGATCTCGCCCAGCAGCACCCAGACCAGCGGGCCCCAGCTGGCAGCGAAGCAGACCACAAACAGGTTGGCGGCGATCAGCGCGACGGTTCCCCAGGCACCGGGCAGGTGCGGTTCGCCGTTCACCACGGTCGCGTTGGCGAAGGAGATCGCCATCGCGGCCAGGGAGACTCCCATACCCAGCGAACCGGTGAGCAGGATCGGACGACGGCCGATTCGGTCCACCAGGGCGATGGCCACCAGGGTTGCGACCACGTTGATCACCGAGGTGATCACACCGATCAGCAGCGAGTTGCTCTCATCGAACCCGACGGCCTTCCACAGCGTGGTGGAGTAGTAGAAGATCACGTTGATGCCCACGAACTGCTGGAACACCGACAGGATGATACCGATCCAGACGATCGGCAGCAGACGACGGCCCTCAAACAGCGAGGCCTTCTTGGTGGTCTTGTCCTCCTCGATGGCGCGGTTGGCCTCGCCCACGGCGGCCTCAATGTCCTCGGCCTTCCACATGGTGGCGAAGATCTTGCGGGCCTCGGGCTCGCGACCGTGCATCAGCAGATAGCGCGGAGACTCGGGCAGGCGCAGGGCCAGGATGCCGTAGACGACGGCGGGGACGGCGCAGGCGAGGAACATCCAGCGCCAGGCCTCGATCCCGAACCAGAACTCCGACTCGGCGGATCCGGCGGCCCCGGCGAAGGAAGCGTCGGAGAGCAGGGCGGCAAAGATACCCAGGGTGATCGCCAGCTGCTGCAGCGAGGCCAGGCGGCCACGCTCATACTTGGGTGCGACCTCGGCGATGTACGCCGGGGCCACCACCGAGGCGATACCGATTCCCAGGCCTCCCACGACGCGCCAGATGATCAGGTCCCAGGGGGCGAACGCGAAGGCCGCACCGAAGGAGGAGACCAGGAAGAGGGCGGAGCCCAGCAGCATGGTGAAGATTCGGCCGCGGCTATCCGCGATCCGACCGGCAAAGTAGGCACCAATGGCACAGCCCAGCAGCGCGGAGGCTACCGCGAAGCCGATCAGTGCATCGGAGAGTGCGAAGTGCTTCTGCATCGCATCGACGGCGCCGTTAACAACGGAGGAGTCGAAGCCGAAAAGAAATCCTCCGACTGCTGCGGCCGCGGCAACCCCCACCACGCGCCGATGTAGTTTTTTCTGTTCCGCAGTAGAGTGCGGCCCCCTAGATTCGGACACGAATTCTCTTTTCTCGTTCGGGGAACTTACCCGCGTCCGGTCACTTTTGGCGTCCGGGCTCGGCCTACGGCTGCCCCCGGAGCCGCCGTAGATCGAATTAGTACGTCTCACACCATAAGCACGTTTGTGCAAAACACGGAAACCGAGACCGTTTTGTATCCAAAATTCACGGTCAATATACGACAAATCTGTGCCAGCGGGGCGGATAGCCGTGTCGGTGGTCCCTTCGTACAATGGATTCGTGACTAACAACGCAGGTTCCGACGCCCTCCAGCCCGCTTCTTCCGCGCCCGAGGCCGCCACCCCGGTTCCGCAGCCGGACACGGCGCTGGCCGACCTGCCCGATTCCGAGGTTGCACCGGGCGAGGGGACCGCGCCGGAGAATGAGGCCGTGCCCGATCGTGATGCCGCCGCCGCCGAGGTGGCCGCGCTGACCGAGCGGATCCTCTCCCTGCGTGATGCGTACTACGGTGGCGATGCCGCGCCGGTCACCGATGCCGAATACGATGCCCTGCAGCATCGCCTGGCCGAGCTGGAACGGCTGTATCCCGAGCTCCAGTCTCAGGACAGCCCGACCCTGACGGTTGGCGCCGCCAAGAACACCCTGTTCTCCGAGGTTGTCCACGCCGAGCGCATGCTGAGCCTCGATAACGTATTCAGCCTGGACGAACTGCGCGAGTGGGCCGAGAAGGCCCGCGCCCTGGCGGGGCGCGAGGTCAGGTTCCTGACCGAGCTGAAGATCGACGGACTGGCCATCAACCTGCGCTATCGAAACGGCGAGCTGGTCAGCGCGGCGACCCGCGGCGACGGCGTGACCGGGGAGGACGTGACCGAAAACATCGCGCTGATTCCCGGTATCCCGGACCGACTGCACGGCGATAATCTGCCCGAGCTGGTCGAGGTGCGCGGGGAGATTTTCTTCCCGGTGAAAAACTTTGACGAGATCAACCGAACCCAGCAGGAGGTCGGCGAGAAGGTCTTTGCCAACCCGCGCAACGCGGCCAGCGGATCGCTGCGGCAAAAGCCCGACCGAAAGACCCCCGCCCAGCTGGCGGCGATGACGCTGCGCCTGAGCAAGCTCTCGATGTATGTGCACGGGATCGGTGCCTGGGAGAACCCGCCGGTCTCCGCCCAGTCCGAGGTGTATGACCTGCTGGACAGCTGGGGGCTCCCCACCTCGCCGAACTCAAATGTGTATGCCTCGATCGAGGAGGTGGCCGCGCGGATCGAGGAGGTCGGGTCCACCCGGGGGACGTTCGAGCATGAGATCGACGGCATCGTGGTCAAGGTGGATGAACTGGCCCTGCACGCCGAGATGGGTGCCACCAGCCGCGCGCCGCGCTGGGCGACGGCCTATAAGTATCCGCCCGAGGAGGTGCACACCCGCCTCCTCGACATCGTGGTGAGCGTCGGCCGCACCGGTCGTGCCACCCCCTATGCGGTGATGGAAAAGGTGCGGGTGGCCGGAAGCGAGGTGGCCCAGGCCACCCTGCACAACCGTGATGTGGTCAAGGCCAAGGGCGTGCTGATCGGTGACATGGTGGTGCTGCGCAAGGCCGGGGACGTGATCCCCGAGGTCCTGGGCCCGGTGGTCGACCTGCGTGACGGCTCCGAGCGCGAGTTTGTTATGCCCGTGGGCTGCCCCGAGTGTGGGACCGAGCTGCGGGCCATGAAGGAGGGCGATATCGACCTCCGCTGTCCCAACGCCCGCTCCTGCCCCGCCCAGGTGCGCGGCCGGGTCGAGCACATCGGTTCGCGTGGGGGCCTCGACATCGAGGCGCTCGGTGAGGTGGCTGCCGCCGCGCTGACCCAGCCGGTGTTCCCCGAGGTTCCGCCGCTGGTGACCGAGGCCGGCCTGTTCGCGCTGCGCCTGGAAGACATCTTCCCGATCGTGGTCGAGGTGCGTGACGGAGAGACCGGCGAGCCGCGGATCGACGAGAAAACCGGGCTGCCCAAGCGGCTGAACCCGTTCCGCCGGAAGCGCAGCAAGCGCGACCCCGAGTTTGATCCCGAGGGCGAATTCTTCGGGGACGCCGACTGGGTGCCCTCCAAGAACGCCGAGGAGCTGCTGCGAAACCTGGAGATCGCCAAGACCAAGCCGCTGTGGCGGCTGTTGGTCTCGCTGAATATTCGTCACGTGGGCCCGGTGGCCGCGCGTGCCCTGGCCGACTATTTTGGCTCGCTGGACGCGATTCGCACCGCCACCCGGGAGGAACTGGCCGAGGTTGAGGGCGTGGGACCGACCATCGCCGACTCGCTGCTGGAGTGGTTCCCGATCGACTGGCACGAGGAGATTATCGCCGCGTGGAGTGCCGCCGGCGTGCAGTGGGCCACTCCCGGACATCCCGGACCCGGTGCCTCATCGGCGGCCGAGGGTGTGCTGACCGGACTCACGGTTGTGGCGACCGGATCGCTTGAGGGTTTCACCCGCGAGGGGGCGGCCGAGGCGATCATCGCGGCCGGCGGAAAGTCCGCCTCCAGCGTGTCCAAGAAGACCGACTATGTGGCCGCCGGACCCGGTGCCGGTTCCAAGCTGGCCAAGGCCGAGGCGCTGGGGGTACCGGTGCTGGACGCCGCGCAGTTCGCGCGCCTGGTGGTGGAGGGGCCGGGATTCCTGGCCGACGATGCAGCCAGTGACGCCGCTGCCGACGCCGCCACTGACGCCGCCGGAACCGACACCGCAGAACCCGAGGGTGTGGCCACGGAATCGGACACCGGAGAAACTGCCGACGCCGAGGCCCCGAGCGCCGAGTAGCGCGCCGCCCGCGCACGCAAAACCCCCGGAGACTTCGCGGCCTCCGGGGGTTCTGTGGTGTGTCTTCGATGCAGTCTGTCGCCTACGCGGCGTCGAGCTCCTGAATCTTGGTGCGCACCTCGCGGCGCAGCACCTTGCCGATCAGTGAGCGCGGCAGCTCGTCCAGCACCACGATCCGGCGGGGAACCTTATAGGGGGTGAGGCGTTCGCGCAGCCAGGTGCGCACCTCCTCCTCGTTGAGGCTCTGTCCGGCCTCGACGATCACGCCGGCCACCACGTCCTCACCCGAGTGGGTCGAAGGCAGGCCTACCACCGCGACATCGGCGATGGCCGGGTGGGTTTTCATCGTGGCCTCCACCTCGGACGGGGACACGTTGAAGCCGCCGGTGATGATGAGTTCCTTGATTCGGTCAACGATGCGGGTGAAACCGTCCTCGTCGATGGTGACGATGTCACCGGTGCGGAACCAGCCGTCCACAAACACCTCGGCGGTTTCCTCGGGCTTGCGGTAGTACCCGGAGAAGACCTGCGGGCCCTTGACCAGCAGCTCGCCGGGCTCACCCAGCGGCAGCTCGACGGTGGGGTTTTCGGGATCGACAACCTTGAGCAGGGTGCCGGGCATCGGCAGTCCCACGGTGCCGGCCTTGCGGTTCTCGGCCACCGGATTGGCCATCAGCACGGGGGAGCACTCGCTCAGGCCGAAGCCCTCGACGAGGTAGCCGCGGCTCAGCTTCTCCCAGGGCTCGACCAGCTCGGTGAGCAGGGGCATCGCCCCGGAGATCGCGATCTCGATCCCCTCGAGCGAGATGCCGCGCTCCACCGCGCGCTGCATCAGTCGCTCGGCGATCGGCGGGACCGCGGGGAAGAAGGTCGGCGGGTGCTTCTTCATGACCTTGAGGACCAGGTCGGGATCAAACTTGGGGAACAGCACCAGGCGTGCACCCATGCTCATCGCGAAGGTCAGGCAGAGCGTGAGCCCGTAGGCGTGGAACATCGGCAGGACGGCGTAAACCACGCAGCCTCCGCGGGTAATCGTCGGGGTCCAGGCCTGGGCCTGCATCGCGTTGGCGAGCAGGTTGGCGTGGCTGAGCACCGCACCCTTTGGGCTGCCGGTGGTGCCCGAGGTGTACTGGATGACCGCGGTCTCGGCGGTTTCGGGCTCGGGAACCTCGGCCGAGATCCGGTCGTTTTTGAGCAGCTTCTCCCAGCGAATGGTGTTTTCCACCTGGGTGGTGAGCTGCTTGCGGGAGGCGCGCGCCGAGGCGATCGGCAGGTGCAGCGCGGCGCGCATGGCCCGCGGCATCGCGGTGGTCACGTTGACCGAAACCAGGGAGCGGACACCGAGGTCAACCGGGAAGTCCTGCACGGTCTCGGCCACCTTGTCCCAGACGATCGCGGTCTGCGCGCGATGGTCCTCGAACTGGTGGCGCAGCTCGCGCGGGGTGTAGAGCGGATTGTGTTCGATTACGATCGCACCCAGGCGCAGCACCGCGTAGAACGCGACGATGTGCTGCGGGCAGTTGGGTAGCACCAGCGCGACCGTGTCGCCGCGGCGCACGCCCAGGCGGCGCAGCCCCTCGGCCACGCGCTCAATCTGATCCTGCAGCTGTGCGTAGGTGGTGGTGGCCCCGAAGAATTCCAGCGCAACCGCGCTCGGATACTTCTCGGCGGAGCCACGAACCAGCGCGCCCAGGTTGCCCGAGGGGACGGCGATGTCCTCGGGGACGTTTTCTGCGTAGCTGGCCAGCCAGGGACGGGTTTCGGATGCGAAGGACGAGGTATTCACGCGCACCATACTACGCAGACCGGTCCCCAATTCGGGCGAAACTCGGGGCGTGGTGCGCGGCCGGCGGGTGGTTTACCTCCCCGACACCGCGGTTTTGCGGTGGCGGGAGGCGAGGGGAGCGCGCCCCACGATAGACTGAGGAGATTCTTCCCGCCCTCTGAGATGGAGCTACATGTCGGAAATTACCCCGGAGCTCGTGACGCACCTCGCGTCGCTCTCCCGGATCGACCTCAGCCCGGACGAAATCGCCAGCCTCACCACCGAGCTGGGTCAGATCGTCGACAGCATCGCGAAGGTTTCGGAGGTGGCCACCGCCGAGGTGCCCGCCACGAGCCACCCGATCCCGCTGACCAATGCGCTGCGCGCCGACGTGGTGGGGGAGACCCTCACCCAGGAGCAGGTGCTCCAGAATGCGCCCGAGCAGCAGGACGGCAAGTTTGTGGTCACCGCGATCCTCGGGGAGGAGCAGTAATGAGCGAGTTGATTCGCCTCTCCGCGGCCGAGCTGGCCGCCAAGCTTTCCGCCGGTGAGGTCTCCGCAGTGGAGGCCACCCAGGCCCACCTGGACCGCATCGCCGCCGTCGATGGCGACGTCCACGCGTTCCTGCACGTCTCGGACTCGGCACTGGAGACCGCCCGCGGCATCGACGAGCGTCGCGCCGCCGGTGAGCAGCTCCACGAGCTGGCCGGTGTGCCGCTCGCGGTCAAGGACGTCTTGGTCACCACGGACATGCCGTCCACCTCGGGATCGAAGATCCTCGAGGGCTACATGTCCCCGTTCGATGCGACCGTGGTGGAGCGCGCCCGCGCCGCCGGCCTGATCGCCATCGGTAAGACCAACATGGACGAGTTCGCGATGGGTTCCTCCACCGAGCACTCGGCCTACGGCCCGACCCACAACCCGTGGGACCTGACCCGCATCCCCGGTGGTTCCGGTGGTGGCTCGGCCGCGGCCGTGGCCGCATTCGAGGCGCCGCTGGCACTGGGTTCGGACACCGGTGGATCGATCCGTCAGCCTGCCCATGTCACCGGTACCGTCGGCGTCAAGCCCACCTATGGTGGCGTGAGCCGCTACGGTTCGATCGCGCTGGCCTCCTCCCTGGACCAGGTCGGCCCGGTTACCCGGACCGTCCTCGACGCCGCGCTCCTGCACGACGTCATCGGTGGACACGATGCCCGCGACTCGACCTCGATCCCCGAGTCCTGGGTCTTGATGGCCGCCGCGGCCCGCGAGGGCCAGTCGGGCGAGGTCCTCAAGGGCCTGCGCGTCGGCGTGGTGAAGCAGTTCTCCGGTGAGGGCTTCCAGGCCGGTGTCGAGCAGCGCTTTGCCGAGACCCTGACCCTGCTGCAGGGTGCCGGTGCCGAGATCGTCGAGATCGACGCCCCGCACTTCGAGTACGCCGTTGCCGCGTACTACCTGATTCTGCCAGCCGAGGCCTCCTCCAACCTGGCCCGCTACGACTCCGTACGCTTCGGCCTGCGCGTGCACCCGCAGGGTGGCGGCACCGTCGAGGACGTCATGGCCGCGACCCGTGAGGCCGGCTTCGGCCCCGAGGTGAAGCGCCGCATCATCCTCGGTACCTACGCCCTGAGCTCGGGTTACTACGACGCCTACTACGGCAGCGCACAGAAGGTCCGCACCCTGATTCAGCGCGACTTCAACGCCGCGTTCGAGCAGGTGGACGTGATCGCCTCGCCGTCGGCCCCGACCACCGCCTTCAAGCTGGGCGAGCGGATCAACGACCCGCTGGCGATGTACCTCAACGACATCACCACCATTCCCGCAAACCTCGCGGGTGTGCCCGGCATCAGCATCCCGATGGGTCTCGCCCCCGAGGATGGTCTGCCCACCGGTCTGCAGCTGATGGCCCCGGCTCGCGCCGATGACCGTCTGTACCGCGTCGCCGCCGCGATCGAGGCCCGCCTCGAATCCGGCTGGGGACACACCCTCATTTCGCAGGCACCCGCCCTGGGAGGAAAGTAAACATGGCCAAGGACAAGATCCTCTCCTTCGAGCGCGCACTCGAACTGTTTGAGCCCGTACTCGGCTTCGAGGTTCACATCGAGCTCGGTACCAAGACGAAGATGTTCTCGTCGGCACCGAACGAGTTCGGTTCCGAGCCCAACACCAACATCACCCCGGTGGACCTCGGCCTGCCGGGCACCCTGCCGGTGGTCAACGAGCAGGCAGTGCGCTACTCGATCAGCTTGGGCCTCGCCCTCGGTTGCGAGATCGCCGAAACCTCGAGCTTTGCCCGGAAGAACTACTTCTACCCGGACATGACCAAGAACTACCAGATCACCCAGTCCGATCAGCCGATCGCCTATGACGGTTCGGTTGAGGTTGAGCTGGCCGATGGCACCATTTACCACGTGCCGATCGAGCGTGCGCACATGGAGGAGGACGCCGGAAAGCTCACCCACGTGGGTGGTTCGGCCGGTCGCATCCAGGGTGCCTCGGCCTCGCTGGTGGACTACAACCGTGCGGGTGTGCCGCTGGTGGAGATCGTGACCCGGCCCATCTTTGGTGCCGAGCACAACGCCCCAGAGCTGGCCAAGGCCTACGTGGCCGTGGTCCGAGAGATCGCGATCTCGCTGGGCATCTCCGAGGCTCGGATGGAGCGCGGTAACCTGCGCTGCGACGCCAACGTCTCGCTGCGCCCCCGCGGCCAGGAGAAGCTGGGTACCCGCACCGAGACCAAGAACGTCAACTCGCTGCGCTCGGTTGAGCGTGCGGTGCGCTACGAGATCCAGCGTCAGGCTGCGATCCTCGAGGCCGGTGGCACCATCACCCAGGAGACCCGTCACTGGCACGAGGACACCGGCACCACGAGCGCCGGCCGTCCGAAGTCGGACGCGGACGACTACCGCTACTTCCCCGAGCCCGACCTGCTGCCCGTCGTGCCGGGTCGCGAGCTGATCGAGCAGCTGCGCTCCGAGCTGCCCGAGGCCCCCGCCGCCCGTAACCGTCGCCTCAAGGGCGAGTGGGGCTTCACCGACCTGGAGTTCCAGGACGTCGTGAACGGTGGTCTGCTGGCAGAGATCAGCGCTACCGTCGCCGCCGGGGCTACCGCTCAGGCCGCCCGTAAGTGGTGGACCGGTGAGATCTCGCGCATCGCCAACACCCAGGGTGTGGATGCCGCGTCGCTGATCTCCCCGGAGAACGTTGCCGCGACCGCCAAGCTGGTCGAGGCCGGCACCCTGACCGATAAGCTGGCCCGCCAGGTTATCGAGGGTGTTATCGCCGGTGAGGGTTCGCCGCAGGAGGTCGTGGACGCTCGCGGCCTCGCCGTGGTGAGCGATGACGGTGCCCTGATCGCCGCGATCGATGAGGCGCTGGCCGCCCAGCCCGACATCCTGGAAAAGCTCCGCGAGGGCAAGGTCCAGGCCGCCGGTGCCGTGATCGGTGCCGTCATGAAGGCCATGAAGGGCCAGGCCGACGCCGCTCGCGTGCGCGAACTCCTGCTGGAGCGCGCCGCGCAGGCATAACTCACGCCCCGCTCCACGGCGGCCCGCACTCCCTTCGGGAGGGCGGGCCGCCGTTTTGCTAGGCGGACGCGAGTTTGAAGAGAACGCCGTTGGTCACGAGGAGCACTAAGACGAAGCCGATGGCCGAGGCCGCGATCACCGTGATCGTGCCGAGAAGCCCGCCCATCTTAGGGTTTGCACGCGCCCGGCGGCCCATGGGGATCAGGATAGCCAGGCCCAAGATGTGCACAGCCACGAGCGGCAGCACACCCCACAGCAGCGCGGTTCCCGCCATGCTTTCGCCGGCGGCGAGGGCCCTGCTCTGATCGGTGGCCTCCTCCAGGGAGGCGACGCTCAGCAGGAACCAGGCCGCAAACATGACGGCCACGCCCACCGTGGCGCTGGCCCAAAACAGTGCCGCCCGTCCGGTACTCGCCCATCCGGTTTCGGTGTGGGGCCGCTCGGAGGCGGAGGCGGCGCTCATCGGCGGGGTCCGCGCCGGGCGCGGGAGGGGAAATCCGTTGTCATGTGGGAAGACTAACCCCTGTTAGCCGTGTGTCCGCTGTGACCCGTATGAGTGGTGGGCCCGAATCCTGACACACGCTGAACGGGGCATACCGCACGCCCCGCCACGCGGCGGCCCGTGGGCCTGATTTCGCGGAATATGGGCCATCGTTTTTGCGTGTCGAGTCGAGTCCTGGTGCTGCGAAGGGTGAGCGATTCCGGCTACCCTAGCGAGCATGGAGCCGCACATCATCTCGCTACTGCAATCCGAAAAATATGCTCGGAGGGCCGCGACGCTGGAGGCCGAGATCGCCCGGATCACCGAGGATCTGGGGTCAACCAGCGATGAGAACCAGAACCGCCTGCAAGCGGGACGAGCACTGAATCGGCTGGCTCGTGCCGAGCTCAGCTGGATGCTTCTCCCCGTGAGAAACCACTTCCTCGATCCGGCTTTTCGAGACGTCCTGGACCCGGTCCTGATCGCCGCCGATGACCGTACCCGTGTGATTCTGCTCAACACGATGCGAAACGCCTATGAACGCCACATTGTGCATCCCATGTGGGGAGATCTTCGCCGTGAGGATCACGGTAACTGGTGGAACGAGTGGCTGCACTCCACGGGCGAGACGTATGTCGAGAACTCGGATCTGCCCACGCGGTGTGAGGCCGCCTATCTGCTGGCACTGACCGGCGATCCGCGCGGCTGGGAGACCTACCTCGAGATTGTGCCGAAACGCTCCGCCATGCTGGGGCAGCTGGAACTCGCGATTCTGCTGTGCCCCGATTCCCGCACGCCCGCCCTGGTCGATTCGATTCTCGCCCTGGCCGATGAAGCCGAGCGTCGTCACCCCAAACAGGCAGTTACGGCGCAGGGTATCCGGGACGCGCTCGGTACCGGGTGCAGTGACTAATGTGAATCCGTACCCGGGGCATACACCCCGATACGGCAGGGGAAACGCGGGAAAGTATCGCGCCTGATATCCGCTGGGAAATGGGATTAGGGCTGGGGACGGTCTCGCCGCTCAACCTAGGCTGTGTCGCGTACTCCGCGCCCGGTGGAGTCGATGCGATCCCCACCGATGCGGAGGCCTCGATGTCCGAACCCTCGTTTTTTCGATCCCTGGTCCGGCGCAAGCCCCTCGATCAGATCATGGCGGAGGCCGCAAACAGTCCACTCAAGAAGACTCTGGGACTCTGGCACCTCACGGCGCTGGGCATCGGCGGGATCCTGGGGGTCGGAATCTTCTCGCTCGCCGGGCTGGTGGCCCGCGGAGGCGACGGCGTTCCCGGGGTGGGGCCCGCGGTCCTGTTCTCGTTTCTGATCGCCGGACTCGCCTCGGCGGCGGCCGCGTTGTCCTATGCGGAGTTCACCGGGATGGTGCCGCGCGCCGGTTCCGCCTATACCTACGGCTACGTGGCACTGGGCGAGCTGGTGGGCTGGTTCATCGGCTGGGACCTGCTGCTGGAATACGTTGCCGTGGCAGCGGTCGTCTCGATCGGGGTGGCCGGATACTTCCAGGCGTTCCTCGGCGGCGTGGGGGTGGACATGCCGATCTGGCTGACCTCGACGGTAGATGAGGGCAAGGGCGGTTTTATCAATCTCCCGGCGATCATCGTGTGTCTGGTGGTCACCTGGATCCTCAGCCGCGGCGCCCGGGCCTTCGGCCGGTTTGAGCTGATCGCCGTGGGGATCAAGGTGCTCCTTGTGCTGGGCATCGTGGGCCTGGGAGCCTTCTTTATCAACACCGATAACTACGATCCGTTTATGCCCAACGGTTTTAGCTCGGTGATCACCGGGGCGGCGACCGTGTTTTTTGCGGTATTCGGATACGACGCGATGAGTACCGCGGCCGAGGAGGCCAAGGACGGACCCAAACACATGCCTCGGGCCATCGTGCTCTCCCTGGGCATCGCGCTGGTGCTCTACATCGGGGCCAGCCTGGTCCTGACCGGCATGCAGAACTACGCCGACATCGATACCCGGGCGGGCTTTGCCTCGGCCTTCAACAGCGTGGGGCTGAAAAACGTCGCGACGATTCTCTCGATCTTCGCGGTGGTCTCGATCATCACCGTGGTCCTGACCTTCCTGCTCGGCGTCACTCGGGTCTGGTTCTCGATGAGCCGGGATGGTCTGCTTCCGCGCTGGTTTGCGCACACGGATAAGCGCGGCGTGCCCAACCGGGTGACCTGGATCGCCGGATGCGCCGCCGCGTTCCTGGCCGGGGTCTTTCCGATCCGTGAGGTGGCCGAGCTCACCAATATTGGGATCCTCGCCGCCTTTGTTGTGGTGTGTATCGCGGTGATCGTGTTCCGCTACACGCGTCCCGATGCCGAGCGGGCGTTCAGGCTGCCGCTGATGCCGGTGATTCCGGCATTCGGGGTCCTCGCCTCGGGATTCTTGATCTGGCAGCTTGATGACCTCACCAAGCTGCGCTTCCTGATCTGGCTGGTCATCGGCCTGGCTGTCTACTTCGGGTACTCACGCCGCCATTCGCTCCTCAACCCGAACAGTCCGCGGCATCGCATCCCCGAGTAGACCCACACGGGCCTCGCGGGCCTCGCCGATGTCGGGGGTCGGTGGGACAATAGGGGAGTGAGTAAGCAGGACGGGCGCGAGAGGCTGGTGTCGGCGGCAAATGCCGACGACAGCGAAACCCCGATCCTGCACGTGGACATGGACTCGTTTTTTGCGTCGGTGTCGCTGCTGGACCGCCCCGAAGACGCGCATCGGCCGGTGGCCATCGGTCACCGTTCGGGACGCAGCGTGGTGTCCACCGCGAACTATGCGGCACGTCGCTACGGGGTGAACGCGGCGATGCCGATGGCCCGGGCGCTCCAGCTGTGCCCCTCGCTGCTGGTGATCGAACCCGACTTTGCCGCCTACCGGCACTACTCGGGCATCGTCATGAATATCTTCCGCGAGATGACCCCGATGGTCGAGGTCCTGGGTATCGACGAGGCGTTCCTCGATGTGTCCGGCGCTCGCCGACTGCTGGGCAGCCCCAGCGAGATCGGCCAGCAGATCCGTCGCCGGGTGCGCGAACAGACCGGCCTGGCCTGCACCGTGGGCATCGCCGCCACCAAGTTTGTGGCCAAGATCGCCTCCGGCAAGGGGAAACCCGACGGGCTGCTGGTGATCCCCAAGGCCGAAACCGTGGCGTTTTTGCGTCCGCTTCCGATCCGTGCGCTCTGGGGAGTGGGGGCCAAAACCGCCGAGTCACTCGAGCGGATCGCGCTGCGCACGGTGGCCGACGTGGCCGATGCTCCCGAACGACTCCTGGTGCGCGCGGTTGGTCCGGCCACGGCGCTGAAACTGCAGCTGCTTGCCCGCGGCCAGGACGCCCGTCGGGTGGAGCCGGCGGTTGCCGCCGAGAAGAGCATCGGACACGAGGTCACCTTCGAACACTCGATCGCCGATCCGCGAGCGATCCGCCGCGAACTGCTGGGACTGAGCGACCGGGTCGCCGCGCGGCTGCGGGCGGCGGATATGTCGGCCAAGACGGTGGCGATCAAGGTTCGCTTTGACGATTTCACGACCCTCTCCCGCTCGCGCACCCTCGCCGAGCCCACCCACGTGGCCCGGCGAATCTTCGAGGAGGCCGCCGACCTGGTGGACGCGCTGGAGATTGCCGGGCGTCCGGTCCGGCTGATCGGCGTCCGCGGGGAACAGCTGCAAACCGGGACCGATCCGCGCGCCGCGCTCTGGGACCCCGATGAGGATTGGCGCGAGGCCGAATCCGCGATTGATACGCTGCGCGCCCGCTTCGGGGCCGGGGCGATCATGTCCGCCGCGCTGCTGGATCGGGCCGCGCCGGCCCCCTCGGTCCCGCCCCACGGAATCGTCAGGGATCACATCGAGCCCTACGATCACTAGGTCCGAGCATCCGGTTCCGACAGGCCGAAGCTCGCGGTCGGGAATCAGGACTACGCTGCTCGTGTTACGTTCGAGTGTTCCGTGAGAATTGTCCCTCGCGTGAGCGCTCCCCATCCCCGCACCGCCCGCTTTTTCGCAAGCCCGCGCGCCCACGTCACCCTGGAGAATCGCCGTGACAGACACCGTTCAGACCCCCACCGACACTCAGGCCGCTGACACGCAGCCTACTGGCGCGCAGTCCAGCGACGCACAACAGGCTAGCGACACACAACGGGCTAGCGACGCCCGCGCCGCCGCAGTTCCCGCCACCGACTCCGCGGGCGCGACCGTTTCGCACGAGGAGTTTGTCTACGTTTCCCCCGAGGACCCGCGCGTGGAACCGCTGATTCGCGAACTCGCCGCCGAGTACGACCACCGCTACGGTGACCTCTTCGGCGAGCCTGCTTCTGCCGAGCTGTACCGGTATCCGGCCGAGAACTTCCTGCCGCCGATCGGAGCATTCGCCCTGCTGATGCGTGACGGCGTCGCGGTGGCCGGGGGCGCATTCAAGCGTTTTGACCAGCACACCACCGAGTTCAAGCGCATCTGGGTCTCCTCCCAGCAGCGCCGTCAGGGACTCGCCAAGCGGGTGCTGGCCGAGCTGGAAGACGAGTCTCGGCGTCGCGGGTTCACCCGTGCCTACCTGACCACCGGGCCGCGTCAGCCCGAGGCCGTTCGCCTGTACCTCGGCACCGGCTGGACACCCCTGTTTGATCCGCGGGAAACGGCCGAGCAGATCGGCATCTATGGGTTCGCGAAGTCCCTGACCGCCGAGGACCTGGACGCGCGTGAGATCCAGGCCCGCTACGACGCCGAACGCGCAGAGTTCCTCCCCGAGCTGCAGTCCGAGGCCGCCGGTGAGTCAAGCAGCGCGGACGCCGCAGGCACGACAGACCCGGCGAACGCAGCAGACGCGACGGACTAGGGATCCTCGGCGAACGCCGCAGACAAGGCGAACGCCGCCGAGACGCCCACCGACGCGGCCGAGACGCCCACCGACGCGGCCGAGACGGCCACCGACGCGGCCGAGACGGCCGCGGCTTAGGCGCGGGCGGGTCCGCGCGCCGCCCGGAGCGAAAACAGCTCCGGTGCGCCGCGGCCCTGCACCAGATCGGCCAGGTATGTCCCCACCACCGGGGTGAACTTGAATCCGTGCCCGGAGAAACCCGCCCCCACCACGATCGGTCCCACCCGGTCCAGGACAAAGTTCGAATCCTCGGTGGTGGTGTAGGTGCAGCTGATCTCGGTGAATGAATCGGGATCGGCACCGGGGAGCCAGTCGCGGACATAACGCTGCAGGTCATGCAGCTGGGTCGGTTCGCTGCGGAAGGTGCGTGCATCGGGGTCGCTGACCGGTCCGACGCCGTGCCACCCCGCCTTGATTCCCTCACCAGGCGTCTGCATCCCGTAGATGGGCGAGTGCCAGTATCCATAGCGTGGATCCCCGGGTGCCGGGGTGTGGTTGAATCCCGGCCAGATCAGGCCCGGCTCGCGTTCGGCGAAGTGCGCGGGCTGTTCCTGGGTGACGGTGAGCCGGGGTAGTGCGATCGCCGGTCCCAGGAGCGCGGTGGTCCACGCACCCAGGGTCACCACGGCTCGCCGGGCCTCCCAGGACTCGGGATCCCCCTGCGGGTTTCCGTCCGCGTCCTGGGGTACCACCGTGATCCGGACTCGATCATCTCCCAGAACCCGCACCCGCGTCACCCGCGCGCCGTGGCGGATCTGGGCCCCGTGCGCGCGCGCCGATTCCTGGAGGGCGGTGACCGCGGCATCGGCGTTGAGCCGGCCGGCCTGCGGCGTGGCCAGCACCCGGGTATCAAATCGGATCCCCGGCCAGCGCGTTTCGGCGGCGGCCGGGTCCAGGAACTCGGCCGTGAAACCGAACTCGGGAAGGAGCCGCGCCACCGCGTCAAACGTCGGGTTCGAACCATGATTCACGATGCCCACCTGATCCAGCAGCGCGGTCCCGTTTTCGGCCTCAAGCTCGCGCCAGGCCGGAAGCGCGGCCGCGAGCATGCGCAGGTACACCGGTTCGGCATACGAGAGGTTGAAATTGCGGGAGGCACCGTGCGAGGCACCCCGGGTATGTCCCGGTGTGAATCGCTCAAAGAGGACCACATCGATCCCACGTCGGGCGAGTTCCCGGGCCGCGGCCGAGCCCATGGCACCGCCGCCGATCACCAGGGTGTCCACAGAGTGGGTCATCGAGCTTCCGCAAAAAATTCCTGAACTTTCCGGTCCGTGACGTCGGCTTCGGATGCCCCGGAATCCGAGGCATCCCGGCGTGTGGGGACGGCTTTTCCCGATGCTACCCGGTCCGCGGTGATCTCGGCCAGGTGGGTCAGCAGGGCGCGCGCAACCCGATCGTTTTCACGGAACGAGACGGCGTTGGTGCGCGGGCGGGAAAACGCCCCGACAAACGGTGAGTTTGTATAGGGGCCGATCGCGAAACTGCGGGGGGCGGGGTCGCCCCCGATGCGCACCACTCGGCGATCCTCGGGGCGAACCGTGAGCTTCCCGGTGGGCACCGCGCGTTCGGCTTTGCCCGAGCCCTGGGGATCCCGGGCAATCTCCTCGATCCCGTCACCCGTGTCGATTAGGCCGCGCAGCAGCGGGCTATCGCTGCGGGCGATGTTCGGATCGGGCAGGCGGGCATCCACCAGTGCGCGGGCGAAAACCGTGCGGTCGTGATTCGACCCCCGGGCGCGGAACTCACCGGTCTTGCTGTCGGTATCAACCCGGATGTCTCCACCGAGGAAGTCCACAATGCCCGCCGCCGAGAGGGCCAGGAGTTCCTCCAGGCGGTGCGCCGGAGGACCGCTGGCGATGAAACTGAAGTAGCCCTGCCACCAGCCGTTGATATCGGCGACCCGGGAGCGGGCCGTCCACTTGGGGGAGGCCACCAGTTCGGCAAAGGTGAACATCGAGGTGAGGATCGAGAGAAACAGTCCCAGGGTGGCGCTGTGTTCGGGCCGGGTGCGCAGGCGCAGATCGTCTTCGATGTAGGAGCGCACGGCCCGCTGGAGGTCCTCGACCCGGTCGAAGTGGGCACCGGCGAGGGGCCGATCGAACTCGGGCAGGAACAGCCGATCCAGGGTGTCGGGGACGGACGCCAGGATCAGCGCGGACAGCGTGCGGGCATCGGCCTCGACCGCGGTCCGGTCCCGGTCGTCGCGAATCCGGGGGAGCGGATACCCCGGGGATCCCGCGGACACGGACGCGTCAGGCCGCGTGGGGGAGGTCGTGTCCGAGCGCGTGGTCACGGAGGGCGCTGCCCCCGCGGGCGCCGGGTCGGGACCCACGGTTGCGGGGTCGCCCGACCCGGTGGCGATCAGCACCGCCCGCGGATCGATCGACTCAAACGCCCGAGCGAACACCGCCCACGTGGAGCTCACCCGCTCGGGATGGCCGGTGAAGAGTTCCCGATAGTAGCCCCAGAGCATCTCCTTGGCAATCAGCGGCCAGATATCCTCGGCAAAATCCAGCGCGTCACGCTCGGCCTCCAGCCGGGCGGCGACGTCGGCAGTGAAGAACCTCGGGGTCGGGGCCTCTCCGGCGAGCGCCGAACCGATCTTGGAGTGGTACGGAATGCCGCGACGGGACCCCACGACGATCCGGGGCTCTCGTCCCGAGGGAACATAACGCAAAGGGCCACCGGGAACCGGGCGGTCAAATGTTCCGCCGCGGCCCTCGGTGAGGAGCACGATCAGGTCCACGGCGGCGAGCCCGAATCCACGAACCAGGACGTTTTCTCCGGGTCGGAGCGCCCGGGTATCGGCATCCGCGGTGAATGCCGGCGGCAGATAAAACAGGCCGTGATCGTCGGCGAAGGATTGAAGCCGAGTGTGCTCGGGTGCCGGATTCACCCCGGTGTGGCCGAGGGAGTAGAGCACCAGGTCGGCGTCGAGAACCTCACCGTTATCCAGGTGCACACGCCGCGATCCGTCGGTGGTCTCGCGTACCGCCCGGGCGAGGGCACGATGCTCGATGACCCGCACGCCGGGGCCGAGCTTGCGCACGGCCTCGGCATAGAACCAGCGCAGGTAGAGGCTCTGCAGGCGCCGGGTGGGGAAGCTTGCCGGACCCAATGCTCGTATCTCGTCCCAGAGGGCGGCATCCACGCCGGGCGACGTATCCTCGGGCCCAGGACGATCGTCCCACAGGGCGGCATCCGCTCCTCCCACGTCGCCTCCGGGCAGGACGATGTCTCCCGTGCGCACCCGCTCGGCCCACTCCACCAGCGAGGGGCCGGGGAGGACCGGGCCGTCGATGACCGAGGTCTCATCGGTGAACATTGTCACGTCCGCGGCCATCGAGTTGAGCTTGAGCAGCGGCGACTGATTGTGGCGCCAGATCCTGCCGGGTCCCGCCGGATGGGGATCCACCAGGTGCACGGTGAGGGGTGCGCCCGCGGGCCAGAGCTCGGCACGGTTGGCGGCGAGACGCTCAAGCACGCCCACCGCGCGCGGCCCGGCACCCAGCACAACGAGGGACGCCGAGGGCGCGGTTGAGGAGGAGGAAGTGGGGACTGACATGTCTGCAGGCTAAGCACTAAAACCCCCGATGAGCGTTGTATGACACCGAGTGCACACTCATGACGAACTGTGAATCACCACCATTGTCGGGCCGGATGTGCCGGTGTTAGCGTCACGCCACCGGATAGCGCCAGACTTTCCCGACGCACCGACTCACCGAATTGGAAAGGAAACACCGTGCCCATCGAATTTCTCGGCATCGCCGCTCTCAACGATGGAAGCGAGACCCGTGCACGCAGCGGTTCCAGCTTCGACAAGGAATATACGCTGCGTCTGGCCCGTGCCCACGAGGACAACGGCTGGGACCGCATCCTCTTCGCCTACCACTCGGGTTCCCCGGATCCCGCGACCATCGCCGCCTATGTGGCCTCGAAGCTTGACCACCTCAAGCTCCTGCTGGCCCACCGTCCCAACGTCTCGGCCCCGACCTATGCGGCCAAGGTCGTGGCAACCCTGGACCAGATCAGCGACGGACGCCTGAACCTGCACATCATCACCGGCGGCTCCACCGCCGACCAGGCAGCCGAGGGCGACTTCCTCTCCAAGGATGAGCGCTACGCCCGCACCGGCGAGTACATCAGCATCCTCAAGCAGGCGTGGACCAGCCACGAACCCTTCAGCTTCGACGGCGCTCACTATCGGATCGAAAACTTTGTCAGCGACATCTGGGCCGCCCAGCCCGGCGGCCCGAAGATTTCGTTTGGCGGATCCTCGGCGGCGGCGTATGAGATCGGTGCCGCGCAGAGCGATATTTACGCGCTGTGGGGTGAGCCGCTGGCGAACACCGCCGAGCAGATTAAGACCATTACCGACCTGTCGATCGCGGCCGGCCGGCCCGAGCGTCCGCGGATCCAGGTGGCGTTTAGGCCGATTCTCGGGGCCACCGAGGAACTGGCCTGGGAGAAGGCCGAGCGCATTCTCGGGCAGATCGAGCGACACACCAGCGCGCTCCCGTCCTCGTTTGTGGGCGACCTGCGCAATCCCGAAAACGCCGGGTCGCAGCGGCTGCTCTCGATCGCCGATCAGGGGGACCGCTTCGACCGTGCGCTGTGGACGAAGGTGGCCGCCGCCACCGGTGGACGCGGCAACTCCAATGCGCTGGTGGGAACCCCCGAGACCGTGGCGGCGGCGCTGCTTGACTACGTCGACCTCGGCGTCGACATCATCTCGGCCCGCGGCTATGACTACGTGGATGACACCATCGACTTCGGCCGTTATGTGATCCCGCTGGTGCGGGACGAGGTGGCCCGCCGCGACGCCGCGGCCCAGAGCGTGCAGGAGAAAACCCGTGACGCTGCTTGATCAGACCCCGGGGGCCGGGGCGTCTCCCGCATCAACCGGTGCGGGGGTGACCGAGATCCGCCCGGCCGAGGAAACCTTCGTCTATGTGAGTCCCGATGATCCCCGCGCCCTGCCGCTGCTGCGGGATCTGGAACGCGAGTACGACGCCCGCTACGGCGACGTTTTCGAGGAACCGGCCTCGGTGGAAATCAACCGTTACCCAGCGTCCGAGTTCAGCGCCCCGCGCGGCGCGTTTGTGCTGCTGCTGCGCGACGGGATCGCGGTCGCCGGGGGTGCGTTCAAGACCCTGGACGACCACACCACCGAGCTCAAGCGGATCTGGACCGCCGCCGATCATCGGCGTCGGGGACTCGCCCGCCGGGTGGTTCTCGAACTCGAGGACGAGTCGCGACGGCGCGGGTTCACCCGCTCCTATCTGACCACCGGCCCCCGCCAGCCCGAGGCGGTGCTGCTCTACCGCTCGGCCGGCTGGACCCCACTGTTTGACGAGGGCATTCCGCCCGAGCGCATCGGTATCCACGGATTCGCCAAGTCACTCACCCCCGAGCCGCTGGACGTCGCGGACATCCGCGCTCGTCACGAGGCCGAGCATGCCCCGCCCGGCGCTTCCGCGCCCGAGTCGAGGCCCGCGCCCAAACCGGCTCCGGCCCCCACACCCACACCCACACCCACGCCCGCCCCCGCCTCGAACGGATCTTCCTCATGACGGCCCTTGCCCAGCGCCCCACCGACTCGCCGCCCTCGGATTCGGTGCCCCCCGGGATCGATGCGCATCGCCTGGCCGAGCGCCGCGTGCTCCCGCTGCGGCATCCGCTGCGCTGGGTGATCACCGCGCTGGTCCTGGTGCTGCTGCTCAACTTCGCGCAGACCCTCTTCACGAACCCCTCCTGGGAGTGGGAAAAGGTGGGGAAGTGGTTCTTCAGCCCGCCAATCCTCAAGGGGCTCCAACTCACCATCGTGGCCACCGCGATCAGCGCGGTCGTGAGCTTCTTTGGTGGGATCGTGGTGGCCGTCGCCCGGCTCTCGGGCAACCCGGTGCTCAGCACCCTGAGCTCGTTTTACATCTGGCTGTTCCGCTCGGTGCCGCTGCTGCTGGTGCTGGTGTTCCTCTTCAACCTCGGCAACCTCTATCCCGAGATCGGCGTGGGGATTCCCTTCGGACCGCAGTTCACCGTGAACACGGTCGCGACGCTGACCCCGCTGGCGCTCGGTGTGATCGGACTCAGCCTGTCCGAGATCGCCTACAGCGCCGAGGTGGTGCGCTCGGGGCTGCTCGCGGTGGATCAGGGACAGCACGAGGCCGCCGACGCGCTGGGCATCCCCAAGCGACGCCAGTTCACCCGGATCGTGCTGCCGCAGGCGCTGCGCTCGATCGTGCCCGCCTACGTCAACCAGATCATCGGGCTGATCAAGGCCAGCTCGCTGCTGTACTACGTGTCGCTGCTGGACCTGTTTGGGATCGCCCAGAACCTCGGCAGCACCTATCCCACCGATGTGATTCCGCTGCTCGTGGTCGCCACCATCTGGTATCTGATCCTGACCAGCGTGATCGCCGTGGTGCAGTACTACATCGAGCGCTTCTATGCGCGTGGAACGGTTCGGGTCCTCCCGCCGACGCCGCTGCAGCGGGTGCGCCGGGCGTTGAGTTCGCGCCGAGCGACGGCGGGTGTGGCATGACTCAGGCCATCGCCGTGCATAACGCCACCAAGTCCTACGGGGACAAGACGGTCCTCCGGGGGGTGGATTTCAGCGTCGAGGCCGGCACCGTGACCGTGATCCTCGGCCCGTCCGGATCCGGCAAGTCCACCCTGCTGCGGGCGATCAACCACCTGGAAAAGCTCGACGAGGGATTTGTGTCCCTCAACGGGGAGCTGATCGGGGTCCGCGTCAAGGGGGATCGGCTCAAGGAGCTGCGCCCCCGCGAGATCCTGCGTCAGCGTGCCAAGATCGGGTTTGTCTTCCAAAACTTCAACCTGTTTCCCCACCTGACCATCCTGGAAAACGTCAGCGAGGCACCGATCTCGCACGGGATCAAGCCCGCCGAGGCCCGCAAAACCGCCGCCGCGCTGCTGGCCCGAGTGGGCCTCTCCGATAAGGAAGCCAGCTATCCGCGCCAGCTCTCCGGCGGCCAGCAGCAGCGGGTGGCCATCGCCCGGGCGCTGGCCCTGGATCCCGACGTGATCCTGTTTGACGAACCCACCTCGGCGCTCGACCCCGAGCTGGTGGGCGAGGTCCTCGCCGTCATCCGCACCCTGGCCGGCAGCGGCAAAACCCTGATCGTGGTGACCCACGAGATCGGCTTTGCCCGCGAGGTGGCCGACCGGGTGGTCTTCATGGATGAGGGGGCCATCGTCGAGGAGGGCGTCCCCGAGCAGGTACTCAACCATCCCGCCCACTCCCGCACCCAGGACTTCCTGTCCAAGGTGCTCGCCTAACACCCAACCACACGCCCTACCCGAACCCACCACAGAGGAACCACCATGACCATCATCACTCCCAAGCGGCTCCAGACCCTCGGCGCGCTCGCCGCCGCGGCCGCCCTGGTTGCCGGGCTCGCCGCCTGCTCCAGCAGCACCGAAGCCGCCCCCGCCGACACCGGAACCGTGACCGTTGCCGCCTTCTCCAACGGCGCCGGAACCGAGACTAAGATCAAGGTTTCGGCCGTCGAGGAGATCCGCAAGACCCTGCCCAAGAAGGTGCTGGACTCGGGGAAGCTCACCATCGGAATCGGCGCGCTGCCCGCGGGCTTCCCGCCCCTGGCCTTCACCGGCGACGATAACGAAACCCTGACCGGTGCCGAACCGGACCTGGGCCGCCTGGTCGCCGGGGTGTTTGGGCTCAAGCCCGAGGTGAAAAACGCCACCTGGGACAACCTGTTTGTGGGCATCGATACCGGTGCCACCGACGTGGGTTTCTCCAACATCACCGACACCGAAAAGCGCAAGGAGAAGTACGACTTCGCCTCCTACCGCGGCGATAACCTGGCGTTCCAGGTGAAGGATTCAAATAAGTGGGAGTTCGATAACAACTTCGAAAACCTCAACGGGCTGAACGTGGCCGTGGGCTCGGGCACCAACCAGGAGAAGATCCTGCTGGAGTGGAAAACCAAGCTGGAAGCCGAGGGGAAGACCCTCACCGTGACCTATTTCCCCGACAACAACGCCACGACCCTGGCCCTGAACTCGGGCAAGATCGACGCCTACTTCGGCCCGAACCCGGGCATCGCCTACGGCAATAAGCTCAGCGCTGGAAGCGCCAACCCCACCCGCACCGCCGGAATCTTCTCGGGGGCCGGGGAGACCCTGGAGGGGCTGATTGCCGCGACGGTCAAGAAGGACTCGGGACTCGCCCAGCCCATCGCCGACGCGATCAACTATCTGATCGAAAACGGCCAGTACGGTCAGTGGCTGGACGCCTGGGGCCTGAAGAACGAGGCGGTCACGAAGTCGCTGGTGAACCCGCCGGGACTCCCGCTGGATAACAACTAGCGTTCGCCGATCACGGCCCCCGCACCCATCGGTGTGGGGGCCGTGTGCGTCATCAACCCACACAGTTGCGCAGCGGGGTATCCGGATCCGGCCCGGCACGCTAGCGTGGGGGCATGACGAAAATCGCGTTGGACCTCGCAGACCGTTTTCAGAAGCTGGGCGTGCAGACCTCCTATGGTGACCCGGTCACCGTCGAGGGTGCCACCCTGATCCCCGTGGCACTCACCGGATTCGGGTTTGGTGCCGGGGAGGGCGAGTTCGCCGAGGGCACCGATGGCGAGCCCGCCGGCAGCGGTGGCGGCGGGGGAGGCCTGTCCATCCCCGTGGGCGTGTATGTACGCAGCGGTAACGGCTGGCGCTTCGAGCCCAACCTGCTCGCAACCATCGTGGTGTCGGTCCCGCTGGTGTGGGTGTCCGGGCGCATCCTGACCCGGCTGATCAAGGTGCTCAAGAAGTAGTATCTCCGGCCGTGAGGGGACGCAGCGTCCCCGGATCATGGCCGCCCCGAAGGCGTTGTGCGCCCGGTCCCCGCGTGGGGCCGGGCGCGCGCTATACTCGGGGTAACACGGGAGTCCGGGAACCACCGGGCTGAGAGGAAGGTACGTACCTTCGACCGTCAAACCTGATCTGGATCATGCCAGCGCAGGGAGGATAAGTTTCTCTAACCCGTGCCTCCATTTCTCATTAGAAAGGGGCACGTTCACAGTGTCTATTAACGAAAAGGCGACGGTTTCGTCGCGACCGAATTTCCGCTGGCGGGTTGTTGATATCGTCGTGGCCAGCGTCCTGGGTGTGGCCGTCGCCCTGATTTTTGTGGCGTTTAACCTCGGCTGGAGCGGGATCAAGGCCCCGTTTGAGGCCGTCCTGCCCGGATTCCAGGGGCTCCTGGAACCCGTCTGGTACATCGGTGGTGTCCTGGGTGCGCTGGTCATCCGCAAGCCCGGTGCCGCCATCTACGTGGAAACCGTTGCCGCGCTGGTCTCGGCGCTGGTGGGTAACCAGTGGGGTGGATTCTCCACGATCGAGGCCGGGCTGGTGCAGGGCCTCGGTGCCGAAATCATCTTCCTGCTCTTCGCCTACCGCGTGTGGAACCTGCCGGTCACCCTGCTGGCCGGGGCCACCGCCGGTATCTTCGGGGCCGTCAACTCGATCATCTTCTGGAGCCCGGGTGCCAGCTGGGGCTTCATCACCGTGTATGTGGGCGCCCAGATCATCGGTGGTGCCCTGATCGCGGGTCTGCTTGTCTGGTTCGCGGTCAAGGGCCTCGCGGCCACCGGCGCGCTCAACCGATTTGCGGTGGGGCGCAGCCTGGGCGTTCGGGTTTAGTGTGAGCCCTGAAACTTCGGTGATACCGGCGGCCGTCAGCATCCAGAACTGGGGCTGGCGGCACGCCTCCCGGCTCGCCTGGGCGCTGGAGGATGTGACGCTGGAGATTAGTCCGGGGGAGCGGGTGCTGATTCTTGGCCCCTCCGGTGCGGGAAAATCGACCCTGCTGCAGGCCCTGGCCGGGGTGCTCGGCGGGGACGACGAGGGTGATTCGCAGGGCACGCTGACCGTGGACGGGCAGGATCCCGCGCATCAGCGAGGCCGCAGCGGCCTGCTGCTGCAGGATCCCGACTCGCAGATGATCCTCGCCCGGGTGGGCGACGATGTGGCCTTTGGTTGCGAAAACCTCGGGGTTCCGCGTGAGGAAATCTGGGTCCGCGTGCGCGAGGCTCTCGATGCGGTGGGGCTGGATGTTCCGCTGGATCGCTCGACCCAGGCCCTTTCGGGCGGGCAGAAACAGCGCCTGGCTCTGGCCGGGGTGATCGCGATGCGTCCGGGACTGCTGCTGCTGGACGAGCCCACCGCGAATCTGGACCCCTCCGGCGTCGCCGAGGTGCGTGATGCGGTGGGTCGGGTCCTGGATCAGACCGGGGCCACCTTCGTGGTGATCGAACACCGGGTGGACACCTGGCTGCCGCTCGTGGACCGCGTGGTTGTGCTGGGTGCCGGGGGCGCGGTGATCGCCGATGGACATCCCGGGGTGGTGCTCGCCGAGCGCGGTGCCGAGCTCGCCCGCGAGGGGGTCTGGGTGCCGGGTCATCCGCCGCGGGTGTCCCTGCCCTCGGCGCTGCCCGCGGGGGCCGACCTTCTGGACGCCCAGAATCTGGCCACCTCGCGCGTGCGCGGGATTCCGGTGGGATCCCCGGTTTCTACCACCGTGCGCGCCGGGGAGGTGCTGGCGATCACCGGGGAGAACGGTGCGGGAAAGTCCACCCTGGCGCTGACCCTGGCGGGCCTGCTGCGACCCGAGGGCGGACGGTTGCGGGCGACCGCCGAGCTTGCCCGCGGCCTCGGGGATTCCCCCATCGCCTGGAAATCCAAGCAGCTTCTCGAACGCATCGGAACCGTGTTCCAGGATCCCGAACACCAGTTTTTGGCCACCACCGTGCGCCGCGAACTCGAGGTGGGGCCGCGTGCGCTGGGGCTCGACCCGGCCGAGGTAGATGCTCGGGTTGACGACGTGCTGGACCGGCTCGGGCTGACCCGGCTCGAACGAGCCCATCCGTTCACCCTGTCCGGCGGGGAGAAGCGCCGGCTGTCGGTGGCGACCGCCCTGGTCTCGCGCCCACGCATCCTGGTGCTGGATGAGCCAACCTTCGGGCAGGATGCCGGGACCTGGGCACGGCTGGTCGAGCTGATCGGTGCGCTGCGTGCCGAGGGCTCGGCGATTATTACCGTCAGTCACGATGCCGAGTTTGTGGCGGCCCTGGCCGATCGCACCCTCACCCTGACGGCCGGATCCGCGGAGGTGGCCGCATGAGTACCCGGGGAATCACCGTGAAAATCGTGTCGGAGATGGTGTCATGAGCGCGCTCGCCGGAACCGCACCCGCGGTCACCGCGCGCAGTACCGCGGTGATCCACCGCACCAATGCGGTGACGCGCCTGATTGTCCCGGTCCCACTGACCATCGTGCTGCTGCTCACCCTGGACTGGGTCTCGGCGGCCACGGCGCTGGCCGCGCTCGCGGTGCTGCTGCCGTTTGCCGGCCTGACCCCGCGCCAGTTTTGGCTGCGCACGCTCCCGGTGTGGATCGCCGCGCCGCTGACCGGCATCACGATGCTGCTCTACGGCCGGCCCGACGGGACCGTGTACTGGGAGTTCGGGCTGGCGCAGATCAGCGACGGCTCGATCACGATCGCGATCGCCACGGTGCTGCGGGTGTTGGCCATCGCGCTGCCCGCGGTGGTGCTGTTTGTGACCGTGGACCCCACCGATCTGGCCGACGGTCTCGCCCAGATCCTCAAGCTCCCCGCCCGCTTTGTCCTGGGGGCACTGGCGGGGATCCGGATGATCGGGCTGTTTCTGGATGACTGGCGCGCGCTGGAACTGGCTCGTCGCGCCCGCGGTGTGGCCGACCGGGGCAAGATCCGCCGCTTCGCCGGCATGGCCCTGGCGATGCTGGTGCTCTCGATCCGCCGGGGCACCAAGTTGGCCACGGCGATGGAGGCCCGCGGGTTTGGCGGCACCACAACCCGCACCTGGGCGCGGGAGTCACGCCTCGGTCGCACCGACCTCGCGCTGTTTGCGATTGGTATTGTGGTCAGCGTGATCGTGGTGTGGACAAGCGTGGCGACCGGCCACTGGAACTTCCTCTTTGGATAGGGTGGCGGCCGCCTCCCACCGGGCGATTGATCGGGTTTTTGCGCTCCTGGCGGGGCGTAAAAACCCGATCGTGCTGATCGATGGTCCCAGCGGCGCGGGGAAGTCCACCTTCGCCGATGAGCTGATCACGCACTGGCCGGTCGAGGGGACACCCACCCTGATCCGGATGGACTGGATGTATCCCGGCTGGGACGGCCTGGAGCCCGCCGCCGAGGCCCTGGCCCGAGACCTACTGGTGCCGCTGCGCCGCGGCGAACCCGGGTTCTGGCACGGCTACGACTGGGAACGCGGTGTGGTGACCGCGGCGACCCGGGTCGAGCCCGGACGTCCGCTGGTTATCGAGGGCTGTGGCACGCTGGGCCCCGCCGGGAACCTGGCCGATCTGGGGATCTGGATCGACGCCGAGGACACCTTCCGCAAGGCCCGAGCCCTGGCCCGCGACGGCGAGGGGTACGTTCCGCACTGGGACGCCTGGCAGGCGGACTTCGAGGACTATGTGGCGCGCTGGGATCCGCGCGCCCGGGCCGGCCTGCTGCTGCGGGCCGAGCCGGATCGTGTGGTGCCGCCGGACAGGGAGGCCGATTCGTCGGCTTCGCGCAGCTGACGCCGCTCGCCCGATCGCGCCGCTACCGATCCCGCGCGGGTGACGCGGTTCGCCTGGCCGCCGCCTCCGATCCCGCGCGGATGAAGACTCTCGCGCCGCTACCGATCCCGCTATCGAACGTACGTGGTCCAGAGTGCCCGGATCATCGGCAGCGGATGGCTCAGCCGCCACAGCACATCCGGTTCGGTCAGCGCCGCATCCAGCAGCACCGGAATCTTCTGCTCGGCGATCTCGGGATCGCTGGAAGCCACATTCACGGTTCCCACCGGCGTCCCCGCGGCTACCGGAACCGGCACCTTGCCGGGTGAAACGTCGAGCTTGGGGGCCGTCTGGGCCCAGTGCGGCCGGGCGGGAGTTTCCCCCGAAAGCCCGCGGGCCTTTTGATCCCAGGCGGTGGAGACGGTCAGCAGGGGGGTGCCCGTGGCGAGGTCCGGTGCGGCGGTTACCCCGGCATCGGCGCTGGCCAGCAGGGCCTGGGTCTCGGTTTCCAGGGTTTTCCAGGTGGCCGATCGCAGCGAGGCCGAGCCGAAGGTGAAGTCCCCGGCATCGGTTTTCATGGTGCGCGCAAACAGAAGGATGATGCCGGTCTGATCCGTGTACCCGCGATAGAGCACCTGAATGTGAGCATCGGGCAGGTACGCGGCGGGCACCGACATGCCGCGCTGCAGGGCGAGCGGATCGGGTGCCTGGGTGAGCGCGGCGGTGATCCCGGGATCGGCCGCCGCCAGTGCGGCGATGCGCGCCAGGTCCGAGGCCGAGGCGACGTTGGTGAGGTCGACCCCGCCGGCGTCGGTGATGGTCAGGCTGTTCAGCCCCTCCTTGGACGCCCACGCCCGCACGGCCTCGAGGTAGCCGGGCAGGGAACCGTAGGCCCAGGTGGCCAGGGCGTCGGCGTGGTTGGTACTGCCGCCGAGGAGCATGGCCTGCAGCATCGAGTGCTGGGTCCACACGTCTCCGGGGTAGAACGACACGGTGGAGGCCCCGGAGGCTGCCCGTGCCACGAGGTCGTTGTAGTTGTCCTCGCTGATGGTGATGTTTTCGCCCGGACCATCGGTGAGCGGATAGCGCTGGGCGACAACCAGCGCGGTCACCAGGCGGGCGATCCCGGACATCGGCAGGGCCGAGGCGTCCCCGGCGTGGGCGAGGACGGTGGTCTGCTGGGCCACCGCGGTGGCACCGGTTTCGGGCAGCACCGGGGGATGGACCGGGGCGGCCGGCGCGGGGGCCGCGGCGACCGTGACATCGGGCTCGGGCAGCGGACCCAGCAGCACCGCGGGACCGTACCCCACCACACCAATCAACACCAGGGTGCCGAGGGTGATACTGATGCCGCGTTTGGCCATGACGGTCCCTTCATCGATCGGGGTGATCTGCCGCGTCCGGGGAGTGCGTGCCGCGTTGTGATCAGCGTAATCCAGGCATCCGGCCCGTGCATCGTGACCGGCCGAATATGCGGCGGTTTGACGGCGGGACCGCTATCCCCAGCCCAGACGATGCAGCTCCTCATCGTCGATGCCGTAGTAGTGCCCAATCTCGTGCACCAGGGTGATGCGGACCTGTTCGCGCAGGTCTTCCTCGTCCTCGCAGAAGTTCAGCAGCGGGAGCCGGTAGAGGCTGATCAGGTCGGGCATCTCGCCGAAACCGTACTGGCCGCGTTCGGTGAGGTCCACGCCGTGGTAGAGCCCCAGGAGGTCGAGACTGCCGTCCTCGGGGAGATCTTCGATTGCGATGGCCACGTTCTCCAGCCCCTCGGTGACCTCCTCGGGCAGCGCCTCAAAGACGTCGTTGACGAGCGTGTCGAAGGTATCCGGATCCAATTCCATCACGAGAAAAATCCTATCGAGAATCTCGGCCGAATCGAGGATCTCGGGCGTGGCGCTGGCCCGGTGTCGGCGTGTCGTTTCGGGGGAGGGAGGGTCAAAATTTGATGCCGCAAGAACGGGAATTCATCGACTCGGGCGTGTCGTTCGGCACCCGATTTCTCCGGTTAAAACAAAAAGAGGAGCATGTATATGCTCCTCTTTTCATATTTACTTGGGGTGAGTAACGGGGCTTGAACCCGCGACCTCCTGAACCACAATCAGGCGCTCTACCAGCTGAGCTATACCCACCATGTCACTACTCGATACTAGCGCTTCTTTTCGCTGGCTGCGAATCGAAGTTTTCGTGTCGTGCGGTGCAACATGTTTAGTCTATTACATCTCCGGAGCGTATTTTGACACCACGTCCTCGGCGATGGCCTTGGCCTCCTCGGAGGTGGGTCCGGGCTCGGCCACAAATGCGGCCGCACGGTAGTAGGCCAGCTCGCGAATCGACTCGAGAATGTCGGCGAGGGCGCGGTGGCCGCCGTCCTTCTCGGGGGAGCGGAAGTACACCCGCGGGTACCAGCGGTGGGCAAGCTCCTTGATCGAGGACACGTCGATGTTGCGGTAGTGCAGGTGGCCGTCGAGCTCGGGCATGTACTTGGCAAGGAATGAACGGTCCGTGCCGATCGAGTTTCCGGCCAGCGGGGCCTTCTTGGCCTCGGGTACATACGTGCGCACGTATTCCAAGACCTGACGCTCGGCCTCCTCGAGCGAGAGCCCGCCGTCGAGCTCGGTGATGAGCCCCGAGGTGGTGTGCATGTTGGTGACAAACTCGCCCATCTGCTCAAGCGCCTGGGCGCTGGGCTTGATCACGAGGTCGATTCCGGGTGCGACCGGTTTGAGGTCGAAGTCGGTAATCACCACCGCGATCTCTACGAGTTCGTCGACCGCCAGGTCGAGTCCGGTCATTTCACAGTCGATCCAGACCAGTCGGTCCGCCAGATTTGCCATGCCCTCATGTTAGCCCGCCCCGCCGACAGATGGCGGATTCTCGCCTAGAATGAGGGGGTGACCCCGCTCCTGTGCATCCTGCTTCTGATCAACGCCGCCTACAACGTGATTGTCTGGCCGCGCTTCTGGACCCGCGTGAAAAACGATCCCCGCGCTCGCGACGCCGAGGGCAAGGCCACCGCCTTCCTGCGGGTGCACGCGATCCTGATCGCAATCGCCCTGGTCATCGCCGCCGCCTCCGCGGTGGCGGGTGTGCTGGGCTTCTTCCTCTAGCGATCTGCGTGCGGGGCCGAGATGGCTCGTGGTTTCTGACTGCTGCGCTGTCGCATCGCACCCGGAATCCGACGCGCCCGGCGGGTCCGCCGCGGGCGGCACATTCCCGCGCCTGAATCACCGCACCCGACGTTCGCGCTACACTTGTTTCGTCCGCCTCCGTAGCTCAGAGGATAGAGCAGGAGCCTTCTAATCTCTTGGTCGCAGGTTCGATTCCTGTCGGGGGCACCACATCAAAACGGCCCCGCGCTCACCGTATTTCGGTGCGCGCGGAGCCGTTTTTGTGTTTAGGCCGCCCGGCACTGCGCCGCCAGCCCCGCGACCACCGCGAGCAGGCCGCGGCGGAAGAGACGTTCGGAGGTGCCCATCGGGCCGTCGATGTAGGCGCGCACGCGGGGGAGGTTGTCGCGCTCGGCGGCGGCGAGGATCTTCCGGGCCAGCGGGGTGTCCGCCTCCAGGGTGCGTTCGGGTTCCACCCGGGTGAGCAGGGCGCCCAGCACATAGTTCCAGAGTGCCCGGTAGGTATTGAGGGCGTCCACCGGGGTGGCTCCCAGTTCCTCGGCGGCGGCGATGAATTCCTCGGCGAACCACAGCGCGCCGGTGCCGGTGCTACCGCCGCGGCGGAGGATATCGACGATCCAGGGGCGGGTCACCAGAACCGCGTACATCCCGTGTCCGATCGCCAACATCCGATCCTGCGGGGTGCCGTGGGTCGGGGTGCGCGGAATGTCCTCGGAGAAGCGATCGAGGACCGCACTCAGCACCCCCTCCTTATCGCCCAGGTGTCGATAGATGGCCGCCAGCGTGGTGCCCGATCCGCTCGCCAACCGGCGCATCGTCAGGCCCTCGATTCCGCCGTTCATCAGCATCAGACCCGCGGTATCGAGGACCCGGTTGCGGTTGAATTCGACCGGACGACCGGGCCTGCGTGGGGGAGGAGAGTCGGGCATGCTGTCCAATCGGTTAATAACGAGAACGCCGTTGCGAAACTGTGTGCCGCGGACCTAGCGTACCCAGCAGAACACACAATGGAAAGGCACCCATGCAGCCCCAGGTTTCGGACACCCCGTCCACCGCAACCAAGCCTCAGATCCCGCTGGTTCTGAGCGCAGTTTTCCTGGTCTACCTCGGCCAGATGACCCTCAATCCGATCATCGCCCCGCTCTCGCGTGAGGTGGGGCTGGCCGAATGGCAGGTGGGGGTGATGATCAGCCTGGCCGCGGTCTGCGTGGTCCTCAGCAGCCAGTTCTGGGGGCGCGCCTCTCTTTCCCGTGGACGCAAACCCGTTCTCGTAGCGGCCATGGGCACCGCTGTGGGCGCGATGGCGCTCTTCGCCCTCCTCGCCCAGCTGGGGATGCAGGGCACCCTGCGCGGAACCGCTCTGTTTATCCTGCTCCTGATCACCCGCGGGCTGCTGTTTGGGCTGGCCATCGCCGCGGTTCCGCCCACCGCCCAGGCCTATATTGCCGATGTGACCACCACCACCGAATCCCGGGTGCGCGGCATGGCCGGGGTCGGTGCGGTGCAGGGCCTGGCGATGATCGGCGGCGCGGTGGTGGGCGGCGCGTTGGCGAGCTTTGGGCTGATGGTTCCGCTGCTGTGTGTGCCGGTGATGATCGGGATCGGTCTGATCGCGGTGATGCTGTTCCTGCGCCGCGAACAGCGTCACGAGCTGATCGAAAACCCGCCGAGGGTGAGTCCCTGGGATCCGCGCGCCTGGCCGTTCCTGCTGGCCGGATTCGGGCTGTTCACCGGTCTGGGGTTTGTGCAGATCATCACCGGCTTCATCGTTCAGGATCGCTTCTCGCTGAGTGCGGGGGCCGCCGCCGGGATCACCGGGGCCGCGCTGCTGGCCGCCGGGGCGGGGATGGTCATCGCGCAGGCGATCCTGGTGCCCCGGTTGGGATGGCGTCCGGGCACGCTGCTGCGGGTGGGCGCGGCCGTGTCTCTCGCCGGATTCCTGGTCCTGATCCCCAATGCTGGAATCCCGCCGCTGGTGATCGCGCTGTTCCTGATCGGCCTGGGCCTCGGGCTGGCAATGCCCGGCTACACCGCGGGCCCCTCGCTGCTGATGAGCGCCGAGGAACAGGGAGGCATCGCCGGACTGATCGCCGCCAATAACGCCCTCACCTTTGTCCTGACCCCCACCCTGGCGACCCTGTTTTACACGTGGTGGCCGCCGCTCCCGCTGATTGTCAGTGCCCTGGTGTGCAGCGCCGTGCTGGTGTTTGTACTCACCCATCCGCGATTCCGCGCCACGGTCTAGGGTCGGATACCTGATGCCTGTATGATCCCGGGTAGCGTGGAGGGGACACACAACGCACGGGGGTTAACGGTGATCAAGATTCGCGCACAACTGGGGAACATTACGGCCGTCCACGCCGACGCAATCGTCAATCCCACCTCGCCGGCCATGGTTGGTTCCGGCGGGGTGGATGCGGCCATTCATCGTGCGGGTGGCGCATCGTTCAGGGCAAACGTGCGTGAACGATTCCCCAAGGGGATGGGGAGCGAAAACGCGGTCTGGAGCATCGCCGGGAAGCTGCCGGCCCGCTGGGTGATTCACGTGACCGTGCCGCCGTTTACGACAGCCCAGAAGGACCGAGCCTACCTGGTCGCCGGATATCGCCGAATTTTTGCCGTGGCCGATAGTCTCGGCGTGCGAACGCTGAGCCTGCCGGTGATCGGGGCCGGCGCATCGGGCTGGCCGCTCAGCTGGGCGGTGATCGACGCCATCGACACGATCCTTGCGCTCGACACCGGCGTGCAGGAGGCGATCCTGGTGAGCCCCGATTCGTCGACCATTTACGGCATCAACGGTGTGCTTGCGCGTCACACCGGTCTGAGTATTCTCGACGCCGTCCGAGTGGTTCACGCCCGCGGCTATCACCGGGTACGGGTGTCCTGTGGGATGAACGGATCGGGTTCGAACTGGCGTGTGACCATCTGGGATGATTCCTCGGGTACGGGCTTCATCCCGGCTAATCCCGAGGGATATGTCCTGCGCTACACCGACGGGATGGGACCCAACTTTTTGGACACCCAGGTGCCTCCACTCGCGGATCCCGACGCGCTCGCCGATCGTATTATCGCAGCGCTCCCACACGTTCGGCCGCTGCGGGATGACGCCGAGTATGCCGCCTGGTTCGCGGGCCTGCAAAACCTGTGCCGGCGTGAAATCAGCGTGCCCGTCGGCTACGCCGACTACTTTGAAGACAGCCTGGGGTGGGAGATTGGCTGGGGTTCGGGAGTGCGCTATCCGTTGCCGCCGGATCCCGCGCCCGTGGCGGATGCCACGTTTGGTTCGACGTCCCCGTAGGGATCCGCGTCGCGGTAGGGCACCCGCGGGCCGAACGATTCCGTCCCGGCTAAGCTGAGCTGAGCCCCAAGAACCACTGCGTAGACGAGGACAGACGGATGCCCAAACGCGATCATGACGAGCCCGTTCGGCACCGAAACCCGCTCTTTCACCGTCGGGAGCCGGCCACGCCGTCCCCTTCGGCGAGCGGCGGATCCACCCTGCGCACCCGGTATGTGATCGACGGGAGCCTGCGTCCCTCGCCCGAAAACGTCTCGGTGGCCGAGGCGCTGGAATTCGCCGATGCGGCGCCCAATCGGATCGCACTGAGTCTGTTTCCCGCGCCCACACCCGAGGACGTGGACGAGCTGGCGGCCGCCTGGGACCTGCATCCGCTCCTGGTAGAGGATCTCCAGCACGCCAAGCAGCGTCCCAAGCTGGAGCGCTACGGGAACGTCCTGTTTATGGTGCTGCGCTCGGCCCGCTATGACGATGCCGCCGAGGACGTGGACTTCTCCGAGTTCCACGTGCTGGTGCGCCCGCACGCGATCGCCGTGCTCTGCCAGGATCGACGCTGGATCGACGGCACCGACGAGGCAACCATCGCCGGGGATCCCTCCGACATCGCCGACCGCGGTGGGCGCACACTGCTGGATGACCAGCACCTGCTCAACCTCGGTCCCGAGGCCGTGGCCTACCGCCTGCTTGATGCCATCGTGGACGGGTATACGCCGGTGCTGCGTGGCCTGCTGATCGATAAGGAGCAGATCGAACGCCAGGTGTTCAGCGGCGACCCGGCCGTGGCCGAACGCATCTATCGACTGAGCCAGGAGGTCATCGACCTGCAGCACACCACCTCCTCGATGGCGGATGTGCTGGTGGCGCTGCGCCAGGGATTCGACCGCTATGAGGTGCCCGGTCCCCTCCAGGCCTACCTCCAGGACGTGTCCGATCACCTCGCCCACGCCAGCACCCGGGTGTCCGAACTGCGCGACGCGCTGTCGCAGATCCTCAGCGTCAACTCGACCCTGGTAGCCCAGCGGCAAAACGAAGACATGAAAAAGATCTCGGGCTGGGCGGCGATCCTCTTCGCCCCCACGCTGATCGGCGCGATCTACGGGATGAACTTTGACCAAATGCCCGAGCTGCACTGGGCGTTTGGATACCCGCTGGCGCTGGGATCGATGGTGGCGTTTGGCCTGGCGCTGTACGGGGTATTCAAGTACAAAAAGTGGATGTAGCGCCGCCCCAGATGACGCACACGCGGCGGTGGCGTGAATCTTTCGTATCGTGACACGCGTGCCAATTGTGAGGGCGCGGGAGGTACGGTGAACTAGGGATGTTCGGCATATGGCCGAACGCCTGTTCATGGAGTCACACACATATGAAAACCTGGCTGCTGCTTCTGGCCGCAATCTTGACCGAGGTCACCGCCTCGGTCAGCCTCAAAGCCGCTCAAACGCATCCGATCTGGTACCCGCTCGTGGTCCTCGGATACGTCGCGTCCTTCTATCTTCTTTCCCGCGTGCTGCGCCTCGGCCTGGGCCTCGGGGTGGCCTATGGTATCTGGGGGGCCACCGGCGTCGCGCTGACGGCGCTCGCCTCCGTGCTGTTCTTCGGCGAACCGCTGACCCCGCTGATGATCGGCGGGCTGATCCTGATCATCGCCGGGGTGCTGGTGGTGGAGCTGGGATCTCAGCGCGCCCACGGTGCGGCCGAGCGGGCCGCCGCTGCTTCGACGAGCGCCGGTGCCGCTGCTTCGACGAGCGCGGGTGGTGCTGCATCCGCAATCGCCGCGACTACGACGACTGCCGCAACCACGTCCACCGGCGCACCCACCGAGGCTCCCGCATGATCGCCGCGATCCTGCTGGCGCTCGCCGTGGGCAGCGAGGTGGCGGCCACAGCGTCACTGCGCGCGGCAGTGGACGGCAGCCGCCGCTGGTACATCCTGACCGTCGGCGGTTACCTGGCCGCCTTCTCCCTGTTTGCAGGGTCGCTGAGCTCGGGTATGCCGCTCGGGGTTGGCTACGGGATCTGGGCCGCCAGCGGTGTGGCCATCACCGCGGTGCTTGCCAAGTACCTCTTCAAGGAGCCGCTGACCGCGCTGATGTCGCTGGGCATTTTGCTGATTATCGGCGGCGTGGTCCTGGTCGAGGTGGGCTCGGCCACCGCCCACGCGGCGCTCGGTTGATGCGCACTCCCGAGATACTCACCCCCGAACTCGGCACCGCCACCGCACCCCACCGGGTTGCGGTGGCGGTGCCGCCGGGCGTGGCACTGTTTGACCTGGCGATCCCCGACGAGGTGTTTGGCGAGGTGCGGGTGGGTGGACAGGCACCGTATCTGGTGACCGCCTACGCCTTTGGGAACGAGGCGGGGGTCGAGGTGGCCGGCGGACTCTTCCTGCCCGGACGGGGAAGCATCGCGGAGTTTGAGAACTCGGACACGCTGGTTATCCCCGCCGGAGAAAACCTCGAGGAGCCGCCCCCGGCGGCCCTGAGAGAGGCCATTCGGCGCGCCCATGCTCGCGGTGCCCGGATTGTGGGACTCTGCACCGGGGCGTTCACCCTGGCCGCGGCCGGACTCCTGGACGACCAGACCGCCACCACGCACTGGCGATACGCCGATGCGCTGGGCGAGCGGTATCCGCGGGTGAGTGTGGACCCGGCGGTGCTCTACACGTCCCACGATCGCGTCTTCACCTCGGCGGGAACGGCCGCCGCGATCGACCTGTGTATCGAAATTGTGCGCCGCGATCACGGCGGAACGGTCGCCAATGAGCTGGCCCGGACGCTGGTAATGAACCCGCATCGGGCCGCCGATCAGGCGCAGTTTGTGCCGATCCCGGTTCCCGAGTGCAGTGATGAGAGCCTCTGGCCGGTGATCGAATGGGCGCGCACCAACCTGGATCGCCGCATCGGCGTGGGCGACCTTGCCGACCGTGCCCACGTGAGTGTGCGCACCCTGATTCGTCGCTTCGACCGCGAGTACGCGCTGACCCCCAGCCACTGGCTGCGATTGGAGCGTGTGCGTCGTGCCCAGCAGCTGCTCGAGGAGACCGATCTGGGGATCGACGAGGTGGCCCGGCAGAGCGGATTCGGCACGGCGACCAGCCTGCGTCAGGCCTTCGCCGAGCGCCTGCACACCTCCCCGGCCGCCTATCGCGGCGCGTTCAGGTCGCGCGTCTAGTAACGCCTGCCTCGCCCAGCGGCGAGGCAGCCGCGAGGCAGGCGTGACGGGCCGGGCGCGCCACGGCTACCGCTTGGGGGAGCGCAGCGATCGATCCAGGATCGTGAGGATCAGCGCGCTCGCGGTCAACCCGGCCACGATCCATCCGATCGTGTTGAGTCCCGCATCGCTCGGGGCCTGCCCGTAGACGATCCCGATGATGCTTGAGGCGACAATCGCGCCCAGCTGAATCGACGTCCGGGAGAGCCCGGCGGCCACACCAATCTGTCCCGCCGGCGCCTGGCGGTAGAGCGCCGCCTGGTTGGAAATCGAGGCGAGTCCCTGCGGCAGACCAAACACCGCGAGCACCACCAGGATGTAGATGGTGGGATCAGTCGATGAAATGCTGGAGAGCAGTAGCCCACCCACCATCGGTGCGGCGGCGGCAATGATCAGCGGCCCCCGGATGCGCTTGGCGCGGGCCACCAGAACCGAGCAGATGCCGGCGACGATCGCGGTGGGGATCTGATAGAGCCCCGCGGCCGAGGGCGCCAGCCCCACGTCCGTCTGCAGCCACTGGCTCATCGCGTACACCACGAGATACGAACCGGTATACACCAGCATCAGGCGCAGATAGGTGCGGGCCAGCGGACCGTTGTGTACCAGCATGCGCACGTCGATAAAGGGCACCAGTGCGCGATACTCCCACCAGATCAGCGTGCCCAGCGCCGCGGCGGCGATCGGCAGAAGCCAGTAGAGTCCCGAGCTGAGATCCAGCAGGAACAGCAACAGTGCGACCACGGTGATCGCAAACAGCAGCAGCCCCGGTGGGTCAATCGCCTTCCAGGCCGATACCGTGCGGGCGCCGCGTACCCGGGTTTTGTCGCCGGGGAGCCACAGCCAGGCCAGCACAAACGCGATCAGCGCGAGCGGGATGTTCACCAGGAAGATCGACTGCCACCCGAACGCGTGGATGAGCACCCCACCCAGCACCGGCCCAATCGAGGAGGTCACCAGGCTGGAGATGGAGAGTCCCGAGAGCAGCACCTGCGGGGTGGGTTTGTCGAGTCGGGCCGACTGATCAGAGATCAGCGTCATCGCCGACGGATACGCGGCCGAGGTGCCCAGCCCGAGCAGCAGCCGGGCCAGCAGCACGCCGCCGAAGGTGGGCAGCAGGGTCGGGATGATGCCCGCGGCCGCGACGATGGCCAGTCCGGTGAGATACACCCGGCGCGGCCCGAACGTGTCGGCCAGCTTGCCCATCGCCGGCTGGCTCACGGCGCTCACCAGGTAGAGCCCGGCAACCAGCCAAATCACCGTGGCCGCCGAGACATTCACGGCGTGGGCGATCGGGGTCAGCGCGACCGCGATCATGGTGGTGTTAATCGGGTTGAGGGCGGGGCCGATCAGAATCGGGATCGCAAACTTGGGGCCAAACCCGATGGTTTCGGCCCGGGTGATGACCGCGCTCATTTGCGATCAAGACCAAAGGCGACCCGCTCCATCAGCTCGACGCCGGCGCGCAGGGTTCGGCGTTCCTCGGCGCTCAGGTCGGTATCCATGAGCAGGGCCAGATCGCGATCGCGTACCCGGTTGACGGTGTCCAGGACGCGCTGCCCGGCCTCGGTTAGCCGGATCAGGTCACGGCGGCCGTCGGTGGGATCGGGGGCCTTGTCGACCAGCTCGCGGGTCACCAGGTCGCCCACCACGCTGCCCATGGACTGGGGACGGATCTGCTCGCGCCGGGCCAGGTCGGCGATGCTCAGCGGGCCGTGCCGGAAGAGCAGGCTCAGGACCGCCTCATGCGTGCGTCCCAGGTCCTCGACCGTTTCAATTCGGCGCAGGGTGCGGCGCAGCCGATCCACGTTGAGCCGGAATCGCTGGGCGGTTTCCAGGGACCGGGGGTCGGGATCGGGGACGTTCATCGCGGGGGACATGGTTTCAGCGTAGGCTTTGACAGGCAATCTTGCAAGTTTACCTGTCGAATTTGGCGGGTGGTGCTTTCAACGGACACCAAACCAGTCGCCGCGCACCCTGTCGGGGGTTGCCAGCCACGAGGATTTCACGCCACGAAACATTGATGACCGTGGCGGGCCCAACCGGGGGTAGATTAGAGACATGAGTGAGCTACAGCAACAGATCATCTCCGAACTCGGGGTTCGGCCCACAATCGATCCGGCCGAAGAAATCACCCGCCGGGTGGATTTCCTGGCCAACTACCTGCGCAGCACCAAGGCTCGTGGCCTCGTGCTCGGCATCAGCGGCGGTCAGGACTCCTCCCTCGCCGGACGTCTGTCCCAGCTGGCCGTGGAGAAGCTGCGGGCCGAGGGCGTGGACGCTCGTTTCACCGCGATGCGCCTGCCCTACGGGGTGCAGCACGATGAGGATGACGCGCAGCTCGCGCTGGAGTTCATCCGCCCGGACCGCTCGGTGATTCTGAACATTCGCGCGGGAGTGGACGGCGTGGCCGAGGCTTTCCGCGAGGGCACCGAGGAGCCCCTCTCCGACTTCAACAAGGGCAATATCAAGGCGCGTGTGCGCATGATCGCCCAGTACGCCGTGGGCGGGGCCGATGGGTACCTGGTGGTGGGTACCGACCACGCGGCCGAGGCCATCACCGGTTTCTATACCAAGTTTGGTGACGGCGGGGCCGACGTGCTGCCGCTCTCGGGCTTGAGCAAGCGTCAGGGTGCCGCCCTGCTGCGCGAGCTGGATGCCCCGGCTCGCCTGTACGAAAAGGCCCCCACGGCCGACCTCCTGGACGAGGTCCCCGGCCAGACCGACGAGTCCAGTCTCGGCGTGCGCTATGCGGAGATTGACGACTACCTGGAGGGACACGAGGTGGATGCCGATGTGGCCGCCGCCCTCGAGGCCCGCTTCCTGCTGACCCGCCATAAGCGGGCCCTTCCGGTCACCCCGGATGACACCTGGTGGGTGGCCGGCTAGGTTCCGGAACCCACATCCCCGACAGCCTCCGCGAGTACGCTCGCGGGGGCTGTTGTCATCCCCGCATCGGACGCCAGGTTCCCCCACGGGAACAGGGCAACCAGCACCAGCACGGCTATCAGCACCGCCAGAATCAGCACGCCGAACACCCGTCGCAGCACGGGCTTGAGCGCCTCGGCATGCTTGGCCTGGGCCCGCCGGGTATCGCGATCATCAAATCCGAGCTCGCGCTGCATGAGCGGCACCAGCGGCTTGAATGCGCGGCTGGCGGCCCAGTATCGTTTGCGGGCGAGCAGCGCCTCGGCCACATCGCTGCGCGAATCCAGGGTGTCGCGATGGGTGGGACCGAGTACGCGTGCGCGGTCCCGTGCCACCTCGCGATAGATCGTCTCGGCCTCCTCGTGCCGGCCGAGAATCGTCAACCGTCGGCCGAGGCGGGAGCGCAGCCCCAGGGCCTCGGCGGAATCCGGGGCGAAGGCACCGGCGCGATCGATGGCCGCGTGCTGCTCGATCATGCTCTGTTCGATGTCCCCGTTTTGGAACAGGCCCTGGGCGAGTCTGCCCTGCAGCAGCGAGTATCCGAGCGGGTCGGCGTCGGGATCCAGGTAGGGCAGGAGCTCGCGGTACTCGGCGATCGCTTCGGCGGGGGAGCCGATCTGGAATACCGCGTCGGCGACCCCACGCCTGGCCTGAAGGGTTTCGGGATGGGTGGGGCCGGCGGCCTCGCTAAACGTGTCGGCCGCCCGCCGGAAGGCCACCAGGGCGTCGGCGAATCGGCGCTGATCGGCCAGCAGGATGGCCCGGCGCAGCGATACGCGGGCCCCCGACAGGCCCGCCGAATCCGAACCCAGCGCGTCCAGCGAGTCCGCGAGGACCGCGGCCGAGGCCTCGGTGTTGCCGCGGGCACGCTCGACATCGGCCAGGCTGTCCACGGTGTCCAGGGTGCGGGGATCATCGGCCCCGAAGACCCGGGTGCGGTCGGCCAGGAGCGCGCGATAGCGTCGCGCCGCATCCTCCAACTGGCCGGCGCGGAACGCCGTCCAGGCGCGGGCGCTGCGGGAGGAGAGGGTTTCGGCGCTGTCGGGTCCCAGGGTCTGGGTGCGGGCCTCGATCAGGCGATCAAACTCGGCGATTGCTCGATCGTAGTCGCCCAGGTGCTCGTGCTCCCGGGCCAGATTGTGTCGGGTGGTGAGAATGTCCGGATCCGCATCGGCCGTGCGTTGGCGGCGAGTCTCATCGGTCACCTCGATGTCGGCCATCTGGCTGCGCAGCAGGTGGATCCACTCGTTCCGGGCACTCTCATGCTGGTCCAGCTCGCAGGCGATCAGTGCCAGATTTCCCAGCACCCGTCGATGTGCCGGGGTGTTTTCGGCCAGGGCCTGGGCGCGCAGCGGTTCCAGTAGGCGTCGCGCCTCGACGTAGCGATCCGCGCGGATATAGGCCACGGCCAGGTCATTCTGGCTGGCGGGATCCTCGGGGGAGATCAGCTCGCGCAGGATCGCGATGGCCTCCTCGTCCCGGCCCACATCGGTCAGGGTCATGGCCAGGCGACGGCGCACCACATCGCGAGAGTCGGGGGAGATCTCGGGGATATCAAGCGCGGCCTGGAACGTGGCGATGGCCTCGTCGGTGGCACCGATGGTGCGCAGGGTGAAGGCGATGCGGTCGCGATTTTCGAGAATGTCGTCGGGGGTTCCGGACTGGGAGATGAGATCGTCCAGGAGTCGATACTGCTCGAGGGCCTGGGGGTGACGCAGGGTGTCGATCAGGCGGGCGGCCCAGCGCTGACGCATCAGGATCACGGCCTCATCGTCGGCGGCCGCCTCGGTGGCGAGGCGCTCGATCGAGGAGGTGAAGACCTCATCGAGCGTGCTTTCGGGCAGGGCGCCCTCCTGCTCGCCGCGTTCGGTGATCACGATGCGCCGCCGCAGGATCGTGCCCAGTAGGTCCGGCTGGGGGGTGTCGCGCAGATCATCCAGCAGGTCCGTATAGGCGATCTCGGCGTCCGAATAGCGGCCCAGCATGCCCAGCAGGAATGCCACGTCTTCCCGGACATCCAGGGTGGTTACCGCCCGCGGTCCATCGGCCTGTTCGAGCGCGATCAGCGCCGCCCGGTAGGCATCCAGGGCGGCCTCGTAGTCGCCGGTTGTGCTGGCAATCCCCGCCACGATCCGGTGCGAACGCACGGTGTCCGGGTTGAGTGGACCCAGGGCGGCGAGACGTCGATCACGCAGATCGCGAGCCATGTCCAGGGCCTGCGGATAGCGGTTGAGATCGGCGGTGAGTCGCACCCGAATCTCGCGCACCCGAAACGCCTCGACGGCGTCCTCGCCGGCCACCCGCTCGATGTCGGTCAGCAGGTGGGTGCTCTCGGCCAGTGCCGAATCCTGATCGCCCGAGAAGGCGGTGGCGAGCACCCATTCGACCCGGGCGCCCAGAGCCTCGGCGGAGTCGGAACCGTTCAGCACGCTCCACTGGCGCGAAACCTGGGCCCAGAGATCGGCGGCCTCGCCGTCCCGATCGATCATGTAGAGCAGCGCGGCCTTGGCGGCGAGGGCGCGGGTGGCCTCGGCCGACCCGGCCTCGCCGAGTGAGGCGGTCGCGATGTGTTCATCAAGAATCTCGAGTGCGCGGCCGGTTCCCTCGGTACGCAGCAGGTGAAGGAGTTCTTCTCGAGAATCAAAACTCATCGGAGGCCTTTCGCGGGGGATGTGCGCCTAGCCTACTCCGAGCGGGTTAGAGCGGGTGCGGGGTGTTGCGCTCGGGGTCGGCACCGGCGGCGCGTGCCGAGGGGTCGATGGCCGCGACATCATCGATCAGCTGCTGGGTTCGAGTGTCGGCACCGAGGGCGGCACCCTCGGAAACCGGCGGGGTGGCGACCCAGGCATCGGAGGCGGGGGAGACGCGCGGGCTCTCGGTCACGTCGGTACGCCAGCGCAGCAGGTCCTCCTCGAAGACCTTCTTGGCGCGACGCGGCTTGTTCTGCCACTCGATCAGGCGATCGCGGAACTCGGCCACCACCGGGTCCAGCTGGAATCCGAATGCGGAGGAGTTGCGCTTAAGCTCGGCCAGCTGGTGCGCGGACCAGTTGGCGGCCAGGGCCGAACCGTAGACCGGGAGCAGGCGCAGGGTGATGTCGGCCTGACCGACGGCGCGGTCGGCGAGGACCTGCTCCTGCGGGGTGAGCGAGGCCCAGACGGCGGCCTCGGTGGAGGCGTCCACCAGGGCCGCGATGGCCGCGGTCTTCGCGTCACGGTCGCGGCGATTAATCAGCGCACGGATGGCTCCGCGCACGATCAGGCCGGAGACAATCACCGACACCAGAATGGCGACCGCGGTGACGGCGGCGGAGAACAGGGTCGGGTGGGCTGCGTCCGAGCCAACCCAGGAGATAAAGTCGTGCCAGGTGTCCATAGTTCGCACCCTACCCGCGATCTCGCCGCCCGGGCCGTGCCGAGGCGGCCGTGTCGCGAAATTTTGCGGGAATTTCCCACCCAGGCACGTTTCGGAGCCCGATCAGCAGGTGCGGTTACTCACCCGCGGCCTCGTGCGGGTAGGTCGAGGCGCGCGACTCGTGACGCGTGGACTGCTAGGCACAGCGCAGGCAGTCGACCGCGTCATCCGCGGACCAGAACTCACCCAGCGGGGTGAACGAGCCGGCGAGGGCGCTGAAGCGCTTGGCCACAAACACCTCGCCCTCGGGGGTGTCCCGGGCTTCAAGATGGCCCACGATGCGGTCATCGCGCGCGATGACGCGCCACAGGGCGGGGCGTACCGGGTGCAGGCGCAGGCCACCGTGGGCCTGGATGAGCGTCGGAGTTGTCATGACCATCACGGTACGGAAGGCCTCCGACATTGTGGACACGCCCGAGGAATTCCGGCGAATCCGGTGAAAGGCCGTGAATGCATGACGCCTGGAATGCGTGGGCCCCGGTGCGGGTTATAGTCGCAGAGGATACGTGCCCGCGGGCGCGCAGGGAAAGGACTGAAATCATGACCACAAGTTTTGTTTTGGCCGGCGGATGCTTCTGGTGTCTGGACGCGGTCTATCGCACCCTGGATGGCGTCAGCGAGGTTGTATCCGGATACACCGGTGGCACGACCCCCAACCCCAGCTACGAAGCCGTCTGCACCGGGCACACCGGCCACGCCGAGGTGGTTCGAGTGGTGTTTGACGAGAGCGTGATCCCGGCCGACATCATCCTGGACGCCTTCTTCACCCTGCACGACCCGCGTCAGCTCAACCGTCAGGGCAACGATGTGGGTACCCAGTACCGCTCGGCGATGTTCTACACCGATGAGGCCCAGCGCGAGCTGTTCGAGGCCGCTCGGGAACGTGCGGAGGACATTTGGGACGGCGAGGTCGTGACCGAGATTTCGCCGCTGGGCGAGTTCTTCGATGCCGAGGACTACCACCAGGACTTCTTTGCGAAGAATCCCGGACAGGGATACTGCCTGGCCGTGGCCGTGCCCAAGGTGAACAAGGTGCGTCGCCGCTTCGCCGAGTACATCGTCGCCTAGCGACCCCTCGGGGTTATCCCCAGGCGCGGCCACGAGTGGGGTTATCCCCAACCGTGGCCGCGCCGTGGTTTTTCGCCCCGCCCCCGTCAAGACTGAAGATGGTTGCTCCCGCGGGGCTCCCCATCCATCCGGCACACACCTGGTTCCGCGGGAGCAGCCGAACGCACCGTAGCGGCCGCGTCCACCCGCGCCCTCATGGTTCTTGCGTACAATCGGAGGCACGCGTGCCGGGACCCCACCCGGCGGGTGGTGAGGATTTCCAAGAGAGAGATGGTGGCCCCGTGAATATGACCCGGAGTTTGCGCGTTGGAGTAGTTCTGGCAGCCGCACTCGCCCTGGCCGGGTGCACAGCATCCCCGAGCCCCACACCCTCTTCGACCGCGAGCGCCTCGGCGAGCGACGCCCCGGCGGTGCCCGCCGAGCTCAAGCCCGATGGATCCGCCGAGGAGAACCTGCCCTTCTTCGATCAGGTGAACCGCGCCACCGTGTCCGCCAAGCCCGAGGCCGTGGGGAAGGACCTGATCGATGGTCTGGTCGCCGCCGGGTTTGATAAGTCGGCGATGCAGGTGTCCGAAGACAAAACCACGCTGGGCCGCCCGGTGGATGCGATCGAATTCGCGGTGCTCTGGAAGGACCAGTGCCTGGTGGGCCAGTTCGGCCCCACGGTGGATGGCTACCATTCCACGGTCCAGCCCAAGCTGGACAATGGTGGATGCCTGATCGGAAAGACCCGCGCCATCGACTGGTAGGTGGCCGATTTCTCACCGGTCGGTGAGGAAGTGAGGAATGCTCGGCGGCCCGCCGTCGTTTCGGGCTGACGCGGGCGGCGATCACCACTAGACTGTTGTCGATATGGCTGAATACATTTACTCGATGGTCCGCGCCCGCAAGGCGGTTGGCGACAAGGTTATTCTCGACGACGTCACCATGGCGTTCCTCCCCGGAGCGAAGATTGGTGTGGTTGGTCCGAACGGTGCCGGTAAGTCCACGATCCTGAAGATCATGGCGGGCCTCGACACCCCCAGCAATGGTGACGCAAAGCTCACCCCCGGTTTCACCGTGGGCATCCTCATGCAGGAGCCCGAACTGGATGAAACCAAGACCGTGCTGCAGAACGTGCAGGACGGCCTCGGCGAGATCAAGGTTCAGGTAGACCGCTTCAACGCGATCTCCGCCGAGATGGCCGAGCCCGACGCCGACTTCGACGCGCTGCTGGAGGAGATGGGCAAGCTGCAGGAGGCCATCGACGCCGCCGACGCCTGGGACCTCGACTCCCAGCTGGAGCAGGCCATGGACGCCCTGCGCTGCCCGCCCGGCGATGCCGAGATCTCCAACCTCTCCGGTGGTGAGAAGCGCCGCGTTGCGCTCTGCAAGCTCCTGCTGCAGAAGCCCGACCTGCTGCTGTTGGATGAGCCCACCAACCACCTGGACGCCGAGAGCGTGCTGTGGCTTGAGCAGCACCTGTCCAAGTACCCCGGTGCGGTTATGGCCGTGACCCACGACCGCTACTTCCTCGACCACGTGGCCGGCTGGATCTGTGAGGTTGACCGCGGTCGCCTCTACCCCTACGAGGGCAACTACTCCACCTACCTGGAGAAGAAGGCCGAGCGTCTGCAGGTCCAGGGCAAGAAGGACGCCAAGCTGGCCAAGCGCCTGACCGAGGAACTCGAGTGGGTGCGCTCCAACGCCAAGGGTCGTCAGACCAAGTCGAAGGCTCGTCTGGCTCGCTACGAGGAGATGGCGGCCGAGGCCGAGCGGACCCGGAAGTTGGACTTCGAGGAGATCCAGATCCCCGCGGGTCCGCGCCTGGGCTCGGTTGTGCTGGAGGCCAAGAACCTGAACAAGGGCTTCGGCGACCGCACCCTGATCGACAACCTGAGCTTCTCGCTGCCGCGTAACGGCATCGTGGGCATCATCGGCCCCAACGGTGTGGGTAAGACCACCCTGTTCAAGACCATCGTGGGCATCGAGCCGCTGGATGGTGGCGAACTCAAGGTTGGCGAGACCGTCAAGCTGAGCTACGTTGACCAGTCTCGTGGCGGCATCGACCCGGAGAAGACCCTGTGGGAGGTTGTGTCCGACGGGCTCGACTACATCCAGGTGGGCAACGTCGAGATCCCCTCGCGCGCCTACGTCTCGACCTTCGGATTCAAGGGTCCGGACCAGCAGAAGAAGGCCGGGGTGCTCTCCGGTGGTGAGCGCAACCGTCTGAACCTGGCGCTGACCCTGAAGCAGGGTGGAAACCTCCTGCTGCTCGATGAGCCTACCAACGACCTCGACGTGGAAACCCTCTCCAGCCTCGAGAACGCGCTGCTGGAGTTCCCCGGTTGCGCCGTGGTCATCACCCACGACCGGTGGTTCCTGGACCGCATCGCGACCCACATTCTCGCGTATGAGGGCACCGAGGAGAACCCGGCTTCCTGGTACTGGTTCGAGGGTAACTTCGAATCCTACGAGGAGAACAAGATCGAGCGCCTCGGCCCCGACGCCGCGAAGCCCTCGCGCGCCTCGTACCGCAAGCTCACCCGCGACTAGCTGATTCTCGGCGGTCTGCGGCGGGGAAACCCGCCCAGGCCGCCGTTTTTCATTCCCCGATGGAGGTTCTGTTTTGAAGATTGATGTGCCGCTGCCCCTGCGTTGGTCGGACCTGGACGCCTATAACCACGTCAATAACGTGGAGTTTTTCCGCCTGCTGGAGGAGGCCCGCGTGCGGGTGTTCTGGACCCGGCAGCCCGGGGAATCCGATCTGCCGGCCGACCTGGCGGTCATCTCGGCCGAGGCCGGCTCGGGCATCATGACCCTGATCGGGTCGCAGCGAATCGAGTATCTGGCACCGCTGTCCTACCGCCAGAAGCCCATCATCATCCGCCTGTGGATCGCGCGTCTGGGTGGTGCCTCGATGGAGGTGCACTACGAGGTGCGGGACGGTGCCGCCGAGGACGCCACGGTGTTTGCGATCGCGTCGACCACGATGGTGCTGGTGGACGCCGCCTCGGGCCGCCTGATGCGGGTCCCCGCCGAGCAGCGGGACGCGTGGACGCCGCTGCTGGAGGATCCGGTGGTCTTCCGCGAACGCTAGCCACAACCGGAAACGGCCCCGATCGGTAGGGGCCGTTTCTGCGTGTGACGCTTAGTCGCGCGCGTCGGGAATCCGAACCATGCCCTCCTGGGCGATGCTGGCGACGAGGTTTCCGGCGCGGTCAAAAATCTTGCCGCGGGACAGGCCGCGGCCGCCGCGAGCCGAAATCGACTCCTGGACGTACAGCAGCCATTCGTCGGCGCGGGCCGGCCGGTGCCACCACATCGCGTGGTCGAGGCTGGCGATCTTCAGGCCCGGGGTGACCCAGGGGATCCCGTGGGCGCGCAGGATCGGCTCCAGGATCGTGTAGTCGCTGGCATAGGCGATGGCGGCGCGGTGCAGCAGGTCGTTATCCGGCATGTCTCCCAGCACCCGCATCCAGACGGCCTGGTGCGGGGTCTTTTCGGGCACCCGGAAGTAGATCGGGGTGGGGATGTGGCGAATATCGAAGGCGCGGCCGGTGGCCCACTGCTTGGCCACGGGGTTGTCGATGCCGGCGAGCATATCGGCGGCGCTGGGCAGCGTCTCGGGGTCGGGGATGCCGACGGGCGTCTCATCCTGATGTTCGAGGCCCGGATCCTCGTCCTGGAACGAGGCGATCATCGAGAAGATCGGACGTCCATCCTGATAGGCCTGGGTGCGCCGGGTGCTGAAGGAGCGACCGTCGTGAATGCGGTCCACCGAGAAGGTGATCGGCAGATCGACGTTGCCGGGCCGCAGGAAGTAGCCGTGCATCGAGTGCACAAACCGGTCATCCGCCACGGTGCGGGCGGCGGCCACCACCGACTGCGCGAGTACCTGTCCACCAAAGACGCGTCCGCCGGGGGCCCACTCCGAGGGTCCGGTGAAGATGTCCTCGCTGGTTCGGGCACCGGTATCGGTCAGATCCAGCGCGTGTAGCAGCGATTCGAGAGGGGCAGACATAGAACTCCTTGTTGGTGAAACCTACGGGCTCTAGTTTAGGCCGCCTCGCGACGGCGGGTTGGGAATGCCGGGGCGTCCCGGATAGTTTAGAGGTGTGATGGATACCTCCTTTACCCTGGCCGATTCCGAGACCCGATCCGACCTGAGCGTGTTTGTGCAACGCGCCGGACGCGTGGATCGGGAGGCCGTGCGCCTGGTGGGCACCGGGGGAGTGCTGGCGGTGTCCAGCCCGGTTCTGGTCCCGCGGGGCATCCTGTCCAGCGGACCCACCATCCTCGGGCTGCGCACGTTTGCGTTGGCCGAGGACGCCTCCTTTGATACCGTGGTGGCCCCCGCCTCGGTCCTGGAACGGCTGGCCCGGCTCGATGCACTGGGGACCGCCCTGCACGAGGTGCGCCTGCCCCCCGCCGAGGTGCGTGCCTCCTGGTCGGGGATCGCCGCGCCGCGTGGGGGATGGGAGCGTACCGGGAGCGTGAGCGCGGGGGTGCTGCGGGCCGGCGCCCGCGCCGGAGTCACCGAAATCGCCGCCGCGCTGCCCGCCAATGCCGGGGATCCGATCGTGGCCGGGGTGCGCATGGGGGTCTGGGGACGCGACCTTGAGGACGCGCCGGGGCTGCCCGGCGGGGTCGCATTTGCCGCCGATGCGCTGGGATTCCTGGGCCCCGATGACGCCGAGGAACTCGCGATCTTCACCTCCGGTTCCTGGACCCGAATTACCAGCCTGCGCGGGCACGTCCTGGTGCGTCGCTCGGGCGGCGGTCTGCTGGTGAACTAGTGCCATCCTCGGCGGCACCGTGCCGTGACGAATCCGCGCTCCATATCCGCCCGAGCCTTGCTCGTCGCCGAGCCTGCTCGGATAATAGGGTGATGGACCTTCCCCTGCCGCCCAGCGCCCCGACGATTCCGATTCGCGAGGACCTGCGGCTTCGCCCGTGGCGAGTCGGCGATGAGGACGTGATTACGGCCGAATGTCAGGATCCCGAGGTTCAGCGATGGACCACGATCCCCACCCCCTACACGCGGGAAAATGCCGAGTTTTTCCTGGAGATCACCGCGAGCGACTGGGCCTCGGGTGCCGGCGGTTCGCTGGCACTGGTGGATCCGCGTGAGGACGTGCCGTTTGGCTCCTTCGGATTCGTGAGCATCCGCGCCGACCATCGAGCCGCCGAGATCGGGTACTGGCTCGGCGCGGGACGGCGCGGCCACGGCTACGCGACCGCCGCGGTGATCGCGCTCAGTGAGTATGCGCTGGGCCTGGTGGGGCTTGACGAGGTGTTTCTGCGCATCGATCCGCTCAACCTGGCCTCGGCGGCGGTGGCTCGCCGCGCCGGGTTCGAACTCACCGAGACCGCGGTGGCCGACGCCCGGACCCCCGAGCTGATGGACACCTATTCCCTGTTCGCCGCACGCGTGCGTCCGGAATCCGCGTGACGAGCGCGGGGTTCCCCACGGCCGCGCCCACCCTTCTCGTCGGCGGTGGCCTAGTGCTGCGTCCGTGGCTCGGCACCGATGTGGAGGCGGTCTTTGAGGCGTGCCAGGATCCGGAGATCCAGCGCTGGACTCCCGCTCCCACCCCGTATACTCGGGCGGATGCCGAGCGGGTAGTAGGACGTTCGATCGCCTCCTGGGACGCGGGCCGCGGAGGCTATCTCGCCCTGGTGGACTCCGTCGAGGACCGGGCGAGCGGATGGTTTGGGATTGTCGATCTGGATGCGGATGCCCGCAGCGCCGAACTGGGCTACTGGCTTGTCGCGCCGCTGCGTGGTCGCGGGATCGCTACCCGTGCGCTCGACACCCTCGTTGAGTATTCGTTTGAGGTGGGCGGCCTGGACTCGGTCTACCTGCGGATCGACCCGGCAAACGAACCCTCGGCCGCGTTGGCTCGCCGATCCGGGTTCATTCGCACCGCCAGCAGGGTAGTCGGGGCCCGCTCACCCGAGCCGCTGGACACCTATACCCGCCTGGCGGAGGACTAGCCCTACTCCTCGAACGTGTTGACCATCGCGGTGGCCGCGCGGGAGAGGTAGTCCCAGAGGATCGCGTCATCGGCGGGGGAGAGATTCATCTTGTCGACCCCGGCGCGCATGTGGACCAGCCAGCGGTCGCGGGCGGCGGGGTTGACCTTGAATGCGTTGTGGCGCATGCGCAGGCGGGGGTGTCCGCGCCGCTCGGAGTAGGTGGTGGGTCCGCCCCAGTACTGCTCCAGGAACATCAGCATGCGCTCGGTGGCCGGCCCCAGGTCTTCCTCGGGGTACATCGGGCGCAGGATCGGATCGTCGGCGATGCCGCGATAGAACTCGTTCACCAGGATCTCGAAGGCCGGACGGCCGCCGAAGCGCTCGTAGTCGGTGCGACCGAGCAGGTTCTTGGGATACTGGCCCTCGGGGGTGGACATAATGCTCCTTCTCAATCCTCCGGCTCACGTTCAGCCGGGCACCGGGGTGCCCCTCCAGCCTACTGGGTGGGCGGAGTCTGTCCCGTCGGGTTTTCCCCGGTGGACTTGCGTCGCGGTGCACGCTTGGAAGCGGGTTTCTCGTCCGCCGGCGGCTTGGTCAGGCTCTGATTGACGGTCCCGATCGGGCGGGTGCGCGGGGGCTTGGCCCCGAGCACGCTGCCGGCGCTGTCGAAGCCGGACAGGACCACGGCCTCGAGCGAGGTGAGCGGCACCTCCTGCTCGCGGAAGTCCTGGAACAGGCGGGTGCGCAGCTCGCGGGAGACATCGTCCTTGGCGGCGGTGCGGGTTTTGACCACCACGCGCACCACCAGGGCGTCGGCGGACACCGACTCGATGCCCCAGACCTCGGGGCGGTCGATGATGCGCGAGCGCCACTTCGGCGTGTGGGCGAGGGTATTTGCGGTTTCCAGTGCCAGTTCCTGGGCGTGGACCACATCGGAGGTGTAGGGCACCGCGAGGTCCACGATCACGCGGGACCACCCCTGGGAGGTGTTTCCGACCCGGAGTACCTCGCCGTTGCGCACAAACCAGAGCGTGCCGTTGACATCGCGAATCTGGGTGACCCGGATTCCCACCCGCTCGACCACGCCGGTGGCCAGCGTGGTTGCGCCGCCGAGTTCAACCACGTCGCCCACACCCAGCTGATCCTCCATCACCATGAACAGGCCGTTGAAGACGTCCTTGACGATGTTCTGGGCACCAAAACCGAGGCCGGCACCGAGGGCCGCGGTGAGGAGGGAGAGTGATCCGATGAGTTTGTCATCGATCACGTTGACGATCATCACGATCGCGATAATCACCACGACCACGTTGACGATATTGCTCATCACGGTGCCCAGGGTGCGGGTGCGCTGGACCAGACGGACCGCGGCGAGCGGGGACACGCTCAGCGCCTGCGTGTCTTCGGCACCCTGATTCTTTTTGACGCCATTGACGATCTGGCTGACTACCCGGCGAATGAACAGGCGCAGAATCCACGATGCGACGACGGCGCCCGCGATGATCAGTGCTACCTGCACGAGCTTGCCCAGAGGGCTCAGCATGAAGGCGCCGATGGTGTCCCAGATGTTCAGCACGACGACGTCCGGGGTGGTGGGGGTGTCCGGTGTGGTTGCCATGCCTGAAAGTGTAGCGGCGGGCACCCGGGAGATCCTGGATGCCCGCCGCTAACGGGTGGTGTCGCGCGTGGCGACCGCCGGACTCACCGGCGTTAGATTAGTGCTGAGCGTCGCGCTCGCGTGCCGCCAGGGCGCGCTCGGTGCCGGCGACGGCCTCGAGAACGATCCGGCGCAGTGCGGCGGGGCGCTCGGCGTTGGCCGCGAGCCAGGCGTGGGCGGCGTCGCGCAGATCGGTGTCGATCAGCGCGGACGGGTACAGGCCCGAGATCAGCGGCTCGGCCACGTGGTAGGCGCGCTTGTCCCACAGGTCGGCGATGACGTCGAAGTACAGGGTCCGGAAGGGCTCCTGGTCGGCGGCATCGTGCAGGCGCTGGAAGCCCAGCGTGGTGGCCGAGACGATGGCGTTGGCGGCGGAGTCGTCCACCACCACGCTGTCCCAGGCGCGCTGCTTGGCGGCGACGCCCGGCAGGGCGGCGCGAGCCTGAGCGGCGGCCTTGGCCCCACCGGCGGTGTTGTCGGCGGCCAGGGCCGCGTCGATCTCGGCGTCACCCACGCGACCACCGGTTGCCAGGGCGCTCAGCAGCTCCCAACGCAGGTCGGTGTCCACTGTCAGCTCGGCGAGGGCCTCGCTCCCGTCCAGCAGGGCGGCGACCACGTCGAGGTGGGCGTCGGTGTTGGAGACGGCGGCGAAGAACTTCACGAACTGGAACTGGGCATCGCTGCCGGCCTCGGCACCGCGGGCCAGCGCCAGCAGGCCGTCGCCCACCTTGGCCAGGGTCTCCTCGCGGATGTCCTCGGCCACATAGGCCTCGGCTGCGAGCAGCAGCTGGTTCAGGGTCGTGCGCAGGGTGGTGGACTCGGTCTCGGTGGCGATGTGGTTCAGCACCAGGTCGACGTAGTCGCGGGCCGGGGTCTCGGCGTCGCGGGTGGCATCCCAGGCGCTGCTCCATACCAGGGCGCGGGCCAGCGGGTCGCTGATGTCGGCGAGGTGCTGGGTAGCAACCTCAAGGGAGGCGGCATCCAGACGAATCTTGGCGTAGGCCAGGTCGTCGTCGTTCAGCAGGACGAGGTCCGGACGGGTGCGACCGATCAGCTCGGCCACCTCGGTGCGCTCGCCATCCACGTCGAGTTCCAGGCGGTTCTCGCGGATCAGCTTGCCGTCGACCAGGTTGTAGAACCCGATGGCCAGGCGGTGCGGGCGGATGGTGGGGTAGTCGGCCGCTGCGCTCTGCAGGATCGCAAACGAGGTGATCACACCGGCCTCGTCAACCTCGATCTCGGGACGCAGCGTGTTGACGCCGGCGGTCTCGAGCCACAGGGTCGACCACTCGGAGAGGTCGCGGCCCGAGGCCTTCTCCAGCTCGACCAGCAGGTCGGCCAGCACGGTGTTGCCGAAGGCGTGCTTCTTGAAGTACGCGGAGACACCGGCGTAGAACGCGTCGATGCCGACCCAGGCGGCGAGCTGCTTGAGCACCGATCCACCCTTGGCGTAGGTGATGCCGTCGAAGTTCACCAGGACGTCGTTGAGGTCGTTGATCTCGGCGACGATCGGGTGGGTCGAGGGCAGCTGGTCCTGGCGGTATGCCCAGGCCTTCTCCATGGCGGCGAAGGTGGTCCAGGCCTCGGTCCACTCGGTGGCCTCGGCGGTGGCGATGGTCGAGGCCCATTCGGCGAAGGACTCGTTGAGCCACAGGTCGTTCCACCAGCGCATGGTCACGAGGTCGCCGAACCACATGTGGGCCAGCTCGTGCAGCACGGTGACCACGCGACGCTCCTTGATGGCGTCGGTGACCTTGGAGCGGAACACGTAGGTCTCGGTGAATGTGACCGCACCGGCGTTCTCCATGGCACCCATGTTGTACTCGGGCACAAACATCTGGTCGTACTTGGCGAAGGGGTAGGGCACGTCGAACTTGTCTTCGAAGAAGGTGAAGCCCTCGCGGGTCTTGTCGAAGATGTAGTCGGCGTCCATGTACTCGGCCATCGATGCACGGGCGAAGACGCCCAGCGGGATCACGCGGCCATCGCTCGAGGTGAGCTCCGAGCGCCAGACCTGGTACGGACCGGCCACCAGGGCGGTGATGTAGGAGGAGATGCGCGGGGTGGGCTCAAAGCTCCAGGTGCCCGAACCGTTGCCGTTGTCTACCGGCTCGGGGGTGGGGGAGTTAGAGATGACCTGCCAGGCCAGCGGAGCGGTCACGGTGAAGGTGAAGGCCGCCTTGAGGTCGGGCTGCTCGAAGACCGCGTAGACCTGGCGGGAGTCGGGAACCTCGAACTGGCTGTAGAGGTAGACCTCGTTGTCGGCGGGGTCCACAAAGCGGTGCAGGCCCTGACCGGTGTTGGTGTAGGCGTGGTCGGCGTCGACCACCAGCACGTTGTGCTCGGCCAGGCCGGCCAGTGCGATGCGGCTGTCATCGTTGATGGCGGCCACGTCCAGCGCGGTGCCGTTCAGGGTGACCGAGTGTACGGTGCGGGTCACGGCGTCGATGAAGGTCGAGCTGCCCGGGGTCGCGGTGAACGTCACGGTGCTCACGGTGCGGAAGACCTCGTCACCGGTGGTGAGGTCGATGTTGATGTCGTAGGACTCGACCGAGACGATGGAGGCGCGCTCGGCGGCCTCGGTCCGGGTCAGGTTTTCTCCGGGCAATTTCACTCCTTGCAGTGGATGGGATTGTGTCCAACATTCAGCGTACCGCGTGATCGGCCCGGAATACCGGGGTTGTGGAAAGCCCGCGGTGTGTGACGACTTGTGGAGGAAAGACACGCCGGGTATTGTTCTAGTTGAAGTAGAACAAGTGGAGGTTGAATGTTTCTGACGGTGGACCCACAATCGCCGATCACGCTCTATGAGCAGCTCGCGGCGAGCGTACGCGCGGGCATCCTAGACGGGAGCATTGCGCACGGCGAGCGCCTGCCCAGTGCTCGCGAACTCGCCGGATCCCTCGACCTCAACGTGCACACGGTGCTGCGTGCGTACCAGGCTCTGCGCGAGGAGGGGCTGCTCGATCTGCGCCGTGGCCGCGGTGCCGTCATCACCGCGCCCAGCCGGGACCTGGCCGAGGTAACGGCGGCACTGGACGCCCTGATCGGCGCCGCGAGCGCCGCCAGAATCGGCCCCGACACCCTCATCTCGCTTGTCCGCGCCCGCTTATCATCCACCCAGACCACCCAGGAAGGCCCCCGATGAACCTCACCGTCACCCCCACTCGCACCGCGGCCCAGACCCGGCTGGTGGCGCTGTTTGCCCTGATCCTTCCCGCCCTGGCCGGTCTCGCCGCGGCGGGGCTGATTCGCACCTGGCGCGATGACCTGCCCGCCGAGGTGATCACCCACTGGGGTCTCGCCGGCGAGGCAAATGGCTGGAGCTCGGCCGCCTGGCTCCCCGTGGTGGTGGGACTCCCGATACTCGGGGTCGCGCTGCTCCTGGGCCTGCTGATTCTGCTTCCCAGCGCCGCGCGCGGTGGACGGCTGGGCATTGCCTTGCTCTCTGGGTTTTCCTGCCTGTTTGGTGGGCTCCTGGCCACCCTCCTTCCCGCGACCGTGATCCGTCAACGCACGGGACCGGGCCAGGATGATCCGTCGGTGCTGATTCCATTTTTTGTGGTTGCCGTCGCCTGGGTAGCGCTCAGCGTCCTCGGAGCCGTCCTCATCCGGCGTGCGCTTCCCGCCGACGTCGCGACGCCCGAGAGCGAGACGAACGCCCCGACCCTGGACCTCCCCGCCGATGCCCGTGCGGTGTGGATCGCCTCCGCGTCCATCGGCACCCTGATGCGGGTGGTACTCGGTGTGGTCCTGCTCGGCCTGATCACGCTGCTGGCCTGGCAGATGCTGGTGGATTCCGAATTCAACCCGGTCGCCGCGATCATCACCGCGGTCATCGTGGTGGTGCTGGTGTCGGTCCTCTCGATGTTCTCGTGGCGGTTGCGGGCCGATCGGGCGGGCTTCCGCGCGCACGCGACCCTCGGCTGGCCTCGGGTGGAGATTCCACTCGACGAGATCGTGGGCGCACACGTGGTGGAGGTCAACCCGGTCGCCGACTTCGGGGGATGGGGATGGCGCGTGGGCGCAAACAGACGACTGGGGATCATCCTGCGTTCCGGCTCCGCCCTCGAGGTAGAGCGGCGGGACGGGCGGCGCCTGGTGATCACCCTGGCCGACCCGCAGACTCCCGCGGCCCTGCTCAACACCCTGGTGGAGCGAGGCGAGCGGCCCGCATCTGCCGTGGACTAGCCCCGCGCGGTCAATGCGCCATTCCGCACCTGCCGCGGGCTAACTCCGCGCGATCAATACGCCATTCCGCATCTGCCGCGGACTAGCCCCGCGCGGTCAATGCGCCATTATGCGACTGGGGCCATGCTTGGCGCAGACCCGAGGGCTACGGTGAGGGGGAACCCGACACCCACCCGTGTCAATCGGGTTCACTCCGATGATTCGCGCCACCTGCAGGCCGAGATCATCCGCACCGGTGGCGATTGAACCCCCTTCTCGCCACCGGTGTATTCCCGGTAGGCTCGGAGCACCCGCCGAGCAAGGAGCCCGTGATGAGTGCAGAGGATGCAGCCACCCCGACCGGGTCGCGTGTGCGCACCCGGGCTCGCCTGTTGTTTGTGGTACCACCGATGATTCCCGGGCTGATCGGTTCCGTGGTGTTGGCCCTCTGGTCCCCGCGTTTGCCCGCGCAGGTGGTGTCGCAGTGGTCGATGATCACGGGCGAGGCCACCAGCACCATTCCGCTGGGCTGGACGATCCTGTTTCCGCTGCTGTTTGCCCTGCTGATTACGCTGATAATCGCGGTTCCGGCGTTCTGGGTGATCCGCGGCGGCACCCCGGCCAACACGATTGCCGTGCAGCAGGGGATCGGCACGGCCATCGCCGGGGCCGGGGTGGTCATCCTGCTCTCGATCACCGTGATGCAGCAAAACCTTGAGGGCCAAACCTGGGCGAATTCGGTGCTTCCGATCCTGATCGCCGGGGCGCTCTGGTGCATCGTCGCCAGCGTGAGTGCGGCACGGGTGCGCCGAATCATCCCCACGCTGCGTGCGGCGCGGGTCGAATCCGCCTAAATTCCCCTTTGCTACTGCGCAAATTCCCAGCCTTGCAGATTGCGCATGCGTGGCGTTCGGGAATGCGATTGAATAGGGACATGGATACCGTAGATTTCTGGTTTGACCCGTCGTGCCCCTGGGCCTGGATGACCTCCCGCTGGGTAGATAATGTGTCCGCGCAGCGTGAGCTGAACGTCACCTGGCACCCGATGAGCCTTGCCGTGCTCAACGAGAACAACGCCGACCTCACCGATGAGCGTCGCGCGGGCCTGGCCAAGGTACTGCGATACAACCGCCTGGTGACTGGCGTGGCCGAGGAGGTCGGCCCCGAGCACATCAAGCCGCTGTACGATGCCCTGGGCACCCGGATTCACCCGGGTGGACGCACCGATCAGGATGCGATCATCGCCGAGGCGCTCGCCGAGGTGGGCCTGGATGCCGGTCTGGCAGCCCTCGCCGACTCCGAGGCTCACGATGTCGCGCTGCGCGAGAGCCACGGCAGCGGAATCGCGCTGGTGGGTCAGGATGTGGGCACCCCGATTATCGCCGTCAACGGCACCGCCTTCTTCGGTCCGGTCATCTCCCCGGCCCCCGCCGGAGAGGAAGCCCTGCGCCTCTGGGACGGGGTGCTCGCTGTATCCTCGTACCCGGGCTTCTTTGAGCTCAAGCGCTCGCGCACCGTCGGCCCCATTTTCAACTAAAGGATTTTCACGAATCATGCGTATTCACGTCGCCACCGATCACGCCGGCCTCGAATTTAGTCGCGCGCTGCAGGACCACCTGGTGAGCCTGGGCCACGAGGTGGTGGACCACGGTCCCACCTCCTACGATGCCCTGGATGACTACCCGGCCTTCTGCATCAACGCGGCCGCCGCGACCGTGGCCGACCAGCGTGCCGGTGTTCAGGCGCTCGGTGTGGTGTTTGGCGGATCCGGTAACGGTGAGGCCATCGCCGCCAACAAGGTTGAGGGTGTGCGCGCCGCGCTGGTGTGGAACCACTCCACCGCCACCCTGGCTCGCGATCACAACGACGCCAACGTCATCTCGATCGGTGCGCGCCAGCACGAGGAGTCCGAGGTGCTCGCCTTTGTCGAGGCCTTCATCGCCGAACCCTTCTCGCAGGATGAGCGTCACGTGCGCCGCATTGCGCAGCTGGCCGAGTATGAGACCACCGGTGATATCGCCGGTAAGGGTGTCGAGCGCCCGGTTTCGCGCGGCTAGTCGACCGTGCCCGAGGGACACTCAGTACACCGCATCGCGCGGCAGTTTGAACGCAACTTTCTGAATACCCCGGTGTTCGCATCGAGCCCGCAGGGGCGCTTTGCCGAGGGTGCCGAGGTGCTCAGCGGTCACGAACTGCTGCGCGTCAACGCGGTCGGAAAGCAGATGTTTGCCGAGTTTGATGGGGACCTCTGGCTGCGGGTGCACCTCGGGCTTTACGGGGCGTGGGATTTTGCCGGGAGCATCTCCACCGATCCCACGATTGCCAGCGCATCGGGTCGGATGGGGCAGACCAACCAGCGTGGAACCACGCTGGATCCCGGCCTGCTAGTCGATCGCGGCGGGGAGGACTCGATCGCCTCGATCGGCGCCCCGCGCAACGCCCGGATGCGCATGTCCGAGCAGACCAAGGCGCTGGCCGGCGCCGAGAACGAGACGTTCCCACCGGAACCGGTGGGCCAGGTACGCCTGCGCCTCCTCACCGAGACCGCGGTGGCAGACCTGCGTGGCCCGACCGCGTGTGAGGTCATGACTCCGGACGCGGTTCAGGCGAAGATTGACTCCCTGGGTCCGGATCCGCTGACCGATGACTCGGCCGCGGCCGAGGAGAAGTTTGTGGCCGCCGTGCGCAAGCGGCAGGTGGCCATCGGGCAGTTGCTGATGGACCAGTCAGTGGTGGCCGGGATCGGCAACGTCTATCGCGCCGAGATGCTCTTCCGGGCCGCGCTGAACCCGCATACCCCGGGCAAGCATGTTCCCGAGGAGGTGGTGCGCGGGCTCTGGCACGACTGGGGTGTGCTGCTGCGGATCGGCGTGGAAACCGGCCAGATGATGACCATGGACGATCTGGATCCCGAGGCCTATGTGGCGGCGATGGGAAACCTCGCCGACCGGCACTGGGTCTACCGCCGGGCCGGTCTGCCCTGCCGACGCTGCGGAACGAATATCGCCCTCGAGGTGATGCAGGCCCGCAAGCTTTACTGGTGTCCCGGCTGCCAACTCTAGACGCAAAACGAACCCCGGCCCACTCGGACCGGGGTTCGTGTTTTTAGCGTGGTACGAAAACCGTTTAGCGCAGCGCGGAGATCGCGTGCACCAGGTTTTTGGCCTGGCGCAGCCGGGCCTCATAGGTGGCTCCCACCACCAGGAGGAGGACGCCGCCTAGTCCCGCCCACACCGCCCAGGACAGGGTGTCGGTAATGGCGCGGATGAGCGGGAACGCCTGCACGATCACGTGGATCAGGAGCACGCCGGTGCCGATCACGAACGGCGCCTGGAGCCGGCCGAACACACCCCAGAGAATCAGCGCGATGGTGACGATCCCGAGCCCCACGATGCGGATCGGGTGGGGATCGCCCCACCCGGCGAGGAATGAGGCGAGGGTCCCTACCGCCAGCGGGATCCCCAGCACCGGCATGCTGCGCAGGTCCGGGTGCCGACGCAGCTTGAGAATGCCGATCAGCACCGCGGCGATCAGCAGGGGAGCCAGGGCCAGCTCGACGGCGGTTCCCGGACGCACCCAGGCGAAGACACCGTAGAAACCCGAGATTCCCAGCGCGCCGATCCAGAACGGTGATCCCCAGCGCGAGTAGCCAGCGCCCGCGACGGCAAGAATCGCAAACAGCGAGGCGAGCAGGATGAGCGAGGCGCGGAGGTGGTCGGATCCGGCGAGCAGCGGGAATCCGATGAGCACCAGGGCACTAAACGCCGCCAGTCCGATGACCGAGTCGATGCTCGAGAACGACTCGCGGCGCAGCCAGGGAATGAACGCCAGCACCAGAACACACAGCATGATGGCCCAGAGCTCGGCGGGAGCGGGGAATGCGATCCGATAGCCGCCGGTCACGAGGAACACTCGTCCCAGAGTCAGCACAATGAGCGTGCCCGCGGTTGGCCCCAGCGCCAGGGCGCGCACCGGAAGATTGCGCCACTCGCGCCGCAGCAGACGAGCTGATCCGGCCAGCACCAGGGCTACCAGCCCGATGATGAGGGCACCGGTGGATCCGAACCGAAGTCCATCCGCAATCACACCGATGGCGGCGGAGGCTCCGGCCAGGCCGAGGCCCAGGGTCGCCACGTGCGGCCGGGGATGGACCGGGTTGATCGCACTGGTCAGGAGGATCAGCAGCGCAAGCATCGCCGCCACCGGCACCACATAGGCGCTGGTCGAGGTGATATACGCCCGATCCAGGGCCACCCAGAGCGAGGTACTGGCGATCCCCAGGGCGAGTGCCAGCTGGAAGCGTCGGAGCCCGCTGGTGCGTAACAGCGGGTTGCCGTGAGCCCCGGAGGAGACCGCGGCGGCGACCGCAAGAATCGGCAGCGCCGGCCAGCTGGACACGAGGTTTACCCCGTCAATAAACACCGGGATTGCGATCAGGAGCAGGGCGAGATCGGTCGCGATGCGCACGTGACGAAGGGCACCCAGTAGGGTCTCTGGCGGATTGAGACGCAGGCTGAGGCGGCGTGGTGTCGAGTTCGGTCCGCCGAGCACGCGGGTTCGCAGCGGGGTATGCCCGATGATCGTGAGGGCCAGGAGCAGGAGCGCGACCGGGATTGTCTCGCGCACGTCTGCCTGCATCGAGATCGAGGTGACCGACAGCGCCGCGAGCAGGATCGCCGAGGCACTGAGGAGGAGACGGATGCCGGTGCCGATCCGGGCGGGACGCAGCACCGGAACCAGGGCGCCGAGGGTCCCCACAATCGGCAGCAGAGCGATCGGCAGGCCGGGACGCGGCTCCAGGATCAGACCGGCCCAGAAGTATGCGCCGGCGAGAACCAACAGGACCGCCGCGGCCGCGCCGATCAGGCGTCCCTCGGCTGTACCAAACGGGTTCACTCGGAAGCGGTCGGAAAGCGCGGGCACTACCCCAAGGAGGATCCCGATGAGTGCCGCATAGACCAACTCCCAACCCCCGAGCGCGGTCATTGACATCGGGGACTGCGTCGCCACGATGCGCCCAACCAGCGTGAGGCCGAGCAGGAAGGCACCCATCGAGAGGAGAACGCGCTGGGTCGGCGGCGTGGCCGCGCGCGGATCCTGTTCGGCGCGGACCCGCCAGGCCATAAACGCGACCAGTGCCAGCGCGTGGATCACGATGTCGGCGGCGGTCAGCGAGGGCGAGCGCACCAGTGCCAACACAATACTCGCCGCGGAGAGGACGGCCGGCACCAGCCAGAAGGTCAGCCCGGGGAGGCGACGGGGGAGCCGGATCGAGGTTTCGGCCAGGGCCAGGGCAATTGCCAGGATGATGATCGACTGGGCAAAACGGGATTCCAGCGGGAATACGCTGAGGGTTGCGGCCAGGGTTGCCGCGCCCAGGAGCCAGGGAAGGACATCGCGCAGCGCCCGGAGGCGGTGTGCGGCAAACCCCAGGGGTGCCAGGGCGAGTAGGAGCGCCGCCATTCCGGGCAGGGCCACGGTGAGGAATGTGCCCGTGTTGGGCATCGAGGATTCGGCCGCGCGCTCGGTGGCAAACCAGCCCAGGGCGCAGCCGGTTAGGATCGCCGAGGCGATCCACGCGGTCCAGCCGGGCAGCAGGGTTGCCAGGCTCGGGTGCTCGCTGCGGCGGGTCAGGACCCAGATCCCGGTGGCGGTCATCGTGGTCGAGAGCACCACCATGAGCAGCGCGGGCAGTGTCGGAGGCGAGAATGCGAGCGCAACCTCGGTGATGGTGGTCCCGAGCAGTCCCGGCGGCGTCAGCGCCGCAAGCAGCATGGCACCGGTGCGGCCGGTGATGCGCAGGGGGTGCGAGGTGGTCAGTACCGCAAAACCCAGCCAGGCGAGCGCGGTCGCGCCCAGGAGGAACACCAGCAGGACGACACCAGCCTGTGCAACCCCGGGCACACTTCCGGTCGCGACAACGACCAGGGCCAGTCCGAGCGATTCCACCAGCAGGCGCTCGGGGGCGCGTGCCGCACGGGACCGCAGGACGCGGGATCCGGCAACCGCGATCACCAGGCCCGCAAGCGATCCCAGCCACACCGTCTGGAAGGCCGTGGTGCCGAGCGACCCGATCAGCCCAAACGCCGACAGTGGGAGCAGGAGTGCGGCGATGAACGCATAGCTGCGCACGCGGGTGAGTCGTTCGGCCAGCACCGCCAGTGCCCCCACGAGGCCCAGGCCGAGGCCGGCCGAGAAGATCGGATCGAGGCCCGAGATCCCCGCCACATCAAAGGCCCGCACCAGGCCCGCATCGATCAGCGCAATGATCGTGCTGAGGATCGCCAGGGCGTGCGCGGTGGAGGGCAGCCGCCTCACGATGAATCCGGCCACCGCGGCCGTCGCGGCGGCGACACCGAGCAGGATCAGCGCGCGTACCGGCGGGGTGGTCCCCAGATAGGCGAGGGTTGCAAAGAACAGTGCCGCGGCTACCAGGAGCACCACGCCCAGGGTCAGCAGCGTGGTCTGGATGCTCGAACGGCGTGGCACCCGCTCGGAAGCGGGGGCCGCGGCGACTCGTCGTGGTGATTCCGGCGGCGCGGGTGGCGCGGGCATCGCGGCCGCGGGGGCCTGGACCAGGTCCGCGGCGGCCACCGACGTATCGAACGGCACCATCGCCGTGACGGGACTCTGGATCGGGCTCACCACCGGGCTTGGCACGGGGCTGGCAATCGGATTAGCGACCGGAATCGGGCTCGGCACGGGGGCGACAACCGGGTGAGCCGAAGGACTCACGCCCGGGGGTGCATACGCCGCCACCGGAAGCGCCAGCACCGCGCGCCGGCGCTCCTCGGCCAGATCCCCGGCCGCGCGGCTTACCTGGGTTAGCTCAACCGCGTCGTCCTGGTTCAGCGAGAGTCCACACGCCTCGCAGCGCGAGCCGGCCAGGGTGGCAAAGCATCCGGGACAGCGCGCGGGGTCCATCAGCGCCAATGCCGTGGGCGGCCAGGCGAGGGTCACCGCGGTGCCGGCGGGAAGGTTTTGACGGGACCGCATCGCGGCGATCAGTCCCGCGCGTTCCAGGAGAGCCGCGTCCAGGGTCTGGCTACGCAGACGAATCAGCCCGGCCACGCCGGTGCGGACATCGATGTTGCATCGCCCGCAGACTCCGATTGCCGGGATCCCAAAGCACGAGGGACACACCTGGGTATCCCGTAGCTGGATGATGCCGGAGGGCCACGCGGGGTATCGAGTGATGGTCATCGTGTCCTTTGGTACCGAGGCAAAGGGAGTTTTGCCTGCCTGGCAGACTACGGACTACCTCGCCTCTGAGTGCCCAATTTTGCCCAGATTGCCGCAAGATATCGCCGAATTCGTCGCATCGATGGTGCAAAACGGCAACGCGGTCCTCCCTATGGGGGACCGAGTCGGTGATTCCTTGACAGCCGGAAAAATACTTCGGTTGCGCCGCTAATCGGACATGGCGGACCGCCACCGATACTCGCTCTGGGGGCGTCCCGGAGCACCCAGCCGAGGGGCGCGTTCCACGCTGCCGGTCGCGGTGAGATGCTCCAGGTAGCGCCGGGCTGCCACCCGCGACATCCCCACCTCTTCGGCGATCTCGGCGGCGGAACAGGCCCCGTGGGTGCGCAGCGCGTCGGTCACCAGCCTCAGCGTCTCGGGTGCGATGCCCTTCGCGGGTGCCTCCCGGGTGGGCGGTCGTAGCGCCGAAAACAGCGAGTCCACCTCCTGCTGGGTGGACTGGCCGGTGGCGCAGAGGTCACGGCTGTGGAAGTCGCGGAACTGAGCCATCCGCTCATAGAAGGTGGCGAAGGTGAAGGGTTTGATCAGGTACTGGGCCACACCCAGGGCCAGCGTGCGACGGACGCTCTCGGCCTCCCGCACCCCACTGATCACGATCGCGTGGGTGTCGGTGCCGCGGGCCCGAATGTGGCGGAGCACGTCCAGGCCGCTGCCGTCGGGCATCGTGATATCCAGCAGGATGAGGTCGATCGGACGGGCATCATCACGCAGGATCGCCACGGCTTGAAAGGCCCCGACGGCCTCGGCGACCACCACAAACCCGGGCACCCGTTCCACAAACGACCGGTGGAGCTCGACGATCAGGGGATCGTCATCCACGATCAGGACGCGGATATCGCGCGGCTTAGTCATCGGTCATCCTCCCGTGTGGGGGCGGCGGGGAGGGAAACCCTGAGCGTGGTGGGATGTTCATCCACGGTGATGTGACCACCCGCCTGGGTCACGATCTGGTGGACCAGGGCGAGCCCGATACCCCGGGTGGCCGAGGGTGCCGCCTTGGTCGAGAATCCGTGTTCGAACATTCGAGCCCGGGAGTCCTCGGTGAATCCCGCCCCGCTATCGGTCACCGAGATGTCCACGGTCTCGGCACCCGACGGACGCATTTCCAGATGCACGGTGTGTGGGCGCTCGCCGGCCGCGGCGGCATCAAACGCATTGTCGATCAGGTTGCCCACGACGGCGATTGCATCGATCGGGCTCAGCGCGAGTGCGGGGGCCTCGGGATCGATCACGGTCTCGAAGCGGATCCCGCGCTCCGAGGCCTGGGCGCTCTTGCCCAGCAGCAGTGCGTTCATGGTGGATTCGGAGGTCGCCGGCACCGCCAGACTGTCCACCAGCTCCTGATTGTGATCGGCGGTTTCGGTTAGCAGGGTGATGGCCTCCCGGGTGCGTCCCAGCTCAAGCATCGCCACGGCCGTGTGGAGCCGGTTGCCATGCTCATGGTTTTGCGCACGCAGCGCCGCGCCCAGGGTACGCAGCGATTCAAACGAGGAGGTCGCGTCGCGCACATCGGCGGCGCTGAGATTGCCCGCGAGCCTGCGCGTGTAGTGACGTCCCAGTAGCGCCCCCACGATCCCGGTGGCGAGGAGGCCGGCCGTGACGGTCAGGATCAGCGGCAGCTCATCCCGGATCGACGCCCCGACCGTGCCCAGCGTTACCCCGGCCGACACCCACCCCACGATTTCGGTACCGCCCGGCGCGAGCACCGGTACGATGGTGCGGATCGAGGGGCCGAGGGTTCCGTCAAATACCTCGGTCAGCTCGGTGGCGGAGTCGGGGATCGTGCCCAGGTAGTACTCGCCGATCTGCGATTCCTCGCGGTGGGTGAGGCGCACTCCGGCCGGGGTCATGATGGTGACATAGGTGATGCCCGCCCGGTCGATCAGCGTGCGGGTGATCGGCTGGAGAAGATCGGATGCATCGGTGAATCCTCGTGTCCCCGATTCCACTCCGGCCAGGGCCACGCGGGTGGTGGGGGAGAGGGCGAGGGTCGTGGCGATGGCCTCGGTGGCCCGCTCGGCCTCGTGTTCCCCGGCCCGCTGACGGTCCCAAATCAGCAGCCCGCCCACGGCGAGGCCGAGGAGTATGGCGATCAGGATGAGCGCCAGAAACACGCTCGATGATGCGCTGCGGGTACGTTTTTGGACCATTCCGTCATTGTGCCACGCGGGCGTCCCCCTCGGTGTTTTGTCGCGACCAATATGACCAAAACTCGGGGCTCATCCGGATGCGGTCGTAGCGTGAGGGAAATTGATCTGGTGCCCTGCCCGCACCGCATCCGAACAGAGTCGTTTCAGGAGGAACTCGTGGCACACAACACCGTACATCGCACCATCCCGCGCCGGCCGCGGCGCTCATGGGACCGACACACCTGGCTCTACGTCTCGGTGATTATCGCCGTGGTAGCCGGCGCGTTGCTGGGGCTGATCGTCCCCGACGTGGCCATCGCGCTGGAGCCCCTCGGGAAGGCCTTTGTCTCCCTGATTAAGATGATGATCGCCCCGATCATCTTCTGCACCATCGTGATCGGCGTGGGGTCGATCGCCAAGGCCGCAACCGTCGGCAAGATCGGCGGCCTGGCGCTGATCTACTTCCTGGTCATGTCGACCTTCGCGCTGGCCATCGGCCTGGTGGTGGGGAACCTGATCCACCCGGGCGAGGGGCTGGACATGCGCGGCTCGCACTATGAAACCAAGGGCGAGGCCGCGGGAACCGTGGACTTTATCCTGCAGATCATCCCGCCGACCTTCTTCTCGGCCTTCACCGGGGAGAGCGTTCTCCAGGTCCTCTTTATTGCCCTGCTCACCGGCTTCGCCCTGCAGGGGCTGGGCAAGCGCGGCGAGCCGATCATCGGCGCGATCAAGCAGCTGCAGACCCTGGTGTTCCGCATCCTCAGCATGATTCTCTGGCTGGCCCCGATCGGTGCCTTCGGCGCGATTGCCGCGGTCGTGGGTAAGACCGGGGCGGCGGCGATCTGGGGACTGGGCATTCTGATGATCGCGTTCTACATCACCTGCGTGCTGTTCATCGTCGGGGTGCTGGGTTCGCTGCTGTACTTCGTGACCGGGCTCAACATCTTCAAGATGCTTAAGTACTTTGGCCGGGAGTACCTGCTGATCGTGGGCACCTCCTCCTCCGAGTCGGCGCTGCCGCGACTGATCGCCAAGCTCGAACACGCCGGGGTCTCGAAGCCCGTGGTGGGCATCACGGTGCCCACGGGGTACTCCTTTAACCTGGACGGGACCGCGATCTATCTGACCATGGCCTCGCTGTTTATCGCGACCGGGATGGGGCAGCCGATGAGCATCGGCGAGCAGATCGGTCTGCTGGTCTTCATGATCATCGCGTCCAAGGGAGCCGCCGGGGTGACCGGGGCGGGGCTTGCGACCCTGGCCGGCGGCCTGCAGGCGTACCGTCCGGACCTGGTGGACGGGGTCGGGGTGATCGTGGGGATCGACCGGTTCATGTCCGAGGGACGCGCGCTGACCAACTTCACCGGGAACGCCGTCGCGACCTTCCTGATCGGCACCTGGACCGGACAGATCGACCGCAACCGCGCCCGCAGCGTGCTGGCGGGGGAGCTGCCCTTCGACGAGTCGACGATGACCGCCGACGGACACGGAGACGCCGCCGAGCGGCCCGAACAGGAGCCGGCACCGGCACCCGCGCGCTAGGTCGTGTGGAATGCTCCGCGCCGAGAGTCGGCGCGGGGCATTCCGGCGGCAGACGTATCGCCCCCGTGGCTCTTCCGCGCGGGGGCGATACGCCGTTAACGAGCGCCGCGCCCCCGCCCGAAGGCGAAAGCGCGGCGAAAACCCGGGGAATTACTTGCTGAGGTGAGCGACCAGGAACCAGCGGTCCTTGTCCAGGCCGCGAGCGATCTCGATCGCGACGTCCTGGCTGGTGGCATCGATCTCGGCGAGCTCGTCGATTGCGGTGTTGACCGAGACGAGGGCGGCGTCGATCTGGGCGATAACCTCGGCGATGGACTGGTCGGACTGCACGAATCCGGCGGTCAGTTCACCGGTGGTGGTCTTGGCGGCTACGGTGGCCAGGCGGGCATCTACCGGGAGGCCGAGTGCAACGATTCGCTCGGCGGCGAGGTCGGACCAGTCCTGGGCGTGCTCCACGACGGTGTCGAAGAGTTCGTGGACACCCACGAAGTTGGCTCCGCGGACGTGCCAGTGGGCCTGCTTGCCGTTGATGACAAGAGCCTGGAGGTCGAGAACGACCGGGCTGAGGAACTGGGCAACTCCGGCGGCAACCTCTGCGCTGACGGAACTGGTGGCGACGGTCTGGATGTTGGTCATTTTTTCCTTCTTTCCTCGGTGTTAGATACAACGGTACGCGGATAAAAACATTCCGCAAGCAAGATTAGGCTCGTCTTACGCCGTGTTTCAGCGGTTTTTGGGCCCCCAATGCGGGGTCGTTTGGCCGCGAGATGACGCGTGTTTTCGATTGGAATTCATGATTCCTTCAGCCCGCGCCCAGCATCAAAAATTCATCAAAAAAGGTTCGAGGCTAGGCTGAAACCATGTCCGAGACCCCGGAGTTTTCGATCCTCGCCCTGCCCGATCTGCCCGCCCCGCGCATCGCCGCGGATGCGTATATCGCCCCCGGCGCACGCATCGTCGGGGACGTCACGCTCGCACCCGAATCCAGCGTGTGGTTTAACGCGGTGCTGCGCGGGGACAGTGCCTCGATCGAGCTGGGCGCGGGAAGCAACCTGCAGGACGGTGTCGCGGTCCATGCGGATCCCGGGTCCCCGGTGCTCATCGGTCGCGATGTCTCGGTGGGGCATAACGCGGTCATCCACGGGTCCACGATCGGAGACGGTGTGCTGGTGGGCATGGGCGCGGTGGTGCTGAACGGCGCGGTGGTCGGCGAGAACTCGCTGATCGCCGGTGGTGCGGTGGTACTGGAGGGTGCGCAGATTCCCGCGGGATCCCTGGTAGCCGGTGTCCCGGGCAAGGTGCGGCGTGCGCTGACCCCCGAGGAGATCGCCGGAATCCGGGATAACGCCGCCCGCTATCGGGCGAATGCGGCGCGCTACGCGGCGCTGTAGGGGCAGCTCGAAGGCCAGCTCGAGGAGGAGCTCGAGGAGGAGCTCGAGGAAGAGCTGGAGGGGGAGTTCGCGCGGAACCTAGCGCTTGGATCGGCGCTGGGCGCGTCCGCTCGCGGCGAGGAAGATGATACAGACGATCATCATGAGCACACCCGGCCCGAATCGGCCAAGGCCCAGCAGGATGCCCCCGATCAGGAACACCACGGCACCCACCAGGGTGTAGACGGCGGCGATGGAGCGGAGTTTCATGGCGGAGTGGCCGGCTTTCGGAGGGAAGTAGGCGAGTGCGGGGCGCCATTGCCCCGTACCCTGTGCGCCAGTCTGGCACATGGGGGAGTGGGGGCCTGGCCGATTCGAGTGGGCTGTGACCTGATCGTTAGGTTCGCGCAGGTGTCTAGTAATCCTCCTCGTCCACGGGAGGCTTGGGCCCGCGGGCCGAGAGACCGCTGAGGACCAGGGCAAAGATGGCCAGGGTCACGCTCACGGTGGCCAGCGGGTTGGCCACGCCGATCCCGATCTCCTGGGCGACCTCGCCTCCACTGAGGGACACCATGGACACCAGGCCGTGTTCGGTGATGTCCGGCACCAGGAATCCGAACCCGATGCCACTCACCCAGGAGATGATCAGCGTGGCGACGGCCGAGGGGCGCAGGTTGTAGCCGCGCTTGGCCGTGAGGATGATGTTGCGGCCCACGAAAATGTTGAGAATCGCATAGACCGGCCCCAGGCTGTAGGCGAACCAGCGCACCAGGTCTCCATCGATGCCGACCAGGGTGCGCCCGGCGACGATCCACAGCGCCACGGCGATGCCGATCACCGCGGCCACATATCCAAAGATGCCGGCGTGCGGGGTGCGGACGGGATCGGGGCGCACGCCCTGCTGCGGCGCTTCCCAGGCGTCGGCGGGGGTCTGCTCCGCCGCCTCGGGGCTGACCGGAGACGAGGACGGGTTTTCGGACACGGGCACACTACCTTCGAACGGGCGTTGGGGACTCCCTTATTATCGCCCGATTTTTCTCCCCACGCGCCCGCGCGACGGCCCCGGCTTGAGGCCGGGTGCCAACGCGGTCAGGACGCTAGCGGATGGTCAGGGTCGCATCGGGGGAGAGGGGGTAGACGCCGGGGACGCCGCCGCGTGCCTCAATATGGAGGGGAACAGGCAGAGCCCGCTGGGACTCGGTGGGGAACCAGACTCGCCCGGTCTGCACCATAATCAGCAGCCCGGAGGCATCGCCCACCGGCGCGAACGCGTCCGATCCGCTCCCAAAGCGCGGAAGTCCCGCCTCGGTGGTGAGGACATCGACGCTCAGGGGAACGCTTTCGACGGCCACCCCGACCTCACTTATGCCGATCACCTCGGACGGGTGGAATGCCCCGCTGCCGGGCTCAAGATTCAGATCGCGGCGACCGATGAATTCCAGGATCGAGTTTTCGGGACCGAGGAAGTAGACGGAGCGAGAGTTCCACCCGGCGGGGCCATCGAAGGTGTCCTCCCCGTCCAACACGATGCGTCCGATATGGCTATCGAGCCAGTCGGCGGCGAGATCGAGTCGGTCGGCGGGGACGTCGAGGGCAAGATGGAGACCGCGCGCGTCGGCATCCGGGTCGGTGGTGAGAAGGAGTTCGGATGCGCCGATAGAGACCACCGTGTGCAGGGGCGAATGTCGCACCGGCATCCCCAATACATCGTGGTAGAACGCCGTGGCGGCATCGCGGTCTTGGACGGTGGTGGCAATTCGGGTGAGTTCCATGACCCCAGCCAAACAGCTCAACCTTGGTTGAGGTCAAGTGTGCAGTTTTTCCGCTGGAATCCCGGAGAAGCGCGCTGCTACGCTGATCGCGATGACTACAATCGCAGCGCACTTAGACGCATATGACTCCCAGCTCCGCACCGACTCCGAGGTCCGAACCGCCGAATCCGTAGAACGCCACGGACCGCTCTTTCTCGCAACCTTCTCCGGCGGTCACGGGTTTATCACCTATGCACATCTCGACGGGCTCGTGGGCGTGGAGGTATCGACCCTGGTCGGTGAAGCCCTGGAGATCTTTAGCCGTCGCCCCGAAATCGTGGACGTGGAGTGGAAGACCCGCGCGCATGACGGTGTCGAGGGGCTGCACGAGGCGCTGATCGAACACGGTTTTGCTGCCGAGGAGTCCGAGTCGGTCATGATCGGTGCGCTGGAATCGCTCACCACCAACGATCCCGCCGATCTACTCGCGGCCGACGGTATCACCGTGCGGCGGATCACCACCGAGGCCGACCTGCGAGCCATGAGCGCGATGGCTGCCGTCGCCTTTGAGGAGGATGAGGATGAGGACCGCCTGGGCGAAATGCTCGGGGAGCTGACGGCCGGCAGCGATGTCGAGTTCTGGGTCGCCGAGGCCGACGGAAAGTTCGTCAGCGCCGGACGGCTGGAACCCGTTCCCGGGACCGATTTTGTGGGTATCTGGGGTGGATCCACGCTGCACGAATACCGTGGCCGCGGCATCTATCGTGCGTTGACCGCGGCCCGGGCGCGCGCGGCCCTCGCCTCCGGTAAGAAATTTGTGCACTCGGACTCGACCGAGTTCTCTCGCCCGATCCTGGAGCGCTCGGGTCTGGTCAAGGTGACCGAAACCACTCCCTATATCTGGGAGCGCTAACCATCGAGACGGGCCGGGTGTTGACGTATCCTCACGAATCCACCCGGCTCATCTCGGCCCCGCCGGCGATATTCAGCCGAGAGCGAGCGCCGGGGCCGCGTCGCCACGGTGCCTGACTATTCACCATCGTCAACGGCAAAAGGCCCGGTTCTCAGTACAAGAACCGGGCCTTTATGTGGAGGGGATGACGGGAATCGAACCCGCATCATTAGTTTGGAAGTTTGATACTGCGTTGTTTGATCGTGTTTTATGGTGTCGATAATTACGACTCGATCGGGCTTTTGTTTCAGTTTCATGTTCAGTGTTGTTCATTGTTGCTTAGCGGATAGGGTGACGAATTAGATGCCACTCTGCGAGTAGAGAGCGCCCAAGGCATTGGCAGTATCTCGTTTATCAGACTCGTACGGGTGGACATACGTGTCCAACGTGAATGACGTTCGCTTGTGTCCGAGGATGTTCGAGATGACCGCGATTTTCATTCCCATCGCAACCATGATTGATCCAGCGGTATGTCGCGAGATGTACCTTCGTTCGATCGGCAGGCCCACGGACACAAGCAGCTTGCGCCAGGCCCTAGTGTCCACTCCCGTATCGATCGGACGCCCGTTCATCTGAGTGAACACAAGAGATGTAGGCTCGCCGTCGTGCTCCCACTCGACGTACGAGCCTCCGAGTGCGATTCGGTTATCCATCTGATCCGCTCGAGTTCGCCTCAGCATCGCAACGACATCACCTGGTATCGGAATCGTTCGGCGGCCAGCATCGGTTTTTGCCATAGGCAAAATGACCATGCCCTGCCCACTCACTCGCTGAAGCTGTTGTCGAACGCGAATCTCGCCTCGGTCCAGATCAACGTGCTTCCACTCAATCCCCAGAACCTCAGACGGGCGCAGCCCGAACACCAGACCTATGAACCATCTAGCCTCGTGGCGCGTATCCCTGACGGCGTTCAGGATAGATTGAGTCTGTTCGAGGGTAAGGGTTCGCATCTCCTCTCGCGCTACCGCAGGGGTGTCGACGGAAAGTGCGACGTTGCGAGTAATGCGCCCGCGTTTTAATGCCTTGTTCAACGATGCTCTAATGCACGCATGCACGTTACGGATCCCTGTTTCTGACATTGGCTTCTTTGTGCGCGGCGACCCGGACGGTGCTGTGCGGGATCTCGTTGGGCGTGCACGTTTGCCATCTGCCAGCTCCGAGTAAAGGACTTCCAGGTCTTCTGGCTCGAGCTCGCGTAGCTTCAGGTGCCCGATGGTCGGTGCAACATGCCGGTCGATGATGGACCGGTACCCTGCTTTCACGTTTGGGCGCATCTTTCCGGTTTCAACCCAGTGGTTCATCCACTGCGAGACTGTGGCGTCCCCGCCTTTCGGCAAGGTGCCGTCATCGCGTTGGTTGAGGATCGCGCGCAGCTTCGGCCCGACCTCTGCTTTAGTTACGTTCGGAAAGTAGAAATACTGCTTCTTGCCACGCACGGTGACCACTGCGCGATATCCATTCCGGAACGGGTAGATGCTACCTTCACCTTTCGGGCGTCGGACTTGTTTCGGGGTTTCGTCAGGCATGTTCTTCCTTCAGGTAGGTCCTTATTACCTTTTCGGTTACCCCAAGCTCAATGGCGAGCTCAGGTATTTCGTGGGTCCATTTAGTTAGCTCTGATAGGGCGCGCGGGTCTACGAGATTCCGGGCAGCCATGGCATCTGCTGCAAGTTCTTGCTTACGGCTGGTATCAGAGTGCCCAAGGACGACATGGGCAACTTCGTGGGCTAGCACCGATCGTTCGTGGCGGGCCGTCATTCCGGGGCGCAGGAAGATAGTTTGCAAGCGGGGCACCCACAGGCCCGTCGGCGATCCGATTTCGCGGTGGTGGACCCGCACGCCGAGGCGATATGCGTGAGTGTGCGGGTCATACATGGCTATCCGTTCGGGTATTCTTCCTGCCCTCCATCGTCGTTGCTGGCGGCTTTGATCTCGAGTGAGAGGTCCACTTGGTCAAGATATGAAGCGTTATCGTCTCGCATGGGTACGACATTCGACATTGCTGCTTTGCGAACCGCGCGGCTCAGGATGACTATTACTTCGCTTACTGCGTCAGATCTGCGCGCCTCTGGGATTGCTTCCAGGAGGGCCCCAATGGCTGCGAGGGACTGGTTGGTTGAATCGGAGAATTGGGTTCCGACTATGTCCATGCCAAGCGCTTCGTAAATTCGAACTAGGACCGCTGCTTGGGGAACGGTGCGTCCGTTCTCGATTGCCGACAGGGTCCCGCGAGCAATACCCGCCATGGAGGCCAGCTCTTCTTGCTCGATTGATGCGTTGTGTCTAAGGGACTGTATCCGCGACGCGAGGGCCTGGCGGTCTTCGCGAGAGAATTTTTCAGAAAGTTTTTTAGACATGGGTTTATCTTAACATCTGCACGTTCACGCGCAAGTCATAAGGACAAATTAGACATATGTAATTAAAAACCGGATGAAACATGACATGCCAGGCTTGCTTTCGTGTCTTGTTTTTGGGTAACTTCAAGACATGACAACACACACCAGTACATCCGGAGGCCTGGCCCTCAAGCTTCTCCGCAGCGAAGCGGGACTCACCCAGGGCGAGGTGGCCACACTTGCTTCAGTTGCCCCCGCCTACCTTTCAAAAGTTGAACGCGGCTCCCATGCGCCATCTCCTGCATTTGTTGCGAAAGTCGCCGGCGCTATTGCAGGACGGATGGCAGCAGACGCGGTAGCGGCACCACGGTTGAGGCTGACGGCATGACTGCGGATGTAGAACGTCTACTCACGATCCCCGAGGTTGCAGACGGAATGCGAATCAAAAGCAGGGCTACCGTTTACCGGCTCATCAACTCGGGCCAGCTCCGAACGGTAAATATCGCGAACAGCGGAGAGAGAAGCCGACTTCGGATTCCAAAGTCCAGTTATGACGAATTTATCGCTCGGCGGTCGTCATGAAGCGGACAACAAAAAACCCGGTGCTGGAACACCGGGCCAGCAAAACCCCTTAGGAGAAGAAATGCTTACCCAGATCGTACCATTCGATTTTGTTGGTAACCAGATTCGCGTTATCCGCGAAGACGGTGAGCCGCTGTTCGTCGCCTCGGACGTTGCATCCGCTCTTGGCTACCGAATGGCATCCGACCTTTCTCGCCGGATCGATGACGAGGATAAGGGTACGCGCTCAGTGCGTACCCCCGGTGGAGACCAGTCGCTCACGGTTATCACTGAGGCAGGCCTTTACGCTGCGATTCTCGCCAGTCAGATTCCTTCCGCTCGGGATTTCAAGCGCTGGGTTACCGCTGAGGTGCTGCCGGCGATCCGCAAGACGGGCCAGTTTGCAGTGAAGCGTTCCCGCGCTGAGATCCTGGCTGAGGCGGTTCTGATCGCTCAGGACGAGATCGCCCAGAAGGATGAGCAGATTGCGGCACTCGCTCCCAAGGCATCCGCATGGGATGAATTGGTCGGCGCACGCGGTGATCATTCGGTTTCGGATGCGTCGAAGATCCTCGCCACGGTAGGTATCGATCTGGGCCCGCAGAAGCTTTTCGAAAAGCTGGGCGAACTCGGATGGACGTTCCGTCGCAACGGCGGCGCGTGGCGGCCCATGCAGAAGGCCGTGGACAGCGGGTATCTGCTGATGAAGCCGCAGTCACACATCCACCCGAAAACGCTCGAGCGTGTGATTGATTCCCCGCAGGTGCGAGTGACCATGCGCGGCCTGGAACGGCTGCGGGTTCGTCTCGGCAAGCTCGAGCTGGTCGCATCATGATCGAGATTTCTTTCGACACGCTCGGTGCCTTGCTCATGATCGTTTTTGGTGCTGGGTCGTTTCTGACCTGGTGGATTCACGAATCGTCTAAGTCGTAGCCCGACATCCTGACCGGCCCTCACAGTCCGGCCCGTCAGGTACTAAGCGCACAGTTCGACCGACCCTTTGGGGTGGCGGTAATTGTCGCGCCTGCAAGTTGAGAATTCCACATTGTTAGGCCCTGAAGCTAAAGGCGAGAACGGGCCAACCAATCCAGGCCGGGTATGTCCCCGGTGGCTGGTGTGCCGGCATGACCCCTGCGGGGTGAATGCCGAGAGCCGTCCCTTGGAACGCGGAATGACGCGGGGGTACAAGCCGGGTTCGATTCCCCGCATCGGCACTGCGTAAACACGCCACATAGAAGAAGGAGAAAGAAATGACGACAGCACCTCGCCGGTTCGAACTCACCGGTGAAACCAAGATCAACGCATACGGCATCACCGTGCACCGCATCCGAGCTACCGAGGACATCCCCGGAACGTCGGTAAAGAAGGGTGACGAGGGTGGCTGGGTTGAGTCGGCCGAGCTGGCGAACGGCGACGCTCGGGTCTCCGGCGACGCTTGGGTCTCCGGCGACGCTTGGGTCTCCGGCGACGCTCAGGTCTACGGCAACGCTTGGGTCTCCGGCGACGCTCAGGTCTCCGGCGACGCTCAGGTCTCCGGCGACGCTCAGGTCTCCGGCGACGCTCAGGTCTACGGCGACGCTCGGGTCTCCGGCGACGCTCAGGTCTCCGGCGACGCTCAGGTCTCCGGCGACGCTCAGGTCTACGGCGACGCTCGGGTCTACGGCGACGCTCGGGTCTCCGGCGACGCTCAGGTCTACGGCGACGCTCAGGTCTACGGCGACGCTCGGGTCTACGGCGACGCTCGGGTCTACGGCGACGCTTGGGTCTACGGCGACGCTCGGGTCTACGGCGACGCTTGGGTCTCCGGCGACGCTCGGGTCTACGGCGACGCTCGGGTCGAAGAAACCTGGCATTACCTCGTTGTTGGCCCCATCGGTTCCGAAGGAGTCACCGCGACGCTGTTCCGCACCAAGAACGGCAAGCACCACCTCAATGTGGGCTGCTGGTCCGGGACGCTCGGGAAGCTCATGGCCGAAGTGGAGCGCCGCCGTGCTGGCTGGTTCGCCCCCGAGGCCACGCAGGAGGTTTGGGTTGCCCAGTATCGGGCGCTCAAGGCACTGGGCAAGGCGACGGTTACTCGCTGGACCGAGCCGGAAGCTACCTCCACCAAATGAAGAACGCCCCGGTGCAACGGGGCGTCCAAACAGAAAGGAATCGCATGCAGATTCTTCCATTTGATTATGGCACCTTCCAGGTGCGAGTAGTAGAGCATGACGGTGAGCCGTGGTTTGTGCTCGCCGACCTGTGCGCGGTCCTCGGTCTCACGACCCCGGCGCGGGTAGCTGATCGTATCGATCAAGCTGGTGTGTGTCAGGCTCACATCAGCTCGGGCGGGCAGCGGCGACTTGTCACGATCGTGTCTGAGCCTGGCATGTACGAGGTCGTGATCCGGTCGGACAAGGCCGAGGCGGTCGCGTTCCGCCGGTGGATCACCGCGGAGGTGCTGCCGACGATCCGCAAGACCGGCGGGTACGGACAAGTCCAGGCACTCACGCCCGAGCAGATCGTGGCGCAGGCGTTGCAGATCACAACCGCGCAGGTTGCCGAGCTCACCGCGAAGGTCGAGCAGGACGCTCCGAAGGTCGAGTATGTGGACACGTTCGTGTCTACGGATGACCTGGTAACGGTGCGCGCACTGAGCAATGAGCTGGGCGTGAAAGAGACAGACATCCGCGACCTGATGGTCGAGAAGATGTTCGCATACCGGAAGTTCATCGGGGAAAGATTCTCCACGACAAAAGGCCGTCTTGAGCCCGTTTACGAGTGGTGGCCCATGGCAGGGAAGAAACACCTTTTCCGTCTGGTGCCGCAGCATAACGCACCTCGGCATCACAACAACCAGTTGAAGCAGACGCTCTACATTACGCCTGCTGGCAAGGTCGAGATCGCTCGTCTTTTCGGGAAGGAACTCGCATGAGCGCCGAGGATCTGTTGGACACGCGGGATGCTGCCGCGGTGATGGGTTGGGTGCAAGCAACGTTTTATCGGCGTGCACGGCACGGTATGGAGTTACCCCCTCGCGTAGACCAGCCGGGGCGTGCACGGTATCGACGTGCGGACGTGGAGGAGTTCAAGGCGAAGTTTGTTCGGACGCGTACCGGCCCCGAGCCGAAGCCGCGACCGGCGCCGGTCGCCCGGGTGCCGCGAGCTACCCCGCTGCCGAAGCCGTTGACGTTTGAGCAGAAGCTAGCGAAGCAGCGGGCCGGGCGCGGCCTGGATATGGACCTGCGTATCGGGTACATTCCGGCGGCCCCACCCGCTCCGGGTGAGGTGGTGGCGGTGTGTGGCCTGATCGCGCGCCGCGCGACCGGCCCAGGTGAGGCTTCCATACTGGCCGCCATGATCCTGGGAGACGCGGCATGATCCGGCTGGACGGGGACCTCCCTGGGCTGGTTATTTCCGCGCCCTCGTGTGGGCACTGCCGTCAGGAAGTCAGCATGGAGGACGGCATCGCCTACTGCGAAGGGTGCGGCGTCTACTGGGGCACGATCGAAGAAGACGAGACTTCCCAGTTTGATGAGGACCGCGACTTTGTAGAGGTTTGCGGAGAGCCTGCCCCGGAGAGCAACTCCTACAAGTACAAGGGCTGCGCCGTTACCGTCGCCTACTACCCGTGCATCCTGCCAGAGGGGCACTCTTCGAGGCACTTGCACCCGTATGACTACGAGAGTGTGCCCCTCTGGCCCAGCTCGGAGGTGTCTGCATGACCGGGGATCGTCCGGATCCGAAGCCGTCCGGTGCTGTCCCGCATCCGTCGGAGGATCTGGTGCCGCACGAAATGTCGGTGTGGTGGACCGTGG
>NZ_JOEC01000003.1 GCF_000718085.1 Mycetocola saprophilus
CCGGCGTGTTGAAGTATGGGGATGATCCCGCTTGAGGCCGGCCGCTTTTCGCTTGCCGCACCTTTGGGGTGATGAGTATTACTTTACGCAGGTTCCACACAACGGGCAAATCGAGGCCGAATAGTGGCGTGTCGCGCGTGCATTCGCCGCGAGCGATGCCCGGTTAGGAGGCGTCGGTGCGCAGAGCGGGACAGGTACCTCCGGGGGTCGTGGCCAGCTCGAAATGCCAGGGCTCATTCGCGTAGATCCGGCAGAGTCCATATCGATTCCCGTGCCGTTCCACCCAGGCGGCGGCATCCGTGGGGCCGATGTCCACGGCCTCGCCGCTGACGTGTCGAGAAGACTCCGGGGTCGAGACAAACCTGCGGGCGGCGCTCTCGCTGCCGTAGTCCTTGATCGCCTGCGTGAGCATCCACTCCTGCAGCGCCTCCGAACGCCAGCCGCTATTCACCCCGAGCTCGATCCCCGCCCGTCGCGCATCCCGTGCCGCCGAGCGCACGGCCTTCAGAAGTCCGGGATCCAGGTTGGTCAGTGCCGGAAGCTCAGCGCTCTCAGGACTCAGCGACTCCCCCAGCCGGATATAGCCGTTGGCTTCGTCCAGGGCAAACGGAGGCTGAGTGAATCTGGGTTCAATGATCCCCGCCGCGGCCCCTCCTCCCGGATGGGTGGTCGCCCCGGGAAACGAGCCCAACACCGCGATGAAATAGGCGGCCAGCCCCGCGGGTACCAGCAGCACAAGGGTACCAACCAGGAGAGCGCGACGGCGGCGGACGAGCCGAGAAGAAGAACCGTGGTGAATCATCATGCGTCGATTCCATCCGGGTGCGCGTTGCCACGTCGTATCCGGTTTTTCATATGTTTTCGATACGCCGACTTCCTAGACTGTGTGCATGCGTGTGCTGATAGTTGAGGACGAGCCGTTTCTGGCCGAGGCGATCCAGGATGGGTTGCGCCTGGAGGCCATCGCCGCCGATATCGCCCTGGATGGGTTCGCGGCGCAGGAACTGCTGGCTCTCAACGGCTACGACGTGGTGCTCCTGGATCGGGATATTCCCGGTCCCTCGGGCGACGATATTGCCCGGGAGATTCTCACCGATGGGCTGGGCACCCGCATCCTCATGGTCACCGCGGCCGATCGCCTGGACGACAAGGCAATCGGATTTGAACTCGGTGCCGACGACTACCTGACCAAGCCCTTCGCCCTGCGTGAGCTGATCATGCGGGTGCGGGCACTTGCCCGGCGCTCCCCCGAGGCCGCACCCCCGGTCCTGGAATCGGCCGGGCTCCGAGTGGACACGTTCCGACGCGAGGTCTATCGGGACCAGCGCTATGTGGCGCTCACCCGGAAGCAGTTCGCCGTGCTGGAGGAGCTGATGCGCGCGGACGGCGGCGTACTCAGCGCCGAAACCCTGCTCGAGCGCGCCTGGGATGAAAACGCCGATCCGTTCACCAACTCGGTGCGGATCACCATCTCCTCGCTGCGCAAAAGGCTCGGCGAGCCGTGGTTAATTCACACCAGGCCGGGATCGGGGTACTACTTCGCCGCCCCCACACCCGGGGGCACGGCATGACGTCCCGGGCGCGCGGTCTCTCCGCGCGGGTCAAACTCACCCTCAGCTATACCGGTTTTCTCCTGGTTGCCGGGATCGCCCTGATGCTGTTTGCACAGTACGTGCTGCAGTTCGTGCCCACCAGCTCGCTGGTCCAGACCAATGCGCCCGATGGGAGCACCTTCGCCCCCAACCGTGGCGATCTGCTCCGGGTATTTTGGCCACGAGCTTTTGCGGTGCTGGGTTTTCTCACGGCGGTTGGACTGCTGGGCGGCTGGTTTCTGGCCGGAAGAATGCTGGCGCCGCTGACCCGAATCACCGCGGTCACCCGGGCCGCCGCCGAGGGGATCCTGGACCGAAGAATCGGGCTCCCCGGCCGCCGGGACGAGTTCCGCGAACTCGCCGACACCTTCGATTCGATGCTGGATCGGGTCGAGGGCATGCTCGCCGAGCAGCGACGTTTCGCGGCCAACGCGTCCCATGAGCTGCGCACTCCCCACGCGGTCATCCGCACGATACTCGAGGTCGCCGAGGCCGCCCCCGACCGGGTCGACGTCCCGAAACTGGTGTCCCGGCTCTCCCACACAAACGAGCGCGCGATCGCACTGACCGAGGCGCTTCTGTTGCTCGCCCGAGCCGAGGGTGAACCGCCGGCCGCCGAGGAGATCGACCTCACCGCGACGGTGCTCGCGGCGATTGCCGAGCTCGCCCAGGCATCCGAACACGCCCAGATTCGGGTGGACACCGCGCTCCTACCCGCGCGGGTGTGGGGCAACCCGGCGCTGGTGCATGCGGTGGCCATCAACCTGATTCGAAACGCCCTGGTCCACAACACCGCCGAGGGTGGATGGGTGCGGATCGGCACCGAAACCCGGGGCGATCAGGGCGTATTGCGGGTGGAAAACAGTGGGCAGATTCTCACCCCGGAACTCGTCGCCACGCTGACCGAGCCGTTCCAGCGCGGAGCAGCGCGTCGCCACGATTCCGAGGGCGGCGTGGGATTGGGGCTGGCGATTGTCTCCGCGATCCTGCGTACACACGCGGGAACGCTGACCCTCACCCCCCGGGCAGAGGGCGGCCTGGTCATCGAGGCTCGACTGCCCACGTCCGCACCGTAACCGTTGGCGCTGGCGCTGGCGCTGGCGCTGGAACCAGCGAGACCGAAAGCCACGGCGCGGAAACAGAAAATCGAGATCTACGAATCGACACCCGCGAGCCGCCGATCGAGGATGAGAGCGGTTAGATTCCCAGGATTACCTTGGCCAGGCTGAAGTAGATCAGCAAGCCGGTGGCGTCACAGAACGTGGTGATGAACGGGGTCGAGAACACGGCCGGGTCGACCCGAATGGCCTTGGCGATCAGCGGCATCGCGCCGCCCACGGTCGCGGCCATCGCGCAGACACACAGCAGGGTCGAGCCGATCACCAGGCCCGTGGGCACGTCATACACCAGCGAGGCCAGGGTGAAACCGAGGACCCCGAGCAGCAGTCCCAGCGTGGTGCCCACCCGGAATTCGCGCAGCAGCACACGCCCCACGTCCTTCGAGGTCACCTCCCCCATCGCCAGCGCGCGGGTGATCGTGGTGGCCGCCTGCGAGCCCGTGTTGCCGCCGGTTCCGGTGAGCAGCGGGATGAAGAGCGCCAACACCACCTTCTGCTCCAGGGTGGCCTCGAAGATGCCGAGGACCTGAACCGTCAGCAGCGCCGAGACCGCGAGCACCAGCAGCCACACCACGCGGGCCCGGGCGATCTTGAACGCCGAGGTCGAGAGATAGGGCCGGCGCAGCGGCTCGGCACCACCGGCGCGGGCGATATCCTCATCCTCGGCGTCGCGCAGAATCTGGTGGGCATCGTCGATGGTGAGGATCCCCACCAGGCGCTTTTCGCTATCCACGATCGGCATGGCCAGCAGATTCGCCTCGCTACAGCGCCTGGCCACCTGCTCGGCGTCATCGCTCACGGTCGCCAGCTCGGGGGTCTGCATCAGGTCGGACACGCGGGCGTCCTCGGGGGCCGCCAGAATTTCGCGGAGGCTGACCACCCCGACCAGCCGCTTTTCCCCATCGGTGACCGGGATCATGTAGATGGTTTCGGCCTCGGTGGCGCGGTGACGCACGGTTTCCAACACCCGCCCGGCGGTGAACTCGGGATGCGCCCGCACATACTCCGGACTCATCCGGCGACCCACCGAGCGGGACGGATAGCCGAGCATCAGCGTGGTCAGCGCGCGCTCATGCGGGGTCAGATCCGACAACAGACGCTTGGCCAATAACGCGGGCACCTCGTCCAGCAGGCCCACCCGGTCATCCGGATCGAGACCCGCAAACAGCCCGGTGACATCCTCATCACGCAGGGCCCGGACAAGATCGGCCTGGTGTGCGGGCTCGAAGCGCTCAAAAACCTCCAGCGCGCGCTCCTTGCTCAGCAGCCGGAACAGGACCGCCGAGCGCTTGAGGCTGCAGCGCCACAGGGTCGAGGTGACCTCGCTAGTTGACATTCCCGCGAGTTTCGCTGCCGCCAGGGGAAGGTCCGCCTCGGCGAGCGCGCCCTCGCGTACCAGATCGATGTCGATGCCCTGACCCATGCGTTCTCCTCGATGACGTCATTCGGGCGTGGTACACGCGGCACCACAGTCCCAAATTTTCCCCGGCCGGGCCGCGATTTCCCGCTCGGCCCGCCCCAAAGATAACAGGTTGGGGTGTCCGATGGGGGACGAGTGATCGAACGACTAGGCGCGTGGCCGAGCCGGTGCGATCGAGTTCACATCCACATAGCGACAGTCCACCAGCGCGGCGGCCGGTTCCAGGTTCGGGTTCTCCAGGCGCTGGATCAGATCCCGCACACCCCTGCGGCCCAGCTCACGGCTGGGTGACTCGTAAACGGTGAGCTCGGGATCTGCGGCGCTCACGATATCCACCGAGGCCCCCACCACGAGCACCGAGACGGCCTCGGGCACGGGTCGCCCGTGGGCGGCGAGCGCGCTGACGATCCCCGGGGAGGCGTGCTCGTTGATCAGGAGCAGCGCGGTCACATCGGGCATCTCGGCGAGAATCCGCGGGACCAGCGCCCGCCCGGCCGAGGAGCTTTCGGCGCAGGAAAAGATTCCCGGGGTGGCACCGATTGCGCGCATCCGTTCGAGATAGGTGTCGCGGGTGCGGGCGACCGGTCCGTAGTCGCTGGTGCCCGGATCCCCATCGTCGTCAAAAACGATGCCGATGCTGCGGTGACCCAGCGCCTCGAAGCGGGCGAGCGCATCGATCACCGCGCCCTCGAAGTTCACGTCCACATAGCTGATGCCCGAGAGCTCCCGGGTGCGACCGATCAGCGTGAAGGGAACGCCGAGTTCGCGCAGACGCACCACGCGCTCATCGTCCAGGTGGACCTCCATCAGGATGACCCCGTCGATCAGGCCATTACTCACCACCCGGTCGATGTGTTCGGCCCCGTTATCTCCGGGCCAGAGGATCAGGTTGTAGCCCAGCTCGGACGCGGCCTCGGCGGCGGCGGTGAAAAACTTCAGGGCGGTCCCGCTCAGGCTGTGATCCTCCATCGGGAACAGCAGCGCGATGATCCGGGTGCGCTTGCTCGCCAGCGCACGGGCGATCGCATTGGGCCGGTAATCGAGGGTGTCCATTGCCTCACGCACACGTTCCAGGGTGGCCGGGGCGACCGGCTTGGTGTTGTTGATCGCGAACGAAACCGTGGCGAGGGAAACGCCCGCCAGTTTCGCGACGTCGCGCATGGTTGCCATGGGGTTCCTTTGCGAATTGGTGTGTGCAGTCTCTCACACCCCTCGACCGCGACGAGACCGACGCGGCGCACAAATAACAAAACAGTGAACCGGTTAACTTTTTGGTTGACACGGGCTCGGAGTCGTGAGATTGTTGCGTCACCCACGAAATTACACCTCGACACGATCCCCGGACTGCTGCGGATCAAAGCGGTTTACCGAACGGGTCGAAGTCTCTCACCGGCAAAGGAGCCGCATCATGGAGAAAAAACATCGTCTGACCGTCTTAGCGAGCCTCGCCCTGGTTCCCCTCGCCCTGAGTGGATGCAGCGCGGGCGGATCCGGCGGCGGGGCCTCATCCGACGCCGACACCCTCAGCGTGGTCGACTACTACGTCAACGACCCCGACCAGGGACTCGTGGTGGCGGCACTGGATAAGTGCGCGGCCGAGCTCAAGGTGAAGCTGAATCGCACCGGCGTCCCGGGGAAGGATCTGATTCAAAAAGTCCTGCAGATGTCCTCCTCGAAGACGCTGCCCGACGTGCTGATGCTGGATAACCCCGACCTGCAGGAGATTGCGTCCTCGGGTGGGCTCACCCCGCTCAGCCAGTTCAACGTGGACACCTCGGGTTTTGCCCAGGGCATCCTCGACGCGGCCACGTATAAGGGAGAGGTCTACGGACTCGCGCCCACCGTGAACACGCTGGGTCTCTTTGTGAACAAGGCCATGCTGGATGAGGCGGGCCTGGCAATCCCCACCACCTGGGATGAACTCAAGACCACCGCCCAGGCGCTCTCCTCGGGCGACCGCTACGGACTGGCCTTCTCCTCGATCGCCACCTATGAGGGCAGCTGGCAGTTCCTCCCCTTCCTCTGGACCAACGGAGGATCCGAGGACAAGCTGGACAGCCCGGAGGCCGCCGAGGCGCTCCAGCTGCAGGTCGATCTGGTGAACTCCGGGGCCGCGTCCAAGAGCGTGATCAACTGGAGCCAGGCCGATGTGAAGGACCAGTTCATGGCCGGCAAGGCCGCGATGATGATTAACGGGCCCTGGCAGATCCCCGCGCTCAACGCCGATCCGAGCCTGACCTGGACCAGCGTGCAGGTGCCGATCAACAGGGCCGGACAGACGCCGACCGCTCCGCTGGGCGGCGAGGTCTGGACCGTCCCGCAGACCGGCAACAAGGAAAAGCAGGCCAAGGCGGCCAAGTTTGTTGAGTGCATTACCGACGATGACAACCAGCTCTCGCTCGCCGAGTCCCGCTTCACCGTCCCCACCAAGACCGCGCTGGCCGCGGAGTATGTGCAGAAGGTGCCGGATATGGCCGCCTTCACCGAGCAGGTCGCTAACGCCCGCTCCCGCACCGGGATCCTCGGGGAGGACTGGCCCAAGGCGGCAACGGTTATGTACACCGGTATCCAGCTCGCGCTCACCGGCAAGGAGAGCGCCACCGATGCGTTCTCGAAGGCGAAGGCGGGATAGTTCGATGACGCTCCAGGTTCCCGCTTCCGAGACCGCCGGTCCGGCATCCGAGACACGGCGGCGCCCCCGCCCCCTCGGTGCCGGGCCCGGCTCCCCGGAAATCCCCGCGGCGCCCCCGCGACGTCGCCGACGCCCCGAACGTTTTACCCGCCTACTGTTTGTGGCCCCGGCCGCGCTCTACATTCTGGCGTTTTTCGGCTACCCCATCGTGAAGAACCTCACGATGAGCCTGCAGGAATACACCACCAAAACCTTCTTCACCGGCGAGGCCCCCTGGGTGGGATTCGCCAACTACGTATCGGTGTTCACCAGCAGCCTGTTCACCCCGGCGCTGTGGAACACCGCGCTGTTCACCATCGGATCGATCGCCGGCCAGTTTGTGATCGGGTTGGCCCTGGCGGTGTTTTTCCGCCGTCGGTTCCCGCTCAACGGCTTCCTGCGCTCGATGCTCCTGCTGCCCTGGCTGCTGCCGATGATCGTCTCGAGTGCCACCTGGCGTTCGATTCTCGATCAGGACAGCGGCATCCTCAACCGCTTCCTCGGATCAATCGGGCTGACCGATGCGCCGATCGGGTGGCTCACCGATCCCAGTGTCGCGCTAATCGCGGTCATCATGGTCAACATCTGGGTGGGCATCCCGTTCAACGTGGCGCTGCTCTATGGCGGGCTGCAGGATATCCCCGAGGAACTCTACGAGGCAGGCGCGCTGGATGGTGCCACCGGATGGAAGGCGTTCTGGCACATCACCGTGCCCAACCTGCGTCCGGTCATCAGCGTGGTGCTCGTCCTCGGGGTGGTCTACACGCTCAAGGTGCTGGACGTGATCCTCGGACTCACCAACGGCGGACCGGCCAACGCCACCCAGACCCTCGCCGTGCGCTCCTATCAGGAGTCGTTTGTGAACTTCGAGTTCGGGATCGGCTCGGCCTGGAGCAACATCCTGATCCTCGTCTCGCTGATTTTTGCCGTGATCTACCTGCGTGCGAACCGGCGCGCGGTGGATGAATAGGAGTCATCATGACCACGCTGAATCTCCCCACTGCCGCCACCCGGCGCGCCCGCCGGGGACGCCTCTCGCGCGGAACCTCCACCGCGCTGGGCATCCTCTTCCTGGCCATCATGCTGTTTCCGATCTACTGGATGGCCAACGCCTCCCTCCAGCCGTCGGGGAACACCCTCACCGCCGGCATCTTCCCGTTCACCCCCGATTTCTCGGGATATGAGCGGGCGATCGCCGATCAGGGACACAACCTCCTGACCAGCCTCATCATCTCGATCGGGACCGTGGTGCTCACGCTGCTGATCGCAGCACCCGCCGCCTATGCGCTGGCCCAGTTCCGGTTCCGCTGGATTAACGTGGCCCTGCTGGTGATCATCATCGCGCAGATGGTGCCGGGTGTGGTGATCGCCAACGCCCTCTACAGCGCCTATAACGACCTGGGGCTACTCAATTCGATTGCCGGGCTGATCCTGGCCGATGCGAGCCTGGCCATTCCGTTTGCCATTCTGATCCTGCGCACCTCGATGATGGGCATCCCGCCCGCCATTGTGGAGGCCGCCCGGATCGATGGGGCCGGGCTCATCCGGGCATTCGTCTCCGTCGTGGTGCCGGTCAGTCGCAACGCCCTGATCACCGCCGCGCTGTTTGGATTCCTGTTCTCCTGGAGCGACTTCCTCTTTGCGCTGACCCTGACCACCACCGAGGATGTGCGCCCGGTCACCCTGGGCATCTACCAGTACCTGGGCACCCAGGTATCGAACTGGTCGGCCGTGATGGCGACCGCCGTACTGTCCTCCATTCCCGCCATCATCCTGCTGGTGCTGGCCCAGAAGTTCATCGCCGCCGGGGCCACCGGTGGTGCCGTCAAGTAACCATCCACCATTTCATCGTCGAAAAGGAACACCATGACTCAGTCCACTTCCCCACTGCGCGTCCTCGTCTGGGGCGAAAACCGGCACGAGCAGATCGAGCCCAATGTTGCCGAGATCTATCCCGAGGGCATGCACAATACGATCCGCGCCGGCATCGAGGAACACCTGGGCGCCGGGGCGCGCGTCCACACCACCACCTTGGATGAGCCCGAGCACGGACTCACCGAGGAGGTTCTCGCGGACACCGACGTGCTGGTGTGGTGGGGCCACGCCGCCCACGCCGAGGTCGCCGATGAGGTTGTCGAACGCGTACACCAGCACGTCCTCGCCGGCATGGGCCTCGTTGTCCTGCACTCGGGCCACTGGTCCAAGATCTTCCAGAAGCTGATGGGCACCACCTGCACCCTGCGCTGGCGGAGCGAGGAGGATCGCGAGCTGGTCTGGACCGTGGACCCCACCCACCCGATCGCCCAGGGGGTACCGCACCCGTTCATCATCCCGCAGCAGGAAATGTACGGGGAGTTCTTTGATATCCCGGCCCCCGACGAACTGATCTTCCTCAGCACCTTCTCCGGCGGGGAGGTCTTCCGCAGCGGCTGCACCTGGCGTCGCGGCCACGGCAAGATTTTCTTCTTTAGCCCCGGGGATCAGGACTACCCGGTCTACCACCACGAACACGTGCGCCGCGTCATCGCCAACGGCGTGAGCTGGGCACACTCGGTGCGCCCGACCCGCGAGGTCCCGACGCTGCTGCGCTACGAAACCGAGGACTTCTATAACGGTCGCGACTACCGCGGGGCGCTGGTTCGATGACCCACGCCCTGCTAGCTAATACTGGCGCACCCGTGCGCATCATCCTGGTGGGGGCCGGGGCGATGGGACAGCAGTGGCTGCGCGCGCTGATCGCCTCCCCCGATGCCGAGATCGTCGGACTGGTCGATCTCAACCTCGATGCGGCCCGGGCCGCGCTGGCCGCCACCGGCCTCGTCGATCTGCCCGTGGGCACCTCGGTATCGGCGCTCGCCGCGGAAACCGGCGCGCAGGCCGTGGTCAACGTGACCGTTCCGGTCGCCCACCACGCGGTGAGTACCGAGGCGCTGTTTGCCGGGCTGCCGGTGCTGTGCGAAAAACCCATCGCCCCCACCGTGGCCACCGCGCTTTCGCTCGCGGCCTCGGCCGAGGCGAGCGGGCAGCTGCTGATGACCAGTCAGTCGCGCCGCTACTATCGGGCCCTCGCCGCGCTGCGCGCACGCGTGGGTGAGCTGGGAACCGTGGGCACCGTGAGCTGCGAGTTTGCCAAAGCCCCGCGCTTTGGCGGATTCCGCGATGAGATGGATCACGTGCTGCTGGTAGACATGGCGATCCACCAGTTCGACGCGGTGCGCTACCTCCTGAACCTGGATCCGGTGGCCGTCTACTGCGAGGAGTACAACCCCGCATGGAGCTGGTACGCCGGAGATGCCAATGCCGCCGCCGTGTTTGAATTCGAGGGCGGCACCCGGTTTGTGTACTCGGGCAGCTGGTGCACGCCGGGGGCCGAAACCTCCTGGAACGGCAGCTGGCGCATCGGCGGGGAACACGGCACCGCGCTGTGGGACGGGGAATCCGCGCCGAGTGCCGAGCTCCCCGGGCTGGCGCTCGCCGCGCTACCCGCATCGCTCACCGACTCCTCGATCCCCTTTCCGGAAGAGATCAACGGGTCCCTCGCCGAGTTCATCGCCGCGCTGCGCACCGGGGATGTGCCTGACACCGAGGTGCATGCCAACATCCACTCGCTGGCGATGGTCGAGGCCGCGGTGCTCAGCGCGACCCGGGGATCGCGCGTGCTCCTCGCCGATGTGTTGGCCGAGGCTCGGGATGCGGCGATTGCCGCCGAAATCCGCTCGGACGTCCGCGACATCCTGATCCGCGGATAACCCGGACACACAACAGCGCGGCACCGGATCGCTCCGGTGCCGCGCTGTTGTGTGAGTTAGGCGGTGAAGATTCCCGCCAGGGTCTTCTTGCCGCGACGCAGTACCGCTACGCCGCCGGGCAGCAGGTCGGTCAGGACCGCGGCCTCATCGGTGACCTTCACGCCGTTGAGCGAGACGCCGCCCTGGCCGATCGAGCGACGGGCATCACCCAGGCTCGAGCACAGCTCGGTCGAGACCAGGAGCTGGGCCACCGAGGTGCCGGTTTCGGCGGTGATGTTGGGCAGCTCGCGCAGCGCGGTCGCCAGGGTCGCCGGATCCACCTCGGCCAGGTTGCCCTGTCCAAACAGCGCCTCGGAGGCGGCAATGGCGGCGTTCGCGGCCTCGGCACCGTGCACCAGGGTCACGGTTTCCAGGGCCAGACGCTTCTGCGCCGCCCGGCGGAAGGGCTCATCCGCCACGAGCTTGGCGAAGTCCTCGATCTCGGCGCGGGAGAGGAAGGTGAAGACCTTGAGGCGGTCGATCACATCGGCATCGTCGGTGTTCAGCCAGAACTGGTACATCGCGTACGGGCTGCACAGCTCGGCGTCCAGCCAGATCGCGTTGCCCTCGCTCTTACCGAACTTGGTGCCGTCGCTGTTGGTGATCAGCGGGGTGCCGATCGCGTGCACGTTGGCCTGCTCGGAGCGACGAATCAGGTCGACGCCACCGATGAGGTTGCCCCACTGGTCGCTGCCGCCGGTCTGCAGCACGCAGTTGTACGTGTTGTACAGCTCGCGGTAGTCGAGAGCCTGCAGAATCTGGTAGCTGAACTCGGTGTAGGAGATGCCGGCATCGGAGTTCAGGCGTGCACTCACCGCGTCCTTCTTCAGCATGGTACCCACGCGGAAGTGCTTACCGATGTCGCGCAGGAACTCGATCGCGCTGAGCGGCGAGGTCCAGTCCAGGTTGTTGACCAGGCGCATGCCGTTCTCGCCCTCGGTGTCGAGGTGGGTCGACACCTGAGCCTGAAGTCGGGTGACCCAGGCGGCCACGGTCTCCGGGGTGTTCAGGGTGCGCTCGGCGGTGGGACGCGGGTCACCGATCAGACCGGTGGACCCACCCACGAGGCCCAGCGGACGGTGCCCGCCCAGCTGCAGACGACGCATGAACAGCAGCTGCACGAAGTTGCCGAGGTGCAGGCTGGGAGCGGTCGGGTCAAATCCGCAATAATACGTGATCGGTTCGCCGTCGATGAGCTTCTTGAGCTCCTCGGCATCAGTCGAGACGTGGATCAGGCCACGCCACACCAGCTCGTCCCAGAGCGAGTCAAAGGACGAGTCATTACTCTGCTTGGCAAAATTGGGATTAGACACGCTCCCCAGAATAGCAGCGGAATGGCGGGGTTTTGTCCGGGAGATGCACGCCCGAATCCGCGCATCGGATCCCCCGTCGCGATAGTGTGATTTTGCCCGCGGCTCGCCCGCACCCTCATCTCAGGAGCACCGTGTCCACACCCCCGATCCCCTCCCTGGCGGACCTGCCACTCGACGTGTTGGCCGCCCCGGCCACCCCCGAGGAGATTCGGGCGCTCAAAAACCGGGTGCGCGGGGATAGCCGCTGGACCCAGGCCATCCCCACGTGGGGTGAGTATGGATCCTCGGTGGTCATCATGCTCCTGGTGGGCGCGATCGGGGTGTTCCTCGCCTATCTGATGATCAGCGGCGGATCCACGGCGATTGCCCCGTGGTTTCTGATCGGATTCTGCCTCTTACAGCTGGTTGCCCTGCCCTACTGGGTACAGAAAAACCGGCCGCGCTGGAAGGACTGGGCGCGGATGGTTCGATTTGCCGACGCGACCGGACTCCAGTTTGCGCCGCTCCCGCTCAAGACGATGGAGCAGACCGCGATCCTCGGGCCCAGCGCTCGCGACTACAACGGGTTCACCTCCCGCGGCGGCCTGCGGCTGGCCCAGCGGGCCGACAACATGTCCAGCAATCGGATCAAGCGCGAGCTGATCGATCGGCCCGGCGAATATGCCTACCTGCGCATCCCGCTGGGCGTGCAGATGCCGCACATCGTGTTGGACTCGCGGCACAACGACGGGGTCGCCGGCTGGCGCTCGCGCCGCACCCGGCTGCGCCTGGCCGATGACCAGCGGATCGAGTTGGAGGGCGACTTCCCGCGCGCATTCGGCGTCTATGCCCCCGAGGTGTTGCAGCGAGACGCCCTCTACTTCCTGACCCCGGACTTCATGGAAACCCTGGCGCTCTACGCCACCGAGTTTGATCTGGAGTTCTCCGGATCCGACCTGATCCTGGTGAGCACCCGTCCGATGGACACGGGTGACCCGAACGTGTGGCTACGGTTTTTCACTGCCGCCGACGCGGTCCTCTCCCACCTGCGTCCCACCGCCACCGCGTATCGCCGCGGGACCCCGCTGGACCCGATGGCTCCGCCGTCGCGCCTGAAGTGGGGCTTCCCGATCGGGACCGCCCTGCTGATCGCGGGCTTCATCGCCTGGCGGATCATCCTGGCGTAGGTGCTTCGGCGCTACGCGTTCAGAGCCTCGGCAGCGGATCGCTCGGAATCATCGAGGAGCTGATAGATCCGGGCACGTGAAATCCCCAACACGGTCGCCGAATCTATCGCGCTGAGGCCGTATGCGTCACGGAGCGCCCGCGCGGCCGCACGCCGATCACGAGCGGCCTGTTGCGCAGACTCGAGCGCAACCCGATCAAGCTCGGCCGCATCGGCTAACCGCCGGGCAACGTCCGCTGGCTTCTCGATGGTTACGCTGATGTCGAACGAGTCCTCCTCACGGTTGAGCGCGCCCGCGATGAGCGAGCGCCCCATCTCCTCGACCTCGGACAGCGTATGGGCCTGGGTCCGATAGTCAATCGCGGGCACATCGATGATCCACCATCTGCCCTCTCGCGAGACAACCAACTCGTAACTGTTTCGTTTCATGAGCACGCTCACTTCCACTCGTCCGGGACAAACCCGACTACCTGCTCCACCGTTCTCAGGACTCCAGCGGAGATCAACCGATGACGGGGAATCGGCACGGATCTGCTTCCCGGCTTTTTCCACCAGGTGTGCGGGCCACCGTCGCGATCCACCGTGAATCCCTGTGACCGCAAAAACCGCTCCACGTCTTTTCGCTTGGCATCCTTCATCAGGGTAGTCTAGATGGGGGTTTACAGCAAGTGTCAAGAGGGATATACACACCCACCACCAGGGCTCGGGAAGTTCCCGGCTAGAATGGGTCAAATGGTCACGAGACGAGAAGCAGCACAGCGCCTGGACATCCCCCTGGAGATGGCGGTGCGGCACGGACTGCCGCCCCAGCTCACCGAGGCGGCCGTGGTCGAGCTCGATACGACTCCCCCGGCCTGGCTCGCGCAGTCGCGGGCAAACCGCACCGGCAAGCGTCCGGTGTGGTCGGATCTGGTGTGCGCGGTCTGCGGATTCACCGAGCGGGCACGCCCCAAGAAGTGGTGGCCGGAGTTCACCTATGTGGTGTGCGATGACCACGAGATCGAGGAGTGGCCCAAGGCTGCTCCCGGGGCGATCCGCGCCGAGGTGTTCGGTGTCGGTGGACGTTTCGTGGGGCTGGTCGACGACGTCGCCTAATAGCCGCAGAGACGACGGTCCATATGACCGCAATTATTAGTACCGGTTGAGTATCATCCCTGCAGAATCGCCCGGATCGTATGCCGCAATAGTCACAAATATCCAGTCGCCTTCATTCGCAGGTTCCCCGCTCAACCGCTGAGAGCTCGGAACGCCGAACGCCCCGGGCTCCACGAGGGAGAACGGGGCGTTCGGGGGGGGGGCAGCCGAGCGGGAACCTCGGCGGGGTGGCCGTGTGTGTGCGGGCCCGCGGCGATCTAGCGGAAGTCCGCCAGTCGCCCGCGCAGGTTGGCGAGCTGCTCGGTCACCCGCACCGTGGCGGTGCCGCCGGCACCCACGCGGCTGTTGACCGAGCCCCCGATGGTCAGCACCTCGCGGACCGCGGGCAGCAGGTGCGGGGAAACCGCGGCCAGCTGCTCATCGGTGGGCTCGTGCAGTTCCAGGCCGTTTTCCTCGCAGAAGCGCACGAGCTCGCCGGAGATCTCGTGGGCGTCGCGGAAGATCACACCCTGCTTGACCAGCCACTCGGCCACATCGGTGGCCAGCGAGAAGCCCTGCGGTGCCAGCTCGGCCATCCGCTCGGTGTTGAAGGTCAGCGTGGCGATCATGCCGTTGAACGCGGGCAGCAGCACCTCGAGGGTGTCCACCGAGTCGAAGATCGGTTCCTTGTCTTCCTGCAGATCGCGGTTGTACGCGAGGGGCAGGGCCTTCAGGGTGGCCAGCAGACCGGTGATGTTACCGATCAGACGACCCGACTTGCCGCGCGCGAGCTCGGCGATGTCCGGGTTCTTCTTCTGCGGCATGATGCTCGAGCCGGTCGAGAAGGAGTCGTGCAGGCGGACAAATCCGAACTCGCGGGTGTTCCAGAGGATGATCTCCTCCGACAGACGCGACAGGTTGATCCCCACCTGGGCGAGGATAAACCCGAACTCGGCCACCACGTCGCGGGCGGCGGTCGCGTCGATCGAATTCTCCAGCGCACCGGACAGCCCCAGCTCCGAGGCCACCAGCTCGGGGTCCAGACCCAGCGAGGATCCGGCCAGCGCACCGGCCCCGTACGGCGAACGCTTGGCACGAACCGACCAGTCGCGCAGACGCTCCAGGTCACGCACCAGCGGCCATGCGTGCGCGGCCAGCTGGTGGGCCAGCAGCACCGGCTGCGCGTGCTGCAGGTGCGTGCGACCCGGCATGATCGCACCGGGGTGCGCCTCGGCCTGACCCGCGAGGATCTCGACCAGCTGCACCAGCAGGCCACGGATCACACTCTCGTGCTCCAGCATGTACAGTCGCACCAGCGTGGCGATCTGGTCGTTGCGGCTCCGGCCGGCACGCAGCTTGCCACCCAGGTTTGCTCCGGCGCGCTCGACCAGTCCGCGCTCGAGAGCCGAATGGACGTCCTCATCCGACTCGGCGGCGACAAACGCACCCGAGGCCACATCCGCGCGCAGGGTCTCCAGCGCGGCGTGCATCGCGACCAGCTCGTCGTTGTCGAGGTAACCGGCGGCGTTCAGGGCGACCGCGTGGGCCTTGGACCCGTCGATGTCGTAGGACGCCAGGGTCCAGTCAAACTGGGTCGACTTGCTCAGGCGGGCGAGCTCCGGCGAGGGGCCGCTGGCGAAGCGTCCGCCCCAGAGGGCCCCCGCCTCGGCGGCGCGGTTTCCGGAATCGTTGGTGTGAGAGGTCATGGTGTGAAGCGTCCCGTCGTGCAGTGGTCAGGCGTGTGAGCGAAAAGGATAAGAGTCAGTCTATTGAGTGGTGCGGGCGGGCCCGGGCACCGAGGCGGCGGCGCGAGAGCAGAACGACACCAGTTTTTCCAGCGGACCCTGCCGGCACAGCAGGATCCAGGCGGAGCAGCCGATCAGGGTGACCAGCACGAACCACCAGGTTTGGGCAACCGGATCGATCCGGTCCACCCCCGTGGAAACCAGGATCACCAGGGCGATCAGGTGCACGGCGTAGGCGGTGAGCGCCATCCGGCCGGTGGCGGCCAGCGGCCAGAGAACCCGTTGGGCCCAGCGGGGCAGGGCCAGGGCGGCGGCGATGATCAGCAGCGCGATCCCGGAGGCACCCAGGAGTTCGAACGTGCTGCCCGAGTGCGGCGCCGCACCCAGCAGGTTTGCCCACTGCGGATATCCGACAAACACCTCGCCCTGCTCGACCCCGGTGATCTGGGCGAACACACTGGCGCCCCCATAGCCGAGGATCGCGAGCCCGGCACCAACCAGGGCGATCAGGCCGAGAGAGGATCCGGAGATTCCGCCGGCAAACAGCCAGCGGGCTACCGCCAACCCGACAATCATGAACACCACCCAGATCAGCGCCGGGTAGTACCCAAAAATCATCAGCAGGGCCAGAGCCGAGGTGCCGCCCCCATTGTCCTGGATGAACAGCGCGATGCCGACCTGAGCGATCGGGGCCAGCACCGCGAGCACCCCCGCCAGGATCAGCAGGTTTCGCACCCGCCAGCGGATGATCGGCAGGACCAGCAGGAAGGCGATGGCGTAGTACTCGAGGATCACCGCGATCCCGTGATCCCCCAGGCTGAGGATCCCGCCCAGGGCAAAGATCACCAGCGCACGGGTGCCGATCCGCAGCCGCATGCGCAGCACGGCCTCGCCCTCCGGCGGGGTGCCCCGGCCCGAGAGCAGCGCCAGCGAAAACCCGGCAAGCACCGCGAACAGCGCCGCCGAGCGTCCGTTGACCAGGCCGATCCAGGTATCCGGATCCGCCGACACGGCCTCCTCCGGGCGAATGATGTGCGCGATGAACATGCCCAGGATCGCCAGGCCGCGGGCGATATCGAGTCCGGCGATGCGGGCGGAACCGGGATCGCCGGGGACCGGCGGCGCGGACGCCACCGGTCCCCGGGCGATCCCCGTGGTCACTAGACCGCGGCCTTCTGGTTCTGCTTCAGCAGCCAGACCATCAGGGCCTTCTGCGCGTGCAGGCGGTTCTCGGCCTCGTCCCAGACGACCGAGCGCGGGCCGTCGATCACGTCGGCGTCTACCTCATAGCCGCGGTAGGCGGGCAGGCAGTGCATGAAGATCGCGTCATCCTTGGCGAGGCCCATCAGCTCGGAGGTCACCGAGTAGGCACCGAATGCGGCAACCCGATCGGCTTTCTCGTCCTCCTTGCCCATCGACACCCAGGTGTCGGTGACCACAACGTCGGCACCGGCCACGGCCTCACGCGCATCGGTCGTGATGAACACCGATCCGCCGGTCTGCTCGGCCAGCTTGATCGCATCGGCCACCACGTCGGCAGCCGGGGTGAATGCCTCGGGGGCACCGATCCGCACGTGCATACCGGCGTTCACGCACGCGAGCAGGTAGGAGTTGCCCATGTTGCAGGCACCGTCGCCGAGGAAGGCGAGGGTCTGACCCTTGAGCTCTCCGCGGTGCTCGCGAATGGTCTGCAGGTCGGCCAGCAGCTGGCACGGGTGGAAGTCGTCGGAGAGCGCGTTGATCACCGGAACGGTGGTCCCGGCGGCCATCTCCTCCAGGCCTGAGTGTGCAAAGGTGCGCCAGACGATCGCGGCGACCTGACGCTCCAGCACGCGCGCGGTATCGGCGATCGATTCCTTGGCACCCAGCTGGCTCTCGCCGCCGCCCACGATCAGCGGCACGCCGCCCAGGTCGGCGATCCCGGTCGCAAACGAGATCCGGGTGCGGGTCGAGGTCTTGTCAAAAAATACGGTGACGGTCTGCGGGCCGGCCAGCGGCTTCTCGCTGAAACGGTCGGCCTTGAGCTTGATCGCGAGATCCAGAACCTCAGCCTGTTCGGCCGGGCTCAGGTCGTCATCGCGGAGGAAGTGACGGGTCATAATCGGTCTCCTACTTCTCGAAACTAGGCGGCGTGTGCCGCGAGCAGGCCGTCGAGGATCGCCACGAAGGCGTCCACGTCGGCGGAGGTGATGTTCAGCGGCGGGGCGATGCGGATCGTCGCCGCGTTGGGGGCGTTGACGATCAGCCCCGCGGCCAGGGCCTCGGCGGCCAGAGCGGGCGCGATATCCGCGGTGAGCGCGATTCCCAGCAGCAAACCGCGGCCGCGAACACCGGCAATCAGCGGGGAGTTCAGCCCGGCAATCGCACCGCGCAGCTGCGCCTCGCGCTCGCGCACGTTGATCAGCAGATCGCCGGATTCGATCTCATCCAGCACGGTCCCCGCCACGGCGGTGGCCAGCGGATTCCCGCCGAAGGTGGTGCCGTGGGTTCCCGGGGTGAACACCTCGGAGGCGGCACCGGTGGTGACCAGCGCGCCGATCGGGAAGCCGCCACCGAGGCCCTTGGCCAGGGTGAAGGCGTCGGGCAGGATGTCCTCAGACTGGAAGCCTAACCACTCGCCGGTCCGGCCGATGCCGGTCTGGATCTCGTCGATGATGAGCAGCGCGCCGCGCTCGCGGGTCAGCGCGCGGGCTGCCTGCAGGTACCCCTCGGGCAGCGGGATCACGCCCGCCTCACCCTGGATCGGCTCGATGATCAGGGCCGAGACGCTCTCGTCCAGGGCCGCATCCAACGCCTCGATGGTGGCGGGAATGTGCCGCACCCCACCGGGAAGCGGGGCGAAGGGGGCCCGGTAAGCCTCCTTGGCCGTGAGAGCCAGCGCCCCCATCGAACGCCCGTGGAACGCCTGCTCCAGCGCCAGGATGGTGGGACGAGCCTCGCCGCCGAACTTCCGAGCCAGCTTGAACGCCGCCTCATTGGCCTCGGTGCCCGAGTTGGTGAAAAACACCCGTCCGGTCTCGCCGACGCCCGAGACCCGCTTGAGCTTCTCGGCCAGCGCCAGCTGCGGCGGGCTGGAGAAGAAGTTAGAGACGTGGATCAGGGTGGCCGCCTGCTCGGCAATCGTCTTGACGATCGCCGGGTGAGCGTGACCCAGGGAGTTGACCGCGATGCCACCGAGGAAATCGAGGTACTCCTTCCCGTCGCTGTCGCGCACGCGTGCGCCCTCGCCGGAGACCAGCAGCGCCTGGGTGGGCCCAAACGTGTTCATCATGGTGGCGGCGGAGGTGTCCTGCCAGGAGGTCATTCTGTCTCGCTTACTACCTGGGTGCCGATTCCGTTCGAGGTGAAAACCTCCAGCAGGATCGAGTGTTCGATCCGGCCGTCGATGATCGCGGCGTTACGCACACCGTTATCCACCGCGTCCAGGCACGCGTTCATTTTGGGGATCATGCCGGATTCCAGCTCCGGCAGCAGCTCGCGCAGCTCGGCGGTCGAGATGACCGAGACCAGCGAATCGCGGTTGGGCCAGTCGCTGTAGAGACCGGCCACATCGGTGAGGACCAGCAGCTTATCGGCGTTCAGCGCGATCGCAATCGCGGCGGCGGCCGAGTCGGCGTTGACGTTGAGCAGGCGCTCGGGATCGTCCAGGTCATAGGCGATCGAGGTGATTACCGGAATGCGACCGGCATCCAGCGCGTCCAGGACGGCCGAGGGGTCCACCTCGAGGATGTCGCCCACGCGGCCGAGATCCTGCATCTCCCCGTCCACCAGCACGCCACGGGTGCGGCCGCCGAAGAGGTTGGCCTGCTCCCCCGAGAGCGAGCGGGCGATGTTTCCGTGCTGATTGATGTCGGTGACCAGAGACCGGTTCACCCGATTACGCAGGACATCGCGGACGACGCCGATGGCCTCGTCGCTGGTGTACCGGTAGCCGCCGCGGAACTCGCTGGCGATGCCCTTCTCGGCCAGGCCCGCGGAAATCTGCGGGCCGCCACCGTGCACCACAACCGGGCGCAGGCCCGCGTGGTGCAGGAACACCATGTCCTCGGCGAAGGCCGCGGCGAGCTCCGGGGAGATCATCGCGTTGCCGCCGAACTTGATGACCACGATCGCGCCGCGGTACCGCTTGAGCCACGGCAGCGCCTCGATCAGGACCGAGGCCTTGGCGTGCGCCTCTTCGAGCGAAATATCGATGGTGGTAGGCATGGATCAGCTCGAGTACGCGCTATTCTCATGCACGTAGTCGTGCGTGAGGTCGTTGGTCAGGATGGTCGCGGCGGCCGAACCGGCGTTCAGCTCGATCTCGATCTTGACCGAGCGCGGGGTCAGGTCAACGAGGTCGCGGGACTGGTCGGGGCCACCCTCGTGGCAGACCCGGACGCCGTTGAAGGAGACGTCCACGTTATACGGGTCAAACGGTGCCGAGGTGGTTCCAATCGCGGCCAGCACCCGGCCCCAGTTGGGGTCGTTGCCGTAGATCGCGGCCTTGAAGAGGTTGTTGCGGGCCACCGAGCGGCCCACCTCGACCGCGTCGGCCTCGGTCTCGGCACCGGTCACGACGATCGCGATGTCGTGGCTGGCACCCTCGGCGTCCCCCTGGAGCTGCTCGGCGAGGTCGGAGCACACCTGGATCAGCGCGGCGGTGAAGTCGGCGAGGTCCGGAGTAACGCCCGAGGCACCGGAGGCGAGCAGGGTGACCTGGTCGTTGGTGGACATGCAGCCATCGGAGTCGAGGCGGTCAAAGCTCACCCGGGTGGCCTCGCGCAGTGCCGCATCGAGGTCGGCGGGGGCGAGGGAGGCGTCGGTGGTGATGACCACAAGCATGGTTGCCAGGCCCGGGGCGAGCATGCCCGCGCCCTTGGCGATGCCGCCGATGGCCCAGTCGGTGGCCAGGAACTCGCTGGTCTTGGGCACGGTGTCGGTGGTCATGATCGCGGCGGCGGCGTGCTCGCCACCGTTTTCGTCGAGGGCGGCGGTCGCGGCCTCGACACCGGCGGTGAGCTTGCCGAGATCCAGCTGCTCACCGATCAGACCGGTCGAGCACACCAGCACATCGGTGGCCGAAATGCCCAGCCCGTTCGCCACGGCCTCGGCGGTGGCATGGGTGGTCTGGAAACCCTGCTGGCCGGTGAAGCAGTTGGCCCCGCCGGAGTTCAGCACGATGGCGTCCACGCGCCCATCCTTGATGACCTCCTTGGACCAGATGATCGGGTTGGCCAGCGCACGGTTGCTGGTGAACACGGCGGCCGCGTTCTTCTCCGGGCCGGTGTTGACCACGAGGGCGAGGTCCGGCTTGCCGGTGGACTTGAGGCCGGCGGGAACACCCGCGGCGATGAATCCCGAGGGGGTGGTGACGCTCATAGTGCTCCTTGAAGGGTGGTGATGAGGGAAAGAGTGGTGGCGGCCATTACGGGGCGACCCCGTCGATCGAAAGGCCGGTGGCCTCGGGCAAGCCGAGGGCGATGTTGGCCGACTGGATCGCCGCGCCCGCGGTGCCCTTGGCCAGGTTGTCCACGGCGGTCACGATGATGACCCGGCCGGCGGCCTCGTCGATCGCCAGACCCATCAGCGCGGTGTTGGCCCCCAGCACATCGGCGGTGCGCGGGAAGACGCCCTCGGGCAGCAGGTGCACAAAGGTCTCGTCGGCGTAGGCGCTTTCCCAGGCCGCGCGGATCTGCTCGGCAGTGGTGCCCGGCACGATCTTGGCGGTTGTGGTGGCGAGGATTCCCCGCGACATCGGGACCAGCACCGGGGTGAACGACACGGTGGCCCGCTCGGCCCCGGCCCAGCGCAGACCCTGGATGATCTCGGGGATGTGCCGGTGCGTGCCGCCCACTGCATAGGGGTTGGCGGTGCCCAGAATTTCCGCGGCCAGCAGGTTGGTCTTCAGTGCCTTACCGGCACCCGAGGGGCCCACGGCCAGCACGGTCACGATGTCCAGCGGCTCGATCACGCCGGCGGCGATACCCGGGGCCAGCGAGAGTTCCACGGTCGAGGCGTTGCAGCCCGGGGCGGCGATCCGCTTGGTGCCGACCAGCTTCTCGCGCTGCTTGCCCGAGCCGATCAGCAGCTCGGGAACCCCGTAGGTCCAGGCCCCGAAGAAGTCGCCGCCGTAGAACGCGGCCCAGTCCTCCTCGGATTCGAGGCGGTGATCGGCCCCGCAATCCACCACGAGGGTGTTCGGGTCCAGCTGCGCGGTGAGCGCGCCGGAGGCCCCGTGCGGCAGCGCCAGGAACACGATGTCGTGGCCGGCGAGGTTTTGTGCGTTGGTCTCGACAAAGACCTTATCGGCGAGCGAGCGCAGGTGCGGGTGGACCGCGGCGACGTTCTGCCCGGCATTGGAGTGGGCGGTGACGGTGGTGATTTCAAATTCGGGGTGGCTGGCGAGCAAGCGCAGCAGCTCTCCCCCGGCGTATCCGGATGCTCCGGCGATCGCGACAGAAAAAGACATTGAGGCTACCTTCAAGGACGAGTTGTGGGTGTGAATTCCGGATTCCGGCAACGCCCGGTCTCTTTCGCTTTCGCGAAAAAAACAATTAGGGGGCGTCGCCTATCGTCGCTCGTCGGTGGCGTCAACAAAGCTACGACGTCGCTCGTCGCGGCGGGCACGGCGTCGCGCCGGCGCAGGTGCAGATACCTGAGCGCTGAGGGCGGAGCGTGCGTGAGCCATGTTGGTTAGCGTAGCGCGGACGATACGACACGCGCAATCTGTGACGGACGCACGAATGATCGTATTTATTCCAACGCCACATCCGAGTTGAGGAAACTCTCAGATTGACGCTTTCGACCCGGAAAACGAGAAATTTATCTCAAATGCGGTATAGCATCGGGTCATGGCACTTTCTACCGATACTTCCCCCGTAGACATCACCGCCGCCGAACCCATGCGGCAGGTGGGCGCGCTTATTCGTTCGGCCCGGCAGGACCGTTCCCTCACCCAGGCCCAGCTGGCCGAACGGGTGGGCACCAGCCAATCGGCGATCAACCGGATCGAACAGGGCAGCCAGAACATCTCGATCGAACTGCTGGCCCGCCTGAGCGTCGCCCTCAAGAGCGAACTGGTGACCTTCGGTGATCGCCCCCGCCCCTCGCACATCCGCGTGGAGGGTGGCCACAAGCTCCACGGCTCGATCGCCGTGAACTCCAGCAAGAACGGCGCCGTCGCGCTGCTGTGTGCGGCCCTGATCAACCGCGGCACCACCCGCCTGCACCGCGTCGCCCGCATCGTCGAGGTCGACCGCATCATCGACGTGCTGCGCAGCATGGGTGTGCAGGTCACCTGGTATGGCGATGACAACAGCGTCGAGATCAAGGTGCCCGAAAACCTGAACCTCGCCGAGATCGACGCCGATGCCGGCCGTCGCACCCGCTCGGTGCTGATGTTCCTCGGTCCGCTGCTGGGCCGCTTCGACAACTTCTCCCTCCCCTATGCCGGCGGCTGCGACCTCGGCACCCGCACCGTCGAACCGCACCTGATCGCCCTGCGCCCCTTCGGGCTCGAGGTTGAGGCGACCACCGGCTGGTACCGCGCCACCGTGAGCCACGACGTGCCCGAGCGGGTCAAGGTTGTGCTGACCGAGCGCGGCGACACCGTAACCGAGAACGCGATCATGGCAGCCGCCGTGCGCGATGGCGTGACCGTGATCCGCAACGCCAGCCCCAACTACATGGTGCAGGACCTCTGCTTCTACCTCCAGGAGCTTGGCATCGAGGTGGAGGGCATCGGCTCGACCACCCTCACCATCCACGGCAACGCCAACGTCAACGCCGATGTGGACTACTGGCCCAGCGAGGACCCGGTGGAGGCCATGAGCCTGCTGACCGCCGGCATCGTGACCGGCTCGGAGATCACCGTGACCCGCGTCCCGATCGAGTTCATGGAAATCGAGATGGCGACCCTGTCGGAGATGGGCCTGCGCTACTCGATGACCGACGAGTATGACGCCGCCAACGGCAAGACCCGCCTGGTGGATATCACCGTGTATCCGTCGGAGCTGCGCGCCCCGATCGACAAGATCCACCCGATGCCCTTCCCCGGCCTCAACATCGACAACCTGCCCTTCTTTGTGGTCATCGCCGCCTGCGCGACCGGCGACACCCTGATCCACGACTGGGTCTACGAGGGCCGGGCGATCCACCTCACCGACCTCACCCGCCTGGGTGCCAACGTGCGCCTGCGCGACCCGCACCGCCTGGACGTCTCGGGCCCGACCCACTGGTCCGGTGCCGAGGTCTCGTGCCCGCCGGCACTGCGCCCGGCCGTGGTGATCCTACTGGCGATGCTCGCCGCCAAGGGCACCAGCGTGCTGCGCAACGTGGACATCATCTCCCGCGGTTACGAGCAGCTACAGGAGCGGCTGATCTCGCTCGGCGCGAAGATCGAAACCTTCCGCGACTAGCCGCCACAACGCAAAACCCCCGCCCGAATTTCGGGCGGGGGTTCTGCGTTCACGCTAGAGGCTCAGGCGACCCTCGAGGAGTTCGCGCAGCAGGCGAACGATGTCTTCCCGCTGGCTCTCGGTCAGGAAGCTAGGCAGCGTGTGCACCTCGCCGGGCGCGACGATCAGGCGGCCCTTTTCGGCCCGGATCGCGGCCGGATCGATGCCCGCGCGCGGGGTGCTGACCGGATCCTCCATCAGATCCCGCGAGTGGATAGCCGCTCCGGTGAGCACGCTCCCGTAGGGGCCGGCGAGGGTGCTGTCAGTGATCGAGAGCAGAATCGGCTCGTCGGCGCTCAGCTTCAGCACCTTGCTGAGCTTGGCACGCTGCTTGAGCCGCTTGGGAGACTCATCCGATCCCGGCACCACGATGTCGCCCAGGCCGAGTTCGCGCAGACGCTCCGGCAGCGAGGTCGCGGACGCGGGCGCCTCCGTGGCGACGCTGCCGCCGAGCGTGGGCAGCAGCGCCAGCACCAGGGCCACCATCGAGGAGAGCCGCTGGAGCGCCGCGGACCACACCTCGGCCGAGGTGACCTGGTGCGCCCACTTCCACTCAAACTTGGCGATCGCCTGCTCGGTAATGGCCTGCGCGCTGGCGGCGATCCCCTCGGGGCCCGAAAACAGCGGCACGATGCGCGGGGCCTGCGCACCGAAGAGTCCGCTCGGCGAATCGCGCACATAGACCGCGCCGCTGGTCAGTAGGAATCCCACCGGCTCGCGGCCGCGGGTGATGCGGTTGACCGAGGAGAATCCCAGAAAGAGCAGCGGAAACTCGTCGGTTCCCGCGAGGTCGGGCGCGAGCCCATCCGCGGCCGCCCAGAAGATCTCCTCGGCATCGGAGAACGGGTGTTGGGCCGGTGCCACCGCGGGGAACGTGAGCCGTTCCAGGTCCTCCCGGGCCGGAGCCGGCTCGCCCTCAAGCGCACCCTCAACCTCGGCGGAGATCGCCGTGGAGAGCGTGATCCACTGCGCCCGGGTTTGCGGCGTCAGCGCGGCGATAAATTCAGCCTGTGTGGTCATCGTTGGCCCCTTCGGTTGAGTGCGGGTCGCGATTGCGACCCGCACTCAGTGTAGGAATCCCCCGGGCCGCCGACAAGAGGGCGGTTCCTGCGAGGTCCCGATTAGAGCGGAATCGGGCCGCGTGATGCGACCGTGCCGGTGCCGGTCAGCGTTTGCTGGCAACTGTTGGTGCCGGTCACGGTGACATCCAGGTGCGCGGCGTAGTCGCCGAGTCGACTATCAGCCGCCACCTCGCTGTCGGGATGCTGGGCCTGTAGCTCGGCGGTGATGGCCGCAATCTGAGCGTCGATCTCCTCGACATTGGAGGTGTCACCATCCTCGGCAAACCCAAGCAGGAACCAGCCATCCTCCACCTGATCAACCACGCGGGGCACGGTACTCGTCACCGTGAACGTCTGGGTGTGCAGCGTTTGGCGTCCACCGTTTCCGTCAGACACACTCCAGGTCACCGTTTCCGGGACCGTGTCGGTACCGATGATCCGGGTGAGCAGGGTCGGGTCGGCCACAACCATCGCGTTCAGTTCGGCGTTTTCGAAGCGAATCCGGTCACCCTCGAAGTTCCAGCCATACTCAAGGGCAACCGTCCCGGTGATCGGCGAATCCTCGGGGACACACACCGTGGGGCTCGGCGACGGAGTGGGACTCGGAGTGACAGAAGGACTCGGGGTAGCCGTGGGCTCGGGCGTCAAAGTTGGGTCGACGCTGGGCTGGACCACGGGATTGGATGAGGTCGCGGGCGCACTCACGCAGTGTTCGGGCATCGCAGCCTGTGCCGGGGTGGATCCATCAAGCACGGGGATCCCCACCAGGAGCAGCAGCCCCAGGGCACCACCCAACATCATCCGACGGCGGGCACCGCGGGTCATAAACCCGATCAGCGCGGCGCCGATCAGGATCGTGGCGGCGGCGATGCCTAGCAGCAGCGGTCCGTTTATGCCGGTCTCCACCAGCACACAGTCAGTCATCACGGGTGTCTCCATCAAGTGAAAAAATCAGGGTTGCTCTAATAGTAACCAAACACTCGATATTTAAAGTAGATTGCCGTGAAACCGGATCGATGTGCCGGGCTAGGCCTTCGGGTATCGCTGCGCGGCCTCGGCGGCATCCACCGGGGGCAGCGCCGACCAGGGGAAGGTGATCCACTTATCGGTGTTCTTCCACACGAAGTCGGGCTCCAGGATGGTGCGCGGCTTGGAGTACAGGGTGACCGTGCGCACATCGGCGCCGTCGCCCTGCAGCATCCGCTGCACGAGCTCGAGGGTGCGACCCGAGTCCGATACGTCGTCCACCAGCAGCACGCGGCTCCCGGCGAGCGCGGGACCGTCGAGCATCGGCGGCAGCAGGACCGGCTCGGGCAGGGTCAGGTGTACGTCGGTGTAAAACTCCACGTTGATCGAGCCGCAGTTCTTGACCCCCAGCGCATAGGCGATCGAACCCGCCAGCAGCAGGCCACCGCGGGCGATGGCCACCACAAACTCCGGGGCAAAACCGTCCTGAACCACCTGGGCTGCCAGGTCGCGGGTCGCGTCGCCAAACCCGTCCCAGCTGAGAACCTCGCGCTCGGGATCGGTGGATACTTCGGTGTTCTTTGGTGCCGATGCGGCGGCGGGGGTCTCGGTCATTTCTCCACAGTAGCCAGTCGGGGCTGACGGCGCGAACTCTGCCCCCTCAAACTGGGTCTTGGCTCCACGGGAATCGCGTGCAAAGCTGGGGCGGACATCCATGTGCGACGGGGGAAAACAATGGTTGTAGGTTCTGCGCCGCTATTGGGAGTATTGCTGGCACTGGTCAGCGCGGCCGTCTTGGCGGTGGGCAATCTCTGGCAGAGTCGCGGGGTCAACCTGGTCTCCGCGGCGGCCGAACGCACCGGGGAATCCAAAACCTCCTTTCTCCTGCTGCTCAAGACCCCGATCTGGCTGGCCGGCAGCGCGCTGTTTGGGATCGCGATCCTGCTGCAGATGGGCAGTCTGGCCTTTGCCCCGCTGATCCTGGTGCAGCCCATCGGCGTGACCGCCCTGGTGTTCTCGGCGATCCTGAATTCCCGGGTACGCCGGGCGCCCCTGCCGCGACGGGTGCTGTTGGGTATCGCGATCTCCCTGGTCGGGGTGATCGCCTACGTGGTGATCGCCGCGCTGGTGAGTAAGCAGAAGCCGATCAGCGACGGCCAGCTGATCGCGATCCTGGTGACCCTGGCCGGTGTGCTCGCGATCGCGGCGGCCATCCGTTTCGGAACCCGGGGCACCACCAAGGCCCCCATCTTCTATGTGGTGCTGGGCGGAATCTTCTCGGGCTTTGTCGCCACCCTCGGCAAGACCGTGATCCTCCGGGTGGAGACGATGTTTGCCGGACACCGGATGGTGTTCGACTCGGGCAGCGTGCTCACCCTGATCTGTATCCTGGGCATCGGCGTCGCGTCGGCCCTGTCGATCTACTTTGTGCAGTACTCGCACACCTGCAATCCGCCGGATGTGGTGATTGCCGGGCTCACCGTGGTGGATCCCGCGGTCGCCGTGGTCCTGGGGATCGTGATCCTGCACGAGGCCGCCGGGGCCCCGTGGATCTCGTTTGTCGGATTCCTCGCCGCCGGAGCCGCCGCGTTTGTGGGGGTCGTGATCCTCGCCCGCGCCGAAAGCGCCGAGGAGGCGGATCCCCACACCACCGAGACCATCGAGCGCGGCGCCCAGCGCCAGGCCGAGAGCGGCTAGCCACACACGTCAGCGGGGACCGAGTGCCCGGCCGAGAACGGCTCGCCTGACAGCATGCGCAGTGCCCGGTCCCGGTCCACGAGCGGCTCGCCACATACGTAAGCGGGGCCCCACCAACCGGTGGGGCCCCGCCCGTGTGTGTGACTACTTCTTGGCCGCGCCAGCCAGCTGGCGCACCTCCTTGAGCAGGCCGGCGAACTCGTCCTGCTTCTGGGCGGCCACCTCGACAAAGCGCGTCGCCAGGTTCAGGCCCAGATCGGTCAGCGGACCCACCTGGTGGAAGTGGTGGCTGACATCCCCGGCCAGGCCGCCCTCCAGGGCCAGCTTGCTGACCAGGTCGAGCCGCAGCTCCTCGGTGCCCTCGGCGAAGCTCAGCTTGTCAAAGTCAACCCAGACGATGTTGGGACGGGTGGTCGACTCAAACGCGTAGCGGCGGTTGGTCAGATCGAGCACCACCTGCCAGATGGTCTGCGACGCATCGGGCTTGCCCGGGTCGGGCTGGCGGAAGGGCTGGGCGGCATTGCGGATGATGCTGAACATCGCCGCGATGGCCTCGAGCTGGGTCTTGGGCTGCTCCTGACGGCCCACATAGTAGGAGGCGCGGGCGAAGCGGTCGGTGGCCAGGGTCGATCCACCCAGCGGCGCATCCCCACCGAGGCCCTCGATCTTCGCCGCCAGCTCCAGCTGCTTATCGTAGGTGGGCGAATTGGTCATCACCGTGTACTCCCGGCTGTGATAGACCGTGGGGGTCCCGTCGGTGTACTCGATGATGGCCGAGTCGCCGGTGGCGTCGTTGATCGCCAGGTGCAGTGTGGGCGGCTTGCCGCTGGTCGGATCCAGCAGCTCGGCGATACGGACCTGGGTCTTCTCGGTCCACTCCACGGCCTCGGCCACGGTCTTGAAGTTGTCCAGGTAGTACTGCAGCCAGACGGCCTGGCTCAGCTGGACATCACCCTCGCTGGCGGTGCCGTAGTCGGATTCGGCGAGCCACAGGATGTGACCGGCAAACCCCTCCTCGTTCATGCCGTCGCAGGCGACCAGGTCAAACGCGGTGGCGACCAGGCTGCCGTACTTGGCGGTCCAGGTCAGATCCCCGTTGACCCCGTCGTTACGCTCGATCCCGCGGGGCAGCTTCCACAGGTTGGTGAGCAGGTCCAGGTGGAAATCCATATTGCGGCCCACGATCACGGCGCCGTTAGCATCGGGCCAAACAACTCTTGTGCACATAGTGTTTCACTTACCTTTCGGAGGGGCACCGCACGGGTGCCGGTTGTACAGCGATTACAAAGGGGGTCAGGAACGGGCATCGGCCTCGGCAGTGCGCCGGTTCCAGCCGAGTTTGGGGAGCACAATCATCGAGGCGACAAAGAAGCAGATCGCGCCGATGAAGGTGCCCCAGTTGGCCAGGCCCGCGTCCTTGGCGCTGCCGTCGTTGAGCACAAACGAGCCCGCGGCGGAAAACGCGAAGGCGAGGCAGCCCAGCATGTTGATGTGGGCCGCCCAGAATCCCGAGCGCCGCGGCTCCCACAGCGTGCCACGGGTGCGGTAGTAGGCGGTGTAGACCAGGATCGCGCTGAGCAGAAAGGCCACCGATCCCCCGGCGTCGGGGTTCCACACCAGGTGCTTCTCGGTGTCCACTGACTTTGCCCGCAGCGCCGCCGAGGTGCTGATGTTGAACATGATCGTGCCAAAGCTCTGGGTGGCCGCCGCCAACCGCTCGGCCCGAAACATCTTGCCCGGAGCGTAGGGCACCGTGACCACCGGATCCCCACTCAGCACCAGCTGATACAGCCCCGCAGCGGTAAAAAACCAAGCCCCGATAAAGCAGGCCAGGTTCGACGCCGCCGTGTTGTCAAAGTGCCAGATGTTCATCGCGCTGCCCAGCACAAACAGCGCCGAGCCGATCATGAACAGGGCGCTCTGCCTACTCAGGGTCGGCACCAGGAACGGCAGCGAGGCCGGCGGTGCCTGGGGGAACGGGGTGCTGCTCTGGGTCATGAGTGACGCTTTCTGTCTGCGAGTCCCGGTCCCGCCCACACGATCTGGGGTGTGGGCGGGACCGGGATGAAGGCTAGTGAGCGAACGAGGTGCGGGCCTTTTCGCGCGGACCCTCAGGTACGCGCTGCGGCATGCCTAGTGAGCGAACGAGGTGCGGGCCTTTTCGCGCGGAATCGGTGCGTCCAGATTCTCCAGGAACGCCACCTCCTCCTTGATCGCGGCCAGCAGCAGCTCGGCGAGGTCCTTGCTCAGGCCCAGACGCACCACGATGCGCTGCACCACCAGGGCCGACAGATCATCGGGCATCGGGTAGGCGGGCACCAGCCAGCCGCGCATGCGCAGGCGGTCGGCCAGGTCGTAGAGGTCCCAGTTGCGCTGGCCCGGGTTCAGCTTCCAGGCGAACACCGGGATGGTGTCGCCGCGGCTGACCAGCGAGAACGGATCGAGCTTTTCGATCTCCGAGGACAGGTAGGTGGCCACGTCGATCGAGTTCTGCTGCACCTCGCGGTATCCCTCGCGGCCCAGACGCAGGAACTGGTAGTACTGAAGCAGCACCTGGGCACCGGGGCGGGAGAAGTTCAGCGCCAGGGTCGGCATATCGCCGCCGAGGTAGCTCACGTGGAACACCAGGCTCTCCGGACACACCTCCTTGTTGCGCCAGACCACCCAGCCCACGCCGGGGTAGACCAGGCCGTACTTATGGCCCGAGGTGCTGATCGAGTTGACCCGCTCAACGGTGAAGTCCCACTCCAGATCGGGCTGGCAGAACGGGGCAACCATCGCGCCCGAGGCACCGTCCACGTGGATGCGCACGTCGAGTCCGGTGGAGGCCTGGATCTCGTCGAGCTTGGCGGCGATCTCCTTCACCGGCTCGTAGAGGCCGGTGTAGGTCTGGCCGAGGATCGCGACCACACCGATGGTGTTTTCGTCCACGTACTTTTCCAGCTCATAGCCATCGAGAACCAGGTGGTCCTCGGTCACCGGCACGTAGCGGGCCTCAACATCCCAGTAATTGCAGAACTTCTCCCAGACCACCTGCACGCCGGCGGAGAGAATGAGGTTGGGCTTCTCGGTGGACTTGCCCTCGGCCCGGCGGCGCTCCTGCCAGAGACGCTTGAGCGCCAGGCCGCCGAGCATGCAGGCCTCGGAGGATCCGATGGTTGAGGTACCGATGGTGTTGTGCGGGTCCGGCACGTGCCAGAGGTTGCCGAGGATGCGCCAGCAGCGGTCCTCGATGGCCGCGGTGGCCGGGTACTCGTCCTTGTCGATCATGTTCTTGTCGGCGGCCTCGACATAGAGCTTGCCCGCGTTGTCATCCATCCAGGTGGAGACAAACGTCGCCAGGTTCAGGCGAGAGTTCCCATCCAGCATGGCCTCATCGTGCACCAGCTGATACGCGGTGTCGCCGGACATCTGGTTCTCGGGAAGATCAAAGCGGGGCAGCACCGTGGCCTCACCCGGACGCGCAAACACGGGGTTGATCGAGATCTGCGACTCGTCCTCGCGTTCGGCGGCATTGCGATACAGCTCTGACATGGTGGTCCTTTCTGATTGACGGGAAAGCTCGCGACACTAAATTCTGAGAAAAACCGGGCGGGATATCCCCGCTACACCTCGATGGGTGGGTAGAGCCGGTCCATGTTGTACTGGCGGTTGCGACGCGCGGCCCAGGTGGACACCGCCAGGAACACCAGCGTGAGTGCCCCGATCACGGCGAGCGCGACCCCGAATCGATAGTCGATCCCGCCCATGATCAGCTGTCTGAGCCCGGTCACGGTATAGGTCATCGGGTCAAAGGGATGCAGCCACTGGAATAGCGGACTGGTGGTCTGGACCGGATAGATACCGCCCGCCGAGGTGAGCATCACCATCAGCAGGGCCAGGGTGGCCACGCGGCCCACCGCCGCTCCGAAGAGGGCATTGAGCATCTGGATCATCGCCAGGAACATCGCGGACATCAACCACATGAACGCCAGCGTGCCGATCGGATACTCCGGTTTAAGGCCCAGCCCGAAGTAGATCACCAGGAACAGGATCGTGCCCTGAATACCGCCGACCGCGAGGGTGGGCATGAACGAGGCCAGCACGGTCCGGAAGGATCCCAGCCCCTGCGCCAACGGACGCGCCTGAAGCGGGGTGAAGAGCATCCAGGCGATGATGCTGCCCACAAACAGGGCGAGTCCGAGGAAGAAGGGTGCGAAGCCGTAGGCGAAGGTTTTGGCCTCGTGCTCGGTCTTCTCGACCAGCTTCACAGGTTCGGCCAGCGTCTGGATCACGCTGCGCTCCTGGTCCTTACCCCACTTGGGGATCAGGCTCAGCCCGGTCTTGGCGGCTTCGGCGAGCTGCTCGGTTCCGGCGGCCAGCTTGGGGGTGCCCTCGGCCAGTGTGTTCGCCCCGGCGCTGAGTTCCCCGAGTCCGGTGCGGAGCTGATCGGCACCGCTGCGCAGCTGATCGGCACCGCTGCGGGCCTTGTTCAGGTCGCCGACAACCTGGTCGTTTTCGATGGCCTGCAGCACCACATTGAACTGGGTGCCCGGGCTGTTGAGCTGGCCGGCGAGCAGGTTGGTGTCCCGCCGGACCTCGGCGATGGTGGTGTTCGCCTGGGCGACCTGCGGGTTCGCGGCGATCGAGTTGCGCACACCCTGGATCTGGTCGGCCAGGCCGCCCTCCCCCTTGGCGCGGAGGTCGGCGATGACGGCGTCCAGATCCTGGGCGGCCTTCTGCTGCGTGGCCGCCGCATCGTTGAGCAACGTCGCCGCGGTATTGACCCCCGCGTCGATGCGCTGCACGGCCGAGCGCACCTCGGCCCCGGAAATGCCCGAGCCCTGGACCAGACCCTGAGCCTTGCCGATGATGCCGTCCAGCCCGGTGACGATCTCGTCCACCGCACCGGCCAGCTTGTCGCTCCCGTCCTTCGCGGTCACCAGGTTGGTCGCGAGTTCCTGCGCTCCCTGGTTGGCCTGCTGCATCCCGGAGTTCAGGGTGTCCACCCCGTTGGCCGCCTGGATGAGCTTGGGAATCGCGCCCTTGGCCCCGTCCAGTGCGGCCTCAAACACCTGGCTGCCCACCTGGGCGCTGACCTGGTTGATGACCTCCTCGGCGGCGTCCTGGCCGATCACGGTGGAGAGGTAGTTGTTGGTTTCGTCGTAGGTGAAGATCAGGTCCGCCGAGCGCGGGTTATCCCCCGAGACCGAGGCAATGGCGGCGGAGAAGTCGGCGGGGATCGTGATCGTGAAGTCGTACTTACCGTGGGACAGTCCGGTTTTGGCCTCCTCCTCGCTCACCTCGATCAGGTTGAGCTGCTTGGAATCGACCAGTCCCTTGACCACCTGCGGTCCGGCGTGAATGCGCTGTTTGCCGGCATCCGCGCCGGTATCCAGGTTGACGATCGCGACGGGAACCTTGTCCACATTGCCAAACGGGTTCCAGAAGGCCCAGAGGTAGAGGGCGCCGTACATCAGCGGCATGATCAGGATGACCAGCAGGGCCAGCCGCGGCATGGTCCCGCGGTAGTACCGTTTGAAGTCGCTCCCCGGGGAGAATGCGGCGATCATCGAGCTTCCTCAACTTCCTCGAGGGCCAGGCTCACAAACTGCTGGTTGGTGAGATTTGGCACCTCCACGTAGTCATCGGCGATCACCGAACCGCGGCGTCCGTTGACATCGGCGGTGATCACCGTCTGTTCGGTGCCCAGCGCGATCAGGCGTTCCAGAAGCTTTTCCGAGGCCTGGTCGCTGGAGAGGTTGTCCACCCCGCCCACCACGAGCAGCTCGGGTTTGCGCACGTTGGCCGCGGCGATGCGGAACAGCGCGGCGGTCAGCTCGGGAAGTTCCTCAACCATGTCGTCGAGGCCGGGCAGGGCCAGATCGCCAAAGACCGGGCGGCACATGCGTTCCAGATCCTCCTCGCGGGCGACGCGAACCCAGCGATACCAGGGGGCACCCCAGCGCAGCTGCTCGGTCACGATGTCGCGGACGCGGATGGCCTGCACCACCTCGTCCACCTCGTCGATCCACCCCAGGGCCGCGTTTTTGAAGAGGTGACCGGGGTTGTTGTTCAGCCCGAAGGAGACCACGGTGCCGCTTGAGGCACGCATGCGGCCGGCGAGGGTCAGCAGGAGCGCGGTACGACCGCGTCCGCCGTGGCCAACCAGGACGGTGGTGCCCCCACGCTTGACCGAGAAGTTCACCGGTCCAAAGATGTGCCCCCAGGATGCGCGCACGCTGACCTCGGAGAGGGTCAGCAGGTTGTCGGGGCTCGCACCGTGGCGGCCGTGGGGCTCCGCGGCCTCGCGCATGTCCTGGGACTGCCGTTCCTGGGCTTCGATGATCGCCGTTTCGACGGTTTCCGCGGGCGGCTCGTTTTCGTGCTGGCCGCCGTGTGCCGGGTGGCCGCTCATCGTGCGCACCCTCGCCCAAGGCGATCCCCATGCCCTCGATTTTGACCAGAATTGCGCGCTACAAATGCGCCGGCCTGAGCCAGTTCCCCCATTGAATACGATCCATTCTCCGGATGTTTCCCCATCAAAGTTCGATCAACGTACCATCGTTTCGCGAGGGGAAGATAGAGCTATCTTTTTGTAGGAATTTCGGATATTTTCGCGGGCCTAACCACTTTTTATTGTTGGTCGCAGACAAAAAAGGGCGGGAACCTTTCGGTCCCCTCGCCGATCACCGCGAGCATGGGGGACAAAATATTGATGACACAATCCGGCACCATCCCAAGGTGCTCAGCGCGCGGCGCTCCCTTCGATGCGTACGCCTCGGCCCGCTCGCACCGGCTCACTCGCCCCGACTCGCTCGATCCGAGGCGCAATACCCAGGCGCCCCGACACGGCAAAAACGCCCCACGCGGGAGAAGGCTTTCGCGCGTGGGGCGTTGATGGGGGACAAATTCCCCGGCGGCCACCGGGGCCGCTAGGCAAAGTCGGCGGGCACCCGTTCGTGCCAGCCAATCCGGTTCTCCAGCTGCGCGCCGAGGCTCAGCAGGGTCAGTTCGTCGCCGGGACGACCGATCAGCTGGATCGCGGCGGGCAGACCCCGCGCATCCTGGCTCACCGGGAGTGCGATGCCGGGCAGCCCGGTCGCGTTCACAAACGAGGTCCAGGGCGAGTACAGCACCTGCTGCTCGAAGCTCAGGTCGGGGTCGGTCTGGCTGTACCAGTTCAGGGCTCGCGGGCTCTGGCCGAGCGCCGGGGTGAGGATCGCGTCAAACCCGGAGAACTGATCGATCACGTCGCGTTCGAAGCGGGCGAAGAAGCCCAGGGCGGCGATCAGATCGGTTGCGCGCACCTCCTTCCCCGACTCGCGCAGCTGCGCGGTCACCGGCTCCAGCAGCGCCTCGGCCCCCTCGGTCAGCGGGGCGGCCGCCGGGAAGCTGCGCCACAGGGTGCGGAACGCGTTGGAGTATCCGGCGCTACGTTCCAGCGGGATCTCGGTGAGCACGTGGCCGAGCGCACGCAGGTGCTCGATGCCCTCGGAGAAGGCCAGCTCACCGGACTCGTCCAGGCCGATTGCATACTCATCCGCCCAGGGCGAATCGCGCAGGATACCGATCCGGAACCGGCCGTGCGGGGTATCGGCGGCGCGCAGCAGAGCACCGGGTTCCAGCTCGGGGGCGCGCAGCGCAAAGCGGGCGGGAGCGGGGGTGCCGATCATGCCCTCGAGCAGCAGTGCCGCATCGCCCACGGTGCGGGCGATCGGGCCGGCGACGCCGAGCCCACCCACGCTGCCGATGCCCGAGCCGCCGGGGACGCGGCCGCGCGAGGGTTTGAGCCCGACCAGGCCGGTCGCGGCGGCGGGGATGCGGATCGAGCCGCCCCCGTCCGATCCCGGAGCAAAGGGTAGCAGCCGGGCAGCCACCGCGGCGGCCGCTCCCCCGCTGGAACCACCGGCGTGCAGGCTGCGGTCCCAGGGGTTGCGGGCGGGCCCGGCAACCAGGTTGTCGGTAAAGCCGTGCTGGCCGAATTCGGGGGTGTTGGTTTTGCCCAGGCTGATCGCGCCGGCGGCATCCACGGCCTCGACGATCTCATCGCTCTGCTCCGACACCACCCCGGCAAATACCCGCGAACCATAGCTGGTGGGCAGCCCGGCCCGGGCCTCCAGGTCCTTATCGGCCAGCGGCAGACCCCAGAGCACCTGGTCGGGGTTTTCCCCGGGGGATTCGATCCGGAAGTGCTCGGGATCGCTCAGGCTAAACGAGCCGGTGGGGGTGGAACGGGGGTGCCCGGTGGCCTCCAGCGCGGCGGCGCGCTCGCGGGCACCGTCGGCATCCACCACGATAAACGCGCCGATGGACGCGCCGTGCTTCTCGATGCGATCCAGGTAGTGCTCCACCAGCTCACTCGGACGCAGGGCGCCGGTTCGCAGGAGGAAGCTCTGTTCACGGGCGGTAAGTTCGTGCAGCTGTGCCATGTCCCCAGCCTATTCCGGTTTCGAGGACGGCGCAGCCAGTTGCTCTACCGCTCGGCGAAATACCGATAGAGGTGCCGCTCTCGAATGCTGGCAAATGCCGCCAGGACCCCTACGAAGGCACCAAATACCAGCGCGCACACGATCCTTCCACCGAGAAGTAGTGCGATTGCGGGCTCAACTGAACTGAGCCCTGCCCAGCCGCTGGTCGTCGCCATACCGATCAGTGCCAGCGGTATTGTCCACAGGAGGGTTTCCCCGAGCAGGATCATGCGCAGGTCGCGCCGGGTAACTCGGGCATGCAACGCGGCCGCCAGCTCGACCCGGCGCAATCGAATCAGGAACCAGGAGATCCCCGCGGCCCCGATCAACGCCACGGCCCAGGCCCACCGGGTAATGCGCTGGTCAAACAGCTCGGGCGCAGGCGATTCGGCCCCCAGCCGCGAGTTCAGCTGCTCGACCCGGGGCGGTTCGCCTGCGCTCGCGATTCGTGGCAGAACGCTTGTATATAGCATCGAGCTCAGTTCGGGTTGAACCGGCCACGCGGTTGCCCAGCACTCATCGAATCTCCCGGTGGCCGCCGAGACACTCAGTCCCGAGTATTCCATTTCCCCACGCCGACCATCGGCAGGATATCGAAATACATCACGCACCAGAATCATCCCGGAATCGGTGTCCATCCACTTTCCCGGTGAGAGCCCCAAGGGGCCTGCGGCGGATTCGGCGAGGAAAACACCGTGGGTCTGGCCTCGTCCCAAACCGCGTGAGGGCTCCAAGACTCGTAGGAAACCGCTGGTGACTTCAAAATTGGCAATGGGTGCCCCGGGAAGAGCCCGAGCCAGCAAGGGTACAGCTGCTTTTCGACGTGCTCCGGCTGCAACCACCCCGGGGAGCTCCGCGATGACATCACAGGCCTGTCCGTCGATCGCGACCGGTGCCGCAATCACCAGCGTGGTCGCCCCTGAATCACGAAATTCGGCGACACGCTCCAAGATGCCCCGCACGCCACTCAGTTCTGCACCGAGGGTTGCCAGCAACAAAACCGCAGCGATCAGGAAAACGGTGCCCGTGCGAGCGGTACCTGAAACCGCGTTACGCCAGATTTCCCGGACGAGCGCGTGCATTCTCATCGTCCGCCACCGTCCTGGGCTCGCTTACCGAGATCGATGTGCTCATCACAGGCATCGCGAGTATCCGGATCGTGGGTGGCCACCACAACCGTCACGTCTGCATGCGCAAGTTCGGCGAGGACCGCATTAACCGATGCCGCGGATACCGGATCCAGCTGTGCGGTTGGTTCGTCCACCAGGAGCAGGGCTGGCATCGCGGCAAGTCCGCGCGCGAGCATGAGCCGCTGCCCTTCTCCGCCGGACAGGTGTCTGAACTGAGTTTGCGCTCGATGCTGGAGCCCAAACCTCGCAAGGAGATCCTGAGCATGGGCATCCGCACGTTCCGGGGTAAGCCCCCGCGCAAGAAACGAGAGAGCAACATGGTCAAGCGCCGTGCGTCGGGAAGTGCCATGAGGGTTTTGAAACACCCAGTTAACCCGCTCGGCAGCGGGAGCGATGAACGTTCCCTCGGTGGGTGTGCGCCAGCCTGCGAGAATGCTCAGAAATGTGCTCTTCCCCGAACCCGATGGACCCGTGAGTGCATAGACACGACCGGGACTGAGATCGAGGTTGACCCCACGAAACAACCAATTCTCGGCGTCAAATCGATGTCCCAAATCGCGCGCAATCAAAGTGTCCGACACCGCTAACGTGGACATTTTAGGTCCGCAGCAGGGTGCACACTTACGCGTTGCGGTTTCACGTTGTCGGAGAAAAGCACGAATGTCTGGCCCAGCTGAGAACCGATGACTCGAATGGATTCCACACGACCATCAACGACCACGCACGAGGGGCGCTGGGCCCCCGAAACATCCTCCCCAGCGGGTTCTCCCCCACCCATCTCGCTGGATGCGCCCCCGCTCTGAGTCTGTTCGGCCCCGGCCGGTTCGGGCGCGGCCGACGCAAAAAGGGCCGATGCTGGCACCGCAAATGCTGTCATCGGTTCCGCCAGCTTGCTGGCCGCGGGCAGTTCTCCGGGAGTATCTCCCCCCAGACTCTGCCGGTAGATTCGGGTTTGGGCGAGCCGATCCAACTCGGATCGATCGAGAATTCGCCCCTCGGAGTCCAGGTCGAAAGTATCCTCTCCCACGACCACGGTTCGAGCCCCCGGGACGATCGTGCCGCTCACCGCACGAACATGTGCCGTGGCAAGCGTTCCCTGAGCCGACAGAACCGTGCTCTCAACACTCACCCGCTGCCCAATTGAGGTTGCACAGGAGGCCACCACCGTTCGCACGGCTGGAATCCACATGAACGTGTCTTTTAGGATGCGGGCAGATGAGGCGACGGGCTCGCGGGCCGCCCGAGCACCTCGATCCGTCAGCAGCCGATTCACCGCGTTGAGGGTGTCTCGGTCGAGTCGTTGCTCGCCCCCGGCGAGATACCCCAACCGGGTCAGCTCCGTGGCGAGGGCGCGCACGTCCTCGCCCGAGTCTCCGATGCCAAGGTCGCGCCACATCGGAACGGACGTGGCCAGGGCAACGGCGGGTTCCCCCTCGACGCTCAGCACCGACGACCCCGATTCGATGGTTGATCCGGGTGCGCACTCCAGCGACGTGACCAGCCCCTCACGTGGTGAAGAGATCGGCGTGACCGGTCCCGTATCCGCGACCAGGGTAACCGGGCGGCGGTCATCGACGAGGCGCTCGGTTACTGCGATTTCCTTAACCGGATCGGCAGGTTTCACGGCCGCCGGGGTGGCCGGGGTCAGCACAAGAAATGCGGTTCCCGCGCCGAGGGAAAATACCATTATGCCGAGGCCGATGGTAAGAAATACCCGACCCCGTGAAAACGCAGGCTGCATAGCCGATTTCACCTATTTCGCTCCGAACGGGTCAATACGGCAGGAATCAAACACCTCGGCGGAATCGTCAGCCCCGTCCAGGGCCTGCAGCTTCTCCTCGTAGGAGGACGCGTTCCAGTGTTCAAGCGTGAAGTTGTCATCCAACGCGCCGACACGCTTTACACAGGCGAGGACAATTTCGTTTTCGTCCGCCCGATCGGGGTTTCGACGCATTGCATACCAGAGGCTACTCACACTGGCATCCCCGGAGGAGATTGAGCACTCGGTTTCGAAGGTATGAGCCTGGTCCACGGTTATGCTGCTGTCCCACTCGTAATTGCTACTGCCGTCAAACCGCACGTCGCTAATGTGCACACCGCGCTCGGCAGCACAAGAACGGTAGGTCTGCTCAACCTCGGCGTGTTCGGCATCGGTAATCACCCCATCGCGAAGGATCTCTCTGATCCGATCATCCGGTGCGTCTCGATATGACCGGGCAAATTCTTCGGCCCATGGGCCGGTAAAGGCGGGAACCTCACCCGTGACGGGTGAGGTTCCCTGCTCGGCGCATGCCGTCAGCGTCAACGCCAACGGAATGAGAGCAAGCATTACGACACCGATTCGCACTACTTGACGTCCCAATAGCTCTTGTTTCCGCTAAAACTCATCGGCCGCTTAATGGCGGTGGCAGTAGCCCGGGGCGCGTGCCAGCCTGTTTTCTCGCAGCTCTGCGCGTTGCAGGCCGTAGCGCGGTGGGATTTCTGACTGTGGTTGTAGATAGAAAAGACCTCCCCGCCGCTGCCGTAAATTCCCCCGGATCGCACACCATAGTCCCAGGTTCCCCCGCCAGCCTCGACTGCCTGCACCTGAGAGGCGGGCACAATGGCGAGCGCCAATGCACATACCGCTCCAGCGACGATTGAGCGTCGTGCTTTCAATTTTCCAAACATTTATCCCCCATGTCTGATACAACCATGACCGTTCGGCCAAGTGATAAACATATCGATAGGGGCGTCTCATTCCCAGACCCTGTTTCGGGGGTGGGAAGTGGCATCTAGATTCGGTTCCCAGGTGTGGCCTGTGCGGGGGATTGACGCACACGCTAGGAGCGCAGGCCCCGGGCCACCAGCGCCTCGCCCAGCTCGTCGGCGAAGCGCATCGTGTGGACCAGCAGCGGCACCACAAACGTGCGCGGGCCCGGGCGCACCCCGCGGGCACGGTGGGCGGTGATGATGTCGCGGGCAAAGCCCAGGATCACCGGGATCACGGTGATGGTCAGCGCGAGCAGCAGCGCGATCCGATCGGCCCGTACCCCGATCCGCGACAGCGGGGTGAGGCCGCGCTCGATCGCGTCGAGCATCGCCGAGGTCTGGGTGGTCAGGCTGATCAGGGCCGCGCAGAGGATCACCAGCAGGATCCGGGTGGTGGTGATCGTCGCCGCCGGCCAGGGCACAAAAATCAGCTGAAACACCCCGGTGAAGACGATCAGCATCCACACCATCCGCACCTGACGCCAGAGTCCGGAGATTCCCTGCCCGGCGATCAGATATCCGGCCACCACGACGGCCACCGCGATGCCGAGGGTCCACAGCGTGTGGGGATAGATCGAGATGGCCAGGACCAGCACACCGATCAGCAGAAGCTTACGCCCCGCGGGCATCCGGTGCAGCGGGCTGGTGCCCGGGCGATAGAGGGAGATCACGCGTAGGCCTCGGAATAGCGGGCGATGATCTCGGCCGGATCGCCGTGCTCAAGCAGGCGTCCGTCCTCGAAGCGCAGCACCACATCGCAGCGCGCGGCGAGGTCCAGGTCGTGAGTGACCAGAACCAGCTGGGGCACCCGCTCGGAGAAGAGGTGGTCGATGATCAGGCGACGGTTACGAGCGTCCAGCAGCGCGGTGGGTTCATCGGCGATGACCAGCTCGGGCCGGGTGATCAGCACCGCACACAGCGCCAGCAGCTGCTTCTGCCCGCCCGAGAGCTCGTGGGCCGGGGCATCCGCCAGCGCGCTCAGCCCAAATACCTCAAGCTCGGCGGTCACCCGCGCGGCGATTTCGGCCTGGGGAACCCCGCGACCGCGCAGCGAAAAGGCCACGTCCTCGGCCACGGTGGGCATGATGATCTGCGCATCCGGGTTGGCAAACACGAACCCGGCGATCCGGCGCACCCGGGCGGCCTCGGCGCTCGGGTCGATCCCGTGCACCCGCACCTCCCCGGCACCGGGCAGCACCAGCGCGTTGAGCATTCGGGCGAAGGTGGACTTGCCCGAGCCGTTGAGCCCGATGACGCCGATCCGCGCCTGGGTCAGCGTGATCGTCACATCACTCAGCGCGTTGTGCTCGCCGAAGCGCACGCCGACCCGGTCAAAGGCGATGGTGCCCGCCACGTGCTAGGCCTGCGGGGTGGTGGGGGCGGATTCGTTCACGGAGGTAACTGTATCCGACGATGCCTGCGGACGGCGCGAGGTCTGCCCAAACGCGCGCGGGTAGGCACGCCAGAGGGCGAGGGTCAGCGCGACGGCGATCACGGCCTTGATCAGGTCGCCGGGGAGAAAGAGCAGGCTGGAGAGGAAGGTCGGCCCGAAGCCCAGGCCGGTGATGCCCGCCTGGAAGGGGATGCCGAACGCGTAGATCGTGACGATGCCGCCGAGGACCACGCCGATCGAGGTGCGCAGGATCGTGGGACGACGGCGGTCCGCCCGCACGATCAGGCCGATCACGATGACCCCGGCGATCCAGCCGATCAGGTAGCCCACGCTCGGGCCCACAAAGACACCGGCGCCGCCGCGGCCGCCGGCGAGAACCGGAAGACCGGCAAAGGCCAGCAGCTCCAGCACCAGCACGGCGGCCGCGCCACGCCAGGGACCGAGGATGGTGCCGGCGAGCATCACACCGAGGGTCTGCGCGGTGATCGGGACGGCTCCGCCAAATGCGGCAATGGCCGGGGGCATGCCGAGGACCGCGATCAGCGCGGCAAAGACGGCGATGCGGGCGAGGTCTGCGCCACCAAACGAGGTACGGGTGGTCATGGGGATCCTTCCGACGGGGAGTGCCTGAACGGTGTTCTCCTGAACACTGTTCATGTGGTGTTCACTGAGTATAGTATGACCATGACGAGTTCACGCAACCCCCGGTCCGCGCCGACCCGTCACTCCCGGGAGGACGTGGCCGATGCGGCCCTGGATATCCTGAACTCCTTCGGCCTTGCCGACCTCACGATGCGCCGCCTGGCACAGTCCCTCGACGTGCAGCCCAGCGCCCTGTACTGGCACTATGAAAATAAGCAGAGCCTGCTGGCGCACCTGGCGGATCTGATCGTCGACGTGCCCGATTCCGAAGCCTCCCCCGGCACCGATCGGGTGCGCGCCCGCTGTCTGGCCCTGCGCGAGCGCCTGCTCGCCTACCGCGACGGTGCCGAGGTGGTCGCCAGCACGCTCGCCCTCGGTCTGGGTGCCGAGGCACCGGGCATCGACCTGACTGCGGCCCTGGTGGATGCGGGCACCGACCCGGAAACCGCGGCGCGGGTCTCCGGGGTGCTGCTGCACTTCATCCTCGGTCAGGTCTCCCACGAACAGCAGCGCGCCCAGGCGGGTTCGCTCGGTGCGGTCGCCCCGAAAACCACGGCATCCACCACCACTGCGGTGACGGATGCCGAGGCCGAAAGCGCCGAGTTCATCTTCGGCGTGGACCTGATCCTCGGCGGCCTCGCGGCGCGAGGCTAGCTTGCACGTCCGCGCCTGATCGCTTCGTTAATCGCGTCAACGGTGCGATACTCGGCCAACAAGAATTTGAATCCGGCCTTTGCAGCGGCATCTCCCGTGAGCACACGTCCCGCCGACGTAACCGGAACGGAAGAGTCGCTGAGGACCCGGGCCAGCTCGTCATAGTCGGTTCCACTCATTGCGATGCCCCGTCCTCGATCGTGTGCGATTGCACGAACCGTAGCAACGAAGACTGAACGCCGGGCGTAAATTCGGTTTCCACCGCCTCCGCCCTTCGCTAAACCTCTTCGGGGCGTTTTTGCTGGGCCGGGATGGCGGGGGTGTTTTCCCCGTTCCAGACCGAGATGATGCCCCAGGCAACCGCGGCGATCGGCACGGCCAGGACCGCGCCGATAATCCCGGCAATCAGCGTGCCGGCGGTCAGGGCGAGCAGCACGACCAGGGCGTGCAGCTTGAGCGAGCGGGCCATCAGGACCGGCTGCAGGAAGTTCCCCTCAAGCTGGTTGACCAGGACCACGATACCGATCACGATGATCGCGGCCACGGGTCCGTTGGCCACCAGGGCCACCAGCGCGGCCACGGCACCGGCCAGGGTTGCACCCACGATCGGGATAAACGCCATGATGAACACCACCACGGCCAGCGGTAGCGCGAGCGGAACGCCCACGATGGCCAGACCGATCCCGATCCCGATCGCGTCCACGGCGGCCACCGCGGCGGTCCCGCGGAAGTAGCCGCCCAGCACGCTCACGGTTTTGTCGCCGACTCGGCGCGCACGCTCATAGCCGGTGCCGGTGAAGGGACGCAGCAGGAACTCCCAGATCTTCGGGCCGTCCTTGAGGAAGAAGAACAGCACCACGATCATCAGCACCAGCCCGGTGAAGAAGCTGGTGGCCGCCGAAACCCCGGCCAGGGCACCGTTGCCGAACTGCGCGCTGGTGAGGAAGCCTGTGATCGAGTCCTTGAAATCATCCAGCTGATCATCGGAGATGGTGAAGGGCAGATCCTTGAGGTAGCCCTGGAGCGTGCTCAGCCCGTCGGAGGCGGAATCGGCCAGGTCGTCCCACTGGCTCTGCACGGCCCAGACGATCAGCCACACCACGGTGCCGAGGATGACCACGATGGCCAGCAGCGAGATCCAGGTCGCCAGCATCGTGTGCACGCCGCGGCGCCGCATCCAGGAGACAAACGGCGAGATCGCCGCCGAGAGGATGAGCGCCAGGATCACCGCGATCAGGATCACGCTGACCTGGGACACCAGATACAGCACCGCCGCAACAAGCGCGAGCACGACCAGGACCTGCAGGCTGCGCGTCGCGACCCGGCCAAATCCATCGGTCCACAGCGTGGGCTTTTTCGGAATCGGGGCGGCCTGCGAGGACCGGCGACGGGAAAACAGGGGCATACGGGTGCTCCGTTCGATCGGCTGCGGCATCCACACCCATCACGATCTGGATGCCCGGGCTGTCACGTCAGGCTGTCACGTCTGCGTCCGGGAAGCAAGGATCCGCCGGGCGCGTTTCCGGTTACGCCCCGCGCGATCACGCGGCCCGCGGGGGCCCGGAAGCTGCGATCCGCCGGGCGACGAGGCCGCGATCAGGCACCACACGGTCGGCACCGCGGCGAGGCCGAGACGCGGCGCAGCTGCCAACCGGTGGCTATGCCCCGGGCTGCGGGATCTCGCGCTGGAAGAAGCGCACCCCGACCCAGCGATCAAACTTATACCCAACCCGGGCCAGCGCACCGGCATCGGTGAAGCCGAATCGGCGGTGCAGAGCCAGGGAGGCGTCGGTACCCTCGTCGGTGATCACGGCGATCATCTGGCGCAGACCGGCGGCGGACGCGGCGTCCAGCAGCGCGCCGAGGAGCAGCGACCCGAGCCCCTGTCCGGCGGCGGCCGGGTCGAGATAGATCGAGTGCTCGACGGTATAGCGGAAGGCAGACTTATCGCTCCACGGGTTGGCGACGGCGTAGCCGAGCACCGTTTCCCGGCTCCCCGCGGTGGTGTCGGCGGAACCGGCCGCTCCCCCGGTCTCGACCGCGACCAGGAACGGCAGCCCGGCCGCATCCGCTCGCGCGATCCGCGCCTCCCAGTCGGCGACGGGACGCGGCACCTCGTCAAAGGTGATCGTGGTGGTGGCCACATAGTGGTCGTAGATCGCGGCGATGCCGGGGGCATCCTCCGCGCGAACTGGACGAAGCGAGATCATGGGGAAATTCTAGAACAGGGTGTCCTCGGGGAGCGACCAGTCCACGGGTTCTTGTCCCGCCGCGATCAGCGCCGCATTCGCCGCCGAGAACGGCCGGGACCCAAAAAAGCCGCGGGAGGCCGATAGCGGGCTCGGGTGCACACCCTCGATCACCGTGGTCCCGGTCAGTGCGGGAGCCAGGGTGCGCGCGTCGTTGCCCCAGAGGATCGCCACCGGGGGCTGCGGGAGCGCGGCCAGGACCGCGATCGCCCGGTCGGTGAACTCCTCCCAGCCGCGACGGCGGTGGGAGCCTGCCCGTCCCGGCGCCACGGTCAGCACCCGGTTGAGCAGCAGCACGCCGCGCTCGGCCCAGGCCGAGAGGTCGGCGGAGGCGGGCGGGGTGAGCCCTAAGTCGGTGTGCAACTCCTTGAACAGGTTGGCCACGCTGCGCGGGATCGGACGCACCGCGGGATCGGCCGAGAAGGCCAGGCCCACCGGGTGTCCCGGGGTCGGATAGGGATCCTGCCCGACGATCAGCACCCGGGTGTGCGCGGGCGGATGGGCAAACGCCCGCAGCACCAGATCGGACGCGGGCAGAAAGTCCGGCTCGTCCGCCAGGCTGGCGACCGCCCGCGCATACGCCTCCGCGGCCGGCGCGAGCGCCGCAGCCCACTCGGGGTGCAGCAGCCCGCGCTCGGCCGCGGAAGTAAGCGTTGCCGGCAGCAACCCGTGCCCGTCCGCAGAGGCGGGCGTTGCAGGGAGGCTCACGCTTACGCGCCGCGGGTCGAGACCGTGACGCCGTGCTCGGAACCGATGACCTGCCACAGGCTGCCCTTGCCCACAACCTCGAGGCGGCCGTCGGCGATGATTAGCGCGGTCTCGGTGTCGATTCCGATACCGCCGGGCACCAGCGCGCCCTCGGTTGCGGCGACCAGACGGCCGAGGCTGCCGGTCGCGGCGGGGGCGGTCACGACGCTGAGATCGAGCAGACCGAGACCCTGGGCCACGGTCACCTCGTCCAGGCCGAAGCCGTACTCCTCGGGGCTCACCGGCACTCCGCCGATCCGCCAGCCGCCAATCAGGGCCTTCTCGGCGGCCACGATCGCGCCCGCTCCGATGCCCAGGTAGGGGGTGTCGGCGGCCACACGACGACGGATCTCCCCGTCGATCGGGGCCAGGGCCGCACGCACGGCCTCGGGCTCGCCATCCACCACCACGATGGCGCTGGCAAACGCGATGGCCTGCAGGTCAAAGGTGTCGGAGGTGGTGACCACGCTGAAGCGGGCATCCCCCTCACGGTGAGCGGCCTCGACCAGCTCACGCGCCTGGGTGGCCGCGGTGTCCCCCACCGCGAGCACCACGATGCGGGTGTCTTCCCCGGCCTGGCTCCGCACGTCGGCGATGAATCGGCCCCACAGCTCCGCACACAGGCTTCCGGCCGCGGCGGCGGTTCCAGCCGCCGGTACGCGAAGCCCACCGGTCAGATAGATTCCCATTGTTTGTTTCTCCCGAAGATTGAGGTTTGCCGGATGGGTCGCATCCCGCCTGTTCAACCGTAGCTCCCGCCCGCCGAAATCCGAGGACTCGATTGGGCATGCCGCGGCATGAACCCTCGACTTTACCCCTACTATTTCGTCATGGCCGAATTACAGGGACGTTTTCCTCGAACGGGAGGCCGGGCGCTGGGCGTCACGGCCTCGCTGATCGGGTTTTTGGTGCTGGTGGAAATCTGCAGCGGCATCATCCAGGGCTACTACATTCCCCTGGTTCCCGACATCGTGAAGCACCTGGGCATTCACGACGCCGACTTCAACTGGTTTGAGGCCTCACAGCTGCTGCTCACCGCGATCGTGGTGCCGATCATGGCCAAGCTCGGCGACATGTACGGGCATAAACGCATCCTGCTGGTGGCGACCGTATTTACGGCAATCGGCAGCTGGGCGCTGGTGGCCGCCGACTCGTTCTGGGTGTTCCTGGGGGCCTGGGCGATCCAGGGGTTCTTCTCGGTGTGGCTGCCGCTGGAAATCGCGCTGATCTTTGACCGTGGACGCCGCACCGGCAGCGCCGCCGGGGATACCCGACGCGCGGCGGGCCTGCTCGTGGTGGCGCTGGAGCTCGGTGCGATCCTCGGGGCACTCGGTGGCGGGCGCATCTTTGAGGCGCTGGGTGGGGACGTTCCGACGACCCTGGCGATCCCGGCGATCGCGGTCACCCTGGTCTTTTTTGTCATTCTGTTTGGGGTGCGGGAGTCCGAGCCGCTGCCCGAGAAGCGCACGCTGGATCTGACCGGTTTTGTGCTGCTGAGCATCAACATCGCGCTGATCACCGGCGGACTCTCGCTGCTGCGCCTGAACGGCGTGGAGACCTGGTGGGTATGGATCCCGATCGCACTGGGCATCATCGGGTTCTGGCCGTTTGGCCGCTATGAGCTCAGGCAGAAGGACCCGGCGATCGACCTGCGCCTGATGCGTCAGTCGCGGATGTGGCCGGTGCAGCTCACCGCGGGTCTGGTGGGCATCAGCGTGCTGGGCGCGCAGGTGCCGCTGAGCACCTATGCGGGCACCCCGCGCGAAAACGGCTACGGGCTGGGGCTGCCGGCCGGACAGCTCTCGCTCCTGATCGGTGCCTATCTGATTTCGATGATCATCGGCGCGATCCTGTTCCCGATCGTCTCCAAGCGGGCGACCCCGCGAATCGCGCTGATCGCCTCGGCGATCTCGGTGGCCGCCGGTTATCTGCTGCTGATCCCCTTCCATCTCGAGGTGTGGGAGGTGGTGATGTGCATGATGATCGCCGGGGTCGGATCGGGTGCCCTGGTGGGTGCGCTGCCCGCCGCCGCGGCCGCCGCCGCTCCCCCGGGCCGCACCGGCATCGCCTCGGCGCTGACCAGCACGTCCAAGACCATCGGAGGCTCGTTCTCCTCGGCGATCTTCGGCATCGTGCTGATCGGCGGCGCGGCCACCACGGTGACCGCCGGTGCCTCCTCGCTGGCCGGATACATGACCGTCTGGGCCGTGTGTGGCCTCTCGGCTGCGGTGGCCGTGGTGCTGCTGCTGTTTGTGCCCAAGCTGTCGTTCTCGGACGCGCCGGAGGGCGGTGCACCGGACGATGATGCCCCCGAGGGCAACCCGCTCGGGGACTCCCCCGTCGACGCCCGCTAGCCCGAACACGGCAACGGCCCTCCCCCACTCGGGGAGGGCCGTTGTTCGTTATTAGCCCTTGGCGGCGCCGGCGATGCCGATCGCGGTGACGATCTCCTCGCCCACGGCCACGCCGTCCACATCGGTGGCTACCCGGACGGTTCCTGCGGCGTCGAGGTGGAACAGGCTGCGGCCGTCCTCCTTGCCACCCTCGATCATCTCGACCCGGCCCTGCGGGGAGAATCCAAACAGGTCGGGACGGGTCATCGTGAGCACGGTCACCGGGTCGTGCGGCACGTTCCAGGTCTCGTTCCAGTAGTCCCACCACTGCTGCACGTCGGCGCGCAGCGCGGCACCGAGCTCACCCGAGCGGCCGATCTCCTCCAGCTGGTCGGCACGGATCTCGATCTTTCGGGTCACCTCCAGCCCGGTCACGGTGGTGGGGATCCCGGCACCAAACACGATGTTGGTGGCGGTGATGTCGCTGCGGAAGTTGTGCTCGGGTTCGGTGCTGGTGAACGCACCACCCATGATCCACAGGTGACGCACCGAGGAGGCGAAGTCCGGGTGGGCCTGGATCGCCGCGGCAATGTTGGTCAGCGGTCCAATCGCGATCACGTCGATCTCGCCCGGACGCGCGGTCACGGTGTCCACCAGGAAGCGGATCGCCTCGCCCTCGTGCACGCTCTCGCGCTCGAGGTTCGGGTGCAGGCTGCCCTCGTGTCCGGGCCACCACACCTCGCGGCCGGACATGGTTTCGCGCAGCCCCGAGTACACGGGGATGTCACGGCCGGCCATACCGGCCAGACGCCTTGCGAGGCGTCCACGCAGCAGGGTGTCGCCGTAGACGGTGGTCACACCCAGCAGGGTCACGTTGGAGGTGCCCAGCAGCTGGGAGAGGGCCAGGGCGTCATCAACATCGGAGCCGATATCGGTGTCGAGGATGACGTGGTGAAGCGAGGTCATGAAGGGGTTCCTTCTGGGTTGAAGCGGGTGTCGGGCACGCGGGCTACTTGAGCCCGGACGTGCTCACCGACTGAATGAAATAGCGCTGGCAGATCATGATGATCAGCAGCGGGATGAGGGTCAGGATGACCGAGGCTGCAAACATCACGCCGTAGTCCACGTTGAACTGGCCCTGCAGGTTGGACAGCGCGACCGGACCCACGATGTGGTTCTGATCGGTGCCCATCAGCAGCGGCCACATGTACGCCTGCCACTGGAAGAGGAACAGGGTCAGCCCGGCGCCGATCAGGGCCGGCCGGGAGAGCGGCAGGTAGATCCGGCGGAACACGCCCCACCAGCCCAGGCCGTCCAGGCGCGCGGCCTCGACCAGCTCGGTGGGGATCGCCAGGAAGAACGTGCGGATCAGGAAGATCGCCATGCCGTTGCCGATCCCCGGGAGGATCAAGCCGATGAACGTGTTTTGCAGGTTCCAGTCGCGGAACATGTCCGCGAGCGGAATCGCGATTGCGTCAAACGGGATGAGGAAGGAGAGGATCACGATGCCAAAGATCGCCCCGCGTCCGCGGAACGGAATGGCCGAGAGACCGAAGGCCGCCATCGCGCAGATCAGCAGACCCGCCACGACCGTGACCACGCTGATAAACAGCGAGTTGCCGATTGCCCGGCCCAGGTCCCCGCTCAGCAGCGTGACGTAGTTGTCGAGGTTCGGGCTCAGCGTGAAGAAGGTCTGCCAGCTCAGCGGGTTGAGGAAGGCGAAGGTGTCACTGCCCGGACGCAGCGAGTTCACCAGCGTCCACCACAGCGGCAGCAGGAAGGCCAGCCCGATCAGAGCCCCCACCAGCGAGAGCAGCAGGTAGCCGGTGCGCAGTCGGCGCGGACGCCGGGTCACGGTCACACTCATGCGGCGTCCTCACTCTTGAGCAGGCGGAACTGGACCGCGACAATCGCCAGGGTCAGCAGTACCAGAATGATGACCTCGGCCTGGGCCGTGTTGAGGTCCCCGAGCGTATAGGCGCGGTTGAAAATATCGTGCATGAGCAGGTTTGTTGATCCCTCCGGGCCCCCCTTGGTCAAAATCTGAACCGGCGCGAACACCAGGAAGTTGGACACCGTATCGGCCACCAGCACAAAGGCCAGCGGGCGGCGCACCAGCGGGAAGGTGATCGTCCACAGCTGACGCCAGGCACTCGCCCCATCCAGGGAGGCGGCCTCATACAGCTCGGTGGGGACATCGTTGATGCCGGCAATCAGGAACAGCATCCAGTAGCCCACCCCGACCCAGCTGAGCAGCACCATGATCGCGGTGAGCGACTGGGTGGGCGAGGTGAGGAAGGGCTGCGCGGGCAGGCCCAGCATCCCCAAAAACGCGTTGCCCAGGCCGTCGGGACGGTAGATCACGCTCCAGATGACCGCGGATACCGCGGGCGGAACGGCGATCGGCAGGATCACCAGCGAGCGCCAGAATCCCGATCCCGCCGCCCGCCGGGTGTAGAGCACCGCGAGCAGGAATGCGATCGCGACCTGCACCGGGTTGATGATCACCGTAAAGAGCAGGGTCACCAGCAGCGAGCCGATGAAGTCGGCGCTCGAGAACAGCTCGACATAGTTGTCGAGGCCCACGAAGTGCTCACCCCCGGAGAGAATGCCACCACCCTGCAGGCTCTGCCAGAACGCGACCACCGCGGGGGCGAGGCGCAGCAGCACCAGGCCGATCAGCGCGGGCGAGAGGAACGCCAGCGCGACCAGCGTGGGCCGCCAGACCAGGCGGGAGCGCCGGCGCGGGCGCCGCGTCCCGGGGAGGGGGGACGCGGCGCGCGGGCGCTGAATGCGTGCGCCGGGTGCGGTCATCGCAACTTTTTCCAGGCGGCTTCGATCTGGGACTGGGCGTCCTTGAGGCGTGCCTCCACCGGGGAGCCGTTACGAATGTCGGCGAAGGCCTTGTTCATCATCGACTCGAACTGCACATAGCCCACCGAAACCGGACGTGGGACGGCGGTGGTCTTGATCTCCTCGGTGATCAGATCGGCGACCCCGGCGCTGTGGGTACCGCCGAGGGCCTCGAGGGTCGGCAGGTACTTGGCCTGAGCTTCGGTGTTGGCGGGGATGATCGTGGTCTTCTCGGTGGTGGCGAGGTTACCGGCGGGGTTCAGTGCGGCGAACTCGAGGAACTTCTTGGCGGCATCCTTGTGGTCCGAGGCCGGGTTGATGCCCCAGGACCAGGAGCCGTTGGGGGTCACGGCCTTTCCGCCGGCAAACGCGGGCATCGGGACGACGCTCCAGTTGAACTTGGCGTTCTCGGCAAACTTGCCCACGTCCCACGGCCCACCGATAAAGAAGGGCACGTCTCCGTCGGCGAAGACCGGGCTGGTCTGGAATCCACCCACCCCGCGCGGGGAAACGTTGTTGGAGTAGAGGTCGGCGTACCACTGCATGGCCTTGGTCCAGCCGGGGTTGGTCACATCGGCGGTCAGCATGTCCTTACCGGTGATGCCCGAGCCACCACCGAGGGATTCGGCGAGGGGCTGCAGCTGGTAGTACCCCTCGACCTGCTCGAACAGCAGGCCCCACTTGCTGCCGGCGGCCTGCGCGGCCTTGCCGGCGTCCACCGTCTGCTCCCAGGTCCAGCGCTCGGCCGGGTTGGCGGTGGGGGCGGCGATGCCCGCCTTGGCCAGGGCGTCGTTGTTCACAAACATCATCTGGGTCGAGTTCCAGACCGAGAGCGCCCAGAGCTTATCCTGATACACGTTGACCGAGTACTGCTCGGGGGTTGTGGCCTTCTTCGCCTGATCCTTCAGGTCGCTGAGGTCCTCAAGGAATCCCTGCGCGGCGAGCTGGGAGACGTTGGGCTGATCAACCGTGTAGACGTCGATGTCCTTGTCCTTGGCGGCCAGACGCTGCTGCAGCGTGCTGGAGAGCTGGTCGAAGGGCACCTGGGTGTACTTCACGGTGGTGCCCTTGTTCTCGGCCTCGAAGGCGGAGATGACCGGGGCGAAGGTGGCCGGGTCCTCGGCACCGAGGAGCTTCACCACGGAACCATCCGCGGAACCGGGGTCACTCGAGCTGGCCGAGCAGCCGGAGAGTGCGAGCGCCGCGGTGGCCGACAGGGCTACCAGCGCGAGGGAGACACGCCTCATGGGAGGAGTCCTTTCACAAGAGTGAGGGTGGTGTGGACGTCAGGGGGGATCATCCACACCACCGGATCTAACCGCATAGACTAAGCGGTTAGATGACCCTACCGCGCAGGCGACGCGCATGCAAGCGGATCCCGACTCTCGGCATCGGCCACGCTAGGATCGTGATATCTAACCGAGTAGAAACAGGGGTGCCCCGTGGCCACAGGCAGGGACGTAGCGCAGCTCGCGGGAACCTCCACCGCGGTCGTCTCCTACGTGTTTAACAACGGCCCGCGCAACGTCTCGCCGGAGACCCGCGAACGGGTGCTCGCCGCGGCGGCGGAGCTGAACTACCAGCCCAATGCGCTGGCCCGCGCACTCAGCGCCGGCAAGACCTCCTCGATCGGCCTGATCGTACCCAACATCGCCAACCCCTATTTTGGCGAGCTGGCGCGGGCCCTGGAGGATGCTGCCCTCGCCCACAACCACCTGTTGATCATCGCCGACTCCGCCGGAAACCCCGAGCAGGAGACCCGGCACTGCGCGTCCTTCCTTGGCCGCCGGGTCGACGGGGTGATCCTGGTCTCGCTCTTCGACAACCCCGATCTCAGCGCATTCCGCCGCGAGAATGTCCCGGTTCTGGTGCTGCACCCGATCGATCACGTACACGGGGTCAGCTCGCTCACCATCGACTACGAGGCCGCCGCCCGGGACGCCACCGCCCACCTGCTAGACCACGGCTATGACAGCATCGGCATGCTCAACGGGCTGGGCGAAACCGCCGGGGCCCGGCAGCACCGCGCGGGCTTTGAGGCCGCGCTGGCCCGGCATGCCGAGCGCAATCCGGGCGTCACCGTGCGCGCCGAGGAGCGTCCGGCCGAGATCTCCCGCGCCGCCGCGGCCCGGATCGCGACCGCCTGGTTGGCCTCGCCAGACCGTCCGCGCGCGATCTACTCAACCACCGATGAGCAAGCCTTCGGGGTGCTCTACGCGGCACACGTCAACGGGCTGCGGGTGCCCGAGGACCTGGCGATCGTCGGCTTCGATGGCACCGAGCAGACCGAGTTTGCGGTGCCCCCGCTCACCACGATCGCCCAGCCGATCCGGCAGATTTCCAACCGGGCCATCGAGCTCCTGGTCCGCTACGTCCCCGATGCCCCGGTCCACGAGCTGTTTGCCTATACGCTCACCCGGCGCTCCTCCTGCGGCTGCGAGCCGGGCTAGCCCGAGGCTCCGGCCGGGCGGATGACCTGGGCACGATTCCCCAGGAAAACGCCGCGGGCCCGCCGATTCCTCGACGGGCCCGCGGGAAATCCCGAAACTAGCGCTTCATTTTCAGCTCGCCCTTGGCGACCTTATGCAGGGCCGCCTGGGCGACGGGCTTAACCGTGAGGTGATCGATGTTGACGTGGCCGGGCAGTTCGACCGCGTGCACGATGGCCTCGGCGATATCCTCGGCGCTCAGTGGGTTGGGCACCTCGGCATAGACGGCGTCGGCGCGGGCCTGGTCGCCGCCGAAGCGCACCAGGGAGAACTCCTCGGTGTGGACCATGCCCGGGGCGATCTCGATCACCCGGATCGGCTCGCCGGAGAGCTCCAGGCGCAGCACGTTCAGCAGTGCACGCTCGGCAAATTTGGCCGCGTTGTAGCCGCCCCCACCCTCATAGGCGGTGTGTCCGGCAGTCGAGGTCACCCCCACAATCGATGCGGTTTCGCCGGCGGCGGTGCTGCGGCGCATGTTCGGCAGCAGGGCCGAGATGACCCGCTTGGTGCCCAGCACGTTGATCTCGAACATCTTCTGCCAGTCTTCGACCGAGGACTCCTCGACGCTGGCCAGACCAAACGCGCCGCCGGCGTTGTTGATCAGGATCTGCACGCCGCCGTTTGAGCGCACGTATTCGGCGAGCGCCGCCACATCGTCCTCGGAGGTGAGGTCGGCCGCAAATACGTCGGCCCCGGTGCGCTTGGCCAGCTCGGTGAGCTTATCGGCACGGCGGGCTACCCCGAGTACCTCGTATCCCTTTTCACGGAACAGGGCGACGGTTGCCGCCCCGATTCCCGAGCTTGCTCCGGTTACCACTACGCGCTGTGAAGTCATGAGAATAGAGTACGCCCGCCGGGGCCAAAACACCGATCCTGCAAGGATGCCCGAATCCGCCGAACATACCCCCGGGAAATCCCCACACACGATAGTGTTTCGGTGGGCGAATCACCCCGCTCCCGCGTCCCCGACACAATCTCCGGATGCGGGTACCGTGTCCCCCAGTCACCGCGCATGACGTCGTGTGTCGGTCGGGGGTTCCCTCGGGCGGCGGGTTCGGTTTACCCTCAACCCACTTCTACTTTTTCGATCAGCCCGATCGCCACAGTTTCCGACCCGTGAGGACAACCATGACCGATGCAGCAAACGCCGCCAACTGGCGGTTTGAGACCAAGCAGATCCACGCCGGTGCCGCCCCCGATCCGGTAACCGGTGCCCGCGCCACCCCCATCTACCAGACCACCAGCTACGTGTTCCGCGATGCCCAGCACGCACAGAACCTGTTCAGCCTGGCCGAGCCGGGCAACATCTACACCCGAATCCAGAACCCCACCCAGGACGTGGTTGAGCAGCGTCTCGCCGCCCTCGAGGGTGGATCGGGTGCGCTGCTGGTCGCCTCGGGTCAGGCCGCCACCACCAACGCGGTCCTCAACATTGCCCAGGCCGGCGACCACATCGTGTCCTCCTCCTCCATCTACGGCGGAACCTTCAACCTCTTCAAGTACACCCTGGCGAAGCTCGGCATCGAGACCACCTTCGTGATCAACCAGGACGACCCCGAGGAGTGGCGCCGCGCCATCCGCCCGAACACCAAGCTGCTGTTTGCCGAGACCATCGGTAACCCGCAGATCAACGTGCTCGACATCCGCGGCGTCTCGGACATCGCCCACGCCGCCGGCGTCCCGCTGGTCGTAGACAACACCATCGCGACCCCGTACCTGATCCGTCCCTTCGAGCACGGCGCGGACATCGTGGTGCACTCGGCCACCAAGTTCCTCGGCGGTCACGGGACCGTCGTGGGTGGCGCGATCATCGACGGCGGCCGCTTCGAGTGGTCAAAGAACGCCGAGCGCTTCCCCGGCCTGACCACCCCGGATGAGTCCTACCACGGCATCACCTACTCGGAGGCCGTGGGCGACGCGGTCGCCTACATCATCAAGGCCCGCGTGCAGCTGCTGCGCGACATCGGTGCGGCGATCTCGCCGAACAGCGCCTGGCAGCTGCTACAGGGCATCGAGACCCTCTCGCTGCGCATCGAGCGCCACGTATCCAACGCCCAGCAGATCGCCGAGTGGCTGGAGAACAACCCGGATGTGGCCTCGGTCAACTACTCGGGTCTGCCCTCGAGCCCCTGGTACTCCTCGGCCAATCGCTACGCACCCAAGGGCGTCGGCGCGGTGCTCTCCTTCGAGCTCAAGGGCGGCGTGGACGCGGGTCGTGCACTCGTGGACAACCTCTCGCTGTTCTCGCACCTCGCCAACATCGGTGACGTGCGCTCGCTGGTGATCCACCCGGCCTCGACCACCCACGCCCAGCTGAGCCCCGAGGCTCAGCTCGCCGCCGGGGTGACCCCGGGTCTCGTGCGTCTCTCGCTCGGCCTGGAAAACATCGAGGACATCAAGGCCGACCTCGAGGTGGGTCTGGCCGCGGCTCGCGCGCTGGTGCTCTCGCGCGCCTAGTCCGCACACACGAAACCGGCCGGATGCTGATGCATCCGGCCGGTTTTGTCTTGCGGGAAACTGGGCGCGGCTCGGTCCCGGGACCGGCTGGGTTTCGAAGACTCGTGCGGGCTAGGCGTGGCTCGGTGCTGGGGTCAGCGGCGCCGGTGCGGGCTCGGCCGAGTCCAGCACGAAGGAGATGTCGGCACGGGCGGGCCACTCGGGCTCACCCAGCATCGGCTCCTCGTGCATGCCGTTGGGGTCATCGATCAGCTCGGTGACCAGGCGGCGCATGCGGCCGTCCTCGATCTCCAGGCTCGCCTCCACCGGGATCCCGAAGGAGCGGAAGCGCGCCTTGACCGGGAACACGAAGGTGTGCGGGACCGCGCGCGGGGCGCTCTCGTCCACGCTCAGGATGACGGTGTCCCCGCCATCCACGCCGAGCAGCGGGATGGTTTCGCGGGCCACGGTGAGCTGGGAACGCAGGGACTTGGAGGAGTGGTCGGCGGTGAACTCCAGCATGCCGGCGATCACATCGTAGGCACCGGCCTCAAGTTCCACCGTGTGTTCGGGGTGCTCGTCGTGCGCGGTGATGGTCATGGTGTCGCGCATGTCCACGGCGCTGGCCGCGAGCGAGAGGGCACCGGTGGCACCCGCCAGCAGGAGGCGCGGATTGCGCACCCGACGGGTCACCAGCGTGCGCATGAGCGCGGCGTCCATTCTTTCGCCGACCTCGGCGAAGGCCATGGTGGCGCCGGCGGCACCGACGGAGACGCCGAGCCGGGCCAGCGGGTTACGGGCGAGGCCGTCTTCACGGCCGAGGCTCACCCAGGTGAGCACACCGGTGGTGACGCCGAGTCCGGCGCGAAGGGCAAGTCGGCCTGCTGGGGAGCGCTTGGCCGGGTCGATCAGGGTCAGGGCACCAAGAATTCCGGCCGCCGCGAGCGCGTGCTGGGGCGAGGTGGGATCCATCAGTCGACGAAGGAATCGGGGCTGCTGCATGCGCTTAGTCTAGCCCCGGTTGCACAATCGGTCGTGCGCGCGGAGGGAACGCCCAGTTCTGACCGCTGGTCGGTGCGTCATATCCCCCGGGCACGTCCGGTTATTTTCTCAGTTCCGCCGGGATGCGTCGTCACAATGTCGCATTGAGTGGGGGAAGCGGCCACAATGGGGGCATGGACTGGCAGACACCCGAAGAATCCGTGCCCTCGAGTATGATCACCGAGGATCTGGCACGGGCGCTCATGGGGAAGCCCCCGGCAACGGGGGCGTGGCGTGACGGGGATAAGCCCGGCAACCGTCAGTTCGCGGGCCTCGGAGCCTTCGAGCCCGAGCGCGGCGGACGGCTGCCGTTTGTGCGCATCGCCTACGAAACCTTTGGGGAGCTCTCCCCCGAGCGCGATAACGCGATCCTGATTATCCACGCCTTCACCGGCGACAGCCACGTGCGCGGCGAGGCCGGCCCCGGCCACTACACCGCCGGCTGGTGGTCGGAGCTGGTGGGTCCGGGCCTCGCCATCGACACCGACCGCTATCACGTGGTGGTGCCCAATATCCTCGGCGGCTGCCAGGGGTCCACCGGTCCCGCCTCCTTCGCCCCCGACGGACGCGAGTGGGGCGAGCGCTTCCCCTATCTGACCGTGCGCGATCAGGTGCGCGCGCAGGCGCTGCTCGCCGACCACCTGGGCATCGATCGCTGGAACGCGGTGATCGGTGGTTCGATGGGCGGGATGCACGCGATCGAGTGGGGTGTCACCCATCCCGAACGCGTGGCCCGACTCGCAGTGCTCGCGGCGCCCGCGGCGATCAGCGCCGACCAGATCGGCTCAAACCTCACCCAGCTGCAGGCGATCACGATGGATCCGGGCTGGGCGCAGGGCCGCTACTACGATGCCGATGATGGCGAGGGTCCGCACGCGGGCCTCGCGCTGGCCCGGCGCATCGCGATGCTCAGCTATCGCGCCCCGGACGAGCTCAACGCGCGCTTCGACCGCATCTGGCAGTCCTCGATCAGCCCGCTGGGCGATGGCGGCCGCTTCGCACTGGAGTCCTACCTGGATTTCCACGGCAATAAATTCACCCGCCGATTCGACGCCAACTCCTACCTGACCCTGCTCCAGGCGATGAACTCCCACGACGTGGGCCGGGACCGCGGCGGCGTGGAGGCGGCGCTGGCGCGAGTCACCGCGCCCACGCTGGTTCTGGGCATCGACTCGGACCGGCTGTTCCCGGTGGAAACCCAGCACCGGATTGCCGCCGGGGTACCGCGGGCGCTGGATGGGGATACCGCCACGGTGATCAACTCGATCTACGGCCACGACGGCTTCCTGATCGAGTTTCCCGCGGTGGGCGCGGCCATCACACGTCTGTTATCCACGGAGCCCTAAACTGCCAGGTATGGACCCCGAGGACGCGACCACCCCCGAGCTGCCCGGTCGGCATCTGGGACGGGCACCGCGCCGCTCCCCCGCCCTGGGGCTGAGCGAGGCGGACCACTCACGCTTCCTCTGGCAGCGAGCCCGCCTGCTCTCGGGCACCACCCTGTCCTTCGCGATCGCCGCCGAGCTCACCGTGCTGCTCGCGGTGTTTGCCCCCGGCGCGATGACCACCACCGGGCTCGGGATCACCCTGTCGCTGATCCTGATGCACCTCGCCGCGCACGTCATGCTCGCCGGGCGTCCCAGCATGTTCCGGGTGCTCACCGCCTATGGGCTGGGGCAGGCGGTGATGCTCGTGCTGTGGAATGATCCGGCGGGAAAATCCGCGGTGGCAACCATCACCGCGGTGATCGCCATTGCCGGATGGGGGCTGGGGTCGGTGGCCACGATCCTGGTATCCACCCGCGGGGAAACCCTGATCCTCGCCGGACTGTTCGCCGGAACGCTGGTCCACCTGATGATCGCCCTGCACGCGATGCAAACCAGCGTGTTTGCGCCGCTCGTGCTGGTCCTGGGATCCTGGGCGGTATCGCTAGCCTTCGGCATCTGGCTCAATCAGACCTTCCCACGCATCATGCGCCGCATCTCGGGCATCGGCGGGGCCTACCTGGCCGAGCGTCAGGGCAGCGAGCGGGAGGCCCAGCGTCACCGCGATGCCCGGCTGTTGCACGACACGGTCCTGGCCACGCTCACCCTGCTCGCGCACTCGGGACGCGGCGTGGATGAAAACGCCCTGCGTGCCCAGGCGGCCTCGGACGGCAAGCTGCTGGAGAGGCTGCGCACCGGCGAGGAGGTGCACCCGCAGGCCTCGGGCGACTATCTGCTGACCACCACCGAAACCTCCGTCCCCGACTATGAACTCAAGCTGATGCGCGAACGCTTCGAGCGCGCCGGGCTCACCGTGGCCATCCACGGCAGCGCGAGCATCTCCGCCTACACCCACAGCGGCCAGGCGATCCTGCTGGCGCTGGCCGAGGCACTGGAAAACGTGCGCCGTCATGCGGGGGTGTCCGCCGCCGATGTGACCCTGAGCGAGACCGATACCGTGGTGCGGGCGGTGGTCACCGACAGCGGCGTCGGATTTGACCCCAACGCCGAGCGGGATCCGAACCGGCTGGGCATGTCCGAATCGATCATCGGTCGAGTGGGCGAGGTGGGTGGGACGGCCCGCGTGTTCAGCGCACCGGGAGCTGGCACCACCATCATGCTGGAGGTCCCGCGATGAAACTGTGCCACCAGCGCAGCCGCCACAACACGCACGGCAACACCACCACGCCGGGGGTTTCGCGATGAATCAGCGTGAGAATCACCCCCGCGCGCCGCGCTCAACCGCGCGCCTCAGCACCGTGCACCTGGGGACCGGCCTGGCCCTTGCCGGGACGATCGTGGTCGCGGTTTCCTACCTCCGTCTGATCGAATACTGGTCGCGGTATATGGTGTCCCTGCCCACCCGCTTCGCCTGGATCCTGCTGGGCTGCGTGGTGGTGGGCACCGTGCTACACCTGCGCAAAACCTCGGCCCGGTTGGGGCCGGTGGCCTTCCGCGTCATCGTCACGCTGCTGCTAACCGCGGCCACCCTGGACTTCGCCGGGGTGTGGGACATCGCCGAAAACCCCGTCTACCCCACCGCAGCGGTGGCCGTGGGTGGGGTGCTGGTGGCGATGACCACGCTGCGTCCCACCGGCGAGATGATTCTGCCCGGGGCGCTACTCACCGCGGGATTCGCGTTTTTGCTGATCGTCCAAACCGCCTATGAACCCCACCGCAGCCCACCCGAGGGCGTGATGATGGTGTTTGCGCTGGTCCCACTGGCCATCGCCATCACCATCGTGGGGACGTATCGCCGGATGGTGACCCAGGCCCTGGACCGGGTGCTCCTGCAGGCCACGATCGAGCTGCCCACCTACGGCCCCGGCTCGGGTACCTCGGCCGGGCTGACCGCGCTGGACCGCGAGGTCGAGGAGATGTTTGCGCGGATCGCCGATGGCACGCTGACCCTCCCGCTTGATCCCGAACATGCCAAGCGCGCGGGAGAATTGGCCACCGAGCTGCGGGCCCACCTCATCGCCGGACACCAGCAAACCTGGCTCGCCCATGCGATCTCCGAGTCGGCAGTTCTGGCCGGTCGCCTAAACGTTATCGATCCGCAACGTTTGGCCGCCAAGCTCAATCGAGAACAGCGCGACGGGCTGCTGTCGGCGCTCTGGTTGCTGGCCGTGACCGATGGTGACACCGATCCACGGGCCACGATCGAGTTCCGCGACGGGGCACCCGACGAGCCGCAGATCACGTTTGTAATCATTATTGTTGTGGATGGATTGACACGTTTGGAAATTGAACCGGCGACGTGGCCCGGTTTGGACCGTGTCGGACGCTATGGTGTTAGCAATACCGTTACGGGAGTCCAGATATCCGTGCGGGTGGCACACCCTGTCTTGGGGACGACGAGAGGAAGCTATGAGCCGTGAAGACGCTCACATTCGGTTGGCGATCATTGACGATCACCGGATGCTCTTATCGGCCCTGACCGAGTGGATTCGCGCCGCCGCCGAAGACATCGTCCCGGTGGCCGCCGTGGCCACCTGGCCCGACCTGCTGGGTCACCCCGAATTCCCGGTTGACGTGGTCCTGCTGGACCTGGACCTCAAGGACAACATCCCGATCTCGCTGAAGATCGCGACCCTCAACACCACCGGTGTCCGCACCGTGCTGATGAGCACCTACTCGGAGCCCGCCGTGGTGCGCGAGGCCCTCGCCGCCGGTGCCATGGGTTACCTGGCCAAGAGCGAGGACGCGACGATGATCGTCGAGGCGATCCGCGCGGCCAACCGCGGCGAAAACTTCGTGTCCGCCGAGCTCGAGGGTGCCCTGAACAACACCGCCCAGGGTGGTGCCCCCAAGCTCAGCGCACAGGAGCGCCGCGTGATGGCGCTGTACGCCTCCGGCGAGCCGGTTAAGTCCGTCGCCTTCGAGCTGAGCATCTCCGAGGAGACCGCCAAGAGCTACCTCAAGCGCATCCGCGAGAAGTACCGCGGTGCCGGCCACGATGTGGGCACGAAGGTGGCGCTGCGCAAGCGCGCAATCATCGACGGCATCATCGTCGACTAGGACACAAAAATGGCCCCGTCCGTGGACGGGGCCATTTTGCTGCCTCACGAGTGTGAGACGTGCGCATGCGAGGCATCAGAGCGCCGCCTAACGGGCGTGAGGCTTACTCCGGCAGAAGCCGACTCACTCGGCTGCCTAACGAGCGTTAGAGGCGCTCGTGCGGGGCCAGATGCCGCTGGGCTCGGTAGGAGGCCATCACGATCAGAATGCCGGCGATGGTGAGCGCGAGGCCCACCCAGATCGGGGCGCGGTAGCCCAGCTGGGCGCCGATGACCAGGCCGCCGAGGAAGGCACCCACGGCGTTACCTACGTTCATGGCCGAGTGGTTCAGGGCCGCGGCGATGGACTGGGCGTCGCCGGCCACATCCATCAGGCGGGTCTGCACGGCCGGGCCGATCCCGCTGGAGGCAAAGCCCACCAGGAAGATGAAGATAAACAGGCTCGGTGCCCATCCGGCGGCGAAGTAGAGCCCGATCAGGACCACCACCATCATCAGGAAGTAGCCGTAGAGGGTGCGGCGCACGCTGCGGTCCACAAAGTGTCCGGCGGCGAGGGTACCGATGGTCATGCCCAGACCCATCGTGGCCAACAGCCAGGGGATGTGGGCGGGATCGATGCCGGCCACGTCTGTGCCGAGTGGTGCCAGATAGGAGTAGACGGCGAAGAATCCGCCGAATCCGATGGCCCCGATCCCGATCGCGAACCACACCTGCGGACGCTTGAACACGGTCAGCTCACGGCGCAGGGTCTGCTCGGCGTTGCCCTTGACCCGCGGGATCACCAGGGCCACGGCCACCGCGGTGAGGGCAAAGATGCCGGCCACCAGGAGGAAGGCCGCACGCCAGCCCATGCTCTGACCGATCGAGGTGGCCAGGGGCACCCCGATCACGTTGGAGACGGTGAGGCCGGTCATCACCAGGGTAATGCCGCGGCCGCGCTTCTCGGGGCCCATCAGGCGCGCGGCCACCAGGGCGGCGATCCCGAAGTAGGCACCGTGCGGGAGGCCGGCGAGGAAACGGGCGGCGAGGATCCAGCCGAAGCTCGGCAGGACCGCGGTCGCCAGGGTTCCCACGGTGAACGCCACGGCGAGCCAGAACAGCACGGTTTTCCGGGAGAACCGGGCGACACCGGCGGCGATGGTGGGCGCGCCGATCACCACGCCCAGGGCGTAGAGGGTGATCATCCAGCCCGCATGGGAGTTGGCCAGCTCGGGATTGGTCGCGTACACGTCGGGCAGCAGATCGCGGGCGATATCGGGCAGCAGGCCCATCGCGACGAACTCGGTGGTACCGATGCCGAAGGCCCCGATGGCCAGGGCGAAGAGGGAGAGACGGACCCGGGCCGGAGTGATACTCGCCGGGTCGACATAGGTGCGGGACATTACACCCATTTTACGGCATTACTCAAATCGATTCGACCGTATTACCAAAGGTTCATTGAGCCGGCTTGATGCGGCGTTCACGCTGATGTGACCCTTCCGACGGGTCCCAACGGTCACCACCGTGCCGAGCCGCCCCGCGAGCCGAAATACCGGACCGCGTCCGAGTGACGGGCGTCGTCACGGCGCAGCCCACGGGACCACCAAATCGCCCTAGAGAATATCCAGTTCCGTATGGACCAGTGTGCGATAGACCTCGGGGTTGTTTTTGTGTTTCGCCGCGGCGGCCCCGGAGTAGTGGGTCACCCGGCGCAGAGAATCCTTGGTGACGCCTTCCAACTCCGCCAGCTCAGACAGGTTCTTCAGGATGGTGTCGTAGGTTTTCGACCCCAGACAGATGATGACTTCCACACCGCCGAGCAGCTTTGCCTGTTCAACCAATAACCGAACGCCCGCTTTGGCCACATCGTCCGCGGCACGCACCTTGCCCGAATCAGATTCCCTGATCTCGGGATAGAGGTCGGCCATATAGGCGCCCCAGTACGGCGTACCTTCGAATGCGCGTGCCAGGAAATGATCGTTATGTTTGCGCGCAGTATGAAAGTTTCCCCACTTATTCTGGGACGCGGCATCCTGCGGGGAAATCTCCGATTCCCGAGCCGGATTCAACGCCACAATCATTACCCTCGGGTTGAGCTGGTGGGACGAAACCGTTACGGGAAAGTCCAGTTTATCGATAACACCACCCTCCGGTTTTGTCTCCCAGATCGCCCACGAGGCTACCGCAGAATACGGGTCCATTGTCTTGAGTAAGTCCATAGCTACACCCTGGCAGAGCGGCTCAGAAGGGGAAGCACGACACCACGTTAATCGCGGGTCTGCCCGCCGATCTGGGGCCCCAAAACAGGGGCAACAATGGTTTCGTCTCCCTCCACGTGGGCCAGGGTATGGGGCGTCAGCGCCGAGGGTAAACCTCGGCTGAATGAGGGGTCCGCTTGAGGATAGAGCCCCGTCTACTGCCCTGCGTGCGTCACTATCCGGGAAGAATGGCACACGCCATAGGATTGTGGCAATCATCGACTTTTCAGAGCCCCACAACGCAGGAGCGCCACCTCATGGATCAGCCGGAGTCCCCGCCGCCAATCGTCTGGCTTGACCGCACTCGCCGCCGCGCCGCGCTCCAACTGCTGGTGCACGTGTTTGACCGGGATCCGGCCTGGCGACGCATCATTCGCTGGGCCCCTGCCCGTGCACTCGTGCTGCGGGTGTACTACCGCCGTGCGATGCGGGTGGCCCTCGCCGAGGGTCGGGTCGATCTGATCGCCGGCCCCACCGGCACCCCGCTCGCCCTCGCACTCTGGTTCCATCCGCGACCGGCCATCAGTGCCGCGGATGTCTGGCATCTGGAGGCAGTCGTGGTGGACGAGGTTGCCCGCGGGCGCGGCCTCGGCGGGCACCTCATCCGGCATGCCCTCACCGATATCGATGCCCGGGGTGCCACCGCCACCCTGGACGCCAGCACCCCCGCCAGCCAGCGACTCTACGAGCGACTGGGCTTCACCCCGACCGGCCCGGTGCCGCCCTGGCCCTGGCCGCGGGATCTCAGGATGCGGCGTGAGGCGCGCGCGAACTGAGCCGTCCTTCGGCCTAGCGGTTCCGATAAGACCGCCCCGTCCGCCCGCGAAAACGTTAGACCGCGCACCGAGCCCGCGACTATTCCGCGAGCGCCTCTTCCAGGCGATCCAGCTTGGCGGTCAGCTCGCCGCTGTAGCCCGGGCGAATGTCCGCCTTGAGCACCAGCGAAACCCGGGACCCGAAGGCGCCCACGGCCTCGGTCGCGGCCTTGATCACCGCGAAGACCTCGTCCCACTCGCCCTCGATGGTGGTGAACATCGAGTCGGTGTGGTTGGGCAGGCCCGAGTCGCGCACGATCTTGACCGCGGCGGCTACCGCGTCGTGAACCGAGGCGTCGGCGTTATCGCTGCCACTGGGTGAAACCGAAAATGCAACCAGCATGTTAGCTCTCCTTGATGATGGGGGTGGCCGCCGCCTGGGCGGCCGCGGCACGGGTCTCGGCGCTGGGCAGCACGTGCGGCGCCCCCAGGCGCCACAGCTCGCGCACACACCAGACCAGTAGAACCAGCGTACCGATGTTGCGCAGGGTGATCGTGATGACCGCCCACAGCTCGGTCCGCAGCAGCGATCCGTACAGGTACGGATAGAACAGCTGGGTCAGCAGGCCCAGCACCAGCGCGAGCACCGCCGGGAAACGGAACCGCTCGGCCGAAACCACCAGCCCAAACACAATCGGGGCAATAAACCACACCATGAACTGCGGCGATCCCACCTTGTTCACGGCGATCATCGCGGTGACCAGGGCCAGCACCAGCACCGGAAGGATCCGCAGCGCGCTGGTGCGGCTGCGCTGGGCACGCCAGGCCAGCACCGCGATCAGCGCGACCACCAGCACCAACAGCGGCGTCATCACGGCCGTCAGCACGTCCACCCCGTCACCACGCACCTGGTAGGTGAGGATGTTGCGATCATAGTAAACCTTGGCATTGCCACCCAGCGAGGCGATCCACAGATACGGCACGGCCACCGGGGCCTCAACCTGAATGCCGCGCCCGGTCTGCTGGGTAATAAAGGACAGCACGTTGGGGAACCCGCCGATAAACAGCGCGGCAACCAGCACGACCAGGGTTGTGTAGATGCCGCCCACCAGAATCTTGACCCGCTGACGCAGCACCAGAATCGCCGCGCCGATGGCCGCGGCCGGCCAGATCTTCATCCAGGTCGCGATGCTCAGGATGATCGAGGCGACCATCGGATGGCGCGAGATGATCAGCAGCGCCACGATCGCCATCGGCACGGTCACCGCGTCGATCCGGCCCATCACGATCGGCCCCAGCACCACGATAAAGGCCATCCACCAGACGGCCGCGCGCTTACGCCCGATTGAGCGTCCATTGCCCAGCAGCACCGCGTAGGCAATCGCGTTGAGCACCGAACACATCACCAGCCAGCCCACCGCATACAGCTCGTGGCCGAAGGCCAGCGGCGGGATCATCGGCAGCAGCGCCAGGATCGGATAGACCCAGGGCTGGTTGATCCCAACGATCGATCCGCCGTTCATGGCCTGTTCGGACCACGGGAGGTACACGATCGTGACGTCTCCCAGCGGGTACCCCGAGGAGGTCAGTGCGAGCCAGAATGCCCAGAGGTGGACAAGGACAAAGATGACCCAGTACGGGGTAAGTCGGGAATTCACATCCTCATCCTAGGTGGCGCGCGTAACGATTCCATGAGTTTGGCAGGCAAACGGATACGCTGGGCCCCAAAGAAGGGACACCCATGAGCCTCAACCTGAACCCCCGCACCGTCGTCTTTGACTACGGGGATGTCATCTCGCTCCCCCAGAACGCCGAGGATTTCGCCCGCACCGTCGAGCTGACCGGCGTGGATGCCGAAACCCTGCTGCCGCCGTACTGGAAGCACCGCGCACCGCTGGATCAGGGCACCATCAGCGTTCTGGAGTACTGGCGACTCATCGCCGACGAGCTGGGCACCCACTGGGACGACGCCCGGATTCAGGAGATCTGGATCAGCGACTTCCGCAGCTGGCTCTCGGTGGACCCTGCGGTGTTTGCGATCATCCGCGAACTCTCCGAGGGCGGCACCCGCCTCGCCCTGCTCTCCAACGCCGGGGCCGATTTTGGTGGCTACTTCCGTCACGGTCCGCTCGCTGGCTACTTCGATGAGTTTGTTGTGAGCGGCGAAATCGACATGATCAAGCCCAATCACGACATCTACGTTCACACACTGAACCTGCTGGGAATCGACGCCGACCGGATGGTGTTTATCGATAACAAGGAGGAGAACATCTCCGCCGCACGCGAGCTCGGCATCACCGGCCACGTGTACACCTCCCCCGGCAGCCTGCGCGCGTTCCTGACCGAACTCGCCTAGCGCCGGCCAGTCAAAAGGTTTCCATGTCATCACCCTTTAGCCCGCTGACCCTGGGCTCTGTCACCGCCCGCAACCGCATCTGGATCGCCCCGATGTGTCAGTATGCGGTGGAACGTCAGGACGGTGTCCCCACCGCCTGGCATGCCGTCCATCTGGGGCAGTTCGCGATCGGCGGCGCCGGCATCGTGCTGACCGAGGCCACCGCGGTTTCCCCCGAGGGCCGGATCTCCCCGCAGGACACCGGGATCTGGAACGACCAGCAGGCCGCAGCCTGGGCACCGATCACCGCGTTTATTGCCTCGCAGGGTGCCCTGCCGGGTATCCAGCTGGCCCATGCCGGACGCAAGGCCTCGATCTACCGCCCCTGGGGCACCGATCGGACCGGCAGCGTGCCCGAATCCGAGGGCGGCTGGGCCACCGTCGCGCCTTCGGCGATCGCGTTTGAGGGATACGCCGCCCCGCGCGAAATGACCACCGCCGATATCGCCGGGGTCGTGCGAGACTTCGGTGCCGCCGCGCGGCGGGCGGTGGATGCCGGGTTCAAGGTGATCGAGATTCACGCGGCCCACGGCTACCTGCTGCACTCGTTCCTCTCCCCGTTGTCCAACACCCGCACCGACTCGTTTGGGGGCAGCCCGGAGAACCGGGCCAAGCTGCTGGAGCTGGTGATTCGTGAGGTGCGCACCCGGGTTGGCGACCTGCCGATCTTTGTGCGCCTGTCGGCCACCGACTGGGCCGAGGGTGGCCTCACCGAGGAGCTCATCACCGATATCGGTCGCCGCGCCGAGGCGGCCGGAGCCGATCTGCTGGATGTCTCCACCGGCGGGCTCGTGGCCCACCAGCACGTCCCGGCAGCCCCCGGCTATCAGGTTCCCTTCGCCGCGAGCCTGCGCGCCGCTACCGGCATCCCGGTCGCCGCGGTGGGCCTGTTCACCACACCCGAGCAGGTGGCCGAAACGCTGGCAGCCGCGCAGGCGGATGCCATCCTGATCGGACGCGAGGCCCTGCGCGATCCACACTTCCCGCTGCGGGCGGCGCACGTCCTGGGTGCCGAGATCGACTACGTCCCGGGCCCGTATGGACGAGCCCCCTACCGAACCCACTAGGGATCAACACCGCAGCTCCCCCGCCGAGAATTCTCGGCGGGGGAGCTGCGGTGTTGGGAACTAGTAGTCGCGGCGGGTGGCGTCGTGCACCTCACCCACCAGCTCCTCAAACTCGATTCATCATCGTGAATGTCAAGCATCATGTCCCCCTTTTTGGCGGCTGCAAACAAGTACGTCTTAGCAATACGTTTGAGAATCGAGATTCAACTTGAGGAGACAGCCCGTTGCCAATCACTAATCAATTGCCTGAAACCGAACTAACGGAAATACAATCAGATTCAGACGAATCCGACGATTTCGAAAGTGGCGAGTCAGAGCAATCCTCGCCGCTCGACATAGAGCCCTCAGAACGCAAACTCGTAACTCAACCTTACGATTTAGGCGTAAGAGCAATTCGCGAAGATATTAAAACCGGTCGTATCAGCCTCAACATTGAATACCAACGTAAATATGTATGGGACAACGGAAAAGCGTCGCGCCTAATTGAATCACTCCTGCTAAACGTTCCGATTCCGGTTTGCTATTTCGCAGAAGACGACCAAGGAGTGTATGAGGTTATTGATGGCCTTCAGCGTTTAAAGACAATTCGGAAATTCTTGGATGACGAATTTGCCTTGAACGGAGTTTCCGTCCTCAGCGAACTAAACGGGGCCAAGTTTTCCGATCTTTCACCAAAAGACCAGCGGAGGCTTGAGGGTCGAACTATCCGCTGTATTGTCATCACTGCTGATAGCCACCCGGATATCAAGTTTGATGTGTTCGAACGTCTGAATACTGGGGCAGCCAGTCTTGTGGCCCAAGAACTCAGAAACTCCGTTTACCGCGGACCATACAATTCTTCATTGAAGAATCTCGCGGGAAATGCGGAATTCAAAAGAATTCTCGGTAACTACACAAACAAACGAATGGGACACGAAGAGCTTGTACTCCGTTTCTTTGCGTTGGTAAGCGAGCTAACAGATTACAGGCCCCCGCTCCGACAGTTACTGAATGAACATATGCGGTCGAACATGAAAGCCCCGTGCTCGGACAAAGACCGTAGCCTCTTCATCGATACCTGTGCGACAGTTTTCGATACTTTTGGTGAAACTCCTTTTAAAGCTCCAGGATCTCAGAATCCTGTGAACAAAGCTCTTTTCGATGCAGTTATGGTCTCAGTGGCACATTGCGATCAGGCTGACCTAGTCTCCAAAAAAGAATCCGCGAGTGCAGCACTTGCAGAATTATCCGTCGAAGAGCGGTTTCAAGTTTCAATCGGTCGTGCCACCGCGGATCGTGCTCGAGTTCTATATCGGATCGCAGCGTTTACTGACCGGCTTCAGCAGCTCGGGATTTCAAGTTCCCTACCCGCAGAAGTTGTTGCCGAAGGGCTTAATGGACGTGGCAATTGACACATTTGAAGAAGGTATCTCAGAAGTCCTTCTTCTACAAAAACTAGCCGTCGCAGCTGAAGCCAGAGAAGAGATCACTGCAGCAAACACACTATGTCGCGCTGCAATTGTTCTGATGGTCAGTCATTTTGAAGCCTTTTTAAAGTCGCTCGCACTCGAATTCATCGATTCGATCGGGACTGGTGAACTCGAAGCTCGACGAATTCCATTGGGAGTACGAGAACACCAGACATTACCCAGGTTGAAGGAAGTCATCTCCTCTCAAAACGATCCTCAACGTCAGGCTTTACTTCGGAAATCTCTACTTCCGCTTGCCAATCTTTGGAATGACAATGCAAAGCCGGCGAAAGGGACGCTGGATGCGGATAAATTTGCACGGATCGTAACGAGCGCAAAATCCGACGTGATTGATAATCTATTCAAATGCATGGGAAGCGTAACGGCGGTTTGCGACGGCGAAATTGAAGTTACTGACCATCTGGGCGACATTCATACTGCAAACATTCGGTTCAGTATTCGCGATGTGGTTGATTGCCGAAATGACATAGCCCACGGCACCAAGAGTCGCACTCCCACGCCTGCTGACGTGACAAGATATTTGCTATTTGTCCATCCATTTGCCGAGCGACTTGATCGAAAAGCGGAGCAGTTGAGCTCATCAGTTTTGGCCGATTAGAAATCGTCTTCTCATTGGTAAGACGCAACGCCCCCGCCGAGGATTCTCGGCGGGGGCGCAGATGTGTGGTGGACTAGGTGTCGCGGCGGGTGGCGTCGTGCACCTCACCCACCAGCTCCTCGATGATGTCCTCGAGGAAGAGCACACCGGTGGTCTGCCCCTCGGTGTCGATCGCGCGGGCCAGGTGCGAGCCCGAGCGACGCATCGTCGCCAGGGCGTCCTCCAGGTCCTCGGTTTCGGGCAGCGAGATCAACCGGCGGATCCGACGCAGCGGAATCGGCTGATCCGGGGAGTCCTCGTCCCCACCGGTGTCAAAGCGCAGCACGTCCTTGAGGTGCAGGTAACCGAGGAGGTCGTGTTCCTCCCCCTCGCCCGACCCGGTGATCACGTAGCGCGAGAAGCCCTTCTTGGCGACCGCCCGCTCCAGCTGAGAGGTGGTCACGCCCGCGGGCAGGGTCACCAACTCGGCGGTGGGGATCGCCACATCGGATACCTTCTTACCGGTGAACTCAAACGCCGCAGTCAGCGCGCCCGAGTTATCGGTCAGCACACCCTCGCGGGTGGACTGGGACACGATCGTGGCGACCTCGTCCAGGGTGAAGGTCGAGTTGGCCTCGTTCTTGGGCACCACCCGCATCGCGTGCAGGACCAGGTTCGCGAACCAGTTCAGACCCCAGATGATCGGCTTGAACACGCGGGCGATAAACACCAGCGGCGGGGCCAGGATCAGCACCGCGCGGTCGGGCACCGAGAAGGAGAGGTTCTTGGGAACCATCTCACCAAACACCACGTGCAGGTAGGACACCAGCAGCAGGGTGATGATGAACGCGATCGTGCTCACCACACCATCCGGCAGCCCGGTCAGCGCCAGCGGATACCCCAGCAGGTGGTGAATCGCCGGCTCGGACACGTTCAGGATCAGCAGCGAACACACGGTGATACCCAGCTGGCTGGTGGCCAGCATCAGAGTCGCGTGTTCCATCGCCCAGAGCGCGGTGATCGCGCTGCGCTTGCCCTTTTCGGCCAGCGGCTCGATCTGCGAGCGGCGTGCGGAGATCACCGCAAACTCGGCACCCACGAAGAAGGCGTTTCCCAGCAGCAGCACAAACAGCCAGGCAATTCCGGCCCAGTCACTCATCGCTGCACCTCCTTATTCTTCGGGTCCTCATTCGGGCGGGTGATGGCCTCCGGGATCAGCGTGACGCCGGTGCGCGGGGCGCTGTTTTCGGCGTCGGAGACCGCGGGGGCCGGGGTGTCGGCCGCGCCGGTGGCGGCGGCATCGGATGCCAGGCGCTCGGTGCTGCGGAAGCGAATCCGGTCGATCCGGTGTCCGTCCATCCGCTCGACCCGGAAGGTGCCGTGCTCGGCGGCGTACTCGTCGCCGATCGCCGGGACGCGTCCCAGCATCGCCATCAGGTAACCGGCGACGGTCTCATAGGGGCCCTCTTCGGGCACCAGAATGCCGGTGCGCTCGCGCAGCTCATCGGGGCGCAGGCTGCCCGGGAAGAGCACGCCCTCCACCGAGTTCACCACGCCCGCGCTGGTGCGGTCGTGTTCATCGGATACCTCGCCGACGATTTCCTCGACCAGGTCTTCCAGGGTCGCGACGCCGGCGGTTCCGCCGTACTCGTCTACCACCACGGCCATCTGCAGGCCACGGCCGCGCAGTTCGCCCAGCAGGAAGTCCAGGGGCATCGTCTCGGGGACACGCAGCACGTCGACCTGCAGGGCCGACACCGGAACGTCCGCGCGACGCTCGCGTGGCACGCCCACCGCATGCTTGAGGTGCACGATCCCGACGATGTCATCGATATCGGTGTCGATCACCGGGAAGCGGGAGAATCCGGTCTCGCGGGCGAGGTCCAGGACCGCCTGGGCGGGATCGGTGCGGGACGCGGCGACCACGCGCAGGCGCGGGGTCATCACATCCGAGGCGTCGTGAGCGGAGAAGCGCAGGGTGCGATCCAGCAGCGTCGCGGTGTCCTCCTCCAGGGTTCCCGCCCCCGCCGAACGGCGCAGCAGGCTGGAGAGTTCCTCGGCGGTTCGGGCCCCGGAGAGTTCCTCCTTGGGTTCGATGCCCACCGAACGCAACACGCCGTTGGCGCTTCCGTTCAGGACTTGTACAGCGGGTCGAAAGATTGCGGTGAAGGCGGTCTGGAACGGCACCACGACCTTCGCGGTTGCCAGCGGCAACGCGAGGGCGAAGTTCTTGGGCACCAGTTCGCCGATCACCATCGAGATCAGGGTGGCGATCACGATGGCCACCACGCTCGAGATTGGCCCGATCGCGTCCTCGCTCACGCCCCAACTAATAAAGGGGTCGGCGAGCAGCCGCGAGATTCCGGGCTCCAGGGTGTAACCCGCGAGCAGCGTGGTGAGCGTGATGCCCAGCTGCGCGCTGGAGAGGTGTGTGGAGGTATGGCGCAGCGCGCCAATCGTGCGGGTGAGCTTTTGCTCACCACGGTCGCGCCGGGCCTCAAGATCGGAACGATCGAGGTTCACCAGGGCGAATTCGGAGGCAACGAAGAATCCGGTACCTACCGTCAGCAACAAACCGATGCCCAGCAGCACCCATTCCGACATTTAGATCACCGCCGTGTGAGCGTGTCTATGTCGAAGGTGGCCGGGCATGAGAGATCGAGGAGGGTCATCCATTGTGCCAAATAGCATAACAAACCGCGTCGAAAGCCGCATCAGAAAGTCCACAAAATGTCTGCGTGACAAGACCTGCGACGGATTTCACACCTCACCGGGCCCGAACATTCCTGGAACCTAAAAAAAGGTCTAGGCTTGTGCAGTAGATATGCAGCGTCGCAACCTACGGCGTTGAATTCGCAAATGTCACGGAGAGAGTGGTGGTCTGGCGGTGTCAAGCCAGTTGACCGGAGTCGGAGCCGGGGACGGTTCGTCCGGAGAGTTCGGGGCCAACGAGTGGTTGGTCGAAGAGCTTTACGAGAAATTTTTAGCGGATAAGAACTCGGTGGACGAGTCGTGGTGGCCCACGCTTGAGGCCTTCCACACGAGCCAACAGGCCGGGCAGACCGGGGCGATCGGCGGTGGTGTCCCCGCGACATCGACCCCGTCGACATCGGCCCCCGCGGCATCCACTGAGCCGACCGCCGCGCAGCCGGCGCCCCCGGCTCCCACCACCGGCGCGCAGCCGGTGGCACGCACCACCGCGCATCAGCCCAATGCGAACCCGATCCCCGCGCAGGCCCCGCGTCCGGCAAAGAAGCCCGACGCCGATGCCGCGGCCCCCGCGGTGGAGCCCGCGGAGGATGTGGTCACCCCGCTCAAGGGTCTGGCCAAGACCCTCGCCAAGAACATGGATGCCTCGGTAGCGGTCCCCACCGCCACCAGCGTGCGCACCATTCCGGCGAAGCTGATGATCGACAACCGCATCGTCATCAACAACCACCTGGCCCGCGCTCGCGGTGGCAAGGTGTCCTTCACCCACCTGATCGGCTGGGCGCTGATTCAGGCGATCAAGGAGACCCCGAGCCAGAACGTCTACTACGCCGAGATCGACGGCAAGCCGAGCGTGGTGGCCCCGGCGCACATCAACCTCGGTATCGCGATCGACGTACCCAAGCCCGATGGAACCCGCTCGCTCGTGGTGCCCTCGATCAAGGCCGCCGACATGATGAGCTTCAGCGAGTATCTCTCCGCGTATGAAGACCTCATCAAGCGTGGACGCAATAACAAGCTCACCATGGCCGACTATGCCGGCACCACCATCTCGCTGACCAACCCCGGCGGAATCGGCACCGTGCACTCGGTGCCGCGTCTGATGTCGGGACAGGGCTGCATCATCGGTGCCGGTGCGCTGGACTACCCGGCCGAGTTCCAGGGTTCCAGCCCCAAGACGCTGGTGGACCTGGGCATCGGCAAGACCATCACCCTGACCTCCACCTATGACCACCGCGTCATCCAGGGTGCGGGTTCGGGTGAGTTCCTCAAGCGTGTGCACGAGCTGCTGCTCGGTCAGCGTAACTTCTACGAGGACATCTTCGCCGCCCTGCGCATCCCCTATGACCCCATTCACTGGGCACCGGATATCTCGGTGGATGTCAGCGGCTTCCTGAACAAGACCTCCCGGGTCCAGGAACTCGTCAACGCCTTCCGCGTGCGCGGCCACCTGATGGCCGATGTGGACCCGCTGGAATACGTCCAGCGTCGCCACCCCGACCTCGACATTTCCAGCCACGGCCTCACCTTCTGGGACCTGGACCGCGAGTTTGTCACCGGCGGCCTCGGCGGCACCCAGACCGCCAAGCTGCGCGACATCCTGGGCATCCTGCGCGACTCCTACTGCCGCACCATCGGCCTGGAGTACATGCACATCCAGGACCCGGCCCAGCGTCAGTGGATGCAGGACAAGGTCGAGCGCCCCTACGCCAAGCCGACGCGCGATGAGCAGCTGCGCATCCTCGGCAAGCTCAACGAGGCCGAGGCCTTCGAGACCTTCCTGCAGACCAAGTACGTGGGCCAGAAGCGCTTCAGCCTCGAGGGTGGCGAGTCGGTTATTCCGCTGCTCGATGCCATCCTGCAGGGCGCGGCCGAGGCGAACCTCGACGGCGCGGCTATCGGTATGGCCCACCGTGGACGCCTGAACGTCCTCACCAACATCGCCGGCAAGACCTACGGTCAGATTTTCCGCGAGTTTGAGGGACGCACCAACGAGAACATCTCCGGTTCCGGAGACGTGAAGTACCACCTGGGCACCGAGGGCACCTTCCACGGTGCCGGCGGGGAGCAGCTGCCGGTTTACCTGGCCGCGAACCCCTCGCACCTCGAGGCCGTCAACGGTGTCCTGGAGGGCATCGTGCGCGCCAAGCAGGACCGTCAGCCCATCGGCACGTTCACCACGCTGCCGATCCTGGTGCACGGAGACGCGGCGATGGCCGGACAGGGCGTGGTTCTGGAGACCATGCAGATGTCCCAGCTGCGCGGATACCGCACCGGTGGAACCATCCACGTCATCGTCAACAACCAGGTGGGCTTCACCACCACGCCGGGCGAGGGACGTACCTCGACCTACTCGAGCGATGTGGCCAAGACCATCCAGGCACCGATCTGGCACGTCAACGGGGATGACCCCGAGGCCGTGGTTCGGGTGGCCGAGCTCGCCTTCGAGTTCCGTCAGAAGTTCCACAAGGACGTCGTGATCGACCTGATCTGCTACCGTCGTCGCGGTCACAACGAGGGTGATGACCCCTCGATGACCCAGCCGCTGATGTACAACCTGATCGAGGCCAAGCGCAGCGTTCGTAAGCTCTACACCGAGGGCCTGGTTGGCCGTGGGGACATCACCCAGGAGGAGTACGAGGCCGCCCACCGCGACTTCCAGGACCGCCTGGAACGCGCGTTCATGGAGACCCATGCGGCGCAGACCTCCTCCAACGTGCTGGTGCTGCCTGCCGCGGAGGGTGAGGACGACGGCTACACCGGCGAGCCCGCCTCGACCGGTGTCAGCGAGGCGCTGGTCCACCAGATCGGCGACGCGTTCAACAACAAGCCCGAGGGCTTCACCGTGCACCCCAAGCTGCAGCAGCTGCTGCAGAAGCGCCTGGACATGAGCCGCAACGGCAGCGTGGACTGGGGCTTCGGCGAGCTGCTCGCCCTGGGTTCGCTGCTCATGGAGGGCACCCCGGTGCGCATGAGTGGTCAGGACAGCCGCCGCGGCACCTTCGTGCAGCGTCACGCGGTCCTGCACGACCGGGTGAGCGGCCAGGAGTGGCTGCCGCTGGCGAACCTCTCCGAGTCGCAGGCTCGATTCTGGATCTACGACTCGCTGCTCAGCGAGTACGCGGTCATGGGCTTCGAGTACGGCTACTCGGTCGAGCGTCCCGACGCCCTGGTGCTGTGGGAGGCACAGTTTGGTGACTTCGCCAACGGTGCGCAGACCATCATCGACGAGTTCATCTCCTCGGCCGAGCAGAAGTGGGGCCAGCGCTCGAGCGTTGTGCTGCTGCTGCCGCACGGTTTCGAGGGTCAGGGCCCGGACCACTCCTCCGCCCGGATCGAGCGCTTCCTGCAGCTCGCCGCCGAGAACAACATGACCGTGGCCCGTCCGTCGACCCCGGCCAGCTACTTCCACCTGCTGCGCCGTCAGGCCTACGCACGTCCGCGTCGTCCGCTGGTGGTCTTCACCCCGAAGGCCATGCTGCGTCTGCGCGGAGCGACCAGCGAGATCGGCGACTTCACCTCGGGCAAGTTCGAGCCGGTTATCGACGACGCACGGATCACCGATCCCGCCGCCGTCACCCGGGTCCTGCTGCACGCCGGCAAGATTCACTGGGATCTGGCCGCCGAGCTGGCCAAGAACCCGGACGAGAAGATCGCCCTGGTTCGCCTGGAGCAGTACTACCCGCTGCCCGGCCACGAGCTGACCGCGGTCGCCGAGCGCTACCCCAACGCCGAGCTGGTCTGGGTGCAGGATGAGCCGGAGAACCAGGGTGCGTGGCCGTTCATCGCCCTGGAGACCCGCAAGCTGCTGCCCGAGCGTCGCGTTCGCGTGATCTCGCGTCGCGCCTCGGCCTCCCCCGCCACCGGGTCGGCCAAGCGTCACGCCGCCGAGCAGACGGCAATCATCACCCGCGCACTCGAGCAGTAGGCTCGCGCACACTCACGGTCCGTCGGTTTCCGGCGGGCCGTTTGTGTTGCACGGTTTGTGTTGTGCCGTGCGGAATTGAGGGGCTGCGTGTGAACGTCGCGGCCTGCGGCATTCTGCATCGACGAATGAGGGCGCATGGCGGTGAGCGGCGGCACATCTCGGTGAACGACGGAGCGCGGTCGTGGCGAGCGGTGCCCGCGGCTAGGCTGGGCGCATGCATGTGATCGAACGTGGTGCGGGCACCCCGCTGATTCTGCTGCACGGATTCGGGGTGGATCACCGCAGCCTGCTGCCGCTGGACGCGGTATTTGAGCGGGCGGGAGGATGGCGTCGCCTCTACCTGGATCTACCCGGCACCGCCGACACCCCGGTGGGCGAGGTGCACAGCACCGCGGACATGGTGGACGCCGTGGCCGCCGAGATCACCGCGCTGGTCGGTTCCGAGCCATTTGCGCTGCTGGGGTACTCGTTTGGCGGGATGATCGCCCGCGCGATCGCGCACCGCTTCCGCGATCGGGTGATCGGCCTGGCCACGGTGGTGGGCGTGGTGGTCTCCCGACATGAGGTGCGCAACGTGCCCGAACCCATGGTTCTCCATCGCGATCCCGAAGCTCTCGCCCTCGCCGGGGATGCGGCCTCCGCCTACGCCGAGCTGGCGGTGGTGCAGAGCCCCGAAAACGTGCGCGCCTTCCTCGAGCACGTCCAGCCGGGCCTCGCCTCGGTCGATCCGATCGGCCTGGGGCGAATCGCCGCCCGCTACACCCTGCCGATCGAGCCCGAGGCTGCCTCCCCCGAGCCCTGGACGCGGCCGGCGCTGTTCCTCACCGCCCGGCAGGACAACGTGGTGGGCTACCGGGACACCTGGGCAACCCTCGACCACTATCCCCGCGCGACCTTCGTCGCCCTGGACGCCGCGGGCCACAACGTCCACATCGACCGGCCGGAGGTCACCGCGGCCCTGCTCGGCGACTGGGCGGCACGGGTGCGCGCCGAGCGCTAGTGAGACATTAAGGACAGAGGCACGGCTGCCCACCTGTGCGATTGCTGAACTTCCAAGGCGGTGCTTGTCGGGGCGCGATGGGCGGCGTAGCGTGCCCTCAACGGTCACTCACTAGGAATCGGGGGATTCTCTCATGACCATTCACCTCCCTTCTCTCCACCCAGGTCTGGGTCCTCGGCGATGAGGGAAACGAGCTGGCGCTCGATCGATGCACCGCCCGAGATCCCCGCGCCTCCGCGCCCTCCGGGTTCGATCACCGCTGGTTTTCTCACCGGGCTCGGCGGTCTCCTCGGTTTCCGCAGTCCCATCCTGCCGACCGTGGTGTACGCGCTCATCATGCTCTCGAGCACCCTGGTCTCGCTGTGGCTGACCGGTAACGGCGTCCCGGGCATTCCGATCGGTCTGGTGCTCGCCTGGGGATTCCTGGCGCTGTACCCGCGCATCAGAAAACGGGATCAGGCGCTCATCGACCGCCGAGACCGCGAACGAGAACAAACCGACCGATTGGACCGAGACGCGGTCGATCCGGTGCCTCCCTCCGCCCCCTAACCACCAAATAGCAGCAACGCGCCGGACCCCGCATCGGGTCCGGCGCGTTCTTGTATGTGGAGAGAGGTGAGGCTAGCCGGCGACGGGCACGGCCACGAGGGCGCGGGCGCTACTGGCCGCCCCCAGCGCGACCGCGTGTGAGCCCAGCTCGGCGCGGCTGATCACCAGGGTGCGGCCGCTGACCGGCGGGTGCTCGGCGAGGTAGGTGCGGATGCCCGGTTCGATCAGGTCCCAGGCGCCGCTCACCCCGCCGCCCACGACGAGGTGACCGAGATCGAGGGTGGCCGCCAGGGTGACCGCGGCCTGGCCGATCATCAGCCCGGCCTCGGCAAACACGTTGGCTGCCGCGCCATCGCCCGCACGGGCACGGGCGGCCAGGGCCGCACCGTCGCCCTCCGGCAGATCCGCGGCGCTCTGGCCGGCCCGGGCTCGGTAGCGGCGCTCGATCGAGCGTCCCGAGGCGATGGATTCCAGGTGCGCCGACTGCCCACACGTGCACGGCTCCTCACCGTGCCCGGGCACCACGTAGCTCGGGCTGTGCCCCAGCTCACCGGCGGCGCCCTCGGGGCCCTCCCAGAGCGCCCCGTCGAGGTAGATCGCGCCACCCACGCCGGTGCCCAGGGTGATCCCGGCCACGTTAGTGAGCCCGCGAGCGGCCCCGAAGGACAGCTCGCCCAGCAGGAACGCGTTCACGTCGTTGACCAGCGAGTTGGGGATGCCCAGCTCGCGGTCCAGGTGCGCGCCCACGCTGTAGCCCGCCCAGCCCACAAACGAGGCGCTGGCCGCCACGATGCGTCGGGTCTGAGGATCCACAACCCCGGCCGCACCGATGCCCACCGACACCGGGGACAACCCGGTTTCGGCGCTCAGCTCGGCAATCAGATCCACCGCGAGCTGCACCATCGCCTCGCCGCTCACCAGCGCGGGGGTAGCCCCGCCACGCTCGGCAACCACGCGGCCGTGCTCATCCACAAAAACCACCAGGGTGGAGGTGCCGCCAATGTCGACACCCGCAACCACGTTCTCCCCCGAGGCGGTTAGAGCAGCGCTCACGCGACGCTCTCGGCGAGAATCGCGCGGGCCGCTCGGCGACGCGCCTGCTCGACCGGATCCGGCGAGGGTGCCGAGGCCAGCAGTCGTTTGCTGTACTCATGCTGCGGCCGGACCAGAACCTCGGAGCTCAGGCCCTCCTCAACGATGCCGCCGCGATACATCACCGCCACGCGGTGCGCGATATCGTGCACTACCGCGAGGTCGTGGCTGATGAACAGGCACGCAAAACCGTAGCGCTCCTGAAGTTCACGCAGCACCGCGAGCACGCTCGCCTGGACCGAAACGTCCAGGGCCGAGGTCGGCTCATCGGCGATGATCAGTCCCGGTTCAAGCGCGATCGAACGCGCCAGGCCCACCCGCTGCCGCTGTCCACCGGAGAGCTCATGCGGATATCGGTCGGCGAAGTCCGTGGGCAGCTCGACCGCATCCAGCAGCTCGGCCACACGCTTGCGACGCAGGGCCGAGGAGGCCCGCTTACCCTGCCAGCCGTGCACCACGAGGGGTTCGGCGATGCAGTCGGCGATGGTCATCCGCGGATCCAGCGAGGAACCCGGATCCTGGAAGATCACCCCCACCCGGGCACGGGCCGCACGCTCGCGGCGGTTGAGCAGCGCGCGGTCGCGGACCGGCTGCCCGAAAATGTTGACGTGTCCGCCGGCCAGCGGGGCAAGGCCCAGGGCCGCGCGACCCAGGGTCGACTTGCCCGAACCCGACTCCCCCACCAGGCCGACGATCTCGCCGCGGGCGATGGTCAGGCTCACGGCGTCCAGCGCGGTGAAGGTGGCACCCTTGCGGGTGTACTGCACGGTGGCTTCCACCAGTTCCAGGGCCGCCTCGGTCCCGCTCTCGCGGGCAAATTCGGCCTCGGTTACCGGCGTTGCGCCATCGTGGCGCACGGACGTCTGGCCGAGCGCGGCTTCGGACCCTGGGCCCGGCGTTGCCCCGTCCACGGCGGGCTCACTGACCACACCATCAATCTGAACGATCTGCCCAGGCACGCCCTCGGCGATCCCGGCGATCTCGCTCCAGGCAGCCTCGGGCAGCTTGGGCACGGCATCCAGCAGGCGACGCGAGTAGTCGGCCTCGGGGGCCAGCAGCACACGCTCGGCCGGGCCCTCCTCGACCAGGTTGCCGCGGAACATCACGGCGACCCGGTCGGCCACATCCGCCACCACACCCATGTTGTGGGTAACCAGCAGGAACGCGGTGTTGGACTCGGCGGCCAGTCCGCGAATCAGGTCGAGGATTTCGGCCTGCACGGTCACATCCAGCGCGGTCGTGGGCTCGTCGGCGATGATGATTCGCGGATTGCAGGCCAGCGCGATCGCGATGACCACGCGCTGGCGCTGTCCACCCGAAAGCTCATGCGGGAAGCCCTTGGCGCGGCGCTCGGGCTCGGGAATACCGACCCGGCCCAGCAGCTCAACCGCGCGCTCCCACGCCTGATCCTTGGGACACATGTCGTGGTTCAGCAGCACCTCGGTGATCTGCTCGCCGATACGCATGGTGGGGTTCAGGGCCGTCATCGGCTCCTGGAACACCATCGCGATGTCCTTCCCGCGGACCCCGTTCATCTTGGCCTCGCTGAGCGTGGCCAGGTCGTTGCCGGCGAAGCGGATGGTGCCGCCCACCTTGGCGGTGCCGGGCAGCAGGCGCAGCACGGCCATCGAGGTGACCGACTTGCCCGAGCCCGACTCGCCCACCAGGGCCAGCACCTCGCCCGGATAGAGGTTCAGCGAGATGCCCTTCACCGCGGGGATCACACCGTTATCGGTGTGGAAGTCGACGGTGAGGTCGGTGATTTCCAGCACGGGCTCGCGTGCGGTGGTGGTTTCGGAACTCACTTGAGTCGTCCCTTCACGTCGAAGTAGTCGCGCAGGCCGTCACCGATGCAGTTGAACGCAACCACAACCAGGACGATGCAGAATCCGGCGGGCAGGATCAGCCACCAGGCGCCGCCGTAGGTGTAGGAAATACCGCTGGTGAGCATCGCACCCCAGTCGGTCGCGGGCTTTTGCACACCCATGCCCAGGAAGGAGATGTAGGCAACCAGCAGGATCGCATCGGCCACCTGGAAGGTCGCATTGACGATGATGGTGCCCACCGAGTTGGGGATGATGTGGCGGGAGATCGCGCGGGAGTGGGTGCCACCCATCGCGCGGATCGCGAGCACATACTCGCGGGACTTCAGCGAGATCGACTCGGCCCGCACCAGACGGGCGGGTACCAGCCAGGAGACCAGGCCGATGACCAGGATCATCAGCGGGACACTCGGCCGGGCGATGGTCGAGATGATCAGCAGCAGGAAGGTCGCGGGGATCGCGATACCGGCGTCGACGATCCGCATCATGACCGAGTCGACCCAGCCGCCGACGTATCCGGCGATGGCACCCCAGAAGGAACCGATCAGGGTGGCCAGCACACCGGCGGCCAGACCGATGATGATCGAGGTCTGACCGGCGATCATCAGCCGGCCCAGCACGTCATATCCCACGTCATCGGTGCCGAGCAGGTGACCCCGCTCACCGGGACGCAGCGAGGCCTCGGAGAGGTTCGTGTGCACCTGGTCGGTCTGATAGAACAGCGGACCGAGGAAGCAGAAGATCAGGAACAGCACCAGGACGATCAGCCCAAAGACGGCCAACCGGTTCGAGGTAAAGCGGGCGAGGGCCCGGCGTCCGGGCTTCGCGGTGCGCGGCTGCGGCGCGGGGGTCGCGGCCGGGGTTGCGGTGACGTCGCTCATGCGAGTTCCCCTCTGGTTCGTGGGTCAAGCAGTGCCTGGATGAGGTCGGCGAGCAGCGAGCCCACCACGGTGGCGATCGCGATGATCAGCACACAACCCAGCAGCACGGGGTAGTCCGAGGTCTGGGCGGCGGTCCAGAACAGCAGGCCCATTCCCGGATAGTTGAAGAGGGATTCGACCACGATCATGCCACCGAACATCACCGGCAGGTAGTAGCCGAGCATCGCGATGACCGGGGTCAGCGAGTTGCGGACCACGTGCCGGGTCACCACCACGGTGACCGAGGTGCCCTTGGCGCGGGCGGTGCGGACGTAGTCCTCGGAGAGGTTGTCGATCGTGGCCGAGCGCATGTAGCGCGAGAAGGTCGCGATGATACCGAGCGCCATGGTCAGCACCGGCAGCACGAGTCCCGCCGGGTTGGCGAGCACCTCGCCGACGGTCGAGCCCTGCGGGGCCTGGGCCGGGAACCAGCGCAGCCACTGGCTGAACACGATCACCAGGATCAGGCCCAGGAAGAAGGAGGGCGTGGAGTAGATCACAAAGTTCCACGCGGTGAGGGCCACATCGCCGATCTTGCCGCGGCGGGTGGCCTGGTAGATCCCCATCGGGATGGCCACGATCAGCGCGACGATCATGCCGATCAGGGCGAGGGCCATGGTCTTGGGCAGGCGCTGACCGATCGCCACCGATACCGGCTTATTCAGGGTGAACGAGGCCCCCAGATCCCCGTGCAGGAGCTGCCACAGGAAGTTCAGGTACTGCTGCCACAGGGGCAGATCGAAACCGTTTTTGTGATTGAAGGCGTCGATCTGCTCCTGTGTGGCCTGCATACCCAGGACCCCGAGTGCGGGGCCCTGGGGCAGCGCCAGGTGTAACAGTGAAAACACGATGAGCGTGACGATCAGAATCACGATCACGGATTGGAATATCCGTCGCGCGAGGAACGTACCGATGTTTCCCCGTGGTCGCTTGGTTTTTGTCAGTGTGCTCATGGTGCTTCCGTTAGAGGGGTGTTATCCGATTACTTCCAGGACCAACGCTGCGGGTAGAACGAGGCTCCCGGGTCCTGCTGTCCGCCGATGTCCAGGCCCTTCTTGATGACCGAGACCTGGTATACCGGGTTCGGCATCCACATCACGGGCAGGTCCTTGGCCAGCAGCGCCGAGTACTTCTTGGCGATGTCCTTGTCGGTCGAGAAGGTCAGATCGGTGATCAGCTGCTCGGCCTCGGGGTTGTCGTACTGCCCGGCGTTCCACTTGGTGTCCTTGGCGAACACGCGCTCACCGTTGGGGTAGGCGGAGAAGTACCAGCTGCCGGCGGTGCCGAAGAAGACCAGCTCCCACTTGCAGTCGCCACCGGTCTTGCAGCTCTGAGCCTCGGTGAGGACCGAGTCCAGCGGGATCGCGTCGATGGTCATGTTCACGCCGACCTTCTGCAGCGAGGACTTGATCTCGGCCATCATGTTGTCGGTCTCCTGCGAGCCGTTCTGAGTGGTGACCACGATGTTCATGGCCTGGCCGGCGGCGATTCCGTCACCACACTGGTCGGCGCCGGAACCGGCGTTTTCACAGGTGAGGACGCCCTGGGCGTTCTTCTTCCAGCCGTGGTCGGTGAAGAGCTTCTCCGAGGCCTTGAGGTCGAACGGGTACGGGTTGTTCTTCTGCTCGTCGGACAGGTAATCGGTCGCGGGGTCCTGCGGGATCGGGCCGTAACCCGGGGTCGCGGCACCCTTCCAGATGACATCCGAGATCGACTTCTGGTCGATCGCGTGCTGCAGAGCCTGACGCACGTAGAGCTGCTTGTAGACCGGGCCCATGGTGGGGTTGGCGAAGTTGTACGGCATGTAGGTGATCGACCAGCCCTTCCAGGGGTCAATCTTGTATCCGAGGTTCTCGAACTGAGCCTTGGAACTCAGCTGAGCCGAGGTGATGTAGCCGTAGTCCAGATCTCCCGAGCGCACCACGTTCATCTCGGCGTCGGCCGAGGTGAAGGGCATGAAGGTCACGTTCTTGATCTTGGCCTTGTCCACGCCGGTGTACTTCTCGTTGGCGGTCAGCTCAACCTGTCCGGCATCGGTCCACTTGGCCACGGTGTAGGGGCCCGAGACGGTCTTCCACAGCGGGTTGGTGGCGTAGGTGGACATGTCCTCGGCCTGCTTGAACAGGTAGTCGAGGACCTTCTGGGCACCGGCCTCGTCGCGGTCCAGGTCGCCCACGGCCTCGCCGTCGGCCGACTTGTCCCAGACGTGCTGAGGCATCGGGTAGATCAGGGTCAGCTGGTTGGCCAGCAGGAAGTCCTGGTTGTACACCTTGTCGAAGGTCAGGGTGAAGTTCTTGTCGTCATTGATCTCGAACTTCGTGACGTTATCGGGCATGTTGCCCTTGGAGTAGCCACCGATCTTGGTGTTGTTGTAGCGGGCCAGGTTGTACCAGAACTCCACGTCGCGGGAGGTGACGGGCTTGCCGTCGCTCCAGTCGAGGTCGTTCAGGGTGATCTTGACCGAGGTGCCATCGGCTGAGAACTCGTAGGACTTGGCGGCCGAAGCCTTCTTGTCCCAGTCCATCGCGCCGCCGGTGCCGTCGTATTCGAACAGCGGAACCCACATGGTGGACTTCAGGGCCTTGTTGTGGGTGGCCATCTTGTCCGGCGGGGACATCGGCAGCAGCCAGTTGGGGCCGGTGCCCGCGGGCAGGGCGTAGGTCACGTTGTCCTTGTTCGAGGCCCCGCTGTCGCCGCCATTGTCGGCACCGCCGGCACAACCGGCGAGGATCAGTGTTGCCGCGGCCGCGGCGGCCACGGTGGCCACCCAGCGACGGGTCGATAATGTACGCATCAAACCTCCTTGTTTTGGCATTGCCAAATTTACTCAAAAGTTGCTTCGAAAATTGGCGTAAGTAAACTGTTACACGAATTAAGCCCCCTCCGATAGTCGGAGCAGGTTACGTTCGGATAACTACGCCTGAGGGTTAGTCCCGGGTGCGCAGAAGGCGCACAAAGGTTTCGGCCCGGGCACGGTCGGTTGCCCACACCATGCCGGGTCCGGATCCGGTCGCCGAGCCCAGGGAAACCCCGGCCTCGGCGGGCTTCGCCGAGCGTGCCGAGAAGTGCAGGGCACCCACCCCGGTCGCCGCCACGGCCTCGCAGTTTTCGGGGCTGAGCCCGCCACCGGCCATCAGGGTGATGTCCCCGGCCAACGGCACCAGCTCCCGCAATCGTGGGAGGGCATCCCCCACGCTGCTTTCCCCACCCGAGGTGAGGATGCGCCCGATCCCCGAGCCCCGCAGGGACTCCAGGGTGCGCGCCTGATCACGGACATAGTCGAAGGCGCGGTGCAGGGTCACAAAGACCCCGTCCGCCGCCTCGATCAGCCGATCGAGGGTGTCCCGGTCCAGCTCGCCGTCGCGCAGCGCACCGATCACCACCCCGTCCACGCCGCGGCGCGCATAGGAGCGCACCTCGGCCACCATCACGGCCACCTCATCCTCGGTGAAGTCGAATCCACCGGGGCGGGGCCGCACCAGCACGTGCACCTGAGCGGGGGTAACCGCGGTGTGTGCCAGTTCGAGGGCGGTCTCCACGAGACCGTCCGAGGGCGAGAGCCCGCCGAGCTCCAGCCCGGCGCACAGCTCGATTCGATCCAGACCCAGATCCGTGGCGATGCGGATGCCGGCGAGGTCGCCGACGGCCATTTCCAGGGTCTGGTTGGTCGCATTTGCATTCGCACTCATGGCAGGATCACTCATCTCTCGGGTCGGGTCGGGGTCGTTTTTCGCGCTTAGGGCAGAATCACCGGAATTCGGTGTCTGCCGAGCTCGATTTTATGTGCGCTCACGGCAGGATCACTGCCTCGAGCGCGGGGTCCTGAGCGAACGTATCGAAGGGGAACATCGGCCGGTCGATCCGGTGATGGCCGAGACGTTCGAGGTCTTGGTCGACGCCGCCCGGGGTCAGGGCGAGGGTCCATCCGCGCTGCACATCGTAGAGTTCGGGTTCCAGGTACCCGATCTTGGTGACCACAATCTGGGCGTCGGCGGGCGAGAGCCCGATCGCCGTAAAGTCGGTCACCGCGTGATATGCCTTGCGGAATTCGGTCACGATCACGTGCAGCCCACCCACCCGGATGACGGCGATGCGGCCGGCGGCCGGATCACCCTCGTGAAGCGAGTGCAGGATGCCCACCACGCGGGCGGGGCCGGCGGGACCGGAGTCCACGCGGGCACCCACGGCGATATCGACGGGGGCACCGATCGGGGTCTGGGCGAGCACATCCAGGGCCTCGCGGTCAAAGACCGAGGCGCACAGGGTGATCGGGGAGTCTTCGGCGGTCAGCCGCTCGTCGGCGAGCAGCTGGGTCAGGGTCCAGGTCACGTCGCCGGTGCCGCCGGCGCCTGGATTGTCGCCCGAGTCGCTGATCAGGTAGGGGTGAGTGGCACTGGCCAGGCCCGCGTCCACACCCTCGGCGAGGGTTCCGGGGGGACCCACAAATTCGAACTCGTCGCGCACGTCCCAGAAGGCGCGAGCCAGCTCGTGGGCGCGGGCGGCGATGACCTCGCGGTCATAGCCGGTGACCACGACGGTCGCGTTGCAGCGGGGCTCATCGGCCCAGGCGTAACCGACCCAGATGGCCGCGTCCACAACCTCGGGCAGCGCCTCGATTGCCGGGATCCGCTCATACAGGCTCTTGGCGGGCTCGACCCGGGTGCTGGTCTTTTCCCCGGGCAGCAGGATCGGCACGCGCACCCAGGCCTTGAGCGGGGTACGACCCTCGCGCAGCGCGTCCACCAGGTTGATGATCGCGCGGTCGCGGGTCTCCCAGGCGTCCTCATGCGGGGCCAGGCGGAAGCAGGTAATCAGGTTGACGGCGTCCAGCAGCGGCTGGGTCACGTTGCCGTGCAGGTCCATGGCCGCCGAGATCACGGTGTCGGGTCCCACCAGGGCACGCACGGCCGAGACAAAGTCACCCTCTGCGTCATCCATACCGTCCACGCTCATGGCACCGTGGATGTCGAGGAAGACGCCGTCCAGCGGCCCCTCGGCCAGCAGTGCGGCGAGGCCGTCGAGGATCTGGGTGCGGATGCTGGCGTACACGTGCGCCAGGACCGGACCGCCGGGAATCGCGCGGGCACCGAGTACCGGCAGCCACTGGGCGGCGTCGCGCAGTTCGGTGCCGGGGGCGATCGAGGCGTAGCGGTTCACGAGGGCGTCGCCGGTGACGATCGGGAAGTCGCGGAAGTCGGCGCGGTGCGGCGAGAAGGTGCTCGATTCGATGGCGAAACCGGCGATCGCGATGCGCGGAAGAGTTGGGGCGGAAGTGCTCATATCCCCAGCATCGGTTCACTTGGGCGATCGAGCAAGCCCGGACGGGCAAATCTCCAAAAACGTAACAAGCACGTAATATATCTCCAATTAATTGGATTAAGTTTCTACGAAATCAAATTAACTTGCGTTGGCGCGCAGCTCCGCATCGATCCGAGCCGGGTCCACAATCTCCTCCAGCAGTGCCCAGCCGATCCCCTGCACACCGCCGGTCCAGCCAATTTCACTCACCGAGACATCGAGGAAGTCCGTGGCCATCGGCAGACACTGCGTGTAGATCGCCTGGCGCACCCCGGCCACAAACGCCTCGGACTGGGAGAGCTTGCCGCCGAGCACCAGGGCCTCGGGATTGAAGAAGTTGACAATCGTCGCCAGCACCTCGCCGGTGCGTCGTCCGGCATCACGCAGGTAGCGGGTGGCCAGGGGGTGGGCGTCGCAGGCGATCGCGATCAGCTCGTTCATCGACTCAACTTCAACCCCCTCCTCGCGCAGTGAATCGAGGATCGCCGATCCGCTGGCGATCACATCGAGGCACCCCAGGCGTCCACAGGAACACGGGATCGGCTCGGCATCGCTCAGCGAGACGTGGCTGATATCCCCGGCAATCCCGCGGAACCCGCGGTGCAGGGCACCCGAGGCGATCACGCCGCAGCCGATTCCGGTTCCGGCTTTGACAAACACCAGGTTGTCAATGTTTTGGCCGCGGTAGACGTACTCCCCCAGCGCCATAATGTTGGCGTCGTTGTCCACCCGGGCGGGCAGTCCCGAGTAGGACTCCAGCAGCTCGCGCACGGCGACACCGTTCCAGCCGGGCATCCGCGAGGGCGCCACCAGCTTGCCGGTGCGGGAGTCCACCGGGCCCGGCAGTCCCATCGCGATACCGGCGAGTTCCAGGCCCTCCCCGGCCTCAGCCACCAGCGCCCGACTGCGCTCGACCAGCTGGCGCACCACGGCCTCGGGTCCGTCAATCAGCGAGACGGTTTCCAGGGACTGGGCGATCAGCCGGGCGCGACGATCCATGACCCCGAGGGACGCATGATGCTCCCCCAAGTCGATGCCGACAACCACCTGATTGCCCACCTTGAGCGACAGCGAGCGCGGCTTGCGTCCACCGGTGGATTCCCCCTTGCCGGTTTCCTCGAGGTAGCCGGCGGCGATCAGTTCCTCCACCCGCATCGCGACGGTGGAGGCCGAGACGCCGGACAGGCGCGCGAGTTCGGCACGGGAGGAGGCCTGCCCGGTCCGGATCAGGTGGAACAGGGACCCGGCGCTCGCCCCGGCGTTCTGCGCAGCGGCGGCCTTGCCGCCCCCGCGACGCCCGGGCACCACCGGTTCCGCGGGCACCGCCTGGCGTGGTTCGACCGATGCGGTGGGGACGGGATTCGCGGTCACGGGGCCTCCTGAAAGCGTGGGTTCTCGCACATTACCGCACTTAGTCCGTGATTGGAGAAAGGTTCTTCGAAACTCGCGGTAATATCGCCCCGAAGGTCGAAATATGACATTTTCGGCGGGCATCCCCGAGCTCCGAACACCGCGTGCAAGAATGGCCGCATGTACCTGTCGATCACCCTCACCGGCTCCCACGCCTCGGGGCTGAACCACCTCCTGCACAAGCACCCCGATCGGGTGCATCGGCGCGAAAAGAATGGCAGCACGGCCACCGTGTTTACCCCGGTCTTCGAGCCCGATCGCGTCACCGTCGGGCTGCTGCTTGAGGTCGACCCGATCGGGCTGGTGCGCGGGCAGGGGGCCGCGCGGGATTCGTTTACTCTCGGCCAGTATGTAAACGACCGGCCCTACGCCGCCAACTCGCTGCTCGCGGTCGCGCTGCGGCAGAGCTTCTCCACCGCGTTTGCCGGGAACTCCACGGCGCGTGCGGACATCGTGGACATCCCGCTTCCGCTGCGCTTCGAGATTCCCGCGCTGCCGGGCGACACCCTGATTCGTGAGCTGTTTGAGCCGCTGGGATGGCGGGTGAGCGAGACCGAGGTGCCGCTTGATCCCGAGATCCCCGCCTGGGGCTCGGCCGCGGTGCGCCGGGTGGTCCTGGAACAGGACATCGTGCTGGCCCGCGCCCTCAGCCAGCTCTACGTCCTGTTGCCGGTACTCGATGGGGCCAAGCACTACTGGGTGGATCAGAGCGAAACCCAGACCCTGCTGCGTCACGGCGGCGACTGGCTCGCGAGCCACCCCCGGCGCGAGCTGATCCTGCGCCGCGCGCTCATCCATCAGGGTGAGTATGTGGACGAGGCGATCGCGGCCCTGGATGGGGTGGCGGACGCACCGGGCGTACCGGGGGCACCGGCCACGTCGGCCATCGGTGTCGTGGCGAGCGCGACCGGTTCCGCGGCTAACAAGACCGGTCCCGCAGCAAGCGCGACCGACCCCGCGGCGAGTGCCACCCCGCGCGTCTCCCTCGCCCGCGAGCGGCGCGACGGCATCCTGGCCCGGCTGCGCGAACTGCCGGTGTCCACCGTGGTCGACATGGGCTGTGGCCAGGGGGCGCTGCTGAACGTCCTGCTGCGTGATGCCCGCTTCACCCGCGTGATCGGCGCCGACGTGTCCCCGAGCGTGCTCGCCCAGGCCGAACGCGCGCTGGGCCTGGACCGGATGCCCGAGACGCAGCGTGCGCGGCTGGAACTCGTCCAGTCCTCGCTCACCTACCGGGATGACCGCCTGGCCGGGGCCGACGCGATGGTGCTGATGGAGGTCATCGAACACCTGGACGCCGAGCGCCTGCCCCGGCTCGAACTCGCCGTCTTTGCCCATGCCCGGCCCGCCCACGTGCTGGTGAGTACCCCGAATGCCGAGTACAACGTGCACTATCCGGGCCTGGCCCCCGGGTCCTTCCGGCACACCGATCACCGCTTCGAGTGGACCCGCGCCGAGTTTGCCAACTGGGCCGAACGGGTGGCCGCCGAACACGGCTACCGGGTGGCCTATTCGGGCCTGGGCCCCGAGGATCCCGCCACGGGTGCCCCGACCCAGCTCGCAACCTTCACCCGGGCGGGCACCGTATGAGCGCCGTTACCCCCACCGAATTCCGAGGAGCATCCGCATGAGCGAGTCCATCACGCCGATCGAGGTACGCATCCCCGAGGTGTCGCTGGTCCTGCTGGTCGGGGCCTCCGGCTCGGGAAAGTCGACGTTCGGGCGGGAGAAGTTTGCCCCGTTCGAGGTGGTGTCCAGCGACTTCTGTCGCGGCCTGGTCGCCGGGGACGAAAACGATCAGTCGGCCAGTAAGGACGCCTTCGACGTACTCGAGTACATCGTGGGCAAGCGCCTGGCCGCCGGCCGGCTCACCGTGGTGGATGCCACCAACGTGCAGCCGGGCTCGCGCGCCTCGCTGATCAACCTGGCCCGCGCTCACGATGTGCTCCCGGTCGCGATTGTCCTGGACATGCCCGAGCAGGTCTGCCGCGAACGCAATCGCCTTCGCCCCGACCGCCAAAACTCCGACGCTGTCATCACCCGACAGCGCGATGCCCTCCGCCGCTCCCGTAAGTCGATGGGCCGTGAGGGTCTGCGCGGCGTTCACGTGCTCTCCTCCCCCGAGGAGGCGGATGCCGCTGTCATTGTGCGCGAGAAACTGCGCACCGATCTGACCGATCAGCACGGACCCTTCGACGCGATCGGCGACGTGCACGGCTGCCTGAGCGAGCTGGAAACCCTGCTCACCACCCTGGGCTATACCCTCACCAGAGATAATGCCGGTCGCCCCATCGACGCCGAGCATCCCCAGGGACGCCGGGTGATCCTGCTGGGCGACCTGGTGGATCGCGGCCCCGATTCGGTGGGCGTGCTGCGCCTGGCGATGGGCATGCACGCCGCCGGCCATGCGCTGGTGGTGCCCGGAAACCACGAGCAGGCGCTGATCAACGCGCTGGGTGGCAAGAAGGTCAACCTGTCACACGGGCTGGGCGACACCCTGGCCCAGCTCGCCGCCGAACCGAAGGAGTTCACCGACGCTGTGCGCGCCTGGCTGTACTCGCTGGTCTCGCACCTGGTGCTGGATGACGGCAACCTGGTGGTGGCCCACGCGGGGCTCAAGGAGGCCTATCACGGCCGCAGCTCGGGCCGGGTGCGCAGCTTCGCGCTGTACGGGGACACCACCGGGGAGGTGGATGAGTATGACCTGCCGATCCGTCTGCCCTGGCAGCGTGACTACCGCGGATCCGCCGTGGTGCTCTACGGCCACACCCCGATGCTCACCCCGCGCTGGGTCAACAACACGCTGTGCCTGGACACCGGCTGCGCCTTCGGTAACGCCCTGAGCGCGCTGCGCTATCCCGAGCGGGAGATCGTCCAGGTGCCGGCCGAGCGCGTCTATGCCGAATCGCGGCGTCCGCTGGGCGATCCCGAGGACGTGCCGGTGCCCGCGGGGCGGGGACCGGCCACGGCATCCGTGCCCGAACAGGCCACGGTGCCCGCGACCTCAATCGCACCGGCCACGGGATCCGAACCCGCATCCTCCGACGGCACGGCACCCGCACACCCCGAGGCGGGAACCCTGGATCGGTCCGCTTTGGGGAACGCATCGCTGCTCGGTGGGCCCCGGGCCGCCCGTCCTCCCCGCGAGCGCGCCGCCGATGAGCTGCGCCTCGACGACGTCCTGGGCCGCCGCTCGATCGAGACCGGACTACACGGCCGGGTCGCGATCCGCTCGGACAACGCCGCCGGTGCCCTGGAGGTCATGAGCCGCTTTGCGCTCTCCCCCAACCTGCTGCCCACCCTGCCCGCGACCATGGCCCCCGTGGAGACCAGCCGCGAGGAGGGCTACCTGGAGTATCCGACCGAGGCGTTTGCCGGATACCGGGCCGCCGGGATCACCGATCTGATCGCCGAGGAGAAGCACATGGGCTCCCGCGCCCACGTGCTGGTGTGCCGGGACGCGGAAGCGGCCGCCCGCGTGCTGGGCACCACCGCGGATACCACCGGCGCAATCTATACCCGCACCGGCCGCGCATTCTTCGACCCGGCCACCACCGAGGTGTTGCTGGGCCGGATCCGCGCCGCCGCCGACACCGCCGGCCTCTGGGACACCCTCGACACCGACTGGCTGCTGCTGGATGGCGAGCTGCTGCCCTGGTCGCTCAAGGCCGAGGACCTTCTGCGCGGCACCTACGCGGCCACCGCCGCCGCGGGTCGGGCGAGCCTCGGTGCCGCCGGGGCCGACCTGGCCCGGGCCCTCGCCCGCGGGGTCGAGGTCGAGCAGGAGGCCGAGCGAACCGCGTCCCGGCTCGGTCACATCGAGGACTTCGCCGACGCCTACCGCCGTTATGTCTGGCCGGTGGAGGGCCTGGACGGGGTGGAATTTGCCCCGTTCCAGCTGCTCGCCTCCCGCGGCGCCGTGCACCATGAACGCGATCACGGCTGGCACCTGGACATCGCCGACGCCCTGATCGCCGCCGACCCGACAACGTTCCGCACCACCCGGCGGCTGCGCATCAACGCGGCCGACCCCAACGAGGTTTCCGCCGCCACCACCTGGTGGCTCGATCTGACCGCGGCCGGCGGGGAAGGCATGGTGGTCAAGCCGTTTGCGGGCACCAGCTTCGATAAGCACGGACTCGTGCAGCCCGGGCTCAAGGTGCGCGGACGCGAGTATCTGCGCCTGATCTACGGTCCCGACTACACAGATCCGGGCCAGCTTTCCCGGCTGCGCGATCGCCACCTGGGGCAGAAGCGCTCCCTCGCGCTGCGCGAGCACGCGCTGGGCGTCGAGGCGCTCACCCGGTTTGTCCAGGGCGAGCCGCTGTGGCGAGTACACGAGGCGGTTTTTGGCATTCTCGCATTGGAATCCGAGCCGGTGGATCCGCGACTCTGATTCGCGCCGGGCGGCCCCAACGCTACCGTTCGTTTACCCACGAAGCGTAAACTAACCAAATGGAATTTGCGCTCATGCTCGTGGTTGGTGTGTTCATTCTCGTGCTGGTGAGCGTCTTCGCAAACCGGCTGGGAGTGGCGGCACCGCTGATCCTGGTGGTGGTGGGTGTGGGGATGAGCTTCCTGCCCTGGCTGCCGCCGGACTTCCACATCGACCCGTGGATCATCCTGGTGGTGGTGCTTCCCCCGCTGCTGTACTCCTCGGCGGTGAACGTCCCGCTGATGGACTTTAGGCGGAACCTGCGCCCGATCGGCTGGCTGTCCATCGTGCAGGTCATCGTGACCGCGCTGCTGGTGGGTCTGATCATGAACGCGCTGATCCCCGACCTCGGCTTTGCCCTGGGTGTGGCCCTCGGCGCCGTGGTGAGCCCAACCGATGCTGTGGCGGCCACCTCGATCGCCAAGCGGCTGGGTCTGCCCACCCGCCTGGTCACCCTCCTCGAAGGCGAGAGCCTGGTCAACGACGCATCGGCCCTGGTGCTGCTGCGCACGGCCGTGGCCGCGACCGCCGGCGCCGTCTCGATCTGGGGCGCGCTGGGCGACTTCCTCTACGCGGCGGCCCTGGCCATCGTGATCGGTGTGATCGCCGGATACGTCACCGTGTGGATCCGCTCGAAGATCAACGATCCGGTACTCAACACCGCGCTGTCCTTTGTGGTCCCGTTCGTGGCCTATATTCCGGCCGAGGAATTCCACGCGTCGGGTGTGCTGGCGGTGGTGGTCGCGGGTCTGATCACCGGCCATCGAGGCGCCCGCTACTTCCGCGCTCAGGACCGGGTGAGCGAGCGATTGAACTGGCGTACGGTGCAGTTCCTGCTGGAAAACGGCGTGTTCCTGGTCATGGGAATGCAGCTCAACAGCCTGCTCGGCGACGCCCGAGCCGGGGTCACCGGTACCTGGTGGACCATCGCGATCGGCCTGATCATCACCGCGACCCTGATCCTCCTGCGCTTCCTGTTTGTCACCCCGATGATCTGGGGCCTGCGCTCCGAGGAACGCCGCGCGGCGGCGATGCAACCACGGATCGAGAGCGTGAGATCAAAGATCGAGGAGGTGGACAGCGAACGCTGGGATGATGCCCGCAAGGATCGTGCCCGCCGCCTGCTTGCCCGCCGCAGCGCCGATATTAACTTCCTCACGAACGAGGGTCTGGGGTGGCGGGGTGGCACGGTGATCGCGTGGTCCGGGATGCGCGGCGTGGTCACCCTGGCCGCCGCCCAGTCGCTGGATCTCAATACCCCACACCGGGCCGAGCTTGTGCTGATCGCCTTCACGGTGGCATTTGTCACCCTGATGCTGCAGGGCGGAACCCTGCCCTGGGTGATCCGCAAGCTGGGTGTCTCGGGCCCCACCGCCGAGGCCGAACAGCGCGAACTCCAGTCGCTGATGGCCGAGATCAACCAGGCCAGCGAGGCCGCCCTCGCCAGCCCCGAGCTGCGCCGCCCCGACGGCAAGAAGTTCTCCCCCGAGCTGCTCGAACGCACCCGCAAGCAGACGGCCGTGCGTGCCGAGTGGACCGCCAAGGTGGAGCAGGAGGATGCCGAGAACGGCATGAGTATCAGCGATGAGTTCCGGGCCCTGCGCCGGGTCATCCTCGATGCCCAGCGCAACGCCCTGCTGGATGCCCGCTCGACCGGAAACTACAGCTCCCCGCGCCTGGCGGCCGTGCAGCACCTGCTCGACAACGAGGACATCCGGCTCTCCCCCGGGGAGCAGGGCCACTAGGCTCCGCCTCCCGCACACAACAAAACGTCCGCCCCGGCAACGGGACGGACGTTTTGTTATTGGCGTGGGGTGCCGGGCTTCTAGCCGTGCGAGGCCTGGATGCTGCGCAGGCGCTCGAGCACCTGGTCGCGCAGATCCTGCGGGGCCGATTCCTTGCAGGCACGCTGGATGACCTCGGTCAGGGTGCGGGACAGATCCGCCTCTCCCTGGCAGGACGGGCAGGTTTCCAGGTGCGCCCGAATGTCCGCGGCGTCGGTCTTGCAGACCTCGTTACGCAGATACTCTTCCAAATTGGTTTTGGCCGCTTCGCAGCCGCAGTCTCCACTCATTGACCGCTCCTTGCCTCTGAGGGGATCGAAATCCCACGTTCGATTGCATAGTCCGCGAGTAACTCGCGCAGGAGGCGACGCCCCCGATGTAGTCGGCTCATGACGGTCCCGACCGGGGTCTTCATGATGTCGGCGATTTCCTGGTAGGCAAAGCCCTCCACGTCTGCCAGGTACACGGCGAGACGGAAGTCCTCGGGAATCGCCTGCAGCGCTTCCTTCACCGCGCTGTCGGGCATCCGGTCGATGGCCTCGGCCTCGGCCGAACGCGAGGCGCGCGCGGTGGTGGACTCGGCCCCGCCGAGCTGCCAGTCCTCAAGATCATCGATCGTGCCCTGATAGGGCTCGCGCTGCTTCTTGCGGTACTGGTTGATGTAGGTGTTGGTGAGAATCCGGTACAGCCAGGCCTTGAGGTTGGTCCCCTGGCGGAACTGACCAAACGCCGCATAGGCCTTCACGAAGGTTTCCTGCACGAGGTCCTGGGCGTCCGGTGGATTCTTTGTCATCCGCATCGCGGCACCATAGAGTTGGTCAAGGAAGGGCAGTGCCTGTTCCTCGAACAACGCCCGGGGGTCGTCGCCCGCGGGGGGATTCTGGGATACTTCGTCTTCTGACATCGCAACCCAGTCTACGTCGAGTGCGGTCCCGGGGTCTGGAAGGTCGCCAATTACCTCCGCAAACTGGTCCCGCACCGGGGTCTGAACTACCACCCGTCCACCTTTCCTCGCTTAGTGCCGCTAGATTAGGTAAACAATGCTTGAGTCACAGTATTCCGCGCCCGAGTTCGATATTTACGGTGTCAACCGCCCCGGAGGCGAGCCCGGAGACTGGCCCGCGCCGGTCGCATCCGCGCCAATCCGGGCCACGGTGCCCCTGCCGGGGTCCAAATCCCTCACCAATCGCGAGCTGATTATTGCCGCGTTGGCAAACGGCCCGACCCTGCTGCGGGCGCCCCTGCACTCCCAGGACAGCGACAATATGGTCGCGGCGCTGCGCGCCCTGGGCGTGACCATCACCGAGGTAGCCCCGGCCACCGAGGGCGGCTTTGGCAACGACCTCAAGATTGTGCCCGCCGAGGAGCTGCTGGGCTCGACCACGGTGGACTGCGGCCAGGCCGGCACCGTGATGCGCTTCCTGCCGCCGGTGGCCGCGCTCGCACTTGGACCGACCACGATCGACGCCGATGCCTCCGCGCGTCGCCGCCCGATGAACACGCTGATCCAGGCGCTGCGCGCGCTCGGGGTCGACATCAACGACGACGCTCGCGGCACCCTGCCCTTCACCGTGCACGGCACCGGCGAGGTGCGCGGCGGTCGGATCGAGATCGACGCCTCCAGCTCCAGCCAGTTTGTCTCGGCCCTGCTGCTGGCGGGTTCGGCATTCACCGAGGGTGTGCACGTGGTGCACACCGGCGAGCGCCTGCCGAGCATCCCGCACATCGACATGACCATCAAGGTGCTCGCCGAGCACGGCGTCGAGGTCACCTCCCCGGCCACCGGCGAGTGGATCGTGGCCCCGCAGACCATCCGCGCCCAGGACGTCACGATCGAGCCCGACCTCTCCAACGCCGCCCCCTTCCTGGTGGCCGCGGTCGCGACCGGTGGAACCGTGTCGGTGCCGAACTGGCCCGCCGAGACCACCCAGGTGGGTGCGCACCTGGCCGAGCTGCTGCCGCAGTTTGGTGCCACCGTGACCTATGCCGACGGCGTGCTGACCGTCACCGGCCCCGACACGATCGTGGGTGCCGACATCGACCTGACCACCGGCGGCGAGCTCGCTCCCCCGCTGGCCGCCCTGGCCGCGCTGGCCACCACCCCGACCACCCTCACCGGCATCGGTCACATTCGCCACCACGAGACCGACCGTCTGGCGGCCCTGCGCACCGAGATCGAACGCCTCGGCGGACAGGTTGAGGAGCTCGAGGACGGCCTGCGGATCACCCCGCAGCCGCTGCACGGCGGCCAGTGGCTGAGCTATGAGGACCACCGGATGTCCACCGCCGGCGCGATCATCGGCCTGGTGACCCCGGGTGTGGAGATCGAGAACATCGGTGCCACCGCCAAGACCATGCCCGACTTCCCGCAGATGTGGGCGCGCATGCTCGCCGGAACCGTGGACCCGACCCGGGCGGTCCAGGCATGATCCGGATCGGCCGCACCACCAAGGCACGCGCATGAGCTGGTGGGATGAGGTTTCCGGGCCCGATGAGGACGATGACTACATCGATGAGTCCTCGATCCGCACCCGACCCAACCGCAAGGGCACGCGTCCGCGCACCAAGGTGCGGCCGAGCCACAGCGACGCCCAGACCGGGCGGATCGTCGCGGTAGACCGCGGCCGCTACCAGGTCATGGTGGACGAGAACGGTGCCGATGAGCGCACCATCACCGCCTCGCGCGCCTCCGAGCTGCGCAAGCAGGGCATCGTCGCCGGCGACCGGGTGGACCTCGTGGGTGACCTCTCCGGGGACGACGGAACCCTGGCCCGGATCGTCCGCATCCAGGAGCGCAGCACGCTGCTGCGCCGCTCGGCGGATGACACCGACGAGGTCGAGCGGATCATCGTGGCCAACGCCGATCAGATGCTGATCGTTGTCGCCGCCGCCAATCCCGAGCCGCGCGCCCGCCTGGTGGATCGCTACCTGATCGCCGCCTACGATGCCGGGGTCACCCCGATGCTCGTGGTCACCAAGACCGACCTGGCCGACCCGGCGGAGTTCCTGGCGAACTTTGTGGGCCTGGACATCCCGGTCTTCACCAGCCGCACCGACTCGATGCCGCTCGAGGAGATCCATGCGGCCCTGCGCGGCCACTCAACCGTGTTTGTGGGCCACTCCGGTGTGGGTAAGTCCACGCTGGTCAACGCACTGGTTCCCAGCGCTCAGCGCGCCACCGGGCACGTCAACGCGGTGACCGGGCGCGGTCGACACACCTCCTCCTCCACGGTGTCCTACCGGATCTCCGATTCCGAGGGTGCGGGCTGGGTCATCGACACCCCGGGTGTGCGCTCCTTCGGGCTCGGCCACATCAACACCGATAACATCCTCAAAGCCTTCGGCGACTTCGCCCAGGTGGCCGACACCTGTCCGCGCGGATGCACGCACCTCGAGGATGCCCCCGACTGCGCGATCGCCGCGGCCGCCGCCTCGGGCGAGCTGGGTGAGGCGGGTCCCGCCCGCCTGGACTCGCTGCAGCGCCTGCTGAAAACCTTCGCCAAGCGCGCCGAGCCCGAGAGCTAGGACGCACACGGGGCGGGGCCGGGGAGCACAGACTCCCCGGCCCCGTTTCGTGTCTGCGACACCCCACGCTCGAATCCGTCGGCCGTGCTGGGTAGGCTTATGACATGACCGATTATCCTCGTCTCGCACTCGGCGACACCGCACCCGATTTCACCCTGCTCGACCAGGACGGCCAGCCCGTTCACCTCGCCGATCTGCGCGGCAAGAAGGTCATCCTCTACTTCTACCCCGCCGCAATGACCCCGGGCTGCACCACCCAGGCCTGCGACTTCCGCGACAACATCGCCTCGCTCGGGGCCGCAGGCTACACGGTCATCGGCATCTCCAAGGATGCGCCCGGCAAGCTCAAGACCTTCCAGGAGCGCGACCACCTGCCCTTCCCGCTGCTGAGCGATGAGAACCTCGCGGTGCACCAGGCCTACGGCGCCTACGGCGAGAAGAACAACTACGGCAAGATCATCCTCGGCACCATCCGCTCCACCGTGGTGCTGGATGAAAACGGCGTGGTCACCCTGCCCTGGTACAACGTCAAGGCCACCGGCCACGTGGCCAGCCTGCGCAAGAAGCTCGGCATCGACGCCTAAGTGCCGCACACACAAAACCGGGCCGATCTGAATGATCGGCCCGGTTTTTGTTGCGTCTAGCAGGCTGCGGCGACAAGGTTTTGCTGTGCCGGCAGGTTCCGGCGACGAGGTTTTGTTATTCGGGCGGTTACCGGGCGGCGACGATTTTTGTTATTCGGGCTCGGTACTGCCCGCGTCCGGCGTCCGTTCGGCCTCGATCCGGCGCAGCCAGCCGCTCAGGATGCGCTCCAGATCCGCGCGATCCTGCGCATCCAGTCCAGCCAGGAGACGCTGCTCCTCGGCCACATGCGCGGTGTAGGCCGCATCGATCAGCTCCTTGCCCGCGAGGGTGAGCGCGATGACCCGTCCGCGGGCATCGCCCTCGGCCGTCCGCCGGGTGATCAGGCCCGCACGCTCCAACCGGTCCACCCGCTTGGTCATCGCACCGGTGGTCACCATGGTGTTGTGGGCGAGATCCGAGGGCGAACGCTCAAATGGGGTGCCGGCGCGGCGCAGCGTGGCGAGCACGTCGAAGTCACCCTCGCCGAGACCAAAGCGCGCGTAGTTGGCCAGGATGTCCACCATCAGGAAGCTGCCCACGCGGTGCAGTCTTCCGATGACGCCGAGCGGGGAGACATCGAGGTCCGGGCGCTCGGCGGCCCAGGCTGCCTGAATCCGGTCGACGTGATCCGGGGTCTCGGGAAAAGTCATGTCTCCAGCCTAACCCAGAACCGGAGATAGTTTCCATGGAAAGTGTTACAGTATCTTCCATGGAAACTAATTTGCGCTGGATCCTGATCACGGCGATCGCGCCGATCCTCTGGGGATCCACCTACTACGTCACCGCGCACCTGCTACCCGCCGATTCCCCGCTCTGGGGATCGGCCATTCGCGCGCTGCCCGCGGGCCTGATCCTGCTGGCAATCAGCCGGAAGCTGCCGCGCGGATCCTGGTGGTGGCGCTCGCTCGTGCTGGGCACGATCAATATGGGGGCGTTCTTCGCCCTGGTCTACGTCGCCGCCCAGCTCCTGCCCACCAGCATCGCCTCCACGATCATGGCGACCGGCCCGATCGTGATGATGCTGGTCGCCTGGGCACTGATCCGCGAGCGCCCGAAGATCATCGCGGTGGTCGGGGCCATTCTCGGGCTCGCCGGCGTCGCGATCATGCTGGGTGGGGGCGGCGGCGCGATCAGCCCGCTCGGCGTCCTGGCCTCGGTGGCCGCCATGGTCCTCAGCGCGTTCGGCTTTGTCCTCGCCAAGCGCTGGGCCGGGCAGGTGGATCCGCTCTCGCTCTCCGCCTGGCAACTGATCGCCGCGGGCCTGGTCCTGCTGGTTGCGGCGGCCCTGTTCGAGGGCGCGCCCCCGACTCTCACCCCGAACATGCTGTGGGGATTCGGCTACGTCTCGATCCTCGCCACCGCACTCGCCTACACCGCCTGGTTCACCGGACTCAAGCACCTCAGCGCGGGGAGCGTGGGCCTGATCGGCCTGCTCAACCCGGTGGTTGGCGTCCTCCTGGGCACCGTTCTGGCGGGCGAATCACTCACCCCACAGCAGATCCTCGGGCTGGTCCTGATTCTGGTGGGCATCGTGCTGGGGCAGCCGATCGTCGACCGCCTCCGGGCACGCCGGAACAATACCCGGCACGAGCGACTACCCGGCACCACGCGCTAATCAGGCGGGCACAAACCGGTCCGCACCGATCATGACCATGACCACACCATCGACGGAGCAACGAGACGGGGCATCCGCCGATTCGGCGATCACAGGGACGCGCTAGCGGCGCTGGCTGCGGTAGCGGGCCTCTTCGTCGGGATCCTCATGCCGCAGCACCGCCGTGACGGGCTTGGAGAGCAGTAGCGCGATCGCGATGACCGAGGGGATCAGGATCGCGATGCCCGCGAGCGGCTGCGCGGTCTCGCCCTGGAAGGCCCCCACGGCAATCGCCAGCTGCAGGACCTGCCAGATCAGCGCACCCGCCCGCACCCAGCGCGCCAGACGCAGCGAGGCAATAAAGAGGGACACCACCCAGAGCGCACCGGCGGCCACCAGCACGGTGAGCGCGATCGCGGTGGGCATCGAGGTGGCGCGCTGGGTGAACAGGTCCACCACCAGCCAGCCGGTCACCAGGATCATCGCCAGCGCCTCGAGTCCGAGGATCACACTGAGCCAGCGCAGGTTGGGGTGCACGCCGGAGGGGGCGGGGACGGATGAACGATCGGTATCGTCGGACTGAGACATGGACAAACCCTTAGAAAACTCTTGCGCTGTGGTGACCAATATGCGACCATATTTGAGGCCGAGTCGCCGCTCACAGGGTCGTGGGCACCAACGCGTTTATTGTTTCGCGACCTCTGAGACTCGGTACGATCCCCTCACACCGACCTTAGCTGGTTGGGAACCGTATTCAAAAAAGGAGCACCCCCATGGACTGGCGCGATAAAGCTGCCTGCCTGACAGCCGACCCGGAACTCTTCTTCCCGGTAGGAAACACCGGACCGGCGGTTGACCAGATCGAGAAGGCCAAGACGGTCTGCGGTCGTTGCAACGTCACCGAGCTGTGCCTGCAGTACGCGCTGGAGACCGGTCAGGACTCGGGCGTTTGGGGTGGCCTCTCCGAGGATGAGCGCCGCGCACTGAAGCGTCGTGCCGCTCGCGCACGCCGCGCCTCCTAATCCGCAAGGATCTCCCCGCACCAGATTTTTCACAAAAACGCCCAGGATTTCTCCCCACATAATCCTGGGCGTTTTTGCGTGCCCGGAATCGAATAATCGGGGCTATCGCTGAGCGCCTCGGCGGGGTATCGTACCCAGTAACGATATTTACCGTTTGACACAACAAATGTGTCCCGTCCCGTCAGGATCCTCAATGTCGACGACCCAGCTTCCCAACTCCATGCGCGCCAGCGTGCTCCAGGCAGCCCGCCAGATCACCCTGGAGGAGCGCCCGCTCCCCCACCTCGACCCCGACCAGGTGCTGGTCAAGATCTCCGCCGTGGGCATCTGCGGCTCGGACGTGCACTACTACCACGAGGGGCGCATCGGCGACTTCGTGGTGGATGCCCCGATGATCCTCGGTCACGAATCCGCCGGCGTGATCGCCGCGGTGGGTGCGGGCGTGGATCCCGCCCGGATCGGATCGCGGGTCTCGATCGAGCCTCAGCGACCCAGCGCCACCTCCCGCGAAACCCTCGAGGGGAACTACAACCTCGACCCGCACATGGAGTTCTACGCCACCCCGCCGATCGACGGGGCCTTTGCCGAGTACGCGGTGATCCAGTCCCACTTCGCCCACGACGTCCCCGACTCGGTGAGCGATGAGGCCGCCGCGCTGATCGAACCCCTCTCGGTGGGGATCGCCACCGCCCGCAAGGCCGGATTCACCGCGGGCTCCCGGGTACTGATCGCCGGTGCCGGACCGATCGGCGTCATCATCGCCCAGGTCGCCCGTGCCTATGGGGCCCTCGAGGTCATCGTGAGCGACCTCAGCCAGAGCCGCCGCGAACAGGCCCTGCGTTTTGGGGCGACCCGGGTGCTCGATCCGCGCGAGGAGGATGTCAGCACCCTCGGGGTCGATGCCTTCGTGGATGCCTCGGGTGCCACCGCCGCCGTCACCTCGGGCATTCGCGCCGTGCGCCCCTCGGGCCGCGTGGTCCTGGTGGGCCTGGGCACGCCGGAAATGACGCTGCCGGTGTCGGTTATTCAGAACAACGAGCTGATCGTCACCGGGATCTTCCGCTACACCAACACCTGGCCGCTGGGCATCGACCTGGTTGCCGCGGGCAAGGTGGATCTCGATGGTCTGGTCACCGGAAAGTACGGCCTCGCCGAGGTTGAAACCGCACTGGATGCCAGCACCCGGGAATCCGCGCTCAAGACCGTGGTCTACCCGGGACGCTAGGACGCGGGCCGGGGTGCTGTCCGACGGGAGGCCTCGCCACCGAGCCAAACGGGGCGAGGCCGCGCGGGCCGGGCTACCCCCGCGCGGGCTCGGCCGTGGACGCGCGGGGAATCAGCGTGGTCGCGAGTTCCATATGGTGCGAATCCAGCAACCCATCGCGGGATTGTTCGAGCACCAGGCGCAGGGCCGCGTGACCAATATCGCGCAGCGGCTGGGCGACGGTGGTCAGCGGCGGGATCGTGCGCAGCCCAAGCGCGGTCCCATCAAACCCGATCACACTGACGTCCTCGGGAATGCGCAGCCCGCGCCGGGCAGCCTCCTCGAAGACCCCCACGGCGATGCTGTCGCTGGCGGCGAAGATCGCCGTGGGAGGCTCCGCCAAATCCATCAGGGCGGCCATACCAGCCACCCCGGATTCGGGGTGGAAGGTTCCGGGGATCACATAGTCGGCGCGCGGTTCGATGCCGTGGGCGCGCAGGGAGGCGAGGTAGCCGTGCAACCGGGCCACGTGACACTCGGCGACCTCGGGGCCGCCGATGTAGGCGATGCACCGATGCCCGAGGTCGGCCAGGTGATCGGTTGCCGCGCGGCCGCCGGCCCAGTTGGTCGAGCCCACGCTCACAAAACCCTCATCGATCGGGCTGAAGGGATCCACCACCACCACGGGCATCCCCAGGCGACGAAACTCCGCCAGCTCGGCCACGGTCATCCGCGAGGTGATCAGGACCATGCCGGTGCGCCCGGCGTCGGCGAGGCGGCGCGCCCATGCGCCGCTGTCCACCCGGTCCGTGCGCGCCTGGGACACCACGATATCCACGTCGATCTCGCTCGCCGCCTCGACCACCCCGCGCAGCACCTCGAGGGCGTAGTCGCTATCGAGCTCCTCGCAGACAAAGTCGATCAGGCGCGGACCCGCGGGGGCCTCTCGGCGACGACCGGGGGCCTCATATCCCACCTCATCAATGACCGCTTGAACGCGGCTCCGGGTGGCGGCCGCCACGTCGTCGCGGCCATTGAGGACCTTGGACACCGTGGCCATCGAGACGCCGGCCTGCGCCGCTACCTGCGCGAGCGTTGCGCGTTTATGAGTCATGGGCCTCCTCGATCCGATCGTCGAAAATCTTTCGGTGCCTCGCAGCTTAGCGTCCCCGACCCTCGAAACGGAACGCCACGCATTAATTTCGCGAATTATCCAACAAATACCCTTGACCTTCTCCGCAGCGTCTGGCTAAAGTACCTGTATTCCACCTAAATAATTGCGAAAAGTTTTCGAAGATGGTGGTGGAACACCCTTCAGGTTCGACCTCAGCCGTTTTGCCTCGGCAAAACCGCAAAGTCCGAGTTTCGAGATCCCGGCACTGGCGCCGCGGAGAAAGCAATGGAGCACTCATGAAGCGACGTACCCTGACGAGCGTGGTGGCGGGAGCCGCCATCCTCGCCCTCACCCTGACCGGCTGCGGTTCAGCCGGAAACGCCGTCCCCGAGGGATCGGCCACCATGTGGACGATCTCGGGGGCCACCGAACCCATCATCAAGGAATCGGTTTCCCGTTGGAACGCCGCCCACGAAGACGAGAGCATCAAGATCGACTCGTTTGCCGACGACGCCTTCAAGACCAAGGTCCGCACCGCAATCGGTGCGGGTGAGGGTCCCACATTCATCTACGGATGGGGCGGCGGAGTCTTGCGAGACTACGTCGAGGCGGGCGAGGTTGAAGACCTGACCGACTTCCTGAAGGAGAACCCCGAGGTCTCCGAACGCTATCTGCAGTCGGTGCTCGCCACCGGGCAGGTGGACGGCAAAACCTACGGTTTGCCCAATGGGGCCAACACCCCGGTGATGATCTACTTCAATAAGAAGGTCTTCGACGATGCCGGAGTGACTCCGCCCAAAACCTGGGATGATCTGCTGAAGCTGGTCAAGGTGTTCAACGATAAGGGCATCGCCCCGTTCTCCCTCGGCGGTCAGTCCAAGTGGCCCAACCTGATGTGGTTGCAGTACCTCACCGACCGCATCGGCGGCCCCGAGGTCTTCCAGGCAGTGATCGATGGCAAGCCCGGCGCCTGGTCGAATCCGGCCATCATCAAGGCACTCAGCATGATCCAGGAACTCGTGGACGCCGGCGGATTTGTGAACGGCTTCTCCTCGATCGCCGCCGATTCCGGAGCCGACCGCGCCCTGCTGCACACCGGAAAGGCCGCGATGCTGATGCAGGGTGCCTGGGCGTACCCGACCTTCAAGACCGACGCCCCGCAGTTCGTGAAAGATGACAACCTCGGCTTCGCCCCGTTCCCGACCGTGGCGGGTGGAACGGGCGACCCCAAGAACATCGTGGGGAACCCCTCGAACTTCTGGTCGATCTCCTCCAAGGCCACCCCCGAGCAGAAGAAGGCGGCCCTGGCGTACCTCAAGGACGGCATGTTTGACGCCGAGTACACCAAGCAGCTGATCGACACCGGCTCGGTCCCCGTGGTCACCGGCGTCGAGGACCAGCTCAAGAAGAGCGAGGACGCCGACTTCCTCACCTTCACCTACAACCTGGCCTCCAACGCGCCGCACTTCCAGCTCTCCTGGGACCAGGCACTGCCGTCGGTGCAGGGCGACGCGATGCTGACCCACCTGGACCAGATCTTCCTGAAGAAGATCACCCCCGAGGAGTTCGCCACCAACATGAACAAGACCCTGGGTAAGTAACCATCATGACGCTCATCACTTCCAAGCGTCACCGAGGGGCCCACGACGCGGGCCCCTCGGGGTGGTTCGTGGCCCCGGCCCTGGTCTTTTTTGTCATTTTTGCGGTGGTGCCGCTGGTCGGCGTGATCGCGCTGAGCCTGGCCAACTGGAACGGCATCGGGGCGATCACCTGGGCGGGCTTTGCCAACTGGGCCAAGGTCCTGGTAGACCCGGTCACTGGCAACGCGCTGGTGGTCACCGCCAAGATCATGGTGTTCTCCTATATTGTGCAGGCCCCGATCAGCATCCTGCTGGGCGCCTTCGTGGCCGGCAAGCAGCGCTACCGCGCGCTACTCGCGGTGTTCTACTTCATCCCGCTGCTGCTGAGTTCGGCGGCCGTGGCCATCGCCTTCAAGGCGCTGCTCGACCCCAACTTCGGTCTGGGTGCGGGCCTGGGCATCCCCGCCCTCGCGCAGGACTGGCTCGGCAACCCCGACCTGGTGCTGTTTGTGGTGATCTTCGTGATCGCCTGGCAGTTTGTCCCCTTCCACACGCTGATCTATCAGGGTGCAGTGCGGCAGATTCCCGCCAGCATGTACGAGGCCGCGCGTCTGGATGGGGCGGGCACCATCGCCCAGTTCTTCCACATCACCCTGCCCCAGCTCAAGTACACGATCATCACCTCCTCCACGCTGATGGTCGTGGGCTCGCTGACCTACTTTGACCTGATCTTCATCCTCACCGCCGGCGGTCCCGGATACTCCACCCGCCTGCTGCCGCTGCACATGTACCTCACCGGATTCCGCTCCAACGACATGGGGGCGGCCGCCGCACTCGGCGTGATCCTGGTGGTCATCGGATTGCTGCTGGCACTCATGCTGCAGCGTCTGGGTGGCAAGGATCGCAGCGCCAACCAGACCGAGGGAGCATAATGACCGCCACCCAAACCCGCGCCGAACCTCGCACCGCGGCGAGCGCCCCAACCCCGCGCGCCGCCTCGGCCGGCCGGTCCCCCGAGGCCTCCCGCGGGGTGGGCCGGCCCAACTTCCTGGCCGGACTCGGTGGCTGGGTGTGGCTGGCCATCATCATCCTGCCGGTCTACTACGTGGTCATCACGAGCCTCAAGAAGCAGTCGGACTATTTCTCCACCAACCCGTTGCTCCCCCCGACCAACCCGACCTTTGAGAACTACGCGCTGGTCCTGGAAAACCAGTTTGTGCGCTACCTGATCAACTCGGCCGTGGTCACGGTGGGCTCGGTGATCCCGATCCTGCTGGTGTCGTTTATGGCCTCCTATGCGCTGGTGCGCGGTAAGGGCAGGTTCATCAACGGGGCGAACACGCTGTTCCTGCTGGGGCTGGCGATTCCGATCCAGGCGACCATCGTGCCGATCTACTTCATGATCTCCAAGGCCGGTCTCTACGATTCGCTGCTCGCGCTGATCCTGCCCTCGATCGCGTTTGCGATTCCACTCTCGGTCATCATCCTCAACACGTTCATGCGCAACGTCCCCACCGAGCTGTTCGAGTCGATGCGGCTGGATGGCTGCTCGCACTGGCAGATGCTGTGGCGGCTCGCCCTCCCGCTCACCAAGCCCGCGCTGATGACCGTCGGTATCTACCAGGGGCTGCAGGTGTGGAACGGATTCCTATTCCCCCTGGTGCTGACCCAGAGCCCGGACAACCGGGTGCTGCCGCTCTCGCTCTGGGCGTTCCAGGGCGAGTTCACCATCAACATCCCGGCGATCCTGGCCAGCGTCATTCTCTCGACGCTGCCGCTGCTGGCGCTCTACCTCGTCGGTCGCCGCCAGCTGCTCAGCGGCCTCACCGCCGGATTCGGAAAATAGGAAGGGACACCATGACCACCACTCCCCCGCCCGCCCTGCGGGTCGGCATGATCGGGCACGCATTTATGGGTGCCATGCACTCGCACGCCTGGCGCACGGCCCCCCGGTTCTTTGATCTGCCGCTCACCCCCGAGCTCGCGGTGATCGCCGGTCGAAATCCCGCATCCACCGAGGCCGCCGCGGCCAAGTACGGCTGGGCCGAGTCGACCACGAACTGGCGCGAGCTGATCGAGCGTGACGATATCGACCTGATCGACATCTGCACCCCCGGGGACACCCACCGCGAGATCGCCTTGGCAGCCCTCGCCGCCGGTAAGCACGTGCTGTGTGAAAAGCCGCTGGCCAACACCGTGGCCGAGGCCGAGGAGATGACCGCGGCCGCCGAAGACGCCGCATCCCGCGGGGTCTTTTCGATGTGTGGGTTTACCTACCGTCGAACCCCGGCGCTGACCCTGGCCCGCCAGCTGGTGGCCGAGGGACGCCTGGGGACCGTGCGCCAGGTGCGCGCCCAGTACCTCCAGGACTGGCTGAGCGATGAGAACGCCCCGATGACCTGGCGGCTGGACAAAACCAAGTCGGGGTCGGGGTCGCTCGGGGACATCGGTGCCCACATCATCGATGCAGCCCAGTATGTAACCGGCACCGATATCGCCGGGGTCTCGGCGATGCTGGAAACCTTTGTGACCCGTCGCCCGGTGGGCGGCGAACACGTGGGCCTCGGAGGCTCCGGCGCGACCGACGGCGAGTACGCCGAGGTGACCGTGGATGATGCGGCCCTGTTTACGGCCCGCTTCACCGACAACACGGTGGGCATCTTCGAGGCCACCCGCTTCGCGCTGGGGCGGAAGAACGCCGTGCGCCTGGAGATCAACGGCACGCTGGGCTCGCTCGCCTTCGACTTCGAGGACATGAACGTACTGGAATTCTTCGACGGCACGGCACCCGCCCACACCCAGGGATTCCAGCGCATCATCGTGACCGAGCCGGTCCACCCCTACACCGCCAACTGGTGGCCCGCCGGACACGGCCTGGGCTACGAGCACGGCTTCACCCACCAGGTGGTGGACCTGGTCACCGCGATCGGTGCCAGCACGTCCCCCACCCCCTCCTTCCGCGACGCCCTCGGCGTGCAGCGGGTGCTGGACGCGGTCGAACGCAGCTCGGCCGATCACAGCATCTATACCCCGGTTTCCCGGTAACCCCCAAAGGAAAGTACACCCATGAAAAACGCCCTCGTGGTGCGCGGCGGCTGGGACGGACACCAGCCCGTCGAGGCCACCAACCTCTTTATCCCCTTCCTCGAAGACAACGGCTATACCGTGCGGATCGAGGAATCCACGGCCGTCTATGCCGATGCCGACTACCTCGCCACCGTGGATCTGATTGTGCAGTGCAACACCATGACCACCATCGAGAAGGAGGAGTTTGAGGGTCTGCGCGCCGCGGTGGAGGCCGGCACCGGACTCGCCGGCTGGCACGGCGGCATCGCCGACTCCTACCGCAACAACTCCGACTATCTGCAGCTGATCGGCGGCCAGTTCGCCTGCCACCCGGGTAACCATCCCGATACCCTGACCGGTGAGCAGTCCGACAACTATGTGCCGCACACCATCAACATCGTGCCCGAGGCCGCGGATCACCCGATCGTTGCCGGGATTACCGACTTCGACCTGGTGACCGAGCAGTACTGGGTTCTCGCCGATGACTACAACGACGTGCTGGCAACGACCACGCAGGCGGTGCGCGAGTGGGATGCCTGGACCCGTCCGGTCACCTCCCCCGCCATCTGGACCCGCCAGTGGGGCCGGGGGCGCATCTTTGTCAGCACCCCCGGTCACCGGGTGGAAATCCTGCAGGATGACAATGTGAAGACGATCATCGAACGGGGGCTGCTGTGGGCCAGCCGGTAATCTCCCCCACCCGCGTGGGGATCGTCGGGGTCGGCGCGATTGCCGGCCAGTACCTGGCGAGCTTCCCCACGCTGGAACACCTGCGCCTGGTCGCGGTAGCCGATCTCGACATGGATCGTGCACGCAGCGTCGCCGAATCCGCCCCGGTTCCCGGGGTGCGTGCTCTCACGGTGAATGAGCTGCTGGCCGACCCCGAGGTGGACGTGGTGCTCAACCTCACCATCCCGCGGGCACACGCCGACATCGCGCTGCGGGCGATTGCCGCGGGTAAGGATGTCTACGGGGAGAAGCCGCTGACCGCGACCGTCGCCGAGGGCGTCGAGGTTCTGGCCGCCGCCCAGGCCGCCGGCGTCCGGGTCGCCTGCGCGCCGGATACGGTGCTGGGCACCGGCGTGCAGACCGCTCGCGCCGCGGTGGATGCGGGCCTGATCGGGAGGCCGATTTCGGCGAGCGCCACGATGGTCACCCCGGGGCACGAGCGCTGGCACCCGAACCCGGACTTCTACTATGCGCCCGGCGGCGGCCCGCTGCTGGACATGGGACCGTACTATGTGACCGCGCTGGTCAGCCTGCTCGGGCCGGTCACCCGGGTGATCGGGGCCGCAAGCCACACCCGCGCCGAGCGCACCATCGGCTCGGGACCGCGCGCGGGCGAGGTGATCCCGGTCACCACCGACTCGCATGTGACCGGGATCCTAACCCACGCCTCGGGTGCCCTCTCGACCCTGTTCATGAGCTTCGATGCGGTGGCCACCCGGTCCTCGAACATCGAGATCCACGGCGAAACCGCCTCGCTGATCGTCCCCGACCCCAACGGATTCGAGGGCGACGTGCGGATCCGCCGCCTGGGCGAGGACGACTGGGAGACCCTGCCGGTGTCGGCTGGCTACCCCGGAGCCTCCCGCGGCATCGGCCTGGACGACTTCGCCGCGACCCCCGCCGACCAGACCCCGCGCGCCAGCGGCGACCTGGCCCTGCACGTGCTGGAGATCATGGAATCGGTGCTGACCTCGGCCCACTCGGGCAGTGCGGTCACCATCGCTTCTACGGTAGAGCGCCCGGCGGCGGTCACCGCCTAACCGACGCAGGATACGGAACAACGGTCGCCTCCGTTCGGAGGCGACCGTTGTTCTGTATCCCGAAACCGGTACGGCTAGCCGCGGATGAAGCGCATGGGCACCTCGATGGTCACCTCGGTGCCGGCTCCCATCACCGTGTGCCAGTCGATCCGGCCCGAGAGCTCACCCTGGATCAGGGTGCGCACGATCTGGGTTCCCAGGCCCGCGCCCACGCGTCCCTCGGGCAGGCCCACGCCGTTGTCGCGCACCAGGACGGTGAGGTTTTCGGCGTCGCGCTGGGCCACGATCTCGACCTTGCCCTCGCGTCCGGCCAGGCCGTGCTCCACCGCGTTGGTCACCAGCTCGGTGAGCGCCAGGGCGAGCGGGGTCGCATACTCGCTCGGGAGCACCCCGAAGGTGCCGGTCTTGATCGGGTGAACCTTGGTGTTGTGTGAGGAGGCGACCTCGGCGATCAGCATCAGCACACGCTCAAACACGTCGTCGAAGTCCACCGCCTGGTTCAGGCCCTCGGAAAGGGTATCGTGCACCACGGCAATGGCGGACACGCGACGCATGGCCTGGGTCAGCGCCTCGGCCCCCTCCTCGGTGCGTGCACGACGCGCCTGAATGCGCAGCAGCGAGGCCACGGTCTGCAGGTTGTTTTTCACCCGGTGGTGGATCTCGCGGATGGTCGCATCCTTGGTGATCAGCTCGCGCTCCTGGTGGCGCAGCTCGGAGACGTCGCGGCACAGCACGATCGCGCCGGCCCGCTCCCCACGGTGGCGCAGCGGGATGGTGCGCAGCGAGACGGTCACCCCGCGCGCCTCGATGTCGGTGCGCCACGGCGCGCGACCGGTCACCACCAGCGGCAACGACTCGTCGATGTCCTGCTTTCCGGGCAGGATCTGCGTGGTGACCTCGGCGAGGGACTCCCCCTCCAGCTCATCCACGAAACCCATCCGGTTGAACGCCGACAGCGCATTGGGGCTCGCGAAGGTCGTGATGCCCTCCACATCCAGACGGATCAGGCCGTCGTTCGCACGCGGGGCACCGCGGCGCGGACCGCTCGGGGCACCCAGGTCGGGGAAGTCACCGGCGGCGATCATGCCAAACAGGTCATCCGCGCACTCGTTGAACGTTAACTCCTGACGGCTCGGAGTGCGCGTCTCGGACAGGTTGGTGTGCCGGGTCAGCACGGCGATCGGGCGCGGCGCGTTCTCGGCCGAGGTCGGATTCAGCCGGCGCATGACCGGGACCGCGAGCACGCGGGTCGGGGTCTCCTCGTACCAGTCAGGCGAGGAGGAATCCACGATCTTGCCCTCCTCGAAGGCCCCGGACACCTGGGCCGACCACTGCGGCTTGATCCGCTGGCCCACCACATCGCGGTAGAACAGCGTCGCGGCGCTCGAGGGGCGGTGATGCGACACGGACACGAACGATCCGTCCGCGGTCGGTGCCCAAATCACGATGTCCGCAAACGCCAGGTCGGCGAGCAGCTGGGCGTCACCGATCAGCATATGGAGCCAGTCAATGTCCTCTTCGCTGGCGAGGCCCTGACGGTGGATGAGGTCACTGAGAGTCGACATTCCCCCAGTTTAGAATGCCGCGCCTTGTCTGATGTGACGGCCCGCGGTTTCCACGCGTCGGAATACTGCTCGGCGTCCTCCACCGTGGGGTTTTTGGATGGGTTATACACAGTGTGCACCGGGTGTGCGCGAGGTATGACGGCCGCCTGTTTGGATGGGAACCCCATGCCGCCAGTTCCGGGCTAACCAGCTCGAGCTCCCCGGCATCCGGGCGGCATCGGTACCCATCGGAGACGTCTATGCCCGTTCACCACCACCCATCACACCCGTTCGTTCCGCTCGGCTCCGCGTTCGGTGCCCCCGTGCGTGCAGCCCGGCGCGCGGAGGATCCGCCCGGCCCTCCCCGGCTCACGGAAGATACGAACGGGTCGACCCAGCCCCGGCTCACCGAGGACTCACCCGGCCCTCCTCGACTCACGAAGGATGCGCACGGGTCGACCCAGCCCCGACTCTCCGAGGACCCACCCGTCCCTCCTCGACTCACGAAGGATGCGCACGGGCCGAACCTGCCCCTGCGGCCGGCGCGGATGCTGCGGCCCGGGGTCGAGGTCGAGATCGCCCGCATCGCCCTCGCCGCACTCGAGGCCCTGGCGGGCATGCGGGACGTGAGCCAACTCGCTCGCTGGCTCACCCCCGAGGTGTACACCGGGCTCGAACGGCAGGCCACGCTGGCGCGGCGGGGACGGGTTGCCCATGGTCAGTCCGAGCGACATGTGGCCTACCGGCTCGGTCCCCCGCACTATTGCCGCCCGACCGTGGACAGCGTGGAGGCCACGATCATCGCACACGGACCGGTCACCTCGGTGGCCGTGGTCCTTCGCTTGGAAACACACGGCGCCCACTGGCGGGCAAGTGTCCTGCATGTCCTGTAACGTGCCCCGATCGAGCCGGTCGTTCGGCACAACGCGGAATGCCGCCCACCCCGAGGGGTGAGCGGCATTCCGAAACCGGGAAACCCGGACTACTTCTTCTTGCGACGATCCGCGCGGTTGCCGCCGGTCTGCTGACCAAACGCACCGCGGTCACCGCCGGTGGCGCTGGCGGCGGAGGGACCGGCCGGGCCGGCCTCACGCTGAGCCTTGGCGGTGGCGCTCTGGTTGACCTGGCCGCCGGCACCACGCACCTCAACCTCGCCATCCTCGCTGGGGGCGATGTAGCTGAGCTTGCGCTGCTCGGGCTCGTTACGCTCCAGACCCTTCGCCGTCACCTCGACGGTCCCGCCATCCACGGCCTCGGTTGCACCCTCGGCAACCTCAACCTCAAGGTTGAACAGGAAGCCGATGGACTCCTCGCGGATCTGGCCCATCATCTGCTGGAACATTGCATAGCCCTCGCGCTGGTACTCAACCAGCGGGTCGCGCTGTGCCATCGCACGCAGGCCGATACCGTCCTTGAGGTAGTCCATCTCGTAGAGGTGGTCCCGCCAGCGGCGGTCCACAACCTGGAGCACCACGCGACGCTCGAGCTCACGCATGGCAGGCTCGCCCAGCTGGTCTTCACGACGACCATAGGCCACCTTGGCATCGGAGAGAATCTCGCGGCGGATGAAGTCGCGGTTCACGCGTCCACGCTGTCCGGCCTCGGCGATCACCTCGTCGATGGTCACACCAACGGGGTAGATCTGCTTGAGGTCGACCCACAGGGCGTCGAAGTCCCAGTCGTCGCCGTTACCCTCGTGCACGTGCACGTCGAGGATTTCGTCGATGACGTTTTCCAGGAAGGTGTCCACGCGATCGTGCAGGTCATCGCCCTCGAGGATGTGGCGACGGTCGGTGTAGATTGCCTCACGCTGACGGTTCAGAACGTCGTCATACTTCAGCACGTTCTTACGGATCTCGGCGTTGCGCTGCTCGACCTGCGACTGGGCGCTGCGGATCGCCCGCGACACCATCTTGGACTCGATCGCCACATCGTCCGGGGTTCCCCCACGGCTCATCAGGGCCTCGGCTGCACCGGAGTTGAACAGGCGCATCAGGTCGTCGGTCAGCGACAGGTAGAAGCGGCTCTCGCCCGGGTCTCCCTGACGGCCCGAACGACCACGCAGCTGGTTGTCGATCCGGCGCGATTCGTGACGCTCGGTGCCCAGCACGTAGAGTCCACCGGCCTCGGCGACCTTTTCGGCCTCCACCGAAACCTCGGCCTTGACGTCCTTGAAGACGTCGTCCCACGCTGCCTCGTACTCCTCGGGGTTCTCCGAGGGGCTCAGGCCCTTCTCAGTCATCTTCGCCACCGCGAGGAACTCGGCGTTTCCACCGAGCATGATGTCGGTACCACGACCGGCCATGTTGGTGGCCACCGTTACGGCGCCGAAGCGTCCGGCCTGGGCCACGATCGCGGCCTCACGGGCGTGGTTCTTGGCGTTCAGGACCTCGTGACGGATACCCTTCTTCGCCAGCAGGCGGGAGAGGTACTCGCTCTTTTCCACCGAGGTGGTTCCCACCAGAACCGGCTGGCCCTGCTCGTGACGCTCGGCGATGTCCTCGGCGACCTGCTCAAACTTGACCTGCTCGTTCTTGTACACCAGGTCGGGCTGGTCGATGCGCTGCATCGGCTTGTTGGTCGGGATCGGGACCACACCCAGCTTGTAGGTGGACATGAACTCGGCGGCCTCGGTGTCGGCGGTACCGGTCATACCCGAGAGCTTCTCGTAGAGACGGAAGTAGTTCTGCAGGGTCACCGTGGCGAGGGTCTGGTTCTCCGCCTTGACGGTCACACCCTCCTTGGCCTCGATGGCCTGGTGGATACCCTCGTTGTAGCGACGACCGGCGAGGATACGGCCGGTGTGCTCATCCACGATCATGACCTCACCGTTCATCACGACGTAGTCCTTGTCGCGCTTGAACAGGGCGGATGCCTTGATCGAGTTGTTCAGGAACGAGATCAGCGGGGTGTTGGCCGACTCGTAGAGGTTGTCGATGCCGAGGTAGTCCTCGACCTTTTCGATGCCGGGCTCCAGCACACCCACGGTGCGCTTCTTCTCGTCGACCTCGTAGTCCACGCCGGCCTCAAGCTTGGTGGCGATGCGGGCAAACTCGGTGAACCAGCGGTTGGCCTCACCTGAGGACGGGCCCGAGATGATCAGCGGGGTACGGGCCTCATCGATCAGGATCGAGTCGACCTCGTCCACGATGGCGAAGAAGTGGCCACGCTGGACCAGGTCGGCGGACTGCCACGCCATGTTGTCACGCAGGAAGTCGAAGCCAAACTCGTTGTTGGTGCCGTAGGTAATGTCGGCGGCGTACTGCTCGCGACGCTCGGCCGGGGTCTGACCGGAGATGATCACACCGGTGGTCATGCCGAGGGCGCGGAACACGCGGCCCATCAGCTCCGACTGGTAGCTCGCCAGGAAGTCGTTGACCGTAACCACGTGCACACCCTTGCCGGCGATGGCGTTGAGGTAGGCGGGCAGGGTGGCGACCAGGGTCTTACCCTCACCGGTCTTCATCTCGGAGATGTTGCCGAGGTGCAGGGCCGCACCACCCATGATCTGCACGTCGAAGTGACGCAGACCCAGGGTGCGCTTAGAGGCCTCACGGACGGCGGCGAACGCCTCGGGCAGGAGGTCGTCGAGGGTTTCGCCGGCTTCGAAGCGACCGCGCAGCTCGGCGGTCTCCTCGCGCAGCTCCTCGTCGGTCAGGCCGTTGAAGTCTTCCTCAAGCGCGTTGACCGCCTTGGTCAGGTTCTGCAGCTTTTTGATGACTCGGCCTTCGCCAACACGAAGGACTTTTTCCAGGACTGAGGCCACGACTTGCTCTCCACTTGTCTTTGGTCGCCGACGGGGCGCGGGTCCGCACGGGTGTGCGGCCCACCCATCGTCGACGGGGCGCAGTTCCGCACGGTGTGTGCGGCCGACCCTTCGATGGGACCATCGAGGGCCAAGTCTATGTTATCGGGACGGGGGAACAACACCGGTGTTCGGTGCGGATTTCGACCGAAAACACAGTAAATTTCTCCCAAAGCGAAGCGCCCCGGCCCCCTATAGAGGGCCGGGGCGCTGGTCCGCGGGGCGACACACACCGCACTGATGGTGAGTGCCCCGGCGGATGATGTGTCTAGGAGGCTTGTGCTTCCGCTTCCTCATGCAGGCCGATCACACCGTAGTCCCAGCCCTTACGGCGGTAGACCACGCTGGAGCGGTCGGTGCGGGCATCGATGAAGAGGAAGAAGTCGTGTCCGACCAGTTCCATCCGGTCTACCGCCTCTTCCACGGTCATCCACTCGGCGGGGAACAGCTTCTCGCGAATCACCACGGGGCTGTAGGGCACGTCCTCTTCGGATTCCTCGATCACGGGGACGGATCCGGTGGCAACCGCGTTCAGGACATCAACGCCGGCAGCTTCGAGACCGATGGAGGTAAACCCCTCGGCGCTGGCCTCGTGCAGCGAGGTGCGACCGCGGCCCCGCAGGACCTTACGGCGGTCCTTCGAACGGCGAATGCGCTCCATCAGCTTCGCCATGGCGAGGTCAAACGCCACGTATTGGTCGGATCCGGTGGCCTCCGCGCGAACCAGCGGGCCGGGACCCACGAGGGTGAGTTCCACCCGGTCTTCGCCGCGACGGCCGGACTTATCGCTGTGCCGGGAAACCTTGACCTCAAACGAGATCGTCTTTTCCGCCAGGTGCTCGACCTTGGCGGACTTTTCCTCGACATAGTCACGGAAACGATCGGTGATCTTCAGGCCAAATCCTACGATGTTGGTTTCCATGTGGACCTCCAGTCAGGGCGTGCCACCAGTTGATCCCGGCGGTCCTTTCACGCCTTTAGCCCCCACCGTAGCCCCCTTTCCTAGACTTGTCATCAGAAAACTTGGATCCGATGTTTTCCGGGCGTGCCCCGTTCGGGCAGAGCCTGAGAATCCGCACAAAAAACGGCGGCAGGGCGCGCATTTTGCGCCCCGCCACCGCCCCAAACCGATCCCGGGTTACAGGTTCACCAGCGTCTTGGACCTGTCTTTCTGGGCCAGGAAGAACCCGCAGGCGGCGATCGCCCAGCCCCACACCGCATGCCCAAAAGCCTCGGAGAAGTGCTCCTCCCAGGGCTGGTTCCAGGCGGCGGGGACCGTTCCCATCGCCGGCATCAGAATCAGGTGGAAGAAGACCCAGACCACAAGCCCGAAGGCCGCGCCCTGCCACAGCGAGGTGATCGGCAAATACTGGGCGGCGAAGAGGTACACCATGGCGCACACAATCGAGAAGGCAAAGTGGATGATCAGCGCCACATAGAAGACCTTCTGATCCCCGAAGAGGACGAAGGAGTGGGTTTGCTCCGAGGTCATCCCGAACTGCTCAAGCAGCGTCTGGGGTGGATTGGTCGCGTTTCTCTCGATGCTGCGCGGCGGGAAAATGACCTCCCATCCGATCTTCACCATTCCGGAAATCATCCCGGCAATGAAGCCAAACCAGAGGCTCTTCAGGATGATTGCGCCCACCGGAGCGAGCGGCTTTGTTAGCTTAAACACGGATTCCCCCACACATATTGACCCCCAAAATTACGTCAGTAGCGACGAACCCCAGCGTAATTTTTGCGACAAACCACTGTCAATACGGGCGGCCGCCATTTCGCGAAACACCACGGTAGCGTGGGTCTCACGATCCGCAATTTCGGCCCAATAACGTGATAAATACGCGGCTCTTTACTCTAGCTTCACCCCCAACGAGGCCAACACTGGTCCGCAATTTCGACCATCTATATGCGACAGTGGTTGTATGCATCAGGCGAAACGAGCCGCACGGGCAAGGACCAGCACTCCCGCCGGGAGCAGCCCCGCGTCCCGAAGGGCCCGCACGGCCTCACGCAGCGTGGCACCACTCGTGCACACATCATCGACCACCCAGAGGTTGGGGCTTCGGAGCGCCGGGGAGGTGCCGGATCGAGCCGAGACTCGAGCCACCGAGCCCCGGGGACGAACCCTCAGCGTCCCCGCCAGATTCTGGGCACGCTCGGCGGAGCTCAGACCCAGCTGATCGCGCGGTGTGTGCGCCCATTCGAGCAGCCGCAGGGGTGGATGGCCGGTGCGCCGGATCAGCATATCGACCGGGTGATACCCACGGCGAGTAAATCCGGCGGCACGGCCCGGGATGGGAACCAGGAGAGCCGGAGACGAACGCGTGCCCCCGTTGGCGGCCTCGATGGTCTTGGCCAGGGGCGCGGCCAGGGCACCGGCGAGGTCAACCCGATGGTGATTCTTGAAGTCGAGCACCAACCGCGAGACGGGATCGTGATACCGCAGTGCCCAAAGCAGCCGGATATCGGGTGAACGAGCACCGGGCAGCCGGATATCGGGTGAACGAGCACCGGGCAGCCGCGATCCGGGCGCGTGGGCAGCAGGCATGCGAGCGCCCGGCGGCGGGGTGGGCGGAGCATCGGGCAGCCGGCCCTCGCGTGGTGTCGCCGAGGCGAGCACCACGCGGCATCCGGGACAGAGCCCGGACACCGGCCAGCGTGGATCGGCCGGAAGTCCGCATCCCGCGCAGGGAACGGGGACGAAGCAGCCCAGGGCAAAGGAAGCGATTCGAGTGGTCATGGGACCATTCTGATTCGCGGGTGCGGAGGGAGGCGTGAGGTTGTCGAACCTGTGGAGAACGGGTTCGGTTACCGGGGTTGTGGAGGAAGACAATAAGGGCGGGAAAACCCTATTCCACCCGCTCGACGGCCCCCTGCTGGGTCGCGATCACCCGCACGTCCGTGGCCACCTGCTGCCAGGATCCCGAACGCCACTGCATCATTCGCCCGCCCTCGGCCAACACCCGCAGCTGATTCTCCGAGCTGCCACCCACGAGCTCATGCCCGCCGGACACGGTCACCAGACTCTCGCTGCGCCCGCCGATCGTGGACTGCACAATCTGAGCAATCCCCTGATCATTGGTTCCCAGCGATGCCACCGAGTTTTCGTCCACCCAGGTGGCCGAGGTTGCCGAGCCCGCGGCCGCGGGCACCCGAATCGGTTCTCCCAGCTTGGACGGGACGCCGTTTTCATCCTTCTGAATGCCGGCCACCAACAGGGTACTTCGCCCGCCGGAGACCACGAAGGCCAGCACCCGCGTTCCATCACGCGAGACCTGCAGCGAGACGATCTGTGAGGCGTCCGGCCAGCTTGCGGCTACCGGATGCTGCTTGCCGTCCGGGGTGATCGCCAGGATCTCCCCAGGCGCATCGGTGGGAACCGTCCAAATATTGCCGGCCTCGTCGATACTCGGCGCGATCAGGTGCGGACGCGCGTCCACCAGCAGCGGACCCGCCGGCCGGATCGCCGAGACTCCGCTGGGGGCGAGCGCGGCAATCAGCTGCCGGGCACCGTCGATGGCCACCGCACTGGGGTTCAGCGACTCGACCTGGGTCGAGAGCACCGCGAGCTTTTCCAACCGGTCATCGGTCTGGAATCCAAACCCGTCCTTGGTCAGCACCAGGGCGCGCGGGTCGGTCCGCGCGCCGGAGATGGTGAGCGGCACCGCCTCCTGGGTCACCCCGTTAATGCTCAGCGAGATTGCCTTGATCGAGGAGACCTCGGACAGGCTCTCGGTGAGCTGCGCCTTCATCCGGCGCAGGGTGAGATCGTCCTGGCCGCCGGCCTCACGATTGAGGTTGATACTGGCCACGCTGTTTTCCACCGGGACCGCGTCCGAGAGCAAGCGGGTGCCCTCGGGGAAGGCCGTCGAGACGGCCCCCGCGAGCCAGGGGCTCGGGCCCGCCAGGAGCGCCTTGACCACGTTGGTCGAGGTGGAGGATCGCGAGGGGAACCACCGCACCTCGGGCACCAGCACGCTCCAGCTCGGGTCGAAGAAGCGCAGCGTGTAGGGCTTAAACACCTCGCGGAACTTCACCGGATCGAGGATGATCCCATCCGGAGCCCCGGAAATCCGCCACTGGCCATCCACCCGGGCAAAGGTGAAGTCCAGCTGGATGGACGAGCTGCCAAAGGACGGGGTGTACTGGCCGGTGCTGTCCACGGCCGCCTCGGGGCTCGTGGTCAGGACCAGTCCGTCGGTCGCATCGTTCGGTGCAATCTTGCGCTGCTCGGCCTGATCCATGATCGTGCGGGCATCGGGCTTCCAGGATCCCGCCAGGGTCGCGGTCAGGAATTCCCGCGCCGTCGCATAGTTGCCCGCGGGGCTGGCCGCGGCCTCGATAAAGCCGGTGAGGATCTCCTCGCGGCTCGCGTCCTTTTCCGGACCGCGAGCCAGGAACACCACCTCGGGGCCCTCGGGACGGTCCACCGCGTGACCGGCGTTCACGCCGCCTCCCCGGGGAATGGTGGCGCATCCGGAGATCAGCAGTAGGGCAACAACCGCGCCGACCAGGGCCGTGCCCCGGCGACGCCAGGTGGTGGAGATACTCATGCGGTAGTCCCCTCAAAATCGGTTTCGTCGGGGCCGTCGGCACCCGCATCCGCGGGCTCCAACGGCAGCGGGGATGCCCCCAGGGCCGCGGCGTCCTCACCCTGGTGGCGGGGCAGCAGCAGGCGGAAATTGGATCCGGCACCGGGACTGGACCACACCGCCAGGGTTCCCCCGTGCAGCTGAGCATCCTCGAGCGCGATCGCCAGGCCCAGTCCGGTTCCACCGATGGTCCGGCGACGCGACGGGTCCGCCCGCCAGAAGCGATCAAACGCGCGGGCGGCATCGGTTTCGTTCATGCCGAGGCCGTAGTCGCGCACGGTGAGCGCGACGGTGGTCGCGGTGGAATCGATGGTCATCACAACCGGGCGGCCCTCGCCGTGCTCGATCGCGTTGCCCAGCAGGTTGTTGACGATCCGGCGAATCCGGCGCGGGTCCATATCCACCGGGCCGTATCCCCCGGGGGCCAGCACGATCAGGCGGGTGCCGCTCTGATCCGCGAGCTGCTGCATGCCGTCGGCGCAGTCGCGCACGAGTCCGGGCAGGCTCACCGGTTCCATTTCCAGCTGAATCGATCCGGCGTCATAGCGACTGATTTCCAGGAGATCGGCCAGCAGCAGTTCGAAGCGCTGCGTCTGCGTGTGGAGCAGCTCGACCGTGCGCCCGGTGGTGGGCGAGAAGTCCTCGCGCTGGTCGTACAGCACGTCCCCGGCCAGGCGAATCGTGGTCAGCGGCGTGCGCAGTTCATGGGACACATCGGAGACGAAGCGCTGCTGCACGCTGGACAGCGCCGCGAGCTTCTGGATCTGGCCCTGCATGCTGTCGGCCATCCGGTTGAACGAACGTCCCAGGGTGGCCAGCTCATCCTGACCGCGCACCGGAATGCGCACCTCCAGGTCACCGGCGGCCAGCTTGGCCGAGGTCTGCGCGGCCACCCGGACCGGGTCGGCGACCAGGCGCACCACGACCCAGGCGACCCCGCCCACCAGGAGCAGCAGCACCAGGCCGCCCACCAGGAGCGAGCGCTGGACAAAGCCCAGGGTCTCCTCGGTACTGGCCAGGTTGTAGCCGATGTACACCTCGTAGGCAGCCCCATCGGGTAGGCGCACCTGGCCTCCCACGATCAGGCCGGGATCGGTGTGTTCGCCGCTGGCGGCGAGCGCCGTGGATTGCCACCACAGGCCGTCGGGGTTCTTTTGAACCGTGCGGCGCAGCTCGGCGCTGATCACCTCGCCCTGCAGCCCGGGGGCCACAAAGTCCTGCGGCGCGGTCGCGCTAAAGGGCTGATCGGGGACGCGGAAGGCGGCGACCAACGGGCTGCCCGACGCCTGGGCGAGGTCGGTTCGGGCGGTGGTCATCAGCGCCTGAAAGTCCACCCGAGACTCCGCAGTCGAGGAATCCAGGGTGCGCTGGGCGGTGTCCAGTGCTCGCCGGGTATCACTCTGGGCCTGCGATGCCCGGGACTGATAGAGATCGCTCCCGATCGAGATCGTCATGTATCCGCTGGAGAGCATGATCGCCAGCGCGCTGAGCACCATGGTGATCGTCACCGCGCGGAATTGCAGCGAGTGTCGCCACGCACGCATGATCCCGCGAGGAATTCCCCGCCAGCGGCGGAGCCGAACCGCGGAGAAGTAGTCTTCGGGCATCTCGGGCCGCTACTCGGCGCTCCCGGCTCGGTAACCGACTCCGCGCACGGTCATCACGATGCGTGGGTTATCCGGGTCCAGCTCGACCTTTGAGCGCAGACGCTGAACGTGCACGTTGACCAGGCGCGTATCGGCCTTGTAGTGGTATCCCCACACCTGTTCCAGCAGCGCCTCGCGGCTGAAGACCTGGGCCGGCTTGGCGGCCAGGGCGTGCAGGAGGTCAAATTCCAGCGGGGTGAGGTTGATCCGCGAGGAACCCCGCCGCACCTCGTGTCCGGCCACATCGAGGATCAGGTCGCCGATGGCCAGCTCGGTCGCCGAGGCCTCGCTTGCCGGGCGCAGCCGGGTCCGCACTCGGGCCACCAGCTCCTTGGGGTTGAAGGGCTTCACGATGTAGTCATCGGCACCGGATTCGAGACCCTTCACGACGTCCGCGGTGTCCGACTTGGCCGTCAGCATGATGATCGGCACACCGGATTCCTGACGCAGGCGGGTGCAGATCTCGATCCCGTCCATTCCGGGCAGCATCAAATCGAGCAGCACCAGATCGGGCTTGTGCTCGTGGAAAGCGTCGACGGCGGCGGCACCGTCGGCGCAAAACTCCGGCTCAAAGCCCTCGGTGCGCAGCACGATCCCGATCATCTCGGCCAGCGCCGTGTCGTCATCAACCACCAAAATGCGTGGAGTCATCGATCCCGTTCTCAGTATTCGCCGCGGGTTTGCACCGCGCAGGGGGAAACACAGTTCCCCTCACACTACCCGTTGTCTCCGGTTTTGGAGACGTATTCTGCCAGCCACGGCCGTTTCGCGCCCGATCGGGGGGCCATAGACGACAAAATCCGGGCCGCTTTGGTCTCGCCGGGTGTGACTCTGCCCACGCGACGACTCGGTGTGTCACGATGGAGGCACGCTAGCCGATCCGATAGCCGAGGAGAACTCCGGTGACCGACCCACGTTCACAGCACCAGCCCGAGCAGAATGATGCACGCTCGGGTGGGTTTGACCCGGGAATTCCGGCGTTCACCCCGCCCTCCGCCGGTCCGGCAGACCCCTCCACCGCGGTCCCCAGCTGGACCACTCCGGGATACCCCACCGCTCCCCCGGCACCCGCTCCGGGCGGATCCATGCCGGGTTCGGGCATGCCGAATCGGGGATATCCTGCCCCCGGATCCGCGGGTCCCGGCGGCGGTCCGTCTGCCAACCAGTGGCAGGCTGCCCCCAAACCGGGGCTCATTCCGCTGCGACCGCTCGCCTTCGGCACGCTGATGGGCGCGCCGTTTCGAGTCCTGACCCGCAATCCTCGGGCGAGCCTGGGCAGCGCCCTGCTCCTGCAGGCCCCGATCAGCATCATCTCCCTGTTGGTCGCCGGGTTCGGCATGGTCTGGTTCACCAATCGGATTTCCAACGCCTCCTACGCCGACCGCGTTGAGATCGCACTCGGCGGCGGGGCGGTACTGCTGCTCCTGCTACTGATTCCAACCCTGCTCTCGGCGCTGAGCGTCGCCTTCCTCCAGGGGGTCCTGGTGAGCGAGGTTTCGCGCGCAACGATCGGTGAAAAGCGGCGGATGGGCGAGCTCTGGAAGGCCGTGTGGCCCCGGGTTGGGCCGCTGTTCCTCTTCAGCCTGTTGCAGATTGCGGCCATGACCGTCGCGGTGATCGTGATCGCCGGGGCCGTGATCGCGTTCATCGCCACCAACTCCGACAACTGGGGCTGGGCGATTCTCGCCGGTTTCCTATTGGGTGCCGGCTTCTTCCTGCTGTTTGCCTGGTTGCTGATCAAGACCTCCCTGGTCCCCAGCGTAATTGTGCTGGAGCGCCGCGGGCTTGGGGCCGCGATCCAGCGGTCCTGGCGCCTCACCAATGGATACTTCTGGAAGACTCTGGGGATTCAGCTCCTGGTCTACATGATCGTCTCCACGGTCAGTCAGATCGTGATCTTCCCCATTTCCATCGCGATCAGCCTGCTGACCACCCTCTTCATGCCCACCGGTGAGACCGACATGTACGGTGCGGTGATCAGCCAGGCGGTGCCGAGCCTGATCGTCGGGGTGGTGTCGCTGCTGATTGGTTCGATCACCGTCGTGGTGCAGTCCTCGGTGGTGGCGCTGATCTATATCGATCTGCGCATGCGGAAGGAGGGTCTGGACATCGACCTGCTGCGCTATGTCGAGGCCGGAGCGACCACGAGTGGTCTGCCGGATCCCTTTACCGTGGTGCGGCAGGAGTCCGCGGCCTCGGCCGGGCGGTATCGTTCGGGGGGACCGGCCGGTCCGCAGGGCTATCCGGCTCCGGGCTATCCCGCAGCCCCCGGCTATCCCGCGGCTCCCGGCTATCCCGCAGCCCCCGGCTATCCCGCGGCTCCGGGCTATCCCGCAGCCCCCGGATATCCCGCGGCTCCCGGGTCCCGGGGGCCCGCGGCACCCGGCTACCCGGCCACACCGGGCTACCCCGCCGCTCCCGGATACCAGCCCGTGCCCGGCACGCAGACCGCCCCGGGCTATCCGACCACCCCCAGTTCTCAGGGGCCCACCACCCCGGGCACCCAGCACTCCGCCGGCCCCAACTACCCGGCACCGCCCACCGGTGCCCCCGCCCCGCGTACCCCGGAATCGGGAGACCAATGAGTGTGCGTCTCGCCGAGCCTCCCCTCACCCCGGACGCCCCGGAGGCGCATGACTGGCTGAGCAACGAGCTCACCAAGCCCGAGTATGCGGCGGCCACCCCCAATCTGTTTGATCGTCTGGTAACCGAGTTCCTCGGGTGGCTGGGACGCCTGTTCTCGGGCTCCATCGACGGCCCCGGGGACTGGGTACCGGTGCTCCTGCTCCTCCTGCTGGCCGCCGCTGTGGTTGCCGCGATCCTGATCTGGGGGCGTCCGCGACTCAACCGTGCGCGCGCGTCAACCACACAGGCGCTGTTTGGCGAACGGGACACCCGATCCGCGGCCGAGATTCGCGCCGCGGCGGCGCGGGCGGCCGCGGCCGGTAACTATGACCTCGCGGTCCTCGAGGGCTACCGGGCGCTGTGTCGCGACCTGGATGAGCGCACGATTATCGTGCTGGATCCGGGGAGCACCGCCCACCAGGCCGCCGGTGCCGCGAGCCGTGCCTTCCCCGCGTTCGGCGAGGTTCTGGCCCGGACCGCCAACGACTTCGACGCGGTGCGCTACCTCTCCGTACCCGCGACCGCCCAGCAGTGGGAACGCATCCGCAGCACCGACGAGAGCCTGCGCGCCCAGCGTCCGGTGCTTGCCGACATGGTCTCGGAGGTGCGGTGATGAGCGTGCGCGAATCCGAGATCGCCCCCGAGGTAGCCTCTGCCGCCCTGACCCCCACCGTGCGCGGGTTCCTACGGCAGCGCCGTTTTTGGATCATCACGGCGGCGGTCATCATCCTTATCGCGCTGGTCCTCATGGTGCTGGGCAATGCCGGCAACGCCCGCGGTCGCGAGCTTTCGGCCGAGGACCCCTCCCCGGTAGGTGCCCGGGCCGTGGCCAACGTATTGCGGGATCACGGCGTCCGGATCACCATCGCGAACTCCTACGAGCAGGCCACGTCGGCGCTTGAATCCGAGCCCGGCACCCTGCTGTTTGCCGATCTCGGTGGATACCTGGACGCGGAGCGCGTCCGGGCGCTGTCCGATGCGGCCACGTCGACCGTGCTGGTTGACCCGGGATTCTCGATCCTGTCCGAGCTCGATCTGGGCGCGATGCCCGCCGGGGTGGCCACGGAGGATGTCTCCGACGAGGTCGCCTGCCGGGTGCCCGCGGCCCTGCGCGCGGGCAGCATCACCACCGGACGGGTGTTTCAGTCCGAGTCGGCTACCGGCTGCTTCGGCACCGACACCGATGGCTACTCCCTCGTGGTGAGCGCGGACCGGCGGGTGACCCTGCTGGGTTCGCGGTCGGTCCTGCAGAACGACTCCGTGCTGCGGGAGGGCAACGCCGCACTCGCGGTGGGCCTGCTGGGTGAAAAGACCCACCTGGTCTGGTATCTGCCCACCGCAGCCGACCTGGAAGACACCGGAATCACCTCCCTCGAGGATGCGACTCCGACCTGGCTCACCCCGGTTCTGCTCCTCGTGTTTGTCACCGCGCTGGCCGCCTTTGTCTGGCGCGGACGCCGCTTCGGCAAGCTCGTGGCCGAGGATTTGCCCGTGGTGGTCCCCGCCTCGGAGACCCGTCGGGGTCGAGCCCGCCTCTATCAGCGAGTGGGTGCCCGCACCCGGGCCCTGGATGCGCTGCGGATCGGGGTGGTGGATCGCTCGAGCGCGCTCCTGGGCCTTCCGAGACAAACCCCGGCCGATCAGGTCGCCATCACCGTTGCCGACCGCCTGGGACGCTCCCGCGCCGAGGTCTTTGACCTCCTGATCGCCCGGCCGGCCACCAACGAGGCCGAGCTGGTCCGGCTCGCCCGAGCCCTACACGATCTGGAGGACGCGCTGGCCGCGGCCCTGGATCCCACCCGCCCGACACCGCCGGGGCAGGCGCCCCACCCCACCGACCCCTCATCCCTCGACCGGAAGTAGCCACGATGACACTCAGTGCCGAAGAAATCCACGTCCGCGACAACAACCTGCGCGGTGCCCTGGCCCGGGTTCGGGCCGAGGTGGGCAAGTCCGTTGTGGGCCAGGATGCCGCCGTCAGCGGGCTGATCATCGCCCTCCTCGCCCAGGGCCACGTGCTCCTGGAGGGTGTGCCCGGCGTCGCCAAGACCCTGCTGGTGCGCACCCTCAGCACCGCGCTCTCGCTGGACACCAAGCGGGTGCAGTTCACCCCCGACCTGATGCCGGGAGACGTTACCGGTTCACTGGTGTACGACGCCAAGGCCGGGGATTTCGAGTTCCGACGCGGTCCGATCTTCACCAACCTCCTGCTCGCGGACGAGATCAACCGCACGCCCCCGAAGACCCAGTCGGCCCTGCTGGAGGCGATGGAGGAGCGTCAGGTGTCGGTGGACGGTGTCTCGCTGCCGCTGCCGAGCCCGTTCCTGGTGGCCGCGACCATGAACCCGATCGAGTATGAGGGCACCTATACGCTGCCCGAGGCGCAGCTTGACCGCTTCCTCTTGAAGCTGGTGCTGGACCTGCCCGAGCGTGACACCGAGATCGAGGTGCTGCGCCGTCACGCGCTGGGATTCAACCCGCGCGACCTCGGCGGGGCCGGCGTACAGCCGGTGCTCAGCGCCGAGGAGCTCAAGGCCGCCCAGGATGCCGCCGCGCAGACCACCGTCTCTGGCGACGTGCTGGCCTACCTGGTGGATCTGGCCCGCGCCACCCGGCAGAGCCCGTCGGTCCGCATGGGTGTGAGCCCGCGTGGTGCGACCGCGCTACTGGCCAGCGCCAAGGCGTGGGCCTGGCTGAGCGGATACCCGGCGGTGACCCCCGACCACGTGCAGGCGATGGTCCTGCCGGTCTGGCGTCACCGGTTGCAGCTGCGTCCCGAGGCCGAGCTGGAGGGTGTGTCCGCGGACACCATCCTGCGCTCGATCATGCAGCAGGTTCAGGTTCCCATCTAGATGGCGATCACCGGTTGGTTTGTGCTGCTTATCGGGGCCGGGGTTATCCCGATCGTGGTCGGCACCGGGCTCGGCGGCAACCCGCTGTTGATCCTGGCGGGCTGGATGGTGCTGTCGCTGGTGGTGCTGATCCTGGATCTGTCCCTGGCCGCCTCGCCGCGCGCGCTGCGCCTGGTCCGTGGCGGTGCCTCGCGGGCCCGCCTGGGCGAGCCCACCGACGCGCTGCTGTATCTCACCAACACCGGCGCACGCACCCTGATGGGCATCGTCCGTGATGCCTGGATCCCCTCCGCCGGGGCTCAAACCTCGCGGGCGCGGGTGCGCATTCCCGGGGGCGAGCGTCGCCTGGTGCGCACGGTCCTGGTCCCCACCAGGCGCGGCGAGCGTCGCAGCGAATCGGTCACGGTGCGCTCATTCGGACCCCTGCGATTGGCAGCCCGGCAAACCACGCTGTCGGCCCCGGGCACCCTGCGGGTGCTCCCGCCGTTCAGATCGCGCCGTCACCTGCCCTCGCGGTTGGCCCGGCTGCGCGAGCTGGATGGCGCCACCTCGCTGATGGTGCGCGGTCAGGGCACCGAGTTTGACTCCCTGCGCGACTATGTCCGCGGCGATGATGTGCGCTCGATTGACTGGCGCGCCAGCGCCCGCCGGATGGGCGGCCAGCCGGACGCGGGCGAGCACCTGGTGGTCCGCACCTGGCGTCCCGAGCGCGACCGCCGGGTCATCATCGTGGCCGATACCGGCCGAGCCGGGGCCGCCCGGATCGCCGATGAGCCACGCCTGGACACCGCGTTTGAGGCCTCGCTGCTGTTGGCGGCGCTGGCCACCCGCGCCGGAGATCGGGTGGACCTGCTGTGCTTTGACCGTCGTGTCCGCGGGCGGGTCACCGGCTCCACCGGTGCCGCCCTACTTGAAAATATGGTCAACACGATGGCCGATATCGAACCCGAGCTGATCGAGACCGACTGGTCGGCGATCCCCGCAGAGGTGCGTCAGATCATCTCCCAGCGCTCGCTGGTGGTCATCCTGACCGCGGCCGAAAGCCCGGGTTCCGCCGCCGATCTGATCGCCAGCCTGCCCGAACTCACCGCGCGCCACCTGGTGGTGGTTGCCTCGGTCCGCGACCCCGAGGCCCTGGCCGCCCGCCATTTTGTCGACAGCCGCGAGGACGTGTACGAGGCCGCCGGTGCCGAGCGCGCGCTGCTGGATGCCGACCGTGTCGCCCAGGCGCTGCGCCGCGTGGGCGCCGATCCGATTGCCGGCTCCCCGGAGGCCCTGCCCCCGCTCCTGGCCGACCACTACCTCGCCCTCAAGCGGGCCGGCCGCCTCTAGCCGGCGGTTTTCGGTTGCCTCGTGCGGTCACGCCGTTCCAGGAAATCGGAGACCCATCCGGCGGGAACCAGAAGCAGCAACCACCACACCCCGCCGACCGGGACACTCAGGGTCAGAATCAGCGCGAGCAGCACGGCGGCGAAGGTCAGCCAGCTGTTGGTGGGGGTCAGCAGGTCCCGGTCCGCCTCCGAACGCAGGCTCGGATCGCGAATCACCACCCCCTCCATCAGCGCGAAGGTCAGGCTGGCCACCGCGATGGTGCCGATGTAGAGGGCCCGGGCAGCCGGGTTTTGACCGGCCGCAGCGAGCATATTCGAGGCGAACGGGAGGAAGGCGATACTGGCCAGCCAGATCAGGTTGACCCGCATGAGCCGCGGCGAATAGGCGTGCACAACCTCAAACAGGCGGTGGTGCATGGTCCACATCCGGGCGATCACCGCGAAGCTCACGAAAAACGCGATCAGGGTGCCCTGATGCTCGGACAGGAACTCCCCCACCCGGTCGGCCCGGGCATCGGAGGCCGCGTCCACCAGCGGGAGCAGCAGCAGGGTGATCGCGATCGCCACGGTGGCGTCGGAAAAGTTGACCAGCCGGTCCAGGCCGCGCTGGGTGCGCAACATACGACTCATGGATTCATCCCCCTCGGGTGCGTGTGACTGTTTAGGACACCGTGGCCGGTGCCGCGGCCTCCAGGCGACGACTGCGGACGGCCAGGATGATCATCACGGCCGGGATCAGCACGTCATAGGCGAGCACGCCGCCGGTGTTTCCGGGTGCCCAGTTGCCGTGGGCCAGTGACTGATAGACGTGCCCGAGGGTGGCACCCCAGAGGAACATTCCCGCAATCAGGCCGATCGTGATGCGCTCCCGGGCCCCGGCGCGCACGGCACGGAACCCGCCGATTGCCAGGCCCAGGTTGGCAAACGCGATCTCGGTGACAAATGGGGTCTGCTGGAACCCGATCGCGGTGGTCATCACATCGGGGATCACCAGGAAGGACAGGGTCATCCAGGCGCTTCCGCACCCGAGCGCAGCCACCGCCCACCAGCGCTGCCAAATTTCCAGCCGCGAAAGTTTCGTGGATCGCGCCGAATGAATGCTCGCCCCGATCACGGCGATCAGCAGCCAGAGGGCGGGAACGGACGTTTCAAAAATGAACTGTGAGGTAGACATATCGACAGTCTTGCACACGCAATATTGCGTGCGCAAGACTGCGCTATACTGATCACATGGATGATGGAATTGCCGATCTGCTGCACCGCGTCGTCGCAACCTTTGGGGACCTCGCGCGCAGGCGCATGGCCGCCGGTGATGCCCGGTTGACCTATACCCAGGTTCGGATTATCGGCACGCTGGAGGAGTCCCCGGGCATGACCCAGCGCCAGCTCTCCGACTCGGTCGGCCTCTCCGAGGCGGCGACCTCCCGCGCCCTGCGCACGCTGCGCGACGAGGGGTTTGTGGACATCATCACCGACCCCAGCCACGCCAAGCGACGCCTCGCCTCGGCAACCCCGGCGGGACTGGACGCGTTCCACGCCTCGGGCACCGCCAGCGCCACGCAGCTTCGCGTGTGGCTGATCCGCGAGGGGTTCCCCTATGATCGCTATCTCGCCGATTCACAGCGCCTGGCCGAACTCCTGGACACCGTGGATCGCAACCCGGGCCCCGCACCCACGCAGCACTAAGCTCCGTCACTCGCCGGGCTGAGACGGGCCGAGACGGGCCGAGCTCAACGACACCGGGCCGAGCCGGGCCGGGCCGGTAACAACGATCGCTTAGTCGTGCGCGTCGCCGATGCAGAATACGGTTCCAAAGGGGTCGGTGAACACATCCCACTGGATACCCGGATACTCATGGTGTGCCTGATGCTCGGCACCCGCCGCACGCACCGAATCCAGCAGGGCTTCACGTTCCTCACCGGCTTCAAGGTCAAAATCGAGGTGGATGAGGTTTTTCCCCGGTGTCGGGTCCGGAACCTTGGCGAATCCCAGGTTGATGCCGGGAATAGCGCCCGAAAGCACCAGGAACTCCCCCGTCCCACCCACATCATTGAGCGCACCGCCGAGAAGTTTCGCCCACCAGGCCGCCACGGGCGCCGGATCGAGGGTGTCCAGGGTGATCATGCCGAGTCGCATCGGGGGGTCCTTTCGCCGGTGAAGAGTACCCCCAGCGTAGCCGGATCCCCCGACCGCGCGCCAGAACCTCGCCCCCAGCCGGCATCGCCGCGGAGCCCTCCCGGGAACCACCAAAAAAACCGCACGGCGTCGCCGGTAGGGGCGACGCCGTGCGGCGGAAGGGGAACCGAGCCTAGGCGGCCAGGTTGGCGGCGAGGGCCGCACCCAGGGTTGCATCCACGTTGGTCCAGTAGGCGATGGCCCGGGCGCGGATCTCGGTGTTCTGGACGGCACCCACGTGACCGGTGATGGTGGCCAGCAGGCGGGCGCGCTGAGCGTCATCCATGACCTCGCGGACGAGGGTTCCGGCCTGACCGAAGTCGTCGTCCTCGGCGTGCAGGCTGGCGGCGGTCCGGGCGAACTCGCCATCGTTCTCCCAGCCGCGCTCGTCGGCGGCGTAGGCGGAATCTCCGGCGGGGCCACCCACCGAGTTCGGCGCATACACCGGAGTCGAGGCGGAGTTGAAGGAGTAGCGGGCGGCACCGTCCTGCGAGTACGAGTGAACCTCGTTCTTGGGGGCGTTCACCGGCAGCTGGGCGTGGTTCGTGCCCACGCGGTAGCGGTGTGCATCCGCGTAGGAGAAGATGCGGGCCAGCAGCATGCGGTCGGGGCTGGCGGCGATACCCGGCACGAAGTTCGAGGGGGCGAAGGTGGCCTGCTCGATCTGCGCGAAGTAGTTCTCCGGGTTGCGGTTCAGCTCAAACTGACCCACCTCGATCAGCGGGTAGTCGGCCTTGGGCCACACCTTGGTGAGGTCGAACGGGTTGAAGCGGTAGGTCTTGGCATCCTCGTAGGCCATGACCTGAACCGAGACGGTCCAGCTCGGGAACTCCTCGCGCTCGATCGCGTCGTGGAGGTCGCGGATCATGTAGTCGGCATCGGTTCCGGCGAGACGCTCGGCTTCCTCGGCGGTCAGCGAGGCGTTGCCCTGGTTGGTGCGGAAGTGGTACTTGACCCAGAAGCGCTCGCCCTCGGCGTTGATCCACTGGTAGGTGTGCGAGCCGAAGCCGTCCATGTGACGCCAGTTGGCGGGGATACCGCGGTCACCCATGAGCCACGTCACCTGGTGGGCGCTCTCCGGGGAGAGGGACCAGAAGTCCCACTGCATGTCGTTGTCGCGCAGGTGGCTGCCCGGCAGACGCTTCTGCGAGTGGATAAAGTCGGGGAACTTGATGCCGTCGCGGATGAAGAACACCGGGGTGTTGTTGCCCACCAGGTCATAGTTACCCTCGGTGGTGTAGAACTTCAGCGCGAAACCGCGCGGGTCGCGCCAGGTGTCCGGGCTTCCGGCCTCACCGGCGACGGTCGAGAACCGGGCCAGGGCCTCGGTGACCACACCGGGCTGGAACAGCGCGGCCTTGGTGTAGGCCGAGACATCGTGGGTCACGGTCAGTGTACCGAAGGCGCCACCACCCTTGGCGTGCACCACACGCTCCGGCACACGCTCGCGGTTGAACTGGGCAAGCTTCTCGACGAGGTAGTGGTCGTGCAGCGGGATCGCGCCGTCGCGGCCGATCGCAAGCGAGTGCGAATCGGCGCTGACCGGGGCGCCGGAGTTGGTGGTGGTGGTCGGTGATTCCGTCATGGTGATCTCCTCTTTTTTCGCTGGCAAGTACCCCGATATGGCAGTAGCCACCGGGGTGTGTCACAGTGTCCGGATAGGGGCCGGGACCGTCTGGTTCAGGAGACGGGTTCGGCCGTTTTTTCCGCGCGGGCCACCTCGTCCTGGCAGGCCGGACACAGCCCCCAGAACGTGACCTCGGCGGTCTGCACCGTGTATCCCGAGGCATTGCCCGGGTGCAGGCACGGAGCGTGCCCCACAACACAGTCCACATCGTTGATCGCGCCGCAGCGGGTGCACACGATGTGATGGTGGTTATCATCCACCCGACGCTCATACCGGGCCGGGGAACCGGCCGGTTCGATCCGACGCAGCAGGCCGGCATCGGTGAGCGCAGACAGGACGCCGTAGACGGCCTGCACCGAGGTGTCCGGGAGGTCCGCGAGGACCCGCTCAAACACGGTGCCGGCATCCACATGCGACTTCTCCCCCACCGCACGCAGCACCGCGAGACGCGGGGCCGTGAGACGGAGACCCGCGCCGCGAATGGCGTCGGAGAGCTCCTCGGTGGTGGCGACTGTCATGACACCCACCCTACACGTTTTTTTGAATGACTAAAAATAACGAAGGGTTTCCGTGTGGCGAACGGAGGTTGAACTAGCCCGCGTAGACGCGCTGGGCACCGGATTCAAACTCGCCCAGATCGCCGGTTTCTCCCGACCGATACGCCTTTCGTCCCAGAATCAGCACGTACGCGAGGAACCCCAGGAACACCGCTGCACCGATTCCGATTTTCACCGGCCAGGGCAGCTCGGATCCGGTCACAAATCCCTCCACGACCCCCGAGACGCCCAGCACAAACACCAGGCCGATGGCCACGGTGATCAGCGAGCGACCATCCTCGGCGAGCGCCACCAGACGCGGACGCTTGCCCGGAGCCACCCAGGCCCAGAAGATACGCAGTCCCGCGGCGGCGGCCACAAAGATCGCCGTCAACTCCAGCATGCCGTGCGGGGCGATGTAGAGGAAAAAATCTCCGCCGTGGCCAAAGGTGTGCAGGATCGCAAAGGACTGCCCCAGCCCCTGAGCATTCTGCGCGATGATGAACGGCACCCAGATTCCGGTGACTCCGAAGGCCACCGCCTGCGCGGCGATCCAGGCGTTATTAGTCCAGACCATCGCCCCAAACGACGAGGACGCATACTCGGAGTAGTACTGGTAGAAGTCCTCCGAGGCGTACTTTTCCAATCCGGCCTGGGTCCCCAGATTGTAGACCAGCTGCGGGTCCCCCAGCAGCCAGATCGCCCACGCCACCGCGATCAGGATCGTGGCCAGCGCCACGGCGAGGGTCAGCCAGCGAATCCGATAGAGCGCGGCCGGCAGTTGTAGCACAAAAAACTCGCCCAGCTGAAGCAGGACGTTTTTACTCGCGGCCGTAAAGCGCAGCCGGGAACGGGCGATAATCACCCCGAGCCGATCCCCATCCGGGGTGCTGCCGGCGGCCGCCTGCAGGACCGAAAGATCACTCGCGGCCGACTGATAGCGGGCGATGAACTCATCCGCCTCGGCACCACTGAGCGAGCCCCTGGCGGCGAGCGCCTGAAGCCGGGTCCATTCTTTTTCGTGCGCGGCACGATACGCGTCAAGATCCATCTGCTTAGATTGTAGACATGACCGCGACATTTTCGCCGATTGCCGTCGGCGACAGCACGGAAAACGAACTCATCACCGGTGAGGCCGTGGCCCTTGAGGTGCGCCACACCTCGTTCCTGCTGCGCGCCGCCGGTGCCCTGATCGACGGCCTGGTCACGGTGATCTTCATCATCGGCTGCTTCATGCTGCTGGGGATGCTGTCCACGATGATCGACATGGATGCGGCCATCGCGCAGGCGTTCAGCGTGGCCGTCCTGGCAACCGGGCTGGTCATCCTCCCGGCCACCGTGGAAACCCTCACCCGCGGCCGCTCGGTGGGCCGCTTCACGGTGGGTGCACGAATTGTGCGCAACGATGGCGGGGCAATTTCGTTCCGTCATGCCCTGACCCGGGCTCTCGTGGGAGTCCTGGAACTGTATCTCACCCTCGGCGGGCTGGCCGCGACCGTGGGGCTGCTGAATAATCGCAGCCGCCGCCTGGGGGATCTCCTGGCGGGAACCTACTCCCAGCACGAACGCGTCCCGCAGATTCGCCGTTTTATCCGGCCGATGCCGCCCGAGCTGTACGGATGGGCACAGATCGCCGACGTCGCCAAGCTCCCCGAGCCACTCGCCCGTCGAATCAGCCAGTTCCTGGCCCAGGCGGACCGCTTCACCCCCGAATCTCGCCTGCGCGTGGCCAGCGAGCTGGCCGCCGAGGCCGCCGTCTTCACCTCGCCGCTGCCGGCCGTACACCCGGAAACCCTGCTGGTGGGGGTTGCCGCGATCCGCCGAGACCGCGACGCCCGCGCGCTGCAGGCACGCGCCCGCCGCCTCGATGCGCTGGCCCCGGCGCTGATGGGCACACCACACGATTTCCCCCAGCGCTAGGGGACCATACAACTCCGACCCGCTAGCATGTCCGTATGACCGGTATCGACTGGATTGGCACCCCCGACTCCCCCACGTGTGAGCACATCGATACCGAGGCTCTCGAACGGATCCGACTCGGCGACGGTGAGCCGTTTCCGCCGTCCTATCGTGCACTGATTCGCCAGGTTGGCTGGGGACGGCTCTTTGGGCTGTGGTTCATCTATCCCCCGGTCAGGGAGGGGTATGCCGATGGCTGGCCGGGTCGCACCTCACGATTGAGCGAGCACTTTCGGGTCGTGTACGCCGACAGCCGCGCCGAGGAGTACACCTGGGTCATCGAGCCCGATGGCTCCTGGGACCTGTCCGAACGACTCGAGGTTTTTGGGTGGAGCGAAAACGGCGACTACCTGCTCTGGGAGCTCGGTGCCCGCACGCCGCTCGGTGAACTCCCGATCTGGGAATCCCGCGGGCTTGGATCGCTGCACCGCCTGGGAAGCAGCCTCGACGAGGCGCTGCCGCTCCTACGCGAGCGCGCCACCGACCCGGCGGCCCCGGACACCCCACGGTTCCAGCCCCTTCCAAGCTTCCGCCTGAAGGGTTAGCGCCCGATCCGCCCCAACCGCAGACTTGAGCGTCGGCTGAAAATCCGGAACTTGGCTCTGGTACTTCGTCTAGGGGGTTGTTAGGGTCAGAGCACACCTTCGAGGAAGGATCCCATGTCCACCCAATTTGATATCCAAGCGCGCTGGCCGGAGCTCTTCGCCTCACTCGATGCAGTCACCACAACGCACATCATCAACACGCTTGCGTCAGGTTGGCACGAAGGCTGGGAACCCAACCGCGAAGACGTAAAGAACCTTACAGATTACGCACGCGGCACGATCGACAAGGCCGAGTACACTCGTCGAGCAGACGCGGCAGCACGTACGCACGAGGCCCGAAGCACCGCCGTCTAATGCCCGGGCCATTTGACTCCTGGGATGCATATTTCTGGGAGCCAGGTGGCCTCGTGCTGCAAAATCTCTTTGGCCTCCGTGACGCACATGCGCTCGCGAAGCGAGAATATGCGGAAACCGCGATTCAGCAGTTCGATATTGAGCGTGGAGCCACGAACATCGCTCGGACCTATGATGCTCGTCATCTCCGCAGCATTCACGAGCACCTTTTTGGCGGCGTCTATGCGTGGGCCGGCCAGTTCCGCTCTGTGGGGATGAGTAAGGGCTCCTACGATTTTGCAGAACCTTCATCGATATCTGGCTATCTTGCGCAGGCGCACCGAAGGATCACGACGTCACCCTGGGCCGCCATGAATAAGACCGAGTTCGCGACCGAATGCGCGCGAATCTTTGCGTACATCAACTATGCGCATCCGTTTCGCGAAGGAAACGGACGAACTTCAAAAATCTTCATGCAACAGGTGTCCGAGCTGAGCCGATTTCGACTTGAATTCGACCCGAAGGTTTCCCGTATAACTCCGGAGATCTGGAACCAGGCTTCACGCCTATCGGTACCAGATATTGGTTCAGATGAGCCCGAACCACAGGCGCTAGTTCCCGTATTTGCTCGGCTCGCACGGCCGCGAAACCCTCTAGAAACAGCTAGACCCGGTTCCTCACCTGCGTGAACCGGGTCCGCTCTTTGTGGCGGGGATTGCGCAAGAGATGGGTGCACAAAAATGCCCGGGACCAGCGGTCCCGGGCATTTTCGGTGGTGAGGCTTAGAGCGCGTTGCGCTTGGCGATCTCACCCAGGTAGGCCAGCGAGGGCTTGGGGGTGCGCACGAAGGTTTCGCGGTCCACGGCGATCAGGCCGAAGGTCGGGCGGAAGCCCGAGGCCCACTCGTAGTTGTCCAGCGCGCTCCAGTGCTGGTAACCCAGCACCTCGACGCCGTCCCGCATGGCCGAGTGGAGGCCCTCGAGGGCGCCGTCCAGGTAGGCGATGCGGCGGGTGTCATCGGCGGTGGCGATGCCGTTTTCGGTCACGAAGACCGGCACACCCTCGGTGAGCTCCCAGGCCGAACGCACACCCATCTCCAGGGCCTTGGGGAAGAACTCCCAGCCGGTGAGGGTGGTCTCGACGTCCTCGGACACGGGCAGCGGGCCGTTGGGGCCGATGAAGGTGCGGGTGTACGCCTGCACGCCCACGAAGTCATCACCCTTCACGTTTTCCAGGTACCAGTCATCGCGGGGGTGACCGTACTCGCGCATCATCTCGTCCGCGCCGGGCTCACCGGTGGAGTGGAAGGCCTGGGTCGCGACGGTCCAGCCGGACTTCAGACCGGAGATCTGCGAGAGCACCTCGCGCGAACGACGGTGCGACTCCAGCAGGGTGTCGGCGACGCCCAGGTCCGGGTTGGGCAGCCCGTAGGCCACCAGGTTCGAGGCGTCCTCGCCGCCGGCGAGCATCGCGGCGATGTTCGGCTCGTTGATCGTGCACACGTGCTTGACGTCCTGCAGGATCGGCAGCAGCTTCTCGGTGTAGCGCGCGAACAGGTCCGCGGCGTCCTTGGCACGCCAGAATCCGTCGTTGTACATCCAGCGCGGCACGGTGAAGTGCATCAGGGTCACGGTGGGGTCCAGGCCCAGCTCGTGGGCGGTGTCGATCATGCGACGGTAGTGGTCGATCTCGGCGTTGGAGAAGAATCCACGCTCGGGCTCGATTCGGGCCCACTCGATGCTGAACCGGTAGGAGTTCAAACCGGCATCCGCGAGGAGCTTCATGTCCTCCGGGTAGCGGTGGTAGCTGTCCATGGCGTCGCCGCTGGGCTCCACAATCGTGGTGTCCTTGGCGTGCTCCATGACCCACCAGTTGCTGTTGACGTTGTTGCCCTCGATCTGGTGCGCGGCGGTCGCGGCACCCCAGAGGAAGCCTTCGGGGAATTTCAGCACGGTACTACTCCTTGGTCGTGAATGTGCGGACGGTAGGGGAAATTTAGTGGTCGGCCCAGAACGCATCCAGGGCCAGGGCGGTGGCCTCGGGCGCTTCGAACTGGGGCGAGTGGGCACCGACGGGGATCACCGCGTAGTCGGCCCCGAGACGCAGGGCGCTCTCGCGCTGCATCGGGATCGGCCACTTATCGTCGTGCTCGCCGTGAGCCACCAACACCGGCAGGCCGGTCGCGGCCAGCTCGGGGGTGGTGTCGGGGTCGTTGCGGAGGATGCGTGCACCCGAGATCAGGTTGTCCGAGGACGTCGCGGCGGCGCGGTGACGCAGGAATGCCATCTCGGGATCCATGTCTTCATCGGGCATGCCCAGGGTGTGCGGGTTGTCGCGATACCAGAGGCCGATTGAGCCGCCCTCCTGCACCGCAAACTCGGTGTCCTGATGGCGGCCGGGCCAGCCGTGCGGGCCCGAGCAGAGCAGGGTCAGGCTGGCAAACGCGGAGGGGTCCAGGATCGCCGCGGCGCGGGCAACGCAGCCACCGAACGAGTGGCCCACCAGGTGCACGGTGGCGACTCCGGTTTCGGCGGCCACGATTCGGGCCACCTCGACGGCGTCGGCGGCGAACAGATCAAGCGTGTAGTTCTCCACGCCCTCGGGTCCCACCGAATCGGCCTGACCGCGCTGGCTGTATACCCAGGCATCCCAGCCGCGCTCGGCCAGCAGCGGCAGGAACGTGCGGAAGTCCTCACGAGACCCGGTGAAACCGGGCACAAACAGCACCGTGCCGCGACGCTCCCCGACGGGGGCCGAGTGCAGCGCGGTGAGCGTGCCCACCCCGGCCGCAATGTTCAGCGGGGTCACCCGCGGGTCCAGCTCCAGGCCACCAAACGGGCTACCGGGGGTGATCGTGGAACCGGGGGTGGTGGTCGAGTCGGGGGTACTCATGGGGTCTCCTTCGCGAGGCTCGGGCGGTGAAGCGGTGGCTCCCGACGGTGCACCCGAAACGGGTTCGGGTGCACCGGTGGGATCGGGATGTCCGGGAACCAGGTTCCCGGGCATCCCGGTTTTAGCGGGTTTCGCGTGCCCGCGCGGGGTTGGGCACGGCGTCCAGCAGGCGGATGGTGTACTCGTCGCTGGGGTTGCGCAGCACGTCGGCGGTGGGGCCGGACTCGACCACGCGGCCCGAGTTCAGCACCATCATCCGGTCGGTCACCAGGCGCGCACTCAGCAGGTCGTGGGTGATGTAGAGCATGCTCACACCCCACTGCTCGCGCAGATCCTCAAGCAGGCCGAGGACACCCGCGCGCAGCGAGACATCCAGCATCGACACCGGCTCATCGGCCACGAGCACCTGCGGGTCACTCGCCAGGGCGCGGGCAATCACCACGCGCTGACGCTGACCACCGGACAGCTGGTGCGGGAGCTTCTGCGCGAACGTCTCCGCGGGGGTGAGCCCCACGGTTTCCAGCAGCTCCAGCATGCGCTCGCGCGCGGCCTCGCCGCGACGCTCGGTGAAGTTCAGGATCGGACGCAGCAGCGTGTACTCCACCGTGTGCAACGGGTTCAGCGCCGCATACGGGTCCTGGAACACCATCTGGACGTTTTTGCGCAGCTCACGCAGTTCGCGGCGGCGCAGCGCCGAGAGGTTCGAGTCACCGAAGCGCACCAGGCCGGAGCTGGGCTTTTCCGCGCCGGTCACCAGCTTGGCGATCGTCGACTTACCCGAACCCGACTGTCCCACCAGTGCCAGGGACTCCCCCGGTGCCAGCGTGAAGGAGACGTTGTCCACCGCGACCACGGGCGCCTCGCCCCGACGCGGCGGCGCATAGACCTTGCTCACACCCTCGACCACGATCGACGCGTCGGCGCGTCGGGCCGCCCGAGCATCGGATCGCGGCGAGGTGGTGGCACGCTCGGCCCGCGCAGCATCGGCCGAGCGTCCGCGGGTGCTGAAGCCGGGGATGTGGATCTCCTCGGCGCGCGGGTCCGCATAGTGGCTGAGCAGCATCCGGGTGTATTCGGCCTGCGGATCGTCCAGGATCTGGTGGCTCGGGCCATCCTCCACTACGACGCCGTCGTGCATCACGAGCACACGCTCGGTGGATTCCAGCACGATACCCAGGTCGTGGGAGATCAAGATCGCGGTGAACCCCTCGCTGGCCTGGAGCTGGCGGATGGTGTCCATCACCGCGTGCTGCACGAGCACGTCCAGCGCGGTGGTGGGCTCATCAAAGACCAGCAGTTCGGGCTCAAGCGAGAGAGCCAGGGCGATCGAGACACGCTGACGCATACCGCCGGAGAGTTCCCCGGGGTAGCGATCCAGCACCGTCTCGGGCAGCTCAACCTTGCGCACCAGCTCGCTCGCGCGAGCATTGAAGCTGCCCGCCTCGACGTGACCGTGGGCACGGAAGATGTCGTGGAAGTGCTTGCGAATGGTGCGCACCGGGTTCAGCGCGTTCATGCCCGACTGCAGCACCATCGCGAATCCGCCACGACGCTGCTTGCGCAGGGCCTCGTCATCCAGGGTACGAATGTCGGATCCGTGGAACAGGATCTTGCCATCCACGATGGTTGCCGGCGGCTTGGCCAGGCGGGTCAGCGCAAAGCCCAGGGTCGACTTCCCCGAACCCGATTCGCCCACGAGTCCGATGAACTCGCCACGACGCAGGCTGAAGGACACATTCTTGACCGCGGCTACCGGCTCGAAGCCCTCGCTGCGGTACTCCACCGTGAGGTTTTCGACCCGCAGAATCGGCTCTTCGGCTCCCCGTGCGGGAGTGGTGTTGGTGGTCATCGACCCTTTCCTTCCCGAAGCCGCGGGTTGGAAATCCCGTCGACACCAAAGTTGATGAGCGTGAGGCTCGTGGCCAGCAGCGCGATGCAGAGACCCGGAGCAAACAGCAGCAGCCACTGTCCGGTGAGCAGCGCGTTGGAGTTCTGTGCCCAGAAGAGCATGGTTCCCCAGCTGACGGTGGTCGGATCACCCAGACCCAGGAATTCCAGGCCCGCCTCGGCGAGGATCGCCGCGGTGGCCGCACCGAAGAACGAACCGGTGATCAGCGAGGTCATGTTGGGCAGGATCTCACGGAAGATGATGCGGAACGAGGAGTCCCCGGCGAACCGGGCGGCGGTCACGAAGTCACGCGAGCGCAGCGTCTGGGTCTGGCTGCGCAGCACGCGCGCACCCCAGGCCCAACCGGTGACCACGATCACCGCGATGATCATCACGATGCCACCGTTTTGCAGGTAGGAGGCGATCACGATCATCAGCGGCAGACCCGGGATAACCAGGAAGAGGTTGACGATGAACCCGACCACGTCGCCACCGAAGCCGCGCGAGTAGCCCCAGCTGAGGCCGATCAGCACGGCGATCACCGTGGCGATCGCCCCGGCCGCGAATCCCACGAAGACCGAGACGCGGGCGCCCCAGATGATCTGCGAGAGGACGTCCTCACCGGCTGCGGTGGTCCCGAGCCAGTGGGCGGCCGAGCCGCCGGCGCTGCGTTCGAAGCCGTCCTGACTGGCACCGTAGGGGGCGAGCCAGGGGGCGAAGGTTGCGGTGATGATGAAGAGGGCCAGCAGGACCACGCCGATCCGGGCCCGGGGGTTGGACCAGATGGTGCCGGCGATGCGGCCGATCGTGCGCAGGGTGCCACGCAGTGCGCGCGCCCGCACGGGGGTAGTGGTGGTGGATGTCATCGTCGCGTCCTTGGGTCGAGTACACCGTAGAGAATGTCTACGAGGAAGTTAGCGATGAGCACGCTCACGGTGATCATCAGGAAGAGGGCCTGCATCAGCGGGTAGTCCTGGTTGACCACGGCGTTGTACAGCAGGTATCCGATTCCGGGGTAGCCATACACCTGCTCCACCAGGATCGAACCACCCACCACGCCACCGAGGGCCAGACCGAACCCGGTGAGGTTCGGCAGGATCGCGTTGCGGGCGGCGTACTTGATGGCCACGGTGCGGCCGCGCAGACCGTTTGCCTCGGCAAAGGTCACGTAGTCATCGCCGAGGGTGTTGATCATCGCGTTACGCATACCCAGGATCCAGCCACCCAGCGAGGTGATCAGGATGGTCAGGGCCGGCAGGGTCGCGTGATAGATCAGGTCGGCGATGAAGGAGAACGAGAACTCCGGCACCGCGGTGGGCGAGGATGCGCCCGAGGTCGGGAACAGGTGTCCCACATAGCCCGCGAAGAACAGCAGCAGCAGGGCGATCCAGAAGTACGGGAATGCGCTGAGGAAGCTGCCGCCCAGGGTGGGCAGGGTGTCGAGCCAGGTGCCGCGCTTCCAGGCGGCGAGGACACCGATCAGGGTACCGATCACGAAGGCCAGGATGGTGACGATTCCCACCAGCACCACGGTGTAGGGCAGGGCCGTCAGGACCAGGTCGGAGACCTTTTCGGGGTAGAAGGTGAACGAGACACCGAAGTCCAGCGTGACCACCTGCTGGAGGTAGTGCACGTACTGTTCGAACAGGTTACCGCCGGGCACACCCAGCTGGGCCTCGATCGCGGCGCGGGTCGCGGCGCTCACGGGTCCGTTCTGGGAGAGCTTGGCGATCGCGGCGTCGGCCGGCGAACCGGGCATCAGCCGGGGCAGGAAGAAGTTCAGCGTGACCGCGGCCCACAGGGTGAGCAGCAGCATGCCGAGCTTGCGCAGTGCATACTTCATTATTTCTTGTCCTCGGTGTGCTCACGCGGCTTCAACGAAGTGAAGATCAGCAGGGCGGTCGGGGTGTAGGTCTTCAGCGAGGCGTACGGGTGGTCGGCGTCGGGCCAGCCCACGTACTTGTTCTCGCTGTACAGACCCCAGGAACCGCCGTAGTAGAGCGAGATCACCGGCAGGTCGGTGACCATCGCGTGCTGCAGCTGGTAACCCAGCTCACGGGTTTCGTTCGGGTCGAGCGAGGTGCGGTACTTGGCGAGGATCTCGTCCACGGCCGGGTTCTGGTAGCGCTCGAAGTTGCTCGGTGCCTCCTGGCCCACGGGCCGGAAGTTGGAGCTGTTGAGCAGACCGTTGAGGTCCTGGTACTGCGAACCGAGTCCGCCGTAGGCACCCATCGCGATGTCGAAGTCACCGTTGCGCAGGGCCAGCTGGTACGCCGGGGGCTGCGGCTGGGTGAGCTTGACGTCGATGCCGAGAGCGGAGAGCTGACGCTGTACCTGGCTGGCCGCACGCAGCCAGTCGGTGTAGCCGTTGGCGGTGAGCAGCGAGAAGCTCAGCTGCTTACCCGAGGCGTCCACGAGCTTGCCGTCCTGGTCGTGGTACCCGGCCCGGGCGAAGGCCGCCTTGGCCGCGTCCAGGTCCTGGGTAATCACGCCACCGTTGGGGATCGAGGGGTCGAGGTCTGCCTGCTGGTTGGGCAGCAGGATTCCGGCCTGGGTTGCGGGCTGCATCGAGCCCTCGGTTGCGGCATCTGCGATCTGCTTACGATCCAGGGCCAGCGCGATGCCCTGACGCACGTCGGGGTTGTTGAACGGGGCCTTGGTGAGGTTCGGCTGAAGCGAGATCACACCACCCGGCGGGAACCAGTAGCGGTTGTACTGGTTGGCGCCGCCCCAGGTTTTCTTCACGTCGCTCATGTACATGTAACCCCAGTCGTATCCCTGGGTGACCATGGCGAGCTGACCGTTGGTGGCGGGCAGGATCAGGTGCTTGACCGTGACCTTGTCCTTCTGCCAGTAGTTCTCGTTGCGGTTCATCGTGTACTGCTGCGGGCTGTAGTTACCGAGCGTGAACGGGCCGGTACCCACCGGGTTTTCATCGGTGTAGGTACCGGGGTCCTTGACGTTCTTCCACAGGTGCTCGGGCAGGATCAGGGTCTGCGCGATGATGTTGGCGGCGGGAACGTCCGCGGACTTCAGGTGCACGGTCACGGTCTGGCTACCCTCGTCGGTGCCGGTTTCGACCGTGCTGATGTACTGCCAGATGCCCTGCATGTCCAGGGTCGGGCTGGTCTTGAGCAGGTTGAAGGTGAACTCGACGTCCTTGGCGGTCAGCGGCTTACCGTCGGACCACTTGACGCCATCCCGCAGGGTGAACACCACGGTGGAGGCGTCGGGCTGGGTGACCTTCTGGGCGAGCCAGGGGGTTACATCCCCATTGACATCGTTCACGATCACGAGCGGCTCGTAGATGTAGGCGGCACCGATCCGGCGGTTGGCCATGAAGGGGTTGAAGTTGCGCTGATACATGGGCGAGCCCTGATCGGCGGCCAGGAGCAGGGTGTCCTGGGGAATGGTGGGGTCCGGCTTGCTCTCGATGTGGATGTTACATCCGGTGAGGGCTAGACCCGTCGCGATCGTGATTGCGACAAGCGAGAGCAGTCGCGATCGGCGGGGAAATTTCTTCATTGAATGCGAAACCTCGAGTCATCCTCGTCACGAGTCGGCGCGTTCGGGGGAGGGCATTGAACACGTCGAGTTGCCACGCGGACGCGTGCAACCCCCTCAGTGTAAGCGCATACATTTACAAAATGCAAGCCCCAGAGCGTGGCGCAAAGCCCCCGGACGGGTCACACCCAGGTTTGGGCGTTTTCCTCACAAACGGGATGGATTGCACCGAACCAAGTGGCAACCAGCTACCGCGCGGGTTCGGTACTCTCGCGCAGCAGGACCGACACCGGCAGGCGGACCCCGCGCGGCTCCCCCGCCGGCTCCTGGAATCGCTCATCCAGCAGGGCGATCGCCGCCCGACCCAGATCCTCGATCGGCTGACGCACGGTGCTCAGCCGCGGGCTCGACAGCGCCGCCGCGGGGATACCGTCAAATCCCGAGACCAGCACGCGCCCGGGCACCTCGATGCCGGCAGCCGCAAACTCGTCCAGGACCCCGAGCGCCATCTGATCGTTACCGCACAGCACGGCACCGGGAAGCTCCCCACCGGCGTCCGCCAAGTCCGCCAGTTCACGGCCGACTCGGCGGCCGGTTTCCCGGGTAAAGGTGTCGCTGATCCAGCGCATATCCTCGGCGCGCCCGTGCTTTTCCAGCGCGTCGCGCACACCGCGGCGACGATCCCGGGCATCGGGAGACTCTTCGGGGCCACCGAGGTACACCAGCGGACGGTCGGTACGCGAGAGCACGTGATCGGTCAGCGCCGCCATGCCCTCGCGGTTGGACACCGACACCCGGTCAAACTCCTCATAGTCGCCGCGCGAGGACAGCACCACCACGGGAATGCGGGCGGCCAACGGCTTCAACACCGCATCGGGCACGGCCCGAGCCAGGACGATCAACCCGTCCACCCGGCCGGCCATATCGGTGAAGGTTTGCAGCGAGTTACTCCCCCGACCCACCGCGACCATCAGTGCGTATCCACGCCTCCAGGCTTCCAGCTCGGCTCCGCGCACAACCTCATCGAAGTAGAGGTCGGCGATGTGGTCGTCGGCCGTCTTGCCCAGGTCGGTGACAATATCGGTCCCGCCGGTTTCGGGCAGTTCGATCTCACTCAGGTCCTCGATGGCGTCAAATCCCGGCAGGTAGAGACCCAGCACGCCGGTGCGCCGCTCGGCCAACCCACGGGCGGCACCGCTGGGGACATACCCCAGTTCACGCACGGCTGCCTCGACCCGGGCGGCGGTGTCGGGACGCACCCGATCCGGCGAGCGCAGCACCCGCGAGACCGTGGCGATCGAAACCCCGGCACGCTCGGCGACGTCATACACGGTGGGCGGTTTCACTATCCGGGGCCTTCCAAAATGGATGCGCTTACGCGCGGGAGGATTCCAGCGTACCCTGTTGCCGCGGCGCACACGCGGGCATACTGGCATGCATGGCTCAGATCATCGTCTATGGACTCGCGGACACGCTTCGCCCGCGCCGGCAGGCCCTCTCGAACGCGATCCATGCGGCCGCGGTCTCCGAACTGGGGCTACCCGAAGCCAAACGCTTCCACCGCTTCGTCCCGCTCGCGCGCGAGGACTTTATCTTCCCTGCCGACCGCAGCGAGAACTACACGATCATCGAGGTGTCCCTCTTTGCCGGGCGCAGTACCGAGACCAAGAAGCGTTTCATCCGCGCGCTCTTTACCCGCATCGGCGATACGGTGGGCATCGAGGCACAGGATGTGGAGATCACCCTGACCGAAACCCCACGCGAAAACTGGGGCATCCGCGGGCTCCCCGGCGACGAGCTGACCCTGAACTACGCGGTGGAACCGACCACGGACAATGCTGCGGGGTGGTTTGCGGTCGCCCCGCTTTCGGGACAGGTCTATCGTCCCGACACCACCTCCGCGCCCGGGGCACCCTCCTGGGATCCCGCCCCATCCCAGACCATCCGCCTCATGAACGAGTATGGGGTGGGGTGGCCGCTCTGGGGGCCGGACGGCCTCACCACCGAGGAGGACTTTCCCCAACTCTCCCCCGCCCTCCGTGCGCGGCTGAAGGCCTGGGCCGAGGAATTCAACACCCATTTCGATCATGAGCACGGCTGGCGCACGCGCCCCGAGCTGCGCGAAACCCACGCGGCCGAGGGCGGACTACTGACCCTGCACCTCACCGAGGAGCTGGGAGGCCGCTACGGCGTGCAGCTGGATCTCTGGGAGAGCTAGAACTAGTTTCCCGCGTGGCGCTCGCGCTCGTCGAGGTACGCGCCGAGGATCCGTTCGGTCACCCCCAGCTCGACCGCGAGCTCATGGCGCTGCTGGGTCCAGCGGGCAACCTCGGCGAAACGACGATCATCGATCAAATTGCGAGCGGCAAGCGCGTCGGCCGCACGCTCCTCCTTACGACTGGTTGCCGAGTGCCCGAGCACCACGTGGGCGACCTCATGCGCCACCACCGAGCGCTCATGCCGGGCGGTCAGGCCGGGACGCACAAAGATCACGCGCAGGCGCGGCACCCAGAGTCCCGTGGGCGCGCCGATCCGCCGGGCAAGCACGGCCACCCCCAGGGCTTCGGCATGCGCGTACGGATCGTACATCCACTATCCATTCGGAAACTCGGGGGCCCCTCCGTCGTCGGTCGTGGCGGCCGCGATTTCCTCACCCAGGTCAACACTCATCAGATACTCGTCCCGTGAGCGAGTCTTAGTCTGCCGGAGGGGTGTGACATTGGCGGGCAGCATATGCGCCACCAATACCTGGCTCGCCTCCTGAACCGCCACCTCGCGACGATCCTCGGGCACCAGCTCAACCAGACGCCCCAGCACGTCGGCATAGCGGGCCGCCGCGTCGCTGACCGCGCCTCTCGCCTGCGGCACATCAAGCACCGACATGATGCGCTGAAGCGTGCCGGCCTGGGGAACCTTGACGCCGTTTTCCAGGTTGACGATGGTTTGCCTGGTCACGCCCGCCTCCGTCGCCAGCTGCTGCTGGGTCAACGATCGGTTCCGACGCTCGGTGCGCACGCGCTGAGCCACCTCTTCACGCTCGGCGGCCGAAAACCGCGCAAAGTCATTTTTTGCCATATCTCTACCGTAACATCGTTGACTTCTCATGCAAACAATAAATGTGCTAATTGTCACGAATCATCCACTAGTGCGCAAAAAGTCGCCTAAATGGTTTGCATTATTGTCAATTATCTTCTAGATTCGTTGACATGAACACCGAAACAATCACCCCGGGAGGCGCGCTTCGCACCCTGCGAGCCCAGGCGCACCTCACCCTCGCCGAAGCCGCCGAGCTGGGGAACACCGACATCTCCTATCTCTCTCGGGTGGAAACCGGCAAGCAGGAGGCGACCCCCACCTTCCTCGGACTCATGCTGCTCGGACTCGGCCGCGCCCTCCTCACGGAGGGCGGCGACGAGACCCGTCTGGCCGAGGCTCGGGGCCGGACGTTCCTCAACCCCGGGCAGGTCGAGGAGCGATTCCCTCAGCTCAACCGCGGCAAGCTGTCGCGGCTGCGGTTCAATGACCGCGGCCCCCGCTTCATCAAGCGCGGTCCCCGAACGGTGCTCTACCTGGAATCGGAGATCCGGCGCTGGCTGGCCTCCCCCGAGGCCGCGGTGGAGCGGATCGAGAATCCCGACTCCCGCGCCCTCCACCCGTCAAATCATCGCCCCGGCACCACTTCGGTTGCCGGGCGCTGACCACACAGATTTTCCACGCCACCCGGCGTAGGATCCCACACTTTCTCGTTCCGGAGCGAGAGAGAGACAACAGTACATACACACATCGAAAGGAGGAGTTATGGCACGACTACCATTCCCCCGCAGTCAGGTTTATGCGTTCTTTGGACCGCGCAATTATCCGCCGGACCCCGATCACAAGGGCATCGACTTTGGCTACGGCATGAGCGTGGGTCTGGCCGTTCCCTGCGCCGCGGCCGGCGTTGTCATCGGCTCGGGGCACGGCAGCCAGATCAACTTTTGGAAAGAGGTTGACCACGGCGGAGGCTGGACCACCCGATACCACATGCTCGGATCCTCAAACGGACCGGGCGTCGGAGACACCGTCGCCGAAGGCCAGACCATCGGATTCGTTGGACCGCAGAGCGGAACCAGCAGCGGAGTGCACCTGCACTTCGAGGTTCACAACAAGAACCTACCCAGCAAGCCGATCTACGGCACCGCCGTGGACCCGCTGACAAACATCAACAACTTCGGGAACGGCTCCGTTCCCAACCCTACGGAAGAGGAAAAATTGACTCGAGGATTCGCAGTTTACGCCAACACGGCAACCAACCAGTGGGCCGTCGGTGGCCCGGGAACCTGGCAGGTACTTTCGGGTGCCGAGACCGGGCTGTACAGCACCATCTACGGTGAGCGCGTCGCCCTGAACGACGCCGACTACCAGGGTGTGGCACGCCTGTGCCGCAGCGGCAAGATCAGCGACGTGCGCGTCTATGCAAACGTCACCACCAACGTGTGGGCGCTGGGTGGCCCGGGCGTCTGGTTCATCATTCCCGCGGGACAGGGCACCCTGTTTGAGAACCTCTTCGGCGAGAAGACGGTCCTTACCGACGCACAGTTCCAGCAGCTGCGCGCGGCACTGGTCTAACCACCACCCAAGCCAAACGGCCCGGCATCCCTGTGGATGCCGGGCCGTTTGGCTTGCCCGCTAGTAGCGGTAGTGCTCGACCTTATAGGGTCCCTCGACCGGGACACCGATGTAGGCGGCCTGCTCCGGGGAGAGCTCGGTCAGCTCGACACCCAGGGCGTCCAGGTGCAGGCGGGCAACCTTCTCATCCAGGAGCTTGGGCAGCGTGTACACACCCACCGGGTACTCCTCGAGACGGGTGTGCAGCTCGATCTGTGCGAGTACCTGGTTGGTGAACGAGTTGCTCATCACAAACGAGGGGTGTCCGGTGGCGTTACCCAGGTTCATCAGGCGACCCTCGGAGAGGACGATCACGCTGCGGCCGTTGGGCAGGTTCCACTCGTGCACCTGCGGCTTGATCTCGACCTTTTCGACGCCCTCGATCTTGCCGAGGCCGGCCATATCGATCTCGTTGTCGAAGTGGCCCACGTTGGAGACGATCGCGTGGTGCTTCATCGCCAGGATGTGCTCGGGACGAATCACGTTGAAGTTACCGGTGGTGGTCACAAAGATGTCAACCAAGCCGACAACCGATTCCAGCTTGGCCACCTGGAAGCCGTCCATCGCGGCCTGCAGCGCGCAGATCGGGTCAACCTCGGAGACGATCACCCGGGCACCCTGGCCGCGCAGCGCCTCGGCCGCACCCTTACCCACGTCGCCGTAGCCGACGACGAAGGCGACCTTGCCGCCGATCAGCACGTCGGTGGCGCGGTTCAGGCCGTCCGGCAGCGAGTGACGGATGCCGTAGCGGTTATCGAACTTGGACTTGGTCACCGAGTCGTTGACGTTGATACCCGGGAACAGCAGCTTGCCGTCGCGCTCAAGCTCGTAGAGGCGGTGCACACCGGTGGTGGTCTCCTCGGTCACGCCCTGGATCTCCTCGGCGATGCGGGTCCAGCGGTCGGTGCTGGTGCCCAGCGAATCGCGCAGCAGGTCGAGGATCACGCCGTACTCGACGCTGTCGGTCTCGGCGGTGGCGGGCACTGCCCCGGCGAGTTCAAACTCGCGGCCCTTGTGCACCAGGATCGTGGCGTCGCCGCCATCGTCCAGGATCAGGTTCGGTCCGGCCCAGTCGGCACCGGCCTCGGCGGCCTCGGTGGACCAGTCGAAGATGCGGCTGGTGCACCACCAGTACTCGGGCAGGGTTTCGCCCTTCCAGGCGAACACCGGGACACCCCGCGGGTTCTCCACGGTTCCGTTCGGGCCCACCACGACGGCCGCGGCGGCCTCGTCCTGGGTCGAGAAAATGTTACAGCTGGCCCAGCGCACCTGAGCACCGAGCGCAACGAGGGTTTCGATCAGCACGGCGGTCTGCACGGTCATGTGCAGCGAACCGGCGATGCGAGCACCGGCCAGCGGCTGGCTCTCGGCGAATTCGGAACGCAGGCTCATCAGGCCCGGCATCTCGTTTTCGGCGAGACGCAGCTGGTGACGACCGGCCTCGGCGAGGCTCAGGTCTGCAACGAGATAGGGAAGATCGTTTGAAAGTTCGGGACGCGACATAGTCCCATTGTTGCAGACCGTTTCGTTACATTACGGAGAGGATTCTGGGCGGGTGATCAGCGCTCGGACGAATCGTCCGAACGCCCCTCCAGCATCGTGCGCACGCCGCGAAAACCGCGGTAAAGTACCAGGCCACCGGCCAGAATCAGGATGATCGCGGTGAGCAGGCTTGACCCGGTGAATCCGCCCATCGCCCCGCGCATGATGCCGTAGATGACAAACCCCGCCCCCAGGACGATAAACAGAATGTAGGACACACGCTGGAACGGGCTCATGCTGCCTCCGAGTTAGGGGGTGGTTCGCGGTTGAATCAGGGTCCATCCCCGCGGCACCGTCTGACGGGTCGCATGGAACGCACACAGATCGTAGCAGTGCGGGCGACGCTCGGTGCCGAGTGGTCCGATCACGGCCATCGAATCCGCGTAGTCGTAGGTGAGGGTCGCGACCGCCTCGCGGTTACAGCCAATTCGGGAGCAGAGCCTCTGGTTCATATCCCTTTCAGCGTACCCTGCCCACACGGACGCACCGGCCCGGACGGTCGGTATTGGAGGGAAACGCGTAGACTGGGGCAATGCCCCGCTCCTCCCATTCCCAACGATCAGGCACCGGACGCCGTGCCGTACGACACGATCGTCACGGACGCGCAGGCCGCAGCTCGGTCACCGGGCCGCACCTCCCGCCGCTGCGTGGACGGGTCGACTTCTTCGATCTGATCGTCGGCAGCACCGCAGATTTCCTGCGCGGAATGTGGAGCGAGGAGCTGGAAAACGTCTCGTTTGAGATCGGCGGGATGCCGCTGGGCGAGCCCGGTCCCACCGGGGTGCGCCGCTGGGATGCGCTGCGCGATCAGCGCCGGATCATCCTGTACCGGGTGCCGATCGAGCGACTGGCTCGGCTGCACGTCAACGATCAGCTGCACCGCCAGATGCACATCGAAAGCTGCGTGTTCCGGGCCACCGCCGAGTATCTGGAGCGTGACCCCTGGGACCTCGGACCCGAGCGTTTCCGGTAGGCTGAAATCCCGGGCACGACGCCGCACACCCACGACTCGCGTCCCCGCGCCACGACCCCGCAGCGCCCCCTGCACAGTGTTGATCGTGCCGGCTCGGACCGCGCGATCCCGTCTTGAAAGCGTGTGATGCTCCCCTCTTCCTCCTCCCCAAAAATCGGCACCGAGGTGCTAAAACTCGAACACGTCGGCCTGGTTCGCGGAGGCCGCCCCCTCCTGATCGATGTGAATCTCACGGTCCATGCCGGTGAACGCTGGGCGGTGATCGGGGCCAATGGTGCCGGTAAGTCCACCCTGCTGAGCCTCTGCGGCGCGGTCCAGCACCCCACCAGCGGCACCGTGGACGTGCTGGGCGCGCGCCTGGGCCGGGTCGAGATCCGGGAACTGCGCACCCATATCGGCCACGTGAATCCGCGGCATCCGCTGCAGAGTCCACTGCCGATCCTGGACGTGATCCTTACCGGGTTGACCGGCAGCGTGGAAAGGATGATGCGCTGGGAACCCACCGCCGCCGAGAGCGACCACGCCCTCGAACTCGCGGCCCTGCTGGGTCTGGGATCCAAGCTCGCCGAGCCCTGGACCACCCTCTCCCAGGGGGAGCGCGGCCGCACGCTGATCGCCCGCGCCCTGATCACCGACCCTGCCCTTCTGCTGCTGGACGAGCCCTCCACCGGGCTCGACGTGGCGGCCCGGGAGCAGCTGCTGGAAACCGTGGACCACCTGGTATCGGTCAGACCCGAGCTGGCAACCCTGCTGGTGACCCATCATCTCGAGGAGCTGCCCACCTCGACCACCCATGCGGCGCTGGTCACCGACGGCCGGATCTCGGCTCAGGGGCTCGCCCGCGCGGTGCTGACCACCGAGGCGGTCTCGGAGAGCTTTGACTATCCGATCCGGATCAGCGAGCACGAGGGCCGCTGGAGCGCCCGCGCCGGACGCTAGCCGGAATCACAAAACCCGCGCCCTCTCGGGGCGCGGGTTTTGTGTTGGTGGCGCGGGAGCACGGTGCCACGCAGGTCCGGTGCTTTTAGCGCGGGTAGACCGTCACCGTGGAGGAGCCGGGGTTCGCGGGCTGCACCGCGAACGAGGACAGCGCGCTCGGGCCCGCATAGCTCACCGAGGCCAGCACGTCGCCGGTTCCCGACATCACATAGCCGGCACCGGCGCTCACCGGGACCACGGCACCGCCGCCGGCCGGCACGGTCACCTCGATCGGATCGCCCTCGACCGGGGTCAGCGTCACGCGAGCATCGGCGTCGCCCCGGTTTCCCAGGTGCAGGCGGGGGTTCTCCCCCGGCGCGATGGCAAGCCGTGCGGAGTTTCCGATCTTGGAGCTGGAGGCAAACCAGGCAAAATCCGCTCCGTTGGTGGTGGTGACGCGCACGCCACCCACCACCGGCTGATCGGATTCGACCCTGACCCCGAAGGATCCGGCCGGCAAGTTGGCCAGGAAGATTTCGTGCACCACACCCGCGGGCACGGTGGCCTCGAGCGACATCGGGGCGCTGCCCCCGGCCTCATTAACAAACGAGATGGTGACCTTGGCGTCGGTGGTACCGGGCACCATCAGGCGCAGCGCGGTCGCGCGGTCATCGTAGGTGTCATCCGATTCCAGCTCGGCGGGGGTATCGGGGATCACCACGCCGGGAATGTACTGGCTGAGCGCGGGCGGTGCCGACGGACCGGCAACCTCGACACCCGAGGGGGTCAGGCCGCGCACCGAGCTCTGCTGCACGCTGGCAAACACGTGTCCACCGCGGGTGCTCACGTGGATGATCGGCTTTTCCAGACCCGGGGCAAGGCTCGCCAGCGAAACCACCTTCTGCGAGCCCGCCCGCACGATGATGCCATCGGCACCGGGGGCCTCCACCCGTCCGTTGTCGCCAAAGATCTCCAACACCACGTTGGCGTCGGCGGTCCCCGGGTTGGCCAGGGTGATCAGCGAGGTGCGGCCGGTCGCGGTGCTTCCGGCTACCAGCCAGGCGTCGGCCACGGGCTCGGCGCAGGCACTGGCAGCAAATCCGGAGAGCCCGGCCAGGCCGGCCTGCTGGGACTGGGATCCGGCCAGCAGCGGGGTCTGGCTTCCCGCCACCGGAATCCGCAGCGCCTCGGCCGAGCCGGCCTCGGTTCCGCTGAGCTCGGGGTTGGTGAGCGGGGTGACCGAGGGATCGGTGTCGGCGCTCGTGGCGGTCTGTACGCCCCCGATGACGGTCGCCTGTCCGCCGGACTCACCGGGCTGCAGCAGCGGACCCGAGCAGACCCGGGTCTGGGCGGCGGCACTGGGGTGAACCTGGACGCTCGGCGCGCTGGCGGTGATGGTGGGGATGGTCACCCGGGTGAACCCGAAGGCAACCAGGCCCACGACTCCCACCCCGGCGATGCCGGCAACGATGCGTCCGGAAACCGTGGCGATGCTCCGTGAGGAAACCATTTACTTCTGCTCCTTCGAGTCATCGGCCGGGGCTTCGGGCACCGCGCCGGTGACGATGATCGTCGGTTCGGCGGCCGGAGCGTCCTCGGGGGTCGCAATCGGTGCGCTTCCGGTATCGGCGTCCGGCACGTCCGGCTCGACAACCACGGGGGCTGCCTGAGCGCTCCCGGCGGCCCGCGCCAGCTCGGCGTCGTGGGCGGCCTCGGCGGTGCGTGCGATCTCATCGGCGTCGGTCGGTTCGGGCCAGGCCGGGGTTGCCTCGGCCTCGGGTGCGGTGACCGGGGTCTCGGGCTCATTCACGTCCGGGGCGTGGGCCTCAACCTCGGCGGCGAGGGCCGCCTCGGCCTCCTTCTCGGCGACCCGTTCGGCACGGCGACGGGCACGGTTCGAGCCCTCGGCCTCACGATGGTTTCCACGACGACCGGCCGCACGGCGTCCGCCGCCCGAACGCGGAACCGCGTGACCGATGGTGCGCGGGGTGGCCTCGGCCATGCGACGCGAAGCCGCGGTGGGAACCGCGAGCAGCAGAGCCACGATGAACACCAGACCGGTCAGGAAGCCCACCACCGGGGTGGCCCAGGTTGTCGGAGCATCGGCGGCGGGCGGAATCTCGCCGTCAAAGCGCCAGAGGATGCCCTGATCGGTCGGTCCCACGCGTCCCAGCGCCCCCTCGGTTTCCAGCGCGGCTACCGCACGATTGAGGGTCTGTTCGGCACCGGAGGCATCCGCCGGGTCGAGCCCGGGGCTGGCCGGGGCCAGCAGGACAAAGCGCACCCGCAGGTCGGTCAGGGTTTTGGCCACGTCCAGCCCGCTGGCCGAAATCAGGTTACCGGCCAGGTCGGCGACGCGGTTATCGTCCTCGGTCAGCGCGGTGCGGGTGTTGGCGCGGGTCGAGCGCGAATCCAGGCTGGTGCCGCCCCCACGAATCAGCGTCGCGGAGATGGCGTCGGCCCGCTCGGGACGAATCAGCAGGGTGCCCTGGCTCGGATCCTGGCCGGCGGCCGCGGTCACGTAGGCGGGCAGGGTGCGTCCATCCGATGCCTGCACCGGGCTGTGTCCGGTCGGGAAGATCGCGATCATCGGGCCGGCCACCACGATGGCCAGCACACCCACCACGAGGGCGGGGATCATGCCGCGACGACGCATGGCGTCCAAGCCCACGGCCGCGGCACCCACCAGGCCCAGCCAGTACAGGCTCAGCGCCGGTGCCGGCCAGATCGCCACGGTGTTGGGACCGCTCAGGGTCACCAGCAGGTGACTGGAAAGGGCCGCGGTGGTCAGACCCAGCAGCGCGATCAGCAGCAGCCCGGACACGCGCAGGGTTCCGCGGAAGAATAGGGCGATGATCGCCAGCAGGAGCAGGGGGGCCAGCAGAACCGGCAGCGCCCACTCGGCGGCGACGCCACCGATGCCGAGCGCGGAGATCAGTCCCGGCCAGCCGCTGTTGCCGTAGGCGGGCATGCCCAGGGCGATCTTCCAGCCCTCGGTCACCGGATACGCGGTGAGTACCGAACCGGGATCGGCGAGCAGCGCCCACCAGTTACCGGCGCGGATTCCCTGCTGCCAAATCAGCGGGGCAAACAGGGTCAGCGCGGGGATCAGCATCCAGATCACGCGCGGGATGTACCGTCCGGCGGTCACCAGCAGCACCACCCAGATCAGCGCGAACGCGATCGAGAGCGAGGGGGCACAGGCCAAGATAACGGCGGCCAGCATCGCGGCCACGGCGGTCGCCGCCCAGGAGCGGCGGAAGACCGAGGCGGTGTAGAACAGCCAGGGCAGCAGCAGGTGCACGATAACCGCGCCGATTTCCCCGGCTGCCAGCGAGCCGAGCAGGCTCGGGGCCAGGGTCCACAGGGCGGCCACAAAGAGGCGGTATCCGCTGCGTTCGGTCAGCCGGGTCGCGGCAAACCATGCACCCAGGGTCGCCAGCGGCAGCGCCAGCAGGTAGAGCAGCACGATCGAGAACGAGGGGTTCCAGAAGGTCAGCGTGCCCAGGAAGGCCAGCACCACGGCGAACGGATCGGCCGCGGAGATGACGCCCAAGCCCTGGTCCCGCCAGGCAAAGCCGGTGTTTCCCCAGAGCTCGCCGACGGTGTTCGAGAGCGGCAGAAGTCCGCCGCCGGTCAGCGCCTGGACGTCGATAAAGCGGAAGAACAGCACGGCCGAGAGCAGCGCCGATGCGGTGACCAGCCATCCTCCACCGCCGGAGATGAAGCGCAGGTCGCTGCGTTCCACCACCACGGTGACGGCTCCGGCCTCGCGACGCAGACGGCTGCGGCGGGTGACCTCACCCACCGAGATCCGCAGCGGCGCCAGCTGGGCCCAGCCCACACGCTTACCGGCTCGGAGGCGCTGGCGGGAGCGGGAGACCCGGCCGAATCCGAAGGCCACGGCCAGGGCGGCCCCGATCTCCGAGGTGATCAGTTCGGGCTGCTTGGTGATCAGACGCCAGACGGCACGCACCAGGGCCAGCGGGAGCAGGCTCAGCCAGTGCAGCCAGACCACGGCCGCGTTGGCGTAGACCATCCGGCGATGCAGTTGGGCGGCGCGGGACACATAGGCCTGTCGGCGAACCACGGCACCGCGCCGCGAACGGTTGGGACCGGCCACGCCGTCCCCGGCCCAGCGCACGCGGGCGCTGGGTTCAAGCGATACCCGCTGCTCGGCCAGACGCACCCGCACCGACAGGTCCAGTCCGTCATCGGCCTGGTGCAGTGCGGGATCGATGCCGGAAACCTCGTCCCAGACGCGGGCGCGCACCAGCATCGCCGGCGCGGCCACACCCAGCACATCGCTCACCGCGTCGTGCTGGCCCTGATCCAGTTCGTTGGCGACCAGCGTCACCGCGGCGCCGAGCGGGGTCATCGACTCTCCATAGGAGATGATCGTCTCGCCGCGATCCCAGTCGAGAAGCTTGGGTCCCACGATGCCCACCGAGGGTGAAACCTCGAGTGCACCCACCAGCGCCGCCAGGGCGCCGGGCTCGGGTGCTGTGTCCTGGGCGAGCAACCAGTAGGCGTCCCCATCCACATCCGTGGCCACACCGGCGGCGGTCAGCACGTCGGAGGATGCCCGGATTCCGGCCCGCACGGCCTCGCCGAAGCTCAGGTTCTCGCGCAGCTGGACGATCTGCTGGATCGCCGCGCCCTGCAGCAGTTCGATGACCGCGGGTGGGGAGGCAAGGCTCACGGCGACGACGTGATCGGGACGGCGCGTCTGAGCCTCGAGGGCGTGCAGCGTCGCCCTCAGGTGCACGGCATCCCGGGAGCCGTCCTGGACAACAATGATGGCGGTTACACGTGGAGACATTTCTTCCAGACTATGTTGTCCCGGCGAGCACCGGGACTCGCTGCCTCGGCGCGCCATAAATCCCGGCGGATGCCCAGGAAGCACACCGGGGCGGAATCCTCAGATTCCACCCCCGTGGTGAGTCCTAGCCCGCGCGCTTTTTCAGCTTGCGACGTTCGCGCTCGGAAAGTCCGCCCCAGATTCCGAACCGCTCGTCGTTACCCAACGCGTATTCCAGGCACTGAGCCCGCACCTCACACGAGGTGCAAATACGCTTTGCATCGCGTGTGGAGCCGCCCTTTTCAGGGAAAAACGCCTCGGGATCGGTCTGCGCACACAGCGAGTCTGCCTGCCATGACAGAGGATTCCCGTCCTCGTCATTGCGGCGTACTCCGGGTACTCCCAGATCAACCGGGTCAATAAACCAGTCGTCGGGAACCCCCTGTCGATAGTCGAGTGACATATCGACCCCCTTTCCCCTTGGTGTTTCGGTGCACCGGTTAGTGACACCTAGATAATTACACCTTTGTAATTGGGGATTCGTCAAGTCGCAGATCGTAAACCCTCAGCGCAAGCTAGAGACTTCACGACGCGCCGACAGGTTCAAATCGTGTTCAAGCGGTGACGCCAGACGGGCCCGCGGCGATCCAAATTTCACCATTCCCGGCGATGCGTACCGGCGTATCGCTCGGAGTCAGATATCGGATTTCTCCGCGCACCAGATCGGTGTGATCCGCGCCGCGATCCAGGGCCGCCTCGCCGCGGATTTGCAGCGTAATCGCCGGTCCCGAAACCGCAAAACTTCCCGCAATTTCGGGGTCTACGCGGTACAGGGCGAAGTTTGCGCCGGCCGGCTGATAGCCCACAATGCCCGGGGCAATCTGATCACGATCCAGGAACGGAACGGGGCCGGGGGTAAACCTGACAACGGCCAAAAGCTCGGCAATATCGACGTGTTTGGGGGTCATTCCGCCGCGCAACACATTGTCACTCGCCGTCATCAACTCGAGTCCAACACCGCGCAGATAGGCGTGCATGTTTCCCGCGTCCAGATACAGCGACTCCCCCCGTTTTAGGGTGACCCGGTTGAGGAAGAGTGCCACAAACACACCCGAATCCTCGGGATAGTCCGCGACAAGAAGGCGGACCGTCTCGGCCAGATGGGGCAGCGGCACCCGGGAAATCGACGCGGCGGCCGCGACCAGCGCGGCCCGCTCGGCCTCTCGATCGCCCCCGAGCGCGGCCGAAACCTCCTGAGCCAGCACCTCCCCCTCGGTACCCGCCTCGATCGCTCGGGTGAGCCGCTCGCGCAGCGCGTGCAGCACCGGGTCCTGCACTCCGGCGTGCACCAGCTCGTCCAGGTCGGCGATGACCTCGGCGATCGGGCGGAACCCCGAGAGCGCCTCAAATCCGTCCTCCATCGCCACGATCAGCTCGGGCTTGGGGAAGGGGTCCCGATAGTTACGGTTCGGGGCATCCAGGGCGATCCCCGCGGCGTTCTCGCGTTCGAAGCCAGCGCGCGCTTGCTCGGCGTTGGGGTGAGCCTGAATCGACAGCGGAGACCCGGCGGCCAGCACCTTGAAGAGGAAGGGCAGCGCACCGCTCTCGGTCCCCGCGGCCGCGGGTTCGGCCGCCAGCCACTTCGCCAGCGTGCCAAAGCTCGCCGGCCCCTCCGGTGCACTCACCCGCGTCGGGCTGCCCGCATGGGTTCCCAGCCACAGTTCGGCCTCCGGCGCCGCGGTGGGCGTCCCACCCAGCAGAGCGCTGATCGCGCCCGGGGCACCCCAGGCATAGTCGCGGGGAGTATTGGTGAGGGTGACGAACACTGCTTCCTCTTTTCTACGGGTGCGCCGTACACGGCCGTCCTGGATGTGCTTATGCCCACCATACAAGTCCGGGCACTCGGTCGTGACGAAGTCTGGAGGAACTCGCCAAGGTGTCTGGCGCGAGCCTCGGCCTCTCCCTAGGCTGGGGTCGGTTTCATCGGTGATTCAGCAAAGGAGCGATCATGACCTTCCAGCCCCTCGACAGTGACTTCTACGGGTTCACCACCCGGCTCGAACCCCATGAGCAGGAGGCCCTGTCCACGGTCCGCGCCTACCTCGCCGAGAACGTCGCCGATCGGGTCACCGATCTCTGGGAGGCCGCGGAGTTTCCGCATGATCTGATTCGCCCGCTGATGGCCACCGGCGTGGGCACCTGGGCCTGGGAGGAAACCCGGCCGCGGGAAAACTCCGCGGTGTTCCGCGGGTTCTTGGCACTCGAACTCTCCCGCGTCGACGCCTCCATCTCGACCTTCCTCGGCGTGACCGAGGGCCTGGCCATGGGCTCGATCGGGGTCTGCGGCTCGGCCGCCCAGCGCGCCGAGTGGCTCCCCCGGCTGGCCACCGGCGAGATCGTCGGGGCCTTTGGGCTGACCGAACCGCTCTCGGGCTCGGACAGCGCCCGCGGGCTGACCACCACGGCCACCCGGGATGGGGACCACTGGGTTCTCAACGGCCAGAAGCGCTGGATCGGTAACGCGACCTTCAGCGATATCACCATCATCTGGGCCAAGGACACCGCCGACAACCAGGTCAAGGGCTTCATCGTGCCCACCTCCACCCCGGGTTATGTGGCCACCAAGATCGAGCGCAAGACCAGCCTGCGCATCGTCCAGAACGCCGACATCACGCTGACCAATGTACGCATCCCCGACTCCCTCAAGCTGGAAAACGCCAACTCCTTCGCCGACACCGCCAAGGTGCTGCGCCTCACCCGGGCCGGCGTGGCCTGGTCCAGCGTGGGCGTGGCCATCGGTGCGTATGAGGCGGCGCTGGAATATGCCCGCGAACGCATCCAGTTCGGGAAGCCGATCGCCGCCCACCAGCTGATCCAGGATCTGCTGGCCAAGTGCCTGGCCAATATCACCGCGTCGATCGCGCTGTGTGTGCGGGTCTCGGAGATGCACGATGAGGATGCCCAGCGTGACGAGCACTCGGCCCTCGCCAAGTCCTTCTGCACCTCGCGGATGCGCGAGACCGTGGCCTGGTCGCGCGAGATTCTGGGGGGCAACGGCATCGTGCTGGACTACCGGGTGGCCCGCTTCTTCGCCGACGCCGAGGCCCTGTACTCCTATGAGGGAACCCGCGAGATGAACACCCTGATCGTGGGTCGCTCGATCACCGGCAAGGCGGCGTTCGTCTAGGCACGGCGGGCACACCCGGTTCACCGTGAATCCGGCTGGATCGCCGGGCAATTCGGCGTGGATCGGCGGACCTACCGGGTAGTGTTGAGCTATGTCCGAGACCCGAGTTCTCCCGCCCGCCGCGCTGTCCACGGAGCGCCTGTGGCTGCGCGCGGTGGCCACGTTTGCGCTGTTTGTGGCGCTGGCGGGCGACGGGCTGCGCAACCTGCTCGGTTTCCCCGGATACCTGGTGGTGGCCGCGATCACGCTGATCGCCTGCGTGGTGCTCACGATCCGGCTGCGTCCGCGCCCGCTGACCGGCCCCTGGCCGCTCGCGCTGACCGGATACATTCTCTTTGCGGTACTCTCGCTGATCTGGTCGGCCTATCCCGGCGGATCGGCGATTACCCTGCTGGGCATGCTCGCGTGCACGGCCATCGCGCTGATGCTCGCCCTGGTGATGACCTGGAACGAGATCATCGGCGCGCTCACCCGCGCGGTCCAGGCGGTGCTGGCGCTCTCGATCGTATTTGAACTGGTGGTCTCGCTGATCATCCGTCACCCGGTCCTGCCCTTCTGGGTGGAATACGGGCATAAGCCGCCGCTGCTGGCGTACTGGTCGCGGAACGTCCTGTTCACCGGCGACCGGATCCAGGGCATCCTGGGCAACGCCAACCTGCTGGCGTTTGTGGCCCTGCTGGGCATCATCCTGCTGGGGCTGCGCCTGCTCGCCTACCCCGGGCTCTCCCCCGCCGCCCGCGCGCGCGAACCCCGGCGCTGGGTGACCGCCGCCTGGTTCGCCCTGGCGGTCCTGCTGTTTGCGCTGACCCGCTCCTCGACCCTGGTGCTGGCGCTGGCCGCGGTGATCGTGGTTGGTGCCGCCGCACTCTGGGTGCGCGCCGGCGCACCGGGCAAGCAGTTCGCGCGTTCCCTGATCGTAGGGGGCATTTTTGCCGTGGGCGGTATCGCCTTCTGGCTGCTGCGGGATCGCGTGTTCTCGCTGCTGGGGAAGAGCTCGGATCTGACCGGCCGCGCCGAGATCTGGGCCACCGTGATCAAGCAGGCCGAAAAGAGCCCGATTTTGGGCAATGGATTCGCCAGCCCGTGGGTCCCCTGGGTCGAGCCCTTCAACCACCTGGTGGTGCGTAACCGCGTGCTCCAGTTACAGGCACACAACACCTGGTTAGACGTCTGGATGCAGCTGGGCATCATCGGTGTCATTCTGCTGGCCCTGGCCCTGGCCTCGGCGCTCTGGCGTGCCTGGTTCACCGCGATCGACCGCCCCCGGGTGGACCACAACGATGCCCGCGCCTTCTCCCCCTATGCCCTGGTTCCGCTGCTGATCCTGGTGACCCTGCTGGTCCAGTCCATCGCCGAGAGCCGTCCGCTGGTGGAATCCGGCTGGGTCCTGATCTGCCTGTTTGCGCTCACCGGTGTGCGCCGCCCGCTGATGGATGCGGGCACCGACCTGGCCCCCGATGCCGATCCGCAGCCGCGCTATGACCGCCCCGAGGTGCCCCCGCCCGGCGATACCCGAACGGCGCACGCATGAGTCGTCCGGACCAGGGCGGCGCCGCTCCGATCCGACAGCTGCGCGAGGTTCTCACCGGTGCGCCGGGGGTTCAGGCGCTCGCGGTGACGATCATCGGGTGGTCCTTCTGCGTGCCCTTTACCCAGTCGCTGCTGGGCTGGGCCGGCGTCGCGGCGGGGCTGGCCACGCTGTGCTTCCTGGCCGCCCTGATGCTGATCGGGAGGCGCGAATACATCGAGTGGGGCGGGGTCATCCCGCTCACCGTGCTGGCCTTTGTGGGCTGGTGCACCATCTCGGTCATCTGGGCCACCTCCCCGGCAAACTCCATGGTGGGGGCCGCCTATCAGCTCGGATTCGGGTTCCTGGCCGCCGCGGTGGCCCTCAGCCGCGACACGATCCAGGTGGTGCGAGCGGTGGGCACCGCGATGCGCATCCTGCTCACCGCCTCGCTGATGCTGGAGATCTTCTCGGGCATTCTGCTGGACACCCCGGTGCCCTTCCTCAAGATCAGCGGCACCATCGCCTCGGGTGGGCCGATCCAGGGCATCTTCGGCTCGCGAAGCTTCCTGGCCTTTGCCACCATGATCGCGCTGATCTCGTTTGTGATCGAGTGGCGCACCCGCTCGGTGCCCAAGCCCCTGGCGGGCTTCTCGATCTCGCTCGCGGTGATGTGTCTGCTGCTCAGTCGCTCGCCTGTGATGATGTTTGTGGCCGTGGTCCTGGGCATTGCCTCCGCCGCGCTCTATGGAATCCGTAAGGCACCGGCAGCGCGCAGGCCAGCTCTGCAGTGGGTCCTGCTCGCCCTCAGCGTGATCCTGGCCCTCGTGGTGTACCTGAACCGAGTGTGGGTACTGACCCTGCTCAACGCCAACGGGGAGTTTCTCACCCGCTACTCACTGTGGATCCAGGTGTGGCGTCTGATCCCGGTGAATACGATGGAGGGCTGGGGGTGGACCGGCATGTGGCGCGCGTCCACCACCCCGTACAACACCATCAACTTCACCCTACAAAACCACCATACCTCGGCCCTGAACGCCTACCTGGATGTTGCGCTCCAGGTGGGAGTGGTGGGGATCTGCCTGTTCGCGATTCTGGCCATCACCGCGTTTATTCGATCCTGGCTGCTGGCCAGCAACCGCCGCACGGTGACCTATACCTGGCCCGCGCTGATCATGGTGGCCCTAGCCGGAACCTCGGTGGCCGAGAGCTTTGTGCTGACCTCGGGTGGCTGGGTCATGCTGGTGATCTGCGCGATCCTCGCCTCCCGCTCCACCTCCTGGCTGGCGCGGTTCCGGGAAACCCGGCGCGCCCTGCCCCCGGTGCCGCGCGAGTAGGTCCGCCTCCACCGGCCACGACCGCTAGCGCGGCTGCAGCAGATCCCGCAGGATCTCCGCCCGGCCCTGCGAGGTATACCGCTCATAATCGCCGCGGCGAGACTCCCGCAGCACGGGCAGGACGCGACGCAGCCGGTTGGTGGGAAGCTCCGCCCTGAAGGTTTCGATGCGCAGCTTGGCGCGCGCGTCGGCAAGCACCGCGTCCGGCGCAACGAGGGTGTGGGGGTCGACCTCATCGAGTCTCTGGACCAGCGCCCGGGTGCGGCGGGCGAGCCTCGGATTGCGATCCGGATCGGCTTCCAGGACCCGCGAGATCTTGGTGCGCAACGACGCCTTGGTCACCCCCACCTGGTTCTTCCCGTGCTGCCGGTAGTTGATCAGCGCCGCGGTGGTGAACCCGATTCGCCCGCGTGACGCCGCCAGGATGGCCCACCACTCATCGTGCAGCCAGTCGGCCCCCACCGGCCCCGCCCACTCCACCAGTCGGCGACGCAGCGTCACCGTCGCCCCCGTTGCCAGGTTGCGGCGCAGCAGCACATCAAATCCCCGCCCCTCAAGAATCAGGGTGCGCTCCGCGGCAGAGATGTCCAGCGTCTCGAATAGGCCGAGGCCCAGATCCGTACCCGCCGCATCCACCAGGCGGGCATCGCCAAACAGCAGCTCCAGGTCCGGATCGGCGGCATGGCGCTCGAGCGCCCGCTCCAACCGGTCCGGGAACCAGACATCATCCTGGTCGCTCAGCGCCACCAGATCCGTCCGGGCACCGAGCACCGCCCGGCGAAAGTTCTCGGCGGTTCCCAGCCCGGGATCGTTCACGATAATTCGGTGGGGAATCGAGGCAGATCCCTCGGCACTCAGAACCTCGCGAGCAAGTTCCACGGTTCCATCATGGGAGGCGTCATCGGAGACGATCACCTCGGCGGGAGGCACACTCTGGGCTCGGATGCTCTCCAGCTGCGCACGCAGATACTCGGTCCCGCGAAAGGTACACACCACCACGGTGATCGGTTCGTGCCCCGGGGTGAGGGGAATATCGCGGCTCATGTTTCCTCCAGTTGCGGGCCCGGCTTCGCATCCCCCACACTACCGGGCACGAGCCGTGCGTTCCCCGCGCACACTGTTACAGTGGGGAACTATGCCAATTGTTGTGTGCGATCTGCTCTCCTATACCGGTACCAAGGGCGGGATGGAGACCTATACCCGTGAGCTGTATCGCGCGCTGGGTACCCTGGAAACGGGGATCGAATTCGTCGGTTTTGCCAGCGTCGAGGCCAGCGGAATGGACCTCTCCTGGTTCCCTGGTCGCACCGTCAATTCGGGAATCAGCGGGGAGAACCGGGTCGCCTGGGCCCGCGGCGAGCTGTTCGCGGTATCGAAGTTTGCCAAATCCGTCGGCGCGGACCTGATCCACTCCCCCGCCTCGCTCGGCCCGATGCGATCGAAAATCCCCGTGGTCCTGACCCTGCACGATGTCATGTACTGGTCTCACCCCGAGATGATGACCACCCCGCTCTATACCGAGCCGGTGAAGTGGATGGAGACCCGGGCCACCAAAAACGCTGCCCGGGTGATCACCATCTCCGAGTTTTCCAAGTCGGAGATCCAGCGCTTCATGCGCATCCCCGACGAGCGCATCGATGTGATCCCGCTCGCCGGCGCGCGCCCCACCGAGCGCCCACGCTCGGTTGTGCCCGATCAGACCCCCTACATTCTGGCCACCGGTAACCGCCGCCCGCATAAGAACTGGGACGGCCTGATTCGCGGCCTGGCTCGGGTGGATGAGGCCATTCGCCCGCGCCTGGTCATCACCGGCAGCCACGGTACCGAGGATCCGCTGCGCGCGGTGGTCGCCGAAACCGGAATGGCCGACTGGGTGGATCTGCGCGGTTGGCTCAGCGCCGAGGAGCTCGGCGAGCTGTACGAGCACGCCACGGCGCTGGGGCTGGTGTCATTTGTCGAGGGCTTTGGCCTGCCCGCGCTGGAGGCAATGATGATCGGGTTGCCGGCGATCCTCAGCGATATTCCAGCCTTCAGGGAGATCTGCGGGGATGACGCGGTCTACGCCGACCCGAGCAGCGTCGACTCGATTGCCGCCGCGATCACCCGGCTGATGACCGATCCGGCGCTGGCCGCCCACCTCGCCGAGGTGGGCCCCAAGCGCGCGGCACAGTACTCGTGGCCCCGGGTTGCTGAACGGACCCTGGAGGTCTTCCGGCGCGAACTCGGATAGCCTGTCTGGCTCGCCGTGTCCGTCGCCACGGGCCGCGATCGGGACGCGAATTACCGAAAACACGGGTTTCATTGCTACCGTACCCAGTGTGACTCTCGATATCATGCTCCCCTTTTATGGCCGCTTCGACCACTTCCGCGAGGCGGTAAACAGTGTTCTAAACCAGAGCGACCCGGATTGGCGACTCATCATTATCGATGACGTGTACCCCGATCTGGAGCCGGGCGAGTGGGCGAAGTCACTCAAGGACGAGCGGATCACCTATATTCGCAACACCGAGAATCTGCGTCCTAGCCGCAACTACAACAAGGCCATCGGCCTGATGGAGGCGGACTTCGCCGTGATTATGGGCTGCGATGACATCATGCTGCCCGAATATGTGGCGCGGGTGCGTGAGCTCACCACGCAGTTCCCCGATGCCGGCGTCATCCAGCCCGGTGTTGAGGTCATCGACGGCGACGGTGCCGTGTACGAGCCGCTGGCCGACCGGATCAAGGCCCGGATCCGCTTTGACGGATACGGTGCGCGTTCCTTTGCCGGCGAGGAGCTGGTGACCAGCCTGCTGCGCGGAAACTGGACCTACTTCCCCTCCCTCGTGTGGAACGTGAAGGAGCTGAAAAGCCGCAGCTTCCGCACCGACCTCGACGTGGTGCAGGATCTCTCGATGCTGCTGAGCATCTTTTTCGCCGGTGGATCGCTGGTGCTGGACGATACGATCGTCTTCCAGTACCGCCGCCACGCAACCTCACTCTCGGCCAAGACCGGTCCCGACGGTTCGAAGTTCATCCAGGAGCGCACGGTCTTTGCCGAGGCGGCCGAACAGGCACGCGAACGTGGCTGGGCCCGGGCTCGTCGGGCCGCCCGCAATCGCTTCACCTCCCGCGCCAACGCGCTCTCGGAACTGCCCGCGGCGTTCAAGGCACGCTCGATGCCGGCCACCCGGTCACTGTCCCGACACATTTTTGGGTCCTGATTCCTCCACTCCGGGTATGCCCCGGAACCAATTAGCGCCTCCCCCAGTAGGATAAAAATCATGGTTTCGCTTGATTCAACGCTCATCGTCCTCCCCGCCTATAACGAGGAGGCCTCGGTGGGCGATGTGGTGCGTGAAATCCACGAGAAGCTCGGAGCGGTTGCCTGCCTGGTGATCGACGATGGGTCCGCGGATGACACCACCCGGGTCGCCCGCGAGGCCGGCGCCACGGTGGTCACGCTGCCGCTGAACCTCGGGGTGGGCGGAGCGATGCGGGTGGGTTTCCGCTTCGCGTTGGAGCACGGGTTTAGCAATGTGGTCCAGGTCGATTCGGACGGCCAGCACAACCCCGAGTCCGTTCCCGATCTGGTGGCCGGGCTGGAATCCGCCGACATCGTCATCGGTGCCCGTTTCGCCGGCAGCGGTGACTACGAGGTACGCGGACCCCGCAAGTGGGCAATGAAGGTGCTCTCGGCCATCCTCTCCAAGATCTGTGGAACCAGACTGACCGATACCACCTCGGGATTCAAGGCCACCGGTCCGCGCGCCCTGGCGCTCTTCGCCAAGAACTACCCGGCCGAATACCTGGGCGACACCATCGAGGCCCTGGTGATTGCCGCACGCGCCGACTGTGTCATCGCCCAGATCCCCGTTTCCATGCGCCCCCGGGCGGGCGGCACCCCCTCGCATAACCCGGTCAAGGCGGCGCTCTATCTCGGACGCGCATTCATGGCCCTGCTGGTTGCGCTGATGCGGCCCTCGGTGTCGGTGCACACCCCCGAGGCGACCCGTCCCGCAGGCACCACCGCCTAGCCCGGCCCCCGAGAAGGAATGACGTGCACCCTATGAACTTTTTGCCTCAGCTCCTGGGCATCCTCGCGGCGGTCTTGATTCTCGCGGTGGTGATCGAAATGCTGCGGAGACGACGCATGCGCGAACGCCACGCATTCTGGTGGCTCGGGGCGGGACTCATCGCGCTCATCGCCGGGGCCTTCCCCTCGCTGCTGGATGGGATTGCCGGTGCCCTGGGCATTGCTGTGCCCCTGAACCTGGTGTTTTTTGCCAGCGCCGCGGTCCTGTTCCTGGTCTGCCTGCAGCACAGTTCCGAGCTTTCCGAGCAGGAGGAGCGTCTGCGCACCCTGACCGAGGAGGCCGCCCTCGCCAACGAGCGGGTACGGGCGCTCACCGAGCGGGTGGAGGCCCTGGAGGGCGATTCCCCGCGTCCGGGGGCGGCCGACTAGTCCGGCACATCATCCGTCCCGCGCAAAACGCCCCGCACCGAATCATTCGGTGCGGGGCGTTTTTCTTGCGTGGTTAGTTGTTGCCGATGACCGGGGCCTCCGCCCGGGTGCGAACCAGCGTGACCGCGTGCACCGCAAGACCCAGCAGCGGAGCCACACCCAGGGCCGTGATGGCCCGAGGCTCGACCGGCAGGGGGAGCAGGAGGATCGCGATCAGGGCCAGCGCTGAAACCACCCATCCCGCCACAAATGCCGAGTGCAAACCACGCGCGAGGACCGCCGATCCGGTAACACACAGGGCCGCGGTTGCTCCCGCGGTAACCACGACGGCCCCGATCAGAAGGCCACCCACCCCGGCATACTTATCGCCGTAGATGACGCCGAGAATCCACGGCCCAAGCCAAGCCGCAAGCAGGCCCAGGGCCACGCTCCCCACGGCCACGGCCGCCAGAAGCTTCACGATCAGGGTTCCCGTGTGCGGGTTGCCACGGAACCGGCTGATCAGCAGCGACTGGAGCGCCATCAACGGAATCACGATCGGTGCACGGGTCAGCATGACCAGCGCGATCAGCGTTGCCCGGGTTGCAATGGGGTCGTGCTGAGAGGTGGCTTGGAATACCAGCGGGAAGCCGCTGACCAGCACACCCGTGGCGATGGTGGCCACGACCGTGCGCGACACGTTCCAGCTCAGTCGCGGCAGCCCGACGTCCAGGGTGAACGAACCGCGAACCCGATGGCGGATAAACGGCCAGTACAGCAGAACCGAGAGCGGGAAGGGAAGCACCACCGCCCACTCGGTCAGCGGGACCGAATCGGCAAAGATCGTGATCGGCACCACCATCACCACGCGCAGCACCGCGTCGATGATCATCATCCCGGCCACCGCACGCCAGAACTCGATGCCGTACAGCACCCCGCAGAGCACGGCGACGGCAACGTAGCCAACCGCTCCCACGATCATCGCGATGAGGGCAACCCACGGGCCCTCCACAAACAGGTGGGGTGCCCAGACGAGCCCGCTCAGACCCAGGACAACCGCCAGCCCGCCGGAGGCCCACAGGGTGAATTTCAGGGCACCGGTGGGGCGGGTGGTGCGCACGGGCAGGGTGGCCCGACCGACCTCCTGCTGGATGCCGCTGAGCCCGGCCACGATCAGATACAGCGTGGACCAGAAGGCCGAGATACGTACCCACTGCTCATCCGAGGTGGTGCCCACCAGGACAAGCTGGATGACGTACCCGGCGACCCCGGCAATGGCCGTGGCGAGCAGAATCGTCGAAACTGCCCGGCCTCCGCCGGTCGTGGTGGTCACGGGTTAGACGACCCGCTCGTCCTGGCCGGCGATCCACTCCTGCAGAGCGGCCACACCGGTGCGTACGTTCCACGCCGGCGACCAGCCGAGCACCTCGGTGGTGCGGCTAATGTCGGCCCAGGCGTGACGCACGTCGCCATCGCGGAAGGCACCGTTGACGGTGGGTGCCGGGGCACCGTGGTACTCGGCAATGATCTCGGCGATCTGGAAGATGGTGGTGCCCACGCCGTTGCCCACGTCGTACACCTGGCCGTTGGTCACGGCCGGGTCGGAGTCGATCACGGCCTCAAAGGCGGTGGCCACATCGTCAATGTAGACGAAGTCGCGGGTGATCACCCCATCCTCGTAGACGGGGATCTGCTTGCCGATTTCCGACCACTGCGAGAACAGCGAAACGATGCCGGTGTAGGAGTTAATCAGGGACTGTCCGGGGCCGTAGACATTCTGCAGACGCAGGATGTTGACGGTGGTGTCGTGGGATCCCGCCCAGGCGGTCAGCAGGTTTTCCTGGGCCAGCTTGGTGGCACCGTAGATGCTGGTCGGGGTGGGGATGTTGAGGTCCGCACGCGCGGCAACCGGGGCCGCACCGGGGAAGTCCCACTGCGAGGCCGCCAGCTGAGCGTGGGTGCGCATGCCCGGGTAGAAGTCGGTTCCGTCGGACTCGTGGGTCCAGCGTCCCTCGCCATACACGGCGCGGCTTCCGGCCAGCACGATGCGGGCGGGGATCTGTCCGGCCCGGGTGAAGGCGTCCAGCATCTCGGTGGTGCCCACAACGTTCACCCGCGAGTGGCGGCTGGCCTCGGCCAGCGACTGGGCGGTTCCGGTCTCGGCGGCCAGGTGCACTACCAGATCAAACGGACCGTGCTCCAGGACGCGGTCCCAGTCCTCGGGGTTCACCACGTCGCCCACAATCAGTTCGGCCTTCTCGTGCAGGTCGGCCGGACGCTTGCCGCCCGGGTGGACCTGCGGGTGCAGCGAGTCCATCACGACCCACCCCTCGCTACGGTCGGCGATCAGCTGCGAGAGTGCGCTACCGATGAAGCCGGCGCCTCCGGTCACCAAAACCTTGCCGAGGGATGCCTTCTGAGTCACGTGATTTCCATTCATTGTGGGAGTCGATGGGGAATGAATTCCCCTGTCAAGGGTAACGGGTTTATACGGAACGGGTGGCATTGGCGACCTCGGTACGCTCCCCGGTGCCGACGAATGGGGAGCGTAGGCGATCGAACCAGTAGCGGATCCCGCGACCAGGTCCCCAATCCTTCAACCGCATCGCCCACTTTTCGAGCCCGTGCCAGCTAATCCACGCACATCCAAACGCGATCAGGACACACAGCGCGGTCCAGAGCGGATAGCCTAGGTGATGCCAGCCGAGAGATGCGGTGACCTGCTGGGTAAGGAACCCATAGAGGTACATGCCATAGGAGTAATCGTTTTTGGCTCCGATCCACTGCCACGATTTCGGCAGCGCAGATGCCAAATAGAAGATGAAGTAGGCCGCGGCCGGATAACCGAAAAGGTTCAGCCACCCGGTGAGCGCCGCGACCAGGGCGAGAACGCCCGCCAGGATTCCCATCCAATGACGCATCGGAATACGTTTGCCGTAGAGCGCGGCGCAAGCGCCCCAGAGGAAGATCAGGGTGAGGTCGATGTGGTAGCGGTCAGCGAAGTAGGGAAATGCTGCGAACAGTGGTTCGGGACGGAATCGGGCGATCAGCGCGATCCCCACAAACCCCAGCGTGGCCAGTGGCACAACCCACTTCGCAAAGCGCAATGCCATCACCAGCACCAACGCGCCAATCATGACGTAGCAGCCCCACTCATAGGCAAGAGTCCATAGGGAGCCGTTAAACACGCTCGAGGATGTTTCCACACCGTACGGGGTGTTGGTGACAAAGATGTCGAAGATTCCAAACGGGCCGCCCTGAAGAGTGGCGTTACTCCACACGTAGTGAAAGGGCCCACCGGGAGCGCGCACCCAGTACTCCGCGAGCGGACGCCCCATGCTCATCCAGGCGATCGGTCCAACGCCGGCCGCGGTCACCAAAATCACCAGCCACAGCGCCGGAAAAATACGGAGGACTCGTCGCCAAAAGTACTGCACGACGTCGGAATTCATTCCGCTCTTTGTGATGAGATAGCCACTGATCGCAAAAAACCCCAGCACCGCCAGCCCACCCAGGTTGTCCTGTCCACGGGTGAAGATCACAACCGGGTCATGGCCCCAACCGCCCAGCGGAAATGCGTGGGAGAAAATCACCGCTGTCGCCAATACCAGGCGGATTACCCCCAGTGAGTTACGGTGCCCGTTCAGCGCCTGAGACAGGCTTCCTCGCGGGGTCACTGGGCACACCACTGATCTGCGGGGTAGGTTTCCATCCGGGATACTCCGTTTCGTTCACACTCGGTTGCGGATTAATACACCGCGGAAGGGCCCAGATCTTGGGGCCCTAAAATGCCCGAGCAACATAACTGACGCGTGCGGGCGCTGCAAAAGAACGACGGCCCGGCACGTAAGATGGCAAGCATGACTCAACCGGCCTCACGACCAAAATTCCCTGCGATACTCATCATAATTGCCCTTCTCGCGGGATTTGCGACACTGGGGATCTGGTCCGTGTCCTCTCCGGCCGGATCAAGCCCCGATGATGACTTCCATATGGCTAGTATTTGGTGCGGCCAGGGAGATCGTGACGGACTGTGTGAGCCCGGCCCCACGGCAGAGACTCGGAAACTACCGGCATCGTTTCAAGAGCTTGTCTGCTACAGCTTCAAGCCCGATGTAGCGGCCAGCTGTCAGGGACCGAACTTTAATGAGCCGCACAGCAACACGATTACAACCGATCGCGGAAACTTCGGCACTCCGGTGTACCCGGGTGGGTTCTACGCCGTGCTCAGCGTGTTTGCCTCCGATCACATCACAAGCTCGGCGATTGCGATTCGCCTGTTCAACTCGGCGCTATTTATTGCTCTCCTGGCGGTGGCGGCCTGGGCCCTGCCCCGAAACCTGCGCTTCCCGTTGATCGGCGGCACGCTGGTCACCGTGATCCCGGTCGGGGCGTTCATGATCGCCTCGGCAAACCCCACCAGCTGGTCGATCACCTCGGCCACCGTCACCACGATCGCAATGCTCGGATACTTCCGCACCAGCGGCAGACAACGTTGGATCCTCGCGGCAATCGCTGCGGTGGCGATCCTGATTGGAGTCTCCGCACGCGGTGACAGCTCCGTCTATGTGATCATTGGTATGCTCGCGGCGAGCGTCCTCGGATTTGGATACAAACGGGCACAGTGGAAAACGCTAATTCTGCCGGTGGTGGTTTCGCTGATTGCCGTTGTGCTCTATCTCTCCTCGCCGCAGGCAACCGTCACCGCAGATGGCACCGCATTCGCGCATAACAACCCGGGAATGGGCCTCGGCACCCTCCTCTACAGCAACCTGGTTGAGCTGCCTCAGCTATGGTCGGGGCTCTTCGGACTGCGCTGGGGCCTGGGCTGGCTGGACACCGCGCTGCCCGCCGTTTCCTGGCTTCCTCCGCTCGTGGTGTTCGGCGCCATGGTCTTCACCGGCCTGCGCATCATGAACGCACGCAAGTCCGTAGCGATGATCGGGCTGGGTATCGCGTTTGTGATGATCCCGCTATACGCACTGGTGGCCAACAAGGTTCTGGTGGGTGCCGAGGTCCAGCCTCGCTACCTCTTCCCCATCTTCCTGATGCTGGTGATCGTTGGGCTGGTTCCCCTGGGCCGACGGGAAATCACCCTCTCCTGGGCGCAGCGTATTGTCATTATCGCGGCGCTGAGCGTTTCACAGTCCCTGGCGCTGCGCTCAAACCTCCAGCGCTATGTGGGATCGCACGGATCGCTGAACATTGATTTCGGTGCACAGTGGACGCCCAGCGGCCCCTTCTCCCCGTTCCAGCTGTGGATTCTGGGCAGCGTACTGTTTGCCGTGACACTGATCGCTCTGGCAATCCTGATGGATCTGCCGCGACGACGAGGATCCGAACTTCCGCTGCGTGACGAGACGCCCCGCAGCGGCGCGAAAATCGATGCCCCGGCAGCGCAGGCTTCCCAGCCCGCAGCGAGCCTCACAGCGGCGGTCGAAGAACCCCGGATTGGAGAACGCTCCCGCGCATCCCACGCCCAGGATGGCGCGGAGGGCCTACCCACGCGCGCCTAGCCACGCGAAACCACGCTTCGCGCACGCCACGCGCTTAGCACCGTGCCCCGGTCATCTTTCGATGGTCGGGGCACGGTGCTGAGCTAGCGATGCTCTAGCGCGACAGGCGCGACTTTACCTTGCTCAGCAAGACACGCGGTCCCCCATTTTTGAGGTAGAACCCAACGAGTTCGATGTCCTTGGCGAGGCCTCGCTTACGCTTGCGGACCGTACGTCCGGTCTCGGCCCGATCCAGACGAGCCCCGGCTGCCACGCGGTCGGGGGCGAAGTGAGCGCCCTCCACAAAGTCAACCAGCGGGGCCAGCACGCGCTCCCACTTGTATTCCTCACGTACGCGGGCGACATTTGCCCGTGCGTTAGCGGCAAACTCCTCGTCGAAGAGCACGCGATCCAGGGCGGCAACCAGACCATCCACATCCTCGGCGTCCACCGCGACACCCAGCTGGTTACGCTCGACCAGTTCGGCAAAGTGGTCACCCCGGGTGACCACCATGGGCAGCTCGGCCCAGAGGTAGTCGAGGATTCGAGTGCGGAAGGAGAACGTGGTCTCGATGTGTGAGTAGTGCGTACTCACCCCCGCATCGGCCTCCATCAGGAAGTTCTGCCGGTCGGCGTAGTCAACCCAGGATGAGTTGAAGAATACGTTGCGGTCTGCCACACCCAGCTCCGCGGCGAGCGCACGAGACTCGGCGATGATCGCCATCTCCGGCACCCCGGGGTGGGGATGCTTGGTGCCCTGGAAAAAGAGCTTGACGTTGGGGCGGGTTTCGGCCAGCTTGGCCACCGCACGGATCAGGTTCTTCGGGTCAAACCAGTTATAGACGCCCCCGCTCCAAAGCAGCAGCTTATCGTCGGCGTTGATGCCGGGCCAAACCCCCTTGAGCACGTCGCGTTCATGCCGAGGCGGCGTCGAGTCCAGACCAAACGGCACCACGCTAATCAGCCCGGTCAGGTCGGGGTCATCGGCGTAGTTCGCCGGGTTGATCCGGCCAAGCGCCGCCAGCTGTCCCAGATAGAAGTGACGCTGTCGCTCGGAGGCGCACAGGAAGAAGTCACCCCGCTCAAGCTGTTCGTTGAGGACATCGGTGGCCGAGGACACCTGGCGGGTCCACTCGGCATCGCCGTGTTCGCGCCCCTGCTCAAGGTGCTCAAGGTGCATCGGGTCATAGATATCGCAGACCAGGACCTTGGTGGTGTTCCGAATCGAGGGGAACATCGCCATGGCAAGGCCCTGGAACACGATAATGTCCGCCTCGGCTTCGAGCGCCCGCATCGCCTTGTCATCCCCGGGCGCAACGTGCACGATGTCAAACGGCGCGTCAATATCCTTGACCCCGGCCAGGGTGACCAGGGTAACCCGGCTCGTTACCGAAAGGGCCTGAGCCATATTCCAGGCACGGATCGCCGGTCCCGCCATCTTGACACCGATCGGATCACCGGTGATCACCAGAACGTGGCGGTCCTTGGGCCCATCGAGTACCGCAAAGGTCTCTACCAGGTTGACATAGCCCTTGTGGAAGTAGTCACCGGTGAACGCGGGCGCATCGGTTTCGCCAAAGAGACGCCACAGCGTCGCATCGGAGACCACCCGCTCGGATTGGATCTTTTCCCGGTCGGCGCGCAGACCCGGAAGCTCGGAAACGAACTGATCAACACCGTAGAGGGTGGCCAGGGTCGACTTGGCAACCTCCTGCATCTCGTCGTCTGAACCGCCATTACGCAGATCCAGGGAGGTCGAATCTAGCTCGCCACGGGCCACGGCACGACGTGCGGTCAACGCGAGAGCCGCCGCGAGGTTTTCGTGCAGAGACTCCTGGCCGAGGTTCTTGTACATCGTAAAGAGGGCGTTGCGCTCAAGCAGATAGGTTTCCTTGAACGCACCAAACTTGCTCATCGATGCGTGATGCTTGTGGAAGGCCAGGGACTCGGGCTCATACACGTAGCGGTAACCGGCCAGGTTCAGGCGCCACCCCAGGTCCACATCCTCGAAGAACATGAAGTAGCGCTCGTCAAACCCGCCCAGCTGATCGTAGACGCTGCGACGAACAAACATTGCCGCGCCGGTACCAAACAGCACGTCGTGTACGGTGTCGGGCACGCTGGGCACGGGCTCACCGGTGAGGGGCTTATAACCCATGCCATACCAGGTGAGAGCGGCACCGATAAAGTCGACCTTCTCGCCCTCCCAGTCCAGCACTCGACTGGCGACGGCACCAATCCGTGCGGAGGTTTCAAAGCGAGCGACAGCCGCGGCGATCCAACGCGAATCGGGGCGCGCATCGTTGTTCAAAAAGGCAACGTATTCGCCTCGGCTCTTGCGCACGCCGAGGTTACACCCGCCGGCAAACCCAAGATTCTCGGCGGATTCAATCAGGGTGATCCCGGTGGCTTCCGCCTTCAGCCGTGCGGCGCTGTCATCACCAGAGGCGTTTTCCACCACCACGATCTCCAGCCGTTCCTGCGGCCAGTCCTGCTCCTGCAGGTGCCGAATCGCTGCCAACGTGTCATCGGTTCCCCGGAAGTTCACAAGGATTACGGAGACAACACCACTCTGCCCGTTTGGCAACACAGCACCTCTTTCAGTCGAGTCTTGTGCAGTGCCATCCTACCAATCCGTGCCTCGGGCGCTGCCGAGCACGGCATTCCGGGCCCGTTATCCCGGGCGTGGGCCGCGCAGGCGAGATCCCACCAACGTCCCGGAGCCCCCTGTAAACTGTCTGGTGGCCCGCGCGCCCGCGTTGCTGAACTGCGGGCTGCACCGAGGCGGTGCCCTTCCCGGAATAGACTTCGAAAGCAGATATCTGATGGCAGCCACACCCAGTACCACTCGCACCCCGCGGATCCTGATCGCCACCGGTGACACGCTGGGTGCTCGCATGGCGGGACCGGCAATGCGCGCCTGGCACATCGCCCATGAGGTGTCCGCGGTGGCCGAGGTTCACCTGGTTTCCACCGCCCGCTGCGATCTCTCCGAAGCTCCCTTCCCGGTCTTCGCCGTCAACGATGAGCAGCTGCGAGCCGAGGTCGAATGGGCCGACGCGGTCGTCTTTCAGGGACATCTGATCCACCACAATCCGTGGATCGCCGACACCGATACCGTGATCGTGGCTGACATTTATGACCCCATGCACCTGGAGACCCTGGAACAGGGCCGCTACCTGCCCGAGGACCAGCGGATGAACTTTACCCTGCAGACCGCGGAGGTCCTCAACGTGCAGATCGAGCGCGCGGACTTCCTACTGTGCGCATCCGAGAAGCAGCGCGACTTCTGGCTCGGGCAGCTCGCCGCGCTGGGGCGAATCAACCCGGTTACCTACGATGCTGATGCCAGTCTGCGTTCGCTGCTCGCTGTTGCACCGTTTGGTGTCACCAATGAGGAACCCGAGCCCACCCGGCACGCAATCAAGGGGGCCGTCCCCGGCATCGGTGCCGAAGACAAGGTGATCCTGTGGGGCGGCGGTATCTACAACTGGTTTGACCCGATCACCCTCGTGCACGCGGTTGATGACCTGCGCAAGCGCCACGATAACGTCAGACTGTTTTTCATGGGGATGAACCACCCCAACCCCGATGTTCCGGTCATGGAGATGGCCACGCGCACCAGAGAACTGGCTGCCGAGCTCGGCCTGACCGATACCCACGTCTTCTTCAACAATGAGTGGGTCGACTATAACGACCGGGTGAACTACCTGTGCGATGCCGATGTGGGGGTTACAACCCACTTTGAGCACGTGGAAACCGCCTTCAGCTTCCGGACCCGGATGCTCGACTATCTCTGGGCGGGCCTGCCGATCGTCGCTACCGGTGGCGATACCTTCGACTCGATCATCACCACCAACGGTCTGGGTATCACCGTCCCGCCCGAGGATGTGAACGCGCTTTCCGCTGCCCTGGAGACCGCGCTGTTTGCCGAGGAACGCGAGTCGATGGCACAGGCTTCGAAGGCCCTGGCACGCGAGATGACCTGGCTCAACGCGCTGCGTCCGCTGGTGGAATTCTGCGCCGCCCCGCACCGCGCCCCCGACCTGGTGGCCGGCCTGTCAACCCCGCGCTCGGAGTACGTCCGTTCGCTGGAGACGCGGATCGCCGGCCTCGAGCAGAGTGCTTCCTGGCGGCTGACTGCCCCCCTGCGCAAGCTCACCGGACTGCGCCACCGCTAGGACGGCACACCAATCACAAAGCCCCTCGTCGCGAGCGCGACGAGGGGCTTTGTGATGGAAATGGTATTAGGATCCGTGGGTCCAGAACGGGTCCGATCCCTGCACCAGCCAACGGGCGTGCAGTCGCTCATGCTCCCACTCGTGCACGGTACCAATGCGCGTCTTCGACTCGAAGTGATACCCGCGGGCGGAATGGACCCAGACCATGCTGAGGCCGAGGGTAGCGATCTTCCGGGAGAAGTCGACGTCGTTATAGTTGCTGGGCAACCCCTCATTGAAACCACCGATCTCGCGGTAGGTCTCGCGGCGCAATGCCACACAGGCGGCGGTGAGTCCGGAGGCTTCCCGATCCAGCAGGAGCACGTCGCGCGGGCCGTCCTGGTGGGCCGGCTGGGTGATCATCGCGTGGCGTGGGCTGCGTCCGGCATACCAGTGCCCCACGTGCTGGATGCTGCCATCCTCAAACACCAGGAATGCTCCGGTAACACCCACCCGCTGATCGGCAAGGGGGGCAATGAGATCCTCGATGAACCGCTCCGAGGTGACTCGAACATCGTCGTTGAGCATGAGGACGTAGTTTCCGCGGCTATGCACAAAACCCACGTTGCACTTCTCGGAGAAGTTAAAGGGGCGGGTGTACTCAACCAGCACAAGCGAGTCTCCGGCGAGCGCACGGAGTTCGTCCAGCACATCCTTCGGGGTGGCGGTGTCATACACCACAACGAATTCCAGATGTGCATCGGGGCTGGAGGCGAGCACCGAACGCACGGCTTCCACAACAAAGACCTGTTCCTGTCCCAGTACCTCGCCGCCGGTCCCCCGGGTGGGGATCACGATCGATACCAGAGCGTCCTCGATAACCGGGCGTCGCACCCGGGCACCGGCGGAGGTATCTTCGGGCACCACAGACCAGCCGGGCAGACGGGTTTCAAGCACCTCATTAATGTGGGCCATGCTGGACTGGTCGCGGGCCTGGTCCTGTTCGTACTCCCTCACCACACTCCAGGCGAGATCCTCATGAACCACGACGTCCGAGCCCTCAAACCCGAGACTTACGGCCAGCGCGTGTACGTCGAGGACACGCAGCAGCTCCCACTGAGACTCGCTTAGAACATCGGGGCGGACAAACACCGCGGGTCCCAAGAAGTCCTGCACCAGCGCCCGTTGGGGGGACCACGCCACGCGGCGCAACACAATCGAGGCATCCGAGCCCGTTTGCACCAGGGAATTAGCGTAGATCAGCCGGGCCCGGGGGTGATGATGGATAGCCTCGCGCACGCGATCGAGGGTTTTTTCGGCCAGGGTGGAGCCGAATCGAAGAATTGTCAGCCCGTACTCTCGCAACGAGTCGTCCAGGTGCGGTTGAGCCGCGGTGACCACGACGATCTCGCCGGGCGCGAACCCCGCACGCACAGCAGATTCTCGGGCGACGTCGAGCTGCGGATCGCTGAGTCCACGCCCGTCAATAATGCAGCGCACTAGCCCGCGCTCCGCGAGCCACGCAGCAGGGAGAGTGGACGCAGCACCGCATGACCGACCCGCCAGGTGCGGCTGGCCCGGAATGCTTGCTCCTGCTCGCGCAGACGCACATCACTCTCGTGGCGCAGCGTATTGAGTTCGCCCTCGAGTGCTTCGACCCGCTCCCACGCACCCTGCGCGTTAAGGGCAGCCTGGGCGGCATCGCCATCGCCCACGCGAGTGCGCAGCGCCTCAAGCTCCTGTTGACTTCCGATGAGCTGGTCCCGCAGCCGCAGCCGCTCATGCTCCAACTCGCGGACTCGCGCGGTCAGCACGTCCAGGGCGTCGTCGTTCTCGGCACGACGCGGAGATTCCTCTGCGGGGGTCTGAGTCACGGGGTCACCTTTCGCTTGGCACGGCCGTTTGGCCACGGCACATTCTATCGTTTGCCCCGCCCATAACCGCCGGGGATGCCCTCTCGTTCAGGATCTCATGCGTACAATAACCGGTGGAGGCACTACCTATGACACCAAGAATTGTGATGACGATCATGGTCCGCGATGAGGCGGATGTGATTGCGTCAATGATTGATCACCACCGCGAACAGGGCGTCGCATTTTTTGTTGTCACCGACAATGGGTCGGTGGATGGGACCACCGAAATCCTGCAGGGTTACGCCGACCAGGGGATTCTTGAACTGCGACACGATCCGGTACATCGCAAGCAGCAGTCCCCCGTGGTCACCCAGATGGCGCGGGATGCCTACACCCTGCACGGGGCCGACTGGGTACTCAACGCGGATGCCGACGAGTTCTGGGTTGCGAAGAACCCGGAAATCACCCTCGCCGAAGCATTCAGTCACATCCCCAAAAGCATTCGCTCGTTTATTGTTCCCGTGGTGGATATGACCGGGGCACCCGCCGAAGCCGGAACCGGGCTCGAGCGCCTCCGTTTCCGAGACACGCGCGATGCAGCCGAACTGGCCAGAATTGGTCTCCGCGATCATTCGACTCACGATTGTGCACACGTGGGTGATCCCGAGGTCAACGTGGTTCAGGGGAACCACTTCGTGAGCATCGCCTCCGAAGGGGCTCCGGACCCCGAATGGGAGATCGAGGTGCTGCACCTGCCCTGGCGTTCCTGGGACCAGTTCCGCCGCAAGGTTGAAAATGCCGGTCGCTCCTATGAGGCCAATCCCGAGCTGACTCCGAGCCCGAACCATCACGGTATGCGGGACTACAGTCACCTCCGCGCCGGGACACTGCGTTCGCTCTATATTGCGCGCTGTCTCAGCCCCGAGGAGATTGCCGGGGCCGATCAGAACCCCGACTTGAACCTGGAATCCCGCTTGCAGAAGAGCGGAATTCGGGTTGTCCCCGATGTACTCTTTGCCCCCGAGACGGAGGCCGAGGAGCGCACCCTGGGGCTGCTTCGCGCCGACGCTTTCAGGCTGAACGCACGGCTCTCCCACACCACCGCCGAGCTCGAACACACGGCAGCCGAGCTGGCCGAGTCTCGGGCACATGCGGCTCGGCTGCAATCCGAGCTGGACACGCGAACGGCCGAACGCGAGGATGCTCACCACCGTCTCGATCTGACTCAGCGCGAACTGCAGGCTCTGCGCCGGCGGTTCCTGGTCCGGGTGGATTCGCGTCTGCGGCGCACCTCCTCCTCGGGGGCCAACTAGTCGGTTCTTTCGCCCGATCCCGCGGCAAACCTCCCCGCGATCTGCGCTGCACGTCGGACGTTCAGGCAGCAGCGGTTAGACTACATTCTTGACCACTGTGCCCGTGCACGGACGCTTGAACGGAAAACAACTGGATGAACCCGCAGGAACGCATGGCCGCCCTGGAGCGCCTCCCCTTCGAAAACATTGGCTCGAGCGAACGAGGCGCACACCGGTTCTGGGCGCAGGTTCGGCTGATTCTGAAGAATCGTGCCATGCTGCTGCTCTTTGTGAAGCGCGACCTCAAGTCACGCTATAAGGACAGCGCGCTCGGCTTTTTCTGGACCCTGGTCCGGCCGATCACCCAGCTGCTGATCTACTACGTAGTACTCGGTAAGTTCCTTGGAGCCGAGCGCGGCATCCCCGAGTTTGCGATCTATATCTTCTCGGGTCTGACCATCTATGGCCTGTTCTCGGAGATGGTAATGGGTGGAACCGCCTCGGTGATTGCCAATGCCGGTCTGGTAAAAAAGGTGTACCTGCCGCGTGAGCTCTTCCCGCTGGCGACGATCGGTTCGGCCCTGTTCAACTTCGCCATCCAGCTGGTGATTCTGCTGGTAGCCACCCTGGCGATGGGCAGCTTCCCGTGGACCCCGAACATGGTCTACGCAATCCCCTCGCTGCTTGTTATTTTGCTCTACGGCACCGCGCTGGCGCTGCTGCTCTCGGCGGTGAACGTCTACCTGCGCGATGTGCAGTACCTGGTAGAGGTTGTGCTGATGGTGCTGATGTGGGCCTCGCCGATCCTCTACGCCTGGAAGTATGTGCGCAACGTACTCGGTGACGGTATCCTGCTCAGCATCTACAACTCCAACCCGGTCACGATGGCCGTGCTGGGCTTCCAGCGGGCCTTCTGGACCGCCGGAGACCCCACAAACACCTCCGACCCGGCGATGCACGCGGCCTACCCGGAAAACCTCATGATGAACCTCTGGATCGCCGCCCTGATCGGCGCGGTCGGGGTGTTCCTCGCGCAGCGCCTATTCGCTCGTCTGCAGGGTAACTTCGCGCAGATGCTCTAGGCACCACGTCATCCCACCGAGGAAAATCGCCCCACCCATCGGGTAGCCGCCTCAACAAATAACTCCCCGTGATCGAAGCAGACGCTTCGATCACGGGGAGTTTGGTATTTCGGGTGTATCTCTAACGCACGGTCACCGCGCGACACCCGAGCTGGGTGGGAGCGGCAGAACCCGCACTGATCGCATAGGTGCACACCTGGTAGGTACCGGGAGGCGATGCCATCGAGTAGGTGAACCCGTGTGCCGCGCCTGCCTGAGGATACCCAGCGGCCACGTCGGGACGGTTCAGGTTAGCCAGGGTCGGCTCACCGGTGCCGTTACGGTAGACGTGAACGGGAATCGACACACTCGGATTGGCCGGGTCAAGAGCCCAACCGCTCACCTGGATTCCTCCGGGCACAGCGGTCACCGCCTCGAGATTACCGATCGGCGAGCGATTATCCGCGGGCGGTGCCCCGGCAACCGTCACCGAACGGCAACCCAGCAGTGTATTTCCGGCCTTGCCGATGCTGTCAATCGCATAAGCACACACCTGATAGCTGCCCGCTGCCGCCGGAATCGACTCCGAGAAGCCGTGGTTCGGACCGTAGTCCGGGTAGCCACGAGCAACATCCGGACGCGGCTTGTCAGCCGTGTACGGACGTCCATCCGAGCCCACATAGATGTGAACCGGGATCGGGTTCTCGGTATCGGGATCCAGCGCCCAACCAGAGACGCTGATCTTACCGTTCGCGGACGTTGCTGCCTCAAAATTACCGATGGGCTTTCGCCCCTGCTCGGTAATATTTGACAGCACCGTCACGGTCTGACATCCCAGTGTGGTCGGAGGCTGGCTCCCCGTATCGATCGCGTATACGCACACGTTACGAGCACCCTTAGTAGCCGGCACCGTCACCGAGAAACCGTGCTTTGCACCGTACTGAGGGTACAGGGCGCCGACATCGTTGCGTACCTGATCCGCGGTGAACGCCGCGCCGACACCGTCGACGTAAACGTGCACCCGGATCGAGCTCGCGGTGTCGGGGTCCAAAGCCCAGCCAGAAACCTGCACGGTTCCGGGTCCGGCAACGACCGCTTCAAGGTTACCGATCGGGGATCGGTTCAGATTGGGAATGCCAGCGGGAATATTCACGGTCTGGCAGCCCAGAGTCGTGGATGCCTTACCGGCAGTATCAATCGCGTAGACGCACACGTTCTGGTTTCCCGAGACTCCGGTCACCGTCGCGCTGAAACCGTGACCCGCACCGTACTTGGGGTAAATCCGCCCGATATCGGAGCGGTCCAGATTGGCGGTGAAGGGCTGGGCGGTGTTGCCCACGTAAACGTGAACAGCGACCGGTCCGAGCGAATCAGGATCGATGCTCCATCCCGAAACGGTCACCTGCCCGGGCCCGGTGGAAACCGAATCAAGCGACCCAAAGGGCGCTCGACCAAGCTCCGGCGGAGCCCCTGCGGGCAGCGTCAATGACTGACATCCCAACAGGGTGTTCGCACCGGTGGTGGTGTTAATGCCGTAGACGCACACGTCCGCGGCCCCATCAAAGAGCACGGGGATCTGTTGGCTGAACCCGTGACGCCCCACATCGGGGCGGTTGAGGTCTGCCAACAAAACGGTCGGGGTGCCATTCACATACACATGAACGTTAATCGGGTCGTTCGTTGCCGGATCCGAAGTCCATCCCGCCACGGTAATCAGACCGGAAGAACCCTGTACGAGTTCTAACTGGCCGGTGGGATTGCTGGGAGTGCCGCCACCCTGGGTCGAACCAAACCAGTCCACAAAGTACTGGTAGAAGTTGCGGTTTCCGTAGGTGGAGCAGGAGTCACCGACACCATAGCCTGCGGCGATGGCGGCGGCGTTAGGCTGATACGGCGTGTAGTAATACAGCGCCGCGGTGGCCTTGTTCTTGATCGTCACGGTGCCCGTGCCACAGGAGACGTTGGGGTGCCACTGGATCTGTGTCGGCTTACCCACGGGGTAGCGGGTAAACCAGGCGGTGTTGCCGTACAGCTTAAACTGACGAGCGGCGCTATACAGCTGGTTGAAATATCCGAAATAACGGGTATCACAGGCAGCAGTATCCGGGCAGGCGTAGCCTGTTGCACGCTCCCACGCATAGCTCCCCAGCGGACCCGGTGCCGACTTTGTAATCAGCCCCTGTTCCTTCTGAAGCAGCACGATCAGCACCTGAGGGTTGATGCCACAGGCCTGAGAAACCTTCACCAAAATCTGGGCCGCGGTTTCCCGCGACGCTCCGTTATACGCCTTGCAATAGCTATCGCCATCACGAGAGGGCGTATCCATTACCAGGTTTCGCATACACACGTTTCCCGGTGCGCACGCGGCCACCTTGGATTCGAGGAAGGACTGAACCTGCGCCGCGTTCATCGTGTTGCCGTTATAAAACACGTCATCGCTGATGATGTTGGCGGGGTCAAATTTGCTCAGGTCGGCGGCCGAGGCCGGAGCTGGTTGGGCAACCGGAAAGGCGGTCAGGACGACCGCGGCGAGCGCGATGACAATAACCATCGCGCGCCGACGTAATCGTCGATTGTCTTTGAGGAATGTTCTTGCCACCCTTTGAGCCTATGGCACCTCCCACAATTTAGCGTCTTCGCCTCGTTTTTTGTACCAATTCGGGTATTAAGACATCGTCAAAAGCGCCCACCCTACGGGAGACAAATAGGAGTTATTCAGGGTGCCCGAGATAGAATCGGGTGTTCACCCCGTACCAATCGACACCGAGGGATCAAATCCGCATGAGTAATTCCACCGAGGCGATCCCCGCACCCACGCTGGTATCCGTTGAAAACGTGTCCAAGCGTTTTGTCATCCGCAAGGACAACTCCCTCAAGGAGCGCGTGGTCAATGTGGGTCGCGGTGCCAAGCACAAGGAAGACTTCTGGGCTCTGCGCGATGTCTCTTTGGAGATTAAGGCGGGCACCACCGTCGGCCTGATCGGGCACAACGGTTCCGGGAAGTCCACGCTGCTCAAGGTGATCGGTGGCATCATCGACCCCACCGGCGGCAGCGTCAAGCGCCGCGGACGGATGGCGGCCCTGCTGGAGCTCGGCGCGGGATTCCACCCGGACCTGTCGGGGCGCGAAAACGTCTACCTGAACGCCGCAATCCTGGGTCTCTCCCGCGAGCAGACCGATGAGCAGTTTGATGACATCATCGCGTTCTCGGGTATCGGGGAATTCATCGATACCCAGGTGAAGTTCTACTCCTCCGGCATGTATGTGCGCCTCGCCTTCGCCGTGGCCGTGCACACCGACCCCGACATCCTGCTGGTGGATGAGGTCTTAGCGGTGGGTGACGAGGCGTTCCAGCGTAAGTGCATGAACCGTATCCGCGAGTTCCAGGAACAGGGTCGAACCATCATTCTGGTGACCCACAGCCTGGGCACCGTTGTTGATCTGTGTGACTACGCGGTGCTGCTCAACAAGGGCGAGGTCGTCTTCCAGGGCGACTCCCGTGAGGCAGTGGCCGAGTTCCGCGACATTCTTGAGGATCGCCGACAGGCCGAGATCCAGGCCGACGCCGAGCGTCACGCCTCGCAGGAGAACGTCGTTGTTGAGGACATCGAGCCTCCGATCCGGTACCGCGTCGAGGCCACCGCCGTCTCCTCCAACCCTCAGGACCCCACCGTGCTGCGCAACGGAGACGACCTCACCGTGACGATGGACTTTGATGTGCGCGGTCAGGTTGACGACTGGATCTGCGCGATCCAGGTGGACAACACCATGGGACACGCGACCGTCGGCACCAAAAACTCCATCCTCGGGGTAGAACTCGCCCCGCTGAGTGGAAAGCGCCGAGTGGGCTATATCTTCAAGAACTGCAACTTCGGTGACGGCAAGTTCTTTGTCAACGTGTCGGTGCTCAGCCCCTCGGGTCAGCACCTGTTTGATAAGCCGCAGGCCTGCTCGATCGACTCGGTAACCCCGATTCCCTCGGGCGGCGCCATGTACCTCGAATCGGAGATTTTCGGCGAGATCTAAGCCCCTCCGCCGATGGCCCAACGTGCCCCTCTTACGCTCCCCTAAACTGAATCCAATGAGTCTCTCGCAAATGCCTCGCGTAGCCGCCGTCGTTGTCACCTATAACTCGGGTGATGATCTCGCGCGATTCCTCGACTCCGTGACGCGCTCAAACCTTCAGCCAGGCTCGGTTATCGTGGTCGAAAATCACTCTGCCGGGGCTCGGGATAGCGAACAGACGGCACGCGAATACGACGCCAATTGGCTTGGGCTGCCCGAAAACATCGGTTATGGCAGCGCGATGAACCGTGGGGCCAAGGCGGCTCATGATGATGCCGAGTATTTGTTGCTGTGCAATCCCGACCTGGTTGTAGAACCCGGAGCCGTGGAAATCCTCACCGCCTGGCTTGATGAACATCCCGAGGTTGCGGCCGCAGGCCCCCGAATCCTCTCCGACGACGGCACCGTGTATCCCTCAGCCCGGGCGATCCCCTCACTCACCACCGGGATCGGTCATGCCTTGCTCTCGCCGTTTTGGCCGCAAAACCCCTGGTCGCGCCGCTACCGTGCCGACAGCGATTACTCGGATGAACCACGCGATGCCGGCTGGCTCTCCGGTGCCTGCATACTGGTGCGCCGCGACGTTTTTGAATCGTTGCAGGGGTTCGATGAGGGCTACTTCATGTACTTTGAGGATGTCGATCTGGGCTACCGCCTCGCACAGGCCGGGTGGAAAATCAGTTATGTGCCGCAGGCGGTCGTGCGGCACAGCGGGGCCGGTTCCACGCACACCGAATCCGAGCGGATGCTTCGTATCCACCACGAGAGCGCCTACCGATTCATCCGCCAGCGGTACGCCGGCTGGTGGCGCGCACCGCTGCGCCTGGTCATCCGGCTGGGACTCTCACTGCGATTCCAGCTTGAGCGGCGTCGCAGCCGCGCCTAGGGGCAGCAGAAACAGCAATGGGGCACTTCCCGGAGGAAGCGCCCCATGAGTCCTAACTGAGGATTAGCTCTTTGCCGAATCGGCCAGACGAGCCAGGTACTTGCCGTATCCGCTCTTGACCAGCGGAGCCGCCAAAGCGCTCAGCTGCGCATCGTCGATCCAGCCCGCACGCCAGGCGATCTCCTCGATGCAGCCGACCTTGAAGCCCTGACGGTCCTCGATCACGCGCACATACTCGGAGGCCTGCATCATCGACTCGAATGTGCCGGTGTCCAGCCAGGCGGTGCCACGGTCCAGAACCTGAACGTGCAGGTTGCCCTGGTTTAGGTAGCGCTCGTTCACCGTCGAGATTTCCAGCTCGCCACGGGCGCTGGGCTCGATGGTCTTGGCGATCTCGATGACCGAGTTGTCGTAGAAGTACAGGCCGGGCACCGCGTAGTTGCTCTTGGGGTTGGCCGGCTTTTCCTCGATCGAAATCGCGGTGAAGCTGTCGTCAAACTCGACCACACCGTAGCTGCGCGGGTCGGCAACCGGGTAGGCGAAGATCACCGCTCCGTCGATCTCGTTGTGATTGCGCAGGGCCGAACCGAGGCCTGTGCCGTGGAAGATGTTGTCGCCGAGGACCAGCGCGACCGAGTCATCGCCGATGAATTCCTCACCGATAATGAAGGCCTGTGCCAGGCCGTCCGGCGAGGGCTGCACGGCATACTCCAGGCGGATGCCGAGGTCCGAACCATCGCCGAGGAGCGCCTTGAACTGCTCGTTGTACTCGGGGGTGGTGATGATCAGGATCTCGTTGATCCCGGCCATCATCAGGGTCGACAGGGGGTAGTACACCATCGGCTTATCGTAGATGGGCATGAGCTGCTTGGAAATGCCCTTGGTGATCGGCCACAGCCGGGTGCCGGAGCCTCCGGCGAGAATGATGCCCTTCATGGCGTTAGTTACCCTTCAGCGAGTCGTAGTAGGCGCGTGCGGCTTCCCAGGTGGGCAGCAGGCCCGCGGCGGCGGCTTCGGCGAGACCCGGAGCCTCGGTGTCCTTGGGGGAAAGCAGCGGCTCGCCGGCCTCCTCGGGGAAGACCAGACCGATTTCCGGGTCGAGCGGGTTGATCCCGTGCTCGCGGTCGGGACGGTACACGTCGTTGACCAGGTAGGTCACGGTGGCGTCATCGGTGAGGGCCACAAAGCAGTGTCCCAGGCCCTCGGAAATGAAGATTGCGCGACGGTCTACGTCGTCCAGCAGGACCGAGTCCCACTGACCGAAGGTGGGCGAACCCACCCGGATGTCGATCACGAAGTCGAGCACCGCACCGCGCGGGCACATCACGTACTTGGCCTGGCTCGGCGGCACATCGGCAAAGTGGATGCCACGAACCGAACCGCGCTTGGACACCGAGGTGTTCACCTGCGCGAGCTTGATCGAGCGGCCGGTGGCCTCTTCGAGTCGGTCAAAACGGTACGCCTCAAGGAACAGGCCACGATCGTCACCAAACTGCTTCGGGGTGATCTCGTAGCTGTCCGGGATCTTCAATTCACGAATTTGCACGGTGGCAGTCTACCAATGACTGCCTCGAAACTTGGTGTGTACGGCGAGAGCCTCCCGATCCCGGACTATTTTGTCTCCAGGCCCAGCACTGGATAAAGCACCTTGAAGCCCGCTTCCAGCCCTCCTAGGAGGGCATCAACCCCGTGTCCGGCCCCAGGCACGGAGACCAGCGTTGTTTTCATGCCCGCGGCGCGGGCCGCGGCCTCCACCTTTTTGGCTTCCTCGGTAAAGAGCGGGTCGTTCCCACCCGCGGTGAACACGGCGGTGGTGTTGGGGTAGGTGTTACGTGTGAGCAGGGTGAGCGGCTTGACCTCGTTGTAGGCGACCTGATTTCCGCCAAATACCTCACGCAGGGCCAGCTTGGGATCACCGGTGCCCTGGTACTCCTCGCCGGAGACGTCAATCACATTGTGGAACAGAGTGGGATACTTCGCCGCGAAATAAATCGAGCATTCCCCGCCGTTTGAATACCCGGCGACGGTGGTGAAGGCGGGATCCTTGATGACGTTCAGGTTGGCATGGGCCCAGTTCATCACGTCCCGGGTGATATAGGTTTCGACCTTGCCATACTTTGTCGAGTCCAGACACAGCGTGTCTAAGTTGGGGTTGCCCAGCTGATCGGCTACCACGACTATCGGTGCCAGACCCTGATGCTTGGCCGCATAAGCGTCGAGTACCTGCCCGATGAAACTCGGGTTGGGATCCCCCGGCTGGCCCATCATCATGATGACCAGGGGCAGCGGCGGGGCGTTTTTCACCCGCGCGGCGGGCGGCAGGTAGATCCCGGCCGGACGCGCCTTGAACCCCGAGATGACTCCCGGGATGACCTGGGTTCCGGTCTCCCCCGCGGCGGGCATATCCGCCGGCGGTTTCCAGGTCTGATAGAGGGGACCGGATACCTCCGTGGGGGTCTTGGTGGGGGAAACCAGGGCGATGGGTTTTTCGGTGGAAATGTGCAGGAACGCCCCCAATGTGGGGTTGATGCCAAAGGCCGCATTGATGCCCACGGTGGCCGCCAGCGCAAACGCGACAACCCCGAGCGCCGCGATCAGTTTGCGCCACCAGCGGCTGCGCCACAGGTTCACCAGGGCGATCAGGATTGCGGTAATCGCGGCCACGCCCCACACTCGCGCCTCGGGTCCGATCGGTCCACCAAACAGGTTGAGCCCACGTTCGAGCAGGAGCACCACGGCGGTTCCGCCCAGGATTCCGCCCAGCAGGGTGATCGCGATCGTCCGGACCCAGCGCCAGCCACCGGGCCGTACCAGCAGATATACCAGCAGGGCCGCGGCCACCGCATAGCTCACCACCACCACCGGGCCGGAGACGATATCGAGGTCAAGGAGCTGGGTGGACACGAGGGGGCTCCTTGCAGGTAGGAATATGAGGGTGGTTTTTCCAAGGCGGAACGACAACCGAGAGTATTACGCATTTCTGACCGCTACCTGTACCCGGTATGGACCCCGTAGAATCGGGGGAACAACACGTGAGGAACACATGCGCTACCTGATCACGGGAGCGGCCGGAATGCTCGGCCGCGACCTGCAAACCGTTTTGGCCGACCAGAGTGTCACCGCGCTGGATCGCGCCGCACTCGACATCACCGACCCCGATGCCGTGCACGCCGCCGTCGCCGGCCACGACGTGGTCATCAACTGCGCCGCGTATACCGCGGTGGATGCGGCCGAAACCGATGAGGACGCCGCCTATGCAGTGAACGCGCTGGGACCGCGCAACCTGGCCGCCGCGGCGGCCGCCCACGGGGCCAAGCTGATCCACGTCTCGACCGACTATGTGTTCGCCGGCAACGCCACCGAGCCCTACGCCGAGGACACCGCCCGCGCACCGCTGAACGCCTACGGCCGCACCAAGGCCGCCGGCGAGGAATTTGTGCTGGGCGAGCACCCGACCGGTAGTTTCATCGTGCGCACCGCCTGGATCTACGGCGAGCACGGCAACAACTTCGCCGCAACCATGCTGCGCCTGGCCGGCAGCCACCCCACCGTGAGCGTGGTCACCGATCAGGTGGGGCAGCCCACCTGGACCCGCGACCTGGCCACCCAGCTGCGTCTGCTGGCCGAGTCCGACGCTCCCGCCGGCGTCTACCACGGCACCAACGCGGGCCAGGGCAGCTGGTTTGACTTCACCCAGGCGATCTTCGCCGAGGCCGGGCTGGACCCCGAGCGCGTGCTGGAGACCGACAGCGCCTCCTTCGTGCGTCCCGCTCCGCGCCCCGCGTATTCGGTCCTCGGCCACGCGGGCTGGACGGCCGCCGGCCTGCCGATCATGCGCGACTGGCGCGAGGCCCTGCACGAGGCAATCGCCTCGGGCGCGATCCACGCCCCCGAGCCCACCGCCTAGCCAGAACGGCCGCGCCTTCGGGCGCGGCCGTCCTACTCGGCCCCACCGGCATCCCCGCGCGGCCTCGCGCGCCACACCGCCCGGTCTTTTCACCCGCAGGAGGGAACCCACGATGTCCGCAGTACTCCGTGTCATTCTCGATTCGGCCCTCACCCCCGGTCACGGCGGTAACGGCCGCTACGCCGAGGAACTCACCCGCGCCCTGATCGCCACCGCCCCGCGCGGATGCAGCGTGCACGGGGTCGTCTCGGCCCAGCCGCAGGAACGCATCGACGAGCTCGCGGCCCGCCTGCCGGGGATCACCGAAATTCAGCGCTCAAACCTGCCGCGGCGCGAGCTCACCACCGCCTGGCAGCTGGGAATCACCACCCAACTGGGTGAGGGAATGATCCACGCCCCAAGTCTGCTGGCCCCGCTGCGTCGACACGATCGCGCCACCGCCCAGATCGTGGTGACCCTGCGCAACACCCTCGCCTGGACCGATCCCAAGAGCCTCACCCCCACCTCGGTGGCCTGGCAGAAGCAGATGCTCAAGCGCGCCCGCAAGCATGCCGACGCGATCGTGGTCCCCACCCATGCGGTGGCCGCGCAGCTGGCCGAGATCGCACACTTTGGGGACCGGGTCCGGGTGATCCCCGAGGCACCGGCCAGCACCCTGGCCCTGCCCGCCGACGCCTCCTGGCGCGCCAGCAACCTCGACCTCCCCGAGCGCTTCCTGCTGACCCTGGGCAGCCTGGATCCGCGCCGCGGCCTCGACCCACTGCTGCAGGCTCTCGCCCGGCCCGGTGTGCCCGATCTGCCGCTGCTGGTCATCGGTCCCGATGCCTGGGGCTCCTCCTCCCTCGCCCAGGCCGCCGATGAGGCGGGGCTTGACGAGGGCCGTGTGCGCGCCCTGGGCGACCTCGGCAGCGCCGACCTCGCCACCGTGTACGCCCGGGCCACGCTGTTTGTCTACCCGAGCGTGCGTGAGAGCACCGGGATGCCCCTGCTCGAGGCCTTCTCGCTGGGAACCCCGGTGCTGCACACCGACGATCCCGCGCTGCTGGAGATCTCCGGCGGGGCCGGGGAGGCCGTGGAGGCCGGGGACGACGGCTTTGCCGAGCGCCTGGCCGCCTCGATCACCGAGCTGATCGAGGACGATGAGCGCCGCGAACGACTGGGCTTTGCCGGCACCGACCGCGCCCAGGTCTTCGGCTGGCGTGACTCGGCCGAGCGGGTCTGGGCACTGCACGCCGAGCTCTAGCGCCGCCCACACACACAACCGGCCCCGTCCGAGGACGGGGCCGGTTTGGTCGTGCCCTAGTTGGTGGGCGTGGTTTTCGGGTGCAGCAGGTCGTTGATCTTGGACTTGATCTCCGGCACATCCGGATGGTCCTGATCGATCCCGTTGGCCGGGGTCAGCTCGAGCTTTTGCACCGGGAGCGCGCGGGTCTTGGTAGCCAGGTTCACGAAGTAACCCAGCAGATCCTGCGGAATATCGGTCTTCACCACCTGCGACCCCGCCTCGGCGATGCCCTGGAACTTGGAGAACACGTTGGCCGGGGTGAACTGCTTGAGCACGGCCTCCTGAAGCTGACGCTGACGCTCCATCCGGTCGAAGTCGCTGGTGCCGTGGCGCGAGCGGGCAAACCACTGGGCGTGGTAGCCGTCCATGTGCTGGGTGCCGGGTTCGATCCACTCGACGACACCCTTGAGGTTCTCGTCTCCGCCGATCGGCAGGCGCTTGTCCACGGTGATCTCCACGCCACCGAGGGCGTCGATCAGGTCGGCAAAACCCTGCATATCCACCAGGACGTAGTAGGGAATGCGCAGACCGGTCAGGGCCTCGGCGGCGTCCTTGGTGGCCTCGATGCCCGGGGAGGATCCCTCGGCCTTGGCATCGGGATAGTAGTCGGGGTGGCGCAGTTCGGCCTCGGTATAGATCGAGTTGAGCTTACATGCGCTCACATCACACCTGTTGTAGCCATTGGGGTAGCGCTTATACATCGGCGAGGACTCGTTGAACGGCACGTTCAGCATGTCTCGCGGCAGGCCGATCATCGTGGCCTGCCCGGTGTCGGCGTTGATCGAGACCACCGAGAGGCTGTCCGGGCGCATGCCCGAACGGTCGGGCCCCGCGTCGCCACCGAGCAGCAGGATGTTGTAGTACCCATCGGTGGGATCCTCGGGCGGGGCGCTGGTCCCAAACAGCTTGCCCAGGGTGCCGCTGGTCACGTTGGCCACATAGGCACCCGCCGAGGCGGCACCGGTCGAGGCCACCAGGAAGACCAGGCCCAGGGCCAGGATCAGGACCCGGCCGAGCGGGGATGCCTTGATGATGCGCACCAGGCGCAGCGTATCGATGGTCAGCACAAACCACAGCACCGCATAGGCGACCAGGACAATCTGGGCGATCAGCAGGAACCAGGAGTTGGTCGCGAACGAGAACAACTGCTCCGGGTCGGTCAGATACAGTACCAGGGCGGCGATCCCGGCGATCCACATGATCAGGGTCGAGACCAGGCCGATCCGCCCCAGCCGGCGATTACCGGCGAGGACCTGCGCCGAGCCGGGCAGCACAAAGCCCAGCAGCACCAGCCACCACCCGCGCCGGGTCATCACCTGCGGCGACGCGGTGTTGGGGTGCCGGATGGGCGATTCGCTCTGCTCGATCATAGGCGGGCTTTGAGCGCTGCGTTCTTTTCCTCTACCAGCTCGGCAAGCTCGCGCTGGTAGGTGGCGAGGGTTTCGGCGAGCGCCGAATCCGCGGTGGCCAGGATCCGGGCGGCCAGGATCGCGGCGTTCTTTGCCCCGCCGATCGAGACCGTTGCCACCGGAATACCGCCGGGCATCTGCACGATCGACAGCAGCGAGTCCATACCGTCCAGGGTGGCCAGCGGAACCGGCACACCCACCACCGGGAGTGTGGTCACCGAGGCGAGCATCCCCGGCAGGTGCGCGGCACCGCCGGCACCGGCGATGATCACGCTGAGCCCGCGCTCGCGCGCCTGCTCGCCGTAGGTCACCAGCTTGTGCGGGGTGCGGTGCGCGCTGACAACCTCGACCTCGTGGTCGATGCCGAACTCGCTCAGCTGAGCGGAGGCGGCGGCCATGACGCTCCAGTCGGAGTCGCTTCCCATGACGATGCCAACACGGGGATTTTCACTGGAGTGATGAGACATGGGTCAATGCTAACGGGTCAACCCTGGAAGCGGGACTCGATCACCCGGGCGCGTTCACGCACGGATTCCAGGTCGGTGCCGGTCACATTGACGTGGCCCACCTTGCGACCCGGGCGCGGGGCCTTGTTGTAGTTGTGGATCTTGGCATCGGGGAACTCGGCCATGACCCGCGGGTAGCGATCCCCCAGCGTGCCCTCGAGCGGACCGCCCAGAATATTGGCCATCACGGTGATCGGGGCCCGCGGGGTGGTGGCCCCCAGCGGCAGATCGGCGACCGCGCGCAGGTGCTGCTCGAACTGGCTGGTGATCGATCCGTCCTGGGTCCAGTGACCCGAGTTGTGCGGACGCATCGCCATCTCGTTGACCAGCACCCGGCCGTCGGTGGTTTCAAACAGTTCCACGGCGAATACACCGGTGATTCCCAGTCCGTCGGCCAGCGCACGGGCGATCCGCTCGGCCTCGGCGGCCACGGCACCGTCGCTCCCCGGGGCGGGGGCGAGCACCTCGGCGCAGACGCCGTCGCGCTGGATGGTCTCGACCACGGGCCAATAGGCGCTCTCGCCACCGGGACGACGCGCGCCCAGCAGGGCCAGCTCGCGGGTGAAGTCCACCAGTTCCTCAACCAGCAGGCTGCCGGTGTCGCCGGACTCGGCCACCGCGGTGAACCAGTCGGTGGCCTCGGCGGCCGAACGCACCACGCGCACACCCTTGCCGTCATACCCACCACGCGGGGTCTTCAGCACCCCGGCACCGCCGTGGGCGTCGAGGAAGATCTGAAGCTCGGCGGCCGAGCGTACCTCGGCCCACTCGGGGGTGGGCAGGCCCAGCTCGGTGAGCTTGGCGCGCATCAGCAGCTTGTCCTGTGCGTAGAGCAACGCCTGGGGTCCCGGGTGCACCCGCACGCCGGTGGCCACCAGCGCGGCGAGCACCGACTGGGGCACGTGCTCGTGATCGAAGGTGATCACATCCACGTCTCGGGCGAAGCTCAGCACGGTGTCCAGGTCGCGGTAGTCCCCCACCGCGCTGGCACCGATTTCGGCCGGGGATCCGGGGGTCTCGGCGAGCACCCGCACATCCAGGGCCAGGTTGATCGCGGCGGGCATCATCATCCGCGCCAGCTGACCGCCACCGATTACTCCGATTTTCAGCACGTGGGTCTCCGTCTCCGAGGGGTTGTGTTCTTCAGCACACTCAAAGCTAATGTTATAGAACTGCGGGTAGACTATCCGTCCGGTGCACATCTTTCCGTTTGGTGCACAGACAATTGCCGAGAACACCCACCCGGGGAGTTTTCCGCCCGAGGGGGGTAAATGAACCTGAGTCGCGTGAAATCCGCATCCTGGTACCCGCTGTTTATGCAGCTCTTCAAGTTCGCCGTGGTTGGTGGCGCCGGTTTTGTTGTGACCGCCGTGTCCTTCAACCTCCTGCGCGTCGGTCCGCTGAACCCCGAGCATGTGAAGAACGGCGTGGTGATCGCCACGGTGATCGCCACCACGCTGGCCATCATCACCAACTGGCTGGGTAACCGGTTCTGGACCTTCGCCACGCACCGCTCGAACAGCACCGTGCGTGAGGGTGTGGAGTTCTTTGCCGTGAGCTTTGCCGGCATGGGCATCAGCACCCTGTGTGTCTGGGTGTCCCACGATGTGCTCGGCTTCACCTCCGCCGCCGCCGACAATATCGCGCTGAACGGCGTGGGCCTGATCCTCGGCTCGGTCTTCCGCTTTGTGCTCTACCGGTACTGGGTGTTCTCCCCCAACCGCGACCGTGCGGCCGAGGAGATCACCGACCTGGAGGCCAGCGCGGCCGAGTTCACCGAACCGGACATCGAGATTTCCAAGGTTCCCGAGGCCAAGACCGTGGCCCGGGACGAGATCCACTAGCTTTCCGCCGGGTCATCCGGCCGCCACACACCCTCACCCTCGATCGGGCCCAGCCCGACGGGAAGGTGAGGGTGTTTTGTCGTATCCGGGGAGGTGTCGCACGTCCGCCCGTTTCCCGCCGAATCCACGCCTTTTCCACCGAAACGCAGAATTCCCACCCTGTTAATTTGCTAAATCCGCGCTCGTTAATGTTGTTACGTCTTTGTTTTGCTCCGTTTGTGTGGGACTATATTTCAAATTCCTCTACCAATGACGGGAGATGCCGTGTACGCCGCGGAACGACAGCAGCTCATCCTCACCCTGGCTCGCAGCCAGGGACGGGTCGAAGGCAGCGCACTCGCCGAACAGTTGGATGTGACGGCGGAAACCATCCGTCGCGACCTCACCGCCCTGGAACGGCGCGGACTGGTCAAGCGGGCACACGGCGGAGCGATCCCCACCGATGCCCTGAACTCCGAGCTGGATCTCAGCGAGCGCATCGGCCGCCACTCGAACGATAAGCGCAGCATCGCGCTGCGGGCACTCGAGCAGCTTCCCGAAACCGGAACCATCCTGTTGGACGCCGGCACCACGACCCTCGCCATCGCCCAGGCCCTCCCCGCCGATGCCGAACTCACGGTGGTCGCCAATAGCCCGATGATCTGCGCCGCCCTCTCCACCAAGCCCGGCATCACCCTGCTTCAGCTGGGCGGTCAGGTGCGCGCGATGACCGGGGCCGCGGTCGGGCGCTGGACCACCGATGCGCTGGCCGAGCTCAGCGTGGACGTGGGCTTTATCGGGACCAACGGGTTCGACGTGGCCCGCGGGCTCACGACCCCCGACCAGATGGAGGCCGCGACCAAGCGAGCCATGGTCACCGCGAGCCGCACCACCGTCCTGGTCGCCGATTCCAGCAAGGCTGCCAACGTGCACCTGCACCGCTTTGCGAGCCTGGAGGAGATGGACGTGGTGATCACCGACTCCGCCATCGACGAGGACTTTGCCGAGGCGATCCGCGCGGCCGGACCCAACGTGGTGAACGCATGATCATCACCCTGACTCCCAACCCCAGCGTGGACCGCGCGGTCACCGTCGAGGCCCTGCACCGCGGCCAGGTGTTGCGGGCGGCATCCTCCCGGATCGATCCCGGTGGCAAGGGTGTGAACGTGGGTCGGGCGCTCGCCAGCATGGGCGAGCAACCGCTCGTGGTAGTGCCCTCCGGTGGCCCCGAGGGCACCCTGCTCGAGGCGCTGCTGGCGAAGACCGCGGTGCCCACCCGGATCGTGCCGATCGCCGGGAGCGTGCGGATGAACATCAGCGTGCTGGAGCCCGATGGCACCACCACCAAGCTCAACGAGGCGGGCCCGACCCTCGGCTCGGCGGACGTGCACGCGCTGTTTGCCGCCACGCTCTCCCCGGCCACCGCGGGCACCTGGATCACCGGCTGCGGCAGCCTGCCGCCCGGGGCCCCCGCCGACCTGTACGCGCAGCTGATCGCCGAGGCGAAGCGACTCGGTGCCCACGTGGCGATCGATTCCTCGGGACCGGCATTTGCCACCGCCGTGGCCGCGATCCCCACGCTGATCAAACCCAACCGCACCGAGCTGGAAGAGCTCACCGGACGCTCGCTCACCACGATGGGCGCGGTCATCGACACCGCCCGCGAGCTGGTCGACACCGGCATCCGGTTTGTCGCAGTGAGCCTGGGCCGAGACGGCGCGGTGCTGGTCAGCGCGGACACCGTGGTGCACGCGCGCTCGATCGTGACCGACCCGGTATCCACCGTGGGTGCCGGTGACTGCATGCTTGCCGGATTACTTTTCGGCCTGAACCGCGGAGAGGACGAGGCGGATGCACTGGTCCGCGGGGTCCGCTGGGGTGCCGCCGCCGTCCGTCTGCCCGGCACCGAGGTGCCCGCGCCCGCCGACCTTGAACACATCGAGGTCGACCTGATCCGCTCCCCGCGGCGCGATCTGCCCCTGAACGACTAATCACCCACCTCCCCGCTTTACCGAAAACCCTGAAAGGAATCGATATGCCACTCATCAACGTCGAACAAGTGGTGCTCGACCTCACCGGAGCCGACCGACACGAAGCCACCCGTACCCTAGCCCAGCGCCTGGTTGCCAGCGGACGCTGCACCGACATCGACCTGTTTATCGCCGATGTGCAGGAGCGCGAGTCTAAGATGGCCACCGGACTGCCCGGCGGCATCGGGATCCCCCACGCCCGCAGTGCGGCGATCACCGAGCCCTCGCTGGTCTTCGGCCGGATCGCCGACGGCATCGATTGGGGTGCCAAGGACGGCCCCGCCCGTCTGGTGTTCCTGATCGCCGCCCCCGCCGACGGCGGAGACGCCCACATGCAGGTGCTCCCCCAGCTGGCGCGTGCGCTGATGCACAACGACTTCCGCGAGGCGCTGCTGAGCGCGGCCACGCCCGAGGAGGTCGTGGCCATCGTCGAGGAGCACGTGCAGCTCAAGGCGGAGAAGCCCGCGGCACAGGCCCCGGCCGCCCCCGCCGCGGAGGCTACCGCTGCCGGCACCCCCGCCACCGCTCCCGCGACCCCGGCTCCCGAGGCCTCCCCGGCTACCACCGCCGCCCGCCCGCTGCGCTTTGTGGCCGTGACGTCCTGCCCCACCGGCATCGCCCACACCTATATGGCCGCCGAGGCGCTGGAAAACGCCGCCCGCGAGGCCGGCCACCAGATCCTGGTGGAAACCCAGGGTTCGGCCGGATCCACCCCGCTAAACCCCGCGGACATTGCCGCGGCCGACGCGGTGATCTTCGCCCACGACGTCGAGGTCAAGGATCGCGCCCGCTTCGCCGGCAAGCCCACGATCGACGTGGGCGTGAAGAAGGCGATCTCCGCCGGTCCGCAGCTGCTGATCGACGCGGGAAACCTGGCCGCCGCCTGGGCCGCCGACCCCGCCCGCGCCGCCGCAGCGGCGAGCGCGACCCCGGTGCCCAGCGAGTCCTCGGAGCGCAAGGGCTTTGGAACCCGCCTGCAGCAGTGGTTGATGACCGGTGTCTCCTACATGATTCCGTTTGTCGCCGCCGGCGGCATCCTGATCGCCCTCTCGTTTATGCTCGCGCAGATCGCGCTGGGCCAAAACGGTGCGATCGAGATCGTGAAGTACGGCATCCACACGCAGGACGCCGCCTTTGACATCACCCAGAACTTCAACATCGCCAGCCTCACCTCCTGGGCGGGTCTGCTGTTTGTGATCGGATCCACCTCGTTCGGGTTCCTGGTTCCGATTCTCTCCGGCTACATCGCCTTCGGGATCGCCGACCGTCCGGGTCTGGTTCCCGGCATCGTCGGCGGTGCGCTGGCGGCCTCGATGAACGCCGGCTTCCTCGGCGGTATCGTGACCGGTCTGCTGGCCGGTGCGGTCGCGCACTGGATCGCCGGCTGGAAGGTCCATAAGGGTGTCCGCGGCGTGATGCCGGTGGTGGTCATCCCGCTGCTGTCCACCTTTATCACCGCGGGTCTGTTTATCGCGGTGCTGGGTCGCCCGATCGTCTGGCTGATGACCTCGCTCAACGACGGCCTGAACGGCCTGACCGGTGCCGGCGTGCTGGTGCTCGGCCTGATTCTCGGTGCGATGATGGGCTTTGACCTCGGTGGTCCGGTCAACAAGGTGGCCTACGGATTCGCCACCGCGGGTCTGGCGGCAGCCGGTGCCTCGATGGATGCCCCGCAGCTGAAGATCATGGCCGCGGTCATGGCAGCCGGAATGGTCGCCCCGCTGGCGATGGCCCTGGCCACGACCCTGCGCCCCAAGCTGTTCTCAGCCCCCGAGCGCGAAAACGGTAAGGCAGCCTGGCTGCTGGGTGCCTCGTTCATCTCCGAGGGCGCGATTCCGTTTGCCGCCGCCGACCCGATCCGCGTGATGATCTCCTCGACCATCGGATCCGCGGTGACCGGTGGCCTGGTGATGCTCTTCGGTGCGACCCTGCGCGCCCCGCACGGCGGTATCTGGGTGCTCCCGCTGATCGGTCAGCCGCTGCTGTTTGTGCTGGCCCTGGCCATCGGTGTGGCGATCACCGCCCTGCTGGTGATCGTGTCCAAGTCGATCGCCGCCCGGAACAAGCTGGCCGCCCAGGCGACAGCTCAGGTCGCCGTCTAGTTCCCCAACCCTGTACGCCCGCTCCCGAACCGACACAGCCGGGCGCCGTCTCACTCTCACCCCTGTACGCCCGCCGCGCGGCGGGCTACCGTAGTCACAGTTATCAAAGGAGTCATCATGGCAACTCGTACCGCCACCATCGCCTCATCCATCGGCCTGCACTCGCGTCCCGCCGCCATCTTTGTGGAGGCCGTCGAGGACTCGGGCCTCGAGGTTGAGATCGGCCGCGTGGGCGAGCCCACCGTAGACGCCGGCAGCATCCTGGGCGTGATGGCCCTGGGTGCCCGCAACGGCGAGGTTGTTGAGCTCACGGCCGAGGGTCCGGACGCCGAGGCCGTCCTGGACCGCCTGGTCGCGCTGCTGAACTCGGACCTGGACGCCGAGTGAGCACCATCGGCGTCGCCGACGGTTCCGCGGTAACCGAGGTGCGGCAGGGCGTGGGCGTGAGCCCTGGTTCCGCCTATGGCCCGGTGGTTCAGGTCGCGGCGCCGGTGCAACCCCCGCAGAACGAGGAGGCCCCGGCGGATCCCGCCGCGGCCTCCGAGGCGGCGATTGCCAGCTTCATGCACGTGGCCGAGGACCTCGAGGCCCGCTCGGCGCGGGCGGATGACACCGCCCGGGACGTGCTCAAGGCCACCGCGATGATCGCCCGCGACCGTGCCCTGCACCGCGCGGTGACCAAGCACCTGGGCGAGGGCAATGGACCGGCCACCGCGATCAACCTGGCCATCGACGAGTTCGCGGCCAAGTTTGAGGCCCTCGGCGGCTACTTCGCCGAGCGGGTCACCGACCTGCGCGACATCGGCTCGCGGGCGATGGCCCACGTGCTGGGGCGGCCTGCACCGGGGGTGCCGCCCTTTAGCGTGCCCAGCATCATCCTGGCCGAGGATCTCGCGCCGGCCGAAACGGCGACGCTGGATCGTTCCCTGGTCCTGGGCATCGTGACCCGCGCCGGCGGACGCACCAGCCACACGGCGATCCTCGCCGCGCAGATGGGCATCCCCGCGGTGGTCCAGCTGCCCGGCGCCACCGAGATTCCCGCCGGAACCCCGATCTCCCTGGACGGGGACACCGGTGAGGTGGTGCTGAACCCCGATCCCGAGGTCGTCACCAATCAGCGTCTGCGCCGCGAGCGTCGCGCGGCCGCCCTGGCCGAGGTCTCCGGCCCCGGCAGTACCCAGGATGGGCACCCGATCGCCCTGCTCGCCAACATCGGCGGAGCAAAGGACGCCGAGCTGGCCGGTGCCGAGGACCTCGAGGGTGTGGGCCTGTTCCGCACCGAGTTTGTGTTCCTCTCGGCCGCCCACGCCCCGACCCTGGAGGAGCAGACCGCGATCTACAGCCGCGTCTTTGCGCCCTTCGACGGACGCCGCGTGGTTGTGCGGACCCTGGATGCCGGGGCCGATAAGCCGCTGGCCTTCGCCAACCTGGGCGAGGAGGAGAACCCGGCGCTGGGACGCCGCGGTCTGCGCCTCTCGCAGGCGAAGCCCGAGCTGCTGGAAACCCAGCTGCAGGCGCTCGCCGCCGCGGCCCGGGCCACCGGGGCGGACGTGCGGGTGATGGCTCCGATGGTGGCCACCATCGCCGAGGCCCGCTGGTTTGCCGAGCGGGTGCGTGCCAACGGCCTACCCAAGGCCGGGGTCATGATCGAGGTGCCCGCCGCGGCCCTGCGCTCGGCGCAGGTGCTGGCCGAGGTCGACTTCGGCAGCCTGGGCACCAACGACCTGGCCCAGTACACGATGGCCGCCGACCGGATGGAGGGTGAGCTCTCCGAGCTGCTGGATCCCTGGCAGCCCGGCGTGCTCGACGTGATCGCCGCCGCCGCGACCGGCGCCAAGCATGCGGGTAAGCCGCTGGGCGTCTGCGGGGAATCCGCCGGGGACCCGCTGCTGGCCCTGGTGCTGGTGGGCCTCGGCGTCACCAGCCTGTCGATGGCGACCAGCAAGATTCGCGGGGTGCGCCTGGCGCTCAAGACCCACACGCTGGAACACTGCGAGCGTCTGGCGGCCGCGGCCCTGGCCGCCGAGGATCCCGAGGGTGCCCGGGCGGCCGTCCGCGCGGCGGCGACTCCCGAGCTGGTCGCGCTGCTCTAGCCCGCTACACACAAAGGCGCACGCCCGCGGGCGTGCGCCTTTGTGTTGCCCGGGGAACACGCGTCGGGGCGAGAAGGTACCGGATTCGTGCCGCGGGGAGCGTTCCCGAAATGATAAGAAGTCGCCGGAATCGCGCCACGGCGCGCGTTCCCGGAACGGCTAGAAGGCCCCGGACTCGCGCTGCGGGGCGAGCGAGGGCACAACCTGGTTGACCTCGATCAGGTGGTGCAGGGTGTCCACGACCTGGCGGGAGCCCGGCACCGAAACCAGGACCAGCGGCCGATCGGTACCGGCGGTGAGCACGATCGTGGCCGAACCGGAGAGCGCCTGGATCGGCCCGCGCCGGGTGGCGATCTCATAGCCGCGGCTGTGGAACACCTCGCGCCGCTCACGCACCAGGAAGCCGCGGTGCATGATGACCCGACGGGTGGTGATCGTGCTGCGTCGGTTGAGCCACACCAGGTAGGGCCAGAGCACCAGGAACACAAACACGGCGATCGCCCCGCCCACCACCATCCAGAACTCCGGTCCGGTGGGGAATCGGCTGATTCCAAACACCAGGGCACCGGGCAGCGTGATAAAAATCAGCGCCGGCAGGATCAGGAAGCGTGCGTGGCGACGCAGCCGGGCAACCACCCGCTCGGTGGGCACCACACTGGGTGTGGGAAACATCGGGGCACCGGCGGGAGCTCCGAGGATCTGGGTGGCGTCCCCGGTCCCGGGGCCGCGGGTGAAATCGACCATGGTCCATTCCTATCAGCAAGCGCGCCCGGGCGGTGGATGGCTCGGCCGAAACGGCGGGATTTTGGGCCGTTTCCCGGGCGCCGGTGGGGAGGTCCGTTGCGTACCCCGAAAAGCGGGGCTGCGTAAATCGCCCGGGCGCCGGTGGGTGCGGCGCTAGTCCTGCGCGCGCAGGTGGGTGATGTCCCCGGCCGAGACCGTGGTGTGCGCGCCGGTGTCGGCATCCACGATCACGATGCGTCCGTCCGCGTCCAACGCAAGCGCCCGGCCGAACTGGAACACCCCGCCCGGACGCTCGACCCGGACCGAGCGACCCAGGGTGTCCAGGCGAGCCTCCACGCGCGCCCGCAGCCCCGAGGCCTCGGCGTCGCCCCCGGCGGCCACCAGGGCATCGTAGAGCTCGATAAACACCGCCAGGTACTCGGCCAGCAGGGCGTCGGGGTCGGGATCCGCACCGAGCACCGCGAGCGAGGTTGCGGTGTCCACCGGAAGCTGGGCGGCGGTCATCGCCGTGTTGATGCCGGTCCCGATCACCACCGATCCGTCGGCCGAAATCTCGGCCAGCACGCCGCATATCTTCTTGCCGGCCACCAGCACATCATTGGGCCACTTAACCCGGGCATCCGGGGCGGCACCGGCCGCGCTCAGCCGCGCGTTAATCGCCTCGGCCATCGCGGTCCCGGCCAGCAGCGAGAGCCACCCGTAGCTCTCCATCGGCAGCTTCCCGGCCGGACGCACCAGCAGCGAGATCGCCAGTCCACTGCCCGAGGGGGAGGTCCAGACCCGGTCCAGGCGTCCGCGTCCGGCCACCTGGGTGTCGGTCAGCAGCACGCTCAGGTGCGGCCAGCCCGCGGCGTCGGCGGTGGCCAGGGCCAGCAGGTCGGCGTTGGTCGATCCGGATTCTGCCAGCCAGCGCAGGCGCTGGGCGAGGGCACGGGAGCGGGTCAGCGAGGGCGCGTCTTCGGTCATTCCCCCAGAATACGGCCTCGGGATCCCCACCACCGTTCGCCATCTGAGCATTCCCACAACGAAACACGATTCACACTGTAGGAACCGATGAACCCGCCAGATGGGGGTGGTCGAGATAGAGTAAACCGTGTGACTGATTCTTTAGCCCAGCCGAACCCCGCCGACGGCGCGGACCTCTTTACCACCGCCGGTCGTATCGCCGACCTCAAGCGTCGCTATGACGAGGCCGTAACCGCGCCCAGTGCCGCGGCCGAGGCCAAGCAGCATGCCAAGGGCAAGCAGACCGCGCGCGAGCGCATCGAACAGCTGCTCGACCCGGGCAGCTTCGTGGAACTGGACGAGTTTGTGCGCCACCGCACCACCGCGTTCGGCATGGACCGCTCGCGTCCCTACGGTGACGCGGTTGTCACCGGAACCGGCACCATCCACGGTCGCCAGGTGGCCGTGTACTCGCAGGACTTCACCGTCTTTGGCGGCTCGCTCGGCGAGGTAGCCGGCGAGAAGATCATCAAGGTCATGGACCTGGCCCTGAAGACCGGCGTGCCGATCCTCGGCATCCTCGACTCCGGCGGGGCCCGCATCCAGGAGGGTGTGGTGGCCCTCGGCAAGTACGGCGAGATCTTCCGCCGCAACACCGCCGCCTCGGGTGTCATCCCGCAGATCTCGATCATCATGGGCCCGGCCGCCGGTGGTGCCGTGTACTCCCCCGCGCTGACCGACTTTGTGATCATGGTTGATAAGACCAGCCAGATGTTCGTGACCGGCCCCGACGTCATCAAGACCGTCACCGGCGAGGACGTGGGCATGGAGGAGCTCGGTGGCGCGCTGACCCACAACACCCGCTCGGGTGTCGCGCACTACCTGGCCGAGGACGAGTCCGACGCGCTGGACTACGCGCGCTCGCTGGTCTCCTACCTGCCGGATAACAACCTGGCCGAGCTGCCCGAGTACCCCACCGAGGTGGACCTCGAGACCAGCGACGCCGACCGCAAGCTCAACGTCCTGATCCCCGACTCCCCCAACCAGCCCTATGACGTCAAGACCGTCATCGAGCACGTGGTGGACGGTGGGGAGTTCCTCGAGGTGCAGCCGCTGTTCGCCCCGAACATCGTGATCGGTTTCGCCCGCGTCGAGGGACGCCCGGTGGGTATCGTGGCCAACCAGCCGCAGGCCATGGCCGGCACCCTGAACATCGAGGCCGGCGAGAAGGCCAGCCGCTTCGTGCGCTTCTGTGACGCGTTCTCGATCCCGATCCTGACCCTGGTGGATGTGCCCGGCTACCTGCCCGGCACCGACCAGGAGTGGACCGGCGTGATCCGCCGTGGCGCCAAGCTGCTCTACGCGTACGCCGAGGCTACCGTGCCGCTGGTAACCGTGATCCTGCGCAAGGCCTACGGTGGCGCGTACATCGTGATGGGCTCCAAGCAGCTCGGTGCCGACATCAACCTGGCCTGGCCCACCGCCGAGATCGCCGTGATGGGTGGTCAGGGCGCGGTCAACATCCTCTACCGCGGCGAGATCAAGCGGGCCGAGGAGGCCGGCGAGGACGTCGCCGCCGTGCGCACCAAGCTGGCCAACGAGTACACCTACAACGTGGCCAGCCCGTTCCTCGCCGCCGAGCGTGGCGAGCTGGACGGCGTGATCGAGCCCGCGGCCACCCGCGTCGCGGTGATCAAGGCCCTGCGCTCGCTCAAGACCAAGCGTGCGAGCCTGCCGCCCAAGAAGCACGGAAACATCCCGCTGTGACCGAGGCGAACATGCCCGCCCCCGCGATGCGCTTCATGCGTGGCGAGCCCACCGAGGAGGAGATCGCCGCGGTGTCGGCGGTCCTGACCCTGGTGCTGGCCGAGGAGGGTGCCCGCGCCGAACGCAGCGAGCCGGCGAACGTGTCGGCCTGGACGCATTCGCAGCGCGCGATTCGTCCGGTGGTGCGGCCCGGCGCCGGACGCTGGCGCGGTTTTAGCGGGTAAGCACCTCTTTTCCCCGAACGGCGGCCCCATGCACATGCATAGGGCCGCCGTTTTGTCGCATGACACGCCCGGAAGTCCCCAAAGAATCACGGTTCGGATCAGCGCAAACGTTTGCACTTTTGCCAATACTGTCGTTTCGCTTGGACGCGCCGGGGGTTTTCGACCAGAATAGACAACGGATACACGGTGCTCGCATCGTGCATCTACCAAGACACTCGTTCTAGGGTAAGAACAACGTCTTGGGGGGAGGATGGAGAGACTATTCGGGTTAGTCTCTTCAACCGGAACGGCCGGGGTTGTTTTTACAAACAATCCCGGCCGATTTCTTTTAACCGATGCCGCTCGTTCCGGTGATGAACGAGGCTCAGAGGTTGCGCGGGATCAGCGTGCGGAACTTCAGCTCATCCTCGCCGTCGGTCCCGGGACCGATGCCCACGATGGTGACCGCGATGTCCCCGGTGCCGCTGCGCACGACCACGCGCCCACGCTCGATCTGTCCCAGCGAGAGCACGATCCGGTCGGCGATCTGCTCGCGACGGTGGGCGGGCAGCCCCAGCAGGCCATCCTCGTCCAGCAGGTCCACCCGGATGCCGCGTCGGCGGGCGTCCAGGGCCGCCAGACGCACCGGGTCGCTCAGCAGGCCGCGGCCACGGATTTCGTCCCGCAGACCGGCTTCCAGCACCTCGGACTCGCGACGCTGAGCCATCGAGAGATCCCCCTCGGACTCCACGATCGCACGCAGCATGGGCGCGGCCCGCAGCTGGGTCTGGCGCAGGCGGTGCAGCCGGATCTCCCGATAGGCATCCTGCCCGGCCCGCAGCAGCGCGGTTTCCCGGCTGGCCTGCATCAGGCGGGCGTTGTCGCGGCCCAGCCGGTTCATCGCGTGCGTCAGCAGGCTCGCGGCCACCATCCAGACGATGGATCCGGGCAGACCGATGCCCAGCGCCCCCAGCGGGCCCGCCCAGGCCATCGAGATGCCGATCAGCACCAGCGTGCCCGCCCAGGCGGTAATTTCGCGCCCGCGCACCAGCGTGATCACCATCAGGGTTCCGATTCCGGCGATGGGCCAGGTGGCGTAGCCGTTGGGGACGGTGGGATCCAACGGCGGAATCACCAGCAGCAGCACGGCCGCCGAGACCACCACGTTGACGATCGCGACCGCGCGCGGCAGCGGGCGCCCGCCTGGCCAGGCCAGGCTCAGCGCCGAGGCCGCCCAGTAGAGCGCGATGGCCAGCAGCACCGGGTCGGCATCGGGGTTTTGCTCCAGGTGGGTCAGCCCGAGGACGCCGTGTAGCGCCGAAAAAACGGCGGCCAGGATGAGCAGGGGCACTCGACGCACTAGTTGGTCCCTCCCTGCGGCGACCAGGAAAGAACCACCCGGGTTCCGCGATCCGGGGCCGAGAGGATGCGCACCTCGCCCCCGACCGACTCCACTCGTCCACGGATCGACACCCGCACGCCCAGGCGTCCGGGTGCGATCTGGTCGGGCCTAAACCCGCGCCCGCGGTCGATGATTTCCAGCACCAGGCTGCCCGGCACCGGCGCACGCATGGTCAGCTGGCGCGCCACCTCGGAATCCCCGGCGTGCTGCACGCTGTTGGTCAGGGCCTGGGTGGCCGCCTGGATCAGCGCATGGGCGACATCGGCGGGCAGGGTGCCCTCCATCTGGCCATAGCGCTGCACCAGGATCGGCACATCGAGGGTGGCCACGGTATCGGTGAGCCGTTCCTGGACCACCGCGAGGGCCATCCGCTCCTCGCTCGGGGCAGCCAGGGCGACCGCGGTGGTGAGTCGCACGATCGCCTCATCGGCCATGTCCCGGGCGATGTGCTGTTGCTGTTCGGTATTGGCGTGCACGGCGGCGCTCAGGCTGGCCAGCACGGTATCGTGCACCAGCGCGTCCACCTCGGCACGCTCGAGTTCCTGGGCAGCGCGCTCGACGGTGCCGCTGTACTTTTCCAGCGCGAGCCGGGCGGTGGTATCCACCTGGCTCACGGCCGAGCGGAACAGGTCCACCAGGATCACCACCAGGGTGCCCAGGGTGAGCGAGAAGATCGCGTCCATCATCGGTTCGCGGGCCCCGATCACAAAGCCCTCGTGGACCACCCCGCTGATGCCCACCAGCACGGCGATCAGCGCGGTGTAGCACAGCGCAATCGTGCGCCCGAAGGCCTGCGCGACACACGCGCTGGCGACGGTACAGAGGTACCAGATCCAGGACGGCGGCTCCAGCGGGTCCGGCACAAAGCGCACCCAGAGCAGGACCGCGAGCAGGTAACACACCACAAACAGGATGCTCGCCCGGCGCTGCAGCCAGGGCCACGGGGTCGCGAGGACCACCAGGACCAGCGGCACCAGTTCGAGCAGCGCGACCGAGTAGCCGATCAGCTGCGGGCCGAGGCGTCCCATCCCATCGGAGAGGATCCCGGAGAGTGCCAGCAGGCCATAGAGTAGCCCGCTCGCGCCGATACAGATCGCGATCCAGCGTTCGACCCGGACCGCGCCGAGCGAGCTCACCGCGGCAATCGAGTTCAGCTCCCGACCGAGCCGGGTGTTCCGCTCGGCCTCCTGGGCGCTCTCCTCGGGCAGGCTTACCATGAGCGGATTTCTACGGGAGTTTTTGTGGGGAGCGGGCGACGGGCGCTAGCCGATGGGGTCACCGAGGCCTCCGGGAATGTCCTCCAGGATGCCGTCCTCGACCGCGCGGCGCAGCAGTTCCAGCTTGGTGCGGGCCGGACGGCCCACCTCCACGTACTTCCCGCGAATGCGGTTCAGGTATTCCTTGACGGTGGACGGGGCGATGCCCAGCTCCACGGCCACATCCTTGAGCGGCAGACCCGAGGCATACAGGCTCAGCACATCGCGCTCGCGCGGCCCGAGCTGTGCTACCGCAAACTGCCGGTCGGCCTCGATCGCGCTGGCCCACTCCAGGTTGGTCAGCGGACCGCCCCCGGCGACGGTTTCGATCGCCGCCACCACGTCGTGCGCGGGAGAAGACTTGGGGATGACCCCGGCGGCACCGGCGGCCAGGGCCTCGCGGACCAGGCCCACCCGGTCGGCGATGCTGTGAATCAGCACGGCCGCGCCATCCCGGGAGACCGCGCGCACATTCTCGGCCACGCTGGATCCGTCCCCCAGCGAGAGATCCAGCACCACGACGTCCACCGGCACCCGGATCTCCAGGAACTCGGCGACCCCGGCGGTGCTGGACACGATGCGGTGACCGGCGGCTGCACACACGGCCTGCAGGCCGAGTCGGACCGACTCGTGATCATCGATCACGGCAATACGCACGGCACCCATCAGCGCCGCCCGGTCCGCACCAGCGAGGCCACGGCCTCGACGTGGTGGGTGTGCGGGAAGAGGTCGAATCCGCTCACGCCGGTGAGGGTGTAGCCCGAGGCGGTGAGCTGGCCGAGGTCGCGGGCCAGGGCCACCGGGTCGCAGGCCACGTAGATGATCTGGGCCGGGTCGAGCTCCACCAGCTGCTCGATCACGCGCTTGCCGGCACCCGAGCGGGGCGGGTCCAGGACCACGGTTCCGGCAGCCAGGCGCGCACGCTCGGCCGATCCGGCGTTCTCGAACAGTCCGCTCAGGTAGGCATCCACCCGGGCGGTCTGGGCGCTGGCCCCGATCCACTCGGCGAGGTTCTCCCCCGCGTGCACGGTGGCCCGCTCGCTGGATTCCACGCTGGTGATCCGGGTGCCCGCACCGAAGCGGTCACCGACGGCGGCGGCCAGCAGGCCCACCCCGCCGTAGAGGTCAAGGTTGCCGGCGGACGGATCGAAGTAGTCGGCGTCAATCGCCTCCTGCACGGCGGTGGTCAGGACCTGGGCGGCCCCGTGGTGCACCTGCCAGAAGCCGTTCTCGGCCAGGCGGAACTCGCGTCCGCCCACGGTCTCGATGATGGTCGGGGCATTCGCCGGGGCCACCGGCGCGCGACCGCGACGGCGCACCTGCTCGCGCAGGTTCACCCGGGTTTCGCCCCCCGAGGTGTGCAGAATGTCGATCGAGGCGGTCCCCGCGGGGACGCCGTGGCGCGGCATCGCCTCGGCGATGGCCGCGTGGGCCAGCGGCAGGTCGTCCACCTCGATTACGGTGTGGGTGCCCGACGCATAGGGCCCAACCCGGCCCTCGCCGTCCACCTGGAGGCTCACGCGGGTACGCCAGCCCAGGCCGCCGGTCTCGTCATCGCCGGGGACCGCGGACACGGTGACCGGCAGCTCGATGCCGCCAAACCGGGCCAGGGCCTCGGTCACCACGGTTTCCTTGAGGCTGCGCTGGTGGGCCAGGTCGATGTGTCCAAACTCGGCCCCACCGGCACGCTGCGCGGGATCGCGGGTGATGCTCGCGGCCGACCACACGTGCTCGCGACGGTGCTCGGAGGGCTCCAGAACCTCAAGGGTATCGGCCTCCCAGAAGCTGGACTTCTGACGGCGGACCCGGGCGCGCACGCGCTCGCCGGGGATCGCGTCGGTGACAAAGACCACGCGGCCCTCATGTCGGGCGATAAAGACACCACCGTGGGCTACGTTGGTTACATCAAGTTCGAGGATCTGGGGGTCGGATTGCACACTCACACTCCGAGCTTCCCACGTTTTCCCCGCCGCGACCTACTTTTGTGCCAAGGAACGTCATGACCCTGTACCTCGCCTCCACCTCTCCCGCCCGCCTGATGCTGCTGCGCTCGGCGGGGATCGAGCCCGTGATTGTGCACTCTCACGTGGATGAACCGGCCACCGTCGCCGCGGCCGAGGCAGCCTCCGGTCCGCTCTCTACCCCAGAAATGGTGGCGCTGCTGGGCCGGGCCAAGGCCGAGGCGGTGACCCTCGATGCCGACGGCAACCCGCTGGATGGCTTCGTCCTCGGTGGAGACAGCTCGTTCGAGTTGGATGGTGTCTCCCAGGGCAAGCCGCATACGGCCGAACGGGCCACCGCGCGCTGGGAAGCTCAGCGCGGCCGCACCGGCACGCTGTATTCGGGACACTGGCTGATCGACTACCGCGGCGGGGTTCCGCGCGCCGCCACCGGCGGGGTGGCCCGGGCCACGGTGACCTTCGCCGACAACATCACCGATGCCGAAATCGCCGCCTATGTGGCCTCGGGCGAGCCGCTGTGGGTGGCCGGCGCGTTTACCCTGGACAGTTTGGCCGGTGCCTTTATCTCCGAAATCTCGGGACACCCCTCAACCGTTATTGGCCTTTCCCTCCCGCTTTTGCGTGATTCTTTCGCGGAATTAGGGGTGTTATGGACGGATCTGTGGAACCGACCCGGGGCCCTCGGCGCGGTGGAACTGTAGGGTTTCACGCAATCCGATTCACTTTTTTGTGAGAGTCCACCAAAGCCCGAGGCCAAAGGCATCGTAGGCTAGGGGACTGTGCCCCGTATTACTAAAGTTCTCATCGCCAACCGTGGCGAAATCGCCGTCCGTGTAATTCGTGCTGCCCGCGACTCGGGAATCGGTTCGGTTGCCGTCTATGCCGACCAGGACCGTGACGCCCTCCACGTGCGCCTCGCCGATGAGGCCTACGCCCTCGGCGGCAGCACCAGCGCCGAGACCTACCTCGTCATCGACAAACTCCTCTCGGTCGCCCGCCGCTCCGGCGCCGACGCCGTGCACCCCGGCTACGGCTTCCTGGCCGAGAACGCCGACTTTGCTCGCGCCGTCATCGGTGCCGGCCTCACCTGGATCGGCCCGAGCCCCGACGCGATCGAGCTGCTGGGCGACAAGGTTTCCGCCCGTCACGTGGCCGAGAAGGTGGGCGCACCGCTGGCCCCCGGAACCCTCAACCCGGTCTCCGGCACCGACGAGGTCCTGGCCTTCGTGGATGAGTTTGGCCTGCCGGTCGCGATCAAGGCCGCCTTCGGTGGCGGTGGACGCGGCCTCAAGGTGGCCCGCACCCGCGAGGAGGTGCCGGAGATGTTTGACTCGGCCACCCGCGAGGCCGTGGCCGCCTTTGGCCGTGGCGAGTGCTTCGTGGAGAAGTACCTCGACCAGCCGCGTCACGTCGAGACCCAGTGCCTCGCCGACGCCGAGGGCAACGTGGTGGTCATCTCGACCCGCGACTGCTCGCTGCAGCGTCGCCACCAGAAGCTGGTGGAGGAGGCTCCGGCCCCGTTCCTCACCGATGAGCAGAACGAGCTGCTGTATGCCGCTTCCAAGGCCATCCTCAAGGAGGTTGGCTACCAGGGTGCCGGTACCTGCGAGTTCCTGATCGGCAAGGACGGCACCGTGTCCTTCCTCGAGGTCAACACCCGCCTGCAGGTTGAGCACCCGGTCTCCGAAGAGGTCACCGGTATCGACCTGGTGCGCGAGCAGTTCCGCATCGCCGAGGGTGGACTGCTGGACTATGCGGACCCCAAGCCCGAGGGCCACTCGTTCGAGTTCCGCATCAACGGCGAGGACCCGGGTCGCGGCTTCCTGCCCCAGCCCGGCCCGATCCACGTGTTCAAGACCTTCGGTGGCCCCGGCATTCGCCTGGACTCCGGCGTGACCGCCGGGGACGAGATCTCCGGTGCCTTCGACTCGCTGATCGGCAAGATCATCGTGACCGGCAAGACCCGCCAGGAGGCGCTTGAGCGTTCGCGCCGTGCCCTGGACGAGTTCGAGGTTGCCGGCCTGCCGACCGTGCTGCCCTTCCACCGCAAGATCGTTCGCGATCCTGCCTTCGTGGGGGCCGACGGCACCTTCGGGATCTACACCCGCTGGATCGAGACCGAGTTCGTGAACGACATCGAGCCCTGGGACGGCGAGCCGCAGGCACTGGGTGCCCCCGCCGGTCGCAACACCGTGGTGGTCGAGGTTTCCGGCAAGCGCCTCGAGGTCAGTCTGCCCGACTCGGTCCTGCCCGCGCAGAACTCCGGTGCCCGCAAGCTCGCGACCCCGCCCGCCCGCCGCGGCTCGGGCTCCAGCTCGGGTGCCCGCGCCACCGGCGACTCGGTGGCCTCCCCGATGCAGGCCACGATCGTCAAGGTCGCGGTCGAGGAGGGCCAGAAGGTTGTCAAGGGCGACCTGGTGCTTGTGCTCGAAGCCATGAAGATGGAGCAGCCGATCACCGCCCACAAGGACGGCGTCGTCAGCGCGATCAGCGCCCCGGTTGGCGAAACCGTCTCGGCCGGCCACGTCCTGCTGAACATCCTCGACGCGTAACCGCGCCCACACAGCGCAGCGCCCCGGCCGGGTTTCCTCGGCCGGGGCGCTGCGCTGTGCAGGGGCTGCGTCGCGTGGGCTGCGTCGCGAGTACCCACACCGTGCGTGGGCACCGCCACGCGTGGATTTCGCGCACGGGGCTTTTACGCGCGTGACTTTCGCACGTGTAGGCGAAATCCCGCCCCGTCAGCGCGGCGACGCACCTGCACGCCGCAGCCTCTCCATACTGGTCACCGTGGAAATCAAACGGGGACACATCACGGCGCTGGTGTTTGCAGCAATTATCGCGATCGCGCTGGTGGTGTTGGTAATTCTCGGTTTTGGACTGGCGAATCTGCCCGGGTCGGCCCTCGCCTGCGAGGGTGAGGTCGTCTCGACGGACCTGTGTGAGCCGGCCAAGCTCGGGCGCACCATCTTTGGTGGCCTGATCGCCGCCGGTGCACTGATCGCGCTGGCAATCGTGGCCGTGGGTGCGGGCGCGCTACTGTTGCGCCGAAACGCGCGCTAGAAAGCGAGCATTCGACGGGAGGCTCCGATCGGCAGCTACGGGCGGGCCGTGCGGATCCCGTCGAAGGCGAAGCCGAGCACACGCTCGCCCTGTTCCTCGGTCTCGTAGGCGACGCCGGCGACGCCGACCACCAGGCGGATCACGTCGGCGATCTCCACGTCCGGACGCACGAGGCCCGCGGTCTGGGCGTTTTCCAGCAGGGGCTCCCCCGCCGCGTACATCGCGGTCCGGCAGCACAGCATGGTTTCCGAGCCGCGGTTCAGGCCGTCCAACAGCGCACGCTTGGTGGCCAGGAACGGGATGAACTCGCGCAGCCACGCCTCGAAGGCGTCCCACTCGCTGCCGCCGTCCTCAAGGTGCTCATCGGCCTTGCGGCACAGCACCAGAACCTCGGACGCATAGACGCGCTCGATCAGATCCTCGCGGGTGGGGAAGTTGCGGTACAGCGTCCCGATGCCCACGCCCGCGCGGCGCGCGACCTCCTCCAGGGAGGCGGTGATGCCCTCCTCGCGAAAAACAACCTTCGCGGTCTCGATCAGCGCGTCGTAGTTGCGGGCCGCATCGGCGCGGTGGGGTCGGCTGGTTTCAACCAGGGTCTCGAGTTCCACCAAATTTCCTTCCAACACTTGCAAACCGGAGGAACCCTCCGGTAATCTAAGAGCATGCCTCCGGTAATCCAGGAGGACGCCTCCACTTTACTCCTCGTGCAGGCCATAATCTACCCTTCGGCACGACACTCCGACTCACCCAGCAGCCCGAGCGTTCGAGTCGTTTCTGAAAGGTTCCCACCGTGTCGACTACGATTCGACGTCCACTCACGCTCATCTTCCTGATCCTCGCCATCGCCTCCGCGGCCATGTCGATGCTTCAGTCGCTGCTGAACCCCGCGCTCCCGCTGATCCAGCAGGAGCTCCACACCACCCAGACCGCGACCACCTGGATCCTGACCGCCTGGGCCCTCTCGGCCGCGGCCAGCACCCCGCTGGTGGGCCGGATGGGTGACCTGTTTGGCAAGAAGCGCACCATCCTCTTCGCCCTCGGCGCGATCGTGGCCGGAAGCATCCTGGCCACCTTCGCCCCGAGCATCGGACTGCTGCTGGCCGGCCGCGTGCTCCAGGGCCTCGGCGGTGCGGTCTTCCCGCTGGCCTTCGGCCTGATTCGCGAAAACTTCCCCGCCGCCCGCGTGGCCGGTGCCGTGGGCATCATGTCCTCGGTGATCGCCGTGGGTGGTGGCCTGGGCAGCGTCCTCGCCGGCCCGATCGTCGATGCACTGGGCTGGCGCGCGCTGTTCTGGCTGCCCGCCGCCGTGGTTGCGGTGGTCGCCATCGGTGCCGCGTTTGTCCTGCCCGAGTCCGCCTCCCGTCCCGGCGGACGCCTGCGCCCGCTCGGTGCGGTGCTGCTGGCCGGGTGGCTGGTCGCCCTGCTGCTGCCGCTATCCAACGGCTCGCGCTGGGGATGGGCCTCGCCGCTCACCATCGGCCTGTTTGTCCTGGCCGCGCTGCTGATGCTGGTGTGGATCCGAGTGGAGGCCACCTCCCCCACCCCGATCGTCGATATGAAGATGATGCGTCTGCCCGCCGTGTGGACCACAAACCTGGTGGCCTTCCTGTTTGGTGCCGGCATGTTCGCGATGATCACCTTCGTCCCGCAGTACGTCCAGACCAGCCCCGCCCAGGGCTACGGCTTCGGGGCCTCGGTCACCCTGGCCGGCCTGGTCATCCTGCCGATGACCGTGGGCATGGCGGTCGGTGGTGCCTTCAGCGCCCCGCTGACCCGCCTGCTCGGCTACCGCATCCAGCTGATGACCGCGAGCGCAATGGGCGCGATCGGTTCCGCCCTGATCGTGATTGAGCACTTCGCACTGTGGCAGATCGCCCTGGCCTGTGGCATCTACGGCCTGGGGCTCGGGATCGCCTATGCCGCGCTCACCAACGTGATCGTGAACGCGGTTCCCGCCCATCAGACCGGCGTTGCCACCGGAATGAACACAAACATTCGCACCGTGGGTGGCGCCGTGGGTACCGCGGTCTTCGGGGCGATTGTCACCTCAACCGCGGGTGTGGCCGGGCTGCCCACCGCCGCGGGCTACACCGGGGCGTTTGTCTTCATCACGATCACCGGGATCGCCGCCACCGCGGCCGCCGCACTGATTCCCGGTCGCCGCCCCGCACGGGAGGCATCCGATCCCAAGACCACGGTCGAAACCGCGGCACCCACCCACGCCGAGGCCCTGGAGGCCGAGGCCTCGGTGGTCATCGCAACGGCCGGCGCCGCCCTTCCCGCCGACGAAATTCCCGCGGACATCGAACCCGACCTCGATGCCGCCCCCGCACTCCGCGACGGTATCTCCGCGCGGTAACCCGGGCCGATTCTGGCCCACACACGATTCCGAAGGGAGCATCTACACACGATGATCACAACAGCCCTCCGCTTAGGCGAGGCCGTTCGCGGCCTCTGGAACGACATGCGCGACTCGGCCTATCTGCGCCGCGCACTCCGCGAAACCGATTCCCCGCTGGAATCCGCGGACGACTCGGTACCGCTTAAACCGTGCAGCCCCTGCATCGCATAACGGAGAAACGCGCCGCTCCCGGCGCGACCCCGCGACACCCAGAAGGCCCGGATCCTCACGGATCCGGGCCTGTGTTGGTCCTAGCTGTTTTCGGCGGACGCGGGGGTGTGCGCGTCGGGATCATCCACGTGGGTGGCCGCGCCGTACTCGGTGGCGCCGCCCTCGTCGGTCCAGTCGCTCCCGGTCTGATCGCTGTGCGCCGGATCCGATACGTGATCGTGTTCGGCGGGTGTTCCGTTGGTGCCCTCGGTCTGTGCGTTCATAACACTCCTCTCGCGGTTCACGGCCCCGGATTCCAAGCGGCGAAACCCGAGGTTTGTCCCGACACACTACCGCGCCCGGGCACCGATTGCGAGCCCTTGGCGCTACGGATGCGGCCCGACCCCGAGCACGGTAATCTCCCCCTCCCCCGGGCCGTAGCGCCACAGCAGTCGCCAGGCCGAGGGGGTGTGGTGCTCGACATAGGATCCAAACACCCCGACCCCGTCCTCATCGTTGACCGCGACGTGCTTATGGCTGCGGAGCGAAGGATACAGCGGATCGTTGGCGAGCTTCTCCAGGGCAAGCTCGACCCGGCGCCGTTTCTTCCGCATGGATGGACTGCCGCGCAGGTCTTCCAGCGCGCGGCGGCACCCCTCGGAATATCGAAGTTCAAATTTCTGGGCCATCGGGGCCTCCTCACACTCGGTGTGAGAACAGCGTGCGCCGCCACGATGGGTAATACCGGTATGGCGAGAAAACCCCCGGAAAACAAGGGATCCCGCCCGCGGACAACGCGGACGGGACCCGAAACGCCAGACGCCAGGTGTCAGACGCCAGACGCCAGACGCCAGACGCCAGAGTGAAACTAGCCGACGCGGTGCATCGCCTTGGCGGCATCGGTGATCGAGCCCACCAGCGACGGATACACGGCAAAGGCCGCCGCCACCTGGTCCACCGTCAGGCGGTGCTCCACCGCCAGCGCGAGCGGGAAGACCAGCTCGGAGGCCTTGGGGGCCACGATCACGCCACCGAGCACGGCACCGGAACCGACGCTGGCAAACAGCTTCACGAAGCCATCCTTGATGCCCATCATCTTGGCGCGCGGGTTGTGAGCCAGCGGCAGCTTATAGATTTCGCCGCGGACCTTGCCGTCCTCGATCTCCTTCTGGCTCCAGCCGACGGTTGCGATCTCCGGCTGGGTGAAGACGTTGGCGGCCACGTTGCGCAGCTCGATCGGGTTCACCGCGTCACCCTGGGAGTGGTAGATCGCCGTGCGCCCCTGCATCGAGGCCACCGAGGCCAGCGGCAGGAACGTGGTGCAGTCACCGGCGGCGTAGATGTTGGGAACCGAGGTGCGGGCAACCTTGTTCACGCGGATGTGACCGGACTCGGTCATCAGCACGCCGGCCTCCTCGAGGCCGATGCCCGCGGTATTGGGGATCGAGCCCACGGCGATCAGCGCGTGTGAGCCGGACACCGTGCGACCATCGGAGAGCGTGGCCAGCACGCCGTCACCGTCGCGCACCACCGAATCGGCGCGGGACTTATTCAGCACGGTCATGCCGCCGCGCTTGAAGACCTTCTCGATCACCGCGGCGGCGTCGGCGTCCTCGCCAGGCAGCACCTGGTCGCGGCTGGAGATCAGGGTCACGGTTGAGCCCAGGGCGCGGTAGGCCGAGGCGAACTCGGCACCGGTCACGCCAGAACCCACCACGATCAGGTGCTCGGGCACGGTCTTGAGGTTGTAGAGCTGGGTCCAGGTCAGGATGCGCTCGCCGTCGGGCTTGGCGGTGTCCAGGATGCGGGGGCTCGCGCCCACCGAGACGACGATGGTGTCCGCTTCGATCCGGTCAAAGTCGGCACCGGTGCCGCCGGACTCGGTCGAGGCGATGACCGCGTCGCGGCCGTCGAGGCGTCCGTGCCCGTCGATGATGGTCACGCCGGCCTCGACCAGCGACTGACGCATGTCCTCGGACTGCGCGTGCGCCATGCTCAGCAGGCGCTTATTCACCGCGCCCAGGTTGACGGCCACCTCGGGCTGGATCGGCTTGCCGGTGTTCTCATCCTGCGCATAAAAACGGACCCCGAGATCACTCGCGGTCCGAATGGCGGTGGTTGCCTCGGCGGTGGCAATCAGCGATTTGGAGGGGACAACATCGGAGATGACGGCGGATCCGCCGACCCCGATCCGCTCGATCAGGGTCACCTCCGCGCCGAGCTGTGCGCCGGCCAGGGCTGCCTCGTAGCCGCCCGGGCCGCCACCGATTACCGCAATCTTTTGGGTGCGTTCAAAGTCGTAGACCATGACCTCCATTCTTGCAGGCTTATCGGGGCGTTCAAAGTGAATTCGGCGCGCCTCGAAAACGGGCGCGATCCGGGGTCTTTGGCTAGAGTGGAAACCATGTCAGACTCCACCACAAACCCCCTGCACGACCCGGCCGTTTCGCCGCGCGAGGTTGCCGCCGAAGCCGCCGCCCAGATCGCCGAGAAGACCGGCGTCGCCTCGCACGATATCGCGCTGACCCTCGGCTCCGGCTGGGGCAAGGCTGCGGACCTGCTCGGTGAGACCGTCGCCGAGTTCCCCGCCGAGGAGGTCGTCGGCTTCTCCAAGCCCGCGCTGCCCGGCCACGGCGGAACCCTGCGCTCGATCAAGCTGCCCAACGGCAAGCACGCGCTGGTCATCGGCGCCCGCACCCACTACTACGAGGGCCACGGCGTTCGCCGCACCGTCCACTCGGTGCGCACCGCGGCCGCCGCCGGTGCCAAGACCATGATCCTCACCAACGGTGCCGGTGGCATCAAGGAGCACTGGACCCCGGGGACCCCGGTGCTGATCAGCGACCACATCAACCTCACCGCGGACTCCCCGCTCGAGGGTGCCACCTTCGTGGACCTGACCGACCTGTACTCCTCGCGTCTGCGCGACCTGGCACGCACCATCGCCCCCGAGCTGGACGAGGGTGTGTACTGCCAGTTCCGCGGACCGCACTATGAGACCCCCGCCGAGGTGCAGATGGCCAAGACCATCGGTGGCCACATCGTGGGTATGTCCACCGCGCTGGAGGCAATCGCCGCCCGCGAGGCCGGCATGGAGATCCTGGGCATGTCCCTGATCACCAACCTGGCCGCCGGAATCTCCCCCACCGCGCTCAGCCACACCGAGGTCATCGAGGCCGGTCAGGCGGCCGAGGCCAAGATCAGCGCGCTGCTCGCGCAGATCGTCGCGGCGATCTAATCCGTTAGAGCACGTCACGTGGCGGCGGCACCGAGATTTCGGGCCGCCGCCACACCGCGTTAATCACCGCTTCCACACCCGGTTTTGCGGCCGATCCGGTTAGCATGGTGGACATGCAAACTGCAATGAACAGCCTGAGCCGACCCGGCGGAGCCCGATGAGCGGCGAGAATACCGGTTCCGTTCCGGTGTGCACCGACCTGCTTGAGCGCGCCGAGGCGTGGCTCGCCCAGGATCCCGATCCGGAGACCCGCGACGAGCTCTCCGCGATCCTCGAGGCCGTCCGCGGCGGCGACTCCGCCGCCCGCGCCGACCTGGCCGACCGCTTCGCCGGACGCCTGGAGTTTGGCACCGCGGGCCTGCGTGGCCGCGTCGAGGCCGGATCCAACCGGATGAACCGCGTCCTGGTCTCCCAGGCCGCCGCCGGCATCGGAGCGTTCCTCAACGCCCGCGCCGGCGACACCACCCCGAGCGTCGTGATCGGCTATGACGGCCGCAAGAACTCCGACGTGTTCGCGCGCGACAGCGCCGAACTGCTCTCGGGTGTGGGCATCCGAGTGACCCTGCTGCCGCGTCCGCTGCCCACCCCGGTGCTGGCCTTCGCCGTCCGTCAGCTGGGCACCAGCGCGGGCATCATGGTGACCGCGAGCCACAACCCGCCCGCCGATAACGGCTACAAGGTGTACCTCGGCGATGAGGATGCGGGCTCGCAGATTGTCGCCCCGGTGGATGCCGAGATCGCGACCCAGATCCTGCGCATCGCGACCGACGAGAGCGTGCTGGATCTGCCCCGCTCCCCCGAGTATGCGATCGCCGATGAGGCCGTGATCGACGCCTATGTTCGCGCGACCGCGGCCCTGGTTGACCAGACCCCGCAGCCGCTGCGCGTGGTCTACACCGCGATGCACGGTGTGGGCTGGGAAACCTTCGCCCGGGTGGTGACCGCCGCCGGACTCCCCGAGCCCATCGCCGTGGCCGCCCAGCGCGACCCCGACGCCGCCTTCCCCACAGTCGCGTTCCCCAACCCCGAGGAGCCCGGCGCACTGGATCTGGCCATCGAGACCGCGCGCGAGCACGGTGCCGACCTGATCATCGCCAACGACCCCGATGCCGACCGCTGCTCGGTCGCGATTCCCGATCCCGCGGCACCCGGCGGCTTCCGCCAGCTGACCGGTAACCAGATCGGCTGGTTGCTGGGATGGCGTGCCGCCGAGCGGGCCCGCGCCACCGGTCGTCACGGCGCGCTGGCCTGCACCATCGTGTCTTCCCCGGCCCTGGCCGAGGTCGCGCGTCAGTACCAGCTGGACTTCGCCGAAACCCTCACCGGGTTCAAGTGGGTCTCCCGGGTCCCGCACCTGCTGTTCGGCTACGAGGAGGCCATCGGCTACCTGGTCAACCCCGACACCGTGCACGATAAGGACGGCATCTCCGCCGGCCTCGCCGTGCTTGAGCTCGCCGGTGCCGCCGCCGAGGAGGGACGCACCCTGGGCGACATGCTCGACGAGTTCGCAACCCGCTTCGGTTACTTCGGCAGCGACCAGCTCTCGATCCGCTTCACCAACCTGGCCCAGATCCCCGCGCTGATGGCGCGTCTGCGCGAGACCCCGCCGGCCCTGCTGGGCAGCCGGGAGATCGTCAAGATCGAGGACCTGTCGGTCGCCACCGCCGAGCGCCCGGGCACCAACGCGCTGCGCTGGGAACTCTCCGACGGTGCGCGGATCATGATTCGCCCGAGTGGAACCGAGCCCAAGGTCAAGTTCTACCTCGACGTGCGTGGCGAGGACGAGACCGTCCTGGAGAGCCTGGTCGAGATCCGCAGCGACCTCACCGAGCTGGTTTCGGAATAGCCTCACATACACAACGAGCCGGGTGGATCACTCCACCCGGCTCGTTGTGTGTTGACGCTAGCTCAGGGCCTCTTCGAGCTTGTCAGCCAGCTCGTCCAGGTCGAAGTAGTTGTTGATCACGATGATCTCCGCGTAGGTCTTGCCGATGGCCGGGACCAGCTCCGAGGAGGTGAGGATGATCTGGGCGTCGGCGGCGGCGGTCATGACCGAGGCCGCATCGCTCGCGGTGACCGTGGCTTCCAGGCCCAGGCGGGCCAGCGCGCGCTCGGCGTTCACCTTGAGGATGCCGGATGTTCCCACCCCGGCCCCACAGATTGCAACGATGTGCATCATGGTTGACCCCCTCTATTCCGCGGCCGGAGCCCCGAGGATATCGCGCACACGCTCCGCGGTCGGGGCATCGGCCAGGGCCGGGATCGACCCGGCATCGTTGAAGACGTTGGCCAGCTCGGCCACCGTGGTGACGTGCTCCTCGGTTCCGGTGACGGCCAGGCCGATGACCACGTTGACCGGGTCGTTATGCGGGTGTCCAAACACCACGGGCTCGGCCAGGGTGACCACGGCGATGCCCGAGTTCAGCACGTCGGGGCCCGGGCGGGCGTGCGCGAGGGCCAGGCCCGGCGCGATCACCACGTAGGCACCAAATTCCTCGATGACCTCGATCATCCGGTCGGAGTAGCTCTCGGCGGTGAAGCCGCCACGCTCAAGAGCGTTGCCGGCAAGCCGCACCGCGTCACGCCAGTCACCCGCACTGGCGTGCAGGTTGATTGCGTCGTCGGGAAGCGGGGGTAGCGGCATGAGATCCTCACTGAATCACGGGGGCGAAGGGTTCGTTCTTCCAGGCTACCGGTTCCCACCCCGAGAATCGGTAGAACGCTCGCTATGCGTCTGCCGCGGCGTCGAAACCTGCACGAATGCGCTCGGTCAGGTACTCCCGGTCCTCGGTGGGCATAAACGCGGCGGCGGCCGCATTGAGCTGGAAGATTTCCAGGTCTTCGAGGTCGTATTCGAAGGCCGCCGAGAGCAGGGCCAGCTCGCGGGTCAGCGAGGTTCCGGTGACCGTGCGGTTGTCCACGTTGACCGTGACTCGGAAGCCCAGCTGGTAGAGCAGGTCGAAGGGGTGATCCTCGAGCTCGTCACCCCACGCGTCGATGGCTCCGGTCTGCAGGTTCGAGGAGGGGCTGAGCTCCAGCGCGATCTCGCGGTCATTGACCCAGTGCGCCAGCTCCCCCATCTCCACATAGACGTTGTCGCCCTCGGTACGACGCACCTCGATATCCTCGGCCAGGCGCACGCCGTGGCCTAGGCGCAGGGCGCGTCCATCAAACAGCGCGCCCTGGATCGAGTCGAGACCGGCGGCCTCCCCCGCGTGCACGGTGACCGGGAAGTAGTGCTGGGCCAGATAGTCGAAGGCCAGGCGGTGCCGGGCGGGAGGGAAGCCGTCCTCGGCACCGGCGATGTCGAATCCGACCACGCCGTGATCGCGATGACGCACGGCCAGCTCGGCGATTTCCAGCGCGTTATCCGCATGACGCATCGCGGTGAGCAGCTGGCCCACCTCGATCTCGCCCCCGGCTCGGCGCACATCATCCACCCCGCGCTCGAGACCCTGCTGCACGGCCTCGACCGCGCGGTCGAGGGTCAGCCCGCCCCGCAGGTGCTGCTCGGGTGCCCAGCGAATCTCGGCGTAGATCACGCCGTCGTCGGCCAGGTCGTGGACAAACTCACGAGCAACCCGCGCCAGTGCATCCGCCGTCTGCAGGACGGCGATGGCCAGGTCAAAAGTCTTCAGGTAGGCGGGCAGACTGCCGGCGCTGGCCTGGTCGATAAACCACTCGGCGAGTTCCTCGGCGGTGTTGGCGGGGGCCTCCAGGCCGGCCGCGGCGGCCAGGTCCAGGATGGTCTGCGGGCGCAGTCCACCGTCCAGGTGGTCGTGCAGCGACACCTTGGGCAGGGCCCGCAGGTTGATGCCGCCGGGCAGAGTGTAGTTATCCGAGGTACTCACCCGGCAAAGTCTACCCGCGACCCTCGCGAAACGACAGGGTAAATCCAATGCCGTTCATACACTCGTCATCAGGCGACCGATTTGTTGATATATCAGCGGTTTTAGATACCACAAAGCCCGCGAATTCAGACTGAGAATTCGCGGGCTTCGAGGCGTCTAGAGCAGGTCGTTGCGACCGGAGATCTTCAGCGCATCCACCACGGATTTCACCCGCTGGGCGTGCTCGCTGGTGGTGACCAGCAGGGCGTCCGGGGTGTCCACCACCACGATGTTCTTCACACCGATCAGGCTGATCACGCGGTCGGTCTCGGACACCACGATGCCGCTGGAGGCATCCGCCAGCACGCGTGCATTCTCGCCCAGGATGGCCAGGTCGCCGCCGGCACCGCCGGTGTTGAGCTTGGCGAGCGAGGCGAAGTCGCCCACATCGTCCCACTTAAAGGCACCGGGGATCACCGCGAGGCGACCGGCTGCCGCGGCGGGCTCGGCCACCGAGTAGTCGATCGCGATCTTCTTGAGCGTGGGCCAGATGCGGTCCACCGCGGGGCCGCGGGTTGCCGGGTCATCCCAGGCGGCGGCGAGTTCCACGATCGAGGCGCGCAGTTCGGGCTGGTTACGGCCCAGCTCCTCGAGCAGCACATCGGCGCGGGTGATGAACATCCCCGCGTTCCAGAGGTATCCGCCGTCGGCCAGGTAGCTCTGCGCGGTGGGCAGGTCGGGCTTCTCCACGAAGCACTCGACCGCGCGGGCACTCGCTGCACCGGTGATGTTCAGGTCATCGGCCACCTTGATGTACCCAAAGCCCACGGCGGGCTCGGTCGGGGTAATACCGATGGTCGCGATAAACCCGGCGTCCGCTGCCAGCACGGCCTCGTTCACGGCGGAGCGGAACAGGCGGTCACCGCTGATCACGTGATCTGCGGCGAATGAACCGATGATCGCGTCCGGCTCCCGGCGCACCAGGATCGCGGCGGCGAGGGCGATGGCCACGGTCGAATCCCGAGGATCGGCCTCCAGCACGATGTTCTGGTCCGCGAGCCCGGGCAGCTGCTCCTCCACGGCGGCGCGGTGCGCGCGTCCGGTCACGACCATGATGCGCTGGTCACCGGCGATCGGTGCCAGTCGGTCCCAGGTCGCCCGCAGCAGGGTCGAACCGGAGCCGGTGAGGTCGTGCAGGAACTTCGGTGCATCCGCGCGGGACAGCGGCCACAGTCGTGAGCCGACACCCCCGGCCGGAATCACGCTAAAAAAGCGGTCGAGTGCGGGTTTCATGTCTCCAGGGTAGTCGGCGCAACCTGGGAGGAGCGGGCGACTCGGCGGGCAACGCCTCAATCACCGGCGCCTCCCGGCGGGTGTCGCGTCACCCAGACAGCAAATTTGCCGGGAGTTCCCGGTGAACAGCTGGTTTCGGACAGCGAATATCTCCGACCACTAAGGGTCGCCTAAGCGGTAACCGACTCATTGTCGACATAGGATGGGCGTAGCGCCTAAAAGACGCACGACGGCTCGTGTGGCTGTCGACCGAGGCTTCGACGATTATGGGAGGGCTGTTCGTGTCAGTGCAGACTGCAGGGACTCCACCGAAGGCATCAAAAAAGAAACCGCGTCCCGCGGGTACGCTGTACCGCGGTCACGAGGGCATGTGGTCATGGGTTTTCCACCGCATAACCGGCGTCGCGATCTTCTTCTTCCTGCTGGTTCACGTGCTGGATACCGCGCTGGTGCGTGTATCCCCCGAGGCGTATGACGCCGTGATCGGCACCTACCAGACCCCGATCATGGGCATTGGCGAGGTCGGCCTGGTGGCCGCGATCGTCTTCCACGCCTTCAACGGTCTGCGGATCATCCTGGTGGACTTCTGGTCCAAGGGCACCCGCTACCAGAAGCTCATGTTCTGGATCGTGATCGCCCTCTGGGTGCTCACCATGCTCGCCTTTGTGCCGCGGCACCTGACCAACGTGTTCAGCCACTAGGAGGCCCGCCATGACTACTACCGAAATCGCGGCTCCCCGCTCCCCCCGCACCCGTGGAAACGGCACCAACTGGGAAAAGTGGGGCTGGCTGTACATGCGTGTCTCCGGCGTTGTGCTGGTGGTACTGATCTTTGGTCACCTGTTTGTGAACCTGTGGCAGGGCACCGGCGTCTCCGCCATTAACTTCGCCTTCGTGGCCGGCAAGTGGGCCGACCCGTTCTGGCAGTGGTGGGACGTCATCATGCTGTGGCTCGCGCTGATCCACGGCGGCAACGGCATGCGCACCATCGTCAACGACTACGCCCGTGGCCGCACCACCCGCGGCATCCTGAAGATCGCCATCCTGGCGGCCGTCGCGATCCTGATCATCCTCGGCACGCTCGTGGTCTTCACGTTCGACCCCTGCATCGGAAACCCCTCCTCCGATGCCCTGATTCAGCTCTGCGCCGCGCACTAGCGACCGCGGACACCCAACGATCAACACATTGGAAAATTCTGTGACGAACAGCACCCAGGGATCCACCATCGTAGGCGGCGTCCACTACCACCAGTTCGACATCGTGATCATCGGTGCCGGCGGTGCCGGAATGCGCGCGGCCATCGAGGCCGGACCGAATGCCAAGACCGCCGTCATCTCCAAGCTCTACCCGACCCGCTCGCACACCGGTGCGGCCCAGGGTGGCATGGCCGCCGCCCTTGCCAACGTCGAGGAAGACTCGTGGGAGTGGCACACCTTCGACACGATCAAGGGTGGCGACTACCTGGTCGACCAGGACGCCGCCGAGATCCTGGCCAAGGAGGCCATCGACGCGGTCATCGACCTGGAGAACATGGGTCTGCCCTTCAACCGCACCCCCGAGGGCAAGATCGACCAGCGCCGCTTCGGCGGTCACACCCGCGACCACGGTAAGGCTCCGGTTCGCCGGGCCTGCTACGCGGCCGACCGCACCGGCCACATGATCCTGCAGACGCTGTACCAAAACTGCGTCAAGCACGGCATCAACTTCTTCAACGAGTTCTACGTCCTCGACCTCATCATGACCGAGGTGGACGGCGTCAAGCAGCCCTCGGGCGTGGTCGCCTATGACCTCTCCACCGGCGAGCTGCACGTCTTCCAGGCCAAGGCGATGATCTTCGCCACCGGTGGCTTCGGCAAGATCTACAAGACCACCTCCAACGCCCACACCCTGACCGGTGATGGCGTCGGCATCGTCTGGCGCAAGGGCCTGCCGCTCGAGGACATGGAGTTCTTCCAGTTCCACCCGACCGGTCTGGCCGGCCTCGGCATCCTCCTCACCGAGGGTGCCCGCGGTGAGGGTGCGATCCTGCGCAACGCCTCGGGTGAGCGCTTCATGGAGCGCTACGCCCCCACCATCAAGGACCTCGCCCCGCGTGACATCGTCGCCCGCTGCATGGTCCAGGAGGTGGCCGAGGGCCGCGGTGCCGGACCGCACAAGGACTACGTGTACCTCGACTGCACCCACCTGGGTGCCGAGGTCCTGGAAACCAAGCTGCCCGACATCACCGAGTTCGCCCGCACCTACCTGGGTGTCGACCCGGTGGTTGAACCCGTCCCGGTGATGCCGACCGCCCACTACGCCATGGGTGGTATTCCCACCAACGTCAACGCCGAGGTTCTGCGCGATAACACCACCGTGGTTCCGGGTCTGTACGCCGCCGGCGAGTGCGCCTGCGTGTCCGTGCACGGCTCCAACCGTCTGGGCACCAACTCGCTGCTCGACATCAACGTGTTCGGGAAGCGCGCCGGAAACAACGCCGTCGAGTACGTCAAGACCGCCGAGTTCGTGCCACTGCCCGAGGACCCCGCCAAGGAGGTGCGCGAGCTGCTCGAGCAGGTCCGCACCGGAACCGGCACCGAGCGCGTGGCCGTGCTGCGTAAGGAGCTGCAGGACCACATGGACCGCGGCGCCCAGGTGTTCCGCACCGATGAGTCCCTCGCCGAGGTCACCGAGACCATCCACCAGCTGCGCGAGCGCTATAAGAACATCAGCGTCCAGGACAAGGGCAAGCGGTTCAACACCGACCTGCTCGAGGCCATCGAGCTGGGCTTCCTGCTCGACCTCGCCGAGGTGGTTGTCTTCTCCGCCCGGAACCGCAAGGAGAGCCGCGGCGGTCACATGCGCGATGACTTCCCCAAGCGCGACGACGAAAACTACATGCAGCACACCATGGCGTACCTGAGCGGCGATCCGCACTCCGCCGACGCCGGTGACCACATCACGCTGGACTGGAAGCCCGTGGTCATTACCCGTTACCAGCCGATGGAAAGGAAGTACTAATCGTGGCTACCGCTACCGCCGAGAAGCCGCCGGCAGCCGCCGATGCGGTCCCGTCCTTCACCGTCACCCTAATCATCCGCCGGTTCGACCCGGAGGTTGACGAGGAGCCGCGCTGGCAGGACTACGATGTGGAGCTCTACGGTACCGACCGTGTGCTCGACGCGCTGCACAAGATCAAGTGGGAGCAGGACGGGTCGCTGACCTTCCGCCGTTCCTGCGCGCACGGCATCTGCGGCTCGGATGCGATGCGCATCAACGGCCGCAACCGCCTGGCCTGCAAGACCCTGATCAAGGACCTCGACATCTCGAAGCCCATCTACGTGGAGGCCATCAAGGGTCTGCCGCTGGAGAAGGACCTCGTGGTCGATATGGAGCCCTTCTTCGAGTCCTTCCGTGAGGTGCAGCCCTTCCTGCAGGCCAACAGCACCCCCGGCACCGGCAAGGAGCGCGTACAGTCGGTGGCCGACCGCGCCCGCTTTGACGACACCACCAAGTGCATCCTGTGCGCCGCGTGCACGTCGTCCTGCCCGGTGTTCTGGACCGACGGCCAGTACTTCGGCCCGGCGGCGATCGTGAACGCCCACCGCTTCATCTTCGACTCCCGCGACGACCAGGCCAAGGTCCGCCTCGACATCCTCAACGACAAGGAGGGCGTGTGGCGCTGCCGCACCACCTTCAACTGCTCCGAGGCCTGCCCCCGTGGCATCCAGGTGACCCAGGCCATCGCCGAGGTCAAGTCGGCGATCATGCGCGGCAAGCCGTAAGAACCACTCCGATGCGACGGGCCTCGATCCTCCGGGATCGAGGCCCGTCGTGGTGTGGCGGGTGCGGGCGCTCCGCGGGCCCAAATTCTCGCTAGGCTGTGGGAGACGAAAGGGAGTCATGACCGCCGCCTCCGCGCACCGAAAAAAGCTTGTCCCCCGCGTGATTGTGCTCGCGCTGCTGCTATGGGTCATTCTCTGCGTCGCGCTCCCCGGCCCGGTCCCGATCCAGTTCGGCAATGCCGACGCCCCGGCCGCGGGCGGCGTCTCCAGCTGGTTTGTCGCCATCGCGATGGCCCTGATCATGTTGGTCACGGTCTGGGCCTTCCGCAGCGGACACGCGACCCGAACCCCGGATCAGCGACGCGGCGACCTGGCCGCCCTGCTGATCGCCCAGAGCCTGTTTGGGTATTCGCTGGTTGCCGCGGGGTCGATCCCCGCCGCCGACCTCCCGGTGTCCTGGCTGCCGCTGGCCGTGGCCATCGTAGCGGCCACCGCCGGATACTTCATCACCCACCGCATCGTTGATCACAATCCGGAGGTTGCCCCTTTCGAGTCGACCGATTCGGGTTCATAATCGAATCAGCGCATAACGCGCATGATCGAGAGGACCAACGATGACCGTCTCCCTGAATCCGTACATCAACTTTCGTGGCGAGGGCCGCGCGGCGCTCGAGTTCTACCATGGGATCCTCGGCGGTGAGCTGACCATCTCGACCTTCGGGGAGGCCGGCATGCCGGTGGACCCCGCGGATGCCGACCTGATCATGCACGGCATGATCGTCTCCCCCTCGGGGCTGACCCTGATGGTCTCCGACACCCCGAGCTATATGGAGCTCACCGTGGGTGACAATGTCTCGGTTTCGCTCTCGGGACCGGATGAGGCCGAGCTGCGCGGCTACTGGGAGGGTCTGCTCCCCGGTGCCACCGTGCAGGCTCCGCTGGAAACCGCGCCGTGGGGCGACACCTTCGGGATGCTGGTGGACTCGTTTGGAATCGGCTGGCTGGTCAACATCACCGCCAACTAGCGCACAAAAAAGCGGCCCATCCTCGGTGAGGGTGGGCCGCCTTTTGTTGCTCGAACTACTTGATCGGAACCAGCACGCCCTGGTGTCCCTGACCGGCGATCACGGCGAGCTTACCCGCGTCATCGTTGGGCACGATCAGCGCGATGTTTCCGGTCACCGACTGGCCCGGGGTCAGCGTCTCATCCAGGGTGAAGCGCGGCTCGGGGGCGTATCCGAAGGTGTCCTCCAGCGGGTAGAGCTCATCGGCGGAGGTAACGTACTGCACCGGGGCTTCGAGGAGGTTGCCCTCGCCGGTGCCGGTGTAGGTCACCGTGTAGTTCACCACGGCGTAGCTGTGGCCGTCGATCGGCTCGGCGTTGTCGGCGTCCGCCGCCAGCACCTCGGCGGTCTGGTTCGGGGTGAAGGAGTTGATCACGACGGTGTAGCCGTCGCCCACGATCGGGGTACCGATCGCTCCAACCTCATCCGCGCTCTCGTCCACCTCGGTGGGCTCCGCGGAGGGCAGCAGCGAGGAGTTCGCCAGCGGACCCTCGCCCTTCTGACCCTGCTCGATCAGGGTAGCGGTGAAGATCAGGCCAATCACCAGGAGGACAGCGCCGATGATGACGCCGACGGCTCCCAGGATCAGACCGGTCAGCGCAAAGGCCTTGGGCTGACGCTTGACCAGCGCAATGATGCCGAAGACCACGGCGATAATACCGAGCAGGATGCTCAGCGGCGGCAGGAACACGAAGACGACGGCAACGATTCCCAGCACCAGGGCGGTGATTGCCAGACCACGGCTGGAGGCGGGAACGGATGCGGGCTCAAATGGTGCCTGCGGCTGCGGGGCAACCGGAAGCTGCTCAGGCTGTCCAGGATATTCAGAGTTAGTCATGATATGGCCAACAATAGCGTGAGTTATTTTCTCACTCCGAATCCAGCCCCACCCCCCTTTCGGGGTTGATGGGGGTTACCGTGCGAGCGGGGCCACCCACCCCACGCAAAAGGAGGGCCCCATCGGGACCCTCCTTCGCTCGGCAGCGCCGTATTACTTGATGGCAACAAATACCGGGTCGGTCAGCAGTCCGGCACGAACCCGAAGGACTCCCTCATCGCCATCCGGGAAGGCGAGTGCGGTGTTCCCGGTGGCACTGGCTCCGGCAAACAGCTCCTCAAAACCGATGGCGGGCTCGGGTGCCACGACAAGCTGGCTGGTGGCATCCACGACGTTTCCGGCGGAGGTCACGTAGTCAATGGATACGAGCCCCGCGTTACCCGAGTCGGCCCCGGTGTAGGTCACGGTGTAGTTGATGACCGCGTAGCTGCTGCCGGCCGCGGGGGCCTCGTTGAAGGGGTTTGCCGCGAGAACAGCGTCATTCTGGCCCAGGGTCACCGAGTTGATGACGACGGTGTATTCCTTACCTTCGATGGTGGTGCCCAGCGCGATCGGGTTTTCCCGGGTACCCAGGGTGTCATCGCCGGCCTCTTCGCCTTCGGTCTGGACGTTGACTCCGGTCTCCTTCTGGACGGAATCGATCGCGGCACCCACAACCACACCGGCCAGGATGGTCACGATCAGCGAGGTGATCAGTCCGACGGCACCCAGGATCAGACCGGTCAGCGCGAACGCCTTCGACTGACGCTTCACCAGCGCAACGATTCCGAGGATGACGGCAACCGCACCCACGATGATGCCGGCGACCGGGAAGAACCCGATCAGAACGGCGACGATACCCACCACGAGTGCGGCCACCGCGAGCCCCTTAGCCGCGGTCGGAGCCACGGGAGGAACGGGCGCCGGCGCGATCGGCGGCTGAGGTGCAGAATTTACAGGAGATTCAAAGTTAGACATAATTAAACAAACGTTATACGTTGAATCGTCTGGCCGCCACTCGACAGTCGCCCCCTGTTCGGGAGTTTCGTCGCGTCGGAGGAGGTACGGGCACGAGTCATCGCTGCCTCGGCGGCTATTCCGCGGGAACTATCCCTCGGTCATCACCAGTCGTGCCTCGGCCGGGGTCGCGGCCGCAAGCGCCCGGGAAGCCAGCAATCTTGCGTGTTCCAGGGTGTGCTGGCGCAGCTCGGTGCGTACGTCCGCGAGCGCCTCGGGGGCCATCGACAGCGATGTGACGCCGAGCCCCACCAGGATGACCGCGAGCAGCGGATCCCCCGCCGCTTCTCCGCACACCCCCACGGGCTTGCCCGACTGACCGCCGGCATCCCCGATCATCCTGATCAGGCGCAGCACCGCTGGGTGCCAGGGATCCTGATACTCGGCCAGCGCACCCAGCTGCCGATCGGCGGCGAGGGTGTACTGGGTAAGGTCGTTGGTCCCAATCGAGACGAAGTCGGCGATGCCCAGGATCTGCGCGGCCAGCAGGGCGGCCGAGGGCACCTCGGCCATGACCCCCGCGGTGCCGAGTCCCAGTTCGCGAGCCAGCAGCACAAACCTGGCGGTTTCGGCGGCATCGGCGATCATCGGGGCCATCACCCGCACGTCCGCACGGCAGCTGTCGGCGGCGATGGCGAGCGCCCGCAGCTGATCGCGCAGGATCGAATCATCTCCCCGGAACGCGCGCAGCCCGCGCATGCCCAGGGCCGGGTTGGGTTCGGCGGTATCCACCGGGAGGAATGCGAGCGGCTTATCGGCACCGGCGTCCAGGGTGCGTACGATGACCCGACGGCCGGGGAACTCCTCGAAGATCCGCTGGTAGTGCTCCACCTGCTCGGCGATACTCGGGGCGCGGTCGGCATCCAGGAACAGGAGTTCGGTTCGCAGCAGCCCCACGCCCTCGGCACCGAGTTCGCGGGCCGCCTGGGCCTCATCGGCCCGGGTCAGGTTGGCCAGGAGCGGAATCGGGGTGTCATCGGCGAGGGTTCCCGGGCCCACCGGGACCTTGGAGCGGCGACGACCCAGCCGGCGGCGAGCGGTCTGCACATCCTCGGGGGTCGGATCGATAGTGACGGTACCCTCGGCCGCATCCAGCAGCACCTCGGTCCCGTCCACCAGCGCGTCCACATCGCCCACACCGACCACGGCAACCAGGGCCTTGGCCCGCGCGAGGATCGCCGTATGCGAGGTGGGGCCGCCTCCGCTGGTGATCAGCCCGAGGACGCGCCCCAGGTCAAGGCCCACGGTGTCGGCCGGGGCCAGATCGTGAGCCACCAGGATAAAGGGGGTATCCGAGTCGGGGATGCCCGGCACCGGAACCCCGCGCAGGTGCGCGATCGTGCGCTGGGAAAGGTCGCCCAGGTCGGAGGCACGCTCGGCCATATAGCCGCCCATCGAGAGCAGCATCTGCTGGAAGGTGTGGAACGCCTCAAAGATCGCACGCTCGGCGGTCTTCTGGGCGGCGATTCGGGAGCGCACATCGGTCAGCAGCGAGGGATCCTGCGCCATCTGAGCCTGAGCCTCCAGCACCGCTCGTGCCTCGCCGGTGGTGTGCTCGGCATGCTGGGAGAGATCATGGGCGGTCTCGCGCAGCGCGGCCTCGGCCCGGGATGATTCCCAGGCCGCCGTGTTGCTGCGCGGACGATCCGAGGGCTCGGGCAACGGTTCGGGCATACGCAGGACCGGTCCGGTGACCACACCGCGACCAACACCCACCCCCTGCACCCGCACCCGGTTCCCTTCGTTCGCCCGCTATCTAGGGTTCAGCCTAGGCCAGGTCCGAGCCGGGCGCACATTCGAAGGAGGAATCCCGCGGCGTTCCCCGGAAATCTCCCCACCCGATCACGCCCCCATTACAGTAGGGGCATGAGCAGTCGACCCCGCAGCGCCTCCCGAGGCCAACGCCTGGCCGAAAAGAATGCCCGGAAGGCCGCGCTAAAGCGTGAGGCCTCCTTCTCGGAATCGATCCGCAACAGCGATAATGCGCTGGTGCAGCGTTTCGAGAAGCCGCTGGAGCGCGCGGGCGAGGCCGTGGACACGGTGACGCGCACCCGGGTGGTCCGCACGGTCATGCGCTACAACGAGGCCGACGGCAACCTGCTGTCCTCGGGCATGAGCTTCCAGGCGGTGTTTGCGGTATTCGCCGCGCTGTACGTGGGGTTCGCGGTCGCCGGACTATGGCTGATCGGCAACGATGAGCTGTTCAAGAATCTCGTTCACATCATCAATAACGCGGTTCCCGGGCTGATCGGCACCGACGGCGGCAGTGGCATCATCAAGGAGGATCAGATCCTCACCATCGCCCGCGTCAATGTGTTCGGGTGGACCGGTGCGATCGCGCTGGTCGGTTTGCTCTTCACCGCGATCGCCTGGCTCTCCTCGACCAGGCAGGCCCTGCGCTCGATCTTCCATCTCCCCCGCGCCGAGGGTAACTTCTTCCTCCAGAAGGCCAAGGACCTGGGGCTCGCGCTGGCCTTCGGGGTGCTGCTGGTGCTTTCGGCCGCGGCCAATATGCTCTCGACCCAGGCGGTGACCTGGGTGCTCGGTCTGATCGGAATCTCCGATGAGTCGTTCTGGGGGCGCGCAACGGTCTCGCTGATCGGTCTGGTTGCCGGTCTGCTGCTGAACTTCATCACCCTGTCGGCGCTGTACCGGGTGCTCGCCCGCATCCCGATTCCGCTGCCCGACCTCTTCATGGGGTCCTTCTTCGGGGCCCTGGCGCTGACCGCGCTGAGCGTTGCCGGTGGTGCGGTGCTGGGTGGGGCCAGCCGAAACCCGCTGTTGGCCACGTTTGCGGTGTTTATCGGTCTGCTGATCTGGTTCAACTTCGTCTGTCGGGTGATCCTGATCGCCGGGGCCTGGATCGCCGAGGGCCTGGAACGCAAGGGTGTGGTCCTGATCGAGCAGAGCGAGCGCGAGCGGCTCGAGGATTTGGCCGATGCCCGCGAACTGATCGCGCGCACGACCTTTGACGAGGCGGTGGCCGCGGCCCGGGCGGCGCGGGGACCGGCGAAACTGGTGGCCAGGGCCCGTGCCGAGCGCGCACGTAAGGAACTGCGGACCCTGCGGGCCGAGCGCCGGGGTCGCTAGTTTTTCGCGGTCGCATACAATCGGGCAATTACGCCCCGGAGTGTCGCCGGTACCCGGTAAACTGGGGCCATGTCTGCCAACCCATTACGCGTTATTTCGGTCAACGTCAACGGCATCCGCGCCGCCTACCGCAAGGGTATGGGCGAGTGGCTGGAAAACTCCGGTGCCGACATTGTGGCCCTTCAGGAGGTTCGCGCCGGCGACGCCGACGTGCACAAGCTGGTGGGCGAGGGCTGGCACATCCTGCACGATGAGGCCGCGGCCAAGGGTCGCGCCGGTGTTGCACTGCTCAGCCGGATCGCCCCCGTCGCCTCGCGCGCGGGCCTGGGCGGCGAGGAAACCGACAGCACCGGACGCTGGCTCGAGGGCGACTACGACTGGCACGGCACCCCGGTAACGGTGGTGTCCACCTACGTGCACTCGGGCGAGGTGGATACCCCGCGTCAGGTATCCAAATATGCCTTCCTGGAGGCGATGCTGGTGCGTCTGGCCGAGCTCTCGGCCCAGACCTCGCACGCCGTCGTGGTGGGTGACCTCAACGTGGGTCACCGCGAGCTCGACATCAAAAACTGGAAGGGCAACCAGAAAAACGCCGGCTTCCTGCCGCAGGAGCGCTCCTACTTCGACCGTTTCTTCGGGGCCGCGGGCACCGAGGTCACCGGCGTGGACGGCGTCACCGGTCCGGGCATCGGCCTGGTGGATGTCGGTCGCGCGTTCGCCGGCGAGGTCCCCGGTCCGTACACCTGGTGGTCCTACCGAGGCCAGGCCTTCGATAACGACGCCGGATGGCGCATCGACTACCACATGGCAACGCCCGCGCTGGCTGCCACCGTTACCTCCTATGCGGTCGAGCGGGCCGCTGCGTACGACGAGCGATGGTCCGACCACGCGCCCGTCACCGTCGTCTACGCACTCTAATCTCGCTCAATTTTTAAGGATTTATCATGACCAACCCCCGCCTGTATTCCGGCATGCAGCCCTCCGCCGATTCGCTCCAGCTCGGCAACTTCCTGGGTGCGCTCTCGCCGTGGAAGCGCCTGCAGGAAACCCACGACGCCTTCTTCTCGGTGGTCGATCTGCACGCGATCACCGTGCCCCAGGACCCGACCACGCTGCGGGAGAAGATCCGCCGCACCGCCGCGCAGTACATCGCCGGCGGCATCTCCCCGGATAAGTCCACCCTGTACGTGCAGTCGCATGTGCCCGCCCACACCGAGCTGGCCTGGATCCTCAACACCATCACCGGCTTTGGCGAGGCCGGTCGGATGACCCAGTTCAAGGACAAGTCCAGCCGCTACGGTTCCGATGCCACCAGCGTGGGCCTGTTTGCGTACCCGGTGCTGATGGCCGCCGACATCCTGCTGTACCAGACCGAGGTGGTGCCGGTGGGCGATGACCAGCGTCAGCACGTCGAGCTGACCCGCAACCTCGCCGAGCGCTTCAACTCGCGCTTCGGCGAGACCTTCACCATCCCCACCGCCCACATCGGTGGCAACGAGGCGCGCATCTACGACCTGCAGAACCCCACCTCGAAGATGTCGAAGTCCGGGGAGTCCCCGGCGGGCATCATTTGGGTGCTGGATGACCCCAAGGTCAACGCCAAGAAGATCATGCGCGCGGTGACCGACGCCGACGGCGTGGTGGCCTTCGATCGGGAAAACAAGCCCGGCATCTCCAACATGCTGAGCATCTACTCGGGCCTGTCGGGGCGCACCGTGGAGGACATCACCGCGGCCTATGATGGCCAGGGCTATGGTGCATTCAAGAAGGACCTCGCCGAGCTGGTGGCCGACACCCTGGGCCCGGTACGTGAGCACGCCAACGAGCTGATGGCCGACCCGGCCGAGCTCGACCGCCTGCTCGCCCGCAACGCCGAGCGCGCCAGCGAGGTGGCCGAGACTACCCTCGACACCGTGTACGACCGCATCGGCCTGCTGCGCCGCGCACGCTAAACGCCACACCCATACGCAGACACCCGGGCCGTTTGGTCCGGGTGTTTGTGCGTCGGGGCCGAGCCGCGTCGCTTCGCTCGGGCCGATCGGTCCAGGCGGGCGGCTAAGCTCCCGCGCGCAGGATCGCGCGGCCCGCGGTGCGCAGCTGGGTCTCGATCTGTTCGGGGGTGTCCAGATATCCGGCAAACATTGCACCGTCCCTGAGCATCAGGAGCTGGCGGGCGACCGGTTCGGCGGGTGCGATGCCCAGGGCACGCACGGCGTCGGCGAGGGTGCCCAGGAGCCAGTCCCGGTGGGTCAGCACGGCCCGACGGATCGGGTGCTCGGGTTCGGCATATTCGGCCGCGGCGTTCAGGAACACGCAGCCTCGGAAACCCGGACGGCAGCTCTCGACCCCGATCACCCGGGCAAACCCGGAGAGGAACAGCTCGGCCTGCTCGGCGGTGACGATGCGCACGGGTAGCTCTTCGGGGCCGCGGCTTTCGATGTCCGATCCTTCGGGAGCAAACAGGCGGGCCACCGATTCCTGGGCGCGCGCGGACTCGGCATCCAGGTAGGCCACGATCAGGTCGTCCTTGGTGGGGAAGTGCCGGTAGAAGGTGACCTTGGTGATGCCGGCGGCGGCGATGATCCGGTCCGCGCTCACCGCGCGGTATCCGAGCGCCGGGAACAGCGCGCCGGCGGCATCGAGGATGCGCTGGCGCGCGCCGATCCGCACCGGGGCGCTGGGAGTCTCGGCCTTCCGAGCCGTCTCGGTGTGTGTTGTGGAGTTCTCGGCCGTCGCGTCGGTCTCGGCATTCGTCGCGGAGGACTCCGAGACGGCCGTGCCTCGCGTCTGTACCTGCGTCATGTGCGCTCCCGTGCCGAACGGTTCCTGAATCGAAACCGAGAATCTGAGGTTGGACTTGCATGTTGCCGAGTCCTGTTCCAGTATAGATCTTGTAGGTAGAGTGACTAGTTCGTCTACCTAGGAATTTTCCGAGAATCCCCGTCAGAAGGACACAGATTATGAGCGAAACCCTGTACACCGCCGTAGCCACCTCGACCGGCGATGGCCGCGCCGGGGGCCACGTCGTCTCCAGCGACGGCAACCTCGACCTGGTCCTCGCGGTCCCCACCGAGATGGGCGGCCGTGGCGGCGGAACCAACCCCGAGCAGCTCTTCGCCGCCGGCTGGTCGGCCTGCTTCCACTCCGCACTCAAGGCCGTGGCTGCCGCCGAGAAGATCACCCTGACCGACTCGGCCGTGGTGGCCGACATTTCGATCTTCCCCAACGGTCAGGGTGGATACGACCTCGGCGCAGCCCTCCACGTGGAAATCGCGGACATCGAGCAGGCCGAGGCCGAGCGCCTCGTGGGTCTTGCGCACCAGGTGTGCCCGTACTCCAACGCCACCCGCGGAAACATCAAGGTCGAGATCGAGACCGTCGTCGCCTAACGCCCTCCCCAGGCATCACGGGCACCCGAGACACTCTCGGGTGCCCGTTTTTTAATACCCGGAACGACATTTTTCGGTGCGCCGAAATTAACCTGCTAGTGTGAGCGCATGACCTCCGCAGCACCCGCCTCCACTCGTCCAACCCGCGCGCCCGAACGTCGGCTCCTGGGTCTCCTCGGCCCCGCCTTCGTGGCGGCCATCGCCTATGTGGATCCGGGGAACGTCGCGGCCAACCTCTCCGCGGGCGCGGGCTACGGCTACCTGCTGGTCTGGGTTCTGGTGCTGGCCAACGTCATGGCGGTGCTCGTGCAGTACCTCTCCGCCAAGCTCGGCCTGGTCACCGGCAAGAGCCTGCCCGAGCTGCTGGGACAGCGCATGCCGCGCGCCGGCCGCCTGGCCTACTGGGTACAGGCCGAGGTCATCGCCGCGGCCACGGATCTCGCCGAGGTGATCGGCGGCGCCATCGCGCTGAACCTGCTGTTTGGGACGCCGCTGCTGCTCGGCGGGATCATCGTCGGCGCGGTCTCGATGGCGCTCCTGGCAATCCAGTCGCGCCGCGGCCAGCGTCCGTTTGAGTTTGTCATTCTGGGCATGCTGGTGATCATCACCATCGGCTTTGTGGGCGGCCTGTTCTTCTCCCCACTGGACTGGGGCGGCGTGGCCGGCGGACTGGTTCCACGCTTCGAGGGCACCGAGACGGTCCTGCTGGCCGCGAGCATGCTGGGAGCCACGGTCATGCCGCACGCGATCTACGTCCACTCGGCCCTCGCCCGCGACCGCCACGGCGTGAGCACCAACCCCGGCCGAGTCCGCCGCCTCCTCAAGGCCACCCGGTGGGATGTGGGCCTCGCGCTCGTGCTGGCCGGGGGCGTGAACATCGCCATGCTGCTTCTTGCCGCCTCGGCCCTGCCCGGCGTCGCGGGCACCGACACCATCGAGGGCGCCCATGCGGCCATCACCGCGGCCCTCGGCCCGGTCGTCGGCGTGGTCTTCGCCGTGGGCCTGCTCGCCTCGGGCCTCGCCTCCACCTCGGTGGGCTGCTACGCGGGAGCCACGATCATGGACGGCCTGCTGCACGTACGCATCCCGCTCCTGGTGCGCCGCGTCATCACCATCATCCCCGCACTGATCGTGCTGGGCGTGGGTTTTGACCCCACGCTGGCGCTGGTCCTCAGCCAGGTCCTGCTCTCGGTGGGCATCCCCTTTGCCCTGATTCCGCTGGCCTATCTGACCGCCAAGCGTTCGCTGATGGGCGAGTTCGTGAACCGACTCCCGATGCGCATCATCACGGCGATCGTGGTGGCCGCCATCGTCCTCCTCAACATCGCGCTGATCTACCTCACCCTCACGGGCGCGGCATAGCCACCGGCCCCTGCCCACGTCCGCGGGCCCAACGCACAATGCGGTCCAGGGTCCAGGCGACCAGGGTGAGTACGTGCAGGAGGACCAGCAGCACGATCCAGATGACCTTCTCCGAGGTTCGCATCCGGCGATCATTCGCGGTAACCACGATCGCGTACACCCAGTACCCAAACAGCGCGAGTACACCCAGCAGAACCGGCAGATGCCAGCCCATCAGCAGATTAGACACGGTGCTCCCCCACTCCCCCTCGGCACATCCGCGTAGCTACACCCTAGCGAGATCCGCACCCCTCCACCAGAAAAAACACCGCCGCCCCGCTGGAATCCAGCGGGGCGGCAGTCAGAGAAAACTCGCGAACTAGTTCACGTCCTCGTCAACCCAGTCGAAGGTCTTGGTGACGGCCTTCTTCCAGTTGCGGTACAGACGGTCGCGCTCGCCCTTGTCCATGCTCGGCTCCCAGCGCTTGTCTTCCTGCCAGTTCTTGGCCAGGTCGTCGGTGTCCTTCCAGAATCCGACGGCCAGACCCGCGGCGTAGGCGGCACCCAGCGCGGTGGTCTCGGCAACCACCGGGCGGACAACCGGGACACCCAGGATGTCGGCCTGGAACTGCAGCAGCAGGTCGTTGGCGGTTGCGCCACCGTCCACGCGCAGCTCGGTCAGGTCCACACCGGCGTCGGCGTTCACGGCGTCCAGCACCTCGGCGGTCTGGTAGGCGATGGCCTCCAGCGCCGCACGGGCGATGTGACCCTTGTTCACGAAGCGGGTCAGACCCACCAGTGCACCACGGGCATCCGAACGCCAGTACGGAGCGAACAGACCCGAGAAGGCGGGGACGAAGTAGGCGCCACCGTTGTCCTCCACGCCACGAGCCAGTTCCTCAACCTCGGCGGCCGAGGAGATCAGCCCCAGGTTGTCGCGCAGCCACTGCACCAGCGAACCGGTCACGGCGATCGATCCCTCGAGCGCGTAGTGGGTGGGCTGGTCACCGATCTTGTACCCGATGGTGGTCAGCAGACCGTTCTCCGAGTGGATGATGTCCTCACCGGTGTTGAAGATGAGGAAGTTACCGGTGCCGTAGGTGTTCTTAGCCTCACCCTTGTCGAAGGCTGCCTGACCGAAGGTCGCGGCCTGCTGGTCGCCCAGGATACCGGCGATCGGGGTCTCGCGCAGCAGCGAGTGGCTGTCGGCGTGACCGTAGACCTCGGAGGAGGACTTCACGGTCGGCAGCAGCGACTTGGGCACATCGAAGGCGGCGAGGATCTCGTCGTCCCACTCGAGGGTCTCCAGGTTGAGGAACAGGGTACGCGAGGCGTTGGTCACGTCGGTGACGTGCACACCGCCCTCGACACCGCCGGTCAGGTTCCACAGCACCCAGGTGTCGGTGGTTCCAAAGAGCAGGTCGCCGGCCTCGGCACGCTCACGAGCGCCCTCGACGTTTTCCAGGATCCAGACGATCTTGGTACCGGAGAAGTAGGTGGCCAGGGGCAGACCCACGGTCTTCTTGAAGCGCTCCACGCCGCCGTCGGCCGCCAGGCGGTCCACGATGTCCTGGGTGCGGGTGTCCTGCCACACGATGGCGTTGTAGACGGGCTCACCGGTGTTCTTGTCCCAGATGACCGCGGTCTCGCGCTGGTTGGTGATACCGATCGCCGCGATGTCGTGGCGGGTCAGGTTGGCCTTGGACAGCGCCTGTCCGATGGCCTCACGGGTGTTGTTCCAAATCTCGTTCGGGTCATGCTCAACCCAACCAGCCTTGGGGAAAATCTGCTCGTGCTCAAGCTGTCCGGTCGAGACGATGCTCCCGGAGTGGTCAAAAACAATCGCACGCGACGAGGTGGTTCCCTGGTCAATCGCGATGACGTAGTCAGCCATGTGCTTAACTCCTTATTTCAAAAACTGCGGTGTCTGTGAGGGGGGAATACTACGAGGGTGGCACGGGCGGATGCATGTTTACCGTGCATCCGCCCGGACCGAGGTGTTAAGTTAGGCTCCGACGATCGGGAGCAGAACCGGGGAGAGCAGACCGGCGGCCACACCACCGATGATCGGACCCACAACGGGAACCCAGGCGTAGCCCCAGTCGCTGGAACCCTTGCCCTTGATCGGCAGGATGGCGTGGGCGATACGCGGACCGAGGTCACGTGCGGGGTTGATGGCGTAGCCGGTGGGGCCACCCAGCGAGGCACCGATACCCACAACAAGGAAGGCAACGGGCAGTGCGCCCACGGCTGCCAGACCACCGGTTTCACCCTGGTGGTTGAAGCCGAGGATCACGATGACCAGCACGAAGGTCGCGATGATCTCGGTGATGAGGTTCCAGGTGTAGGAGCGGATTTCCGGGCCGGTCGAGAAGACGCCGAGCTTGACGCCCTTGTCCTCGGTGGCGTCGAAGTGCTTCTTGTAGGCCAGATACATGAAGATCGAACCGATAATGGCACCGATTAGCTGTCCACCAAAGTAGGTGAATGTGGCGCCGACACTGACCGGCACGTGCGGTGCATAATCAGCGGCACCGGAGGTAAGAATACCCAGCGTCACCGCGGGGTTCAGGTGTGCACCCGAGTTGAATGCAACGATCACACCGGCGAAGACCGCAAGACCCCAGCCGAAGTTGATCATCAGGGTGCCGCCGCCAAGACCCTTGGACTTGGCCAGCAACACGTTTGCAACTACACCCCCACCAAGCAGGGTGAGCATTCCCGTACCGAAAGCTTCGGAGAGAAAGACCGTTCCTAAAGATACGTCCACGTTGACCTTCCTTTTCTGTTTCGTGGCGACCCCTGGTCGCCGCGTTGGTGTGTGAGTCCCGGATCGGGGTCGCCACCGACTCTCGTCGGTGGCGACCCCTAAGCCCGGACTGAGCGAACCCTAGGCGCTCACCGGAGTCTTCCCGCCAGCGCGGGAATCGGTGATGCCGTGAGCCCAGCTCAGGTATTCTGCGGCCCGAGCGATTTCTCGTTCGGTCGCCTCGGTGTCCCAGCCCAGTGACGACGCAATGGCCTCGGCCACTTCGACGAGGACCGCGTGCGAGCTCCGACCGGTGAAGGCCAGGCTCGTGCGGCGCTGGATGACATCAAGCAGGGTGACCACGCGCTCTTCGGTGGCCAAAATGGTGAGCTCCTCGGCGCTGTAGTCCGGTGCGGTGGCGAGCATGTGCTCTTCCGCCGGGAGCTGAGCGATGAGGGCGGCGGCACGGGTGCCGTAGCGCTCAAGCAGTGCGTCGGCACGCTTGTCGGAGACCAGGCCGCGGTTGGCGGATACCCAGCGGGCGCGGGCGGCGTCGTCGCGGGGGTAGTCCTTACCTCCACCGATCGCCATTCCGGCGGTGGAAACCTTGCGCTCGAGGCCCAAGACCTTCAGCACGTCTCCGGAGAGGTGCTCGGCCAGGGCGCGGAACGTGGTCCACTTTCCACCCACGAGGCTCAGCAGCGGGGTCTTACCCACGGCGGTCTCGACGATGCGGTAGTCGCGGGAAACGAAGCCGGGCTGGGTGTCACCGTGACCGGGCAGCGGACGGATGCCGCTGAAGCGGTAGATGATCTGCGAGCGGTCCACCGAGATCTGGGGGAAGACGTGCTTGACCAGGTCGAAGAAGTAGTCCACCTCTTCCTCGGTGCAGACGGCGGCCTCACGCGGGTCGGCGTTGATGTCGGTGGTACCAACCATGACCTTGCCCTTAAGCGGGTAGATCAGCACGATCCGGCCGTCGTTGTGCTCGAAGAAGATCTCGCGCCCACCGGTGGCTGCCAGCAGCTCATCGTTTTCCAGCACAATGTGCGAACCCTTGGTGCCACCCATATAGGTGGTCGGGGTGCCGAAGGCACCGTTGGTGAGGTCGGTCCAGGGACCGGAGGTGTTCACAACGACGTCGGCGGTGAAGTCGAACTCCTCGCCGCTGACGCGGTCGCGCAGGGTAATCGCACCGGACTCGGTGGATCCCACGGCCTCAACATAGTTGACGGCACGGGCGTGGTCGCCGGCGGCCAGACCGTCGTGCATCACGTCGAGGGCGAGGCGCTCGGGGTCGTGCATCGAGGCGTCGAAGTAGGTGGCGGTGTACTTGAGACCCGGGTTGAGCTGCGGCAGCTCGGCGAGGGTCTTCTTCTTGCCCAGGAAGCGGTGACGCGGAACCGAGCCGCCATCACGGGAGAAGGAGTCGTACATCATCAGACCCATCTTGATGAGTGCGGCACCGCGCTCCTTCGGCTTGCCCTGCTTGTGGGTCAGGAAGCGCATCGGAGCGGAGACCATGCCCGAGAAGGTCGAGAAGATCGGCACGGTGGTGGGCAGCGGCTTGACGTAGTGCGGGGCGATCTTGATCAGGGAGTTGCGCTCCTGAACCGATTCCTGCACGAGTCGGAACTCGCCGTTCTCCAGGTAGCGAATGCCACCGTGGATCATGTGGCTCGAGGCGGCCGAAGCGCCCGAGCAGAAGTCGTTACGCTCGATCAGGGTCACGTTGACTCCCTGAAGGGCGAGGTCGCGGAAGGTGGCAATCCCGTTAATACCGGCACCGATAATCAGTACGTTGGCTCGCGGCTCTGCGCGGACAGCCTCTACCGTGGTGCGAGCGGTGCCCGGGTTCCCTACCTGATCCTGCATGGTGTTACCCCTTTTCGAAACTTTCGATTTCCCCCGGCAGCGGCATCCCCGCCGTCGGTTCTTTCCGATTGTGACCCACCTGCACAAAACGCGCAAAGCCGATGCACGAATGTGCACGAGGTCGATAACACATGTTCTTGAATCACAACTTAGTAGCCGTCATGCGCTTTGCATAGGGGTTTTCCGCATCGTTACGCGGAGCGTCATATATCAATCGTGCTCCATTCACCCGGGCACTCCCCTCTCGGTGTCCCCCAAAAATGGTTCCCCGATGCGCCAAAGAAACATTTAAAAAACACACATCTACCCAATCTTGGTGCACAATTTCTCAGCGACCGTTATCCAGATGAACGGCGGGTAAACGGCGCTGTGGCCCCGTAAACAAGCGGATGTTTGAGAACTTTCGACGTTCGCATTCCGCACTCACCGTGGCGAACGGCGAGTCGAAAACTGCCGATTTTGGACCAAAAAGAGCGCGCGAAGGTGCAAGATATACGCGTTCCCGCATTCATCACCCGCTATGAGTGATGTCCCCCATCCATCCGCGAGGCACACCGGCTATCGGAACCTCGGAGAATTACGCCCCCTCCCAACCCCGAGACGGGGCCTCGGCGCGCGCTCACGGGAAAAAATGGTTAAGCTCGGAGGTGAAGTCTTGCGACGGTGAACGCGGCGATCCCGTACCACCACGCGGGCCCGCACATCACACCCGCAATACATCCGCCACCTGACCGGCCCCGCTGGCGGCCGCACGGCGCAAGGAGTTTTACCAATGTCGGTTCCCGAATCGTTTTCCCTCAGTGGGAAAACTCGTGACGCCCTAACCGCCGCGCAGCTCTACTATCTGCAGGACCTGACCATGGATGCGATCGCCGCCGAGCTGCACACCTCGCGCTCGAGCGTCTCGCGTCTGCTCGGTCACGCCCGCGAGACCGGACTGGTCGAAATCCAGGTCCGCTCCCCGCTGGACGCCCCGCGCCAGCTGGAAAACGACATCCGCCAGCAGTTCGGAGTGGTCGCCCACGTGGTCTCGGTCCCCGACCAGATCAGCGATGTGGACCGCCTGGACCGCGTCGCCCTCTATGCCGCCCGGATCCTCGGCGGCTTCTTCGACTCCAATATGTCGATGGGGGTGGCCTGGGGTTCCACCATGAGCGCGGTCTCCCGCAACCTCTCCTCCAAGCCCACCCACAACTCCCTCATCGTGCAGCTCAACGGTGCCGCCAACCCGCGCACCACGGGTATCGCCTATGCCAGCGAGATCCTGCAGCGCTTCGGCGCGGCTTTCGGCGCGGCGATCCAGCAGTTCCCGGTGCCCGCCGTGTTCGACGACCCCAACACCAAGACCGCGATGTGGCGTGAGCGCAGCGTGAGCCGGGTGGTCGAGCGTCAGAACGCGCTGGACATCGCGGTCTTCGGTCTCGGCTCGACCTACTCCGACGTCCCCAGCCACCTCTACGTCGCCGGCTACATCGACGATGCAGACCTCGCCGTGATGCGCGAGGACGGGGTTGTCGGTGACGTCGCCACCGTGTTCTACCGCGAGGATGGCAGCAGCGACAACATCGCCCTGAACTCCCGCTCGTCGGGCCCGAGCCTCGACGTGCTGCGCGGCATCTCCCGCCGGGTCGGCGTCGTCTCCGGTGCCGGCAAGCTGCGCACCCTGCGCGGCGCCCTGGCCGCCGGCCTGATCACCGACCTGATCGTGGACGCCGGCACCGCCCGCCGCCTGGTCGACCAGGGCCCGCTGGACGCCTAGCCCGCCACGCCGCGCAGACACAGACGCTCCCCTCGACTTCAAGGGGAGCGTCTCTGTCTGCGGGCACCCAACCTGTCCGCATTCTTTCCGCTACTTCGGAGCAACAATCGTTATTCGCGTAGCGTTCCGCATATGAGTGCGGATCGAAGCAATAAGACGGGCATACGGGTCCGCCCGTCCCCTGTGCGTGCGTGGGCACCACCCGAATCGGGCGGAGCCCCCATTATCCCGCCCGTCCTGTATCTACCGATTCGGCTCGGCCCCGAGGGGCAGCGCACCATCGAAATACACCGGCGAGCCGATGGACGAACCACCCTGCTTGCTTATACGGCGCTAGACCGCCTTGCGCGACAGTGCGGAGAGAGTCAACCGTGGATTCTGGTTTTTACCGAAAGACTCGGAGAGATCAAGGACGAATACCCGTTTGACGTGGTGAGTTTTGACCCGGGTATCGATCCCCAATCCACGACCGAGGGGCAGCTGAAATGACACACATCCGAATCGATGACGAGGGAATGCAAGAGCTGGCGAAGTCTCCCACCCGTCGAATCGATAACCTTATTTCAGCGATGGATAACTTTCCCGGTGGCGCCAACGGCGGCCTCGCAAGCCGAAAGATCGCGGCTGTGCTCCGAATCACATTGGAAGCTTCTCAGCTCTCCGCTGCAACAAGCACGGCACTTCTCGCTGTCGCCCGAGCGGCAATTGAGGACCACACACTCGCCGAAGAACAGATCATTCGAGACCTCAGTGTGCTCGTTCGTGGAGGTGACTCGTTGTGAGCATCAATCTCAAGATCCCAGGGGATCCCGATGGGCTCCACTCACTTGCGGATTGGCTTGATCCCAAAATCAAGGCCCCTACCGCATCGCTTACCGACGGGTTGGCCCAGCTCATCTGGGACACCCCCATGTTTTGGCGGGGAGAATCGGCGGCCGCGTTCCAACTTGCTGCGAAGAACGTTCGGATCGGGGTCGAGCCGCTGGGTTCATACACCGCAGATGCGGCAGAAATCATTCGGGCCTATGCACGACGTTTGTCCCGGGGGCGTCAAACATTTGCCGGATACGCCGATACTGCCTATCAAAATTGGCTCACCGTGGTGGGCTCAATCATCGAGCCTCCGGTGGCACCCACACAGTTCGTGGCCCCGGCAGGTACTCCACGTCCAACAGAACGGGGCCCGAATGGCGAATGTCTCTCGCCACTCCCGGTCGGAGGATACGAGGATTCGGTGCTGTGCTACCAAAAACTCGATAAAAGTGTCAGCAAATGGTGGGCCGAGCTCCGAGTATGGGTCGATGACCACTTTGCTCCGTTGATCGCCCGTGCGGTCGAGTTTGAAGGTCTCTCGGTAACGTTTGATGCGCTGCAACACGGTAACGAGTTAGTGCGCGGAATCTATTTGGAAGACGCAGGTTCCAAATGGAAAGACACTCTGAGCGCAGCAGAACAAGCCGCGGACTCGGCTCAGGAGGCGTTTAACCGGCTCGAGCGCCAGATGATCTCGGGTAGCGCAGAATTCCGGGCGGCGGCAGCAAGATTCACCAGCCCCGAACTTCGTGAGGCACGTTCACTGCTCGACGCGGAGGTGGGTCGTCTCCGGGTCGGCACACGAATCATTCCGGTTGCTGGCGTTGCCATCGACGTGGTCTCTGCAGCCGCCGATGTTGCAGCAGGGGGATCTGTGTCTTCAACGGGTATCGGTCTCGCGGGCGGATTCGTCGGCGGGCTCGGTGCCGGTGCGTGGCTTGCCCCCGTACTTGGTGCGGTGCTTCCGCCAGTGGCTGTTATTGCCGTGGTGTCCGGCATCTCGGTAGCGGTAGGAAGCGCTGCCAGTTGGGCGTGGGAAGCTTCGGTGCCCCTGGACCTCCGCGAGGCCATAGACGCAGGGGATTTTGGTTATGTTTTCGCACGGTCATGACATGTCGCGTCTGGAGTCCTGATGTTGCGATTACGGATTCATCAGAGAATCGTCACGCTGCCCTCCGGATATACCCAGTCGAAATCTCAGGCTCCCTGGATCGGCCTCGCGATTCCAATTTGCACAGTCCTCGGGTATTTGACGTTTTCGAAGACCCCTAACCCTGGTGTTGCCCTCACCTCGTTCTCTCTCACCGTGAGTCTTGCGCTTTTTCTGGCCTGGCTCCTCGTCCTGACGATCAGGCCCGAGCCGGAAACAGTTCGAGTTGCACGTTCTGGACCACTCCGGTTCCTTCCGCGCCCGGGAACATGGAGCGGATTGATACTTGTCGGTTTGGCGCTATCTATCACCGGAGCAATCACGCTGCTGACGTTGTACATCCCCTCGATCTATCCCGTATCTGGATTAATCGGAGGACGCTTTAGCCGCTTCAGCCTGGGACTGGTCGGTCTCGCATTGGGTGCATACACGTTCATCGGGTCAATCCACCGCCGCACCCGGTTCCAGGGGGTAGAGGTCACGAGCGACGGTATCCGCTGGTGGACCAGGGGTAACACCGTCCACCGCACCTGGGAGCAAATAGATGCCGTCTCACTCTCCTCAGAGAAGGGCCTCCAGCGACTCGACTTACGGGACACCAGCGGCGACACGTTTGTGGTTGGTCCCGGGCAATCTGGGTCCGACCCGTGCATGTTGGCCGAAGTGATCCTGTTCTTTCGAGACAACCCGGTTCACCGTCCTCGTCTCCAGTACGGGGCGACTGCCCTGAGCGCACTGGGTACGGTCTCACGATTTCCCGTCCGCTCGAACACGCGGTAAGCAGCAGCCGGAAAAAAGTCTCGGTGTGTCGGAATACTTCCACCGGGCAGTGGGGTTGTCCTACGATAGATAACAAATAGTGCTCCGGGGTTGGTGAGAGTCCAAACCGGCGGTGAGAGTCCGCGAGCCCGTTCTTTTTCGGAAGGAGGGGTTGAGCCGGTGAAATTCCGGCACCGACGGTTATGGGTCCTGCGGGATTCGAGTCCGGATGAGAGGTAGCACACGCGGATTTGACGACCCTTCGTCGGGTGCGCGTAATTCGGTGACGCTCGCGTCGCCACCCTCCCGGAGTGCGCTCGAGAAAAGGCAACCACTCCGATGATCACCCCAGACCGCCTAGACGCGGCCGTCCTCGACGCGGCCATGGGCCGCGCCCTGGAGATCGCCACCCGCGGGCCCGAAGGCGGGCCCAACCCGCGGGTAGGCTGCGTCATCCTCAGCCCCGACGGGCACACCCTCGCCGAGGGCTGGCACCGCGGTGCCGGCACCGCGCACGCCGAGGTAGACGCCCTCTCCCACCTGGCACCGGGCGAGGCCCGCGGCGCGACCGCCGTGGTCACCCTGGAACCGTGCAACCACACCGGACGCACCGGCCCCTGCGCGCAGGCGCTGATTGCCGCCGGCGTCGCCGAGGTGTACTTCGCGGTGCCGGATCCCGGAGCGGTGTCCAGCCACGGCGCGCAGACCCTGATCGACGCGGGCATCCCCGCACGGCTGGGCCCGCGCCGCGAACAGGCGGAGGAACTGCTGGCCGGATGGCTGCGGGATGCCCGACGCGGACGCCCCACGGTGACCGTGAAGTGGGCCACCAGCCTGGATGGCCGTGCGGCCGCCGCCGACGGGACCAGCCAGTGGATCACCGGACCCGACGCCCGTGCAGATGTGCACCTCGAACGCTCCCGCCACGACGCGATCGCCGTGGGCACCGGAACCGTCCTGGCCGATGACCCCGCCCTCACCGCCCGCGGCGAGGAAAACGGTGCGCCGCTGGCCCAGCCGATCCCCGTGGTGTTTGGCCACCGCGAGGTGCCGGCGAATGCGCAGCTGCGCAGCCACCCGCGCGAGCTCATTACCCTCAGCGGCGATGATCTGGGCGCGGATCTGGATGTTCTGTGGAAACGCGGCATCCGATCGGTGTTTGTGGAGGGCGGCCCGAGCCTGGCCAGCGCCTTCATCCGTGCCGGGTTTGCCGACCGTGTGCTGGTCTATATCGCGCCCACCCTGATCGGCGGTCCGAAGCTCGCGCTGACCGACCTCGGTGTGGACACCATCGGCGACCAGCATCGCCTCGTCTTCACCGATGTTCGACACCTGGGATCGGATCTGCGTCTCACCGCCGAACCGGTCGCCCCCGAAACCTCATCCACCCACCCGACGTCTGGAGCCCACTAGTGTTTACCGGAATCATTGAGGAGCTCGGCACCATCACCGCGCTCGTTCCCAGTGCCGATGCCCTGCGCATCACCGTGGAGGGGCCGCTCGTGGTCTCCGATGCCGGGCACGGCGATTCGATTGCCGTGAGCGGCGTGTGCCTGACCGTGATCGAGCAAACCGAAACCTCCTTCACCGCCGACGTCATGGCCCAGACCCTCGTCATGTCCGCCCTGGATGGGGCGACCGTGGGAACCCGGGTGAACCTCGAACGTGCCGCCCAGGTGGGCGACCGTCTCGGCGGTCACATCGTTCAGGGCCATGTGGATGGCACCGGCACCCTGCTCCAGGTCACCCCGGGTGACGCCTGGCGGGTACTGCGCTTCTCGCTGCCGATCGAGCACGCCTCGCTGGTCACCGATAAGGGGTCGATCACCGTGGACGGGGTCTCCCTCACGGTCAGCGCGATCTCCGATCCCGCCGAAACCGCCCCCTGGTTCGAGGTCTCACTGATCCCCGAAACCCTGGTCGCCACGACCCTCGGCGAGCGCCAGATCGGCGACACCGTCAATCTTGAAACCGACATTCTGGCACGTCACGTGGAGCGTCTGCTCGCCGTGAATGCCGCAGTTACTCCCAACGAAAGCCGATAACCGATGAGTCTCTCAACCATTCCTGCCGCCCTCGCCGCCCTGCGCGCGGGCAAGGCAATCCTCGTGGCCGATGATGAGGGCCGCGAGAACGAGGGCGACGTGATTTTCGCCGCCGAGCTCGCCACCCACGACACCGTGGCCTGGGCCGTTCGGCACACCAGTGGTTACCTGTGCGCCCCGATGACCGCGGACATCGCGGACCGACTGGCCCTGCCCCCGATGGTGGAAAACAGCCAGGACCCGCGCAAGACCGCCTACACGGTGACCGTGGATGCGGCCTCGGGCGTGACCACCGGTATCAGCGCCTCCGACCGTGCCCGGACCCTGCGGGTCCTCGGTGATGCGACCAGCACCGCCGAAGACCTCATCCGCCCCGGACACATCGTGCCGCTGCGCGCGGTGGCCGGGGGCGTGCGTGAGCGTGCCGGTCACACCGAGGCTGCCGTGGACCTGCTGCGCCTGGCCGGGCTGAACCCGGTCGGCGTGATCGGTGAGGTTGTGACCGACGAGGGCGACATGATGCGCCTACCGGGTCTGCTGGCCCTGGGCGTCGAACACGACATCCCGGTGATCACCATCGCCGATCTGATCGAGTACCTCGACGCCGCCGACGCCGGCACCACCGAGCAGCTGGCCGCGGTTGCCAACGACTCGGCCGTGCACTTCGAGATCGAGACCAACCTGCCCACGACCCACGGCAACTTCAAGGTGCGCGCCTACCGTGACCGCCAGACCGGTGCCGAGCACCTGGCCCTGATCCACGGCGAGCTCACCGACACCGCGATCCTGCGGGTCCACTCCGAGTGCCTGACCGGTGAGGCTCTCGGTTCGCTCAAGTGCGAGTGCGGTCCGCAGCTGGACGCCGCCCTCGAGGAGATCGCCGAGAAGGACGGCGTGGTCATCTACATGCGCGGACAGGAGGGTCGGGGCATCGGCCTGATCAACAAGCTGCGTGCCTATGCGCTGCAGGAGCAGGGCTATGACACCCTCGACGCCAACCTGGCCCTGGGCCTGCCGGCGGATGCCCGCAGCTACCTGCCCGCCAGCGCGATCCTCGAGGACCTGGGCGTGAGCGCCGTGCGCCTGCTGACCAACAACCCCGAGAAGATCCGCCAGCTGGAAGAGGCCGGCATCCGCGTGGTTGAGCGCCTGCCCCTGGTGGTCGGCGTGGGCGAGGTCAACGAGAACTATCTCCAGACCAAGCGCGACCGCATGGGCCACCGCTTCGAGGGCGAGCCCGGCTCGTTCATCCCGCTCTCCGACTAACCCCTCCCTACCGAACGGAACACATAATGAGCAGCAACGGAATCCCCTCCCTCCAGGTTGACGGCACCGGCCTCAACGTCACCGTAATCGCCGGATCCTGGCACGAGGAGATCAGCAACGGTCTCATCGCCGGTGCCGAGAAGGCCCTGGCCGAGTCCGGCGCCACCTTCACGACCGTGCGCGTCGCCGGTAGCTTCGAGCTGCCGGTTGCCGCCCGCGCGGCGCTGGAGGCCGGGGCGGATGCGGTGGTCGCGCTCGGCGTGATCATCCGCGGCGGCACCCCGCACTTCGAGTTCGTCTCGGATGCTGCGACCTCGGGGCTGACCCAGGTGTCCGTGTTGACCGGCAAGCCCGTGGGCTTTGGCGTGCTGACCCTGGACGATGAGGCACAGGGCATCGACCGCGCGGGCCTGCCCGGCTCGCGTGAGGACAAGGGCCGCGAGGCCGCCGAGGCCGCGCTGCACACCGCGGTCCTGCTGCGCTCGCTCTAACCCGCGGGTAACAGAACCGCCTCGTGGGCCGCGCCGAAGAGATTCAGCGCGGCCCACTGCAGCAGGATCACGGTTTTGCCGTCGCGGATGCGGCCGTCGGCGATCGCGGCCACGGCATCGTCAAACCCCAGCTCCACCCGCTCGATCTCCTCACCCTCCTCGGCCAGGCCTCCGCCGATCCCGGTTTCATCCTCGGGAGCGTATTCGGCGGCGAAGAAGTGCACCCGCTCGGTGATCGACCCCGGACTCATATAGAGGTCAAAGAGGTACCGGGGCGCGCGGACCCGCACCCCCAGCTCCTCGTGGGTCTCGCGGGCGATCGCCTCCTCGGGGGCATCCCCGTCCAGCAGGCCCGCGGCGGCCTCGATCAACACGCCGTCGGGGTGCCCGTTGACGTAGGCGGGGAAGCGAAACTGTCTGGTCAGTAAGACCGTGCGGGTATCGGTGCGGTACAGCAGGATCGTGGCACCGTTGCCGCGATCGTAGGTCTCCCGGGTTTGCCGCCCCCAGTTGCCGTGTCGGTCCCGGTATTCCAGGGTGGTGCGGCGCAGCACGTGCCAGCCGTCCGAGGTTACCTCCACGTCGAGGATCCGCACGTCGGGATTACCGGCGAGGTCCCGGCCCACTCGATCCAGTCCGGTTCTTCCGCGACCATCGGGGATCCCTTCCCCGGGGACGGCACGGGCGGCACTCTGCGCGGGATTTTCACTCATTTCCCCACCCTAACCCGCGGATTTATTTCCGCCAGGTTGTGTCGCCCTCACGCCGCGGAGTTTCGGGAAACTCCCGGTATGGGCGTATATTGGCATTTCCGCCACAATCGGATACCCACACCAATTTAGGCTCAGCGATCACCCCACCCCCGTGATGACTGCACCTCACTCTTGATTTACGACGTTTTTGGACGACAGCATGTCAGCAGCAACCACGGGGGATTCGAAGGCCCCCGCAGCCCCCGCCAATCCCCGCTCGCGCGTCATTACCGCGAGCCTGATCGGCACCACCATCGAGTTCTACGACTTCTATGTCTACGCCACCGCGGCGGTTCTCGTGTTCCCCACCCTCTTCTTCCCCAGCGCCAACCCGACCACCTCGCTGCTGGCCTCGTTTGCCACGTTTGGTGCGGCGATGGTGGCCCGTCCGATCGGTGCCATGGTCTTTGGCCACTTCGGCGACCGCTATGGCCGCAAGGCCACCCTGGTCGCCTCGCTGCTGACCATGGGTATCGCGACCTTCCTGATCGGTGTGCTGCCGACCTTTGACACCATCGGCTGGTGGGCCGCGCTGCTCCTGCTGATCCTGCGCCTCGGACAGGGCTTCGCCCTGGGTGGTGAGTGGTCCGGTGCGGCGCTGGTCGCCACCGAGAACGCCCCGACCGGCAAGCGCGCCTGGTACGGCACCTTCCCGCAGCTGGGTGCACCGCTGGGGTTCATCATCGCCAACGGGCTGTTCCTGCTGATCAACGCGATGCTCCCCCACCCCGAAAATCCCGCCCTGCAGTCCGAGGCGTTTGTGGCCTGGGGTTGGCGGATCCCGTTCCTGTTCTCCGCGGTCATGGTCATCGTGGGCCTCTGGGTGCGTCTGCGTCTGGTGGAGTCCACCAGCTTCCAGAAGAACGCCGACAGCGGCAAGCTGAAGAAGTCCCCGCTGGCCGAGGTGTTCCGCTTCCACTGGAAGAACCTCATCCTGGGTACCTTCATCATGCTGGCCACCTACGTGCTGTTCTACCTGATGACCAACTTCACCCTGACCTTCGGTACCCGCGCCTCCTCCGTTGAGGTTGCGCAGAAGGCCGCCGAGGCCGCGGGCAAGCCGTTTGATCCCTCGACCTTCTACCCCGGCGGTGGCTTCGGCTACGTCGACTTTGTGCTGATGCTGATCATCGGTGTGGTCTTCTTCGGAATCTTCACGCTGGTCTCCGGCCCGCTGGCCGACCGCTTCGGTCGCCGCAAGACCCTGATCGTGATCACCATCCTGATCATCGGATTCGGCTTCCTGTTTGAGCCGATGCTCGGCACCGATAAGGGCCTGACCCAGGCGTTCCTGATCATCGGCTTCACCCTGATGGGGGCGACCTTCGGCCCGATGGGTGCGCTGCTGCCCGAGCTGTTCCCGACCAACGTGCGCTACTCCGGCTCGGCGATCTCATACAACGTGAGCTCGATCCTGGGTGCCGCCGTGGCCCCGCTGATCGCCCTGCAGCTGTGGCAGGCCGCCGATGGCAGCCCGTTCCTGGTGGGCATGTACCTGGTGGCGATGGGTGTGCTCACCCTGATCGCGCTGCTGCTCTCCCGCGAAACCAAGGACATCAACATCGACAACTAGTCGAGTCCAGCCCGCGGCCCCGTCTCTCTCTCTCCCCCCCAGTTCACGGGGAAAGGAGACGGGGCCGCCGCGTATTTCCAGGGCGAACGGTATGCCCCCGAAAGACACGGAGCCCGATCGCGTTGACACCGGCTGGGCGAGTCCCATAGGTTTTCATCCAGCAGGTCACGAGCCCGCTACAACACCGAAGAATTGCCACCTCGGTTTTACACCCAGAGAACGGTGTTTTCTTCGGTTTCGTGGCGCGCTCGGGGTGCCTGAACTATTAATGGGGGAAATGATGAATACGATTAAGAAGACCGTTACCGTGGCGCTGCTGGCGGCCGGACTGGTTGCCGGTGGCGCGGGGGTCGCGCAGGCAGCAACCGTGTATTACAAGGGCAGCGCCATCAGCTGGGAACACGGTCGTTCGTGGGGGGTCACCAGCTACTCCGACGTGCAAACCGGTGTGTACGAACACAGCTCGACCGCGAACACCACGTTCTCCGGGTGGAAGAAGCCCGGTGTGCTGGCGCACGCCGAGCAGTTCGTTGGCACGGGCGCGGCAACGGCCTACTGGAACGCTCGCGGCTAATAGCACCAGGGTGACAATTGCCGTAGAAGAGAAGGACCACAAGTAACGTTCATGTCCTTTTGGTCAAAACTCTCAAGTTCCATACTCGTTGTCCTGATCGGGGTTCTCTCGACCGTGCTCCTGGTGTTCAGCCAGGGAGCACGGCTTCAGCAGACGGTCGAAGAGTACCCCGTTGGGGCAACAAAAATCTATGTGCACGGAGTCCCCGAAGAAAGGGCAGCGAGTGTTCTCGCTGCCCTTGGGGACTTCGCTCACACCGAAGGCCGCGCGGTTGTCCGAGTCGACCATCTCGCGGCCGACTCCTCGAACCTCGTCACCGGTATGCGCATCGGTATCGTGGCCAACCCGGTTGCCGTCCCGGATACGCTGGGCCTGGACGACCTGGGAACGTCGCTCTTCGGCTCCGCCGAAATCTCACGGCTGCTCGAGGGTGAACCTACACGATCCATCGGGCTGGACGCGAATGCAGCCGACGTGCTCGTTCCCATACCGGAGTTCACGTTCGCGCCGAGGATTGCGGTCGTCCAGCTTGCACATCTTGTCCAAACTTCGGGAACCGTCAACGCCGCCTACCGCGTAGTCGGAGCGAGCCCGGATCAGGTCGCTGGTCTCCTCGGTTCGCTCGAATCCGTCACCGGCCAATCCGCCGAAAGCATGCTGACCCCGATGCAGGGACGCGCCGCCGATGGCGGTCTCGTGGGCGGTCTCCTGGTGGGCTTCCTCGTCGCCGCGACAATTCTGCTCCTCCTCGTGCTCGTTTTTGAAACGCTCAGGGCATTTCGAATTCTCGGCGTGCACGTCTTGCTGGGGCACTCAACCTGGGGATTTGCGGCCACGCTATTTCGTCCGGTGCTGATCACCGCCGGAATCACGGCGGTGCTTTCGGCGGGACTTACCATCGCGCTTGCGCCGGGATATCGGCTCACCGTCGAGCTCGCGTCACTCGCCTGGAGCGCGTTGGCCGCCGGAGGCATCCTTACACTCGCCTGTGTGGCAGTTGCGGCGACGGCGCTTATCTCGACAAAACCGGTCAATGCGATCCTCGGACGCTACTCGAAAAAACTACTGCTCTGGACCCTTTCCGGGTTCTACGTAGTGGCGATTGCCGCCTTCACGCTCACCCTGGTCTTCCTCGACGGCCCCATTCGAGAAGCCAATAGGCTCTCCGATGTTAACCATTCCTGGGCCTCGGTCAAGGACCAGGAAATCCTGTTCCGGATGTCTGCCGGTAGCGCGCAGACCTCCGATGGCGGACAATCGCCACAGCAAACCAGAGACTTTTACGATTGGTACCGGTCCATCGCGGACAAGCCCGGTGTCAGCCTGGTCAATACCCAGTACTTCGACTCGCAAATCCTCGACAAATGGGACGGGATCTATGCATCCGTCCCGGAACAGCCGTTCTGGTATGTTGCCGCGTCACCCAGCTGGCTCGCCGAGCAGGGGTTCCACGTTGATGACGCCCTCATTGCCCGGGCCCACCACGGCGAGCGAGTGTTCCTGATTCCGAACTCCTGGTCGGAATCAACCAGGACCGCAGTGCAGGGGTGGCTGGACGAAAACAGTCATCCCTCATATGAGCCCGCCATTCGCACCGAGTTTTTCGATGGCGAAAGGGTGACATTCGAGGGGTACGAACCGGGTTCGCAGCTGTTCGCCTGGAACACGGATCCGGCTCTTCCTCAGCACACCACCGACCCGGTTATCCTCATCACCACTCCGGAGAATATGGTGCCAACCGAAAGCGAAAGCCTCGCCGCGGTCGGGCTGAGCAACAGTTATGTGAAGCTGGAGACGTCCGCCGCTCGGGACTACACCAGCACCGAGTACCTGGCCTCGTTCCATCTCGACGATAAGAGCATTGAGTTTCTCCCGGTGACGGATTTTATCGCCGGGCTCACCAAGACCATCGAATCAATCATTCAGTTGTTTGGCGGGGTTGTCCTCTTCCTCTTCGTCTTCTGTCTGGTGGTGTTGGCCTCGGTAGCACGTCTGTTTGCGCTCACCTACCGCGAGGCACTGGCCGTCAAACGGCTGTTGGGATTCTCGCTTGGCAAGCTCTTCGCCCCCGCCCTTTTCGTGGTTGGAGGAACCGGAATCCTGGCAATTATCGTGGCTACCTTGTCCCAATCCACGAGTGCCCTAGGGGGCACGATCGTCATGCTGGTGGTCCAATCCGCACTGTTGATAATTCTTGTGCGCCGCTATTCACGACTTCAGCTCGGCACAACCCTTAAAGAATAGGAGTCGCTGTGAACGCTCTACTCACCCTCGACGCCGTCACAAAAACCTACGGGTCGCGAACGATTCTCGATCGCATCAACCTGGAGGTATTTAGCGGCGAATCAGTGGCGATTGTTGGCCCATCCGGCTCGGGCAAATCAACCCTGCTCAACGTGATCGGGCTGCTTGATGACCCGTCGTCAGGGGTCATCCGCTTCAATGGAAAGCCCCTTCCTCGGATCAATGGATCGGCAGCCACCGCGCTGCGCCGAGATCACATTAACTATCTTTTCCAATCGTTTGCACTGATCAATTCCTCCACAGCCGTGGAGAACGTTCTGCTTGGGATGCACGGCGTCAGAGCCCGGCGATCGCGCAAGATCGCACAGGCCATGGAACTGCTGGACCGGCTGGGCCTGCACGAGGTTGCCGAGGATAGGGTCATGACGCTCTCCGGTGGCGAGCGTCAGCGTGTGGCCCTTGCCCGCTGCCTCCTCAAACCCGGTGAGCTCATCCTGGCGGATGAGCCGACCGGTGCGCTGGACGCAGCTATGGCGGACCGTGCAATCACCGAGATGCTGGACCTGCAGCGTGATTACAACAAGACCCTCCTCGTGGTCACCCATGACCAGGGTGTGGCCCGCCGTTGTGATCGCATCTTCGAGATCGGAGCGCGAGCGCAGACGCGCGTGTAGCTACTGGCGGGTACCCCTCCTCTCGTCCGCCGGCTGGCCATCGGCACACTTTGACGGGAGGGGCACATCGAATAGGTGCCGGGGGTAGTTCCGGCCCTCGGTTTTGGGTCCCGCGCGTGCACGGCCCCCGGACACGCCCGTCTTGGCGACAGACTGTCGGAACTGTGTCGACGCGGGGTCGGGAAAATCCCCGGTCACGCGCGTTACCGATGCGTTTGACCAGGCCCGCCGGGTGTTCTACGGTAAGGAAAGCACGCGGTTCCGCCTCCCGCCGCATCGTCGCGTGGGGGCCCCGGGCTCTCGTGCGCCGTTTCAACCCAACACCCGGCCAGACCGCGCACGCTTTCGGCCGCCGATTTACCCCGCCGAATGCCACCCCAGGAGTGTGTTCGGCACCAGGAAAGGCCACATGTCCTCGCCCGCTCAGTCCCGCTCCCCCTTCGCCCGGCGCAAGCCGCAGGAGGGTCCGCGCGCCTCGTTTAGGCAGCTGCTGCCGTTCCTGTTTGAGCACAAGCGGATGCTGTGGTTCATCATCCTGCTCTCGGTCCTGGGAGCCCTGGCCTCGCTCGCCCAGCCGCTGCTGGTCAGCCAGGTCATCGGCCGGGTGCAGAAGAACGAGATGCTGGGATCGCTGGTCTGGGCGCTGGTGGCGCTGGTTGTCATCTCCGCGCTCCTCATGGGCTACCAGCACTATCTGCTCCAGCGCACCGGTGAGGGTGTGGTGCTCTCCAGCCGCAAGCGTCTGATTTCGCGGATGCTGCGCCTGCCGGTCTCCGAGTTTGATGCCCGCCGCACCGGCGACCTGGTTTCCCGCGTGGGCAGCGACACGACCCTGCTGCGCGCGGTCCTCACCCAGGGGCTGATCGAGGCCATCGGTGGCGCGGTGACCTTTGTGGGTGCGCTGATCGCGATGCTGATCCTCGATCCGGTCCTGCTGGGCCTCACGGTTCTTGTGGTGGCCGTCTCGGTGCTCGTAGTGGTCGCGCTCTCGGCGCGGATTCGCCAGGCCAGTGCCGCGGCTCAGGCTCGCGTGGGCGATCTGACCTCCGCCGTGGAGCGGGCAATCAGCTCGGTTCGGACCGTGCGTGCGGCCGGTGCCACCGAGCGCGAGATCGCCGGGGTTGAGCAGCACGCAACCGCCGCCTGGAAGATGGGTATCCGTGTCGCCAAGGCCTCCGCTCTGGTGGTCCCGGTTGCCGGTATCGCGATGCAGGCCTCGCTGCTGGTGGTGCTGGGCGTGGGCGGATTCCGCGTGGCCTCGGGCGCGATCGAAATCTCCAGCCTGGTCGCGTTTGTAATGTTCCTGTTCATGATGATCATGCCGCTGGGCCAGGCCTTCGGGGCGCTCACCGCGACCAACCAGGCGCTCGGTGCCCTGGGCCGGATCCAGGAGATCATCGATCTGCCCGCCGAGGACGCCAACGACGCCGAAATCGCCGCCGCCCTGAGCGATCCCGGCACCGTCTCGGCCGAGGCCGCGGCGATCGAGTTCCGCGACGTCAAGTTTGGCTACGCGACCGCCCCGGCGACCGGCGGCGTGGCCGAGGCCGACGATATCCGCACCGTCACCGCCACCGGCGAGCGCACCGAGGTGCTGCGCGGGGTGTCCTTCACCGCCGAACGCGGCACCCGGACCGCGCTGGTGGGTCCGTCCGGTGCCGGAAAATCGACGATCCTGGCGCTGATCGAGCGCTTCTACGACCCCCAGGACGGCGCGATCCTCTTCGGTGGCCGCGACATCCGGGCCCTGGACCGCGGCGACCTGCGCGGCCAGATCGGCTATGTGGAGCAGGATGCCCCGGTCCTGGCCGGTTCCCTCCGCGATAACCTGCTGCTCGGTGCCCCCGACGCGACCGATGCGGACTGCGAGCGCGTGCTGCGCGACGTCAACCTCGGCGAGGTCCTGGCGCGCAACAGCGCCGGCCTGGACGCCGCCGTGGGTGAGGACGGCATCATGCTCTCCGGTGGTGAGCGTCAGCGCCTGGCCATCGCCCGCGCGCTGCTTGCCGCCCACCCGGTGCTGCTGCTGGACGAGTCCACCTCCTCGCTGGATGGCCAGAACGAGCAGCTCATGCGGGTGGCGCTGGACGCCGTGGCCAAGGATCGCACGCTGATCATCATCGCCCACCGCCTCTCTACCGTCGTGGACTCCGACAAGATCGTGGTTCTCGAACACGGCACCGTGCTGGGCACCGGCACCCACTCCGAACTGGTGGCTTCGGTGCCGCTGTACCGGGATCTGGCCAAGCACCAGTTCCTGGTGTAACGCGCAGGCCCAACGCCCCGGCCGGGTTTCTCGGCCGGGGCGTTGCGCTTCCCCGAAACCCGACGATGCCCCGCACCGCTGGAGGACGGTACGGGGCATCAATCACTCGGCCGGCTCGTTTCCGATGCGAGCCGCCGGTGGGTGGGCGAGCCTAGCGGCCCGCCTCGTCGCCGAGGTTTTCGGCAAGCACGTCGAGCACGCGTGAGCGCGCCCGTTCACCAGCCGCGCCGAGGCGCGTCCCGATGGTCTCCACCAGCGCCTCGAGAAATACCACGTGCGGTACCCGCGAGGTGTGTTCCAGCTCCTGGCGGAAGCTCGCCGCCGGGGCCAGCAGCAGGGTGATCGCGGCCAGACGGGTCAGCGGGGTGTTACGGAACGAGGTAACCGCGATTACCCGCGCCCCGGCCTCATTGGCCTGGGCGGCGGCGCGCAGGCTCGCCTCGTTGGCACCACTGCCGGAGATCACCAGGCAGACATCCTCGGCGCGCAGGCCACGGGCGGCAATCTGCTGGCCAATCGGATCGGCCAGGGTTTCCGCCGGCCGACCGGCGGCGGTCAGGCGCATCGCCAGATCCATCGCCAGCGGACCCGACAGGCCGCTGGCAACCACGAGTACCCGGCCCGCGGCGACGATCGAGTCCACCGCCGAGTCCACCTCGGGTTCGCTCAGCACGCTGGCGATCTGCGGCAGAACCTGCGCCAGGGCGACGATCTCGGCGCGGATCCGGCCGAGCGCACCCGCGCCCGGGTCGGCGTCCTCGGTGCGCTGGGCGATCTCTCCGGCGAGCGCGAGCTCCCCGGCCAACGCAACCCGAAGCTGCGGATATCCTCGGTAGCCGAGGCTCTGGCACATCCGCACCACGGTCGAGCGAGCGACTCCGGCGCGGTCGGCGAGCTCCTGCGCGGTCAGCTCCACCACGCTCTCGGGATCGGCGGCGATGATCTCCGCCGCCCGACGCTCGCTGCGCTGCATGCCCGGCAGGGCGGTGGCGATGCGCACGGTGGGCATCGCGGTGGGAATCTCCCCGGTGGAGACAACATCGATGCTAGACGAGGTCACGGGCGGCGTTCCTCTCGAACGGGACACGGATGCTAGGCGAGGTCACGCGCCTTACTCCCCTCGGTGATCCGGCGACGAATGGCACCGGAGGTCAGGTCAATGGCGATGGTCACGATGATGACCACGATCAGTAGCGCACCCACGGTGGGCCACTCCCGGTACTGGGTGTACGAGGTGAGCATATCGCCAATTCCGCCCACACCGATCAGCCCCAGCACGGCGCTGGCGCGTACGTTGATCTCAAACCGGTAGAGCCAGAACGACACAAACTCCGGCGCCGCCTGCGGCCAGATTCCCCAGCGCACGGTCTGCCAGCGGCTTCCACCGGCGGCTTTCACGGCCTCGATGGGTCCGGGATGCACACCCTCAATCGCCTCGTATCCCCACTTGCCCAGGGTTCCGATGCCGTTGACCGCGAGCGCGAGCGCACCGGTCAGCGGGGTGAGCCCGGTGACCGAGAGAATCACGATGGCAATCACGATCTCGGGAACCGCACGGATCAGCGAAAACAGCCCACGCAGAGCGAGCCGCACCGGGGCCGGGCCGATGCCACGGGCGGCGAGGAAGCTCAGCGGGAACGAGATCACAATACCCAGCAGGCATCCCACCCACGCCATCTCCACGCTGCGCCAGGTCTGCCAGAGCGCCTCGGGGACCCTGTCCCAGGCGGGGTTGGAGAACATCAGCCACAGGTAGCGGGCGATGTCCGCGGGAAGGTTTGCGGTGCGCGCCCAGTCCACCTTGACCGACCAGAAGACCAGCACCACCAGGAGGGTGATGGCCACGGTGATCACGGTTCGCCAGGGGCGGCGCGGCTTGGCCGGCGGCGTGATCGCGCGCGCAGGGGCCGAGCGCACGGTGCGCGGCGCGGTATTCAAGGCTGTCATTTCAAACGCTTTCTCATCGCCGCACTCGCCCAGTCGATCAGCACCACAACCACGAGTATTTCGAGGATGATCAGCGCGAGCTGGTCGTAACGGTAGAAGGTACGCACCGCATCGATCAGGAGGCCGAGGCCACCCGCGCCGACGAGGCCCAGCACGGTCGAGGCGCGTACGTTGAGTTCAAACGCGTACAGCGCCTGGTTGATAAACGGCGGCCAGATATCCGGCAGCAGCGCCGCCCGGTTGATCTGGGTCTGGGTGCCGCCGGCCGCACGCGCGGCCTCACCGGGACCGGGATCCCCGGACTCGATCGCCTCGGACACCAGCTTGACCACGATGCCCACGTTGAACAGCACCAGCGCGATGATACCCGGCAGGGCACCCACCCCGACCATGGCAACTAGGACCGCGGCGTAGAGCAGATCGGGGACCGCGCGCACGATGTTGAGGATGGTGCGCACGAGTCCGCGGGTGATCCGGTTGGGGTTGGTCAGGCGGGCTGCCCACATGCTCAGCGGGACCGAGACGATCGCGCCGATCACCGAGGCGATCACCGCCATCTGCAGGGTCTCAATCAGCGGTTCAATCGTGCGCGGGAAGAACGACCAGTCGGGCACCAGCAGCTGACCGATCTTCTCGGCACCGTTGCGCCAGTTGCGCACAATGGCGTCGAGGGAGAAGTCCACGCCGATGCCGGGAGCCAGGGTCACCGCGGTAATGGCCGCGATGATCGCGATGGCCAGCCAGATCTTCCAGCGTCCGCCGGGTTTGGCGGGGAGACCGGGATACTCTGCTGCACTCACGCGGGCGTCCCGGTGGGGGCAGCACTCTGGCCGCCCAGCAGATCCTGGTCGCCAATCGGCCGTCCATAGATCCGCTCGAAGTCGGCATCGGTGGCGGTGGCCGCGGGGCCGTCGTAGACGATCTCCCCGGCGCGCAGCCCAATCAGCCGGGTGCCGTAGCCGCGGGCGAGGTCGAGCAGGTGCAGGTTGACCAGCACGGTGATCCCGAGTTCGCGGTTGATCCGGCGCAGGTCGCCCATGACCGCGTGGGCGGTGGGCGGGTCAAGGCTTGCCACGGGCTCATCGGCCAGCACGATGCCGGGCTCCTGAGCCAGGGCGCGGGCGATAGCCACGCGCTGCTGCTGCCCGCCGGAGAGGTGTGCCGCCCGGTGATATACCCGTTCGAGCATACCGACGCGATCCAGCGCCTCGAAGGCCAGCTGTCGATCCCGCTGACGGTATGCACCGACCAGGGTGCGCGGCACCGAGGTGTGGGCGAGGCGTCCTACCAGGACGTTGTTGAGCACCGTGGTGCGCCCGGCGAGGTTGAACCCCTGGAAGATCATGCCGATCTGTCCACGCAGGCGGCGCAGTTCGCGGCCGCGGGCGAGATCCATCCGGTGCCCGCCAACCTCGAGGGTGCCCGAGCTGAGCGGCACCAGGCCGTTGATGGTGCGGATCAGGCTGGACTTGCCCGATCCGGAGAGGCCGACGATGGAGACCATCTCGCCGGCTTCGATGTCGAGGGAAATCTTCTTGAGGCCCACCACACCGTTGGGGTAGCGAACCACCGCGTCGCGCAACCGGATGGACCAGGGGGCGGAGGCCGCGGTCGCGGCCCCCGCCGGGGTTTCCGGGGAAATCCGGGTCACTACTGCAGTCCGAGGCTCTTTGCGGCACGGGCCACAACGTCGAGGGACTTGGGGTCGGCCGGGGCGAGCTTGGTGATCGAGTAGATGCTCTGCAGCACCTTGGATCCGGCCTCGGTGTTGGAGTAGTCGGCCAGGGCCTTGGCGATCTTGTCCTGGAGCTTGGGAGAGAGGTCCTTGCTCAGGGTCACGCCGTCGTTGGGGATTTCCTGGCTCAGGGCGAAGACCACAACCTTCTGGCCCACGTCCGGGGTGTCCTTCTTGACGATGTCGCGGGCATCCCAGAACGAGAAGCCGACCTCGGCGTCACCGTTGTAGACGGCGAGCACGGAGGCGTCGTTAGCGGTGACCGGAAGCTTATTGATGTCGGTGTCGATGTTCAGTCCGGCCTCCTTGAGTGCCAGCATCGGGTAGATGTAACCGGCCGGGGATCCCGGGCCCAGGACCGAAACCTTGGCACCCTTGATCTTCTTGATCTCGTCGAGTCCGGCCGGGCCCTTGAGGGCGTCGGCACCGTTGCAGAACAGCTTGCCGTCGCGCTCGACCGGCTTGTCCTTGCAGTACTTATCGGGGTTGTTGGTCATGAACTGGGCGGGGTAGCTGATGTTGCCGTTGCGCTCGGTCTGCAGCACGGTCTTGGCACCGTACTTGTCGCTGGCCTGCCACAGCTGCAGCGAGGGCAGGAAGCCGATCTGGGCCTGACCTGCACCCATCGCCTCGACGGCGGCCTGGTAATCCTTGGACACAACGCCGTGGACGGTGATGCCGAGTTCCTTGGTCAGGAAGTCGGTCAGCGGGGCGGCGGTGTCGACCAAACCGGACTGGTCCTGCGAGGGAACAAGCGCGAGGGTCAGCTCGGTGGGGTCCTTGATGGCTTCGGGTGAGGCGGAGGATCCGGAGCCGGCGTTAGCCGAACAACCGGTCAGGACGATGGCCGCGGCACCGATCAGGGCCAGGGCGCTCAGGGACTTCTTCAGCATGGTTATGCCTTCCAATATGGGGTGTGAGAGGGAGGGGGTGAGGTTTAGTGGGCGGCGATGAATTCGCCGCGGGCCCAGGCGAGCAGCTCGGGGTAGAGGCTCTCCAGGCGTTCGGCCGCGAGGTCGGGGGTGGCCTCGGCGGGACGGCGGGTGCCAACCAGGGCCGTGTGGTGGCCGCGCTGGTGAATCGGGGCGAGGTCGTTTTCCCAGATGTCGCCGATCGAGAGGACCGGTCCGCGTTCGGCTGCGGCGGCCGATTCGGCAGCGGGGGCGTCCCGATCGGAGGCGTTCTGGTGCCCGGCCTCGACGGTGAATCGTTCGGGCAGCGGGCTCGCGCTCAGCTCATCGAGGATGACCGGGAACCCGGCGGGCTTGCCGGCCTGGGTGACAACCCGGTCGAACAGCGGTGCGAGGCCCAGGGTCTGCAGGACCCGGTCGATGCCCGCGGCGGGCGCGTTGGTGACCAGGACGATCTCGGCGTGCGTCCGGGCCTGTTCCAGGAACTCCCGGAATCCACGCGGGGCGAGGATCGGTGCTTCGGCACCGCCGAGCACGCTGCGCGAGTGCAGATAGGCGGCGGAGAGATCCTCCTCGCCGACACCGAGGAGGCGGGCCGCCCGGGCGACCCGGTCGTAGCCGTCCAGGGCTTCGGGATCGGTGTGCTCATCCAGGACCCGGGTCAGGAAGTCTGCGCGCCGTTCGGCGGGGATTCCGGAGGCCGCGGCGACGGCGTAGGCTCGAACCGGACCGGTGCCGAGGGCAACGGTGCCATCAAAGTCAAAAATCAGGGTGGGGGTGGGGATCACAATTCTCCTCGTGGACGATGCGTCCAGACTAAGAAGTCAAAATGGACGAAATGACCACGAGTGGGTGAACGGGTCGTGAACGTGTGACGGCCGAACGGCGTGAGCGGGCGGTCACCCAGCATGCTCCACCTAGCATGAGTTCATGAAGCACTTCTTCGGCACCGCGGCATCGCGCACCACCGCCCTCGCGCCGTCCCCGACCGACGGGTCCGCGGCGCACTCCGCGCTGCGTACGAACCCCACGGACACCGCCGCCCTGCACACCCACCTGCAGGACCTGTCGCTCCACCTCACCGCGCTGGCCGAAGCCACCCCGCTCAGCCTCGCCGAGGATCTCTTCCGCGCCCAACCCTGGCTTGCCGATGCCCTGGACCGCGACCGCGCCGCCGGCGTCTTTGCCCACTGGGGTCGTTCCACCGCGGTCGATGAGAACGTGGGATCCGCGGTGCTCGCCGCTCCGGTCCTCAACGTTCTGAGCGCTCGCGCCGGGCTCCCCTCCACCGCGCCCGAGGCCAACGCCGGTCTCCTACACGTATACGGCTACCTGTATGCGCCGGTGCAGACTCCCTATGGCACCAAGCGTGAACGGTGGATCGACGGCGAGCTCGCCGGAGCGCTCGGCCTGCCGGCGACCCACTTCCGCCCCGAGGACGGAGAATCCACGCCGCTGGCCCGCCTCACCGAGGTGCTGCTGCCGCTGTTCTCGGGCGGTCCACGCCGGGGGGACCTGCTGCGCCTGCGCGAGCAGATCACCCCGGGCCTGGCCGCCCACACCCTGCTCTACCAGGCACGGCCCGGCTCCCCCGGACACGCAGCACTGGCCTATGCTCTCGAGGATTCCCGCGGCATCCACCTGGTCACCGCGTTCCCCTACGCCGGCTCGGCGGGCGAGCTGTGCTCGGTGCACGTGTCGGCACCGCCGCGACTGCGCTACAACGCGCTGACTCCCTAAACCCCACGGGCATGCATACGCCGGGTACCCACCCCCGTGGGTACCCGGCGCAATCATGGTTTATTCGCGTGCGGCGTCGCGGGCCCGGCGGACCCCCATCGCAAACACCCGAACCACTAACGCGATCATCCGAACGCCCGGGCGATCCGAATGCGCGCCTCGGCCAGCTGGCCCGAAAGCTCCAGCGGCAACCGGTTCCCGACCCCACCAAAAAACTCAGCCTCGCGCTCGACCTCGTAGCGCCACTCGACCGGGTCCACCGTCAGCAGCTGGCTGAGGCGGTCCGCGCCCAGCCCCTCGGCGGCGATGTCCGCGGCGAGCGGGACCGCACCGATGGCCGTCTCGTTCGCCTCGGCCTCGCCGGTGATACGCCCGGCGATCCAGGCAAGAACCCGCGCATTCTCGGTGAATCCCGGCCAGAGGAACCCGCCCTCGGCGTCGCGTCGGAACCAGTTGACCCGGTACATCCGCGGGGCCAGCTCGGGATCCAGCTGCTCGCCGATGCGCAGCCAGTGTGCCCAGTGATCGGCCACGTGGTACCCGCAGAACGGGAGCATCGCGAAGGGATCGCGGCGCACGATGCCGGTGGCACCCTCGGCCGCGGCCGTGGTTTCGCTGGCGATCGTGGCACCGAGGTAGACCCCGTGCGCCCACCCTCGCGCCTCGGTGACCAGGGGCACGGTGCTCGCGCGGCGTCCACCAAACAGGATCGCGTCCACCGGCACGGCCTCGCCGATGTTCTCGGCAGCGGTCGGGCAGTGCTCGGCGGCCACCGTGAAGCGGGCGTTGGGGTGTGCGGCCGGGGTCCCCGAAGACTGGTCCCACGGGTTACCCTGCCAATCGGTCAGCCCCGCGGGCGGCACGTCGGTCAGGCCCTCCCACCATACGTCCCCCTCGGCCGTCAGCGCGACGTTGGTGAAGATCGTGTGCGCGGCCAGCATCTCGATGGCCGCCCGGTTGGTCTTGGCATTGGTCCCCGGCGCGACCCCGAAGAATCCGGCCTCGGGGTTGATCGCCCAGAGCCGACCGTCCTGCCGCGGCTGAAGCCAGGCGATGTCGTCACCGAGGGTTTCCACCCGCCAGCCGGGCAGATCCGGGCGCAGCATGGCCAGGTTCGTCTTGCCGCAGGCCGAGGGGAAGGCCCCCGCGATGTGGAATGCACGGCCCTCGGGCGAGATCAGCCGCATGAGCAGCATGTGCTCGGCCAGCCAGCCCTCGTCCCGGCCCTGAACGCTGGCGATCCGCAGCGCAAAACACTTCTTTGCCAGCAGCGCGTTTCCGCCGTAGCCGGAACCGAAGGACCAGATTTCGCGAGTCTCGGGGAACTGAACGATGTACTTCTCCGGGTTGCAAGGCCAGGCTACATCGGCCTCGCCGGGCAGCAGCGGCGCACCCACCGAGTGGATCGCGCGCACCCAGTCGGCACCGCGTTCGATCTCGTCCAGCACCGCGGATCCGGTCCGGGTCATGATGGTCATCGAGAGCGTCGCGTAGCCCGAATCGGTGAGCTGCACACCCACCCGGGAGAGCGGACCGCCCACCGGCCCCATGCTGAACGGGACCACAAACATCGTGCGTCCCCGCATGCTGCCGGCAAAGCGCGCGCTCAGTTCGGCGCGCATCGCGGCGGGTTCATGCCAGTTGTTTGTCGGGCCGGCGTCGGCGGGGTCCTCGCTACAGATAAACGTGCGGGATTCCACCCGCGCCACATCATCCGGATTGCTGCGGGCAAGGAACGAGTCGGGACGCAGCTCGGGGTTCAGACGGATCAGCTTGCCCTCGGCGACCAGCTCCTCCTGCAGCTCGGTGACCTCGGCCGGCGTTCCGGTCCACCAGACCACGCGGTCGGGGCGGGTGTGCGCGGCGATCGTGGCGACCCACTCGGCGAGCGCCGCCGGCACACCGGCGGCCGCGGGATACGTCGCGGCGGCTCCGGTCGCGGCACCGTCTTGGGCGGCGCCACGGACCGCTTCGGTCTTCGTCTGGGCATCGTGTCGCTGGTCGATCATCGTCATCTCACGGTCTCCTTCGGCCGAGTGGATGCGGTGTAAGTTTCACCACTAACCCCATCCTGCGCGCGAAAATCGAAGAAAACGGCTGTAATTTGGTGTTAAGAACCGTGATTCTTTCCCTATGATGAAGAGATGACCGGTATCTCCGCAGATCTTGCGACCCTTGGCAAACGGATTCGACACTTCCGCACCGCCCGCGGCCTGACCCTCGATCAACTCGGGGAATCGGTGGGCCTGGCCGGAAGCCAGCTCTCGCTGATCGAGAACGGCAAGCGTGAACCCAAGCTCTCCTCCCTCCAGCAGATCGCCCAGACCCTGGGCCTCAACCTGGCCGACCTGCTCACCTCGGAGGCTCCGTCTCCGCGGGCCGCGCTGGAGATCGAGCTGGAACGCTCGCAGAAGCTCGGGGTCTTCACCGAGCTGGGACTGCCGCCCATCCGGGTGACCCGCGGCCTGGCCGACGACGCCCTGGCCTCGATCGTCGGCTTGCACCATGAGCTTCAGCGTCGGGCGACCGAGGCGGTGGCCACCCCCGAGGAGGCCCGCCGGGCCAACACCGAACTGCGCGAGAAGATGCGGGCGGTGGATAACTACCTTCCCGACATCGAGAAGATCGCCGAGGAGCGTGTGCGCGCCAGCGGACACACCACCGGGGCCATCACCCACCGCACGGTGTCGATCATGGCCCAGCAGCTGGGGCTCGAGCTCATCTACGTCAACGATCTCCCCCACTCGGCGCGCTCGGTGACCGACCTGGAAAACGGTCGGATCTATCTTCCCCCGGCCTCGATCCCCGGCGGACACGGCCTGCGCTCGATGGCGTTGCAGGCGATGGCCCACCGCCTGCTGGGCCACACCCGGCCCACCTCCTACGCGCAGTTCCTGCTGCAGCGAATGGAGATCAACTACTTCGCCGCCGCCTGCCTGATGCCGCAGACCGCCGCCGTCTCCTTCCTCCAGGCTGCCAAGCGGGAGCGCAACCTGGCGGTGGAGGACTTCCGCGATGCGTTTGGTGTGACCCACGAGGCCGCGGGCATTCGCCTGACCAACCTGATGACCTCGCAGCTGGAAATGCCGCTGCACTTCCTCCGGGTGGATGAGCAGGGTGCGGTGGCCAAGGTCTTCGCCAACGACGGTCTCCCCCTGCCCTCCGATATCACCGGTGCCGTCGAGGGCCAGATCATCTGCCGGCACTGGGCCGCCCGGGCCGCGTTTGAGCGCACCAACCGGACCACCGAGTTCTACCAGTACACCGATACCCCCGCGGGAACCTTCTGGTGTGCCACCCAGACCGGATCCACGGATGCGGGTGAGTTCTCGATTTCGGTGGGCGTTCCGTTCAACCAGTCCAAGTACTTCCGCGGACGCGAAACCTCGATCCGAGCGACCAGCACCTGCCCGGACGCCGCCTGCTGCCGCCGCCCGGCGAAGGACCTGGTGAACCGCTGGCAGGACAAGTCCTGGCCCAGCGCACGCCTGCACGCCCACATCCTCTCCCCGCTGCCCAGCGGCACCTTCCCCGGGGTGGACGACACCGAGGTGTACGAGTTCCTCGAGCGGCACGCGGGCTAGGCACGACATGCTGATTCCCACCGAACCGACCGTCCCGACCGAGTATGTCACCACCACCGATGGGCTGCGCCTGGCAACCTATCGCTACGGGGATCCGAGCGCCCCCACGGTGCTCGCGGTCCACGGCTTCGCCTCCCACGCCTTTTTGAACTGGGAGCTGAGTGGATGGACGCGCGAGCTCACCCGCGCGGGCTTTGGTGTGCTCGCCTTCGACCTGCGTGGGCACGGATCCTCCGATGCACCCTCGGATCCCGCCCGCTACTCCCTGAGCCTATTCGCCGCGGATGCGCGCGCGGTTCTCGCCCACCACGGCGTCCCGCGCGCCCACTACCTGGGCTATTCGATGGGTGCTCGTACCGGATGGCGGCTGGGTAGGGAGAGCCCCGAACTGCTGTACGACCTGGTGCTCGGCGGCATGCCCGAGGGCGACCCGCTCACCACCTTTGATGCCCCCGCGGCCTATGCCTACCGCGACCACGGCACCCCGATCGCGGATCCGCTGACCGCCGGTTATGTCCGCATGGCCGAGGGGGTGCCGGGGAACCGGCTGGACGCGCTCATCGCCGTGGTGGAGGGGGTACGCGGCGGCGAGCACGCGGCCCTGGGGGCGACCCCCACTCCGCCGATGCTGCTGGCCACCGGCGAGAAGGATGCGGTGGCCCCGGGCAGCCGGGCCCTTGCCGCGGATGCCGGGGCGGAGTTTGTGGAGATCCCCGGCCGAGGTCACCTCAACGCCGTGGGTGCCCGCGCCTTCAAGGACGCGGCGGTCGAGTTTTTGGTGCGCCACCGCGACCGGGTTTAGTCCCGCGGAGTAACCTGCCTCGCCCCGCAGTCCCTCGCTTCGAGCGACGATCTCGGGAACGGTGCCCCGGTCTTCCCGGCGGCTGCCTGCCCAACACGGTGCCGACGCGCAAGCCTCGAGCGCTAGTCCTCGTCCAGCTCGCGCAGCAGCTCGTCCAGCTCGTCCCCGCCGGCCATCAGCGCGGTGATCCGCTCGATGCTGGCCTCCTCACGTGGGAAGGCCCCGATCGTACGGCCGCGGCCCAGGATCAGGAATCGATCGGCCACCGGCATCGCGTGACGCGGGTTATGGGTAATGAAGATGACCCCGAGTCCACGCTCACGCGCGTGCCGGATATGCCGCAGCACGAGGGCCGACTGCTTCACCCCGAGCGCCGCGGTGGGTTCATCAAGCATCAGGATGCGCGCGCCGAAGTACACGGCCCGGGCAATGGCCACACTCTGGCGTTCCCCGCCGGAGAGGGTCCCAATGGGCTGGTCAACATCGCGCAGGTCGATGCCCATCCCGGCCAGCTCCCGCCGGGTGATCTCCCGCATCGTGGCGATATCCAGCCGGCTCAGCGGCCCCCATCCGCGGGTGAGCTCCTGTCCGAGGAAGAAGTTGCGCCAGATCGGCATCAGCGGCACCACCGCGAGGTCCTGGTAGACGGTGGCGATGCCGCGCTCCAGGGCCTGCCGGGGCGAGGTTAGCCGCGTGGGGATCCCATCGATCTCCAGGATTCCCGAGTCCGGTGCATGGTTGCCGGAGATGATCCCGATCAGGGTGGACTTGCCGGCACCGTTATCGCCGAGCACACAGGTCACCGAGCCGGCGTGCACCTCGAGGTCCACATCCGCCAGGGAGATCACGTTGCCGTGGGTCTTACCCACACCGGTCAGCCTCAGCAGCGGGGCGTTCATCGGATCCTCCCTCGGGCCGCGCGGCGCTGCAGATAGACGTTGAAGACGGTCGCGGCCAGGAGCATCGCGCCGAGGAAGAACTTCAGCCAGTCGGGGCTCCACTCGGCGTAGACCACACCCTTGAGCGCCATCCCGTAGATCAGTGCGCCGATCGCCGCCCCGATCGCCGAACCGTAGCCGCCGGTCATCAGGCATCCGCCCACCACCGCGGCGATGATGTAGAGGAACTCGTTCCCGATGCCCTCCCCCGACTGCACGGTCTTGAACGCAAACAGCTGGTGCATGGCCAGCAGCCAGGCGCAGAACCCCACGCCGATGTACAGGCCAATCTTGGTGGCGCGCACCGGAACGCCCGAGGCGCGGGCCGCGGCCGGGGCACCGCCGGATGCAAAAATCCAGTTACCCACCCGGGTGCGACGCAGAATCCACGTCGCGATGATCACCAGCGCGATCCAATAGAACACGGTGATCTTGATCGTGATTCCGAACACGGGCACGTCGGCGGCAAAGATCTCTCGGCCCAGCTCATAGCCCGGCGCCGCCTCGATCGAGGGGGTTGCGACGCCGCCGGTCAGCATTCGGGTGACACCGAGGTTCAGACCGGTGAGCATGAAGAAGGACGCCAGGGTCACGATGAAGCTCGACAGCCGGGTCCGGGTGAGGAGCCACCCGTTGAGCGCGCCCACGGCGAGCGCGGCGATCAGCGAGAACAGCACACCCCACCAGATGTTGCCGCCAAACCAGTAGGCGATCAGCGCGGCGGTCAGGGCACTGGTGGTCACGGCCACGCCGGCCGAGAGGTCCACCTCGCCGCCGATCATCAGCAGAGAGACGCCGACGGCCATGATGCCCACGGTCGACGCACCGTACAGGATGGTGGCCAGCGATGCGGGCTGGGTGAAGACCGGCGACACCGCGGCGAACACCACAAACAGCACCAGGGCCGCGGCGAGCGCCCCGATCTCGGGACGGACAAACACGCGCTCAAACAGCCCGCGTCCGCGCACCCGCTCGTCGCGAATCAGGTCACCGGTACTCAAATTAGCGGGTACCGTTCTTGGCGAAGCCGGCGATCTTGTCGGCGTCGGCGGAGGTCAGGATCTGCGGTCCGGTCAGCACGGTCTTTCCGCCACCGAGGATGTTGCCGTTGGTCTTGTACAGCCACAGGTTATCCAGCGCCTCGTAACCCTGCAGGTAGGGCTGCTGGTCCACGATGAACTGGATTTTGCCCGCCTTCATCGCGTCCACGGCGTCGGCGCTGAGGTCGAAGGTCGCCAGTTTCGCCGAGCTGCCGGCGTCGGCGATCGCGTCGATCGCGGTCATCGCGAACGGGGCACCGAGGGTGACCACGTAGTCGATGTCGGAGCTGGTCTGCAGCTTGGCGGTGATCGTGGAGGCCACGTTGGTCATGTCCTGACCGTTGACGTAGAGGCGCTCGACGCTGCCGGTGAAGGTTTTGGCGAGGCCGTCGCAGCGGGCCTCGTGGCCCACGTTGCCCTGCTCATGCACCACGCACACGACCTTTTTGGCCCCGAGCTCGTCCAGCTTGGTTCCCGCGGCCTCGCCGGCGATGGTCTCATTCTGGCCGAAGTGGGCCAGCACGCCGAGGGCCTGCCAGGCATCCTCACCGGAGTTGATCGACACCACCGGAATACCCGCCGCCACGGCCGCCTTCACCGCGGAGGCCACGGCATCGGGCTTGGCGAGGGTCACGATGATGCCATCCACCTTCTGATCCACGGCCTGATCCACGAGCTGCGCCTGGCGGGCACCATCGGGGTCGGAGGAGTACAGCAGCTCGGCATGGTCCTTCTTCGCCGCAGCCTCGGCCCCCGAGCGCACGATGTCCCAGAAGGTATCGCCGGCACCCGAGTGGGTGATCATGGCGATCTTCAATTCGGGACCGGAGGAGGTTTCCTTCCCCTCGGCGCCGCCCACCCCCGCGGGCCCCCCACACGCCGCGAGGGTAAGAACGAGTCCGGCGCCGGCCAGGGTGGTCAGGGCGCGTCGGGTCCAGGGGCGCAGGGTCACGGTGGGGATGTCCTTTGATTGAGGGGATGCGGTCGCGCGGGGGAAGACGCGAGCCAGGGTGTTTCGATCCTATCGTCGCGGGGGCGCACACGGTTTCTGCGGTGCACGCAACCGGGTATCCGTGCAGCAGGAGGGTGCTATTCGTTACGGTCTTCGGCCACGCCGCTGCGGCGAACGACCCGGATATTCGCGCTAGGATCGGGGCACTTCATACCGAGGCCGCGCGAGCGGCAGGAAGCGAGGCACCGTGGTGGATTCACGATTTGACCCGGCATTCCAGCGCGGGTTTTCGGGATCGGTGCGTCCGCCCGAGGAGACTCCGGCCCCGCCCACCGTTTACGCCGACCGGGCGGGGACACCCCAAACCTGGGGACATCCGCCCCAGGACTTCCAGGACATCCAGGATTTTGAGTTCGCGATGCCCCCGATCCGACGCCGCAACCCGTGGGTGTTGAGCCTCTGGATCGTGGGCGGTGTGACGTTTGTCTTGGGGATGCTGGGTATCTTCGCTCAGAGCCTGCGCTACGTCTCCAATGGCTACTTCGACCAGGCCTATCCGGATACCCCCAACCCGTGGGATCCGCTCATCCAGATGCTGACCCTGCTGGCCTTCCCGTTCCTCGTGACGGGACTACTGGCGCTCCTCATCGGGCTGGCGGTCAGCGCGATTCGTTTTGACCTGCGGCACCAGGAATCCGCGCCCCGGTTCGGCTCCGCCGAGCGCGGGTAACCGTCGCCGCACTCGGCCCCTCCGGCCGACTCATTCCCGGATGTCCTACCGCCTGGCAGGGCGCGACGCTAGGATCGGGGCAATCACCAACCGATGCCGCGCAGTCGCGGCGGGAAGCGAGCACACGTGGTGGACACGCGTTTTGACCCGGCTTTCCAGCGCGGTTTTACCGGTGCGCCCGCGCCTGCTGCCGAGGAATCTCGCCGGTCAGCTCGGGATTCTCGCACCGATCCCACCCGGGTTCGCCCCCGGGACGGGCGGGAACGGTCGGGGGCCTCCGAGCGGGTGGATACCGAGGTCTCGACGCCCGCTACCCCCGTGGATCCCGCGCGCGAGGGCCGGGCCACACCAACCAGTGCGCACCTGGGATCCCCCCAGAGCTGGGGTCAGCCCGCGTCGCCCGACGCACCGCTTCCGGGGGCCCCAGCGACGGGGCGAAATCCCTGGTTGGTTGTGCTCTGGGTCTTCACCGCGTTGTGTCTGGCGGGCGGGGCCTGGACCGTGATTTATCTCAGCGATTCCAGCAATTCGGGCATGTACGTCGAGTCGTTTAGCGACAGCGTCCGGGAGCAGTGGCAGATTAATGAGACTGTGCGCATGCTCTCCGCGCCCCTGCTGCTCGTGGGACTGGCCAATCTCACGGTCCTCTTCTGCCTATATGCGCTCCGTCGCGATCGTCTTCGTTCCCTCCCCGTTTCCCACCGAGAGGACCTCGCATGAGTCTCCCCCACCCCGAAGCCACTCCCGCCGCCGAAGCGCGCAACCCCGAGGAGTTTCGCGCGGTCGCCCAGCGCATCCTGGACCGGGTGGAGACGGTGATCGATGGCAAGCCCGAGCCCGCCAAACTCGCCCTGATTGCACTGCTGGCCGAGGGCCACGTGCTGATCGAGGACGTCCCGGGCGTCGGCAAGACCGCGCTCGCACGCGCCCTGGCCGCGAGCGTGGACTGCACGGTGGGGCGAATCCAGTTCACCCCGGACCTGCTCCCGGCGGATATCACCGGCGTCTCGATTTACGATGCCGGTCGGGGCGAGTTTGAGTTCAAGCCGGGCGCGGTGTTTGCGCACATCGTGATCGCCGATGAGATCAACCGAGCCTCCCCCAAAACCCAGTCGGCGCTGCTCGAGGCGATGGCCGAACGTCAGGTCACCAGCGATGGACAAACCCACCGGTTGCCGCACCCGTTTACCGTGATCGCCACCCAGAATCCGTTGGACATGGAGGGCACCTACGTGCTGCCCGAGGCTCAGCGCGACCGGTTCATGCTGCGCATCTCGATGGGATACCCCGATGCCGAGGCCGAGATGAAGATGCTGCGCCAGCGCAACACCGCCAACCCTCTCGACAGCATTACCGCCGTGGTTGGCCGGGATGAGTTGGAGAGCCTGATCACCTGGGCGCAGCACGTCTATGTGTCCCCGCTGGTGGAGGCGTATACCGTCGCCCTGATTCGTGCGACCCGGGTTCACCCCGATCTGAAGCTGGGGGCCAGCCCCCGAGCGACCCTGCAGCTGGTGCGCGCGGCAAAGGCACGGGCGGCGCTGGACGGTCGCGATTTTGTCCTCCCCGACGATGTGGCAGCCCTGGTGCTACCGGTCCTGGAACACCGCCTGATTCCCACCCGCAGAAGTGCCGGCGAACACGATGTCCACTCGGGTAGCGCGATCGGCGATGTCCTGTCCGACATCCTGCGCGACACCCCCGTTCCGCACTCGGGTCAGGCGGGCTAGCATGGCCCGCGCGCCGCATCGGCCCTCCCGGCGCAACGCGCGCTTCACCCTCACCGTCCGCGGCTGGGGTCTGATCATCGTGGTCATCCTCGTCTTTGTGACCGCGACGTCCCTGGGCTCGGTGCAGCTGATGGCGGCCGGCCTCCTCCTCGCGACGATCTTTCCGCTGGCCCTGGTGGTATCGCTGTGGCCCCTTGCTCCGGTACGGGCCGAGCGTGTGCTCCCGGTGACCTCGCTGACGGCCGATGACCGGATGCACCTGCGGGTGCGCCTCACCGGTCCCGGGGCGGCGCGGGTGGCGGCCTCGGACTGGCACGACCTGCTCCCCACCGAGGTGGCCGTGGACCTCTCACTTCCGCTCGAATCGCCCGTCCGGAGGCGACTCCCCTCGGGGGATTCGGTTGTTGAGCTGGGTACCACCGTGCGCGCGCTTCGCCGAGGCCTGTATCGGTTGGGGCCGGTCGAGGCCCTCCTCGGAGACCCCTTTGGTGTGATGCGGCTGCGTCGTCACATCGGCGGAACGAGCGAGATTACCGTGTTGCCGCGCCCAGCCGCGCACGTTCCCTTCGGCGGCCTCAGCGGGCAGGGGGTGGACGGTCAGGCCGGCCGGGTAGCGAGGCGCGGCGAGTCCGGGCTCGATGATCCGATCCCCCGGGTGTACCGCCCCGGGGATTCGATTCGGCGGGTGAACTGGCGTGCGAGCGCGCGACACGGGGAGCTGATGGTGCGTCAGGAGGAGGCCACGCCCTCGCCGAGTCTCTTTGTCATCCTGGATGTGGATGCTCGGCACTGGCCCACCCCGAGTGGAGCCGAGGGGTCCGATGCCGCATTCGAATGGGCGGTGTCCCTGGCCGCGACCGCCTCGATTGATGCGGCCCAGCGTGGATGGCAGCCGGTGCTCTGCGCCGGGGGAACTCCGCTGACCTCGCGCGGACTCGACGGCGGTGTCGCCATCGCCGAACCCGCCCTGCTTGAGCTGGCACGCATTCGGCCAACCGCCACCCCGACCTCGATCAGCGGACTGTATCCGCTGGTGTCACAGCGCAACTCGCTGCTGGCGATCCTCGGCAGCCTTACCCCCGCCGCGGCGGCCGAATTTGCGACGCTCGCCGCCTCAATCGACTCGGCAACCGCACTGTTCACCGATGATGTTCCCGCGGATATTTTGACCATATTGGAATCGGCGGGCTGGTCCTGCACCATCCTGCCCGTCCCCGAGGCGGCGCGTGGATCGCGTCTGGGGTGGCACGCATGAGTCACAATGTCACGGATTCTCGCACGGTCTCCGACCGCCTGGCACCGGTGAGCCAGTCCGCGGCCACGCTCTTTGTGGTGGGAACCGGACTGGGTGGTTTCGGCAGCATCTTTGTGGGGGCCTCCTGGATCACCACGCCTCTGGTGATCTCGGCGTTCATGTACGCGGCAATCGCCGCGCTCCTCATCCTGTTCCGCCGCCCGCGGGCCACCGGACCCGGGTGGGTTCGAGCCGTCCTCCCCTGGCTGGTCGGCGCGGTTGTTGGGCTGTGCGGGCTCACCGCCGCCGTGGCACCGGGAACCGCTCTACTGGGCATCATCCCGACCCCCAACACGGTGCTCAGATTCCAAGAGCTCACCCGGACGGGGCTGGTCGATATGGCCTCGGGGGTGGCACCCCTTCGCCCGGATGCCGGATTCTCCTTCCTGATCGCCGTAGCCGGTGTTGTCATCGCCTTTGTGTCGGCCGCGCTGGTCCTGCTAGCTCGCCTGCCGCTGGTCGCGATTCTGCTGGCGATCGCCGTGTACGCGGCACCTCAGTTGGTGACGGTTCCCGCACTCAATGTCTTTTCGTTCGCGGCGCTGGGCTGCGCGATTCTGCTGTTGTTGGCTCTCACCCGTCCCCGGCAGTTCGACACCGAGCGGATGGGGCGGCTGCGTCCGACGGCGATTCCGACGGCCGCCGTGGCGGTAGTGGTCGCGCTGATTGCCGCCCCGACGCTGACCACGTCGATTGCCCCGTCTCCGGTCGCGGTAAACGCCCATCCCGGGCCGTTTGAGAGCGGAATCAACCCCCTCATCACGCTGGGTGAAGACCTACGGCGGGGTTCCAACACCGTGGCGCTCAAGTATGTAACCACGGCCGAGGACGCACCGTATCTTCGGGTGTTCACGATCGATGACCTCGACCGAACGCTGTGGCAGCCGCGTGGCTTTTCCAGCAACCCCAGCGCGACGGTGGATGCGTTTCCGAGTCCACCGGGACTCGCCGCCGAGACCTCACGCACGGAGATCAGCACCACGATCACCATCGATTCACTCTCGACGAACTGGCTTCCGATGCCCTACGCCGCATCAAGCGTCGAAGGGCTTCTGGGTACCTGGCTCTGGGAGCGTCCCGGGCTGTCCGCCTACAGCAACATGTCCACCACCCGCGCGCAGCAGTACACGGTCAAGAGCATCGTGGCCGAGCCGACGGCGGAACAGCTGCGCGCGGCGACTCCCGGCGGCGGTAGCAGCATCGACGATCGATATCGTTCGCTTCCTGATGACATGCCCACCGAAATCCTAGACGTCCTCAGCCAGGTGGTCGCCGGTGCCGACACCGATTACGACCGGGCCATGGCGATGCAGTCATACTTCCGCGATAACTTCACCTACTCGGAGCAGGCACCGGTCGAAAAGGGCTTTGACGGATCGGCCGGGCAGGTTATTGCCAGCTTCCTGGAACGCAAGACCGGGTACTGCGTGCACTTTTCCTCGGCGATGACGGTCATGTCCCGGCTCTTGGGTATCCCCGCGCGAATCGCCGTGGGCTATCTGCCGGGAACCCCCGATACGATCAACGATGCCGGCGATCGCACCTACCGGGTAACCTCTCAGCAGTTGCACGCGTGGCCCGAACTCTATTTTGAAGGCGCGGGGTGGATCTCATTTGAGCCCACCACTAGCCGGGGCGCGCCCGCCCAGTTTGGCGCGGTGGCGCCGACCCCGTCGACGGCTCCGACCACTGCCCCCACCGCCGCCCCGACATCGGCACCCACCTCCGCCCCCACCACTTCGCCGACCTCCGCCCCCACTCCGTCGGCCGGGCCGAAAAGCCCCGGTGCAAACATCTCCGCCCTGCTGTTGGGTCCGGAGATCATCCTCGGAGCGATCCTGGCGCTGGCGCTGTTGTCTGTCCTCGTTGTCCCGGCCCTGCTGCGCCGCTGGCAGCGTGGACGACGGTTTGCGCGGGGAGCACGTACGGGGACCCCGGCGGGGGCCGTGTGGACGGAACTGAACGCGGTAGCCCTCGATTTGGGAATCGAGCACCCACACGGAGAAACCTCGCGCGAGTTTGCCGCACGCCTCGGCGAGTACCCGGGTGTCAGCGCGGATCACCTCGCACACCTCATCGGTGCGCTCGACGCCGAGAGCTACCGTCGTCCCGCACCCTCGACGCAGACACAAGGCGCGAACCCGCGGACCCCACGGCACCCTTCCACCCGGGATCAGCTCCAGACCCTCCCCGCGGGTACCGAGACGATCCGCGCCCTGCGAGAGGCCCAGCCGGCCCGTGTGCGCCTGCGCGCATTCTTCCTCCCCCGAAGCCTGCGTCGCCACTAGCCCAGGCGGAGAGCCCGTGCTCCCTCCCTCAAGCCTGCGTCACCACTATGCCAAGCGGAGAACGCCCAAGAAAGGCTCAGCCCTCACCACCTCAAGTTGGGTGCGCGTAATCGTACGGAGATCGCGGTCCTGGTCGCCCGCTCCGGCCTCGACCACTAACCCACACCCAGAGCCCTGAGCCCTGAGCCCTGAGTTTGAGTCTCGAAGCCCTCGGCCATCCCCTCCCCGGCAAGGCCACCGGCCGCGGCAGCACACCCACACACACACACCCCACAGCCGGGTTAAACACGAAAAGGCCCCGCCCTCCAGGCAAGGCCCACAACCACCACACACACCAGCCTCCCGAATACTCACCACGGGTTAAACACGAAAAGGCCCCACCCTCCAGGCAAGACCCACAACCAGCAACCACACACCACAACCAGCACCAGCACCAGCACCAGTGCTGTTAAACAAGGAAAGCCCCGACCGTAAACGGTCAGGGCTCTCAACCTGCAACACACACATGTGTTGTAAAGAAGTCCGGCTATCGGCCTATTAGTACCGGTCAGCTCCACGAGTCTTTAGTCCTCGCTTCCACATCCGGCCTATCAACCCAGTAGTCTACTGGGAGCCTCACCCCAA
>NZ_JOEC01000004.1 GCF_000718085.1 Mycetocola saprophilus
CCACGGTCCACCACACCGACATTTCGTGCGGCACCAGATCCTCCGACGGATGCGGGACAGCACCGGACGGCTTCGGATCCGGACGATCCCCGGTCATGCCGCGTCTCCCAAGATCATGGCTGCCAGCAGGGAAGCCTCACCCGGGCCGGTCGCACGGCGCGCGATCAGGCCACGCACCGCCGCCACCTCACCCGCCCCGGGCGGGGCTGCCGGCATGTACCCGATACGCAGGTCCATATCCAGGCCGCGCCCGGCCCGCTGCTTCGCCAGCTTCTGCTCAAACGTCAACGGCTTCGGCGGCGGAGTAGGCCGAGGCGGACGAGCCGCCCGCGGGGCGCGCGGGGCCGGGGCCGGACGCTTGCGCGTCTTCGCCAATTGGGCAGCCTTCGCCGCCGCAGCTTCCTCGGCAAGCGCCACCTTGAACGCCTCCACATCAACACGGCGATACCGTGGCGTCCCCGTAGCGGACACCCGCGGCGGCAACGCCCGGCCCGCCCGCGTCCGCGAGTACACGGTCGCGCGCGCCCAACCCATCACCACGGCCATTTCCTCGGTCGTCAACAGATCCTCGGCGCTCATTCCGCGTCCTCCTTCTTGAAATTGCGTGCGATCGCCTCCGCACCCTGCGGGGTGACCTTGAGCGTGTGCATCACCTCACCCTTGAACCTGGGCGCATCATGTCTCAACACCGGCCGGAAATACGCCCGCTTCTGCGAGTACGCCGAATAGCGCACCATCTTCACGAGGTCCTGCTGCTTCTCCGACCAGCGAGTCGAGGTCTCCTCGTAGATCCAGCCGCGCGCGATCAACGCCTCACGCAGCTCACCCTCCGGGATACCGATAGTCTTCGCCACGGTCCGCAGCAACAGAAGATCCTCGTCCGCGACGAACTGATCCACATACGAAACCTTCGGGGAATCGATCTGGATCTTCGCCTCGAGCGCCGCGGTCTGCTCCACGGTCGCCGCGAGCTCCCGCAGCGCACCCGCATACGTCGCCGGGAGCGCGGGCGAGGTGAGCGCCTGCTTCATCGCGTAGAACTGCTTGACCAGTTCCAGCTTGAAACCGACCACCGCATCGCTGTTGCGCATGAAGGTCATGAGCAGTGTGGACTGCGGCTCGTTCAGCAGGGCGACCTGCAGAGCGGGCCCGGGCACCCCGGGCCGATCTCGCGTTTGAAACGCGAGATCGCCAAACTGCTCAAGTGCAGGGGTGTTCGTGCGAATCAACTCGAGAACGTTCTTGTGCTGGGTACCCGTTCGCTCCGAGATCATCAGCGATGAAACCCGCGGTTCACCGTTCACCGTTTCAAGGACCGAGGCGGCGACCTGCGCCCCGAACGGGGCTACCGCGCTCACTCGTCTCCTCCTACAGTGGGGGCGTCCACACTGCCCGTGGACCCATCAGAAGGAGAAACATGAGCTGGGATATGTACTACAACGGACAACGGATCGGAAGCGGCTTGTCCGACGACACGAAGAGCCAGATTAGTACCACCATCGACGAAGGAATCAGGGAGAGGGAGCCCGTTTGGATTAAAGGCCTCCACCCTGACGGAAGTGTCTTGGAGCTCCTCGTTACTCCGGGCGTTCCCTTTTGGTGGTATGCCAGCAAGGGCTGACCAGGTAACGCCGGGCTCGAGGAACTTGTTTCGGTTCTCAGGCTGCGAGTGCACGGACTCGTTTGATACAGTGTGCTTATTCATAGGTGCACGTCCTTTCGTGTAGTTGGACGCCCCGTTGCACCGGGGCGTTCTTCATTTGGTCGAGATTCCCCGGAGGGATCATCCATGCTTCTGGGGCCAGCTGGTGCCACAAATGCACAGGTGCACGTCGTCATGCACGAGCGAGTCCCTACACTCGTGGGTGCGCCCTGGGGCCTCCGTATGCTTTGACTTGCAGCGGACACGAATGTCACGAATGACCGGGCGGCGCGGGGGTTCCGGTGCCATGTGTTTCTCCTCTGTTATGTGTGCGCGTTTGCGCCGTGCCGCCTCGGGGGTCGATCCCGACAAGACCCCGGCACCAAACGGCACCCCAGGGGACGGCATTAAAGACAGGCGTGGGGTCGCCCCCGTTCACTACTGCCTGCCACCGGGCTGCTAGCCGGTGGGCTTCGCGACGCACCTACGTTCCTTGGCGGGGCCGACGCGGTTGGTCCGCTGCTCCCTCTCGCCGTATTAGTCACTGGTCATCTGCGCATTCCTTCTCGCGCCCCAAACGATGACCGGAAATATCCTCGGTGCTTCGCTGTGTTCAGTTGTTGGCTGGGATCCAGCCGAAGTTCGGTATCTACGCCCGGTTTTGGGCGCGACAATTACCCCTCTATTGGGGTGGCTTTGAAATCGACCTTTTACGCAGGTCGGGCGTGGGCCGCGCACAGAGGCGGCGGGGGAGCACTAGGCGCTGTTCAGCAGCGAGTTGATACGCGCGGAACGGGAGCGCTTAGTAGCAGTAGTGGGAGCCTTTTTCGGCTCGTGCCGGAGCATTTCGGAAACTCGGTCGATGTCCCCTTGGGACATGCGCCGGTTACGCGGGGAATACTCCACGTGAGGCCACCTCCCGGAGTAGACCGCCTTGCGGACTACGTCATACGGGAGCTGCAACGCCTCGGCAACCTGCGGCAGCGTGAACATCTGGTGATCCATTACGCCGCCGCGGATGCCTCAGCGGAGCCAATGATCAGGGAGGGGAGGGGCACCTGCAGGATTGCTGCGATCTGCCCGAGTTCACGGATCGTGAACTGTGCGGGATCCGCGAGGCGGCGGATGAGAGTCTTGTATGCGATGCCGGTGTTCTCTGCCACCCAGGCGACGCTACGTCCGTTGTTTGAGATAGCAGCCTTGACGCCGAGAGTGGCGTCTGCTGCGCTGTTCTGATTGGTCATATGGCTACTGTAATTGACCATTTGGGCAATTGCAAGCTTGAAAAGTGGCCTATTTGGTCAACTAAGTTGACCAAAAGGGTGCTACTATTGCGTACATGGGAAACTACGAAGAAGGCCGCGCATACGAAGATGCGGTCGTAAAGCAGTTGAAGGCCGAGATCTCGGCGGCCGACTATTCAGTCAAGAGCTTCGCCGAGAAGCTGGGTATGAACTACTTCACGATTCGCCGCTACCTAACCGGAGAGCGCGAAATGCCGTTCGGTGTGTTCGCGCAAATCTGCGCCGCGCTTAAGATCGACCCGGCCGACCTGATGGCCCGAGCGATAGCGCGCATGAAGTAAGAGAGGCGGGAGCCACCCCGAGGGCGACGGCGACACCAAATACGTCCCCGAGGGTTGGCTCTCGCCGCATTGCGGGCAGTAGTCCTCGGCAAGGGCAGGTGTGCGAATGTGTCAATTCTCTCCAAGTTATTCGAACGTTTGTTCGAATATTAGCGCACGCGTCGGACTTTTGCATGACACCAACACGGGGCAATTTCACGTTGACGCCGTCAACGCTAGACGGTTATTCGTGGCCACTTAGGGCCACATGTGAACATCTACACCCGCGTAATTCCGCGCCAGACACGCCCGGGCTGGCCGCTCGCGCGGGTTCAAATCCCGCCGTCTCCGCCACAATCAACAGCCCCGACATCCGCTCAGTGCGAGCGAATGCCGGGGCTGTTGTCGTTTCGGCCTCTGCCTCTGCTTCGGTCCCTGCCTCTGTTTCGGGGGCTGCCTCTGCCTCGGGTTCGGCCGTGGTGGCGGGGAAAGCGATTTCTCTCCACATCCTGTCCACACCCCCTGCGGCGTTTTGCACACCGGTTTCCACAGGTTTCAACAGAGTTATCCACAATCTGTGGAGAGTACGGTGGTCGAGTTCCTGATCTCCAGGGTGAGCCCCATCTGTTCGGCCAGGGTTTCGGCGGCGGTGCCCACGGCATCCCGAAACTGGGCGAGATTTCCGCCGGGTTCGGGGAACATCCCGATCACGGCCAGGACGCGGCCGTCCCGCCGCACATCCGCGCGCCCCACAAAGCGGGCACCCACCAGGACGCCGAGGACGTAGTGTCCATAGGTCCGCTTCGTTGCCGGCTTATAGGCCTCAAACGTGTAGTCAAAATTGAAGATGCGACGGCTGCGGTCGCGATCCCGAATCAGTGGATCGAAGGGCCCGATGAAGCGGGGATCCTCGGGGATCGGTTCGGGGGACGCGGCGATCGCGGCGGTTTCGGAGTCGGGACTCAGCCAGGCGGGGGTTCCCCACCCCTCCACCCGGGCGGGCAGCGCGTCCCCGTGTTCCAGGCCGAAGCCCGCATCGGCGGGTACCAGGTTGTAGTGCCGGGCCACATCCGCGGCGGTGGCGATGCCCAGCGAACGGATCGCGCGGTTGGCGAGCCCCACCAGGACCTCGGCGCGGGTGGGAACGCTGTCGCGTAGGCCCGCGGGGATGCGGCGCTCGGGGACGTCGTAGATTCGGCGGTTCAGCCGACGATCGGTGCTGACCACCTCGCCGCGCCACAGCAGGTGTTCGGTGATGCGTTTGCTCTCGGACCAGTCCCAGTCCCCGCCCGCGCGTGGGGCCGTCTCCTCGATCCGGGCGAGGGTGAGTCCGTGATCGCTCGAGCGGACCATCGAGGTGACCGCGGCGAGTTCGGTCCCGCCGGGGGCGTCTCGTCGCTGGGCCGCGGCGAGCCGGTTGAGCCGGAACAGGGGCCAGTCCTCGATCGGGATGAGGGCGGCGGCATGGGTGTAGGTCTCAAACGATATGGCCTCCCCGCGGGACCAGAGCCGCGCGTCGATATCGCCGGCTCGGGCCGCCCGCGGAAGCCGGGCCAGGCAGGTGAGGCGATGGGCGCGATCCACGCGGGTGAGGGCGTCTAACTGAATGAGCCCCACACGGCGTAGGACCGTGCGGGGCTCATCCGCCTGTCCCGGCAGGTGGCTTGCGGTCACCGCGAGGTGACGAGCCGCTTCGGGGCTGACAGTGATGGTGTGGTGCGGGGAGTTGTGGAGAGGCAACGGGGTCTCCGTTCGTCTAAACGCCGACCGGATCGGGCGGAGCACGAGGCACCCTCGGTGGGCCGAGGAGATACACCGGGATCGGTGCGGTGCCGACGTACCGCGCGAGGGGTTCGCGCCGCCGCACAAAAGTAACCACGCTAGCTGTGAATGTTGCCCATGGAAGATAGAAGAATGCTGAGTTTTTAGGACAAAACTACAGACATGTGTTATGAGTCCAACCGCTATGCAGGGCCGGATCCGAAGAGCAATCCGAGCAGATAGGTCACGCCCGCGGCACCGAATCCGATGGCCAGCTGGCGCAGGGCCCGCTTGAGCGGCGACGCCCCGCTCAGCACGCCGACGATCGCGCCGGTGCCCAGCAGGGCCGCGCCCACCAGGACCGCGGCAACCAGGACCGCGGCGAATCCGCCCAGGCCAAACAGGTAGGGCAGCACCGGGATGATCGCGCCCGAGGCGAAGAAGAGGAAGCTTGAGGTGGCCGCACCCCAGGCGGTTCCCAGCGACTCGTGGTCGGCCTCGGTCTCCTCGGCCACCGGTGCCTCCGGTGCGCCGTCGTGGGTGCAGGGAAGGCCCGCGAGGATCTCGTGTGCGTGATCGATCGACTCATCGGTTTCCATCCCACGGGCCCGGTACACCAGGGCCAACTCGTTGGCGTTGATGTCGAGGTGGGGAACCGCGCTCTGGGCCTCGGGGTTCGGGGTCGAGGCATCCAGAAGCTCGCGCTGTGAACGCACGGACACGTACTCACCCGCACCCATCGAGAGTGCGCCGGCGAGCAGCCCGGCCACACCGGCGGCGAGCACCACCGAGGTCTCCACGCCGGTCGCGGCCATACCCAGCACCAGGGCCAGGTTGGACACCAGGCCGTCGTTTGCACCAAAGACGGCCGCCCGGAAGGAGCCGGAGAGCTGGATCCGGCTGCGGGCCGCCAGGCCTCGGACAACCTCCTCGTGGATGCGCTCGTCGGCGGCCATCGCGTCGGTGGCGTGAACATCGGCTCCGTAGGGGGAGCGAGCCTCGGTGCGCTGCATGAGGGCCAGCACAAAGACCGGGCCGAAGTGGCGGGCGAGGAAGCAGCGGAAGCGGGTGCGCATCGCCACCGGCCGGGGCTTGCCGGCGTGCTCGCCCAGGAGGTTGAGCCAGTGCTGTTCGTGGCGACGCTCGGCCTCGGCGAGGGAGGTGAGGATCTCGCGCTCCTCGCCGCTACGGGCGTCGGCGAGGTCCTGGTAGACGGCGCGTTCGGCGCGCTCATCGGCGAGATATCTGCGCCAGCGACGGATCTCGGTGGGGGTGGGGGTGATGGTCACGATACGGCTCCTGGCTTTGGGCCGAAGCGCTCGAATGGCGGCTTCGGCTACGGTCAATAAGTAGCCGAAGGTCTCGCTCGCCCCGCGTGCGGGGTGGGCTGCCGGGCTTGCGCCAGTATGTCGACAGACCGCTTTGCGATTGTGATAATCGCCGGTGGGAACTACTCCCCTTCGTTGAAGCCAGTGTAGCGTAAATGGCTCTGATCAGGGATTCGGTGCACCGAACTTGTGTGATCCTTAAGCGGTTTGGGCGATCTCGGCCGCCCGGATCACATCGTGCAGGGTCTCGCGCAGGTTGGTGAGTTCGGGCAGGCTCATCCCCAGCGCCTCGATGATGCGCGGGGGAATCTTGGTGGCCTGCGCGCGCAGGTCGCGCCCGGTTTCGGTGAGCTCGATATCGAGCACTCGCTCGTCCCGAGTGCTGCGGGTGCGCGTGATTAGGCCGGCGTTCTCCAGACGCTTGAGCAGCGGGGAGAGTGTCGGTGGCTCGAGGGCAAGAGCCACTCCGAGCTCCTTCACCGAGCGTGGGCTGGATTCCCAGAGGGCGAGCATCACCAGATATTGGGGATGGGTGAGGCCCAGTGGTTCGAGGATCGGGCGATAGAGAGCCAGCACGTTTCGAGAGGCCACCGCCAGGGCGAAGCAGACCTGGTTCTCGAGCGCGAGGAGGTCGTCTGGGGTGGTGGTGTTCTCTGACATGTTCCCAGTGTAACAAAACAGGTGTACGCTAATAGTTATGGCACGAACTAAAGGTGAGCCCGGGCCGATTCGGGCCGCGGGTGGCTTTACCAACTGGCTCAATGGAAAGCTGCGTCCCTACATTGGGCCGCCGCCCCTGGGCCCGTACAACGAGGAGCCGCTGCCGGATACGGCCGAGGCTGCCTGCCCTCTGTGTGGGCATCCGATGTCGCAGCATATCGTGGACCGTAGCGGCGAGCGTACCCAGCTGCACTGCCCCAAATAGACGCCTGACATAACAAAGGTCGCACCCGGTTGGGTGCGACCTTTGTTATGTTGTTGGCTGTTCTATTGGCGGCGAGGAGCCGAGAACGAGGTCTGCGGCGTTTCCGGGTGCGTCGGAGCGCCGCGGGGAGCCGCCTAGAGGTTCGAGGAGCTCGCCCAGAGGTTCACGCCGGTGTCTCCGGTGCCCACGGCCTCGTCGATCTCGGCGAGTTCCTGTGCGGTGAATTCCAGGTTGTCGAGGGCACCGAGGTTCTCGTCCAGCTGCTTGATCGAGGAAACCCCGATCAGCGCGCTGGTGGCCCCACCGTCGCGCAGCACCCAGGCGATCGCCAGCTGGGCCAGGCTCTGGCCGCGACGCTGAGCGATCTCGTTGAGGGCGCGCAGACGGGCGATGTTGTCCTCGCTGAGGAAACCGTCCAGGAACGAGGTGCGTGCGGCCGAGGGGGCGGCGCTGGGGTCCTGCAGGTACTTATCGGTCAGCAGACCCTGGGCCAGCGGGGTGAAGGCGATCGAGCCGAGCCCGTTGGTCTTCAGGGTGTCCAGCAGGCCGTCCTCGACCCAGCGGTTGACCAGTGAGTAGGCGGGCTGGTGGATGACCAGCGGGGTGCCCAGCTCACGAGCCGCGGCGATCGCCCGCTCGGTCCGCTCGGCCGAGTAGGACGAGATGCCCACGTACAGTGCCTTGCCCTGACGCACGGCGGTGTCAAGGGCACCGATGGTCTCCTCGACCGGGGTATCGGGGTCCACGCGGTGCGAGTAGAAGATGTCCACGTAGTCGGTGCGCAGGCGCTCGAGCGACTCCTCGAGGCTGTTGAGCAGGTACTTACGGCCACCGAAGTTGCCGTAGGGGCCCGCCCAGTGCGGCCAGCCGGCCTTGGTCGAGACGATCAGCTCGCTGCGGTACGGCTTGAAGTCCGAGTGCAGCAGGCGGCCGAAGTTGTACTCGGCCGATCCGCCGGGAGGGCCGTAGTTATTGGCCAGGTCGAAGTGGGTGATGCCGCGATCAAACGCGTGGGTGAGGATCTCCCGCTGAGTATCAAACGGGCGGTTGTCACCAAAGTTGTACCAGAGGCCCAGGGAGATCGGCGGCAGCAGCAACCCGCTGTTACCCACCCGTCGGTAGCCGAGGTGGGTGTAGCGGTCCGCGGCGGCGCGGTAGGGCTGGTGGATGTCGGGATCTTCGGCGCTGAAGCGAACCTCGTTGGTCATTGCTAGTCCTTCGTGATGTAGGTGGAGAGGGGGAGCAGGAACGAGGTGCCGGGAGCCGCGGGACCGGGCTCGACCCTGCGGTAGTCGGCCACGTCGTGCAGGGTGGTCGCACGCACCTGACGGCGGATGGTCACCGGGGAGGTGGCCGGGGTGCAGCGCAGGTCGATGCGCGGGTTGGCCTCGGCGGCCGCATCCAGGGTGTTATCGGAGTGGGTGGTGCCGATCAGGTCACCGCGATCCACGGTGACCTCGGAGAAGCGCACCGGACCGGTCGAGGTGAGGCGGCTGGCACAGGCATCCCAGTCGCCCAGGTAGTGGGTGCCGGGGCGGCCGTGCTCGAGGATGATGGTGTGGAACCCGGAGGCCGTGCGCGCGCTGATCAGCATGACATCGCCCGCCGCAGCCCCCGGGCCGAGCATCGCGCGACCCTCAAGGCTGAAGGTGTCCGGTCCGGTGACCGTCAGGATCGGGGCGTCGGGGGCGGGCTCGGCGAGGGCCCAGATCCACTCCTCGGTGGCGCTTCGAGTTAGCCACGGGCAGCGCTCTCCCGAGGCCGCGGTGGTGACCAGCAGGGTCAGCGTGCGGTAGTGGTCGGCCAGGATGCGGGCGAGAACGTCATTGTGCTCGGCCAGGACCTGAACGACCTCGGTGCCCAGGCGCAGGGGTGCGCCGGTGCCGCCGTGCTCGCGGGGAATGGTGAGGGAGGCCAGGCCGCTCTCGCGCAGCAGATCCAGCGCGGCGCTCGGCTCGACGCCGCGTGCCTGCGCGGCCACACGGGTGGCAACGGCTCGCCAGTGAGCCGGCGTAGCGGGGCTGGGGAGGATGCTGTTGGGGGTCATCGTTCGCTCCAGGGTTGATGGTCTGTGCCCCGAACCTAACAGGGCTGGCAGTGGCTGCCAAGAGGGTGTGTAACACGAACGGTTGGATTCGATCAGTATGACTAAACATGACCTGTTATGACAATCCGCGGTTGCGGGCGGTCGAACCGCTATTGTCATGGGTATGGTGTTGCGTCGCTATCGCTGGTCGATGATCCTGGCTGTGCCGGCCGGGTTTGTGATCGGTGTGGTGTGGGGAATGATGCTCACCGGGGGAGACCTGGTCGCCTGGGGTGAGTTTGTGTTGTCGCTCGGGTGGTTTTCTGCCTTTATAGCGGCGCTGGCCGCGTTCGGATTATTTCTGGGGGTGCACCTCGGGGACCGAGAGCTTGGGCGTCGGATCGGATCCCGGGTGTTGCTCGGAGCCGCCGGTGCCGCGGGAGTTGTCTTTACGACGTTACTCCTGACTGGCCTGGTCACACAGATTGTTGCTAATCCAGGGTATGCGAATCCGCTGGCTTTTGTGGTGCTGTGGGCGATTCCGGTTTCGCTCGCGGCGGGGGCCGTGGCGGCGGTCGCCGTGCTGGCCACCGATGCCGGGTATCGAAAGCTGCGGATCCTCGCATGATCCCGGGGCGCGAGACGGTGTGGAGGCGGTACTGGCCGCTGGCCCTGATCGCGCTGCCCGAGGGGTTTGTGCTGGGCGGCCTCTACGGTTTGGTGACCGTGGGGGTCGCGAGTCCCGCCCAGCTCTGGCCCACCTTTGCCGGGTTTGGTCTGGGTGGACTGCTGTTTACGGTGCCCGCGGTGATGGGATCGGCGCTCGCCCTGTGGCTGGGGGATCGTGGCCTACGTCACACCCTGCGAGCCCGGGCGCTCCTCTCTGCCCTGGGGGCGGTCCTTGGGGTTGCCGTGATGGTCCTGGTGTTGGAGCTGGTGACGAGTCTGCAGGTGGTGGGACAGGACTTCGGACTGCGCTCGGTGCTGATCGTGGTGGTCCCGCTGGTGGGGCTTCCGGCTGCGCTGGTTGCGGCAGGTTCCGTGGTCGCCTGGGAGTGGCGGTTGAGGCCGCGAAAGCCGCATCCGGCCACGGTCTAAAAATCCGCGGAATCACGCGCGACACGTCGAAGAAAAGCCTCGATTGGCGCGAGCTAAAAAGCTGCGCTAAGCTATCTAACGGCCCGAGGGTGAGAAACAAGCCCGAGGCCACAACTGAAAAATGCGCCCGTAGCTCAACGGATAGAGCATCTGACTACGGATCAGAAGGTTGGGGGTTCGAATCCCTCCGGGCGCACCATATGAAAAGAGCCTCATCGAAAGATGAGGCTCTTTCGTTTAACACCAGTTCGGTTACCCCCGGGCGGATCATTCCGGTAGCCTCAGAAAAGGGCATCACATCGTTGTGTGTGCGGGAGCCGGAGGAAACATCAAGACTGACTTGAAAACGATGTTTACGAAGCCTGTTGACTGGAAAGATCCTCGAAAAATCGGCTTTTTCCTGGGGTTTTTGTGGAGCATCACCATCCTTGGAACCCTGATTGGTTTTCTCATCCAATCGGCTCTGGGGAGTCGCGTGTGGGCGGAGGTGCCCGCTGCAATGCTTCCTGTGTTTCTCGGGGTGTCGGTCGGATATGGTCTGCTTTTGCTGGCCAGTTTTCTCTACTCGAGGCAGCGCTCTCGAAATCATGACTCCTGATTTCACGTGAGGTGTCGGGCGAAGAGCCGAGGCCGCCTACCCGCTACGCGTGATAATTGGGCGCTGCTGTGATGCCTTCGAGATGGTGGGGATGCGACTCCTTGAGCCCGGCCGCTGTGATTCGGATAAATCTGGCACGAGATTGGAGCTCGCCGACATTGCGCGCGCCGACATAAAACATTGACTGGCGAAGTCCGCCGACGAGCTGGTGCAAGACATCACGAAGCGCCCCGCTGTGCGGGATTCGTCCCTCGATGCCCTCGGGGATGAGCTTATCGTCGGCTCCAACATCAGCTTGGAAGTAGCGGTCCTTGGAGTACGAGGTGCGCGCACCTCGGGTCTGCAGAGCGCCGAGGGATCCCATGCCGCGGTAGGTTTTGTATACCCTGCCGTCCGCCAGCACGTGCTCGCCCGGGCTCTCGTCCGTTCCAGCGAGGAGCGAACCGAGCATTACCGTGTTGGCACCCGCAACGAGCGCCTTCGCGATATCACCCGAATACTGTAAACCGCCATCGGCGATGACCGGAACGCCGGCCTGACGCGCGACCAGTGACGCCTCGTACACGGCGGTGATCTGCGGTACCCCGACACCGGCAACGACACGCGTCGTGCAGATGGACCCGGGGCCAACGCCGACCTTGATGGCATCAACCCCCGCTTCAACGAGCGCTCGCGCTCCGTCGCGAGTCGCGGCTTGTCCACCAATCACATCGACACCTTTAAACGCGGGATCCTTTTTGATCTTTCGAATGATGTCGAGAACGCCCTGGCTTTGTCCGTTGGCGGTATCGACGACGATGACATCCACTCCTGCCTCAAGTAGCTCACCTGCCCGCGCCCAGCCGTCTCCGAAAAATCCGATGGCAGCCCCGACACGAAGGCGTCCGGTCTCGTCCCGGGTGCCTCGGATATCCTCGCTCCGTTCCGCGGGTGTGGTGTCTTCCCGTTTGACCCGAGCGACCATGGCCGCCTGATCGGAGATCGATAGATTTCGATGCAGAATTCCCAGTCCCCCGAGCCTGGCCATTTCGATGGCCATTGTGGCTTCCGTCACGGTATCCATCGCGGCTGAAATGAGAGGGATGCTGAGTGACACTCGTTTGGTCAGTCGGGATCGAGTGTCGACCTCGCTGGGAAGCGCATCCGTATGGCCAGGCATGAGCATCACATCGTCATAGGTGAGGCCGAGCGGGCCGAACGGATCGTAGCCGGCGGAAGTCTCGGGCTCTTGGGGCATGATGCACTCTACTTTCACGGGGTCGGGTCGGGGAATCGTGCGGGCGGGAGGGCGTGAGTTATTGGGAGGTGATGACCCGGAGGAGGAGAAGGTGAAGGGTTTCCCGCTCCTGCGGGGACAGGGAGTGCAACAGCTCGTCTTCGATGCTGGCCAGCCGGGTGAAGGTTTTATCGAGCACGAGGGCACCCTCGTCTGTGAGCGCAACGATGTGACGACGTCGGTCCGCATCGTCGCGGCGTCGGAGGATGAGGCCGCGCTCTTCCATTTCGTTAAGGAGCCCCACGACGTTGCTGGCATCCAAGCCGAATACGCGCGTGATGTCCTGCTGCGCCAGGTCCCCGCGCTCCTTCAGGAGCGTGAGCGCAAGGAGCTGCCTGTGCGTGATGTCTCCGGGTTGCGCCGATGCATCCAAGGCTCGCCAGCCTGCTCGCGCCAAATAGCTGACAAGGGGGAGTGTGCGACCGTTATTCAACCATTCCATATCGTTAACGTATCGCAAATCATTTGTGAACCACAAACTATTTAGTGTGCCGGAGGGAAGGCTTCCGGAGGATGGCGGCGAGGGGATAGCCTGGGCAGATGAGCACTCGCCGTCCCTCCCCGCTGCGTGGGGAAAAACCCACTCGGGAGGATCTCCCGCGATTTGCCACCGACAACCCGAATGTGATCGACGACGTCATCGCCGAGGATGCGGACCTGCGTCTGCTGATTGTCGGGGTCAACCCGGGACTGTGGACCGCCGCGGTGAACGCGCCGTTTGCGCATCCGGGGAACCGGTTTTGGCCGGCGCTTGAGCGGGCGGGACTCACCGGCTACCGGATTGACACCGCGCGGGGGCTCAGTGCCGCCGATGAACACCACCTGCACGATCGCGGGATCGGGATCACCAACCTGGTCGGGCGAGCGAGTGTGCGTGCCGACGAGCTCACCCGGGAGGAACTGCAAGCCGGCGGAGAGCGCCTGGTGCGGCGGTTGCCCGAGCTGGCACCGCGGGCCGTAGCGATCGCCGGTATCACCTCGTTTCGCACCGCGTTTGGGTTGCCTCGGGCGGCGATGGGGCGCCAGGACACCGCGCTGATCCCCGGCTGGCCCGCAGACATCCCACTCTGGGTGGTGCCGCAGCCCAGCGGACTTAACGCCCACGAGACCATCGATACGCTTGCTCAGAAGTGGCGTGAGGTGTGGGCCGAGGGTGGCTGCGGAGAAAACGCCTAGATCCCGCCTCGCTCGGGCTGGACGATCGGTTTTGACCGGCGGACGATCGGTTGGGTGCGCGCGGCCGCCGCGCGCCAGAATCAAAATATGACAGTACCCGTAGCATCGCACCTTCCCGCGCGCACAGCGTGGGGCGCCATCGTGATCATGATGGCGACCAGCTTTATTCTCGTGACGGCCGAGTTCCTCCCGCCGAGCCTGCTCCCCACCATGGCCGCCTCGCTTGGCATCACCGAGGGACAGGCCGGACAGGCCGTGACCGCAACCGCGATCATCGGATTCTTTACCGCCCCCACCATCGGCATCATCTTCCCCCGGCTGGACCGGCGCAACCTGCTGGCCGTGCTTGCGGCCGCCGCCGCGGTCTCCAACCTCCTGGTGGCGATCGCGCCCAACCTCGCCCTGCTGCTGATCGCCCGCCTCATCCTGGGCGCGGCCATCGGCGGTTTCTGGGCCATGTCCATCGCCGTGGCCGCCCGCCTCTCCGAACCGCGACACCTGGGCCGTGCCCTGATGCTGGTCAACACCGGCACCACCGTCGCCACCGTCGCCGGGGTTCCGCTGGGCATCTACCTCGGCTCCATCTTCGACTGGCGCGTGGTCTTCGCGGCCGCCGCGATCATTTCGCTCGTGGTAGCCGCCGCGCTGCGCATCGTCCTGCCGCCGGTGGCTCCGGCCTCGGCCACCGGATTCCGCGCCCTCGGCGACACCCTGAAGGTGCCCGGCATGCCGCTGGGACTGCTCGGTCACGTCCTGGTGACCCTCGGCCACTTCGCCGCCTTCACCTATATTCGCCTGGCCCTCGAACGGCTCCCCGATATCGGGGCCGGCGAGATCGCCGTGCTGCTCGCGGTGTTTGGCGTGGGCGGGGTCCTCGGCAACTTCATCATCGGACTGCTCGTGGACCGCCACCTCACGGTCATGCGATTCCTGGTGCCCGCCTTCATCGGTGGCGGCATCGCCGTGGTCACGATCTTCCCCACCCAGCTCTGGGTGGTGGCGGTGGCCGTGGGAATCTGGGGACTGGGATTTGGGGCCTGGCTGCTCGTGGTCTCCACCTGGATGGGTCGCCTCGCCCCCGAGCGCATGGAGGCCGGCGGCGGACTGCTGGTGGCCGGATTCCAGCTGGCGATCACCATCGGCGCGGGCATCGGCGGCCTGATCGTGGACGGCGCGGGCATCACCGTGACCCTCGCCGCGGCCGCCGCCTCGGCCCTGATCGGCGGCCTGATCTTCGGACTGGTGCGCCAGAGCGCGGCCGTTCCCGAGCGTGAGGCCGAGGCCGTAGCGGTGGGTTAGCCGCTCGCCCGGGGATGCCCGGCGGGATCCGGTGGAGACCGGTCCCGCCGGGCATCGCCGCATGTGGGGTGGTACCTACGCCGCGGGCGAGCCGATGCCGAGTCGATGCCGGGGCCTGCGCCGATGCCGAGTCGATGCCGAGCCGATGCCGGGCCTACGCCGCGGGCTGCGATGTGCCGCGCCGGCGCTCGCGCCACACGGCCGGGGCGGAACCGGTGTGCCGACGGAAGGCGCGGCTAAACCCCGCCTCGGACTCGTATCCCAGGCGTCGGGCGGTATCCGAGACGCTGAGACCCTGCCGCGCGAGCAGGTCCATGCCCGCCTCCATCCGCACCCCGGTCAGATAAGAGGCCGGAGTCTGACCCACCAGGGTGTGAAAGCGTTCGGCGAAGGACGAGCGGGACATGGCGGCGACCCGGGCCAGGTCCTGCACGCTCCAGGCCCGGCCGGGTTCGGCGTGCAGGGCGTCGAGCGCGCGGGAGATATACGGGTCGGCAACCCGGTGCAGCCACCGCTCGGGGGCACACCCCAGTTCGACCCACTGGCGTACCAGCGCCGAGGCGATCATGTTGGTCATCAGCCCGCACACCACCAGGTCGCCATCCCGACGAGGCTTGGAAATCCCCGCCTCGGCGGCGCTCAGCACGCACCGCGCCATCGACTCGATCAGCAGGGCCAGGTTGGGTTCGTGTTCGTGAAACCGGGTCACCAGGAGCGCATCGGGAAAGAGCCCCAGCGTGTTCTGGCTGGGATCCGCCGCGGCGAAGGTGACGCTGATGACCTCCGAGTTCGTCCCGGCGCGCACCTCGTGCAGACCGCCACGTGGATAGAACAGTACGTCGCCGGCATCGAGCTCGATCCACTCGGATCCCACCCGCATCGATGCCGTGCCCGAGGACAGGTAGGAGAAACCGGGGGTGTCTACCGGGGAGAGCACCCGCTCGCCCGAGGAATACCGTGTCCGGTGCGATTCGGACAGGACCCATTCGAGCGACGCAAGCGCGCGATCCAGGGCCCCATAGACGGGCACGGCTTCCAGGGTGGGTGACATGTTTCATTCAACCGGATTCCGGGGGCGGGTTATTCCCCGGATGCGGGCCGCCGCCGCGAGAGCGCCGCACCGAGTCCAAGCAGCAGCGCGATGGCCGCGCCGAATACGGGCACGCTGAAACCCAGGCCGGTCGAGGCCAGCGCCGGGTTTTGCGTGGCACCGCCCGCGGTAACCGGGCTGCTCAGCGTCGAGAGATCGGTGATGTGGTTATGTGCATTCCCTCGATTGGGTTCAGCGCCCGGCTGCCAGCGTCGCCAGGGCCTGAGTGGTGGCGCGGGCGATCAGGGCGTTGCTGTATTCGGCGTCCTGCGCGTCCTTGCTGGACATCACCGCGAGCACGAGCGGTGCGCCGGTGGGAGGCCAGAGGATCGCGATGTCGTTGCGGGTGCCGTAGTAGCCGCCGCCGGTCTTATCGGCGACCACCCAGTCCGCCGGGACCCCGGCTCGAATCAGCTCGCCCCCGGTGGTATTGGCCTTCATCCAGCCGGTCAGGAGCTCACGCTTCTCGGCGGGGAGGTGATCGGAGATGCCGAAGCGCGCGAGGGTGTGCGCGTGGGCGCGCGGGGTCGTGGTGTCGCGTGGGTCTCCGGGGGTGGCCTCGTTGAGGTCGGGCTCGATGCGGTCCACGTTGATGGTGTGATCTCCGGACTCGCGCAGTAGTTGCTGCAGGCCGGAGGGGCCGCCCAGGCGATCAAACATGAGATTGGCGGCGGTGTTGTCGCTGTACTGAAGCGCGGCGGTGACCACCTCGTGCAGCAGCATGCCGTCCTCGAAGTGCTGCTCGGTGATCGGGGAATAGGAGACGATCTGCTCGGCGGTGAAGGTGACGTGCTCCTGGAGCGCGGCGATCTCGCGGGTCTGCAGGATTGCCGCCGCCTGATGCGCCTTGATCGTGGAGGCGAAGGCGAAGCGTTCATCCGCCCGATACTCGACCGTGCGTTGGGCGCCGGTGTCGATCAGGAACAACCCGAGTCGGGCACCGTATTCGGCTTCGAGGGCGGCGAAAGCCGTATCGGAACGGAGGGCCGTGGGGATGCCTGGGGAGTGTCGGAGGGCATGGTTGGAGGCGTCGAGTGCGCGGGTTTGGCCGTGCAGGCGGTTCGGGGTGAGGTTCTTTCTTGACTCACCCCGAACCCACCCGGTCGCTAGGAGCAGGTAATCCGGGTAATGCCGCTGGTGCTGGATGCGCCCGATCCGGTCGAGATCGTGTTCTTCAGCGTGGTGCCCGCATACGCGCGCACGGTGCCCGATCCGCGATTATTGGAGATCGACCGCACGGTGCCGATCGCACCCAGGCTCGTGTTGGTTGCCGGGCAGGCCGAGTAGGTGAGCCTGTCGCCGCCGAAGTTGAGCGAGGAATACGCGCAGTAGCGACCGCTCGCGCAGTTTCCCACCGAGAGCGCCGAAAGCGAGCGGGCGGACGCCGCTGACTCGGCACCGAGGGTGGCGATCACGTCGCCCCCGTCCCAGGTGATCTCGTTCCAGGCGGTCTGTACCCCGCCATGGGCGGCGATGATTGTGTCCACGCGCGCCTGCATGGGATCGGTCACCGATCCCTGCGCGGAGGCGATGCTCGGGACCGAGAGAGCCAGGAGGGTCAGGGCCGCGGCGGCCAGGGAGGTGCGGAGAAATCGCATGTTTCGGGTATCCGTTTCGGGAGGGCACGCGGTGGGTGACGCGTGTGCGACGGCGGATCCGCTAGCGCTCCCAGGCGACGTAGTCGATCACCGACGGGGAGGCGATATCGGTCCTTGAGCTTCCAACATAGAGGGTTTCCGCCGCCAGAATCTGCCCGTGTTTGGGGGACACGATGAGCCGATCCTCGAAGTCGGGTGAGCGATCTCGCGCCTGGAAAACGATGCCTTTGCGGCCCAGTCGGTCGGTGGTCTGGCCCGCCACCGTGATGTTGTCCAGGGTCGCCAGGTATCCCAGCAGCGCCGCCTCCTGGGCGCGCGTGATCGGGAAGTTGGAGAGGATGCCCGCGATCTCGCGAAGGGTTTGCCCGTCGCTCAGGTTCGGGTCATCGGTGAGGGCAGCCAGATAGGCGCCCACCTCGTCCACGCTCGTTGGCGGGCCCGCCTCCGCCGGGAACTCCCACTGCCCCGAGGGGAAGCTTTCATCCACCAGCACGGTGCCCGGCTTGGGCAGCCCGGCGGCTTCCTGCCCCGGGAAGGGTGGTGCCGCGGTGAGGACCAGGTGGACCGAGCCGTCCGCGGCAAAAACCGTCTCGCTGCGCTGAGGTTCGGTGACCGAGGACTCGATTGACCCGTCCTCGGCGATGGAGGTGTTGAGTGCCCACATCTGTGCGCGAATGGTGTCGCCCGCGGGAGGCTGGGTGCGTTGCATCTGGGCCATCTCCGTCAACAGTTCGGGTGCCGAACCCGACACCCTGGTGAGCTCAAGCAGGGGCGGGGTCGCGGCCAGAGCCGGCCCCGGATTGATCAGCGCCACAACAAAAATCGCCACCGCGGCGAACGCCGCAATCGCGCCGGCGGCCAGACCCAGCCGCCCGCGCGGGCGAAGGCGTGCGGGTCGTCCGGCCGGGCGTCGACTGCCTCGGGCCTCCACACCGCTTCCGCTTCGATCCGCCGACGATGGTCGACGGGTGCCCGCGCGCACGTGGTGTGCCTCGGCGGGGGTGGACGTACCGGCACGCTCGGCCGCCTCGGTGGCGGCAAGGTCGTGTTTGGCGGCCTCGTTGGTGGCGAGCTCGTGTTCGGACGTCTGGTTGGTGGCGGCAGGGTCGCGTTCGGACGTCTGGTTGGTGGCGAGCTCTCGTTCGGCCGCCTCAAAGGCGGCGAGTTCGCGTTCGGCCGCCTCAAAGGCGGCAAGTTCGCGCAGGGCCCGCTCGGAGAGCGGGGAGTCTCGACGCACGGTGCCCGGATCGGCCGCCCGGAGGACATCGCCCAGGAGATCATTCATGAGTTGAAACCTCCGTGCTGGTGTGCTGGTCAAGGTCGGCGAGGGCTGAACGCAGGAGTCTGCGTGCGCGCACCAGCCGGGTGCGTATCGCCAGCGGGGTGGTGCCCAGAATCTCGGCAATCTCCCGCGTGGTGAGATCCTCCCAGTAGGTCATCATCAGGACATCGCGATGAATATGAGGGAGGCGTTGCAGGGCATCACGCACATCGGCGTGGGTTTCATCAAGCGAGTCGGGGTGGGAGGAGAGCTCCTCCCCGAGGTGGGTGTGCAGGTTTTCCTGGCGGTCGCGGCGACGGTACTCGTTGCCGATCAGGTTGCGGACCACCCCGTAGAGCCACGGAACGCTGAGCGGTTCCCCGGCCCGGTGTCGTTCCCAGGCGATTCGGAACGCCTCGGTGGCGATCTCCTCGCCGTCCTGACGGGAGCTCAACCGGCGCTCGGCCACACCCACCACCAGCGAGTGGTTGGCGCGGAAGAACTCCGAAAACTCGCTCACCACGTCACCTCACCAACCTCGGGATTTCCACCAAAATGAGACGGAGATCCCGCCCGCCCCCGCCCACACGGGAACACCGAACTGTAGCATTCGGGTGCTGCCGGATGTGTGAGCATGGATTCTGCGGGGTGGGTGAACGTGGGCCGGTTAGTGATGACGCGGGGGACCGCTGCCGTGGAACAGGTGCGAGTCGAGTCGTCCCATACATGCCCCGAACAGGGCAAAGATGACGCCCGCCGTGCCCAAAAGTCGTCTCACATTCATCAGACGGCCCTCCCCCCGGATAGGCACGGCGGTTCTCGCGTGCAGTGCGAGGCGAAGTGCCTCATCTAGGTTGTTTCCGGAAGTGGGGGATATGTGACATCAGCCCCCAAACTTTTTTTAAAGTTTTTTCGGGGCCCGATGGATGACTAGTTTGTGGGCGGCAGGGTGAGGATTTCCACGCCGTTCTCGGTGATCGCCACCGTGTGCTCGGTGTGGGCGGTGCGCGCGCCCGTGGCGCTGCGCAGGGTCCAGCCGTCGGGGTCTGTGATCAGGCGGTCGGTGTCCTCCATGACCCAGGGCTCGATCGCCAGGAGGAGGCCCGGACGCAGGGTGAAGCCGCGGCCGGGGCGGCCGGCGTTGGAGATGTGCGGATCCTGATGCATGGTGGATCCGATGCCGTGGCCGCCGAATTCCAGGTTGATCGGATAACCGGCATCCGCCAGCACGCCCCCGATCGCGTGGGAGATATCGCCCGTGCGTTTTCCGGGCCCCGCGGCGGCGATCCCGGCGGCCAGCGCGCGCTCGGTGGTTTCGATCAGCGCGACGCTCGCCGGCGGGCGGGTCTCGCCCACGATAAAGCTGATCGCCGCGTCGGCCGAGATGCCGTCGAGGGTGACCGCCAGATCCAGGGTGAGCAGGTCGCCATCGGTGAGTGCATAGTCGTGGGGGAGGCCGTGGAGCACGGCATCATTGACGGCGGTGCAGATGTAGTGCCCAAATGGACCGCGGCCAAATGAGGGGGCGTAGTCCACGTAGCAGGAGACGGCCCCGGCGTCGAGGATCATCGCGCGTGCCCAGCGATCAATCTCCAGCAGATTGGTGCCGACGCGGGTGCGGTTCTTCAGGGTCTGCAGGATGGTGCCCACCAGAGCGCCGGTCTTGCGGGCGCGGTTCAGCTCGTCGGGGGTCAGGATTTCGATCATGGGGGCCTCTCGCCAAATTCCAATAACTATACCGGTCAAACTATACCGGTATAGGATTGGGGCATGGTTAGACTGCCCCTCACCCCGGAAGAGGTCGCCCGCGGGGAACGCCTCGGCGCACTCCTGCGGCGTGCCCGCGGCGAGCGATCGATGCTCATGGTCGCGCTGGATGCGGGGATCTCACCCGAAACCCTGCGCAAGATCGAATCCGGCCGGGTAGCCACCCCCGCCTTTTCCACCATCGCGGTGATTGCCGGGGTCCTGGGGCTCTCCCTCGATGCCGTCTGGGCCGAGATGAGCCCGGTCGAGTGCGCGGAAGACGCGCGCCGAGCGCAGCCACTGGCCTCCTAGCCGCGGAGGTCGGTGAGCACGTTCGTCGTGCCCCTCGGTGTCGCGCCTCCCGATCCCCAACTCTTAGCGCCGCTGGCCGCCGGCCGCCTACCGCTGCCGGGCGCCGCCGGCCGCTTGCCCTCGCCTACCGCTGCCTACTACCGATTGCGGTCGTCGCCGGTCGGCCCCACCTGCGGGCGTGGCCGCAGCTCGGCCACCGATGCCCAGTCGTCCCCGGCGTAACCGGCATCGATCGCCTGATCAAACACCGACTCCAGCACCGCACCGAGCGGAAGCTGCTGCCCCTGCGCCCTCGCCGCGGAAAGCGCCAGGCGCAGATCCTTTCGCCCCAGCTCGGTTGAGAGACCCGCGGGCTGGTAGGTGCGCGCGGCCATCAGCGCGCCATAGGCCGAGTAAACCGGGCCGGGGAAAATGGTCGAGGACAGCAGCTCCACCAGGTCGGCACCCTCAACGCCCGCGCCCTCGCCCACGCTCATCACCTCTCCGAGTGATTGGATGGCCGAGGCGATCAGATAGTTCCCGAGGACCTTCACCAGGTTCGCCCGTTCGGGGGTCTCCCCGAGCCGCCACGTCCGTGTTCCAAAGGTGGAAAGCAGGGGCTCAACCGCGTCAATGGCGAACGTGGGGCCCGCAGCCAGAACGTTGAGTGCCCCAGCCTCGGCCACCGGAACCCGGCCAAACACCGGGGCGGCGAGGTAGGTCAGGCCGTGCTCCGCGTGCAGGCGTGTGGCTTCTCGAGCCAACTCCACGCTCACGGTGGACAGGTTGATGTGGATGGCACCCGCGGGCGCCTGGGACAGAACATCCGCGTTGAGGAGGGTCTCGCGGACGGCAGCATCATCGGCGAGCATCGAGAAAATCACCGGTACTCGGAACGCCTCCGCGGGGGTGTGTGCCAGGTGGGCTCCGGCGGAAACCAGGTCGGCGGCGCGGGAGGCGGTGCGGTTCCAGACGGTCAGGGTATGCCCGGCGGTGAGCAGGTGCCCGGCCATCGGGCGTCCCATCGCGCCGAGTCCGATGAAGGAAATCTGGGTCATTATGTGCCTTTCGGGGAAACAAAAGGGTGGGGACCATGTTGGCCCCCACCCCTCGATCCGGAGTGTTAGTTGTTGTTGATCGCGGTGGCCACGAGGGTGGCCCGGGCAAGAATGTGGCCCGAAATGTTGAACCCGAGGAAGGCCGGAGTCGCATCGGGGCCCACGCCCAGATCGGCCACATCGAGGGCGTGCACGGTGATGAAGTAGCGGTGTTCGCCGTGGCCCGCGGGCGGGGCCGAGCCGAGGAAGAGTGCCGCGCCGCTGTCGCCGCGCAGCTGGAACGACCCGTCCGGGAGGCCCGATCCGGTCTCATCCCCGGCACCCTCGGCCAGCTCGGTGACCGAGGCGGGAATGTTCGCTACCGCCCAGTGCCAGAAGCCCGAACCGGTCGGTGCGTCCGGGTCAAAAACGGTGACGGCGTAGCTCAGGGTGCCCTCGGGGGCACCGCTCCAGGAGAGCTGCGGGGAGCGGTCCTCGCCGCCGGGAACACCGAACAGCCCCGAGTACTGGGCGGGACCAAACGCCTCGCCGTCGGCGACGGTGGTGCTGGTCAGGGTGAAGGAGGGGACCTCGGGAAGTCGGGCAAAGGGGTTGTTGAGGGTGGTCATGAATGCTCCTTATGAGTGGTGGGGGACGGGAGGCGGAGGAGGGCGAGAATGATCAGGGGAACCAGGCCCACGCCGACCATCATGGCCCCGATAGCTGAGGGTCCGGTGATACCGAGCGAGGACTCCAGGGCCAGCCCGGCCACCCAGGATCCCAGCGCGACGCCACCGTTGTAGGCGGCAACCGCGGAGGCGGCGGCGAGGGTGGGCGCGGTGGGGGCGAGTCGGATCGAGAGCCCGGTGGCCAGGGGCGGCACACACATACCCGCGGCACCCACCACGAAGAACAGGACAAAGCTCCAGACCGGGTTGATCGAGAGCGGCACCAGCAGGGCCAGGGCGATCGCGCCGATCAGCGTGGCCCCGAGGTAGGTCGCGATCGCGTGCCGGTCTCCCAGGCGCCCGGCCAGGTTGGTTCCCAGCAGGCAGCCGACGCCATAAACCACCAGCACGATCGGGACGCTCCAGCCGGGCAGGCCGGTGCGGTTCACCAGCAGCGGCTGAATGTAGCTGAACGCGGCCATGACGCCGCCGCTGACCACCGCGGTGGCCAAGAGGACCAGCCAGATGCGAATCTGGCCGAATGCGCGCAACTCGGCACCGATGGAGGTTTGGTCGCCGGTGTTGTGGGTGAGGGTGATGCGGGAGATGATCACCGCGGCGATCGCGGTGAGGATGGTGAGCAGCCAGAAGGTGCCGCGCCATCCCACCAGCTGGCCAACGAAGGCGCCCAGCGGGACACCGGCCACGGTGGCGAGCCCCACGCCGCTCATCATCAGCCCGAGCGCACGGGAGGCCAGTGCGGGGCCGGCGGCCGAGGTGGCAACCACCGCGGCGACGGCCCAGAATGCGCCGGTCGCCACCGCAGAGATGAACCGGGCAACCAGGCTCATCTCGAAGCTACTGCTCAGCGCGGTGAACGCATGGCCCAGCGCGAAGATCACCAGCGCGCCCACGAGGGTCACGCGCGGATGTAGTTTTCGGGTGGCCACGGCCATGACCGGTGCCCCGATGACCATGCCGATCGCGAAGATGGTGATCAGCAACCCGGCGCGAGCCTCGGTGACGCGGAGGTCGCCGGCGATCTGCGTGAGCAGGCCGGCCACGATGTTCTCGGTGGTGCACATGAGGAAGGCACCCACCATCAGAATCGGGACGACGGCCGGCATCCGACCGGGAGCGGCGTGGCGGGTGGCGGTGGTGCCCGGGGGACTCTGGTGTGACATTTTTACGCTTCCTGTTGAGACACGGGGATCGCGGAGCCGGGTTGAACACGGCTCGACGCGAAGATCATGTTTCTAGAAAACTCCCTTTCCCCAGGGGGCGGAACGCCCGCTCGAACAGTGGTCCGGCTCACCCAGGGTCTGGCAGGGCACCCCACACTCGACGGTTTGCAACCTAGGATGGGCCTCATGGACAATCGACGAGCCGAGATTAAGACGTTTCTCGCCTCGCGGCGTGCCCGAATCACCCCCGAGGAGACCGGCGTACCGACCTTCGGTGGGGTGCGACGGGTTCCCGGCCTGCGGCGCGAGGAGGTTGCGTTCCTGGCCGGGGTGAGTGTCGACTACTACGCCCGGATCGAGCGTGGGCATACGTCCGGGGTGTCCCCCGAGGTGCTGGACGCGATCGCCGATGCGCTGCGCCTGGACGAAGCCGAGCGCGAACACCTGTTTGACCTGGTGCAGGCAACCAGGCCGGTGGGTCCCGGCGCGCGCTCCGCCCGTCGCGCCATCCCCACCACCCGGGTGTCCCTGAATCTCCAGCTGGTGTTGGATGCGATCGCCGTCCCCGCATTTGTGCAGAATCTGCGTGGGGATCACGTGGCCGCCAATGCGATCGGCCGAGCCCTCTACGGGGACCCGAGCGACGAACCCGGTGCGCCCTTCAACTATGCGCGCTTTGTGTTCCTGAACCCCCGCGCCCCCGCGTTCTATCGCGATCTGGACCGGATGAAGCGTAATAACGTGGCCCTCCTGCGCCAGGCCGTGGGCCGTGCCCCCGAAGACCCGGGGCTCCAGGCGCTGGTGGGGGAACTCTCGACTCGGAGCGTCGAATTTGCGGACCTCTGGGCGTCCCATGACGTGCTGCGCTACCGGTCCGGGAGTAAGCGCTACCACCACGCGCTGGTGGGAGACGTGGAGTTTGGGTACGAGTCCTTCGAGGTGACCGGGGCCTCCGATCTGCTGATGCTGGTCTATACGGTCGAACCGGATTCGCCCACGGCACAGGCCATGCAGCTTTTGGCCAACTGGAGTGTTCCGGCGGAGAACTCCCACTGACGTCGGGGTCCCGAAGTGTGCGCTTGGCCGCGCCGCGGACCGGGACTTCTAGTCGGCCCGATCGCTGGTGCGAAAGCGCTGCTGAAACACGCTGGGCGGCATGCCGAGGCGGGTGACAAACAGGCGACGCATGGTCTCGGCGCTCTGGAATCCAGCACGACGGCTGGTGACACTCACCGACTCACCACGCAGGAGCAGAGCCTTGGCTGTGTCCAGCCGCACCCCCTCGATAAACCGGGCCGGGGTCATGCCCAGCTCGGCCTGGAAGAGACGTGAGAGGTGGCGGGTGCTGAGCCCGGCCGCGCCGGCGAGGTCGGTAATCGTATGGGCGGCGGCGGGGGTCTCGATGATGGTCTCGATCACCCGCCGCACCGCATCGTGGCTCCCGCGGGACACCTCGTTCAGGGTCGAGAACTGCGATTGCCCACCCGGTCGCCGCAGGTACACCACCAGCTGGCGGGCGACCTCGCGGGCCAGCTCGGGACCATGATCGGTCTCGATCAGCGACAGCGCCAGGTCGATGCCCGAGGAGACCCCGGCGGAGGTGTGAAAGCGACCGTCGCGAACAAAAATGGAGTCCGGCGTGACCGTGATGGACGGATACAGTCGGGCAAGAAGGCCCGCATGGGCCCAGTGGGTTGTGGCTCGGCGTCCGCTCAGCGCACCGGTGGTTGCCAGCAGGAAGGCTCCGGTGCAGACCGAAGCGACGCGGGCCGAGATGTCGACCAGTCGCGCGGTGGCCGCCAAGATATCCGGGGGAATCGCGGCCGTGGGGAGGGCGTCGCCGCCGGGGATGATCAGTGTGTCCGCGCGGGTGAGGTCCCGGGCACGGGTGGTCGCGGGGAACGGCGCACCGATAGAGGTGGAGACCGGGGCACCATCCGCCGAGACATACAGCAACTCGTAGCGGGCACCCAGCCGATTCGCCTCGGCAAAAACCTCGGCCGGGCCGACAATATCCAGCTGTTTGACACCGGGAAACAGCAGGAAGGCGATCGAGTGGCTGGGCATCCTTCAGTATGTCCATATTCGAGGGATATCTGTCAATTCGGACACTGTGAGATCGGCCGCGTCCGCGGGAGCCTGGAAGCAGGCTCCCGAGCGGTTCGGCGGGCCGGACATTCAAGGAGAACACCATGACCGAAACGATCGCCGGAATCACGATCCCCGACACCGCCCTAGTCCGCGATATCACCGAGTATGTGCGCGAACACGAGAGCGAGCTGCTCTTCCATCACTCCCGCCGCGTGTTCTTGTTTGGTTCCCTGATGGGGCAGCGCCGCGGGCTGAGCGTGGACCCCGAACTGCTCTACGCCGGCGCCATGTTCCACGACCTCGGGCTGACCGACACCTTCCATACCTCGCAGCTGCGCTTCGAGGTGGACTCGGCCAACGCGGCCCGGGCGTTCCTGACCGCCCGCGGCGTGAGCGCGGCGGATGCCCAGAAGGTGTGGACCGGCATCGCGCTGCACACCACCCCGGGGGTGCCCGAGTTTATGGAGCCCGAGGTGGCGCTGGTCACCGCCGGGGTGGAGACGGATGTGCTGGGCATCTGGTACCACGAGATCACCGCGGAGCAGCGGACTGCGGTGGCCGAGGCGCACCCGCGTCCGGACTTCAAAAACCGAATCCTGGCGGCCTTTACCGCGGGCAATGTGCACCGACCCGACTCGACCTTTGGCAACGTTAATGCCGATGTCCTGGCCCACTATCTGCCCGGGTTTGAGCGGGGTGACTTTGTCGAGGTGATCCGGCAGAGCCCCTGGTCCGAGTAGCGGGAGGCGCGGTGGCGGGTGGCGGATCTGTCGCCCGCCGCCTACCGAACGGGTTCCAGCGCGGCGTCCAGCGCGCGGATGACCGCCAGGTGCTGAAGCTGGGCCGTCCAGACTTCGGGATTGCCGGCGGCCAGCACGCACACCCCCTCGGTGGTCGCGGCGAGCAGTGCCGCGCGGGCTTCGGCCTCGGCGTCGTCGATCCCGGGAAGTGCCGCCTGGATGAGCCGGGCCAGCCGGATCCGGAACGAGCCGCTGTGGAGTGCATGGCGTTCGGCGAGCACCTCGTCGCCGAAGGCCGAGGCGAGAAACCCCACCCACACGCGGGCGTTTGCCAGGCCGTCGGGGTCGGCGGCGAGTGTCCCCAACGCAACCGAGCGGAGCGCGTCTTTTGGATCGGCGGCCTCGGCTTCGAGGCGTTCGGCGCGCAGCCGGGTGCGCTCGTGCAGTCGATCGCGAGCATCCAGCAGGAGCGCCCGCTTATCGGTGAACGTATGCAGGACCAGGCCGGTGGTGCACCCAGCCCGCTCGGCAACCGCGCGGAGTGTGAGGCCGCCCGGCCCGTGTTCGGCAAGGGTCGCCCATACGGCTTCGGAGAGCAGCTGACGCTGGGCGTGGGGGTCTCGAATTCGAGGCATGATCTCAGCGTAACATGTGTTACGGTAACACCTGTTACGAAAGGACTTTGGCATGAACTGGCAGATCGAAAGCGTTCCCTGGGACGATCCGGAGGGGGCCGCGCTGCGCCTCGCGCAGCGTGCGGAACTCGACGCCCGCTATGGGAGCGACGATCACGAACCCGGACACGCCCCCACCGCCGATGAGGTGCCGGTCTTCCTGGTGGCTCGCGATGAATCGGGAACCGCGATCGCCTGTGGCGGGCTGCGGTTTGTCCCCGAGGAGGTATGCGGCCCCGGACACATCGAGGTCAAGCGGATGTATGTCACCCCGGCCGCCCGCGGCACCGGCCTGTCCAGGGCGGTGCTGTACCGGCTGGAGGAGGCGGCCCGGGCGCTTGGCGCACACCGCATGGTGCTGGAAACCGGCGAGCGTCAGCCCGACGCGATCGGGTTCTACACCCGCGAGGGCTATCAGCCGATCCCCGGATTTGGCGTGTACGCGGGTGCCCCCGAATCGGTCTGCTTTGGCCGGGATCTGACGCCGAGAAATCCGGGAACGGTCGAGTCCGATTCTGGCCAGCCCTAGCGAATGAAACCTGCTTGGCTGGAGCCATGAAGCGGACCGAAACCTTCAGATCCCTGCACGTCGCATCCAACCCGCTCCTGCTGCCCAGTGCCGAGCTCAACCGCCTGGTTGCCCGGGGGTAGGGTTCGAACATGGGCGAGGAGATTGTGGCGGAGGAGAGCGGCGCGGTGTGCCGCCCCGGTGATCCCGGATTCGCCGCGCGCTATCGGGCCATCGATGCGCGGGATACCCGGTTCGACGGACAGTTCTATACCGCCGTCTCCTCCACCGGAATCTATTGCCGCCCGTCGTGTCCGGCCCGCACGCCCGCTGCCAAAAACGTGAGCTTTTATCGGTCGTCCGCGGCCGCCCAGATCGCCGGATTCCGGGCGTGCAAGCGCTGTGTGCCCGAGGCGGTGCCGGGAACACCCGAGTGGGATCTGCGCGGGGATGTGGCGGGTCGGGCGATGCGATTGATCGCCGACGGGGTCGTGGATCGCGACGGCGTGGATGGCCTGGCCGCGGCTCTCGGATTTACGCCGCGGCACCTGGTCCGGATCCTCACCGAGCAGCTGGGCGCGGGTCCGCGCGCCCTGGCGCGTGCCCGGCGAGCGCAGACGGCGCGGGCGCTGCTGGTGGGCACGGACCTCCCGAGCGCGCAGGTGGCATTCGCCGCCGGATTTGGGTCGATCCGCCAGTTCAACAACACGATGCTTGAGGTTTTTGACCAGACCCCGGGCTCGCTGCGGGGGCGTGGGCGAACCGCCGTCCGCGGAACGGGTGTCGGCCAACCGGACACCCGGGGGTCGAGCGCTGCTTGGCAGGACGCATCCGAATCGGATGCCCGCGTCGCGCCCGCCGACATCCCGGGCACCGGCGACGCTGTGCGCATCACCCTGGATCTGCCGGTGCGCGCCCCCTACGATGCGCCGGGGGTCTTCGCCTTCCTGGCGGCCCGGGTGATCGAGGGGGTCGAGGCCGTGGACCTGGGCAATCCCGACCGACTGCGCTACGCGCGCACGCTGCGCCTGCCCGGCGGACCCGCGGCCGCCCAGATACATGCCGAACGAGGAATACGGGGCTGGGCGCTGCGGGCGGAGCTTGAACTCTCCGATCTGGCGGACCTGGGTACCGCGCTGTCCCGGCTGCGAAGGCTCCTCGATCTGGACGCCGACCCGCAGGCGGTGGATGCCGCGCTCTCGGCGAATCGAAACCTGGCCGCGCTGGTCGCCGAGGCACCGGGGATCCGCGTGCCCGGCGCCGTGGACGCCCAGGAACTTGTCATTCGGGCGCTGATCGGCCAGCAGATTTCGGTCGCGGCCGCCGGTACCCACCTGGGGCGGATCGCCGCGCAGCTTGGTGAGAGCTATTCCTCCCGGTTCGCGGGCCTGTCCCGTCTGTTTCCCACGATGCGCGCGCTGGCCGAGGGAATCCCCGAGCCGGTCCCCGGTGCCACCCCCGATCCCGGACGCGTGTTGAGACTGCCCGCGCGCCAGGTGGCGACGGTCAGGGACACGGCCGCGGCCCTGGCCGAGGGAACCCTCGGCGTGCATGCGGGAGGCACTGCGGGCGGCGCTGGTTGCTCGGCCGGGAATCGGCCCGTGGACGGCAAGCTATATCGCGATGCGGGTGCTCGGTGATCCCGATGCCTGGCTGGAACGAGACGTGGCACTGCTGGCCGGGGCCCGCCGGATCGGCCTAATCGCCCCCGAAACACCGGCCGCCGCCCACCGCGAACTGGCCGAGCACGCGCGGGCCTGGTCGCCCTGGCGCTCATATGCGCAAATGCACCTGTGGCGGGTGGCCGCGCAATAGGCTGAGTTCATGGATTGGACCGGAGAGCTGCGCCGTCGAATGTTCCTGGACACGGGTGAGGGGGATGGGGAACTCACCGAGTACAACTGCGTACTCTTTCCCGGGGAGGAGCACGAGCTCACGATTCAGGCCTATGCGCCCGGGCTCGAGGAGCTCAGCCGGTTTGTGCTGCCCGAGGTGCGGGAATTCCTCGGCGGGCTGGACGCCCTGATCGAGAACCGCGACGAGCTCGATGCCGACCTCGCCCAGGTGATTCATTACCGTGGACGCGTCGGGCTGGTGTGGTGGTCGCGCGGGATGAATAACGAGTTTGTTGGCATCTATCGGCCCGATCCCGCGGGCTGGCGTTTCCTCGGCTTCGGCGACATCTTCGAGGACTGATCCGCCCGAAACTGATCCGCCCGAGACTGACGGGTACCGACTGGCCGGTCACGGCGGTTCCGGTAACGACCGGCTGGGCGACGCGTGAGCAGGCGGCGACCGTTTCTGCGATGCCTCATCCGAGCGTGGAATCCTCCCGATAACCGGGCAAAGAAAATGCCCGGGGTTGGTGGTCCGCAGCGGACGGTTTACCAGGGGGAATAACGCTGCGGGGCCACCAACCCGCGGGCGGGGGATCCGAGAATTACGTTACGCCGCCGATTCGGCGAAGGCCAGGGTTCCCCGGAAGCGTTCAGGAATCTCCCTGCTAGCTATCGGATTCGGCCAGCTGTTCGGACTCGGCCAGCAGCTCGGCCACGTCCAGCAGCGGCGAGGACTCGATCAGGCGCTCGCCCGCGGGTCCGTGCAGCAGCGCCTGGTCATCCCGCACCGGGACGATGCGGAAGCGATCGGCGTAGCGCGCCAGGGTGCGCTGAATCAGGACCAGCGGGTACGGCGGCAGCAGTCCGTCGGCATGGGGCAAAACCACCGCGTCGGTCAGGCCGAGGCCCGTGGTGTCGGTGCCGGCGTGCAGACCCTTGGGGTCATCCAGCGGGCCGATCGGCCGAATGTCCGGACCGGCCAGAACCGAGCCGGCGCTCGACCCGATATAGGGCAGTCCCGCCTTCACTCGCTGTGTGAGGAGGTCGGCGACGCCGGCCGTGCGGACGGCGTCCAGGAGGGCAAAGGTGTCGCCGCCGGCCACGTAGATCGCGTCCACCTCATCGAGGGCCGCGGCGAGCGACTCGGGGGTGTGGGCGGAGAGGGGGAGTTCCAGGATGGGGTTGCCCAGCGAGGCCAGGGCTTCGCGCTCGGCGCGCACAAACGGGGCGTCGGTGAAGTCGCGGGTGGCGTCGGGAATATAGCCGATCAGCGGGGTCTTATGGGGCACCGTTGCCGCCAGGAATGCGGGGACGGCACCGAGGCCGCGGGAAAGCAGGAGAAGATGAGTCACCCACCTACGGTACTCGTCCGCGCCGACATTTGCGCGGATCGAGACCTGGGAAAACCGTTAGTTAGGCGTCCTCGCGGCGCAGGTGCAGCAGCGGGAACGGGCGTCCGTCACCGTCCAGCTCCGAGCGGCCGGCCACCGCAAATCCGCGCGATTGATAGAACCCTAGTGCCCGTGGGTTCTGTTCGTTCACGTCGATGGTCAGGTCGGGATGAGCTGCCACGGCGGCCGAGAGAAGTGCCGAACCCACGCCGCTGCCGCGCGCATCATCGTGGACAAACAGCATCTCCAGCGAGCCCTCAACCAGTCCCGAAAACCCCACGGGCACATCATCGATGGTGGCCACGGTGAGGATGACGGCGTCGAGGTATACGCTTTCGATGCGCTCCCGATAGAACTCGATGTCCTCGGGGGTCAGGAAGTCATGGGTCGCGGTGACCGCGCTGTGCCACACACTCATCAGGGCGGGATACTCGCGAGAACCGAGCGTGGGCCGCAGCGTGATGTCGTCGTTTTTCACGCCCCGATCGTACCGCAACACGACTTCTTCGTGAGTTGCGGGCGAGGGTGGTGGCTCGTACAGGCCCGGAGAACCTGCGTCGATGAAGCCGTGCGGGCGTCGCTGGATCCGCGGGGTTTTGGGCGGATTGGCGCGCTAGGCTGAAGGCGACTGATCCCGAATCGAACGGACCAGCATGCGAGAGGACGGTGAACCCGATGCCGGATGTGGCACGCAACCAGCAGGGCGCGCGTGAGCGTCGAGACGCCATCGTGACGCTGCTGCGCGAGCGCGGCAGCCTCGCCGTCGCCGAGTTGCCCGAGACCTTCGAGGTGTCCCCGGAGACCATTCGCCGGGACCTGCGCGAGCTCGAACGAGAGCGCCGGGTCGAGCGCCGCTACGGCGTGATCCGGATGGTCGAAAGCGGCGCGGTGGAAACCCCGATCGCGTTCCGTGAGACCAACCACACAGCCGAAAAGGTGCGCATCGCCCAGGCCGCCGCCGGTCGCCTGGCGCAGGCGCGCACGCTGTTCCTGGACGAGGGGTTCCTGCCCGCACTGGTGGCCGAATCCCTGCCCGATGATCGCCCTCTCACGGTGATCACCGCCTCGATTCCCGCGGTGCTGCGCCTGGCCAATCGGCCGCGAATCGAGGTCATCATGCTCGGCGGGCGGATTCGCCCGGCAACCCTTGGTGCGGTCGACTTCTGGGCGACCCGGGCGCTCGAGGGGTTCGTCCCGGACCTGGCGATCCTCGGTGCCAACGGCGTCTCGGTGGACGGGCTGCTGACCACCCCGGACCCGGCGGTGGCCGCGGTCAAGGAAACCGCGGTCAGGGTGAGCGCGCGCCGGCTGTTTGTGGGGGATCACAATAAGTTCGGACGCACCAGCTTTGTGCGCTTCGCCAACGTCACCGACTTCGAAACGATGATCACCGGGCAGGCACTCTCGGCTTCCATCGCCCGCGAGTACGCCGAGCGTGGGGCGCGGATCGTCCGGGTGTAGCCCCCCGCTGCGTCCGGCCGTCGACCCCGTTTGGGTATCCGGCCACCGCGTCCGAAGGCCACCGCGTGCGCCCTATTTCGGCCGTGCGGTGATGATCTCCACCACCCACCGCGCACAACGGTCACCGTACGCGTGCAACCGGTCAGATTGGGACCGGTCACATCCCGCACGGCCCCGAAATACACGGATCTGGGTGCACACACATCGGTCACAAACCCACCATTCAATCGGTGGATCGTGTCCCGTGTCGCGTGAAAGTCTGAGGGAACGGGTGAACACGCCCCGTGAGTCCCCAAAGGAGCAGACCGATGACCACCCAGCCGATTCCCGTGCCCATTGCCACGCTGGTGCACGCCGCCGCCGATGCCAAGCCCGCCGAAACCCCCGCGGTGACCGCGTCCGGATCGGCCCCGGTGGAACTGCCCCGCTACGACCGTGCGGGCATCCGCACCGGCATCGTGCACTTCGGCCTGGGTAACTTCCACCGCGCCCACCAGGCCATGTTCCTGGATCGTCTGCTGACCCTCGGCGAGGGCAACGAGTGGGGGATCTGCGGCGTGGGCGTGATGCCCGGGGACGCCCGCATGCGCGACGTGCTGGCCGCCCAGGATTCGCTCTACACGCTGGTGCTGAAGTCCGGCACCGGGGAGCTGGATGCCCGCGTCATCAGCTCGATCCACGACTACCACTTCGCCCCCGACGACCGCGAGGCCGTGCTGTCCGAGCTGACCGCCGAGACCACCCGCATCGTCTCGCTCACCGTGACCGAGGGCGGCTACCGCCTGCCCGAGGAGGGCACCGAGAACCCGCTGGGTGTGTTCGACCTGATCGTCACCGGGCTCGCTCGTCGCCGCGCCGCCGGCACCGTTCCGTTCACCGTAATGAGCTGCGACAACCTGCCCGGCAACGGCGAGGTTGCCCGCGGCGTGATCCTTGAGGCCGCGCGCCGCCGGGATCCCGAGCTTGCTGCCTGGATCGCCGAGAACGTGGCCTTCCCCAGCTCGATGGTGGACCGGATCACCCCGGTCACCACCGACGCCGACCGCGCCCTGGTGCGCGACACCTTTGGCGTCGAGGACGCCTGGCCGGTTGTGGCCGAGCCGTTTGTGCAGTGGGTCCTGGAGGATCACTTCACCGCCGGTCGTCCCGCGCTGGAGAAGGTCGGGGTGCAGCTGGTTTCCGACGTTGCCCCCTACGAGAAGATGAAGCTGCGCCTGCTCAACGCCAGCCACCAGGGCATGGCGTACTTTGGCCTGCTGCTGGGGCACACCTTCGCCCACGAGGCCACCACGGATCCGCGGATCGTCGCGTTCCTGCACCGCTTCCTGGCCGAGTCGCGGCCGACCCTGGACCCGGTGCCCGGGATCGACCTCAACGACTATGTAAACACGCTGTTTGAGCGCTTCACCAACCCGGCCATTGCGGACACCCTGAACCGCCTGGCGACCGATGCGGGCTCGCGGATCCCGACCTTTGTGCTGCCCACCATCGTGGATAACATCGCCGCCGGACGGGACGTCACCTTCGGTGCCGCCCTGGTGGCCAGCTGGGTCTTCCAGCTTGAGCGCGACGGTCACGCCCAGCCCGCGCAGACCGAGATCGAGCACGACCTCACCGCCCTGGCGGCCAAGCTGGAAGCCGAGCCGCGCGCGATCATCGAGTACGTCCCGGTCTTCGGCGACATCGCGACCCACGACGCCTTTGTCACCCCGTATCTGGCAACCCTGGAAGCCCTGCGCCGGGACGGTGCCGCGGCGACCCTGGATGCACTGAACGGTTCGGCTGCGTGAGCCGATCCACTAGCCTGAAGACACTGGTTGTCAAAGGAGAAACCGCATGAGTAACCCCCGCGCATTTGTGATCGGCGAGGCCCTGACCGACATCGTTTCGGGACCGAACGGCACCGCCGAACACCCCGGCGGGAGCCCGCTGAACGTGGCGATCGGCCTGTCCCGGCTCGACGTGCCCACGACCCTGCACACTCGTTTTGGCAAGGATGAGCGCGGTGCCGCGATCACCGCCCACCTCGCCGAGAGCGACGTTCAGCTGAGCGCCGAGTCTGTGACCGACGCCCCCACCGCGACTGCCCAGGCCAACCTGGATGAGACGGGCGCGGCGACCTACACGTTTGAGATCACCGGCGAGCTGGCCTCGATCGAGGTGCCGGCGGATGTGACCCTGGTGCACACCGGCTCGATCGCCGCGTTCCTTGCTCCCGGCGCGGACGTGGTCGAGTCGATGCTTGCCGCCGCCCGCTCCCACGCGCTGATCAGCTTTGATCCCAACGTGCGTCCGATGATCGTGCCCGACCGCGAAGACGTGCGGGCGCGTACCGAGCGGATCGCCGCGCTGGCCGACGTCATCAAGCTCAGCGATGAGGACGCCGCCTGGCTCTACCCCGAGCTGACCCAGGAGCAGGTGCTCGCACACCTCGCCTCCTTCGGCGCGGGCCTGACCGCGATGACCCGCGGCGGCGAGGGCTGCCTGCTGTTCACCGGCGGGGTGCACACCGAGGCGCAGGCTCCGCGGGTCAGCGTGGCCGACACCATCGGCGCCGGCGACTCGTTTATGGCCGCGATGCTCGCGGCAATCCTGCGCCTGGATGCCGGAGCATCGGTGCGCGCCGGCTCGCTCGACGCGCACACCCTGGACCTGATCGCCCGGGATGCGCTGACCGCCGCGGCGATCACCGTCTCCCGCGCCGGGGCCAACCCGCCGCGCACGGCGGAGCTGCGCGGCTAGAACTGAATCAGGGGTATCGCGAACACCAGTAGAGCGTGAGCGGAATCCCAACATGGCCAGCCCGGGCAGAGCAATCCCCGGGCTGGTTTTTGTTTCCGCGGGCCTACCCCGATTCCCAGGTCAGACGGCCGCGGGCTCCGCAGACTTCTCGGTCGCGGCCCCCACCCCCTGCTCTTTTGCCCAGTGCTGACCCCAGGCATCCATCATCGCGACCATGTCGCGCAGCGATTCGCCCAGCGGGGTCAGCGAGTACTCGACCTTCGGCGGCACCTGCGGGTACACCTCGCGGTGGATGATCCCGTCCGCCTCAAGCTCGCGTAGCTGGCGGGTGAGGACCCGATCGGTGACGTAGCCGACCTCGCGGCGCAGCTCGCCGAAGCGCAGCGTGCCCTCGAGCAGCTTCTGAATGATGGTGAGCTTCCAGCAGCCGCCGAGCAGGCTCACGGTGACCTCGACCGAGCAGATTTCCATGGCTTCGGCGGTGCTTGTACGCATTGACACTATCCCAACGGTTAGTAGCTGACAGAAAAGTGCATACTTCCCAAAATTGAATGCACCTGTTGGAATCGTCTCATGACAAAAACTCAGCCACAAGCCCTCTGGATTTACGCCCACCCCGAGGCGAAGTCCTTCAACCGCGACCTCTTTGACGCCGGCCGGGCCGAGCTGGAGAAAACCCACACCGTGGAAACCAGCGATCTCTATGCGATGGGTTTTGACCCGCTGCTCACCAGCGCCGACTTCGGCAGCCACGCCCACGACGACGACCCCTTCATGACCCGCTGGGTTTCGGCCCGCGCCGACGGCGAGGTTCCCGCCGACGTCCTCGCCGAGCAGAACAAGCTCCTGGCCGCCGACCTGATCGTGATTCAGTTCCCGCTGTGGTGGTACGCGGTTCCGGCGATGCTCAAGGGGTGGATGGACCGGGTGTTTGCCTCGGGCTTCGCGTTCGACATCGAGGATCCCGAAACCGGTGGCAGCCTGCGCTACGGCGATGGCCTGATGCGAGGCAAGCGCGCGCTGATCGTGGTCACCGCGGGGGAGCACGCGACGGCCCTGGGCCCGCGCGGCATCTCCGGGGACATCGACACGCTGCTGTTCGGGCTGACCCACGGCACCCTGTTCTACACCGGAATGTCGACCCTGCCGATCCACCTGATCGACCAGGCCGATGACATCACCGCCGAGAGCTCGGCGCGGGAGATCACCCGCCTGACCGAGCGCCTGGCCGGGGTACACGAGGAGGTACCGGTGCCATACCGCACCCGCAAGAGCGGCCAGTACCGGCCCGCGCGTGTGCTGCGCGACGAGTTCGTCCCGGGCCGCGTGGATCTGGGAATCCACCGCACCCAGGGCGAGTAGCGAGGACGCCCGGCCACGCCGTTACCCCCTAGGGGTCTTGGTTGCTGTCCGGACGGTTTTCCCGTGCCTGGCCACGCCGCCTCCCCCTGGAGCGTGGTCGGGCCTCCCGGCTAGACTCGGTTCCAGGCGTGTGCGACCTCCGGCCGCGCCCCGACAGCAGGGATGGTTCTTCGATGACGCAGGCCGAGCAGGTTACCGATCCGATCGCCTATCACGGGGAGGGTGCCGTGTGGTCGCCCGCCTGGGGTGGACTGCGCTGGGTGGACATGCTCGCCGGAGACATCCTCAGCCTCGATGCGCGCACCGGCCGGGTGGATCGCCTGGACACCGGATCCTCGGTGGCCGCGATGATCCGTCCTCGCGAAAACGGCGGCTTTCTGGTGGTGACCGAGCGCGAGTTTGCCCTCTGGAATGAGAGCGGCCGGGAGTGGGTCTCGGATCCGGTGTGGCAGGGTGCCACGCACCGCTTTAACGAGGGCAGCACAACCCCCGAGGGCAATCTCTTTGTGGGGACGATGGGCTACGACCAGGTTCCCGGAACCGCCGAGGTATTCGGTTTCGGCGCGAACCGTGAAATCACCCCGCTCTTTGACGGCGTAACCATTTCCAATGGCATGGGTTTCACCGCGAACGGTTCCCTGATGTACTACGTGGACACCCCCACCCGCCGCATCGACGTGTTCGACTATGCGGACGGCGTCCCCGCCAACCGTCGCCCCTTCGTGACCCTGCCCGAAGGCATCGGCGGCCCGGACGGGCTGTGCGTGGATGCCGAGGACGGCGTCTGGCTCGCCCTCTACGGCGGCTCGGGCGTGCGCCGGTATGACCGCCACGGGGTGCTGACCGACACGATCGATCTGCCCGTCAGTAAGGTCACCTCCTGCACCCTCGGCGGCGAGGACCTGCGCACCCTCTACATCACCACCTCGCGGGAGTTCCTGGAGCCGCATGAGGAGCCGCTGGCCGGATCGGTGTTTGCGGCAACCGTCGCGATCCCGGGTCGCCCCGTCACCCCGTTTGCGGGTTAGGGCATGAGCGCGCTGAACGAAACCCCGCTGCTCGGGGTCCTCTTCGATATGGATGGCACCCTGGTGGATTCCACCGAGTTCATCGAGTTCGCCTGGGCCAGCTGGGCCCGGGACCTCGGCGTGGAGACGCCGCCGCTCGAGCGCCGTCACGGCCGCCCGGCTCGCGACATCATCGCCGAGTTTGCCCCGCCCGAGCGCTTTGACTACGCCTTCGACCGGCTGGAATGGTGGGAAACCCGTCCGGATGCGCCGATTACCCCGCGGCCCGGGGTGCACGACTTCATCGCGCAGCTGGGCGATATCCCCTGGACCGTGGTGACCTCGGCCACCTATCCGGTGGCCCTCGCCCGGCTGAACGCCGCGGGCATCCCGGTGCCGGACACGATGGTGACCGCCCGCGACGTGACGCGGGGCAAGCCCGATCCCGAACCCTTTACGACCGGGGCCGCCCGGCTGGGCCTGGACCCGGCCACCTGCTTCGCGGTGGAGGATGCTGAGGCCGGAGTGCGCGCGGCCGTGGGCGCGGGGTGTATCACCCTGGCCACCTCCTCGATCGCCTCCGAACGCACCCTGCTGACCCCGCTCGCCCACGCGGTGCTGCCGGATCTGCGCGGGGTGCGGGTGGATGGGGATCGTGCCGGGTTCCACATCCTGCTGCCCGAGGGCTAACCGCGTATTTCATTGATCCGCGAATCATGTTAGCGTTGATTCATGGATCATCGTGAACGCATCATCGAGGTGACCGCGCGCCTGCTCGCCGACTCACCCACCGGCGAGGTCTCCACGCGCGCCGTGGCCGAGGCCGCGGGCGTACAACAGCCGACCCTGTATCGCCTGTTTGGAGACAAGGACGGCCTGATTCGCGCCACCATCGACGCCGCGTTCGAGTCCTACCTCGGTGGGAAGCGGGCGGCGGTACCGGGGGATGACCCGGTGGCCGATGTGCGCGAGGGCTGGGATCGCCACACCGCGTTTGCCCTGGCCCATCCGGCCCTCTACCGACTGACCTTCCAGGGCGGGGCCGATGCCCCGGGCGGTGCGCTCGCCGAGGCCTATGATCTGCTCGGTGCCCTCGTGGTGCGCGCCGGTGCCGCCGGCCGGTTGCGCATCGACGCCGACTGGGCGACCCGCACGATCATGGCCGCCAACACCGGTATCGCCCTCGCCCTGGTCACCCGTCCCGAGCTGCACCCGGACCCCTCGATCTCCGATACCGTTCGGGATGTGACCCTCGCCGGGATCTTCACCGACGCCGCGGCCCCGGGCACCTCGGCGGTGGCCGGGGCCGCCACCACCCTCGCCAGCGCCCTGGAACACGGGACCGACGAGCGCGTGGACGCCGCCGCCTTTACCGCCGCCGAAACGGCCTTGCTGCGCGAATGGCTGGGCCGGATGGGAGGTGCCGCATGATCGGCGGCGCGGTGGTTGAGTTCCTGCGCGAGTGGCCGGGTCGGCTCGGAGGTGTCTCGTGATCGGCGGTGAGGCGGTCGAGTTCCTGCGCACGGTGACGGAGGGCGACCGGATCGTGGTGCGTTATCGCCTGCCCGACGGCAGCGCTACCGACGCCCTGGGCTGGTTCCTGCGCTCGGATGAGAGTGCGGTGGCGATTGCCACCAGGCGCGGCATGGAGGTCGTCGATCTGTCGACCGTCATCGCCGCCAAGCAGGTCCCGCCGCCCCCGGAACCCCGGAGTCGTCGCACCGCCTAGTGCCCCGCGCACACCATGCTCGGGGAACCCCGGAGTCGTCGCACCGCCTAGTGCCCCGCGCACACCATGCTCGGGGAACCCCGCGGCCGTCGCGCCGCCTAGTGCCCGCGTGCGTTGGTGAGCAACTCGATGCGCTCGCCGAGGTAGGCACCGAGGCCGATCGCCGCCGCATCGTTGCCGGGGACCCAGCGCACCAGGGGCTCGCCGTCGCGCAGAAACAGTGCCCCGGGGGAGACCGCTAAGGCTTCGGGATCCTGATCAATCGGCGTCCATCCCAGGTTGATCACGGTGCCCGGCGCAATCTTTGCCCGCTGCGCGGCGCTGCGATACTCCCGGCGCTGCTCGGCGAGCACCGACTGGTGTCCCGGCCAGCCGGGTTCGCTCGCCCGCACCACCTCACCGGTCTCATACAGGTCGCCCTCGGGCCCGAGCAGCAGGCTGCCCAGCCGCCACACCTCGCCCCGGGGGATCATCGCCGCCCGACGCGGAATCATCAGCCGGGTGTGGGCGGGCACAAACTCGGCGCGCAGTTCGGCGGGGATTCCCGCCGCGCGCAGGGTGGCGAGGGCCCGGGTGATGATCTCGGGCAGCGGGGGAACACGATCACTCATGGGGATCCTTCGAGACTCGCGGATGTGCTGCCCCTATCGTCCCATGCCGCTCGAACCCGAGGGGCGAACCCGCTACGCTCGGAGCATGTCCGACATCACCTATGCCTCGATTGATCCGCGTGACCCGCTCGCCCTGTCGATTCTGACCTCGTATCTGCGCGAGGAGGCCGAGCTTCGGGACGGCGTGACCCCCGCCCCCGAGCGCCTGCGCGAGGCACTCGGATCCGCCGAAATCGCCGGGCTGCAGGGTGCGGGCGGCGACCTGATCATCGCCCGGCGCGGGGATTCGGTGCTCGGCTGTGGCGGCGTGCGCTGGATCGACGTAGACGCCGCCGAACCCACGCTGATCTATGCGCTTCCGGCCTTCCGCGACGCGGGCATCGAGGCCGGAATCGCGGCCGAACTGGAACGCCGTACCCGCCTGACCGGCCGCCGGTTCACCCAGTCGGGCGACCCCCGCTAGTACACACCGCCGGCCGCGACCCACAATCTGGTTCGCGGCCGGCGGTGTGTGTGACGACCTAGTCTTCGGCCGGGTAGGTGTAGAAGCCCTCGCCCGTGCCGCGTCCCAGCTTGCCCTTGTCGATGAAGTTCTCCTTGAGGTACGCGGCGAACTCGGCCCGCGGCGCACCCGCGGCCAGCGCGATGTTGTAGGCGGTGTTCAGCCCCACCACATCGAGGATCTGGAACGGACCCATTGGTGAGCCGGTGCCCACCCGCCAGGTCTGGTCCACGCTCTCCGGGGTGGCGTATCCGCCGGTCACCAGGTCCGCGGCCGCATCCAGCAGCGGGACCAGCAGCGAGTTGAGCAGGTAGCCGGCCTTCTCCTTGAAAATCTCGATCGGGACCATGCCGATCTCCTGGGCAAATTTCACCACCTGGGCAAACACCTCCGGGTCGGTCCCGGGGTTGCCCATGATCTCGGCCGTGTTGTGGATCCAGACGCGGTTGGCGAAGTGCAGCGCGAGGAAGCGATCGGGGCGTCCGGTGGACGGGGCGATATCGCTGGGCAGCAGCGTCGAGGAGTTGGTGGCGAAGATCGTGTGCTCGGGGGCCGCCGCCGCGAGACGGGTGTAGGTGTCGGTCTTGATGGTGATGTTTTCCGGCACCGCCTCGATCACCAGGTCCGCATTCGCCACGGCCTCGGCCAGATCGGTGGAATAGGAAATGTTTGCCAGGCCCCGTGCGGCACTCTCCTCGGTGGCCCCGGGGAGTTCCCGGGCATAGACCTTGGCGAGTTCGGCGAAGCGGGTTCGGGCCGCCTCGATTGCCGCATCGTTGATGTCATAGGCCACCACGGGGAACCCGTGAATCGCGGTCTGGAAGACAATCTGAGAGCCGAGAACACCGGTCCCAAGAACGGTGATGTTACGCATGCTGACCTCTTCTGAAGATACCTTGATGGGCCCGGGATTGTGGGCCCGTACCTCCATCATGCACCTGTTATGAAAACTCGGCTAGGGGGTGCCCGATTCGAGTGCCCCGTTTGCGGGTGTATGTTCGCCGAGCGCAGAAATGTATAGTGACGGCGGGGGCGAACCGGCCAGATCCAGACCGGCGGATAGCGGGAAAGATCACAAGGAGCCGAAACTGATTCGCCTATCAGCGCGCCTACCACGGCTCGCACTCACCCGAGCAACGCTGATTCCGCGCCTGGATATTTCCGGGTTGGTGCTGATCGAAGCCCCACCCGGTGCCGGCAAAACCACGCTGGTATCCCAGTGGTCGGCGGCTCGTCCCGAGCGCTCGGGCGTCTGGGTCGGGGCGAGTCGCACCGAGTCCCGCGCGCGCTTCTGGGGTGTCCTGCACCTGCTGCTGACCGCCCGGGAACCCATCGATCCGGTCGGCGCGTTTTCCCGCGAGGGACTGATTCGCTGGCTCGGGCCGCTGGGGGAGCAGACCATCGTCATCCGGGATGCCCACCGCATCACCGATCCGGAGATCCTCGAGGACATCGTGCGGGTGGTTCGTGCCTGCGCCAATATTCGTTTTATCGTGTTTGGCCGCGACCTGGGGGCGCTGCTGGCTCGGGCCGACGGTGCCGGGATCGAGCGTGAGCTGCTCACCCGCGATGACCTCCTGCTGGGGGCGGACGAGACCGCTGGCTACTTCCGCCTGCTGGGATATCCCGATCCCGATCGCGCCGCCGCCGCTGCCGGTACCCGCCTGGATGGAACCTTCGGCACCCTGCACGCGGTGGCGCACGGTAACCCCGCCCATCCGCTGACCACCCCGTCCGGCGGGCTGCTGAACGGCGGAGACACGGTCTTCGACTGGTATCTGGACCGGGTGCGCGCCGACCTCATCACGGACACCAGCTTCGCCCGCTTCCTGGCCCTCGGCCTGCCCGACGAGATCCCCGCCGACCTGATTTCGGCGGTCACCGAGGGGGATGCCGCGGCCACCGCGCAGATCTCGGGCCTGCTGAACGTGGGGGTGTTCGGGCCCGATGCCCGCAATGCCGACGCCGCCGGGCGCTATCCGCTGATCCTGGGGTCCCGCCTGCGCGCGCGAATGGTCACCGAGCTGCGCGAGGCCCACCCGACCCAGCATGCGGCGGCCGCTCGCCGCATCATCCGCTGGAAGATGCGCAACGGATACCCGGCCGAGGCCCTGGCTCGGGCGGTCGAGATCGGCGACCTGGACCTGGCCACCGAGGTGGTGTGGCGCAACTTTGGGCCGCTGATGAGCCGGCACGGTTCGGTGGTGGCCCGCAGCCTGCGCCGCATCCCGCTCGGCGAGATCCGCCGCTTCCCGATGCTCTGCATGACCCTCGCCCTGGTCTACAACTCCAGCGGTCTGACCCGCCTGCGCGGAACCGAGTACTTCGGGCTCGCCCTCGCCGCCGTGCGGGACCGGCTGGTCACCGCGCCGGTTCACGAGCGGGCACTGCTGCTCTCGATGCAGTCGGTGGCCAACCGGGTGATCGGCCGGTTTGGTCCCGCGGTCGCGGCCGCCAAGCTCGCCGAGGACGCGATCACCGCGTTGCCCCTGGACGCCCGGGAAACCCTGGGCCCGGTGCTGCCCGTGCTGGGTGCCCACCTGGCGATTACCCTGCACTATGCCGGAAGCAGCGTGCACGCCCTGGACATTCTGGGGGCGGCGCTGGCCGCCACCGACTCCGCGATCCCCGAGGATCGGGTGCATGTGCTCGCGCTGATCGCCGGAATCTCGGCGGCCCGCGGCGACTTTAGTAAGACCCGCGAGGCGCTCGACCGGCTCGATCAGATCGGTCCGCTGGTGGCCCAAAACCGGCTCTACCTCACCACCCTGGAGGCCACCGCCCGTGCCACGCTGGCGCTCGAGGCGGGGGAGCCGGATCGGGCCGTCGCCTTCCTGGAGACGTACCGGGAGGAGCTGGAAACCAGCGAGCACTGGCCCGCGGCGCTCAGCATCCTGACCCTCGCCGATCTGATGCGGGGCATGCGGGTGGGGGCCATCACCCGGCTCGACTCGCGGCTCAACGACGAACGACGTCCGCCGATCCATCCGCTGGTGCGCAGCCGGTTAACCATCCTGCGCGCGGATCTGGAACTCTTTGGCGGCGACCTGGCCCGCGCCGACCGGCTGGCCGCGCAGCTGATCTCCTCGGATCCCGAGACCGTGCTGTATCGCGCCCGACGCGAGCTGGCCGCCGGGCAGGTGCGCGACTGCGCGGTGCGGGTGAGCGAGCTGACCCTCGATGCCCTCACCCCGCGCTGGCAGGTGCTCTCCAAACTGCTCCTGGCGGCGGCCACCGTGGATGATGACGATCCGCGGCTCAGCCTGGACGCGCTGGAGGGTGCCCTGGCGATTCTGGCGGAAACCTGGGTCACGCTGGCGCTGCTGGCCGTGCCCCATGAGCGCCTGGTTCGGCTCGAGGCCCGCGCCCGCGTCGAGGGAAGACTGGCCCTGGCCGAGGCCCTGAACGCGCGGCTGAGCGTGCTGCCCAACGTGTGGGAGTCGGCCCCCGAACACGTTCACCTCACCACCCGGGAGCGCCTGGTGCTGCGCCATCTGGCCCACGGGTTGACGGCACCCGAGATCGCGCGGGCCCTCACCGTGTCGCCCAATACCGTGAAAACCCAGTCCCGATCCGTGTATCGCAAGCTGGGGGTGAGCACCCGGGGCGACGCAATCATGCGCGCGGCTCGGCTGGGTCTGATCGGGGATCCCACCCCGTAACGGATGCCGGGTGAACCCGAGGGTGAAAACCGGACCTCCGGGGTTCGACCACCAACATTCGGGGGTTACGCTGATCCACGAATCCTCCTCCCCCCTAAGGACGGACCGTCCCCGCCTCGATGCCCACAACTGCTTGAGGCGGGGATTTTTCACTCGCGACCGCCGGGCCCTCGGGCGTGTACCCGGGCGCGCTGGCTAGGATGGCCAGACAGCGCACACAGCCGAGGAGACCCGCGATGAGTGATACCGAGCCCGCATCCGTTCCCGTTTCGCGTGATGCCCGACATGCTCGCGCGACCCCGGAACCCGCGGAGCCGGGCGCCCGTGCCTCCCATGATTTTCGGGTGGATCTGGAGCGGATTCGATTCTCGCCGTATTTCTCCCGGCTCTCCGCGGTCACCCAGGTGATGCCCCAGGCCACCAGCGGCCCGGTCATCCACAACCGGCTCACTCACTCGATTAAGGTCACCGCGGTGGCCCGCGAGATCGCCGTGGGGCTGCTCTATGCCGACGCCCCGACCCGGGCGATCATCGACCGCCTCGGCGGCTGCGATCCCGTGGTGGTGCAGGCGGCCGCGAGCGCGCACGACCTGGGACACCCGCCCTTTGGCCACCTCGGCGAGCAGGTGCTGGATCGGGTGGCCCGCGATCATCTGGGGCTCACCGAGGGCTTCGAGGGCAACGCGCAGACCCTGCGCATCCTGGCCGAGCTCGACACCCACGGTGCCGCCCAGCCCGGGCTCAACCTCACCACCGCGGTGCGCGCGGCGGTGCTGAAGTACCCCTGGACCCGGCTCGAGTGGCGCGATGCGTATACCGATCTGCCGCCGCATGAGCGTCCGCGCGGCGTGGGCCAGCCGAGCGTCACCGGGGCGCATAAGTTCTCCGTGTACTCGCTGCATGCTCGCGAGGTGGAGGCCGTGCGCGCCGCCTATCCGGCGATCGCGCCGTGGCAGCAGACGGTGGAGTGTTCGATCATGGACATCGCCGACGACATCGCCTACTCGCTGCACGACCTCGATGACTTTTACCGGGCCGGGGTGCTGCAGCACGCGACCGTCTCGGCCGAGCTGCGCAGCTGGCTGCGGGACCGGGCGGAGATGGCGGCCCTGGATGCCGCCGAGCTCGCGGCGCGTCCGCGCGTGCCCGGCTACCGGCTGGAGGCCCTGCGCCGACACCTGCTCAGCCGCGACGGCTGGATCGCCGACGATGAAGCCTTCGGTAACGCGGTGGATCGGGTGGCCGAGGAGCTCGTGGACGGGCTGCTGGCGGTCCCCTTCGACGGCGGGATCGGGAGTGAACGCGAGCTTTCGGCGTTCATCCGCCGCTGGCTCGATCGCTTCCAGGGATCGATCGTGGTTGAGGAGCACCCGCACGTGCGCAGCAGCCACGTCCGCCTGGCCACGCAGGCCTGGCACGACGTGATGGTGCTGAAGTTTGTGCACACCCGCTTTGTGCTGGAAAACCCCGACCTCGCCACCACCCAGCGCGGGCAGGCGCGGCTGGTGGAGGCGCTGGTGCGCGGGCTGGATGAATGGCTGCGTGATCCCGACGATGCCGCCCGTGCCCCGCGTCGCCTGCTGGAGCAGGTGGAGGAGGCGACCGAGAGCTACCACGAGCTGCGTCGGGACGACCCGTGGCGGCTGCAGGGGGTCAGCGACGACGCCAGCCTGGCCCGCCGCGGCCGGGGGCGCGCGGTGATCGACTACGTCGCCTCGCTCACCGATGCGCAGGCGCAGTCGGTGACGGCGCAGCTCGGCCGCTAACTGTCCCCCATTTGGTCGACCGCTTGTCCCCAGTTTCGCTCGGGCGCGGCGTGTTGGCGGAACCGATTGGTGCGCATCCGCATCCGGCAATATTCTCGGAGCTGAATTTTCGCGCGCCCGAATCGCGCGAAAATGGGCGTGAATCCCGGCGAAATACCCTTCGCTCGGGCACTCACGCGTCGTAAACGCGGCGAACGCGCGTGAGAGGACCTCCCCCCGATGACCCCGGAACCCAAACCAAACGTCGGCCCCAGCACCTGGATTATCGGTGCCCTGGTGGCCATTTCCGCCTTCTCGATGCTGGGCAGCGGCGGCTTTGGCCGGATGCTCGCCACGCTGGGTCTGGCCGGGTTGGCCACCGGCATCTTCGTGGCCGCCACCGGACGCACCAGCTGGGCGCGCCTGCCCCGCTCGCGCGCGGTGGGCGGCATGGTGGTGGCGCTGAGCCTGGTGGCCATGATGGTTGGTTCGGCGATTTCCCCGACCCGGGCAACCCAGGCCGATGAGCGCCCGGCGGCCTTCGCACCGAGTGCCTCGGCGCGGGCGAGTACCGCCCCCTCGCCGACCCCCTCGGCGACCGGGCCGGCCTTCCCCGGAACGTTTAAGGAGTCGGAGACCGCCGGCGACGTGCTGGAGGCGCTGGACGTGCAGCCGGTATCCACCCAGGTCCCGTATGAGGGTGGTGGGCAGTTCGGGGTTGAGGACTCGGAGTCGACGCGCGTCTCGGGCGACGTGACCGATCCCTACACCGGCCGGGTAATCAAGGCCCGCAAGGGAGTGGTTCCCGCCGCCGCGATCCGCCAGGACCACGTGGTGTCACTCAAGAACGCCTGGGAGACCGGCGCGCAGGAGCTGAGCCCCGAGCGGCGCAGGATGCTGGCGACCGACCCCCTCAACGTGGTCACCGTCTCCGCCGCGACCCAGAAGCAAAAGCTGGATGCCGATGCAACCGGATGGCTGCCCACCGACGGTGCCTACCGTTGCGCGTATGTCGCCCGTCAGCTGTCGGTCAAGGCGGTCTACGGGCTGTGGGTGACCCCCGAGGAGCACGCGCGCATGGCCGAGGTCCTGGCCAGCTGCCCGACCCAGGTGACCGTGCACTCGCCGGTGACCCGGGCCGAGCCGCGTCCCACGCCGACCCCGGAGCCCGAGCCCGCTCCGGAACCCGCTCCGGTTCCGGCGCCGCCCGCACCCGCACCCGCACCCGCGCCTGCGCCGGCCAAGCCCGCTCCGGCCAAGCCCGCTCCCGCGAAGCCCGCCCCGGCACCGGCGCCCGCGAAGCCCGCGGCACCGCCCGCACCCGCCCCGGCACCCGCCCCGCCGGCCGGCGGGGGAACCGTACACCCGGGATCGTTCTGCTCCTCGGGCGGCGCGACCGGGCACACCGCCAAGGGAACCCCGATGGTCTGCGGCACCGCCAAGGACGGCCGTCTGCGCTGGATCTCGCAGTAGCCCGCCGATACCGGAGAAGCACCCGGCCCGGCGGCGGGTCACACACGCACCCGTGCCGCCCGGCAACATCCGGGCGGCACGGTCGAATGCCTAGTGGGCGGCTCCGGCGACGTAGTGTCCCGGCACCATTCGGGTGGCTACACCGAAACGGTTGAACGCGTTGATGGCCACGATCACGCCGATCAGGTGCACCAGCTCGGTCTCGTCAAAAACCGCCGCCGCGCGAGCATAGACGGCATCGGGCACAAACCCATCGGTGATGACAGTGACGGCCTCGGTCAGCTCGATCGCGGCGACCTCGCGGGCGGTATAGAAGTGGCGTGACTCCTCCCAGGCGGTGAGCTGGATGATTCGTTCGGCGGTGTCCCCGGCCGCCAGGGCGTCCTTGGAGTGCATGTCCAGGCAGAACGCGCAGTGGTTGATCTGCGAGGCGCGGATCTTCACCAGGTTGATCAGTGCGGGATCCAGGGTGCCCCCGGTGACCGAGTCGAGTCGGACTAGCGCCCTGAAAATCTCGGGTGCGTGGGCGCTCCAGTCGGTGCGCGGGGTGTGCTCATTGTTCAGGGTGGTTGTTGTGTTCATGCTTCGAGCGTAGGGTGCGGTTGGTCCGGGAGTAAGATCCACCTATATGGGAAAAAACCAGACCAATTCCGACTCGCCCCTGCTGGCTCACGCGGGGGTGGATCTCCACCTGGATCTCGCCGAAACGGGCATCCGGGCGGGCCTCGTGACGGCGCTGCGGGAGGCCATCACCACCGGTCGGCTGAGTCCGGGCACCCGGCTGCCCGCTTCCCGCGCGCTCGCTGCGGACCTGGGCATTGCCCGCAGCAGCGTGACCGAGTGCTATGCGGAGCTGATCGCCGAGGGGTGGCTGATCGCCCGTCAGGGGTCGGGGACCCGGGTCGCCGCCCGCACCGTGCCCCTCACCTTGACCCCGTCGCCCCCGCATCCCGAACCGCGACGGAGGCCCGCGGCCACCCTGATTCCCGGGGCCGCCAACTTCGCCGAGTTTCCGCGTTCGGCCTGGCTGGCCGCCGCCCGTCGGGCGCTGACTGCCGCACCCCACACCGCGTTTGGGTACGGCGATCCGCTTGGACAGCCGGTCCTGCGCCGTGCCCTCGCCGACTATCTGGGCCGCGTGCGCGGGGTCCGGGCGGATCCGGCGCGGATCGTGATCACCGCGGGGTTCTATGACGGCCTGGACATCATGGCGCGTGCCCTGCGCGCCCGCGGGGCCCGAAGCGTCGCCACCGAGGCGTACGGGCTGGGGCTCTACCGGAGGCGGCTCGCCGAGGCGGGTCTGACGCTGCCCACCCTCGCGGTGGATGAGTCCGGCGCTCGGATCCGGGACCTGGCGGCCCTGGATACCCCCGCGGCGGTCCTGCTGACTCCCGCGCACCAGTTTCCCACCGGGGTGGTGCTCTCCCCGGAGCGCCGCGGCGCGGCACTCGCCTGGGCGCGGGACACGGATGCGGTGATCCTTGAGGACGATTACGACGGCGAGTTCCGCTATGACCGCCGCCCGGTGGGCGCGCTCCAGGGGTTGGATCCCGAACGGGTGGTGTACTTCGGGACCGCGAGTAAGTCGCTGGCCCCGGCGCTGCGGGTTTCCTGGATGGTGGTGCCCGAGCACCTCCTTGCGGCGGTGCAGGGGGCCAAGGGTGCGCTGGATAACGTGAGCGCGCTTGAGCAGCTGACCCTGGCCGAGTTCATCACCTCGGGTGCGCTGGATCGCCACGTACGGATGCGGAGGCAGAGCTATCGGCGTCGTCGCGACCAGCTCGTGGATGCGGTGCTGCGTACCTCCCCGGACCTGCGGGTCAGCGGGGTTGCCGCCGGGTTGCAGGCGGTGATCGAGCTGCCCTCGGGGACCGAGGGGCGGGTGCTGCATGCGGCGCGGGAGCGCGGGGTCATGGTGAGCGCGCTCTCGGAGTTTCGGCAGGTCGAGGCCGCGGCGGACACCCGGGTGCGCGAGGGGCTGGTGGTGAACTTCTCGGCGGTGTCCGATGCCGTGTGGGAGTCGGCGCTGACCGAGCTCTGCCAAATCCTGCCCTAGCGGGGTGTGACCCGGCCACGGTCGGTGGCTCATGGTCTGATGGTTTCGGGCGATCATCCGCGCCATCCACCCCACCACCAGAGGATTTGTTGTGTCTGCCCGTCGTCGTCGCCCCAGCCCCAAAACCGCCGCACTGCTGTCCATTCCGGCACTGATCGCGGCCCTGATTGTCGGGGCGCTTTCGCTCGGGGAGACCGATGCCCAGCCGTATCCCACCCCCGGGGTGGCCGCGACCGGCACCCCCGGCACCCCCGGTACCGATGCGTTCCCGGCCGGGTTTGAATCGGCGGGCAATGCGCGGGATCTCCTCGCCACCATCCCGGTGCGCGGACGCGCGCCGGGCACCGGATACGATCGGGTCGCCCGCTTCGGGACCGCCTGGTTCGACGTGGAGAAAAACGGGTGTGACACTCGCAACGATATCCTCGCCCGGGATCTCACCGAGGTGACCACCAGCGGCGGCTGCCGGGTGCTGACCGGCGTCCTGGACGACCCCTACACCGGCAATCGGATCGAGTTTGAACGCGGGGAGAAAACCTCCCAGGCGGTGCAGATCGATCACGTGGTGGCGCTGAAAAATGCGTGGCAGACCGGGGCTCAAGCCCTCACCGATGATCGCCGTCGAGAGCTGGCCAACGACCCGATCAACCTCCTCGCGGTGGATGGCCCGACCAACACCCAAAAGAGCGATGGCGACGCGGCCACCTGGCTGCCCCCGCGCCGCGCCGCCTGGTGTGGGTATGTCGCCCGGCAGGTGTCGGTGAAGGCCGCCTATGGACTCTGGATGACCCAGGCCGAACACGACCGGATCGGCGAGATCCTCGAATCCTGCCCCGACCAGCAGGCGGCCCGCTCACCCCTCGCCGGCTAGGCCAACGGTGCCGGCTTGGTCCGTGGGATCAGCGGGCTGGGCACTCGGAACTCGCTCCGGCACCGAGGCCAGCGGGTCACCGGGGAGAGCGGGCATCAGAAACCAGCGGTCCGCCGTGATCAGCGGGCGGATCCGGCCGACCAGGCGCTCTGCACCATGTCCGCCAGGGTGTGGCGCATCTCCCATTCGAGGTCGCGGGCGGCGGCGGATCCGTCGGCCACGATCCGGTCGGGATCACCCGGGCGTCGCGGGGCAATGTCCGGGTCGAAGGCGATCCCGGTGACCCGCGCCATCTCGTCCATGATCTGCCGAACCGAGAGCCCGTCTCCGCTGCCCAGGTTGTAGACGGCGGCCAGGGGCGTTCCCGCGTCGAGGGCTCGCGCGGCGGCCACATGGGAGTGGGCCAGATCGGCCACGTGCACGTAGTCGCGCACGCAGGTGCCGTCGGGGGTGTTGTAGTCGGTGCCGTTAATGCGCGGGGTTTTTCCCGCCCGCAGCGCATCGATCACCAGCGGGAACAGGTTGTGCGGGCTGGCGTCCCAGAGCCCCGGTTCCCCGGATCCCACCACGTTGAAGTAGCGCAGACTCACGTGGCGCAGGCCCGTGGCCACACCCTGATCGCGCAGCAGCCACTCACCGATGAGCTTGGATTCTCCGTAGGGAGACTCGGGGTTGGTTGCGGTCGACTCGGTGACCAGGTCGGTGTGCGGGGTGCCGTAGACCGCGGCGCTCGAGGAGAAGACGATCCGGCTGATGCCCAGCTCGGCCATCACCTCCAGCACGGTTGCGGTGCCGGTCACGTTCTGCGCAAAGGTGTGCAGCGGACGCTCGACCGAGACCCCGGCGAACTTATATCCGGCCACATGGATGACCCCGGTGACCCGGTGGGTGACCATGGCCGCGCGCAGGGCGTCTCGATCCAGAATATCGCCGCGCTCGAAGGCGACCCCGGCGGGGATGAACTCGGGCAGCCCGGTCACCAGGTTGTCGTAGACGACGGGGGTGAGGCCCGCCGCGCTCAGGGCACGCACCACGTGGGCGCCAATGTATCCGGCACCGCCGGTTACCAGCCAGGTCATCGGTTCTCCTTGGGGTTGGGGGTGGTGGTCTGCGGGGTCTCCGGCGTCCGGGTGGGATCCGCGGGGTCGCCCGCCCGGATCACGCTGTCGATGGACTCGGCCAGCCGGTCCCGGGCGGCGTCTTCGAGCCCGGCATCGCTGAGGAACACGTCCGCGGCGTCCAGCTCGGCGATCTGGCAGAGCCCGGTGACGCCCCACTTATGGTGATCGGCCACCACCACGACGCTTGCGGCCGACTCGATAAACGCCCGGTTGGTCTCGGCCTCCAGCAGGTTGGGGGTGGTCAGCCCACCCTCGGGGCTGACCCCGTGTACGCCGAGGAAGCACACGTCCACGCGCAGCGCGCGCAGGGTCTGCACGGCAAAGGGCCCCACCAGCGCATCGGAGGGGGTGCGGATGCCACCGGTCAAAATGACCGTTTGTCCGGTGCCTCCCTCATCAAAGACCGCGGCGATGCGCGGCGAGTTGGTGATCACGGTGAGGTCGGGGATGAGCGCCAGGCGGCGGGCCAGCGTATGCGTGGTGGTGCCGGCATTGAGCGCGATCGACATCCCCGGGCGCACCCGCTCGGCGGCCACCTGGGCGATCTGCTCCTTCTCCTCGGCGGCCACCTGGAGGTTGTGGGCAAAGCCCGGTTCGCTGCTGGTGGTGCCGCCGGGCAGGGTGGCGCCGCCGTGGGTTTTGGCCAGGTCGCCGCGGTCGGCGAGGATGCCCAGGTCGCGGCGCACGGTCATCTCCGAGACCGCCAGTTCGGTGGCGAGTGTGGTCACGCGCACCTGTCCGTCCCGACGCAGGCGCTCGAGGATCAGGGTGTGCCGCTGGGGCGGGAGCATCTCGGTCATGGGCCTCATCAGACGTCGGAATATGTGCGAATGTGTTCATTATGCCGGAAAATGCACCTTGAGCCAAGCCTGAATGTAAGTATATGATCGCTTTTGTTCGATTCTGAAAGGTAGCCCCCGCATGACCACCGTGTCCCTGCTTCGCACCACGCTCGCCGATGAGCGCGAACTCATTTACTTCGCCGACGCCGGGCACACGATCCCCGAGCCGCCCGCCGATACCCGAGACCTGCCGCCGCGCCCCGGCGCGCACACCGCCGAAACCGAGGCGCTCGGCTCGACCATGCGCTTTGATCCGCTGCGCGGGGACTGGGTCGCGTTTGCCGCCCACCGTCAGACCCGGATCTATCTCCCGCCCGCCAACCAGTGCCCGATCTGCCCCACCGCCCCGGGCAACGCAACCGAGATTCCCGCCGCCGACTACGACGTGGCGGTGTTTGAAAACCGCTTCCCGTCGTTTGGCCCCGAGCCCGCCGCGGTGGATCTGACCCCGGGCCTCGGCGCGGTGCGCCCGGCCGTCGGACGCTGTGAGGTGATCGTGTTCGGGTCCGATCACGAGGCCTCTTTGAGTGATATGTCCCCCGAGCGGATGCGCACCATCGTCTCCGCCTGGGCCCAGCGCACCGCCGAGCTGCGGGCGATGGAGGGGGTCGAGCAGGTCTTCGCGTTTGAAAACCGCGGGTCCGAAATCGGCGTGACCCTGCACCATCCGCACGGGCAGATCTACGCGTATCCGTTTGTGACCCCGACCACGCGGATCCTGCTCACCCAGGCCGCCGAGCACCGCGCACGCACCGGCGGCAACCTGTTTGCCGACATCCTGGACTTCGAGCTGTCGAGCGGGGAACGGGTGCTCGAACGCGGACGGTACTTCACCGCGTTTGTGCCGTTCTCGGCGCGGATGCCGATCGAGGTCCACCTGTACCCCAACCGCCACGTGGGCACCCTCGATGAGCTCACCGCCGAGGAGCGCGAGGAGCTCGCGGACATGTACCTGCGCCTGGTGCGGGGGATTGACGCCCTCTATGGCGACCGCACCCCGTATATTTCGGCCTGGTTCCAGGCACCCGCCACCCATCCGGACCGCGCCGAGGCGCGACTCCACCTGCAGATCACCTCGCCGCGTCGCGCCGCCGATAAGCTCAAGTATCTGGCCGGATCGGAGGCGGCGATGGGTGCCTTTATCGGCGATGTGATCCCCGAGGAGACCGCCGCCCGCCTGCGTGCCACCGCCCCATATGTCGAAGGAGCCCGCGCATGAGTGCAGTTCCCACCGCCCCGTACGTTGAAGGAGCCCGCGCATGAGTGCAGTTCCCACCTCCCTGGCCGCCGAGTTCCGTGGCCGATTTGGCGCGGATGCCGACGGCATCTGGAGCGCCCCGGGCCGGGTCAACCTGATCGGGGAGCACACCGATTACAACGCCGGATTCGCCCTGCCCTTCGCCATTCCCGCCCGCGCCTTCGTGGCGGTGCGGGTGACCGAGGGCGGCGAGGCCGTGCTGGCCAGCACCTTTGCGGGGGCGGGTTCGGTGCGGGTGCGACTGGACGAACTGGGCCCCGAGGACCCCGGATTTTCGGGCGCCGGGGGCTGGGCGCGCTACCTCGCCGGCGTGGTGTGGGCCTTCGCCCGGCGGGGAATCACGCTGCCGGGCATCGAGGTGCTGCTGCACTCGGATGTCCCGGTGGGTGCCGGACTCTCCTCCTCCGCCGCGGTGGAGTGTGCGGTTGCGGTTGCCGTCAACGACCTGGCCGGGGCCGGGCTGGACCGCTCGGAGCTGGTGCAGATCTGCCACGAGGCCGAGAATGACTTTGTGGGGGCACCCACCGGGATCCTCGATCAGTCGGCCTCGCTCCTCGCCTCGGCGGGCTCGGGACTGTTCCTCGACTGCCTCGATCGCAGTACCCGTCAGGTTCCGCTGGATCTGGAAGCCCGGAACCTGGTCCTGCTGGTCATCGACACCCGAGTGACCCACGCGCATGAGAGCGGGGGATACCGCGACCGAGTGGCGTCCTGCCGACTCGGCGAGCGGGTGCTCGGGGTCGGCTCGCTGCGCGAGGTCACGGCCCGAGACTTCGCCGAGCGTGCGCACCTGCTCGATCCCGAAACCCTGCGCCGGGTCCGCCACATTGTGACCGAAAACGCTCGGGTCCAGGATGTGGTGTCCCTGCTGGATGCCGGTCGGCTCGAAGACATCGGTCCGCTGCTGACCGCGAGCCACGTCTCGATGCGGGATGACTACGAGATCTCCAGCCCCGAACTGGATGTGGCGGTGGATACCGCGCTGGACGCCGGGGCGCTGGGTGCAAGGATGACCGGCGGCGGATTCGGCGGCTCGGCCATCGCGCTGGTACCCGCGGCGCTGGCCGAGTCGGTGAGCGCCCGGATCACCGTGGCCTTCGAGGACGCGGGCTGGGTGCCGCCCCACATCTATTCGGTGGTGCCCGCGGCCGGTGCCGGTCGCGAAGACTAGTCGAGCGCTTTTGGTATCGAAAGCGTGAGCCGGCCGGTGACGTTTGGTCCTCAGCGGTGGCGTTCGGTGCCGGCCGTGTGCGCCGGCCGAGAGTACGCGAAAACGGGGGCGTGTTCGCGGTGTATCTGGGTACACTGACCTCATGAGCGAGCATGCCCCCGTCGCCGGGCTGACCGGCTGGATCCGCGCCCCCTTCGAGGCCGCCGACATCACCCACGAGGTCTTCGAGCGCGGATCGGGTCCGGGAATCGTCCTGCTGCCCGAGATCCCGGGCATGACCCCCGAGGTGATGGGGTTTGCCGATCACCTGGTGGATCACGGATTCACCGTGGTCATCCCCTCGCTGTTTGGCGATCCGGGCCGTCCGGCTTCCCCCGGTTATCTGGCGCAGTCGGTGGCCAAGGTGTGCGTCTCCACCGAGTTCCGGGCGTTTGCCACCGGCGCGCACAGGCCCGTGGCGGGCTTTGTGCGGGCGCTCGCCGCGGACCTGGCCGCGCGCACCCCGGGCCCGGGGGTCGGGGTGATCGGGATGTGTTTCACCGGCGGCTTTGCGCTCGCCGCCGCGGCCTCGGAGAGTGTGCTGGCATCCGTGGTGAGTCAGCCCGCCGCCCCGTTCCCGCTGGGTCGCGCCCGAAAGCTTGACCCGGTGATGTCTCCGGAGGAGCTGGATCGGGTGGCCGCCCGGGCCGCGGCCGGGTCGGTGTGCGCCCTGGGTCTGCGGTTCAGCGAGGATCAGACGGTCCCGCGCGAGCGCTTCGCCACGATTGCGGCGGCCCTGGGCGACGCCTTCGAGGTCATCGAACTCGACTCCTCGCCCGGCAACCCCGGCGGTTTCTCCCGCGGTGCCCACTCGGTGCTCACCGGCGAGGTTCGCGAGCGGCCCGGCCATCCCGCCGCCGAGGCTCGGGCACGCACGGTGGAATTCCTGCGCGAACGCCTGGGGGTTCCGGCGGGCGCCTAGCTCCGATCCGGCTTTTGGCACACCTGCCCGGACCCGTGACAACCACGCTCCGGCCCGGTCTGCCGCGCGGGCGACCTCGGTAGGTGCCGAGAGCAACGAACGAATCGGGGCCTCGAACAGTGGACGAATCAGGGCTTAGAGCAGTGGACGAATCAGGGCTTAGAGCAGTGGACGAATCAGGGCTTAGAGCAGCGAACGAATCAGGGCCTCGAATAGTGGACGAATCAGAGCCTAGAGCAGCGAACGAATCAGAGCCTCGGGGCTCAGGCGCTCGGTCCGGGCGCGTGCCAGCAGGCGGGCATGGGTGTCGGCATCCAGGTTCAGGGTGAGCGAAACCGTGGTCGGCTCGTCGTCCCAGTCGAACAGTCCCGGCTGCGCGCTCTCCTCTGTGAAAGAGGGCACCCGGGGAGCCTCGGCTGTGCCCTGGGCGATCGTGCCCCGCGCGGTGGTGGCTCGTTCGGTGATGTCTCGCGCAGCGGTGCCCTGCTCTGTGGTGTCCCGCGCGCCGGTGTCCTGCGCGGCCGAGGGCAATCCGGCGCTCGCACTTCCGGCGCTTCCCGCCCCGGTCCAGCCCGGTCCGCTGGGGATCGCCGTGCGGTTCTGATACGCGGTGGACACCGCGCGGGCACGCTCATCGGCAGCCTCGTTCAACGGGTGATTGGCGTGGCCCTTGACCCATTCAAAACGGTAGCGTCGGCCCTGCAGCGCCTCGTCGATCTGCCGCAGAATCTCCACGTTCAGCACCGGCTTACCGTCGGCCTTGCGCCAGCCCTTGCGCTTCCAGCCCGGCATCCACTTGGTTACCGAATTGATGACGTACTGGCTGTCGCAGAGAATCAGCAGGTCCTCATCCAGGTGCGCGGTCGCCCGGAAGAGTTCCAGCACCGCCTGAAGCTCGCCCTGGTTGTTGGTCGCGTGCGGCCATCCGCCGGCCGCCCAGCAGTTCTCGTTCACAAACCAGGCCCATCCGGCTGGCCCGGGGTTGCCCAGTGCGGATCCGTCGGCGGCGGCGGTGATCGTCATTCGAAGTGCTCCCTGCTGATGGATGTTGGCATCCGTCGGCTTCCAGTTTCGCAGGTTTAGTGTGCGCGGTCGGCGAGCCGGGCCAGGTAGTGGGTAATCAGCGCGGCCATGTCCACCCGTTCGGGATCCAGCAGCCACTGCACCTGCAGGCCGTCGATCATCGCGATCATCAGGGTCACCTCGGCATCCACCTGCTCGGGGGTCATGCCGCGTCCGATGAAGGCCTGCTTGGATCGCTCGTGCAGGGTGCGGTAGCGATTCACCACCCAGGCGCGTGCCGGATGATCGGGGTCGGTCGCCTCGGCGGCGAGCTGGGTGTGCAGCTGGACGAGTCCGGGCACGCTGGCGTTGTGCAGGATCAGGTCGATCAGCATCTGGTCCGCGGTGTCCGCGGTGACCGCGGCGAATCGCATGCGTTCGAGATCCATCGCATCGCGACGTTCCAGCACCGCCGCGAGCAGATCGGCCTTGTTGCCGAAGTGGTAGAGCAGGGCCGGATGGGTCAGGTTACACTCGGCGGCGATATCGCGCAGGGAGGTCCCGTAGTATCCGGTTCGCGCGAAGACGCGCAGCGCGGTGTCCAGGATGCGGTCCCGGGTGCTCGGGGCTGTGGTCGTCATGTTCGCAAGCATAATCGTCCTCCCCCGGGGATCCCGGCCTCATTTCTGGGGTGTTTACCAATGGTCAAAAAGCTGGAGATTCGCCGTGTGCGGCATACCAAAACCGTCAATCCCCGTGTGTGGCGGGCCGCGGGTTGTCAGACTGGAGACGGTGGTGTGCCGCAACGCCCCGAATGCTCGGGCCCGCACCCCACCCAACCAGGGGCAACAAAATAACGCGAGGGTGGTGAACCGATGGTCCAACTGGTGTATTTCTCCGGAGACTCCGGGAACACCCACCGCTTTGTGCAGTCCCTGGGGATCGAGGCGATGCGGATCGGCGACGCCGAGCACCGCACACCCATCTGCCTGACCGAGCCGTTTGTACTGTTGACGCCCACCTACGGTGGCGGTGCCGACTACGCGGCCATCCCCCGGCCCGTGCGCCAGTTCCTGGCCCGCGCCGACAACCGCGCTCGGCTGCGCGGGGTGATCGGTGCCGGGCACCGTAATTTTGGTTTCGCCTTCTGCCTGGCCAGCCGCCTGCTCGCCGACCAGTACAACGTGCCCGAGCTTTACCGGCTGGATGGTGTCGGCACCGACCAGGACCGCGAGCGAATCCTCACCGCCCTGTCCCGGGTTCTGGGGATGGCTCCGGCCCGCGTTTCGGTGCCGGTCCCAGGGCCGGTTCCTGCCCCGAATCCCGTGCCTGCCCCGAGATCCGAGGCCGAGACTGTGACTGTGACTGTGACCGTGCCTGCTCCGGTGCTGACACCCGTGCCCGTTCAAGTTCCCGCGCCGCAGGTGGCACCGCCCCCTCCGCTGCGCCGCTCGCGCATTCGGACGGGAGCACAGCCCATCGTGGGGGAGTTCGCCCCGACAGTGGTAGCGGCAGCGGCAGCGGCAACGGTGACGGCGACGGCAACGCCGGCTGCAACGGCTCCGACCATGCCCGTCGTGGAGACCACCGCGGCCGTTCCTGCCTCGGCCGCACCCCGCTCGACGCCTGCCTCTGCCGCACCTCCGTCGACGCCTGCCTCGGCCGTGCCTTCGTCTCGCGGCGCCGATGCGGGCGCGCCCGCCGCACCCGTCACGCGCTCGGGTCGCCGCGCGGCCCGCCTTGCCGCCGCAACGGGGAGTGGAGCGTCCCAGTCCGTGAATGTGAACGTGAACGTGCCCGTGGACCCGCCCGCCGCCCGCACCCCCTCGGTCCCGCCCGTCACCATCGAGGGGAACCGAAGCGAGCCCGCGGCATCCCGGGGGCGTCTGTCCCCGCCTCCGGTCATCGCCGGTACGATCGTCAACCCGGTTCCCACCCTCACCACGGTGGCCGAGCCGATGCGGACCCGGAGTCGTCCCGCGGCCGTGCCGGTGGCCTCAACTGCCCCACTCACCCAGGTCGCTCAGCAGACTCCGGCCGCCCCGCTCGCCCCGACCATCCCGGTTCGGGAGCCGGTAGCCCGGGTCTCCGACCCGTCACCGATGGTGCCCCGCCGGGCTCGCCGCCTGGCGGTTGCCGAGGACTCGGGAATTCCGAGCCCCGGCCCCGCGCCTACGCGGCGGTCGCTGCGGCAGGATCGAGGGTAGTGAGCACTCCGTCGGACATGACCAGCACCTGATCCATCCGATCCAGGTGTGAGTGATCGTGGGTGACCAGCAGGGTCGAGGTTCCACGATCCCGGGTGAGTTCCAGGATCAGCGTGATGATCTCCATCCCGCGAGCGTGATCCAGCGCGCTGGTCGGCTCGTCCACGATCAGCACCCCGGGTTCATTCATCAGCGCGCGGGCGATGTTGACCCGCTGTCGCTGCCCACCGGAGAGCTGGTGCGGTCGCTTGTCCTCGTGCCCCGCCAGCCCGACCCGAGCCAGCAGGTCACGCGCACGTTCGCGGGTTGCGGCTCGGGCGGCACGGCTGTGACCGTCGAGCTCGTTCATCACCGCGAGCTGGTCCAGCGCGCTGAGCGCGGGCAGCAGGTTGGCCTGCTGGAAGACGATGCCGATGTGTTCGCGGCGCACCGCGGTGGCCTCGGCTCGGCTGAGTCCCACCAGGTCGACGCCGGCCACGCGCACCTCCCCCGAGTCGGGGGTGATCAGTGCCGAGGCCACCGCGAGCAGGCTGGATTTGCCCGATCCCGAGGCACCGGTCACCGCGGTGATGGTGCCCGGCGGGACCGAGAGTGAGGCGTGATCCACCGCGGTGACCCGGTGGTCGCCGTCCGGAAAGGTCAGCGTAACGTTGCGCAGTTCAATCATGAGGGGTCCTTAGTCGGGAGTGGAAAGGAGAAGGGGTTACCGGGCGGCGCCGAGCGCGGCCAGCGGATCGCTGCGCAGCACCGGACGGAGGGCAAATGCTCCGCCGATCAGACCCAGGAGGATCAGGCCCAGCGCGGGCAACCCGATGGTCAGCGGACTGAGGACAAACGGGACCGCGCCGCCCGCGAGGCTGCCCAGGCCCACGGTTACCAGCATCCCGACCCCCACCCCGGCAACGAGCACCACGAGGGCCTGCCCGAGAGTGTCTCGCACGAGCCGTCCGGTGCGGGCACCGAGGGCCTTGAGGACCGCGATATCCGGTCCGCGCTGGATCGTCCAGACCGTGAAGAACGCGCCGATCACCAGGGCGGAGATCCCGAACAGCATCGCCACGATCAGCAGCAGCGAGCCAATCTCCGAGCGAAACGATTCGATCGAGAGCAGCGCGGGGATCGGTGCCCGAGAGACGGTGTGGGTCGCCGAATCGATCGAATCGGGCTGGGCCGAAGCGTCCAGCGAGACTGCGAGCACGCTCGCCCAGGCGGGCTGACCGCCGGTGCTCATGATGGACTGCCAGTTGGGCAGGGTGACCCAGGCCACCGAGGAGTGCGCATACCAGGTGTCGGGGATCAGCGTGGACACGCGAAGGTCCTCCCCGAAGGCGCTCACCGTATCGCCGACGTGCACACCGAGTGTTTGCGCGGTTCCCTCACCCAGGACCACGGTGCCCGGCCGGGGCATCGGGGTTCCGGCGGGCAGGAAGTGTGAGCCCGCGGCGGAGGGATCGATCCCGAACAGCGCCGCCGGGGCGCGCTTTTCTCCGGCACTCAGCCGGGTCTGGCTGATGCCCAGCGGGGCGGCGTTGGTCACGCCGGCGGCATCGGTCCAGGCGTCGGCCTCGGCGGCGGTGATCGAGGAGTCTCCGAAGCTGGGATCCTTCTCACCGTGGGCGGGGGCGGAGAAGACGATGCGGTCGGCCCCGAGGCCGAGCACGGCCGAGACGTTTTGGCCGGCAAGCCCGGCGGTCAGCCCGGTCAAAAATCCCACCAGGATGGTGATCAGGGCAACAACCGAGGCGATCAACACGAAGCGACCGCGAGCAAAGCGAATTTCACGCCAGGCAACAAACATGAGAACCTTCCGGGGAACCGGCGCCGTGTGGGCCACACGGGCGTCCAAAATGGGGACACTTCGAGTCTGGTTTCCGGCGGCTCATCCGTCATCGGCTAGGTGGTCGGGTCGGGGCGCAAAATGATGATTATCCGCTCCACCTTTTGAGGGATACCCGCCGGTGCCCCCGCGGATTAGGCTGAGGGTATGATCCGTTCCGCCGACGGACCGGTGTCCGCGGGACTGCGCACCGGTCTGCACCTGCTCTTTGTGTCGCTGGCCCTGTTTGTGATGATCCGCGCCGGATTCCGCTCGGGTCCCGAACCCGTGATCGCCGCGATCCTCGCCGCCGTCTTCCTGGTCTGGTACCTGCTGGGTGCCTGGTGGGGGAGGGACGATCAGTCGCGCGGCAGAATCGGGCTGTGGCTTGGCGGGCTGACCCTGCTGTGGATCGCGATGATCCTGGTCAGTCAGGACGCCGCCTACCTGTCCTTCCCGCTGTTTTTCCTCTATCTGGCGCTGCTGGATCGCACCCCCGCGCTGCTGAGCGTGGCGGTGGTGAGCGCGGTGTCGATCATCGCGATCGGACTGCACGGCGGCTTCTCGGTGCCGGGGATCCTCGGCCCGCTGATCGGTGCGGTGATCGCCGTGGCGATCGGGCTGGGGTATCGCGAGCTTCAGCGGGTGGCCCTGCGCCGCGAGGAGCTGATCGCCGAGCTGATTTCCACCCGGGTCCGCCTGGCCGAAACCGAGCGCGAGGCGGGCAAGCTTGCCGAGCGGGAGCGTCTGGCCCGCGACATCCACGACACCGTGGCCCAGGGACTCTCCAGCATCCAGCTGCTGCTGCATGCGGCCGAGCGGGCAAGCGAGCAGGCCCCCGAGACCGCGATCGAACACGTCCGGCGGGCGCGGGATGCGGCGGCCCTGGCGCTCGCCGAAACCCGCGGGCTGATCGATGAGCTGGCCCCGCCGGCGATCACCGGCGCCAGCCTGGCCGAGGCGCTGTCCCGCCTCGCCGAGAACGCCTCCCAGCAGGCGGGAATTCCGGTGGAATTCCACACAGACGGGACCCCCGAGCCGCTGAGCACCGTGGTAAAAACGGGCCTGCTGCGGATCGGCCAGAGTGCGCTGGCCAACGTGGTGCAGCACGCCGATGCCACCCGTGCGGATCTCAGCCTGAGCTATCTGGATGGGGAAACCATCCTCGACATCGTCGACGACGGCCGCGGATTTGACCCGGATTCTCTGGTGGAGCGCACCGCGGGGGGCTCATTTGGGCTGATCGCGATGCGGTCCCGAATCGCCGAGCTGGGAGGATCGCTGGTGATCGAGAGTGCTCCGGGCGAGGGCACCACGGTGACCGTAAGATTTACCCGGGAGGCAGCATGAACTATGCAGTGGGCACACCGATCCGGGTCGTGATGGCCGATGACCATCCCATCGTGCGTGCGGGCCTGGCCGCGGTTCTGGGGACCGCGGCGGACATCGAGGTGGTCGCCGAGGCGGCCTCGGTGCCCGAGGTGCTGGCCGTGGTCAACCGGTTTGAACCGGATCTGGTGCTACTGGACCTGAGCTTTGGGACCGGACCCACCGGGATCGATGCAACCCGCGAGCTGATGCGCCGGGAGAATCCGCCGCGCGTGCTGATCCTCACCAACTACGACTCCGATGCCGACATCCTCGGAGCCATCGAGGCGGGCGCCGCCGGTTATCTGCTGAAGGATGCCCCGCCCGAGGATCTACTGAGCGCGATCCGCAAGGCGGTCCTCGGCCAGACGGTTCTCGGCCCGGCGGTGGCCGGACGCCTGGTGGCGCGCGTCAGCGAACCACAGCAGGCGCTCAGCGCCCGCGAAATCGAGGTGCTGACCCTCGCCTCCGAGGGGCTGGTCAACCGTGAGATCGGCAAGAAACTGCACATCAGCGAAACCACCGTCAAGTCCCACCTGGCGCATATCTTCGGCAAGCTCGGCGTGAACAATCGCCAGCAGGCGGTGCTCGCCGCCCAGCGCGGAGGCTTCATCCGTCGCGCCTAGCCGCGGATCTCGGCGGGTGCCCCCGCCCGCGGGCATTCCGGAGACCGACAGGGTGACTTCGTCACTCGTGCGGGAGTTCCGGAGCCCGGCGGGCGGTCTACTCCCGCTTGCGGTAGGCCTCGAGGGCCGCCTCGCGGGAGGCCTTGAGGTCCACGATCGGGGCCGTGCGCAGACCGGTGTCGGGGACCCAACGGCGGATGTATTCGCGGTTGGGGTCGAACTTTTTGGCCTGCAGCTCGGGGTTGAAGATGCGGAAGTAGGGGGCCGCATCGGCGCCGCTACCGGCCACCCACTGCCAGTTGAACGGGTTCGCGGCGGGATCGGCGTCCACCAGGGTGTCCCAGAACCACTCCTCGCCGGCCCGCCAGTGCTGGAGCAGGTTCTTGGTCAGCAGCGAGGCGACCACCATGCGCACGCGGTTGTGCATGGTGCCGGTCTGCCAGAGTTCGTTCATCCCCGCGTCGACCAGGTCGATTCCGGTGGTGCCGGTCTGCCAGGCGCGCAGCAGCTCGGGGTCGGCCTCGGGCCAGGGGAAATTCGCGAAGCTGGGCCGCCAGGGATCGGTGGCCAGCTTGGGGAAGTGGAACAGCTGGTAGTGCGCAAACTCGCGCCAGCCCAGCTCGCTGAGGAAGCTGGCACCCTGCCCGGGATGCGTGCGTCGGTGCTCATCCACCGCATGCCAGATCGTGGATACCGTGATCTCGCCCCACACCAGGTGCGGGGACAGCCGCGAGGTCACCGAGCGGTCGGGACGGTCGCGCAGGTCCGGATAATCACCCAGATCCTCGTCCAGGAAGTCGGCCAGCCGCTCGTGGGCACCGGCCTCGCCCGGGCTCCACAGGGTGTCCCAGTTTTCCGCCCAGTTGGGGGAGGTGGGGCGAAGGGCGAGGCCCTCCAACGCGGCCGCGAACGCCGCGGGATCGGCGGAGGCCGGGACTCGGGCGGGCCGGGGGACGGGGAGGACCGCGCGCGGAGGACGCCGGGCCAGCTCATCCAGCGCACGCTTCCAGAACGGGGTAAACACCGTATACGGACGGCCCTCGCCGGTGCGCAGCCCGGGATCCACCAGCAGATCCGGGGCCGCATACCGGACCTCGATCCCGTGTGCGGCCAGCTCCGTGTGTACGCGGGCATCCAGCTCAGCCTCATCCGCACCGGGACGGGCGGTGGCATACACGCGGTCGGCGTTCTGCTCGGCGGCCAGGTTGCGCAGCGCGGTGACGGGGTCGCCGGTGCGCAGTTCGATCGGGATGCCCAGCTCGGCGAGGTCCGCAGCCAACGAGTCCAGTGCGCCGTGAACCCACCAGCGGGACGCCCCACCGATCGGGCGCAGGCCCGGCTCGTCCAGCACAAAGACGGCGATCACGCGCTCGCGTGCGTCCAGGGCGGCGGTCAGCGCCGGGTGATCACCCACCCGCAGGTCGCGGCGGAACCAGATCAGGGCGGCGGGGGAGGAGGTGCTCATCGGGAACCTAATCGTCGAATTCGGGGCAGCGCAGCTTCTCGGTCAGGGCAAACATGGACTCGATTTCGGCGGGGCTGAGCGCGCCGCCGATGATCGACTCGATCGTGCGCATATGGGCGCGGGCCACCGGGCGGTAGGCCGAGAATCCCTCCTCGGTGAGGGTGATGATCATGCCGCGGCGATCATCCGGGTCGGCGGCCTTGGTCACGAACCCCTCGGCGGAGAGCTTATCGATCAGGCGGCTCACGCTGGGCTGGCTCAGCAGCACCAGTCGGTTCAGATCACGCAGTTTGGCCTTGCGGTCGGGTTGCCGGGAGAGGGTGAACATCACGTCGTACTCGTTCATCGTGAGACCACCCATTGGGAAGTCCTCGCCGAGGCGACGCATGATGCCCACCTGCGCGCGAAACAGCGATTCCCAGGCCTCGACGGCGCCGCTCATCGTGGATCACCGGACTCGGGGGAGTCCACGCGTGCCGGGCGTGCTGCCTGTGCGGGGATTTCTTCGTGGGTGGGAAGGCGATCCTCGTGTACGGGGAGCTCTTCGTGTGCGGGCACAGTTTCTTCTGCGGGGGACGCCGCGGCGTCGGAAGCGCCTGCCGGCTCGGAAGTACCTGTCGGCTCGGAAGTACCTGTCGGCTCGGAAGTACCTGTCGGCTCGGAGACGCCGGCCGGAGCGGGGTCGTTCAGCCTGATGGCGAGAGCCGGGTTCGCGCGAATCAGCGAGCGATAGAGCATGACCATGCCCCAGAAGCTGGTGCTGAGCCCGGTGAGCAGAACACCGATGCCGATGAGCGTGAGAAACCACGGCCCGTTCAGCGCGGCCAGGACGATCAGCAGGATTCCCACCGCGGTGAAGAGCAGACCGCCGCCGAAACAGGCCGCGCCCAGCACCTTGAGGGCGCGGAGTTCGCGTGCGGAATCGGTGGCCTGAGTCATCCTCCCAGCGTACCGCCTTCGCGGCCGAGGGGCAGGTTGGGAAGTTTCGCCCCTGGCGCAGCGGCCCCGGGAATACCCGCGGAGAATGGCCGGGGGATCGGGGCAGACATGAACAAGGGCCGATCGTAGAGGCGTACGATCGGCCCTTCCCCTTGCACCAAGAGTGTCCTGCAATCACATGTGCGTTTCGTCGTCACAGCAAAACGTCGAACGCAGTACGAATATATAACATCCAGGTAACGATTACCAGGGTTTCATCGCCTCGGCGGCTGGGAGTTTGCCGTGTGGCGGTATTCGCTCGATCGCGCACGCGGCACGGATGTTGATTCCCCGGAAATCCGGCGATGGGAGAATTTTGGGTCCACAATTGAACCCCGACCCCGTGCGGCCACTCAGGCGCCGCACACACGTGAGGAGACACGGATGAAGAAGAAGGCGACGCGCCCCGATGCGGAACCTCGGCTGAGTTCCGGCGGCGATGTGGGACTGCACCGCGAGCCCGCGGGCGGATCCGGCGTGCACGTTAATGCGTTCAGGATCGGCCTGGTGGGTACCCTGGGTGTGCTGATCGCGCTCCTCCTCGGGGGAATCGTCAGCCAGCTAAGCACCGTCCTGGTGTACATTGGCATCGCCCTGTTCCTGGCGCTGGGGCTTGATCCGCTGGTCTCCTGGCTGGAGAAGCGCATGCCTCGGCCCGCGGCGATTGCCGCGGTGGTGCTCGTGGTGCTGGCGGCCCTGGCCGGGCTGCTGCTGGCGGTCATTCCGGTGCTGGTGGAGCAGTCCTCCAACCTGATCCGCGACTTCCCCGGCTTTGCCTCGGACTTCCAGAAGAACGACATCGTGCTGCAGATTCAGAAGCTGCTGGGTGACTCGGTGGATATTAAGCAGGTCATCAAGGGTGCGACGGACTTCCTGGGCGACCCGAAGAACCTGGTGGCGATCGGAGGAGGCCTGGCCCAGGTGGGCGCGGGCGTCGCCAGCGGCATCACCGGGCTGATCATCGTGCTGATCCTGACCCTGTACTTTATGGCGTCGCTGCGCTCGATGAAGCAGACCGTCTACCGTTTCGTTCCCGCCTACCAGCGCACGGGCTTTGCCAAGATCTCCGAGGACATCACCGGTGCCGTCGGCCGCTATGTGGTCGGGCAGGTGTCTCTCGCCCTGATCAACGGTGTGCTCAGCCTCATTCTGCTCTCGATCATCCAGGCGCCGATGCCGTTCCTGCTGGCATTCTTCGCGTTTATCGGATCGCTGATTCCGCTGGTGGGTACCCTGAGCGCGTCGATCCTGAACACCCTGATCTGCCTGTTGGTGGACCCCAGCCTCGCCCTGATCACGGGTATTTACTACCTGATCTACCTGCAGGTCGAGGCCTACATCATTTCCCCACGCATCATGAGCCGCGCGGTCGCGGTTCCCGGCGCGATGGTGGTGATTGCCGCGGTAGCTGGAGGAACCATCGGAGGCGTTCTCGGCGCGCTGGCGGCCATTCCGGTGGCCGCCTCGGTGATCATCATCGTGCAGAAGGTGGTGTGGCCGCGCCAGGACCGCAAGGTGGTCGCCGCCTCCTAGATAGGCACTGTGCTCGGCGCTACGCTAAGCGCAGTGCTTGGCTCCGCGCTCGGCGAGCGTGCCCCGCACGACCCGGAAGGGGGTGCGGGGCACGCCGCGTTAGGCGCCTCAGCGAGGCGCCTCCGAGGATGACGGCAGCTCCTCCGGGGGCGAAAGCGCGTCGGTCTCCGGCGCGAGTGATGCCTCGGGCAGACTCCCGCCGACGTCCGCGAATAGCGTGGTGAGCGCCGTGCCCAACCGTCGGGCACTCTCGGGGGTGAGGATCAGGTGCTCGCCGAACTCATCGGAGTGGATCACCACCACCGGCTCGTCCGGAGGGGACTGCGGATTGACAATAATGTCGAGCAGCACGGGTCGAAGCTCGGGCACGGGGCCGAACTGAAGCACGGTGGCCACGCTCGCCAGCCAGCGCGGTTCTCCGTGGGAGTCCTCGGCATCCGCGTGCACAAACTCTGAACGCGTGGATGCCGCGGCATCGGAGGAGCCGGCCGACCGAAATCCGGTCTCGGGCTGGACGGGGTTCTCAAAGTGGGCGTATTCCGCTGCGGAGGCTGCGGGCCCCGGTGCCGGGGGAATGGCACCGTCGGAGGGCGTTGGGTGTTCGAACCCGGTGGGTGTCGAACGCCGGGGGTGAAGCAGGACTGTTTTCATCGGTGGATCCCTTCACCGGCACATTCCGAGCCTAACTCGACCCCCCGACACTCACCGCCCGGAAGGCCATCAGGCGTGCCGATGGAAGGTAATCGTCCCCCTCGGCGTAGTGCGCCGGCGCGCACCGTACGTGGTGATGAGCACCAACGTGGGAGCGGGCCCGAGCCCGAACACGAGCCTGAGTCTGCGCACCAGCTTGAGCCTGAACATCGGCCCGAGCGCGAACACCGGTCCGAGCGTGAACATCACCCCGAGCGTGAACGGGCACCCGATCCCGAATGCTAGCGGTCGCTGAGGTCCGGCGGAGTGCTGGGCAAAAGCTCCTCGATGGGTACCCCGAAGACCTGGCTAAGCGCGAGGACGTTTTGGAGTGATGGATTGGCTGAAGTTCCCGGACGAGACTCGCCCTTCTCGAACTTCTGATACGTGTAACGGCTGATTCCAGCGGCCATTGCAACCTGTTCCTGGCTGAGGCCTCGCCCGAGTCGAAGATGACGGAGCGAACTGCCCAGGAGGTTTGCATACTGGGACCAGGTAGGTGTCTCGGCGAAGTGTTCCATAAGACCAGCATGTAAGCGATTGTGTCAGTGTAGGGCCATACCCGTATGACAATCGCCTGTGAATCCGGTGAAATTCCAGAAGACCGCACGGTTTTCGGGCTGATGAACCCCGATATACACCGGATCTGACGTTGCGATCGTGGCCGCCCGCGACCTAGAAGAGGTCGGGGCTCGGTGCCGATGCGTAGCGGATGGTGACGTCGGCGTGACGGTCGAAACGGTAACCCACGCCGCGAACGGTGCGGACGATGTCCTCGTAACGGTCAAGCTTGGCGCGCAGACGACGGATGTGGACGTCGATGGTGCGCTCGTTGGGAGCGGCTTCCTCATCCTCGGGGTTCCACAGGGCACCGATCAGCTCGGCGCGGTCCACGGTGCGACCCTCGCGCAGGACCAGGTACTGCAGCAGCTCGAACTCCTTGAAGGTGAGCGAGACGGCGGTGTTGTCCAGGGCCAGGCGCTTGCGGGAGAGGTCGATCACGACGCCGGCGTGTGCGCGGTCGAGCTCGCCGGTGTGGCTCTCCTCGGTGTCGCGGTGACGGGCGAGGGCCGCCGGCTCCTGCAGGGCCAGGCGAACCACGTCGATGTCGCGACCACCGGCACCGGCGGGTGCCAGGGCAACGGCCGCGTAGGTTTCCGAGGCGGGGGCGATCTGGGCGGCGAGGTCCTTGAGGGCCTGCACAACCTGACCGAGGCTCGAGCCGTCGGCCAGGGCCTTGGCCTCATCCAGGCCGACGTAGAGAACGAAGCCGCGAGCCTCGGTGCCCTCGGGAACCGAGCGCAGACGCGGGGCTGCGGGAGCGGCCGGGGCCGCGGGGGCTGCGGCCACAACCGGGGCGACGGCGGGAACCGCGGTGCTGGTGGTGGTGCGTCCGGCGGTGAGCGCGGTGGCGATGCGGTCTGCCTCGGCGCTGCGAGTGGCGGGTGCGGTGGTGATGGTGGCGATCGACATGAGAAGTCCCTAAACGTTTTGGTGTCGACGGTCATCCGGGGGCGAGTGCCTCGGCCGGGCCGTTACGACGGGTGTGTTGTGTGTATCCGGATCGACGAATCGGAAGGTCGTTCCGGGGGAGTCGCGTTCAAAAACGCTCCGGGTCTCGACGCTTTGTCTTCTTCTGGATGAGGAGAAGCGGGGCGGAGACGTTGGCGGAAGCTAGCGAGCTAGCTGCACATTCGACAACACATGACAGCGCTACGGGGCATCATCATGCCCACAGTCCCATGAGACTCGAGGGAGCTCCGGGTACGCGCGAATTCAGTCATATGCCGATTATGCCCAGAGCGAAGCATGCTGTCAACTGATCACCCTTGATTGGGGGGAATAAAAAACGGCGGCATCGGAAAACCGATGCCGCCGTGGGCCCTGGCCGGGTGCCAGGGACGAAGTTTTAGACCAGGCCGTAGAGGCGGTCGCCCGCGTCTCCCAGGCCGGGAACGATGTAGCCGTGCTCGTCCAGACGCTCGTCCACGGTGCCCAGCACCAGCTTGACGTCGCGGCCCTCGGTGAGCTTCTCCAGCGCGGCCACACCCTCGGGGGCGGCCAGCAGGCAGATTGCGGTCACGTCGTCTGCGCCGCGGTCAAAGAGGAACTTGATCGCCGCACCCAGCGAACCGCCGGTCGCGAGCATCGGGTCCAGGACGAAGCACTGGCGACCCGACAGATCATCCGGCAGACGCTCGGCGTAGGTCTTCGGCTCGAAGGTTTCCTCGTCGCGCAGCATGCCCAGGAAGCCGACCTCGGCGGTCGGGAGCAGCTTGACCATGCCCTCGAGCATGCCCAGACCGGCACGCAGGATGGGGACCACGAGCGGACGCGGCGAGGAGATCGCGAGTCCGGTGGTGGTGGTGACCGGGGTCTCGATTTCGACCGTCTCGGTGCGAACCTCACGGGTTGCCTCATACGCGAGCAGGGTGACCAGCTCCTCGGTGAGGGACCGGAAGATCGGCGACGGGGTGTTCTTGTCCCGCAGGACCGTCAGTTTGTGGGTGATCAGGGGGTGATCGGCTACGTGCACTCGCATACTGTTAACAATACCTGGGTGAAGGGAACCTTGCGGTGGTAATGAGTGTGCGCGCGGAAGATGAGCGCTGGATGGGCCTGGCCCTGGAGCAGGCGCGCCTGACCGCGGATAGTGCGGATGTCCCGGTGGGGGCCGTTCTGGTTGACTCGGCGGGCGCCGTGGTGGCGGCCGGATACAACCTCAAGGAGGCCCGCCACGATCCCACCGCCCACGCCGAAATCGAGGCGATCCGTGCGGCCACCGCGGCGCGCGGGGATTGGCAGCTGCGCGATCTGACGCTGGTGGTCACCCTGGAGCCGTGCATCATGTGTGCCGGGGCGATTCTCGCGGCCCGCATCCCCCGGGTGGTGTTTGGGGCCTGGGAGGAAAAGGCCGGAGCCGCCGGCAGCGCGTTTGACCTGCTGCGGGATCGCCGCCTCGCCCACCGCGCCGAGGTGGTCGGGGGCGTGCGCGAGGCCGAGTGCGCGGCCATCCTGGTGGAGTTTTTCCGCGAGACCCTGGCGAGCCCGACCGACCTGTAGCTCGACCGGGGCTAAACCCGCTCGCGATCCACGTCGGGTTCGAGGTAGATCACGCGCGCCATCGGTTCGGCGGCGCGGATGCGGGCCTCGATCACGTTGATGTTTTCGGAGACCTCGGCGACCGTGCGGGCCGGGTCCACGGCAATCTTGGCCGCCACCATGATCTCCTCGGGTCCCAGATAGAGGGTCTTCAGGTGGATGATCCGCTCTGCTTCGGGCCCGGCCACGATGGCATCCCGGATCGCGGCGGCCTGTTCGGCCGTGGCCCCTTCCCCCACCAGGAGGCTCTTGGTCTCGATGCCCAGCACGATCGCGACCAGGACCAGCAGCGCACCAATCGCCAGGGTGCCGATCGCATCCCAGGTGGCGTTGCCGGTGATGACGGTGAGGCCGACGCCGAGGAAGGCGAGCACCAGGCCGATCAGCGCGGCCACGTCCTCCAGCAGGACAACGGGCAGCTCGGGAGCCTTGGCGCGGCGGATGAACTGGATCCAGGACTGGGTTCCGCGGGTGTGATTAGATTCGCGGATCGCCGTGCGCAGGGAGAAGCCCTCGAGCCCGATCGCGACCGTCAGCACCACCATCGGCAGCCACCACATTTCCAGCTCATGCGGGTGGGTGAGCTTATTGATGCCCTCGTAGATCGAGAACACGCCACCGACCGAGAACAGGATGATCGAGACCACAAAGGCGTAGACATAGCGTTCGCGTCCGTACCCGAACGGGTGCTCGTCGTCGGCCAGGCGGCGCGATTTTCTTCCGCCCAGCAGAAGCAGCAGCTGGTTGCCCGAGTCGGCGAGGGAGTGCACACCCTCGGCGAGCATCGAGGCCGAGCCGGAGAAGAACCAGGCGATGAACTTGGTCAGCGCGATCCCGACGTTTGCCAGCAGTGCCGCGATGATGGCGCGATTGCCGCCCTGTGTACTCATGTGATCCCCTCGTGTGGTGGATCACATCCTAGTCCCGCACGGTAGCCGGCGGGGTGGGACGACGGAAGGTGTCGCGCATGTGGTCGGAGTCGAGGTAGTCGGCCACGCCGATCAGGATCAGGCTGAAGATGATCTGCTCGGTGATCATCCATACCGGATAAAACCCGGGGATTGCCGCGAGTACGAGGGTCACCACGGGGAAAATCTTGCTGAACAGCCGCAGCCTCGAATAGCCCCAGGACCAGCCCAGCTGCGCGCGCCAGGAGAAGTAGAACAGGGTCGCGGTCATGCCGAGTACCACCACGCTGCGCGTCCACACCGACAGCGGCACGTGCTCGCCGCGGCCCAGCAGGACGAGCGCGATCACCACGGCGACGATGCCGAGTACCAGCTCGATCAGCAGCAGAATCGTCACCGCCCGGAATGCCCGCACCGTGCGCGGATGCGTGCGAGCCTCCTCGGCGATGCGCTCGGAGGCGCGCGATCCACCGGCGATACGGTCCAGGCGAAGCAGTAGCGGCTCGAGGTTCATGGTCCCAGGGTAATCCGAATCACGCCACGCGGGCATCCGCACACGGCGCGGATTTAGGATGGAGGAATGACCTCCACGAACGCACCCAGCATCGCATTTCTCGGTACCGGTTCGATGGGCGGGGCGATTCTCTCCGGCCTCGTCGCCTCGGGTGCCACCGCCACCAGCCCGGTGATCGCGACCAACCGCACGCCGGAAAAGGCCCAGGCCTTGTCGAAGCTGGAGGGCGTGACCGGCGTCGCGCTGAACGAGAACCCCGAGGGAAATCGTGAGGCCGCCGCGGGCGCCGACATCATCCTGATCGGGGTGAAGCCCGGCATGGTTCCGGACCTGCTCGCCGAGATTGCCCCGGCGCTTAAGCCCGGTGCGATCGTGGTGAGCCTGGCCGCGGGCGTGACCATCGCTACCTTCGAGTCGATCCTGCCCGACACCGCGATCGTGGTGCGTTCGATGCCAAACACCCCCGCCGTGGTGGGCCGCGCGGTCACCGGCATCGCCCCGGGTACCCGCGCCGATGCGGCCGCGATGGCCGCCGTGCGAGCGGTCTTTGAGACCGTGGGCGAGGTGCTCGAGGTGGCCGAGGACCGGATCGACGCGCTCAGCACCATCTCCGGCTCCGGTCCCGCCTACGTGTTTGCGCTGATCGAGGCGCTCACCGCCGCCGCCATCGAAAAGGGATTCAGCTCGGACGAGGCCAACCTGCTGGTGCAGGGCACCTTCCGTGGGGCCACCGAACTCCTGGCCGCATCGGACCAGACCCCGACCCAGCTGCGGATCAACGTGACCAGCCCCAAGGGCACCACCGAGCGTGCGCTCGCGGTAATGAGCGACGCCGGTCTGGACCAGATGTTTATCCGCGCGACCGACGCCGCCCTGGCGCGGGCCAAGGAGCTCGCGGCCGGCAGCTAGCCGAGCTTCATGGTGGTGAGGCTGTGGGATCCTCATCGCCGGTGGCAATCTGCGTGGTTGCGGACTTTCAGTCCTGGGAAATGGTGAGGGGGCTGCAGGCTTCGGCCTCCTAGACCGTCTTCGCCAGCTGCTGCACCCGCTGGTAGGAGAGCCCGAGCAGGGCACCGGCGTCGCTCTGAGAGAGCTGCGCCTCGGTCAGCAGATTCCGGACGGCCTCGCGCCGCAGTCCATGCACTCGCCCACAACGCAGCGGCGGGGCCGGAGAATGTTCTCCGACCCCGCCGCGTGGGTATGGGCTAGGCGCTCAGCGTCTCGCGCACGGTGCGGGTGGCCGCCAGGATGTTGCGCAGAGAGTCCACGGTTTCGTCATATCCGCGGGTCTTCAGGCCGCAGTCCGGGTTGACCCAGACCTGGCGCTGCGGGATCGACCCCAGCGCGGTCTGCAGCAGCTCGGTGACCTCGTCCACGCTGGGCACGCGCGGCGAGTGGATGTCGTAGACGCCCGGCCCGATGCCGCGGCCAAAGCCCGAGCGCTCGATGTCCGGCACAACCTCCATCTTGGAGCGGGCGGCCTCGATCGAGGTCACGTCGGCATCCAAGCGGTTGATCGCATCGATCACCACGCCAAACTCCGAGTAGCAGAGGTGGGTGTGGATCTGGGTCTCCTTGGCCACACCCGAGGTGGCCAGGCGGAAGGATCCCACCGACCAGTCGAGGTAGGAGGGCTGGTCGGCGAGCTTGAGCGGCAGCAGCTCGCGCAGGGCGGGCTCATCCACCTGGATGATGCCGATGCCGGCAGCCTCGAGGTCGGCGATCTCGTCGCGCAGGGCCAGGGCCACCTGGTTGGCGGTGTCGGCCAGCGGCTGGTCATCGCGGACGAAGCTCCAGGCGAGGATCGTGACGGGCCCGGTCAGCATGCCCTTGACCGGCTTGGCGGTGAGCGACTGGGTAAAGGTGGACCAGTCCACGGTGATCGGTGCCGGACGCGACACGTCGCCCCACAGCAGCGACGGCCGCGTACAGCGGCTGCCGTAGCTCTGCACCCAGCCGAGCTCGGTCACGGCAAAACCGTCGAGGTTCTCGGCGAAGTACTGGACCATGTCGTTGCGCTCGGGCTCGCCGTGCACCAGCACGTCCAGGCCGATCTCCTCCTGCAGGTCAACCACGCGGCGGATCTCATCCTCCATCGCGCCGCGGTACTCGGCCTCGGTGATTTCCCCGCGGGCAAAGCGGGCGCGCTCACGGCGGATATCGCCGGTCTGCGGGAACGAACCGATCGTGGTGGTCGGCAGCGGGGGCAGGCCGAGGGCCGCGTCCTGGGCGCTCAGGCGCTCGGTGTAGTCGCCGCGGGTGAAGTCGGCGTCGGTCAGGGCGGCCGCGCGCTCACGCACGGCACCGTCGCGCACGCCGGGTGCCGAGTGACGGTCGGTAAGCGCGGCGGTGGCCTCGGCCAGCTCGGCCGCGATTGCGTCGGGACCCTTGGTCAGGGCGGTAGCGAGCAGGGCGATCTGTCCCACCTTCTGGTCGGCGAAGGCCAGCCAGGAGACCAGGCGCGGATCGAGCTTGGTCTCCACGGTCACATCCTGCGGGACGTGGAACAGGCTGGTCGAGCTGGAGACCGCGACGTTGGGGCTCAGCGCGCGCAGGCTCTCCAGGCTCTCCCAGGCACCGGCGAGGTCGCCGCGCCAGATGTTGTGGCCGTCGATCACACCGCCAACCAGGGTCTTTGAGGTTTCGAAACCGGTGGGCACTGCGCCGCGGACGAGGTCCACGCCGATCGCCTCAACCGGGCTGTTCAGCAGCACCGGCAGGGCGTCGCCGAGGTCGTTATAGGGGGCGGCGACGAAGATCTGCGGACGCTCGCTCTCGCCTCCCAGCACCTCAAAGGCGCGGGTGGCGGCCGCCAGCAGCTCGGCACGGGGCACCTCGATGCTCTCGCTCACCAGGGCCGGCTCATCCAGCTGCACCCACTCGGCACCGGCGGCACGCAGGGCGGCCAGCAGCTCGGCGTAGACGGGCAGCAGGTCGTCGAGGCGCGAGATCGGGGTGAAGCCGGCGGGGGCGTCCACGGCGGGCTTGGCGAGGGCCAGCAGGGTGACCGGGCCGACGATCACCGGGCGGGTGACGAAGCCCTGCTCGCGGGCTTCGATGACCTCGTTGACCAGGCGACGCGAGGCCAGGTGGAAGGTGGTGTCGGGGCCGATTTCGGGCACCAGATAGTGGTAGTTCGAGTCGAACCACTTGGTCATCTCGGCGGGCACATCAGCTCCCTCACCGCGGGCGATGGTGAAGTAACCGGCGAGGTCTACGGTGCCATCCTCGGCCACGAGACGCTCGAAACGGGTGGGGATCGCCCCCACGGTGACCGCGGCATCGAGCACCTGGTCGTAGTAGCTGAAGGCCTCGGGGATCGAGGAGTCCTCGCGGCCCAGGCCGAGTGCGGCCAGGCGCTCGCGGGTACCGGCGCGCAGCTCGCGGGCGGTGGTCTCCAGCTCCTCGGCGGAGGTCTTGCCGGCCCAGAAGGCCTCGACCGCGCGCTTGAGCTCACGGCGCGGGCCGATCCGCGGATAGCCGAGGATGGTGCCGGTGGGGAACGGTGTGTGGGTCATGCGTATTCCTTTACGGGGACGTAGAGACCGGTCTCGCGCAGGATGCGCAGGACGGCCGGGTGTTGGTTGAAGGTATAGAGGTGAAGGCCGCTGGCGCCGCCGTTCAGGAGGGCGCGGCTGAGGCTGCTGGCGTGGTCCACGCCCACCTCAAACTGCGCCTCGGGGGATCCCGCCGCTTCGAGCTTGCGCAGCAGTTCGGTGGGAAGCTTTTCGCCGGTGAGCTGCACGATGCGGTGCAGTCGTTCGGGGCTGAGCACGGGCATGATCCCCGGGAGGATGCGCATCGTGATGCCCGCGGCCCGGGCCTGATCCACAAAGCGCAGATAGTCCTCGGGATCAAAAAACAGCTGGGTGATCGCCAGGTTTGCCCCGGCCGCCTCCTTGGCCAGCAGGGTATCGAGATCCTGCGAGACCGAGCGGGAGCGCGGGTGACCGTTGGGGAACGCGGCGACGGCGATGGTGACCTTGGGCTGTGCCGCGAGCCGCGTGCCCCGCGGAAATCCGGCCAACGGAGGCTGGACAAACTGGGCCTTTTCCGCGCGGATGCGGTGGATCAGCTGCACCAGCTCGCCGGCGGACCCGAGGTCGCCGAGGAAGTCCTCGCCCTCCTTCGCGCCCGCCGGGGGATCACCGCGCAGCGCCAGAAACTTTGTGATCCCGGCGTCGAGAAACTCGTGGATCATCGCCGAGGCTTCGGCATAGGAGGAGCCCACACAGGTGAGGTGCGCCATCGCGTCGACCCCGCCCGCGCGGAGCTGCTGGAGGACGCGCAGGGAGCGGTCGGTGGTGGTGCCGCCGGCCCCGTAGGTCACCGAGATGAACTCGGGTCCGGATGCCACCAGGTGCGCGAGGGATACCTCGAGCGCATCGGCCGCAGCGGCCGATCGGGGCGGGTAAAGCTCAAATGAAAAGGTAGTAGCCACACCTATCTCCTTGGGGAAAATATCGGTGGGGCGGATACCGGGCTCGGCGCTCGCTCCGGGCATCGTCTGGCGATGCCGTGACCCGAGAATAACAACGCGGAAGGGGCAAAACGGCGAGTATTACGGCAGGTTTCTTCCTGATGTTACGGCATGTTTCGGCGGGCGCTGGTGGTTGACTCGGCGGCTCGTTCGTGGTGCATTTAACGAGTGGGATTTTCGCACCGCTGCACGGCCTTGCGAGCCCCGTCCCGCGCACTCAACCCAGGAGGCATCATGACCGGAATTACCGCCGACGGCATCGAGATCGATCGGTTCTTTGAGGCGAGTCCCGCCGAGGTTTTTGAGGCGTGGACCACCCCGCAGCACTTCGCCCGCTGGTTCGGTGGGAACACGATCGAGGTGCCCCTCGACCAGCTCGACTTCGCCCCCGAAATCGAGGGCACCTGGAAGGCCACGATGGTGCTGCCGGATGGAAACACGATCAACTGGGCGGGCGACTTCCTGGAGATTGTGCCCAACGAGCGCTTCGTCTTCACCCTGACCGACAACCCGGCAGAGCCCGAGCGTGCCGCCGTGGTGGTCACCCTCGCCCCGGCCGTCGAGGATGGCATCGACGGCACCCTGATCCACTTCAGCCAGGAAACCCCCGGTTTCGCCCCCGAGCAGCAGGCGGCCGCGCTGGCCGGCTGGCAGGGCTTCCTCGACGACCTGCTGCCCAGCCAGGCGTAGTCGCGGGGCACACAAAGCGCGGGGCTCGACTATCGAGCCCCGCGCTTTGTCATGGCTCTTGAACGTTGAGCACGGCACCTCTAAGTTTCGGATTCTTCGCTCCAGCACCCAAGATTTGATGGCAAATCGACGGCGGTGAGTAGGCCGGGAAATGTCGTTTCGATGAGGTCATCTCGTCGGGTAATCCGGCGGTGATTGCCCACAACCTCGGTGTGCATCAGGCCGGATTCCCGCAGAACGCGAAAGTGATAGGACATCGTTGATTTTGAGACGTGGAAGTCTAAATCTCCGCAGAACTTAGGACCCTCGCTCGCGATGCGAGCCAAAACCTCTCTTCGAACCGGGTCTGAGAGTGCGGAGAGAACCTGGTCGAGGCGAATGTCCGAGGCGGCCGGATGGGGTAAAGGCGTACCCATTAGTGGACCAGCCTCAAAACGTGGTTTTCGAATCTGATGTGATGTGTGGTCACTTGTCCGCCTCTTCCGTTGTATTGACGTGGGTCACGGTGTGAACGATTCTAGTTCGATGATTATCAAATTAGAAAGACTTCGTTCCAGGAGTCTGGAATGACTGAGCCCACTGTCCCCGACGCGCGTGTGAATGCGGAGCGGAACATTCGAACGCTTGCGTTCCTGACGCTCTTCGTGATCGGCACCGACACGTTCCTTACCGCACCGCTGCTGCCGCTTTTGCGCCAGGAAACAGGCGTCTCAATCGAAGCATCTGGGTGGTTTGTCTCCGCCTACGCAATTGGGTATGCCTTGAGCGCATTGGTATCGGGGCCTCTTTCGGATCGGGTTGATCGACGTTCGGTGCTACTTGTCGGTCTCAGCGGATTCGTCGTATTCACGATCGCATGTGGGATTGCATGGGGGTTTTGGCCTCTCGTTGTCGCGAGATTCCTCGCCGGGGTTGCCGCTGCGTTTGTCTCACCACAGATTTGGGCCTCAATCCCCGTTCTGGTTCGTTCGAGCATGATCGTTCGAACCATGGGATTTGCAACCGCGGGATTGGCCATTGCACAGGTGGTGGGTATACCGCTCGCATCTTTCCTCTCCGTATTTGGATGGCGCGTGCCGTTTTTCATGATCGGGGCGTTCGGTATCATGCTGTGGGTCATCCTTTTCGCGCGGTTCCCCAGCGTGCGAAATCCTCACCCCGCCTCCGGACACCCCGCTGCCGCCTATCTTCGAGTCCTGAGGTCTAGGCCATTGGCCTTGGGGCTGCTCGGATATCTCATATTCCAAACGGGTAACTTCTGCGCCCTGTCGTTTATCGGATCCTGGTTTGCTCGTGATTTCGGTGCTAATCAGACCGTAATCGGCATCGCAATGGTTGTCATTGGTCTGGGAAATGCCGCCGGTGCGCTCAGTGGCGGGCGGGTGGCTGAGTGGATAGGGAACCGACGAATGCATATTGCAGGTATCGTCGGGGTCGGGCTGTTCTACCTGCTGTGTGCATTGGCGATAAATATCTGGATTGCCGTGCTCTTCCTTACCCTGGCTATGGCCTTCGGGGGGCTTGTATTTCCGGTTCTGATGGCGCAGCTACAGGGACACGCGGGGCCAGATAGGGGCACCGTGTCCTCCCTTTCGAATGCCGCGATGTATGCGGGTACCACGATTGGTGCCATTGTCGGGGGGCCGCTTCTTGTCGGTTTCCGGGGGTTCACCGGCATCGGAGTGTTTACCATGGGTGCCGCGCTGATAGCACTTCTCATTTACGGCGCAAGCGGTGCCTTCCGAAAGCCCGTGGGAGTGAACAAGTCCTAGCACTTCAATCAATTGACCCAGGATCGTAAGGTGCGATCCTGGGTCAATTGGAATGGAGAGGGACTAGCGGGCGGCCGGGAGCTCCGGCTCGCCCAGGGAGAGCATCAGGCGGTTCGCCCAGTTGAAGAAGGCGGCACCGTGGAGGGCATCGGCGATTTCTAGGTCGTCGAGGCCCGCGGCGCGCAGCGCATCGAGGTGGTCCTGGGACAGGGCGACCGGGGTGGCGGTCAGCGCCACCGAGGCGTCGATGATGGCGCTCCAACGCTCATCCTGAGCGGAGTCGATGCCATCGGCGAGGATGCGGTCGATGTCCTCGGCGCGGCCCGACTGCTGGGTCGCGAAACGTGCGTGCACCGAGGCGCAGAACAGGCAGCCGTTGCTGCGTGAGGCGGCCACCGCGGACAGCTCCCGGTCGGCACGGGGCAGGCCCGCGTCGGTGTTGTAGAAGATGTCATTGTCGGTTGCGGTACGGGCGCGCAGGGCCTCGGGGGCGCGGACCAGTAGGCGGAAATACGGCATCTTGGCGCGGTTCTTATCCACCAGCGCGGTGAGGTGCTCGGCGGTCAGCTCGTCCTCGGGGATCGGGGCGATCCACGGCACCCAGCCCAGACCGTCGCGGGTAAAGACTTCGGGGGCGCGCAGCTCGGGGTAGTCCAGGACCTGTCCCGGTGTGGTCTCGCTCATGCGTGTGCTCCTACGGTCTCGGCGTGGGTGTGGTTGGTGCCGCTAGCGGTTGTCTCGGCGCCGGTGGCGGCCGGGGCGTCGGGGTGGGTGTCGGCGTGGTTGGTGACGATGCCGGTCGTGGCCGGATCCTGGGCCAGCAGGCGCAGTCCCGCGACCAGGCGCAGCTGGAAGCTCAGGAACGCGATCAGCTGCGAGATCACCACGATCGAGGTTTCATCCCAGCCCGCATCCAGTAGCTTCTGGAGCGCGGCGGCGCTCGCTTCTCGGGGGCGGAACACCAGCAGGTGTGCGTGTTCCAGGGCCGCGGCCAACGGTGCGCCGAGGGCCGCGCGGTCGGCCTCGGGGACCTCGAAACGCAGACCATCGGTGTTCTCGGACGCCAGCGCGGCCGAGGGGTAGTGCCCGAACGGACCGGTGGCGGCGGCCGCGGCCGCCAGCGACTCGATTCGCGCACCCACGTGGGTATCCAGTTCACTCAGGTACTCGCGGTAGAACCCGGCGGTGGCGGGTTCGGCGCTGATCGCCGTGACAAATGCGGCGAGCGCAAACCGATCCACCGCGGACACCGCGCCGGGCTCGGCCGGTTCCAGCAGCGCGTCATAGCTGGCCTGCGCGTTGGCGCGGGCTTCGGGGCGGCGCGAGCGGACGAGGTCCACCGGGGAGCCGGGGGCGATCCCGACCAGGTGATCAATCAGATCCTGGGTCATGCTGAATTCCTTTCGAGGCGAAGATGAAACGATCTAGGACAGCGCGGGTGCCGGGCTGCCGAGCGCCGGGGCCCAGCCGAGGGCGGGGGCCACCTGGGTGGCGATCAGCTCGATCGAGCGCAGGATGTACTCGTGTGGGGGATCCACCGAGTGCACCTGGAACACCAGATCGGTGGCGCGTTCGAGGATCGGGTCGGCCGAGAGGGAGGCGGTGACCTCTTCCGGGGTTCCCAGGTGCACATCAAACTCGGTGATCAGCTCGGGCAGGGTGTCACCCAGCACGATCTGACCGGCCGCCCGGAACTGCGCCGCCGCCCGCCGCAACCCGGCCTCGGCAAAGCGCAGCGCGGTGCGCCGGTCATCGGCCACAAACACGGTGCGGGCCCCGGAGATGCGCGGGGCGACCCCGGCGGGCAGGGCCTCCAGGTAGGCATCCACGATGGGGTCCTGGATTTCGGCGAGGGTCAGGTTCGGGGTGCGCGGGGAGCGCTGCTGGGTGCGCGAGAGCAGCAGCCCGTCGCCCGCCCGTCCGGCACGGGTGCCGCCGGCGGGGGAGAAGGTGGCCTGCCAGATCGCCTCGGTCAGCCGGGGCGCGGGCGGGGAGAGCCGATTGCGATTGCGGCCCAACGGTTCCCCGGCGAGCGCCTGACGCAGCACCCGCAGGCCCGCGGCGAAGTCGCGCGAGCGGTCGGCGGGGTTACGCCCAAACGTGGCAAACGCGCTGGGGGTTCCGCCGCTGCCGACGCCGAGTTCCAGGCGTCCGTTTGAGAGCAGATCAAAGACGGCGGCATCCTCGGCGACCCTCACTGCGTTTTCCAGCGGAAGGGTCACGATGCCGGTGCCCAGCCGGATGCGCTGGGTGTGGGCGGCCACATGGGACAGGAACACAAACGGGCTGGGCAGTCCGCCCTCATGCGGGTTGAAATGGTGCTGGGCGACCCAGGCGGAGTCATAGCCGAAGGATTCGGCGTGCACAATCTGTTCGAGTGCGAGCCGAAGCCTGTCCCCGGAGCCCACCTGATCCAGTACCCGGGTAAAGAACCCGAGTTTTTTTTCACCTCGAATCGCCGACATGTGTCTCCCCTTGCGTTGTAAATCGAACTCCCGGGCATCGCTGCGGCGGGAGCGCCCGGGATCCCCACCCGAATGCGGATCGGGCGCGGGTCACAGGCTGCGGTGTCAGCCTAGGAGCGGGGGATCTCGCATCGGGCAATCGTGTCCTTATGCGTCGACAGATGAACGCGTGTGACGAGGCCGGGAAGGGAAGATTGCCGTGTGTTACCCAGGGGGTGACTCGGGTGGCATCCCGCGAGTAGCGTGGCCCCATGTCAGCCCACACAGGTTCCCCGTCCTATGGCTTTGAGACCCGGCAGATTCACGCCGGGGAGATCAACGATGCCGAAACCACCGCCCGGGTGACCCCGATCTATCAGACCGCGGGGTACCGGTTCTCCAGTTTTGATGACGGGGAGGAGCGCTTCGCCGGGGCCTCGAGTCGTCGGGCCTACTCCCGTAATGACAACCCGACCAACATCGTCGCGGCCAAGCGCATCGCCGACCTGGAGGGCGGGGTGGATGCGGTTCTGGTGGGCAGCGGGCAGGCGGCCATCGCGGTGACCCTGTTTGCGCTCGCCCAGACCGGCGACCACATCCTGGCCACCACCAACCTGTATGAGGGCACCCGCGAGATGTTCCGCACCTCACTGGCCCGGCAGGGACTCAGCGTCGAATACGTCCCCGCCGATGCCCCGGCCGAAGTTTGGCACTCGAAGGTCACCGAGCGTACCCGGGCGATCTACACCGAGACTATCCCCAACCCGCTGGGCGACGTAGTGGAAATCGCGGCGCTCGCCGACATTGCCCACGCCGCCGGTGTCCCGCTGGTGGTGGACTCCACGGTGGCCACCCCCTATCTCTGTCGACCAATCGAATGGGGTGCGGACATCGTAATCCACTCCACCTCCAAGTGGCTGGCCGGCCATGGCTCGGTGATCGGCGGCGCGGTCATCGACGGCGGGACGTTTGACTGGTCCGCGAACGGCGACCGCTTCCCGCACCTCACCACCTCCCCGCGCCCGGGCGTTGGCTCGGCCGTGGAGCGCTTTGGGGCCGGGGCGTACCTGGGATTCCTACGCACGGTGACGATCCTCGAATACGGACCCACCGTGCCGCCCACCTCAACCTTCCTGCTGCTGCAGGGCATCGAAACCCTCTCGCTGCGGATGGAACGACACGTGGACAACGCGCTCGCCGTGGCCCGCCAGTTCGAGGGGCATCCGGCGCTGCGCCAGATCCACTATCCGGGACTGGAGAGCAGCCCGTACTATCCGCTGACCCGAAAGTACCTGCCGCAGGGGGCCGGATCGATCGTCTCGTTTGACCTCGCCGGGGGCCGCGACGCCGCCCGCGTCTTCATCGACGCGCTGGACCTGGTGACCCCGATGACCCATATCGGCGACGTGCGCTCGCTGGCGATTCACCTGGGCTCCACGATCCACGCCAAGCTCACCGAGGAGGAGCGCCTGGCCGTGGGCATCACCCCGGGTCTGGTGCGCCTCTCAATCGGGATCGAGAGCGCCGGGGACATCATCGCCGACCTCGGCCACGCCCTCGACGCGGTGAGCGCCGCCGGGTACTAGCCCGCGAGTGCAAGACCCGCCGTGCCCGGCTACCCTGGGTAGGGAAGCCTCCGCGTGCGAGACGTAGGTGGCACCCGGGGGAGGGGAACCGCATGGACGTACTGTCGGAGTGGATGAGCTTTGTTCTCTGCGCGCTGGTGGGCGGCGCGCTGCTGGTTGTGATCATCCGGGTCATCACGCGTCGCCGCACCCGCCGCAGTGCCCGCGGTGCGCTGCGCCCGTTTGCCGACGCCGTCGCCGTGGACTCCCGGGCGATGGGCTGGGCCCCCTCTGCCCAGGAGCTTCCCGGGGAGATCGTTGCCGACAACCGGGCGAGCAGCCTGCCCGAGGATTTCCGGGACGAAAAGCGGGACTAGGCGGCAACCACCAGGGCGGTCGCGGCGGCGATGCGCTCCACGGCGGCGCGGAGCACATCGGGATCGCAGGCCAGGTTGATCCGGGCGAAGCCGCGGCCCGAATCTCCGTAGGTGTGCCCGGCGTTGAGCGCGACACGGGCGTGGGTGATCAGGAAGGCGGCGGGGTCGTCCCCCAGTCCCAGCGGCCGCAGATCAAGCCAGCCGAGATAGCTGGACTGCGGGCGGACATAGGTGGCGGCGGGGAGGTGTTCGGCAAAGAGTGAGGCGAGCAGGCGGTCGTTCTCGACGATCTTGGTGACGGTGTCGTCCAACCAGTCCGTACACGAGAAGGCAACGGTGTTGGCGTGCACACCCAGGATGCTGGCCCGACAGGCAACCTCCTCGGGGAAACGATCCACCACCTCGGTGGTGATCGCGTCTCCGGCAATCACCAGCGCGCACTTGGCGCCGGCCAGGTTCCAGCCCTTCGAACCCGAGGTCACGGTGACAGCCGAGGCCCCGTGTTCCCCGGCCACCGCCAGGAACGGCGTGAACGGGTGTCCCGGATGGGCCAGCGGGCCGTGCACCTCATCGCTGATGACCAGCACGCCGTAGCGCGCGGCCAGGGCGGCAATCGCTGAAAGCTCATCGCGGGTGTGCACGATCCCGATCGGGTTATGCGGGTTGCACAGCAGGAAGGCATCGGCACCGGCGGCAAACGCCGTCTCCAGGCCCGCCAGGTCCAGGGTCCAGGTGCCGTCGGTTTCGATCAGCGGCACCTCAACGCGCCGGTGTCCGGCCTCCTCGACCAGCTCATAGAAGGGTGGATACACCGGCGGCGTGATGACCACGTTCGCCTCGGCGCGCAGACCGTAGCGCAGGGTCTCGACGATGCCCACACTCACATCGGTGGCGATCCGCACCCGCTCGGGATCCGAGGTCCAGCCCCACCGCTCGGTGGAAAAACGTGAGAACGCGGCGGTCAGTGGACCCGGACCATCCACGTAACCGAGGTCCGAGGCGCCGACCCGGGCAATCAGCTCCGCGGTGATCGGAGCGGCCACGGGGTAGTCCATCTCGGCAACAAACAGCGGGAGGACGTCGGCCGGATAACGGGTCCACTTGATCGAGGAGCGCGCGCTACGCAGCTGCGCCACCGGATCACTCGAGAGCTGATTGTTCATGCATCTCAGGATGCGCGCTGTCACCCCGGTGCGTCTAGGGCGTGCGTCATGCAACGTCACGCATCGCAATGTGATGGACGAGTGCCCGGCTAGGACCCCAGCGCCGCGAAGCGTTCGATATCCGCCGAGGTCCCCGACACGATGACCAGGTCGTGGTTGGACACCACGGTGTTGGCGGTCGCATAGGTGAACGGCTTGCCCGGAGACTTCACCCCGACCACGGTGATGTTGTACTTGGTGCGCACCCCCGACTCGTCCAGGCTCATCCCGCGGATGGGCTTGGGCGGATACATCTTGACCAGCGCAAAGTCGTCATCGAACTGGATGAAGTCGAGCATCCGTCCGCTCACCAGGTGGGCGGTGCGCTCCCCGGCCTCGGCCTCGGGATAGATCACGTGGTTTGCACCCACCCGGGCCAGGATCTTGCCGTGCGACTGCGAGACGGCCTTCGCCCAAATCTGCGGCACCTTGAGGTCCACCAGGTTCGCGGTGATCAGCACGCTCGCCTCGATCGAGGAGCCCACGGCAACCACGGCGATGGAGAAGTCCTGCGCGCCGATCTGCTTGAGCGCCTCGATGTTGCGGGCATCGGCCTGGACCGTGTGCGTCACCCGGTCCGACCACTTCTGCACCAGTTCCATGTCGGTATCGATCGCCAGGACCTCGCGGTCCAGACGGTCCAGCTCCCCGGCACACGCGGCCCCAAACCGGCCGAGACCGATCACGAGTACCGGAGCGTCGTGCTTGATCCGATCAACCATGGTGTCACCTGTCCTTTCGGGGCCCTAGCCCACGATCGGGCGCTCTTCGGGGCGCCTATAGAGTTTAGAGCTTGTCGAGGCCGCAACCGCGGCGGCGAGGGTCACGGTTCCCACTCGTCCGAGCAGCATGGTCACCGCGAGCACGTACTTTCCCGGATCATCCAGGGTTTCGGTCAGGCCGGTCGAGAGCCCCACCGTGCCGAAGGCCGAGACCACGTCAAAGAGCACGTTTTCCAGGGGATCCTTGGTCATCTGGATCAGGATGATCGTGGCAATCGCCACGATCGCCGCACCCCAGAACACCACCGAGAGCGCCACCCGCACCACATCCTGCGGAATGCGACGGCCGAAGGCCTCCATGTCCGGGTTTCCCTTGGCCTCGGCCCAGGCCGCCAGGAACAGCACCGCCAGGGTCGTGACCTTGATACCGCCGGCGGTGGAGGCCGAGCCGCCACCGATAAACATCAGCATCGAGGCGACCAGCTTGCTGGAGCCGTTCAGATCCCCGATCTCGATGGCGTTGAATCCGCCCGACCTGGTCATCACCGACAGGAAAAACGATTGGAACGCGGTATCACCCGCGTTCATCCCGCCGAGGGTTTTGCGGTTATCAAACTCCAGGACCGTAAACACGATCGCCCCGGCCACCACCAGAATCAGCGTGGTCACAATCGTGAGCTTGGCGTGCAGCGGGAGCTTGCGCGGGTGGAACAGATTCTTGCGCAGCGCAAAGATCACCGGGAAACCCAGCGCCCCAAGGAACACCCCGACCGCCAGGATGCCGAGGAAGAAGTAGTCGTTGCTGAAGCTGCCCAGGCCCGCCGCATTGGGTGTGAACCCGGTATTGGTGAACGCCATCGCCGAATAGTAGAAGCTCTGCCAGGCAGCGGTGCCCGGATCCACCCCGTCGATCAGCATGCGGGGGAATAGCAGCAGCGCCACCGCACCCTCGATCACGATCAGGCTCGTGGCCACGGTGAGCAGCAGGCTACCGATTTCACCCAGCCGGATCGCCTGGCCCTCGGCCACCGGGCCGTGGTGCATGCGCATCGGGTTGGTGTCCCCGGCGGCGATCAGCTTGGCCCGCAGTCCGAGCTTGCGCGAGATGATCATGCCCAGGATCGAGGCCAGGGTCAACACGCCGACCGCGCCGATCTGCACTCCGACATAAACAAATACATTTCCGGCGGCCGACCAGTGGGTGGACATATCCACGGTGGACAAGCCGGTGACACAGATCACCGAAACCGCCGTGAACAGCGCATCCGCAAGCGGGGTTACCGTGCCCGAGGTCGAGGCGATCGGCAGCGAGAATAGCAGTGTGAACAGCAAAATCAGCAGCGTAAAGACGCCGATCGCGAAGCGAGAAGGGGAGTGTCCAATCGCGGTATTCCACGCCTCCTTGAGCCGGCCAAAGCCACTCGCAGTTGGGCGTTGCGCCACGATTTCCTCCCCACGTTCAAAAAAATACGACCCCGGATTCATGCAAAGCCGGGTGGTAGTCATGGTATCCCGTCCCCGGACTGAGTAGCCTGGGGACATGGCAGACATTTTCGACGTGATCGCGGACGCCACCCGGCGCGATATTCTCAACCTCCTGCACCAGCGCAGCCAGGCCGAGGTCGGCACGGGTGAGCAGGGCACCAGCGTGTCCGAAATCGTGACCGCGCTGGGGCTGAGCCAGCCCACGGTTTCCAAGCACCTCAAGGTGCTGCGCGAGGCCAACCTGGTGACCGTGCGCGAAGAGGGACAGCACCGGTTCTACCGGCTCTCGCCCGATCCCCTGGAAGACGTCGAGGACTGGCTGCTGCCGCTGCTCGGCGGCGAAGCCGTCACCGAAGACGTCCTGACCCTGGCCGCCAGTCTGCCCGCGCAGGCCCGCCAGGTGGCCGATGCAATCGGTCAGGCGGCCGCCGCCGGAACCCATCGAGTGGAGTCTGCGGTCCAGGCCGTGGTCAAGAAACTCGGCGGAAATAAGGGTGCCGACTCCTAGGGAAAACCGGCGCGTGCGCGCGTCGCCCCAGAATCGGGTACACTAACCGGAGGTATTTTTAAGCTGGCCGTGGCTCTCGCGTCCTCTGCCCAATCTTTATGTGAGGTCCTACATGGGTTCTGTTATCAAGAAGCGCCGCAAGCGTATGTCGAAGAAGAAGCACCGCAAGCTGCTTCGTAAGACTCGTCACCAGCGCCGCAACAAGAAGTAGACGCAACGCGCCAGTAAGCGCCCTCCTTCGGGAAGGCGCTTTTTGGCGTTAATGTGCACATTTGCGACTTCACTGCCGCTGCGGGATGTATCAGGTTTAGGGTGGAAACATGACTTCGATCGCGCTGACCCTGATTGGAAAACCCGGCTGCCACCTGTGCGAAGACGCCAAGGACACCGTCACCCAGGTGATGGGCGAGTACGCCGACCGGGCCGACATTACGTTGGAAGAACTCTCGATTCTTGACGATTCCGAGCTCCACGACCGACACTGGGAAGAAATCCCGGTGCTGCTTGTTGATGGTAAGCAGCACACCTACTGGCGAGTGGACGCGGCGCGACTGCGTGCCGCGCTCGACGCCGCCCTGTAGCCCCGGCATCCGCCGGGGAATTCCGTTTTCGCACTCGCGATGCCCGGCTCAAGGAGAATCATGACCGTCCGCCACTTTGTCACCTGGAAGCTCGCCGCCGAGGACGCCGCTACGCGCGCCGCAGACGCCGAGGGTATCCGCACCAACCTGGAAGCCCTCGTGGGCGTTGTACCGGGCCTGCGTGCCCTGAGCGTGCACGCTAACAGCCTGTACCCGGAGAACAACTGGGACATCATCCTCGAATCCGAGCTGGACGATGCCGAGGCTCTCGCCGCCTACCAGGTCCACCCCGAGCACCTCAAGGTGGTCGAGTACGTCAAGCCCCGCGTCACCGAGCGCGCCTCGATCGACTTCGCGGTCTAACCCGCGGATACGACATCGGCCCGAACACACCAAGTGTGTTCGGGCCGATGTCGTATCGAGTCGAAGACCAGCGACCGCCGAGTCGTTGCCGAGGGCAGCAGTATCGGATCGCCGATTTGGGTCGCGCTAGGCGGCGCGTGCCGTATGAGCCTCCGCGCCGAAGGCTTCGAGAGCCGCCGCGGTCGGGTAGGAGACCTGTGCTCCGGCCCCGCGCGCCGCGAACGCACCGACCAATGCACCGAGTCGGGTTGCCTCGATCAGTGTGGCGCCGCCGGCCAGGGCGTGCGCCAGGGCACCGGTAAAGGCGTCTCCGCAGCCCGTGGTATCCACCGCATCCACGACATATGCCGGAATCGGCATGACCTGTTCGCTGGCTGCAGCGGTGGCATCAAGGACCAGCGCACCCGCGCGTCCCAGGGTGATCACGCAGCGCGAAATTCCCAGCGCACCCAGCGCCTCAAGCGCGTGCGCGCCGGCGATGGGGGCCTCGGGATCGATGCCGATCAGCCCGGCCAGCTCATGCTCGTTGAGCACCAGCAGATCGGTCAGTTCCAAGAGCTCGGGCTCCAGCTCGCGCAGCGGCGAGGGGTTCAGCACCACCTGCACGTCGTGAGCTCGTGCCCGTCGGGCGGCGGCCAGCACGGTTTCCGGGGAAACCTCCAGAGCCAGTGTCAGTACCTCCGCCTCATCCCACAGGGCATCCGGGACCGCGTCCACATGGGTCGCCGCAAGCTGCGCGTTGGCACCCGGCGCGATGATGATGTTGTTTTCGCCCTCGGCATCCACGGCGATCAGGGCGGCGCCGGTCGCGCAGTCGGCGATCCGCTCGACCTGGGTGGTATCCACCCCGAACGCATTCGCCGACGAGAGCACCCGGTCGGCAAACTCATCATCGCCCACCGCGCCGACCAGGCTCACGGTGCCGCCCAGCAGGGCGGCCGCCGCGGCCTGATTGGATGACTTGCCCCCGGGAGAAAAGCGCAGCTCGTTTCCGGTCACGGTCTCGCCGGGTCCGGGCAGACGCGGGGTCTGCACCGAGAGATCCAGGTTGAGTGAGCCGACAACGATGATGGTCCCGGGGGAGGGGGTCATAACTATTCCTTGGGGTTGGGGATGCCAGCGCGGGCTAGCGGGAGATTTCGGCGTTGGTCGGGCGGGGAATCAGGCTCGACATGAGCAGTGCGCCCACCAGCAGGATCGCCCCGGCCACCATGGCCGCCTGGTAACCGGCCGCGGTTCCGCCGCCGGAGAAAGCGGTCTGGACCGCGTAGATCACCGCGAACGAGACGCCCGCGCCGAGATTGATCGCACCGGTGTTCAGACCCGGAAGCGAGCCCGGGGCCTCCTTGGGGGAGAGCACCACGCCCAGGCCGTTGATCATGATGTTGCCGATACCGGCGTAGCTGATGCCGATCGCAATCGAGAGCAGCAGGATGATCACGCGGATGTCGCTGCCGACGGTGAAGACCATCGCCACGATGCCCAGCACCGTGAGGCTCAGCCCGATGCGCAGCATGCGCAGGTAGCCGAAGCTTGCGGCCAGGCGGCCCGAAACCGGACCCATCAGCAGGCCCGCGAGGGCGTAGGGGGTCAGCGTCCACCAGGCCACCTCGCCGGCGCCGAGGCCGAGGCCGACCTCGGTGTCCTGGGCGAGCGCGGGCAGGATGCCGTTCATCACGGCGAAGACACCGGCGAGGGTCAGCAGCGAGGTGCTGGCCAGCGCCCAGGTGGAGCGGTGCTTGAGTTGAGCGGGGGCCACCAGCGGGTGGGCACTGCGGTTCTCCAGACGCCAGAACAGCCAGAAGGACACGGCGGTCACCACGGCGAGGATGGCCACGAGTGCCCAGTTGGCGGCGGCCAGGTTGCCAATTTCGTTGATCATGATCAGCGCGGCACCCACCGAGATGACCAGCAGGGCCGAGCCCCACCAGTCCATCTTGCCGGCGGTTCCGCCGAGGCTCTCGGGGGCCATGAAGCGGACGAAGATCGCGGCGAGTAGGGCGACGGCACCCATGACCCAGAAGATCGAGGCGAAGCCGAAGTTGCCGGCGAGCCAGCCACCGGCCAGCGCGTCCACGCCGGCGATACCACCGTTGACGGCGGTCACCACACCCAGCAGGGTGCCGTACTTCTTGGGTTCGGTCACCTGGGAGCGCAGCATCAGCAGGCACATCGGGACCACGGGTCCCGAGGCTCCCTGAATGACGCGGCCGATCAGCAGCATCGGGATGTTGGTGGCCAGGGCTGCGATCACGCAGCCCAGTGCCATCACGATGAGCATCGAGACCAGAACCTTGCGGCGGCCGATCAGGTCGCCCAGGCGCGGGAGGAACAGGGTGGTCAGCGCGGCCGAGGTGAAGAAGGCGGTCTGGGTCAGCGCGACCTGTGCGCCGGTGGCCCCGAGCTCATGCTCGATGGTGACCAGGGCGGGGCTGAGCATGCTGGCGTTGAGCTGGAACGCAAAACACGAGGCCAGCAGCGCGACCATGAGCGCGGTGACGCTCGCGGCCTGGGGCGCGAGGGCGGTGCCTCGGCTGGTGAGGGGAGTACTCATCGGATAGTCCACTTCGTTGTGAGGTTAGACCCTACGCGAGATTCGCGTGCGGGCCCGAGGTTTGGGGAGTTGAGGTGTGGATTGCGCGACCCCGCGGGGAACGAAATGGACTCGTTTTCCGCATGTTTGCGTAATCGTTTACACAGAGAATACCCCACAACATCCACTTCGGCAACGCGGGATTCCTTCGGGGGTTGCCGATAGGCTGGGAATTCTCCAATTTCCAGCGAAAGGGTCCGGGATGAGTGCGGAAGTTCGCCTGCAGGACGTCGCCGATGCGGCGGGCGTCTCAATCGCGACCGCCTCCCGCGCCCTGGCGGGCAAGGATCGGGTCTCTCGGAAGACCCAGACGCTGGTCAAGCGCACCGCCGAACGCCTCGGATACCAGGTCAATGCGGCCGCCCGCGCGCTGCGCGAGGGCAGCAATCGCACCATCGGCATGATCATCCCCGTGGTGGGTAACCCGTTCTATGCGCAGGTGGTGCACGCGGTTGAGGCCGAGCTTCAGGAGCAGGATCTGGAGCTGATCATCGCCGACTCCCACGGCGAGATTGAGCGCGAGGCGAGGCGGCTCGACCTGCTGCTGGGTGGCCGGGTTGAGGGCGTGATCGTGGTGCCCTCGGATGCGCAGGGGTCCAGCGAGGCGCTGATTAAGACCGCCGCCCGGATTCCGCTGGTGCAGCTGGACCGCCGGGTCGAGGGTCTGGCCAGCGACTTTATCGGGGTGGATAACGACCGCGGCATCGACCTGGTGATCGCCCATCTGCGCGAGCAGGGGGTGCGCTCGATCGTCTATATCGGTGCCAATGACAACACCTCGGTGGGGCGCGAGCGCCGGTTGGCGTTTGCCCGCGCATCCGCGGGGCTCGACGTGCACGAGCCCATTTTTGGAAACTTCTCCCGCGAGTACGGACTCGAGGCCGGGGCTGCGCTGGTGGCCCGGGGTGAGCTCCCGGATGCGATCGTCTGCGGTGACGACCTGATCGCGGTGGGGGTGCTCGGGGCGCTGCGCGCGGCGGGCAAGCGGGTGCCGCGCGACACCCTGCTCACCGGATTCGATGACACCCTGCTGGCCGAGATCACCGACCCGCCGCTCACCTCGGTGGTGCAGCCGATCGCCGCGCTGGCCCGTGAGGCCATTCGCGCGCTGGTGCTGCGCACCGAGGATCGGGATGCCCCGACCTTCTACAGCCGGATCGCCCCGCAGCTCGTGGTGCGCGAGTCCACCAGTCGCCCGTAACCCGCGTACGTAGTTACGACTGTGGCCCGCGGAATTCCGCGGGCCACAGCCGTTTTCGGGACTACTTCAGGGTTGCGACGGCGCCCTCAACCAGGCTCCAGAACCGGTCCACGTCGAGGTCGATCGCCACGTGGGCGTTCTTCTCGCGCTTGAGCATGTCGTGCAGGTCCACGCAGGTCGCCCCGGCGGTCTCGGTGCCCACCAGCTCGACATCCACGCGGGTGTGCACGGTGGTGGCGACGGCTGCATCGATGACCAGGGCCACGGCCACCGGGTCGTGCAGGGGGCCATCGGGCATGCCCTCGACATCGTTGTAGGAGTTGCAGAAGAACTCCAGCAGCTCGGCACCGAAGACGCCGGTCTCGTTGCCGAGGTTGCGGATGCGGCTGCGCACATCCTGGGTGATCAGGGCCTGGTGGGTGATGTTCAGGCCGACCATGGTGAAGTCGATGCCCGACTTCAGCACCACATCTACGGCCTCGGGGTCGGCCCAGGCGTTGAACTCGGCGTAGGCGGCACCGCAGTTACCGCGGCCGGTCGAGCCACCCATCCAGACGATCCGCTCGATCCGCTCCAGCAGCTCGGGGTAGGTGCGCACAAAGTGGGCGATATTGGTGAGCGGACCAGTGGGGATCAGGGTGATCTTCTCCTCCGAGGCGCGCACGGTGTCGGCGATCAGCTCGATGGCCGAGCGCTCATCCAGCGGCACGGTCACCTCGGGCAGCACGGGGCCGCCGAGGGCGTTCTCGCCGTGAATCCAGGTGCCGGGGGTGAGCTTGCGCTCGAGCGGCTCGGCCGCGCCGGCGGCGATCGGCACGCCGGTGATGCCGGCGACGGTGCAGGCGACGCGCGCGTTGTGGGTGGTGTGCTCGAGGTAGCCGTTACCGCTGACGGTCGTGATGGCCTTCAGATCGAGTGCGGGGTTCCCCGCGGCGAGCCAGATCGCGAACACATCGTCGTGGCCGGGGTCGCAGTCCAGGATGACCGGAATTGGCATTTTTCTCTCCATTGATCGGGGGCCAGAAGCCAAGCTATGCGTAAACGATTACATACATTTCATGACGGGTCAAGTTCCTCGGCCCGGGATAAAACAAACGCCCCGGTTTCGAATCGAAGCCGGGGCGAATCTGGGTGGGAATGCTTAGTGGCCGGAGCCGGTGACCCGTGGCGTGGTGCTGTGTGATGGGGTGGCCTAGCGACCGGACTCGGTGGCCCTTGGGGTGGTGCTGTGTGATGGGGTGGCCTAGCGACCGGACTCGGTGGCCCTTGGGGTGGTGCTGTGTGATGGGGTGGCCTAGCGACCGGACTCCGTGGGCAGCGTGATGTCCAGGCAGAAGCCGTCGCTCACCAGGCGGGCACTCACGTCGCCGCCGTGAGCCTTGACGATGCCGCGCACGATGGCGAGGCCGAGGCCCGCGCCGCCCTGGGTTCCGGCGGGTTCGGCGGTGCGGGCGGCGTCGCCGCGCCAGCCCACGTCGAACATGCGACCCAGGTCCTCGGTCGAGACGCCGCTGCCGTGATCGAGGATGCTGAGCACCAGGTGTCCGTCCTCGAGCGTGGTGGCCGACACCAGGATTTCCGAGTGGTCGGGGGCGTGCCGGATGCCGTTGGCCAGCAGGTTGCCGATCGCCCGGGTCAGTTCGCGGGGATCCCCCCAGAGCGTGTGCCCCTCGACCCCGCGCTGCTCGATCCGGATGCCGCGGGCGGCGGCCACGTGCTGCACATCGGAGACCGCATCGGAGACCAGGTCGAGCAGGTCCACCAGTTCGCGGCGCAGATCCAGGGTGCCCGATTCGATCCGGGCCAGGGCGAAGAGGTCGTCCACCATCAGGCCCATCGCGTCGACCCGCTCGCGGATCTGGCGGCTGTACTCGACCGGACGATCGGCCACTCCCGCCTCCATCGCCTCGGCCAGCGCCCGGATCCCGGCCATCGGGGTGCGCAGGTCGTGGGAGATCCAGACAAAAAACTCGCGGCGGGCGGCGTCCAGCCGGGTGATTTCGGCGCGGGCATCGGCGAGCTTACGTGAGGTATCGGCGAGTTCCTCGGAGAGCGCGGCGAACTCACGCCAGCCGGGTTTTTCGGGATCCACCACGTGCCCGTCGGCGATCCGCCGGGTCGAATCCAGGAGGTGTCCGGTGGAGCGGCGCACCACCCGGGTGGTCATCAGCCAGGCGGCCGCCATGCTCATCAGCGCGGCGACGCCGAGCAGCCATGCGAGCACCGTGAGGTCGTGCTCGGAGAACAGCATCTCGATCAGCACCACGATCGTGGACGCGGCCACGGCGACCACCGCGGCCCCGGTCACGATCACAAACTGGGAGGCGATCGATCCGCGTCGGTTGAGGTGGAGCGCGCCCCAGGCCAGCAGCGAGACCGCCGCGGTGCACGCGGCCGTGGTGAACACGATCAGGCACAGGTCGGAAACGCTCAGCATGCGGGCTCGATCCGCTGAAATCCGGCCTGCGGGGTACCGGAGAGGGAGCGGGCTAGCATGACGCCTCCACAAAGAAACGGTATCCGGCACCCCACACGGTTTTCAGGTGGCAGGGGAAGCGCGGGTCGGGTTCGATCTTTTCGCGCAGGCGGCGCACGTGCACGGTCACCGTGGAGGGATCGCCAAAGCCCCAGCCCCACACCTCGCGCAGCAGCTCATCGCGACCGATATCGCGGCCGGGATTGGCCAGCAGATAGAGGAAGAGTTCGTATTCGCGGGCGGTCAGCGTGATCTCACGCTCATGCGCCCAGGCCCGACGGTGTACCGGGTCGATGCGGAAGTCGCCGTGCACGATCATCGCCGAGGCCCCCACGGTGGCGCGCCGACGCAGTAGCGCCTCGGCGCGCAGCTGAAGTTCGCGCAGCGAGAACGGCTTGGCCACGTAGTCGTCGGCCCCGTGTTCCAGGCCCTCGATACGCTGGTCCACCGCCGAGAGGGCGGTGAGCATCATGATCGGGACGTCCGAGTAACCGCGCACCTCGCGGCACAGCTCATCGCCGCTCTTACCGGGAAGCATGCGGTCCACGATCAGCAGATCGGGGATGCGCTCACGTACCGCGGCGGCCGCGGTGGTCCCGTCGCCATACTCGGACAGGTCGAGTCCGGCGGCGCGCAGGAAATCGGCGACCACCGTTCGTACGGTTGGGTCGTCCTCAATCAGCATCACACGCGGTTTCGATTCCACAGGTCCGAGACTAACCCGGGGATCCCGCGCGAACGCTGAATTCTTACGGGAATGAAATTTGCGGTTACGGCCCTGTTATATCCGCTCCGGGGGCGGTGTTGAATTGATTGGCTGTTGATCACGCAAGTTGTTCACCATCGAAAGGACCCACATCATGCGCATCAAGACCGTTCTCGTCACCGCAGCAGCAGCCATCGCCCTCACCGCGGGCCTGAGCGCATGTAGCTCGCCCTCCTCCGATACCGGGTCGGGCAAGCCCGCCGCCTCGCACTCGGCCGAGGCCACGACCCCCGCCGCCGCGAGCCTCAGCGGAACCTTCGGCGGACTCAACGACAAGAAGGTGGCCGGCACCGCCAAGATCGACGGCGACACCCTGACCCTGTCCGGCTTCTCCTCCGATGAGGGCCCCGACCTGCACCTCTACCTGACCAACGGCACCGACGAGGCAGCGGTGACCGCGGGAACCACGCTGGGCGCGGTCAAGTTTGATGCCGCCTCGCAGACCTTCAAGCTCGACGGCGTCAAGGTCGGCGACTTCAAGTACGTCGTGGTGCACTGCGACAAGGCCCTGGCGGTCTTCGGCACCGCGCCCCTGGCCTAGGCGGTGGGATCGGTGACCGCCGTGTTTCCCCAACGTCTCGCGGCGGTCGCCGCCTCCGTGGCCCGGGTCGTGCTCGGTATTCTCTGGCTGGGTGAGGGCATCACCAAGTACCGCGCCGGGTTCGGCCAGGCCGACATCCTGCTGGTGGTGGGAAGCACCACCAAAAACCCGCGGGTGCCCGAATTCTATAAATTCTTCACCGAGCATATTCTCGGTCCGGGGTCGGGATTCTTCGGAATTCTGATGCCCGCCCTGGAACTCGGTCTGGGCATCCTGCTGATCCTGGGGGTGCTTCCGCGCTGGATCGCGGCGGCCGGCAGCGCGCTGCTGGTCTCCTACTGGCTCGCCGATCAGCTGATCGCCCAGTATCCGATCATGATCCTGCTGGCGATCCCGGTGATCGCCTGGCCGCTGGCCGCCGGAAACCTCTCGCTACCCGCGCTGCGGCGGCGGTGGAGGAAGACCCGGGGCTAGCTGGGTCCGTACCATCCCCAGGAAAACACGAAGGCCCGTTCCGCATCTGTGGAACGGGCCTTCGTCTGAGTCAGCGAGGGTTACGGGGCCAGACGGGTCGGGCCGCGGAACAGGTAGGTGACCTCGCGGATGCTCGACTCGTGCAGCATGAGCATCAGCACACGGGCCAGGCCCATGCCGAATCCACCGTGGCTCGGTGCGCCGTAGCGGAAGAAGTCGAGGTAGAAGTCGAGCTCCTTGGGCTCCATGCCCTTATCGCGCATCTGAGCTTCCAGGACGTCGACGCGGTGCTCACGCTGAGCGCCGGTCGAGATCTCCACACCGTTGAAGATCAGGTCGTAGGAGTTGGTGAGGCCCGGGTTGTCCGCGTGACGCATGTGGTAGAACGGGCGGATCGAGGCGGCGTAGTCGGTCAGGAACACGAACTCGTGGCCGTAGGTCTCGCGCACGTAGGCGGCGATCTGACGCTCACCCTCGGGGTCCATGTCATCATCCGAACGCGGAACCTCGTAGCCTCGCTCCTTGATGATTTCCTTGGCCTCGGCCAGCGGGATGCGGGGGAACGGGGTCGCCGGGACGGTGACCTCGACGTCGAAGAGCTCCTTGATGGCCTCGCCGTGCTTGGCCTTGACCGCGCTGAAACCGGCGACGATCAGGTCCTCGTGCAGCTTCATGACGTCTTCGTGGCTCTCGATCCAGCTGATCTCCGAGTCCACCGAGGTGAACTCGGTGGCGTGACGGCTGGTGAAGGAGGGGTCGGCGCGGAAGGCCGGGCCCACCTCGAAGATCTTCCCGAAGCCGGCGGACTGCGCCATCTGCTTGAAGAACTGCGGGCTCTGTGCCAGGTAGGCGGTGGTGTCGAAGTACTCGACCTCGAACAGCTCGGCGCGCGACTCGGAGGCGCTGGCCATGAGCTTGGGGGTGTGGATCTCGATGAAGTCGTTGTCGACCCAGTACTCACGCATCGCGTGCAGGAAGGTGGTCTGAATCTTGAAGATCAGGTTCTGCTTGGGGTTACGCAGGTCGAGGAAGCGCCAGTCCTGACGCTTGTCCAGCGAGGAATCGGCGGCGATCGGGGTTTCCGGATTGGCCGCGCTGAGGACCTCGAGCGAGGAAATCTTGACCTCGAGTCCGCCGAGCTTCACGCGCTCGTCGTGCTTGAGCTCACCGGTGACGGTCACGAAGGAGCCGTGAGCGAGCGCGGAGATCGACTCGGTCAGTGCGAGCTTCGCGGCCGAGGTGGGATCGTCCTCCACCAGTTCCCGGGTCGCCGGGGTGACCAGCTGTACCGCGCCGGACTCATCCCGGAGCACAATAAACTGGACCTTCTTCTGGTCTCGGACAGTTTCTACCCAACCGGATACGGTCACGGGGCCATCGGCCAGTGCCGCCAGGTTCTTCACCAATTTGCGTTCAGTCACCTGCCCAGCTTAGCCGAGGCCCGGGCCGCCCGTGGCCCGCACCGCTACTTTCTGACGCGTAGGCGTGATACCCGAAGTTCCTGGAGATGGAGCGAATTCTCGGCAAACTCATAGTGAGCGTTTTCACAGCCTGAGCCCACGTAGACTGGGGACGTGGTTGCTGCCCAGATTCACCTCGTCCGTCACGGCGAGGTCTTTAATCCCGATCGAGTCCTGTATGGACGCCTGCCCGGCTTTGGCCTGTCCGAACGCGGACACAAGATGGCCGCGGCGGCCGCCAACGACCTCCTGGCGCGGGATCGAAAATACGGCACCCTGATCGCCTCCCCGCTGCAGCGCACCCAGGAATCCGCCGCCCCGGTGGCCGCCCTGCTCGGGCTGACCCCGGTACTGGATGAGCGCGTGATCGAGCCCCACAACCACTTCGAGGGCAAGCAGATGCGCCGCGCGGTCCTCAACCCGCGCAACTGGCCGGCCCTGCGCGACCCGAATCTGCCCAGCTGGGGTGAGCCCTACGGCTCGATCGTGACCCGGATGATGGCGGCCATCGAGCACGCCTGGAAGACCACCTCCTCGGGCGACGCCGTGATCGTCAGCCACCAGCTTCCGATCTGGATGGTGCACCGCTACCTCGCCGATGAGGCCCTGCGGCACGATCCGCGCAAGCGCCGCTGCGCGCTCTCAAGCATCACCACCCTGGAAAAGGTGGGTGACCGTTTTGTCGAGGTGGAGTATCGAGACCCGGCGGCCGAACTGGCCGCGGGCTCGCTGGATGTAGGAGCGGTATAGCGATGATCGGATTCCGAGGCTCGAAGCTGGGACGCGCGGGCGTGGTGGGTGCCGCGGCACTCGCAATGGTGCTGACCCTGGCCGGCTGCGCCAACGACAAGCTCGCCAGCGAATACACCTCCGCCGACAACAAGAACTACATTGCCGGCGACGGCAGCGTGACCGAGATTGCCGCGAAGGATCGCGAAAAGCCGGTGTCCTATGAGGGCAAGGACGAGGAGGGGAAGAACATCACCTCCGCCAGCCTGCTCGGCGACGTGGTGGTCCTGAACTTCTGGTACGCGGGCTGTGCGCCCTGCCGTGCCGAGGCTCCCGATCTACAGGCCCTGAACGAGAAGTACGACGGCAAGGGTGCCAGCTTCGTGGGTGTCAACGTCTACGACCAGGCCGAAACCGCCCTGGCCTTCAACAAGACCTATAACGTCACCTACCCCTCGATCCTCGACATCAACGACGGTGCGGTGAAGCTCGCCTTCACCGGCCAGGTGCGCCCCAACGCCGTGCCGACCACCCTGGTGATCGACAAGGAGGGCCGCGTGGCCGCCCGCATCCTGGGCAAGATCAGCGACCGTTCGATCCTGGACACCCTGATTCGCGACACGATCGCCGAGAAATAATCGGATGAATATCGGTCAAATCATCGGGGACGGCGGCCTCCTGGTCGCCATTCCCCTGGCGCTGTTGGCCGGCCTGGTGTCCTTTGCCTCGCCGTGTGTGTTGCCGCTGGTTCCCGGCTACCTGGCCTATGTCGGCGGCATGGCCCCGCAGAGCGGCGAGCGTCCGGCGCGGGAGCGTCGTCGCCTGCTGCTCGGGGTGATCCTCTTTGTCCTCGGCTTTACCGTCGTTTTTGTGCTGATGAGCATCGTCGCCGGTGCCGCCGGGGTCTTCCTGGTGGAGTGGAGCGGGATCATCACCCGCATCCTCGGCGTGGTCATCATCATCATGGGCGTGGCCTTTGTGGGTCAGGTCAGCTTCCTCCAGCGTGAGTGGAAGCCCTCCTGGACCCCGGCCACCGGCCTCGTCGGGGCCCCGCTGCTCGGCATCGTGTTTGCAGTCGGCTGGGTGCCCTGCCTCGGCCCGACCCTCACCGCGATCCTCAGCCTGGGGTACAACTCGGGCACCGTGGGTCGCGCGGTGATCCTGGCGATCGCCTACTGCATCGGCCTCGGACTGCCCTTCATCCTGGTAGCCCTCGGCTTCGGCTGGATGGCCGGTGCCACTACATTCCTCAAGCGTCATATTCGCGTGATTAACATCGCCGGTGGCGTTCTGCTCGTTCTCATCGGACTCCTCATGGTCACCGGACTATGGGGTCAACTGATGTCTAGCCTAGGTTCGGTGATTGCAGGCTTTGACCCGGCCATCTGATTACGTAGACGCGAGCTCACCTCAGGGTGAGCCCGACGCCCCGATTAACGCCCCCAAGCTGGGGTTTGTGGGGGCGCTGCGCTTTGCGTGGCGTCAGCTCACCAGCATGCGCACCGCGCTGCTGCTGCTCCTGCTGCTGGCGATCGCCGCGGTGCCCGGATCCCTGGTCCCGCAGCGCAGCTCGGACCCCAACGGGGTGATCCAGTACTTCCGCGACAACCCCGATCTGGCACCGGTCCTGGACAAGATCCAGATGTTCGACGTGTACAGCTCGGCGTGGTTCTCGGCGATCTACCTGCTGCTGTTTGTGTCGCTGATCGGCTGCATCATCCCGCGCACCAAGCACCACTATCAGGCGATGCGTCAGCGCCCGCCGCGCACACCTGCCCGGCTCAACCGGCTCGCGGTGCACCGCGAGCAGAACCTGTCCGGTGGCAGCACCGGCGAGGCGATCACCGCTGCCCGGGACCTGCTGAAGAAGTCGGGCTACCGCACCGAAATCTACACCGGCAAGGACGGTGTAGCCTCGGTGTCCGCCGAGCGTGGATACCTGCGCGAGACCGGAAACCTGCTCTTCCACTCGGCCCTGGTGCTGGTCCTGGTGGCCGTCGGCTTTGGTGGCGGCTTCGGTTATGCGGGGCAGAAGGTGGTGGTCGAGGGCCAGACCTTCGTCAACTCGCTGGTCGATTTCAACTCCTTCAACCCGGGTCGCTTTGTGGACACCGAGTCGCTGCCCCCCTACTCGCTCAAGCTCGACAAGTTTGACGTGGAGTACGAAACCAAGAACATCAACGCCTACGGTCAGGCCATCGACTACACCGCCCACGTCACCTCGCGGGACGTGGACGGCGACACCGAGAAGCACCAGATCAAGGTGAACCAGCCGCTGCGTATCGACGGCACCAACGTCTACCTGCTGGGTAACGGCTACGCGCCCAAGGTGACCGTGCGCGATCCCGAGGGCAACGTGGTCTTCACCGACTCGATCCCGTTCCTGCCGATGGACACCAACCTCACCTCGCAGGGTGTCATCAAGATTCCGGACGGGCTGGCCAAGCAGATCGGTATGATCGGCTTCTTCTATCCCACCGCGGTCGAACAGACCTCCGGGGCGTTCGCCTCGAACTATCCCGACCTGATCTACCCGACCCTGAGCCTCAACGTCTACTCGGGTGACCTGGGCATCAACGACGGTGTGCCGAAGTCGGTCTACTCGCTGGACACCGACAAGATGACCGAGATCGCCGGCCGCACCATCGGTAAGAAGGAGGGTGGCACCGCGCCGCTCAAGCTCATGCCCGGCCAGACCCAGAACCTGCCCGATGGGCTGGGGACGATCACGTTTGAAAACGTCAACCCCCACCCCAAGAAGGATGACTATGCGGGCTCGGTCGCCCGCTTCGCCTCGATGGATATTCACCGCGATCCGACCCAGGTGTGGGTGGGAATCTTCGCCGGTCTGATCCTGCTGGGCCTGCTGACCTCGCTGTTCATCCCGCGCCGCCGCGTGTGGGTGAAGGCAACCGAGGGTGCCGACGGCACCGTCCTGATGGAATACGCGGGCCTGGCCCGTGGAGAAGACCCCGGCCTGCGTGAGGCCGTGGACAATATTGCCGAACGGCATATTCGAGCCCTCGGGGCAGTCCCCGATGAGGCCCGGGAAGGTAACGTAGAAGCGTGACACTTGATCTGATCTCCGTATATGCCCTGTGGTCGGCAATCGCGCTGTATGCGATCGCCTTCGTGGCATTCGCCTTTGACCTGGCGCGCCGAAGCGCCGAGGTCGCCGCCGCCGCCGACGAGGCCGCCGAGAAGGCAGCCGCCGCCGAGCGCGCGGCCGCCGGTGAACCCGTCGCGGTGAAGGCTCTCGCCTCCGCGACTGTCGGTTCGGCCGGTGCCGGTAAGGCTCGTCCCGGCCGCCCGGCCGGTGGCACCCTGACCCTGGAAGAGGACCACTCGGGCACGGTCACCGCGTCCCGGTCGATCTCGCTGCGGATCGGTGTGGCCCTGTCGATCCTCGGCTTCCTGCTGCACCTCACCGCCGTCGTGACCCGTGGCGTGGCCGCGGGCCGCGTGCCGTGGGCCAACATGTACGAGTTCGCGATGACCGGTACCGCCGTGATCGTGGCCGTCTTCCTGATCATCCTGACCCGGGTGGACCTGCGCTTCCTCGGTGCCTTCATCATGGGCCTGATCGTGATCCTGCTGGGTCTGTCCTCGCTGAACTTCTACATCGAGGTTGCCCCGCTACCGCCGGCACTGCAGTCGGCCTGGCTGGTGATCCACGTGTTTGTGGCCACCACCGGAACCGGATTCTTCTTCCTCGGCTTTGCGCTCACCGCCCTGCAGCTGATCCAGGCTCGCCGCGAGGCCGCCGGAACCGCCCTGTCGGCCAAGCGCTTCCGCTTCATGGCGACCCTGCCCAGCTCGCAGCGCCTGGACAACCTGTCCTACCGCGTGAACATCATCGGCTTCATCCTCTGGACCTTCACCCTGATCGCCGGCGCGATCTGGGCCGAGGCCGCCTGGGGCCGGTACTGGGGCTGGGACGTCAAGGAGGTGTGGACCTTCATCATCTGGGTGGTCTACGCCGGATACATTCACGCCCGCGCTACCCGCGGCTGGCGCGGAAACCGCGCGGCCTGGCTGTCGATGATCGGTGCCGTCACGGTGCTGTTCAACTTCACCATCGTGAATCTGTTCTTCAAGGGACTGCACGCCTACTCGGGTCTGTAAGCCTCCGCACCACACACATCACCCCGCGCATGCACTGCGCGGGGTGATGTGTTTTTCCGGGGGCCCGGGAGTCGCCGGTACTGATACTCTGCATCGGTACCCGACAACCGGGATCTCCCCGATTAACGAATGGAAACTGCGTGAAACTGCAGAAGAAGATGCTCGCAACGATCGTGGCGGGCACCGTCTTGGCGCTCACCCTCGCCGGATGTTCGGCGGCCGGGGTCGAGAAGAGCGAATCTGCGTCCCCCAAGCCCGCGGCGGTTTCGGCCGAACCCACCCCCTCGGAAACCCCGACCATCCCCGCACAGAGCGTGCCCGAGGCCTGCTCGATCGTGCAGACGGTTCAGGCCGCGGACGATGAGAACTACACCGCGGTTCTGGGACTTCTCTTTACCGACCCGCAGCGAGCGGGGGAGAGTATCGACGGCGTGGTTGACCGCCTGGCGGCCTCGATCAACGAGGTCACCAATGAAGAGGTGAAGTCGGCGGCCACCGAGGAACTCGACCTGATGAGGGTGTTCGCCTCGATGGTCCACAAGTATGGCAAGAACGCGCTGAACCCCGACAACCCCGAGGTGGCGACCCTCCAGGCGGCGAAGGACGCGGGCCCCTCGAAGTTCTCTCAGCTCTGCCCCGGAGCCTAAGCGTCATTCATACTGGCGTGAGCCTCGTCCCGCGTGCTGTGGGACGAGGCTTTCGCGTCTCTCCGCCCGATACATCACCGTCGTTTCTGGTAGCGTGCCTCGTTAGGGGGTAGCCATTTTATGGGGGGCTGCCGTAATCAGAAATGAGTACGCAATGAAACTGCAAGTGAGTGTTTTTCGAACGATAGTGGCGAGTGTGTCGGTAGCGTTAGTGCTGACCGGATGCGCCTCGGAAAACGGTGCCAAAAACGACGCATCATCGGCGCGCCCAACCGCGTCTGCCTCGAGTCAGGACGAACGGGCAAAGCCGGCCGCGATGACGGTAGAAGAGGCCTGTTCGCGCGTGAAGGATACCCTGCGCCAAACGATGGACGATTTCGCGCTGGTCCCTAATATGATCGCCACCCAACCCGAGGAAGCGGGCAAGGCGTTGGACGAGATTGTGACGCGGATGAACGAGGTGAATGAGTCAATCACCAATGAAGAGGTGAAGGCGGCCTCTGCCGAGTACACCGCACAGTTCTCAACGCTCGCCTCACTCGTACACGCCAACGGTGCCGATGCGCTCAACCCAGACCGCCCCGAAGTCGTCAAATTGCGTGAGGAACAAAGTGCGGGGGTCGGCAAACTCGGTACCCTGTGCCCGGGCTCCTAGGAGGCTAGCGGCCTCTTCATCGTCCGGGGTACGTTACTGGGTGATCACCATGGTGGTGGGGCTCTTAGGGCGTTACCCGCGTCTTTATCGTCCGGGGTACGTTACTGGGTGATTACCACGGTGGCGGGGCTCGTGGGTCCGCGCCGATCACCCGATTCATAGTGCGCGCTCAGGGTCACCCGGTTGAGTGAGGCGGGGATAGAGAGCGGGGTTTCGGTGACCCCGTCGGTGCCTCCGGTGATCGGCCGGGTACCCAGCGGATCGATGGTCAGCACGGCCGAGGTGGCCGGCCGGGAGTGGATGATCGCGGTGATTCCCCAGGCCGGGTCCCAGCGCACGGTGGGGCGTTCGGGGGTTTCCAGGGACACCGTCTGCGTCGTCTCGGTCGAGGTGAGCCCCTCGATGCTCTGGCTGACCCGCAGCTCCGAGGTGCCGGCCGGAAGTTCCAGCTGGGCGGTGCTCCAGGCACCATCGGCCTCGGTCACCACCTCGACGTCCACACCGGGACCGGTGAGGTGCACGGTCGCGGCGGGTTTGGCCCGGCCGCTCACCATCGGCCAGAGTAGTCCGTCGCCATCATCGACCCGGGTGATTTTCGGTGCCTCCGGGGTGCCCGTCGTGGGCGGTATGGGCGACGGCGTCGGGATCGGCGTGGGGTTGGGGGTGGTGGCGATATCCGGAGCGGGTGCCGGTGCCACGGCGACGGGGCCGGCAGGCGCGCCCGGTACCGGTATCCCTACCCGGGGAAGCAGCACACCATCGGGATCGCTCGTCGGATCGGGGGTCGGGTTTTCGGGCACCGTGGGCAGCGTCGAGTCGGGGTTCGGCGGAGTGCTAGGCAGCGCCCGCCCGAGACGCTGCGCCGAGACGGCGGGCGGTGGCGAATTTTTGGGGAGCATTGTCACGCCGACGATCCCGGCCGCCACGAGTGCGCCGGCCGCGGCGGTGGTGGTGATCGTCATGGCCGGTTTGCTGTGTCGCAGGGCGGCGACGGCGGCGACCGCCGAGCTCGACGAACTCCCCGCGAGATACGCGGCCGCCCCCGCCCCGATCAGCGCCGGGAGCAGGACGATCCGCAGGATACCGGCGAGCTCACGTCCCTCGGCCACGAGCGCGCGGCAGGACGCGCACTCGTCGATATGGGCATCAAAGCGTGCACGATCCCGCGCACCCAGGGCATCGCGGCTGTACTCGCCGATTCGCTGCACCACCCAGCGGTGCTCGCTCTCGGGCGGGAGGATCGCAAAGTGCTCCTGGATCCACGCCTGGCGCAGCCCCTCGCGCGCGCGATAGGCCAGCGCCGACACCGAGTTGGCGCTCACGCCGATGAGCGGAGCGATCTGGCGTGGACGCTTTCCCTCAACCTCCGAGTACCAGAGCACCTCCTGCCAGCGGGTGGGCAGCGTCGCAAACGCTCGAATGATGAGCTGACGATCAAATTCCTGCGAGGTCATATCGGCGCTCAGATCCCCGATAACCTCCAGCTGGTCCACGTTCACCTCGTGCTGTCGACCACCCCAGCGGGCGATGACCGAGCGGATGGTGGCAAATAGGTAGGGGCGAAAGGCGTCGTGGGGACCGGAGCCGCGGTTGACCGTGGCGATGATGCGGGTGAAGGCCTCGGACACCACATCGTCCGCGTCGAACGAGCGGGAGATGGCTCGGGAGGCGCGCTTTCCGGCTTCCGCATGGCGCGTCCAGAGGGTGGTAAACGCCTCCTCTTTTCCGGCGCGCGCGGCGTCAAGAAGCTCGGAGTCGTCGGGGGAGGGGGTTTCGCTATTCAAGGATGATGAACCTCGGGTGGGTGTCTCGGCGGGGGAACCGAGCGGGGTGGGGTAAAAGCCCGCGGAGAGGGGGATGTTGTGCACTCCCCAGTGCCCACCCTCTCCGCGGCATGAATACCTCCCCGGGCATTCACGTCTGTACGGGGCGGAGCTGCGGCCGATGTGTTGCTGCCCCGTACAACCAACTAGATCGGGGCTCGGCCATTTCATGACGCGGCTTATTCAAGTATTTTCCGGCGATCACCTGGATTCAAGATCACATCTAATATTCCAAGTGGTTGCTCAGTTTTAGATTTCCCGCTTCCACCCCCAGTTCGGTGGGCATTTTGGTGCTGGGGCACCGCGGCGGTGCGGCGTTTCCCCGCGAACCGGCGCCGTCGCTGGGGATGTACTGTGTGGCGGTCCGGTTTGACGCTGATAGCCTGCACCGATGGGGTGGTCGGTTTGGGGGCCGCCGTGATCAGAAATGGATACGCGTGAGACCGTTCAAAACCACCTGTGCATCACTCGCGGCGGGAGCCGCGCTGATGCTCGCCCTGACCGCATGTGCCCCCGGGGCCACCCCGAGCACGGGCTCGGACACCTCGCCTTCCGCGAAGCTTGCGGCGGGAGAAACCTCGCCTTCTGTTGCCGCCAGCCCGGCTCCCGGCACGCATGTTTCCGCCGCCCAGCGGAAGGCCATCGCCGCCGACTGCGCCTTTACCCTGGGACAGCTGGAGACGGACACCGCCCCGCTCCTGACCGAGGCCCAGTCGCTGGTGGACAGCGACCCCCAGCGCGCCGGAGACCTGATGGATCAGGCCGTGGAAAAGTATCAGGAGGGCATCGACTCGATGGAATCGCAGCCCGTGAAGGACACCATTAAGGACCTCAAGCTGTACTTTTCCACCCAGGCGGTCCTGCTGCATAAGTATGGATCCGCGGGCCTGCAGGGGTACTACCCCGAATCCGCGGCGATGGAGGGGCTGGCGGGAAAGTTCCACGACGCCTATGACGCCCTCTGCTTCGCCAAGAAATAGGAGCGTCCACCACCTCGCCGCCGTCTAGGCGACGGCGGCGCAGGCGCGCACCCGATCCAGCCACCACCGACGCCGCTCGGGGCTCGCGGCATGGCGCACCAGGAGGTCCGGGTTCACGGTGATCCGCTCGGTGTGGATGGTCCCGTGCTCGGGCAGGAGCGGGTTATCGGTTACATCCGCGGCGAGGAGTGCCGCGGTACCCAGGCCGCACGCGAACGAGACCTCGGGCAGCGAGGCGGCCAGCCGAGCGCCCATCGAGAGTCCCACCGAGGTGTCCAGCGCGCTGGACACCACCACCGGGAGGCCCGCCGCGGACACGATTTCGCGGGCCCGGGCGATCCCACCCAGCGGCTGTGCCTTGATGACCAGCAGATCGGCGGCCCCGGCCCGGGCGACCGCCAGCGGATCCTCGGCCTTGCGCACGCTCTCATCGGCGGCGATACGCACCCCGAGCCCCGCGATGCGTGTGCGCAGCGCCGAGAGCTCGGCCACGCTTGCGCACGGCTGCTCGGCGTACTCCAGTCCAAACGGCGCGAGGGCAGCCAGCGCCGCCTCCGCCTCCGCCACGCTCCAACCGCCGTTGGCATCCACGCGGATGTTGCCCGCGGGGCCGAGAACCGAGCGCACGGCGGCAACCCGCGCCACGTCCTCGGCCAGGGTCTGTCCTCGCTCGGCCACCTTCACCTTGGCGGTGGTGCAGCCGGGGAACCGGGCGAGCACCCCGGGCACCGCCTCGGCAGCCACCGCGGGCACCGTGGCGTTGACCGGAATCTCGGTACGCAGCAGCTCGGGCTCGGGCCCGTAGGCAAAGTCGATGGCCGCATCCAGCCAGGTGCGCGCCTCGGCGGGTTCGTATTCGACAAACGGGGAGAACTCGCTCCACCCGCGCGGCCCCTCAAACACCAGGGCCTCGCGGCGCAGCAGGCCGCGGAAGCGGATGTTGAGCGGAAGATCCACGACGTGAGCGGTGGCCAGGATGTCGGTCACGGAAACCTCTGCGGCGGAGTAGGGCATATCCCTATTGTGCTCCGGTTTACTGAACGACGGCGGTATCCGCGCGGCGCCCGATAGTCTGGGGGCATGTCCTCAAGCCTGCATGATCGCGCGGTGGAAGAGCTCGGACGGCGCATCATTGCCGGCGAGTTGCCCGCGGGTTCCGCCGTCCTCGCCACCGATCTGGCCGCCGAACTCGGGGTGAGCCGTTCGGTGATCCGCGAGGCCGTTCGGGTGCTTCAGTCGCTGGGTCTGGTGGAATCGGTGCGACGCCTGGGCATCCGGGTGCTCGCCGAGGATCACTGGCGGGTGCTGGATCCCCAGCTGATCGCCTGGCGCCTGTCCGGAACGGGCCGCGGAGCCCAGCTACGCTCGCTCACCGAACTGCGTCGCAGCGTCGAGCCCGCCGCCGCCGAACTTGCGGCCCGGCATGCGCCCGATGCGGTGGCCGAGCGGCTGCTGCAGATCGCCGCGCGGATGCGCTCGATTGGCCGCGCCGGCGACCTGGAATCCTTCCAGGATCTCGACATTCAGTTCCACGCGCTGGTGCTGGGGGCCAGTGGCAATGAGATGTTTGCGGCCATGTCGGGGATGATCGGCGCGGTGCTGCGCGGTCGTACCCGACTGGGTCTGATGCCCAAACACCCGCACGAGGATGCGTTGCAGCTCCACATCGATGTGGCCGTGGCCATCCAGGGCCGCGATCCCGAGCGGGCCCGCGCGGCGATGGACGCGATCATGAGTCGCACCCTGGCCGAGGTGGAGCACATCTGGGCCGAGGAGCCGCGCACCGCACGCACCCCGTTGCCCGGGACGCTGGGATAGCCGGACCACACCAGACAAGAATCGGGTCGGTGAAGATCACCGACCCGATCCCTGTCCGGGGCTAGAACGCCAGCAGCACCTTGCCGCTGGTGGACGAATCCAGGGCCACGGCGAAGGCCTCGGCCGCATCCTCCACCGGGAACTCATGGGTGATCACCGGATCGATGCGCAGCGAGCCGTCGGCCAGGGCCGCGATCACCTCATCGATCTCGTCATTGAAGCGGAACGAACCCACCAGCTCAAGCTCGCGCACGATGGCCAGGCTGATCAGCGCCGGCTGCTCCCCCGAGGGCAGCAGCCCCACCATGACCACGCGGCCACCGCGGGTCGCGCCGCGCACCGCCGAGGCGAGCCCGCGCCAGTTCCCCGAGGACTCGATCACGATGTCCGCCTGCACCGCGGCGATGGCCTCGGTATCGGTGGCGTCCAGGGTCGCGTCGGCCCCGAGTTCCCGCGCGATCTCCCGCGGCTTCTCGTGCAGGTCCACCGCGGTGATGTGGGCGGCCCCGGCTCGCTTAAGCACGGCAACCGCCAGCGCGCCGATCGGACCGGTACCGATCACCAGCACCGACTTACCGGTCACCTCGCCGGCGCGGGACACCGCGTGCCAGGCCACCGAGGCTGGTTCCACCAGTGCGGCGGCGCGCAGTGTGAGGCCCGCGGGGAGGACACGCAGCATGCGGGCCGGCAGTGCAACCCGGCGGGCGAAGGCCCCGTCGGTGTGCGGGTGGCGCGCGGCGCTGCCCAGATAGGTCGAGGCCGGGGCCAGGTTTGGCCGATCCTCGGGATAGCGTATGCCGTCCACGGCATGCGGGGTATTGGGGTGCACGGCAACCGGGGTGCCGACGGCGGGGCCGGACCCATCGGCGGCCGCGTGCAGTACCGTACCCACCACTTCGTGACCGAGCACCAGCGGATCGATCAGGATGGATTCCCCGGCCGCCCCGTGGGTCCAGTAGTGCAGGTCCGATCCGCAGATCCCGCCGTACGCGATCTCGATGACCGCCTGATCGGCGGCGGGGGTGGGCTCGGGAAGGGTTTCGATCCGCAGATCTTCCTTGGCATGGGCCAGAACACCCAGGTTTTCGCGTGTCATCAAACCACCACCGTCATTCCGCCATCGATGAAGATGACCTGTCCGTTCACAAAGTCCGATCCCGAAGACGCCAGCCAGATCGCCGGACCGGCCAGATCCGCCGGGGTGCCCCAGCGGGCGGCCGGGGTGCGGCCGAGAATCCAGCCGTTGAACTGCGGATCATCCACGAGCTTCTGGGTCATATCGGTGTGGATATAGCCCGGGGCGATGGCGTTGATCTGAATGTTGGAGCCGGCCCACTCGGCGGTCATCGCCCGGGTGAGGTTGCGGATGCCACCCTTGGCCGAGGTGTAGGCCGAGAGGGTGGGGCGGGCCAGATCGGTCTGCACCGAGGCGATATTGATGATCTTGCCCGAACGCCGGGGCAGCATGTGCCGGGCGACGGCGCGGCCCACCAGGAACGCCGAGGTGAGGTTGGTCGCGATCACCCGATCCCAGTCGGCGCGGTCCAGCTCCACCAGCGGCTCGCGGTGCTGAATGCCGGCATTGTTAACCAGCACATCGATGGCGCCGATGCGGGACTCGATATCGGCGATGCCAGCGTTCACCGCGTCCTCATCGGTGATGTCGAACGCGATCGCGTGGATGCGATCGGCACCGAAGCGGGCGATAAATGCGGCCTCGGTTTCGGCGAGCGTGGTTGCGTCCCGGCCATGCAGAACCAACGTCGCGCCGGCGTCGGCCAGGCCCTCGGCGATGCTGCGGCCGATGCCGCGGCTGGATCCGGTGACCAGCGCCAGGCGGCCGGTCAGATCAAACAGGGTGCTCATGCTGACTCCTCGGTTTCGGGAACGGTTTCGGAAACGGCGGCGGGTGCCGATGCGGATGCCGGCGTCGGCGCGGTTTCGGAGGCGGGGACGGTCTCACCGGTCAGCGCGGCCAACCGGGTGTGGATCTCGGCGAGGATCTGCTCGGGCGTCTGGTCCAGGCTCACCTCAAACGCGCGCTCACCCTCCTCGAGCGGTTCGAGCGCGGCGAACTGGGAGTCCAGCAGGCTGTTGGGCATGTACTCGTGGTTACGTCCGGCCTGGCGGGCGGCGATCAGCGCGCGATCACCCACCAGGTGAATCAGGACGGTGCTCGGGGTGAGCCGCACGAGCTGGTCGCGATAGCGCCGCTTGAGGGCCGAGCAGGCCACCACGATAGGGGTGCCGGCGGCCAGATCATCGCGTACCCGCTCGGCGATGATTTCCAGCCAGGGGGCCCGGTCCTCGTCGTTCAGGGGCTGGCCCGCGGCCATCTTGTCCCGATTGTGCGCGGGGTGCAGGTCGTCGCCATCCACGAAGGGAATCCCAAAACTCCGGGCCAGGGCAATGCCGATGGTGGACTTGCCGGAGCCCGACACTCCCATCACGATCAGGGGCGGTGGGGACGTGGGCATCGATGACCTCCAGTATTCGGGCGCTTCATTACATCCGACATGATTCACTGAATTATGCGAATAAGTCTTACTTATAAACCATAACACCTCTCTGCCCGGGTACTCGCGCGCCGCCGATCCGACGTGCTAGCGTGAGCGCATGTCAGCTATTGCCATCATCGGGGGACACGGCAAGGTAGCCCTCCACCTCGAACAGATTCTTGTTAACCGCGGTCACCAGGTCACCGGTGTTGTCCGGAATCCGGATCACGTTGCCGATGTCGAGGCCACCGGAGCCAGCGCCGTCGTGGCCGATATCGAGACCCTCGTGATCTGGCAGATCGAAGACCTGCTGCGTGGCTTTGACATGATCGTCTGGTCGGCCGGTGCCGGTGGGGGCAGCCCCGAGCGCACCTATGCGGTGGACCGCGACGCGGCGATTCGCACGATTGATGCGGCCCTGCGCCTGGAAACTCGTCGTTTTGTCATGGTGTCCTATCAGGGTGCGCGCCTCGATCACGGCGTTGATCCCGAGGACTCCTTCTTCGCCTACGCCGAGGCCAAGGCGGCGGCCGATGAGTACCTGCGCCGTCAGGATCTGGACTGGACGGTCCTGGCCCCCGGTGCCCTCACGGATGAGGAATCCACCGGCAGGATTACGGTGACCGGGACCCGCGGCCCGGTGAGCCGAGCCAACGTGGCGCTGGTCGCGGCCGATGTCATTCATGCCCCGGAGACCGCCGGCCACACGATCCCGTTTGTGGACGGGGAGACCGAGATCGCCGACGCCCTGCGCGCGGTGATCGGCGGCGGAACCGCGGCGGGGGACGGTGTCACGCCGACCGCCGGGTAGATTCCACCTGTTATCCGACAGCTCATCGTGCAGGAGCGGCGGATTTCAATTGCGCATGGCCGGCACTGGATAGCCTGCCGGGGAGCGACATATCGCCCCGACCCCATGCCCTCAACACATTGGAATCCCTCACATCATGCGACCCTCCCTTCGTCAGACCCTCACCGCCGGTACCGCCCTCGTGCTCGCCCTGGGGCTTTCGGCGTGCAGCGCCGAACAGAGCGTTCCCGATGCGTGTGCGGTGATCAAGTCCGAGATGACCACCCATCTGAGCGATATCGGCTCCGGGCTCACGGCCGCCAGTACTGATCTCGCCGAGGGTGGGGAGCAGCTGGCGAAACTGTCCGGCAAAATCTCGGCCACCGCGGACAAGGTGGAGAATCCCGAGGTCAAGAAGTCGGTGGACGCGCTGTCCGCGGCGATCAAGGACGTGAGTACCGTGGTCAAGGAAAATGCCAAGGACTCCGAGAACGCGACCGATGAATCCTATGGGCCGGCGATGGTTTCGCTCACCGATGCCAACACCGCCTATTCCAAGCTCTGCGCGGCCTAGGGACCGCATCCGCCGGAGTACGAGCTGATAACAATAGTAGTTTGCCGCCCGTTTGAGCATGACAAATGTCTTTGGATATCAGTAGTCTGCGAGGGGGGAATTACAGCACCCCGATTTTTGCACCAATAAAATCTGGAGTTTTCATGCGTATCACTGCTCGTCGCGCGGCCGTTGCCGGCGCCACCATGCTTCTTGCCCTGGGCCTTTCGGCCTGTTCCGCCGGGGGAAATGCGGACGGAAAGGCGTCGGAGGCGCCCAAGACTCAGACCGTGGCCGAGGCCTGCGCGCTGATCGAAACCGAGATGAACGCGGTGGGCACCGACGTTCAGTCCGCCATGACCAACGCGGCCACCGACCCGAGCCAGGCAATCGCCGCCCTGAAGACCGTCTCCGAAAAGCTCAAGGAGACCTCCACCAAGGTGCAGAACGCCGACGTCAAGAAGGTTGTTGACCCGATGGTGGACGCCTTTGGTCGCCTGGGCGCAGCCATGGAGAAGATCACCGGTGACCCCGCCTCGGCTACCGAGGCCCTCACCGAGATCCAGGCCGTCGCCGGCGACATCCAGACCGTGGGTGCCGACTACGGCAAGGTCTGCTCGAAGTAGTCCCGTCCGCTTCGAGCCCCCGTCCACTTCTGGTGGGCGGGGGCTCGCTGCGTATGCGGTTACCACGGCACCGCGAACGCGGTGCCGTGGTGCGGGTGAGGGGCGGGTTCCCGGGCGTGTCGATTTCGAACCACTGAACAAATTTCGTAGCCTGCAAAGAGGGGCTCACAACGCCTCCAACTTCGCAATTCACACTCAGGAGCGCTCATTTTCATGCGTATTTCACTTCGTCGTTCGGCCGTAGTTGGCACCACCATGCTGCTGGCTATCGGCCTTTCCGCCTGCTCGAGCGGGCCCAGCACCGCCGACGCCTGTGCGTCCACCGATAAGGCACTGTCCTCGCTGACCCAGGACATGCAGACCGTCATGATGTCGGCCGCCAGCAACCCCGATGACACCAAGGCCGCGACCGCCAAGGTAGTGGACAAGTTCACCGCCCTGCAGAAGAAGGTCGAAAACGAGGACGTCAAGAAGGCCCTCGACCCCATGGCCGCGGCCTATAAGACCCTCAACACCGAGGTGGCCGCGTCCACCGACGGCGTCAGCGTGATGAACGCCATGGAGAAGTTCCTGACCGCCGACAAGGCCTCGGGTGCCGAGTACTCGAAGGTCTGCGCCAGCTAACCCACTCACCGGGCGCACCGAACGCCGCGCACGGGTAATCCCGTGCGCGGCGTTCTATGCTTGAGACATGCATGTTTCCGATCTGTTTGACGAGTCTGCGTGGCGCGATGTCCCCGGTTTTGAGGGACTCACCGACATCACCTACCACCACGATGTACACGGGCAGGTGGCGCGCATCGCGTTTAACCGGCCCGAGGTGCGCAACGCGTTCCGTCCGCGCACGGTGGATGAGCTCTACGCGGTGCTGGATGATGCGCGGCAGAACTCCCGGATCGGTGTGGTGCTGCTGACCGGCAACGGACCGAGCCCGAAGGACGGGGGCTGGGCCTTCTGCTCGGGCGGCGACCAGCGCATCCGCGGCCGCGACGGCTATAAGTACTCCGACTCGGAGACCGCCGTGCAGGACACCGCCCGCTCGGGCCGCCTGCACATCCTTGAGGTGCAGCGCCTGATTCGGATGATGCCCAAGGTTGTCATCGCGGTCATCCCGGGCTGGGCCGCCGGGGGCGGACACTCGCTGCACGTCGTCTGTGACCTGAGCATCGCCTCGGCCGAGCACGGCAAGTTCAAGCAGACCGACGCCGACGTGGGCTCGTTCGACGCGGGCTACGGCAGCGCCTATTTCGCGCGCCAGATCGGGCAGAAGTTCGCCCGCGAGGTCTTTTTCCTCGCTGAGGAGTACTCGGCCCAGCGGGCCTATGAGATGGGTGCCGTCAACCGGGTTGTGCCCCACGCCGAGCTGGAATCCACGGCCCTGGCCTGGGCTCGGACGATCCTGACCAAGTCGCCCACGGCGATCCGCATGCTCAAGTTCGCCTTCAACGCGGTGGATGACGGCATGGTGGGGCAGCAGGTCTTTGCCGGCGAGGCCACCCGCCTGGCCTACGGCACCGATGAGGCCGTGGAGGGACGCGACTCGTTCCTGGAAAAGCGCGCCCCCGACTGGTCGCCCTACCCCTGGCAGTACTAGTGACCGAGCAGGTGCCCGCCCGCTACGTCTCCGCCACCGACCGCGAGGCCTTTGCCGACGCGGTGGCGGATATGCTCGCGGGTATCGGTCCGGCGCTCCTGCCGGTGGCCGGACCGGAGCTGCCGGCGGAGACGAACCCCACGGTGCCCGCCGGGGTCGACGTGGTGATCGAAACCTCGGGGTCCTCGGGGATTCCCAAGCGCATCGCCCACTCGCGGCACGCGCTGCTGCACTCGGCCCGGGCGACCGAGCGGGTGCTTGGCGGACCGGGGACCTGGCTCTCGGCGCTGCCGGGCAACTACATCGCCGGATTGCAGGTCCTGGTGCGCTCACACCTGGCCGGAACCACCCCCGCCTACCTGCCGCCGGGGCCCTTTGACCCGGCCGTGTTCGAGGCGCATTCGCGGCTGATGTTCACGCGGGCGCTGGGTCGACGGTACGTCTCGCTGGTGCCCACGCAGGTGCAGCGCGTGCTGGATCACTCCGACGTGCTGGCCGAGTTTGATGCGGTGCTGGTGGGGGGTCAGGCGATCCCCGAACCCCTGCGCGAGCGCGCGCGGGCGGCCGGGGTCACCCTGGTCCGTACCTACGGCGCCAGCGAGACCGGAGGCGGCTGTGTGTATGACGGCGTCCCGCTGCCGGGGGTGAGCGCGGCGATTATCGCGGGGGAGATCCGGCTCTCCGGCCCGCTGCTGGCCCTCGGCTATCTCGCCGCCGACGGCACATGGGACAGCATCCGCACCGATGCGGCGTTTGCCGAGGCGACCGAAGACACCGAACGAGCGCTGCGCACCGGGGACACCGGCGAGATCGTGGACGGGGTGCTGGCGGTGCACGGGCGGATCGACAACGTGCTGATCTCCGGCGGGATCAACGTGAGCCTGGACCGGATCGACCGGGTCGCGCGCGACGCGGGGCTCGAGGATGCCGTCGCCGTGGCCGCCCCGGATGAGCGCTGGGGCCAGGTCCCCGTGGTGTTCACCGCGGTGCCGGATGCCGATCCCGAAGTCAGACTCGAGCGCATTCGCGCGGCCTGTGCGGAGCAGATCGGCCGCGAGGCTCGGCCCCGCGCGATCATCCTGCTGCCCGAGATGCCGCTGCTGGCATCCGGAAAACCCGACCGCCGCGCCCTCGCCGCGCGCACCTGAACACAATCCCGCGCCCGTTAACGGTGCATGTCGTATGATTCGTGGCAGACACTCTGGAGGAACCGTTGGCCAACAACCCGTCGCGCACCAGCGCACACAAGCCCCTGCGTAACACGCCCAAGGGCACCGGGAAAAGCGGGAACCCCGCAGCCCGTGAGATTCAGGAAATCCCCAAGGCACGCCTGGGGGACTGGATCAATGGGGCCCGTCCGTTCACCCTCTCGATGGCGGTGGCCCCGGTGGCCATCGGTACCGGCGCGGCCATTTTTGCCTCCGACCCCGGTGTGTACCACTGGGTGCGGGCGCTGCTGTGCCTGGTGATCGCGATTGCCCTGCAGGTCGGCGTGAACTTCGCCAACGACTACTCCGACGGCATCCGCGGCACCGACCAGCACCGGGTGGGCCCGTCCCGCCTGGTGGGCAGCGGCCGCGCCCCCGCACGCAGGGTCTTCGCCGTGGCGATGACCTTCTTCGGGATCGCCGCGGTGGCCGGCCTCGCACTGGTCATCATCTCGGGTATCTGGTGGCTGCTGATCGTCGGCGTGCTGGCCATCGTGGCCGCCTGGTACTACACCGGCGGCAAGCGACCCTATGGCTATCAGGGCCTGGGCGAGCTGTTTGTGTTCATCTTCTTTGGGCTGGTTGCCACCCTGGGCACCACCTTTGTGCAGATCGGCGCGGTCACCCAGCCGGCGATTGCCGGGGGTATTGCCGTGGGCTTCATCGCCGTGGCCACCCTGATGGTCAACAACCTGCGCGATATCGAGCAGGACAAGATCGCCGGTAAGCGCACCCTCTCGGTGCGCATAGGCGGCACCGCGACTCGGGTCAGCTATGTTGTGCTCCTGCTGCTGGCCCTGGGCCTGGCGATCTGGCTGGCGATCTTCATCCCGCTGGTGTGGGTCACCCTGTTCAGCCTGCTGGTGATGATCCCGGCGATCATCATCGTGCTCACCGGCAAGACCGCCCGCGAGTTTGTGCTGGTGCTCAAGCTCACCGGCGTGCTGCAGCTGATCTTCGGCCTGACCCTCGGATTTGGCCTGGCCTTCTAGGCACCGCACATAAAAAACCGCCCGGATCGTGATCGATCCGGGCGGTTTTGTGGTCTGGGGTGGCTACTTGCCGGGGGCGGTGTCCGCGGCGGGAACCGTGGCCGGGACCGCGTCGTCTGCGGGGGTCTCCTCGGTCGAGGCGGGCTGGGATTCCTCGGCGGCCTTTTCAACGGCCTTCTCGGCGGACTGTGCGGCGGCGGCCGGAGTCTCGTCCTCGTCCTGGTCGAGCAGGGCATCCTCGTCGTCCAGGTAGTCGTCTTCGACGTCCTCATCCTCGCCGTGCACGGGGTGACGCGCCTCATACAGCGACCCGGCCACCCGCTCGCGCGGGGTACGCAGGAACACCAGCGAGATCGCGAATCCGAGCGCGGCGGCGGCGACGGCCGCCCACATCGGCTCGATCCCGAGCAGGAGCAGCGCGGCCAGCGGCACGGCAAAGGCCAGCAGGCGCAGGATGGTAAACACGATTACGGATTGCAGGGGTTTCACCCGACCAGTCTACGTCGCCCAAGCTGAGTATTTCCGCCCGGAGGGAACCGCACGCCAAACGGCTGCCCGTTCCCGGGTACGCCCGGTAGCATAGGAGCCATGCCCAGGATCCTCTTTGCCCTCGTGGTGGTTTTTGTTGTCGCCACCGTCTACACCGTCGTGGACTGCGCGATGCGCGAAAACAGCCGCATCCGCGGGCTCTCCAAGCCCGTCTGGCTGGTGGTGATTCTGCTGCTCCCGGTTGCCGGTCTGGTGCTCTGGTACACGATCGGTCGGGCCCGAGGTGCCGCCCCGCAGCCCCGCACTCCGGATGATGACCCCGCCTTCCTCGGCGACCTGCGCCGGGTGAGCGAGCAGGACGAGCGGATCCGCCGCCTGGAGGAGGAGCTCGCCGCCCTCGACGCCGAGACCGAGCTGGATCACCCCGACGTCTTTGGGCCCCGCGACGGTAAGAACTCCGATGACGAGCCCGGTTCGGACTCCGAGCCGCGTCGATGAGCGCTGGAGATTCCCCCGCGAGCATGTACGCGCGGGGTCTGGTTGCCGAGCTGATTCGCCTGGGTATCCGTGACGCGGTGGTGTGCCCCGGTTCACGCTCGCAGGCCTGGGCGCTGGCATTTGCCGAGGCCGAGGCGGCCGAGCAGATTCGTCTCCGGGTACGGATCGATGAGCGCTCGGCGGCGTTCCTCGCACTCGGCCTGGCGGCCGAAACCGGACTGCCGGTACCGATCGTGGTCACCAGCGGAACCGCCGTGGCGAACCTCCATCCCGCCGTCCTTGAGGCCCATCACTCACACATCCCGCTGATCGTGCTGAGCGCCGACCGCCCCGAGGAGCTGCGGGGTATCCGCTCCAACCAGACCACCGCGCAGGCCCACCTGTTTGGTGCGGCGACCCGGCTGAGCCTGGATGAGGACGCCCCGAACGCCTCCCGAGACGAGACCGCGCGGGCGGCCGAACATGCCCGGACCGCGTTTGCCGCGGCCGCCGGTGCCGTGCCCGGACCGGTGCAGCTCAACGTGGGATTCCGCGAGCCGCTCTCCAGCGCGCTGGCGGAGGAGGCGACCGTTCCGGTGCCGGACGCGCAGGAGGTGCCGGACGCGCAGGAGGTGCCGGACGTGCCGAGCTCTGCCGATCTGACCGAGCAGGCCGAGACCGCGGAATCCGTGCTCGGTGCCGCCGACCGGGACACATCGGGGTCCGCCGCTCCGGCCGCGGCGGAGATCACGGCCGAGAAGGCATCCGGTGCCGCCCCCTCCGCGGTACCCGCGCACGTGCTGCCGCGCGGCCCACGCACCGTGGTCATCGCCGGAAACGGTGCCGGTCCCGGTGCCGAGGATCTCGCGCACCACGGCGGCTGGCCGCTGATCGCCGAGGTATCCAGCGGCAGCCGATATGGCCGCGCGCTGATCGTGCCGTATCGCGAGCTCCTGGATTCCCCCGATCACGGCGGGCTGATCGAGCGGGTCATCGTCTTCGGGCAGCCGACGCTGAGCCGTCAGGTGCCCGCGCTGCTGCGCCGCGAAAACGTGGAGACCTGGGTGGTCTCCGAACCCGATACCGAGCTGTTTGATCCCGGGCATAACGCCCACCGGGCCGCGAGCCTGAATGTCGAACCGGGACCGGTCGACCGCGACTGGCTGGGTCACTGGGTGGTCGCCGCCCGCGAGCTGACGGCCGAACGCTCAACCGATGTGGCCCCGGACCTGGAAGCCGCGCACTCCCACGACCCGGCCACCCGCCTGGCGTACGTGCGCGGGGAGTTCCAGGCCATTCGCGCGGCCCTGGATCGCCGGCTGCTGGTGGAGTCCGTGTGGCGGGCAACCTGGCCGCATGATCGCCTGGTGTTTGGTGCCTCGCGCCTGATCCGCGTGGCCGACGAGCACGTGCCGGGCAAGAAACTCTCGGTGTTTGCCAACCGAGGGCTGGCCGGAATCGACGGAACCGTGGCCACGGCCTCGGGAATCGCGCTGGCCCAGCAGGCCGAATCCGAGACCGGGGTGACCCGGGTGGTGATCGGCGATCTGACCCTCCTGCACGATGTGGGCGGGATGCTGCGGGTTCCCGGCGAGCAGGTGCCGCGGATCCAGATCATCGTGGGCAACGACGGGGGCGGGACGATCTTCGACAACCTCGAGGTGTCCCAGAGCGCAGCGCCGGCACTCGCCGCGCGGGTGCTGTTCACCCCGCAGGAGGTTCGGCTCGAATCTCTGGCCGAGGCCTATGGCTGGGAGTATCGCCGCGCGGCCACCCGCGCGGACCTGGACCAGGCCCTCACCACGCCCACGACCGGCCCCGTGCTGATCGAGGTGGCACTCACCCGCAACTAGCCGGGGCCCGGAGCTCACCGCGGTGCCGAACGCGATTGCGCCCGCGCTCGTGCCCGACGAGCCCGGGAGCAAATCGGTGCGCCGTACCCGACGAGCCCGGGGGCAAATCGGTGCGCCGTACCCGACGATTCCGTGGGCGAACCGGTGCGCCGTACCCCGGTCGGGGGCAAATTCCCGGGTGGGTCTGGTGCGCCGCGGCGACGGGGTGCACAATGTGGACATGTCATTCCACTCCGAAGCCTGGTCCGAAGATCCTCAGCACGTCCTCCGGGTGGGTCCCGGATTCCGCCTCGACTCGGTCGAAACGGATTCCACCCCCGGATTCAAGGGCGGTAAAAAAGCCGGCGTCGCCGAGCTCGCCCGGGTGGTTGACACCCTGAGCGACCTTCAGGAACGCCTCCACGCCGCCGCCACCACCGGGGCCACCGACTCGGTCCTGCTGGTGTTGCAGGCCATGGACACCGCGGGCAAGGGCGGGATCGTCCGCCACGTCGTGGGTGCCGTGGACCCGCAGGGGGTGCAGCTCGCCTCGTTCAAGAAGCCCACCGCCGAGGAGCTCTCGCATGACTTCCTGTGGCGCATCCACAAGCAGGTTCCCGCCGACGGCAAGATTGGCGTGTTTGACCGCTCGCACTATGAGGACGTGCTGATCGGACGGGTACGCGAGCTGGCGTCCCCCGAGGAGATCGAGCGTCGGTACGAGGCGATCAACGAGTTCGAGCGAGAGCTGGTGGACTCGGGCACCCGGATCATCAAGATCATGCTGCAGATCAGCCCCGACGTGCAGAAGAAGCGCCTGCTTGACCGTCTGGACCGTCCGGATAAGCACTGGAAGTTCACCCCTAACGACATCACCGAGCGCGAGGTCTGGCCCGACTATCAGGAGGCCTACCAGATCGCGCTCACCCGCACCTCGACCGACTACGCGCCCTGGTACGTGGTCCCCGGCGACAACAAGTGGTACGCCCGCGTGGCCGTGCAGCACCTGCTGGTGGACGTGCTCTCGGAGATCGATCCGCAGTGGCCCGCGGCCACCTACGACGTCGAGGAGGCGCGCGCGGCCCTGCTCGCCAGCACGGTCTAGCACCGCGCGGCGGCGTCATGTTGAGAAACACTCGACCGGCGCCGCCGCACCCGCGGCTAGCGTGGAGGCACCCCACGTGAAAGGCCGCGCATGACCCTCCTCCAGACCTCGCCCGTTCGTCCCCGCATCGCCATCGCCCCGGATGCCGATCCGGCCCGGGTCTTCGCCCCGATCTTCGCCCGGATCGCCGAGGGGGCCGCGGCCCGCGACCGGGATCGCGGCCTGCCCACCGCAGAGATTCGTGCGCTGGCCAACGCCGGGTTTGGTGCCCTGCGGGTACCGCGCGCCGAGGGCGGGTTCGGGGTGAGCCTGACCGGGCTGTTTGCGCTCCTGGCCGACCTGGCCGCCGCCGATTCCAATATCGAGCAGGCCCTGCGTGGGCACTTCGCGTTCATCGAGGACCGCCTGGTGAGCCCGGACGCCGAGTCCCGCGCGCTGTGGATCGACCGCACGCTGCGCGGAGATCTGGTGGGCAATGCCTGGACCGAGATCGGATCGAGCGTGCGCGGCGAGCTGGGCACCCGGCTGCGCTCCGACGCGAGCGGGACCCGCCTGAGCGGGGAAAAGTTCTACACCACCGGCAGCCTGTATGCCGATTGGATCGACGTGCTCGCGCACTCCGAGGAGCTGGACACCCAGGTCATCGCGGCCGTGTCCGTGCACCAGGAGGGCGTGGTCATCACCGATGACTGGGACGGCTTCGGCCAGCGCACCACCGCCTCCGGCGGCACCGTCTTTACCGAGGCGGCCGTGGACCCGGCCGACGTGATCGACTTCTCCGAGCGCTTCGGCTATCAGCTGGCCTTCTACCAGGTGTTCCACCTGGCCGCCCTCGCCGGGGTGGCCCGGGCGGCGGCCACCGAGGCCGGGGCCCAGTTGGCCGCGCGCTCGCGCACCTACAGCCACGGCAACGCCGATCGCGCGGTTGAGGATGCCCAGCTGCTTCAGGTGGTCGGTGAGGCCGCGGCTCAGGGCTTCGCGCTGGACGCGATCACCGAGCGTGCGGCGAAGGCCCTGGAAGTAGCCGAGGCGGCGACGCTGGCGCGGAACGCCCTGCGCGCCGACTCTGCGGCGACCCCCGAGCAGCGCGTAGCCGCCGAGACGGCCTTGGCCGAGGCGATCGGGGCGGCCGAGCTGGCCGCGTTCTCCGGTCAGGTTGCGGCGATCCCCGGGGCGCTGCGGGCGACCTCGATCATCTTTGACGCGCTGGGTGCCTCGGCAATCCGCGCCGGCGGTGCGCTGGATCGGCACTGGCGCAACGCCCGGACCCTCGCCAGCCACAACCCGTGGGTGTATCGGGCCCGCCTGCTCGGCCGTTTCGTGGCGACCGGCGAGCGCGACGACGCCTCCTGGGCGGTCGGGGTGGCCGCAAGCTAGCGGCGCTTGCCGCTGTGCTGTCTAGGACAGGGCATCCCGGGTTCGGGTGTTGTCCGGAACCGCTGTGCTGTCTAGGACAGGGCGTCCCGAATCGGTCGGAACTTCATCCCCGTCTCGCGGAACTCCGACTCGGGATCGGACCCGGCGACGATGCCGCCCCCGGCATAGGCGGTGATGAGTCCGTCGGGATCCACCTGGGCGCCGCGCAGGGCGATGGCCCAGTCGCCGTTGCCGTGGGCGTCCACCCAGCCGGTGGGCCCGGCGTAGCGACCGCGGTCGAAGGGTTCCAGCTCATTGATCAGGTCGATCGCGGCGAGGGTCGGGGTGCCGCCCACGGCGGCGGTGGGGTGCAGGGCCTGGATCAGGTCGAGCACGCTCGCGCGGTCGCTGATCCGGCCCGAGATGTCGGTGGCCAGGTGCCAGAGGTTAGGCAGGCGCAGGGTGAAGGGGGAGTCCTGACCGTGCAGCCCGGCGGCGTGCGGGGCGAGGGCGGCCAGGGCGCTGCGCACGGCAAACGCGTGTTCGTCGCGGTCCTTGCGGGACTCGATCAGGGTTTCGGCGGCGGCTCGATCCTCGGTGGCACCGTGGCCGCGGGCGGCGGTTCCGGCGAGGACCCGTAGCGAGAGCGATCCATCCCGCACCGAGATCAGGGTTTCCGGGCTCGCACCGATCATGCCGTCCACCGCATATGTCCAGCACTGCGGATAGGCGGCGGCCAGGTCGGCGGCCAGACGGCGGCGGTCGCCGTCCGCCGGGAGCTGCCCGGTGACCGTGCGGGCGAGCACAATCTTGGCCACATCCCCACGCTGAATCCGGGCGAGGGCCGTGCGGACGAGGTCGCGGTGGCGTTCGGCGTCGGCCGGGTCCTCGGCCAGGTCGGCGGTGAGGCTCTGGCCCAGCGGGGTGCGCGCGGGCAGCAGGTCGGGGTCGGTGGCGGGTTCACCCTCGAGCGATACCCGGGTGATCCAGGCGTGCTCGCCCGAGCGTCCCACGATCACCCGCGGCACGATCAGCACGCTCTCGGCGCTCGACACGGCCGAAAAGGCGATGGTCCCGAAGGCAACCAGCCCGGTTCCGGGGAGACCAACCTCGTCCCCAACCCGCGCGGTTTCGGCGATCTGCTGCCACTGCGTGGCCAGGTCGGTGATCCGATCCTCACCCGCGGTGGAGAGTCGCAGGGCGACGCCCGAGCCCACGATTCCCGCCCCGTCTCGCATCCACATCAGCGGATTTGTGCGGTCGGCAAACCCAAACAGGGTGCCCGGATCGGCCAGTGCACGAGTGGTGACATGGAGCCTGGGGATAACGGGAGTGGACACCCTCTAAGCCTAGGCGGTTTTACATGAGTACACGCCGAGATGTGGCGCACCCGCCGAGTGGGGCGAATTCACGGCCCGGGCGCGGACACCGCGGCTCGAAAGTGTCTAGGATAGTGAGCATGCATAAGGCCGATCTTTCCAAAGCGCCCACACAGGTTTCGGCGATGTTCGATGAGGTAGCTCCGCGCTACGACCTCACCAACACCGTCCTGAGCCTGGGGAATGATCGACTCTGGCGCGTGGTCACCACCCGCGCAATCGGCGCGGTCCCGGGCGAGCGGATCCTCGACCTGGCCGCCGGCACCGGCACCTCCAGCGCCTCGATCGCCGGCACCGGCGCGAGCGTCGTGGCCGCCGACTTCTCCCCGGGCATGCTCGCCGAGGGGCGTCGTCGCTACGGCCACATCAACCGGATCAGCTTTGTCGAGGCCGACGCCACCAAGCTGCCCTTCGCCGACAACGAGTTTGATGCCACCACGATCTCCTTCGGGCTGCGCAACGTGGTCAACCCCAAGCAGGCCATCGCCGAGATGCTGCGGGTGACCAAGCCCGGCGGACGCCTGGTGATCTGCGAGTTCTCGACCCCGCCGAATAAGCTCTGGCGCGGCCTCTACGACTTCTACCTGCACCGGGTGTCTCCGGTACTGGTGCGCCTGGCTAGCTCGAACCCCGATGCCTACGACTACCTCAACGAGTCGATCCAGGCATGGCCGGCCCAGGCCGAGCTCGCGCAGTGGATGCGCGAGGCCGGATGGACCGACGTTGAATACCGCAACCTCACGGGCGGTATCACCGCGCTGCACCGCGGTATCAAGGCCAGCTAGGGTGGGTAAGGTGAATCACGCACCCGAGGCTCGTATCACGAGTCTGTCTCAGCACCTGGGCCTCACCGAGCGCATTTTTGCGTCCCCCGCCACCAAGAAGCTGCTCCACGAGGTGGATGCCGGGCTGGTGCGCATCGAGGCCGGTTTGGAAAAGCAGCTGGCGTACACCGACTCGGTGGCCGACAGCATGAGCCGGTACCTGCTGGAGGCCGGTGGCAAGCGCATCCGTCCGATGCTGCTGCTGCTCACCGCCCAGCTGGGCGAGGGCACGACCCCCGAGGTGGTGCTGGCAGCCGAGGCGATCGAGATCACCCACCTGGGTTCGCTGTATCACGATGACGTCATGGACGAGTCGGATAAGCGCCGCGGGGTGCCCAGCGCCCACACCGTGTGGGGCAACTCGGCCGCGATCCTCACCGGAGACTTGCTGTTTGCCCGCGCCAGCCAGATCATGGCCGAGCTCGGGGAGCGCGCGATCCAGCTGCAGGCCAGCACGTTTGAGCGCCTGGTCCTGGGCCAGCTGCACGAGACCGTGGGTCCGCGCGAGGACGAGGACATCGAGGCGCACTACATTCAGGTGCTCTCGGACAAGACCGGATCGCTGATCGCCGCCGCGGCGCGGACCGGTGTGATCTTCAGCCACGCCGATCCAATCTATGAGGACGCGGTGGTCGAGTACGGCGAGAAGGTGGGCATCGCGTTCCAGCTGATCGACGACGTGATCGACCTCTCCCCGGCCCCCGAGGAGACCGGTAAGGTTCCCGGCACCGACCTGCGGGCGGGCGTCGCGACCCTGCCGATGATCTACCTGCGCCGCCTGGCCGAGACCGACCCCGAGGCCGCCGCCCTGGTGGCCCGGATCGAGACCGACAGCGAGGCCGAACTCACCGGCGCGGCCGCCGAAGACTTCACCGCGGCGATTGCCGCCCTGCGCGCCCACGAGGTGACCGCGCGCACCCTGGCCGCCGCTCACCGCTGGTCCGCCGAAGCCGTGGCCGCCCTCGCGCCGCTGCCCAAGGGCCCGGTCAAGGATGCTCTCGTGCGTTTCGCCGAGACCATCGTTGAACGCTCCAGCTAACTACACCCCTCGTCACAACCCCGCGTCGCCCGACGCCAACAAAGGAGATATCGACACATGAGCAAGTTGCGCCTGGCCATCGTGGGAGCCGGCCCCGCCGGAATCTATGCCGCCGACATCCTGCTCAAAGCCGAAAAAGACTTCGACGTGTCGATCGACCTGTTTGAGCACCTGCCCGCCCCCTACGGCCTGGTGCGCTACGGCGTGGCCCCCGATCACCCCCGCATCAAGGGCATCATCAACGCGCTGCGTGACGTGCTGGACCGCGGTGACATTCGCATCTTCGGCAACGTCCGCTTCGGCACCGACATCACCCTGGAAGACCTGCAGAAGCACTACAACGCGGTGATCTTCGCCACCGGTGCGATCCGGGATGCCGACCTCAAGGTCCCCGGCATCGAGCTGGAGGGCTCCTACGGCGCCGCGGACTTCGTGAACTGGTTCGACGCACACCCCGACGTGCCCACCACCTGGCCGCTGAACGCCCGCGAGATCGCGGTGATCGGTAACGGAAACGTGGCCCTGGACGTGGCCCGCATGCTGGCCAAGCACGCCGACGACCTGCTGCCCACCGAGATTCCCGAGAACGTCTACCAGGGTCTCAAGGCGTCCCCGGTGACCGACGTGCACGTGTTTGGTCGTCGCGGCCCGGCTCAGGTCAAGTTCACCCCGCTGGAGCTGCGCGAGCTGGGCGAGCTGAACGACGTGGACATGGTGCTCTACGACGAGGACTTCGACTACGACGAGGCCTCCCAGGAGGCCATCGCGACCAATAAGCAGATCATGGTCATCGACCGCGTGCTGCAGAAGTGGCGCAAGGAGCCCCAGGAGGGTTCGAGCCGCCGCCTGCACCTGCACTTCTACGCCAACCCCGAGGAGATCCTCGGTGAGGATGGCAAGGTTTCGGCGCTGCGCTATGAGCGCACCAAGCCCACCGGTTTTGGCGGGGTTGAGGGCACCGGCGAGTACCGCGAGGTTCCGGTTCAGGCCGTATACCGCGCGGTGGGCTACTTCGGTTCCCCGCTCGAGCAGATCCCCTTCGACGAGGCACGCGGTGTGATCCCGAACCGTGGTGGTCAGGTGCACGACATCAACGGCGACCAGATCCCCGGCCTGTACGCGACCGGCTGGATCAAGCGCGGCCCGATCGGCCTGATCGGCGCGACGAAGTCCGACGCGATGGAGACCATCGAGAACGTGCTGGCCGACCGCGCCACCTGGTGGACCCCGGAGGCCCCCGAGGAGGAGGCGATCCCGGCCCTGCTCGAGGAGCGTGGCGTGGCCTACACCGACCTCGACGGCTGGCACCGCCTGGATGAGCACGAGATCGGGCTGGGCGAGCCGCACGAGCGCGCCCGGATCAAGGTGGGTCACCGCGGCGAGATGATCCGCATCTCGCGCGACGAGCCCGCGGCCGAGTAACCTCTCACCACGGGGTTCGATTCCGAGTGGGGGAGTGAAGATGACCGAGCACATCTGGGAAACCGATGTGCTCGGTGCGCCCTTTGAGGCCCGCACCCTCCCGCTCGGGACCGACACCCATGGCGAGGTGGTCGCGACCCTGGTGCGCGATACCCGCCGGCCCAAACGCGTCGAATCCCGCCCGGGGCTTGTGCTGCCGCGGCGGACGATCGCCCACGATACCGATGTGCTCTACCTGCACGGGTGGTCCGACTACTTCTTTCAGACCGAGCTGGCCGATTTTTGGCATGAGCGCGGTGCTCGCTTCCACGCGCTGGATCTGCGCGATTACGGTCGCAGCATGCGTCCCGATCGCGCGCCGGGGTTTGTGACGGACCTGGCCACCTACGATGCTGATATCGAGGCTGCGCTCACGCTCATGGGCCATGGCGAGGGGTCCGCGACCACCCGGCGGCTGATCATTCTGGCGCACTCCACCGGCGGGCTCACCGCGAGCCTCTGGGCGAACCGGCATCCGGGACGCCTCGCCGCGCTCATTCTCAACGCCCCCTGGCTGGAATTCCAGGGCGGCGAGCTGGGCCGCGGCACCCTGGAACCGCTGCTGAGCCTGGGCGCGCGCTACGATCCGCGGGTCACGCTGCCCGGGGTGGACTTTGGCTATTACAGCCGGGCGACCAGTGCCGCGTTTGAGGGCGAGTGGGCCTTCGATGAGAGGTGGCGTCCCGAGCGCGGGTTCCCGGTCACGGTGGGATGGCTGCGCACGATCCTCGCCGGGCACACACAGGTGGCTCGCGGCCTGGCGATCGACGTGCCGGTGCTCACGCTGCTCTCGGACTCTTCCACGGTCACCCCGAGCTGGAACGAACGCATGAAACACAGCGACAGCGTGCTGGTGGTCTCCGATATCGCCGAACGGGCGCTGAAGCTCGGTGCCACCGTCACCGTGTCCCGCGTGGCCGGGGCCCTGCACGACGTATTCCTGTCCGAACGCGGCGTGCGCGATCGCGCCTACGCGCAGATGGACGCATGGCTGCGCGGGTTTTCACCGCGCCAAGCGCTCGCGTGATGTGGCTCGTTATTGCTGCCGAGCGCTCGCGTGATGCGGCTAGTTGTTGACGGAGACGTAGACCACATCGTCGGCCGGCTGGTCGAGCCAGAACGCCAGAAAACCGGTGCCGAGTGGTGCGCCCTGGGTGGGCACATCGATGACGTAGGGGGTGTTTCCGCCGTAGCCGAGATCGGTCTTGGTGTCGGACTTGGTGAGGGTCACATTCGTGTTCACGGTGCCGTCCGCGGAGATGAAGGCACCGCGCAGGTGGTCCCCGCCGAAGTCGGAGTAGTGGTTCACCTGGCTGGCCAACAGGGTGAACTGCCCCGGCTTGGCGGTGGAGGGATCCATGATCCGGAACAGGAACTGACCCTGGGGGGATTCCAGATCGACATCGGTGTTGATCAGATGCGGGTCGGACACGCTTGCCGGTGAGAGCTGGATGCTCTGTGCCTTGGGCTTATTCCCGGAGGTGAAAATCAGCGTCAGGATGATGGCCACCACAACGATCACGATGCCGATGATTGCGGGGATCCACACAAACGAACGGGTTGTCGGGGAACGCTCCCCGGTCCCCAGCATTCCCATCTCGCCACCCGACAGGGGCGGTTCCGCTTCCTCTTCGCGACGTACCTCGGGATCCTCATTCATACCCCAATCCTAGGGATACCGTCGGGTGTACACAGGCCCCCGATTCGGGGGCGGACGGCACCGCCCTATGGCGACACCGTGAAGTACACCACGGTGTCCGGGGCGTCATCCATCCAGAAGGCCAGGTGCCCGTCGCCGAGGGTTTTGCCGCCCGTTTCCACGGTGAACAGCAGCGGGGTTGTGGATTCCGCCTCCAGGCGAACGGTGCCGGTAAACGGTGCGATGGTGCTGTCTCGGAATACCGTGCCATCGGCGCCGATAAACGCGCCGCGCAGGTGGTCGATCCCAAAGCCCGCGTAGTGATTGAGAGTGCTGGCCAGCAGCACAAACTCGCCGCCTCCCGGGGTATCGGGGGAGACCGGACGCACACTGAAGGCTCCCTGGGGAGTGTCGAGTTCGGCCGGCCACTCCATCGCAAGCGGCTCGGAGATGCTGGCCGTCGACAGCTCCACTGCCTGCTTTTTCTCCGCGGACCCGGGGCCGGAGACCAGGTACCAGGCGAGGGCCGCGGCGAGCACCACAATTCCGATAATGGCCGGGACGAGGATAAAGGTGCGGTTCAGCGGTGAGCGATCGATGGTTCCCATGATCCCCGTGCGCATCGTGGTCAGCGCTGTCCCCCGTTCGGCGGCGGCATCGTGAGGACCCCTCGGTGAACCATTCATGTTCGAATCCTATCGATCGTTATGCATATAGTATGGTCGCACTGCGAGCGCCGTGGGGCGACGTGGTTCTGGGGGAAACTGAGTGAGTAATCCGATTGCACCGTGGGCAAAAAATGAGCGACCGGACCTGGGGGCGGGCAATGTGGCTTCACGCCGATCCCGCTGGTTTGTGCGCGTGGTGGCCGGGGCGGCCGTGGCCGTCGTGGTGGGGGCGGCCGTATGGCTGATGTGGCCGCGCCCCGACGATGATGGCCTCGCCGCGGCACCGGCGGTGACCGAGCGCTCGCAGGACCTGGTGGGTGCGTTTGAATCCTCGCTCCAGGAGACCCTGGACACCCTCTACGTCGCGCAGACGCCCGATGCCGCCGATCAGCTGACAACTGCCGCGCTCAACCCCACCGCTTCGGGGCGCGCCGCGCTGGAGGCGATCACCGCGATCCTCAAGCAGGACGCGGTGGCCCTGCAGACCAACGGGGCCTGGGACGGAAAAATCGACTCTGTTCTTGTGTTCTCCGAGGGCGGCATCAACTCGGGCGGCGACGGCGAGGGGAGCAGCACGCTGTCGATCACGCTCACCATCACCCGCCATATGGTGACCGCAAACCAGAACTGGAGCACCAGCGTCCCGGTGGAGATGGTCTTTGATAATAAGTCGGTCCGGCTGACCGACATCACCATGGGCAATATCGACGCGCAGCCCTAAACCCGCGGTGCGCGCGTCGCCTACGCCCGCAGCGCCAGCCAGTAGTTGGTGCGCGCGGACATGGTGTCCAGCGGGGTATCGGTGAGCTTCTCGATCAGCAAAATGCGGGCGCGCAGGGTGTGCCGGTGGATGCCGAGTTCGCGGGCCGCCGGATCCCACTGGCCGTTGTGTTCGAGCCAGCTGGTGAGCGCGGCGATGAGCTCGGTGCCGTGGGCCTCGTCGTGGGCGCGCAGTGGGGCGAGGAGTTCGTGGGCGCGCTCGCGTACGGCGTCGGTGAAGAGCAGCTCGGTGATGCCCTGCCCGCCGATATCGGCAAACGCGGTGACCCCGGGGGAGTGCGGGTCTTCGGCGAGCGCACGCCGCGCCTGGTCGATGCCCTCGGAGAGGTTGGCGTAACCCAGCGGATCGGAGAGCCCGCCGGCGAGGCCCCGGGCGGTGCCCAGCTCGGCGATCCGTGCGCCCGCGTCTTCGGCGGGCAGCAGCGCGATGATCTCCCGTCCCCGGGTGGCAAAGAAACACCACCCCGGGGCGGTCTGCGCGCGCTCATCCAGCTCGCGCAGCAGCGGGTTGCCCGCGCCGTGGCCCGGATGCCAGACGGCGACGCGCACGGGCTCGGGCGGCAGCGCCTCGTGGATGTGTTGCAGGACCAGCCGGGTCAGCGAGGGTCGCTGATCCAGCAGTGCCTCGAGCGCGCCCGAGCGCAGCGCCCGGCGACCTCGGCGCAACCCGCGTCCCTGTTCCAGGGCGAGACCGGTGAGGGCGACCACGTTGGTGATGACGCTCTGCTCGGCCGGGTCGGGGGCGGGTCCGACGATCGCCAGGACCGCACGCAGGTCCTCGCGCCGTCCCACGGTTTGCAGGCTCACGGTGCCCGCCGGGGTCTGGATCGTGGTGGCCGCGCGCTGCCCGCGCTCCAGCAGCGCCGCCGCCTCGGCGGTCACGATCGCCGGTGGGTCCAGCGGCGGCCCGAACCGGGACAGGGCGGGTCCGGGCGCGCTAAACAGGAACACCGGCCGGTGCAGCAGCCGGGCCAGTTCGACAAAAATTTCACGCTGCGGGTTGGGGCGCAGCGCGGCGAACGAGATGGCCCGCTGCGCGTTCATCGCCCAGGCTTGTCGTTCCCCGGCGGCGGCGGCCAGCGCGTCGGCGGCGGCGCGGATCACCGCGATAAACGCGGTCCGGTAGGGCACCTCAAACAGGGTCAGCCCGTGGGTGTCACACGCCTGCACCAGCGCCGCCGGAATGTCCGGGCGCAGCACCTCGGTGCCATAGCCGAGGGCCGCAACCCCGACCGAGACCAGGCGCTGCACGTAGCTCTCATAGTCGGTGATCAGCGCGAGCCCGGTGCGGGTGCCGTTAATCACCGGGCGGCGCTCCTCGGATTCGGCGAGGAACTGGCTGCCGGTGGTGAGCAGCACCTGGTGGCGGGCGAGGAACGGGGTGGGGTCGGCGAGGTCGGAGCTGGAAACCCAGTCGATCGGGATGTTCTGGGCGGCGGGGATGTCCACGATCCGGCGCAGCCCGAGGGCGGGGATTCGGAGCAGGCGATCCACGGTGAGTGACATGATGCCAGCCTATCCCGCTCTGCCAATGTGTCGAAGAATTCACCAGAGCTTTGACAGATTGTCGAGGCGCGCCGCGGGGAACCCTGCCTAGTCTGGGGGCAGATGGTGCGCAGAGGGACCATTCCGGGCGGTCACACGTCCGACCGTTGCGCATCCCCTTAAACGCCACAAGTAACAAGGAGTGTTCAATGTCCGAGACCCCCGCACGCGGAGCAGACCTGACCCAGGCCCGCAACCTGGTCACCTCGATCCCCGGTCCCCGTTCGCAGGAACTGATGGCGCGTAAGCGCGCCGCGGTCTCGAACGCCATCGGCACCACGATGCCCGTCTTCGCCGAGGCCGCCTTCGGTGGCGTGATCCGCGACGTCGACGGCAACACCCTGATTGACCTCGGCTCGGGCATCGCCGTGACCGGTGTCGGAAACGCCAACCCCCGCGTGGTTGCCGCCGTCTCCGCCCAGCTCGAGGCCTTCACCCACACCTGCTTCATGATCACCCCCTACGACGGTTACGTCGAGGTGGCCGAGAAGCTCAACCGGCTGACCCCCGGAGACTTTGACAAGCGCTCGGCGCTGTTCAACTCGGGTTCGGAGGCCGTGGAGAACGCGGTCAAGATTGCCCGCTCCTACACCGGCAAGACCGCCGTGGTGGCCTTCGATCACGCGTACCACGGTCGCACCAACCTGACCCTGGCACTGACCGCCAAGAACCAGCCCTATAAGTCCGGCTTTGGTCCCTTCGCCTCCGACATCTACCGCGCCCCGCTGAGCTACCCCTTCCGCGACGGCGACCGCACCGGTGCCGAGGCCGCGAAGATCGCCATCTCGCAGATCGAGAAGCAGGTCGGGGCCGAGAACCTGGCCGCGATCATCATCGAGCCGATCCAGGGTGAGGGTGGCTTCATCGTTCCCGCCGAGGGCTTCCTGCCCGCGCTGGCCGCCTGGGCCAAGGAAAACGGCGTGGTCTTCATCGCCGACGAGGTTCAGACCGGCTTTGCCCGCACCGGCGCGATGTTCGCCTCCGAGCTGTTCGGGATCGAGCCCGACCTGATCGTGACCGCCAAGGGGATCGCCGGCGGTCTGCCGCTGTCCGCCGTGACCGGCCGCGCCGAGATCATGGACGCCCCGCAGACCGGCGGCCTGGGTGGCACCTACGGCGGAAACCCGCTGGCCTGTGCCGCGGCCCTGGCCAGCATCGACGCGTTTGAGCAGGACGGCCTGATCGAGGCCGCCCAGCGCATCGAGCAGCAGATCACCTCCGCCTTCCTCGCCGCTCAGACCACCGACGCCCGCATCGGCGACGTGCGTGGCCGCGGCGCGATGATCGCGATCGAGTTTGTGAACCCCGAGACCGGCGAGCCCGACGCGGCCCTGACCGGCGCGATCGCGGGGGCCGCCCACAACCAGGGCGTGATCGTGCTCACCTGTGGCACCTACGGCAACGTGATCCGCTTCCTGCCGCCGCTGACCATCTCCGAGGAGCTGCTGGCCGAGGGCCTGAGCATCGTCCTCGACGCCCTCGCCAACGCCTAGAAAGGAATCAGACCGATGACTACCGAAGCAGAACTGCTGGCGAAGATCCCCACCGGACTCTTCATCGGAGGCGAATGGCGCGATGCGTCGGACGGCTCTACCCTCGACGTACTCGACCCGGCAACCGGTAAGGCCCTGATCTCCATCGCCGACGCGACCGTCGAGGACGGTGCCGCGGCCCTGGATGCCGCCGTCGCCGCCCAGGCCGACTGGGCCGCGACCCCGGCCCGCGCCCGCGGCGAGATCCTGCGCCGCGCGTTTGACCTGCTGCAGGAGCGCCGCGAGGAATTCGCGCTGCTGATGACCCTGGAGATGGGGAAGCCGCTGGCCGAGGCCAACGGTGAGGTCACCTACGGGGGCGAGTTCCTGCGCTGGTTCAGCGAGGAGGCCGCCCGCCTGACCGGTCGCTACGGCACCAACCCCGAGGGCACCGGCACCATGATCGTGTCCCAGCAGCCCGTGGGCCCGACCTTCCTGATCACCCCGTGGAACTTCCCGCTGGCCATGGCCACCCGCAAGATCGCCCCGGCGCTTGCCGCGGGTTGCACCGTGGTCCTCAAGCCCGCCGCGCTGACCCCGCTGACCAGCCTCGCCTTCGCACAGCTGCTGGTGGATGCGGGCCTGCCCGCCGGGGTGGTCAACGTGGTCAACACCTCGCGCTCGCAGGAGCTCTCGGCCCCGATCATCTCCGACTCGCGTCTGCGTAAGCTCTCCTTCACCGGTTCGACCGGGGTGGGTCAGGCGCTGCTGCGTCAGAGCGCCGACAACGTGCTGCGCACCTCGATGGAACTCGGCGGCAACGCCCCGTTCGTGATCTTCGAGGACGCCGATCTGGATGCGGCGATCGAGGGGGCCCTGGCCGCCAAGTTCCGCAACATCGGCCAGGCCTGCACCGCCGCCAACCGCTTCATCGTGCACTCCTCGATCGCCGAGGAGTTCACCGCGCGGGTCACCGAGCGGGTCCAGGCGATGAAGATCGGCCGCGGCACCGAGGAGGGCGTGCAGATCGGCCCGCTGATCGATGACCGTGCGGTCGCCAAGTGTGTGGCCCTGGTCAACGACGCGGTTTCCCGCGGCGCGACCCTGCACACCGGCGGCACCGCTATCGAGGGCGAGGGATCCTACTTCGCTCCCGCCGTGCTGAGTGGTGTGACCCCGGGATCCGACATCCTGCGCGAGGAGATCTTCGGACCGGTCCTCGCGGTGTCCACCTTTGATACCGAGGCCGAGGCCATCGCCGCCGCCAACGACACCGAGTACGGCCTGGTGAGCTACGTCTTTACCACCGACCAGGGTCGTGCACAACGCTTGATTGGTGCGCTGGAGACGGGCATGATGGGCCTCAACGTCGGAGTGCTCTCCAACGCCGCCGCACCGTTTGGTGGGGTCAAGCAGTCGGGGATCGGTCGCGAGGGCGGTTCCGAGGGTATTCACGAGTATCTGTCCACCAAGTACACGATGGCCCCGCTGGGCTAGAGCGAAACGGGAGAAGAGCATGACCGAGAAGCTGCAGAACTTTATCAACGGCGCGTTTGTGGACGTGGCCGGAACCACCATCCTCGACGTGATCGACCCGGCCACCGAAAACGTGGTTTCCCACGCCCCGGTGTCGGTGGCATCCGATGTGGATGCGGCCTTCGCCGCCGCCAAGACCGCGTTTGCCACCTGGCGTCGCAGCACCCCGAGCCAGCGTCAGGCGGCGCTGCTCAAGCTCGCCGACGCGATCGAGGAAAACCAGGATGCCCTGGTTGCCGCTCAGGTGCGCAACACCGGTCAGCCGATCGAGACCGTGCGCGCCGAGGAGATCCTCACCGGTGCCGAGCAGCTGCGCTTCTTCGCCGGTGCCGCCCGGAACCTTGAGGGTAAGGCCGCGGCCGAGTACGTCGAGGGATTCACCTCGTTTGTGCGGCGCGAGCCCATCGGCGTGGTCGCCCAGGTGACCCCGTGGAACTATCCGTTCCTGATGGCGATCTGGAAGATCGGTCCGGCGCTGGCCGCCGGTAACACGATCGTGCTGAAGCCCTCGGACACGACCCCCGAGTCGACCCTGGAACTCGCCCGGATCACCGCCGGGATCCTCCCGGACGGCGTCTTCAACGTGGTCCTCGGAGACGCCAGCACCGGCACCCTGCTCACCGAGCACAAGACCCCGGGCCTGGTCGCGATCACCGGTTCGGTGCGGGCGGGTCAGGCGGTGGCCACCTCGGCCGCCAAGAACCTGCACCGCGTGCACCTCGAACTCGGGGGCAAGGCCCCGACCGTGGTGTTTGAGGACGCCGACATCCAGGCGGCCGCCCAGGGCATCGCCGAGGCCGGGTACTTCAACGCCGGTCAGGACTGCACCGCCGCGACCCGCGTGATCGTGCACCGCTCCAAGCACGACGAGTTCGTGAAGGCGCTGGTGGCCGCGGCCGAGGCCACGGTGACCGCGGGCCCGGACAACGCCGACGCGTTCTACGGTCCGATGAACAACAAGAACCACTTCGCCCAGGTGCTCGACATCCTCGGCAGCCTGCCCGCTCACGCGGTCGTGGCGGCCGGCGGAAAGCGCGTGGGGGAGACCGGCTACTTCGTCGCCCCGACCGTGATCACCGGCGTCAAGCAGGACGATGACGTGGTGCAGAAGGAGAGCTTCGGCCCGATCCTCACCGTGCAGGCCTTCGACACCGAGGAGGAGGCCATCGAACTCGCAAACGACGTCGAATACGCCCTCGCCTCGAGCGTCTGGACCGCCAACCACTCGCGCGCGATGCGCCTGGCCCGCGACCTTGACTTCGGCTGCGTGTGGATCAACACCCACATCGTGCTGACCGCCGAGATGCCGCACGGTGGGTTCAAGAAGTCGGGTTATGGCAAGGATCTTTCGGGGTACGGCTTCGAGGACTACACCCGGATCAAGCACGTCATGACCAGCCTCGAAGGCTAGTTGACGGTTTTAGGAAAGGAAGCAACATGACCGAAATCACACGTGACGTCGTCATCATCGGTGCGGGGGCATCGGGGCTTACCGCCGCGACCGACCTCAAGGCTCGCGGCCTCAGCGTCGCGGTGCTGGAAGCACGCGACCGGGTGGGCGGACGTCTCTGGACCGACACCATTGAAGGTGCGATGCTGGAGATCGGTGGACAGTGGGTGTCCCCGGACCAGACCGCGCTGATCGAGACCCTGGACAAGCTGGAGCTCGACACCTTCTCGCGCTACCGCGAGGGCGAGTCGATCTACATCGGTCGCGACGGCAAGCACACCCGCTACAGCGGTGACCGCTTCCCGGTGGACGCCGAGACCGCCGCCGAGATGGATCGCCTGATCGTGATCCTGGACGAGCTCGCCGAGAGCGTCGGGGCCACCGAGCCCTGGGCGCACCCGCGGGCTCAGGAGCTCGACTCGATCACCTGGCAGGCCTGGCTCGAGGAAAACACCGACAACATCGAGGCCCGCGACAACATCGGCCTGTTTGTGGCCGAGGCGATGCTGACCAAGCCCCGCCACGCCTTCTCGGCGCTGCAGGCGATCCTGATGGCCGCCTCGGCGGGCAGCTTCTCCAACCTGGTGGATGAGGACTTCATCCTCGACAAGCGTGTGATCGGTGGCCTCCAGCAGGTGCCGCTGCGCCTGGCCGAAAACCTCGGGGACGACGTCTTCCTGAACCAGCCTGTGCGCCGCCTGGAGTACACCGAGGACTCGGTGACCGCGATCGCCGACGGCATCACCGTCAAGGCGCAGTACGCGATCATGGCCGTGCCGCCGAACCTGTACTCGCGGGTCGACTACCAGCCGCCGCTGCCGCGCCTCAAGCACCAGATGCACCAGCACATGTCGCTGGGTCTGGTGATCAAGGTGCACGCGGTGTACGAGACCCCGTTCTGGCGCGAGGATGGCCTCTCCGGTACCGTCTTCAGCCCGTACCAGCTTGTGCACGAGGCGTATGACAACACCAACCACGAGGACCCCCGCGGCACCCTGGTCGGATTCGTCTCCGACCAGCACGCCGACAAGGTGTTCATGCAGGATGCCGAGGCCCGCAAGGCCGCGATCCTCGACTCGCTGGCCGCCTACTACGGCGAGAAGGCCCAGAACCCGGTTGTCTACTACGAGTCGGACTGGGGCAGCGAGGAGTGGACCCGCGGGGCCTACGCCACCTCGTTCGACATGGGTGGCCTGGCGCGCTATGGCGCCATGCAGTCGACCCCGGTGGGACCGATTTACTGGTCCTCCTCCGATCTGGCGGCCGAGGGCTTCCAGCACGTGGACGGCGCCATTCGCGTCGGTCACGACACCGCCGAGGCGATCATCGCCCGGCACGACTCCAAGTAGCAGTCCCTCAACGATCCACCACGGATCACAACACAGGATGTGATATTCGGGCGGGGTGCAACCGCACCCCGCCCTCGGCCTCCCCTTTTCAGTGAAGAAAGCGAGCGCTCTCATGCGATACGTTGTCGGCTACACAAATACCCCACAGGGGGCCGATGCCCTGGCCCTCGCGGCCCGGCTGGCGCGTTCACGCGGTGCCGGGTTGGACCTGGTCCTGGTCCTCGACCGGGAGGAGCGCAACCAGCTGGTTCCCACCTCACCGGGATTCAACCTGTATAAGCATCAGCTCGCCGAGAGCTGGCTGACCCAGGCGATTGCGACCCTGCCGGCGGACATCGAGGCCCGCCACCACGTGGTCTACGCCGAATCGTTCTCCGAGGGCCTGATCCTCGCCGCCGAGGAGCTCAACGTGCGCGCGATCATCGTGGGTGCCGGGGGCGGCATCTTCGGCCGGTTCAGCGTCGGATCGGTGGCCAACGCGCTGCTGCACTCCTCCCCGGTTCCGGTGGCACTCGCCCCCGCCGGTTTCGCCGAGACCGCCGACCCGAACGCGACCCTGACCCGGGTCACCGCGGCGATCGGTCTGCGCGCCGGTGCGCAGAACGTGCTCAACGCCGCCGTCAACCTGGCGGCCACCGCCAAGATTCCGCTGCGTCTGCTCTCGGTGGTGGCACTGGATGCGCCCGAAGGCGCCGAGGATCCCGAGGCTCAGGCCCGGGCTCACGCCCACGCCGAGGCCGTGCAGGCCGGGGCACGCGAGGCGCTGCCCGAGGGCATCGAGGTGACCACCGAGATCGTGACCGGCAAGCGCATCGAGGATGCCGTGCTGTCGGTGGAGTGGGATCCCAACGAGATCGTGCTGGTGGGCTCCAGCCGACTGGCGCGTCCCGCCCACCTCTTTATCGGGTCCACCGCATCGAAGATGCTGCGCGAGCTGCCCGTGCCGATGAGCGTGGTGCCGCGTGAGTCGATGCTCTCGCAGGGAGAACAGGCATGAGCGCCGACACCCAGGCCACCCCGGGCCTGTCCAAGAAGGGACTGGGGGCCGGATCGGTCGGCCTGATCGGTGCGATCGTCATCGGTATCTCCTGCATCGCCCCGGCCTACACCTTCACCGGAGCGATCGGCCCGACCGTGGGCGCGGTCGGCACCCACGTGCCGGCGATCTTCCTGGTCGGGTTCATCCCGATGCTGCTGGTGGCCTTCGGCTACCGCGAACTCAACTCCCGGATGCCCGACAGCGGCACCTCCTTCACCTGGGGTGTGCGCGCGTTTGGGCCCTGGCTCGGCTGGATGTCGGGATGGGGACTGATCGCCGCCACGGTGATCGTGCTCTCCAACCTCGCCGGCATCGCCGTGGACTTCTTCTACCTGGCGCTCTCGCAGATCTTCCAAAACCCGGATCTGGCGGCGCTGACCAAGAACCCGATCATCAACGTGGTCACCTGTCTGGTGTTTGTGGCCCTGGCCACGATGGTGTCCTACCGGGACATGAAGACCACCCAGAAGTTCCAGTACGTGTTGGTGGGCTTCCAGATTCTGGTGCTCGCGGTGTTCATCGTGGTCGCCCTGGTGCGCGCCTATGACGGTGACGCGGTGGACTTCACCCCGATCCAGCTCGAGTGGTTCAACCCGTTTGGCGTGGGCAGCATGTCCGCCTTTGCCGCCGGGCTCTCGCTCTCGCTGTTTATCTTCTGGGGCTGGGACGTGATCCTCACCATGAACGAGGAGACCAAGGGTGCCCGCTCGACCCCCGGCAAGGCCGCAACCTTCGCCGTGATCCTCGTGGTGGTGCTCTACCTGCTGCTGGCCGTGGCGATGATCTCCTTCGCCGGCGTCGGCACCACCGGCACCGGGCTGCAGAACCCCGAGATTCAGGAGAACGCGTTCTTCTTCCTCGCCGGGCCGATCCTCGGCCCGCTGGCGATCATCGTCTCGATCGCCGTGCTGTCCTCCTCGGCCGCCTCGCTCCAGTCCACCTTCGTGGGTCCGGCGCGCACCCTGCTGGCGATGGGCCACTACGGCGCGCTGCCCGCCCGCTTCGGCAAGGTCAACCCCAAGTACTTCACCCCGGGGTTTGCGACCATCGTCTCGGCCGTGTGCGCCTCGGTGTTCTACGCGGTCATGCGGATCGTGTCCGAGGCCGTGCTGCAGGACACCATTACCGCGCTGGGCATCATGATCTGCTTCTACTACGGCCTGACCGCGTTCGCGTGCGTCTGGTACTTCCGGAAGCAGTGGTTCTCCAGCGTCCGGAACTTCTTTATGCAGTTCCTGTTCCCGGGTGTGGGTGGACTGATTCTCGCGGTGCTGTTTGTGATGACGATGGTGGACAGCTTCGACCCCGACTACGGTTCGGGCTCCAGCGTCTTCGGCATGGGCCTGGTGTTTGTGCTGGGCATCACGGTCATCCTGATCGGCGTGGTCATCATGATCATCCAGCGCTTCCGCCACCCCGACTTCTTCCTGGGCAAGACCCTGACCGCCGGTATCGCCGGTGACGCCCAGGAGAAGGAGGCCGCCGAGGCCGATGCGGCCATCGAGGAGGCCGCCCGGAACGCGGGCCGCTAGCCTCTAAGCGCAGCACCACCGGGTCCCGTCGAATACTCGATGGGACCCGGTTTGTTGATTCCAGACACCGGTTGGGGGGATCGAGTCTGCCCAGAGCGAACAAGCCCGTAGAATGGCGGGTATGGACGGCGCACGCGGGAAGCGGCTGATCCGCGGCCTGTTAGCGGCCGGGATCGCCACCTTTGTGGCCCTCCTTTCCCACGTGGGAGCCGGGGCGTCGATGCCCGGTGCCGTGGGTGTCGTGGTTCCGCTGGTGCTCTCGATGGTGGTCTCGGTCTTCTTGGCCGGCAAGAAGCTCTCGGCGGCGCGGCTCTCGCTCGCGGTGCTGATCAGCCAGGCGTTCTTCCACATCCTGTTTGTGCTGGGTGCCGGCGGTCGGGTGCAGAATGCGCCGATGAGCGGGCTGGGTCACCAGCACGCCCCCGCCGATGTGGACATCGTCGCCACCGTCTCGGCCGCCGAGCACGCCGCCCACCTGGGCCCATTCATGTGGGGCGCGCACGCGCTCGCCGCGGCCCTCACCGTTTTTGCGCTGTACCAGGGGGAGGCGCTGATGCGCTCCCTGCTGGTGCTCGCCGCCCTGGCCCTGATCGCCTGGCTGTATAAGCTGGCCCCGATTGCCTCCCCGCGCACGGTCCCGCTGCCGCCGCGAGCCGAACAGCCGCGTGCGCTGGTGCCGCTCGGGGTGTTCGCCTCCACGCTGCGCCATCGCGGGCCGCCGGCACCGGGCTTTAGCCTCTAGGTTCCCCCGTTTCCCGCGCCCACAGGGCCGCGGTTTTCCGCGTGTGCAGAGTCGTGCACCGCGCCGTTTCGGCACGCCCCGCGCTGCCCCTCGAGACTTCCCCCGCATCACCGTGAAAGGAGCCACCCACGTGGCCGTCACCTCCGCCTCGGATGCCCCACTGGCACCCGTCCCCGAGCGCACGCTTTCCCCGCGCTCCCCGAGCCAACGGCTCGCCTCCATCCTGACCCCCGCCCTGATGATCGCCCTCGCCCTGGTGACGCTGGTTATCGGCCTGAACCTGACCGGGGCCCTCTCGCGCGATACCGCGCTGGTGAACCCCGGCAACCTCGTGCTGTGGGGCCTGCCGGTCGCCCGCGTCATGCACGACCTCTTTGCCAGCGTCACGATCGGCATGCTGCTGCTGGCCACCTTCATCCTGCCCGGCCAGAAGAGCGTGCCCGGACGCACCAGTCGCATCCAGGAGCGCGCCGTGTACTGGGCCGGCTGGGCCGCCTGGACCTGGTTCTTTGCCGCCCTGGCGGTGCTCCTGTTCACCGCCGCCAACACGTTTGGCGAGCCGATCACCGCGCCCTCCTATCTGTCCAACCTGATCCAGTACGTCACCGGGATCGACCTGGGGATCGCCCTGGCGCTCTCGCTGGCCCTGGTCCTGGTGTGCGCGATCATCACCACGTTTGCCCGTCGCCTCTCCTGGGTCGCCGCGGCCAACGCGATCGGCGTGCTGGCCCTGCTGCCGCTCGCGCTCTCCGGTCACGCGGCCGGGACCGATGAGCACTCCAACGCCGTCAACAGCCTCGCCGTACACATCGTCGGTGTCACCGTCTGGGTGGGCGGGCTGATCGCGGTGCTGGTGTTCCGCAACGCCACGCGCAAGCGGTTCCCGGTCGTGGTGGAGCGCTATTCGATCGTGGCCGGCTGGGCTTTTGCCGCGGTGGCCTTCTCCGGGGTGGTCAACGCCTCGCTGCGCCTGACCACGCCGAGCGATCTGTGGACGACCGCCTACGGTCAGCTGCTGCTGGTCAAGATCATCATCCTGGTGCTGCTAGGCCTGGCCGGGGCGCGCTATCGCACCTCGCTGATTCCCAAGCTGCGTCAGGATCCCGCCAGCAAGAAACTCTTTGTCCGCATGATCATCGCCGAGGTGGCGTTCATGGCCATCGCGATGGGGGCGTCGGTGGCCCTCTCGCGCAGCGCTCCGCCGGTGCCGCAGGTTCCGCTGCCCACCTCGGGCGAGGTGGACGATGCTGTGCGCAGCGCGCTGCTCGGGTTCGAGGTGCCGCCGCCGGTGACCCCGTGGCGGATGATCACCGAGTTCCACGCCGACTGGTTCTGGATCGGCGCGGCCGTGGTGGGGGCGGGCCTCTACATTCGCACGGTGCTGCGACTGCGCAAGCGCGGCGATAAGTGGCCGCTGTTCCGCACCATCTGCTGGGTGCTGGGCTGCGTGGGACTGATCTACGTGACCAGCGGTGGCCCCGGGGTGTACGGGGAAACCTCGTTCAGCACCCACATGATTCAGCACATGGGACTGATGATGTTTGTGCCCCCGCTGCTCGTGCTGGGTGGTCCGGTGCTGCTCGCACTGCGCACGCTGCCGGTGCGTACCGACGGAAGCCGCGGCCTGCGCGAGTGGATCCTGGTGCTTGTGCACTCCCGCTACCTGAAGCTGCTCTCGCACCCGGCCGTGGCCGGCGCGATCTTCGCCGGCAGCCTGGTGGTGTTCTACTACTCGGGATGGTTCGAGTGGTCGATGTTCACCCACCAGGGCCACTTCCTGATGACCGTCCACTTCCTCGCCAGCGGCTACCTGTTCTTCTGGGTGCTGATCGGGGTGGACCCGGGACCGGGCCGTCCGATCTACCCGCTGCGCCTGATCCTGCTGCTGGCCACCCTGGCCTTCCACGCGTTCTTCGGCCTCTCGCTGATGTCGGCCACCGACATCCTGGCCGAACCCTGGTGGACGGCGATGCGCTTCACCGACCACGACGCGCTGCTGGCCGATCAGGGTGTGGGCGGCGGCATCGCCTGGGGCGCGGGAGAGTTCCCCACCGTCCTGGTGGCCATCGTCGTGGTGGTCCAGTGGATGCGCAGCGAGGAGCGCGCGGCCAAGCGTTACGACCGCCGGGCCGACCGCGACGGTGACGCCGAACTGAACGCCTACAACGCACGTCTGGCCCAGATCAAGGTCCGGGATGACGCCGCCGAAGCTTCCGCCGACGGCCCCGTAACCGTCATCACCTCGGACGAAACCCCCGCGGGTCTCGAACCCACCGAGTCCGATTCCCCCACAACTTCCGATTCCCACCCAACCAAGGAGAACTCCTGATGTTGAACACCCACTCCGCCGCCGGTCCGCCCCGCCGGGCCCGCCTGGCCCTGCTGCTGGGCACCCTGGTTGCCGTCCTATCCGCGGGGATCCTTATTCCCGCCCACCAGGCCTCGGCCCATGACCAGATTCTCGCCTCGGATCCGGCCCCCAACGCGACCCTGACGGCGGCCCCCGAGAAGATCACGCTGACCTTCTCCGCCACCATTCTTGAGGTGGGAACCAAGGTCCTGGTGACCGATGCCTCGGGCACCGACTGGGCCGAGGGCGAACCCACCAGTGCCGGTGCGGTCGCCACGGTTCCGGTGCGCCCGGGCATGCCCAACGGCGCGCTGACCATCGCCTGGCGCGTGGTGTCCTCGGATGGACACCCGATCAGCGGCACCATCCCCTTCACCCTGGATGCTCCGGCAACCGGCGGCACCGAGGGCTCCGCGGCCCCCAGCGCCCCGGCCGTCGTGACTCCGCAAGAGTCGGCGGCCCCGCAGCCCTCCGTCACCGCCTCACCGGAGGGAACCGTTTCGGCCGAGGACGGCGGCTCGTTTGGCCCCGATTCGCCGCTGCGCTACGTTGTGATTGGGATCGGCGGCGCCCTCGTGGCCACGATTATCTTCCTGGTGGTGCGCCTGATTATCACCCGGAAACGTCCCGACAACACCCCTTCCGACGACCCCATCAGTACCAAGGAGAACAACTCATGACCGTACGTGCGACCAGCCGTGTAGGCCTGATTGCCGCCGCCGCCCTGCTCGCCCTGTCGGGGTGCGCCAGCACCGGCGCCGGCACGGCCCCCTCGCCCTCGGCCAGCCCGTCGGAGGACGCCGCCACCGAGATGAAGGCCCCCGAGGGCGTGACCTTCACCGACGCATGGATCAAGGCTGCCCCCGAGGGTATGTCCGCGGTGTTTGGCGAGTTCAAAAACACCAGTGGCACCGACGTGAACCTGACCGCCGCGGGCATCGCCCAGGCCACCCAGGTTGAGCTGCACGAGACCGTGGATAACGGAAGCGGCCAGATGATCATGCGCCCCAAGGAGGGCGGTTTTGTGATCCCCGCGGGGGGAACGTTTGAGCTCAAGCCCGGCGGCAACCACATCATGATCATGGGGCTCACCAAGCCGCTGGCCGCCGGGGACACCGTGAGCGTCATCCTGGCCTTCGCCAACGGAACCGTGCTTACCCAGGACGTTCCGGTGAAGGACTATGCCGGCGCCAACGAGAACTACGAGACCGACGCCCCCACCCCAGGCACCGGACACTAGCGTGTCGCGGGGGAAGGGCGACAGAAGCGCTGCCCCTCGGGAGTCAGGCTCCGCGGCGGATCGGCCGGGGACCGCGGAGTCTGCGGATTCTCCTCGGCCCGGATCCGCCGCGGATCCGCGGGCGCGCATCAGCCGTCGGGGCCTGCTCTTTGGTGGTGCCGTCGCCGGGGTGGGCGCGGCCGCGGCGATCGGGGTGGACGTGCTGACGCGCACCCCGGCCGCACCTGCGGCCGGGCCCTCCGCGGCACCGGATGCCGATCCCGCCGCCGAGACCGTGCCCTTCTTCGGGGCGCATCAGGCGGGCATCGACACCGTGCCGCAGGCCCACACCACGTTTGTGGCGTTGGACCTGCGGCCCGAGGTGGATCGGGCGGGGATGATCCGGCTGATGCGGATCCTCACCGACGATGCCGCCCGGTTGACCGCCGGGAAGGCCGCGCTCGCCGACTCCGAGCCCGAGCTTGCGGTGCTGCCGTCGCGTCTCACGGTGACCTTTGGGTTCGGCCCTCGGGTCGCCGCCCTGGCCCCGGAGAAGCCGAGCCCCGCCTGGCTGGGTCCGCTGCCCGCGTTTAGCGTGGACCGGCTGGATCCCGCCTATGGGGACGGGGATCTGCTGCTCCAGGTGGGCGCGGATGATCCACTCACGCTGGCCCACGCGCTGCGCATGCTCCTCAAGGACGCCCGGAGTTTCACCACGCTGCGCTGGCAGCAGCCGGGTTTTCGGCGGGCACGCGGGTCGGAAAAGGTGGGGACCACTATGCGGAACCTGTTTGGCCAGATCGACGGCACCGTGAACCCGGCACCGGGCACCCGCGACTTCGAGGACCTGGTGTGGATCACCGACCGATCCTCCTGGGCTCGCGGTGGCACCGGGTTTGTGCTGCGCCGGATCGAGATGGACCTGGATAAGTGGGATCGCCTGGACCGTGAGGGCCGGGAGCAGTCGGTGGGTCGGAAGCTGGATAACGGCGCTCCGCTCACCGGGTCCCGCGAGCACGACGAGCCGGACTTCGAGGCGAAGACCGTGGTGGGATTCCCGGTGATCGCCGAGTTCTCACACATTCGTCGTGCCCGGCTGGCGGATACGTCACGGCGTATTTTCCGGCGCGGATACAACTTTGATGCGCCGCCCACCGCCGATGGGATCTCGCACTCGGGGCTGCTGTTCGCCAGCTATCAGGCGGATGTGGAGCATCAGTTTGTGCCGATCCAGCGCTCGCTGGCCGAGTTGGATCTGCTCAACGAGTGGCAGATTCCGGTGGGCTCGGCGGTGTTTGTGATCCCGCCGGGCTGCGCGGCCGACGGGTATATCGGCGAGACGCTGCTGGGCTAGGCATCAAAAAACGGCCGTGGGTCGCACCCAATCGGATGCGACCCACGGCCGTTGTGCCGCGTCTAGCGGAAGTTTACAAACTGGAGGTCGATGTCGAGGTCGCTGCCCTTGAGCAGTGCCATGACCGCCTGCAGGTCGTCGCGGCTCTTGGACTGCACCCGCAGCTCGTCGCCCTGAACCTGGCTCTTGACACCCTTGGGACCCTCGTCGCGGATGATCTTGTTGATCTTCTTGGCGTTGTCCTGGGCGATGCCGTCCTTGAGCGAGGACTCGATGCGGTATTCCTTACCGGAGGGATAGGGGTCGCCGGCGTCCAGGCTCTTCAGCGAGATGCCGCGCTTGATGAGCTTGGTCTGGAACACGTCGAGGATAGCGAGCGCGCGGTCCTCGGTGTTTGCCTTAATGAGTACCTTCTCGCCGCTCCAGTCGATCGACGCCCCGGTTCCCTTGAAGTCGTAGCGCTGCTCGATCTCCTTCTGGGCCTGGTTGAGGGCGTTGTTCGCCTCCTGCTTGTCTACCTTGCTGACGATGTCGAACGATGAATCTGCCATGGATCCAGTGTAGGCGATCGCCGCCCCCGCGACACGCCCGAAAACCCGGAAACGCGCCGTGCGCGCCCTCGATTTTATATTCGTGTGACTCCGTGGGTAGAATAATGACGCGCCTTCGGTTGGCTGACAAAGTTGGTTGAGCGCGCATTTGGTGGGTTACCCAAGCGGCCAAAGGGATCTGACTGTAACTCAGCTGTCGTAGACTTCGGGGGTTCGAATCCCTCACCCACCACCATGAAAAATCGCCACCGGATTCCGGTGGCGATTTTTGTTTTCGGGGAGCTGGCTGGGCCGCTGACCGAACCGGAGGCTGGTTTCGGGTCCGTGGTTCCGAGGCGAATACCCACGCCTGTCCTCGTTGTCCGAAATCGCTCACCCCTGTTGGCCCTGGTATGGCGTGGATCTAGTATTCAATCCGTACATCCAAGACCTGTGCCTCGTCGCGTGCGCTAGCGTGGAGAGTTCACTCCATCTATAAAAGTGACCGGGGGGTCAGATGAATAAGAACTCGGGGACGCTTGTCCCACCCATGCTGTATTTGCCCACGATCATTCGGGACGAAGTGGGGGTGCCGGTGGTGGTCAACACCTCGGATGGTCGAGTAGCGCTGCCCGTGTATACGGCGCTTGATCGCCTTGCCGACAACTGCGGAACGAACCGCTCCTGGATGCTGGTCGCGACCGAAGACCTGGGTCGTATTAGGGACGAGATCCGATTCGACGTGGTGGGTTTCGACCTTCCGATTCCGCGTCAGGTACGGGACGCTTGGAACCGCGCATGAGCAAGATCAGCGTCGACTTCGAGCAGATGGCGGAGATCACAAAACTCATGATTTCCGCGAGCGACGAAACGGACACTGCGCTTGCGAGGATTCCGGATGGTATCGACGGTGGCGATTTTGCCCAGGTCATGAGCATGCTTGTCACGCTTGCGGCCGAGACGAGTGTGCAAGTATCGAAGACCAATCGCGCCCTCGCCGTGACTGTACGGCACGTCTTGACCGAATTCGTGGCAAACGAGGAACTGGCGGTTGCCGAAATTGAATCGCTCAACGAGGCGGTCCAGCCGTGACACGTCTGATACTGGAGATCAAGGGTGATTCGGATTCGATCCATGCAATGGCAACCTGGCTTGGGGATCGACTGAGCCAAACCGTCAAACTGGCTGTGCGTGGGATTAGTGCGGGTGGGACCGAATCTGCCTTCGTCTGGGAGGGGGAATCGGGGTCCGAGTTCCGATCTCTGTGCGAGCGAATTAGCGATATGGAACCAGGGATCGAGCAGTTCGCCAACGACGTCGCCGAGGTATTTCGCGCCTGTGCCGGACGGATTGAGCGCGGGCGCGAAAAGTTTACTCGAATGCTCGACTACGCCAAGGGGGAGGGCTTGACGGTTCGTGGAAACGAGATCCTGTATCCGCTGACCGATATGATGTCGTGTCCCGCGGACAATGCGCCGCGTGAAGACATCGACCGGTGGAACGCATACGCGCGGAGGATAAAGACTTTCCAAGAAATCGCGGGCGAGGTGGGGAAATGGCATGGTGAGCATTCGGCTTGGGCCGCCGAACACCTGATCCCGTTGCTCTCGCAGGCGGGTAAGCAGGCGGAGTTTTCGGAGATCTTCGAGAAAATGGAAGTCAATAACGCCGATCTGTTCCAGGACATCCTTGAGCTTAATAAGGGGGCGCTGTCGGAGTCGCTTCGCGAGATGCGTGAGGCCTCGGTAGCGATGCAGGAGGCGGCGGACGGTTTCAGCAAGCAACTGAGATCAGGTAATCCTGCACTGAGGGCAGCCGCCGAGGAGGCCAACCCGAAGGCGATGAACACGGCGATCGAGGTGATGAACGAAAAGATCGGTGCCGCGAGCAGATATCTGAAGGTTTTGCCGGTGGCAGGCTATGCCGTTGAGATTGTTTCAACAGTCGACGAGCTGGCTAAGGGCGGGTCACAGTCCTCGGTGGGGGTGGGACTGCTCGGAGGTGCCGCTGGCGCAGCGACGGGTGGCGCAGTCGCAACAGCAGCTACCGCATCGGCGACCTCGGTCGTCGCCATTGTCGGCATTCCCGTTGGCGCTGCGGTGGCGGGCGCGTTTTTTATCGGCCAAGGAGCCATATGGCTATGGGAGGCGGCTGTTCCTCTCGACATCCGGGAGAGTATTGACGCCGGGATAGCCCGTGGCTTTGAAGTTGCTGCCTCCGCGAATTACTAGGTGGGAGAAATACGTATGAGCGTACAGCGCAAACGGGTGTGGATGGTTCCCGGTGAAGGTGATCCGGCTCCAATAGGGAAAACGAATGCCGGGCAATACGCCCTAATTATTGCTCTGTGTGTAGTCCTGATTGGATTTGGAATCACCATTCCCTCGGCGGGAAATAAGGTTCTCTATTTCTCGGGAGCGGGTGCATTTATATATATTTTGATTCTTGTCACGTATGTCGATATGCGCGTGCAGCAGGGCACGGTGAGCATCGTGCAAAAGCGGGGTTCTCTTCGCTTCGCACTGTCGTGGCTGGGCCAGTTGATTCGTTACGGTGGCATGGTTGTTGCCGCGTTAACTACGACCATGTTGGCTTTTCTCTCGATCGGGATAGCGTTCGTTCGTGGTTCATTTTCCCTGAGAGCGGTGATATTTTCGGTGCTTGCCCTCGTGTTTTGGGGTTGCGTTGTCTGGGTTCTTGCCCGCCTTACAAAACCGCGGGGCTTGGTCCTCAGTGACGTAGGAGTGGCTGAGGCTTGGACGATGATCGCCTGGGATTCCATTTCGGGAATTGACGTGGTCCGTAAGAAGATGCCCGATGTCATTGTGCGTTCGAACGACGGGAAGAAGGTTAGGGTGGCGGGCGCGATGACTGGGTCGGACGTCAACGTCATTGCGATTGTGCTCAGGCACTATCTGGATCATCCCGAGGAACGGTGGATGTTGACCGACCCAGAGAAGGCGCTGATGCGGGTGTGGCCGTACAGCGTAGGCAGGTGCGCGGAGTTGCTCCGTCCGGTGCCGAGACTACTCCACCTCGCACCGGGAGTATTCTGGGCATCATTGTCATGCTTGGCCCGCTCACGGTAGGTGCGCTTTTGGTCGGGTTCTTGGTGAGCGATGCGGACCTGAGGATCTTCTTTATTGCCCTTGCCGGGTATTTCGTGGCCATGTTGGTGAATTTCAGTGTGACGTCGGCGGTGTTGAAACCCCGTCTCGTGAGCGTGGTTACTCCGGGGGACGGGGTGTCCTTCGCGGTATCGGAGCTCGTTGAGGGGATGCAATGGGGATTTATTCTTGTGCAAACCGCGTTCGTCGCGATTGGCGCGGCCGTGTTGCTCGACCTGTCTGTCGCGCGCGGTCGATTCTCGTTATGGGCCGTGTTTTTTGCTGTGTCGACGGTCTTGATGGTGTGCGCACTCGTTCATATGCTCTGGCGTTTGCCTAACCCGAGGGGGCTTAATCTGAGCGAACACGGGCTCGCTGGCATCCGTGGGAACCGGAAACTTCGGCTGAGCTGGGAACAGATCGAACGGGTCTCGGTCGAAAAGCGACGGACGGCAAATCTTGTGCTCACGACCCGTCAGGGTAAGCCGATCCGGATCCCATCTCCGCAGATCGGATCCGATGTCAACGTGGTTGCGGTCGTCGTTCGACACTTTCTTGAGCATCCGGCGGAGCGCTGGATGCTCACAGATGCCAACCACGCGTTGGATCGCGTGGAGGAACTCTATGGGGAGAAGCGCCGCAGCCTGTTGGAAGACTGACCTGTAAGGCCGCTGACGCTGGCATTGCCCGTGATTTTGAAGTCGTCGCGTCTGCGAACTACTAGAGGGACGAGGAAATGACCGTACGAAGACGACGAGTGTGGATGGTGCCTGAGGACGGCGTACCAGCCCCAATTGGCAAACTATCAACCGGTCAGTACATCTTCTTCACGTCGATGTGCGTTGTCGCGGCAGTGTTCGGAATTGTGATTCCATCTGCGGCAGCTAAGATCCTGTATTTCTCCGCGTTCGTCGCGTTTTTTTATTTGTTCATCTTGCTGATCTACATCAACAATCGAGTGCAATTGGGCACGGTGAGTGTTGTGCAGAAAATGGGCTCGTTGCGTTTTGCGCAATCTTGGCTTGGACAGCTGATGAGGTACGGTGGCGTCGTTGTGGGGGCGGTGACCACTACGGTATTCGCTTTTCTTACGATCTCCAGTGCCCAGGTACGTGGCACGTTTTCCGTCAGAGCGGTGCTCTTCAGCGCGTTCGCCTTGTTTTTTTGGGGTGCCGTTGTTGGCGTCCTGGTCCACCTGGTGAAGCCGCGGGGAGTTATCCTCACCGAAGCCGGCGTTGCCGAAGCCTGGACAGCAATTCCTTGGGATCTCATCTCGGGAATTGAGGTTGTGAGAAAACATATGCCGGAAACCATCGTTTCTTCTCATACGGGGAAGAAAATACGCGTGGTTGGACCGCGAACGAATTCGGACGTCAACGTCATTGCGATTGTGCTCAGGCACTATCTGGATCATCCCGAGGAACGGTGGATGTTGACCGACCCAGAGAAGGCGCTGATGCGGGTGATAGAGGGCGACCTGCTCGGCGTATTCCTTGCGCACGACGTCCATGTCGACGCCGCGCAGCTGCTCGATCAGGCTCTCCAGCGCGGGGGCGGGCAGGGCGCCGGCCTGGGAGAACATGGGGATGCCGTCGCGGTAGGCGACGAGGGTCGGGATCGACGTGATGCCGTAGGAACCGGCGAGTTCGCGCTGGTCCTCGGTGTCCACCTTGGCAAAGGTGATGTCGGAGTGCTGCTCGGAGGCTGCCTCAAATACCGGGGCGAAGTTCTTGCAGGGGCCGCACCAGTCGGCCCAGAAATCGATCAGGACGATTCCGTCGGTGACGGTCTCATCGTGGCTGTCGGCGGTCATCACGGTGGTAGTCATGTACCCATCCAACCACGAACCCTCGGGCGTTATTCCGATGCCACGACGGGCAGGGTTAGCGGCGAATGCATGCTGTCCGAGATGTCCGTCAGCTCCTGCAATGCTGTGCGATTTTTATCTCGTGATTCTGCCAAAACCTCGGAGAGAATCGAATCTAAGAGCCCGGGAAAAACTGCATTGAGTTCGTCTCGACGCAGCGAGAGGAGGTTCTCCCTGCCCGCGGGGCGCTGGGCTATCACGCCGGCGGCCAGCAGCACCTTCCAATGGTGCGTCAGCGTTGACTTAGAGACCCCGGACACAAGCCCTCCACAGCGGTGCTCGGCACCGTCGGCCAAGCGGCGAATTATGGCTAATCGGATGGGGGAGCCCAGGGCGTTGAGAACCTCGGCGAGGTTGGTCAGGGTGAGATCCGGGGCGAATGCCATGGGGCCACTCTACTGCCCATGATCGCAAGCTCAATGAAACTATTGGACTAGTTCACTAGTCCAATGCAAGGCTTGGTCCACAACGAATGGAGTGGATCATGAATCGAACACATGGGCCTAGAGTGCCGAGACCGCCTACCACTGTCGCACGGACCGGCGGCGGTGCCCTGGCGCTGCTGGCCATCGCCCAGCTCATCATCTCGCTGGACATCAACATCGTTTTTGTTGCGCTGCCGGACATGGCCGGTTCGCTGGGGTTTACCCCGCAAAACCTGCAGTGGGTGGTCAGCGCGTACACGGTGGTGATGGGCGGTTTCATGCTGCTGGGAGGGAGAGCGGCCGACATTCTGGGGCAGAAACGCACGTTTATTTTTGCCCTGTGGGTCTACGCGGTCGCCTCGCTGATCGGTGGATTCGCCTGGTCTCCGGAGATCCTGATTGGGGCGCGCGTGCTGCAGGGGCTGGGCGGCGCGCTGCTGTTCCCGGCCACGCTGTCGCTGGTCAACAGCCTGCACGCCGAGGGGCCGGTGCGGAACCGGGCTCTGGCGATTTGGGGTGGGGCCGGAGCCTCCGGATTGACCATTGGCTCGCTGGCCGGAGGGGTGCTCACGGATCTGTTTGGGTGGTCGGCGGTGTTCTTTGTGAACGTGCCGCTGGCGGGAATCGTGGCGCTGCTGGCCTGGCGCATCATCCCGACCGGGGTGCGGACCGGGATTCGGCGCGGATTCGATCTGCCCGGTGCGATAACGATCACCGCCGCGGCCACGCTGGCCGTCTTCACCCTGGTGCAGGCACCCGAATCGGGGTGGGGACACCCCGTCGTGCTGATTGGCGCGGCCCTGGCGATCCTCGCGGCCATCGCATTCGCGCTGATCGAGCGCCGTGCACACGATCCGCTGGTGCCCGCGCACATTGTTCGCAACCCGAGCCTGATCATCGGCTCGCTGATCACGTTCCTCTATATGGGAACCTTCGGCGCCATTCCCTACTTCATGACCACGCTGTTTCAGAAGGTCCTGGCGTTTTCTCCGCTACAGACCGGGTTGGCATTCCTCATCCCCTCGGCAGCGATCTTTATCGGAACCCAGCTCGGGGGACGAGCCACCACCCGGCTGGGTCCGCGGCCCACCCTGATCATCGGTGCGGTGGTGGGGATTGTGGGCACCGCCTGGTTCGGACTCACCGTGGCTTCGGGGGCAACCCTGGCGCTCTGGGTTCCGGGCATCGTTATCTCGGGGCTCGGCCAGGGGATCGTGTGGACGGCGATGTGGGTCGCGGTGGGTACCGGCACCGCCGATGCGGAGCAGGGGACCGCCTCGGGGATCGGAGCAACCGCGCAGAACACCGGTAACGCGATCGGCCTGGCCACGTTCGTGGCGATCGGATCGGCGTTTGCCGTCGGGTCCACCGATGCCGAGCGCGTTGCCGCGGGGGCGCAGGGAGCGCTCACCACGCTCGCGGCGGTCCTCGCCGCGATCATCGTGGCGGCGCTGTTCCTGCGCGGGGCCCGCACCCGGTAGGCGGCCCGTATCAACACGCGGTCCGCCCTCGCGGATCACATCACCGATACGAAAATGCGCACTCCGGGAAACCCGGAGTGCGCATTGGGTAGGCTAGCGCGCCGCCAGGAACGCGTCGATCTCGGCGGCCTCGGGAGCGGTAGCCGGGCCGCGGCGTGTTACCGCGATGGCTGCGGCCGCGTTGGCCCGGCGGGCGGCCGACACCGGGTCGAGACCGCGGGCGAGCCCGGCGGCCAGGACGCCGCCGTGGGCGTCCCCGGCCCCGTTGGAATCCACGGCCTCCACCGCAAATCCCGGGACCAGGACCGGTGCGGCATCGCCGGTGGCGACCCAGCAGCCCTGGGCTCCCTCGCGCACGATCACGGTGCCGCCCGGGCGGATGCGTGAGCGCAGCGTATCGGCCGCGCCGCGCGCATCGGTCCCCGGGGCCAGCACCCCGGCCTCGCGCTCGTTGGCGCTGAGGAAGTCGGTGCGCGCAAATACCCGGGCCATCAGGGCCGGATCCAGCTCGGTCACGAGCGGCGAGGGGTCGGTGATCACCCGGGTCTCCGCCGGCAGCTCCTCGAGCCAGATCGGCAGGCTCGCCGCGTTGACCGGGTGCGCCAGGCTGTATCCCGAGACGTACACCAGGTCATTGGAGGTGGTGTCCGCGTGCCGGAGGTCGTCGAGTGTCAGGTGTCCCTCGGCCCCCACCACGGTCACAAAGGTGCGCTCGGTGCTGGCATCCACGATGGCCACGCAGTAGCCGCTGTCTTGGTCATCCAGTCCGGGCAGCAGGATCTCAAAACCGCCCGCGTTCAGCGCCGCCCGGACGATCCCACCGAAGTGACCCGAGCCGTACTGCCCGGCAAAAACCACCGGCAGACCGTCCCGGCGGGCGGCGACCATCGTGTTGAGGCCGCCGCCGGCGGTGATGTCGGAATTTTGTGCGACGGTGTCGCCCCCGGCCTCGGGCATTGTGGTCACGTTCATGACCAGGTCAACGATCACGTTGCCGGTAAAGATGAGTCGGGGTTCAGACACGGGATGCCTCCTGAAGGCGGGTGATTCGGGTAGTGAGAGGTTTACTTGCGAGCGAGTTCGGGGTCGCTGACGGTGCCGCGGGCACCACCCAGGGCGAGGTAGCCGAGGCCGGCGATCACCAGGGTGACCAGCCAGGCGATGCCGCCCTGGTCCATCGCGAGCATCACATAGCCCACGACCAGGGCAACGATCCAGACACCGGTGGCACGCCACTCGATGCCGCCGCGGTACCAGTAGCGACCGGCCGGAGACATGTCCAGCAGCGCCTCCGGGTCATACCAGCGGCGACGGATCATATCGGCCAGGAAGACGCCGAGCCAGGCGGTGATCGGGATCGCCAGCAGCGAGATGAACGCGATGAACGGACCATAGAAGGAATCGGCGCCGAGCATGAAGTACAGCGAACCCAGGAAGGTGACCACGATGTCCACGCCCACCGCATAGACGCGACGGATGCGGAAGCCCAGGGTGATCGTGGTGAGTCCGGCCGAGTACACCGACAGGTGGTTGGAGAGCAGCAGCCCACCAAACGCGGCGATCAGATACGGGGCGGCCATCCAGGTCGGCAGCAGCTCGCGAATCGCGGCCACCGGGTCGGTGGCCGAGGCCAGCTCGGGGTTCCCGGCGGTCAGCAGCGCACCCAGGCCGATCAGCAGCACCAGCGGGATTCCCGCACCGGCGGCGCTGACCATGATCAGGTGGCCGGCCTTGGCCGACACGTGCTGATAGCGGGCCATGTCGGCCCCCGAGTTGGCCCAGCCGATACCGGTTCCCGCGGCGATGGTCGCGACACCCAGCAGGACCGCGCCAAACGAGCCGCCCGGAGCCGAGAGGACCGCGTGCCAGTTGACGTTGGCGATCAGGAAGATGCCCACAAAGATGTTCAGTGCTCCGAAGATCCAGGTGGCCCACTTCTGAATGATCAGGATCGCGCCGTGGCCGAGGCCCGACACCAGCAGGGTGCAGCCCTCAAACACCAGGATCGCGATGATCGTGAGCACCGGCACCGTTTTGGCGTTGGCCGAGGACCCGAACAGGATCGAGAACAGCGAGATCAGTACAAACGCGGCGGTGGTGGTGTTGACGGTTTCCCAGCCCCAGCGCGAGAGCAGCGAGACGAAGGTGGGTCCCATGTTGCCGCGCGGGCCGAAGGTTGCCCGGGACAGGGTCATGCTCGGGGCACCGCCGCGGCGGCCGGCGATCGAGACCACACCTACCAGGGCGAAGGATCCGCCGGCACCGATCACGGCCACCAGCAGCGCCTGCCAGATGTTCAGCGCCTGCACGGCCACCAGGGTGGCACCCAGCGGGATGCCGAGGATCGAGATATTCGCGGCGAACCACACCCAGAACAGCTCAAACGGCTTTCCGGTGCGCTCATTGCTGGGGACCGGTTCGATCCCTCGCTGCTCGACGGCGGTGAGCGAGCCGTGTGTGCTCTCACTCATGATGGTCTCCAAACTTCGTTGTGTGAATCGGTTCCGTCGACGGTTTTCGGGGACGGGAAGGACACCCGCGAGGGGTGGACGGCGCCAAAGGCGCGGGGAGGACCCGGGGAGGAGGATCCGGCGCGCGATGCGCGTCTCGAGGTGCGGGCGGCTGGGCCGCGGGTGGTGCGGTCCGGGTGGGAGCGCGGGGAGGAACGTTCCTAGCGGAGGCGCAGGGCGAGGAGGGCCTCGCTCGTGTGGGGCAGGTTAAGGGTGTTGACGCGGGTGACCAGCTCGACCGCGTCGCTCGGCCAGGCATCCGGTCCGTGTACGGCGCCGAGCACGGCTCCGTGGATTGCGGCGACGGTGTCGGTGTCGCCACCGAGGCCCGCGGCCAGGCACAGGGTGTCCCAGGGATCCTCGCTGAGTGAGGCCAGGGCGATCGCGGCGACCACCGATTCCTGGGACGCGACCGAGGTTCCGATCACGTGATAGAGGGCATCCTCCCGCTCGGACACGGGGACCGTGGGCAGCCAGTTCAGGGCCCAGCGCAGGCGGTGTGAGATCGATCCACCGGCGATCCAGTTCCCACGCTTCTCGCCCTCGGCCGCCGCGGCGACCGCGATGTCCAGGGCCTCGGTGAGGCTCGCCCCGGCCACGCCGGCGCTGACCATCGCGCCCACGGCGGAGGCGCTGGCGATACCCAGCGTGGTGTTGTGGGTGACCTCGGCGGTGTGGGCCACGGCATCCACGAAGTCCGCGATGTTATCCACCGGGTGCGCGATCCCGATCGGGGCCACCCGCATGGCCGCGCCGTTGGTGGTGCCAAACTTGCCCGATTCGGAGGCGGGAACCCCGGCGGTCAGGCGTTCCAGGGCGGCCTTGGTCGAGGGGCCGAGCAGGTCGAGGGATCCGCGGGCGGCCATATCGGCCTCCCAGGCGAGCAGGGCGTGGGCAAACTCGGTCACGTTGACCTCGCCGTTGCCGGCGATCAGGTGCTCGGCCAGCAGCAGGGCCTGCTCGGTGTCGTCGGTGATCGATCCGGCGGGCATCCCGTGGGCGATCTCCTGGTGCGGTCCGGCGTCGATCATGCCGGTGATGGTGCCGTAGTCGGCGCGGATCTGCTCGCGGGACATCGACTGCGTGGGCATGCCCAGCGCATCGCCGAGGGCGAGACCGGTGAGGCTGGCGAGTGCGCGCTCGCCGGGGGTGGTGTGGGTCATGATCATGCTCCGAAGTAGGTGTGCAGGCGGAAGTGGGCGGGATCGAGCCAGGAGACAACCTTCTCGATGAAGGCGCCGCCGGAGTCCCGGGTGATCCGAATGCTGTTGAGGAAGAGGTCGCCGCTCGCGCGCTCCAGCAGGGCCGCATCGGCCTCGCTGAGCGGGGTGGCCGATACCCACTGCTCGCCGCTCGCGGGGATGAGTCCCGCCTCGCCCATCGTGGTGGTGAGCGAGTCGCCCACCAGGCCGTGTTCGGGGACCCGGGCGAGCGCACCAATAAAGGGGACGCGGCTGCGCTCGAGGGACACCGGGGTGCCGTCGGGCAGGAGACGGAGTCGGTCGAGGGCCAGGAACTCCATGCCGGTGGGGGAGACCGACGCGGCAAGCTCGGGATCCACGATACGCTCGGCGCGCAGAATCCGCACCGAGGTTTGGATGCCGCCGAGGGCGAGCGCGTTGCCCCAGCTGGCTCCCTGGTCCAGGGCGTGGCCGTCGAAGGTGACAAACGAGCCGATGCCGGTCCGGGTGTCCACCAGGTGTTCCTCGGCGAGGGATTCCAGGGCGCGACGGATCGTGCCGCGGCTTACATCGAACCGGTCGGCGAGCTCGTTTTCTCCGGGGAGGAGTTCGCCGTTGCCGTAGGTGCCCTCAACGATCGCCTCGCGCAGTTGCTGGGCGATTTCGATCCGCTTGAGTGGCTGACGTTTGGGGGTCGGCCCCGTTGCCTGGGTGTTCATATCGATCACTATACGTGTACACAACCTGTACAGCAAGTGTCGGTTTTTCTGTACAGGCTGTTCGATGGGTACACGCGGCGGCCTGGCGCGCGACAAACGTGCACGCCGCCGGAGCCCGGCTGGTTGTTGACCCACCCGGTTGATACGCTCGAGGGATCCCATCCCCGAGGAAAGCAGCCCATGTCCGCACCCCTGAGCGACAACCCGCGGATCCGCGCCCAGCGCCTGATCCGCCTGGCCGCCGCCCGCACCAACCTGCTGTTTGCCGGAACGCGGATCGAGGTGCGCGGCCAGGGCGAAACGGCCCGGGCCCTGCGTTCGGTTCTCGGCGGCTTCGGCGCTCGACTGGCGGGAAGCGACCGCGCCCGTCTGGTCTTCCTGGCCGAGGAGGGCACAGTCGAACCGCGCGCGCTCGCCGCGGAGTTCAACGTGGCCGAGGGCGAGGTCCCGACGCTGCTCGTCTCCGATGACCCCGGCACCCGGATTTCCCGCGCGCTCACCGCCCGCGGTTGGACCGGCACCGAGCTGCGCGCGGGGGTGGTGGGGTTTACTCGCGAGGGCCGAGCCATCGCCGTGATCGAGACGTTTAGCACCCCCGGCGCGGACAATGCGGACGCGCGGATCGACTGGGCCTGGTCGGCGATGCCCGCCACCCGGGCCCTGGCCGAGGATCTGGCTACCTCGGGACTGCTGCGCGGGCGGCGGGTGGGGGTGAGCCTGGTGCTCGAGCCCAAGACCGCGGCCCTGGCGCTCGCCCTGCGGGATACCGGTACCGAGGTTGCCGTGTTCTCGGCAGAGAGCGAGACCGACCCGGCGGTGGCCGCGGCCCTCGGCGCGCGCGGCGTGCGGGTCTTCGCCCCCGCCGGCCACGCGGACACTCCTCCGGTCACCGACGCCGATAACGCGGCGGGCATCCTGGAGTGGAGTCCCGACCTGCTGATCGACGACGGTTCGCACCTGGTGCGCCTGGCCCACACCGAGCGTCGGGCTGCCCTGAACACCCTGCGCGGGGCGGCGGAGGAGACCACGAGTGGCGTGCGTCCGCTGGTCGAGATGGCGGCCGAGGGCGAGCTGCGGATCCCGGTCATCGCGGTCAACGATGCGCGGACCAAGGGGCTCTTCGACAACCTGCACGGCACCGGACAGTCATGCGTGCTGGCGATTGCCGACCTGCTGGATCCGGTCGGGAACCCGGGCCGCACGCTCCCGCGGCGGGATGTGATTGGTGCCACCTGGTTGGTCATCGGGTTTGGTCCGGTGGGGCAGGGGGTCGCGCGGCATGCGGCGGCCCTCGGCGCGCGGGTGCTGGTCCTGGATCGTGACCCGGTCCGCGCACTCGCGGCTGCCCACGACGGCCACGGGGTCGTCGCGAGTATCGCCGATCCCGAGCTGGACACCGTGGACGTGGTCGTGAGTGCTACCGGTGTGTGGCACACGGTGGGCCTCGACCTGCTGACCCGCGTCCGCGAGGATACGGTCATCGCGGTCGCCGGCGGCATCGACGACGAGATTGCCCTGGACGATGCCCGGGCCGCGGGGTGGACCGAGCGCCGTGTTGAGCCCGATCTGTCGGCCTGGTCCGCTCCGGCGACCCCGGCAAAAATCGTCTATGTGCTCGCCGACGGCGGCGGCGTGAACTACACCGCGGCCGAGGGCAATCCGATCGAGGTGATGGACCTGTCCTTCGCGACCCAGCTGGTCGCGCTGCGGCAGCTGTGCCGCGGCGGGCTCGAACCGGGCCTGCACCCCATCGATACCGCGGCCGAGGCCGAGGTTGCCGCGCTCGTTTTGGAGCAGCGGATGGGCCGCACCGCCGTCACCGTCCCGACCGACCCCGGCCGCGCGGGCGGAGCGGCCCAGCACTGGAGCACCCACAGGTACCGCTCCGAACCCTCCGCGTAGGGTTCATCTCGCCTGGGAATCCGAGGCATACTCGGGGCAGGGGGTGTGCACGGATGGTCCGAAACGTAGGCTGGTGAGGGCTCACGAAAGGAGCCCACCATGACCGAAAAAATCGGCGTTACGGACGGTACCGCCGGTACTGCCGAGGCCATAGAGATCACGAAAACCGCCGAGGCCGCTGAGGCTGCTGAGCTTGCTGAGACCGCTTCGGCCACGGAGGCCGCCGTGCACGTCGCATTTGCCGACGCGGCCCTGGCGCTTGCCGGACACGAGCTCTCGGACCCCGTGCTGCGCGCACTGCTCGAACGTGTCGCGCGCGGCGAGCTGGACGCCTCGGCCGCCGTGGCCGAAATGCGACGCCATGTGGGGGCCTGATGTGTGCGGCGGAACGAAGCTATACCTGGGAGGACTAACAATCATGTACATGTCCACACGCATGATATTCCGACACGTGGTAGTACATTTCAGTCCTTTTTGATTATGCCCAAGGCCACCGTTGCTATCGTTGCACCACTAATCAGAGCGGGGGCTCGATGATGGGAACAAGCGGGATAATTGTGCCGCCGGTTTTGTATTTGCCTGTTGACCACGTGGTTGGAACCGATTTGTCTCAGACGACGGTCGCTGATCTTGCGGATGGGCGGAAGGCCATTTTCGCCTTCACAGCCTTGGACAGGCTTGCCGATTGCTGTGGAATTGACCAGGGGTGGATTCTTGTCCCTACCGATTCTCTGGGACGGCTCCAGGAAGAGCTGGGGTTTGAGGTTATTTCGATTGATAAGCCAATCCCAGTTATTGCAACGTCGCAAACCAATGGTCGAGGATCAGTACATGGCTCCGATGGGCTGGGATGGGGGCCGGCCGGTGCAGGATCTCGCAGGTCGAGATCATCATGACTGAAATTCGTGTGGAAGCCGATGAAATTTCCAGGATTACACGAAAGATGTTCGACGCTGCGGAAGGAATCAACGTGGCGATTGATTCAGTACCACAGCACATCGAAGGCGGTGAAATCACCGATGCGCTTCTCCAAATCTCGGCTGCAACGACTGCAACCGCTAACCGGCTGGTCATTTTAACTCACGGTATCGCTGCTATTGCCGACCAGGTTATCGGGCAAGTGAGTGTGACGGAAGAAGGCATTTTGGCCCAGCTTCGACCATTGATAGGAAGCATCCAAGAATGATGTTTGGTATTGATCTCACGATCTCAGGCGATCCGAATTCAATTCGCACCGTGGCAACCTGGACTGATGAGAAGCTCCGAGGATCGGAAGACCTGCTGAGATCTGTGCTCAACGATGCAGAGCAGTCTTCTTCGTATGCGTGGAGGGGCGAGTCAGGCAACGCCTTCCGGGAGGCTGTCAAGCAAGTCCATGACCGTATTTCTGACATAGATGATTACAGCAAACGCGCTGCAATTGTGCTCCGCGCGTATGCCTTTCGTCTAGAGAATGGAATCGAGCGTTTTCTTGAGCTTGCAGCGCTGGCGAGGGAATCCGGGCTGAGAGCTATCGATGGAAGTCTGATCTATCCGCCGGTAAATCCGTCGCCGACGAACTGCAGCGTGAACCCACCATCAAACGTTTACTCAGCAGATGAGCTAAGCACTATCGCGGAGTATCAGGAAATGCTTGACTCGTACACCCGAACTGCTTCAACTGTTCAGGACTGGCGCGAAGACCAGGTCCGTTGGTATCACGAGCATGTCGTGCCGCTGCTAAATGAAATTGAAGATTTAGTCGGTGTCGATCAGCTCTTGGACGGGCTTAAAGCCGCGAATGAACTTTTGATGAGCAACATAATCGAAACCATAACGCAGCGTAACGACAGGGCACTTGCGGGACTACAAAAAGAGTATGTCGATTTCAAAGCAGAAATCGATGGGGTATGGGCTGCACGAAAGTCAGGGAATCCGTCGATTCGTTCTCCTGCGTCCGAATTTGACATTGAAAAGGCTAGAGATAATCTCGACGAGATTGGGCTAGCGAGATCAAAGACGATCCAAGTAGGGAATTTTCTGAAACTTGGCGGGGCCGCGGTATCTCTCGTTTCAACAGGCATCGAAATTGCCAATGGGGAAGACCTTGGGATCGCCGGAGCCGGGTTATTGGGCGGGTATGTTGGCGGTTTAGCCGGGGCGAGTCTCGCAGCCGGGCTGGGCGCGCTTACCGGCGTGACGATCCCAATTTGGTTTACGGTCGGCGCGGTTGTCGCTGCTGGAGCAGGTGGAACCGCCGCGGCTACATCGATCTATACGGGTGTGGTCCCGCTCGATCGGCGAGAAGAACTAGACATCCAAGTACCACATGCAATAGCGAATACCAGTACGGTCCCAGGCTCCTGGGTGCCGAGATTTATCTTTTGATGCACGTGGTAATTAAACGGAGGATCATAGGCCTCTCGCCAATAGCGAGGGCATACCGATTTCCCAGGCGAGATCCGCGGTTCATCGTCATGGTTGTCGGGTTCGGCGTGGCCAGCTTGATTGTGTCTGCACTCGCTCTCACCTCATCCAACCCTCAGCAACGATGGGGGTGGGCCCTTTTTCTCGGGGTCATCATTAGTCTCGGCTGGATGGCGTCTACTTTCTTGCGCATACCCTCACTGGGCACAACACGTATCGTTGCGCTGAGTTCCGGCGTGAGTTTCGTTCCGCCGCGAGACATTTTTTTCGCGCCCTACGTATTCATTGTGTTTTTGATTAATGCAACCGTTTTTCAGAGCCTAGTTTTAGGTTCCGAGCGAGTGCACATTCAAATGCAGGTGTGGGCTATTGCTGCGCTGCTGGTGGGCCTCTTGGGCCTGGGCTGGAATCTTAGACGGAGCTTTTTCCCAACCGGGCTGATGCTGAACCCTGAGCGAATCTCAGGGGTGCGTGGCGACAAGCTGGTCAAAATACCCTGGGCCAGTCTCGAGGACGTTTCGGTTGTATCGGGTCAGGGACCATATCTCTCCCTCCTCACGACCGACCAAACCCTAATACGAATCGATTCCCGCTTCACAGGCACAGACGTCAACGTCTTGTACTGGACGGTGCGCTACTTCCTTGATCATCCCGAGCAGCGTGAACTCCTCCGCGATCCCGAGGCCGCGCTGCGTCGGGTGGAGGAGACGTATCGGGTTGCAGACCCCGGGTAGAACGGTCGACGAGCTCGCTGAATCACCGAACACTGAGCCTGCTGAGGGCGAACTGGAATACAAGCCAGTATCGTTCTGAACCCTGAGCAGAGCGTTCAATTCTTCAGGGAATCTGAGGTACGCCCAAGGCAGGAGGTGCGCCCGGGCGGCCCGATACGTAGGCTTGCGAGAACTCACGAAAGGACCCCACCATGACTGAAAAAACCGGCGTTACGCCTCATGATGTCCATGCCTTTCCTGTTGCCGGTCAACGTGAAAAAAGCACACCTGTTTCGTCACCAACAGAGAGTGAAGCTGCCGACCATCTAGTTTTCGCGGATGCGGCCCTTGCGCTAGCAGGGCACCGAGTATCTGATCCTGAATTGCGTGCAATTTTGGAACGTGCAGCGCTCCACGCCATTTCGAGTGAGGATGCAATCGCCGCCATTAGAAGACATGTCCAGGGCTGATCTCTCTATCTGCTCAATCGCACCCGGGAACAGCGCCCCACGGCCCCCGATGTGATTCGGCGGACAAAGCGGATTATGATCGAGAGTGTCCGCCCACAGTGGTGCGTAGGGCTCACCCGCCCGGCTCACCCCGTTTTCACGGTCGCACCCACCCGGTGCGGTTCGGTTCGGGGGCGTCTCCCGCCGCAACTGCGCGCCCCATCCACGGGATGTGCGCCGCTCGGGCAGTCTGGGCCGAAGTCCGCCCCATCCCGAGCCGAAGGAACACATGTCTGTCGCCCCCGCCCCCGTCGTGGTCTACACCGCGGGACTCGTGCTGCCCGTCACCGGGCCCGCCATTCCCCACGGAGCCGTCGCCGTGCGCGGCGACCGCATCCTGCACGTCGGTGACAGCGCCTGGGTGCTGGCGGCCCTGACCGACCAGGGCATCGAGTTCACCGAGGAGTTCTGGCCCGGCGTCCTGACCCCCGGCCTGGTCAACGCCCACACCCACCTTCAGTACACCGGCATGGCCAAGGTTGCCAGCCTGCACTACAACGGGTTTGACGACTGGGGCGACTCCTTCGACGAGGCCTACGGCACCGGCGACCACGACTGGGCCGCCGCTGCCGCCGAGGGTGCCGCACTGTCACTGGCCGCCGGGGTTACCGCCGCCGCCGACGTGGTCACCGACACCGAGGCCGCCAGCGCCCTGCATGATGCCAACATGCACGGCATCGCCTACTGGGAGGTCTACGGCAAGAGCAACCAGGACTGGACCATCGAGGCCCGCAACGAGGTCCTCGAACAGGTGCGCAAGCTCCCCACCCCACCCGGTGCCGGCGTCTCCCCGCATGCGCCCTACTCGCTGGATGTGAAGCCGCTGCTCGACATCCCCGACCTCGTCCGCGAGCAGGGGATGCGCCTGCACATCCACCTGGCCGAGGCGCACATGGAGCGCGAACGTGAGGTGGGTGGCGACGAGTGGCCCGCCCTCGGTGCCGACAGTTTCCGGGCGTTGCGCCTGCGCGGCATCGGCGTATCCTCGGTGCAGTATGTGGATCACCTGGGTGTGCTTGGGCCGGACTGTCATATTGCCCACGGCGTATACGTCAATGCCAAGGATCGTGCGCTGCTGCGTGCGCGCGGCACCAGCGTCGCCCTCTGTGTCCGTTCCAACGAGATCATCGGCCTGGATATGCCGCCGGTCGCCGACTACCTGCGCGAGGGCAGCGCGATCGCCGTCGGCACCGACTCGCTCTCCTCCTCACCGAGCCTCGACCCGATGGACGACCTGGCACTGCTCTATAAGGTGGCCCGTCGACAGGGCTACACCGAGGCGGACCTGCACGAGCGTCTGTTTGCCGCCGCGACCCTGGGTGGTGCCACCGCGATGGGGCTCAACGTGGGCAAGGACCGGATCGGTCAGCTCGTGGTGGGTGCCCTCGCCGACCTCGCCTTCTTCGACATTCCGGTGACCACCCCCGCCGAAACCCTCGCCGATCTGGTCGAGGGTGGCGGCGGGCGGGTGGCCCGCACAATCATCGCCGGAGTGGAACGCTTCCGCCGAGAGGACTCGAAATGACCACCTCACCCCTGATCGCCCGGCTCGACCTGGCCCCGCACCCCGAGGGCGGCTGGTACCGACGCACCTTCGCCTCGAACCACCCGGTGTCCACCCCGGGCGGGGAGCGTCCGGCGGCCACGGTCATCCACTTCCTGCTACAGCCCGGCGAGGAGGCCGCCTGGCACGTGGTGTCGAGCGATGAGATGTGGCTCTGGCACGGACCCGGACCGGTCGAGGTGCACTTCGGTGGCACCGGTGCCGAGCCCACGCACACGGAAACCCACGTCCTGGATGCCCCCGGCACCCCCGGCGCACGGCAGCAGGTCCTGGTTCCCGCGGGCGTCTGGCAGCGGTCGCGGCCGCGGGATCGCGACGCTCTGGTGAGCTGCCTGGTCAGCCCCGGCTTCGACTTTGCCGACTGGCGTCTCGCCGCCGATTCGGAGGCACCCGCGGAGGCCGACCCCGCCTCCTCGACCCCCGACGCGGACGCGACGCACGAGCCGGGCGACGCAGCCTCCACCGGCGACTAGCTTCGGGCTTCCCGAAACATTGGTGGCAATCGCCCCGCCGCCACGTACTCTTTAATGCACCCCCAACGATCCCTACCCCGACCGCACACAGGAGAACCAGAATGTCTCGCAAAATCACCCTGGGCGTCATCGCCCTGGCCGCCGCCGCAGCGCTCGCGCTGACCGGCTGCGCATCCGGCGGCGGCAACGCCGGCGACACCGTCACCCCCGGCAAGCTGACCATCGCGACCGGCGAGCCCGCCTACTCGCCGTGGACCGTCGACAATAAGCCCGAGAACGGCGAGGGCCTCGAGCCCGCCGTGGCCTATGCCGTGGCCGAGAAGCTCGGGTATAAGAAGGAAGACGTCGTCTGGGTGCGCACCACCTTCGACGGTGCCATCGCCCCGGGCCCCAAAGACTTCGACCTGAACCTGCAGCAGTACTCGGCCACCCCCGAGCGCGAAAAGGCCGTGGACTTCTCCAGCCCCTACTACGTCACCAAGCAGTCGGTGGTCACCACCAAGTCCTCCAAGTTCTCCGGTGCCAAGAGCCTCGCCGACCTCAAGGACGCACACATCGGTGTGGCCGCCGGGAGCACCGCGCTGAACATCGTCAAGGAGGAGATCAACCCCTCGACCGAGGTGCAGGTCTTCAACAACACCGATGACCTGGCCGCCGCCGTGAACAACGGTCAGATCGACGCCCTGGTCACCGACGTGCCCACCGCGTTCTACATCATCGACTCCGAGCAGGTTAAGGACGGCGTGAACGTCGGCCAGATCGACACCACCAAGGGCGGCGACGAGCTCTCGATCCTGCTGCCGAAGAACTCGGCGCTGACCAAGAAGGTCACCGAGGCCGTGGACGAGCTGCGCAAGGATGGCTCCCTGGACAAGTTCGCTCAGAAGTGGATCGCCGATAAGGGCGCTCCGGTCCTGCCGAAGAAGTAGGGCCAGAATCCGCGTGAGCAGTACCTCGTCATCCGTGCCCGGCGCACCGGCTTTCAGCCCCTCGGGGGTTGAGCTGGACCGTCGTCGTTACCGTCGCACCCAGGGCAAACGCTCGGTTCTGATCAGCGTCGCCTCAACCGTGATTTTTGCGGTGGTGGTGCTCGGGGTACTGTTCAGCAGTTCCGGCTGGCCGCAGGTTCAGGAATCGTTCTTCGACTGGAATACCATGGTGTCCTCGGTCGGTCCGATCCTGGTGGGTCTGTGGCTGAACATTCAGGTCCTCGTGGTTGCGGCCATCGGGGTGGCGATCTTCGGATCCCTGCTGGCGATTGCCCGCACCCTGCGCGGTCCGATCTTCACCCCGATTCGCCTGCTGGCGGCCGGATACACGGATATTTTCCGTGGTGTTCCGGTCCTGCTGGTGCTGTATTTAGTGGGTTTCGGTCTGCCCGGGCTGAACCTGTTTGATCGGATGCCCGCGCAGTTCTGGGGCACCATCGCGCTGATCCTCTGCTATTCGGCCTATGTGGCGGAGGTGTTGCGAGCGGGCATCGAGGCGGTGCACCCCTCGCAGCGTCTCGCCGCCCGTGCGCTGGGTCTCAGCCACGCCAAGACCCTGCGCCTGGTGGTCATGCCCCAGGCCGTGCGAAAGGTCACCCCGGCCCTGATGAACGACTTCGTGTCGATGCAGAAGGACGTGGGTCTGATCTCGGTTCTCGGCGCGGTGGATGCGATTCGCGCCGCCCAGATTCAGGTCGCTCAGGAGTACAACTTCAGCCCCTACGTGGTGGCCGGCATCCTGTTTGTGCTGCTGTCGCTGCCGATGATTCGTCTCACCGACTGGTACACGGCGCGAGCGCAGAAGCGCGAGCAGATCGGAGGCGCGGTATGACCTCGTCCACTACGCCCGTCCTGCGGGTAGATAACGTCTGGAAGCTGTTTGGCGAGCACCCGGTGCTGCGCGGAATCTCCCTGGAGGTTGCCGCCCACGAGGTGGTGGTGCTGATCGGTGCCAGCGGTTCGGGTAAGTCCACGCTGTTGAAGACGATCAACCTGCTGGAGCCGGTCAACGACGGTCAGATCTTCCTCGGCGACGAGGACATCACCGATCCCCAGGTCAAACCGGACGCCGTGCGTGCCCAGGTGGGTGTGGTGTTCCAGCACTACAACCTGTTCCCGCATATGAGCGTGCTGGCAAACGTGGCCCTCGCCCTGCGCCAGGTCCACGGACAGGACAAGGCCACGGCCGAGGCGCGCGGCCTGGAACTGCTCACCCGGATCGGCCTGGGGGACAAGGCGGGCGAATACCCCGACCGGCTCTCCGGCGGTCAGCAGCAGCGCGTGGCCATTGCCCGAGCAATTGCCAGCGATCCGCGTCTGCTCCTGCTGGATGAGATCACCAGCGCCCTCGATCCGCAGCTCGTGGGGGAGGTGCTGGACCTGGTGCGTGAGCTGAAGAAGTCCGGCAGCACCATCCTGATGGCCACCCACGAGATGGGCTTTGCCCGTCGCGTGGCCGACCGCGTGGTGTTCCTCAAGGACGGCGTGATCGTCGAGGCGGGCACCCCGGAGCAGATCTTCGAGAACCCGCAGAACCCCGCCACCCGGGAGTTCTTGGCGCGGGTACTGAACCCGCTGGGGTAATCGGCGACACCGGAACACACGTGCACGCGGCGGGACACGGGCAAAACTGGCCCCGGGTCCCGCCGCGTGACAGTATTAACGCTATGTCCACACGTGAACTTCAGGATCTTGCCCGTGACATCGCCGTGGAGGCCGCCGCCCTGGCGCGCGCCCGCCGCGAGGAGGGGGTTCGGATCGCCCAGAGCAAGTCGTCGCCCGAGGACATTGTGACCGCCGCCGACCGTGAGGTCGAGGCCTTTGTGCGCTCGCGCCTGGCCGAGCTGCGCCCCGCCGATGGTTTCTTCGGTGAGGAGGGCGGCGCGGAATCGGGCAGCTCGGGTCTCACCTGGGTGGTCGACCCGATCGACGGCACCGTCAACTATGCCTACGGCATCCCCAACTACGCGGTCTCGGTGGCCGTGGTCGAGGGTGAAGCCGACCCCCACACCTGGACCGGCCTGGCCGGTGCCGTGGTGAACCCCGCCTCCGGCGAGACCTACCTGGGTGCGCGCGGCGAGGGTGCCACCCTCAACGGACGGACCCTGCACCGCGGGGACGTGCACGTGGACCTCAACCTGGCCCTGGTCGCCACCGGATTCTCCTACTCGGCCGAGCGTCGCATGTGGCAGACCGGCATCATGCAGCAGATGATGGGACGCGTGCGCGACTACCGTCGGATGGGTGCCGCCTCCCTCGATGGCGTGGGTGTGGCCGCCGGCTACACCGACGTGTACTACGAGGTCGGAACCAAGCCCTGGGATCACGCGGCCGCCACCATCATCGCCCGCGAGGCCGGTATCCGCGTCGAGGGAATCCGCGGTGCGGCCCCCGGGGCCGAGCTGGTGTTGGGCGCACTGCCGAGCCTGTTTGATGAGGTCCACGACCTGCTGATCGAATTCGGCATCGAGGGCTAAAACCCGCCCTTGCGGCCCCGGCCCCACCCCCGCTAGCATAACGATATTCGTTATGTAGTGGGGGTGGGGTTTGATGTTTGGGTGGTTGATTCCGTCGGCCGGGGTGGTGATCGTCGCGCTGATGATCCTGATGGTGGCCGCGTTTGCACGTTCGTCTCGGAGCGCACCGCTCGGCGATATCGAGGGCTCCGAGTACACGCGGTTGCGCTGGACCCGTAACCTGGCAGCGATCTTTGCCGCCGTCTGGGGGGCTGGGATCGCTGGTTCAGGCGGGCCAGTTCCTCTGGAGTTCTTCGTTTGAGCTGACCCTCCCGGTATGGTCGTTTTGGCCAAAAATCCCCGCGGGGGTCGAGACCAATCAGACCACGGCGACGGTACAGGGTGGCAGCATCAACGAGGTGATGGCCACGGTCGAGGGGCTGAATTTCGGGACGCGGGCGCTACTTGCGGGCGAGGTTTTGCTGCTGGCCTCGATGGCGGTGGTGACCCTGATTGGTGTGGCGCAGATCTGTGCCGGATTGCTGCGCGGGGAGGCGTTCCATGCGCGCGTGGTGTGGTGGCTGCCCACGGCCGCGTGGGTGTTCTTGGTTGCGGGCATCGGATCCCAGATTGTGGGCCAGTTCGGACGTAACCTGGCCTCCGCTCAGGCTTTCGATGTGCACTCGGGTTCCTGGCCCGACAGCTTGCCCTATGAAGGGTTAGAGGACATCCCGGGCATTTTCCGGCCGGGCTTTGGATTCTCCCTGGAATTCTGGCCGATCGGGGTGTGGCTGGTGCTGCTGGCGCTGGCCACGGCGTTTAGCGTGGGGTCGCGATTGGCCGCCTCGAACAGGCACCTGCGCCGCGAGGTGGAGGGCCTGGTCTAGATGCCGCCGGAGGAGGAGAGCGGGATCGTTACCGCGCTGGATGAGCTGTTGATCGCGCGGGGGATGACCCTGGTGGAGCTGTCGAAGATCGTGGGGGTGAGCGTGGTGAACCTGTCGATCCTGAAAAACAACCGGGCCCGAGCGATCCGCTTTTCCACGCTGAGCGCGCTGTGTCGGGCGCTGGAGTGTGAGCCGGGCGACCTGCTCAAACTCGATCCCGAGGCATAAAAATAGCCCTCGTTAAAACGGGGGCTATTTTTATGCGGGTTACTGACCCTGAGACTTGTACTTTGCTTCGAGTCGAGCGGCGTCCTTCGGCTACTGACCCTGAGACTTGTATTTGGCTTCGGTGGCGTCCTTCTCCGGTGCCCACCAGGCCTCGTTGTCGCGGTACCAGGCGATGGTGTCCGCCAGGCCGGCCTCGAAGTTGGAGAACTGCGGCTCCCAACCCAGCTCGTTGCGCAGACGGCTGGAGTCGATCGCGTAGCGCAGGTCGTGGCCGGGGCGGTCGTTGACGTGGTCGTAGGCGTCGCGCGGCTGGCCGAGGCCCTCGAGGATCATCTCGACGACGTCCTTGTTGTTCTTCTCGCCGTCGGCACCGATCAGGTAGGTCTCGCCGATGACACCCTTTTCCAGGATGGTCAGCACGGCCGAGGAGTGGTCGTTTGCGTGGATCCAGTCGCGCACGTTCTCGCCGGTGCCGTAGAGCTTGGGACGCTCGCCGCGCAGTACGTTGGTGATCTGACGCGGGATGAACTTCTCCACGTGCTGGTACGGACCGTAGTTGTTGGAGCAGTTGGAGATCGTGGCCTGCAGGCCGAACGAGCGGACCCAGGCACGCACCAGCAGGTCGGAACCGGCCTTGGTGGAGGAGTAGGGGCTCGAGGGGTTGTAGGGGGTCTCCGAGGTGAACTTATTGGGGTCGTCCAGCTCCAGGTCGCCGTACACCTCATCGGTGGAGATGTGGTGGAAGCGGGTGTTGTGCTTGCGGGCGGCCTCGATCAGCACATAGGTGCCGATGATGTTGGTGTCGAGGAACGGACGCGGGTCGTTCAGCGAGTTGTCGTTGTGGCTCTCGGCCGCGTAGTGCACGACGGCGTCGTGGGAGGCCACCAGGCCGTCAACCAGCTCGGCATCCTGGATGTCGCCCACCACGAGCTCGAAGCGGTCCTCGGGGAGCCCGGCCAGGGAGGCCCGGTTGCCCGCATAGGTGAGCTTGTCGAGCACGGTCACCGTGTGATCGGTGTTCGCGAGGACGTAGTGAACGAAATTAGAGCCGATAAACCCGGCACCGCCGGTTACAAGAAGTCTAGACACGCCCTTGATACTACCGGCCTCGGCGCAGATTCGCCTGAAATCGCCGGGAGGTGAGGCATTCGCGGGTGCGGACACGCCCATTTATGGGGGTGGGCAAAACGCCATTGCATCAGGGGTTTTGCGCGTTTTGACGCCTCGATTTCGTGACCGCAGTGCGTGCATGCTAATCTTTTCATGTGCCAAGCGCGAGAGTGCAAAGGCAGCGCCCCGATAGCTCAGTGGTAGAGCACTTCCATGGTAAGGAAGGGGTCGCCAGTTCAATCCTGGCTCGGGGCTCGTTCGCTTTCCTTCTATAGGGAGAGAAACGCGGCTGGGTAGCTCAGTTGGTGAGAGCGCACGACTCATAATCGTGAGGTCGCGGGTTCGAATCCCGCTCCAGCTACCAAACGCAACATAACCCGCATCCTTGGATGCGGGTTTTTTGTTGTTGCGGGGTAAACGAAGCGGGGCCGTGCGCCACTCGGCACACGACCCCGGAACGCGTTAGCGTGCCGCGAGGACCCGGGCGGCCTCGGCGATCTTCTTGCTTGCCTGACCGTCGCCGTAGGGCGAGGGGGTGTCCCGCAGTCGCGCGGCGGCCTCCTTGTCTGCCAGGGCCTCGTGAATGGCCTCGGCCAGGTCCAGCTCCGGGGTGATCAGCCGGGCAAAGCCGGCGCGGATGGACTCGGGGCGCTCGGTAGAGCGTCGCACCACCAGCAGTGGCTTCTTCAGAACGGTGACCTCCTCCTGAACCCCGCCGGAGTCCGATACCAGCAGGGTGGCCTCGGCGGCGAGGGCGAGGAAGTCGGCGTGACCGGTTCCGCGCAGCACCGTCACATGAGGGAGGTCCAGGTAGCGCTCCAGGCCAAACTGCTGGATCGCGTTCTCGGTGCGTGGGTGCAGGGTGAAGACCACCGGCAGCTCACTCTGGGCAAGGGTTGCGAGAATCCGCTCCAGGGCCGGGGCGGTGTCGGTGTTTTCGGGGCGGTGGATGGTGGTCAGGATGTATCCCGACGCCACGGTCTCGGCACCGATCAGGTGGGCCGCCTCATGCGCGCCCTGCTGCCGGGCCAGCTCGGTGGCCTCGACCACGGTATTGCCGGTGATGACCACGCGATGGGCATCTACGTTCTCGCGGCGCAGGTTCTCGGCATTTTCGGGGGTCGCGGCGCAGTGCAGGTCGGCGAGGGCACCCACCACGAGGCGGTTGATCTCCTCGGGCATGCCGCGGTCGAAGGAGCGCAGCCCAGCCTCGACGTGGACCACCGGAACCCCGAGGTAGTTACCCGCCTGGGCACCGATCGAGGTGCTGTTGGTGTCGCCCTGGACGATGACCGCCGCCACCGGGTGTTGGCGGAAGTGCTCGGTGAGTTCGGTGACCCCGGATCCGATCTGGACGCCGCGCACCGCGCCGGCCACCGAGGTCAGGGTGCGGTCGGGCTGACCGATGCCGAGGTCGCGGAAGAACTGTCCGGCCATCCCGTCATCCCAGTGCTGCCCGGTGTGGATGACGCGGGCCCGCGGTCCGAGCTCGCGGATGATTCCGGCTAGCTTGATGATTTCCGGGCGGGTGCCCAGGACGATTGCGATGTCGCCAAGTGAACGGTTGAGTGGCGTGGGAGTCATGACTCACTTTCGGGTTGAGGCGACGCCGGGCAGACCGCACGGAATCGGGGATCTGTGTCCCGGGCACGGGGCCGTCGATTCTGCGGGCGTCTCTTGGAGGTGGTGGAAGCCGCCGTCAACATGCCTTTAACCGAAATTGCAGCAACCGATATGTTATCGTACTGATGCGTCAACGCCGGTTGGAAAGCGTGACGCATATGAAGTGAAATGACGGCGGGAGTGGCCGTGAACCACTGGGCTGGGACGGTTGGTGTGAGCCGACTTTGTTCCCTCGAATCTCGCCGCATCACAATCGTGATTCGAGAAAGGCGACGCCATGCCCATTCCCCTCAGTTCGGGGCGACCGCCCGGTCGTGCGCTCCTGCGCGTACGCGCGCTGGATCGGCTCACCGAGGCAATCGTGGACGGAACACTTGAGCCGGGGGAGCGACTGCGGGATCAGGATCTCAGCGAGTGGCTCCAGGTTTCCCGCACGCCGATCCGAGAGGCGATCGCACGGCTGTCGGAAATTGGACTGATTGAGCTGGAGCCCAACCGATATACCCGTGTCACCGATCTCGATCCGGAGGCAATCAATGAGACCTGCCGTGCGCTGGGCACCATCGTCGCCGGGGCCCTGCTGAGGCAGCCCGAGCTATGGGTGAGCAGCGTCGAGGCGGCGGGGGTCAAGCATTTGCTGACCGGCCGGGCGGCACTTTCTCATTTCTGGCGGCTCACCGATCATCTGATTGCGACCGTGCGGAGCGAGCCCCTACAGACGGCGGTGGACGCCTACCGCCCGGTAATCTCGCGCGCGTCGACCCTGTGCATGGATGAATCGGATATTGACCGCTATCAACTGCTGCTGGCCTCGGCGGTCGAGTCTGCCGACCCGACCCGGGCGGCGCGGACCTATCAGGGCCTGTTGGAGTCCCTTATCGGGGAGAGAATTCGGCCGAAATAGGCGTTTTTAGATAACCGATATTCAATATATTGACATAGTATTTTGCTATGTCGAACTTTGTAGTTCCCGCACGTGTGACCCGTACTCCGGTGCGGGAAATTGTCTACGACAGCCTCCTGGATCTGATGAGCCGTGGCGAGCTGGTGCCGGGCGAAATCATTCGGGATGAGGAGATTGCCACCTGGCTCGGGGTGTCTCGGCCTCCGGTGCGCGAGGCGCTGGCAATGCTCGAAGCCAATGGTTTTGTAAACTCCCGAATCAACGGCGGCGTGCGGATCGCCGAGGAGAGTGACCGCGACATCGCGATTCGCGAGCGCATGCTGGTCTCGCTCCTCTCCATCGCCGCCGAGGCTGTGGTGCTTCCGCTGCGGGGGGGCGATCGGGCCCGCGTGGATGCGGCCTACGCGCGGGTGAGTGAACAGACCTCTACCGGCACCGATGCCCTGCTCGCGGTGGTGGAGTTCGACCGCGTGATGATCGATCTCGCACACTCGGCCACCCTGACCAAGGCCTACCGTGATCGGCTGATGCCGATGCAGATTCGGTTGGCCAATTCCGGCACCTCGGTGCGCGGACTGGGGCGTGATCGCGAGGATGTGCGGGGGATTTACGAGCTGCTGATCGGCGCGGATCATCCGGCGCTGATGGCCAGGCTTGAGGGCCTGCGGGCCGGAGCGGTCGCGGTGTTGCTGGATGCCCGCGCCCAGGATGGTGCGGAACCCGTCGAGGATGAGGAGGTGGCCTGATGCCGATTCCTACCCGTCAGGCACCGCCGGTGGCGCGTCCGCGGATCGCCGATGAGATCGCCCAGATGCTCGAGGAAATGATCATCAGCGGTGCGCTTCCGCCGGGCACCCCTCTCACCGATGAGGGGTTGGCCGAGCGGTTTGGTGCCTCCCGCACCCCCGTGCGGGAGGCGCTCAACCTGCTGTCGGCCCAGGGGTTTGTCATTACCGTGCCCCAGCGCGGAACCACGGTCTCTCCGGTCGAGCCCACGCTGTTTCGGGACGCGATCCAGGTGTATCACTCGCTGTTCGCACTGGCGCTTGCCGAGGCGACCCCGCTGCTCACGGTCGAGGATGCCAAACGCCTCACCCGTACCCGCGACACCCACTTGGCCAACGTGGAGGCGGGCCAGGCGTCGCTCAGGCACAACGATATTTCGGATGCGTTCTACGGTGTGTATTTTGACCGCTACAACAACCGTGTGCTCGATCAAATCCGTGCCCGGGTGTCCCCTCAGCTCCGCCGGGCGTTCATCGTCTTCGGCGGCCGTATCGAGGCCTGCGCGGCCGAGTCCCAGACGATTTTCCGCGAGCTGATTGATGCCTCGCTGCGTGGCGATGCCGATGCGGCGGTTGAGGCGCTGGAACGACACACGGCCCTCATCCTGACGGCGCTGGCCGTCGAGGAAACTTCTCCCACCCACCATACCGAGGGGTCCTAGGATGCCGTTGCCCACTCCGCGCACCCGAGTCGTGCGCAAAACCCTGGCCGACAGCGTCTATGACGATCTGTACGACGCGATCCTCAGCGGAGACCTCGCCCCCGGCGAGATCCTGAACGATAAGGCGATTGCCGAGACCTACGGGATGTCGCGGACCCCGGTTCGGGAGGCGCTGCGCAAGCTGAGCCTGTATCAGCTGGTGGAGATGGTGCCCAGCAAGTACAACCGGGTCATGCCCAGCGACGAGCGCAGCATTCTTGAGGCTGCCAACACCATGTACGGCCTGTACGAGGTGTGTGTGCGCGAGGGGATCGCGCATGTGGATGAGGCGGCGCGCACGAAGCTTGAACGGCTGGCGGCGAGTATCGCCGTGGCCGCCAAGGATGAGGATCGACGTCCCCTCACCGAGGACAGCTACCAGTACTTCAGGCTCCTGGCCGAGCTCAGCGGCAACGTGCTGTTGCCGGATCTGTTGCATCAGGTTGCGCCACAGGCTTCTCGGGTGCTGGCACCCCGGGCCGGGGTCAGTGCTCCCGACATCGTGGGTAAGACCTTTGCGGCGATCCATCGAGCCGTGCTGGACGGGGACCGGGACGCGGCACTGGTGGCGCTGCACACGATGACCGAGCCCAGTCGCGAGGCGTTTCGCCGGCTGATGCGCGAGGTCGACTAGGCGGTCTGGCTGCGTGCCGGACCAGCCGGTGTTGCGGTGTTTTAGGCGGTCTGGCTGCGTGCCGGGCCAGCCGGTGTTGCGGTGTTTTAGGCGGTCTGGCTGCGTGCCGGGCCAGCCGGTGTTGCGGTTGCCTAGGCGGTCGAGCCTCGGACGATTAGGGTTGCCCCCAGCAGCGGGGTTTCCACCGGGTCGGGGGTGAGGCGCTGCGCCTGCAGGGCCTGCACCGCCCCGCGGCCGAGCGCCTCGCCGGGAAGTTCGACGGTGGTCAGCGCGGGGGAGACGATCGCCGAGGCCGGGAGGTTATCGAACCCGGTGACCGCGAGATCCTTGGGGACGCGCACGCCGAGGGAGCGGGCGGCGCTCAGTACACCGTAGGCGTGGGAGTCGGTGGCACAGACCAGGGCGGTCACCCCGGCATCGCGCCAGGTGGGCCAGAACCGGGCAAACACCGCGGCCGCCGCATCGGGGTCGATCAGGCTCGCGGCCTCGGGCAGGGCGACGTACTCGATGCCGCGTTCCCGGGCGCCGTTTTCCACCAGGATGCGGCGCAGCTCGAAAGTTTCGGTGCGGGTGCGGCTGTCGAGGTAGCCGATCCGGGTGTGGCCGCGCTCGGCCAGGTGATCCAGCAGGGCACTGATCCCATCGGCCAGGTCGAAGTTCACGGTGGTGGCCTGGGTTTCGCGGCCCGGGGCGTCGAGGAGCACCAGCGGTGCGCCGGCGGGAAGGTCGCGCAGGAAGGCATCGTCGGGGGCCTCGACCAGGATGCCCGCGGGGCGCAGGGCGATCAGCCGGTGCACGTCCGAGGCGCTGGGGTTTCGTCCCTCACCGGTGACCGAGAGCAGCAGCTGAAACTCGCTGCCGAGCTCGTTCTTGATGCCCGAGATGACCCGGCCGTAAAACGGGTTGGAGAGGTCCGGGGCGATCAGGATGACCACGTTGCTGGTCCCGCGGGCCAGCGAGGAGGCCGTGTGATCCACCACATAGCCGAGGGATTCCACGGCGTTTTGCACCCGCTCGATATTGGCGTCGGAGACGCGGCCGGCGGTTTTTCCGTTGACCACGAGTGAGACGGTGGCAATCGAGGTGCCGGCGAGTTCGGCTACCTGTGCGGCCGTCACCCGGCGTGGGCGCGGGACGGCGGACGGGGTGCGTGGCATTCGTTTAGTCTAGCGCCGCCGCGGAATCCGGCGAACAAGTGTACGTCAAGCGATTAACGTGTTATCGTAAAGCGCTTGACGTTACTCGCACCGCCCTCCCCCAGTGGTGCCCTGCCCCAAGGATGTGGAAAATGACCAAGAAGATTATTCTGGACTGTGACCCCGGACACGATGACGCGGTAGCCCTGCTGCTGGCCCACGGTAACCCGGAGATCGAACTGCTCGCGGTGACCACCGTGGTGGGAAACCAGACCCTGCCCAAGGTGACGCACAACGCCCTGTCCGTTGCCCGCGTCGCCGGAATCACCGGTGTGCCCTTCGCCGCCGGTGCCTCACGCCCGCTGGTGCGCGACATCGAGGTGGCCCCCGACATTCACGGTGAGTCCGGACTGGACGGCCCCGTGCTGCCCGAGCCGACCATCGAGCTGGACCCGCGCCACGCGATCGACCTGATCATCGACACCATCATGGCCCACGAGCCCGGCACCGTGACCCTGGTTCCGACCGGTGGCCTCACCAACATCGCGATGGCCGCGCGCAAGGAGCCGCGCATCGTCGAGCGGGTCAAGGAGGTTGTCCTGATGGGTGGCGGTTACCACGTGGGTAACTGGTCGGCCGTCGCCGAGTTCAACATCAAGATCGACCCCGAGGCCGCTCACATCGTCTTCAACGAGTCCTGGCCGGTTGTCATGGTGGGTCTCGACCTGACCCACCAGGCCCTCGCCACCGACGAGGTTGCCGCCCAGATCGCCGCCGTGGGCACCAAGCCCGCCAAGTTCGTGGGCGAGCTGCTGGACTTCTTCGCCCTCGCCTACAAGGACGCCCAGGGATTCACCGCACCCCCGGTTCACGACCCGTGCGCCGTGGCCTACGTGATCGACCCGACCATCGTGAAGACCGTCAAGGTCCCGATCGACATCGAGCTCACCGGCACCCTGACCCTCGGGATGACCGTCGCCGACTTCCGCGCCGCGGCCCCCGAGGACTGCAACACCTGGGCAGCCACCGAGCTGGACGCCCCGCGCTTCTGGAACCTCGTCACCGAGGCCCTGGAGAACATCGGCGAGGTTGACTTCTAATGAACACCCTCGCCCAGAAGCCCGCCGTGCGCGTGGGCGCACTGATGGCCGCGCTGCTGGCGGCGTGTGTCGCCTTCCAGCTCAACGCCTCGATGCTGAGCCCCGCCCTGGTCACGATGGCCAAGGAGCTGAACACCGACGACGCGACCATCGGTCTGTCGCAGACCATGTTCTTCACCGCCGCGGCACTGTTCTCGCTGTTCCTCCCGCGCCTGAGTGACATCATCGGCCGCAAGCGTGTCCTGCTAGGCATGCTCGTGCTGATGGCCATCGGTACCGTCGTGGCCGCGCTGGCCACCAACGTCGAGATGCTGTTTGTGGGCCGCATCATCCAGGGTGTGACCGGGCCCGTCGTGCCGGTAACCCTGCTGATGCTCCGCAACGAGATCACCGAGCCCAAGCGCTACGGCACGATGATGGGAATCATCACCGCCGTCAACGGTGGTATCGCCGGTATCGACGCCCTCGCCGGCGGCTGGCTCGTCTCCAACCACGGTTTCCGTTCGGTGTTCTGGACCATGGCCATTGTCGCCGTGCTGGCCATCGTGTTTGTGCTCCTGTGGGCACCCGAGAGCCGCCCGTCCAAGGGCACCAAGATGGACTGGTGGGGTGTGCTGCCGCTGGTCGTCTCGATCGGTTCCCTGTTGACCTTCCTGAACTTCCTGGGTGCCGCCAATGACTCCAACTGGTACATCATCTGGGCGCTGCCGGTGCTGGGTCTGGTGTCCTTCTGGGTGTTCTGGATCCTCGAGTCCAAGCTCGCCGCACCGCTGGTCCCGCCGCGCTACCTCAAGCAGCGCTCGAGCTGGGCCCTGCTGGTTACCACGCTGCTCACCATGACCGGTGTGTTCGCGGTGGTCAACGGTCTGGTTGCCTCGCTCGCGCAGAACGCTCAGGCGGGCTTCGGCCTGGAAGCCGACCTCACCTCGCTGGCCTTCCTGATGCCGTATGCGGTGGCCGGATGGATCGTCGGTCCGTTCGCGGGCCGCCTGGCCCCGACCTTCGGGTACCTCAACGTGATGCGGGTCGGTATGGCCGGCACCATTGTGGGCACCATCGTGATGGCGTTCGTGGGTGTGCACTCGCTGCCGGTCCTGATCATCACCACGATCCTGCTGGGTATCACCTATGCGGGTATCGGAAACATCATGCTCAACGGTCTGGGCATCGTGCTCTCGCCCAAGGACAACCCCGGCTTCCTGCCGGGTCTGAACGCCGGTGCGTTCAACCTGGGTGCGGGTCTGAGCTTCGCGATCCTGCCCGCCGTGCAGCTGATCTTCACGGTTCAGGGTGACCCCACCTCGACCACCGGATACACCGCGGGCATGCTCGCCGGTGCGATCATCTCGCTGGCCGGTTTCGCGATGAGCTTCCTCATCCCGGCACCGAAGGACGCCGAGGTTTCGGCGCCGGTCGCCACCAAGTAGTCGATCCCTCATATCCTAGGGACGGGTCCCCGTCGGCCACCGCCGATGGGGACCCACACGTATTACCATCCCCTCACCCCACCACCCGCCCGGGTAGGAAAGGACACCCCCATGACCGACGGTCAGATTCTTGTGGTTGGCTCCCTGAACGCCGACCTCGTGGTGCAGACTGCACGCTTCCCGCAGCCCGGCGAAACCCTCACCGGGTCCGAGCTCCGGGTGATCCCCGGCGGTAAGGGCGCGAACCAGGCGGTAGCAGCGGGGCGTCTGGGCGGAAACGTGGCGATGGTGGGGGCGCTGGGATCCGACGCCAACGGCCAGTTGCTGCGCGAGTCCGTCGAGGCCTCGGGCGTGGATACCACGCACGTGGCCACCCTGGCGGATGTGGCCACCGGAACCGCGGTGATCACCGTGGACGCCGAGGGCGAAAACACCATCATCGTCTCCCCGGGTGCCAACGGCCGCCTGGGGGTGGCCGAGCTGGATGCGGCGGCGAGCCTCTTTGAGCGCGCCTCGATCCTCTGCCTGTGCCTGGAAATCGACATCGACGTGGTGCTCGAATCCGCCCGTCGCGCCCGCGCCGCCGGGGCCCAGGTTCTGCTGAACCTCTCGCCCTACGGCCCGGTGCCCGCCGAGCTGCTGGAGCTGACCGACATCCTGCTGATCAACGAGCACGAGGCCGCCGATCTGCTGGGTCTCACCCCCGAGCAGGTGCTGACCGCCGGCGGCGAGCAGACCCGGGCCGCACTCACCGAGCACGGGATTCCGCGCGCGGTGATCACCGCGGGGGCCGCCGGAAGCATCGTGTTTGACACCGAGGCGGATGCGGTTGCCGTGTCCTCCCCGAAGGTCAACGCGGTGGACACCACCGGCTGCGGCGACGCCTTCATGGGGGCGCTCGCCCTGCGCCTGGCCGCCGGTGACGTCCTCGCCGAGGCCGCCGGATATGCGGCGACCGTGGGCAGCTTTGCGGCCACCGGCGCGGGTGCGCAGGCGTCCTATCCGACGCCGGAGCAGCTCGCCGAATTTGTCGCCTCGCACCGCTAGATCCTCACGCGCAGCGCCGGTGTGCCCCTCGGGGTGCGCCGGCGCCCGGTAGTTAACGGGGTAATTCCCTGGGGTGTTTGCCACACCGATTGCGCCAGGCCGGACTAGGGTGGAGGCCAAGACCGGGGGAGGCGGCATGGTGGTAGAGGACGGCGGCGCGGCATCACGGATCGATTCGAGTGCGCAGACGGGGCTCGGCGGGACGGCCGAGCAGGGTAATCCGGGCGTGGGCGGGACTCTGGGGGAGGCCGGCACGACGGTTCCGCTGGTCAATCCGAGCCTGGGCCTGGCGATCCTGCGCGAGCAGGAACGCTACTGGGCCACCCTCGGCCGGCACGTGATGGGGGCGGCGTTCCCACTCGCGGGGATCGCGATCCTTGCCGGGGTGGGGGAGCTCAGCCGCGGCAGCGCCACCGATATCTCGCTCCGCTTCGAAATCTCCACCGGGTCGGCGCTCGGGGCGCTGGGCATCCTGGCCACGATCATCGTGGCCCTGCAGATTGCCGTGCGCACGCCCGGGGACGATCCCGACGATGCGGTGCCCGAGCAGCTGGCCCGGCAGCGGGTGCTGGAATCCCTGGCCGAGGTCGCGGGCATGGCGGCCATCGCCGTCGCTGTGGCCACCGCCATCGCCAATTTCCCCGTGGACAGCGTGGTGGACATCCCCGCGCAGTTTGGCCCGCCCTTCGGGGGGCTGCTGCTGGCGGTGCTTGCCGCCGATGCGGCCTGTGCGTCGGAGAACCGGCTGGATCCGCTGGTGCGTCGGGCCTCCCGCAAGATCGTACTGGCGCGGATCGACCTGCTACTGCGCAGCCACGCGGATCTGCGCACGTCGCCGTTCTGGCTGCGCCTCGCCCAGATCATCTTTGTGGTGGTGGGGGTGCCCGCCGGAGTCACCGCGATCTCGGTGCTGCTGTGGCCCGCCACCACCCAGTGGAGCATCCCGGTGCGGGCGTCGACCCTGGTGTTCCTGACCGTCTTCTACGCGGTGGGCAGCACGCTCTACGTGCAGGCGCGGCTGCGTCGGCAGACGATTCGGGCGGTCGAGGTGGGTGTCGTGGTGATCGGGGTGGGTGCCACCACCGTGAGCATTATTGCCGCGCTGGGACTGGGCGGCAGCCTGCACGATATCGTGCTGTCCGATACCCGCGGCCTGATCGTGCACATTCTTGCCTCAAGCTTCCTGGTCTTCTCCCCGCTGGTGGTGGTGTTCCTGCTGTGTGGACGACTACCAGGTGGGTATCCGGGGCTCGGACTGGACGCGATCCTGGTGATGTCCCGCTTCCGGCTGCGGCAGGAACGCGGCACCGCCGCCGCCCCGCGCCGAGCCTACGGTCGCTGGGTCTGGATCGGCGTCGCGGTACTGGCGGTGCTCGGGGTCGCCTGGGTCGTGACCCTGTACGTCCTGAACCCCGAGCTGTAACCGTGCCGGGGTAGTCTGCTGGAAGAGAATAGGAAGGCTTCACCCATGCAGATCACCCTCATTCGCCACGGTCAAACCGACTGGAACCACCAGCGCAGGCTGCAGGGTGCCACCGATGTGCCCCTGAACGAGACCGGGCGGGAGCAGGCGCGCACGGCCGGTGCCACCCTGCCGCGTGCCTTTGACGTGGTGACCTCCTCCCCGCTGGGGCGCGCCCGCGAGACCGCGGCGCTGCTGGCGGCCCAGCTCGACCTGGAGGTTGTGGGGGCGTATCCCGCGATCACCGAGCGCTCGTTTGGCGAGGCCGAGGGTAAGACCGGTCCCGAGGTTTTGGAGCTGTGGCCGGATCGGAACTACCCGGGGCAGGAATCCGAGCAGGACCTGGTCGCGCGTGCGCTGGTGGGGCTGGACGAGATCGCCGCCGCACACCCGGGGGAGCGGGTGCTGGCGGTCAGCCACGGCGCGCTGATCCGTCTGCTGACCGAGGCGGTGTCGGGGGCCGGACGCGAGCCCGTGGCAAACCTGGAACCGGTGTCCTTTGAGCGGGTCGGACAGACCTGGCGCGTGGTGGCAACCCCCGCGGGCTCGGTCGACTCGGCGCTCTCGGCGTGAGCGCGACCGCCTCTCGCCGCATCACCTGGCTGATCGTGATCGGCCTCGCGGCCGGATTCCTCTCGGGCCTGTTTGGAGTGGGTGGCGGCATCCTGATGGTGCCCGCGCTGATCTTCCTGGCCGGGTTCGATAATCGAAAGGCCGCCGGAACCTCGCTCGCGGCGATCGTGCCCACCTCGCTGGTGGGGGTCTTCAGCTATGCCGGGTCGGGGGAGGTGCACTGGGTGGCCGGGCTGATCCTGGCCGCGGGCTCGGTGGTGGGTGCGCAGATCGGCGCGTTCCTGCTGGAACGGATCCCCAAGCGGGCGCTGCAGTGGGCCTTCATCGCCTTCCTGGTGGTGGTGATCGTGCAGCTGTTCCTGGTGGTTCCGGTGCGCGGGGCCGCGATCGAATTACACCCGGGATCGATTGTCGGGCTGGTGGGGCTGGGCCTGGCTACCGGCATTCTCTCGGGACTGCTGGGCATCGGCGGCGGGATCATCATCGTGCCGATGCTGGTGATGCTCTTCGGGGCGAGCGACCTGCTGGCCAAGGGTACCTCGCTGCTAATGATGATCCCCACCGCGATCTCGGGCACCGTGGGCAACGTGATCCGCCGCAACGTGGATCTGCCGGCCGCGGCCATCGTCGGGGTCTCGGCGTGTGTGACCACGGCGCTGGGATCCACCGTCGCCAAGCTGCTGAGCCCGGAGGTGGCGAACATCCTGTTTGCCGCGTTTATCGCGGTGATCGCGGCGCGGATGATCCTACAGATTGTGCGCGAGCGTCGCTCCCGCTAGTTACTTGACGCTTCAACTATTCGGGGGTATCTTTTAGTTGTAGCTTTAACTAATTGAGGGAGCGTGTGATGAGTACCGAGAACATTCTGGCGGCCGGAACACAGATGGGTGAGGTCGAGCTTTTGGTGCGCGACCTGGACCTGATGACGCGCTTCTATCACGAGGCCGTGACCCTCGATGTGCAGCAGGCCGAGGGCGACACCGTGATCCTCGGTCGCGACGGCATCTCGGCGCTCAAGCTGCGTCGCGAAACCGACCTGCCGCCGCTGCGTCCTGGGGATGCGGGCCTCTACCACTCGGCCCTGCTCTTTCCCGACCAGTCTTCGCTGGCGCTCGCCGTGGCCACGGTCGCGAGTCGTGAGCCGCATTCCTTCTCGGGGAGCGCCGATCACCTCTACAGCGAGGCGTTCTACTTTGACGACCCCGAGGGCAACGGGCTCGAACTCTACCGCGACCGTCCGCGCGACCAGTGGACCTACGAGGCTGGCGGACGCATCCGCGGGGCCACGCTGCCGCTGGATCCCAACGCGTTCCTGCGCACCCACCTCACCGAGGACGTGATCGCCGCACCGCCGCGCGAGGGCATGACCCTCGGCCACATTCACCTGCAGGTCGGCAACCTCGACCAGGCCCGATCCTTCTATGTGGACACCCTCGGATTCGAGATCAAGACCGAGCTGCCGCAGGCCCTGTTCATCTCGGCCGGCGGATACCACCACCACATCGGGATGAATACCTGGCGCAGCAACGGCGCGGGTCCCCGCGCCGCGACCTTTGGGCTGGGGATCGTGGACATCACCGTGCCCGCCCGGGTGGATATCGATGCGCTGGCCTCCCGCCTCACCTTCGCCGGGATCCAGTTCGGCTTCGACGGCCAGACCCTGCTCTTCGAGGACCCCTGGAAGACCAAACTGCGGGTGCGCGCGGCAGAGCTGAGCTAGGGTTCGCGCGAAGCTGGATATTGCACAAAACGCTTACGTCCTGACGACAGCGACTTTGATGAGATGAACTCGTAGCCACCACCCGGTGGCAGAAAAACGAGGGAAATCATGTTTAGCAAGACTCAGAAGATCCTGACCGGTTCCGCGCTGGCACTCGGCGTGGGTGTGCTCGGGATTGTCGCCGCCGGGGCGGCGAATGCGGCCGATTCCGGCAGCAAGGACGATGCGGGCGCTCACGCGGTCCAGCTCAAGGAGGTGCCCGGCGTCAAGCTCCCCACCGACGCACCGAAGGGTACCGCCATCGAGGTTGGTCCGGTGGATGCACAGAAGCTCCTCAAGGACGCCGGACATAACGTCACCGGTTCCTCCACCCTGGTCCCGGTTCCGGGCGTGAAGCTGCCCACCGATGTGAAGATCGGTCACGCGACCGTGGTGGGCCCGATCGATCCCGCGACCATTCCCGCGGGCCCGCACACCACCGCTCCGGCGCCGAAGGCATAGCCCGCGGCGGCGGTTCGGGACAACGGCACGGGCCGTCGGGTGTGACACCACTCGGCGGCCCGTGTCGTTGTGTCTGCTCGGGGTGACTTGCAGCAACGAGGTCGACGGCCCGTGTCGTTGTGTCTGCTCGGGGTGACTGGTGGCAACGAGGTCGGCGGCTCGTGTCGTTGTGTATGCGAGGGATGACTGGTGGCCGTTAGGTCGGCGGCCCGATTCGGCCCTATCTAGAGATGCTCGCCCGGGCCTCTTCGGTGAAAACGCCACCGGAGGAAGGGATGGTCACGGTCACCCGTAACCCGCCAGCGCGCCCGGGCTCCAACACCAGGGAGCCGTGATGGGCGGTGACGATTGCATCCACCAGGGCCAGCCCCAGACCGTGAGTATCCGCCGGCCGCTGGTTGTCGGATCCCGAACCCACAGAAGCCACCGGCTCGGCGAGCCGGGCCCGCACCCGGAAGAACGGCTCGGTGAGCCGGGTGATCTGCTCGGGGGCCAGCTCCTCGCCGGAGTTTTCTACCCGCAGCAGCGCCGACGCATCGGGCAGCATTGTGGTGCCGACGCTCAGCCATCCGCCGGCGTCCCCGTGCCGAATCGCGTTGCGCACCAGATTGTCGGTGAGCCTACTGAGCAGGACCTTATCTCCGCGCAGCGGTGCCGAGCCCAGGTCGGGGCGCATGTCGATGCCCCGGTTCGCGGCGGCCTCCGCCTGCTCGGCCAGGACCTGGGTGGCGATGTCGGCGAGGTTGGTCTCCTCATGACCGGGCGGATTCGCCCCGATCGTGGCGAGATCCAACAGCGCATCCACGATGATCAGGTTACGGGTGTTGGTGACCGCGAGCTTATCGAGCAGCGCGGCGGTTTCGGGATCCACGTTTCCGTCCCGGGCCACATCCAGCAGCAGCGCGGTGGTGCCGAGCGGGGTGCGCAGCTCATGGGAGGCGTTGGCGGCGAAGCGTTCGTGGGCGGCGAAGGTCTGTTCCAGCCGCTCCAGCATGGTGTCAAAGGTGGTGGCCAGACCGGTGAATTCGTCGCGGGCGCCGGTGGGGGCGAGGCGATGGCTGAGCTCTCCCGCGGCGGCACGGGAGGCGGCGCGGTCGAGGTCGCGCAGCGGGCGCAGGATCCGCCCGGCCATCACATAGCTCAGGAAGATTCCCAGGGCACCCAGCAGTACCAGTGCGGTGATGCCGATCACCAGGGCGGCGCGGAACAGGTCTTCGGGACTCGACACCTCCCCGATTGCCACGGCAACCCCGGCCGGTGCCGGTGCGGTTGTGGGCAGGGTGGCCCCGGGCACCGGGACCAGGGTGGCCTGGCCCGTGGTGCTCAGCGGTGACGTCGTGACCGTCCCGAAGTTATAGGAGGGGAGGTAGCGGATCATGATCGAGATCAGCACCACCATCGCGGTGCCCATGGCCAGGATCAGCCCCGAGGTGACCAGGGTGAGCCGGGTGCGCGCGGTGAACCGGGCCGGACGCACCTCGGGGGTCGTAGTCGTTTCCCTAGGCATCGCGCAGGCCCAGCCGGTACCCCACCCCGGAAACCGTCTGAATGACCCAGGGCTCCCCGAGCTTCTTGCGCAGGGCCGAGACGGTCATCCGGGTGGAGTTGGTAAACGGGTTGGCGTTCTCGTCCCAGGCCTTCTCCAACAGGGTCTCGGCGCTGACCGGGGATCCATCGGCGGCGAGGATGATCTCCAGCACCGCAAACTCCTTCCGGGAGAGCCGGATCGGGGTGCCGTCTCGGGTGACCTCGTGACGGAAGGAGTCCAGCTCGATTCCGAATCCCGAAAGCACCGGGGGCAGCGCTCGCCGCGGACGCCGGGCCAACGCGCGGATGCGGACCACCAGCTCGGCAAGGTCGAAGGGCTTTGTCAGGTAATCGTCAGCCCCCAGCTCGAATCCGGCGACCTTTTCCCCGAGGCGGCGGGCCGCGGTGAGCATGAGGACGGGCACCGGGTCGGGGGAGTCCACGATCCGGCGGCACACCTCGTCGCCGTGCATCCCCGGAAGATCGCGGTCCAGCACACACACGTCGTAGTCATTGATAGACAGGAGTTCCAGCGCCTCCAGGCCGTCGTGGCAGACATCCACGGCCATCGATTCCCGGGACAGCGCGATGCGCAGGGTGTCGGCAAAAATCTGTTCGTCATCAACGATGAGTACCCGCATGTTCACTCCCGGGGTTCTGCGCGCACGCGAATCGGGCGGCACCGCCAGTGAACCACACCGGATATAAAAAAATCATCAGATCGGGTTTACAATTTTTTAGTGAATACCCTAGCTCTGCGCCTTGCCACCGAATCCGATATCCCCACCATCGTTCCCCTGATTGTCCGCGCGTACCGCGGGAATGAGTCCGGCTGGACCAGCGAGGGCAACATGTTTGAGCACGACCGGATTAACGAGACCGAGATGCTGGCCGAGCTGAGTATCCCCGACACCGACATGATTCTGGCCCACGCCGAGGATGGCACGCTTGTGGGTTGCGGCCTGATCCGAAAGATCGCCCCGGACCGCGCCTACTTTGGCCTGTTCGCGGTGAACCCCGACTACCAGGGGGGCGGCGTCGGCAAGGCCGTGCTCGCCCGGGTTGAGGAGCATGCGGCCACCGTCTTTGGTGTGGATGCAATCGAGATGACCGTGCTGGGCCCGCGCCCCGAGCTGGTCGAGTTCTACGGTCGCCGCGGCTATGTTCCCACCGGTGAGATCCGCGAGCTGCCCGCCGAGGTCATCCTCAGCGAGAGTGGCAAGCTCCTCGACATGAGCATGAAGGTCCTGCAGAAGGACCTGCACCCGGCCTCGGTCGCCGCCTAGGCGACCGGGGACCCTCCGGTCAGATTCCGGCCCGGGACTCTCGCGCCCGCTATCCTGGGAGGGTGAGTGTAAATCCTGAACTGCAGGGCCGCACCCTGCCGCCGAGCGCAAGTTATCTTGTGGGTCGCGAGAAGGTGCGCGAGTTTTCCCGTGCCGTCTTTGCCCAGAGCCCGCTGAACCACGATCCGGAGGCCGCGGTTGCCGCGGGCTATGCCGACGTGGTCGCCCCGCCGACCTTCGCCGTGGTGGTGCAGGAGCACGCCCTCGCGGAGCTGCTCGCGCTGCCGGACACCGGAATCGATTTTTCCCGGGTGGTCCACGGCGACCAGCGCTTCAGCTTCACCCGGCCCATCGTGGCCGGCGACCTGCTGACCGCAACCCTGACCGTAACCTCGGTCAAGACCCTCGGCGCGCACTCCATGGTGACCGCCGAATCCCGCATCGTGGATGCATCCGGCGACCACGTGGTCACCGCGATCTCCACCCTGGTTGTACGAGGTGACGAGTGAGCATCCCCCAGATTTCCGAGCTGACCGTGGGCGACATCGTCGCCGAGCGGACCATCGAGCTCTCCCGCGACAGCCTGGTGCGTTACGCCGGTGCCTCGGGTGACTTCAACCCGATCCACTACCGGGACGACGTTGCCGAGAGCGTCGGCCTGCCCGGCGTCCTCGCCCACGGCATGCTGACCATGGGTCTCGCCGTGCAGCCCGTGGTCGACTGGGCCGGCGATCCCGGACGCGTGGAGGACTACCAGGTCCGCTTCACCCGTCCCGTGGTTGTAGACCCGCAGGATGGTGCGACCGTCTCGATCGCCGCCAAGATCGGTCAGATCGACGCCGAGGCGCAGACCGTCCGGGTCGACCTCACCGTGTCCTTCGCCGAGCAGACCGTCCTGGGCAAGGCCCAGGTGCGGGTGCGTCTGGCCGAGTCGCTCTAGCGTGGGCGTTCACACCCTCGCCGAGCTCACCACCTTCCAGGTGGGTGGGCCGATTGCCGCACTGTACGAACCGCAGACCCACGACCACCTGGTGGAGACCCTCCGCGAACTGTGGTCCGAGGGGGAGGAACCGCTGATTATCGGTGGCGGCTCCAACCTGGTTGCCGGAGACGAGGGCTATGACGGTCCGGTGGTGCGCATCGCACACCCCGGACTCGAGGTGGTTCCCGCCGAGCCCGGTCGTATTGTGCTGCGTGTGAGCGCGGGTGTGGTGTGGGACGACCTGGTCGCCCACACGGTGTCCAGTGGATGGAGTGGCCTCGAGGCGCTGAGCGGGATTCCCGGCTCGGTCGGGGCCGCCCCCATCCAGAACATCGGTGCCTATGGCCAGGAGGTGTCGGCGGTGCTCAGCGCGGTCGAGCTGCTGGACCGTTATGGCGAGGATCCGGTCTGGGTGTCCGCCGACGAGCTCGAGCTCGGGTATCGCACCTCGGTACTCAAGCGTCACCGCGGCGAGCCCGCCGAGCGTGACGCGGTGGTCCTGACCGTCGAATTTGTGCTGACCGATGCCGCGGGTAACAGCGCCCCGATTGCCTACGGTCAGCTCGCCGGTGCGCTGGGGGTCGAGCTCGGCGCCCAGCTGCCGGTGGCCGATGTGCGCGCCAGCGTGCTCGCCTTGCGGGCCAGCAAGGGCATGGTCCGGGACCTGTCGGACCGCGACACCTTCAGTGCCGGTTCCTTCTTTACCAACCCGATCGTGCCGCTGGCCGCCGCGCGCTCGCTGCCCGAGGACGCCCCGCGCTGGCCGGTCACCCCGGTCGCCGTGGAGCCCACGGTCATTCCGCTGGATCACTACACCGGCGAACTCCCCGACTATGCCCCCACCGCGGCCCCCGAGCTGGTTAAGCTCAGCGCCGCCTGGCTGATCGAGCATGCGGGGATCTCCAAGGGATTCCGCCTGCCCGGATCGCGCGCCGCGATCTCCAGCAAGCACACCCTGGCCCTCACCAATACAGGCGGGGCCACCGGCGATGAGGTCGCCGCCCTGGCCCGTTTTGTGCAGGCTCGCGTCTCGGCGGAGTTCGGGGTGCAGCTGGTTCCCGAGCCGGTGCTGGTCGGCGTCGAAATTTAGTACCGCAAATCGGACCGGATTTATCACGATTCGGTCACGTACGTTATGCGTTTAACCTCTGGTCAGATGTCATTTCCTCGGAGCGGCTCCGGAAGCGGTTTTTGCTATTAGGGGAGCATTCACCTCCGCGTTACCTTCTGTCCCGGTCCCGTATTTCCATCCTGTTAGCGTGAGCGCAGCAGGACGATGAGGTAGTCAGGACCCGACCGATGAGGGCCTCCACTTCGTCCGCTACTGGAGGAAACAGACATGAAGGCTCAGCGCGGATGGGTTGTCGCGCTCGCGGCTGCCGCGATCGTGACCCTCGGACTCAGCGGATGCTCCGCCGACGCCGCCCCCGCCGACGGAGGCGCTAAGGCCGCCACCGCTACCAGCGCCAAGGACCTGGGAGGCATCGACAAGCTCGTCGAAGCCGCCAAGGCCGAGGGTCAGCTGAACGTGATCGCACTGCCCGAGGACTGGTCGAACTACGGCAAGATCATCTCCGGCTTCGAGAAGAAGTACGGCATCACCGTGAACTCCGCTTCGCCGGATGCCGCCAGCGCCGAGGAGATCAAGGCCGCCAAGGACCTCAAGGGCCAGAACACCGCCCCCGACGTCTTCGACCTGGGCACCGCCGTGACCCTGGCGAACACCGACCAGTTCGCCAAGTACCAGGTGGAGAACTGGGCCGACATCCCCGACGCCAACAAGGAGAAGTCGGGCCTGTGGTACAACGACTACACCGGTGTGATGTCGATCGGTTATGACTCCAACAAGGTTCCCGCCCCCACCAAGCTCAGCGACCTGCTGGGTAAGGACTTCGCCGGCAAGGTTGCCATCAACGGTGACCCGACCCAGGCCGGTGCCGCCTTCGCTGCCGTGGGCATGGCCACCGTGCAGAACGGTGGAACCCTGGATGACTACAGCAAGGGCATCGAGTTCTTCTCGGACCTGAAGAAGGCCGGAAACTTCCTGCCCCTGGACCCCACCCCGGCGACCATCGCCTCGGGTGAGACCCCGGTTGTCTTCGACTGGAACTACAACAACATGGCTCAGGAGTCCAAGGTTCCCGGTTGGAAGACCGTGGTTCTGGACGGCGACGCCCTCGGTTCCTACTACAACCAGGCCATCAACGTAGACGCACCGCACCCGGCGGCTGCTCGCCTGTGGCAGGAGTGGATCTACTCCGACGAGGTCCAGAACCTCTACCTCCAGGCCGGCGCACTGCCCGTTCGCCTCGCCGCGATGGACAAGGCCGGCACCGTGGACAAGAAGGCCCTCGACGCCGTGGGTGTCGAGCCGACCTCGCTGATCCAGGCCACCCCGGAGCAGACCGAAAAGGCCGCTAAGCTCCTCGGTGAAAAGTGGGCGGCTGCGGTTCAGTAAATGACCCCATCCGGCTCTGCCCGGACCCGCCGGCTTCCTCGCAACAGCGGGGGAGCCGGCGGTCTGGGCTCGGCGCAGCGGCTGATTCCGGGCCTCGGCCTGGTTCCGTTTGCGCTCTACGTACTGATTTTTCTGCTGATCCCCACGGTTCTCGCGCTCACCACCGGTTTCTTTAACCGTTCCGGCGCGTTTACCTGGGACAACGTCGCGGCCCTTGTCGACCCGACCGTTTTGAGTACCTTCGGGAACTCGCTCTGGATCTCGCTGCTCACCGCGGCACTCGGCGCCCTGATCGGTGCCGTGATCTGCTACGCGCTGCTCTCGTTCTCGCCGACCTCGCGCCTGCGCGCCTCGGTCGAGGCCATCTCCAGCGTGCTGGCACAGTTCGGTGGTGTGATGCTCGCGTTCGCGTTCATCGCCACGATCGGTGTGCAGGGTCTGCTGACCGTCCTGCTCAAGGATGTTTTCGGATTTGCCCTCTACCCGGGTGAGATCTGGCTCTACCAGATGCCCGGCCTGATCCTTCCCTACCTGTACTTCCAGATTCCGCTGATGGTGCTGACCTTCATGCCCGCGCTCTCGGGTCTCAAGCCCGCGTGGACCGAGGCCAACGCGACCCTGGGCGGAACCTCCTGGACCTTCTGGCGTCGCGTCGGCATCCCCGTGCTGGCCCCCGCGTTCGCCGGTGGATTCCTGCTGCTGTTTGCCAACTCCTTCTCGGCGTATGCAACCGCGGCCGCCCTGATCAGTCAGGGCTCCCAGATTGTGCCACTGCAGATTCGTACCGCGCTGATCTCCGAAACCGTCCTCGGTCGGGAGAACCTGGCGGGTGCGCTGGCGCTGGGCATGATCGTGATCATGATTGTGCTGATGCTCGGCTACTCGGCCCTGCAGGCCCGAACCGCGAGGTGGCAAAAGTGAGCGCCGTGAAAACCCTGGGTTCGGCCCGTAAGGTGCGTGCCTCGCACTCGCTGGCCCCGCGCCGTCCCTTCGCGGTCATCGTGCTGGTGGTCTTCGGACTGCTGTTTGCACTCCCGCTGATCGCGATGGTGGAGTTCAGCCTGCGCACCACCACCGGTCACGGTCTCGAGCACTGGACCGGACTGTTTGATCCAGCCAACGAGTTCCGCTATCGCCCGCTGTTTGGGGGCCTGGTGGAGTCGCTGACTCTGGCGCTGATTGCGATTGCCATCGTGATCCTGGTGCTGCTGCCCACAACCCTGCTGGTGCGCCTGCGCTTCCCCAAGCTGGTGCGGGTGCTGGAGTTCATCACCGTGATTCCGATCGCCATCCCCGCGATCGCCCTGGTGGTGGGTCTGGCACCGGTGTTCGGTGCGAGCATCCGGATCCTTGGTTCGGGCACCCTGGTGCTCGGCCTGATCTACGGTGTGCTGGTGCTGCCGTTTGCCGCGCGTGCGCTGGATGCCAGCATTCGCGCGGTGGATGTCCCGACCCTGGTGGAGGCCGCGCGTTCGCTCGGTGCCTCCTGGCCGCGGATCTTCCTGCGGATTCTGCTCCCGGTGCTGCGTCGCGGCATCGTGGCGGCGGCGTTCATCTCCATTGCGGTGGTGCTTGGCGAGTACACCATCGCGTCCCTGTTGAACCGGCAGAACCTGCAGGTCGCGATCGTGGGAATCTCCCGCAGCGACCCGTATGTCGCGGTGATCTTCTCGCTGCTCGCCCTCGCCTTCGTGACCGCGCTGCTCGCGGTGATCGGGCGTATTGCGACTCCCAAACGAAAGGTCTTTGATGTCTGATCCGACCCCCACCACACAGCGCTCCGGCGTGAGCGTGCGCTTCCGTGCGGTCACCAAGGAGTATGGGGCACAGCGTGCGCTGAACGGACTGGACCTCGACATCCAGCCGGGCGAGTTTGTGGCCCTGCTCGGCCCCTCGGGCTGTGGCAAGACCACCGCCCTGCGCTCGCTTGCGGGCCTGGAAACCGTGACCAGCGGCGAGCTGCTGATCGACGGGGAGGACGTAACCCGGGTTCCGGTGAACCGTCGCGACCTGGGGATGGTGTTCCAGTCGTACTCGCTGTTCCCCAACCTCAACGTGATCGAGAACGTGGAGTTCGGCCTGCGCACCCGCAAGGTGCCCGCCGCCGAGCGCACCGCTCGCGCCCAGGAGATGCTGGACCGGGTGGGCCTGGGCGACTTCGCCGAGCGCTTCGCCCACCAGCTCTCCGGTGGTCAGCAGCAGCGTGTGGCACTGGCCCGCGCGCTGGTCACGCGTCCGCGCGTGCTGCTGCTGGATGAGCCGCTCTCGGCGCTGGATGCCAAGGTACGCACCCAGCTGCGGGACGAGATCCGGCGCATCCAGCTGGACCTCGGCATCACCACGGTGTTTGTGACCCACGACCAGGAGGAGGCCCTCGCGGTCGCCGACCGGATCGCGGTCATGAACTCGGGCAAGATCGATCAGATCGGCACCCCCGAGGAGCTGTACCGCCGCCCGGAGACCGGGTTTGTGGCCAACTTCATCGGGCAGTCGACCCTGCTCACCGCGCTGGTCCACGAGGGCCGGATCGCGCTGCTCGGTCGCGAGATCGACCTGACCGATCCGCTGCCCGAGGGTGCGCTGGCCCGCGTGCGGGTGCGTCCGGAAAACCTGGCGCTGGAATCGTTTGAACACGGCGAGGGCGAGCCCGGTGCCGTGGTGACCACGAGCTTCCTCGGCTCGCTGCGTCGCACCACCGTGCACCTCGACTCGGGTCTCTCGATCGTGGTGCAGCACTCGGCCGAGGACACCCCCGAGGTCGAGTCCCGGGTGCGCGTGCGCCTGCTGCAGGACGTGGTTACCGCCCACGTGGACTAGTCGTCACGCCGTTCCTTCACCCCACATCGCCCCGCGGATCACGAGTCCACGGGGCGATTGTGGTGTGCGGGGTCCGACACCGTGATTGCACGGCCGGGCCATTCATGTTTGGCTAACGGCATGGAACTATTCACCGATTTTCAGCGTGCTGCCCCGGTACCCGATGAGCTTATCGAGCGGTATCGCGGGTATGTGCCGGAGCAGTTGCTGGAGTATTGGAAGCAGCAGGGGTTTGGGAGTGCGCGGGACGGGTTTATCAAGCTGATTAATCCGGATGAGTATCGAATCCGTCTGGAGGGATACTTTCCGCACCCCCATATGATTCCGATCATGGCGACGGGGCTGGCGGACATCGTGGTGATGATCGAGGGCACGGTGCGGATCCTCCAGTATCGGTACGGCACCTATGCCGGGCTCTCTTCAAACTTCAAGTACCTGCCCTCAATGCTTGCCTCGGACACGTTTATTGATGAGTTCTTCTCGTGGCAGCCGTATCCGGAGGCGTTGGCTCAGCAGGGTCCGTTGGCGTTTGATGAGTGTTTCGGGTACGTTCCGTTGCTCGCGTTGGGTTCAGCTTGCGTCGCCGGTACCCGATGAGCTTATTGAGCGGTATCGCGGGTATGTGCCTGAGCAGTTGCTGGAGTATTGGAAGCAGCAGGGGTTTGGGAGTGCGCGGGACGGGTTTATCAAGCTGATCAACCCGGACGAGTATCGAATCCGACTTGAAGGGTTACTTCCGCATCCCCATATGATTCCGATCATGGCGACGGGGCTCGCGGATCTTATTGTGTCCATTTCGGGCCGAGTGGTGATCCTGCGATACCGGCACGGTACCTATGGCGGTTTCACTTCTAATTTCAAATTTCTGCCATCAATGATGGAATCCGATACGTTCATGCAGAAATTCTTATCCTGGGCACCGTACCCCGAAGCTGTCAGCGCTCAGGGGCCACTTGAATACGATGAGTGCTTTGGGTTTGTTCCGCTGCTGGCTCTTGGTGGGCCCGAACGGGCTGACCACCTGCAGAAAATGAAGCTGATTGAACACATCCAACTCATTCATCATCTGGTGGGGCCGCTGCCGCCATTCGCTGAAGTGATGACCCTGTAGCCTCGACACATGGTTGAACTGTTCACTGATTTTCAGCATGCTGCACCGGTACCGGACGAGCTTATTGAGCGGTATCGCGGGTATGTGCCGGAGCAGTTGCTGGAGTATTGGACCCAGTAGGGGTTTGGGAGTGCGCGGGACGGGTTTATCAAGCTGATCAATCCGGATGAGTACCGCATTCGTCTGGAGGGGTGCTTTCCGCACCCTCATATGATTCCGATTATGGCGACGGGGCTGGCGAATATCGTGGTGATGATCGATGGCACGGTGCGGATTCTTCAGTATCGGTACGGCACCTATGCCGGATTCACATCCGATTTTGAATTCTTGCCCTCAATGCTTGCCTCGGACACGTTTATTGAGGAGTTCTTCTCGTGGCAGCCGTATCCGGAGGCGTTGGCTCAGCAGGGTCCGTTGGCGTTTGATGAGTGTTTCGGGTACGTTCCGTTGCTCGCGTTGGGTCTCGTGAGCAGACGAGATCATTCCGACTTCAACGTAGACTGTTCATGGGGCCACGGGTTCCGGATATTAGAGATATCTAGTTCCAGTACAAGCAGGCAAGTGCGGTGAATATCGAATTGTCATCTATTAAAATGCATTATGCAGATGTTTGAAAATGATTCTGGGTGCTAACTAGCTCGATCGGGGAAGGAACCATGGCACGTGCTGATTTGCTGCTTGACCTTGTCCAAGCAGAGAGAATGGGCGATAAGGACCGCTTTCGGGTCCTAGTTGAAGCAGTAATTGCAGAGGAACGTGCTAACCAGCACCATTTGCTCGCGGATAGACTTTCGGAGATTATCACCACTTCCGGTAAAGGTGCCGCGCGAGACGACCGAGCCGCGGCGATGCGGGACCTCGTAGAGGAGATTGTGCCGCGAAAGACTCTCGATGAGCTAGAGCTTGCCCCTATCCCTGGGCGTGTAATCGCTGAAATTGTCGAAGAGCAGAAGCGCAGCGAATTGCTTCGCAGCTATGGGATCGAACCTCGAAACCGGATTCTACTTTCAGGCCCGCCTGGAAATGGAAAAACTAGCGTAGCGGAGGCGATTGCTACTGAGCTCATGTTGCCTTTGTACGTGATCCGCTATGAAGGTGTGGTTTCAAGTTTTCTTGGTGAAACGGCGGCGCGCCTCGATAGCGCTTTCGAGTTTGCTCGCTCCAGACGGTGCGTATTCTTTTTCGATGAATTGGACACGATTGCAAAAGAACGAGCGGATGAGCACGAAACCGGCGAAATCAAGCGGGTCGTTTCGACGCTTCTTTTGCAAATAGATCGACTTCCAGCACATGTGGTGTTAGTTGGCGCAACTAACCATAGTGAGCTCCTTGATCGCGCCGCGTGGCGGAGGTTCCAAGTTCGAGCGGAACTCGAGGCACCGAGTCGTGCGCAAGCCACTAAATATCTTGAAGACTTAGCTGGACGTTTCGGCGGCGATCTTGGATTTGCACCGAGAACGCTTGCCGACAAGCTAGCTGGAGCTAGTTTTGCGGAGCTTGAGGAATTTGCTCTTGATGTGCGGCGAAGGGCCGTACTTCAACTGCCTGATACAGACTTACGAACGATAGTCAAGGAACGGGTCGAGCACTGGCGTAGTCAGGCAGCCGAATGAGCAGTGAAGCACGGCCGCTTCTGGCACTAGGGAACCCCGAGATTGGCAGCAGAAAAAAACAGAAACCTGCAGTTCCGCCAGCAATCAAAGGCCCTGGTGCCGTGCGCCAGGGAGAGCGCCTAGCCCCTCAATTCCAGGTTCTGGCCGATTCGTTTGCTGGCCAGAGAGCTAAGTTGCATACTGATGCTGCGGAAGAGATTGACCCTGAGCTGGTATTAGTTTTTGAACTTGCAGGTACTGTGCAGGATTTTCGGAATGCAGTAAATCGAATCCCCGGGTTTGAGTTTCTGGTCGAAGCTATTGAAGAAGAATTTGAACCGGATGAAGACTTCTATATCGAGGCGCAAGACTCGGGACGCATTGAACAAAAGGTTAGTGCATCTCTCAACTTAGTAATGTCCAACCGCTCTGCAACAAGCCAACTGATTAGCCTTTTTAGCCAGTGGGTAGAGAACCCATCGATGAAGTTTGATCATGGTTTGGCGAAGTTTCGAGCTGTGTTCGCCCAATTGCGCGATATTCGTAGATGGGGCCCAGACGACCGAGTCAAAGAAACCGGTTTGATCGATGCCTGGCATGAGCGAATTGAAGTGGCAGGTGGCTTTTATAGCCCGGTTCGTATTGAAATTGAGCTTTGGTTTAGGAACGACGCCAACGCACGCCGTGCTGCAGAGTCGCGAGTGTCCGAGATCGTTGAGCGGGCCGGAGGATCTGTAAAGCGACGAGCTGAAATTAAAGGTATTAGCTACCACTCGCTTCTGGTTGAACTTCCTGTACAACAAGTGCAACGCGTAATGCAGGACGGGGCCGATGCGATTGAACTTCTGTCTGCTGATGAAATAATGTTCGTAGGCCCGAGTATTCCGATGACTGTTGCTGCACCCAGCGATGATCCGCCTTCAATGCCCGGCCTGCCTTTGGCGGGAGTAGCTGAGGGGTTGCCTCGAGTCGCGTTATTGGATGGACTTCCGTTCGTAAACCATAAGACGTTGGCAGGTAGGCTCTCTGTTGACGATCCGGATGGCTTCGGAGAGGATTATCCGGTCTCATCACGACATCATGGCACTTCGATGGCGTCGTTAATTATCCATGGTGATCTCTCGAAGCCTGGCGAACCGTCATCTCGGAAGCTTTACGTTCGACCTATTTTGCGTCCGCATGAGTTCAACCCTGGATGGGAGCAGATGCCGAATGACGAACTCTTTCCGGATCTTCTACATCGAGCAATTCTGAGGATCGTCCAGGGGGAGTCTGGGCGGCAGGCGCAAGCCCCCAGTGTTCGAATAGTTAATTTGTCTGTGGGCGTCGAGTCTCGCGCTCTCGTAAGAAAAATGAGCCCGGCCGGCCGGCTACTTGATTGGCTCGCTGTCGAGCTAAACCTGTTGTTCATCGTCAGCGCCGGGAATCATCCGTCGACTCCATTGTCCATTCCTGTCGAATCTGTGACGACCGCAGAGAACGCGACAACGTACGCTGTCAAGGCAGCGAGAACGACTAGCAGACTTCGAGGAATTCTATCGCCGGGTGATTCATTCAATGCACTTACTGTGAGCGCTACCCATGCTGATGAAGCCGGGGCTTTGGATCTCCCGGATGATGTCTGGGATCTTACTGGTCCAGGTATGCCGGCGCATTACGCAGCGGTGGGCCCAGGTGTAGGGCGCTCTATCAAGCCCGATATCTACCACGCAGGTGGTCGTGCCTTATACCTGAAGCCGCTGATCGCGGAAGGCGAGGCTTCTGCTGAGCTTCGTCTTTTGGAAACTCCTGCGGTACCACCTGGTACTAAAGTGGCGGCACCCGGCCGGGGCGGAAAAGTCGACACAGCTGTTTACACTTTCGGGACTAGTAACGCCACAGCGCTTGTCACACGGGAAGCAGATCGAGTTTTCGAAATTCTCGAGGCTGGAGCAGCGGCTGGGGATCCGCGTTTTCCCGACCCGCTGTACCACCCGGTCTTAGCAAAGGCACTAATTGTGCATGCGAGTTCATGGGGGGACAGGTCTAACGAACTCAAACAGATCCTAGAAATGAGTTCAAAAACTGCCAGGCGGGAACTTACTGCGCTACTTGGATACGGAGCTCTTGATATTGAACGGCTGGGAATGGCCGCCACGAATCGTGCCGTCCTTTTGGCTGGTGGCTCATTAGAACAAGACCAACGGCACACTTATCAAGTGCCATTGCCTCCGTCTCTTCGGTCAGTCCGTGCTTGGCACCGAGTTACAGTAACGCTTGCGTATATGGCTCGAACCAGTAGTCAACAATCCCGGTATCGGGGAGCGAAAGTCTTTTTCGAGAGTCCAGACAAGCAAAAGACGGGTGGTAAGAGTACTGAAGGAGAATTTCATGCAGTGAAACGTGGGAGCTGTCAACATGAGATTTTTGAAGGACATACCGGCATGCTCTTCGGTGAAAATGGAACACTTCCAATTGATATTCAGCGTATGAAGTTCGGTGGCAGTGAGGACAAGAGGCAGAGCATCCGTTATGGATTGGTCGTTTCGATCGAGACCAGTGCTGAAACCTCTACTTCAATACATGATGAGGTGAGAGCGGTACTCCGCCAGCAGGTCAGAACACAATCACAACAACGAGTGCAAAGCTAGACCTAGACCTAGACCTAGACCTAGACCTAGACCTAGACCTAGACCTAGACCTAGAGCTTTAGGTCGCTGGCGGATTGTGTGCACGCCAGGCTGGGACCGATAGCTCATTGATGAGTTCGATGACTCATTGGGCACTGGCATTCACGCGATGATCCTTGTCGGTTAGAGGCGTCAAAGACCGTTCAGAACCGAGCCGCATTGCCGCTATTCGACCTCGGTGATCGGGGCGACCGTCGCGTTCACCCCGGCAAGCAGCGCGGCCGCGGGCACCAGGATCCCGTGCCGGTGCGAGCCCGACCCCAGGCCGATCCAGGAATCCTCGGGCAGTTCGGCGATGCTCGCATCGGCAAACACCGGAAGCGCGGTGGTGGTGCCGAGCGGGGTGATGGTGCCGCGCTCAAAGCCGGTAGCCTCCAACGCGAGGTCGGCGTGGGGGAGCGCGAGACGGTTCACACCCACGGCCTGGCGCAGCATCGGCCAGGAAATCTTGCGTCCACCGGGCACCAGTGCCAGCAGAAAGCTGCCATCGTGGCGACGGATCACCAGGGTCTTGACCAGCGCCCCGGGCTCGATCCCGATCTGCGCGGCCGCATCGGCCAGGCTCGTCGCCGGGCCGCGCTCGCGCACCCGAATCGGAATCCCACGCGCCTCGGCGGCGGCCACCACACGCTGGGTGCCCTCGGGCAGATCGGTCACGGCGGGCACGGCGGTTTCAGTCATGCTGAGAAAAACAGCCGCCCGCTCGCCCGCATTCCCCGGGCAACATTATTAGCCAACCAAATTGCCGCCTGCCTGGTTGCGAGATTTCACTCCGGCAGATGTTTGGTCGGCTCAACATCATTCCTTACACAAAAATATCGAGCTGCGCACGAGGAAGCCTGGCCCCCTAAATGCCCTCATTCTCGCTAGTCGTTCTCCTCCGTACGCCGCATCATGGTGAAGGCGATGAGGATTGAGATTGACACCACGCCCACCTGAGTGATCGAGGCCGTGCTTCTTGGGAGAAAGAGTCCCGTGAGAATGAATCCGCCAATTGAGGTGGCAATGACCAACCCAAATGCGATGATCTGGGTGCGTCTTTTGTTTTTCGCTGAGGGTGTCACGTTGCCGGCTTTCGTCAGAAGTCGTTGTTGACTGTAAGCATGGGGCAGCGACTGCACAGTTACCAGATTTTCCCCTGACCTCTCAGCGAATAACGGGGCTTCGTTTTTAGATCCACAGGACTGACGGCACGCAAAAACACGAATGCCGCCCACCTTGCGGTGAGCGGCATTCGTGGTGGTGAACCTAGCGGCTGAAGAGCTTCTGCAGGCGCTGGATGCCCTCGAGCAGGGCGTCGTCGCCGAGGGCGTAGCTGAAGCGGAGGTAGCCGGAGGGGCCGAAGGCCTCGCCAGGAACCGCGGCCACCTCGGCGGCGTCAAGCATCAGGTCGGCGAGCTCCAGCGAGGTGGTCGGGGTCACGCCCGCCCACTCCTGGCCCAGCAGGCCGCGAACGTCGGCGTAGACGTAGAACGCACCCTCGGGGGTCGGCACCGAGACGCCCTCGATCTTGTTGAGTTCGGCCACGATGGTCTTGCGGCGACGATCAAACGCCACGCGCATGGCCTCGACCTCGTCCTGCGGACCGTTCAGCGCGGCGATCGCCGCCCGCTGGGCAATGTTGTTGACGTTGCCCGAGAGGTGGGACTGCAGGTTGGTGAGGGCCTTGATCGCGTCGGCCGGACCCACGGTCCAGCCCACCCGCCAGCCGGTCATCGCATAGGTCTTGGCCACACCGTTGACCAGCAGGGTCTGGTTCGCCAGCGCCGGGACGGCCTCGAGGATCGAGATCGCGCGGGCACCGTCATAGGTGAGGTTCTGGTAGATCTCATCGCTGATGATCCAGATGCCGTGTTCCAGGGCCCACTCGCCGATGGCGCGAGTTTCCTCGGGGGAGTACACGGCCCCGGTGGGGTTGGAGGGCGAGACAAACAGCAGGATCTTGGTGCGCTCGGTGCGGGCGGCCTCAAGCTGGTCGAGGGTGACCTTATATCCGGCCTCGGCGTCGGCGAAGACGTCGATCGCGGTGCCGCCGGCCAGCGCGATGACCTCGGGGTAGGTGGTCCAATACGGGGTCGGGACGATGACCTCGTCGCCGTCGTTCAGCAGCACCTGGAAGGCCTCATAGACCGACTGCTTGCCACCGTTGGTCACCACAACCTGGTTGGCGGCGATCTCGATCCCCGAGTCGCGCAGCGTCTTTGCCACGATGGCCTCGCGCAGCTCGGGAAGCCCGGCGGCGGGGGTATAGCGGTGGTTCTTGGGATCCTTCACGGCGGCCGCCGCGGCCTCCACAATGTGGGCCGGGGTCGCGAAATCGGGTTCACCCGCCGCGTAGCTAATAACCGGGCGGCCCTGCGCCTGGAGGGCCTTGGCCTTCGCATCAACCTTGAGCGTGGCGGATTCGGCGATGGCGGAAATCTTCGTGGAGAGGCGCGGTGTAGTAGTCACCCCCTGATCGTATCCAGAAATCCCCTGGAAAGTCACCGGGATTACGCCGGTTTTCTGCGCACGGATGCGCGGATCCGTCTGGGTAGCGGGACGGACGGGCGTCGAACTAGCCGACCGGCTCGCTCACGCTGGGCATGACACCCTCCAGCGCGCTGAGCACCGGCACCAGCTCGGGTAGCTCGCGGGCGGCCTCGAGAGCTTCGGCGAGGGCACGGTCGTGGGTGGGGCGGGCACGGTCGAGGGCCGCGTGGCCGGCGGCGGTCAGCTCGGTGTAGATGCCGCGGCGATCATCGGCGCAGAGGATCCGGGTCAGTAGCGAGCGCTCCTCCAACCGGGTGACCAGACGCGTGGTTGCGCTACTGGAGAGCGCGGTTGCGCGGGCGAGCTGCTGCATGCGCATGTGCCAGCCGTCCTGGCGGTTCAGCGCATCGAGCACGGTGTATTCCACCATCGAGAGTCCGTGTTCGGACTGCAGGGCCCGTTCGATCGTGGTGTCGATCAGCCCGTGTAGCGCGGCGACTGCACGCCAGCCGCTGGCACGAACCTCGACGGCACTGTCTGCAATACCCATGTCAACTCCCTTGCGGTCGCCTCCAGTGTACCAATCACGCGGGTAGTGCGCTTAAGCAACTAGTTTGCCCAACGCGAACACCGCGGGCTCCGCAAATCCGGACCGATCGGACGGTTGGGCTAGGCGCTGCGGGGGTGGATAACGTACGCTGTTTCTTGCGCAGCGCGGCACGCCAGCCGGGGCTGGCTATCGGACCCCGAGAAAGGTCCCGATATGTCCGCCACCAACGCCACCGCCCTACCGCCCGCGCGTTTCAGCCTGGCCGGTCCGAAGTTTGGCACCGCGCTTCCCGTCCTGCTGCTGGTCTTGACCGCGGTCACCGGCATCGTCGATGCGATCAGCGTGCTTGAACTCGGCCGGGTATTCGTGGCGAATATGACCGGCAACGTGGTCTCGATCGGCTTTGCCCTCGCCGGTGCTCCACACTTCTCGCTGACCGGATCCATCTTTGCCCTCGCCGGCTACATCCTGGGCGCGGGGCTCGGGGGATACGTCATGGCGCGCATCCATCTGGCCCCCATCCGCGCCTTCCGCAACGTGATGGGTGTGGTGGTGCTGGCGTTTGCCGGGGTGGTGGCGATGGCCTGGGTGACCGGGGCAGAGGCCCCGATGATTCAGCACATCATGGTCGCGCTGATGGCCACCGCCCTCGGCGTCCAGGGCGCGGCGGCCCGGGCGCTCGGGGTCCCGGATCTCAGCACCACGGTACTCACGATGACGATCACCGGGCTGGTGGCCGATATCTGGGGTGGGAAATCCGGGGCGCTCACCCGGCGCATCCTGGCGGTCGCGGCGATGTTGTTCGGCGCGTTTGCCGGGGGAGTACTCGTTCTCAATGCGGGAATTCCGGTGGCGCTGAGCGCGGTGCTGCTGATCCAGATTGTGGTGCTGGTGTCGATGTGGAGCCTGGCTCGCAGGAACTAACGCCCGGTTTGCGCATCCCGGAATCATCGGTTAGAGTTTCAGATAGCCACAGACCGCCGGTTCTGTTGTGGTGTGCAAACGCCACGCAGCGAAGGTTCCCCAGGGAACGGCCCGCGTAGGTAACGAAAAGGATTTTTACAGCTGCCCCGTGCAGATGTTGTCTCCCGCTCCGGTACCTGTGCCGGAGCATTTTTTTATGCCTCGGTGGGAAATGGTGCACATCGCTTCCGCGATGTGGGAACCAATACACAAGGAGTAAGCCATGGCGAACAAGGAAGCCGCGGTTGCCGAGCTCACGGAGAAATTCCAGAGCTCGACTGCCGTACTGCTGACCGAGTACCGCGGCCTCACTGTCGCACAGCTCAAGGCGCTGCGCGTTTCCATCAGTGAAGACGCAACCTACGCCGTGGTGAAGAACACGCTGACCAAGATTGCGGCCAACAACGCCGGCATTACCTCGTTTGACGACGAGCTTGCTGGTCCGACCGCCGTCGCTTTCGTTCACGGTGACCCCGTCGCCGTGGCCAAGCAGCTGCGTGCCTTCGCCAAGGCAAACCCTCAGCTCATCGTCAAGGGCGGTTTCTTCGATGGAAACCCCCTCACCGCTGCTGAGGTCGGCAAGCTCGCCGATCTCGAGTCCCGCGAAGTTCTGCTCGGCAAGCTTGCCGGCGCCTTCAAGGCCTCGCTGTTCGGAGCCGCTTATCTGTTCAACGCACCGCTCTCCAAGGCCGTTCGCACGGTCGAGGCGCTGCGTGAGAAGCAGGAGTCCGCAGCCTAGGTTCTACCTAGGAATGCGGTGAGTAACTAAGAAACTATAAGGAGAAACATCATGGCAAAGCTGTCTACTGAAGAACTGCTGAACGCGTTCAAGGAGCTCACCCTCATCGAGCTGTCCGAGTTCGTCAAGGCCTTCGAGGAGACCTTCGAGGTCACCGCCGCCGCTCCCGTTGCCGTTGCTGGTGCTGCTGCTCCGGCCGCTGCTGCCGAAGAGGCTGAGGAGAAGTCGGACTTCGACGTTATCCTCGAGGCTGCTGGCGACAAGAAGATCCAGGTCATCAAGGTTGTGCGCGAGCTGACCTCGCTGGGTCTGGGCGAGGCCAAGGCTGTTGTCGACGGTGCCCCCAAGGCTGTGCTCGAGGGCGCAAACAAGGAAGCCGCCGAGAAGGCAAAGGCTGCTCTGGAAGAGGCTGGCGCAACCGTTACCGTCAAGTAATTTGGGCTCCGCGAGGAGCACTTACTTGAGCGTAATGCGCTGAGTCGATCTTCTGATCGCATTCGTAACGCGTGGCACCCCCGGGTGCCACGCGTTACCGCGTTAAATCCCGGAATTCAGGATTTATATAGCTTGGCTATGTATTATGGACTCATGTCCAGTTCTGATTTATCCACCTCGCGGCGTGATCTGCACGCCATCCTGGGCGACCTCGTGTTTTCGGCACACCGACTCACCCGCATCGCCGCCCACTCCACCTCCAGTACCGAATCTCCGGCGATCTGGCGCACCCTCGACGCCCTGAATACTTCCGGGCCGATGCGCACCGGCGAACTCGCGCGGCACGGACGGGTGTCCCAGCCCACGATGAGCAAGATCATCCGGCTGCTGGAACAGCGCGGCTGGGTGGCCCGCGTGGCCGACCCCACCGATGCCCGCGCCACCGTCCTGGAACTCTCTGTCGAGGGGCGCGACGCCCTGGCCAACTGGCGCGAAACCGTGCTGACCGCGCTCACCCCTCGGTTTGAGGCGCTTTCGGATGAGCAGCTGAACACGCTGGACTCCGCCGCCGGGATCCTCGCCGAGCTGGTGAGCACCTCCGGTCCGGTGGGGCCGGGGGCCCCCGAGGTAGCCGAGCTGCCCGAGGAGGGCGAGCTCGACGAGTCCGCCACGTCCGGCGCTGCCGATGCCGCGGGTTCCGGCTCCGCCGTCCAGGATCGTGAGGCCGAGCCTGCCACCGACTCGGACTCTGCCGCGTCCGCCGCCGGGGAGGCCCGCGCATGAGCGGCCACGCCACCACCGTACCGGCCGCTCCCAGCATGTGGAAGCAGCCCACCGCCGTCTGGGCCGTGGTCTTCGCCTCGGTGATCGCGTTCATGGGCATCGGCCTGGTGGACCCGATCCTCCCGGCCATTGCCAAGGATCTCGACGCAACCCCCGCCCAGGCCGAGCTCCTCTTCACCTCGTACCTGCTGGTCACCGCCCTGGCCATGTTCTTCTCCAGCTGGATCTCCAGCCGCCTGGGGGCCAAACGCACGCTGCTGCTGGGCCTCGTCATCATCGTGGTCTTCGCCCTGGGGGCCGCCCTCTCGGGCAGTGTGGACGAGATCATCGGCTTCCGCGCCGGCTGGGGGCTGGGCAACGCCCTCTTCATCTCCACCGCCCTGGCAACCATCGTGGGTGCCGCCAGCGGTGGTGCCGGATCGGCCATCGTGCTGTACGAGGCGGCGCTGGGTGTGGGCATCGCCGTGGGTCCGCTGCTGGGTGGCCTGCTCGGGAACATCTCCTGGCGCGGACCGTTCTTCGGCACCGCAAGCCTGATGGCGATCGGGTTTATCGCGATCCTGACCGTTTTGAAAAAGGACCCCGCCAAGCCCGCCCCGGTCAAAATCACCGCGGCCTTTAGCGCCCTGCGCCGCCCGGTCCTGGCCCTGCTGGCAGCCACCGCGTTCTTCTACAACGTGGCGTTCTTTATTCTGCTGGCCTACAGCCCGTTCCCGCTGGAACTCGGGGCCACCGGACTCGGCTTTGTATTCTTCGGATGGGGTGTGGCCCTGGCGATCACCAGCGTGGTGGTGGCCCCGATCCTGCTGCGGCACTTCCGCCGCTCGCGGTTGCTGATGGTGGTGCTGACCGCCTTGACCGTGGACCTGATCGCCGCCGGACTCGTGGTGCATAACCGGACCGGGCTGATTATCGCGATCATCGTGGGCGGACTGATCCTCGGTATTTCCAACACCGTGCTGACCGAGGCGGTCATGGAATCCACCGATCTGCCGCGCTCGGTGGCCTCCTCGGCGTACTCGGGCGTGCGGTTCCTTGGTGGCGCGGTGGCCCCGCCCGTGGGTGCGCTGCTCGCCGCGGCGATCGCCCCCGCAGCCCCGTACTACCTGGCTGCGGCGGCCGCGCTGATCGGGGTTTTGATCCTGATCCTGGGACGCAGGGCCCTGGTCTCGGCGGACGAGGGTCACGAAAGCGCGGCCGAGCAGGCCGCGGATATCGTGCTGGGGGATGCCGCCTAGTTGTGTGGTTGTGACGGCGGGCTCGGAGCGATCCGAGCCCGCCGTTATGTCTCGGAAGACGATTTCCCTGATCCGGGTAGAAATATAACGAAGCCATGGGAATTCGGATTATGCGTTGTTCTGCTCTGGGCACGCTGTTAGGCTGACTGGCCTTAGCAGCCATCACTCAAAGGAGCGTGACTATGCCCAAAGCAGTCTTCCCCAGAATCGGTCTGCACCGTGAATCCCCGTACCCCTCGCGCCGCTCATCCCGAGCCCGTTCGCGTGTGGTGTTAAGCATCGCCGTCGCCGGCGTGAGTATCGGCGCCCTGACGGCATGTGGCGGTCCCGGAGGAGGGGGACCGTCCGCCGAAAACTCGAACACCGTGACCATCGCCACCAATATCGGTGGTGAAGAGGCGGCACAGTTGGAAAAGTCCTGGGCCGCGTGGGCCAAGGACAACAACATCACCATCAAACTGAATACCGATAAGGGGTTTGAGCAGCGTATTCAGTCACAGGTTCAGGCCAATAAGACCCCGGATCTGGCGATCTTCTCCCAGCCCGGATTGCTCGCCGACCTGGCGAAGAAGAAGGCCCTGCAACCGGCAAACGACGAGGTGCAGGCGGCGCTGAAAAAGAACTATCCCGCCGACTGGCAGCGCTATGGAACCGTTGATGGCACCGTGTACGGAGTGCCAATCCTGGCAACCGTCAAGGGCTTCATCTGGTATTCGCCGAGCCTGTTCGCCGAGCGAGGCTGGAACGTTCCGGACACCTGGCAGGGGCTGCTGGATCTGACAGCCAAGATCCGGGCCGACACCTCCGCTCCGCCCTGGTGTGCGGGATTCTCCGCCGGCGCGGCCAGCGGCTGGCCCGGAACCGACTGGATCGAGGACGTGGTCCTGCGTCAGTCCGGTCCCGAGGTGTATGACGACTGGGTGGAAAACAAGATCCCCTTCAGCGACCCGCGCATTCAGTCGGCGTTTGAGGAGACCGGCAAGATTCTGTTAAACCCCGACTACGTCAATGCGGGGTTCGGAAGTCCCACCTCGATCAACGCCACCGGCTATGGTGATGAGATTGCCGCCGCCTTCAAATCCGGCAAGTGTGTCCTCACCCATCAGGCCTCCTTCTTTGACACCTTTGCCCAGAGCGCGGGGCTCAGCGTCGGGCCCGACGCCGACCTGTGGGCATTTCCGACCCCGGGGTTTGGCACCGACGGCGGCAAGAATAACGCGGTTACCGGTGCCGGAGATACCGTAGCGGCCTTCAACACCAAGGCTGCCTCGGCCAAGGTCCTCGCCTATTTGGCCTCGCCCGAGTGGGCAAACTCCCGGGTCAAGCTCGGGGGCGTGATCTCGCCCAACACCGGGCTGGATCCCGACGCCGCATCGAGTCCGATCCTGAAGGAGTCGATTTCGGTTCTGCAAAACCCCGACATTACCTTCCGGTTCGATGCCTCCGACCTGATGCCCGCGGCGGTGGGAACCACCTCGTTCCTCACCGGAATCACCGACTGGATCGACGGGGGATCCCTACCGGATATCACCAGGAAAATCGACGCCAGCTGGCCCGTCAAGTAGCCGGCAGGGCGCAAAATGCCTGAACTTTTTGACTGGATAGCCACGCTGCCGGTACTGCTTCAGGGTGTGGTCATCATCGCGGTGTTTGTGGCCGTGGTGGGACTGATCGTCCTGGCGGTGGAGTACCTTCCGCGGCCCGGCCGGGGCGGAACGATCTTCCGGATCTCCCTGGCCGTGCTGGTGCCGGTGATCATCCTGGCGCTTTTGCACACGTACGACATCGCGATCGCCGCCGGCGCGCTGGTTGGGCTGGGACTGTTCCTGCTCGACCGGCGCGCCCGCCGGGGTGCGGGATCACTCCTCCAGCTGTGGGCGTTTCTCGCCCCCGCCGGGGCGCTGCTGATCCTGGGCCTGGTGATCCCGTTTATCCGTACCGTGCTGTTTGCGTTTCAGGATGATTCGGGCACCGAATTTGTGGGCTTCGAGAACTTTGCCTGGATCTTCTCCAACCCGGACAACCTGATCACCGTGGGGAACACGCTGATCTGGGTGCTGGTGGCACCCGCGGCCTCGACCATCCTGGGTCTGATCTACGCGGTGTTTATCGATAACAGCCGGGGAGAGAAGATCTACAAGCTGTTGGTATTTCTCCCCATGGCCATCTCATTCGTCGGGGCATCGATCATCTGGCGTCTGGTTTACCAGGCCCGTCCCGCCGATGAAGCACAGGTCGGCCTGATGAACGCGGTGCTGGGGATGGTGGGATTGGGGCCGGTGGATCCGCTCTCCAGCGCCCCCGCCAACACCTTTGCGATGATTGTGGTGTTCGTGTGGATCCAGGTCGGATTCGCGATGGTGGTGCTCTCCGCCGCGATCAAGGGGGTGCCCGCCGAGCAGCACGAGGCGGCAGCCCTGGACGGTGCGAGCGCATTTCGCCGGTTTACCCAGGTCACCATCCCCTGGATTAGGCCCACCCTGATCGTGGTGCTCTCCACCGCCTCGATCGCCTCACTCAAGGTGTTTGACATCGTCATCGCCATGACCAACGGGCGTAATTCCTCCGGGGTGCTTGCACAACAGATGTATGAGCGCTTCACCCTGGGCGAAAACGGGCGGGCGGCGGCGTTTGCGCTGTTGCTGTGCATTTTGGTGATCCCGCTCATCGTGATTAACGTTCGCAATCTTCGTCGCAGCAGAGAGGGGCAGTAACATGACCGCGAGTACGGTGCTTGATCCCAATACACGCCCGAATCTCCCTCCCGAGAAACCGCGGACGCTTGACCGGGTTCGCGAGAAACTCAGCTCCAAAACCGCGACCATCGCCGCCCTGCTGATCGCGATTCTCTGGACGCTCCCAACGCTTGGCCTCCTGGTTTCCTCCTTCCGCACCCCCGATGCGGTGGCCACCAGCGGATGGTGGACGGCGTTTACCGATGGCGGGTTGACCCTGGATAACTACGAGGCGATCTTCGACCCGACCCGGGTGTACGTGAATATTGGGGAGGGCCTGCTCAACTCGCTGGCCATCACCATCCCCGGCGCGATCCTGCCCCTGGGGCTTGCGCTGTTGGCCGCCTACGCGTTTGCATGGATTCCGTTTCGCGGGCGCAACTGGATATTCATCGGCATCTTTGCGCTGCAGATCGTGCCGATCCAGATGGTCATGGTGCCGCTGCTTCGGCTCTTCAGCAGCGGGGAGATCTTTGGGACCGTGGTGGTCCGGCCGCTCGGGGGTGACAGTGGGTTCGCCTCAATCTGGCTGGCCCATACGATCCTGGCGCTCCCGTTGACGATCTTCCTGCTACATAATTTCATCGCCAGTCTGCCCAACGACCTGTTTGAGGCCGCGCGGATTGACGGTGCCGGGCACGGGCAGATCTTCCTGCGGATCGTGTTACCGCTGGCGATGCCGGCCATCGCCTCGATCGCGATCTTCCAGTTCCTCTGGGTGTGGAACGACCTGCTGATCGCGCTGGTCTTCTCCAGTAGCGATCAGAATCCGATCACGGTCATGCTGACCAATATGGTGGGCACCCAGGGGCAGAACACGTTCCTGCTCTCGGCGGCCGCGTTTATCTCGATCATCATTCCTCTGCTGGTGTTCCTGGGGCTTCAGCGCTACTTCGTGCGCGGGCTCCTGGCGGGGGCAACCAAGGGATAGGGCGTTTGTGAAGACGGATGCGGCGGCACCGGGTGAATGTCCGGTGCCGCCGCGTCGGGCACCCATTCGGGGTGGGATAGTCTCGCCCGTGTGTCGGGGAAGCGGGAGTATGCTGACCGCATGAGTATGCGCGCAGCGAGGGTGATAAATAAGGGAGTCCGAGCCCCGGGACTCCGGGAAAACGCGGCCCGATGAGTATGCGGGGACCCGGCGGCGGAGGCGGCCGCGGCGGTGGGCGGGTGAGCGGCGCGGACGAATCCGCCCAGCGCGCCATGAACGCGCAGGCCCCAAAAATCCCGCACCTACTGCGCCGAATCTTCACCCTGTTTGCCCCGTATAAACCCAAGATCATCGTCACGATCGCGCTGGTCCTGGTCGGGGCCGCGCTCTCGGTGCTCCCGCCGCTGCTGGTGTCCCGCGCGTTTGATGACGGGCTGTTTCCCAAGAGCGGCACCCCGAACCTGCCGGTGCTGACCACCATCGTCATCACGATGATCATCATTTTTGTGGGATCCACCGCCCTCGGGGTCTGGCAAACCTGGCTCACCGCGACCGTGGGAAACTCGGTTATGGGCGACCTGCGCGTGCGCCTGTTTCGCCGTCTCCAGGAAATGGAGCTGAGCTTTTTCACCCGCACCAAGACCGGTGTGATCCAGTCGCGCCTGCAAAACGACGTGGGCGGAGTCTCCTCGGTTCTCACCAACACGATCTCCAGCGTGCTGGGCAACATCGTCACGGTGATCGCCGCACTGGTCGCGATGCTGATGCTCAACGTTCAGCTGACCATCATCGCGCTGATCCTGATGCCGGTCCTGGTCATCGCCCAGCGCCGGGTAGGCCAGGTGCGGGCGCGCATCGCGACCCAGACGCAGGAGTCGCTCTCCGAGATGACCGCGATCACCCAGGAGACCCTGAGCGTCTCGGGCATCCTGCTGGCCAAGAGCTTCGGCCGTCAGGAGGCCGAGATCGGCCGCTACCAGTCGGCGAATAAGGTGCAGGTGGGGCTCCAGGTGCGCCAGCAGATGAGCGGCCAGTGGTTCTTCGCGATGGTCAACATCTTCCTCTCCTCGATCCCGGCGATCGTCTACCTGGTCTCGGGCTATCTGATCACCGGCGGGGCGACGGATATTTCCGCCGGTGTGATCGTGGCCTTCACCACGGTGCAGTCGCGGCTGCTGTTCCCGCTGATCTCGATCATGCGAGTGGGCCTTGACCTGCAGACCTCGGGCGCGCTGTTTGCCCGCATCTTCGAATACCTCGACCTGAAACCGGCTATCGCCGATGCGCCGAACGCGGTGAATGTGTCCCGGGCGAAGGGGCCGGCCGGGCAGATCGACTTCGACAACGTGACCTTCCGCTATCCCGATGCCTCGGAGAGCGAACCGGCGACCCTGGACGGGGTGAGCTTCAGCATCCGTCCGGGCCAGTTTGCCGCGTTTGTGGGCCCCAGCGGCGCCGGTAAAACCACGATCTCGTACCTGATTCCGCGCTTCTACGACTCCACCGGTGGCACCGTACGCTTCTCGGGCACCGCGGTGACCGAGCTGACCCACGAGTCCCTGGTTGAGCGCATCGGCGTGGTCAATCAGGAAACGTACCTGTTCCACGCGTCCATCGCCGAGAACCTGCGCTACGCCAAACCCGATGCGACCGATGCCGAGCTGGAAGCGGCCGCTCGCGCGGCCAACATCCACGACACCATCGCCCGCTTCCCCGAGGGGTACAACACCCTGGTGGGGGAGCGCGGTTACCGGCTCTCCGGTGGTGAAAAGCAGCGGGTGGCCATCGCCCGGGTTCTGCTCAAGGATCCGCCCGTGCTGATCCTGGACGAGGCCACCAGTGCGCTGGACACCCTCTCCGAGCGGGTGGTGCAGCGTGCGCTGGAACAGGCCTCGGAGGGACGCACCACCGTGGCGATCGCCCACCGACTCTCCACGATTGTGTCCGCGGACGTCATATTTGTGCTCGAGGGTGGACACATCGTTGAGTCGGGAACCCATGAGGAACTGCTCGCAGCCGAGGGTTTATATGCCCGACTCTTCGCCGAGCAGATGCACGGCTAGCGGGCCGAATTCGCCGAAACGTAACACTTGATTTCTGCCGGTTACAGTTAGGGTTGCGGATTATTATCCGCCGCCGCCCGAAAACCCCGGGTGCGAGTAAGGAATCACACACATGAAGTACGCAGAGTCCGTGGTGGACCTGATCGGCAACACCCCGCTGGTCAAGCTGAACCGGGTCACCGAGGGCATTACCGCAACCGTTTTGGTGAAGGTCGAGTACCTGAACCCTGGCGGATCGGTGAAGGATCGCGTCGCGCTGAAGATGATCACCGAGGCCGAGAAGGCCGGTGAGCTGCTTCCGGGCGGCACCATCGTGGAACCCACCAGCGGAAACACCGGGGTGGGCCTAGCGCTGGTCGCCCAGCAGCGCGGATATCAGTGTGTGTTTGTCACCCCGGATAAGGTGGGCGAGGAAAAGCGCGACGTGCTCCGCGCCTACGGTGCCGAGGTAGTGGTGACCCCGACATCGGTGAGCCCCGATTCCCCGCAGTCCTACTATGCGGTCTCGGACCGGCTGACCGCCGAGATCCCCGGGGCCTATAAGCCCAACCAGTTCTTCAACGACAACGGTCCGCTGAGCCACTACGAGTCCACCGGACCCGAGATCTGGCGCGACACCGACGGCAAGGTCACCCACTTCGTGGCCGGTGCCGGGACCGGCGGGACCATCTCGGGTGCCGCGCGCTACCTGCGCGAGGTGTCGAATGACGGCGTGCGGATCATCGCAGCCGACCCTGAGGGATCGATCTACTCGGGTGGCACCGGTCGCCCCTACCTGGTCGAGGGTGTGGGCGAGGACATGTGGCCGGGCACCTACCACCCCGAACTCGTGGACGAGGCGATCGCGATTGACGATGCCGAATCCTTCGCGATGACCCGCCGCCTGGCCCGCGAGGAGGGCCTGCTCGTGGGTGGATCCTCCGGTATGGCGGTGGCCGCCGGACTCCGCGTGGCCCGGACCCTCGGACCCGAAGACGTAATGGTGATCCTGCTGCCGGATTCCGGCCGCGGCTACCTCACCAAGGTGTTCAACGACGGGTGGATGCGCGACTTTGGGTACGACCACGGCGAGGGTGAGACCCTGGCAAGCGTGTTGCCGGCAGACGTGAGCGCCGCGCTCCCGCGCCTCGCCCCCGCGGACACCGTGACCGCCGCCGGCGCGCGTTTGCGCGAGCTTGGCCTCCCCGCCCTGCCGATTATCACCACCACCGCGGACCCGGTGCTCGGCGAGGTCTGGGGTGCGGTGCGCGAATCCGACCTGCTCGCCGGGCTGCTGGCCGGCGAGATCACCGCCGAGACGGCCGTGGACCGCGGCATCGGTGCCCCGATTGCCACGATCGGCTCGGGCCGCGGCATTGCCGAGGCACGCGTCGCCCTCGAGGAGCACGGCGTCCTGCTGGTGCTGACCGACGGTAAGCCCGTGGCGATCCTGACCCCCGGCATCCTGATCGATGCCCTGGCCGCGAAGGCCACCGCATAATGAGCACCATCCATGGGGTTCCGGTGGCCGTGTTGGCCGCCACCGCGACCCAGAACGTGTCCGGCGCCACCGGCGAGTGTCCGCGCTAATCGCCCCGTAACATCGCGTTTCGGGCGACCCCGTCGCCAGCCACTTTGGCGTGCCCCCGCACGCCCTCCCCGCGCCTCGCGCACACACGTTTTTTCCGAAAGGACACCCCATGACCCACTCCGAAGGCTTCGCCACCCGCGCCATTCACGCCGGCCAGGAATTTGATCCGACCACCGGTGCCGTGATCCCGCCGCTCTACCTCACCTCGACCTTCGTCCAGGCGGGGATGGGCCAGCTGCGCGGAGGCTACGAGTACTCCCGCGGCGGCAACCCCACCCGCACCTCGTTGGAAACCCAGATGGCGGCGCTGGATGACGCCAAGCATGCGATCACCTTCTCCTCGGGCCTGGCCGCCGAGGACGGCCTGCTGCGCGCGATACTGCGCCCCGGAGACCACGTGGTGATCGGCAACGACGCCTACGGCGGAAGCTACCGACTGATCAGCCGGGTCTTCGGCCCGTGGGGCATCACCCACACGGTCGTGGACCTCGGCGATGCCGATGCCGTGGCCGCTGCCATCACCGAGAACACCAAGATTCTCTGGGTGGAGACCCCCTCCAACCCGCTGCTGGCGATCACCGATATCGCCGCGCTCGCCGAGATTGCCCATGCCCAGGACGTGCGCGTGCTGGTGGATAACACCTTCGCGACCCCGATCCTGCAGCAGCCGCTGGCCCTCGGCGCGGACATCGTGGTGTACTCGACCACCAAGTACATCGGCGGCCACTCCGACGTCATCGGCGGCGCGATTGTGCTCAACGATGATGAGCTGGCCGAAGCCGTGCGCTTCCAGCAGTTCGCCGTGGGTGCGATCTCCGCCCCGCTCGAGGCCTGGCTGACCACCCGCGGCATCAAGACCCTGCCGCTGCGCATGCGTCAGCACGGCGAGAACGCGCAGGCCGTGGCCGAGCTGCTGGAGTCGCGTCCCGAGGTCGAGCGCGTGTACTACCCGGGCTTGGAAAGCCACCCCGGACACGAGCTCGCCAAGAAGCAGATGAGCGGCTTTGGTGGCATGGTGTCCTTCGCCCTGCGCGGGGGACGCGAGGCGGCGATCGCGTTTGCCGAGAGCACCGAGCTGTTCCAGCTGGCCGAATCCCTCGGCGGCGTGGAATCGCTGATGAACTACCCGGCACTGATGACCCACGCCTCGGTCGCCGGCACCGAGCTGGCCGTGCCGGACAACGTGCTGCGCCTCTCGGTGGGAGTGGAGGACGTCGCGGACCTGCTAGCCGATATGGAGCGCGCGTTCGAGCGCACGGCCGCAAGACTGGCCTAGCGCTCGATCACCGAGCTAGCGTCGGTTTCGGTCCGGGCATCGGTCTCGGGCCTGGCACCCCATCACACAACCGGGCGGATCCTCCCTGCGAGGGTCCGCCCGGTTTCGTGTGGGCGAACCGAATCGAGCGCCTCGGCCACGCAGAACGGGCGGGATGCCACGCTCAACGGTCACCGAGTGGGCGCCATACCCGAAACAAAGCCCGGAAACAGGGCCTCCCGCTCGGGGGACAACCGGTTATGAAGCGGTCATTCGGGCGCGGGGAACGGGCGGGGGTGGGCAAAAAATCGCGTGTTAGTTTGAGAAAATCATCCCCCACGCAGTTTCACTCAATGAGGAGAAGTACGTTCCGTGCACCCTCACTGTTTGCGTACCGAAACCGAGGCCCCCGCATGACTTCCACCCTCGTCCCGCAGCGCGGGCTCCTTGAACGCCTCGGCCTGACCGCGCCGATCGCGATCGGCCTGGCCGCGGTCACCGTCTTCTTGATCGGTGATGGCATCGAGTCCGTCTGGCTCGCCAACTACCTGCACACCACCGAGGGCTTCACCGTCGCCGAGGCCAGCGCGGTCATCACCGCCTACGGCATCGTGGTGGCCATCGCCTCGTTCTTCTCGGGCGCGCTGCCCGAGGCCTGGGGCGTGCGCCGCGTGATGACCATCGGGCTGGTGGCCTTCCTCTTCTTCGCCGCCCTGTTCATCCTGGTTGCGCTGCCCTCGCAGAACCTCGGCCTGGTGATCGGCATCTACGCGCTGCGCGGGATCGGCTATCCCTTCTTCGCCTACGGCTTCCTCACCTGGGTGCTCAACGCGTCCTCCCCCGAGAAGCAGTCGCCGGTGGCCGGATGGTTCTGGTTCGCGTTCTCCAGCGGCATGCAGATCATCGGCCCGGCCCTGGCCAGCGTCCTGCTGCCCGGCGTCGGCGCCATCTCGACCCTCTGGGTGGGCTTCGCCCTGGCCGCAATCGGCGGGATCGCCGGCATCGCCTTCCTGGGACGGACCGCGGCGAAAACCGAGTCCACCCGCGGCAACGCCACCGCGGCACTGGCCCGCGGCCTCTCGATCCTCTGGCGTCGCCCCAAGGTGTCGCTGCTGCTGATCGTCAAGGTGGTCAACCTCGCCGGTCCGCTGGCCGTGGCCGTGTTCTATGTGCCCTACCTGGTCTCCGAGATTCACCTGCCCGAGGCGCTGGCGATCAACGTGTTCACCGTCTACGGCATCTCGGCGGTGATTGGCAACGTGGTCTGGGGCAACCTCGGCAACCGGATTGGCTGGCATCGCTCGACCCAGTGGATCGCGACCCCGCTGTGTGCGCTGGGCATCTTCGCCTACTACTACATCCCGCAGCTGGTGGGACCGAACTTCGCGCTGATCGCCCTGGCCTCGGTGATCATGGGGGCCGGTGCCAGCGCATACGTGCCGATGAACCCGCTGGCCATCGCGCATGGACACGGCGAGACCGGCGCGATCATGTCGGTGCTGAACCTGGGCGCGGGCCTCGCGGCCGTCGTGGGTCCGGGTCTGGTTGCCGCGCTGGTTGCGGTCACCGGATACCAGGGCATCGCCTGGGGGCTGATCGCGCTCTACGGCCTCGCGTTTGTCGTGACGATCTTCCTCAAGCTGCCCAATGAGGCCGAGCTGCGTAGCGCGCAGGCGGCCCAGCCGGCCGCGGTGCCGGTCGGTCACTAACCCCCACCGTGTGCAGGACCCGAACGCGGGCGGCTTCGGCCGCCCGCGTTTGTGGTTAGCGGGCCGAGTATCCGGCGCGGATCTCGGGACGGTGATCCGGCGTCGGGGCGGCGGCAATCTCCAGCTCCCAGCCGGGGCGGGCCCCGGTGAGCGCCCAGGCCGCCTGAACCGCGCCGCCGTCGGCCACGTATTCGCCGGGGGTCGGGATGACCACCGGCACATCGAAGACCTGCGCGGCAATCCGCTGGACCGCGACATTCTGCGCGGCCCCGCCGACCACCAGGATTCTCCGGGCCGTGACCCCCTGCTCGCGGGCGGCATCCAGCCCGTCGGCCAGACCGCACAGCAGGCCCTCGATCGCCGCGCGGGCGAGGTTTGGTCGCACCGTGGATCCCAGCGTCATCCCAAACAGGGTCGCGGTGGCGTCGGGCAGGTTCGGGGTGCGCTCGCCCTCGAAATAGGGCTGCAAGACCAGGCCGCCGGATCCCGGCTCGGCTTCGAGGGCCAGGCGGCCCAGCTCGGTGTGATCCACCCCGAGCAGCCCGGCAATCGCATCGAGGATGCGGGCCGCGTTGAGCGTGCACACCAGCGGCAGGAATTCCCCCGAGGCGGCGGCAAAACCCGCGACGGTCCCGGTGGGATCATTGGGCGAGGCCTCGGTCACCGCAAACACGGTCCCGCTGGTGCCGATCGAGACCACCACGTCGCCGCTCTGAGCCCCGAGACCGAGCCCCGCCGCCGCGTTGTCGCCGGCCCCACCGGCGACAACAATATGGTCGGCGATGCCCGCGGGATCGGCGGAGAGAGTGTCATCCAGCAGGCGGGCGTCGATTCCGGTGCCGGCGGCGGTGCCGGGGGCCACGATGGCGGGGAGGACCACGCCGGTGCCCGGGGTTCCGGCCACACGAGCCTGCACGCCCAGCGCCCGGGCGAACAGATCGAGGTCGTATTCGCCGGTGCGCGCCGACCAGTACGCGGTACCCGAGGCATCGGATACGTCGGTGCGCAGCTGCTCCAGGTCGGGCCCGAGCGGACTCTCGCCGACGGGACCGTATCCGCGCAGTCGCCAGGTCAGCCAGTCGTGGGGGAGCGCGACCGCGGCCACCCGGGCGGCATTCTCGGGCTCGGCATCGCGCAGCCAGCGCAGCTTGGTCGCGGTAAAGGAGGCTACCGGGACCACGCCCACCCGTTCGGCATAGACCTCGGCACCGACCTCCTCGATCAGGTCGAGGGCCGCCTGGGCGCTGCGGGTATCGTTCCAGAGCAGGGCGTCGCGGATGACCCGCCCCTCGGCATCCAGCACCACCATGCCGTGCTGCTGACCGGCCACCGAGATCGCCGCGACATCGCTCAGCCCGCCGGCCTCGGTGATCGCGGTTCCCAGCGCCTCCCACCAGGCGGCGGGATCCACCGCGGTGCCCTCGGGATGGGATGCTCGGCCCTGACGCACCAGGCGCCCGGTTGCGGCATCACGAATAACAATCTTGCAGCTCTGGGTGGACGAATCGACACCGGCAACGAGGCTCATGGGGGTCCTTAGATCGGTGATGGTGGGCGGGCTGCGTGGCACCCCACCCACCATCGAGACTACTGCGAGGGGTTAGGCGCGGAAGCCCAGCAGGTGCTCCACGGCCAGCTGCTGCAGGCGCACGAAGCCGTAGCCCTGACCGCCGAAGTAGCGCTCGGGGGTGAAGTCCTCGTAGGCGGACCGGTCGGCGATCAGATCGTTGTAGCTCTCGCCGGCGTTCAGGGTCGGCTCGGAGAGCTCGTTTACCCGGGCTGCGGCGAAGGCCGCCTGCACCTCGGGGTCGGCGCGGAAGGCCGCGGCGCGCTCCTTGAACATCAGGTAGTTGGCCATGTTGGCGGCCGCGGAGTCCCAGACCCCGGTGATGTCCTCGGTGCGGCTGGGCTTGTAGTCGAAGTGACGCGGACCGTCGTAGGCGGGGCCGCCGTTCGGACCGCCGTTTTCCAGCAGGTCCACCAGCGAGAACGCGTTCATCACGTCGCCGTGGCCAAACACCAGGTCCTGGTCGTACTTGATGCCGCGCTGGCCGTTGAGATCGATGTGGTACAGCTTGCCGTGCTCGATAGCCTGGGCGATACCCGCGGTGAAGTTCAGTCCGGCCATCTGCTCGTGACCCACCTCGGGGTTCACACCCACGAGTTCGGGGCGGTCCAGGGTGTTGATGAAGGCGAGGGCGTGGCCGAGGGTCGGCAGCAGGATGTCGCCGCGGGGCTCGTTGGGCTTGGGCTCGATCGCGAAGCGGATGTCATAACCCTTGTCGGTCACGTAGTCACCGAGCAGGTTGACGGCCTCGCGGTAGCGCTCGAGGGCCGCACCCACGTTCTTGGCGGAGTCGTACTCGCTGCCCTCGCGGCCACCCCACATGACGAAGGTCTTGGCGCCGAGCTCGGCGGCCAGGTCGAGGTTGCGCAGTACCTTGCGCAGCGCGAAACGGCGCACCTCGCGGTCGTTGGAGGTAAAGCCGCCGTCCTTGAAGACGGGGGCGGAGAAGAGGTTGGTGGTGACCATCGGCACCACGATGCCGGTGTCGGCGAGGGCCTGCTTGAGGCGGTCGATCTGCTTCTGGCGAGCGGCATCGCTCGATCCAAACGCGAAGAGGTCGTCGTCGTGGAAGGTCAGTCCGTACGCGCCGAGGTCGTTGAGGCGTTCGACGGCTTCAACCACGTCGAGGTCGGGACGGGTCGGGCCGCCGAACGGGTCGGTTCCGTTGTAACCGATGGTCCAGAGTCCGAAGGAAAACTTGTCGGCCTTGGTGGGCTTCATTGCCATGCTGGGTCCATTCATCGAGGGAGTTTGTTGCGTTGAAGGACATATTACGACGGAATTGTTGTTTGCGCCACCAAAAAGGGTTGATGGGATAGGATTCGGGAGAAACTAAGGGGAAACTGTGAAACCCACGGGGAGTAATCTCGACGCCGTCCGCCGCCACAACCTCGGTCGCATCCTCGACCTGGTGCACCGGCAGGGCGCGCTCTCGCGCTCGGTGCTGACGCGCGAAACCGGACTCAATCGCTCCACCATTGCCGCACTGGTGGCCGAGCTGGTCGCGCGCGGGCTCGTGGTGGAATCCAATCCGGACACCGAGGGGGTTGTGGGACGACCCTCGCCGGTGGTCTCCGCGAGCGACACCACGCTCATCCTCGCGGTCAACCCCGAGTTTGACGGGGTCACCGTGGCTGCGGTCACCCTGGGCGGCAGCGTTGTGGACCGCCTCCGTCGAGGATTCCGCTCGGGACCCAGCGTGGCCCGGGTGGTCACCGAAACCACGAACCTGGTGGCCGAACTTCGTGCTCGCCTGCCCGAGGGGGTGCAGATTGCCGGGATCGGTGTCGCCGTCCCCGCCCTGGTGCGCGCCTCGGATGGCATGGTCCGCCTGGCGCCCCGCCTGGGGTGGGTGGACGCGCCGCTCGCCGAGCTGCTGGCCGAGGCCACCGGGCTCCCGGTCACGGTGGATAACGATGCGAGCCTGGGTGCCCGCGCCGAGCGCTACTTCGGTGCCGGGCGCGGAATCGACGACCTGATCTACCTCAACGGTGGCGCCTCGGGAATCGGTGGCGGACTGGTCCTGGGGGGCCGTCCGATCCGCGGTGCCGGCGGCTATGCGGGGGAGTTTGGTCACACCTTCGGAACCGAGGGTGGGATCGCGCTGGAGCGGGCGGTGACCCGGGATGCCCTGGTGGCCGCGGTGGCGCCCGGTGCCGACATCGACGATGTCGAACTCGAGCGCCTGCTGGGGGAGGCCTCCGCCTCGATCACCGCGACACAGGCCGAGGTGCTGGGCCGCGCGCTCGCCGGGATGATCAACATCGTCAACCCCTCCCGCGTGGTCCTGGGTGGATTCCTGGGCATCATCGCCGCCCGCGAGCCCGAACTGCTTGCCGCCACGGTCGCCAAATTTGCCCTGGTTCCGCCGGGGGAGCAGGCCGAGATTGTGCGGGCCGAGCTCGGGGCCGACCTGCTGCTGATCGGGGCGGCCGAGCCGGTGATCGATCGCCTGATCGCCGATCCCGCGCAGATTCCGCTGCGCCAGGATCTAGGCGATGAGGCGGCTCCGGAAAAATAACTCACATAACGCCCGAACCGGCTTGGCCGCGGCGGGGGCGAGTCGATAGGGTTAATGGATTCATCGAATCGATTCGATACTTTCGACCGTCCATCCCCACAGCAAAGGACCCCGTGACCACCGTCGTACACCCTGGCGATGCGCTGAGCCGCCGCCAGCGTCTGGCCTACGTTTTCATCCTCGGAGCGCTGACCGCGCTCGGCCCCTTCACCATCGACCTCTACCTGCCCGCGTTCCCGACGATGCAGACCGACCTCGGGGTCAGCATGACCTCGATTCAGTTGACGCTCACCGGAACCACCGTGGGCTTTGCCATCGGCCAGCTGTTTATGGGGCCGTGGAGTGACCGGGTGGGCCGCCGCACCCCGCTGATGATCGCGACCGCCGTGCACGTGTTGGCCTCGCTGGGCTGCCTGTTTGCCCCGGACATCACGGTCCTGGCAATCTTCCGCGTGCTCCAGGGTGCCGGTGCCGCCGCGGGGGCCGTGGTCGCCACCGCAACCGTGCGCGACCTCTTTGGTGGCCGCCCGCTCGTGGTGATGCTCTCGCGTCTGGCCCTGGTGAATGGCATGGCGCCGATCCTCGCCCCGATGATCGGCGGTGCCCTGCTGCCGCTCATGCACTGGCGTGGGCTGTTTATCGTGCTGGCCCTCTACGGCGTGGGCGTGATGGTGGCCGTGACCCTGTGGATCGTCGAGACCCTGCCGCCCGAGCGCCGCCGTTCCTCGGGGTTCAAGGCGACCGTGCTGGGCTATCGCTCGGTGCTCTCCGACCGCATCTACGTGGGCGCGATCCTGATCGGAGCGCTGAGTTTCTCGGGCCTGTTCGCCTACCTCTCGGCCTCCTCGTTCCTCTTCCAAGACTTCTTCGGGCTGAGCTCGGCCGAGTACGGCGTCCTGTTTGCGATCAACTCGGTGGGGATCGTCGCCGGAGTGCAGATCTCCTCGCGTCTGATGCGCAAGATCGGTCCGCCCTGGGTGCTCGTGGGGTCCACCATCCTGCAGCTGTTCGCGGCGATCTCGATTATCATCATGGGCAACCTGGATTCGGGACTGCTCGGCATCGAGATTCCGCTGTTTATCTTCATCATGAGCTGTGGATTCGGCTTCCCGGCGGTGCAGGTCACCGCGCTGGCTCGGCACGGGGAGGCGGCGGGAACCGCGGCCTCGCTGATGGGTGCCGTGAACTTCGGCCTGGCCGGGATCCTCTCGCCGCTGGTGGGACTGTTCGGTGGCGACGGCCCGGCGATGGGCATGGTCATGGTGCTCACCTCGGTGGCCGCAATCATCCTGCTGTGGGCCGTGGTGCGCCCCAAGTCGGTCCCGGCGCTCACCGATTAGTCACCCGGTATTTCCCTCGGATTCATCCCTGGATAACATCTGAGTGCTAACCGGGGATGCCCGGTGCATGTCTTCGCCCCCGGCGCGTGGTTTTGTCCACGGCCGGGGGCTTCGGGCTAGCCTGAACGAATTATTCATTCGAGAAGGACGTGCCATGACAATCCGACAGCGACGAGCTCTGGGTATTACCGGAGTGGCACTCCTCGCGGCCTTCGCGATCATCCTGGTGCTTGTGGTCACCGGTGCCAGTACCGGATGGGATCGAGCCTGGATGCAGGACCTGCTGTCCTGGCGCGAGAGTAGCGCACTGGTTTCGGTATCGCTGTTCCTCAACGTGTTTGGCAGCGGGGTGATCGGGACCTACGTGTTGCCGCTGCTGATTTCGGGGTTGCTGTGGTGGCGTCGCGGACTGCGCACGGGCCTGTTCTTCCTGATCACCTCGCTGGTGAGCGCCCTGCTGGTGCAGCTGGTGAAGAAGATTATTGAGCGTCCCCGGCCCGAGGTGCTCATGGTCCCCGCCGATCACGGATCCTTCCCCTCGGGGCATACGGCGAACGCCGCAACCATGATGATCGCGTTGGCCCTGATCTTTGGTCGCTGGTGGATCGCCTGGATCGGTACGATATACGTGGTGATCATGGCGCTCTCCCGCAACCTGCTGGGCGCGCACTGGTTCACCGACACCCTGGCCGGAGCATCGCTCGGCGCGGGTGTGGCCCTGCTGGCCTGGCTCGTCTTCTTCCGCCCCGAGCGCGGGAAACACGCCACCCGGCTTTCTCGCTGATCCCCCTCGAACGGAGCCCCGCATGTCGGTCGCCACCCACCCCATTGCCGAACCGTTCTTCCTGGACTGCGACACCGGTATCGATGACTGCCTGGCCATCGCCTATCTCATCGGTCGCGGGGTCAACCTGGTTGGCGTGGGCACCGTGAGTGGCAACACCAGCGCCGCCGAGGCCGCCGAGAACACCGCGCGCTTCCTCGGGGCGCTCGGGCGCACCGACATTCCGATCGCCGTCGGGGCGCACCACCCGCTGGACGGGGTCTTTGCCGGAACCGTGGCGTTTGTTCACGGAGAGAACGGGATCGGCGACGTGGATCTGCCCGCCGTGGACGCCACCCGCGTCGACACCTCGGCCGCGCAGCTCCTGGTGGACCTGGCCCGGCAGAACCCCGGCACCCTGAAGGTCCTGGCAATCGGCCCGCTGACCAACCTGGCGATCGCCTTCGCGCTGGAGCCGCGCCTGCCCGAGCTGATCGGTGAGCTCACCATCATGGGTGGTGCGGCCCTCGCCCCGGGTAACGCAACCGCCGCCGCCGAGGCCAACATCTATAAGGACCCGGTCGCCGCCCACACGGTGCTGACCTCGGGATTCAACACGATCCTGGTGCCGCTGGACGTGACCATGGAGCACACGGTGGGAGCCGCCGAGCAGGCACGCCTGTCGGCCTCGACCCAGCCGGGCCTGCGGGCGCTCGGTGCGATGCTGGATACCTACCTGGACTTCTACATCGGCGTCTACGGGGAGCGTCGCGCCTCGCTGCACGACCCGCTGGCCGCCGCGATCGCCACCGGAGACGTCTCGCTGAGCCTGGCCCCCGAGGCCTCCGTCGTGGTGGAGACCGGCCGCGGCCCCGCCCGCGGACAGACGGTTGTTGACCTGCGCGGTCGCTATCGGAACTATGCCCTCTCGGTCAGCGCCGGCGCGCTCAGCCGCGTGGTTCTCGAGGTTCCCGCGGATGCCGCCGACACCATCATGACCGTGATCGAGCGGATCGACGCCCCGGCCGCCCCCGCGGCCTAACGCGCGGTCCGTTTGCCTTCCCGGCACCCCACCCGATCGGTGGGGTGCTGCCCGAAATGGGGCGACATCGGTTACTGATTGACCCGTGACAGCGCGCATGGGAATCGTTATGCTCATGCCATGAGCGCAGATGCCACCAATTCCGAATCCGTAGGAACACCCGCAGACGCACCGACCGCCGCCGCGCCCCAGGACGCAGCGGCGCTGGCCGAGGCTGCCCGGCGCGCTCAGGAGGAGGCCACCGCCGCGGTTGCCCGGGCGCAGGAGGCCCTGGCGGCGCTCGCCGCGGCCAACGCGCAGGTGCCGCCCGCCGCCCCCGCCGAGGCGACAACCCCTGCGGCCCCTGCTGAAGCTGCAACCCCGGCTGCTCCTGCCGAAGCCGCAACCCCGGCTGCTCCTGCCGAGCCGTCCGCCACCCCCGTGCCAGCCGCCTCCGCCCCCGCGCCCGGTGCCCCGCTGAACGCCGAACAGGCGGGCGTGATCCGCGCCGGCTACACGCTCGAGGGCGCGGCGCTGGAGGTGGGTGCGCTGATGAATGGCGAACCGGACCCAACCGTGCAGGTGCGCATTCCGCTGGCCATGATGAACCGGCACGGCCTGGTTGCCGGTGCCACCGGTACCGGCAAAACCCGCACGCTGCAGGGTCTCGCCGAGCAGCTCAGCGCGCACGGGGTCCCGGTCTTCGCCGCCGATATCAAGGGCGACCTCTCGGGGGTCGCGACCCCGGGGGAGGGCAACGAAAAACTCCTCAAGCGCACCTCGGCCCTGGGCCAGGACTGGACTCCGGCCAGCTTCCCGGTGGAGTACTTCTCCCTCGGTGGTGTGGGGACCGGGGTACCGATCCGCGCAACCATCGCCGGGTTCGGTCCCACCCTGCTCTCCAAGGTCCTCGGGCTGAACGCCACCCAGGAGTCGAGCCTCGGCCTGGTTTTCCACTATGCGGACAAGGCGGGCCTGGCGCTGCTGGACCTCTCCGATCTGCGGGCGGTCCTCACCTTCCTGGCAAGTGACGAGGGCAAGGCCGAGCTCAAGGACCTCGGTGGGCTCTCGGCGGCGACCGTCGGGGTGATCCTGCGCGAGCTGATCACCTTCGCCGACCGCGGTGCCGATCGATTCTTCGGCGAGCCCGAGATCGACGCCGCCGAATTCCTGCGCACCGCGGCCGATGGTCGTGGGATCATCTCGCTGCTGGAGGTGCCCGGGGTGCAGGATCAGCCGGCCCTCTACTCCACGTTCCTCATGTGGCTGCTCGCCGAGCTGTTCCACACCCTGCCCGAGGTGGGGGACCTCGACAAGCCCAAGCTGGTGTTCTTCTTTGACGAGGCGCACCTGCTCTTCACCGATGCCTCCAAGGACTTCCTCGCCCAGGTGGTGCAGACGGTCAGGCTGATCCGCTCCAAGGGCGTGGGCATCTTCTTTGTGACCCAGACCCCCAAGGACGTGCCCGCCGACGTCCTCGCCCAGCTGGGTTCCCGGGTACAGCACGCGTTGCGCGCCTTCACCCCCGACGATGCCAAGGCGCTCAAGGCCACCGTCTCGACCTACCCCAAATCCGGCTACAACCTCGCCGAGGTTCTTCAGGCCATGGGAACCGGTGAGGCCGTCGTGACCGTGATGAACGAGAAGGGGGCACCCTCGCCGGTGGCCTGGACCCGGCTGCGCGCCCCGCAGGGCCGGATGGATCCCACCCCGATGCCGCAGATCGAGGCGGCGATCGCCGCGTCCCCGTTGCTGGCGAAGTACGGCACCGCGGTGGATCGCGAGTCGGCGCGCGAGATCCTGACCGCGCGCCTGGACGCCGCGCACGCGGCGGCCGAGGCCACCCAGGCGGCGGCGGATCAGGCCAAGATCGACGCCGAATACGCCAAGCAGCAGGCGGCCCTGGATAAGGCCCAGGAGGCGGCCCGCAAGAAGGCCGACGCCGAATACGAACGGCTCCTGAAAAAGACCGCCGGTACCGGGCGATCGACCAAGTCCAGCTCGCAGAAGAGCGTGCTGGAGGAGGTGCTGGGATCCAAGGCGACCAAGAGCATCCTGACCGGCGTGGTCGAGGGGATCTTCGGTACCCGGCGTCGCCGCTAACCGTCGATCCGAAGGCGGCCACCCGGCACTGTCCGGGTTGGCCGCCTTTCTGCCGTGTCAAAATTCGGCATAATTCTGCGGTATTTTGCTAATCCGCACACCCGTCTGACTTAAATAATTTAGGGAAGCCTAAACTAAATTCTGGATGAACACTCATCCACACCGAAGACGAGGTGGGCGCGCGGTGAGGCAGGATTTGGCGTGCGCGCACCTCCCGGAACCCCTGGGAGAGAACTTCACAATGCACAGCACCCGTTTGACGGCGGCGCTCGCCACGGCCGCCCTGTCCGCACTGATTCTGACCGGCTGCGCAGCCGGTGCCGGGGAGGCCGGTGCCGGATCCTCGGCGCCCGCTGCCTCCACCGTCACGATCGACGACAATTTTGGGTCGATCGAGGTGCCGGTCAAACCCGGCCGGGTGGTGGCCCTGGACAACACCGTGTTCCAGACGCTGAGCGACTGGAACATCGACCTCGTGGCGGCCCCCAAGGGCGTGATGGGTACGGCCTGGCCGAAGTGGGTGGACAACAAGAAGGTTCTCGATATCGGTGACCACCGCGAGCCCGATCTGGAGAAGATTGTTGAGGCCGATCCCGATCTGGTCATCGGCGGCTATCGGTTTGGGAGCTACTACGACGAGATCAAGAAGCTGGCTCCGAACACCATCGAGATCAATCCGCGCAAGGACCAGGACGTGATCTCCGAGCTCAAGCGGCAGACCGACATTCTGGGCACCATCTTTGACCGCAAGACCGACGCGGCCGCGCTCACCGGGGCGCTCGACACGTCGATCGCCGAGGCGAAATCGGCCTACGACGGCACCGGCACGGTGCTGGCCCTGATCGTCTCGGGTGGGAAGATCGGATACGTCGCCCCGGTTACCGGACGCAGCCTGGGACTGCTGTACCCGACGCTGGGTCTGACCCCCGCGATCGATCAGGCGGCCGAGAACACTTCGCACGGCGATGACCTCGGCCCCGAGGCGATTGCCGCCGCCAACCCCGACTGGATCGTGGTGCTGGATCGCGATGGTGGCTTCGGCGAGGAGGGGTACGTGCCGGCCAAGGACGTGCTGCAAAACGCCGAGGCCCTGAAGAACGTGACCGCGGTGCAGAAGTCGCAGGTGGTGTACGCCGATCCGTCCTTCTACCTGGACGAGGGAATCCAGTCCTATACCCGGCTCTTTAGCGACCTCGGCAGCGCCTTCGCCGCGGCGAAGTGACCCGGCTCGCTCCGGAAGCCGCCCCGCCTCGACGCCGAACCCGAATCGGCGTCCGGGGCGGGGTCGCCCTGGGCGCGGCAACCGTCCTGGTTGCCGCGCTCGTCGTGGTATCGCTCAACGTCGGGGTCTATGACATTTCGGGGGATGAGTTCGGGCCCGAAATGTTCTGGATTTCCCGGGTTCCTCGCACGGCCGCGCTGGTGCTCGCCGGTGCGGCCATGGCCGTGTCGGGCCTGATTATGCAGATGATTACCCGCAACCGGTTTGTGGAACCGGGCACCACCGGAACCTCCGAGTGGGCGGCGCTGGGACTGCTGCTGGTCACGCTGTGGGTCCCTCGCGCATCACTGGGGACCAAGATGGTGGTGGCCAGCGTGGCCGCGTTCGTGGGTGCCCTGATCTTCCTGGCGATCCTGCAGCGCATCGCGCTCACCTCCTCGCTGATCGTGCCGCTGGTGGGCATCATGCTCGGGGCGGTGGTGGCGGCCTTTACCACCTACCTGGCGGTGAGCACGAATCTGCTGCAGATGCTGGGAACCTGGTTTATGGGCAGCTTCACCGGGGTCGTTCGGGGGCGCTATGAGGTGCTGTGGATCGTGGGAATCATCGTGATCCTCGCCTATCTGGTGGCCGACCGGTTGACGGTGGCGGGCCTGGGACGCGACATCGCAACCAGCGTGGGGCTCAACTATGTGCGCACGCTGATCCTGGGCACCAGCCTGGTCGCTGTGGCCACCGGGGTGACCACCGTGGTGGTCGGGTTCCTGCCGTTTCTGGGACTGATCGTGCCAAATGTGGTGTCGATGATCCGCGGCGATAACCTGCGCTCGAACATTCCCTGGGTCTGCCTCGGGGGAATCGCAATTCTGATGGTGTGCGACATTCTGGGGCGGCTGATCCGAATGCCGTTTGAGATCCCCGCCTCGATGATCCTCGGAGTCGTGGGTTCCGCGGTGTTTATCGCGCTGGTGCTGGGAATGAGGCGTCGTGGCTGAGACCAAAACGGTTTCGCGGGGCACTCGACGAGCCCCGCGCGTGTGGGTACGCCTGGTGATCCTCGGATCGATCGCGCTGGTGTGTGCGCTGGGTGTGCTCACCTGGGGGATCGCGCCCGAGCCCGGCAGCCGGGGGTTCTGGCTCGTGGTTTCGCGTCGGGGCATCACCGTGGCCACGATGATCGTGGTGGCCGCCGCCCAGTCGGTGGCCACGGTGCTGTTCCACACGGCCACCAGTAATCGCATCCTCACCCCCTCAATCATGGGGTTTGAGGCGCTATACGTGGTGATGCAGACCGCGCTGGTGTTCTTCTGGGGAGCGCAGAGCCTGGCGGCCACCGACGGGCTGCTCAAGGTTGCGATCCAGAGTGCCCTGATGGTTGCCTTCGCGACCCTGCTCTATCGCTGGCTGTTCTCGGGGCGGCTGGGAAACCTGCACACGATGCTGCTGGTCGGGGTGATCCTGGGCATGGGATTCGCCTCGGTCTCCACGTTTATGCAGCGGATGCTGACCCCGAGCGAGTTTGACGTGCTTTCGGCCCGACTGTTTGGCAACATGTCCAACTCCAACCCCGAATATATCCCCTGGGCCACGCTGGTGATCGGGGCGGTGATCGTGGTGGTGTGGACCCGGCGGCATCGGCTGGACGTGCTGGCTCTCGGTCGGGAGACCGCCACCAACCTCGGACTGAACTTCCGCGGCGAGGTGACCGGACTGCTGGTGATCGTCGCGATCCTGATCTCGATCTCGACCACGATGGTGGGTCCGCTGACCTTCTTCGGCTTCATCGTGGCGACCCTCGCCTATCAGCTCACCGGATCCTCGGCACACTCGCGGGTGTTGCCGTTTGCCTTCCTGCTGGGCCTCGTGACGCTGCTCGGCGGCTACTTTATCCTCCGCCATATTTTTTCTGCCGCCGGGGTGCTCTCGGTGATTATCGAGTTTGTCGGCGGGCTGTTTTTCCTGATCTATCTGCTACGAAAGGGGCGTTTATGATCACGCTGAGTAACGTGTCCAAGAGCTATGCGGGCAAGCGGGTGCTGGGCCCGATCTCGCTCGAGCTGCCGGCGGGCGGGATCACCGCGCTGGTGGGGCCCAACGGCGCGGGGAAGTCCACGCTGCTGACGATCATGGGCAGGCTGTTGGAGCCCGATTCCGGGACCGTCGTGGTGGGGGAGGCGAATGTGGCGACCACCCCGAGCCGCGAGCTGGCGAAGGTGCTCTCGATCCTGCGGCAGGAAAACCACTTCATCACCCGGCTGACGGTGGCCCAGCTGGTGGCATTTGGCCGGTTTCCGCACTCGCGCGGACGCCTGACCGCCGCGGATCAGGCCCATGTGGAAAACGCGCTGGAGTTTTTGAGCCTCACCGATCTCCGTGACCGCTTCCTGGATGAGCTCTCGGGTGGGCAGCGGCAGCGTGCGTATGTGGCGATGGTCCTGGCCCAGGACACCCGCTATATCCTCCTGGATGAGCCGCTCAACAATCTTGATATCCACCACGCGGTGGGGATGATGCGTCAGCTGCGTCGGGCCGCCGATGAGCTGGGTAAAACCTTCGTGATCGTGATCCACGACATCAACTTTGCATCGGCGTATGCCGACCGCATCGTGGCCCTGCGCGATGGTGAGCTGGTGATGGCCGGAACCCCGGATGAAACCATGCGCGATGAGGTGCTGGGCGCGCTCTTTGATACCGAGGTCCGGGTCCGTCACGACGGCGCCTATCCGCTGGCCGTGTATTACCGCTAGGTGAGGGGCCGCTAGGAGAGGGGTCGCTAGGCGAGGCGGAACGGACTTCTCTCGTACCAGTACAGCAGGTCCGCATGGTTGCGCTGGAGCTCATCCAGGGTGAAGGGATGCGTGGGTCTCGTGCACTCCCCGGGGAGCGCGGCGGAGAATCTGTTGATCTTGCCGCGGGACCAGTATTCGCCACGCATCCGGCAGAAAATGCGATTCTCGGTGTCGAGGACAAACAGCTGCGGGGTGGGACGGGAGGAGAGGGAGCGGTGAAGGTCCAGGACGACGTGGCTGCCGATCCGCTCGGTGGGAAGGAAACTGACCCGGCCGAGGAAGCCGCGCTCGTGCAGGCCGTCGGCATCCAGCCAGATGGTGGTGCGGGCATAGCGGATGCCGGCCAGCGCGCCGACCAGGAGGAGGCCGAGGTGCACCAGCAGGACGGCCGTCAGCTCACCCGAGTCGCCGGTGAGCCCGTAGAGCAAAATGAAAAACGGCAGCATCACCACGGCATACACCAGGTAGGCGCGCCAAAATGCCCGGCGGTCCGGGTGGCCCACCAGGGGGAGCGTGGCGTGCTCGGGCATAGTTCTCCGTTCTCTGCCCTCACCCTAGCCGTTTCGTGCGCTCCCTGGGAACCTCGGATCAGCGGGGTTTGACCGCCTGTAGGGTGTAGCTCAGCGGAAGCCGCTCGGGATGCTCATCGAGTACCCATTCGCCGCCGTCGATCGTGTGCATCCGGCCCGGGATCGCATTCCAGGGGACGCTGCGGTGTTCCTCGAAGGCGGTGAGGGTGAGCCCCTCGGCCAGGAGGGCACCGATAATCTCGCCCAGCCCGTGGTTCCAATCGTGGGAGAGGGGCGCGCTGACCTTCGCCTCGGTGTTCACATAGGTTGAGTCCTCATTCCATACGTTGGGTTCGGGCTGCTCAAAATAGGGGAAGCCCAGCACCAGGCCCTCGGTGCGGGTCTCGTCGATGGACCACAGCATCGGGTGACCCTCACGAATGAACAGCCGCCCACCCGGTGCCAGCAGGGTCGCGACCGTGTGGGCCCAGGCCCGCACATCGGGCAGCCAGCACAGCGCCCCGATCCCCGTATAGACGAGGTCAAAGCTTCCGGGTTCGAGGACTTCGGGGGCCAGGTAGACGTCGGATTCAACAAAGGAGACGTCGCCGCCGGCGCGCTCGGCGATCTCGCGGGCCCCGGCGATCGAGGCCGGAGACAGATCCAGTCCGGTCACCGGTGCCGCGCCGAGTCGGGCAAGTGAGAGGGTATCGGTGCCGATGTGGCACTGCAGGTGCGCGGTGCGCAGCCCGGTGATGTCCCCCAGGCGCTCGCGATCAAAGGCGACCACATCGGAGATGCGGGCCGGGTCGTTGATGAGCGCGTCCACCGCATAGTCGGGGGATCCGAGGTGCAGCGGGGCGCGGGCATCCCAGTTGGCACGATTCACATCGCGGGAGATCTCGGGCAGGGGAGAACGGGTGGGATCGGACATGCGGGCTCCTTGCGTGCTGGCGGGCGTGTGCTCGATGGCCGAGCCTTCCAGGCTAGCGGAGGGGGAGGGGATCCGCGAGTGAAGGAGGCGTTATCCAATCTTCGGATTTGCGGGCCGGGACGAGACCCGCGAGAAACCTAGGAACCCGAGCCCTCCCGGGCACGCTGGGTGAAGGTACCGGCGGTGACGGCGGCAAAGGACCGGGCGAGGATGTCCTCGAGGACCGGCAAATCGATCCGATCCAGGTGCGAAATATACAGACACCCCACGCCGGTCTTATGCGGGCCGAGGCCCGCGAGCTCGGTGGCATAGGTGTCGATTCCGTCGGGCAGATAGATCACGCTGGCGGTGGCCCGGGGCGCGAATCCGGCGGCGGGGGCGGTCCCCGAGTGGCCGCTGGCATAGCGGTAGTGGTACTCACCGAATCCGATAATGCCCTTCCAGAGGGTCGGCTCCAGCCCGGTGATCTCGCGCAGAATCTCGATCAGGCTCAGCGCATCCGCGCGCCGGCCGGCGTGGGTGACGCTCTCGATACGCTCGGCGACGTCGGGGGAAAGGTGCGGGGTCATCGGGTTCCTCTCGTCCGGGTATGGGAGACAGCCTATGCGAGAGGCTTCGCGCATCACCAGCACCGTCTGGGTGGAGGGTTACCGTGTGTACCCACTGAGATGGGTAATGACGCGGTGGCGTCGGAGCGTTTCCCCCTCTTCGATGAGGTGCGCCCGTTCGATGAGCGTGGGCAGATCAATGAGTCGGTGCATGATCAACGCATCGACGAAGGCGACATCTTTTTCTCGCCCCGCGATCAGCTTGCTAATGGCAAGGTCATGGGGTTCGAGGAAGTGAGGGTGAGACGGGCGCGAAGATTGGAGGTCCCAGGTCACCAGTCGATCTTTCCACCCGACGGGTAGTACCGCAGTCTCGATATGGATGCCCTCGGCATAAAACCCATTCATGCTGTGGAAATCGCTAAATTCTCCGATGGCCCCTTCGACCCGATCGGCTTTCACCCTCCCCGGATCGTCGAGAAATGCGATATCGGCTTCGATCGAGGCCGTGGCTTCATCTGGCAGATCGTCCTCATCAAAGGTTCCGAGGATCGCCTGCGAGCCGATGACGAGGATGTCTTGGTCTTGGCCGATTCGGGAGGCCGCGCGAAGCACATGCGCGAGTTGGAGGCGGTTCATGCCACCGATGCCTCTTCGGGTTGAGCACGATACGCCGTGAAATTGCGCAACACCTGCGCGCGCTGACTGTCGGTGAGCACACCAGAAAATGGACTGTTTTGTCGTAGCTCGATCGAGCGTCGATCCCGTCCAATCAGCGTCCCACGGGTCGCATCGATTCCGTGGTCGAGGATTTCCTGCCACTGTGCGAGATATCCCGCGCTCATCCCGCCATCTCGGTGCACACCCGCCCAGCGTCGAAGATTGCCGCGGGCGATGCCGACCACTCTCGGCGGGTCCAGGATCAGCTGGCCAAGCACCGCCTCATGTAGCCAGAGCGAACGCTCCTCATCCGGTGTGAGACTGTTTTTCAGGCGCTCGATGTCGCTGGGCCTAATCCGGCGGTGTTTGCCGACGCGCGTGAATGGAAGTTCGCCGCGCTCGCAGAGGTCGACAATGTGCTGGCGCGATACGCCGAGCCGTTCGGCGGCGACTCCGGTAGTGATCAGCGACTCGTTCATGCCGTCCACTCTACGGATAAACGCCAAAAACACAATAGATAACGGAAGTCTCGCTTCTGCGCGGAACGAGGCGCCGCGGCGACACGATCGGATCGCGTTCGATTTGTTTTCACGGTTGATGTTCAGCAAGCGTAAAAGCGGGATGACGGGGCGTCGTTTCACCGCCGGCGGGGTCGTCTCCGGGCCGGGGTTCACCGAGAATTTGCGACGGCGGTGGTGGCGGTGCCGGGTGGGCCTGCCGAGGCACGCGGCCCCACAAACGCGAAAATCCCCTGGATAACCAGGGGATTTTCGATGGCGGAGAATGGGGGATTCGAACCCCCGAGGGCTGTAACACCCAACACGCTTTCCAAGCGTGCGCCATAGGCCACTAGGCGAATTCTCCAACTGCATTGCGCGAGGCAACGTGAACATCTTACCCAGAAGGTGGGCGCAGTTCCTAACTGAGCGCGTCGGGCGCGCCGGATCCGACAGTCGGGCATCGTTCAACACCCCCGGGCCTGTTGCCCAAATGTGATCCGGGATAAAATCGGGTAAGCTAACAGATGACTCCTCGCGTGGCGTCATCCAGGCCAACTCCCCCAGGACAGAAATGTAGCAAGGGTAACCAGGCTCTGGCGGGTGCGCGAGGGGTCGTTTGCTTTCCGGGGAGCTATCCGCCGCCCGGAAGGTAAGAGGAACACCCACCCGTACGGAGCGTAATGGCGCAGAGTATCTATATCACCGCGGCCGAAGGCCACACCGGAAAATCTACGGTTGCACTGGGGGTTCTTGACGCGCTGAGCAGGCGCGTGCCCCGTGTCGGAATTTTCCGTCCAATCGTCCGCATCGATGAGGACAGCGATCGAGACTATGTGCTCGAGCTGCTCGTCAACCACGAAAGCGTGTCGCTCGACTACGACGACTGCGTGGGCGTGACCTATGAAGACGTTCACCGCGACCCCGACGAGGCGCTCGCCAACATCGTCGCCCGCTATAAGGCCGTCGAGGCCCTGTGCGACGCCGTCGTGGTGCTCGGCTCGGACTATACCGACGTCGCCGGCCCCGCCGAGTTTGGTTTTAACGCGCGCATCGCCGCGAACCTCGGTGTCCCGGTCCTGCTGGTCCTCGGTGGCCGAGAGGGCCCGGGCACCGGAGAAGAACTGGGTCTGTCGGCTGCCCGTGAGCCCGATGACATGCGTCAGGTCATGGAGCAGGCCATCCAGGAGCTGCACAGCGAACACGCCCACCTGCTGGCCGTGGTGGCCAACCGCGCCGAGGCCGCGCGCTCGGCCGAGATCGTCGAGGCGATCGAGAGTGCGCTGCCCGAGAGCGTGGGCCCGCGCGTCCCGGTGTGGGCGATCCCCGAGGACCCGTTCCTCGTCGCGCCCAGCATGCAGTCCATCCTGAATGCCGTGGACGGCACCATGATCTCCGGCGACAGTGCGCTGCTGCGGCGCGAGGCGCTCGGCGTGGTGCTCGCCGCGATGTCGATGGAAAACGTGCTGCCGCGTCTGACCGAGGGTGCCGTCGTGATGGTCCCCGGCGACCGCAGCGACGTACTCCTGGCCGTGCTGCTCGCCCATGCTTCGGATAACTTCCCGTCGATCTCGGGCATCATCCTGAACGGTGGATTCGAGCTTCCAGAACCCGTGCAGCGCCTGCTGAACGGTCTGAAGTCGGTCACCCCGATCATCGCGACCGAGTACGGCAGCTACCAGACGGCCGTGCGGATCACCCGCACCCGTGGTCGCCTGGCCGCCGAATCTCCGCGGAAGTACGACTCGGCGCTGGCCCTGTTCGAGCAGAACGTCGAGGTGGATCGCCTCCTCGACCTGCTGCAGGTTTCCACCACCGGCGTGGTCACCCCGCTGATGTTTGAGTACGGCCTGATCGAGCGTGCCCGCCAGGCTCGCCGCCACATCGTGCTGCCCGAGGGTGGGGACGACCGCATTCTGCGCGCCGCCCACATTCTGCTGGCCCGCGAGGTTGCCCGGATCACGATCCTGGGTGAGCCGTTCGAGGTGCGCTCGCGGGCGATCGAGCTGGGTCTGGACATCTCGCGCGCCGAGGTACTCTCCCCGTTTGATCCGGTCCTCACCATCCGTTTTGCCGAGGAGTATGCGCGCCTGCGCGCCCACCGCGGCATGACCGTGGAAAAGGCCCGCGAGGTGGTCAACGACGTGTCCTACTTCGGCACGCTGATGGTCCACCTGGGCCTGGCCGACGGCATGGTCTCGGGTGCCGCGCACACCACCGCGCACACGATCCGTCCGGGCTTTGAGATCATCAAGACCCGTCCGGGTGTGAACGTGGTTTCCAGCGTGTTCCTGATGGCCCTCGCCGACCGCGTGCTGGTTTACGGTGACTGTGCCGTGATCCCCGACCCCGATTCGCCGCAGCTCGCCGACATCGCGATCTCCTCGGCCGAAACCGCGACCCAGTTTGGTGTGGCACCGAAGATCGCGATGCTCTCCTACTCCACCGGAACCTCGGGTTCGGGTGCGGACGTGGAGAAGGTGCGTGCGGCCACCGAGCTGGTGCGCGAGCGTCGCCCCGACCTCGAGGTGGAGGGGCCGATTCAGTACGATGCCGCCGCCGATGCCGCGGTTGCCGCGGCCAAGCTGCCGGAGTCCAAGGTTGCCGGTCGGGCCACCGTGTTTGTGTTCCCGGACCTCAACACCGGTAACAACACCTATAAGGCCGTGCAGCGTTCTGCGGGTGCGGTTGCCATCGGACCGGTCCTGCAGGGACTGAATAAGCCGATTAATGATCTGTCCCGTGGAGCCCTGGTCCAGGACATTGTGAACACCGTAGCAATCACCGCCATTCAGGCGGGTGCCGCGGCCACGAACGAGCAGTAAGGAACACCATGTCCGCGGTTTTGGTAGTGAACTCCGGGTCCTCTTCGCTGAAGTATCAGCTGATTGAGATGACCGGCGAGCAGGTTCTCGCCTCCGGCTTGATCGAGCGGATCGGCGAAGACGTCGGGGTGGTTAACCACCGCAACGTCGAGGCCGACCCCGACAACCCGATCGTCTCCGAGGAGCCGATCAAGAACCACGTCGACGCCTTTGCGGTGATGCTGGCTCGGTTCGCCGAGCACGGACCGTCGATGGAGGAGCACCCGGTGCTCGCCGTCGGCCACCGCGTGGTGCACGGCGGCAAGCGCTTCTTCGAGGCGACCCGGATCACCGATCTGGTGAAGATCAACATTCAGGATCTGGCCGAGCTGGCCCCGCTGCACAACCCGGCGAACCTCGACGGAATCGTCGCGGCCGAGCGGGCCTTCCCGAGCGTCCCGCACGTGGCGATCTTCGACACCGCCTTCCACTCGACCCTGCCCGAAAAGGCCTACCGGTATGCGATCGACCGCGAGCTGGCCGACCGCCACCGCGTGCGTCGCTACGGGTTCCACGGCACCTCGCACCAGTTTGTGTCGCGGGCCGCGGCCGAGTTCCTCGGTAAGGATGTGACCGAGCTCAACCAGATCATCCTGCACCTGGGAAACGGTGCCTCGGCCACCGCCGTGCGCGGAGGCGAATCCGTGGACACCTCGATGGGCTTCACCCCGCTGGAGGGCCTGGTCATGGGCACCCGCAGCGGTGACGTGGACCCCGCGGTGCTGGTGCACCTGCAGCGGGTGGCCGGGCTGTCGGCCGCGGAGATCGACACCCTGCTCAACCGCAAGAGCGGACTGCTGGGCCTTGCCGGTGCCGCCGATATGCGCGACCTGCAGGCGCGTGCCAACGACGGCGACGAGATCGCCATCACCGCCCTGGACGTGTACAACCACCGCCTGCGCGGCTACGTGGGAAAGTACTATGTCGACCTCGGGCGCGTGGACACTATCGTGTTTACCGCCGGGGTGGGCGAGAACAGCCCGCAGGTGCGCGAGCGTGCGCTGGCCGGGCTCGAGCGCCTGGGCATCAAGATCGATCCGGCCCGGAACGCGGGCCGCGGCGGTCCGAAGATCATCTCCACCGATGACTCCGAGGTGACCGTGCTCGTGGTGCCGACCAACGAGGAGCTGGAGATCGCCCGCCAGACCCTGGCCGCAATCGAGGGCTAGTCCGCTTAAAACGCCGAGGCCGCGGAGGGGAAACCCTCCGCGGCCTCGGCGTTTTGGCCAGCTAGGAGGCCGGGGCGGTGCCGGTTTTCCGGATCCGGGTGCTGCCCGAGGCGCGGGTGCGCGGACGGGAGGCGAGCGTGGGGGTGGGGACGAGCTCGCGCTCCTCCTCGGCCGGCGCGTCCGTCTTCTTCGGGTCCCGATCGCCCGTGGGGGCCTTCTTCCGCGTGGACTTGCCGGTCTTCACCGGCTTGTCTGACGAGCCCTCGGACTCCGCGTCGCGCGGGGCATCCGGGCCCTCCACCTCGCTGCGAGCCTCGCGATAGCCGCCGTGGATTCGATCCAGCAGACCCTTCCAGGTGCGGTCGCGGATGAAGATGAAGTCGATCGCGATCATCGTGAGCGAGAACCAGGGCAGACCCATGGTGACACCGATGCCGATGTGGAAGCTCATGATCGCGATCAGCGCGATGATCCGGGTCGGGCGGGTGAGCAGCATCAGCGGGAAGCACATCTGCATGATCATCGATCCCACGGTGAGGAACGCCACCAGCGGGGCCCAGGTGGTGATCAGCTCGGTCAGGAACGGCCAGGTTCCAAACCGCTCGGTGGAGAGCGGATTGTAGATCGCGTACCCGCCGGACCAGGGGGTGCCACCGGCCTTATAGAGCGCGCCGGACACGTACACAAACGACACCTGCGCGGTCAGGATCACCAGGACCAGGTTGTGGAACAGGTTGCTGATCTCGCGCGGCAGAATCCGTTGGGTACCGTTCTTTCTGCGGCGGCGAGCATCCAGGGACCAGCGTCCCGAGACATCGGCAAACAGGAAGAAGAACAGGGCGATGCGGTACATGTTGTCACCCTGGTCGCCGATCATGTCGTTGGCCTCGATGAAGCTGACCCACAGCACAAAGTAGATCGGCAGCACGATCTTGGTGCGCCAGCCCAGGATCACCAGGACCGCGAGCAGCATCAGCAGAACGTACAGCGCCGTGTAGGCGGCATCGTTGGTGATCGCATTGTGGAACGAGCTGAAGATCCAGATCTTCGGGAAGTCGCTCTTGATGTTGGCAACCTCATCGTTCCACACCGAACCCGAAGCGAATGAGTACAGGCGGGTGCGGAAGTTTGTCAGCAGCAGGCCGAGGCCCGTGACGCCGAAGACGATGCGGGACACCGAGATGCCGTAGCGGGCCTTCTTGGAATCCAGCAGCCAGGATTCGGCGAAGTTCCATCCGCGAACCGGGAGGGAAATCAGCAGCTTCCAGCCGTCACGGATCAGACCCGCAAGCATGGTGCCGATGGTGCGCAGCCACTGCTGCGGGCTCAGGCGAACCTTGTCGCTCATTTGTTGATCCCCTCATACTGAGCGCGGAAAATGTCGCCGAAGGCCTGATCGGACTGGCCCTCCTTGGTCAGGTCGGCCCGCCAGCCGATATCGGCGATCTGTGCGGCGGGACGCTTGGCGTCGGGATTATTGCGTTCGGCAAACGGGATGACGTTGGTACGGCTCACCCGGAACTGCACCCGGTCCGGGGTGCCCCACAGCGCGGTGGCGACCTGGGTCGCATAGGCGCGGGCCATCCGGTCGGCGAAGAGATAGTTGTTGACGGCGACGTTCTGGCCGCCCCCACCGAGTGCCTCGCTCATCCGAGCCTCGGAGTCGTCGCCCTTGAAGTAGCCCAGGGCCACGATCTTGCGCTGCTCGTCGGTCAGCGCGTCGTAGCGCCCCTTGACGGTGCTGGCAAGCTCGCTGGTCTGGATACCGGCGCGCGGGGGGAACAGGTTGTTGCGGATCATCGAGAGTTCCACGGCGGTGGCATCCACCCAGTCGTGGAGCTCGGGTTCGCCGCCATCCTTGGAGGCCCAGGCGCGAACTTCAAACTTATAGTCGCCATTGATCGGCTCGGGAGCAAAGACGCTCCAGGACTGGCCGAACATGGGGATCATGTAGCTGGTGAGCGCGTTGCCGGGGACAACATCGCGCAGGGGGGTGGGCGGGGCTATCCAGAGGAACGAGGCGAGGATGTGCCAGCCGGTGAAGAGAAGGGCCACAACGGTGACGATGCGGATACCAAGGGAACGGGGAGATCGAGTTTTTTTACCCATGGCTGGAAGCCTTTCGAGAAAACCTCGTGCCGACCGGGAGCCCGGCCGGCACGAGGGGGAGAGCCGGTGCCGGGACACGCAGCGTGTCCCGGCACCGGCGGGGGAAACTAGTCGGAAACCTCCTGTTCCCGACGGTCACGGGTGCGCACCTGGTGGGTCAGCAGCGCGGCACCGAGCAGGAGCACGAGGGTCGCGCCACTGATCAGGAACCACGGTACGTCGTTACCGGTGCCCGGGAGCCAACCGCCAGAAACGGTGGTCGGCTTGCCCGATGCGGTGGAGGTACCGGCGTTCGCGGCGGTGGTGCCGTTCGCGCTGGTTCCGCTGGCTGCGGATCCTCCGGCCGATGCGTTGCCGTTCGCCGCGGCCTGAGCCTGGGCCGAGGCGGCGGTCTGCGGGTCAGCGGCGGCGGTCGGTGCGTTCGCTGCCGCGTTGCCGTTCGGCGAGGCGTTTGCTGCCGGAGATGCGTTGGCAGATGCGGATGCCTCAGCGTTGGCGGTTGCATTCGCATTGGTGTTGGTGGTTGCTCCCGCGCGGGAGTCCGCGGCTGCGGATGCCTCAGTGTTGGCAGTTGCAGTTGCAGTTGCAGTTGCAGTTGCCGTTGCGTTAGCTTCGGCGGTGGCCTCTGCCGCCGGGTCGGCGGTGGCCGTTCCGTTGGCTGCGGCGGTGCTGGATGCGGTGGTCGAGGCGTCTGCGATGGCGGCGGAGTTTGCCGCTGCCGATGCGTTGC
>NZ_JOEC01000005.1 GCF_000718085.1 Mycetocola saprophilus
TTGCGCTGATGGTACTGCAGGGGGGACCCTGTGGGAGAGTAAGTCACCGCCGGACTTCTTTACAACACATGTGTGTGTTGCAGGTTGAGAGCCCTGACCTTATGGTCGGGGCTTTCCTTGTTTAACAGCACTATTGTGGTGCTGGTGCTGGTGCTGGTGCTGGTGCTGGTTGTGGTGTGTGGTTGTTGTTGTGGGTCTTGCCTGGAGGGCGGGGCCTTTTTGTGTTTAACCCGTGCGGTGGGGTGGATGTTGTCGGGGTGGGTGCCTTGCCGGTGAGGGTGAGGCTTTTAGTGTTTAACCCAGGCTGTGGGGTGTGCTGCTGGGGTTGTGGGTCTTGCCGGGGAGCGGCAAGGCCTTTTGTGTTTAACACGGGGCTGTGGGGTGTGCTGCCGCGGCCGCTGGCCTTGCCAGGGAGAGGGATGGTCGCAGGCGGGAGACTCGGGACTCGGCACTGCAGACTCGGGACTCAAGCTCGGGGCTCGAGGCCTGTGGTGCGGGTTAGTGGTCGAGGCCGGAGCGGGCGACCAGGACCGCGATCTCCGTACGATTACGCGCACCGAGCTTGAGCTGGATGTCCTGCAGGGTCGACTTGACCGTCGAGTCGGCGATGAAGAGCCGGCGACCGATTTCCGCGTTAGAAGAACCATCCAGCAGGGCGAAGGCGATGTCGCGTTCGCGCGGGGAGAGCAGGCCGATAGTCTGTCGTGCCCGTTCCTGCGGGGCACCGGTGCCGCCGGCGCGAACCCAGTCGGCCAGATGATTGGCGCTGCGCGGTGACAGCGCGGTCTCGCCGCGGGAGACCCCGCGGATCGCGGTGGTAATCGCATCGGGGCCGTCGGACTTGAGGATAAAGCCCGCCGCACCCGCGGCGATTGCATCAACAACCCGCGGACCATCATCGAAGGAGGTCATCATCACAAACTGGGGAGGAACCGGGAGGCCCTGTGCGATCGTCACCGCGGCAACACCGTCGATGCCGGGCATCCGCACATCGATCAGGACAACATCGGGCCGAAGCTGCGTACAGGCGGCCATGACATCGGCGCCGTCCATCCGGGATCCCACCAGGCGGAGGTCCGCGGTGGCCGACAGGATGCTCTCGATTCCGGTGTGCACGAACGGATCATCATCGATCACAAGCACGTCAATGTGCTGAACACCCGAAGGATTTGAAGCGCTGCCTGAAGTCACCCCTTGATTCTAGGGCGTACATCCGGTGCCGGGAGGCTATCGAGGCCGGGGAGTGAGGCCCGTGACGCACGGGCGTTGGGCGCTCCCCGAGCTGCGCTGGTTCGTTAGGCGGGGATCGGGGCTGCCAGGGCATCGTGGGCGGCGGGCTCCGGGGGGATCCAGGGAAGCCAGGCATAGATACCGTAGACGCCGTTGTCGTCGGTACGGGCGGTGAGGGTGCCGCCCAGTAGCTGGGCGCGTTCGGTCATTCCGGTCACCCCGTGCCCGCCGCCCACGGACGTCGGGGTGAGGCCCTCGGGGGCGGGATTGGTAAGGGTGAGGGTGAGACCCGCCCCCGGGCCTCCGCGCAGCGAGAGCGAGACCGTCTGCCCCGGCGCGTGGCGCCGCGCGTTGGCCAGCGCCTCCTGCACGATTCGGTAGCAGGCGTGCGCAACCCGTGGGTCGCAGCCCGCGGCATCGGAGAGAAAAACATTGGAGACGATCCCGCCGGGGAGGGCCTCGGCGGCCTCAATCAGGTCGGGGAGATCGGCAAGCGAGGTACGCCCGGAGGTGATCCGAGCGCCCCGCGCCTGGGCCGGGTCACGCAGCACGTCCACCACATAGCGCAGATCGTCCAGGGAGCGCTGTGCGGACTCCCGCACCACGCTTGCGGCTCCGGCCAGGGCGGTGTCGCTCTCGCGGGCGTTGACCTCCAGGGCACCCGCGTGCAGGGACAGCGTGGACAGGCGCGAGGCCAGGGTGTCGTGGATCTCCCGGGCCACCTCCTGACGCTCCCGCTGCCGGGTGACCTCGTCGCTGAGGGTTGCTGCACTCTGCCGAGTGTCCTCAACCTCAACCAGCGCGACATCGCGCTCGGAGCGAGCCCGCAGGATCAACCCGGTCGAGACGAAGGGCAGCATGAGCAGAAAGACCGACAGCGGTACCGCCCAGGGCAGGGACGCCAGCACCGCCTCGGGCCCCGCGCCCCGTCCGGCAAACCCGGAAACCAGCGAGTTTGAGACCGCCTGCGAATCCCAGCGGGTCGCCACCCCACAGGCCAGGGCAACGGCCCCGGTCAGGATCCACACCCAGGGCCCGCGTCGGCGATGCAAGACCGATACCAGCGCGATCAGCGCGGGAATGGGGGTGGTGGGTAGCAAAATGGCGATGGCTGCGGCAATGGCGGTCACCAAATAGGGCCACCGGGTGCGCCAGACGAGAAGAATCGAAGCCCCGATCATCAGCAGGGTACCCACGCCGGCGGCCACCGCGATGCCGGGACTGGTCGGTGGAATTCCCCGGTCGGCATCGCCGAGGTGCTGGCCCAACGGGATGATCGAGAAGAAGATTCCGAGGGTCACCCAGACGGTGGTGACCAGCCCACGCAGAAACGCCCGTCCACGAGTACCGGCACCGGTGTGAACACGGATTGGCTGCGGCGCACCGGACGGCGGCAAGGGGGGCGGGGGAGTGGTCATGCACATCATCGTATGACAGCGGGCACCCTGCCCGCGGCCCCCGGGTGGCGGGAGTGTGGCGGGGTGGCATTCCCCCCGAACGGCGGGAGGGTTCGGCCCGTTTGGTGGGTGTGCGGTGATCGTCGCCGCTGGTTGGCTGGGAACCACAGCAAGACACGGCCCGGGTCGCCTCGACAACCGGTATCGCCGTCCCAGACACGAAGGACAGAATCACCATGAGTGCTCCGCAGAACACCCTCCCCGCCCCCGACAACTCGGCACCGAACGGTGCGGCACCGGCCAAGCGTCGGAACTGGTTCGCCCGTCACAAGGTCCTGACGGTTCTGGGCATCATCGCGGCCATCATCGTCATCTCGAGCATCGCCGCCGGGGGTGGCGGGAAGTCCAAGCCCGCTCCCGAGGGCAAGCCCGCGGCCGGGGCCCCCGCGGGGGAAGCAGGCGCCGGGGAAAAGCCCGCCGAGGAAAAGCCCAAGGACACGCTGCCCGGGATCGGTGAGGCGGTCACCGCCGGCTCGATGGAGTTCACCGTCACCGGGGTTGAGGAGGCGGGCACCACCGTGGGTGGACAGTACCTCTCGGCCACCGCGCAGGGGCGTTTTGTGCGTGTCGCGCTCTCGGTGAAAAATGTTGGAGACAAGCCCGAAACATTCCTGGTGAACTTCCTCAAGATCGAGGATGCCCAGGGTCGCAGCTTCAACGCGGACAGCAGCGCCACCATCTATGACACCAGCTCCGCCGACACCTGGATCTCCGAGATCAACCCGGGCAATTCAGTGACCGGATCGGTGATTTTTGATCTGCCGGCCGACGCCGAGCTGAAGACCCTGAGCGTGTCAAACTCGGTCTGGGGCGGGGCCAAGAAGATCGCCCTGGGCTAGGCCCACCACCCTCATTCCGGCCGTCCCTCGGGGCGGCCGGAATGTTTTCGGTCTGTAACGTTTGTGTTAACGACCACAAAAAACACTTGCTGTTAATTTGTTCGTAAGCTTTACTAACAAACATGACTCACGGAGTAGACACCGATCGCAACGCAGCGGTAGGACGCATGACCCGCGCCGGCGGCGGCCTGCGCGGCCTGCGCCCCACCGCCAAGGTGCTGCCCGAGCATGCCCGCAGCCACAACCGTTCACTCGTGCTTCAGCAGCTCTACCGCACCGAGGGCCTCAGCCGCGCGGACATCGCCCGCAGCACCGGTCTCACCCGGGTCACCATCTCCGATCTGGTGGGGGAGCTGATCGGCGAGGGGCTGATCACCGAGCTCGGCCAGCGCGAGGACGCGCGTCCGGGCAAACCCGCGACCCTGCTCGCCCTGAACGTTCACGCCTTCCACCTGATCGGGATGGACCTCTCCGACAAGGTGGCCTTCCACGCGGCCCGGTTCGACCTCGGCGGCACGATCATCGAGCGCATCTCCGCTCCCCGCGGCACCGCGGTGGGCGAGGACGCCCTGGAACTCGTCTATGCGCTGGTGGAGCGTCTCCTGCGCGATGAGACCTCACCGATTCTCGGCATTGGCGTGGGCAGCCCCGGTGTGGTCGACGGCGAGGGCCGCATCCGCACCGCCCCGAACCTCGGCTGGCACGACCTGCCCCTGCGTGATCTGCTGGCCGAGCGCTTCGAACTCCCCGTCACCGTCGCCAACGACGCCAACGCCGCGGTGCTCGCCGAGCACACCTTCGGGAGCCAGGACGCCGCGAGCGACCTGATCCTGATTCAAATCGGGGCCGGTGTGGGTGCCGGCCTGATCGTGGACGGTGCCCCGGTTTCGGGTAGCCGCTCGGCCGCCGGTGAGATCGGTCACGTTGTGGTGGGCACCGACGGCGGTCCGCGCTGTGCGTGTGGCAAGGATGGCTGCGTCGAGGCCTGGGTGGCAGCCGGTCGCCTGGCCGAACAGCTTGAGCAGGCCGCCGACCCCGCCGCCGCCGAGGCCCTGTTGGCAGCCGCCGGAGAGCGCCTGGGTATCGCCCTGGCCCCCGTGGTTGGCGTGCTCAACCTCTCCGAAATTGTCCTCAGCGGACCCACCACACTTCTCGAGGGCCCGTTTGCCGACGCGGTCCTTGAGACCATTCGTCAGCGCACAATCAGCGATATCCATGCTGAATTGACGCTGCGTATGACCGCGCTAGGCCAGGACATCGTCCTGCGTGGCGCGGCCGTTCTCGTCCTCTCCGGACAGCTCGGAGTTTCATAGCCGAGAAACACAACCGATCACATGATCACCTCGTCACACCAATTGTTTAAGGAACGCATCATGAAGAAGAAACTGGGAGTACTGGCCCTCGTGGCCGCGTCGGCCCTGGCTCTGACCAGCTGCGCAAGTAACGGCAGCCCCGGATCCAGCGAAGCATCCGATGCCAACATTCGTGTCTGGCTGGTGGGTACCGACACCCCCAAGGAAGCGCGCGAATACCTCGTCTCCACGTTCGAAAAGGAAAACCCCGGGTCAAAGTTGACCATCGAGGAGCAGTCCTGGACCGGCCTGGTGGACAAGCTCAACACCAACCTCTCCGGCAGCGACAGCCCCGACGTGGTTGAGGTCGGAAACACCCAGGCCGCGGCCTTCACCTCGGCCGGCGCCTTCCTCGACCTGACCAAGGACTTCGACGAGCTCGGCGGCAAGGACCTGCTGCCCGGCTTCGTGGAGGCCGGTAGCTACGACGGCAAGTTCTACGCCGCCCCGCTGTACTCCGGTGCACGCCTCGTCTTCTACAAGAAGGACGCCCTCGCCGCCGCGGGCCTGCAGGTTCCCACCACCCTCGCCGACTACGTCACCAACGGCAAGAAGCTCGCGACCGACAACCCCGGCAAGTCGGGCATCTGGTGGCCCGGACAGGACTGGTACAACGCCCTGCCCTTCATTTGGGAAAACGGTGGCGAGGTTGCCACCTTCAAGGATGGCAAGTGGTCCTCGGCCTTCTCGACCGAGAAGTCCCTCGAGGGTCTGAAGCAGGTTCAGGACGCCATGCTGAACGCCTCGCGCGCCCCCAAGGACGGCAAGGAAGACAACCCGCAGGTTGGTTTCTGCGACGGCACCAGCCTGCAGCTCTCGGCACCGAGCTGGGTCAAGTGGTCGATCCTGGCCAAGGCCGACTCGGAGACCCCGGGCTGCCCCGACCAGGAAGAAAACCTGGGCGTCTACGCACTGCCCGGTAAGGACGGCGGCGCCGCATCGGTCATGGCCGGTGGATCCAACATCGCCGTTTCGGCCAAGTCGAAGCACCCAGAACTGGCGGTCAAGGCGCTGAAGATCATCCTCAGCGACGAGTTCCAGACCATCTACGCCAAGGGCGGACTGGTTCCGGCCAAGCTGTCGCTGGCCAAGGAGCTCGGCACCGATGAGGTCGCCAAGGCAACCGCCGAGGCCGCCGCTCACGCTCGCCTGACCCCCGCATCGCCCAAGTGGGCCGATGTTGAGGCCGCCGGTGTGCTGCAGGACTTCTTTGTGAAGATCGCCCAGGGCGGGGATGTTGATTCCCTGGCCAAGGAGCTCGACAAGAAGATCGACGGCATCCTCAACGGCTAACGCCACCCGGATCGGCCGCACAGTCGCGGCCGATCCGCTCCCAGCTAGCCGGCCGGGGACCACACACCCCGGCCGGCTTCCCTCTCCCCACCCGCAACACCCCGCAACACCCCGGCGAACCCGATCGAATCCCCTTCCGGTCCCATCCCCACACTTTTTCAACGAAGAGAGTTTCAGATGTCTACCCTGAATAGCGCCCCACCGCGGGTGCCAGACGCGCCGGAGGAGGCCCCGGCGACCACGCCGGCGGGCGGCAAGGCGAACGCACGCGGCCGCTTTGGTGCCAAGTTCACCCCGTACTCCCTGCTGGTGCCGTCGATCGTGGTGCTCGGTGTAGTGATCGGTTGGCCGCTGATCAACCTGATCATCATGTCGTTCCAGAAGTTCGGCCGCGCCCAGGTGTTTGGTGCCCCGCCGGAGTGGATCGGCTTCGGCAACTACGCCAAGGTGCTCGGCGACCCCACCTTCTGGGAGGTCCTCGGACGCTCACTGCTGTTCTGCCTGGTCTGCGTGGTGATCACCATGGTGCTGGGAACCCTCATCGCGATGATGATGACCCGCCTCACCAAGTTCTTCCGCCTCCTGCTCTCGGTGGGTCTGCTGCTGGCCTGGGCGATGCCCGCGCTGACCGCAACCATCGTCTGGGGCTGGATCTTTGACACCGACTACGGTGTCATCAACAACGTTTTGGTGAACGTGTTTGGGCTGGACTTCCAGCAGCACTCGTGGCTGATCGATCCGGTGAGCTTCTTCTTCGTGGCCGCGATCATCGTGATCTGGGGCGCCGTTCCGTTTGTGACCTTCACCGTGTACGCGGGCCTCAGCCAGGTCCCCGACGAGGTGCTCGAAGCCGCCTCGCTCGACGGCGCCGGTTACCTGGCCCGCTTCCGGCTGATCGTGTTCCCGTACCTCAAGTCGATCTTTGTGGTGGTCACCATCCTGCAGATCATCTGGGACCTGCGGGTGTTCACCCAGATCTACGCGCTGCAGGGTATCGGCGGCATCAAGGAGCAGACCAGCACCCTCGGTGTGTACATTTATCAGACCTCGCTCGGTAGCGGAGAGTACGGCATCGGCGGTGCCATCGCCGTGATCACGGTGATCATCCTGATGGCCATCTCGCTGTACTACGTCCGTCAGAGCATCAAGGAGGAAGAGCTGTGACCAGCCAAACGGCCCTCGGCCCGACCCTGCGCGGGACCACCCCGCCGTCCAAGCGCGTGACCTCCGGTGCCCTGCGCCGGCGCAAAACCACCACGGTGGTGCTGAGCATTATCGCCGTGATTATCTTCCTGTGCGCGGTGTTCCCGGTGTACTGGATGATCAACACCTCCTTCCAGCCCAATAACGAGATCCGCTCGACCACGCTGCACTTCTGGCCGGATAACTTCACCCTGCGTAACTACTACACGGTGCTCTTTGAGCCCGGCCGGACCCCGTTCCTGCCGGCGCTGGGGAACTCGCTGATGGTGACCCTGCTCACGGTGACCGTGGCGCTGGTGTTTGCCTTCCTGGCGTCGCTCGCGGTGACCCGCTTCCGCTTCAAGAGCCGCAAGGCGTTCATCCTGACCATCCTGATCATCCAGATGATCCCCGCCGAGGCCATGATCGTCTCGACCTATCGGGTGCTGGATGGCTGGCACCTGCTCAACACGATCGCCGGTTTGACCCTGGTGTACGTGGCGACCGTGCTGCCGTTCACGATCTGGACCCTGCGCGGGTTTGTCAACGGCATCCCGGTGGAGCTCGAGGAGGCCGGCATGGTTGACGGGCTCTCACGTTCGGGTGCCTTCTGGAAGATCACCTTCCCGCTGCTCGCCCCGGGCCTGGTGGCCACCGGTGTGTTCGGATTTATCCAGGCCTGGAACGAGTTCCTGCTGGCCCTGGTGGTCAACTCCCGGCCCGACATGATGACCCTGCCGGTGTGGCTGCGTACGTTCCAGACGCTCACCGGAACCACCAACTGGGCCGCCATCATGGCCGGATCCACCCTCATGGCGATCCCGGTGATCGTCTTCTTCTTGATCGTTCAGGGCCGAATGACCAGTGGCCTGGTCTCCGGTGCCGTGAAGGGATAACCATGACCAACTCCTCCCTCAGCGCCGAGGTCCTCCGCGCCATTTCCGCGACCATGCTCCCGGGCTTTGACGGCCCCGAGCTGCCCGACTGGCTGGCCGCGCGCCTGCGCGCCGGCCTCGGCGGGGTGTGCCTGTTCTCGATGAACATCGAGTCCCCGAGTCAGCTCCGGGAGCTGACCGCGGCGATCCTCGATGCCAATCCCGACGCGGTTATCGCGATCGATGAGGAGGGCGGGGACGTGACCCGCCTGCACCACCAGACCGGCTCGCCCTTCCCGGGCAACGCGATCCTCGGCAAGCTGGGTGATCCGGTGGGTACCGAGGGTATCGCCGCCCGGGTGGGATACGAGCTCGCCGATGCCGGGGCCACGATGACCTTCGCCCCGGATGCCGATATCAACTCCAACCCCAACAACCCGGTGATCGGCACCCGCAGTTTCGGCACGGACGCCCACGCGGTGGGTGTCCACACCGCCGCCTGGGTGCGCGGGGTGCAGGGCCGCGGCATCGATGCCAGCACCAAGCACTTCCCCGGCCACGGCGACACCGAGAACGACTCACACCTGTCGCTGCCGGTGATCGACCGCTCGCTCGAGGAGCTGCGCGAGCGCGAGCTGATCCCGTTTGTGGACGCCATTGCCGCGGGCACCAACACGATCATGACCTCGCACATCATGCTGCCGCAGGTGGATCCCGAGCACCCGGCCACCCTGTCCCGCACGATCCTGCAGGACCTGCTGCGCGGCGAGCTGGGCTTCACCGGCGTGATCGTCACCGACGCGCTGGATATGACCGGCGCCAGCGGTAAGACCGGAATCCCCGAGGCCGCGGTGCGTGCGCTCGCCGCGGGTTGCGACCTGCTGTGCATCGGCAGCAACAACACCGATCCGCAGATGGGGGAGATCGAGGCCCATGTGGCCGCGGCGATCGAATCCGGTGTGCTGCCCGCCGAGCGGGTACTCGAGGCCGCCGAGCGCCTGCGCGTGCTTGCCGACCGCGGACGCACCCTGCGGGCCGAGGCCGCCTCGCAGCCGATTCCCGACACCGCCTGGCCGACCCCCGCCGCGGTGGCCGCGACCTTCGATGTACTGCCCGGGGTTTCCCTGCCCACGCCGAGCCCCGAGGCGCCGGTGCACGTGGTCACCGTCGAGGGGGTCCCGAACATTGCCGTCGGACCGCTGCCCTGGGGGCCGCACGCGGCCCAGACCGCCGAGGCGCGGGACGCGGGGCTGATCTTCCACCTGGTGGACGGCACCGACCTCTCGGGCGCCGTGGCCGAGATTCCCACCGGCGTGCCGATCGTGGTGCTGGGACAGAACAACCACCGCGGGGAGCGGGTGCAGGCGGTGCTCGCCCTGCTGCGCGAGCGCGGCGACGCCCCCACCACCGTGGACATGGGTTGGCCCGCTCCCGACCGCGCCGACGCGCAGATCGCCACCCTGGGTGCCTCGCGCCTGGCCGGGGAGGCGTTCCTGGAGCGCTGGCTCAGCGGTGGTTTCGCGGCAGAAGAGGTTCCGCGATGAGACTGGGGATCGATGTCGGCGGCACCAAAACCGCCGCGGTGGTCCTCGATGACAATGATGTGGCGGTCGAGGAGCTGACCCGCCCCACCGGCTATGGCCGCGACCAGGTGCTCGCCTCGGTGCTGGAAACCAGTGCCGAGCTGGCGCAGCGGGTGGGCCTCACCGCCGACCGCTTCGCCTCGATCGGGATCGGGATCCCCGGGGCGGTCAACGCGCAGATCGGCCGGGTCGAGCACGCGGTCAACCTGGGCCTGGACCGCTTCGATCTGGGCAGCGAGGCCGCCGCGCGGCTGGGCACCCGGGTCTCGGTGGAGAACGATGTGAACGCCGCCGCGGTGGGTGCCTACCGCTATGTGGCCACCACCGGGGGCGACACCTCCCTGGGCACCGACGGGCTCGCCTACCTCAACCTGGGGACGGGACTGGCCGCCGGAATCGTCCTCGACGGACACCTGCGTCGGGGCAGCTCGGGGGTGGCCGGGGAGATCGGCCACATCCCCGTGGATCCCGGTGGAGTGATCTGCTCCTGCGGCCAGCGCGGCTGCCTGGAAACCGTGGCCTCGGGCTCGGCGATTGCCCGCCAGTGGCCGACCACCGGTACCTCACCGGTCCACGATATGATGGCCGCAGCGGCCGCCGGAGATCCGGTTGCCGGTCGGATTCGTGCCCTGCTTTTTGAGGGGGTAGCAACCGCCGTTCGCATCCTCACGCTCAGCGTGGATGTGCGCACGGTGGTGCTGGGCGGAGGCGTCACCAGCCTCGGCGAACCCCTGTTGTCCGGCGTGGATGCGGTGCTAAACGAGTGGGCCGAGGCCTCCCCGTTTATCGCCTCGCTGCGCCTGGGTGAACGCATCCGTGTGATCCCCAGAACCCACCCGGTGGCCGCCGTTGGCGCCGCCCTCATTGGAGTTTCAAACAGTGTCTGAAGTATTCGTTGTATCGGGACCGGCCGAGGCCGGGGAGTACGTAGCCGAAATTCTGGCCCGTGCCATCACCACCAATCCGGAAACCGTGCTGGGCCTGGCCACCGGTTCCACCCCACTGCCGATCTATGCGGCGCTCGCCGAGAAGGTCCGGACCGAGGGGATCGACGTGTCCCGGGTCAGCGGATTCGCGCTGGATGAGTATGTGGGCATCGATCCCACCCATGAGCAGAGCTACCACCACGTGATCGACGCCGAGGTGACCCAGACCCTGGGCCTGGACGCATCGCGGGTGCACGTGCCCTCGGGCAACCCGGAGACGCTGGAGTCGGCCGGGACCGCCTATGAGGAGTCCATTCGCGCCGCCGGTGGGGTGGACTGGCAGATCCTGGGGATCGGAGCCAACGGGCACATCGGCTTCAACGAGCCCGGCTCCCCGCTGGACTCGCTGACCCGTCGGGTTCCGCTGACCGAGCAGACCCGCGAGGACAACGCCCGCTTCTTCGAGACCATCGACGAGGTGCCGCGACACGCCATCACGCAGGGTGTGGGCACGATTCTTCGTGCCGGGCACCTGTTCCTGCTGGCCTTCGGCGCGCACAAGGCCGACGCCGTGGCGCGCGCGATTAACGGGCCGATCAGTCCCGAGATTCCCGCCTCCGCCATCCAGTCGCATCCGCACGTGACGGTGCTGCTGGACGCGGCCGCCGCCGCCGGTCTGGCCCCCGCCGATTACACCGTGGTCGAGGGTGCCGTTTCCGCCGTGTAAACTAGACACATAACCACGAATTAGCTGTTTCGGTGGACATAGCAAGAGGGAAACGCCCGGTCACATTCCGAACCCGGAAGCTAAGACTCTTTGCGCCGATGGTACTGCAGGGGGGACCCTGTGGGAGAGTAGGACACCGCCGGACTTATAATTCGAAGCCCCGTGACTGGATTTCCAGTCACGGGGCTGGTTTGTTTAACCGGCACATCTGGTCGAGATGGATGCTCAGCGCTTCGGTGCGGGTGGCCTTCCCGGTGAGCAGGCTGGGATCCGCGGTTATCGTCTCGCCGAGTGGTGCGCCGCATCGCCGAGACCTAGCGGGCAGGTGCCGGGACGCTCTCTCCGGAGCGTTCGGCCAGGCCGGTCTCGACGTAGTAGTCGGTGATGTGATCGTGGATGACCGTGCGAGCCAGCTCCACGTTACCGGCGGCGATCGCGTCGGTCAGCTCGCGGTGTTCGTGCCGCAGGCGGTTGGCCGTGGCCGGCCAGGACGCCAGCCCGGGCAGACCCGACTGCACATAGGCCTCGATCGAGCTGCGCAGGCCCGCCATCGTCGCGGTCAGCACGTGGTTACCCAGGGCCTCGGTGAGGGAGAGATGGAACTGGGCGTCCAGCGTCAGGAATTCCTCGGGGGTCAGGTTGGCCGAATCCATCGCGCTGAGCAGGGTGCGCGGAACCGTGAGCGCGCGATTGTCGGGGTTGCCGGCCAGGCGGGAGACGGTTTCGGTCTCCAGAATCAGACGGGTCTGCACGATATCGTCCACGCTGAAGCCCTGCGCGGCCACCTGCAGGCGCATCAGGGCCGACATCCCGCCGCCGGGAAGCGCCACGATGATCGCGCCGGAACGGGGGCCGGATCCACTCGCCGTGCGGATCAGCCCGAGCACCTCAAGCACCCGCAGGGCCTCGCGCACGCTGGAGCGTCCCACGCCGAGTTCGGCGGCCAGGGCGCGCTCGCCGGGGAGGTGATCCCCGGGCTGGAGTACGCCGGAGAGCAGATCCTGTTCGATCCGTTCCAGCACAATTTGCCATGCCCGCGCTTCAACCATTTCCGTGCCCCTCACGTTATTCGCGCGCCATTGCGCTCGTATGTGGTCAGACCACAAAGACTAACATGAGCCCCGAGGTTGTGATGCATTCGATTAAAAAGGTTATCGCGCGGTTACCTAGGAGCGGAGGACCACGTTCTCCACCGGTTCGCCCGCGAGTAGGTGCCCAATCTGGCGGTGTACCAGGGCCGCCATCCGCGACATCATCGAGGTGGCCGCCCCGCCCAGGTGCGGGGTGATCAGCACGTTGGGGAGCGTCCACAGCGGGTGATCGGCCGGCAGCGGTTCGGGATCGGTCACGTCCAGTGCAAAGCGCAGCCGTCCGGACTCCGCCTCGGCCAGGGCCGCCGCGGTGTTCAGAACCGGTCCGCGGGCGATGTTCACCACCAGAGCCTGGTCCGGCAGCGCGGCCAGGAACGCGGCATCGGCGAGGTCACGGGTGTCCTCGGTGAGCGGGACGGCCAGGATCACGATCTCGGCGGTGGGCAGCAGCTCCGGGAGATCGGCGAGGGCGTGCACCGGGCCGTACGCGGATTCGCGGGCCGAGCGCGCCACCCGGGTGATGCGCGTCTCGAAGCCGGTCAGGCGGGCCTCGATCGCCGCCCCAACCCCGCCGTAGCCGACGATCAGCACGTTCCGATCCGCGACGCTCGGGGTGGTGGACCCCTGCCACAGTCCGGTCTGCGCGTTGCGCACCGACCGGGGAATGTCGCGCTGGGCGGCGAGCAGCAGGGCCAGGGTCAGCTCGGCGGTCGCGGTCTCGTGCACGGTGGCGGCATTGGCGTAGACACGGCCGGGCGGCAGCGTGCCCTCGACACCGTCGTAGCCGATGGACTGGCTCTGGATCAGCGTGGTGGTCACATCATCGATCCCGGGAAACTTCACGTTCGGCGCAATATACGGGGCAACCAGCAGGTCGATATGCGCCGCCGGGGCCGGAGTTTTCAGATCCCATTCGAGCACCCGTACCCCGTCGGGCACCTCACCAATCGCCTTGAGCAGGGTCTTTCCGGGCACGGTAACGGTGAGTGTGGGGGAGGTCATGCATCCACCCTAGGGGTGTCGGCCGCGGAATGAAACGTCATGTTTGCCCGTTTGTTATTTTGCGGGGTTAGGGTCAAGGAAATACCTGAAAACCAGCATCCCGCGGGAGGAAAACCATGACGGCAGAGCACGTAAACATTGGTCATTCGGATCTCAGCATCGCCCCGATCACGCTCGGCGGCAACGTGTTTGGGTGGACCGCGGATGAGCCCACCTCGCACCGGATCCTCGACGCATTTGTGGCCGGTGGCGGCAACTTCATCGACACCGCCGACGGCTATTCGGCCTGGGTTCCCGGGCACACCGGCGGGGAATCCGAATCCGTGATCGGCAGCTGGCTGGCCGCCCGTGGTCGCCGTGACGACGTGGTCATCGCGACCAAGGTCAGCACCAAGCCCGACCGCAAGGGCCTCGCCCCCGACAACATTCGCCTGGCCGCCGATGAGTCCCTCGCCCGTCTGGGCACCGACCACATCGACCTCTACTACGCCCACTTCGACGACGAGAGTGTGCCGCTGGCCGACACCGTCGGCGCGCTGTCCGAGCTGGTAGACGCGGGCAAGGTGCGCTCGATCGGCATCTCGAACTACTCGGCCGATCGGATCGACGAGTGGCTGGAGATCGTGGCCCAAAACGGTCTGCACGCCCCGGTCGCCCTGCAGCCGCACTACAACCTGGTGGAGCGCGATTTTGAGGGTGCGCTGCGCGAGCGTGCCGAGAAGTACGGTCTCTCGGTGTTCCCCTACTTCGCGCTGGCTCGCGGATTCCTGAGCGGTAAGTACCGCCCGGGCGTGGAGATCGACAGCCCGCGCGCGGGCGACGCCGTCAAGTACCTCGACGAGCGTGGACTGCGCGTGCTCGATGCGCTGGACGCGATTTCCGCCGCCCACGACACCTCGGTGGCCGCCGTCTCGCTCGCCTGGCTGCGTCAGCAGCCCACGGTGGGTGCGCCGATCGCCAGCGCTCGCTCGCTTGAGCAGCTGCCTCCGATCACCGACTCGCTGAAGATCGAGCTGAGCGGCGAGGAACTCTCCCTGCTCGACACCGCGAGTACCCCGGCCGCCTAGGCATTATCGCCAACACCAAACGGGCACCCGGAAGTCGGGTGCCCGTTTGGTGTGTGCGTCCTCGGAGGTGGCATCCGCGGGGATGCCTCGGGGCCGTGTGCCCGTCTGATGTGCGGCGCTAGTTGCGGCGTTCACCGCTTCGCGGGGGAGCCTCGGCCGGGTGCCTAGCCGGTGCGCTGAGCTAGTCGCGGGGCTCGCGGCGTTCGCGGGGGAGCTTGGGCAGGGTGATCGGGGAGGTGGCGGCCAGCTCATCGGAGAACTCGACCGATTCCGGCTCCCCGGGGCTGCTGAGATGCGTGACCTGCAGACGCCAGGTGTAATCGGGGTGGCGATGGATGCGCAGGTTGCGGGCAAACACCATCCACGCGAGCCCGATCAGCGACGCCAGGACCGAGACGCTTCCGGCCACCAGCAGTGCCAGCCGCGGACCCCAGGCGTTGGCGATGGCGCCGATGATGGGTGCCCCCACCGGGGTTCCACCCATCAGGATTGCCATATAGAGCGCCATGACCCGGCCGCGCATACCCGCGTCGGTGGTGGTCTGGACGTAGCCGTTGGCGGTGGTGAGCATGCTCACCGAGGAGAATCCCATCAGGATCGTCGCCGCGGCAAACGCCGGATAGCTGGGCATCACCGCACACAGCGCCGCCGAGAGCCCGAATCCGCCGGCCGCCAGGATCACAACCCGCATTCGAGCGCGTGGACGACGGGCGGCAAGGAGCGCTCCGGTGAGCGAGCCGATCGCCAGGATCGAGGACAGCAGCCCGTACTCACCCGCACCCTCACCAAATTCCACCGCCATCGTGGAGGCAAAGATCGGGAAGTTGAGGCCGAACGCACCCACCAGGAGCACGATCACGAAGATCACCACGAGGTCCGGGCGACCCTTCACATAGCGGAAACCGGCACCGAGCTGTCCGCCGCGGGAGGCGCGCTTGGGCCGCTTGCGCAGCTCGTTCAGACGCAGCTTATTCAGGACCGCGATCATCGCCAGGAACGTGAAGGCGTTGATCACAAATACCCAGCCCGAGCCGACCGCGACGATCAGCAGACCGGCCACGGCGGGACCGAGCATCCGGGCCGCGTTGAACGAGGCGGCGTTCAGGGCCACCGCGTTGGACATGTTGTGCTCGTCCACCAGGTCGGACACGAAGGTCTGGCGTGCGGGGGCGTCGATCGCGTTGACCAGGCCCAGTAGCAGGGCGAAGAGGTAGAGGTGCCACAGCTGGGGATGGCCGAGGATCAGCAGGAGGCCGAGGGAGAGACCCAGTAGCGCCAGCGCGCTCTGGGTGCACAGCAGGATCTTGCGCCGGTCGAACCGGTCGGCAATCCACCCGCTCACCGGCACCAGCAGGAGCTGCGGACCGAACTGGAGCGACATTGTCACGCCCACCGCCACGGCATCGTTATGGGTCAGATCGGTCAGTACCACCCAGTTCTGGGTGGTGGACTGCATCCAGGTGCCGACATTGGACACCAGGGCTCCGATAAACCACAGCCGATAGTTGTATCCGGACAGGGAGCGAAACATTGCACTCACGCGGTCGCGAGCCTCCTCATGATCTCGGCGGCGCGGGTCAGGGTTTCGCGTTCCTCGGGGGAGAGGTCGCGCAGCCGGGTATCGATCCAGGCGTCGCGCTGGACCACCGTGCGTGCGACCATGTCATGACCCTCGGGGGTCAGGCTGATCAGCACGCGTCGGCCATCTGTCGGATCCGCCGCGCGCTCCACATAGCCGCTGCCCTCGAGGCAGTTGACCGTGCGATTCATCGACGGCGGGGAGACCCGTTCGTGTTCGGCGAGGCCGCCCAGGGTGTGTGCACCATGCCGGTAGAGGCAGGCGAGCACCGAGAACTGGCCGTCGCTGAGTTCGTTATCGGCCTTCTCCGCGCGCAGTCGGCGGGAGAGGTGGAGAACGCCCTGGCGGATCTGAGTCGCATCCAGGTTCGGGTCAATCGTCATAGATCGTTAGCATAACTCATTAGTCTTGCTAATGAAATAAGGGTGGAGGCATTCCCAGCGAATCACTAGTCTGAGGGAATGAGCAGCGCGGAGAAGGACAGCCCGATCGACCCCACCGGTGCGCGTGTGGGGACCCTCACCGATGCCGACGGTATTGTCGTCTACACCTATACCTGGGCGGCGAAGGATCCTCGCGCGATCATCCACCTCGCCCACGGGGTTGGCGAACATGCGCGCCGGTATGCGGCGCTCGCCGAGGAGCTGGTGGCCGCCGGCTATACGGTGGTGGCCGACGACCATCGCGGACACGGGCGAACCGGCCTGGAGGCGGGTGGACTCGCGGATCTGGGACCCGGGGCGGTGCGCGGGGCGATCCGCTCGCTGCGCAGCGTGGGGGAGTCCATCGCCCGCGAGTATCCGGGGATCCCGCTGGTTCTGCTGGGACACAGCTGGGGCTCGCTGATGGCTCAGAAACTGGTCAACACCACCACCATCTACGACGCCGTGGTGCTCTCGGGATCGAGCCTCGCGGTGCCCGGGGTGCTGAACTCCGGCGACCTCAACAGGCCCTGGCGTGGCCCGGAATCCACCGGGCTGGAATGGCTCAATCGCGATCCCGAAGCCGGGGCGGCGTTCCGAGCGGACCCCCTGAACTTCGACATCGCCGAGAAGCCCGCCTGGAACCTCTTCCAGGCGATCGGGCTGCTCGGGCGGCCGCCGCGCCGGATGCCGCGGGACATTCCGATGCTGATCCAGGGCGGCTCGGCCGATTCCCTGGGCGGGGAGCGCGGCCTCACCAAGCTGGATGCCGCGTACCGCAATCGCGCCAAGCTGAGCGATGTGACCCTGCATGTCTATCCCGACGCCCGGCACGAGATCTACAACGAGCTCAACCGCGAGGAGATCATCGCCGACCTGATCCGCTGGCTGGATTCGCACGTGCTGGCGGCGGGTTAGCCCACACAGGGGCGCGAAACGGACGGGCAGTGGCCCGCCGGCAGCGTCACTCTGCGCGGCGGGGCCTGGTAGCTGCGGCCGGGAAGCCGGGCCGGGGCTAGTCGGTGAAGGTTGCGCCCGGGGCGAAGGCTACGAAGTTGGCGAAGGCGTGGCCCACGCGCTCCTCGGCGCCGTCATAGGGGTTGGGGTAGCTCCAGGCGCCGTCGCTGATGCGGGTTCCGTCGGGGGTTACCACGTCGAAGTACTGGCACACACCCTTCCACGGGCAGGTGTAGGGGGTGGGGCTCTTTTCGAGCGTGCCCGCGGCGATCGAGGCGGGCGGGAAGTAGCGGTTTCCCTCGATCAGGACGATGTCTTCGGGGGCGGCGTCGGCAATGACGGCACCGTTCACGAGAGCCTGCATGGTGTTCTCCTTTGTGTTGTTGATTAATCGGGTGGGTGAAACTAGTTCCCCGGGGTGTAGCTGGGCACGTTGAATCCCTGCAGTGCGACGCCGCGGTCGGTGATCTCCAGGGTGGTGCGTCCGCAGTTGAGCATCTCGGGCATCAGATCGCGGTAGCGGTTGGGCTCGATGCCGATCAGCTCGCTGACCGCCAGCCGGATCGCGGTACCGTGGCCCACAACCAGCACACGGCCGGCCGGGTAGCGCTCACGCAGCTTGTCGAGCACGCCGAGGTAGCGGGTGATCGCGTGGCGTCCCACCTCGCCGCCGGGCAGCGGGGAATCCGCCGGAGCCGCCTCAAACGCGGCCACCTCGTCGGGGTAATCGGGGCGCAGCTCGGAGATGGTTTTGCCCTCACCCACACCAAAATCGACCTCGACCAGGTCGGGATCGATGTGCAGCGGCATGCCCAGGGCGATGGCCGAGGGGCGCGCGGTGTTGACCGCGCGGATCAACGGGGAAACCACGATCGCATCCAGCTGGGCCCCGACGGCCCACTCGGCCAGGGCGTCGGCGGCGCGCTGTCCCTCGGCGTCGAGAGGGATATCGCTCATGCCTGCATACCGGTGTCCGGTGTGCCAGATCGTTTCGCCGTGTCGAACCAGGATAAACGTCGTCATGAGAACATTGTGCCCCGGTTTGGGCCGACACGGCAGGGATTGCCATGGAATCGGTAGGCTGGGACCATGCACGGTGAATATAAGGTGCCCGGTGGCAAGCTCGTGGTGGTTGACCTCGACGTGGTGGACGGGGTGTTTGCGGACTTCCGGCTCGCCGGAGACTTCTTCCTCGAACCCGATGAGGCCATTGAGGACATCAACGCCGCGGTGAACGGTCTGGATGCGCGCAGCGACGCCACCACCATCGCCGCGGCGATCCAGGCGGCCCTGCCCGAGGGTGCGCAGCTGCTGGGTTTCACCCCGGATTCGGTGGCCACGGCGATCCGTCGCTCGGTGACCTCCGCCGCCGACTGGCGCGATTTTGACTGGCAGATCATCCACTCCCAGGCGGTGCCCCCGCGCACCCACCTGGCCCTGGACGAGGTGCTGACCAGCGAGGTGGGGCTGGGGCACCGCGGCCCGACCCTGCGTATCTGGGAGTGGGACGAGTCCGCCGTGGTGATTGGGTCGTTCCAGTCACTCAAGAACGAGGTGGACCTCGACGCCGCGAAGGCCGAGGGATTTGACGTGGTGCGCCGGATCTCCGGCGGTGGCGCGATGCTGATGGCCAAGGGCGCGATCATCACCTATTCGCTGTATGTGCCGGCCGAGCTGGTGCAGGGTATGACCTTTGCCGAGAGCTACGCCTACCTCGATGACTGGGTGCTGACCGCCCTGCGCGAGCTCGGCATCGAGGCCGTGTACAAGCCGCTGAACGACATCACCTCCCCGGCCGGCAAGATCGGCGGGGCGGCGCAGAAGCGCCTGGGCAGCGGCGGTGTGCTGCACCACGTGACCATGAGCTACGACATGGACGGTGACCAGATGGCGCGCGTCCTGCGCATCGGCCGGGAGAAGCTCTCGGACAAGGGAACCACCTCCGCCGCCAAGCGCGTGGATCCGCTGCGCAGCCAGACCGGGCGCAGCCGAAGTGAGATCATCGAGGCCATGAAGGCGACCTTTGTGACCCTCACCGGTGCGGTCCCCGGTGAGATCACGCCGGACGAGTATGCCCAGGCGGAGACCCTCGTGCGCGAGAAGTTCTCCACCGACGCCTGGCTGAATCGGGTCCCCTAACCGTGGCGCGTGAGTTCCCGCAGTCCAGCGAAATCTGGCACGGCGACAACCTCGAGTTGCTCGCCGAACTGCCCGATGAGTCCTTTACCGTTATCTACATCGACCCGCCCTTTAACACCGGGCGTAGCCAGGCGCGTCACGTGACCACCGCGGTGCGCTCCGAGCCCGGGGTGAGCGGGAGCGTGGGGTTTAAGGGCAAGAGCTATCAGCGGATCCGCGGGGAACTGCGCACCTACGATGACACCTTCGACGACTACTGGACCTTCCTCGAACCGCGTCTGCTGGAGGCGTGGCGTCTGCTCGGGCCCGAGGGCACGCTGTATGTGCACCTGGACTATCGCGAGGCCCACTATGCGAAGGTCATGCTGGATGCGATCTTTGGACGCGACAGCTTCCTCAACGAGCTGATCTGGGCCTATGACTACGGGGCGAAGGCGACCCGTCGGTGGCCGACCAAGCACGATACGATCCTGGTCTACGTGAAGGATCCCGCCCAGTACCACTTCGATTCAACCGCCGTGGACCGTGAACCCTATATGGCACCGGGCCTGGTGACCCCGCAGAAGGCGGCGCGCGGCAAGCTGCCCACCGACGTGTGGTGGCACACCATCGTGTCGCCCACCGGTAAGGAAAAGACCGGGTATCCCACCCAGAAGCCGCTGGGGATTCTGCGTCGGATCATCCAGGCTTCCAGCCGCGAGGGCGACTGGATTCTCGACTTCTTCGCCGGCAGCGGGACCACCGGGGCCGCGGCGCGCGAGCTCGGCCGGAACTTTGTGCTGATCGATCAGAACCCGCAGGCGATCGAGGTTATGCGTCGCCGATTCGGGATGGACCCGGATGCGGACTCCGCGGACACCGTGGTGCCCCCGCTCGAGGACACCCCGGCCACCCGGGCGGCGGCGAAACCCAAGACGCCCAAGGCCCCGGCAAAGCCGCGGGCGAAGGCTGCGACCGCGAAAGCTCCGGCTGTAAAGGCGGTGAAAACCTCTGCCAAGACTTCGGTGAAGGCTCCCGCGAAGGCTCCGACCGCGACCAAGAAGCGCGCGGCACGGGCGAAGGTCACTGCCCAGGAGCCCCCGCTCGAGACCGAGGCCTCGGTGGTTGCCGAGCAGATTGTTGCCGAGCAGGTTGTCGTCGAGGCTCCGGAAACCCAGGTCGCCCCGCGCCCGCGGCCCGTTCCTGGGCCGGGTCTGCGCCGGGCGGTGCCCCTGCCGGAGAGCGCGCTCGCCGACTAGTTCGCACCCTGGCAAGCCCCCGCGTGGGGGTGACCGTCATGCTTCGTCACACAACTGCGGTGTGGCGCGGATGCTGGGCCAGAATGTGATGCGTGTGGTGGTCCGCAGATCCCCCCAATTTTGGACCGCCATCGCATCCCCAACGGTGACGTTTCCGGTGCGCCGCAGGCCGGCGCGCGACTCGGTGCGCCACCTCCTGAGCACCAAGGATTCCCCCGATGAGTCGTCCCCCCGCGCCCCGGCGTCCCCTGATTCTGAACGCCTTTGAAGGCAACACCGTTGGTAACGTGCAGCAGGGCATGTGGGCGCACCCGCGCGATGATCGCCTGGGATTTGGCAGCCTCAAGCACTGGCTGGACCGGGCCCGCCGCTACGAGGACGCCCGCTTTGACGCGGTGTTCTTCGCCGACGTGCTCGGGCTCTATGACACCTACCGCGGGTCCTCCGCCCCGGCGATCGAGAACGCGGTGGAGTTCCCCGCGCACGACCCGCTGACCCTGATCCCGGCGATGGCCGCGGTCACCGAAAACCTTGGCTTTGTGGTCACCGCCTCCACGAGTTACGAACACCCGTTTGCTAACGCGCGGCGCTGGTCGAGCCTGGATCACCTGACCGGTGGCCGGGTCGGCTGGAACATCGTGACCTCCTATCTGCCCTCGGCCGCCCGCAACTTCGGCCTGACCGAGCAGTGGAGCCACGATGACCGCTACGACCGCGCCGAGGAGTTCCTGGAGATCTCCTACAAGCTGTGGGAGAAGAGCTGGGATGAAGACGCGGTCGTCGCGGACATCCAGCGCAGCGTGTACGCCGAGGCGGACCGCATCCATGCGATCAACCACGTGGGGCGCACCTGGTCGGTGGCCGGACCCCACCTGGTCGAGCCGAGCGCGCAGCGCACCCCGCTGCTGTTCCAGGCGGGCACCTCGGGCCGCGGAGTGCAGTTCGCTGGCAAGCACGCCGAGGTGGTATTCCTGGGAACCAACGAGGTGGCCGGGCAGCTGAAGGCCCGCGAAAACATCGAGGCCGCCGCCGTGGCCGCGGGTCGTAACCCCGAGGACGTGCGTCTCTTGGGCGGCCTGCAGGTTGTCGTCGGCAAGACCCATGAGCAGGCGCAGGCGCGTCTGGAGGAGTACCAGAACTACCTCTCCCGCGAGGGTGCGCTCGCGCACTGGTGCGGCGTGAGCGGTCGGGATCTCGACCACTATGACGAGGACACCGTCTTCGAAAAGGGCGACACCGATCACGTCCAGACCCAGGCCAAGCGCTTCTCGGTCGAGGGCGGAAATGCCCGCACCGTGGGTCAGCTGAAGCAGCACTTCGGGACTCTGGGATCCTACGTGCAGCCCATCGTGGGTACTCCCGAGGAGGTCGTGGACGAGATCGAGCGTCGCGCCACCGAGGGCCGAATCGACGGGTTCAACGTGCAGCCGATCGTGCAGCCGGAGACCTTCGACGACTTCATCGAGCACATTCTTCCCCGCCTGCGTGAGCGCGGTTTGGCCCGCGAGAGCTACGGCACCTCGGGTCTGCGCGAGCGCGTTTTCGGATCGCCCCGCCTGCCCGCGACCCACCCCGCGCACCAGGTTTCGATCTAGTCGCCCCACCCATTTTCGGGTTCGCCGCGGCGGCCCCTCGCAGTAAAGGATGTGCCATGTCCCACACCATCAACCCCGAGTTCATCGCGCTGGCCGAGGCCACCCGGGATGCGCTCGCGAACATCGCGCTGGATGGCGACGAGTCGGGCGAGTACGCCGCGGCCCGCGAGATCCTGGAGAACTCCGGCCTGCTCGCCCTGCGGATCCCTGCCGCGCTCGGCGGCCCGGGGGCCAGCCAGGTCGAGATCACCGAGGTGTTCCGGATCCTGGCGCAGGCGGATCCGGGCATCGCCCAGCTCCTCCAGCCGCACTATGGATTCACCGACGCCGTGGTGATGCTCGGCTCGGATGACGCGCGCGAGCGCCTCTACGCCGACATTCGCGCGGGCAAGCGGATCGCCAATGCCGCGGCCGAGCGCGGGGGCCGTCACGCGGCCGACTTCTCGACCGTGTTCACCCGCCAGGAGGACGGCTCCTACCTGGCATCGGGTCAGAAGTTCTACGCGACCGGTTCGCTGGGTGCCGCCTGGATCACCGTGATGGCCGTGGACGGCGAGGGCAGCGTCATCATGTCCTTCATCCCGACCGACGCCCCGGGCCTGGAAATCATCGACGACTGGAGCGGCATGGGCCAGCGCGGCAGCGGCAGCGGCACCCTGCGCCTGAGCGAGGTGGCCGTGCCCGCCGACTTTGTGTTCGCCTGGAGCCCGGCGACCCGGCCGACCGCCTGGGCCGAGGCCGGACGCCTCGCGCACGCGGCGATCGACGTGGGCATCGCCGAGGGCGCGCTGCGCTACGGCGTGGCCTCGGTGCGCGCGAACAACCGCGTGCCCTTCGAACTGGCGCAGTACGCGAGCCTCGTGGAGGATCCGATCCTGCGTTTCCAGGTGGGGAGGGAGTCGGCCGCCGTGCGCGCCGTGGCCGCGCTGCTGCGCGAAACCGCCGCGGTGATCGACCGTGCCGAGGCCACCCCCGATGCTCCGGAATCCCTGCTCACCGAGGTGCGCGAGGGCCTGCTGGCCACCAAGGCGCTCTCCGCCGACGTCTCCAACCGAGTCGCTACGGAGCTGTTCTCCTGGACCGGCGCGCGCACCGCCGACCGCTCGCTTCGCGCCGACCGCTTCTGGCGCAACGCCCGGACCCACACCCTGCACGACCCGGTGCGCCTGCGCTACGCGGACCTCGGCCAGATCGAGTTGAGCCGGTAGGTTCCGCGCGCCCAGAGGCCCCGTCCGGCATGTCCGGGTCGGGGCCTTTGCCGTTATGCCTGTGGCGCAGTGGCCTAGCGTTAAGAACAACATTCGAACCCACCCGGTGCCAGCCGGGTGGGTTTTTCGTTTCCGAGTAGTGCCCGCATCCAGATCAGGTCGTTGCGGGTCGGAAGCGCCCTCGCTCGGCTGCGAGGAGTAAGCGATTAAGGCAGAGAAGCAGGCCGACGGCTATTCCCGCAATGGAGAAGGGGAAATGTGTGGTCCCGCCCAACAGCGATGAGGTCAGTGCTGCGTTTGCCAAACCAGCCATCGCGAATATCCCGGCGGCAATCAGCAGGAGCCGTTCTTGCCTGTCCACGATAGCCAGGATGACGGGACCGACCACGGCGAGCAGCGGGATAACGGCGAGCAGCGGGATAACGATAGATGGCCCCACGGCCACAACGGTGGTGCCCGTATTGTCGCTCAGCCGGTAGAGGATGATGGCGATACTCACGATCCCGAGGACTGGTAAGAGCAGGGTGAGGCCCGTGGCGACCGTGCGTCTGCTCGGCTTCTGACTCATGTTTACTCCTTTTCGATCTCGTCGCTGGACTGCGGGGATACGGAACCGCGGGGCAGCACACGGAGATTGACTGTCCTGATGAACCACCGAAATCAGAGCCCGGCATGACCCATGTGTGCTGAACACTACGTCGCCGCGAGCGTTATCCTGAATCACAATCAATATGCTGGAGACGTATGCCGTAACAACGCCTTTCAGATTGATGCGCTGGGACGTGCACGGAGAATCTTGACGGGTGAACTCACCGAGGTGGAGGCCTACGCGGAACTGGATGAGAAGTTTCCGCAGCAGTGAGACGCGCTGACAGCGGTAATTTCGGGCCCGCGAAGACTCCTACGCAGCGACCACCCGCGTGACCGCCAGCACCTGCACGCGCACCTCGGTGCCGATGGCCAGGGCTTCGCTGGCGGCGTGCTGGATGCGCAGGAGTGAACCGTCCGGCAGGGTGACGAGGGTGTGCCGGAAGGAGCCGAGGAATGAGGATTCGACCACGGTTGCGGAGACGCCGGAACCAGCGGCTGAACCCGCCGCGGCGTCGGCCACCGAACCCGTTACCGAACCGGCGGCAGCACCCGCCACCAACCGCAGATTTTCAGGCCGTACGTACGCGACGAGCCCGCCCGCGGTTGCATCCGCCGCCGGCGCATGGCCCGCCGGAACCTCTGCCACCTGTCCCACTGGCACCTCCGCCACCGGCAGCACGCTGCCCAGGACGCGCACGGTGCCGTCGCCCAGGTTCTCGGCGGGGATGCGGTTGGTGACGCCCACGAACTCGGCCACGAAGGCGCTGGCGGGGCGGAGGTAGAGGTCCTCGGGGGTGCCGACCTGCTCGATCCGGCCGTCCTTCATGACCGCGACCCGGTCGGCGATCGAGAGCGCCTCCTCCTGGTCGTGGGTCACAAAGATTGTGGTGATGCCCAGGCGCAGCTGCAGCTGGCGGATCTCCTCGCGCAGCTGCACGCGCACCTTCGCATCCAGCGCCGACAGCGACTCATCCAGTAGCAGCACCTTCGGCCGCGTGACCAGCGCGCGGGCGAGGGCCACGCGCTGCTGCTGTCCACCGCTGAGCTCATGCGGGTAGCGGTCGGCCAGGTCGCCGAGGCCCACCAGATCAAGCCCCGCCTGCGCCGCCGTGCGCCGTGCGGCCTTCGGCTGGCGGCGGTTTCGCAGACCATACTCGGTGTTTTCCAGCGCGGTCAGGTGCGGGAACAGCGAGTACGACTGGAACACCATGCCCAGGTCCCGCTTATTGGTGGGGACGCCGGTGATGTCCCCGTCATCGACCAGGATGCGACCCGAGGACGCGGCTTCCAGGCCCGCCAGCGCGCGCAGCGCCGTCGTCTTGCCCGAGCCCGAGGGTCCGAGCAGCGCGACAAACTCACCGGGTGCGATATCCAGCGAAAACTCATCCAGCGCCAGGGTGCTGCCAAACTTCAGCGACACCGCCTCGAAGGACACCGGGGTGCCCACGATGCCGGGCAGAACGGGGGAGGAAGTGGTCATCGGGTGCCTCGCAGGGGAGTGATCGGGAAGAAGAAACGGGGTTCGGGGAGCTGACCCGGCCTGGGAGCCCCCGTGCGAGCGGTCACTACACGACCTTCGAGGGAGAGCGCCGCCGAGCCCGGCGCACGCCCACGCGGCCCAGGCCGCTGACGGCCAGGAGCAGGAGGAACACCGCGATCAGCGAAACCAGCGAGATCGCCACCGACACAAACGGGTTCTGCCAGTTGATGATGTTCAGCGCGGTCTGCAGGTTGGTGCGGTTCAGCAGCGAGGCGAGCGTGAACTCACCTAAGACCACGGCCACGGTGATCAGCACCGCCGCCGAAATCCCGCCGCGCAGGTTCGGCACGGCCACGCGCCGGAGGAATCCGAACCAGGAATCCCCGAGGGTGCGTCCGGCCTCGCTGAGCACCCGGATGCCGATCGCGTCGAGGTTCGACTTGATTGCCCGGTGTGCAAACGGCAGCACGATGATCCCGTAGGCAAAGCCCAGGGACCACACATCCGTTCCCACGATCCGGCCGATGAACTGGTACACGGGCACGTATCCCACCACCAGCACGATCGCCGGCAGCGAGAGCGGAATCAGGCAGATAAACTCCATCACCCGTGACAGTCGGGGGAATTCGACCTCGACATAGACCATCGTGGGTACCAGGATCAGCAGCACCACCGCGACCGCGAAGGCCGAGAGTAGCAGCGAGTTGCCGATCCCGGTCCAGACCACCTCATAGGTGCTCGCGGCGTCCGGGGCGAACAGGCCCGCCCAGTTGTCCAGCGTGTGACCGCCGGTCTTGGGATCACGCAGCGTGAACTCCACCATCGAGGCGATCGGCACCGCAAACAGCGCCCCGATCACGGCCAGGATGATGATCCGGGTGGCCCGGGCGGGGGCCAGCGGATGACGAACCTTCGCACTCATACTCGCCACCTCGCCGCCCGCTTTTGCACCAGCGCATACAGCGCCATCGCCACGGACATAATGACCATCATCGCCAGGGCGAGCACCCCGGCGACGTTCTCCCGGCCCAGCACGGTTTCGCTGCTGAGCGCGAGACGGATCTGGAGCGGCACGATCGGGGAGGCCTGGTTGATCAGCGCGGCCGCGGTCGAATAGGCCGAGAAGCCGTTGGTGAACAGCAGCAGGAAGCTTCCGACAAACGAGGGCAGTAGCAGCGGGAATCCGATCCGGGTCCAGAAGGTCAGCCGGGTGCCGCCGAGGGTCAGGTTCGCCTCGGCCCACTGCACCCTGAGGGTCTTCATCGCGGGGAGGAACACGATCACCATCAGCGGAACCTGGAAGTAGAGGTAGGGCAGGATCAGCCCGGGCAGCTCGTACAGCCAGACGCCGTTTTTATAGATGTCGATGCCCAGCTCGCCGCGCAGGAACACGGTGATCGCGCCCTGGATACCGATCGTCGCGATGAACGCGAAGGCCAGCATCACACCGCCAAACTGGGCGAGGACGCTGGAAATGGAGGTCACGATGCGCGAGAGCAGCCGGTTCTCGTCCAGGCCCATCATCGCGAAGCACACCAGGGCGCCGATGATCGCGCCGAGCAGGGAGGTCAGCGCAGCCAGCCACAGTGAGCTGCCGATCGTGCGCAGGATGGTGGGATCGGTCAGGGCCGAGAGGTTGTCGAGGGTGAGGTTGCCGTCGCCGTCCTGGAAGCCGCTGACCAGGGCGATGATCGTGGGGATCGCCAGGAACAGCAGCACGTAGACGGTGAAGGGGAGCAGGCCCACGCCGCGGCCGGCCGCCAACGCGATGCGGCCGCGGGGACGACCGCGGCGCACGGGCGCGGAGCCGGATCGGGAGGATGTCGGCGAGGCCACCACGCCGGACGACGTGTCCCGAGGCTCGGTCCGCGCCGCCTCCCGGGAGCCCGAACGCCGGGTACCGGAGGATCCGGTACCCGGCGGGGTAATAAATGAGGTCACGGACTTAGCCGACCGCGGGTGCCCAGTTGGTCGCAACCAGCTCGCCAGCCTTCTTGGACTGCTCGATGGTCGGGATCACATACTTGGCCGGGGCGGCGGGCAGACCCGCGAGGGCCGCCTTGTCCACGGTGCCGGCCTTGACCAGGGCGGCCTCGATCGGGCTGCGGGCACCGCTCTTGATCCACTGGTTCTGCTGGTCGGCCTGGTACAGGAACTCCTGCCAGAGGCGCGCGGCCGCGGGGTGCGGGGCGTCCTTGTTGATGGCCTGGTAGAGGAAGCTGCCGTAGCCGGTGCCCTCGGGGATGGTGACCTTCCATGTGGGCAGGTCACGGCCGTAGGCCACGTTGGAGTAGTCGTAGGAGATGATCAGCTTGGTCTCGCCGGACACCACGGTCGCCGAGCTCGGCTGCACGCTGATCAGGTTGCCCGCCTTGTTGAGCTTGCCGAAGAAGTCGATCCCGGGCTGGAAGTTGTCCAGGGTGCCACCCTCCTGCAGGGTGGCCAGGCCGACGGCCGCAAGACCCGGAGCGTTCTTGGTCGGGTCGCCGGAGATGGCAAGGCCCTTATAGTCGGATCCCAGCAGATCGTTGAAGGTCTTGGGCTCGGGAACCTTAGCCGAGTCATACCCGATCGAGAGGAATCCGCCCTCACCGGCGATGAAGTGACCGTCGGCATCCTTGAGGCTCGGGTCCACCTCGTCCCACGCCTGGTTGCGGTACACGGCGAGGTACTTCTCGCTGCTGTTGGCGATGGTGTCACCGATGTTGAACACGTCGGGGGCGGTGTCGAGGCCCTTATTGTTCTTGGCGGCGGCGATCTCGTCGGCGCTAGAACCGTTGGGCTGCAGCTCGTTGACCTTAATGCCGTACTTCTTGCTGAACGCGTCGATGATGTTGCCGTAGTTGGCCCAGTCACGAGGCAGCGCGATGACGTTGAGCTTGCCCTCGGCCTTGGCCGCGGCGGCCAGCTCATCGAGGGTGCCGAAGTCCTTGAGGCTCTCGGCCTTGGAAGCCTTGGCGCTCGCCGCATTATCGGATGAAGAGGCGCTGGCCGAGCAACCGGCAAGACCGAGGCCGGCTACGGTGAGCAGCGCGATTGCGCTCACCAAACGAATCGAACGAGACATGGGTGTTTCCTCCGGGGGAAAAGGAGTGGGGCGTGGGGATCGCCAAAAATGAGGGAAGGGAATCTCTCATCGTCATCTTCCCTCCCGTTTGGGGGACGCCGCAAAGCGTGATGACACGGTGCGTAACACGAGTGATTTCTTGCCCGTGTTACGCCGATCCTGACACCGGTTCGCGGCTAGCGGGTGCCGTCCCAGGCCGGGCCACGCAGCGCCCGTCCGGGCAGTGCCTCGGTGCGCTCGCCCTCGGCGATGACCGGGACCCCGGCCACAAACACCCAGGAGATTCCGGCGGCCTGCTGACGGGGCTGGGCGAAGGTGGCCCGGTCGGCGATGGTGTCGGGATCGAAGACCACCAGGTCGGCCACCGCGCCCTCACGCAGGACACCGCGGTCATTCAGGCCGAGGACCGCGGCCGGACGCGAGGTGAAGTGGGCAACCGCATCCTCGAGGCTCAGCACACCCTCGTCACGGACATAGTGGCCGAGGAAACGGGGGAAGGTACCCCAGCCGCGCGGGTGCGGCTTGTCGCCGATCAGGATGCCGTCGCTCCCGCCGGTGTGCAGCGGGTGGTTCATCATCGTGCGTACGTTGGCCTCATCGCCCACGTGCTGCAGAATGCTGGTGGCCAACTCATCCTGCTGCAGGAGCGCGAAAAAGACGCCGGTGGGATCATCGGTGGGCCACTCGGCGGCGATCTCCGGAGACACCAGCGAGCGGGTTCCCCCGCGCACGCTCTCCGCCAGCCGCTGGATGGTCGAGCCGACGATGCCGGTGAGCGCGGGGTTGGCCACGCCGGCGATCTCGATCGTGGACCAGTCGGTCACCACCCCGTGGCAGCCGTCGGCTCCGGTGACCTCCAGCTCGTGTCGGATCCGCTCCCGCGTCGCGGGATCCCGCAGCCGGGCCAGGGTCTGATCGGGACCGCCCGCCGCCGCCCAGCCGGGAAGCAGCGCCGAAAGGGTCGTGGATCCCGGCAGGTAGGGGTAGGTGTCAAACGAAATGCGTATCCCGTCGGCGGCGGCCGCATCGATCAGCGCCACCAGCTCGTGTGCGCGCCCGGCGTTCACCCCGAAGTTCATCGTCGCGTGGGTCAGGTGCAGGGCGACGCCCGAGCGCCGGGCCACCTCCACCATCTCCGCATAGGCCTCAAGCGCGCCGCGGCCGTAGGAACGCTGGTGCGGTGCATAGATGCCGTCGTGCGCGGCGACCACCCGGCAGAGCTCAACCAGTTCATCCGTGTCGGCAAACATCCCGGGGACGTAGGTCAGTCCCGAGGACATTCCAAACGCGCCCTGACGCAGCCCGGCCTCCACCAGGTCCCGCATCGCGGCGATATCGGCGGGGCTCGCGGGCCGGTCCTCGGTCCCGATGACCGCCATCCGGAGATTGCCCTGCGGCACCAGATAGGCCACGTTGAGCGCCGCCCCGCGGTCGATGAGGTCCAGGTATTCGCCGACGCTGCGCCAGTCGAAATTGATGCCCGCGGGCTCGCCGTTCCAGCCGCCGATCTGCCGACGCAGGATCGCCATGGTCGCGTCGGTCGTGGGCGCGTAGGAGAGCCCGTCCTGCCCGAGCACCTCGGTGGTGATGCCCTGGGAGACCTTGGCGAGGTGATCGTGATCGTGCAGGACCGCGAGATCCGAGTGCGCGTGCATGTCGATAAACCCGGGCGCGACCACCCGCCCGGCCACGTCGATTTCCAGGTGGGGTCCGGGCGGGATCGTGATCCACTCGCCCAGCGCGGCGATCCTGCCCTCGATGATCAACACGTCGCCGGGCCGGCTCGGGGCCCCGGTGCCGTCGATGATGCGGGCGTGGCGCAGCAGGATGGTCTGCATCGTCGCGCCTAGCCGAACTCGGTGTAGAGCACGTCGGTCGCCACCGGGCGTTCGGCGCGCACATCGTCGATCACGATCAGCGCCCGCCACTTATCGAAGGTGGTGCAGGGGTGGGACAGGCCCAGGCGGACCACGTCGCCCACCTGGAGCGTGCTGTCCTCGGGGAGGGCGAGGAAGGTGTGCTGATCATTCATCGCGGTGACGCTCGCGCCGGGCAGCTCGTCCAGGGTTTCCTGGCCGAATCGGCGCACTCCCTGAACCTCGGGCAGACCCTCGTCGAAGGGGAGGTCGCGCTTGCCACCGTCGAGCAGGGCGATCCCAGGTTCGGGACGCGAGACCACGGTGGCCCAGCCGTGAATGGCCGAGCGGAAATTCTCCGCACCGGACCGTCCGAGCGGCGTGATTCCACGGTAGAAACCGTCATCGTGAGAGATATATGCCCCGGAACGCATAAGTACTTCGCGCCCCTTAGTCGGGGCGTGACGCGGGGAGAGAACTTCGGCCACCACGTCGAAGTAGGCGCTGCCGCCGGCGGTCACGATGGCGGATTCGATCCGTGGATCGTAGGTGTCGCGCAGGGCATCGTCGAGGTCCGCGAGCCGGTTGAGATAGCCGCGGATAATCGCCAGCGAAGCTTCATCGCCGTGGTGGGCTAGCGCGCCCTCGTAGCCGGCAACACCGGCCAGGGCGAGGACCTGAGAGGCACCGATTGCGGCGGCGATCGCGATCGCCTCCTCGTGTGTGCGGGCACCGGTGCGCCCGCCGTGCTGGCCGAGTTCCACCAGGACCTCGAGCGGGCGTACAGTCCCGGAGGCCGCGGCCTTGACCCTGCCGGCCTCGGTTCCGCGGGTAGCGCTCTCGGGGGTCCCGCGCGCGACCGTCCCGGTGCCGGAGGTTTCCGCCTCCTCGCGCAGCACCGCATCCATGATCTCCACCGCGCGCAGCGAATCGGCCCACACCACAATCCGGGTGTCGGTGTCGCGTAGCGCGGCGGCCACCAGGCGCAGAAAGGCGGGCTGGACGAGCGCGTTCGCCAGCATGATCCGGGGGATCCGCCAGCCCAGCGCGACACTCAGCTGCCAGGGGGTGGCCACGGTGATGCCCCACGCCCCGGCGTCGAGCTGCCGTTGCCAGAGCACCCGGTTCATGGTCGTCTTGCCGTGCGGGGCGAGGGCCACGCCGGCACGCTCACACCAGGCGCGCATGGTTTCGATGTTGTGGGCGATTGCCGACTCATCCACGGTCACCAGGGGGGTGGTGAGGTCGCTCAGCGCGGGGCGCCGAGCCCGCAAATCGTCGGGGGTGATCCCGCCCGGCACCGGGGGAAAAGCCTTGAGTGGGCCTGAAAAAATCGGACTCGTCGCCGAGTCGGTCGTGCCCAACATCAAAACCCCTGACTAGTCGTGAGGGCGGCGTCGCCCTCGGCAGTGTGGATGCGCTCTTGGTTGCGTCCGTCGCTAGGTACGTTCTAGCATCGGGGACCAGACACCGTCAACAGGTTGCCGTCCCGAAAGGACCCCATGTCACAACGTATCGCCATCTCCACCACCGACGCGCCCGCACCGGCGCACACCTTCTCTCAGGGCGTGCGGAAGGGGCCGTTTGTGCAGGTGTCGGGCCAGGGTCCGGTTCATCCCGAGACCAATGAGTACCTGTTCCCCGGCGACGTTGCCGCTCAGACCACCCGCACCCTGCAGAACGTCGAGGCGATCCTCGCCGCCGCCGGTGCCACCTTCGATGACGTCATGATGCTGCGGGTCTACCTCACCAAGCGCGAGGACTTCTCGATCATGAACGATGCCTACGGCGAATTCGTTTCGGCTCGCGTGACCTCGGGCGTCCTGCCCGCGCGCACCACCGTGTTCACTGGGCTGCCGCGCGAGGAGATGCTGGTGGAGATCGACGCCATCGCGCTGACCGACGCCCCCGCCGTCTAGCACGGGGCCGAATACGGAACCGCCGAGCCCGACCGGGATCGGCACCCCAAACCTCGGGGCCGGATGTTGCACTCGCGACATCCGGCCCCGTTTTGTTTGTGGTCGCAGCGGAACACCCTGTACCCAAGAGGTATTAGGAGGTATGGTTAGGTACTAGATTGTCTTAGGGCGGGATTCCGTCATCGTTTTGAGTCTTCGCCCCCGCGGCGAAGCGCCACAGAAAAGGAGCACCGTGGACGGTTACATTACGTTCGCCGCCGCCACCGCGGACCAGGCCCAGGAGCTCACGGCGCTGGTGCCGCGACTGCGCGCGCACTTCGAGCGTCTCGCCCAGGCCGGAAACCTGCGGGGGCGCGGTCCCGTGCTGATGGGCATCGGCGCCAGCTACGCCGCCGCGGCCGCCGCCGTCTGGCACCTGCGTAAGCGCGGCATCGAGGCGGCCAGGCTCGACCCGGGCGAGAGCCCGATGCCGATCGTGGTGGGCGAGAGCCCGGTCTTTGCGATCTCGCAGAGTGGACGCAGCACCGAAACCCTGGCCGCGCTGGAGAGCGTGGTGCCCGAGCGCCGATTTGGCATCGTCAACGTGACCCCCTCGCCGCTGAGTGCGCTGGCCACCGACACCATCGACCTCGGCAGCATCGACGATAGCTACGCCTCCACGATCGGCTACACCGCGACCGTGAGCGCGCTGGGCATGCTCGCCGAGGCCTGGGACGGGGGCGATATCGCCGCCGACTGGGACACCCTGGGAGCCCGCTTCGCCGCCGCCGAACGTGACCTGGCCCCCGCCATCACCGCCGCTGCGGCGCTCTTCGAGAACGCCCCCAGTGCCGACTTCGTAGGGTCGGCGACCTCGGTCGGCTCCGCCGAGGCCGGTGCGCTACTCTTCCGTGAGGTTGCGCGCATCCCCTCCACCGCGATGAGTACGCGCCAGTACCTGCACGGCGCGATGGAGTCCGCGGGTGCCGGCGTGCACGTGCTGTTTGGGACCGCGCGTGAGCGCAAGGCCGCGCGCATGCTCGCGGGTGCCGGACACCCGGTCATCCTGATCTCCGATGATGGGAGCGATCCGCTGCCCCTGGTCACCACGATCGTGATCCCCACCCTCAGCGACACCCAGCGCGGCGTGATCGAGGCCCTGGTGATGCAGCAGCTGGTGCGCGAGGTTGCCGAAAACCGCGGCATCGCGATCGAGGAGTTTGTCTTCGAAAACGACGACACCAAGGCCCCCTCGCAGGTGGGCGCGTGAGTGCGCTGCGCATCGGCCTGGACATCGGTGGCACGAAGACGGCGCTGCGCGCGGTGGATGAGCACGGCGTCCAGGTGCACAACACGGTGGTGTCCTCGGGGGAGTGGGACGCCGAACCGGCGGATCCCGCGGCCGAGCTGATCCTCGCCGTGCTGAGCGGAATCGGGGTGTCCGCCGCCGAGGTTTTGGGACTCGGTGTGGGCGCTCAGGGACTCGATAATCCACAGGTGGCGGCGGACCTTGAGCACGCCCTGCGCGCCCGTGGCCTCGCCCGCGTGCACTGCGTCAACGACGCGGCCCTGCTGATTCCCGCTGCCGGGGTGGACGCGGGGATCGGCCTCATCGCGGGCACCGGTGCCATCGGGGTGGGCACGCTCGCCGATGGTACCGCGGTGAGCGCGGGCGGCTGGGGCTGGGTGATCGGCGACGAAGCCGGCGGCTCCGGCATCGTCCGTGAGGCCACCCGGGCGGCCCTGCTCGCCCACGATGACGGGCTTCCAGACGACGGCCTGCTCGGCGCGCTGCTGGCGAGTTTCGGGGTGGCCGATGCCGAACGCCTGGCTCGCGCGGTCAACGATGAACCCACGATGGCGAACTGGTCCCCGCACGCACCCGCCGTATTTGCGGCGGCGGATGCGGGCTCGGGCCTCGCCGCGGGTGTGATCGACGGTGCCGCCGCGCACCTCGCCCGCCTGGTCGATCAGCTGGTGCGCCGAGGCGCCGTCGGCGCGCACGTGGTGGCCGCGGGCAGCGTCATCCTGGGGCAACCGCGACTGGCCGAGGGCGTGCGGAAGCGTGTGGCAACCGCGCATCCGGGACTGGAATTCCACCTGCTCGAGGACGATCCGGTGGCCGGGGCGTTGGCGCTGGCCCGCGCACTCTGAGCGGGTTTCGGGAGCTGTGGATGTGGGGGCGTGCGCGGTGTCTGTGGGGTGCGGGCGTGCGCGGTATCTGATGTCGGCCTCGATGCTCCGCTTGTGCCCTGATGGCACCCCGCGTCAATGCGTCGCCCGTCCGTCCCGACGATATTCCGTGTTCGGGCGGCGTACCCGCGACAGGAAAGGGGCCCGACGTTTTTTGCGTCGGGCCCCTTCCTCGTGTGGCCGGTGGCTAGCGGTTGGCTAGTGTGCGCCGCGGGCAAAGCCTGTGCGCAGGCGGTAGCGGTCGCCCGCGTAGCGAATGCGCGACATGGAGACCTTTCGGTCATCGGCGGCGTAGGCGATCTGGTGCATCTCCAGGATCGGCTCGCCCTCCAGCATCCGCAGGCTCTCGGCGAGTGAGGCGTCGGCCGCGCGCGCCTGAATCGTGGATTCGGCGCGCTCGGGCGCCAACCCGGCGTCGGCCAGGATGGAGAACAGCGAGGCCGTTTTGAAGTCCACGCCGGTGATATCCGGCATCAGCGCGGCGGGCACCAGGGTCTCATCACGCGCGATCGGGACATCGGCGAGCAGGCGCACCCGGTCCAGGTGGAACAGCGGGGTGCCGGGGGCGACGCCGAGGGATTCGGCCTCGTCGAGGGAGGCCGGGCGCTCCTCGACGGTGACCACCTCGGAGGAGGGCTCCAGACCCATCCGTTTCGCGGTCTCGGAGAAGGATTCCAGGTCGTTGGACCAGTCGCGGTCCTGATTCGCGGTGCCCACATACCAGCCGCGTCCGTGCGAGGGCGCAAGCACGCCATCGTCAACCAGCTGGGTCAGGGCCTTGCGCAGGGTGACGCGGCTGATGCCGAGCTGCTGGCACAGTTCGCGCTCCGGGGGGAGTCGCATACCCTCGGCCAGGCTGCCGGAGTTGATCTGATCGCGGATCAGCCGCACGGCCTGGATCCACAGCGGATCCGGATAGTCCACGCGGATCGGCGGCTCGAATTCACCGGGGTTCGCCATTGCTGTTCCTTTCACGCGCCGGGGCGGGCTCGCCCCCACGCCGTACGGTACACGACTGGGCTCGAAGAAAATATCACCGCGGTTCTTCCATTATGGTACAAGATAGATACCAATAAATACCACTTATGCGTGAACGGTGACGAGGCCGTGGCGCGGAAGGGCTGACCGTGCGCATCCACACCTCCCACCTGGGATATGACATCGGCGCGTTCAAGCGCGCGGTGATTGGCGAGCTTGCCGTCGGGGAACGGCCAGACGTGCGGCTGGTGAGAGTCGACGCCGATGTCGCCAACGCTGCCGCCAGCGCCAGCGCCAGCGCCAGCGCCGCTGCCGTCGCGAGTTCCGCTGCCGCTGCGGTCAGCGCTGCCATCGACACGGACGCCGGCGTTGATGCCGCTATCGTCACGGTGGACGCCACGGCCACGGCCGCGGCCACGGGCGGGATCATCGAGGCGCACGTCTCCCCGGCGACCGAGGTAGACCACTGGGCGGGCGGTGCCTATGCGGCCGTTGATTTCTCCGAGGTGGATGTCCCCGGTACGTACCGCATCGAAGCCACTAGCGGGGGTCTGACCGTGCGCTCCGAACCGTTTGAGATCGGGATCGAGCGCGTTCACGCGCAGGGCATGTCCGACGTGCTGTTCGCGTTCAAGGCCGTGCGCTCAAGCGGCGAGATCGAGCGCAAGGACGCGGCCGCTGCCCTCTGGGGTGCGGAACCGGGTGCCCCTACGGTGGATGCCCGTGGCGGCTGGCTCGACGCCTCGGGCGACACCAGCAAGTTCCTCTCCCACCTCACCTACTCACCCACGATGAGCCCGCAGCAGATCCCGCTGTGCGCCTGGGCGTTTTTGGAGGCCCGCGATGGTCTGGCCCGGTTCCACCCGCGGTTCTCTCGTGTACTCGGGGCGCGGCTGCGCGATGAGGCGCTGTTCGGGGCCGATTTCCTGATCCGATTCCGCGATCCACAGGGCCGTTTCTACTCCGGCATCTTTGACGGGCTGACCAAGAGCCTGCCCGAGCGGATCATCAACGCCCCGCTGCCCGAGTGTGTGCGCACCGACCGGTATATCGCCTCGTATCGGGGCGGGGGAGGCCTGGCGATTGCGGCGTTGGCTCGGGCATCCCGGGAGAGCGAGCACGGCGAGTTCGACCAGGCGGCGTACCTGTCGGCGGCGCGCACTGCGTTCCTGGACCTGGAGGCCCACAACGACGAGTATCTGTTTGGCCTGGACCTCGCCTCGGGGGAGCTGACGCCGAGCTCGGAGTCGATCGTGGACGACTACTGCGCGCTGCTGGCGGCGACCGAGCTGCACGCGGCGGATCCGCGCCCCGAGTATGCGGAGGCGGCCGCAACCCGACTCGCGAAGCTCGAGGGTCGGTACCGGGCGGGATCGCCGGGCTGGTTTGAGGCGTGGGAGGACGGTCGCCCGCACTTCAGCCCGGTTGAGCCCGGCCTCCTCCCGATCGCGCTGCTGCGGGCGGCCGAGGTCTTCGAGGAGGACGAGATTTCCGAACGCGCCCGCACCCTTGCGGTGACCGCGATGTCCGACCTAATCGCGCGCACCGACGCGGTCCCCAACCCGTTCGGGTATCCGCGCCAGCGGGTGCAGCCGCGCGGTGGTGAGGCGCGTGATGCCTTCTTCTTCCCGCACGAGAACGACACCGGCTACTGGTGGCAGGGGGAGAACGCTGCGCTGGGGTCGCTGAGCCATGCGGCGGCGCGGGTCGCGGAGCTCCCCGGAGTGCCCGAGAGCCTGCGTGAGCGGCTGCGCCGGTTCGCGGTAGATCAGGTGCACTGGATGGTGGGCCGCAACCCGTTCGACGTGTGCATGCTGCAGGGCCGCGGCCGCAATAACGCCGAGTACACCCCCGATTTCCCGAACCTCCCCGGCGGCATCGTCAACGGCATCACCAGCGGCCTGGATAACGAAAACGGCATCGACTTTCGCACCGGCACGCCCGCGGGCCACGACTCCTGGCGCTGGACCGAACAGTGGATCCCGCACTCGGCCTGGTATCTGCTGGCCCTGTCCACCCTGCCCACAGCGGCGGCGGGCTAGGGTGCGGGACGGAGGAAGAACCTCCCGAGGTGTTGCGCTGTGCCGCTCAGCTCAACCCGAGCTGGACGCCGTGGGCTCGAAGCATGGTGAATGTTGTGCAGTACTCCACGTCCAGGGCGGCGCAGGCACTGGGGGTGGGAATCCTCCTGGTCGCGGCGGGGGCGGGCTGCTCATGGGTAACGAGGACCAGCTCGTGGGCGGCGGCATAGGCAACCAGCGTGTAGTCGGCGATGCTGAGAAACTCGGCGACCGCGGCCTCGCTGTAATTCCCCGAGCGGGCCCAGGTGGATAGCTCGCGCATCATGTTAATGGTGGGTGCATCGATCGGCCGAAACAGCGTCGAGGAGTTCCGAGCCCACGTTGCCAACTCGTCCTCGCCTCGAATGAGCTCGGACTTCACACCTTCGGTGCTCAGAATCAGGTTGGACTCTTCAGCTACCGCCAGCCAGTCCCAAAACCCCGGCGCCAGGTCGAACGCGTAGTAGCGATTCTTCGCTTCGATAAAAACGTTGGTGTCGAGGAGATACATCTAACCGACCCCGAGCCGCGTGGCCAACTCGTCAAATGTCGCGGCCTTTGTTGTGCCCAGTAGCCGATACGCATCGCCGTAGAGGGTCCCGCCCTGCAGGGTGTCCCGCGCCACGGCCGTCGCAAAGCGGCGGCTCAGGCGAATGGGTTGGGTGAGGTAAAACGAACCTCCGGACGATCTTTTCTCGCGCGCTCGTAGCGCGAATTCGATGACCCGGGACTCTTCGTCCGCATAGATCTCGCGGTACTCCTCCCAGTCGAGTGCCCCGGTTTCGTGGAGACGTTTGATCAGGACGAGGGTGCTGACCCTGAAAATGCGAGCGATGCGTTCTAACGCTTCCCGGGAATGATCGCCCTGGAAAGCATCCCTGAGTTCGGCCTCGGGAACGAGGATCTCCCCGGCCACCTGATTGCACCACAGCTCGTTGCGGTTGGTGGATCGCTGAGCCTTGAGCGGATCGGAGAGGGCGCTCTCGCCGGCCCAGATGTGGGCAAGCTCATGGATGATGGTAAAAATCTGCGCGGCTCGAGTGTCCGCGGCGTTAACAAAAACCAGGGGTGCGAAGGTGTCGGACATCGCAAAGCCGCCAAATTCGTCAGGGTCGAGCGGGCGGTTATTGTTCCCCTTCACCACGCTGCTGATTGGGACCAGCACCCCGATGGCCTCGACCATGTCGATGAGTCCGCGCAGCATCTCCTCGGAGTTGCTGAACGAACGCCGCTTTTCCGGATTGAGCCCGATTGCCAACCGTATCTGGGCGGCGACGGTCCGAGGATCCGCTGCATGGCTCACGGAGCCAACAAAACTCAGTGGTTCCGCGCCGGAGCGAATGGCATAGGTCCGATACCATTCCTGTTTGGTTTCGCAGTCGTAGATCGTCTCGCGAAGCTCGGCGGATAATGAGGACAGCCGTGTATTCCCACGAGTCCGGAAATCCGGCAGGGGCACCGGCTCAACCGGTGGTTCTTCAAGAAACAGATACCCGAGCGGCACGTGTGTGGACTGAGCAAAATGCTCAATCTGCTTGTACGTGGGCAGTGTTTTTCCGTCGATCCACTCCTGGATCTTGGGGAAACGAGCGTGGGCCGTGTGCGCGCTGAGGCCGGCGCGTTCGAGAGCCCAGGTCAAGATCTCGGGCGCGACGGGGATGCGAACGGTCATCGACGTCTCCCTTCCGTGCCCGAGCCGGCTGCGCTCCTTCCCTCACGGTATAGGACCGGGGCGATGATTATAAGAGAATTCGACCCCCGAGTTTGCGGGAGGGCGCAGAGAGATGGATTGCGCAGTGAAACAGACGCGCGCACAGAAAACGGCCGTGGCCGCGAGCAGTATGCTCGCGGCCACGGCCGTTCAGATCCGCTACCGCGCGGCCGCCAGCGCCAGGGTCAGCCAGCCCGCGTGCGGGATCCACTGCTCGCCCCAGCGCCAGGTGCGGCCCTCCTCGGCGTTGCCGGGGAGCAGGGCGAGGTCTTCCTCGTCGTCGATGCCGCCGGTGATGCCGTTGACCACGCCGCCCAGCAGGTTGGGCCACTCGACCCGGTAGAAGGGGTTGTTGCGGCCACGGCCGGTGACCATGCAGGCGTCGAACGGGTTGCGGCCGAGGACCCAGGCGATCTGGTCGGCGGAGAAGCGGGCGACGCGCTCCGTGTGTTCGGCCGGGATGATCCCCGCGCTCAGGGCCAGGCTGGCCGCGGTGGAGAGCGAGGCGACGCTGGCGTTTTCGCCCTGCCACCAGTAGCCGGTCTCGTTTTCATGCGGGAAGAAGAAGGATTCGCGCGCCTCCCCGCCGACCGCCTGCACGCGGTGGCGCGGATAGCCGAACGGGTTGGGGACCGCGTCGGCGCGGGCCATCAGATCCAGCAGGATCCGCGCCGCACACGAGCGCGCAGCCTCGGCATCCGGCCCCTCGGGCAGTGCCTCGGCAAAGCGCAGCAGTGCGATCACCGGGAGCCCGGCCTCGGCGGCGCTGAAGAAGGGACGCCCCTCGAAGTCGCCCACCAGGTAACCGCCGTCGGTGGTGACATAGCGACCGATCAGCGACGCCGCCCGGGCGCGGGCCGCGGGCTCGGCCGAGGACTCTCCGGCCGCCACCAGCTCGGCCGCGGCGAGCAGAGCGCAGTAGTCATCCAGGACCGATTCGATCCCGTCAAACAGGTACTCGGTGTTGTGCTCCTCGAGGTGCCAGAACCCCTCGGTGGCCGCCCGCAGATAGGTCGCGGAATCGAACTCCCCGGCCGCATCCTGCGTGGATGCGCGGGCGAGCGCGGCAATCGCCAACCCGCCGCCGTGCCGATACGCCGCCTGATAGCGGTCGGTGCGCACGGACTCGGGCAGCGGGGCGTTGATGACCCGCTCGTTCAGATCCTTCGTCAGCGCATCGAAGATCCCGGTATAGAAGTAGCCTTCGGGGGAGCGGAAGCGCACCAGGAAATCGGCGCCGAACAGGCCCTCATCGCGCAGGTGCGCGGTGAACATATCGGCCACCCCTGGGTGCCGGCGCACAATCTCGTCCCGTGCGGCGAAAAATGCCCAGGCGCACAACGGAATCTGCTGCGGGCTCATCATCCGGGTATAGGTGAGGTGGCTCATGAACTTGCTGAAGTCGCCGCTGGCATCCAGCCAGGCACCGCGGGCATCCACGGTGAATCCCGAGTCGTCGCCGTAGAGTGCGGCGGCGGCATCCTTGCGGTCGATCTCCCCGCTTGAACGCTGCGCCCGGAAATAGGACAGCAGATCCGGCAACACCGAGCGCTGCAGCAGGTCCGGCTCCACCACAAACGGCGGCGAGGACACCGCCGTGCCCGAGGCGTCGACGCACTCGATCACATAGGTGCCGGTGGCCAGCACGGGCAGCGGTACCCGGGCAAACGGGCCGATGTGCCAGCGGGCCACCCGCTTGACCGGGCCCGCGGTGAGTTCTCGGGGTTCGCCGAGGGACGCATCGGCCAGAACCTCGCGGATTGTGACCGAGCGCGGCGGCAACCCATCCGGCAGCCCGAGGATTGCGGCGGATGGGGATCCGGGGTCGTATCCGATGTGATTGATGATGACCTGGGATGTGGCGGGAACAGCCTCGGCCTGCCCGACCGAAAACGCGGTGGCGGGACGGGGAATCTCGACCGGCATGGAAAAGCCTTTCGTAAGGTGAAGGTGGAAAAACTAGCCCTTGAGGGCGCCGGCAAGCACGGCACCCTCCATCTTTTCGGCGAAGATCGCGTACACGATATAGACGGGGATCAGGGTGATCACGATGCCCGCGGCCAGCACGCCGTACTGCGCCGCATTGGTCATCGACAGCGTGGGCAGCGCGACCTGGGCGGTGCGCAGCGCGGGGTCGGGGCCGATGATCACCAGCGAGAAGAAGTACTCGTTCCAGAAGCCCAGGAAGTTCAGGATGATGACCGTGATTGTGGTGGGCATCGTGACCGGCAGGAACACCGCCCACAGCACCCGCATCTGGCTGGCACCGTCCAGCACCGCCGATTCCTCGAGCTCCGCCGGCACCGTGCGCATCGCCTGGGTCAGCAGAATCACCGAGAGCGGCATCGCGCCGGCGGGGAGGAAGAGGATCAAGAACTCGCGGGTGTGGAACAGGTTCATCGAGATCGCCAGCATCACCGTGGGCACCAGCGCGGCAAACGCCGGCACCAGGAAGCCCACCTGGAAGATGCGCTCGACGATGCCGCCGAGCTTGCCCTTGGAACGGGCCAGCGCGTAGGAGGCGGGGATCGCCAGCAGCAGCGTGAGCACGCTCGCGCCCACCGTCAGGTATGCCTGATTCAACAGCGCCGGACCCAGCGTCGCCTGCTCCCACGCCTTGCCGAAGTTGTCCAGCACCAGGCCGGCAAACGGGTTGAAGGGCTCGTTGAGGATCGCGGTATTGGTCTTGAAGGCCGAGATCACCAGGTAGTAGATCGGGACCAGCAGCAGGAGCACGTAGAGCCAGATCGCGCCGTGTGACAGATAGGTCAGAAAGGCGGAGATGCCGCGCGACCCACGGGAGGAGGACGCGCGAACCGGCGCAGCCTGGGCGCGGGTGTTGAGCGGGGATGCGGTGGTGGTCATGGCTTGCTCCGGAACAGTCGTCGGATGCCGATCAGGCCGAGCACTCCGAGCACAAACAGGATGACGGCGATCGCCTGGGCATAGCCCACCTTCGACTTATTGAACGCGTAGTCGTAGACCAGGAAGGACAGGTTGATCGTTGAGGTACCGGGTCCGCCGCGGGTCAGCAGCAGCACCACGGCGGCGGAGGTGAACAGGGTCCAGAGGAACTGCAGGGTCGTGATGACGCCCACAAATCCCTTGGCCATCGGGAACGCGATCAGCCACATGCGACGCCAGTGTCCGCAGCCATCGAGCTCGGCGGCCTCAAACACCTCGGTGGGCAGCGAGTTCATGGCCGAGGCCAGCATCACCGCGGATACCGAAACCGAGGCCCAGAGGATCACGATGATGATTGCGATGAAGGCGCTGTCGCCGTTGGCGAGCCAGGGCTTGGCGATGTGGCCGAGCCCGATCGTGTCGAGGAACCCGTTGACCAGACCGGTCGGCGCAAACACCCCGAGGAAGACCAGCGCGAGCGCGGGGGCCGAGAGCAGCACCGGGGTAAAGAGGACGGCGCGGATAAAGCGGTGACCGCGCGGACGCAGGTTCACGTAGTAAGCGGTCATGAACGCGCCGCACACCACGATCGGCACGGTGATGACCAGCTGGATCAGCGTGTTCAGGGCTGCCTGGTGCAGGACCGGGTCGGCGAAGAGCTTGGTGAAGTTGTCGAGACCCACAAAGGTGCGCGGGGCGATCAGTCCACGCCAGTTGGTCATCGAGAAGTAGAACAGGCTGAACAGGGGCCCGATCGTGAAGACCAGGAACCACACCAGCGCGGGAAGGGCGAAGGTCAGCCCGGCGTTGCGCTTCCAGACCGAGCGACGGCGTGGGGTCTGGGACCGGGGTGAGGCGGGGTGTGCGGCGCTGCTCACCTCGGTGGGCGCCGCGTCAATGACAGCCATGGTGGCTCCGAACGTTGAGGGTTGAATCGTTGTTGGGGGCGAGAACCGGTGGCGCCGGACTTCCCGACGCCACCGGTGTGCCGCTTAGCCCGCGGCGGCGTAGACGTTATCGACGGCCGCGCAGATGGCCTTGGCGTCGTTGCCCTTGGTGTAGGCCACCGAGGTCGCGCGATACATGGGGTTGGAGACGTCCCCGGGCACGTGCCCATCGGGCATGACCGCCCAGTCCACCGAGTCCAGCAGCGGGCCGTTGGCCTGGGCGATGATCGGGGAGTCGATGTGGGAGGTGTCCACCTTGGTGCTGGTGGCCATCACGATGCCGGCATCGGCCATGATCTGAATGGTCGAGGGCTTGTACATGAACTCGACCAGCTTCTTCAGCGCGGCCTCCTTCTTCTGGCCGTTGGGGGTGACCCACCAGCCGGCCGAGGTGTCGCCGCGGTAGGCGTTCGGCTTGGTGAAGGTGCCGCCCGAGGCGACCGGGAAACCGCCCAGCTCGGTGGCCGAGGCGACGGGCTCCTCGGCGTGCAGGTACGCCCAGCTGCCCATCGGACCGATTGCGGCCTTGCCGGACATGTAGAGCGCCTGGGCCTGGTCGGCGGTGAGGCCCTCGACGCCGTCCACGAAGACGCCGGCATCGCGCAGCTCGGTGAACAGCTCGACACCCTTCATCGCGTTGGGGGACTTGCACAGTCCACCCTTTTCGAAGACCTGGATGGTCTCCTTCTCGTCCATATACGTCTGCAGGATCTGCAGGAAGATCTTCTGACCGGACCAGTCGTTACCGCCGGTAGCCACCGGACCCACGCCGCTGGCCCGCAGGGCGGCGGCCGTTGCCTTGAGCTCATCGATGGTCTTGGGAACCTCGGTGCCGGCCTTTTTCAGCAGGTCGGTGTTGTACCACCAGGGCCAGGTGAAGCCGGTGTAGGGGAACCCGCGGACGTTGTCCTCATCGTCGGTCCAGGCCTCGACCGCGGCCTGGGGGATTGCGTCGCCCAGATCCCAGTCCTTGAGGTAGTTGTTGACCGGGATGACCGCGCCGTTCTTGGCCCAGTCGAGCTGCTTTTCCAGGAGGCCCACCAGCAGCACGTCGGCCTCATCGCCGGCGAGCAGGGAGGTTTCGTAAACCTGGTTGAGGTCCTCGCCGTTTTCCAGGATCTTGACCTTGATCCCGCTCTCGGCGGTGAACTCCTTGATGGCGTCGCGCAGGGCGGTGCCCTGGCTATTACCACTGGTCCAAATGGTCTGCAGGGTAATGCTGTCGGCGTCGCCACCCCCGGCGGAGGCGCCGCCGCTGGAGCAGGCGGTGAGCGCGAGGCCGGTGGTGACGAGAACGGCGAGTCCTGCTTGTCTGAAGCGATGCATCGGTGGATCCTTCCTGACGGTTACGGCGGTGCTGCCGTAAATCGAACGGTCGGGTTGGGGGCCGAACCGTTGGCCCCAACAATAGCCTGTGGTTTCTAACTTGGCAAGAGTGGTATTGATGTGGTCTGTACCGAGTGGAAACCCGCATCCGGGGGACAAATTCCCCGAATTCCGCGGCTGGGCACGGCAAAAAGCCCTCGTCCTCGGGAAAAACCCGAGGACGAGGGCCGATGTTGCCGGGTGGTCTACGTGTAGAGCGAGACCGGCTGGAACTCACCGTTAATGTGGTGTGCACCCACCTCAAGCTTCTTATAGTCCACCGGATCGTGCAGCGAGTGCGTGCGCACGTTGCGCCAGTGCAGGTCGAGTCCCACGCGCTGGTTGGCCGAGGAGGACCCGGTGACCTCGAAGATTCGGTGGGTCACCTCGAGGGCCACGGCATCGGTCACCACCTTGAGCTTGGCCACGGCGATCGCCAGCTCGCCGCGCTCATCCCAGGTGAGGTCGCCGCCGCGATCGGCCGCCCGGTCGAAGTGGATCCCCACACGCTCGGCGAGAGCGTCGGCCGCCTCGATCTGCGCCACAAACTCGCCCACAGTGCGCTGCACAAACGGGTCGTGACGGTAGGTGTCGGCCCCCGAGAGGAACCAGGCGTTGGGACGGTTGCGCAGGATCTGCGTGCCCTGAGCCAGCGCCCCCTCGGCGATGCCCAGGTACAGGTTGCCAAACGCGAGCTGGATGCCCGGGGTCAGCAGGCTGGCGAAGGGTTCGGGGGAGTCCAGCCCCAGAACGTCGGCTGCCTCGACCCGGACGTTGTTAAAGCGAACCGACCCGCTGGCGGACAGCCGCTGGCCGAGCGCGTTCCAGTCGCCCAGGTATTCCACGCCCTCGCGGTCGTGATCCAGGACCGCGTAGAGGAACCGGTCGGAATCCTCACCCTCGGTGATCCGGGCGTTGAGCAGGACCACATCGCCGACGCTGGCGCCGGTCGAGAAGCGCTTGAGCCCGTTCAGGCGATAGCCGTCGCCCTCGCGAACCACCTCGAGGGCCGGATCCACCGGGTTGACCGAGTCGCCCCACACCCAGTTGCCCTCGATGCTCGCCCGGAACCAGGCCTCCTGAGCCTCGGGGGCGGCGGAAAATACGATGTTCGAGGCGTTGATGTAGTGGTAGGCGAGCACCTGGGCGACCGACGCATCGGTGCGCGCCAGCACCCGCACCACGTGCAGCGCGGTGGACCAGTGTGCCCCGCCGCCACCGAACTCGGCCGGGTGCAGCAGGTTGACCAGCCCCGCCTCGCGCAGCAGGTTCAGCTCGGCGTGGGGATCGAGGTTGGCCCGGTCGCGTTCGAGGGCGTCGGTGCCCAGGCGGGCCCCAACCTCGGCGGCCACGGCCTCCCAGTGGGCGCGCTCGGCGGCATCGGCGACGCCGTGCCAGGGCGAGAGCGCGGCGGCCGCGGTTGTGGTTTCGGGTGTTCCAGTTGCTTCGGCGATGGTGGTCATGCTGCGTCCTTCGGGGTGTCGCGGATCGAATCGATATGCGGGATGACCCGCGAGGCGTCGCCATCGGCGGCGGACCGGGCACCGGTGAAGGCCCCGCGGTAGGCGGCACCCGGGTGGGTGCTGGGGAGGTGGGGACCGGCGCCGCCGAGGCGTTCGCGCAGGGTGCCCTCGGGGTACTCGTTCCAGACCCGGCCACGCTTTTGCAGCTCGGGGACGATCAGGTCCACGATGTCCTCGAAGCTGCCCGGGGTGACCGCATAGGCGAGGTTGAACCCGTCCACATCGGCCACCTCGATCCAGCGCTCGAGCTCATCGGCCACGGTCGTGGGTGAGCCCACGATCACCGGACCGATACCGCCGATGCCCAGGTATTCGGCGATGTCGCGCGGGGTCCAGCGGCGCTCGGGATCGGTGATCGTGAAGATCGCCAGGGCCGAGCGGGCGGCATCGGTGTCCACGTATTCCAGCGGTACGTCGGGATCGTAGCCCGAGAGGTCGAGGCCCGACCAGCCACCGTAGAGCGCCAGGGCACCCTCGACGCTGGTGTACGAGCGGTACTCGTCGTATTTGGCCTGGGCCAGCTCGTCGGTTTCGGCGGTGATGATCGTGGCCAGCACGATGATCTTGACCTCGTTGCGGTCGCGGCCGGCGGCCTCGGTCTGGTCGCGGATATCGTCGACGTTTTTGCGGGTGATCTCGGGCCGCACGCCGTTGAGGAACACGGCCTCGGCATGCCGGGCGGAGAAGGACTTCCCGCTCTTGGAGGTGCCGGCCTGGAAGATCACCGGGCTGCGCTGCGGGGAGGGTTCGGCCAGGTGGATGCCGGGCACCGAAAAGTGCTCGCCGCGGTGATCGATCGGGTGCACCTTTGTGGGGTCGGTGAAGACGCCGGATTCGCGGTCGCGCACCACCGCGCCATCCTCCCAGGAACCCTCCCACAGCTTGTAGGTCACGTCGAGGAACTCCTCGGCCAGCTCATAGCGCTGATCGTGGCTGAGCTGCTTTTCCAGGCCCAGGTTGGTCGCCGCGGAGTTGAGGTAGCTGGTGACCACGTTCCAGCCGATCCGGCCTCCGGTCAGATGATCCAGCGAGGAGAAGGTGCGGGCCAGGCTGTAGGGCTGCTCATAGGTGAGCGCCACGGTGACGCCGAAACCCAGGTGTGTGGTGACCGCGGCCATCGCGGTGATCGGCAGCACCGGGTTGATCATCGGCACCTGCGCCGCGTCGATCAGGGCGGGGGAAACCGAGTCGCGGTAGACGTCGTAGACGCCCAGCACGTCGGCGAGGAAGACTGAGTCGAACTTGCCGCGCTCCAGGAGCCGGGCGAGGTTGGTCCAGTATTCCAGGGTGTTGTAGGTGTCGGCCCGGTTGTCCGGGTGCCGCCACAGGCCCGGGGCCTGATGCGTGACGCAGCCCATATCGAAGGCGTTGAGGATGATGCGCTTGGACACGGTGGATCCTTTGATCGGTGGGGAGAAAAACTGCCGTGGGGGAACGCTAACAGCGCGGCCGGGGTGAGCGCCCGGCTTTCGTAACACGGGGACATTCGCGCGCGCTCACGCGTTCCCGCACGCGCGAATTCACGCGCCATGCGCGCCTTACATAACGCAGTGTTACCGGACGCGTCGGATCATGACGCGGGAGGGCGCGGCCCGGGGAGCGCCGATGCTAGCGTGACGCAACGCAACTCAGAGGCCCCGAATCGGGTTGCCAGAATCCCCGCCATCCCCGCCCAAAGGAACCCCATGTCATTCTTCTCCACCCCACGCCGCCGCCTCGGCCGCGTCACCGGTCTCGTGGCCGGCCTGAGCGTCGCCGCCCTCGCGCTGAGCGGGTGCGCGGCCGGTGCCAGCGCCGACGATAACTCGCAGGCCGGCGATAAGTCACTCACGGTCCTGCTGATCTCCTCGCATAAGGGTGCGGCCGAGTGGCTGAAGACCGAGTATGAGAAGGAGACCGGGGTCAAGATCAACCCGGTCATCGTGCCCTATGACGAGATCGGGTCCAAGCTCGCCCTCGACCAGCAGTCGGGTGCCAACACGATCGACGCCGCCGCCCCCTGGTACGTTTCGCTGGGCTCGCTCGCCCAGGACGGGGCGATCAAGGACCTCACCGGCGTGATCAAGGATCGTGCCGCCGAGATTAAGCCCGACGACTTCATCCCCTCGATCTACGACCCCTACTCCCTGGTAGATGGCAAGCGCTACGGTCTGCCCTTTGATGGCGACACCCACGTGCTCTTCTACAACAAGGACATCCTGGCCCGGAACAACATCACCGAACCGCCCGCCACCTGGGACGAGTATCTCGAAGACGTGAAGACCATCACCGCCAACGAGGGTAAGTCGGGCACCTACGGAGCCGCGGTCTTCGGTCAGAAGTCGCCGCTGATCCTCGGTGCCAGCTTCGCCAACCGCCTCGCCGGCTTCGGTGGGGAGTTCCTGGACAAGAACGGCAAGCCCGCGATCAACTCGCCCGAGGCCGTGAAGGCCGCCCAGGCCCTGGTGGATGTCAACAACTTCGCCCTGCCGACCCCGGCCGAAACCGACTTCGGCGCCGGCAACAACGCCTGGTACTCGGGCAAGGTGGGCTTCATCGAGAACTGGACCGACACCGGCGTGAACTCCCAGAACACCCCGGCGATCGCCGATAAGTGGGGCGTCACCTTCCTGCCCACCGAGAAGGCCGGCGAGAAGTCGCGCGCCTCGCTGGTGGCCGGCTTCAGCTGGGTCGTGGCCGCCAACACCAAGAAGACCAAGCTCGCCGAGGACTTCATCATCTGGGCCTCCTCGGAGAAGGTCAACGCCGCGCTGCTGACCGCGATCCCCACCACCGGGATCGACCCCAACCGCAAGTCCTCGCTCGAGGATGCCACCTATGGCGAGAAATACCCGGAGATCCAGCGCGTCAACCGCGCAACCCTCGACGGTGCCCTCGCCTGGCCCACCGGCCCCAAGGCTACCGAGCTCGCGCAGACCCTGACCGATGAGCTGGCCAAGCTGCTCGCCGGCACCGGGGGCACCGCCAAGGAAACCCTCGACCGGGTGCAGACCAAGTGGGAGTCCCTCCTTGGGAAATAACACCCCCACGCTGGACGCCGTCGACCCCGAAGCCGGGTCGGCGGCTTCCGCCGTTGCTGATGCGGACTCCAACACGGAGTCCGCCCGCGCCGGGAAGGCCACGGTGCAGGCCACCGGAGTCGCCGGTTCCGTGACCGGCGGTCCCCGGGGTGCCGCTGCCCGGATCGCCGACCTGCGTCGCTCGGGTCGACCTGAGCGTCGACCCGCCCGTGGCCGGCGCCCGCGCCTGCCCGGCGAGGGACCGCGTACCCGCCTGGTGCGGGCGGGCTTGGTGGCCCCCGCCGGCCTCGCGGTCATCGTGCTGGGCGCGTTCCCGCTGGTGTTTATCCTGCTCGCGGCCTTCAGCCGCTCCTCGCTCGGGCGTCCGTTCCAGGAGTTTGTTGGTGGCGATAACGTGACCTCGGCGCTGACCAACGACGATGTGATTGGCTCGCTGATCCGCTCGGTCGGCTACGCACTGGCCGTCGCGGTGCTGAGCGTGGTGTTTGGGGTGATCGTGGCCCTGGCGCTCGCCGGGGCCGTGCGTGCGGGATCGCTGGTGCGTACCCTGCTGCTCCTGCCGCTGATCACCCCGCCGGTGGTGGTGGGAATCCTCTGGAAGCTGATCTTTAGTCCCTCGGGCGGCCTGATCGATACGCTGCTGCGCACCTTCGGCTACCGGGGCGAACCACTCTCGATCCTCGCCAATCCCGACCTGGCGCTCGCCGGGGTGGGCATCGCGGACATCTGGGAGTGGACGCCGCTGATCGCGTTGCTGGTTTTCGCCGCGCTGCTCGGTCGGGATCCCGAGGTGTCCGAGGCCGCGGCCCTCGATGGGGCGCACGGCTGGCGACTGTTCCGGGAGATTACCCTGCCGGCGATCGCCGCAACCATCGCCGCCGCGTTCCTGGTGCGCCTGGTGCTGGCCTTCAAGGTCTTTGACCTGATCTATGTGATGACCTCGGGTGGGCCCGGCCAGGCCACCACGATGCCCGCCTATCAGATCTACCAGGCGGCCCTGCAGCACTCGGATGTGGGCCAGGCGGCCGCCCTGACGCTGATCCTGGCCGTGGTCATCACCGTGATCACGACCCCGATCATCCTGATTTCCCGGAGGTTTGGCAATGACTAGCGCGACACTCACCCGCGGGCCCGATACCGCTCCCGCGGGCACCCCCGCGCGCCGTCGGACAGCAGGCCGCCGGACCTCCGGCCGCCGCTTCCCGGTTGCGGCCACCGTGCTGGGGATCAGTCTCGCGCTGACCCTGATCCCGCTGCTGTATCTGCTCTCGCTCTCGTTCATGGGGCGCGCGGATGTGGCCGCCGGACACCTGCTGCCCTCGGCCCCGGCGTGGGGCAACTGGGAGGCCGCGCTGACCACCTCGGGGCTGCCGCGGGCGATCCTCAACTCGGTGATCGCCGCGGGCTTTGGGGCGTTGATTACCCTGACGTTCGCGCTGCCGGCGGCCTGGGCGATGGTGCGCCACCAGACCGGCGGAAAGACCCTGACCGCGAGCATCCTGGCACCCTGGCTGCTGCCGCCGATCGTCGCGGTGATTCCGCTGTTCACGCTGCTGCGCATCCTCGGACTCAACAACACGCTGGTGGGGCTGGCGGTCGTCTACGCGCTGGCCAATACGGGCCTGGCGGTGTTCCTGTTGCAGGGGTTTTTGAAGAAGGTTCCGCTGGAGATCGAGGAGGCGGCGGCGCTCGATGGTGCGGGCACGCTGCGCATCCTGTTCCGTGTCGTTCTGCCGCTGCTGACCCCGGCTCTGATCGCCGTGGGAGTGGTGGTCGCGGTGCTCAACTACAACGAGTTCCTGCTGGCGTTGTTCCTCACCCAGGGGCCGGACTCGCAGACGGTTCCGGTGATCCTCTCGCTGCTACTCGGCGATAAGGTGCAGGACTTCGGGCAGCTCGCCGCCGCCTCGCTGGTCGGGGTCGCGCCGGTCTTTGCCGCCGCGGTTTTCCTGCAGCGCGGCCTGGTGGCCGGGCTGACCTCGGGCGCGGTGAAGTAGCGGGTTAGACCCGCGCGCCCACGGGCTCGCCCGGGCGCGGGGCGAGTCCGGCCGCTCGGTAGGCGGCGTCGATCAGGGCGAGGGTGCGCACGGATTCGGCGACGCTCACCGGGAAGGCCGCATGCCCGCGCACGGCCGCCCGGAAGGCGCTCAGCTGATAGTCGAAGGAGGCGACGGTGCCGAGGCGCTCGGTGCGCGGGGCATCCAGCGGGCCGATCAGCAGGCGATCATCCAGCTGCGGCAGCACAAAGTCGGGGGCCTCCAGGACTCCGGCGCGCCCGACGATGCGCAGCGAGAACTCCATGTCCGCGGCATCCATCGAGGAGGTGATGCGCACCGGGGTGCCGTCGGGGAAGGCGAGGTTGGCGGTGAGCGAGCGATCCACCTCGGCATCCTCGGGGCGGCCCAGCGCGGTGGCACCGATCAGGCGCGGAGAGCCACCAAAGTGTGAACCCAGGTTTTCGGCGGCGTGCAGCGCGTAGCAGCCCACATCCATGACGCTGCCGCCGGCGAGGCCCAGGCTCCAGCGCGGGTCGGCGTCGTCGGGGGCGGGGATCTCCGAGCGGATCGTGACACTCTGAATCCGGCCCAGCTCGCCCGAGGCCAGCACCTCGTGTACGCGCAGCCAGAGCGGGTGCATCGCGTAGTGGAACGCCTCTGCCAGCACCAGGCCCGATCCGGACGCCCGCGCGGCGAGGGATTCCAGCTGGGCGGAGTTGGCGGCGATCGGCTTCTCCACCAGCACGTGCTTGCCCGCGTCGAGGGCCCGGGCCGCCCATTCGGCGTGCTCGGAGTTCACCAACGGGACGTAGATGGCCTCAATGTCCGGGGAGCGCAGCAGTGCCGCATAGTCATTTTCGGCGCGGAGGAATCCGTGCTCGGCCGCATAGTCGCGGGCACGCTGGGGATCGCGGGCGGCCACGGCGACCAGCACATCGCCGGCGGCCTGTGCGGCCGGAATCAGCGAGCGAGAGGCGATCCGTGCGGCACCCAGGACGCCCAAACGCAGCGGGCGACGCGGAATCGGGTTCGGACGGGTAAGGGGAGAGGACATCGTTGGTCTCCGAAACGTGAAGCGGGGAATGCGGCGGCCTGGCCGCGACGAACCCCACCACTCTACTCGGGTGCCGTCTTAAAAAGTCGCCCTCGATGCCCGTGTGGACATCGAGGGCGACGCGGGGGTGCGACTAGGCCGTCGCGGCGGATGAGCGGCCGCGGCGCAGGCCGCGCACCAGGTGGTCGGCCGAGAAGGTGCCGGGGCCGGTCAGAGCCAGGGCGGCGGCACCGGCGGCGAGAGCGAGGACCAGCTCAAAGCCGCCCGCGTCCACGAAAATGCCCGCCGAGGCGTGCACCAGGAACAGGGCGCCGAGCATGTCGAGCACCAGGAGTCCGGCGACAATCCGGGTTGCCAGGCCGAGGATCAGCGCGGCACCTCCAACGATCTCCAGGATCGCCACGGCCGGACCCACCAGCTCGGGCAGCGGTACCCCCATGCCGCGGAACGCTTCGGTGGTGCCGGCGAGGGTGAATTCGGTGAGTTTCTGCCAGCCGTGGGCGAAAAAGACGACACCGAGCGCAACGCGCAGCAGTGCCAGGCCAAGGGACGAGGTGGTCGACGGGGTCAAAGCGGGCTCCTTCGATCGGAAATAGATTGTCGCTACAACTATTTCCGGGATCGGGCCCGGATGGGGGCAATGCCGCACGCCTCCCAGGGCATTGCCAGGTCGAAACCACCTGCGTTAGGCATCTGTCACCCGGCCGCCGCGGACCGCCGGGCGCACGCTCCGCCTACTTGGCGGCGCTCTCCATCATCGCGCCCTCGAGCGCGGTCCAGGCGAGCATCGCGCACTTCACCCGGGCGATATAGCGCGAGACACCCTCGAGCGCGGCGGCGTCCCCGAGGGGTTCGTCGTCCTCGATCCCGGCGCCCTTGGACTGCATCAGCTCGCGGAACAGGCCGATCCGCTCGGGCAGTTCGGCCACCGGCAGACCCGCGGTTAGGTCGGTCAGCAGCGAGGCCGAGGCCATCGAAATCGAGCAGCCCTGGCCCTCCCAGGCGAGCTTCTCCACGGTTTCCCCCGAGGCGTCGGTGACCAGCTGCAGGGTGATCTCATCCCCACAGGTGGGGTTCAGCTGGTGGTTGCTGGGGTGATCCTCGGGGCGCAGGCCGAAGCCGTGCTTCTGCTTGGATGCCTCCAGGATGACCTGCTGGTAGAGGGAGGCGAGTTCGGGTGAGCCCATGATGGCAGCTCCAGTTTCTAAATCTGAGTGGGGGAGTACGGCGGGATTAGTCGGCGAGGCCGAAGTAGGCACGGACCTCGCCCAGGGCCTCGATCACCGCGTCGATTTCGGCGGTGGTGTTGTAGAAGTAGGGGCTGATCCGGGTCGAGGCGGTCACGCCCAGACGACGGTGCAGCGGCTGGGCGCAGTGGTGACCCACGCGGATCGCGATGCCGCGATCATCCAGATACTGGCCGACATCGTGCGCGTGCACCCCCTCGACATCCAGCGCGACCACGCCCGAACGCAGCGCGGCCTCGCTCGGGCCGAGGACCCGGATGCCCGGGATTGCCGCGGCCCCGCGATACATGCGTGCGCCCAGCTCGGCCTCGCGCTCGTGGATCCGGTCCAGTCCCACGGCATCCAGATAGTCGATCGCGGCGGCCAGCCCGATCGCCTGCGCGACCTGCTGGGTTCCCGCCTCAAAGCGCTGCGGGGCTGGCAGATACTCGGCCTTTTCCAGGGTCACGGTGGTGATCATCGAGCCGCCGGTGAGGAACGGCGGCAGGGCGTTCAGCAGTTCGGAGCGGCCATAGAGCACACCGATGCCGGTGGGACCGAGCATCTTGTGGCCCGAGAACGCGGCAAAGTCCACGTCCAGCTCGCGGACGTTCACCCCCATGTGCGGAACCGACTGGCAGGCATCCAGCACCACCAGGGCGTCCGCGGCACGGGCCAGGGCGACCAGCTCGGAAACCGGGTTGATCACCGCAGAAACGTTGGACACATGGGTGAACGCGACCAGCTTCACCTCGGGGGTGATCAGCGCGGCGGCAGACTCCATGTCGAGGGTGGCATCGTCCAGGATCGGGATCACCCGCAGGGTCGCGCCGGTGCGGGCGGCCAGCTCCTGCCAGGGGATGAGGTTGGCGTGGTGCTCACCCTCGGTGGTGACGATCACGTCTCCGGCCCCGATCGCGAAGCGCTTCGCTTCCTCGCCGCCGAGGCCCGCGCTGGCGTTGGAGATGCCGTAGGCGATCAGGTTCAGCGCCTCGGTGGCACCGCTGGTCCACACCACCTCGTCGACATCGGCCCCGATAAACCCGGCAACCTTGGCCCGCGCATTCTCGAACCGCTCGGTCGCCAGGGCGGCCAGGGTGTGGGCACCGCGGTGGACGGCGGCGTTGTGGTGCTCGTAGAAGTCGCGCTCGGCATCGAGCACGGCGGTGGGTTTTTGCGAGGTCGCGCCGGAGTCCAGATACGCCAGGCGGTGACCGTTCACCTCCTGATCCAGGGCCGGGAAGTCGGCAGCGAGGCGGGCGGCCTCGGCATCGTCGATCGGATGGTTCAGGGTCATAGGAGACGGCTTCCTCTGCCCAAAATGGGCACTTGTCGTACGGGGTGTGCTGTGAAGGAGCAACAGCACACGGGGAAACGGAATTCCCCACGCCCCCATTCTCTCGCGTGTGCGCCGCCCGGGCTACCCGGCGGGATCCTCGCGTCGTAACCTTCGATCCCGGCCCGCCGATTTTTGTGCCGATTTCCCAGGCACGCGCGCTTAGGATGAGGTCTCGACATATTGTCTGTATTTGTGTTTTGGAAGGTCCCCGTGCGCACTCGTCTCCCCGCCCTCGTCCTGAGCGGCCTGCTCGCCGCCACCCTCGCCGGGTGCGCCGCATCGGAACCGTCCACCGGTGGTTCTGCCGCCCCCAGCAGCAACACCAGCGCCGATGCCGGCACCGGTAAGCCCGCGCTGACCAAGCTCTCCAGCACCGAGGGCGGCCTCTCCGGTGGCACCACCCTGACCCTGACCGGTGAACACCTCAAGGGCGTCACCAACGTGCACTTCGGTACCGTGGACGCCGGCGACATCACCGTCAAAAACGACACCACCATCGAGGTCACCGTGCCCTCCTCGTTCAACTACGTGGTGGGCAAGGTTCCGGTCACCGCCCTGGTGGGTCAGACCGCTGCCGCGGGTAGCGCCGAGTACAGCTACGACGTGAAGACCGACGTGGACCGTCAGATGGCCTATCTCTTCAAGCACTGGAACAACTACAACACCGCGCAGTGGGGCGACATGAACGCCGGCGGTGGCGACTGCGCCAACTTCACCAGCCAGGGCCTGATCGCCCGCGGCTGGAAGCAGAACCCGCAGTGGAACAGCCCCGGCGTGAACGTGGCCTCCTCGACCGAGTCCTGGCGCTTCGTGCCCACCATGGACAAGTGGCTCACCAACGACGCCTCAACCCTGGGCCTCACCAAGCTGACCCTCGCCGACCGCGACAAGCTCAAGGTCGGCGACATCGGCGTGTTCCTGTGGACCGGCGAGGGCCGCCCCGACCACGTGATGACCGTGTCCAGCGTCAAGAAGGTGAACGGCCACACCGAGGTCGCGTTTGTGTCGCACAACCTCGACGGCGACTACCGCGACCTGGACCAGCTGATCAAGGACAAGAACGCCGCCAACAAGCCCGGCCAGGAGATGCAGGCCTGGTTCTACTCGATCCCCGACGCTAAGGCGTAATCTTCGCCTACCTGGTCGCTAGCTGCAGCCGAACTGGGCGGGTCCGCGGCGTGTGTGTCAACACGCCGCGGACCCGCCCATCGGTGTTAGCGCTCCCGGGTGAGCGTGCGGCGTCGTGCAATCAGGACGATCGACCCGACCACCGCGAGGATGGCGGCGAGCCCGAGGCCACCGGCTGCATCAAATCCCGTGTGTGCGAGGGCCGGGGGTCCAGGCTCCTCCGGATCGGAGGGAACGGGAACGATGGGGAGATTGTGTATCGCACCAAACGTTGCCGCCGTGTGCTCGGCATCGACGACAATGCTGAGCGGCTCGCTCAGCAGGACATATCCTGCGGGGGCCTTCTTCTCGGTGAGCGTGTACGTGCCATAAACCAGGTGCTCCACTAGGAAGGTGCCCGTCTTCGGATTTGCATCGGCGGTGCCGTTATCGGTCACGCTGAGTGCCGTACCGTCCGGTCCGATAAGTTCCCATTCGGACCCGGCGAGTAGATCACCGTCGGGGTTAACCTTTGTCCAGGCGATCGAGCCGGTGGGACCGGTGGGGACCCGAGCATCGTTTGTGAGTGTCAGGCTCACCTCGGTCGCGGCACCGGGTGCCACACTGTAGGTGCCATCAATATTCCGGGATACACCCTCGCCACTCAGTGTCCAGGCACCCCAGGTAACCCCCGCAATCGTGGGGAAGTTGATCTCCTCGATCCTGAAGGTTGAGCCCAGCGGGACCCGATCCGAACGGATGGTGGTTCCCACCGGCAGGGTCATGGTTTTTGCGCTCGCAGTCGAACCGGAGACCGAATACCGCACGGTGTACGTAGCATCAGCGGCGAGGGCCGCGGCCTCACCGGTGAGTTTTTTGGTGATGGTGAAACGGGTGTGCTGATCGGCGGTTCCCGTGCCGCCGCCCTCAGCATCAACGCGGTGGATAGCCGTGACGGTGGTGTTATCCACCGTCGCCGAGTTACCGAAGGTATCGCCCTCAACCACGAGACCATCGGCCTGGGTGTAGTACTGCAGGATGTAGATGAACCCGCTCGGCTCCAGCCCGGAAACCGCGAAACTGAATGACTTCATGTCGCCAGCCCAGTCCACCGTGAATTTTCCGGGATCGACCGGACTCCAGTCCTCCACCATCTTTCCGTCTTCAACGGGGCGCTGGAGGAGTTCGATATCTCCGGTGTAGGTGTGCGATTCCTGAGTGGGGTCAAGCCTGTCGGTAATCGCGAAACCACCATTGTGCACGGAGCTCGCGGGAACGCGGATACTCCACATGAATCGGCCATCGGTGGCCGTCTTGCTGCTGTACTTCACGGGTTCCACCGGCTCGGTGAGGTCTTCGGTGATGATTCCACCCTCACCGGGCAGATCCACGAGGACCAGCTTGTTGTTGATGTCGAACGTCACCGTTTCGTTGGTGGTGGATCGGCTGGCCTCGGCACTCATCCACAGGGAGCCGCCAATATTCTCCTTACCGGCGACCGTTTCGCTCAGCGTGCACACCACCTCGGGTGCGTTGCCATCCGCGATGGCGCAGGTTGCCATGACCGCGCCCGTGTCGGGATCGGTGATGTCGAACGTGGGGGTTCCCGCCCGCGAGAACTCCTCGGGCAGGGTCATGCCGAATGTTTCTCCCGGCTTCGCCCCGTCGGGGACACTCCAGTCGGCGGTGATTTTCACCGTCTCCCACTGGTTCAGCGGACCCGTACTCCCATCGGCTTTTGCCAGGTGGATGTTTGAGATTGCGTCGGGATAGGTGACCAGTGGTGCCGCTGTCGCCGGACTGGCGAGTCCCAGCATGCCGCCGATGGCGATCAGAATCGCGAGCGCCGCACTCGATACTCGTCGCGATGGCGTCGCGGGATTCTTGAGATTCATGAAAAGCCCTTTCTCCGGTGAGGGAGACCAGGGGGAAAACAAAAAAATCTCCTCCAATCTGGCTCCATTGATGCTTATCTGGACCAAATTGAAGGAGATGCGCGGCGAGAAGTTCCCCGATTCTCCGCCGACAATAAATAACAACTGTACTTCGACCGAATGGTTAACCTGCAATACCGAGCGCACATGCCGGGAAACGGACCCGGCCGCGGTGGGACCTCGCGGCCGGCCCCTCCCGCACGGGTGTGCCGGCCGGCGAGCCTAGGCCAGCAGCACGGCGGGATCCTCGATCACCGCGGCGATATCCGCCAGGAATCGGCTCATGGCGTCGCCATCCACCACCCGGTGATCAAAGGTTCCGGCAATCGTGGTGACCCAACGGGGCGTGATCTCTCCGTCCACCACCCACGGTTTCTGCCGGATTGTCCCCACCGCGATGATCCCGGTTTCGCCGGGATTGATCATCGGGGTCGCGCCGTCCACGCCGAAGACGCCGATGTTGGTGATCGTGATCGTTCCGCCACGCTGGTCGGCCGGCGTTGTCCGCCCCGAGCGTGCAACCGTGGTGAGCGTGCCCAGTGCTTCGGCCAGTCCGTGCAGGGACAGGTTCTGAGCGTCCTTGATATTGGGAACGAGTAACCCCCGGGGGGTGGCCGCAGCGATACCGAGGTTGACACCCGCGGGGACCTCGATCGTTGCGCCATCGGGGCCCTCTCGCCAGGCCGCGTTGATCAGCGGCGTGCGCTGTAGCGCCCAGAGCACCGCCCGGGCGATCACGAGCAGCGGGGTGACTCGGACCTCGGCATAGTCGGGTGCGGCCCGGAGCCGCGCGACGTATTCCATCGTGCGGGTGGCATCCACCTCGGTCCAGACCGACACCTGCGGAATGGTGAACGCGGACGTGGTCATCGCCTGGGCCGTGGCCTTGCGCACACCCCTGACCGGGATGCTCTCGGTGGCTGCCGTGCGCTCAGACACTCGGGGTCCAACCAATCGCCGGGGCGATATGGTCACGAACACCCTCGAGCAGGCGCAGATTGTGCTCGGGGCCGAGGATGTTGGGGATTGCCACCAGCAGGGTATCGGCGCTCATTACGGCCTCATCTCGCAGGAGTTCATCGATGATCCGATCCGGTTCCCCGATATAGCTCTTCCCGAAACGCGATACCGCGCCGCCGAGAACCCCGACCTGCTCTCGGGATGAATCCGCGGCACCCCCGTAGAGGTCGGCATCGCGCTGCGAGAGGATCGGGAGGATGCTGCGCACCACGGCTACCCGCCGGGCTCCCGGGTGACCGGCGGCGATCCGCGCCGCGTGGAAGGTACGGATCTGCTCGGCCTGAAGCTCGGTGAAGGGAATCCCGGTGTCCTCGGAGAGCAGGGTGCTGCTGAGGAGATTGAGGTTCTGTTCCCCGGTCCACTGTGCACTCTGCCGGGTAGCCGAACCCCACCAGATTCGCTCACCCAGCGTGGGCGAGTGCGGCTCGATCGAGAGCGGCGCGCTTCGGCCGGTCTCGGCTGGGTCGGTGTGGGCCACGGGGTCCCCGGCGATGGCTGCGCGGAACGTCTCCGTGTGCTCCCGAGCCATGTCGGCGGCGCTCTGGCCCGCCCGCGGGTGGAAACCGAAGCGCTCGTATCCACGCAGCGCCGGTTCCTGTGACCCGCGGCTGAGGCCGAGCTGGAGGCGGGCTCCCCCGATCAGATCCGCGGAGGCCGCCAGCTCGGCCATCAGCAGCGGGTTTTCGTAGCGCATGTCGATGACGGCGGTGCCGATTTCGATCCGGGACGTGCGTGCGGCGATGGCCGCGAGCAGGCTCCACGGACTGGAGAACTGACGCTGCAGGTGGTGCACCCGGCTCCAGGCGCCGTCGAGCCCGAGTGCCTCCGCACCCTCGGCGATCTCGATGCCCTGGGTCAGCGCCTCACCCGCCGTCCGAGCGGAGGCACCCCGGGCATTCTGGTGGTGACCAAACGAGAGAAATCCGAGCCGGCGCGCGCTCATCTGGTCACCTCGGCCGGCGCGGTAGTGGTGGCGTCGGGGAAGGCCGCCATCGCGAACTCCACGGTCTCGAGCAGGTCGTCACGGGCAATGCCGCTGGCGGCCTGGACCGTCAGCCCCGTCGCCACGGTGAGGTAGTAGCGGGCGAGTTTGGCCGGATCGGTGCCCGGAGGGAAGTCGCCATCGTCGAGTGCCTGCTCAAATCGAAGCTGCATTCCGTGGCGGACTTCCTCACGACGGCGTGCCAGTTCGTCCTGCACGTCGATACTGTCGGCGGAGCCGGTCAACGCGCCCTGGACCAGCAGGCATCCGGTGGGCTGGTCTTCGTCGGTGGCGCTGAAGACCACGCTTGTCAGCATCTGCCGAGCCGCCGCCCGTCCCGTGGGCTGGGCCGCCGCGGCCTGGAGATTGGCGGCCGAGAAGCGCATGTATCGTTCCACCACTCGGTCGAAGAGCGCGCGCTTATTTCCGAATGCCGCATACAGGCTCGGGGGATTAATGCCCATGGCCTCGGTGAGCTCGGCGATTGAGGTTGCCTCGTATCCGCGTCGCCAGAACACGTCGACCGCGCGGTCGAGGGCCTGCTCGAGGTCAAAGGCACGGGTGCGTCCACGAGTCATGCTAATCCAATCTGTAGTGGTCACTATATTAATCTGCTATAACAATAGCGGGCATTACAGAATTCATCCACCCGACGATTCGAACCTCGCCGAGTCGGCTGTCCACACCGTGTCCACCCTCCCCAATGAAAGGACCTCCTGTGACAGGAAGCATCCACACACCCCCCTCCAAAATGGCCATGCCGGTGATCGTGCTCGCGGTCTTTGTGGTCCCGCTGGCCATCTCGGGCATGGGGGTGCTGCTGCCCACCATCGCCCGTGATCTCGGGGCCTCCCCGTTCCTGCTGCAATCGGTGGTGAACGGCTTCAACGCCTCCTTCGCGATCTTCACCCTGGTGTGGGGTGTGCTCTCGGATCGGCTGGGATATCGCGCCACCGTCATCATCGGCCTGGCCTTTTTCACCCTGGGCTCCCTGGTGAGCACGCTGGCCCCGGACCTCGTGGTTCTTGATATCGGCCGGATCCTCTCGGGCATCGGTGGTGCCGCCGTGTTCACCGGGTCGGCGTCGCTGATGTCGAATGCCTGGGAGGGGCCCGCCCGCGCGCGCAACTTTGCGATCTTTGGCACGGTCATCGGCATCGGTTCGGCAATAGGCCCGGTGATCGCCGGGGTTCTCACCGGCTGGCTCGGCTGGCGCGGGGTCTTTATCGTGTTCGGGATCGTGACGGTGCTGGCGATCGTATTCAGTCGCGCCCTGCCGCGGATCTCCCATGCCCCCGAACCCAGCCGAAAAATCATCGACTTCGACGTGCTGCGTAACCCGCACTTCCTGGCGCTCGCGCTCGTTCCGGTGGCGACGGCGATTGGCGCGATTACCCTCGGCACCTACCTGCCCGTGGCTTTCGGGGCGATCTATGATCTCTCGGCACCCTCGGCCGGTCTGTTCATGCTGTTTATGATGGTGCCCATCGTGGTGGCGCCGCTGGCGGTATCTCGCCTCATCCACCGTTTCGCGGCGGTCACCCCGATGGGGATCATCTATGTGGCCCTGATCGCGATGCTTGTGGGCGATGCGGCGCTGCTGGTGATCTCGCCCGAGGTGGCAATCTGGTGGGCAGTTCCCGGCATGTTCCTGATCGGGGCTGCATTCGGTATGACCATCGGACTCGTGGACGGCGAAGCCCTCGCCCAGGTGCCCCCGCACCGATCGGGGGCGGCCGCCGGTGTCCTCAACTTTGTCAGGGTTGGCAGTGAAGCCGTCGTGATCGCCGCGTTTGCGGCAATCGTCACGACGCTGATTTTTGCCAACCTGGGCGACCATGCTCTCGCCGATGCAACCTCGGCGGGCATTCCCGGGCAGGGCGCCGCCTATGCGGCAGCGTTTAGGATCATCCTCTTGGTGATGATCGCGACCAATATTGTGCTCACCCTGGTTGTTGTTGCGCTGCACCGCGCGCATCTGCGTCGCACCGGTGGCGGGGTGAGGCACGTGTCGCCCCGCGCAGGAATCTAACCTCCGCAGATGCGCGCTACCGGCATCCCGTGCGCACCAATGTGCACGGGATGCTGTGTTTTTCTCACCGGCGCGCCCGGTAGGCTGGATTTCTCATGATCCCCGAGGAGAAAGGCGCGGAATTGCAGTACATCTCGACGCGCGGCCACGTCATTGGCCAGTATTCCGACGTTCTGGTTGAGGGCCTGGCCCCGGATGGCGGCCTCGCCGTCCCCGAAACCGTGCCCACCGTTTCTCCCGAGACGCTGGAGAGCTGGCGCGGCCTCGGCTATGCCGACCTGGCCACCGAGGTGATCGGGCTGTTCGCGACCGACATCCCCCGCGAAGACCTGTCCCGGCTGACCCACGCGGCCTATGCCGCCGATAAGTTTGAGGCCGCCGAGATCGTCCCGCTGACCGACCTGGGCCGCGGCATGACGCTGGTGGGCCTGTCCGAGGGGCCGACGCTGGCCTTCAAGGACATGGCGATGCAGTTCCTCGGCGAAGCCATGGAGTATGTGCTGGCCAAGACCGGCAGCAGCCTGAACATCCTCGGCGCCACCTCGGGCGATACCGGATCCGCCGCCGAATACGCGTTCCGCGGGCGCGAGCGCATCTCGATCTTCATGCTCTCCCCGCTGGGCCGGATGAGCGCCTTCCAGCGGGCCCAGATGTACTCGCTGCAGGACGCCAACGTGCACAACCTCGCCGTGGCCGGCGTCTTTGACGACTGCCAGCACCTGGTCAAGACCCTCTCCGAGGACCTCGACTTCAAGCGCACCCACCACCTGGGCGCGGTCAACTCGATCAACTTTGGTCGGATTTCCGCCCAGATCGTCTACTACGTGTGGGCCTGGCTGCGCGCCACCGACGCCGTGGATGCCGAGACGCGGGCGGGCTTCGAGGTGTCGGTAGCGGTGCCCTCGGGGAACTTTGGCAACATCCTCTCGGGCTACTACGCCAAGCTGCTCGGTGTGCCGATCCGCAAGCTGGTGCTCGCCTCGAACGAGAACAACGTGTTGGACGACTTCTTCCGCACCGGCGTCTACCGCCCGCGCACCTCGGCCGAAACCCTGGCCACCTCGAGCCCCTCGATGGACGTCTCCAAGGCCTCCAACCTGGAGCGCTTCATCTTCGACTTCTTCGGTCGCGACCCCGAGCGCACCGCCGGCGCGTGGAAGGACCTCGCCGCCAACGGCTTCTTCGACCTCAGCGGCGAGCAGGCCCGCTTCGAGGCCGAGTACGGGTTCGTGAGTGGCACCTCGACCCATGCCGACCGGATCGACACCATCCGCTCGTTTGCACAGTCTTCGGGCATCACCCTGGACCCGCACACCGCCGACGGCGCGAAGGTTGCGCTGCCGCACGTGGAGGAGGGCATCCCGATGCTTGTGCTGGAGACCGCCAAGCCGCGCAAGTTCCCCGAGATCGTGGCCGAGGCGCTGGGCTCCGCCCCCGAGCAGTCGGCCGAGACGAAGGCGCTGATGGAGGCCCCGCAGCGGGTCGAGGAAATCCCCTTCGACGCCGACTTCCTGCGCACCTACATCGCCGAGCGCATCTAGATTACGTTCGCACACGCATGATGGCCGGGCCCTTCGGGGCTCGGCCATTCTGCGTGCGTGCCTGCGGTGCGTGCCCGTGAGCGCATCGGCCGAGGGTGCATCACCGGGTCCGGAGAACGCCGGTGGGTGCCGCGGTTTCGGGTGCGACGCACCTAGCGCGGGGCGCGCTCCCCGCTGCCGCGCGGGATCAGGGTGGCACCGAGCTGAATGTGCTGACGCGGTCCGGTGTCCCCGGCGAGCCGGCTAAAGAGCAGCTCGGCTGCCAGTCGACCCACCGCCGCCGGGTCCTGCGCGACCACGCTGACCGGCGGTTCCAGGGCGTCGGCGAGCTCGAAGTCGTCGAATCCGACCAGGGCGATCGAGGCGCCGCGCTGGCGCAGCAGGCGCACCACGCGCACGCTCCACCGGTTGTTCCCGGAGAGGATCGCGGTGGGCGGATTGTCCCGATCCAGCAGTGCCAAAAACGCCTCGCCGGACTCGGGGGCCGCGGGGTTGGCCATCAGCACCAGGTTGTCATCGCGCTCGATTCCCGCGGTTTCCAACGCTTCCAGGTACCCGATGCGGCGCTCCTGGGCGGTGTAGAGACTCGCGGTGTCGCCGACAAACGCGATCCGCCGGTGACCTGCGGCGAGCAGGTGACGGACCCCGGCGGCGGTCCCGCCGCGGTTGTCCACCAGGACCGTATCGGCATCTACATCCACGCTCGGCCGGTCCACAAACACCAGCGAGCAGCCGGCCTCGCCCTCGGCCGCGAGCACACGCGGATCCATGCCCTCGGCGGGGGTGATGATCAGCCCGTCGATCCCGCGTCCGCTGAGCGAGCGCACCAGCGCCTCGGCCCGGCGCGGGTCCTCGGCGGAGGAGGACACCAGCAGCGCGTGATGGTGCGCGTGGGCCACCTCCTCGACGGCCCGGGCAAGTGTGGAGTAGAACGGGTCCGCAAGGTCCTCGATGATCAGCCCGATCGTGGCCGTGGTGCCCTGGCGCAGCTGCCGCGCCTGCTCGTTTCGACGGAACCCGAGCTCGCGGATGGCCGCCTCGACCCGCACCGCCTTGGCCGCGCTCACGCTCTCGGTTCCGTTGACCACGCGGGACACGGTTTTCAGGCTCACATCCGCCAGTTTGGCCACGTCGTTCATGGTGGGGCGGGTGCTGCGGGGGAGCGGGGTCATGGATGTCCTCGGGGGTCGGTCGCGGAATCCGCGACGCTGTGTCAACGATGTCAGATCCTAGCAACACAGTCCGGCAAATTCCGGTGTTATTGCGAGATTAATACCCGAACTTGTGAATCTCTACCCCGTAATCGCGGGGATTTTGCCCGAGTCCCCCAAAAGACAACGTTGACATTTTTTGGGCCGACGCGATAGATTCGGCGCAACCCGTGCCACGCAACGATGCAGTGCGCATGATGCGGGTTCCTCCCAACCGGTCCTTCAATGACGAAAGGCAAGCATGTCGGAGCAGTCCCATCCCCTCGCGCCTCCGGCGCACGGGCGCACCCCCGCGCCCGATCGAGGTCATGTTAGTCACCCCCTCGGTGCGGAACGATCCGCACGCCCCCGCCCCCTGCGCCGCCTCGGCGCGCTGGGGGTAGGCACCGCGCTGGTACTGGGCGGATTCTCGCCGGTGCTCTTCGCGGCCCCCGCCAGCGCGGCCCCCGCCGAAGCCAACTTCGCCAGCTCGTTTGAGGCCACCGATCCGGCAGCGCTCTCCAGCACCGTCGAGCAGCGCGACGGCAAGCCCTGGCAGAAGAACGTGCAGGGTGTCGGCCTCCCCGACCTGATGAAGGCCCTGGGCTCGGTTTCCGCGAGCGCCGAAAACGCCCCTAACGAGGCCGCCCGATTCGCCGCCGACGGCGACGCGGGCACCAAGTGGCTGACCTTCACCACCGCCGCAACCCTGGACTACACCTTCACCACCGCGCAGACCGCGGTCACCTACAAGCTGGTCTCCGGCAACGATGCCCCCGAGCGCGATCCGCGCACCTGGCGCATCCTCGGTTCCAATAACGGCACCGACTGGACCGAGCTGGATTCCCAGACCGACCAGTCCTGGAAGTCCTCCGAGCGCGGCGTCGCCAAGGAGTTCACCCTCAAGACCACCGGGGCCTTCAGCAAGTACCGCCTCGACATCGCCTCGAACCAGAGCGGCGGGCTGATCCAGCTGGCCGACTTCCTGCTGGCCGGGGCGATCCCTGAAAACCCGGTCGCGACCCCGATTAACACCGAGGTGGGCTCGGGCCCCTCGGACGGCTTCAACATCAAGGCCCGCGTCGGCTTCACCGGCGTGCGCGCCCTCAAGTACTCGGGTGCCCACACGGCCGAGGGCCGCGGCTATGCGTCCAACGTGATCTATAAGGATGTCTCGATCCCGGTCACCGACACCAGCCGACTGAGCTACCTGCTCTTCCCCGAACTCACCGGTGGCGACCTGCAGTACCCCTCGACCCACACCGCGGTCGACCTGCACTTCACCGACGGCACCTACCTGTCCGACCTGTCCGCCAAGGACCAGTACGGATATGCGGCCACCGCGCAGGGCCAGGGCACCGGCAACATTCTCTACCCCAAGCAGTGGAACTCGGTCCGGGTGGACCTCGGCCGGGTGGCCCAGGGCAAAACCATCGACCGCTTCCTGCTCTCCTATGACAACCCCGGAGCCACCGCGAGCACCGCGTTCTCGGGCTGGCTGGATGACCTGAAGATCGAGGCCACCCCGGCCACCATCGACGGCAGCAGCCTCACCCACTACGTGGACACCCGCCGGGGTACCAACTCCTCGGGCAGCTTCTCGCGTGGATCCAACGAGGCCATCACCTCGGTGCCCAACGGCTTCAACTTCCTGGTTCCGGTGACCAACGCGCGGGCAACCTCGCGCACCTACCAGTACCAGCAGGGCAACGACGCGCAGAACCGCACCCCGTTCCAGGGCCTGGCGATCTCGCACCAGCCGAGCCCGTGGATGGGCGACCGCAACCAGTTCTCGGTCATGCCGGTGCCCGGTGCGGGTGCCCCCAACGGCAACCCGGGCCAGCGCTCGACCACTCTCAAGCACGAGAACGAAACCGCTCAGCCCGACTACTACGGCGTGAAACTCGACAATAAGGTTTCCGCCGAGATGACCCCGTCCGATCACGGCATGGTCATGCGCTTCACCTTCGACGGCAACGACGGCAACGTGGTGTTTGACTCGCCCAAGGCCGAGCAGAAGTTCACTATCGCCGCCGATGGCACCGTTTCCGGCTGGGTGGATAACGGCTCGGGCTTCCGGGTCGGCCAGTCCCGCATGTTCATCTCGGGCAAGTTCGACCAGACCCCGCGCAGCCTGGGAACCCCGCCGGGTGCCCAGGGATCCACGATGTTTGCGGCCTTCGACACCTCCCAGGCTAAGACCGTGACCCTGCGCATGGCTACCTCGCTGATCAGCCTCGATCAGGCCACCAAGAACCTCGGCCTGGAGATCGGCAACCGGTCCTTCGACCAGGTGCGGACCTCGGCTCAGAAGATCTGGAACGACCGCCTGAGCGCGATCACCGTGGAGGGTGCCTCGGAGACCGAACTGGTTTCGCTGTACTCGAACCTTTACCGCCTGAACGTGTACCCCAACGTGCAGCATGAGAACACCGGCACCGCCGAGCAGCCCGTGTACAAGTACGCGAGCCCGGTCAACAACAAGAGCGGAACCGCCACCGACACCAAAACCGACGCGCAGATCCGCGACGGCAAGATGTATGTGAACAATGGTTTCTGGGACACCTACCGGACCGTATGGCCCGCCTACGCGATGCTCTACCCGGATGTGGCCGCGGACCTCGTGGACGGATTCGTGGAGCAGTACCGTGCCGGCGGCTGGGTTGCCCGCTGGTCCTCGCCCGGATACGCGGACATCATGACCGGCACCAGCTCGGATGTCGCGTTTGCCGACGCCTACCTGCGCGGGGTCAAGCTGGATGATCCGCTGGGCACCTACGACGCGGCGGTCAAGAACGCGACCGTGGTGTCGGGTTCGAGCTCGACCGGCCGCAAGTCGGTGGGTACCTCGACCTTCCTCGGCTACACCCCGGCCAGCCAGGGTGAGAGCGTTTCGTGGGGTCTTGAGGGCATGATCAACGACTACGGCATCGGCAACATGGCCGCCGCCCTGGCCGAGGATCCCGCGACCCCCGAGGAGCGTCGCGCCCAGCTGCGCGAGGAGGCCGAGTACTTCACCGACCGCGCCACCACCTACGTCAACATGTTTGACCCGGCGGTGGACTTCTTCCAGGCCCGCAACGCCGATGGCACCTTCCAGGTGGCACCGGAGAACTACGACCCCACCACCTGGTGGGGCCCCTACACCGAGACCAACGGCTGGAACTTCGCGTTCCACGCGCCGCAGGACCCGGCGGGCCTTGCCGCCCTCTACGGTGGCCGGGCGGGACTGGAAAAGAAGCTGGATGACTTCTTCTCGATCCCCGAGACCTCGGCCGGACCGATCCACGAGGAGATCGAGGCACGCGATGCCCGCTTCGGTCAGTGGGGAATCTCCAACCAGGTGTCGCACCACATTCCGTTCCTCTACAACGCGGTGGGTGCGCCGGCCAAGGCTCAGGCGATCACCCGCGAGGCGATCAAGCGCAGCTTTGCCGGTTCGGAAATCGGTCAGGGTTACCCCGGCGATGAGGACAACGGCGAAATGTCGACCTGGTACCTCTTCAGCGCCCTGGGCCTCTACCCGCTGCAGGTCGGATCGAGCGAGCTGACCATCGGCTCGCCGCTCTACACCAAGGCGACCGTCAAGCTCGGCGACAAGACCCTGGTCATCAACGCGCCGAACAACTCCGATCAGAACACCTACGTTCAGTCGCTCAAGGTAAACGGGAAGGCGTACTCGAGCACCTCGATCGACTCCAACCTGCTCGCCCAGGGCGGCACGCTGGACTTCGTGATGGGTTCCAAGCCCTCGGCCTGGGGCACCGCCGAGGCGGACGCTCCGCCCTCGCTGAGCACCGGGGAACACCCGGCTTCGCCGCTGCTGGACTCGGCCGATCCCAAGATCGCCCGCGTCACCAGCCGCGACGGGGAGAACACCGCCAACCTGGTGGACAACAACGCCGCCAGCCAGGTGTCCTTCGCCTCGAAAACCCCGCAGATCACCGTGGCCTACCAGGGGCCGGCTCAGTCGCCGAGCTTCTACACGCTGACCTCGGGCACCTCCGCGGCCACCGCCCCGACCGGGTGGACCCTGGAGGGCAGCAACGACGGCAAAACCTGGAGCGTGGTGGATACCCGCCAGAACCAGAAATTCGACTCCGCGCTGCAGACCCGACCGTTCAAGATTGCCCAGCCGGGCAGCTTTGCACAGTTCCGTCTGAACGTGACCTCGGGTGGTGACAGCGTGGCCCTGGCCGAGCTGGAACTGCTCGCTCACGCCTCGGATGCATCGGGATCGAAGCTCACGGTATCGCCGGCACAGGCACTGGGTGCGCGCTCGGGCGTGGCCGAGACGCTGAACCTCGGTGGCGTCAGCGGTGGCGAGGCGAAGGGCTACGCGGTCAGCGTGAACTGGGGCGATGGCAGTGCCGCCGGCACCGCCACCCTGGGATCGCCGACCCTCGGGGTGTACCCGGTTTCCGGCTCGCACACCTACGCCCAGCCCGGTGAGTACCGGGTCACCGTGACCGTCACCGACGGCACATCCACGGCCACCACGAGTCTTCCGATTACGGTGGACTACCTGGAGCCGGGCAGCCTGCGCGCGGCCTTCGACAGCCAGTGCATCGCCGATGACGGTGTGGGCGCCAACTGTGATGCCAAGGGCATCTCGTTCCCGCGCAAGGGTCTCGCCGATGGTGGCCTGACCCAGGGGGTGGAACACGGCGTCCCGGGCACCGACCTGCGCTTCACTATCCCGGTGATCGCCGCGGGTGCCCCGGATAACGCTACGGGTGCCGGTCAGGTCATTCGCCCGAACCTGGGCGAGGGCGCGACCAAGCTGTCCTTCATCGGTGCCGCCACCGAGAAGAACCAGGACACCACGGCCCTGGTCACCTTCACCGACGGATCCACCGAGACCATTCCGCTGCAGCTCTCGGACTGGACCAAGGGTGGAAACTCGCAGGCGACCCCGCTGTACGGCAACATCGAGGTGGTGAAGTCGAGCTATCGTCTGGCCGGGCCCAACCCGTCCAACGTGCCCTCGTTCTTCTTCTCCACGGTGCCGTATTCGATCCCCGAGGGAAAGACCGTGCAGACCATCACCCTGCCGGTCCAGCCCGGTCAGCCGGGTGTTGAGGGTCGGGTGCACGTGTTCGCGATCGCCGGCAACGGCATCGCCGCGGACACCGCCTTCACCGCGACCGTGGGCAAGGACATCGCCGTGGTTGCCGGAGAGAAGGTTTCCGCCGACCTCGCCACGGTGACCCAGGCCGCCGGGGCCATCGCGCCCAAGGCCCGCGTTCAGTGGGGTGATGGATCGGACATCCAGGATGTGGAACTGGGTGCCTTCACCGACGGCAGCGCGACCATCGCCGCCGAGCACACGTTCACCGAGCCGGGCACCTACCCGGTTGTGGTCACCGTGTTTGGTGCCTCGGGTACGCAGCAGCTGCGCCTGAGCGCCGAGGTGACACCGGTTAAGGTGCCGTACTCGCCGACCATCGCGGTGGCCCCGGCCGGCGGCGTTCGCGCCGGTGCCGAGGCGACCATCACCGGTGCGGGCTTCGCGCCGAATGAGAAGGTCAGCGTGAGCGTGGCCGCCGATCCCGCCATCATCCAGGAGACCACCGCAAACGCGGAGGGCGAGATTTCGCTCACCGTGACCGTGCCGAAGAACACGCCCGCGGGCGCGCTCGGAGTCACCGCGGTGGGGGAGACCTCGGTTGTCCCGGCCAGCGGAACCCTGACCGTGCTGGAAAACACCACCACGCCGGTCTACACCCCGCAGGTGCGCTCCAACGCCCAGAACGCCCGCGTGGGTGACCTGGTGGAGATCACCGGTGAGGGCTTCGCTCCGGGGGAGAAGATCACCGTGGTGCTGCACTCCGACCCGATCACGCTGGGCACCGCCACCGCGGACCCGCGCGGCGGACTGGTGTTCTCCTTCACCGTGCCGAAGGGTGCGGAGGTGGGCCAGCACGAGATTGTGGTGACCGGTGCAACCTCGGCCGTGGATGCACGGATGGCGTTTGAGATCCTGCCCGCCCAGGTCCCGGGAGACGGGGGAACCGGCAACGGTGGCCCCGGATCGGTGGACCCGGTAACCGGGAAGCCGATCACCAAGCCGGGCGGCGGCATCGCCACCACCGGTGCCCCCGAGTCGAGCGCCCTGATCGCGGGCCTCGGACTGCTCACCCTGATCGCCGGAGCGGGAGTCTTCCTGCTGCGTCGTCGCCGGGTCACGCAGGACTAGCGTTCAACACAGCGGCCCCTCCCGAATCCAGGATTCGGGAGGGGCCGCCGTGTGTTTTCGCGTCATTTGTGTGTGAGTCCCATGTGGGTGTTGGGCTGATCGCGAGGTGCTGTGTCGCGCGTGTGTTCTCGCGTCATTTGCGTGTGCGCGCCATGCGGGTGTTGGGCAGGAGGAGGCCCGCACCCACAATCAGACCGAGGATCCCGGCCACACCCAGCAGGATCGGGGTCTGCATGTTGGCCCCGGTCATCGCCAGGTGGCTCTGGTTGGCATCCCGCGGATCGGCAACCGAGGGGGTCGGTGTCTGAGCGGGGGTGGCCGGGGTGGAGGCACCGGGGGAGGGCGTCGGACGGGGATCCACCGGGGCGGAACCGGTCGGGGAGGGGCTCGGCGTGGGATCCCCGGCCCCCTGGCTCGGCGTCGGACTCGGGGTGGGAGCGGGGTCGGTCGGTGTCGGGCTCGGGGTTGCCGTGGGGGTGGGCGTCGGGTCGGGGGTCTCGGTGGGCTCCGGGGTCGCGGTCGGGGTGGGATCCCCCGGAACCGCCACCGTCTCGAAGGTGAAGCCGCCGGGGATCAGCACGTTGAGAGCCGCGGGAACCGCGGCCCCGTTGGCATAGGTAAAGGGCAGGCTCAGATCGACGGTGCCCGGCGCGTGGGCCGGAGAGGTGACCGAGGCGGTGTCGGGGGCAGTGAGCTCAAACGCCGTCCCCACGGTCCCATCAAAGGCCACGGATGCCGGGCGGATTCGCGCCGAAACCGTGGGCAGCGCGACGGGGGTGTTTCCGGAGGTGACACTCTGACCCAGCTGGCCGAAGTTGTTTTTTCCCCAGGTAATTACCTCGCCACCCTCGGTGAGGGTATAGACGTTATCGCGGGTGCCGATGATCCGGGCGATCTTCGCCCCGCGAAGCGCGCCGTTATTGCTGATCAGTACCGGACTGGGCTGATCATCCCGGGTGCCGTCGCCGATCGCACCGGACATGTTGGATCCCCAGGCGGCGATCTTTCCCGAGGCCGTGTGGACGTAGGTGCTGAATCCGCTGGCCGCAATCTCGACGATGCGCTCGCCGGCAAGTACCCCGGTCTGGTCCACGGGGACCGCGGTGGCGCTCGAGGTGTTCTGGCCGTTGCCCAGCTGGCCGAGACGGCCATCGCCCCAGCTCACGAGTTCGCCCGTATCAAGCAGCGCAAACATGTGACGTCCGTTCCCGGCAATCTGGACCACCCGCGAGCGGCCCAGAATCCCGTCCGGGTCTACGCGGACCGGCAGCTCGGAGTGATTGATCGCGGGGTCCATGCCAAGCACACCGTCGCCATCATTGGATCCCCACCCGTAGACCTTGCCGGACTCTGTGAGGATGAACGCCGCCGCATTCACGGTGGCCACCTGAACCGGCTTATCTCCGCCCAGCGGGCCGAGGTCCACCAGCACGGGGGAGAGGGCGGGAACCCCGGGGGTCGTGCCATTACCCAGCGCGTAGGACTGCGAACTGCCCCAGGCTGCCACCTTGCCCGAGGCGGTGAGCGCGTAGCCATTGAGCTGGGCGATCGCCAGCTGCGTCACCCGCTCGCCGGCGAGGACGCCGCTCATGTCCAACGGGGCGGGCACCCGGGTGCTCCCCGAGACGCCGGTTCCCAGGCTGCCGGAGATGTTCTGTCCCCAGGCAAAGATCGCGCCGGACCGGGTGGTCACGAACGTGGCGGCCGCGTGGCTGGAGGTGATGCCGGTGATCGTTTGTCCCCTGAGCGCCCCCGACTGATCCACCGGGATCGGGTTGACCTGGAAGGCCATGTTGCCCGCGCCGAGCTGGCCGTTATTATTCATGCCCCAGCTGTAGAGGTTTCCGTCGGTACCGAGGCCGGTGAAGGCATCCTGGGATCCGCCGATCATGCTGAAGGTTTGTGCCTGCGGGAGCCGTCCCACACTGACGACGGTCCCGCCGGTTTCGGGACCGCGGGCGGGAAGGACCTCGGGGGTCGCGGCGGCGGTGGCGCTCAGCGGCAGGGCGAGCCCGGCGAGCAGTACGGTGCCCACCGCGAGACCGAGGCCCCCGGTGAGTGTGCGCATGGTTTTCATCGGTTGTGTCTTTCGTGAATCTGAAAATGGGCGCGGCGATGGGAGTGGCCACGCGGAAGGGGTGAATGTCGGGGTGGTGCGCGATGCACGACCTAGGGCAATCCCCGATGGGTGAGCAGGCTGGCGGTTCCGCTGGCCTGCCGACCGAGCGTGAGGTCGGCGGTGAAATCGAGCGTTGCGCGCACGGGTTGGCCGGCCGAGTCAGTGTGAATGATGAAGTCTCCCCCGGGGGCGTCGGTGGCGGTGGTGGCGCAGTTCACGGCGGTTTCGGTGACGGCGCAGATCCAGCCCGCGGGGGCCTGGACCCCACGTACCGGGGAGTCCACGCGCAGGTGCAGCTCGGAGTTCGACCAGGACTGGTCCTCGACGCCGAAGCGAACGGCGTAGCGGATCTCCGTGGCGTTTGCCGTGGCCGTGGCGGTGAACGAGGCCCGGGGCTCGGGGGCGAACCAGAGGCTCCCGGTGCCCGCGCTCAGCGCCAGGGCGCCCAGCAGGATCCCGGCCCCGCCCATCAGCATCAACCCGATGATGCTGCGGGCGGACCAGCGGACTCGCGGGAGACGCCGGGCGCTCGCCGCGGCCGAAGCCGGGATTGCGGGGGCCGCCACCGACGCGGTCGCGGTCGCGACTCCGGTCCCAAGCGCGGCTCCTGTCGAGGTCCCCGCCGAATTGTCTCCCGCACCCTCGGCCGCGACCGTACCCTCGGCCGCAACCGCCGCGGCGGGTGCCTCGAACGTGCGCAGGGACACCACCAGTAGCGGCAGCAGCCCAAACGCGCTGGTGAGCCCGGCGAACCTCCGCCAGGCCCGCGTGCAGCGCTCGCAGTCATCGAAGTGGTCCTCACCTCGGATGGCGCCACGTGCGGGCAGATCTCCGAATTTCTCGGGGATCGCCCGGATCGCCCGGCGACAGGATTCCGGTGCCCCCTCCTCCAACACCACGCGAAAAACCGCGCGACGAAGCGCAATCTTTGCGCGGCGATGGAGGGAGGAGATCGCCGGCGCCGGCCGGTGCAGCGTGCCTTCGAGTTCGCGCGGCTTGGTCCCGAATGCCGTCATCTCGATGAGAACACTGCGCTGGTCGGCGGGCAGCGAGTCGAGGGCTTCGCGCAGGACCCGAACCTCGTTGTGTACATCGACCCGGGCGGGGGCGGGCGTGCCGAGGGCCGGGAGCTCATCCCAGTCCTCGAACCCGTCCACCCTCGACCGCGGGGATTTCAGCTCATCCTTGACCCGGTTCCGCATCAGCACCGCGATATACGCGGTAGCGTTGGTGGCCGGTCCAGTACCCGTGGACCAGTGCCCCAGCACCGTCACCATGGCCTCCGAGAGCAGATCCTCGGGGTCGAGCACCCCGCCGGCAATCCTGCGAGCCAGTCCGCCCAGGAGACCCAAGTTCTCCGAAAAATAGCGGCCGGCCGCGTCCCGATCACCGGTTGCGGCGCGTTCTATAAGTGAGCGATCGCCCTCCAACTTCACCCCTCTATGCCATGTGAGATATCTAACGTACCCCGCCAACGCGCGCCGAGTTTGGGCGTGTTGACCACCGCGAGGCCCATCCAAGACCCGTGATGCCCATCCGCTCCAGGTGGAGAGTGGTGGGAGCGCCGCGTACCCCACGCTGCGCCCCCACCGAACCCGCTGATCGGATGGGAATCATCGGGCCTCGGCGATGCGGGAGGGGATTTCCGACCGCCGAACGGGCGTTTGCACGCCCGCACCAATAAAGACGAGGCACCGTTCAAAATCTGTCGCGGCCGCGCCCAGGCGGTCCGCAACGCCCAGAGAAATGCGTCTTTCACCCGGGCCGCAACACAAAACCCCGCCCGAATCCAGGATTCGGGCGGGGTGAGGTGCGAGGTGTCGGTGCCTAGGCGTTGTCGAGGGCGGCGGCCACGATCGCGCGGGCCTCTTCCTGCACCCGAGCCAGGTGCTCGGCTCCGAGGAAGGACTCGGCATAGATCTTGTAGACGTCCTCGGTGCCGCTGGGACGCGCGGCAAACCAGGCGTTCTGGGTCACAACCTTGAGGCCGCCGAGGGCCGCGTCGTTGCCGGGGGCGTGGCTGAGCGCGGCGATGATGGTCTCGCCGGCCAGCTCGGTTGCGGTGACCGCGGCCGGATCCAGCTTGCCCAGGGCGGCCTTCTGCGCCGGGGTGGCCGGGGCATCCACGCGCTCATAGGCGGGGTCGCCGAACTCCTCGGTCAGGGCGCGGTACAGCTCGGAGGGGCTCTTGCCGGTGACCGCGCGGATCTCGCTGGCGAGCAGCGCCAGCAGGATGCCGTCCTTATCGGTGGTCCACACCGAACCGTCAAAGCGCAGGAAGGAGGCGCCGGCGCTCTCCTCGCCGCCGAAGCCCACGGATCCGTCGATCAGCCCGGGCACAAACCACTTGAAGCCCACCGGGACCTCCCACAGTTCGCGGCCGATGCGGGCGGTGACCCGGTCGATCATCGAGCTCGACACCAGGGTCTTGCCCACTCTTGCATCCGCGCGCCAGTTGGTGCGGGTGCTAAAGAGGTAGTCGATCGAGACGGCCAGGAAGTGGTTGGGGTTCATCAGACCCGCATCCGGGGTCACGATGCCGTGCCGGTCCGAATCGGCGTCGTTGCCGGTGAGGATGTCGTAGTCGGCGCGGTGTTCCAGGACCGAGGCCATCGCGTTGGCGCTCGAGGGATCCATGCGGATCTTGCCGTCCCAGTCCAGGGTCATAAACGCCCAGCGCGGGTCGACCTCGGGGTTCACCACGGTCAGGTCGATCCGGTAGCGGTCGGCGATGGCCTGCCAGTAGGTCACGCTGGCACCGCCGAGCGGGTCGGCACCGATGCGGATGCCCGCATCGCGGATCGCATCAAAGTTGATGATCTCGGCCAGCGCCTCGACGTAGGCCCCGCGGAAGTCATAGCGCTCGACCAGTGCGGGCGGCTCGGCCGGGTTGATCTCGGCGACGCTCTGCACCCCCTCCAGGCCCGCGGCGATGAGCTCATTCGCGCGGTCGGCGATCCAGTTGGTGGCGTCGCTGTCGGCGGGACCACCGTGCTCGGGGTTGTACTTGAATCCGCCGTCGGCGGGCGGGTTGTGGCTCGGGGTGACGATGATGCCGTCGGCGCGCTCGGCCCCGGTACGGGTGCGGTTGTAGTCGATGATCGCCAGGCTCAGGGCGGGGGTCGGGACCGCCTCATCGTGGGTGTCGATCAGCACGCGGATGCCCGCGGCCACCAGCACCCGCAGCGCGGTGGCGAGGGCCGGGGCGCTCAGCGCGTGGGTATCGGCGCCGAGAAACAGTGGGCCGGTCAGGCCGTGCTGGGCGCGGTACTCCACGATCGCCTGGGTGATCGCCAGGATGTGGGTTTCGTTGAATCCGGTGCGCAGCGAGGAGCCACGGTGCCCGCTGGTTCCAAAGACGACGCGCTGTTCGGGGATGGAAACATCCGGGGTCAGCTCGTAGTAGGCGGCGATCAAGTCATCAACGTTGATCAGATCGGATTCGATGGCACGGGTGCCGGCGCGGTCGCTCATATTCCCATTCTGCCAGGTTCCCCATCGAATACCGCGGAAGCCCGCGCTTCCGCCGGGACGGGCACTATGCTCGTACCATGTCTGACTCGCCCGTATCCGCGCCAACCCGTACCTACAGCTACCTGGGTCCGCGGGGCACGTTTACCGAGCGGGCCCTGGCGCAGGTGCCCGAGGCACAGGGGCAGACCTGGCGTCCGGTGCAGAACCTGGGTGAGGCGCTGGACGATGTGATCACCGGGCGCAGCGATGCGGCGATGATCGCGATTGAGAACTCGATCGACGGCGGAGTCTCTGTCGCCCAGGACGCCCTGGCCACGGTGCCGGGCCTGCGCGTGATCGGCGAATACCTGGTGCCGGTGAGCTTCGACCTGGTCGCCCGCCGCGGCACCAGGCTGGAGGATATTCGGATCGTCAACGCGCATCCGGTCGCCTACGCGCAGAGCCGCGAGCTGCTGGATGCACGCCTGCCGGGGCACGGCCACATTCCCGCCGCGAGCAACGTGGCCGCCGCCGCCGATCTGCTGGACACCCCGCATGCCGACGCGGCCGTGGCCCCGCCGGGCATCACCGACCACTACGACCTCGAGGTCCTGCTGACCGATATCGGCAGCAATAAAAACGCGGTGACCCGCTTCCTCCTGGTGAGCACCACACAGGCGATTCCGCCGCGTACCGGTGCCGATAAAACCAGCCTGATCGCCGAGCTCCCGGGCAATGAGTCCGGTGCCCTGCTGACCATGCTGGAGCAGTTCTCCACTCGCGGGGTCAACATGTCGATGATCGAGTCGCGCCCGGTCGGGGACGAGATGGGCCGTTACCGCTTCATCATCGACGCCGAGGGTCACATCCTGGATGAGCGGATGGCCGAGGCCCTGCTGGGTCTGCGTCGAAGCCTCGCCCGGCTGACCTTCCTGGGGTCCTATCCGGCCGCCGATCGCTCGGCCATCACGGTGGATTCCCGCTTCTCCGATTCGGTTTTCCTGGAGGCTCGCGAGTGGCTGCGGGACATCCTGGGAGCCGATTCTCGCGGCTAGGATCCGCGCTCCGCGGGGTCCGATTCGCGTGGTTTGGGCGGCGGATGTGCAAGAAATTGCTCAAAATTGCCCACGGTCGTATTTACCGCGAGTTTCCGCGGAATTCCGTCGGATTTCAGGTGCGTGAGGGTTCCCTAGAACGGAAAAAAGGTTGTCTGGGACGAATCTCGGATTGACGGGATGCCGCCGGACACGTGAAACTAACTCTTGGCCTCATAAGGGCCGCGAACCGCAACGTTGCGTTCTCCACTAGGAGTGGTCGGCGCACGCTGTCGGCCCTGAAGACCGCAGCGTTCCCCCTGTTCCGAGAGAGTATCCTTCGTGTCTATCCCCTTTGCAACATCCGACACCGTTCGCCCTGTTTTTGAAGCCGCCGTTGCTCGCAACGCCGGAGAGCCCGAATTCCACCAGGCCCTGCACGAGGTGCTGGAATCGCTGGCACCGGTGCTCGCCGAGCACCCCGAGTATGTCGAGGCCGGCATCCTGGAGCGTCTGGTTGAGCCCGAGCGTCAGATCTTCTTCCGTGTGCCGTGGGTGGATGACTCCGGTGCCGTGCGGGTCAACCGCGGTTACCGCATCCAGTTCAACTCGGCCCTGGGCCCGTATAAGGGTGGACTGCGTTTCCACTCCTCGGTCAACGCCTCGATCATTAAGTTCCTCGGTTTCGAGCAGATCTTCAAGAACGCCCTGACCGGTCAGGGCATCGGCGGCGGTAAGGGTGGATCCGACTTCGACCCGCACGGCAAGTCCGAGGGTGAGGTGATGCGCTTCTGCCAGTCCTTCATGACCGAGCTGCACCGTCACATCGGCGAGTACACCGACGTTCCCGCCGGTGACATCGGTGTGGGTGGCCGCGAGATCGGGTACCTCTTCGGCCAGTACCGTCGCCTGACTAACCGCCACGAGTCCGGTGTGCTCACCGGCAAGGGCCTGGGCTGGGGCGGCGCGCAGGTGCGCACCGAGGCCACCGGTTACGGCGCCGTGTTCTTCACCCAGGAGATGCTCGCCACCCGTGGCGAGGAGATCGAGGGCAAGACCGCGATCGTGTCCGGTTCGGGCAACGTCGCGATCTACGCGATCCAGAAGATCTCGCAGCTGGGTGGCAAGGCCATCACCGCCTCGGACTCCTCGGGCTACGTCGTGGACGAGGCCGGCATCGACCTGGATCTGCTCAAGCAGATCAAGGAGGTTGAGCGCCTGCGCATCTCGGTCTACGCCGAGCGTCGTCCCTCGGCCCGCTTCGTTTCCGGCGGCAGCGTCTGGGATGTTCCCGGCCAGATCGCCCTGCCCTGCGCGACCCAGAACGAGCTGAGCGCCGAGGCCGCGGCCACCCTGATCAAGAACGGTGTCCAGGCGGTTGCCGAGGGTGCAAACATGCCCTGTGTCCCCGAGGCCGTCGAGGCATTCCAGGCCGCTGGCGTGCTGTTTGGACCGGGTAAGGCCGCCAACGCCGGTGGTGTGGCCACCTCCGCACTGGAGATGAGCCAGAACGCCGCCCGTCAGCACTGGAGCTTCGCCGACTCGGAGCTGCGCCTGCACTCGATCATGTCCGGGGTGCACAAGGCCGCCCATGAGGCCGCCGAGCGTTACGGCCAGCCGGGCAACTACGTGCTGGGTGCCAACGCCGCCGGTTTCGTGCGCGTGGCCGACGCGATGCTCGCCCAGGGCGTCATCTAGTCTCTGCCGTTATCACACCGCGGCCCGGAACCCCTCGTGGGTTCCGGGCCGCGGTGTTGTGTTCCCTCGGTTCGCAAACAAAACAAAACAAAATTTGTTTTTGGTTTTGTTTTGCCGGGATCTGAGTTAGCCTTGCCGCATGCCGCTCCGACAGCCCGCTCCAGATCTCCCCGCCCTGATTCAACAGGTCAGCGGTGGGTCCTCGGTCAAGCTGGTGGAGCTGATGACCACCCCCGCGCCGGATGATACGCGCTACCAACACTGGTCGGAGATCTATTATCGCCCGGTGCCGGAGGGCATGACTCATGAGGAATGGTGGGTGCGGCTCAAGCTGGCTCGTCATGGACAGCGTCGCCCGGTTCCGCTCTATCAGATCAGTGGTGCACCGTTTACGATCTCGCTGACCGATGAGGTACTGAGGCTGAGTGAAGAGGTTGCGTCTCGCAGCGGAGGTCGGCTGGGAACCGAAGCGGGCGGCGTGCCCAGCGCCCGTTCACGTGAGCGGTACATTGCGCGGTCGCTCGCGGAGGAGGCGATCACGTCCAGTCAGCTTGAGGGGGCGTCAACCAGCCGGCGAGTCGCCGTGGAGCTCTTGCGAACCGGTCGTGAGCCGCGGGACGTTTCCGAGCGGATGATCCGCAATAACTACCGTGCCATGCGGTTCGCACGCGAGCGCAAGGATTCGCCGCTGGATCAGGACATGGTCTGTGATCTGCACCGGATCCTCACCGAGGGCACCCTGGATAACCCCGCTGATGAGGGCCGGATCGAGACCCCCGAGGATCATCGAGTCCAGGTGTGGGCTCAGGACACGTCTGTCCATGTCCCCCCGCCCGCGGCCGAGCTCCCCAAACGGCTTGCTCAGCTCTGTGCCTTCGCGAATGCGGAGTCATCGAGTAGCCCGTATATTCCTCCGGTGATCCGGGCGATAATCTCCCACTTTATGTTTGGGTACGACCACTACTTTGCCGATGGCAACGGTCGAACCGCGCGCACGGTCTTCTATTGGTCGATGCTGCGCAGCGGATATTGGCTCACCGAATACATAGCCATCTCTCGAATACTGCGTCGGGCACAGGGTAAGTACGGGGAGAGCTACGAGTTCACCGAGGACGATGAGGGCGACCTGACGTACTTTGTGTTGCACCAGCTCAAAGTTGTCATTCGTGCGTTGGACGAGCTCGATCAATATCTCGATGATCGGCAGACAGAAACGGCCCAGGTGGACAGTGCGCTGAAAGCGGCGGGTGCCCACTTCAACTTCCGGCAGACTCAGATAGTTGAGTGGCTTGTTCGTGACACCATCTCAACCGTGAGCGCCAGTGAGATCGCCACCAAGTACGGTGTGACCACTCAGACGGCCCGAACGGATCTTGGAGCACTGACGGATCGAGGGATACTGATGCTTGGTGCCGGGCGGAGACCAAAACAGTGGATCCCTGCCCCCGATTTGAAGGCTCGTTTGGAGGGGCTTGGCTCGTAGGGAGCGGTGGCCCGGCTCGGTATTTGTCTAGGACGTCACCGAGCCGGACCGTGCGCGACCTAGCTACTTGCCCAGCGCCGGGTACAGCGCCGGGGTGGTGCGGTAGTGGGTCGCCTGCTCAAACGAGTAGGCGAGCCCGATCAGCGGACCCTCGGCGAAGTCGCGGCCGAGGAACTCCAGGTTGACCCCGGCCCCGACCGGTCCGCCATCGGCGGCGATGGACTGACCCATCGGCACCGTGATCGCCGGCATTCCGGTGTTCGGGCTCAGGCGCATGTTGGTGCCCAGGCTCGCATACGGGTTGCCCGAGGGGTAGACCAGGGCGTCGAGGTTCTGGTCGTTCATCATCCCGGTGACCAGGGTCTTCCCGGCGGCGAGCTGCAGCGTGTGCGAACCCTGGGGTCCCGCCCACGCCTGGTAGGTGTCCTCGGTGATCGCGCCGCGCTGCACGTAGGTGCTGCGGCGTGAGGGCACAAACTTGCCCGAGTCCACGATCTGCGCCAGCGAACGCGCGGTCACCTCGGGGGCGAGGTGCGCGGCCGCGTAGTTGTTGAGGTCGTGGTTGAGCTCGTTGGTGCTGCCGCTGCCCTCGGCAAGCACCCGGTTGAAGTCGGCGGTTGGGGCAATGTCCACCACGGTTGCGCCCTGGGCTTCGAGGGTGGCCCGAGCCTGGGCAAACAGGCGTACGGTGGTCGCGTTGGTGCCGATCATCGAGGTGACCACGCCGATCCGCTTACCCTTCAGCGCATCCCTGTTCAGCGATGCGGTGTAGGAGGTGGGCACCTTGCCGGCCTGGCTCTGGGTGACCGGGTCGGCCGGGTCGATCCCCGGGACGGTGTCCAGGGCGATGGCCGCATCGGTCACGCTGCGGGCGATCGGACCGCCGGTGTCCTGGCTGAGGGCCAGCGGGATGATGCCATCGCGGCTGGCCAGGCCCACGGTGGGACGGATGCCAACCAGCTGGTTGTAGGTCGAGGGGATGCGGATGGATCCACCGGTGTCGGTGCCGAAACCGAGTCCGGCGAGGTTTGCCGAGACCGCAGCTCCGGTACCGCCGCTGGATCCACCGGCCGACTGGGTGGTGTTGTACGGGCTGGCCACCAGGAGCGAGGATCCGGCGGGCTGACCGGCCGAGAACTCGGAGACAAACCCGAACGCGAACTCGTCCAGGCTGGCCTTGGCGAGGATGATCGCCCCGGCCTTGCGCATCCCGGTGACCATCGCCGCATCGGTGCTGGTTTGGTTGTTGTCCCAGCAGCCGCAGCCGCCGGTGGTGGGCATGTCCCTGGTGTCGTAGTTGTCCTTGACCACGATCGGTACGCCGAGCAGGGGCCCGGTCATCCCGTGTGCCTTGCGGTCGGCATCGGCGGTGGCCGCCGCGGCGAGGGCGGTCTTATTGGTGTTGATGACCGAGTTGAGCGGACGCCCACCCGCGCCCTGGTCGATCTGGGTACGGTCGTAGGCGGCGATTCGGTCGAGGTATTCCTGGGTGATCTTGACCGAGGAGGTGACCCCGGCGTTCATCGCCGCCTGCATGTCGAGCACCGAGGCCTCAACCAGGGAGAACGGACCGTCGTTGTAGACCATCCGCTGGGACAGCGCGGCCACATCGTGCACCGTAATGACGCCGTCCTGATCGGTGTCCGCCTTGGCCACCGTGGCCCAGTCGGCGTCGCCGGTGCGGGCACCCAGGTGGGTGGTGAGCAGGGTCAGATCCGCGGTGGTGACCTGGTGATCGCCGGTCAGATCAAGCTCGGTGTAGTACGGCGCGAGCAGCGGGCCCCCGGGGACCGGGGCGGGTTCGGCGCTCGCCGCCGGGGCGACGATCGCGACCGTGCCGGTGATGATCAGGGCGGTGCCGATCGCGGCGGCCGTGCGCAGGGTGCGCGGGCTGGGGGAGGTCATCGGGAAGGCCTTTCCAAAACGGGTGGGTGTGGTGCTCATCGACGGGCCGCCTTTCGGATCCGCAGCAGGACCAACCCGGCACCAAGCGCGGCCAGGGCTCCCAGGAGGGAGAGCCCGATGGTGGCGCCGGTGCCGGGCAGGCCGCCGGCGCTCCCGGCGCCGGCGGTCGGGGACACCGTGGAGGAGGGCACGGTGGAAGCGGAGGTACTCGGGGTGGGAGAGGATCCGGGCCCGGGATCGGCGGACGTGCCGGGGCTGGGGCTCGCGGTCGGTTCGGCGGCGATCACGCGGATCGTGGTCTGCGGCAGGCTGGTGCCGGCGGTGGATGCGCCTGCTCCGTCCACCAGGGTGAGCGCTGTCAGCGCGAGCGTCGTGCTGCCCGATCCGGTTGCGGTGAGGGTCAGGCTCAGGGTGATTTCACCGTTCAGGGCCGGGGATCCGCCGAGGCGGGTGTGCACGATGTCGATGCCGGTGGCCGACGGCGTTGCCGAGGTGAATCCACCCTCGGGACCGCTCACGCTGGACTCGGTGTAGCGCAGGAGGGTGGGGTCGGCCGCGAGGGTCGCCTGGAGGGCGAAGGTGTCGCTGACGCCGGTGAGGTGCAGGGTCACGGTTGCCGTGTCGCCGGCCGTGACGCTCTCCGGCGCGGTGATGGTGACCGTGGGGCTCGCGGGTGCTGCGACCGCGGGGCCGGCCAGGCCGAGTGCGCCGGCGAGGGTGAGGGCGCCGATCAGGAGTGATGCCCGAATGCGGCGAATCCGGGGCGAACCGGATGCGGTGCCGGTGGCCGCAAGGTCGGGCTGCGGCCGTGTTTTGGGTACGGGAATGGGCATGGTGCAGGGTCCTTACTGCTGTGGGTACACCGGACCTAGCGCCCGCCGCGAACCCCGGTGCCATCGGTGGTGGTGGCCGGGTGCGACGAAGGGGAATGACGATGAGACGGTGGTGTTGGGGACTCCCGTGGTGCGGGGGTGCCGCCGAAGCGGTTGTCCCCACAGTAGGGACGCCGTGTTCGGATCCGATTGCATCCGCGTTTCCACCGTGTTACATGTATGGCAGGGGATCGCCGCCCCGGCGTCCCCCGGGCGTCATCCGGGCGTCACCCCGGGCGTCACCCTCGCGTGAACCCGCGCACTCGGCTTCCTCCACAGGCTCGTATTTCCCCCGCCTTTCCACAGATCCCGCATCTCAGGTGCCCCCGAACACCGCCCATGACACGCTTCGTACATGAGCGCTCCAGACCTTACCTCGGCCATCATGGCCCAGTTTGCGGCGTCCGGTGCGGACAAGCACCTGACGCTCCTCCTCGGCGCGGGCGCATCCGTTGCCTCGGGACTACCCGACTGGAACGAACTCGCCGTGCGCCTGCTGCTGCGCAGCGGTGCGGTGCGCGACCGCCGCCTCGCCGAACTCCTCGTCCGCGAACAGGACCCCCTACTGGTGGCCGAGGCCGCCAAACAGAGCCTGGGCAGCGAGTGGGAGGCGAGCGTGCGGCAGGCGCTCTACAGCGCGCCGGAATCTCCGTCTCCCTCCACCCTGCATTTTGCGGTTGCTCAGCACATGTTGGAGGGGGCGCACTCAAATACCACGCTCATTACCCTGAACTTTGACACACTTCTCGAACAGGCTCTACGAGTAGTCTCCCTGCGTGAGAGCCGCCTCCTGGGCCCCCTTGCCGGAGAATGCTTCGAGGCCTCCGTTCACCACCTGCACGGAGTGGTCGGTTCCGTACATGTTCGAGACCTTGTTCTCACGCTTACCGACTATAACGAGATCCTCAGTGCCGGACTATCTTGGCAGCAGGCGCTACTGCGACACTCGCTGAGGCAGGGAGCCGTCCTGATCGTCGGTACGACGTATCGGGATCCGGACGTTCGGAAGTGGTTTCACCACGTGTTGCAGAATAATCGAGGCAAACACTCGGCACTTGTCCTCCTCGTCCGCCAAGCGTTTCGACTGAACCAAGAGGAGTTTGAGGGCATTCGGGAGGCCCTTACCCACCAATGGAGGTCGGTCGGTATGGACCCTGTACTTGCAGTTGATTTCTCCGATGCCGTGCAGATCGTCCAGGAACTTGCACACGTTCATCAGCCCAACTATTTATCTCCGCAGGAGCGCACGAAACTTATCTGGGATGAGCATGTTTCACACTTCGACAGGTATCAAAATATCTACTCGCAGCAACTCGATGCGGATGTGGATGACCTCGGTGGGGTACTTCACATGGATCGCCTCGGTACCAGTCTGTGGCTTGCGGATGGCAACGGTTTCGTCATTTCCTGGGCTGCCAACGACCGAACATACCGGTCGGCAAAGACGCTGCTCCGTGCACGCACCGGGCACGATAGCCCCGTATTGGTTGGCCGCGCGCTAGCCGGTGAGGAACCAGTGTGGAAAGACTACGGTGAATTCGATGAGAGCCCGTGGGGTGGGGCAGTCGCCATCCCGATCAGGACTAAAGTCCTGGGATTTCCACCGGCTACAACGGCCGTGTACCTGATCGGGTTTTCGGGATCAGTGGAACGGGTGCGGCGCGATTTCCCCCGGCTGGAACCGCGGCTTCGTGCCATCGAGAACGACTGGGCGTCTCGGCTCTCTCACGTCATACAGAATGCATCGACTTAGCCTGTGAAAAACAAAGGAGAAAATCATGACCAGTTCCAGGGCATATTTCGAGGACCTCGGCGACGGGTATTCCCGTGTGCTGGGGATGCTCATCGATCCCAAGACCGGGCGTTACATCGATGATGAGGCCGAGCTACAGAGCGCGTGGGCGGCGATGGCGGAAGCCGACGCGGAGGCTTAGGCTGCCAGCTCCGCCAGCGGCACGCGTACCAGCAGTGTGCTCGGCTCGGTGCCCACGCGGGCGCTGACGATGCGTCCCAGTTCGTCGCCATCGATCTCGAAGGACTGCGGTTCGTCCAGACGGACGTTGACCTCGGCGGTGCGCAGGTAGCTGATGGTCTTGGTGCCCTTGCGACCTCGGGTCACGGTGATGATGCGCTGACCGATGCGGCTCTTGCGCAGCGAGCCATTCTCCCAGCGCAGCTTGCGCCACACCTTGAGCCAGCCAAACAGGCCCGCGGGCTGGAGCACGGCGAGGTCCAGCTGGCCGTCATCGATCGCCGCATCCGGCATCAGTTCGAGGCCCCCGGGCAGGCTGCCACAGTTGCCAAACAGGATCGTGGAGACACTCACGCTGTGCTCGGAGCGTCCGGCCAGCTGATAGCGCAGTCGGAAGGGGTGAGCGTTGGGCAGGGCGCGCATGCCCGCGTCCACGTAGGCGAGCCAGCCCACGGCCTTCTTCAGCGCGGGATTGGTGTTGGCCATGACCGTGGCATCCAGCCCGATCCCGGCCATCACCAGAAAGGAGTGTTCCGACCCCCGGCCCTTCTCATCAACCACGTTCATGATGCCCATGTCGATGGGGCGCGAGCGGCCGGCGAAGCCGATGTGCGCGGCGGTGTCCAGATCGCTCAGCGGGAGGGAGAGGTTGCGTGCCAGCAGGTTGCCGGTGCCGCTGGGGATCAGGGCGAGCGGAACCTCGGCACCGCGCAGCGCATCGGCGACCGCCCGGACCGTCCCGTCGCCGCCGGCGGCGAAAATCAGGCTGGCCCCATCGGCGAGTGCGGTGCGGGTGATTCCCCCGCCCGGGTCGGCCTCGCTGGTCTCGTACCAGAGGGTCCGCGCCCATCCCTCATTCTCGGCGGCGGTGTTGATCGCGGCCTTGAGCTCGGACAGTTTGACCTTCACCGGGTTGTATACCACGGCTGCGCGCGGCCGGGAGTGATCGGGGCGAAGCGGATTCATGTTCCGACGATAGCGCGGTTTTGCTCGGATACGGCACGTTTGGCCGCGACACGGCCTAGACTGGGTGGGTGATTGATCCCGTACTTCTGCGTGAAAACCCCGACCGTGTCCGTGCCTCCCAGGCTGCCCGAGGGTCCTCGGTAGAGCTAGTAGACAGTGCTCTTGAGGCCGATGCGGCGCGTCGCTCGACGATCACCGCATTCGAGGAGCTCCGCGCCGAGCAGAACGCCTTCGGAAAGACCGTGGCCCGCGCGGCCAAGGAGGACAAGGCCGCCCTGGTTGCCCAGGCTCAGGAGCTTGCCGCCGCCGTGAAGAACGCGCAGCAGGTTGCCGGTCAGGCCGAGGAGACCTACCAGGCCGCGGTGCGCGCGATCGAGAACATCGTGATCGACGGTGTGCCCGAGGGCGGCGAAAAGGACTTCGTGACCCTGCGCGAGGTTGGCGAAAAGCCCACCTTCGACTTCGAACCGCGCGACCACCTGGCCCTGGGCGAGATCCTCGGCGCAATCGACATGTCCCGCGGTGCCAAGGTTAGCGGGGCTCGTTTCTACTTCCTGCGTGGCATCGGTGCGCGCCTGGAGATCGCCCTGATGAACCTGGCCCTGGACCGCGCCCTCGAGGCCGGTTTTGTGCCGCTGATCACCCCGACCCTGGTGAAGCCCGAGATCATGGCCGGCACCGGCTTCCTCGGTGCCCACGCCGACGAGATCTACCACCTGCCCGCCGACGACCTGTACCTCACCGGTACCAGCGAGGTCGCCCTGGCCGGATACCACTCGGATGAGATCCTCGACCTCGAAGCGGGCGCCATGCGCTACGCCGGCTGGTCCACCTGCTACCGCCGTGAGGCCGGTTCGCACGGGAAGGACACCCGAGGCATCATCCGTGTGCACCAGTTCAACAAGCTGGAAATGTTTGTTTACACCACCCCCGAGGAGGCCGAGGCGGAGCACCTGCGTCTGCTGGCCATGCAGGAGGGAATGCTGCAGGACCTCGGTCTCAGCTACCGTGTGATCGATACCGCGGCCGGCGACCTGGGTTCCAGCGCCGCCCGTAAGTACGACGTTGAGGCGTGGGTTCCCACCCAGGATGCCTACCGCGAGCTGACCTCCACCTCCAACTGCACCACCTATCAGGCTCGCCGCCTGGGCACCCGCTACCGCGATGGTTCGGGCAAGACTGCCCCGGTCGCAACCCTGAACGGCACCCTGGCCACCACCCGCTGGATCGTCGCCATCCTGGAGACCCACCAGCAGGCCGACGGTTCGGTTGTGGTGCCCGAGGCGCTGCGTCCCTACCTGGGTGGCCTGGAAGTGATCACCGCCTAACCGATTGCCCGGCACGGTGTGACGGTAGCAAGACAAGACGGCTGTAGTACGAGGAGTGGTGTGAGCGAACAGGTTGCCGAGATGGCCGCGGGATTCCCGGTGGAACACACCGAGCCCTGGCTGGTTGCCCTCGACATCGACGGGACCGTCGCGCACGAAAGCGGCAGGATTTCTCCCGACGTGCGTGATGCCGTGCGAGCCGCCGTTGCGCGCGGGCACGAGGTGATGCTGGCGACCGGTCGCAGCTGGGGTGCCACGCACACCATCATGTCCGAGCTGGGGATCACGCCGAAGTACGTGGTGTGCGCCAACGGTGCGATGATCATGCGCCACGATCCGTCCTCCCCGGAGGCGGATCCGCAGGGCTACGTCATCGATCACGTGGAAACCTTCCTCCCCGACGATGTGCTGAAGACGATCCGTCCGCACCTCAGCGACGGCCGCTACCTGATCGAGTATCCGGGCGGCTTCCGTCGCTACACCGAGGGCATGTACGAGTGGGACCTCAACAACGCCGAGCAGGTGGAGTTTGAGGAGCTGCTGGGCACCCCGGTCATCCGAGTGGTGGTGGTTTCTCCCGAGCATGATGAGGCCGAGTTCAGCCAGGTGGTGTCCGAGATGGGGCTGCACCAGGTGGCGTATGCGATCGGCTGGACGGCGTGGATGGACATCGCCCCGCTCGGGGTGAACAAGTCCACCGCGCTGGAAATCGTACGCGAACACCTGAACGCGCCGCCCGAGCGGATCCTGGTTGCCGGCGATGGCCGCAACGATGTGGAGATGTTTGAGTGGGCGCGCGAGCACGGTCGCGCGGTCGCTATGGGCCAGGCACCCGAGGCCGTGCTGGCGGCTGCGGGTGAGATTACCGCGGGTGTGGCCGAGGACGGTCTGGTCCGGGTTCTCGATACGCTGCCGTAGGTTTCCCCGGTCCTAGCGGGGCGCTGAGCGTCCGCTAGACTGGGAACGTTCGTGGGGAAACCCGCGAAATGGAGGGTTGTCCGAGCGGCCGATGGAGCTGGTCTTGAAAACCAGTGGGCAGAAATGTCTCGTGGGTTCGAATCCCACACTCTCCGCCAATATTTGGGCAGTTGAACTCCCGGTAAGCGTGCGCTTACCGGGAGTTTCGTCTTTGCCTTTTGCCTTCGCAATGGCCAATTTGCTAGCCGATTGTGCGCTGGTTTTCACCGCCAATCACTTTTCAACAAAGTTAAAAGTTAACGGCTCGGCTCGGTTTGTCAGTCGATAACATCGAACCTCCCGGTGAGATGTAGCTTCGTGAGCAGCATTCCTACCTCGGTTTTTCGCTCGCCGAAAAATTATGTGAACACTGTGTGCCTAATCGTTGTTAGGGGTTTTCAATCCGTTTCAGTCGAACATCTACAGCTTTACGTGCTGGTGGACTAGGAGTTCCGTAGCCGTTTGACGACGGTTTGGCGCAGGAGAGCCCTTCGGCTCAGCTCTGAACTGTAGAGCGCTTTATGTATAGCGCTTTTACATGCTGGCGTTGCGTGATTATCGTCAATGGGCAGTTTCAATTGAGGCGAATTGCGTTCTTGATTTTGTATAGCCGTCCGCTCTGACAGGGCAATTGCCCGTGGGTGAGTCGGGGTGGGTGGATTGGTATTCAGAAGCCAATGCACCAGTTGTATGAAGCCATTTTTGGGGCTACCCGGGCAATTGAGTGATGCGTAGAATCGTTCGATCTGACATTAGGAAGGGCAAGCAATGGCGAAGAACACTGGCAGGGGTCATCGAGTCGGGCAGCAAAAAAACCGATATCAACAGAGAAATCTACTTACAAAACTTTTCGATCTCTTTGACGGTGATGGCAACTACTTGCGTTCCAAGAAGTCCAGTGGAAAATACAAGGGCGTCGAGACGCGTCGGGCGAAGAAGCCGCCACGCAGCTGAGCCAAATTGAAGTAATGGGGAGAAGGGCGGACCTCATTCGTTTTTAATGCCCGAATGTAGTATTCGGAAGTTGCTGTAGGGCAGAGTGAGACATTAGTCACCAGGATGTAAGCAGAAGCCTTTAGCCTGGTACAAGCTACCGAATCTCATGTAGAGGCGAATGCTCCGCACCAGTCGGATCCAGGTGCCCCGAGCAGAGAAGGCGATGGCAGCTATGACGGGGCCATCGAGGTGGACTGCCAACGGTACATCTCCACCTATCTACAGACTGGGAACGTTCGTGGGAATCCCGCGAGCTGGAGGGTTGTCCGAGCGGCCGATGGAGCTGGTCTTGAAAACCAGTGGGCAGAAATGTCTCGTGGGTTCGAATCCCACACTCTCCGCCATGACTCCCCCGAGATTACTCGGGGGAGTTTTTTGTTGCCCCCGAATGACCCCCAGTATGGGGGTGATTATTCGAGTCGCCCGAGACACGGGGCGTGTCACCGGGTAGCGTGGGAACGTTGCCTGTCGGTTACCCTGCCGCAGACAACACGTTGCATCGTTCCGCGTGCGCCCACCCAGCGCCATACCCAACGGAACACCGCGGCGGCCTCACACTGTGACCCGAACTCAGTACGGAGAATAATTTCATGCTCGGCAGAAAACGCCGCTATTTGGCGCGCCACAAAACCGTTCAATCGCGAGGCTTTACCCCCTGGTCTCGCACCATGGCTATCGTGGCCACCGGAGTCAGCGCACTGCTGGTAGCCGGTTCGCTCGGTACCCTCCCGGCCCTCGCCGCGGGCGATCAGAAGCCCCAGTATCTGGGTGTGGAAAAGAGCGTCAGTGCCGGTGCCGGTGACCAGAAATCGGTCACCCTGAAGCCCGGAGATGAGTTCACCTACCAGATTCGGGTGACCTGTGATGAGGGTGACTGCACCGATGCAGTCCTCACCGACAACCTCCCGGCGGGCCTCGCCGGTTTTGAGGTGCTCGAGGTGGGCGCGACCGATGCGAAGGTGTCGCTGACCGGCGTGAAGCCGGGCCAGGTTCTCGGTACGGCCGAGACCCTCACCGGAACCTTTGGCTTCCCGATCCCTTCGGGCGGCACGGGTCTGCCCGATCAGGGCAGCGTGATCATCTCGCTCAAGCTCCGGGTTCCCGCAAACCTCAGCCCGGACTGGGCATTCAACGGCACCGCGATTCAGAACACCGCGCGTGCCACCTCGACCACCGCGCGCGATGTGAACAGCAGCGCGAGTATCACCGTGGGCATCGAGAAGAAGACCGGGATCGCCACCACCAAGACGTGGGCACCGGCGAACCAGCAGTTCAAGCCCGGAGACACCTCGACGGTCACCCTGGGCGCGGGCAACACCGGCAACGTCGGGGCGAACCAGCTGAGCCTGCAGGACCCGAGCGGTGCCGTGGACGGTGCCCCGGCGCTGGCCGCGGACAACCCGTTCTCGATCGTGGACTTCCAGGGCTTTGGCCCGGTCACCCTCGCGCAGGGTGCCACCCAGGTCGCCGTGGACGCCTATGTGTTTGACGGAACAAGCTGGAAGTGGGTCACCGGTGTCCCCGGTCCGGCATCGGCCATCGCGCTGCCCACGGGGGTAAGCGCCGCGGATGTGGGCGGAATTCGGATCCGCCAGATCGGTGCCGACGGATCGATCGTCGCGGGTGGGTCCGCCGGATCGATCGCGCTCCAGGTTGCCCAGCGCGAGACCACGCGCACGGCAACCCCCACCAGCCTGGTGGGTGGTGCCAAGCTCACCAATAAGGCCTCGGGAACCGTGACCTATCCGGACCTGGACCCGGTCACCACCACCGCGACCGCGCCGTTTGAAATCGGCGGCCTCAACGTCAGCGTGGGTGCCGGGAAAACCATCGACCCGAGCAAGATTCCCGCGGGCGGCACCGCGCGTGCGCACGTGACCGGCGCAAACACCTCCAACGGTCCGCTGAGCACCCTGGTGCTGAGCGACCTCGACTACTTCTCGCAGAGCCTGGCCTTTGGCGGCTTTAGCGAGGGTATTACCTATCCGCAGGGTGCGACGGCCGGAACCGTGACCTGGGTCTATGACGACAGGTCCACCGAGGTGGTTCCCTTTGCCTCGGGTGCGAGCCCGGCCGTCCCCGCGGGCAAGGTTGTGACCGGCTTTATCCTCACCTTCACCGGTACCATCGCCAAGGACGCGCAGACTGCCGCCGATTACCTGATCAAGCCGGCCGTGGACTTTGTCAACGCCGAGACCGGCAAGGTCTCGACCAAGAACAACCTGAAGGTCACCGGAAAGAACGCCGCCGGGGAGGCCAGCCAGAACGCCTCGGCACCGCTGGACATTCACTTCCCCAAGGTCGATCTTGACCTGAAGAAGACCGTCACCCCGGGCTATCCGGTTGAACCGGGCGCGCTGGTGACCACCGCGCTAGAGGCCACCACCCGAACCGGCACCGAGCTGGTTCCGTCCACCAAGATCGTCATCACCGACGAGTGGACCACGGGGGACAAGACCACCAACTTCTGGGAGGCACACAACCCGGTGCGGGTGGCTCCGACGCTGATCCCGGCGAACACGTCGCTCACCGTGGAGTATAAGGATGCCTCGGGTGTGTGGAGGACCCTGACCGGAACCCCGACCGCGGCCGTGCCCTCGGCTAACAACTTCAGTGCCGATCTGCCCCGGGATGCCGTGGGTGTTCGCTACACCTTCACCAACCCCGACGGGTTCGCCCAGGGTGTCATCCTGAAGCCGTACACCACGTTTGAGGCGCGCCAGACCCTGCGCGGCACCGAAAACACCCCCACCGCGGTCCCGGCCCAAAACCCCAAGCCCACGACCTATACCAACACCGCGACCACGCAGGCCACCGCCGAGCGTCCCGGGCTGCCGACGATCACCAGCGATACCAAGAAGTCGCAGGCGACCGCCCAGATTCAGATTCGGACCGATGACGGCTCGGGTATCCCCGGACCGCTGGTGAGCAAGGGGTGGTTCGACATCACCAAGACCAACAACAAGGTTGGAATCCTGAACGCACAGTCCTCAGACCACGTGCTGACCAAGCTGGGCTGGGGTGTGACCCGCACCGGATTTAGCTCGGTCGCCCTGAACGAGCCCAATGGCGGGGAAAACACCCCGGAGTCCACGGTTTTCCAGGCGTTTGACCTGGTGGGGATCGGAGCCGTCTCGCGTGCCACCGACCCGGCCTTGCGCTGGGACCGCGTGAGCAAGGTTGAGCTGTTCGACGGCACCGCCTGGACCGAGGTGAAGCCGGCCGGTGGCAGCTGGATGAACGCTGCCGGATTCATCGGCTATCAGCTGACCGATGCCGAGCGCGCCGGCACCACCGGTCTGCGGATCACCGTGGTGCCGGATGTCGATGCCCGGACCAAGAGCACGGATCCGTTGGCCCCGCCGGTGAACAGCGGCATCACGACCTCGGGTGGCGTCACCGCGAGCCGGATCATTCCGGTGGAGTGGAAGCTGCGCAACGTGCTGCGGGTGATTCCCGCCGACAACCCGGACAAGCGCTGGGTGGATCAGCGGGCCCCGTTCAACCTGCCCGCGACCGGATCGATCCGGAACACCCTCGGCGTGACCGGCGTGTATGACGGCCAGAACATCTCCGGCTCGGCCTTCGCCGATATCTCGCTCGCGAACCAGCCGCCGGGAGTCAAGGTCTTCAAGGACGCCAGCGCCGCCAACGTGGTGCTGCCGAACCTGGCCGAGGTGCCCGAGGGCAAGTTCCCCGTGGTGACCTACCGGGTCGCGGCGATCAACAACTCCACCGCCGCCGCATCCTTCATCCGGGTCACCGACCCCACGATGTGTACGCTGGACAACTGCATTACCGATTCCCAGCGACCGGACTCGGTGATGTTTGGCACGAAGGCGTCGGACTACGATCCGGCGACCAACCCGTTTGAGCTGATGAACCTGCGTAAGCTCACCTTCACGCTGCCCGTCGGGCAGGCGGACCCCAACGCCTCGACCGTGCAGCTGTGGAAGCGGGATGCCGCCGGCACGCTGAGCATCGACACCGTGAGTGTGGCCCAGGCGGGTGCGCTGAGCGCCGCCGCCCTGGCCGACGTGGTGGGTGTGAGCGTGCTCTACCAGGGGACCAACCCCAAGCAGGATGGTGGGTCGCTGCTCACCGGAACCCTGGACCCCAAGAACATTCCCGGGTCCAAGAACGTGATGCTGATGAGCGTGGAGACCCAGGTTCGGGCCCACGATCGCAGCACCGGTGCGCTGGTGACCCCGGCGTCGGTGGAGCGTTCGGTGGTGGCCAACACCAGCACCGCGCAGAGCTACGATCCGGTGCTCTACCCGAGCCGAGCCGGAACCGACGCGGCCTCGGCCGAGGTCAAGCTGCTGGATGGTGAGCTTCGGGTGAGCGCCACCAAGAGGATCGCCCCGGCCGCGCTGACCGAGGTGAAAAAGGGCGACCCGGTGACCCTGACCCTGGGTGCCGCCTCGAAGGACAAGGCAGGCGTCGAGTCGACCGTGTCCAGCCGCAAGGTTGTGATTGAGGACACCACGGACGCGTTCTGGAACGCCTATGCGCTGCAGCGCCTGGTCCCGAACCAGATCGTCAAGCCCAACGGGGCCGACCGCGTGCAGGTGGATATCCGAACCGGTCTGGGTGCGGACGCCGTCTGGCACCTGGGCACCCCGGCCGCGGCCGCCACGCTGCCCGCCGATGTGAGCGATCCGCAGACGGCATCGGGGATCCGATTTACGTTCACCAACTCCGCTGGACGGTCCTTCTCGACCACCGCGCCTCCGGCCATCTGGAGCGCGAGTGCGGTGCTGAACCTCGGCCTGCGCACGCAGACGCTGGATGGTCAGACAATCGACTTCGCCAAGAAGAACACCATCACCAATACGGCGAGCGTCGAGTCCAGCTACAACTACGCCCCGGGGACTCCCGTGGTGTACAACCCGGCCACGGACAAGGCCCAGGCCCCGATCGAGACCGGACCCGGTCGCCGCTCGCTGAGCCTGAGCAAGACCCCGGCCCAGCAGATTGTGCGGGTGGACGACGCGAACCTGTGGACGCTGAGCTTCACCAACTCGAATGAGTCGTTCCTCAACATCACCCAGGTCGAGGATCGGCTGCCCGAATTCCTCAAGTGGGACGAGGAGAACCCGACCTTCGCGACCTCGGCCAACGGGCTGCTCTCGACCCAGGTCAAGACCGCGTTTGATCCCGAGACCCGTAAGATCACCTTCACCTGGCCGAGCGATAAGAACCGGATGGCCCCGGGGGAGAAGTTCACGATCACGCTGAACCTCGCCCTGCAGGCGGGACTTCCGCAGGGAGGCCAGGCCACCAACGCGCTCGTGGTCACCACCGTTCAGGACCTGGATTCCTGCTCGCGCGGTGCCAACCAGGGCGCCGTTGATGGGCTGGCACCCAACCAGTGCGGTACCACCAACTTCGTCAAGCAGCAGGCGGGTGCGCTGTTCCAGATCAGCAAGAGCGTCAAGGGCGAGCTGGCCGACCCCGAGAAGAAGCTGACCTCCGGGGCAACCAACCGGGTGTCCGCCGACCGCGTGTGCACCCCGGATGCCGAGGGCTACTACGGTGCCGACTGCGTGGCCAACACCGTGGTGGGTGCCACCGACGGCTGGAAGCTGCGGATGATCAACACCGGTGACACCTCGCTGACCACGGCGACGATCCTGGACATCCTGCCGTTCGCCGGGGACAAGAACCTCGTCGCCGGCGACAGCCGTGGCTCGACCTACCGCCCGATGTTTGATGGAGCCTTCGGTGTGAAGCTGCGTGAGGGTGCCCCCGCGGGCACCACCATGCGCTGGGAGATCACCACCGATCCGCGTGCGCGGGTGTGTGTGGGCGATGGAACCGGGTGGAAGGATGATCCCACCTGTAAGTCGGCCACCTGGCGGGTGATTGCTCCGGGTACCGTCCTCACCGACGCCGAGGCCACCGCGGTGTCGGCGATCCGGGTGACCCTGGACTTCTCCCGGGTGACCGGCGGGCTTGCCCCCGGTAAGGAGGCCGGCGTGAACTTCCAGACCATCAACGTGCCCGACTCCGCCGACCACGTCGGTGGTGCCCACGTGGACCTGAGTACCGCGAGCCGTGTGGCCGACGTGGCGATCAACCAGCCGGCCGCCCAGGGTGTCTTCGCGGGTGGTCAGACCCAGTCGCGGGCGTCCAAGTCGGTGGGAGTTCGAATCGCCACCGGCGTGCTGCCGCTGGCCAAGAACTTCACCGGTGATGCGGCGAAGTATGCGCCCGGTCTGGCCTCGGCGGACGTGTCCTGCCGGGTACCCAGCGGACGCACCGACGCCGCCGGTCGCGCCCAGATGATGTCGCTGAAGCTGGCCGATACCGGCAAGGTGCTCTTCACCAACACCAACCGTTTCGCCACCGTGTTCACCGGGCTGCCGCTGGGTGCCCTGTGTGACGTGAGCGAATCCGGTGACCGGGGTCTCTTCGGAGAGACCGATCGCTCGGGTGGGGTGAAGGACATTCAGATCCTCGCCGGTGCGGCCTCGGTCCGGCCCACCGTGGCCCTGGAAAACCGCTACGACATGACCAGCCTGAAGGTCACCAAGAAGATTGACACCCTGGCCGATCCGGCGATCTTCACCAACTTCTCGTTCGACTTTGCCCTCAGCTGCACCGCGGCCGTGAGCAAGATCCCGGTGACCTGGAATGGAGAGGAGACCGTCAGGTTCTCCCTCACTCCGGGGGATGCCGAGCACACCGAGCTCTCCCATGAGGTCACCGGAATCCCGGTGGGCGCCAAGTGTGAGCTGACCGAGACCGATCCTCGAGGTGCCCAGCACACCACCATCACGCAGAACGGGCGAACGATCTCCGAGACCGATGCCGCGGCACCGACCGAGCCCGTCGCCACCCCGCGCGCGGTGTTCACCGCGGCGGCGGCGGATTCGCAGAACGAGCTCGAGGTTGCCAACAACATCGAGGTAACCAACCGCTTCGACACCGGAAGGCTCTCGATCTTCAAGGCCCTGGCCGGTGCCGGAAAGGACACCTACGGCCAGGCCGAGGGAACCCACCTCACCGCCGCGGTCACCTGCACCTACGGAACCAACCCGGTGCAGACCCTGTTCGAGGAGACGGTTGCGATCACCGCGGGCGAGGCCACCGAGATCGAGCGTGACTTCCCGCTGGGAACCGCGTGCGAGATCACCGAGGTGAACACCGGTGGGGCGACCCACACGGACAACCCCGAGGCCGGGTCGGTCATCATCACGGGTAACGCGGTCACCGCGGACATCACCAACCACTTCGACGTGGGATCCCTGGAGATCGTGAAGGAGCGCACCGGCAGCGGCGTGGACGCCTTCGGCCAGGGGACCTACACCGCGGCGGTGGTCTGCACCTGGCAGCGCGACGGTGACACCCTCACCGCCCCGCTGGCGGACGGTGGCATCGTGACCCTGGGTCCGGACAACAACTACCGGGCCGAGCTCACCGGGATCCTGATCGGTGCCCACTGCACCGTGACCGAAACCGACGCGGGCCTGGCAACCGCCGTGGCCTACGCGCCCGAGGATGGAACGGTGACCATTACCGATCCCGATTCCGAGCAGGACACCGCGCGGGTGGTTATCACCAACACGTTCACCACCGGGTCCCTGGAGATTCGCAAGAGCGTGCAGGCGCCGCTGGCGGTAACCAACGGTGAGGTGACCTACACGATCGATGTCACCAACACCGGCGAGATCGAGGCCACCGACGTTCCGGTTACCGACGTGCTGCCCGCCGGGGCCACCTTCCTGCGGGCCCCGCAGGGCACCTTCGCCAACGGTGAGGTGCGCTGGAGCCTGGAGAAGCTGGCGTCGGGGGCGAGCGTGAGCCTGAGCGTGACCGTCGCGTTTGCCCAGCCCGGAACGTTCGAGAACTGTGCCAGCCTGGTCACCCCGACCGGGCCCTGGGCGGACACGATCGTACACAACCCCGGTACGGACAAGAACGAGTCCTGCGTGAGTGTGACCGTGGTTCCGGGGAACCCGAACACCCCGCCGAGCGGCGGTAACACCGTGATTCCGGGGCTGCCGGACACCGGATCCGATCTTCGAGGGATCCTGGGCGGCACGTTGCTGCTGCTGTTGGCCGGCGCCGCGGTAATCTGGTTGGCACGTCGCGAACGCAACTCGAACGCGGCCTAGCCAGGCAACGACGCACGGGCGGACGGGGTTTCCCCATCCGTCCGTGCGGTCTTTCGGGGGTTTTCTCCCAGTAAATGTACAAAGAAGCCTGGCAGCATGATGTGATTCTTACGTGCCGCAGTGTCGTGGGTTCTCGATGCGGATACGTCGCGCGCGGGCCCCGGTCGCCCGGCATCCGGAATCCTCACACACGTTCCGTCACCCAGTCCTCCCGAAAGGCCCGCTTTGAGTAGCTCCCGTCAACGCCCCTCCCGCGTGCCCGCGGTCAGGCACGGTCAGTTGCGTCGATCAACCCCGTGGATTTCCGCGGCCAAGATCGTGGCCGGCGCGCTCGCCGTGGTGTTGGTGAGCGGGGCGAGCGTGGGAGCCTACGCGGTGTGGGACGTGGTGTCCTCGATCAAGCCCTCGGTGGACCTCGGTAAGGAGTCACCCCCACCCAAGTCGATCGATTCGATCGAGGGCGGTGTCAACCTCCTGTTGGTGGGAAGCGATTCGCGTCAGGGGCAGGATCCCGCGCTCTTTGGTGACCCCACCAAGGAAACCGGCGTGCTCAACGATGTGACCATGCTGCTGCATATTTCCGAGGACCACAGCGCCGCGACCGTGGTGAGCTTCCCCCGGGACATGTTTGTGCCGATTCCCTCGTGCCCCAAGCCCGAGGGTGGCACCTACCCGGCGATGTCCTCGCAGAAGATCAACACGACCCTGGGCTATGGCGGCCTGGCGTGCACGGTCAAGACCGTGGAGGCCCTGACCGGACTCGACATTCCCTACGCGGCCGAGGTGCAGTTCAGCGGTGTGATCGAGCTCTCGAACGCCGTGGGTGGCGTGGAAGTGTGTGTGGCCAAGGGCATTTCCGATCCCTATACCGGCACCTTCCTGGATGCGGGCAACCACACCCTGCAGGGTCTGGCGGCGCTGCAGTTCCTGCGCACCCGACACGGCGTGGGTGATGGGTCCGACCTCGGCCGGATCAGCAATCAGCAGGTGTTCCTGTCCTCGCTGGTGCGCACCCTGCAGTCCAGCAACACGCTTTCCGACCCCACCAAGCTGTTCTCGATCGCCAAGGCCGCGGTGAGCAATATGACGCTCTCCACCAGCCTGAACGACGTCAACACGATGGTGCAGATCGCCCTGGCGCTGAAGAACATTCCGCTGGACCAGATCGTGTTTGTGCAGTACCCCAACGCGATCGTTGACAAGCCCGGCCATAACGGTGTTGAGCCGCTGCCGGGTCCGGCCAAGACCCTGTTCGACGCGATCAAGGCCGACCAGCACATCAGCCTGACCGGTGGAACCGGCCTGGGATCGGTGACCGAGCCTCCCGCGGGCGGAACGGAAACCCCGGCGGCCCCGCCTGCCGGTGGATCCCAGACTCCGGCCGCGCCCCCGGCCGGTGGATCTCAGACCCCGGCAGCCCCGCCCGCCGGTGGTTCCTCCACAACCCCGACCGATCCGTCGGCCCCGCCCGCCGTGGTGGAACTGCCGTCTACGGTGACCGGTCAGAGCGCCGGCGAGCAGACCTGCTCGGCCGGAAATAAGCGCAAGTAGTCCCTTCCCGAGGGGCAATCGGAAATTTTCCCCGCCTTTTTCGCGCGTGGATTCGGCGCGGCGGCAAGGTTCCGATATGCTTGCAACGTACCTCGCTCGCGAGGTAAGGAGACGTCGCATAGTGGCCTAGTGCACCACCCTGCTAAGGTGGAGTCCCCCTAAGGGGACCGCGGGTTCAAATCCCGCCGTCTCCGCCAGTAAACACAAGGAATAGCCGCCCACATGTTGACACGGAGTCAAAATCCGTTGACATGGGCGGCTATTCTTTTGGCATGGCAAGCATTCGAAAGCGCGTCCAAAAGAACGGCGCGGTATCCCTGGCGGTCCTGTGGCGTGACCCCGAGACGGGTAAGCAAACCAGCGTCACCGTAGCCACAATGGACGCCGCCGAGACGCTAAAACGCCTCCTGGACGCAAATGGGCAGAGTTTTTCCGCCGCTGAACGCATCCTCGAAAGCAACGCGCGAAAAACCCCGCTCGTCATAGACATGCTCGACAAGCACCTGCAGCTCCTCACGAAGCCAAGCGCTGGGACGATCGCTGGATACCGGTCTATTATCGAGCACCACCTGAAAGACTCCCTCGGGGCACTTCCCGTTGACGTGGTCAACGAAGAACATCTCGCGTCGTGGATCAAAGCCGAGGTAGCTGCTGGCATGTCTCGTAAGACCATCGCGAATGCGATCGGTTTGCTGTCCAGTGCCTTCAAAATGGCCGTACGCAAGAACTGGCGCGGCGACAACCCGTGCGAGCTGGTTTCGCTCCCGAATGAGCAGCGCGGTGGCCGCCGGGCGACTTTCCTTACTCGCGATGAATACACCCTGCTGGCCGAACACCTTCCGGAAAGACACAGGCTGCTAGCCGAGTTCCTGGTGTCCACTGGCCTCCGATTCAGCGAGGCGACCGCGCTAACTTGGGAAGACCTGGACCTCACCGGACGAGTCCCGCTCGTCCGAGTGGACAAGGCATGGAAGCGCGACGAGCGTCGCGGGTTCTTCCTCGGGTCAACCAAGAGCTCGCCCAGCGACCGAGAAGTATCCCTACCGCTGGACCTCGTGGAGAAGCTCGCAAAAGCCCCGCGCCCGCACGCTCTCGTTTTCCCCAACCAGAGCGGACATCAGCTGCGCACTTCGACATTCCATCAACACGGCTGGCAACACGCAGTCCGTGACGCAGGAAAGGCCGGCCTCACAAAGAAGCCCCGCCCCCATGACCTCCGGCACACTCACGCATCTTGGCTACTCAACGCCGGCGTCTCAATCTATGTTGTTTCCAGGCGACTGGGGCATGCCGATATCGGGATAACCACGTCAGTGTACGGGCACATCATGCCGGCCGCCTTCCAAGAGGCTGCGACCGTCACCAATTCGCTCATGCGAGGGGACGCTAGCTAGGGGCTCTCGAGCCCGGTGCCCAGACGAGGGGTTTTAATGGTCGCCGGCCGCCGCTACACTGTGGGCATGACTTCGAAGATTCTTCCCGTGCTGGCGATCGTCGGCGCGCTCGCGCTCACCGGCTGCGCAAGCGGCGAATCGCCTGAACAGGCAGCCCCTTCGCCAACCGAGACCGTGCGTGAGATTTCAGCCTCTACCGATGTCGCCAGCCTGGAAGACGCTGTCACCTGGGCGACCAGCCTCGAGCTCAAAGATGCTTCGTCGCGCTCCGACGTTTCAGTGCGCGCCATGACGCTAGTCGATTGGGCACGGAAGGACTTGGAGAACAAGCTGACCACGGCCGAGATGTCTGATGTTCGTATTCGCGGCATGCGCATTTCCATGGACGTTCTGGACCTGCCAACCGAAGGCGAGATTACTCCGGGGCTCGTGGCAGCGAACGAAGACCTCCACGACCTGGCCGTTGAGCTTGGTCGTAAGTAGGCGTTAAACGCAGAAAAGGTGGGGCGACTCTTTCGAGAGCCGCCCCACCTTTGTTATTCGCCGCGCGGGGTGGACCCGAACGGGGTCCAGCGGCGCAGCCACTCGTCTACCGCGGGAATGGCCATGACCCGGGAAATGGTCGCGGCTACCGTGGTGATGAGCGCGGCCACGCCCGCGAGCCACAACCGCAGCCCTGCCGGCAAGCTCTCGCCGGCCTCGGCGAGGACCGCCTGGATGATCTCGGGCAGGATCGCGACCAGGCCGATCAGGGCCGGGATACCGACCGCAAGGGCGGTGCGGAGTGCTCGCTGGTTCTTGAACCAGATTTCCCCGGACGGGGTTTCTACTGCGTGACGGGCCATTACAAGGCTCCTTCTGGGATAGGGGGCGGGGGCGGCGGGGAGCCGCGGTAGATGTGGTCGATCAGCGCTCGGTTGTAGTTCCACAGGATCGTGTTGCGGCGCGACAGCGCGTCAACGCGGGCCTCGAGCGTGGTGATGCGGGTGTGGTCGGTGTTGCGGCGGCCGCCGCGGGAGTTGAGCCAAGCCCCGGCCCACGCCCCGGATGCCGCGATCGCGGCGATCACGATGGGCGCGAGCCAGGCGGGGACTTCTACCTCCGGCACCTACTTCTGCCACCCCGAAACGAGTGACTTCCAAGCATCGAACTCGGCATCGCTGCCGTTCAGGTGCAGGTCGATGATTGCGTTCGATGCGGCGACCTCGCGATCGGTTTTCAGATGACGGTAGCCCCAGGGGCCAAGTAGCGCGATACCGCGGTTCGTTGACTGGATGCGGATAATCTTGTTCATGATGTCTGCTTTCGTGATGGAGGCAGTGGCGGCCTCGGGTTCGCGGATGGGGCGGGTCTCGCCCGGGGTGAGGTACTGCAGGGGATCCGTGTGTTGGCCGTCGAGCCACAGGCCGAGGTGGAGGTGAGGTCCGGTCGCGCCCATCGCGGAACGGCCCGCCAGGGCGATGGTGTCGCCCAGGCGGACGCGGTCGCCGACCTTCACACACAGCTCATCGGCGGAATGGTAAGAGGTCGTGACACCGGCACCGTGGTCCACGCGCACGTACTTGCCGTACTCGCGGTGCACGCCCGCCTCAGTCACGACCCCGTCGCCACACACGGAGATCGGCATGCGGTAGGAGAAACCGAAGTCGGCACCCTTGTGGAAAGTGCGGCCGGCGCTGGGCAAGACCCGCCACCCGTACGGGGAGGTGAGCGGCTGGGAGGTGAGTCGAAGAAATGGCATCAGATGTCCCCGAGCCGCGCGATAGTAATTCGCCCGTTGAGATTCGCAGAAGCCGACCCGCTAGTCTTGAAAAACTCACCACGGATAATAGCTCCCGCGGCGAGCCTAACTGAGGGCACCGAGACGCTTGCCGTGTTGTCTTCGGCCTGAACACTGTTGCGGGCACGAGCCGCACCTGCGGTTTTGATCTCGAAGTATGTGCGCCCCGTGACCGGCACGCTGAATGCGCCGTAGTAGCTGATGGAGTAAAGCCCCGCCCGTAGGATTTTCACCTCTCCGCCGCCGTTGATATCAGCGAGGCTTGCAGTGGACGCGGCAGCATCACGGACCATCGCGCCGAAGTTGAAAACTTGCCTGTCAGGGATACCTGCAACGTTGTTGGTGAATTCCTCAACTGCAAAGTACGGCCGCCATGCACCTCCCCAGCTTTCGTAAAGTCGTCCTTCTGTGGTGTCGTACCAGAGGATTCCGTTCCGATGGAACCGGAATGCTTCACGGCCGTCATCGCCCAGGGTGGGGCCGTAAATGCGGGTGCCCTTCCTGGCGATTGATGCGCCCAAAGCGCTCAGATCGGATGCTCCCGCGGGGGCTCCCTGGTCTAAGAATTCTTCCGCCCCGGTGACGGAGTTGTATCTATCTACAGCCATTAGGCCTCCAAAAAGTAAAGCCCCATACGGGGCAAGGTTTATCGCGTTCCGGTGAAGCGGATTGCTCCTGAGAGTGGGTCAGCGGGGACTCCGCGCCAAAGGTTGTCGCCGTTGCTGGACTGGACGGTGAGCCCACGGGCAGCTCCGGACTGAAGAGCCGCGGCAAACCCGCTAGGAAGGGGCACCCAGCCTGTCGCGGAAGGGATCGCGGTCGCGGAGGAAACAGTGGGCTGCCCCCCGGGCTGGGTGAGATGCGGGTGGAGACCCAACAGCACGGTCCCTGGCTGCCGGGCAGCCGGAAGAAAGACCGAGGCCCCTGAGAGCGCAGCACCAACGAGCGAGTCGGATATCTTGGAACCGTAGAACCATGCGCCGGTGTTGTTCGTGGAGGCTCGGGGGTCAGTGCTGTTCCAGATCCCACCGCCGCGCCAGTAATTTCCCGAGCTGGCGGCCTGAACTGTGAGATCTAAGGGTTCCGCCCCGCCGCCTTCGGGGGGCACTGGCGGGGGCGGTTCAGGTGAGGTCGTGCGCAGACCGTTTATCGTGGCTGAGGACCAGTCCAAAACCACGACATCGCCGGGGCGAGGAGTGTAGGTGGCCAAACGCGACATAGGGTAATCGACCCCATCGACGGTCACTGTTGAGATCGGGGTGCCTGCGACCTTGACTGTCCCGATCGGGTTTAGTGGTTTCGCGGGTCCAGTAGCGATCAACTGCCCGGCATCATGCTGCAGCTGCAGCACCATCCCGGGGATAAAGGTTGACCACCCGACACAGCGGGCCCGGGCATACACCCCGGGCCCTACTTCAACTACTGCGAGCAACCCGTCCATGCGCACGAATCTCCCCGTCATTCGACGGACCGTGGGAATACGAGCAGCGATTTCAGCGATTGCTTCGGCCTGAAGGGTCACAGAGGCACCTCCATCGGAACATCGAGAGCGAGGTTCATGAGCTCGGAAGCCCCGAGCTTCACCGCGACTACCCGGCCTTGCACAGTACGTCCAGGGGCCTCGACACGGACATGATCGTTGATTTCTATGCGTGGGTCCACCAGGCATTGCACAGCCACCCGGTAAGTCAACGACCCGAGGGACTGCATGAGCACGGACTTCGTGGCCTTGTCTGCAGCTTCTTGATGTTTGACGAGGTCTGACGCGTGGTATCGAGTTCGCTCAGGCAGCCCAGGGAATGTTCCAGCAGGAACTTCGGCGACCGAGTAGATCGGCGCACGGTCCTCGGTCTCGTACACGCCGACCACGGCTGTGTAAACGCCGTCCAGGCTGATCGGAGAGGTGATATCGGTAATCGTTCCGAGAGCGCCCGTGCGCAATGTAGCAACGACTGGTCCGAGGGTATTCGGGGCCAGTGAAAGCTCCCCTGCCGGGGTCACGACGATGCGCCCGCCGAGGGCGGACCCGATTGCTTGCACCGCCTCGAGCCGGCCGCCTTGCTTTGCTTCCCAAACCGTCCCCGCGGGGAGATTCGCGTCGGCGACGTTTTCGATGACAGGGAACCCGGTGATTGCTCGCAGCTCAGACCAGCACGACCGCCCGCGCGCTTCGGTGGGGTACCGGAAGCCACGCGACTGAATATCGGTATCGAGGCCGTCCCAAACGATCTTCACGCGGGACGACACGCATCGTTCCACGCCGCCCACCATCGCATATTCATCTTTTGCTTCGGGTACCTGCATGATTCGTCCCCACCCGAGCACAACCCGCTCCTCGAGCGCGCCCACTTGCACGAGGAGCGATGCTTGTATCCGTGCCCCGCGGTAGGGCGATAGGGCCCCGCGCATGCCTTGGGGGGCAAAACTCGCGCCGGCAGGCGGCTGATAAACCACCACCGCAGACCCGCCGGATTTGATGTCGGCACTGAGATCCCACTGATAATCCCACTCGGTGAGGTCTAGGTCTTGCATCACACGGTCAGCACCGTGGTAGACATCGGCGACAAGCCGGTGAGAGATCGAGGCAAGCAGCGCGTCGGCCAGCGCCGGGGAAGTCTGTCTCATCGTCCACCTCCTGCGAATTCGTATCGACGGTCCAGCCCAATTCGGGTGGCGTTGTCTGCGTCCATTGCTGCGCGAGTGGGGTATGCCCGATCGAGATCCGCTCTGGTCAGTAGCGGCACAAACAGCCCGGGGACTGGCGGGTCCGCTTCCGACCCCGTCATGAGGTGGGCAATATGGGCGCCAGCAACTTCGGGGTCGATGTATTGCTCTTGGATGTCGGGCACCGCGGCGTAAAACGGTTTCGGGAGTCGGATACGGTCACGCGTTCCGATGCGAAAGCACAGGACCGGGGTGAGGGGAGTGTTCTGGTCCCCGAGCATTGCCGCGATCTTGTCTGCGTCTTCGAGCGTTCGGGTCATGACGTCGAGTCGGACTTCTGTGACCCCGGATCGTCCACTTCCCATCCAGACGCCAGCGGTTCGGCCCTGGACTCGAACCAGTGAGCCCATTGCAGGGCGGGAAATACTGTTGGCAGCGTCGGGGCGGAACTCCACAAGGACTGCTCCGCGTGGGTCCAGAGGGTTGTGGAGCCATGTTTCGGCGATATCGAGCTGGACCGAGGCCGTGTCGGTCCAGCCCAGTGAAACTCCGCGTGAATCGAATTGCTCTGCACGGTAGGTGACATCGATACCGAATGGGACTTCGAAGTCGATTCGGGCGAGTGCCCCAGCAACGGGTGCGCGGACTGCGCCGCGTAGCTCTCGCCGGTCGCGGCCTGCGGTGCGCCATACCGTGACAGTGGCCGTGCCCGGCGCGAAGGTGCGGAAAAGCACTTCCACGCGCGGGCACGGGTTTTTGTCCAGGTAGGGGGTGATTGTTGGTGCGTATGGCATTAGAACCGTGCCCTTCCTCGTCGGATCTGAGATGACGCTGCGGCGTCGGCCTGGACGATCTGGTCATGAATCATCACTTCGATGGGGCGGCCGTCAATGGTTGCTGACAGGACCGCGCCCGCGAGGGACACTTCGGGGTGGACGACGACCTGCGTTGCCAGCGGTCCGACGGGGGTCGGTGGGGTGCCAGCACCCGAGGTCGTCACCCGGGAGTTGGCGATCGCGCCGTTCGCGAATGCTGCGACCCCGCCGAGGCGGCGCGCGGCCTCCGAGAGGATCGCCTGGTTCCGCTTTTCCTGCCCGGGTTTCCCGGACACGTAGGCTTCCCAGATCGTTTCCTTCTCCGCGAACTTGTGGATCCCCGCGCCCATGCCGGCGTAGATCCCGCTGGGGAACCCGCCGTTTGCAAACGCCTGCACGTTCCCGCCGCCGTAGCTGTACATGCCACCGTTAGCGTTCGGAATCGGCACCGGGCCCTTGGCCTGGTCATAGGTGACCCCGATCTTCACAGTGCGCGCCTGAGTCAGCTGAGTCAGCCAGTTCGAAGCCTCGTCCCGGCCCTGCACCGCGTTGATCGTGGCATCGCGGCGCTTCTTGGTCAGATCATCGAGCTGTCGATCGATGAGCGGGATGTCCGGTGCCGTGAGCCTGACCCGCCCATCCGGCAGGCTGGTCACGGTGAACCCGAGGACCTTTAGCGATTCGGTGATCGCATCGGCCGGGCTGTCGATCTCAATGTGCTTGTCAGGTGTGGCGGTGATCTGGTCGGCCAGCTTGATTGCGGCAAGCCGGGTCGCATCGAGGGTGCCGTTATCCGTGATCGCAAAGGCGACGTGCCTGGGGATCTCCCCCGATGACTTGGAGAGCTCGATGATGCTCCGGTTCATCGCGGTGATAGTGCCGTCGTCGGAGACGAGGAACTCGACCTCCTCCGGAACTGTCCCCAGTTCCTTCGCAAGCTCAGCGACTCGCACTCGCATCTCGGGGATCTTCTCCGAGCCGGTCAGGATGAATGCACGAGTGACAGGGTCGCCCGTCCACGTATCGATCAGCGACTGAATATCCTGTTCCGACAGGCCAGCGGCAGCGCCTGCTTCGCGGATCTTCTGCGCGTACGGGATCATCACCTCGGCAGCTTCTTTCGCCGAGAGACCTACACCCTTGTTCTTGAGCGACAGGTCCGTCGCCGACCGCAGCGCCTCGTCCGATTCGCCCTGGACAGCCTTCATCGCGTCTCGGAGTTTGGCCCCGGCTGCCGAGGTGGTGTCGAACTCGCCGCCGGTGATGATCAGGGACTTCGCGAGGTTTTTCCCGCTCTCGTCCGTTTCGGAGAACACCGTGACCAGATCGCGCCCGACCTTGTTGAGATCCTGGGTGAGGTCCGCGGCGGACTTCACCCCGCCGTTGAGCAGGTCCAGCGCGGTGCGCATTGCCCGGATCCGGTCGGCTGCACTGTTGCTCTCGTTGCCCGCGGCCTCGAAAGCGATCGCGAGATCGTGAGACTTGCGCTCTGCATCGCTCATCGCGATGTAGTTCTGCTTGTACTGCTCGAGAGCCTTCTTATAGTCCTCGGTGGACTTCTCGACGGCCCCGCGCTCTGCCTCAACCGCTTCCTTGACTCGGAGGGCGATGCGCGCATTCTCGGTCATCTGCTCGGATGCACGCCCATGGATATCGGTGGTGCGCTCGGTCTGCTTGGACGTCTGCTCAAGCTGAGCGATCAGCGCATCATAGGCAGGCCCGCCGCTCTTGATCGCGTCCGCGGCCCACGCAGAGCTGACGCCGACACCCTCGATCTTTTCGGAGATGTCTTCGGCACCAGTCCACGCATCCGAGGATGAGAACGCCTCATCGAGGTTCTTCTTTATGAGCTCGGCCGTGCGCGCGGTCGTGTTCCCGGTCTCAGAGAGGGTCTGCCGGTAGTCCTCGACCTTCCGGGTGGCGTTGGCGGCCGCCTCACCGGCAGCAGACAAGCCCGCGACGAGCGCGCCCGCGGCGATCGCTACGGCAGTGATTGCCAGGCCGACAGGGTTCGAGATAAACGCAGCCTTGAGCGATAGACCCAGCCCGGTCGCGGCTCTGCCTGCTACGCCGAATGTGCCGGCGAGCTTGCTGGTGTTGCCTTCCATCGCGCCGAGTGCGCTCTGCACAGCCATTTGCTCACCGAGGCGCTGCAGCACCTGTCCGAACGCTGCGGTGGGCTTCACCACGTCGCTGAGCCCCTTGCTGAGCCCAATGGCGGCGATGGTGGCCGCGAGCACCGGAGCGGGGATCGCCGAGACGACCCCAACCAGAGGTTCGGCGACGCGGGTGACCGCGATGATCGCGCCCGCCACGATCGGGAGAGCTGCGGCAAGGGTATTCGAGAACGCCTTGGCCACCTCGATGCCCACCGGGGCGAGCGGCTTGAGCGCCCCCATGAGTTCGGCACCGGCCTGTCGGATCGGGGGCGAGGTCGCGGCAACCGCGAGGAGCGCAGCGGCAATCGGGTTGATCGCGGGCAGGAACTTCCCCAAGATAGGGATGTTCTGCAGCCCCATCGCGGCCACCGCGCCACCTACCGCGGCAATACCCGGCGTGTACTGGGTGAGCTCGCGCACGCTCCGGGTGATGTCGTCAACGGTGAAGTTGTTGACGGCGATCTTGGCGCGCATGAACGCCCCATCGACCGCGGTTACGGCCGGGGCGAGCCCGCTCATCATCACAGGCACGAGGGACTTCGTTTGCCGCTCTACGCCGCGCAGTACGTCGGCGAAGTCGTTGCCCCAGCGGACCGCGAGCCCGCCGCCGGACTTCGAGATGAACGGCTCAGCCATAGCGGAGCCGATGTCTCGGGTGGCGGCCTTGATGCGGTCTGCCGCACCGGTCCACTGTTCCTTGATTTTGTCGGTGGTTCCGGCGAACTTCGTGCCCATACCCTCGACCAGGGCGTCGAACGCCTTGAGTGCGTCCTTCCCCTTGAGCGGGTTGCCGAAGATCGAATCGCGGAATTCCATTTCGGACTTCCCGAAGGCCTTGGCCATGAGGTCGGCTGCGTTGATACCGCGGTCGGCCAGCTGGTTCATGTCCTCTTGGCCGAAGCTCGCGCCAGATCGGATCTTCGCGAGGATCGAGACGACCTCGCTGATTTCCTGGTTCGAGCCGCCGATACCGGCGACCGCGTTCTGAACGGCGTCCAGGGTCGGGATGACCTTTTTCGCCTCCACACCGAAGCCGAGGAGCTGCTGCTGCGCGTTGATGAACACGGCCTTGGAGAATGGCGAGTTTTTCGCGAAAGCGTCCAGGCGGTCCATCTGCTCGGCCGCGGCCTTTGCGGAGCCCATGACGGTGGAGAGGCCCTGGCGGGCGTTCTGCTGCATGGAGTTGTATGCGGCGCCGGTTTTGAACACGGCCACGCCGGTCGCGGCGACGCCGGCGGTGAGCATGACCGCAGTGCCGGCGGCGGCCTTGAACGCGTTGGCTATCGTCGCCCCAGCCGAGCTCGCCTCACGGGCGGTTTCGCTCATCTTTCGACCGGAGTCAGCGACCCCGGAATCGAATTCGCGTTTGCCGTCGAGGGTGAGGCGGGCGGTAAGCGTGCCTACTTCCATCAGGCCTCCTTAGATTGGGCGGCGACCCATGCGGATAGCCGGGATTCGGTCGAGAGCAGGCCCATGATTCGTGCGTGGATCCAGTGCCAGGAGCGGTCGGCTACGTCATCGAGGTCGATGCCGTAGACCTGTTGGAAATCGCACGCGACGTCGGTCCACAAGACCTCGAAGACGTGGCCCCAGAAATCGCGAAGGCCCACCCCGGCGCTGGGTTGCGCCTGCTGGGTGGGCCTTCCGAGTCCCTGGATCTCGTCTCGGAGCCATTTGGGGTACTCGTAGCGGGGGTACCGACCGGTTACGGGGTCGGGTTCTCCGATTCCGTACTCGGCGATGTCGTCGGTGCTAGGACCATCTGCGCCCCAGCGCTTTCGAATAGATCGGTCAGTGCTTTTGGGAGGCCGTCCTGGAAAAGGGTCTCCACGAGCTTGAACCCGCCGCCGTGGGCGTTCCAGAGGACTCCGGCGAATGCCACGGCCTCGAACTCATCGGGGCGGAGTTCGCCGGATGCTTTGGCGTGCACTTCCGCGCCGAGACCGGCCGTTGCGAGAGCTTCCGAGGCAGCCTGGACGTCGTCGGCGTTTCCGGTGTAGATCGTCAGCGCCTGTCCGAGCAGGGCCGCGCCGGCGTCGATGCCTTTGACCGGGGCGACCTTGTACTCGATCGCGTCCTCGCTGCCGGCGGCAACGGTGATGTACAGGTGGCGGCCGCGCTGCTCTGCGGTGATGTCGGTGCGCATGATGCTCCTAAAGATTGTGGTGGGTGAGTGGATGTGAAGCCGGGGCGCGGACCATCCACGAATCCGCGCCCCGGGGTTGATGCCGGTGGGCTAGTCGCCGCTACCGGGAGCCTTGACGGGGTTGGCGATCGGCTTGACCTGACCGTTGCCGGTGAGGACGAACTGGTCGTAGGCGACGCCGTCGTTGCTGGTGTCGGGGCGGTTGCCGCGGGACACGGCCGCGACGCCCTGGTAGGCGTCGGATGCGCCTAGAGCGTCGTAGAAGCGGAAGCCGATGTTGTTGGCCGCGCCGAGAGCGTCCGAGGCGGCCTTGAGCTTGAGCCACTCGGCCTGGAACTCGCCGGTGTTGTCCCGGATCTTCATGATGTTGAAGTCGAGAACGAAGTCGTTGCCGGTCTTGGCCTGGGCCGAGCTGCCCTTGTGGGCGTAGGTGGCGATGTCCTTGAGCTTCGGGGTGAACTGCGGGTTCAGCGCGGTGATGTCGGGCACGTTCGTCCACACCGGCGCATCGAAGGTGCCGGTGTTGATGTCGAAGATGTACTCGAAGGTGTTGGCGATGGAACCCTCGGTGGGCTTCACGTCTTCGTACTTGGTCATGGGGTCTCCTTGGAGGTCGGTTGGGCGTAAAGCACCCGGTAGTTGTGGGTCCACTCGTGCCGGCCCTTGGAGTCGAGCCCGAGCGGTGCCGTGGAGAGGCGTGTGATGTGTGACACCGGGATCCCGTCGAAGTCGAGATACCGGGCGTCGTGGAGTAGCCCGCGGAGGGTTTCGCCGAGGTCGCCGCCGGCGAGATAGTCGGGGTGGCGGATGCGCACCTGGATGCGGGCCTCGCGGGCGCGGGTGAGGCTGTCGGCGGGGGTGTAGTCGGTGAGGCATGCGGTGATCGGCGCGGTCGGGTGTTGACTGCCGAACGTGATCGGGTTCTCGCCCGGCTGGAACGCCTGGCCGGCGGGCCGGTAGGTGAGGGTGCCTTCGGCGGCGATGCGCCGTGCTATGCCGGTCAGCAGCGCCGTCGGGGCGCTCATTTGAGGGCCTGACGGATCGGTTTCTGCATGATCGCGACCAGTTCGGCCTCGTTTTCCTTCAACGGCCCCTCGAGGTACTTGGCGCGGCCGCCGCGAGGGTGGGACCAGCCCAGTTCCTCGTGCTGCCTCACCGCATACGGGGTGTTGAACGACACCGTGACCTCGAGATCGCCGTCGGATGCCGGGGTGACGGCCCCGGACTGCCGCAGCGGCCCGTCTTCGATCGGGGCGTTGGATACCGCGACGGCTTTGAGGCGTTCCCCGGCCCGGTTCAACCCGACGACTGAGGCCGCCTGGATCGCGGCGATAACGTCGGGCCCGTTCCACTTGAAATCGGCCAATTGGGCCTCCTTACTGGATGCGCACCACGAGGTGCGACGGGGCGTCGGGATGGTCTTTCACCTCGACCGCGAGCACGATCGCCTCCCTGGTGGGGGTGATGATCGTGGACCGCGGGCCCGGCGGTAGACCGGGATCGAGGATGACGAGACCGGTGGAGGTTTCCTGCTGCCCGTCCACCCCGGTGATGACCCGGGTGACGCCGTCCTCGACGTGGGCGCGGACCGTCTCGGGGTCGCCGAGGATAGGCCCGGTGGACCCTTCCCCGACGACCCGTCGAATGGTGACCTGGTGGCGCATCAGCCGTTTCGGGATCTTCACGTCCTGAACACCACCGTTCGCTTGTCGAGGCCGGCGGCAGCGAGGATGTCGGCGACTTCGCTGCTGTAGCGCAGATCGACCGCCGAGCCCTTGCCGCCCGCCGCGGTGGTGGGTGTGCCGAGCTTCACCGTGCCGATGGATGCGCCGCCGAGCACCGCGAGCGACCCGGAAATGTCGCCGGTGTCCTCGAAGAACGCGGCCTGCGCACAGGTCGCTTCCATGAGGGCCTGGATATGCTCCGGGTCGGTCGCGTTGCCGTCAGCGTCCACGGGGTAGACGACGCCGGTGAGCATGCTGCGCACGCGAATCTCCGCGCGACGCAACAGGACCGGCGAGACTTGGATGGTCTCGCCGGTCCATGTGGCGTAGTCTTCCGGCGTCGCGTACGGCTTAGGCTTCCCCATCTGGGGCCACCTCGGGGGCCGGGCGCGGCTTGGTGCTGGACACCTTCGCGCCGTTCCACACCAGGTACCGTTCCGCGTTGGGCGACACCTCGTCTACGCGGACCTTGCCGTCGGTGAAGATGATGCCCGCGTGCAGTTCCTCGCCCGGGTGATCCCCGGGGAGCTTGATCGTTACGGTCATCGTCTCCTCCTACTTGGCCTTGGGGGCCGGTTCGGGCTCGGTGGGGGGATCGAGCGGGGCGACCTCGGCCTTCGGGAGAGCTTCCAGGACCGCGGCGACGAGCTCATCCTTGGTCACGGCGTCAACGACGCCGGGCTTGCCCGCTGCCTCGGCTGCAACGCGGGCCTGTTCGGCCTCCTCGGCGGCCTTCGCGGCGGCCTTGGTCTCAGCGGCGGTCAGGATTACCTTGTAGCCCTGACGGTGGAAGTAGGCGATCGCGGCCGGGTTAGTGGTCTCGCCTTCGCCGTCGGTGAAGCGCACTCCGGCAACCTCACCGGTGAATCCCGTTACGGGGGTGGTGATCTTGGGCATATGGGGGCCCTTTCTGTGAGGCCGGGCGGGCGCACGTGTGTACGCCCGCCCGGGGTGTTACCGAACCTTGATGTTGCGGAAGACCGCGGCGGCCTTGGTGGCCTTGAGTGCGACGGCGACGGGGCCGAGCTCGACACCGCCCTCCTGTACCGCCTTCACGTTGGTGAAGTCGGGGAGGTAGTAGTCGATGAGGCTGCCGCCGGTGGTGGAGACACCGTGGAATCCGTCGAGGCCTGCGCGGTATGCGTACAGGTCGGTCAGGCCGGTCACGGTGTTGCCGCCGATGGTGCGCTCCTCGACGGGGATGATCAGGTCATTCGACCCGGACTTAGCGCCCGCGTCGACGAGGATCAGGCCGCCGTAGGTCTCACGCTCGATCGGTCGGCCGTCGGGACCGGCCAGGCCCTCAACGGGGCTCTTGGTGTACATGTTGGCGCGACGTGCCGCAGCGCGCACCCGCGCGAGGGACGCGGCGTTGCCCACGATGACGGTCGGGGTGCCGTCGAGGGTGGAAAGGAACTCGTCGATCGCGTCCAGGGCCTTGTGCTCGGCACGGCTGTCGCTGTCAAAGTCGGACCAGTTGGTCACCTGTCCCGGACGGAACTCGGTGGACGAGCCCACGAGGGCCTTGTCCAGACCGTCGAACGCGGCGGCGTTGGTCGCGGTGTCGCCGTTGATGACGAGGTCGCTGAACAGTGCGGCGGTGGACTTCGCCTTCTGCGCCAGGTTCAGCGCGACCGCACCGGACGCGGCGGCACCGAGCTTGGCGACGACGCGGTCTACCTGGAAGGTGCCACCGAGCACCGCGAGCGAAACGTAGTGCATCGACGTTTCGACGTTCTGCGGGGTGTACTCGGTGTTGATCTCACGAGTGTTCGCGGTGGCCTGGGTCTTGAGACGACGGTATCCGGTGGTGAGGGTGCCGCCGCCACCGTTGGGGTTCACGATGTCGTCGAACTCGATCGAGTCGAGGATCGCGTTCGACTTGCGGAACTCGTCGATGACGAGGTGGTTGATGTCGTCGGAGGTGTTGTTCTTTGCTTCGAGCAGGGAAACGGGCACAGTGTGCTCCTTTCGGTTATCCGCCCAGAACCGCGGCTACGGCGCTCTGGAGGGTGGGCTTGGTCTTGGTGGTCTGCTGGCCGCCGCCCGCGCCGGGGCCGGAGGATCCGGCGACCTGGGTGAGTGCGTGGGCGGGGTTTGCGGTCAGTGCTGCGGTGATCGCGGCCTTTACCGCGTCCGCGTCGGCCGGGTCGATGCCGGCGAGCGTGGTTGTGAAGGCGCGGGAGTCGAGCAGGCTGTCGCCGTTGGCGTTCAGGCCGGGGGCGGCGCGCAGCACGGCGTTCTCGCGAGCCAGGGCCGCCTGGGCCTCGGTGGCGGTGGCGATGGCACTGTCGCGCTCCTGCACGGTCTGGGTTAGCTGTTCGAGGGTGGGAGCTTCGTCGCCTCCGCCGAGCAGCTTGGTGATGTCGGCCAGGGCCTTTGCGGCCTTCGCGGCTTCGGCTTCCGCCGCGGTCTTCGCGGTGCGGTACTTGGCGGCCTCGGCGCGAGCCTTTGCTGTTTCCTTGTTCGCCGTTTCGACGTCGAGGTTGCCGGGCTCGGTGGGTGCGCTGTCACCTGCGGGGGCCTGCCCCGGGGTGGGTGCAGCAGCGGGGTCCGGAGTGGTACCGGCCGCGCCTTCTCCACCGCCCTCGATAAACCGGATGCCGCGCAGCGACAGACGATCCATGGGGGCGAGGTACGGGCGAGCGATGATGTGCAGCATGATGTTCCTTTCGTCCCGCTCCCGGCGGGCTCGATGGGTACGAAAAAAGCCCCCACGTGTGTGGAGGCTTAGGCGACTGGGAGCCAGCCGCGTTGAAGGTCGAATCGCGCGACCCGTTTCGGGGTGATCAGCATGACCTCGGTGAGGCCGGACTGTTCGGCGTATTCGGTGATCCGTTCCAGGGCCTGCCCGGTCGGAAGTGTGGAGGCGCTGATGTCGATGACGGCACGGTTTGAGTTGCGGCCGGCGTCGCCGAGTAGCGTGGTGAGGTCGCGGCCGTCGCCCTTGGCGCGTCTAGTGGTCCAGCGGGCACCGGATATGCGGGCGTTGTAGCCGTCGAGTGGGGTGATGTCTAGCCCGGCGTCTGCGAGGCGCGTGTAGGGGTTGTGGAGGTCCAGCAGGTAGCCCTTACCCTCGGCGATGACACCGCGTTTCGGAGGGTTCGGCGGGCCGTCGGCGAACCACAGCTGCTCCCGGTACGACTTGCGCCGTACCCCGGTGGCTTTCGTGTGCTCCCGGAGCGCGGCCTGGGCGTCTTTGAGGTCCTGTTTCGCGTCGGCGACGTTGTTACCGGCTGCGATGTCCCGCTTGGCCTGCCGCACCTCCCGCTCGAGCGTGCGCTGTCGTGCCCGGTCGGCCTCGGATTGCGGGTCGTAGGTGGTCGCATCAGCCACCACGGTGAGCCCGGGGAGGTAGGCCACGGCCGCGCACCCGCAGTTGGGGTGCATCAACCCGGCCTTGCGAGCATCATCGAGGGTGCCGTCGACCCGAACCCGAATGTCATGGTCCTCGGTTGTGTGGGGCATTTCGTAGGTGCCGGCCGGGGTGCCGTCAGTGGAGAGGATCTTCCCCGCCCACACCGAGCAGCGCTCACACGCCCCGTTGCCGATGACGATGGACACCAGGTTGATCCCGGAATGCTGCATCGTGCCGATCCCGGCGTCAGTCCAGGCTCGGGCGGCCGCGGTGCGGGTGGCCATTTCGGAGTAGGTGCCGATGCGCCAGTTGCGCCCGGCCTTGTCTTCGAACCCGGTGACGCCCTCGGAGAGGAACCGGGACACGGCGTTGCGCTGCGCTTGCAGCATGGTGGCGTTGCCGGACAGCACTTCGGGGGTGGTCCAGGCTGTCACCCGCTGGTACACGTCCTGTGGGTAGCGGAGGATGCGGCGGTGGACCTCGGTGAGGCCGTTGTGCAGGTCCGCGGTCAGCGCGGTGATCGCTCGGGCATCAGCGGGGCGCATGAGCGAGGCCCGGTCGAGGTTCGGGATGATGCCAAGCGCGGTGATTGCCGCTTGGATGCCGCGCTCGGCGGCGATCCCGATGATCTCGGACGCGAACGCCGGGCTGACGCCGGCGACCATGCGCCGTGCTTCGGCTTCCAACTCGCGGAGGGCCTGCATGCGGCGGGTCAGGTCGGGGCGCTCATCCATGCCTTCGGCGAAGATCGCTTTCGCGCGGGCCACCAGCTGCCGTTCCAGATCCCCATACACCGAGGCGACCAGACGGCCGAGCTCGTCAACCAGGATCGAGGGGAGCAGATGCTCAGGTGGAACGAACATCTGCACCCCTTCCGGTTAGAAGCTCGGGCTGGCCGGGTCCGCTGCGGGCTGGCTGTCGGCGAGGATCCCGTCGACTTCCTTGCGGACTCGCGCGTCATCCCAGTCGGGGTGAGCGGTGCGGACCTTGGTGTCTACCGTGATCGCCCGGGCCCCGTCGAGCAGCCCGATGACCTGTGCGTCACGCAGCGGATCCGACTGGGATACCGCGGGGAAGCTGACCGAGGGCAGATCGAACCGGCCGCCGCCCTTGCCCGGGAACACGAGGCCGTCGATTTCCAGTGCGACCGAGGCCTGCTCGGAGATCGCAGCCTTGTCGTACAGGGCTTTCTTGTCCCGGGTGCGTTCAGACGACTTCTCGCGGTCCTGGACCTCGGTGGCGGTCTTCACTTGGTTGCCGTACTCGCCCCATGCGGACGGGCTGTACCCGGCCGCGCGCAGGATCTCCCGGTACAGGGCGTACGCGGTGGCCTCGTACTGCTCAACCGGGATATCAGGCTGGAAGAAGTCCAGGCCCGAACCGGTCTCCGAGTCGCCGATGGGGCGGTCGAGGCCGGTGAACACTTCGCGGTCCTCATCGAACGTGGACGCCTGGCCGGGGCCGTTGGACGTGAGGAACGCTGCAGGTGCGGTGATCCGGGCCCGAGACAGGCGGATCGATCGCGACCATGCCGTCCAGGTCTCATCCAGCTGGTCGAACAGGGGGAGGATCCCGGCGAAGTCGCTGCGGCCCGCATTGCGCAGGTCGCCGAGCTTTCGCCATTCACGCGACGGCATGTTGATGTTGTATGACGCGGTGAGACGTTTGATGCCGGTGAGTAGCGTGCCCTCGTCTTGACCCTCAGAGGTGATCGCGGCCAGGTACTCGGTCTGGGGGAGGGTCTGCAGGGGCACCACGGAGCCGATTTTGGTGCTCGTGCCCTTGTACAGGCGGTTCACGATCCGCCCCACCTCGTGCCGCTGCAGGTGCCGGTAGACCACGTTCGGGCGGTTCGGGTCCGGGTAGCCCGTCCACAGGGTGAGGGCGGACAGCTTGGATCCTCGCCATTCGGGGATGATGCTGTCGGCGGCCACGGACCGCAGCCACGGATGATCGGCGACTTCACGGTCCCATTCGGTGATGACCGCGCACGCCCCGAACACGCTTTTGAGCTCGCCCATTTCGTTCCAGGTGGCTTTCACCGCGTCGGAGTTGGCGATGAGGTCGAGGCGCACCTGCTCGCGTCGGATGGTGTCGATCTTGGTCGAGGTGGTGGTGTCGGTGTTCACCTTGGCCGGTAGCGCTACCGTCGGGGGTTCAGCGAACCCGTAGTCGGCGGCGAGCATGGCCAGGTCGGCCGGTGCCGGGATGTGCAGCCGGCGGGACTCCTGCCCGGGCGGGACCGGGCGGCCCCAGAACATGCGAGACACCCCGCCCATGAGGCCGCCCCGGTGGAGGGTGCCGTTGTGCAAATGTGTGGCCTGCCGTGTGGCGCCGTTCTGCGAGTAGATCTCGCCGAGCTTTTTGAGGTCCCCCAGATACCAGGCTTCGTTCTCGGCATAGCTGGCGTAAGCGGTATCGAACGGGGCCGGCGGGAACGCCGAGTTTTCAGCCGGTAGCGGCATGGGGCCTCCTAAGCGGCGAGGGCGTACCGCAGATACGGCAGCCAGGTGGAACGGGTGGTGTAGATCGCGTAACGCATGGCGTCCATGAAGTGATCATCGACCTTCTCGACCTTGTCCTCGCCAGCCTCGGTGGCTTTGGGGTCCCACGAGTACTCGGTGATTTCTTCGAGGACGCCTTCGCATCGGTCGGTGATGAGCAGCACCCCGGCGGACAGTAGGGACGCGACCAGGGCGATGCCTTTGTCCACCCGGTTGTGTGCCGGCCACGTGTTGCGGCCAGACTCGGCGAGCTGTGCCCGGAGGGATGCTGCGGACGGGTCGAGGATCAGCATTTCCGGGATCACTTGCCCGTGAGGGGAGTGCTCGGTGCCGTCGAGCCATTCGAGGAGCCGAGCGGACAGCTGGGCGTCGGAGAGGGTGTGCCCGTGGTGTTTCTTCGAGGAGTAGGACCATTCGTCCATGAGCACCAGGCGGGGACGTTCCTCAGCGGTGATGCCGAGGAGCAGTGCCGCAGTGGTGTTCGTGGTTCCGTAGTCGGCCCCGAGGGCGAGGACACGGGCGATGGGCGGCATGTCCTGCCACCTGATCATGTGTTTCTTCTCGTCCCACGAGTTGTACACGGCACCTTCGGCGTTGGTCCACAGGCCGCGGATGAACCGGTCGTAGAACACGCCCGCGAACTGGGCTTTCATGTCGGCGATGTACCCGGGCTTCAACGAGGGGTTGTCGTCCATCGTGAACGGGAAGTGGATGAGGTTTTTCTTCTCCGCCTTCAAGATCCACTTTTTCCGCAACCAGTGGTTCTTGGAACCCGGGTTGGTGGTGGCGAGGACTCGGGCACCGGCGACTCGGAGACGGGTCATGAGCATGTCCCAGAACCCCTCGGGGAGGATGGTGACCTCATCGACGTAGGCGAGGCCCACGGTGGACCCTCGGATCTTCGTCTCCGAACTGGCATCGTTCGCGCCGTACAGGAACACGGTGCGTCCGAGGATCGTCGCCGTCTTGGCCCCGCGCGTGTACGACACATACTTCGTGAGCTCCCCGAAAATCTCCGGGTTTTGCAGCAGCACGAACACGTTGGTGTACACCGTGTCCAGCGTGCGCCCCACGATGATGATGTTGCCGCCCTTGGGGGCCTCCATGATCGCCATGAGGAACGCCCACAGAGACACGAACGTTTTCCCCGCCGACACCGCGCCAGACCACAACGCGATCTTCTTTTCCTCAGCGCGCACCACAGAACGCATCTGCGCGAGCGACATGACCGAGGTGAGCCCTTCGAACGCCTCCGGGTTACCCCTCAGCTTCGACATCGTCATCCGATGCGCTATCAACGTCGCCGATGACAGCATGGAACCCAGCCTTCAACGCCGCCAGGGTGGACTCAGCGCCCGTAACGTCGGTCTCTCGTTCAACAATGCGCGAGACTTTATCGAACGCCACAGCGCCCATCGTGACCGCCGTGCGACGTGCATCCATCGGGGCCTTCGACAGCGTGTGCTCCCTGTACTCGTTGTCCTTGCCGCCGAAGTTGTACACCAGGTACTCCTCGTCGAGGGAGTCCAACGCGCTCTCGGCGACCGTGGTGAGTTTCGTAGCCAACCGGATACGCGCAGCAGCAAGATCAGCCACATGCGCCCGGTTGGCCTCGGCGACCTGTGCGCGGTCAAATTTGAGACCTTCACGTTTCGCCCACAGGGACACGGAAGATGCTGAGATGTTGAGTTCGCGAGCGATCGCGTTGCATCCCAAACCTTCGTCGTACAGGGCGCGGGCATCTACGCGCGTTTGTTCATCCTCGAATGTTCGGCGCTCGGTCATGGGCACCTCGATTCTTTTAGGTTGTGGGGGCGTCGAGCCGGTCTTGGGTTTCGCGCAGTATTCGCATGTTTCGTTCTCTCTGCGCGGCGGATGCCGGGTGTGCGAGGAACGCGCTGCAAAGGTCGACTCGCGGTCCTGGGCCAACGAGTCCACCCTGAGAGAACTGATGCTCTGGTCGGGCAGGCGCTATCAGCCCGAGGTTCATGAACATCTTCACTAGGAGGGCATCATCATCAGTGCGCCGGCCAAGGTCGAGCATGTCGTAGATAGGTGTATCGCTCATCTACCCTCCTTGGCGCATTGGGAGGCGTTCACGGTCGTACACCTCGCCAGGGGTGACCTCGCCGGATGCGTACTCGCTTGCGTTTGATGATCAGGTTCCCGTCGTGATCAGTGGCAAGGCGGCCGTTGGGGTCGAACTGGATCAGGTCTGTTTTGAGGTATCGGCCATTCACGCGGGTTCCGTTGCCGTTGTCCAGCGCCACCCATGACAGGCGTGTTCCAATAGCGGAAACGATGAGTGCGTTGGTGGCTTCATCGCGGGGGAGAGGCTTTCCCATTGCGGGCTCCTCTCAGCCATTCGCGGTTTCGGCGGTCCTGCACCCGGTCAGCCTCGCCACACTCGACAGCTGCCAACGGTGACGGGTACTCGGCAGAACACTCAGGGCAGGGGTGCATGGTTGTGGTCCCATCCGTTCAGGTCCTCGGCGGTGAGGAGGCGCTCCTGCGGCCAGTCAATCTCGATGCTGCGGCTAACCAGCTCGCCCTCGATCCAGCGCAGTCGCTCTCTCAGCTCCCGGGAGTCGGCGCGAGCTTCCAGCCATTCACGTCCCAGGCGGCTATGGCGCGGCCCGATGTACCCCCAGAGCCCCACAGTCATGATTGCGGAGTAGCAGACGAGGAAGGCTAGCAGCGAGTTCATGACGTGGTGCTCCTTAAATGAGAAAAGCCCCATCGATGTGATGGGGCAGGGTGGAAACGAACGTAGAAATACTGTCGGGTCGAATGGGATTACCTATGTCTATGGTTGTACTGAACCAGCTTTAAATTGCACCACAACGATGTGAATCAAATTACTCGATTGCAAGTTTGAAAATTCGAAGGCCACTACATTCGTTACGATACACGGCGCGAAAGTTCAGGCTGTTCAATACGGGAGGCGACGTCGTGAGTGCTTTTTCCTTTCGCCATTCGCTCCAAGTGAGTTTCAATTATGCAGGCAAATTGCGGGCAGCCAGCTGCTCTCAAGCTTTCTGCCAGTCTTGGCTCTTTGCCCTTGTCCTGAAAATAGGCCAGCTGGCTTGCGATAACACGGTCCACTAGCGATGGGGAGTTCTCTGCAATTAGTACAAAAAAGGAGTCTGACGTATGAACCTCGTAAGGCAGTAAATCCGGGTCTATTTCCGAAAACCCGCCGTCGTCCGTTACAAGGTACTTAGCTTGGCAGGATAGAGCAGCGGCATGTATATGGTGGTCATCCACGTCCTTTCCTGGGTATTCAACATCCCCGGAAAACGAGAGCATAAAATCGTCTAGCGACTCGACAATAAGCGCATACTTGCGTGAAATTACATCACCGTCTGCTGCCGGCCGACTCTTCCTAAAGTGATACGTTGCCTCGATGAGGCTGTCCTGCGAGCTAACCAGACGAAATAAGGTCCCCCCAGAGTACTTCTTGAGGAGAAACAGCCAGGAGCAAATCGTTCGCGGGTACAGCACGTTCGCATCTAGAAACACTACGGAAGGCATCACCGCCCCAGCATAGCGTCCTCAAAACTACTTAGACATCACCATCAAGTAACAAAAGCTGTTCAATCGCGGTGTTCTGAGCGTCACGCCGCGCTTTCTTTAACGCAATGACGTCTTTGTAGCTCACCCTATGGTGCGTGCCTACCATGGTTGTAGCCAGATCGCCCTTCGTAATGAGCTTCATCACTGTGGTTCGGCTCACACCTAACACGTCTGCTGCAGTGGAGGTAGTTAACGTCTCCGGCAGAGTTAAAACTGATAACTCTCCTCCCTGGGCTACGCGAGTAAGGACTGCTCGGACCAAAGCGCCGACATCGCCATCGATCGAAACCACGCGTCCCGTGGTCGTCGTTATTGAGAAGCGCTCCAGCTCCTCGTCGCCGACCTCATCGACCACAGCGGTAGCGTTAAGCCTAAGCTCGTCGTCAATTAGAAGCGACCCGCGGGTCGCTAGGATCGTGGACATAAGTTGCCTCTTCCATGCATTAGGAGCCACACCCTTCAACTAGGCGTGTTACTTATAACTGAACCCTAGTATTTGTGGAGGCCTGCTGTCCACTCCTTTATTGAAATAATCAGTGGGATCTCAGTGTCTCAGGCTTACCGCCAAGTCATGTACGGCAGGGCGCGGCCGTCGGGGAAAGGTCAACCCGGCGGCCGCGCACGCTCGATCATGTGGAGGAGACACGGGGTGAGCTACCCCAGCGCGTTCGGTGCTCTCGCTGCGCCACTGCTCAATGAGGGACTTGCGGCCCTGGCACCTGGTCTTTAAACGCAAAAAGGCCACTCCGGTGAGGGAGTGGCCTTTCGTGCGCCTATCCAGGTTTTGGTTCCTGGGATAGTTCTTCGACATGTCGATTATACCCCATCGGAGTTACCCTTGTCACCTTTGTTTTTCAGGCGGCCCTTCCCGCGTCTGCGAGACATGATGGCGTAGAGCTCTTCCACGTCGGGCATGTATACCTGACCGCCGATGCACTCTAGCCGGTCATCACGGATCCATCCGTAGATCGTTTTGCGGGTTCGGCCGATTATGGCCGCGGCGTCCTTGACGGTGGCCCATGCCTGGACCTGCCCCCGTTCGGTCATTAGTCTCCCTTCACGTTCACGATCTGGCGCAGGGTATGCCGGATCGCGACGAGATCCTTGGAATCTTCCATGACCACGTCGATGTCCTTGTACGCTGCGGGGATCTCATCGATAAACGCGTCGGTGTCGCGGTACTCGATCCCGGCCATTGCCTCGCGCAGCTGGTCGCGCGTGAAGGTCTTGCGGGCGGCGCTGCGTGAGTACTCGCGGCCGGCACCATGTGGTGAGGAGTTCAACGACAGCTTGTTTCCGAGGCCTTCGACCACATACGACCGAGTACCCATCGACCCCGGCACCAGCCCGAGCGTCCCTTCCGAGGCGTCGATCGCGCCCTTGCGGGATAGCCACACCGTGCGCCCGAAGTGCTCCTCGCGGGCAGTGTAGTTGTGGTGGCAATTGACGCGCTCGTGCTCGACCACTTCGACACCAGCCCAAACGGTGAACTGTTCGATAACGCGGTCCATCATTTCCTCACGGTTAGCGAGGGCAAAGTCCTGCGCCCACTGCAGCTCGATGATGTACTGCTCAAACTCCGGGGTGCCTTCCACCAGGTACGCCAGGTCGGGGTGGGGCAAGGTGATGAAGTTCCGGCGTGCGTAGTCCTGGGCCACCTTGATGTGGCGCTGGGCAATCTTGTTGCCCACGCCTCGTGATCCCGAGTGCAGAAACAGCCAGACACGATCCTCCTCGTCCAGGGACACCTCGATGAAGTGGTTCCCCGATCCGAGCGTGCCCAGCTGCAGCCGCCAGTTGCCGACGTAGTTCGCCGGGTCGAACCCGTGGAAGAAGGCCGCGAACATGAGCCCGTTATTGCGGTCCCGTGCAGTCGCAGTCTCGGCCTCGTTGTACTTGCCGGCCGAGAGTGGGATCGCATCCTCGATAGCCCAGCGCAGCAGGCTGCGGTCAAGGCCGTCGAGGTCGCGCTCGGTGAACTGCGTGCGCACGGCGATCATGCCACAGCCGATGTCCACGCCCACCGCGGCCGGAATGATCGCCCCTTCGGTCGGGATCACGCTTCCCACGGTGGCACCCTTCCCGAGGTGAGCATCGGGCATCAGCGCGATGTGGGGGAAGATGAACGGCATACGCGATGCCGTCTCGGCCTGCGCTCGCGTGTCGGGCTGGAGGATCGAGGCCCAGTTCATGAGCCGCTTGCTGATCTGTTCCATGGTTATTTCTCCTTCGATGTGGTGGTGTCGTCAAAATAAGAACGCCACCGCACGAGTTCGTCGTATGGTGGCGTCCAGCCGCAGGTTTCCCAACGGCATCGGTATTTGGTTTCTTGCTGGAAGTCGCCGGGTGGGGCGACCTCGATGGACCGGCGGTCGCAGCGCGGGCAGGGTTGCCGGTGCCGGTACGGGCGGTCTCTGGTCGGGTAGACGGCGGCGGCCTTCCCGATGGTCCAGGTGTCGCCGGGCGGGGTGAACAGGGCGTCCATGAAGTCGAGGACTTCGATGCTCGCGGCGATGGTCTCGCCGTGAGCGATGAGGTAGCCGGCGGCGCGTTCGGTCATGCGGTATGCGTGGCCGAGGCTCGTATAGGACGGGAGGCCCGCGGCCAGGCCCCAGTAGTCCTGGGTGTCGCCGAAGTGGCGGGCCCAGTGCACGAGGCTGGACACGATGGTGTCGGCGGCGTCGATCGGGCCGAGATCCATCGGGGCCTGCGCGAACCCGGGCCCGCCACCGGACACGATTTCCCGGTCGTACACGGCGGCTTTCAACGGGCTGTTGAGGGACCGTAGATGTTCCACCACCCCGGGGGCTTCCGTGAGGGCCCGGTTCACCTTGGACGCGCACCGATCACAGATCAGGAACCCATGCAAAGCCTCACGGTCGCACCCGCGGGCGCATAAGCGGTCACTCATGGGTACCTCGGGCATCGTGGGCGCCGTCATAGTATCCACGCCAATACTCGCGGTCGGGGTACTTTTTGGTGTTCTCCCGTGCCTCGGCCGCGAACTTCTCGAACGACGCCGAGAGAGCATCCACGAACGCGGCCAGCAGCCTAAATACTCGCTTCACAGCTTCACGTCCGTTCCGTGGACGCCGCGACCCGACCAGCGCATCTGGGCAGCTCGTGCAGCAGCGTTTACTGCTGTGATCAGCTCGTCAGCGTCGGCCCCGAGCTGGGTCGCCTCATTGACAGCTTCGAGAACTTGAAGCGGGACCATCCGTGCGGCCTTGTATGCCGCCTCGTGTCGTCGCGCTTCGGTTTGCGCACGCGGCCGCACAAGAACCGGCAGGCTCGCGGTAAGCGCCGCCTCCCAGTAGGCGGCCATCTGGTTTTTCACAGCGTCACCTCCGTTCCGGGCGCACCCTGATCGGTACGCCCCTCGTCAAAAAGAATCGTCACCACATACGGTGACGACTTCGATACCCTCGGCAGGCCAACCCGCATATGCGACTCCAAGCCCGCCTCCGCCAGACTCCGCGTGAACGTCTCCTCACCAATGTCATCCAGATCATCAGTGCGAACCTCCACCCGCGTGACACGACCCGGCCACCGCTTCACCTTGATACGGTCATCCATCAGAACCCGCCTCGTCTTCCTCGTCAGCGTCCGGCGACCATTCAGATAACACGTGATGCCCACACAGCGGCCAGAACATGAAACAAGCCGAGCACAACGGTCCCTGCCCTTCCATATCGAACACAGGCTGAGCGTCAATGGCTAAAAACCGATGCAGCTTCCCCACAACCCAGTCAGCCGCTGCCGGTGCCGCGTCATCATCGAGCCCCAACGCATCCTTGACCTCACGCACAAACTTCACCGACGCAAGCGGGGTCGGCGGAGGGCTCATGGGCTTTTGCTGCCCCACCACGACAAAGATTCCGTCAAACTCGCCCGGCACCCGGCTCATGCCTTGCCCCCGTCCTGCTCGGGAAACACCGGAGACCACGGACCACGGACCACTGTGCGCTGAACAAGCCGATTATCCGAGGAGGCATGCCGCTGGCTACGATGAGCCGCGAACGTTGCCTCAGCCAGGGCA
>NZ_JOEC01000006.1 GCF_000718085.1 Mycetocola saprophilus
TCGCTTCCACAACCGATAAAGAATCAGATTGTGAGTGGGGCATCCGTGAAGCGGATGAGTTTCAATCCTGCCACACAACCAAGCACAGAACAAGTCCGGGGTGTTGAAGTATGGGGATGATCCCGCTTGAGGCCGACCGCTTTTCGCTTGCCGCACCTTTGGGGTGATGAGTATTACTTTACGCAGGTTCCACAGAACGGGCAAATCGAGGCCGAATAGTGGCGTGTCGCACCCAACTTCCGCATGTTTTCGCGAGCATCACTACGCAGCACTCAGCGCATGATCGATCAACACCTCGGCCGCGGCGCGCGCCTGGCCCGCGGCCTCCCCCGAACCGGCGATGGCCGCGGTGGTCTGCGCACCCTCGGCCAGCAGCGCAAGCTGAGCCGCCAGAAGCGTGGGTGCACCCAGGTCATCGACGATCTCGGCCAATCGACGCTGGAACGACTCCTTGTGCTCGCGGACGATCCGGCGCACCTCGGCGTCCTCTCCCCCGAGCTCCCCGAAGGCGTTGATGAACCCACACCCACGGAAGCTGTCCTCACAGAACCAGTCGGCCAGATAGTCGTAGACGGCCAGGAGTCGCTCACGCGAGCCCCCCACCTCGGCCATGCGCGCCTCGACACCGTCGCTCCACTGCCGGTGCCGCTTCTCCAGCACCGCACGCACAATCGCATCCTTCGCCGGGAACTCCGAGTAGAGGCGGCGCAGCGACACCCCGGCGGCATCGCGCAGTTCGGCCATCCCCACCGCGGTAATACCCCGCTCATAGTAGAGCCGATCGGCGGTATTGATGATTGTTTCGGCAACGGATTCGGAGGTCATGCATTCATTGTACTTGCAATGAGAACGATCATTCTCTATAGTCGATTCCAGCAGCGAGAACGATCGTTCTCGCATCTGAACCCAAGGAGCACATCATGGCCCGCATTACCGTCGGCACCGAAAACAACATCGACATCGAGCTGCACTATGAGGATCGGGGCACCGGCACCCCCGTGGTCCTGATCCACGGATACCCGCTCTCGGGTACGTCCTGGGAAAAGCAGTCGGTTGCGCTCTTGGACGCCGGCTATCGCGTGATCACCTATGACCGCCGCGGCTTCGGACGCTCGAGCCAGCCCGGCACCGGATACGACTACGACACCTTCGCCGCCGACCTCAACGTGCTGATGGAGTCCCTGGACCTGCGCGGGGCAATCCTGATCGGGTTCTCGATGGGCAGCGGCGAGGTAGCCCGCTACCTGTCTCGCTATGGGAGTGACCGTGTGGCCAAGGCCGGCTTCTTCGGTTCGCTTGAGCCCTTCCTCACCCAGACCGAGGACAACCCCGGCGGTGCCGTACCGGCGAGCTTCTTCGAGGAGGTCTCGGCCACCGTCCGCGCCGACCGCTTCGCCTACTTCACCGCGTTCTACAACGACTTCTACAATCTGGATGAATTCCTCGGGTCCCGGATCAGCGAGGAGGCCGTCCGCGACAGCTGGAACGTGGCCGCCGGTGCCGGATTCATCGCCGCTGCCGCCGCACCGCTCACCTGGGGCACCGACTTCCGCGCCGATCTGCCGGCGATCACCGTGCCGACCCTGATCCTGCACGGCAGCGCCGACCGCATCCTCCCCGTCGAAGCAACCGGTCGCGCGTTCGCCGCCGCACTGCCCGCGGCCGAGTACGTGGAAATCGAGGGTGCGCCGCACGGCCTGCTCTGGACCCACGCCGACGAGGTCAACGAGGCCATGCTCGCCTGGCTGAGCCGCTAGGCACTCGGCCAGACGGCCCGGCTTCCCTGGGGAAGCCGGGCCGTCGTGGTTACTCGGTCACCTCGCGCGGGCTGGGTTCGCGCGCGAGCTTGCTTGGCCACCAGATCTTCGGACCGATGTCGTAGGCGAGGGCGGGGACCAAGAGCGAGCGCACGATTAGGGTGTCCAGCAGCACACCGAACGCCACGATGAACGCGATCTGCGCCAAGAACAGGATCGGAATCACCCCGAGCGCCGCAAACGTGGCCGCCAGCACGATTCCCGCCGAGGTAATCACCCCGCCGGTGACCGAGAGTCCACGCAGGATGCCCGGCCTCGTGCCGAAGCGCTTGGATTCCTCGCGCACCCGGGTCATCAGGAAGATGTTGTAGTCGATGCCGAGCGCGACCAGGAATACAAACCCGTAGAGCGGAACCGCGGGTTCCGCCCCGGGGAACTTGAACACCCCGTCGAACACCCAGGCCGAAACACCCAGCGCCGTGCCGAATGAGAGCACCACCGTGGCGATCAGGATGATCGGGGCCAGGATCGAGCGCAGCAGGAGCATCAGAATCAGCAGGATCACCACGAGCACAACCGGGATGATCAGGTTGCGATCGTGGGTGGCCGCGTCGTTGGTGTCGATCGCGGTCGCGGTTGTTCCGCCCACCCGGACCGGATCGTTGCCACCATCAAGCTCGGTGCGCAGGTCGCGGACCAGCTTCTCGGCCGCGTCAGAATCCGGTTCGGCATTCAGGGTGGCCTGGAGCAGGATGTGGCCGTCGGAAACGGTCGCGTCCACGGTGTTCGGCGCGGCCGGATTACCGGGGGCGGTGAACACCGCCGTGCCGTTCTGCACGGTCGCTGCGGCGGTTCCGCTCGGGGAGGCACTGGCGAGCGCCTGCACCTGACCGAGGCCGTCGTTTTTGCTCAGGGTTTCGATGACCTCGGCGGCGCGCGCGGTGGGGGCCAGCACCTGAATCGGGCTTCCCGATCCGCCGGGGAAGTGCTCGGCGAGCACCTTCTGCCCGTCGCGCGCGGGTGACTCGTTGAGCACCAGCGCACTCTGCGGAACGCCGGTGGCATTCAGCTGAGGGATCCCGATCCAGGCGGCGAGGAGCACCACGGTGCAGCCGATCCAGATCAGGCGCGGACGCTTGGTCACCGCGCGACCCACCTTCGGCCACCATCCGCGGGCGTCCGGTCCCGCGAGCACCGGATGGGCACTGCCGAATCGGGTGTTGCGCGGCCAGAATGCAACCCGCCCCGACATCAGCAGCAGCGCCGGGAGGAAGGTGAGGGCCGAGAGCACCGAGAACAGGATGCCGATCGCGGCCACCGGTCCCAGCGCGCGGTTGTTGTTCAGATCGCTCAGCAGCAGGCACAGCAGACCCGCGATCACGGTACCGCCGGAGGCCAGGATCGGTTCGATGCTGCCGCGCAGCGCAACCATCGTGGCATCCCAGCGCGACTGATGATCCCGCAGCGCCTCCCGATAGCGCGACACATACAACAGCGCATAGTCGGTGGCGGCACCGATCACCAGGATGAACAGGATCCCCTGCACCTGCCCGTTGAGCAGCACGATATTCGCCTTGGCCAGCCACCACACGGTGAGCAGCGCGGTGCACAGCGCGAACATCGAGGCCGCCAAGACCAGGACCGGAAGCAGCGGCGAACGGTAAACGATGACCAGGATCACAAACACCGCGGCGAGCGCGACCAACAGCAGCAGGCCGTCGATCCCGGCGAAGGCACCCACCAGATCGGTGGTGAAGCCGGCCGGGCCGGTGACATAGGCGGACAGGCCGGACGGCAGGTCCTTCGACAGCGTGGTGCGGAGCGCCGAGACAGTATCGCTCGCATCGGCGCTGTCGATCGGCACGAAGACGGTTGCAGCCTTGCCATCCTCGCTAAAGATTGCCGGAGACGGAGCCTCCGAGATGCCCGGGGTGCCCTTGATCGCGGCGGCGCGCTCGGAGATGAGGGCGCGGTCGGCCTCGGTCAGGGCGGAATCCCGGGCAATCACCAGGACCGCGGGAATCGCATCGGACTCGCTGAACCCGGGCAGTGCGGCGGCCACCTTGGTCGCGTCGGCGCTGGCCGGGAGGTAGCTGATCTGGTTGTTGGTGGAGACCTCGCTGACCTTGCCAAAGTAGGGTCCGCCGATCGCTCCGCCGGCAACCCAGAGGATGATCAGCACCGCCGGGAGCAGGATCCGCAACCACCGGGGCACACGCGAACCGGGAACGCGGTGGCCCGAGGATTTGGGTGTGGTGGGCTCCTCGGGTGCGGTGGACGCGGCGGGCGCGTCATCCGCGGGCCGGGTGATCGACTCGGCGCGGGCGGCGAGCGCATCGTCCGCGGGCCGGGTGATTGACTCGGCGCGGGTGGCGAGCGCATCGTCCGCGGGCCGGGTGATCGACTCGGCGCGGGCGGCGAGCGCATCGTCCGCGGGCCGGGTGATCGACTCGGCGCGGGCGGCCTCCACGGGAGCTTCGCCCGCGGGAGCCTCGCCCTCGGGTGCCTCACCCGCAGGAGATGTTCCACTCACGTCCGCACCCGGCCGCGCGCCGGCCGCCGCATGGGCGGCAAGAATCTCGGGGGTGATGATTGGGATCGCATGGGTGGGGGTGCGATCGGATTCGCGATTCGGATCCTTCTCATCGATGGGCCGGTCCGAACCGTGTCGGGGATTCACGCGTCTGTCACCTCACCGGAGTGGGCGAGGGAGGCGCCGCCCGAGCGCAGTTCCTCGAGGGCTCGGGCGCTGGCGTCGGCATCGACTCCGGCAACCAGGTCGGTGAGCACTCGCACGTCGAACTCGGCAGCGAGCGCATCCAGAGCGCTAGCGCGTACGCAGTGGTCGGTGGCGATCCCCACCACATCCACGGTGGTAATGCCGGCATCGCGCAGCACCTCGGGGATGCCGCGCACATCGGCCGGATCGGCGGCGTCCGGGGAACCGGCCGCGCCTTCAAACATCGAGTAGGCGGGAATACCCCGCCCCTTATACACGTGCACGGTGTCCGCGGGCAGGCGCAGCTCGGGGTGATAGTCGGCACCATCGGTGTCGGCGACGCAGTGCACGGGCCAGGTCGTCACGAAGTTGGGGGCCTCGCCCGCCGGGGCAAAGTGCCCACCGTTGCTATTGGTGGCATCATGCCAGTCTCGCGAAGCGACCACGAGCGCATACGCTCCCGGGTGGGATTCGAGGTGATTGCTCACGTTCCGTGCGAGGGCCGCGCCCCCGGAAACCGCGAGCGCACCGCCCTCGGTGAAATCGTTTTGTACGTCCACGATCAGCAGCGCCCGAGACATATGTCCCCCTTCAGCCAGGTGATACCACCCTAGTGGCGAAGTCTTCCGGCTTCCAGCCCAAAAACGTGGCGTTACGTGCCGGAAACATGGGCGGCGGGAATCGAGTCAGCGGTTTGAAAGCCCGTTGCCGCAGCGGTAGAACCCGGTGGCCACCGTGTCGATCCCCTGCCGGGCGGATTCGGAGACGCGTCCGGTGGCGTAGATCACAAAGGTCAGCGTGCTTCCATCGGCCGCGTCGATGAACCCCCCGAGCGTATAGGCGTTGGTGATCGACCCGGTTTTGCCCACGATATGACCGCGAGCAACCGCGTTGGGACCGGTGAAACGGTTGCTGTAGCCCAGGGTCCCGGTCTGGCCGGCCACCGCGAGCCCATCACGAATGAACCCGAGGTTTCCCTCCCGCGCCCCAATCTTCATATACAGACCGGCCAGATAGGACGGGGGTACCGCGTTGTTGGGGCTCATCCCCGAGGTGTCGGCGATGGTCAGGGCGGAGGTGTCCAGCCCGTAGGTTTTCAGCGCCTCGGGAATGGCCTGGGACACGGCGGCCAGGGTGTTTCCGGTTCCCATCTTGATCGCGACCTGACGACCCAGCATCTCGGCCAGGGTGTTATCGGAGGGGATCAGCATAAGCGGGATCAGGGCCGAGAGCGGGGCCGACTGGACGCTGGCCAGCTCGGTTGCGCCGGCACCCGCGGTTCCCGTGGAGGTTGATGCCCCGGGGAAGTAGGAGGCGAAGGCGTCGCCGGCACGGCCCACCGGGTCCTCCCCCCGGGGAGCGAGGAACACCTTGGGATCCGCGCGGTCGGCATCCACCTGCAGCGCGGTGATGTGCGAGAGCCAGCCCGCGCGCCGCTCGGTGGCCGGCCAGCTGGGATCCCAGGTGGGGCCGCCGAAGTAGGTGGAATCCAACAGGATGCGTCGCACGGGCTCGCGAATCCCCGCGGCGGTGCGCGCGGCGGTGACCTTCTTGGCCAGGTCGTCCAGGTGTGCGGCACCGGTGTAGACGGGCTCGGTTCCGGAGGGCAGCCGGCTCAGGGTCAGGTCTCCCCCACCCACCAGCACAATCGTGCCCGCGTCGGGGCCGCTCACCACGCGGGTGGAGGCCCGATAATCCGGGCCCAACACGTTCAGCGCGGCCGCGGCGGTGAGGATCTTCATCGAGCTCGCGGTCGCCCGCGGGGTGTCCTGGTCGCGTTCAAACAGGATCTCGCCGGTGGCGGCGTTGTACACCTGCGCCTGGAAGGTGCCCAGGCGAGGGTCATGAATCAGGTTCTCGACCGAGCAGGTGCGGGCGAATGCGGGCGGAGTCTGGGTCGGCACCGGACGCTCGGGAACCTCCGGAGTGGGCTCGGCGCTCGGCGCGGCAGCCTCGGCCGACGAGGGTGCGGAATCGGGGGTGCGGGCGATCGAACCGGAAACCGCGCCGGCGGCGATCACCGCGAGCGCGAGCCCACCGGCGAGGAGCCCGAGCGGGAGCGGACGCTGCCACCACACCCTACGCGGAGGTTCGGCGATGGTCGGGGTGCCCGGCTCGGTCTGCTGATCGTCCATAGAAGCGATCCTATCGGGGGCAATTTTGCGACATCGGCGGGGTTGCGTTTTTTGAATTGCCGAATGAGACGCTAAGCTCGTTCCCGGAACGGTGCGTGTGCACCCTCCGGCCGCCTTAGCTCAGTCGGTAGAGCGTTTCACTCGTAATGAAAAGGTCACGAGTTCGATTCTCGTAGGCGGCTCCACAAAAACCCCCGATCAGGATGCCTGATCGGGGGTTTTGCGTGATCGTGCGATTACCGGGACAGATACAGGCAGGTAACCGGCTGATATCCGGTGGTGTGCTGGGTGGCCACGATCTCACCGTCGATCCGGATCTCGCAGGTCAGGTTGCCGCGGGAACCATCGATGTTCTTGGCGAAAAGCACAAGCTTGTGGAACCCGGCGGCATCCTCGGCGCTCAGCGTTTGGGTGTCGTTCCAGGGAAGGGCGCGCGCGGTCGCATCGACATCCGCATCGGTATCGGTGCGGACCACCACGTTACGGATCAGCGCGGATCCGGCATCGCCGGTTACCGTGAATTCCACTCGACGCTCACCGTCGGTCCCCGTCTCGGTGGGCGATGCGGTTGCTCCCGGTTCAACCGGGGGCTCGGAGGCGATTCGGGCATCGGCGGACGCCGAGGGGGAGGCAGACGCGGATGCCGTGGCATCGGGTCTCGGCCCGGTCGCGCAGCCCGCGAGAAGCAGGACTCCCGCCGAGGCGAGGGCAACACCCGCCAGCATCCCAGAGCGAGCCAGACCAAAACCAAACCGTGTACGCATGCCTCCATCCTCGTCGCTTTCCCGACGCATCACGGGCAGGTGTCTGAGAACGAGTGTTTGGTAGTCGGCTGCGGCCGAGAAAACATAACAAAGCTCAGGCAGAACGGACGCGCCGAACGAACGCGGCGGATTCAGGGTTAACTTCCGGCAAACTCCGAGCATCCGCATGGTCGCGGTGATTACTTAGCCCTTTTAGGGGGCAAAATCCCCGTTTCCCACGAGCCCGGTCACCCGCCGTTCATTCCCATTCAACTCCCGCTGGTTAGCCTCCACGAGATGCCGGGGAACCCCGCCCCGCGCGCACATCCCCTCACACCTGGAGACAGAAATGGACACCCCCACGCACGAGAGCCTTCCCGGCTCGCGTCGCCCCGGACGCGCCCGTCGCGCACTCGCCACCCTCGGCGCGTTCTCGCTTCTGGCCGGACTGGCAACCGTCGGCGCCACCGCCGCGGTCGCCGCCCCGGATGCCCCGCTGATGACCAGCGCGACCACCTGGCGCTACTCGGAAAACAACACCGATCCCGCCGAGGGCAGCGCCGATCGCCTGGTGTGGACCCGCGCCGGATTCGACGACACCGCCTGGAAGAGTGCCGCCGGCAGCTTTGGCGCCAAGAACGGCAAGGCCACCGGTATCGGCCCGTACACCGCCTCGACGCTGCTCAACCAGTACATCGATGGCGTCGCCGCGCCGGATGTCAAGACCTACCACTTCCGCTCCAGCTTCCAGCTCAGCGCGCAGCAGCTCGCCGGCACCGCCAAGCTCACCGGAAACGTCACCTTCGATGATGCCGTCCAGATCTTTGTCAACGGCACCAAGGTTGCCGGTCTGGTCGAGGATTCCGACGCCAAGATCGAGGCGGCCCCCGAGGCCGAGCGCAACCTGATGTACGCGGGCGTGAATGCCGGCGACCCGGTGACCCGCGAATTCACCGTCCCCGCCACCGCCCTCAAGGCCGGCGAGAACACCATCGCGGTGGCGCTGTACCAGGACCGTGCCGCCAGCTCCGACATCTACTTCGACCTGACCTCGCTGGTCGCCGCGGCCCCCGAGCCCACCTCGACCCCCACGCCGTCGGACTCCGCGGCCCCCGCAAAGCTCAGCGACATCGTGCTGAGCGTCGGCTCAAACGAGTCCGGTCGCGGCCTCGCCTGGTACTCGGACATCGACACCGCGCAGGTCGCCCAGGTCGCGACCCGCGCCGCGCAGACCGGCAGCGCCTTCCCCGCGGCGGTCGCCAGCACCTTCCCCGCGAAGGGTGCCCAGACCACCAGCAAGGAATACAACCGCTTCGCCGACATCACCGGCCTGACCGAGAACACCGAGTATGTATACCGGGTCGGCAGCGAGGCCAACGGCTGGTCCAAGACCTACTCGTTCCGCACCCAGTCCTTCTCGGGCGACTACAACTTCCTGTTCTTCGGCGACCCGCAGATCGGTGCCTCCGGCAACACCAAGAACGACGAGGCCGGCTGGGTCGACACCGTCAACGTGGCCCAGGCCGCTCACCCCAACGCCGAAATGCTCTTCTCCGCCGGCGACCAGGTCGAGACCGCCGCCAACGAGGCACAGTACGAGTCCTTCCTCGCCCCCGAGCAGCTGCGCTCGATCCCGCTGGTTCCGGTCAACGGAAACCACGACGTCGGCTCCAAGGCCTACGAACAGCACTACAACGTGCCGAACCTCGACCCCAACGCTGGCAAGGCCACCTCGGCCACCTCCTCGGGCGGCGACTACTGGTTCATGCACAAGGGTGTCCTGTTCATGGTGCTGAACTCCAACAGCAGCGACTACGCCGCCCACGAGGCATTCCTGCGCAAGACCGTGGCCGAGCAGGGCGACAAGGCAACCTGGAAGGTGGTGGCCTTCCACCACTCGATCTACTCGGTGGCCTCGCACTGGAACAGCTCGCAGATCATCAACCTGCGTGCCGCGCTGCCCAAGGTCATCTCCGACCTCGGCGTGGACCTGGTTCTGCAGGGCCACGACCACTCCTACACCCGCACCTACCTGATCAAGGATGGCGTGGTCGCAAACCCCGATGAGGCCGCCGCCGCACCGCAGGTGACCGCAAACCCGGGCGAGGTCCTGTATGTGACCGCCAACTCGGCCAGTGGATCCAAGTACTACAACGTCACCAACCCCACCGCCTGGTGGGCCTCGGTCATCAACCAGGAGAAGGTGCGTAACTACTCCTCGATCGACATCACCCGCAACGCCATCACCGTCAAGACCATGCGCAGCCAGGCATTCGGCGACGAGAAGCCCGTGAACAGCGTGGTCGACTCGGTCACCCTGAAGCGCGTGGACACCGCGGCCCCGGTGATCACCGCCCCGACCGAGTCCGAGATTCACGCGGGCGAGGACTTCGACCCGATGGCCGGGATCACCGCCTTCGATCAGGAGGATGGCGATGTCTCCTCGAAGATCACCGTCTCCGGATCGGTGAACACCCGGGTTCCCGGTGTGTACACCCTGGTGTACACGGTGACCGACGCCGCCGGCAACGAGGCGACCTTCACCCGGACGATCACCGTCCTGGCCGCCGCGGAACCGACCACCACGCCGACCGCCCCGGGTACCGACCCGACCGCGCCGGGCACCGATCCCACCCAGCCGGGGAGCACCCCGTCGGCCTCGGCCGGTGTCACGGCGAGCAACGGCAATAATCTCGCCAGCACGGGTTCCGACCTGACGCTTCCCCTGGCCGGCGGTGCCGCGCTGCTGCTGATCATGGGTGCCGCGGTTCGCCTCCTGCGACGCGAAAACGCCGCCTAGCAGTCCCAACGGTGACCGCGGGCCCGAGAACATCTCGGGCCCGCGGTCGCCACCGTGTCATCCCCGGAGGAACCTCGTGCACCCCCAGCCCCGCACCGCCACCGCCACCGCCGCTACGCTCGCGACTACCGCCGCGAACGCGTCCGGCACTCATCGCCGCCCCCGGGTACACCGTTTCTCCCCGCGGGGCATGAAGCACGTCGCCCAGGGGCTGACCGAGGGCCGGAAACTCGGGCTCGACCTGGGACTAGGCTCGGGGGTCGGGCTGGCCCTGGGCCGGAGACTCTCGCTGGGTCTGGGACTCTCCCGAAGCGGGATCCTCGCGCTGAGTCTCGGCCTCTCCCTGGGCCTGGGACTCGCACTCACCGGGTGCGCGGGGATCCCCGATGCTACCGCTCCCACCGTTTCGGCGGCGGCGAGCGCAGACGCCGGGTCCGGCTCGGGCCCGCTGCCCACCGGGATGCCCTCCCCCGCCCGGCCCTCGGATGCGCACCGACCGGCACCCGGGTCCACCGTCGCCCCGCTCCCCGAGCCCGAGAGCGATGCCGCGGTGCCCGCGGGACTCCACATTCTGCTGATCGGATCCGGCAGCGAACACCCGGCGCTCCTCGCCGCCCTGCACGAGCGCGTTGCCGCGATCCAGGCCACCCTGACGGTGTGCGATCCGACCGGTTCCGCCGATCAATCGGCCGACGATCTGGTCTCCGCACAGCTGTCCCAACACCCCGATCTGGTGATGCTGCTGGGAGAGCGCGGAATCGATACCATCGACCGGGTATCCTCGGCCAACCTCGACCGGCGCTTTGTCATTCTCGGGGCCCAGCTCCCCGAGCCCACCCACAACGTCACTGCGGTGATCTGGCCCGGCGCCAGCGCGCGCGGGCTCTCGCCGGAAACGATTCCGCAGAATGATCCCACCGCAACCACCGAATCCCTCGAGGCTCGGTATGCGAAACGCGCGGTCAGCGAGGGAATCGCGGTGGCGACCACCGGGAACACCGGCTTCGTCACGGCACTCAGTGATTAATCAGTAAACACATGCCCCTCATTCAGGGGCGTTTTTACACATTTGCCTTGTGTGGATACTTACTGTTCTGTTAGTAAGTTAACGCTCGCTAATTCCGACGGTCGGAGCCGCCCCCAAGCAGCGAGCGAACCAACACACGAAGGAGTATGTTGATGCGTTTATCGTCCCCACCGAGCCGCGTCCGAGCGGTGATCGCCGGCGCACTCGGACTCTCCATGGTAGGAACCGGAACCTTTGCACTGGCGATCCCCGCTGCCGCCGCAGAGGTCTCGACAATTGTGACCGCGGGGAAAACGGCCAAGGCCACCTCAATCGAAGGCGACAACCCCGCCTCCAACGTCACCGACGGCGACTCCACTACCCGCTGGTCCAGCGAGTACCGCGACGGAGAATCGGTTCAGATCGACCTGGCCGCAACCTGCGTCATCGACAGGGTGGACCTGAACTGGGAGGGTGCCTTCGCCTCCGAGTACACGGTCTCGGGATCCACCGACGACAAAACCTGGCAGACCCTGGCCACCGGCACCGCAACCGGTGCCGGGCCGCAGAGCCTGAACAACCTCGCCGAGATCGGCGCGATCCGCCACCTCAAGGTGACCGGTGACAAGCGCGGGTCCGATTTCGGTATCTCGCTGTACACAGTGGACGGTTGGGGCCACTCCTGTGCCCCGCTGCCCGGGATCCCGACCCCGACCCCCGGCGGTCCCGGCACCCCCGGCCCCACCGAGCCGGTTGAAACCGAGCTGGGCACCCTGGTCTCGCGCGACGCCAAGGCATCCGCATCCACCACCGAAAACGGCGACCTCGCCCCCAAGAACGCCACCGATGGCAACCCCAAGACCCGCTGGTCCAGCCAGGCCGCCGATGGCCAGTGGATCACCGTGGACCTTGGAGCAACCTACCTGCTGGACGCCGTGGAGCTGGACTGGGAAACCTCCTACGCTCGCGGCTACGTTCTGGAAACCTCACTCAACGGCTGGACCTGGTTCCCGTATGAGTCGGTGACCGGCAGCGATGGTGGCCGCGATGTGATCACCAGCGATATGCACCCGCGCACCCGCTTTGTGCGCATGACCTCCACCGAGCGTTCGAGCCAGTTCGGCGTCTCGCTCTGGCACTTCAACGTGTACGGATCCGAGCGCGAGGAACTGCCCCCGCAGCACGGCGAGGGCGAGGGCCCCGGAGTCCTGCTGAGCTACAAGAAGACCGGCACCGCGTCCTCGAGCCAGAACGACCCGCAGTGTGTGGACTGCACCCCGGACAAGCTCTTCGATCAGGACCTGGCAACCCGCTGGGCCGTGGCCGAAAAGGACTGGTCCGACAACGCCTGGGTCCAGGTGGATCTCGCCGCCCGGGCCGAGATCTCGCAGATCGTCCTGCGCTGGGACCCCGCCTTTGCCAAGTCGTACTCGATCGAGGTTGCCGACTCCCCCACCGGTCCCTGGACCACCGTCTATAAGACCGTGGGTGGTACCGGAGGCAAAGAGGTCATCAACATCGATACCACCGCCGGCCGCTATGTTCAGGTCAACATGACCGAGCGCACCGTGGGCTGGGGTGGCAATAAGTACGGATTCTCCCTCTACGAGTTCCGCGTTTACGGCACCGGCGGCGACCCGATCTTCCCGCCCGCCGGCCCCGCCGACCCTGACTTCGACAACCTGAAGCTGGTCTGGAGCGACGAGTTTGACGGCGCCGCCGGAACCGCCGCGGATGACAGGAAGTGGACCCTGGACCACACCGCCAACCCCGGTGACAACAACAACGCCGAGCTGCAGCTCTACACCGCCGACACCAATAACGTGCGTCACGACGGCACGGGCAACCTGCTGATCGAAGCCAAGGTGGAGGACTTCCACGGTGCCAAGTTTTACTCCTCCGGACGCCTGAACACCTCGCATAAAGTCTCCGCCCAGTACGGCCGCTTTGAGGCTCGCGTCAAGGTTCCCGAGGGCAAGGGTCTGTGGCCCGCGTTCTGGATGATGGGCACCTCGTTCCTGGAGGGCCGCCCGTGGCCCGCCAACGGTGAGATCGACATCATGGAGGTGCTCGGTCACGCCCCCGAGGAGACCCACGGAACCGTTCACGGTCCGGGATACTCGGGCATGGGTGGCCAGGGTGGCGCATTCACCCTGCCGGACAAGACCAACCTGAGCAAGGACTTCCACGTGTGGTCGGCCGACTGGAACAGCGAGAAGATCACCTTCCGCTTGGACGGTCACGATGTGTACACGGTGACCCGCGACCACGTGGAGAACACCCTGAACCAGGCGTGGGTCTTCGACCAGGAGTTCTACATCATCCTGAACCTCGCCGTGGGTGGCGACTGGCCCGGTAGCCCGGATAAGGACACCAGGTTCCCGGCCGAAATGCTGGTGGACTACGTTCGTGTGTTCCAGTCCGAGGGTTCGGGCAAGTTCACCGCCCTGCACCCGGTGACCCTGCCGGGAGCACACCCCACCGACGGCACCCCCGGCGTGGGCACCCCGATCTCGACCGGACCGGTCGCGGATGATTCGGTCACCCCAGCCTCCGGCACCTCGGCCAGCGGCGCACGCGCCCTGGGCGAGACCGGTGCTCCCGCGGGTCCGCTGACCCTGATCGCGCTGCTGCTGGTGATCGGCGGGGTAGGAACGCTCTTCCTGGCTCGTCGCGAGCTCGTACGCGTGCGCGCCCTCGCCGGCTAAACCGGCACTCGGGTCGGGGCGAGTCGACTCTCCCCGCCCCTCACCGGGCGGCGGCCGGAGGTTTTTCCTCCGGCCGTCGCCGCATTCCGGCGAAGACCAACCCGGTGCGCTAGCGTGTGTGACACACGCTTTTGCCACGGCACGGGAGAGGACACCATGACCGACACCGGCATTCCCTGGAGTCTCGAGGATACCCGACGGCAGATTCGGGTTCCCACCTCGACCGACGATAAGTATCGTCGCGGCGTCCTGGGCGTTCGAACCGGATCGGTTCGCTATCCCGGTGCCGCGGTGCTCGGGGTCGAAGCCGCGCTGCACACCGGGGTGGGGATGGTGCGCTATGTGGGTCCGGACTCCGTGGGGCACGCGGTCCTGGCCCGGCGGCCCGAGGCGGTGCTGGGTTCGGGACGGGTGCAGGCACTGCTGATCGGGTCCGGGATGGAGCCGCTAGATCCCGAGGGGGCCGACGCGCGCGCCCTCGCCGACGCCCTGGAGACGGGGATCCCGGCGATCCTGGATGCCGGAGCGATCGGGCTGGTGGCGCACCACCCGGGTGCACGGTTACTCCTCACCCCGCATGCCGGCGAACTCGCCGGGCTGTTTCTTGCCCACCCGGATGAGCGACGTCACGAGGGCATCCCCGACACCCCGGAGGGCCTGCGCGCCTGGATCGAGGCGCGTCCCGAACTGGCCGCCAGCTGCGCCGCCGAGCGCTGGGGTGTGAGCGTCCTGCTCAAGGGTGCCCACACGGTTGCGGCCGCTCCGGGTGAGGCGGCGCTCCTGCTTCCCGCGGCCACGCCCTGGCTCGCCAGCGCGGGCACCGGGGACGTTTTGGCCGGGGCGATCGGGGCGCTGGCGGCGTCGGGTTTCGGTTCGGGCTCGGGTCCGGGTTTCGGCTCGGATTCCGTTGCGGCGTCGGCTTCCGGTTCGACGGAGCTGACCCCCTCGCTGGCGCGGATCGCCGCAGCCGGTGCCCACCTGCACGCCCTCGCCGCCGAGCGGGCCTCCGCCGGCGGACCGCTGCTCGCACTTGACCTCGCCCACGCCCTGTCCGAGACCGTGGCCGAGGTCCTTCGCACGGCCTAGCCCGAATCCTCGCCGGGCGCTTTTACGCTACTCGGAGTCTCGAATGCGACGGGCAAAGCTCGACACCCGTTCGGCCAATACCCCGATCCGACGCTCGCGTTCGGCATCCCGATCGAAGCCCACATAGGCCAGGGTCGGCAGCGCGCGCACGTTGCGGTTGCACTCGAAGCTCTCGCACACCAGGGTGCCCACGGTATTTCCCGCGCGTCCGGCCTTGCCTCCGCGTCGGGCCGAGAAGAACACCACCTCATTGGGGAGGTGCACATCCTCGCACCAGGCACACTGCGGCCGGGTGCGCGTGCGCGCCTCGGTCTGCCGCAGCAAAACACCCACGGGTTCCCCGTCCACCTCGGCGATCATGAAGCCCAGGGTGGGCGATTTGGGGTCACGCCAGCCGAGGTAGGTCAGCGCCGCCCAGTCGATCTGGTCGAGTTCGGCGGGCAGGGCGATCGCCTTACGCTCGCTCTGGCTGGTGTTGACGAATGCGGCTCGGATATCCCGTTCACTCAGCGGCTGCATGAATTCCATTCCTTCGAAAGTTGTGGGTGGTTTTCCGGTGAATCCGGGCGTTCCTCGCGTGGGAACCTCGTTAGTCTACACCCATTAGACCGATGGATCCAGGCCGGGGTCTTGTATCGAGCAGCCAGTCAACATAGAGTGCCAGGACACGGGCAATGCGGCTCCTGTATTCGCCTCATCGCCCCCGGTTCGAGAGAAGTGGAGTACCCCCGTTGATACACACCGATATTCCGACCCAGGCCGAGATTGTGACCCTCGCCACCGCGCGTGAACCCGGCAGCATCTCACTCTTTATGCGCACGAGTCCGGTTCCCGCCCAAAATGAATCCGCGCCGGTCGAGTTTGAAAATCTCGCCAAGGCCGCCCTCGAGCAGCTGCGCACCACACACTCGGGTGCCGCGGGGCGCGACATCCTGGCCGGACTCACCGAGCAGATCGACGATCTGCTCGGTGATGCTTTTTTCTGGCGGCACCTCTCCCACAGCATCGCCGCCTACATCACCCCCACCTCGCTGCGCACCTACCGACTGCCCAATCACCTGGCCAACGCGGTGGAAATCTCCGACCGCTTCCATCTGAAGCCGCTGCTGCGCGCGGTCACCTTCCCGCACACCGCGTTTGTGCTGGCCCTGTCGCAGAACTCCGCGCGGCTGATCGAGGTCACCGCGGACGCCCCGGCGCACGTGCTCGACGTCCCCAACCTCCCCACCGACGCCATCGATGCCCTGGCGGTGCCCTCGATCTCGGGGCGCTCCCCCAACGGCAAGATCGAGGGGTCGGAGGGCAAGAAGGTTCGCCTTCGCCAGTATGCCCGCGCCGTGGACAAGGCGCTGCGACCGTTCCTGACCGGGCGTAATACCCCGCTGATCCTCGCCGCGACCGAACCCCTGCTGGGCATTTATCCCTCGGTCAACAGCTATCCCGCCCTCAGCCGCGATGTCATCGAGGGCAACCCGGACACGCTGAGCCCCGCCGACCTCGACGCGCGGGTGCGCCCGATCCTCGACCGCTACTACGCCGAGCGGGTGGCGGCCGAACGGGAGCGCTTTGACGCGCTGGTCTCGGCGGATCGCACCTCCACCGAGATCGACACCATCGCGCGGGCCGCCACATTCGGGGCGGTGGAAACCCTGGTGGTGGACATCGACTACATCCTGCCCGGAACCGTGGATGAGGAATCCGGCGCCGTGGTCCTGGATCGCGGAGACTCCCCCGATGCCTACGGTGTAATCGACGAGGTGGTCCGCCGGGCGCTGCTCAGCGGTGGCCGAGTCTGGGCCGTACGCGCCGCGGATATGCCGGACGATACCGGGGTGGCGGCGATCCTTCGCTTCGCCCCGGCCGCCTAACCCGGCGCGCATTAACGGTGCGGGCGACCTCCCTGGGAGGTCGCCCGCACCGTTGATGTTTGCTCGGCCACGCGCCGCGGAACGCTATCGTTCTCGCGCCGCATGCTCGCTATCTGCAGCGGGGATCCGAGGACGGAACCTTTCCGTCGATAAAGAAGTCATCCACGGTGGAGTTGATGCACTTGCTGCCCTTGTTATAGGCGGTGTGTCCCTCGCCCTGATACGTCACCAGGTGGCCCTTCTCCAGCTGCTTGGCCAGCGACTGCGCCCACGCGTAGGGGGTGGCCGGGTCGTTGGTGGTGCCGATGACCAGGATGTCCGCGGAACCCTGGGCATGAATCGGGCCACGCTCGGCGCCGTCGGGATACGGCCAGTTGGCGCACAGCACGTCGCCGTAACTCATGTACTTACCAAAAATGGGTGCCCGCGCCTCGATCTTCGCGGCCTCCTGCTCCATCACCGCCGGGTCATCGTTGGAGGGATAGTCCCGGCAGTTATAGGCGTTGAACGCGTCATTGGAGTTGGAGGTGTATGTCCCCGAGGCGTCGCGGTCGAAGTACATATCCGCGAGGTAGAGGGCGTAGTCCGCGTCCCCGGCCATGACCGAGGTGAACAGGTCGCTCAGGGCGCTCCAGTTATTCGGGGAGTAGAGCGGGAAGATGATCGCCGTCATCAGGGTCGACGATCCGACCTTGCGCCCGTCCTTCCCCTTGAGCGGGCTGGCATCCACCGATTCCAGCAGATTGGAGATCGTGCTCATCGCCGATTCCACGTCCCCGCGGAACGGGCATTTGGATCCGGTCAGGCAGTCGGCCAGATAGGCCCGCAGCGCGCTTTCGAAACCCGCAGCCTGGGTCGCGGAGACCTCGGTGCTGCTCACGGCCGGGTCGATCGCCCCGTCCAACACCAGCCTTCCGGTGTTCTTCGGATACAGCTCCGCATAGGTGGCTCCGAGGAAGGTGCCGTAGGAGTATCCCAGATAGTTGAGTTTGGGGTCGCCCACCAGCGAGCGAATCAGGTCCATATCCCGGGCCGAATTGACGGTGGTGATGAACTCAAGTTCGGGACCGGTGTTCTTCTTGCAGGCCTCACCATAGGTGCGGGCCTGGGTGCGGGCAGCGTCGAGCCAGCCGTCCTGACCGGGACGCGGCTGAGTGGTGTCAAACAGGAACTTATCGGTGTCTCGATCCGAGAGGCACTTGACCGGGGAGGATTCGCCCACGCCGCGCGGGTCAAAGCCGATCACGTCAAAGCGGGACTGCAGGGTCTTGTCCACGGCAAAGTCGAGGCTGTCCTTGACCAGTTCCACGCCGGAGCCACCGGGACCGCCGGGATTCACCAGCAGCGAGCCGATCCGGTTCGATCCGGTCGCCGCCGACCGGACCAGGCTGAGGGTCAGATCCCCGGCGCCGGGGTCCTCCCAGTTCATCGGGGTCTTGATGTCTGCACAGCTGAGCTTCGAACCACACTCTCGCCAGCTCACCTCCTGACCGTAGAAGGAGCGCAGGTTCTCGGCCACCTCGGTCGCGGGCAGCGGGCTGGGAGCGCCCTTCCCGGTGCTGCTCGGCAGAAACGCGGTCACGCAGCCGGTGAGGGTCAGCCCGGCGGCAACCACCAGGGCAAGGGTGCCCATCACGCGGCGGCGGGTTTGATTGGGTCGATGCACGAGACTCCTTGGGTTGTCCGCTCCGGGCGGCTCGGATGGGTTAGCGGATCGCGGTCACAAGCATGGCTTCAAGGGCGAGGGTGGGCGTGATGTTGGCCCCGATGCGCTCGCGCGCCTCCCGGATCGCCTCCATCGTGTGCAGCGTGGTTTCCGGGGTGGAGGACTGCGCCACCTCACGGATCTCGCGCGTCAGTTCGGTGTTGATCAGGCCCTCGACCCGACCGAGCTGCTGCATTAGCAGGTCGCGGTAGAGCGAGAGCAGGTCGGTGAGAATCCGATCGACCCCGTCGATCAGGCCACGCTTCGCCCGTCGTTTCTGGTCGTTTTCCAGGTCGCGAAGCGGCGCCCGCAGCGCCGGCGGAATGGTCCCCCCGGGTTCCACGCCGAGGGAGCGCAGTACCCGCTCGCGCTCCTGTTCGTCCCGCTCGCCGGTGTAGGCCTTGGCATCGGCACCGGCAATTTCTACCAGGCGTTGCGCCATGACCACGGCGTCGGACACGTCGCGGATATCCAGGACCGCGCGCAGGGTGTCCTCGCGCCGGGCCCGCGCATCGGCATCGGTGGCGAGACGGCGAGCCATGCCGATGTGGCTCTGCGCCAGGCGTGCGCTCTGCTCGGCCAGGTCTCGATCGATGCCGTCGCGGGTGTGCAAAAGCTCGGCGATGTCGGCGACGGAGGGGGTGCGCAGTCGCACCGAGCGCACGCGGGAGCGAATGGTGGGCAGGAGGTCGGCCTCGCTGGGTGCGCAGAGAATCCACACGGTTTCCGCGGGGGGCTCCTCAAGTGCCTTGAGCAGGGTGTTGGAGGTGCGCTCGATCATTCGGTCGGCATCCTCGACGATGACCACCCGGTAGCGTGAAATCGAGGGTGCGTAATACGACCGGCGCACGGTTTCCCGGACGTCTTCGATCTTGATGGTCATCGCGGTGGTGGACAGCGCGGTGAGGTCCGGATGGCTGCGCGCGGCCACCTGAGCGATCGTGTCCGCATCGCCGTCCACCTGGGTGCTGAGCAGCGCGGTCGCGAAGGCGTAGGCGAGGTTGGAACGTCCCGATCCGGGCGGCCCGGTAATCAGCCAGGCATGGGTCATGGTGTCGCCACCGTCCGCGGGCCCCCCGGCGGCCGCACGCAGCGTCGCTACCGCTTCGGGTTGCCCCACAATTTCATCCCACACCGACATGTTCCCAGCCTACCGGGCCGGGACCGAACGTGGGCCGTGCGGGACCAAGCCCGCGCGTGTGCGTTCGGGTTCGAGTTCGACGGATCGGACTCGAGGTTCAAATCGAGGTCGAGATCGAGTTCGGCTGATCGGATTCAGGTCCGAGTTCGGGCCCTCGGTTGTGCTACGCGGCAAGCAGCGCCGAAACCCGCTCACGAATTCGGGCGGCAAGCTCCTCGATCGAGAGGGTGGCGTCCAGCACCAGGAAGCGGGCGGGTTCGGCCGCCGCAAGCTCGAGGAAGACGCCGCGCACGCGGCCGTGGAACGCACTCTTTTCGGCTTCAAGCCGGTCGAAACGAGTGCGGGCACTATCGAGGCGCTCGCGAGCATTCTCGGGATCGAGGTCGAGCAGGATGGTCAGATCCGGCCAGAGGTCTCCACTCGCCCACACCGAGAGCGCTCGTACCTCCTCGATGCCGAGCGCACGACCGGCACCCTGATAGGCGAGGGATGAGTCGATGTAGCGGTCCTGCAGCACGACTTCACCGCGTTCCAACGCGGGCCGAATCTTGGTGTCGATGTGCTGCGCGCGGTCGGCCGCATAGAGCAGTGCCTCGGCGCGGGAGGAGATTTCTCCCCGGTGGTGCAGCACGATTTCGCGCAGCTGCTCGCCCACCTCGGTGCCACCGGGCTCGCGCGAGCGCAGGGTGGTCGCCCCGCTCTCGTGCAACCAGGCGTCCAACAGCTCGGCCTGAGTTGTCTTACCACTGCCATCCCCACCCTCAAAGGTGATGAACAGCCCCCGGGTCGCCACTAGGCCTCCGGGTCCGCCGCGGCCGCCTTGGCGGCGGCAGCTGCGGTCTTGGTAGCGGAGGACTTAGCCGTGGTCGACTTTGCGGTGGCAGTTTTCGCGGCGGTGGCCTTGGCTGCGGTGGTCTTGGCCGGGGCCTTGGTGGCGTCCGCGGTCTTAGCCGTGCTGGCCTTGGCCGCGGTCGTCTTAGCCGCGGTGGTCTTGGTTGCTGCCGCCTTGGTGGTCGCAGCCTTGGCCGTTGCTGCCTTGGTTGTTGCTGCCTTTTTCGCCGGGGCTTTCTTCGCCGGAGCTTTCTTGGCGGGAGCCTTCTTGGCCGCGGTCTTCCGCGGCGTTGCCGGTCCCTTCGCTCGCTTGAGGGCGAGCAGCTCGACGGCACGCTCGAACGTGATCTCCTCAACCGATTCGGCCTTGGGGATGGTCGCGTTGGTGGTGCCATCGGTCACGTAGGGCCCGAACCGGCCGTCCTTAACCTTGATCGGCTTTCCGCTTTCGGGGTCCTCGGCGAACTCCTTCAGCGCGCTGGAAGCGCGACGCGCGCCGTACTTGGGCTGCGCATAGATTTCCAGGGCACCGGCCAGATCGATGTCGAAGATCTGGTCCTCAGAGGTCAGCGATCGGGTTTCGCTGCCCTTTTTCATATACGGTCCGAAACGGCCGTTCTGGGCCAGGATTTCCTCGCCGCTTTCGGGATCGGTGCCGATAACGCGGGGCAGGTCCAGCAGCTGGAGCGCGGTCGCCAGGTCGATCGTGTCCAGGGACATGCTCTTGAACAGCGATGCCGTGCGCGGCTTGGGAGCCGCGGCAGCCTTCTTGGTGCTCTTCTTGGGCGGCTCAATAACCTCGCCCGTGGCCGAGTTCACCTCGGGCTCGGGTTCGGGATCAACCTCGCTCACGTAGGGTCCGAAGCGACCGTCCTTGGCGACGATTTCCTTGCCGTTTTCGGGGTTTACACCCACGATTCGATCGGTGAGCACGGGTGCATCAATGAGTTCCTGTGCCTTCTCGGCGGTGAGCTCATCGGGTGCCAGGTCCTCGGGGATGTTGACTCGACGCGGGGTCGCCTCGGGATCGGCGCCCTCCTCGCGCACCTCGAGGTACGGGCCGTAGCGACCGATACGCAGCGTGATGTTGTCGGTGAGGTGGATCGAGTTGATCTCACGCGCATCGATCTCACCGAGGTTGTCGATCACCTGGCGCAGACCCTCGCGGCTGTCGCCTCCGAAGTAGAAGGACTTCAGCCAGTCGGTTCGGTCCTGCTCGCCGGCGGCGATGCGGTCCAGGTCGCCCTCCATCGAGGCGGTGAAGTCATATTCCACCAGGCTGCCAAAGTGTTCCTCCAACAACCGAATCACCGAGAAGGCAATCCAGGTGGGGATAAGCGCCTGACCGCGCTGGCTCACATATCCACGATCCATGATCGTGGCGATGGTCTGTGCATAGGTCGAGGGACGCCCGATACCCAGCTCTTCCAGGGTCTTCACGAGGCTGGCCTCGGTGAAGCGCGGCGGCGGGGTCGTCTCGTGCCCCTTAGCCTCAACCTCTTCCAGCGCCACGGTCTGGCCCTCGGTCAGCTGGGGAAGCTTGGCTTCCTTGGCGGCGGCGTCGCCCCCGCGCTGCTCGTCCTGACCCTCTTCATAGGCCTGGAGGAAACCACGGAAGGTGATGACCGTTCCACTCGCGGTGAACTCGGCTTCCTGACCCTCGACGGTGGCCGCAAGGGTCACGGTCGCGGTCTGTCCCTTGGCGTCGGCCATCTGTGAGGCGACGGTGCGCTTCCAGATCAGTTCGTACAGGCGGAAGTCGTTTCCGCTGAGCGAGGACTTGAGCGACGCGGGCGTCCGGAAGTGATCTCCCGAGGGACGAATTGCCTCGTGGGCTTCCTGGGCATTTTTCGACTTGCCCGAGTACAGACGAGGCTTGTCCGGGATGCTGTCGGCACCATACAGGCTGGTTGCCTGGTCGCGGGCGGCGTTGATCGCCTGCGAGCTGAGCGACGGCGAGTCGGTACGCATATAGGTGATGTACCCGTTTTCGTACAGCGACTGTGCCACGCTCATGGTCTGACGCGCGGAGAAGCGCAGCTTACGCGCGGCCTCCTGCTGCAGGGTCGACGTGGTGAACGGTGCAGCCGGACGACGCGAATACGGCTTGGTTTCCAGCTTGGAAACCCGGGTGATGGTCTCCGGAGCCTGGAGAGCGTCGGCTAGCTTTGCGGCGCTGGCGGCATCGAGTTGGCGGGCGCTGCCGGTCAGCACACCGCGGTCGGAGAAGTCGCGACCGCTGGCGATCCGTTCGCCATCGAGGCGGACGAGGCGAGCCTCAAACCGGGTCGGGTCCTCGGCGGCGGCAACCTGGACGGCGATGTCCCAGTAGTCGGCGGAGATGAATGCACGACGTTCCTTCTCCCGCTCGACGATCAGTCGGGTCGCGGCAGACTGCACTCGACCGGCGGACAGGCTCGGGCCCACCTTGCGCCAGAGCACCGGCGAAACCTCATAACCGTAGATACGGTCGAGAATGCGGCGGGTCTCCTGTGCATCCACCAGGGCCACATCGAGATCACGAGTGTTGTCCTTGGCGGCCAGGATGGCGTCCTTGGTGATTTCGTGGAACACCATGCGGCGTACCGGGACCTTTGGCTTGAGTACCTGCAGCAGGTGCCAGGCGATGGCCTCTCCTTCGCGGTCCTCATCAGTTGCGAGGAGCAGCTCGTCGGCATCCTTGAGCGCACGCTTGAGATCCGCGACGGTCTTCTTCTTGGTATCGGAGACCACATAGTAGGGTTCGAAGCCGTTATCGACGTCCACGGCGAACTTGCCCATGCCACCCTTTTTCAGGTCGGCGGGCAGGTTTTTGGGTTCGGCAAGGTCACGGATGTGGCCTACCGAGCTCAAGACTTCATAACCGTCTCCGAGATACCCGGCGATCGATTTCATCTTGGTCGGCGACTCTACGATGACCAGCTTTTTCGTGTTGGACACCCGGCTCCTTTCGTCAGGCACACCATACACACCTAGACCGTGTGTGGGCCGTATTGGCTCTTGATGGAACACCCCTATGATCCTCCTATTTATACATGAGTGTGTTGAGGCGGCGAATTTCGAAGGGTTCCACGACGGCTAACGTCGTCGAGGTCAAGGTCATTCCCCTGCCGTCCCGGCACCGTTATGACGCCTCGGCTCCCCCACCGGGAATCCGCATGTTCCCGGGGGTGAGAGCCGTACGAAGGTACGGACCATCGGTCCCATACCTCTTATATAGGGTGTTCGCCGACGGCACGTGCCGAGTTTCTTGAGTTCCGTGTGTCGTCGAGGAGAAATCCCGCGGACGAGACGCCCTGAAGGCTTACCCCACCGACCATGCGTGACACCGTGACCCGAACTTCGGTTGCTCCCAATCGACAGCTACTCAGGGAAACTCCATTCGACTCCGCGATGCTCCGGGCGATCTCGCAGGGCTCACCCGGAGCGAGCCCCGCAAGCACTCGCGCACCCGACAACGCCACCGAATCGGCAAGGGCCCGCATCTCGGCACGCGCCCCCAGCGTAAGCGTCGTGGGAAGAGTCAGGCTCGCGCACAGCACGAGGACGCAAAATAATGCCATCCCCATGACGGTGCCCGAACCCCGCTCCGAACGAATCCCACGGGCACGGATGTCAGATGCTAGTCCTCCGGGAGGGTACATACCCGCGCCTCTAACCGGAGCGGGAGCATCCGCCCGACAACACCGCCAATCGGAATATCCGCGGTGGCACACACCAGCCTTGCCTGTGAGTCGACTTTCACTGCCACCCCGGGCAATAACGCTCGAGCCTGCGCCGTGATGCTCTGCTCCGGATCGCCGCGGGCCGAGGCGCGGGCGGATTGTCCGGCGACGTCCCAGAGCCGACTGCGGGTAGTTCCGGCGGCAAGAACCCCGAGGCACAGTGCCAGCAGCACCAACACGGCCGGCATTACGATTGCAAATTCGGCGCTGATGCTCCCTTCCTCGCCCCGGAGTCTCCGCCTGATCCGAGGACGGCGATCATCCCGATCACGGATCGCTGGATTACTCAGGGCCGGATCGAGGCGCACATGGTTGTCCCCGGACGAGTGACGGTGGGCCAGACAAGACGCGTAGCGGTGGGCCAGGCAACCAGTGCACTGATACCGGGCAGCTCGAGGACAAACGGCTGAGCTCTGGGATTCCATGGGCTAACTCGGGATCTGGAGTGCCGCACGAACCAGGTTCGTCAGCAGATCTCGGACCTCGCCGCTCCGGATGATGACCACCAGGAGCCCGGCAAAGGCAACCGCCGCCATCGTGGTGATGGCGTACTCGGCGGTCACCGCGCCGGTGTCATCGGTCAGTGAGTGCTGAATGCGGTCCGCCGCCCTGCGGCGCACGCTGGTCGCGCGAGCCACAAGCCGAAAACAGCGAGGCACCCCTGGGCCATTCACGCCGTGGGGCCGCACCGAGAGCGGTACGGCTGGGAGATCGGACCGCACAGTTTGGGCCGAGTCGGAAGAGTAGGCCAGGTCGGGAGAGTAGGCCAGGTCGGGAGAGTAGGCCAGGTCGGAAGAATCGGCCAGGTCGGAAGAGCCGGTCGGGCAAGGTGAGTTACGTGGGTGAGTCGAGCCGAAAATGCCGGCCGAGCTAGGCGAGCTGGCTGAGCTGGGCGAGCTGGCTGAGCTAGGTGAGGCGAGTGTGATGTTCATGGTGATTCCTCTCGGTTGGTTGATTCCAGTCTTGTGTGAGGTACACACGAGTGGAACGGCGCGAACCGATCGGTGGAGAAACGCGGATGCAACACCGACTGTGGAGGAACCGGTTTGCCCGCCGATACCGGTAAGAATTGGCGGCCAAATCCGAAAATCGAAGGATCTTCGTCGTCTAAGTGGCCGGCGAAGTCTTCGACCCCACAACGGCGGCGGGTGCGCCGCGCCAGACGGACCGTCGATAGAGGGGAAGCCCCGCAAGGGCGGCGAGGACCAGCACACCACAGGCAAACGCGGGGAGGGCGGAATACCCAAATGCCTGCGCGAGGAAAGAGGGCACGAGGGCACCGAGCACGGCACCCAGGGCGATGATTCCGTTGAGTAGTCCCATGGCCGAGCCCTCGGGGCCCGGATAGATCTTTACAACCATCAGGGTGGCAGCAACCACCTCAAACGAGTAGGCAGTGGCGGCCACGATGAGGGCAATCGATCCGATTACCGCCCTCCCCGGAATGTCCCCCATCGCGGCGATCGCCATCGAACCGAACGCGAGATTCGTGGCACCAACCCCCACGAGGAGAACCGCGCCGGGGCCCGTTCGGTTGGCGATTGAACCCGCAAGCGGATAGCAGAGCGTCCCCAGGACGGCACCCACGAGGAACAGAATTGACGACGTTGACGGATTCACGGCGAATGAGTCGCGCATGACCAACGGAACCACGTTGAAAAAGGTTTGGACACCCATCATGGTCAGCAGCCAGGTCAGCAGAAAGACCCCGATCTTCCCCCGCAGGAGTGCGGCTATTCCCTTCGTTCGGGTACCCGACGGCGTCGGGGTGGCCGGCATCAGGCGAGGCAATTGACGCCGACCCAGGAAGAACCCGGTGGCCAAAAGCACGGCGGAGAGGATCCAGCCAAAGCGCAGCTGGGTTGCGGCGAGCGCGGCGATGATCAGCCCAACAACCTGCCCCAATCCGTATGCGAGCCGGAACCAGCTCAGGCGGTTATTCCACTCCTTCATCGGCTGCGCCTCAACGATGAAGAGACCTGCCACGGTTCCCGCAAGTGAGCCCGCCCCACCAAAGATGAGGGCCAGGGGTGCCCAAATCCAGACGCTGGTTCCCAGGCCGAAACCCACCATAGCCAGCGCCATCACCGGGAAGGACCAGAGGAATACACCACGCTGGATTCCCCTGCGATCGGCCAGCGATCCCAATACCGGTGCCAGCAATCCCCCGCATAAAACGCCGCAACGACCAGGCCCACCAGGGTGGGACCGTTTTTCCCGCCGTCCTCCACGCTGAGGGGGATGAAGATTGGCGCGACCCCAAGCATCATCATTCCCACGAGTGCATAGGCCAGGTACCAGGGTTGCGTCCACTTCATGACTCACACCCTATGGACCGGGTAGAAGTGTGTCTATGAGTTACCGACGATTGGCAAACCCGAGGAGAAAAACCCAGAAATACCAGCCACGGACAGGGGTCAGAGGGTGATCGTACCGAGACTGTCCCGCAGCAGGGTGAGCATCATCGGGGCGACACCGAGACAGAGAAAAGCCGGCAGAGCCCCGGCCCCCAGCGGGATCAGCAGCCGGGTTCCCAACCTGGCCACCGCCCGCTGCAGGTCGGTGGAGCGCCGGTCTCGGAGAGACCTCGCCTCGGCACGCAAGAGGTCATGTGCGATCATCCCCACCCGGGCGGCCAGCGTGAGAGCAGCCCGAAGATCCCGGTCGGCGGCCGCGGAGACGGACACCCCGGATCGAGTTAAGGTCTGTGTTGCGCAGGCCCGAGCGGACTCGGGGTCAAGGCCGGCGGACAGAGCCATCGCGGTGAGGTCGAAGGCGACGTCGGACTCGGGTGGCGCATGGAGCGCACGTCGCACGACGGCGCGAATCCAGAGAGCGGTGGCCGCGCTGAGGGACAAACCAACGGTAAGCAAAACCTGCCCGGGGCGTGTGCCGGTGAGGGCATCGAGAAGGGGGAATCCCAGAGCTTCTCCCAACAGGGTTGATACCACCGGCAGTGAACACACCAGCCGGGCGCTCGAACGTGGCCCCTCGGCTTCGGCGTCACAGGCTCGTCGGAGACGCGCGCGCTCGCGCAGGGTCATGGCCAAGCCGCGCAGGCCCTCGGCGAGCGGTGCCCCAGTCTGCGCCGATACCGACCAGACGGCCGCCAATCGCGCCCAGGGAAGAGAAAGCTCCATCCCGATCGCGCCGCGATCCGGATGCCTCGCCGCCGGTCTTCGACCGGCCGTTCCCCGCATGGCCGCGCCGACCGACAGGAGGGCGGCGGCGGGGTCTTGCCCCGTGCCGAGCGCAGCCAGTATGGCCGCCTGCTCTGGCATGCTGCCGGATCGGAGTCCCGATGCCCCAAGTAGCTTGGGCGGGTGACGGATAAACACCGACCGGCGCACCGCCCGTGCCTCCGTTACCTTCCCCGCGGAAGGGAAATCCTCCGCCAGACCGGGGTCGGTCACGTAGGACCATGCGGCGGCCGGGGCCAGCCCCGCCCCCAGCATGGTGGCGAGTCGCTCGATATCCGCGGCACACGCATCGTGATATGCGGACACATCTCGCCGGATCCTCCGTTGACGGCTCGCCGCAGGCGAGGTGATGGAAGCTCTCATCGGACCGCACTCCACACCGGCACCGTTGCGAGCAGCCCCGCGGGGGTACGCTCAAGACGCCCGATCGCGGCGAGCCCACGGGGGCGATCCCCACGCAGGTGCAACACGAGATCGAGCGCGCTCACGGCCTGGCTGGCCAGCGCAGTCGGCGCGAGTCCGGCCAGCGCCCCCAGCGCTTCCAACCGCGCGGGGACATCCTCAAGCGAGTTTGCGTGAATCGTGCCCGCGCCGCCATCATGCCCGGTGTTCAGGGCGGAGAACAGATCCTGAATCTCCGCCCCTCGACACTCCCCGAGGATCAATCGATCGGGTCGCATCCGCAGTGCCTCACGCACCAGGCTCCGTAGGCCCAGGTGGCCGATCCCCTCAATGTTCGCCTGACGTGCCTGCAGGGAGATGAACAGCCGACGGCGTACGCCGAGCTCCGCCACGTCCTCGACCGCGATCACGCGTTCGGTATCGGGGGCGGCATCGATCAGTGCGGCGAGCAGGGTGGTTTTCCCGGAGCCCGTGGGCCCGCTGATCAGGATGTTTCGACGTTCCCTGAGTAGATCGATGATGAGCGAGGTGGCATCGTGCTCACCCCCGGGTCCAAAGAATCCCGAGGCGGCCAGCGTGTCGAGGGAGAGCGGAGTGAGCGCGGGAACGCGCACGCTGAGTTGGGTACCGTGCGCGGCCACCGGGGGAAGGACCGCATGCACTCGAACGCCACCGGGAAGCCGGACATCCGCGCAGGGGGCCGCCTCATCGATGTGGCGGCCCCCGAGCGCAATGAGACGCGTGGCGAGGGCGCGCACCTCGATCTCCCGGTGAACTTCGCGATCGGCCGGCTCGAGGCCCTGCCCACGGTCATACCAGGCGCCCGCGTCTGCGGAGAGGAAGATATCGCTCACCCCCGCCCGCAGCAGCGGGGTGGAGAGGACCCCGAAGTGGCGGGCAAGACTCACCCGTTGATCGAGCGCCCGCTCATCCTGCGCCCGCGCGGGCGGCACGCGCTTGGCGGCGCCGGAGGGATCCAGGTGAGGCTTGCGCACCGGGGCCAGCACCGGGGCAAGCACCGAGTCATGCACCGAGTCATGCACCGGGGCAAGCACCGGGGGATCACGGGTCGAGGCGCGGGCCTGGGAGTCACGGGGCAGGGCCAGAACCGGCGCATCAACGGTCGGGGAATCACGGATTGGGACTTCGGTGAGTGTGGTCATGCCACGAGCGTAGGTTCGGCGGCGCAGGAGGGGGCCGGCGGGCCACGTTCTGTGGACTACGCGTGAGGGAAGTCTCGCCTGTGGAAAACCGCGGATCCGCGTCAGGACGGGGAAAACACCGTCGGGAAAAATAAAAGGGCGGCATCCATTGGGGGGAATGGATGCCGCCGCAAGCGACACTGGATTGGGGGGAATCCGTTGTGCGCTGCACGCTCGAAATAAGAATTTCGGCCTGGATTTAGTGTACGCCCTCGACGTCGATTTGACGACCCCTGTCCACCAAGTGGATGACACCAGTTCGGGGGACAAGAGGGTATCTCCCGCATGATTCCGCGGAACACAACCTATTCCACATCAAAAAAACTTTTTCACGGATTCTTCGGACACGTTCTGGGCACCCGAATTTTCGGAGTACGCTGTGTGTGCATGGCCCACATCGAGGTGGGAACACGTCATCGCAAAGGAGCGATTTAGCCGTCATGAATGCCCAGATTGATAATCTGCTCACCGAAACCCGTCGATTCGAGCCCACCCCGGAGTTTGTCGCGCAGGCAAACGCGGATGAGACTCTCTACGATCGCGCTCAGGCAGACAGGTTGGGGTTCTGGGCGGATCAGGCACGCGACCTGATCAGCTGGCAGCGGCCGTTTACCTCGGTACTGAACTGGGAAAACCCACCGTTTGCCAAGTGGTTTGAGGACGGCACGCTCAACGTGGCCTACAACTGCCTGGACCGGCACGTGGAGGCGGGCAACGGCGAACGGATCGCGCTCTACTGGGAGGGCGAACCGGGTGACACCCGTGCCATCACCTATGCGGAGCTCACCGATGAGGTTAAGCGCACCGCCAACGTCCTGACCGATCTGGGCGTGCGCGCCGGGGATCGGGTGGCCATCTACCTGCCGATGATCCCCGAGGCCATCGTCTCGATGCTCGCAGTGGCCCGCCTGGGCGCGGTCCACTCGGTGATCTTTGGCGGATTCAGCGCCGACAGCATTCGCGCCCGCGTGGACGACGCGGCGGCGACCCTGATCATCACCGCCGACGGTGGATACCGCAAGGGCAAGGTGTCTCCGCTCAAGCCCGCCGTGGACGCGGCCCTGGAGGCCCGCGGCGACCTTCCCGCGCAGCAGACTGTCCGCAACGTCCTCGTGGTTGGCCGAGGCGGCAACGAGATCGAGTGGACCGAGGGCCGCGACCACTGGTGGCATGAACGCGTGCCGGCCGCATCCAATGTGCATGAGCCCGAGGCCTTTCCCGCCGAAAACCCGCTGTTTATCCTCTACACATCGGGCACCACCGGTGCCCCCAAGGGAATCCTGCACACCTCCGGCGGCTACCTGACCCAGGCCGCCTACACCCACCGCAACGTCTTCGACATCCACCCCGAGACCGACGTGTACTGGTGCACCGCGGATGTGGGCTGGATCACCGGACACACCTACGTCACCTACGGCCCACTCGCCAACGGCGCGACCCAGGTGCTCTACGAGGGAACCCCCGACTCCCCCAACCCCGGCCGCTGGTGGGAGCTGATCGAAAAGTATCGGGTCAGCGTGTTTTACACCGCGCCCACCGCAATCCGGGCTGCGATGAAGCTCGGCCGGAAGATCCCCAAGCGCTCGGATCTGTCCAGCATCCGCCTGCTCGGCTCGGTGGGTGAACCCATCAACCCCGAGGCTTGGATGTGGTACCGCAAGGTCATCGGCGGCAAAACCGCCCCGATTGTGGACACCTGGTGGCAGACCGAGACCGGTGCGATCATGATTTCGGCCCTCCCCGGCGTCACCGTCACCAAGCCCGGCAGCGCCCAGGTCCCCCTTCCGGGCATCGAGGTTTCGGTGCTTGAGGAAAACGGGACCCCGGTCCCGCCGGGCAGCGGTGGCCTGTTGGCGATCACCGAGCCCTGGCCCAGCATGCTGCGCGGCATCTGGGGCGACCCGGACCGGTTCCGCGAGACCTACTGGAGCACGTTCCCCAACGCCTACTTCGCCGGGGATGGCGCACGCCTGGACGCCGATGGAGATGTGTGGCTGCTCGGCCGCGTAGACGATGTGATGAACGTCTCCGGACATCGGCTCTCGACCGCCGAGATTGAGTCGGCACTGGTGGCCCATCCGTTTGTTGCCGAATCGGCCGTGGTGGGGGCCACCGATGAGACCACCGGTCAGGCGGTCGTCGCGTTTGTCATCCTCAAGGAGAGCCAGGCAGAGGAAACCGCGGACCACGCGGCGGTCTCGGCGGCACTGAAGTCACACGTGTCCACCCTGATCGGACCGATCGCCCGGCCCCGGGATATTTTCGTGGTGGCCGAGCTGCCCAAAACCCGGTCGGGCAAGATCATGCGCCGCCTGCTGCGCGACCTGGCCGAGGGCCGCGAGGTGGGTGACACCACCACGCTCGCGGACACCACGGTGATGCGTATCATCTCGGCGGACGTCGCCGCCCGCTAGTCGCGTATCTCATATCCGCCCCACCCCAAAACGAGTGGCACCGGACCCTTGGGTCCGGTGCCACTCGTGAGTATCGGGCACGGCTACTCGAACGCCACCACGATTTCGACCTCCACCGGCGCGTTCAGCGGCAGCACGGCGACGCCGACGGCGGCACGGGCGTGCTGCCCCCGCTCGCCGAAGATCTCACCGATCAGGGTTGAGGCACCGTTGATGACCGCGGGCTGACCGAAAAACTCGGGGTCGGACGCGACGAAGCCATTGATCTTCACGACCCGGGTGATCCGGTCCAGCGAACCGATCTGGGCCTGAACGGCGGCCAGCGCGTTGAGCGCGGCGATTCCGGCGTAGTCGGCTGCGATCTCCGGGCTGACAAGACCTTCACCCACCCCAACCTTGCCCGTCTCGGGCAGCGCGCCGGAGACAAAGGGCAGCTGGCCCGAGGTGAAAACGAGGTTACCCTCGGTCACCGCGGGCAGATAAGCGGCCACCGGCGCGGCGACCTCGGGCAGGCTCAGACCCAGCTCGGCGAGCCGGTCGGCAATGGCGCTCATGCCTGTGCTCCCTCATCGGCCAGCGGACGCTTGAGGTAGGCAACCAGGCCACCCTCGGGTCCGTTCACGACCTGAACCAGCTCCCAGCCCTGCTTCCCCCAGTTGTTGAGGATCGCGGCGGTGTTGTGGATCATGAGCGGCGTGGTGAGGTACTCCCAGCGAGTCATGTTTCTCCTTAAATAGTATGAAGTTCGGGGCCTGGATAGGGATTCTTTCAGCAATGTCGCTTAAACTGAATCCTATGCCTCAAGAAAAACGTACCGGTAGCGGTGTCCTGGGTAGCCTGATGGGCTTCATCGGTCTCAGCGTCGCCGCGGGGATCCTCGTGACCGCAGCGGTCACCCCCGCCCTCGCCGTGACCGGCATGTCCACCAAGGGTGCGATCAACGCATTCGATGGGCTCCCGGCTTTCCTGGACATTGATCCGCCGATGGAGCGTACAAACATCTACGCGACCGCCTCGGACGGCAGCCACCAGCTGCTGGCCACCTTCTTCGACCAGAACCGCCAGCAGGTGGCTTGGGACGATGTCTCCCAATACTTTAAGGACGCCGCGGTATCCACCGAGGACCCGCGCTTCTACGACCACGGCGGTGTGGACCTGATCGGTACCACCCGTGCAGTTCTGTCCAACTTTGTGAAGTCTTCCGGTACCCAGGGTGGATCCTCGATCACCCAGCAGTACGTGAAGAACGTGCTGGTGCAGAACGCCGAGCAGATCACCAATAAGGAACAGCGCGACGCCGCCTACCAGGATGCGATTCGCCAGACCCCCGAGCGTAAGCTGCGCGAGATGCGCTACTCGATCGGTGTGGAGCAGAAGTACACCAAGGACCAGATCCTGCTCGGGTACCTCAACATCGCCAACTTCGGTGGTGTCTCCTACGGTGTCGAGGCCGCCTCGCAGTACTACTTCGGTGTGTCCGCCAAGGATGTCAACATCCAGCAGGCCGCGACGCTGATCGCGACCATCAACGACCCCAACGGTCTGCGAATCGACCGTCCCGACAGCGAGAAGAACGGCGCGGCCAACGGCTATAAGCTGACCAAGGATCGCCGCGACTACGTCATCGACAAGATGCTCAAGGAGGGGAAGATCACCAAGGCTCAGCACGATGAGGCCGTGGCGAGCCCCATCGAGCCGAACCTCAAGCCGCCGAGCACCGGATGTCAGGCCGCCGGAAACGCCGGTTACTTCTGTAACTACGTGCAGAACATCATCCTGAACAGCCCCGAATTCGGCGTGAGCCTCGATGATCGCCGCGCAACCCTGCGCCGTGGCGGTATGGACGTGTACACCACCCTCGACCTCGACATCCAGAACGCCGCTCAGGCCGCGATGGACCGTTGGGTTCCCGAGGAGAAGCCCAACGTAGAGCTGGGCGCCGCGGCTTCCACCGTGCAGCCCGGCACCGGCCGCGTGCTGGCGATGGTTCAGAACAAGACCTTCTCCGAGGACCAGCAGGTGGGCGAATCGAGCCGCTCGCACACCAGCATCAACTACAACACCGACTACAACTACGGTGGCTCCAACGGATTCCAGGTGGGTTCGCAGTACAAGGTATTTGTGCTGCTGGACTGGCTGAAGTCCGGCAAGTCGCTCAACGACACGGTGGATGCCAGCCGGCAGTCCTACGTCAAATGGGATGACAGCTGTGTTCCAGGCGGGAAGATGACCACGGCACCGTGGAACCCGCAGAACTATGACGGCAGTGGCTCGGGCCGGATCACCCCGTATGAGGCGACCCGACGCTCGGTGAACACCGCGTTTGTCAACATGGCCAGCAAGCTGGACCTCTGCGACATCCGCAAGACCGCTCAGTCCCTCGGTGTGCACCGTGCAGACGGTGGCGAGCTCTCCAAGCTGCCCTCCTCGGTCCTCGGTGCAAACGAAATCGCCCCGCTGACCATGGCCAGCGCGTTCGCGGGAATCGCCGCTCAGGGCAAGTTCTGCACCCCGGTCGCGATCGACAAGATCGTGGGCCCGGGCGGCAAGGACATGGCCGTGCCGAAGTCCAGCTGCGACCAGGCGGTCACCCCCGAGGTTGCGAACACCGCGGCCTATGCCATGCAGGCGGTATTTGGTCCCGGTGGTACCGCGGCCAACGCGGTTGTCCCCGGTGCCCCGCAGTTCGGTAAGACCGGTACCGCGGATGACGCGTACGACACCTGGATCACCGGTGGAACCACCAAGGCCGTAACCTCGTTCTGGATCGGTAACGTGCAGGGTATGCCCGGCACCGGACGGAAGTCGTCGATGTATAACGTGCAGGCAAACGGAACCAGCGCCTTCCAGGCCAAGTTCCGGGCGTTCGCCGGAATCACCACCGCCACGATTGGCAAGTTCGGTGGAGACGCCTTCCCGAAGCCCGATGCCTCGCTGACCAAGACCCAGCAGAGCCCCGTGCCGGATGTGAGTGGCCAGAGCGTCGCCGACGCGACCGCGGCGCTGACCGCCGCCGGATTCAACGTCCAGGTGGGTGACCCCACGCTCTCGAGCGTCGCCGCCGGCATGGTGGCGGGCACCGACCCGGCCGCCGGAACCAACGTTTCGACCGGCAACACGATCACCATCCGTCCCAGCGACGGCACCGGTAAGAGTGTTCCGGATCTCTCGAATATGACCGGTGATCAGGCGAAGTCGGCCCTTCAGGGTCTCGGCTTTACCAGCGTGGATCAGAAGTGTGTGGCCGACCCGGCCGCACAACCCGGTGATGGCAAGGTGACCGCGCAGGTCCCCGCCGCCAACACGATGGTGAACCCGGCAAACACGCCGGCCTCCATTACCGTAACCAAGCAGAGCTGCTAGCAAGGAGCACCCCGATGGCCCGACGGACCGGCAGAATTACTCCCCTGGTGGGGGTGTTGGCCGTCGCGGCCGCGGGGTGTTTTGCGTGGGCAAGCCTGATCGAGCGGCGCATGTTCACGCTGCGTCGAGTCGAGGTTCCGGTGCTTCCGGCGGGGAGCGACCCGATCCGGATCCTGCACCTCTCGGATCTCCACATGGCACCCTGGCAGCGCGATAAGCAGGCCTGGGTCCGCTCGCTGGCCGCCGAACAGCCCGACCTGGTGGTGGACACCGGGGACAACCTCGGTCACGCCGACGGCATTCGCGGAATCGAACTGGCCTTTGCCGAGTTTGGGGGCGTCCCCGGCGTCTACGTCAACGGATCCAACGACTACTACGGTCCGGTTCGGAAGAACTGGCTGCGGTATTTCCGCGGCCCCTCCTCCTCCGGTGCCTCCGCCCCCCGCCGCTCGAAGGACCTCGATATCCCGCGACTGGAGCGCTTCTTCACCGACGCGCTGGGGTGGCGCTCGCTCAACAACCGGGTGGATGAGATCACCATTCGCGGAACCAGGATCGGGTTCTTCGGGGTTGATGATCCGCATATCGGACGGGACCGGCTCGATCTGCTCACCGGACTGCTGGACGGGCAGGAAGACGCGGACTCCTTCGAGTCCGAGGCCTCGGCCCCCGCGCTACGCATCGGCGTCGCTCATGCCCCGTATCAGCGGGTGCTGAACTCGTATGTGACCCACGGGGCCGACGTGATCCTGGCCGGCCACACCCACGGCGGACAGGTGTGTGTGCCGGGTGTGGGTGCCCTGGTGACCAACTGCGATATCCCGCGGCGCCAGGTCAAGGGGCTAAGCCTCTGGCGACACGCATTCCGCAGCGCCTACCTCAACGTCTCGGCGGGCCTGGGCACCTCGATCTACGCCCCCGTGCGCTTTGCCTGCCGCCCCGAAGCCACCCTGGTGACCCTGGTTCCCCGCTAGGCTTCCCCGGCGTCTCAGACACGCACACAGCCGCCCACACAAACGTGTGTGGGCGGCTGTGTGCGTGTGGGGCCCCGGCCTGCAGGGCGGGAGGAGGTCGCCGGCAAGTGAGCCACCGTTGCGTAGCGCGTAGTTATGCGCGGACCCTCGCATCCGCGGGAAGACTCCGGGCAAAACAAAAGCCGGTCAGATTTCTCTGACCGGCTTTGATGTTTCCATCTGTCGGGGTGGCGGGAATTGAACCCACGACCTCTTCGTCCCGAACGAAGCGCGCTACCAAGCTGCGCCACACCCCGATGGTGATCTTGCGACCTCTATTAGAGTACCTGATTTTCGCCCGGAGTTTGACCACGGCCCCCTCAACCGGCTTTTTTTTACCGTGTTTCCGCGGTTTTCCGGCGTGCACACCCCCGGGGGAATGTGCACGCCGGGTGTGTCATTCGGCGTGTCCGGGAAGCGCCCGGGCCTCGAGCGGGGCGGCAAAGAATGCAACCTCATGAGCCGAGGCTCGCTCAAAGGCCTCGAACATGCGCGCCCGGGTATCCGGATCGGCCCGCCGCACGGCCTCCCCCACAAATCCGATGGCCAACCGGGTGGAGCGGGCGAACGCCTCATCGGCGTAGGTTTCCAGCCAACTTGCGTAGGGGTGCGCGGGATGGGACTGCGCCACCAGGCGACTCCCGATGTCCTGGTAGAGCCAGTAGCAGGGCAGCACCGCGGCGATGATCACCGCGTAGTCCCCGCGGGCGGCGGCCGCCAGCAGGTGATCCACATAGGCGATGGTCGCGGGGGCGGGCGGGGTGTTAAACACCTCGTCCTCGGGCAGCCAGCCCTGGTGCAGCTGCAGCTCGGCGGCGATCGCCCCGTTGGCCCCGGCCGCCCAGAACGCCTGCTCCTCAGGGGTCGGCGCGAGCCTGGAGGCCTCGGCAAGCACCCGCGAGTAGTCCCGCAGGTAGAGTGCATCCTGGGCCAGGTACCAGGTAAAGGCGTCGCGATCGAGGGTACCCGCGCCCAGCCGCTCGACAAACGGGAGCGTGTTGGCGCGGTGCCGGATCGGGGCGATGGCCCGCCACCACAGATCGAGATGTTCCTCGGCCGTGCGCTCGGTAGTCAGGCCGCCGCGGGACCAGAGTCCGGCGAAGTGGGAGATCGGGCCGTGGCCGGTGCCCACGTGCAGCGAATCGGCGTGGTCGATCGACTCGGTCAGCCAGCGCTTCACCTCGGCGATGGCCTCGAGCCAGTCTCCGCCCGCGGCGATGCGGGTCGCCAGCGCCGCCGAGAGCGAGCATCCGGTCCCGTGGGTGTTATCGGTCCGGATGCGTGCCCCGGCAAACTCCACGACCCGCAGGCCGCCGGGAATGCTGCCCGAGGCGTCCACCAGGGCGTCGGGGGCGGTCTCACCCTCCAGATGTCCACCCTTGGCGAGTACCCTGACCGCATAGCGCTCGGAAACCCGTTCCGCCTGGGCCAGGACATCTTCCCACGTGGTGGCCACCGGTTCCTCGGCCAGGATCGCCAGCTCGGGGATGTTGGGGGTGATCAGATGCGCCCGCGACAGCAGGCCGCGCAGCGCGGCCTCGGCGTCGGCCGCCAGGAGCCGGTCCCCGCTGGTTGCGATCATCACCGGATCGAGCACCACGAGGGGCGGTTTGACCGCATCCAGCCAGCGGGTGACGGTGTCGATCACCGCCGCGTCGCCAAGCATCCCGATCTTGACCGCGTCGATCACCACATCATCCGACACGGCATCCAGCTGCTCCCGGAGGAAGGTCACGGGCGGCACGTGCACGCCGCGCACACCCCGGGTGTTCTGGGCTACCAGCGCGGTGACCACGGCCATCCCGAACCCGCCATTGGCGGCGATGGATTTGAGGTCGGCCTGGATCCCGGCACCGCCGGTGGGATCGGTGCCGGCGATCGAGAGCACCCTGACCGGACCGGAGACGTCCGGGTGCGCCCCGGCGGTACCCGGGACAACGCGCGAAACTTCCGGAAACACGCGCGCCGCATCCGCGCTCATGCCTGAGCTCCGTTCCAGGCGGCGCGCAGCTCGCGGGCCGCGGCATCGGGATCCGGCACGGCACAGATCGCCGAGACCAGCGCCGCCCCGGCCAGGCCCGCGGCTCGAAGGATCGGCAGGTCGGCGGCGCGCAGACCGCCGATTGCCACCGCGGGCAGCGACGACGCGGCAGCCAGGCGGGCGACCGCCTCGTGACCGAGCCCATCCGGCGCATCGGCCTTGGTGGTTGTGTTGTGCAGCGGGCCGATGCCGATGTGATCCACCACGCCCGAGGCCGCCGCGGCCGCGATTTCCTCGGGGGTGCTGGCCGAGAGGCCGAGGACCGCATCGGTCCCGATCAGCGAGCGGATCGCCGTGACCGGCAGATCGCCCTGGCCCACGTGAACACCGGACACCCGCGCCGCCCGAACCCGCGCGGCCAGGAACACGTCCACCCGGTCGTTCACGATCAGGGCCACATGCGTCGGCAGCGCTCCCGCCAGGGCCTCCACATAGGCCAGAAAGTCTCGGGCCGAGGCGTCCTTCTCCCGCACCTGCACGGTGTTGACTCCCCCGGCAACCGCCGCCAGGACGCCGCCCACGGGGTCGTGTCCGGCCGCGCGCAGCTGACCGGTGTCGGTCACCAGGTAGACCGAGAGGTCGGGCCGTGGCAGGCTCATGCGATCACCATCCGGGCGGCGATGTGCTCGGCCCGGACCTCGTCCAGGGCATCCAGGAAGGCGATCTGGAAGCTCCCCGGTCGCGGTGCGCGCTCGGCCGCCAGCTCGGCGGCAATGTTGTAGGTGCTGACCGCGGCGACCGCGGCCACCATGGGATCCTCGTCCACGGCGGCAAAGGCGGCCAGGACCGCGCCCAGCGCGCATCCACCCCCGGTAATCCGGGTCTGCAGGACGTGGCCGTTGGACAGGCGCACGGTGCGCTCCCCGTCGGTAATCAGGTCGGTGGGCCCGGAGACCGCGAGGACCCCGCCGGTGCGTCGGGCGAGCGATACCGCGGCATCCAGGGCGCTCTCGACCCCGTCGGTCGCGTCCACACCGCGGCCCCCGGCCCCGGCCTCGGCCAGCGCCAGAATCTCCGAGGCGTTTCCGCGGACGATGGTGGGGCGCAGCTCGCGCAGTTCCAGCGCGAGCGCCGTACGCACCGGCAGCGCGCCGATTGCGACCGGATCAAGCACCCACGGGGTACCCGCCTCGTTTGCCGCGGCCACGGCCTCCCGGGCCGCCTCGCACTGCTCGGGCACCGGGGTTCCGAGGTTGATCAGCAGGCCCTGGGCGATCCGGGCAAACGGCCCGGCCTCGCCGACGATGTCACACATCGCCGGGGCCGCCCCGAGCGCCAGCAGCGCGTTGGCGGTGAAATTGGTGACCACCGCATTGGTGATGCTCTGCACGAGCGGCGCGGTTACACGCACCCGCTCCAGGGCGGTCTGGGTCTGGGAAATAAGGTTTTCTGGCGTGCGCGACATGCGCGACATCCCTTCGCTAGTACGAGCTAGATCAGGTTCGACGGGTGTAATCTCAGCCTCGAAGGGCACCCCGTGTCACGTGGTTTTCGGGTGTCACGCTATCACACCCGGCCGGGTTCCCGGCGAATCGCGCGGGCCGCCTAGCGGCGTCCCAGGCCGTGATAGGCCCAGCCCGCGCCGCGCCAGGCGGCGCGATCCAGGCAGTTGCGCCCATCGATCACGATCGGCGCGTCCACCAGGGCCGCGGCGGCCACCGGATCGAGGTTTCTGAAGTCGGACCACTCGGTGAGCACCAGCACCAGCTCGGCACCGCGCAGGGCCGTCTCGGCATCGAACACGAAGTTCAGCTCGGGCGCGTGGCGACGGGCCGTTTCGACCGCCTGCGGATCGGTGGCGGTGACCACCGCACCCCGTGCGGCCAGCCGGGTCGCGATATCGAGTGCCGGCGAATCCCGGACATCATCGCTATCGGGTTTGAAGGCCAACCCCAAGACCGTGATCCGGCGCCCATCCAGGTCACCCAGGATCGCCTCGGCTCGCTCGACCACGTGATCGCGGCGACGCAGGTTGATGGCGTCCACCTCGGCGAGGAAGCCCAGCGACTCCCCCACCCCGAGCTCATTGGCCCGAGCCGAGAACGCGCGAATATCCTTGGGCAGGCAGCCGCCACCGAAACCGATGCCGGCGCGCAGGAAGCGCGAGCCGATGCGGTTGTCGTACCCGATCGCTGTGGCCAGGTCGCTCACGTCTCCGCCGGTCACATCGGCGATCTCGGCCATCGCGTTGATAAACGAAATTTTGGTCGCCAGGAACGCATTGGCGGCGACCTTGACCAGCTCGGCGGTGGCAAAGTCGGTGACGACGAGCGGGGTTCCGGCACCCAGGGCGTCGGCGTACACCTCGTCCAGCAGCTCGCGACCGGGGGCGCTCACGCTGGTGCCCTCACGGACCAGGCTCTCGGCGGCGAACCCGTACACCAGGCGGTCCGGCCGCAGGGTGTCCTGAACAGCAAAGCCCTCACGCAGAAACTCGGGGTTCCAGGCGAGTTCGGCCCCGCGCGCGCGCACGCGGGCAACCAGGGTTTCGGCGGTGCCCACGGGGACGGTGGACTTGCCCACCACCAGATCGCCCGGGGAGAGCCGGGGCAGCAGGGTGTCCAGGGCCGCGTGGAGATAGCTCAGATCCGCGGCGCCACCATCGGCGGCCTGCGGGGTGCCCACACCCAGGAAGTGCACGCGGGCCTCGCGAAGCAGCTCGGGATCGGTGGTGAACCGCAGGTTCCCGCTTGCCCCGGCCGCGGCGAGCAGCTCGGGCAGCCCGGGCTCGTAGAAGGGCGCCCGGCCGGCGGCCAACGAGGCAATCTTCTCGCTGTCCACGTCCAGGCCGATCACCTCGTGGCCGAGGGTTGCCATCGCGGCGGCGTGAACCGCGCCCAGGTATCCGCATCCGATAACCGAAATCTTCATCGGCCCAGCTCCGTTTCGTTCAGCTCACGTACGAGAGTGGGCATCTTGCCGCCGCACTCGGTGAGATAGCAGTTTCCGCACAGGGATTCGTAGCCGGCCTCGGTGCCGTCGATCACCACCTGCTCGCCGGAAAAGACAAAGCGACCATTCTCGATCCGCGCGTTAAAGAGCGCCTTGCGCCCGCAGCGGCAGATGGTCTTGAGCTCCTCGATGCTGTGCGCAATCTCCAACAGCCGACGCGAGCCGGGGAAGGCCACGGTCTGGAAGTCGGTGCGGATGCCGTAGGCGAGCACCGGGACGTCCTCGAGCAGCGCGATCTCCAGCAGGGCATCGATCTGCGCGGTTTCCAGGAACTGGGCCTCATCCACCAGCAGCGCGTGGACGGGTTCGGCCCCGCGCGCGCGGGCAAACAGCTCGTGCACGTCGGTGCCCCCACCGATCAGGAAATCGGTCTGCCGACTCACACCCAGACGGCTGCTAATCGCGCCATCGGCCTTGGTGTCGATGCCGGGCTTTGCCAACAACACACGGTGCCCGCGCTCCTCATAGTTGAATGCGGCCTGCAGCAGGGCGGTGCTCTTACCCGAGTTCATCGCCCCGTAGCGGAAATACAGTTTCGCCATTCGACCAGTCTAAGCGAGCCGGGGCATACGATGCCCCGGCTCGCTCACAGCGTTGCATGGTGGGGCGTCGAAAGCGCCCCACACACCCGCCTAGAGTTCGATCTGCAGAACCTCGGCGGTCTCGGCCAGCACCGCGCGGGCGCGGTCGGGATCGTCGTTGAGGTTGGTGCCGAGGGTCGGGATCATCTTGGTCAGTTCCGACTCCCAGCCCGGGTACTCGTTCGGGAAGCAGCGCTTAAGCAGATCGATCATGATCGGCACGGCGGTGGAGGCCCCCGGGGAGGCACCCAGCAGGCCCGCGATCGAGCCGTCGCCGGCGGCGATCAGCTCGGTCCCGAACTGCAGAATTCCACCCTTTTTCGGATCCTTCTTGATGACCTGGGCACGCTGACCGGCCACGATCAGGTGCCAGTCCTTGGCCTCGGCGGTGGGCATGAACTCGCGCAGCGCGGCGAGCTTCTTGGCCCGCGAGGCCGTCAGCTCCTTGAGCAGGTATGAGATCAGCGAGGGGTTGTCCTTGGCCACCGCGAGCATCGGGATGATGTTGCCCGGACGCAGCTGGGTGATCAGGTCCCACAGGTTCCCGTTTTTCAGGAATTTGGGGCTGAACCCGGCATACGGCCCAAACAGCAGGCTCGACTGGCCGTCCACCACGCGTGCATCCAGGTGCGGCACCGACATCGGCGGGGCACCCACCGCGGCCTGGCTGTACACCTTGGCCGAGTGCTGGGCAACGATCTCGGGATTGTCGGTGCGCAGGAACGCCCCGGAAATCGGGAAGACCCCGTAGCCCTTGATCTCGGGGATACCCGACTTCTGCAGCAGCTTGAGCGCCCATCCACCGGCACCCACAAACACAAACCTGGCGTTGATCTCGCGCGGGGTGCGTCCCACCAGATCACGCGAGCGGATGCGCCAGGTCCCGTCGGCCAGCTTCTTCAGCCCGCGCACCTCGTGGTTCAGGCGCAGCTTGGCACCCGAGGTCACCGCGGCGTCCATCAGCTCATGGGTCAGCGCGCCGAAGTCCACGTCGGTTCCGGCGCTCATCCGGGTGGCCGCATATGTATCGCCGGCCAGACGCTTTGTCATCAGCAGGGGTGCCCACGCGTTGATCTGGCGCGTGTCGGTGGAGTATTCCATGGTCTGGAACAGCGGCTCGTTGCGCAGCGCCTCGAAGCGCTTACGCAGGTATTCCACGTCCTTCTCGCCGTGCACAAAGGTCATATGCGGGGCGGTGTTGATGAACGTGTTCGGATCGTGCAGCACACCCTCGCGCACCAGGTGCGCCCAGAACTGCCGGGACACCTGGAACTGCTCGTTGATCTGCAGCGCCTTGGCCGGATTGACGGTGCCATCCGGGGCCTCGGGCATGTAGTTCAGCTCGCACATGGCCGCATGGCCGGTGCCCGCGTTGTTCCACGGGTTGGAGCTCTCCTGGGCGACATCGCCCAGACGCTCATAGATTTCGATTGACCAGTCCGGCTGCAACCGGGAAATAAGAGTAGCCAACGTTGCGCTCATGATACCGCCGCCGATAAGAGCCACGTCGACCGGCTGTGAAGTCGTCATGAGGCTAGCTTATGCCCCAATGCATCAACCCGCGAACCGTCCCGGGCAACCCGTACCTCGGCGATCACGTTTCCCGCGTCGGCACGCGCCGCGGCGAGGCGCTCGTTCACCGCACCCCAGAGAATGTCCCACTCGACCCCGGGTTCGGCCTGCTCGGCCACCCCCACACTCGCGCTCATCCGCAGGCCGCGCTCGGGGGCCAACGGGGTTTCGGCGAGGGTTGTGAGGATACCGCGGGCCACATCGCGCCCCGTGGTGACCTCATCCATCATGGCCAGCACGGCGAAGTGTCCCTCGCCCAGGTGGCCGATGATCGCGGTGGGTGGGACGCTGCCCCGCAGGACCCCGACAAAGCCCAGGATCGCCTCTTGCGCGGCCGAGGCACCGTAGGCGACCTGGAAGTCGGAGAGCCCGTCGATACGCGGCTGGAGCAGCGCGACCCGGATTCCGTGCTGGCGCGAGCGCACCATCCGGTCCTTCGCCCCGGCCACAAACGCCGGTGCCGAGAGCACGTCCATCGAGAAGTTCACGGCACCCCCGCCCGGGGTCGGGGCCAGGCGGTGCTGGGTATCACGCTCGGCGCGGATCGCGGTCAGGCAAATCGAGGAGATCACCAGCAGCACGGTCACCACCAGCGTGGCCGTGGCGCTCCCGTAGAGCGGACTCCCCTCGATGGTCTTGACCCCGGTGGCCGTCAGCTCCAGCGCCCGATCCAGCTGGTACAGCCCGCCCAGGATCATCGCCGTGGAAAACACCCGCGCATACACGTTGCGGCGCAGCGGCGGACGCAGCGCCTCCCAGCCGATCAGCCCGGCAAAGATTCCCACGGTGACCATATAGCCGGCGGCCCCCGCCCACACCCCGTGCTCCGACCAGAACAGCGGAACCAGGGCGGCGCAGATCAGCCCGCCGAGCATCGGCAGCTGGATCAGCGACCGGCGCCCGTTGAAGAGTCGAGTCCCACTCCACACCGCACCCAGGGTCAGCGCAAACGCGCCGTTGGCCACGGCCAGAATGACCCAGCCGTCGTTCAGCGTCGCCGAGACCGCATAGCAGCCGGCGCTCACCAGCCCGGACATGAAACCCAGCGACCAGTACAGGCCCGCGCGATCATGCCCCCGGAACACGGTGTGCAGCACAAACGGCACCGCACAGATGATGGCCATCAGGCCGTTGACCAGCTGCAGGGTCGCCGCATCAAAGTTCATATTCGGGGATCCGATCGCTGTGGTGGGGAAGGGTCACGGTGACGATGGTGCCGATACCCAGCTCGCTGGCCACCTCGATCGAGCCGCCGTGCTGGTCGATGATGTCGCGGCAGATGGCCAGGCCCAGCCCGGTCCCGTGAATCGTGGAGATGCGCATGTCATCGGCGCGGTAGAAGCGCTGGAAGGCTCGGGCGCGGTCCTGGTCGGACATGCCCAGGCCGGTGTCGGCGATGCTCAGCCGGACGCCGCTCTCATCGGTGTCGATGCGGGCGGTGACCGAGCCCCCGTCGCGGTTGTACTTGAGGGCGTTGCTCACCAGGTTGTCCACCACCTGGCGCAGGCGGAATCCGTCGGCGTTCATCGGAACCGAGTCGGGGGCACTGATGCTCAGGCTCACATTGCGGTCCGCCGCCGCCGGCTCGGCCGAGGCGATCGCCTCCCCCACGATCTCGCGCAGATCGCAGTTTCCGCGGGTCAGCACGAAGGCCTGGTCGGAGTCTCGCGCCGCCTGCAGCAGGTCGGAGACGATCGCCAGCATCCGCTCGGAGTTGCCGAGGATGATCTCGATCTGCTTACGGGTGCCCTCGTCCAGACAGTCATCGTCAAGCACCAGGTCCAGGTAACCGATCACCGAGGTCAGCGGGGTGCGCAGCTCATGCGAGACCGAGGCGATCAGGTCGTCCCGGGAGCGCAGCGCCTGGAGCTCGGAGGTGATATCGCGCTGGACCAGGACCGATCCGCCCTCGGGCAGCTGACGACCCGAGACCGCCAGGGCGATGCTGGGCGCCAGCGGCGAGGTGAGCCACAGGATCAGATCCGAGAACTCTTCGCCGCGATGCAGTCGCTCGAGCGGCAGGTCGCCCGGATCGGGGATCGTGCGCCGGTCGGCCCCAAACAGTCGTCCCTCAGCGTGGGCGGTGTTGTGGCTCCCGTAGCGCAGCTTGAGCACCCGGAACGCCTCATTGTGGTGTCCGCGGTTTCCCTCGGCATCGTAGGCGACCACGGCAAAGGGCACCGCGTTGAGGACCGTATCCAGCGTGCCCTGCTGGATTCGGGCATCGTCGTAGGAGCGGGTCATCAGCGCCGATTGGCGGGTGAGCAGGGCCCGCTGGGCGGCGCTGCGGCGGGTGTTTTGATAGGTCGCGGTGGAGATGAAGACCAGCGTGATCGGCAGCAGCAGCACGCGCGGCAGATCGTGGAGTCCCATCGGCCCCTCGGGCGCGATCACCCAGAGCAGGAGCGAGGCGAAGGCCGGACCGGCAATCGCGCCGGTGCGCCCGAAGTATCCGGCCAACCAGGTCACCGGGAACACCAGCAGCAGGCCCGCGCCCAGGGCGACATCGCCGTTTCGGATCAGCACGATGGCCACGATATCCACCATCGGCAGGATCATGATCAGCGAGCGCGGCCAGCTCGACCAGCGCCCGATCGCCGCCATCATGGTGGCCAAAAAGATCAGACCCACCCCGGTCAGAATCACCGGGGAGCGCAGCACATCGGGATCCAGCAGCAGCGAGGCGGTCACGATGATCAGCACCACCACCGCCAGCAGCAGCTGGGTCAAAAAGACCTCACGCTCGCGGCTACTCGCGGTCAGCGGACCGTTGTGCTCGGGCAACGAGGGGGTGAGCGGGCCCGTTCGCGGGCGTGCACCGGCCCGGACCGAGCGCGGATCTGCCGCGAAGGGCTGGGGGAATTTCGGTGCGCGCATTCTCCGAGAATACAACGACCGGCGGCGGGGAAAATCCCCGCCGCCGGTCGTTTCAAGCAAACGTTAGTCGGCCAGCAGCTTCTCGGCGAGCAGCTCGGCGATCTGCACGGTGTTCAGCGCGGCACCCTTACGCAGGTTGTCATTCGAGATGAACAGGATCAGACCGCGGCCGGCCGGGGCCGACTGGTCGGCGCGGATCCGGCCCACATACGAGGGATCCTGACCGGCGGCCTGCAGCGGGGTCGGGATCTCGCTGAGCTCCACACCGGGGGCACCGGCGAGAATCTCGGTGGCGCGCTCGGGGGTGATCTCCCCGGCGAACTCGGCGTGCACCGAGAGCGAGTGACCACTAAACACGGGCACCCGCACGCAGGTTCCGGCCACCAGCAGCTCCGGCAGTTCGAGGATCTTGCGGCTCTCGTTGCGGAGCTTCTTCTCCTCGTCGGTCTCCCCCTCGCCGTCCTCGACGATGGCACCGGCCAGCGGCACCACGTTGAAGGCGATCGGACGCTTGTAGACGGCGGGCTCGGGCAGGGTCACGGCGGAACCGTCGTGCACCAGACGCTCGAAGTTCTCATCGGCCACGGCGGCCCGGGCCTGACCGGCCAGCTCGGCCACACCGGCGAGTCCGGATCCGGACACCGCCTGGAAGGTGGTGATCGCCAGACGGGTCAGCCCGGCCTCGGCGTCCAGCGCCTTGAGCACCGGCATCGCGGCCATCGTGGTGCAGTTGGGGTTGGCGATGATGCCCTTGGGCAGGTGGTTCAGCGCGTGCGGGTTGACCTCGGAAACCACCAGCGGGATCTCCGGGTCGCCACGGAAGGCCGAGGAGTTGTCGATCACGGTCACGCCGGCGGCGGCAAAGCGCGGGGCGTGGGCGCGCGAACCGGTGGCACCGGCCGAGAACAGGGCGATCTGCAGGCCGGTGGGATCCGCGGTCTCGATGTCCTCAATCACGACGTCGGTGTCGCCGAAGCGCACGGTCTTGCCGGCCGAACGCGCGGTGGCGAACAGGCGCAGCTCGGCGATCGGGAAGTTGCGGTCCTGCAGCAGCTGGCGCATCACGGTGCCAACCTGTCCGGTGGCGCCTACGATACCGAGGCGTACTCCAGTGGTCATTGCGGTGTCTCCTTTGGCTTTTGCTCAGTCTAGCGAGCGATAACGCTGCGAAAATATGGGCTGGGCGAATTCTCACCCGGCGGTGGTGCGGGAATGGCTCGGCGGCGATGCGCGGAGGCCCTGCATCCAATGGTGACGGATACGACGGTGCGCCGGTCGATAGCATCGGCCGGCGCACCACACGAGGGGTGGTGGCGGTTAGCGACCGGTTCCGGCGTAGACGGTGGCCTCGATGTCGTTGTCCAGGCCGAAGACCGAGTGCACCACGCGGGCGGCCTCGTTGACCGAGTCGGCCCGGGTCACCACGGAGATGCGAATCTCACTGGTGGAGATCATCTCAATGTTGATTCCCGCATCGGACAGCGACTGGAACAGCTTGGCCGAAACACCGGTGTTGGCCTTCATTCCCGCACCCACCAGGGCGAGTTTGCCGATCTGGTCATCGTGCTGGACCGAGACGAAACCGATGGCCTCCTGCTCGTTGCGCAGCGCGGTGAGCACCAGCTGGGCCTCCGACTTGGGCAGGGTGAAGGAGATGTCGGTCAGACCTGTCGACGCCGCCGACACGTTCTGCACGATCATGTCCACGTTGGCCTCGGTCTTGGCGATCAGGCTGAAAATCTGAGCGGCCTTACCGGGGACATCGGGGACACCCACAACGGTGATCTTGGCCTCGCTCAGGTCGGTGGCGACACCGGTGACGATGGGCTGTTCCATCTCGTCACCCTCCTTCGGGTTGTATACGAGGGTTCCCTCGTTGTTGCTAAATGATGAACGAACATGCAGGGTGACGCCGTGACGACGCGCAAACTCCACCGCGCGGATGTAGAGCACCTTGGCGCCGTTGGCGGCCAGCTCCAGCATCTCTTCGGCGGTAATCTTGTCGATCTTACGCGCCAGCGGAACCACCCGGGGATCCGAGGTGAACACGCCGTCCACGTCGGTATAGATCTCGCAGACATCGGCTTCCAGCGCCGCGGCCAGGGCCACCGCGGTGGTGTCCGAGCCGCCACGGCCGAGGGTCGTGATGTCGGCGGTGTCGAGGGAGAGGCCCTGGAACCCGGCCACGATCACGATCGCGCCCTCATCCAGTGCCGCTCGCAGACGAACCGGATCCACCTCGACGATGCGCGCGGACCCGTGGTGGGTGTCGGTGCGCATACCTGCCTGCGGTCCGGAGAAGGAACGGGCGTCGTGCCCCATCGACTTGATGGCCATCGCCAGCAGCGCCACCGAGATCCGCTCGCCGCTGGAGAGCAGCATGTCCAGCTCGCGCTGGTCGGGAATCGGCGAGACCTCGTGGGCGAGGTCCATCAGCTCATCGGTCGAGTCCCCCATGGCCGAAACGGCCACAACCACGTCGTTCCCGGCCTTGCGGGTCGCGATAATTCGCTTGGCAACGCGCTTAATGCTCTCGGCGTCGGCAACCGACGATCCGCCGTATTTCTGAACGATTAGGCTCACGTGATACTCCTGGGGAATGGTGCGGGCATACGGCCCGCCGGATGTTTAGTCTAAATCGCCTTGAATAACGAACTCGGCATATTACGAGACGCACCACGGGGTGGTGGTGAGCGCCTCGAAAATGCGGCGAGCCCTAGCCAATGACGGTGCGACCCTCAAACGCGCGACCGAGGGTTATCTCGTCGGCGTATTCGAGGTCGCCGCCCACCGGCAGTCCCGAGGCGAGGCGGGTGACCTTAACCTTCAGGGTGGTGAGCAAGCGGCTGAGGTAGGTGGCGGTGGCCTCCCCCTCAAGGTTCGGGTCGGTGGCGAGGATGACCTCCACCACGGTGCCATCGGCGAGGCGCTGCATGAGCTGCCGAATCCGGAGGTCATCCGGGCCGATACCGTCGATGGGGCTGATCGCGCCGCCGAGCACGTGGTAGAGCCCCCGGAATTCGCGGGTGCGTTCGATCGCCACCACGTCCTTGGCTTCCTCCACCACACAGATCAGGGTTTGGTTACGACGCGGATCGCGGCAGATAGAGCAGGTTTCCTGCTCGGCAACGTTGCCGCAGATCTCGCAGAAGTGCACGCGGGTACGAATCTGACCGAGGATCTCGGACAGGCGTGCCACATCGACACTCTCGGTCTGCAGAATGTGGAACGCGATGCGCTGCGCGGACTTGGGACCGATTCCGGGCAGGCGACCGAACTCGTCGATCAGTTCCTGGACAATTCCCTCGTACATGTGGTTCCTTTATCTCCGCACGGGCTGGCCGTGCCGTTTTCCGGTGGGGTGCCGGATGTTATCCGCGGTCGAAGCGGGTGGCCGGAATATAGGCCTGCTCCTCGAGGAAAACCGCGCCGAGAATTTCGCGGACAACGGCCTCACCGTAGCGGTTTCCCGAGGACGGAGCAAACCGCGTGGTGGCGGTGGGTGCCTCACGAGGCGGCGCGGTGGCCGCCGCGGGGGCGGGGGTTGGTGGATGCGGGTCCGAGCCCACATCGATCGGCCGGTCGCTCGTGTCGGCGGGTGCCGGGGGTGCGGACGCTGATGCGGCGGCAGATGCGGGTGCGCCGGCGGTCGCTGATTCGCCCGGGGTCGTGGATGAGGGTGCGGAGGTGGTAGTGGCTGCCGTGGGGCCACCTAGGGCGGGCTCCGCGGGGGCGTTGTCGCTATACAGGGCGGCGAAGCGTCCCGGTGCCGCCGGGGCGCGGTTGGTGGCACCCGGAGGGATGGCAGCCCCCGGGGGGATGGCCGCTCCCGGAGGGATCGCGGCTGCCGGGGCCCAGGCTGCGGGCTGGTTGTTTCCGGGCTGGCCGCCACCGGGCTGGGTGCCGCGCGGGCCGCGGGGTCCGCCAAAGCCACCACCGGGATCGGGGAACGGCGGTTCGTCATCGGCCGGCGGGGCGTCGTTATCGTCGGGGAACGGGATACCCTCGGCGTCCATCGCGCCCACCGCCGGTGCGGTCGCGGGACGTGCCGGTGCGGTGGCGGGCTGCGCGGTCGCGGGCGGTGCCGTCGTGGCTGCGCCGCCGGTGGGAGTGTTTGTTGAGGCGGCGGAAGCCGGGCGTGAGGTCGTCGCGGGAGCGGCCGTTCCCTCGGCCGGGGCGGATCCGGGAATCGCGGCCACGGCCCAGCCGGTAGCCGCCGGACCCAGCGTGAGCCCGTCCGGCAGAACCATCTCGGGTACCGCCGGGGTCGCCGCGGCACTCTCGGCGGCCGCGGTGCTCTGGGTGGGCGGAGCGTCGACGATGCTCGGCGCGGCCGGTGCCGACACTGCGGCCTCTGCGGCCGGGGCTGGGTTGGATTTGGCGGGGGCCGCCGCGTAGCCGGCCGAGCGGGCGGGTCCGTCGGCCGGAGCATCCGAGGCGTCATTCGCGGTGGACGCGGGAGCCGAGGCCACCGGCGGAATGACGGCGGGCGGAATCACCGTGGGGGCCGGGGACGCATCGATCCGGGCGATGAACTTCACGGTCACCCCGAGTACCGCGAGGATCGAGGCGCGCACGTGTGCGCTGACCCCCTCACCGTTGGGTGCCGGCTGACGGAATCCCTCGGCGTCGAGCTGGCTGGGGAAGCTGAGGGTCAGCACGTCGTTCTCAAACGCCCGCACGGTGGCGGTACTGGCGACCATCCAGGACGCCCGCTTGCCCGCGGCCAGGTGGTCCAGAACCTCGGGCCACGCGTCGCGGACCTGCGCAAAGTCGAGGGGACGGTTGGGGTCCCGGGGGGCGGGGGCGGCCGGTGTCGGGATGGCGCTCCCGGGGGCCGCGCTCTCCGGTGCCGCGTCGGCGCGCGGCGACGGGGCGCTGGTGGGGGCCGACGGCACCCCCTGTCCGATGTTCGCGGTGGACCACGCGGAGGTGGCCGCCGCGGCCGGGGTTGCCGGGGCCTGGGTTGCCGGGGCCTGGGTTCCGGGGGCCGAGCCCACGGAGGCGGGTGTTGCGGGCACGGATGTTGCGGGGGCCGAACCCGCGGATGACGGGCTCGCGGGTACCGGCTGCGGGGCGGTCACGGATTCCGCCCGCGAGTCGGGAGCGATGGAGGCCGAAGCATTCGCCGCGGCGGATGCGCCGGAGGTCTGCGCCGCCGGACGCTTGCCCGCGGCACGGGCCAGGTCGGCACCGCTGAGTCCGGCTGTTACCGGGTCGCCCACGCCGGGCACATCGGCAATGGATGCTCCCGAGAGCAGCGCCCCGCCGGTCACGATCTGACGCTCGAGGCGCTCCACCCGGGCCAGGGCACCGCGCTCGCTGTCATCGGATCCGGGCACCAGTACGCGCGCCACCAGCAGCTCCAGGTGCAGGCGCGGCGCCGAAGCGCCCACCATCTCACCCAGCGCATCGTTGACAATATCGGCCGTTCGGCTCAGGGCGGCGGGACCAAACGCGGCCGCCTGGATGGCCATCCGGTCCAGGTCCTCCTGCGGAACCCCGCGCAGCACCGAGGCGGCGGCATCGCCGGTGGCACCGACCACGATCAGGTCGCGAAGGCGCTCAAGCAGGTCGTCGACGAAACGGCGGGGATCCTGACCGGTCTGGATTACCCGGTCCACGGCGGCAAAGGCGGCGGCCGAATCGCGCTGCGATAGCGCGTCCACGGCCTCATCCAGCAGCGCGCCATGGGTGAATCCCAGCAGCGCTACGGCTCGCTCATAGGAGACCGTGTCGTTTTCGGATCCGGCGATCAGCTGGTCCAGCAGAGACAGGGTGTCTCGTGCCGAGCCGCCTCCAGCCCGCACAACCAGTGGCAGCACACCGGGCTCGGTGGCGATCTTTTCCGAGGCGCACAGCGACTCGACATACTCCAGCATCTGTGCCGGCGGAATGAGCCGGAAGGGATAGTGATGGGTGCGCGAACGAATAGTGCCGATGACCTTATCCGGCTCGGTGGTCGCGAAGATGAACTTCACGTGCTCCGGCGGCTCCTCCACGATCTTGAGCAGCGCGTTGAAGCCGTTGGCCGTGACCATGTGGGCCTCGTCCAGGATGAAAATCTTGAAGCGATCGCGGGCGGGGGCGAACACCGCACGCTCACGCAGGTCACGGGCGTCCTCGACGCCACCGTGGCTCGCCGCGTCGATCTCGACCACGTCGAGCGAGCCGCCGCCGTCACGGCTGAGCTCGACACAGCTCGGGCACACACCACACGGGGTATCGGTGGGACCCTCGGCACAGTTGAGGCAGCGCGCGAGGATGCGGGCCGAGGTGGTTTTTCCGCAGCCACGCGGACCCGAGAACAGGTAGGCGTGGTTGACGCGGTTGGTGCGCAGCGCGGTCATCAGCGGATCGGTCACCTGAGACTGACCGATCAGTTCGGCAAAAGATTCTGGCCGATAACGGCGATAAAGAGCGGTAACCACCTGCCCAGTCTAATCGGGGACCACCGACCATCCCAGCCCCGGAACGGGATTTCCCGATCTAGACGGTACGCCCGGAGCCAAATCCCAGGTCCGGAAGCGGAATTCCCAGGTCCGCCAGGGCGGCACCGGCGGCGGCAAATCCCCCGCGACCGTGGACGCCGGGGCCCGGCGGGACCGAGGCCGAGCCGAGATACAGGCCGGGCACCGGGGTTCGCCAGGGTTCGCGGGCCAGGACCGGGCGAGCCAGGAGCTGAGGCAGGTCGGTGGCCCCGGTTCCGATGTCGCCGCCAATCATGCTGGGGTTGCGGGCCTCCACCTGGGCGGCCGAGGTGTGCACGCTGGCCAGAATCGTGTCGCGGAACCCGGGGGCAAACTTTTCGATCCGTGCGGTGATGATGTCGGTGGGGTCCAGATTGCTCCCCGCGGGGACGTGCACATAGGCCCACAGCACGGCCTTTCCCTCGGGGGCACGGCCGGGATCCACGCTCGAGGGCTGGGTGATCAGCACATATGGCTGATCCGACATGTTTCCGCGCGTCACGGCATTTTCGGCGCGCGCGATGCTCCGCGCGCTCTCCCCGAGGTGCACGGTGGGGGCGTCCCTGAGCGCGGAATCCAGCCAGGGTACGGGCTCGGAGAGGGCAAAGTCGACCTTCGCGGATCCATTCCCATAACGGAATGAGCGCAGGTTCCGGCAATACTTCTCGGGCAGCACATCCCCGGCGATGTGGGCGAGATCCCGCGCGGAGGTATCAAAGATGATCGCGTCGGATCCGCGCAGCTCATCCGCATGCGTGATTCGGGTACCGGTGAGCACGCGGCCCCCGTGAGCTTCCAGATCCGCCAGCAGGGCGGCGGTCACCGCGCCCGCTCCGCCGATCGGGACCGGCCACCCGCGAGGACCGTGGGCATGGGCGGCGAGGATCAGACCCACGGCGCTCAGCGCCAGGGAACGGATATTGCCGATACCGTGCGCCGCGACCCCGGCAAACATCGCGCGGGCAACCTCCGAGCGCAGCCCCACGCTCGCCTCCCCGAGCGGGGACGCGGCGAGAACCGACAGTCCCAGCCGCGCGGCCAGGATCGGATGGGCAGGGGCGTTCCCCAGCGGCGCCGAGATTAGGTTGGCCACGGGTTCCAGCCGCGACACCAGGGGCTCGAAGATCCGTCGCCAGCGCGAGCCGTCGCCGCTAAGGCCCTCCGCGGTGCGGTCCAGATCACGATAGGCGATGCCCACGGTCCCGGGCTCAAGCGCATGCGCGTAGGAAATCTCGGGCACCGCATAGGGCACCCGCTCGGTCAACCCGAAGGCCTGGAAGAACGGGGAAGTCATCGCCATCGGATGCACCGCCGAACCCCAGTCATGCAGGAATCCCGGAAGGGTGAGCTCCTCGGTGCGGCACCCCCCACCCGGGGTGTCCGCGGCCTCAAAAACCGTGACGTCGAGTCCCGCCCGAGCCAGGGTCACCGCCGCCGCGAGACCGTTAGGGCCACTTCCGATAATTGCCGCCGATGTCATGGGGTCAGTCTAGGCCGCGGGCTCGTGTTCGGGTGGAGGCCTGACCGCGAGTGGTCTCCTCGCCACGCAAACCTCAAAACCCCGTAATTGCACGGTTTTCAACTCCGCGTAACATCGCGAAACCTCCCGGATCAAAACGTGACACAGGGTGGCAAATAGCGTCGAAAAAGTTACCCCAAGTCGGGGGACGCCACCCGTGTGTGACACCCGGTTTTCCTAATCACCACGCGATAATTACGCGGTTTTTCACCCGATTTTTCACCCCGTCCCCCGCCCGGGGGACCCCCTGGACGGCCAATTTCCGGATTGCTAGCCTGTCCGCACGTGCGCGGGTACGCGTGCGTCACCGTTCATCCGAATAAGGGGATTCTTCGATGAGAACAAATGCACCACCGAGCTGGAAGAAGCGCCGAGCGCGCAACCGGCTCCTGACAACCACCGCGGGGGTTGCCCTAGGGGCGCTCATCGCGGTCCCGATTGGGAACGCAGCGGTTGCGGCTCCCAACGACGCCTCCGAGGCTCAGGGACAGTTCCTGAGCAGCGGACTTTTCAATTCCGCGATCCCGCTTGCGGATCTCGGCACGGCCGTCGCGGGTAACCCATCGGCACCGGCTGCCAACACCCAAGCCCTGAACGTGGGGGCACTCGGTGCCATCAACGTCGGCCTGGGTTCGCTGCAACTTCCGCTGATTGGCCCGGCCGGTACCGGTCTGATCGATCTGGGCCAGCTGGGAACCCTGCGTGGTTTTGCCTCGGCTCCGTCCGCCACGAACGCGATCGCCTCCTCCGGCCTGATTCAGGCCGATGGAAGCCTGGCGGTCAGCGGCGGCAATGGCTCTACCCTGAGTCCCGCGTACATTGACCTGCACCGACTGTTCAGCCAGCTCCAGGTGACCGGCCTGACCGACACGGTGCTGGACCAAGCGCGACTGGAAATTGGTGCTCTCGCGTCACGGATCGAGGCCACCGGCCCGACCACGACGTCGAGCCAGTACGCGCTGAGCCAGCTGGGACTTGAGCTGCGCAGCCCGCTGGTGGGTGGCGTGACCACCACGCTCGGTACCACCGTACAGAGCACGGCCAACGGTCTGAACTCCCTGGTAGGCCCAGGCGGCGCACTGACCAACATTCTGAACGCGGTTGCCGGTGTGATCAACACCCTGAACCTCGGCTCGATCGGCGGCCTGAACATTGGGCTGCTTGAGGTGACCGGCACGCCAACCGTGGCGATCAACGGTCTCGACACCGTGGGTGCCACGGTCGTTCAGAAGCTCATCGCAGAACCGATTACCAGCGGAGCGGTGACCATCAACGTGGGAACCGGCGCGATCAGCGTTGACCTTGCCAAGATCGTTGAGGACATCGATGGCAGCGACATCAACAACCTGCCGGCGAACACCGAGCTGCTTTCGGCTCAGGTAATTAACGCCATTGTTACCGGCGTCACCAACACCATCTCCGCTATTACCGAACGGGTGACCGAGCTCACGTTGGAAACCATCAACGCGCTGTCAGTCACATTGTCCCTGAACATTCGGGGCGCATGTCTGCTCGGTGCATGTGCGCTGACTGGTGGGATCACGATTAACGGTTCTCTCGCTCAGCTGAGTGGCCTGGACCCGACCCCGTTAACCATTGATACCTCCAGCCTGAGCCTGATCGGTCTCCCGATCGGGCAGATCCTGGCTCCGCTGACCAACGGCATCCTGGCCGGTCTGGCGACGATCGTGAGCGGCACCCTGGGTGTCGCCCTGCGCACCGCAATCACCGCGGTGGGGCCTGCCCTAACCCCGCTGGTTCAGGCGCTGGTGACTCCGATCACCACCGCCCTGGACCCGATTCTGCGTGGCGTTCTCAACCAGGTTGTGGCGATTCGTATTAACGAACAGCCGCATGCCGCTCCTCTGAATGGGACCGGTGACCTGGGTACGAACTCCCGCACAGTTCGTGCACTCGGAGTTTCGCTCCTGCCGGTTCTGGGGAACGTCGCCTCGATCGGCCTGGCTTCCTCGACCGTCCGCGTCGCCGCGGATGACCCGGGTGGAGCCGATGCCACCGCAGATGCCAACGCCACGGCTACCGCCGATGCAACGGCCACCGCAGACGCAAACGCCGCGGCCGCCGCAGACCCCGGCGCCACCGCAGACACCACCGCCGCAGCGGACGCGAACGTGAACGCTTCGGCTTCGGCCTCGGCCTCGGCAAACGCCAACGGTGACAACACTGCCGCCGCCCAGGCAGCGGCTCAGGCCGCAGCCAACGGTGACAACACCGCAGCGGGAACCACCGCCGCAACCGCCAACGCCAACGCCGCATCGCAGGCAGCCGCAACCGCCGAAGCATCCTCGGATGCCTCGGCAACCTCGGCTACCGCCGCGAACTCATCGGCTAATGCCGCCGCAGTCGGTGCCGCAGACTCCAACGGCAACAGCGACAGCGCCGCCGAAGGAACCGCAGCTGCCAACGGAAACGCGGGGGCAGCCGCCTCGGTAGCAGCCAACGCCACCTCATCCTCGGACGCGTCGACCGACGCGGCCGCGAACGGCACCGCCACCGCTAACCCGGAGGCCGCAGCCACCGCAACCGCTGATGCCGACGCAACCGGAACGGCCACCGCCGACCCGGGCGCAGAAGCAACCGCCACGTCCGATGCCGCCACCACGGCAGATCCGCCCAGGCAGCAGCCCAGGCCGCAGCCAACGGCGAC
>NZ_JOEC01000007.1 GCF_000718085.1 Mycetocola saprophilus
GCCGGACTTCTTTACAACACATGTGTGTGTTGCAGGTTGAGAGCCCTGACCGTTTACGGTCGGGGCTTTCCTTGTTTAACAGCACTGGTGCTGGTGCTGAGGCTGGTGTTGCTGGTTGTGGTGCTGGTGCTGGTGCTGGTTGTGGTGTGTGGTTGTTGTTGTGGGTCTTGCCTGGAGGGCGGGGCCTTTTCGTGTTTAACCCGGGTGAGTGGTTGGGCTGTAGGGTGTGCCGGCGTCGGTAGTGTGCGTTAGCGTGCTTGGATGAGGGAATCGCATGTCACCCGCCTTACGCGGCGTCTGGAGCTGAGCCCGTTGAGTCATCGCGATGTCGACGACCTGTTTCGGATCTATGGTGACCCGGCGACCTGGGTCCACCTGCCAGAGGGGCGTTATATACGCCGTGAGCAGGCCGTCAGGCAGGTTGAGCGGGCCCAGGATGGACATCGAGAGCAGGGCCTGGGGATGTGGGCGCTGCGGGTCGCTCGGGGCGCGGGGACCGCAGACCTTCCGGCCGGCACATTCATCGGTAGTGGTGGTGCGCAGTTTTTGGCCGAGGGCGGCGTCCTGAACCTGGGGTATCGGTTGAGTCCGGTGGCATGGGGCCGGGGGTTTGCGACCGAGGTCGCGACGGCGGCACTGCAGGCGGCCGCCGAGGTCGTGCCGGAGATTCCCGTGACGGCACGCGTTCTGACCAATAATCCCGCATCGGTGACGGTCCTGGAGAAGGTTGGGCTCGGTCTTATCTGGGAGGGCATGGGAGGCCTCGGCGGCGAGGCTCCCGCGGCCGCAGAGGCCAACGTTCCGGGTGAGGGGCGAACGCCGCTGCGCCGCATCTACTCGGATCGAGCACTCACCCCCTCGGCATTCAGCTGGCTCATCGCCAACGCATAGACCCACGGTCCGTCGCGGCACGTCATTTTCAGTGCAAAGCCATTTTCGGTGCAGAGCCATTTTCAGTGCAGAGAAAACCCGGACGGCCTTACGGCCGCCCGGGGAGGAATAAGCGTCTTAGCGGGGCAGGTTAGCCTCGATCAGGGAGACCAGAGCCGGGTCGTCGGGCTCGGTCTTGGTGCGGAAGCGGTGCTTCTCGCCATTGGGGAGAATGAGGAACTTCTCGAAGTTCCACAGCACCGGACCGGCGAGGCCCACGGTGTCCTTGGCATCGATGATGTCGCGGTACAGCGGGTGGCGGTTGCGTCCGTTGACCTTGGCCTTTTCAAAGACCGGGAAGGTCACGCCCCAGGTGACGCGGCAGTACTCGGCGATCTCCTCGTCGCTGCCGCCCTCCTGGAGGAACTGGTTGGAGGGGAAGCCCAGGACGGTGAAGCCGCGCTCGGCGTACTTCTGCTGCAGGGCTTCGAGTGCCTCGTACTGCGGCGTGAAGCCACACTTGCTGGCGAGGTTCACAACCAGGAGGACGTTGCCCTCATAGTCGGAGAGGTGCTCGGTAGTTCCGTCATTGCGGAGGAGCTCAATTGTGCCATCGGTCATGTCATCAGGATACGCTGGTGTATCCAAACGCGCTACGTGCGTCGCTGAACATTTGATGTGGGTTATTGCCAGGCCTCGCACGCAGACCCGTGTGGCACTGTCCGGACGTCGAGGGGCGTCTCGGGGGCGGTGATTATCCCTTGGGGATCGGCGGTCCCAGAATGAGCAGGATGGTGGCTACAATCGCCACGGCAACCACCGCGAGGGCCAGGAAAAGCACGGGGTGGCGTACCAGCCACATCACCAGGCGAGACAGCACGGAGCGGTCACGCGGGTCCGCTCCGGGCTCGGTACGCCACACCCCACCCAGGTGTCCACCGCGCTCCAGGGCGCGCTCAAACGGGATCGTCGCATAGGGCACCACCGCGGACACAACGCCGAGGGCAACGCGGCCCAGCGACCAGTGCTGGTTGATACCGATCAGGATCGAGGCCAGGGCAAAGCTCAGGAATACGACGCCGTGGATACCGCCGGCGATCGTGGTGACAATGGGGTTTGCATCCAACCCGTATTTGAGGATCAGGGAGGCGATCAGCAGTGTCCAGGTGACCGTCTCGGCAATCGCGACGGTGCGGTACAGGGTGCGGGGAGTCATATGGCCTCTTCGGGTCGAATGTGCCTTTAATCCTATTCGACAGCGTGTCTGATAGGGACATTGTCGAACAGCTCGGGTCATGGAATTATCAATTTGGCTGCCAGTTTCGTCAGTCATCTGCGCATATGTTTAGGTGTATATTTGAGCCTGGATTGGGCAGCTGCAGGCTGCCTGAGCTATTCGAAGATCAAAGATGACCAGCTTTATATTTTGGGGGAAAGCATGAATAACGTTAAGACGAGCAACCGGACAGTTCGTCGTCGTCTCGGTTCAATTGGACTTGCTTTGGGGCTGGCAATTGGCGCTATCGCGGGCACAAACGTGCTTGCGCCGCAGGCTGCTTCGGCAGCACCTTCCTGCGGAAAGCCAAGCTACGATAACCTTTCTGGAATTGCATCGGTGACCTGTAAGGGGAACGGCGAGGTTCGACTCGCGGTTACCTGTAACGGAGCCTTCGGCGGAACCTGGACGAAAAAGGGTTCCTGGACGAGAACTCCGATTACCGCAGTTTTCAAGACTGACACCTGCATTTTCGCAAACGGGTGGTCCGTGAAGGCAGAAACTCGATAACGAAGGCTAGTCCGCTTGACTATTGTTCGATCCGTCGAGGAGCAATGATAGTCTTGGCCATTTAGTTCAGCGCTGGGTCAGAGAAATTTGACCCAGCGCTGAACTGTTGGCAGCTTGTTCGCGATGCGAATTCGTGCGGGCCGTACCACCCGAAACGGAGAATCGGGCGAGGGCGACAACGCAGAGGCGCCGGTGTGGATTAACCACACCGGCGCCTCGGCGAATCGGACTACTTTTTGTTCTGAGCCTGAACCTGCTCGACGAACTTGAAGAAGTCCTGGGTGTTGCCCCAGCCGACGTTCTGAGTCGGCGTGTACTGCTTGCCGTCAACCAGGATGGTCGGCGTACCGGTGACCTGGGGGACGTCGGTGTTGGGCAGCGGGCCGGCCTTTGCCTGGTCGGTGATCGAGGTAACAAAGTTCTTGTAGTCACCATCGTTGATGCACGACTCGATCTTGTTGCTCTTCACACCGGCGTCACGAATCACCTGTGCAATTTCAGCATTCTTGAGGCCCGGCTGTCCCTCCTCGGGCTGCTTGGCGTAGAGGGCCGCGCTGGCGTCCAGGAAGCCGTTGGGCTCGTAGTTTGCCACGCAGGCCATGGCCGCGGCGGACCGAGTGGAGTACTGGGTTCCGGCGGATACCCGGTCCAGGATGCTAATCGGAATGATCTGCAGATCGACGGTGCCGGCGCTGACCATGTCCTTCAGGCCGTCCAGGTTGGCGGTCTCGAACTGGTTACACAGCGGGCACAGGTAGTCGACATACATCACGACGTTGGTCTTGGCGGAGTCCTGCTTGACGCCCACGGGCTTGTCGCCGGCCTTGAGGGCGGGGGTGGTCTTCGCCTCGATCTTGCCGGCGGCACCGGTGAAGCTGATGCCACCGCTCTGCATGTTCGCGGGGCCCGGGCGGTTGTTCTGCGCGGTGGTGTTAACCACGATGGCGACCACGAGTGCAATCACTGCAAGAGAGCCCACAACCACACCGATCTGGGTGATGATGCGGTTACGCTTTTTGCGCTTCAGCTCTTCTTCCCGACGCAGACGTGCGACCTCGCGCATGTGTTCGCGGCGGTCCTTCTTGCTCATCTTGTCGGGGTCATTGCCCGAATCACTGGATGCCATGTGTTTTCCCAATCGGTGTCACGAATCCTCGCGGCGCGCGAAGTTGTCCCTTAGATCGTACCCGTACGCTTTACGCCGAAACTGTTATCTTCCTTAAAGCGTTGCCTGGGTGTCCGGATTCCGGTACTCGGCAATGAGGCGATCGGCCAGGACCTCGGCGGAGTCGAAGACCTCGAGCGCGCCCTCCTCCTCGCCGGGAACCGCATAACCCCAGCTCACCAGGTAGGTGGGGATCCCGTTGGCACGGGCACCATCGATGTCATGGTGGCGATCACCCACCATGATCGGAGCCTCGGTATCGACGCCCCGGGCGCGCAGGCGCACCAGTGCCTCGGCGACCACGTCGGCCTTGGCGCTGCGGGTCTCGTCCTCGCTGGCCCCGCACAAAACGGTCAGGGTGTCACGCAGACCGAAGTGGTCAAGGATGCGCTCGGCCTGAGACTCGGGCTTGGAGGTGGCCAGCGCGAGCGGGATCCCCGCCGCGTTGAGGCGGCGCAGGAACTCGGGGATGCCCGGGTAGACGCTGGTGAGCTGCGAGGCATCCTCCTGCCCGGCGAGGCTGCGGTAGCGCTCGAGGGCGGCCCAGGAGTCGGCCTCGTTGAGCCCGGCGAAATCACGGAAGGAGTCCAGCAGCGGCGGCCCCACCCAGCGCATCATCTCCGACTCCGGCTGAGCCGGCAGGCCCAGCGAGGCGAGGGTGCGGCCCAGGCGTTCGATGATGCCGGGGGCCGAATCGATCAGGGTGCCGTCCAGATCAAGCAGCACGCAGGTCCAGGCCTGGGTGGTGGGACGTTCACTGGTCGCGGGCACGGTGGTGGGGATGGTGGGAATCGACATAATTCCCCATCATACGGAGCGGGGCCTAGGCCCCGCTGAAATTCTTAGAACAGGCGTGAGCCATCGTCCAGGCCGCGCATCTCGTCATAGTCGAGAATGACGCAGCGAATGCCGCGGTCCTCGGCGAGGGTGCGTGCCTGGGGCTTGATTTCCTGGGCCGCAAAAACGCCCTGTACCGGACGCAGCGCGGGGTCGCGGTTCATCAGCTCGAGGTAGCGGGTCAGCTGCTCGACGCCGTCGATCTCGCCTCGACGCTTAATCTCCACGGCTACGGCGCCGCCGTTGGCATCCCGGGCAAGGATGTCGATCGGTCCGATCGCGGTCATGTATTCGCGGCGCACCAGGGTGTGTCCGGGACCCAGGACATCGATCTGCTCGGCCATGAGCTTCTGCAGCTCGGACTCCACGGCGATCTTCTGCAGACCCGGATCCTGGCCGAGTTCATGCGCGCTATCGTGCTGGATCTCATAGATCGAGACCTCCAGCTGGTCGCCGGTCTTGGCGTGGGTGACCTTCCACAGTTCCGTTACACCCTCCTCGGCGCGCTCGGGAGAGGGCTCCTGCACCTGCATCGTGCAGGGCGGGCTCATCCAGTTCAGCGGCTTATAGCTGCCGCCGTCGCTGTGGATGAGGAGGCTGCCGTCGGCCTTGAGCATCAAGACCCGGGTAGCCAGGGGGAGGTGGGCGGCCAACCGGCCGACATAGTCCACGGAACACTTCGCAATAACCAAACGCACCCAGTGAGTGTATCGTCCGCGCCCGGGAACGCCCAGCCCATCCCGTGCGCGTGGCCGCAGAAAACTGCCGGTATCTACCGTGTGGTGGTGGGGGCGTCGGGGAGCGAGAGCCAGCCGGTCAAGCCGGACACGGTGAATCGCGCACCGGGTTCCTGCTCGATCCAACCGGCAAACAGGCCCACATTCGCACGGCGCTCGCCCCGGGCATCGGCGGGCGCATCGCTCAGCGGGGTGAAGCACAGCTCGAAGCCGGGGCCGCGGAGGCGGATCCTGCCGTCCTCGAGACGCTCCGACTGGGCGGTGGAGGCATCATAGGCGAGCACCCCGTCCACCAGGAAGCCGCTTCCGGCACCCAGCCGGATGCCCAGCCGGTGAACGCTGGAATCCGAGGCGAGGATACCGATGCCGGTGGCCTCGGCCCGCACCTCCTCGAGGTCGCGACGGTGGCAGCCGTGGCTGTAATTGTGCACGGCCCAGGTGGATTCCGGTGCCAGGGCCTCCCAACGCCCATCGATTGCCAGGCGGCCGGAGACCGGGCGAGCAAGGTCGCTCAGGACATAGTCAAACGAGCGATTGTCATGGGACACCACGGTGCCCAGGCTCTGCTGGATCAGCGGCCGTCCCACCCGCAGGTCGAGCTGCACTCGGCCGCCGTACACCCGCAGGCGGGTGCCGCCGGGGACCTCGTCGATGCTGATGTCCAGGTCCAGTGAGTGCACCCGGATGGGTCCGGTCTCCGGGCCCTGCGGCAGCGAGCCCATCGCGTCCCGAGGCCTGGTCGGTGCAATCTCAATGTGCGCGCGGGTGGCGCGATCCAGCACCCACAGCCGCTGCTGGACCCCGCGCTGATCCCGGCCGGTGGCGATCATCAGAATGTGGGTCGGAGTGCTGACCAGCCAGTGATCCCGACGCCGATCCTGTCCGGTCTCCCGGCCTGCCGCCTGATGCAGGGGCGCGCGCGAAAACCCGATCGCGTCGGGATTGACGATCCCCGAGGCCAGGCGCAGCGGCACCGGCTTCGTGATCTCACGGGTGAGGACTCCAAGGCTCATTGGTGCAGAATAGCGACTTTCCGCGTCCAAAAACACCATCCCCAAGGTTGATTCTTGGGGAATTGTGGATGTCTAGGCTACGGGCTTCTCCGCGTATCCCACGGGTCGTGCGGCGGGGGCCGCGAGCAGCGCGATCACCACCAGGCCGAGGATCGGCAGGAGCGCGTGCAGCAGGCCCACGTGCTCGCCCAGCAGACCGATGGCCGGGGGACCGGCGAGGAAGGCGACATAACCCATCATTGCCACCGCGCTCACCCGCTGCGCGGACTGGGTCGGGTGCTCCGCGGCGGCGGACATGCCCACCGGGAAGCCCAGCGCACAGCCGGCCCCCCAGGCGGCGGCGCCCACCAGGGCCAGCGGGAACGCCGGGGCGAAGATAAACAGGGCGAGACCCAGGACCGCGAGGCTCGCGGAGAGACGGATGGCCGCGACCCGGCCGAAGCGGTCGATGAAGGGGCCGCCGACAAAACGGGTCAGCATCAGCGCAGCCACAAAGACGCCGTAGACCAGCGCGCCGGTGCCCGGGGACTGCTCGTAGCCGTCCACAACCGCCTGGGCGATCCAGTCGCCGGCGCTACCTTCGGCGAGGCTCATGCCCAGCATGATCAGGCCGATCAGCAGCAGGCGGCGATCCTTCCAGACCGACGCGTTTGCCCGCAGGCGCTCGCCGACGGGCACGCGCTCATGGGTCTGACGCTCGATCGGACGCTGCGGGATCCAGCGCACCACGATAATCGCGGCGGCCGAAACCAGGACCGCCACGATGGTGAGGTGGACCGAGAGCGGCACGTGGTTAAACGCCGCGGCCGAACCGATCAGGGCACCGAGGACCGTGCCCACGCTGAAGAACGCGTGCATCATCGGCATCACGGTTTTGCCCAGTTCGACCTCGGCCAGGGCACCGTCGAGGTTCATCATGACGTCCACCACGCCGTTGCCGAAGCCCAGGATCGCCAGGCCCACGATGACCACCGGCAGAGCGATCGTCGATCCGAAGCCCATGATCAGCAGCCCGACCATGCTGATCAGCAGCGCGGTGCGGATGCCGGCGCGGGTACCCAGGCGCTCACGGATCGCATTCGAGGAGGCCAAGCCGAGGATCGAACCCGCGGACATCCCGAACAGCACCAGGCCGAGGGTTCCATTGCTGATGTCGAGGGTCTCGCGCAGCGCGGGGATGCGGCTGGCCATGCTGGCCACGCTCAACCCGCTCAGCAGAAAGACGATAAACAGGGCGTTGCGCCAGGCGCGCAGGGCGGCGGGGGAGGCGGCAATGGAGGTAGCGGTCATGCTCACGGTTTCAAACGGGGCGCCTGCGGCGCGAAGTGGGGGTAGGTGTGGGCGTTCGGGGAGGATGACGCCCCGTGTCGAATCGATTCGATTCGGATTGAACATCGCCTAAGCTATCCGATGGAAGTGATCCCGGTCAACCGGCCGGGACAACGCCGTCGAAAACGGAGCGGGCGATGACTGATCGGAATGCCGGACGAGTAACCCTCGCCGAGGTGGCCGAGCTGGCCGGGGTTTCGGCCTCCACCGCGTCGCTGGCCTTCAGCGGCCGGGGGCCGGTATCGGACCAGACCCGGGAGCGGGTCATGAGCGCCGCCGCCGAACTCAACTATGCCGGGCCCGATCCGCGGGGGCAGTCGCTGCGACTGGGCACCAGCGGAATCGTCGGGGTGCTGATCGCCGACCGCATCGGAGTCTCCTTCCGGGACCCGGTGCTGATCCAGACCCTCGACGGCCTGGCCGATGAAATTTCTAAGATCGGGGCCTCGCTGCTGCTGATCCCCGAGCTCGACCGCGGAACCGCGGCCGTGGCCAACGCCCCGATCGACGCGCTGGTGCTGCTGTGTGTGGGCACCGAGGCCGGGGAGATCGCCCGGGTGCTCGGCGGACGCGGCGTCCCGACCGTGCAGATCGAGGGACCCGAAAACAACGCGATCACCAGCGTGAACCTGGACAACTATGGCGGGGGCAGGGCCGCCGCCGAGCACCTGGCCGCGCTCGGTCATGAGCGCGTGGCCACGGTCACCCTCGGGGTCGACCGGCAGCGAGTGGTGGCCCCCCTGAGTCCCGAACGCGAGGCCGTGGGAACCGTCGAGACCACGCTCGAACGCCTCCGGGGCGCCCGGGCGGTCTACCCCAATATCACCGGGGTGATCGCCGGGAGTAGCCGGGTCGAGGCGGGCCGGCTGGCCACCCTGCGCCTGCTGGATGTGCCCGCCGCCGAGCGGCCCACCGCGGTGATCGCGCAGAGTGACCTGATCGCCGTGGGCGTGATCGCCGCCGCCGAGGAACTGGGACTGCGCGTGCCCGAGGACCTCAGCGTGGTGGGATTTGACGGGATCCGCGTCGACGGGTTTGAACGTCGTCTGACCACCGTGTGGCAGCCCGCACATGCCAAGGGGCAGGCGGCCGGGCGCGCGGTGCTGGCGATGCTGGAGGGGCAGGGCGTCCCCTCGGCTGACTTCGAGGTGTCGTTCGTCGCGGGGGATACCACGGGACCGGTGCCCACCACCCGCTGATCGGGCGAACGACGCGACCGAGCTCTCGGCGGGCTGGTAAATTCCGGCACCGGCGGCCGCGCGCTAGGCCGGCGTGATGCCCGTGCGCATCCAGGCGGTACCGCGGGCACGCAGCCCCAGGGTGACCGCGCGGGCGGCGATGTAGCCCAGCGCAAACGCGCCGGTGAGCCAGGCGAGGCCGCCGGAACCGTCGGGCCCGATCAGCCCGACGATCCACAGGATGATCATGAACGCGGCCAGGTTCACCAACCCGGTGAGCGCCAGATAGCGAGCATCACCGGCACCGATTAGCACCCCGTCCAGGACAAAGACGATGCCGGCCAGCGGGGCACCGATCGCCAGGATGATCAGGCTCGGGGTGATCAGCGTGGCCAGGTCGGCATCCGAGGTGAACACCCGGCCCAGAACCCCCGATCCGAGCGCCAGCGGAACCCCGAGCACCACTCCCGCGCCGATTCCCCACTGCAGGCAGCGCTTGAGGACCAGCCGCACGAACCCGGTGTCCGCGGCCCCCAGTCCCTTCCCCACCAGGGCCTGGGCGGCGATGGCCAGGGCGTCCAGGGCGAAGGCGAGCGTGCTAAACACCGTCATCGTGATCTGGAACCCGGCGAGCTCGGGATCCCCGAGCCCCGCGGCGGTCCCGATCGCCAGCAGCATGGCCGCGCGCAGACTCGCCGTGCGCAGGAGCAGCCATCCTCCCGCCCGCGCGGAGTCACGCACCCCGACCCGGGAGGGACGAATGCGGGCGTGCACCCGGCGCGCATGGCGGGCGATGACCAGCAGATAGGCCACCACCATGAGCCACTGGGCGATCACCGTGCCCAGGGCGGAACCGCCGATGCCGAGGCCCGCGGGGTAGATCAGAAGGTAGTTGAGGCCGGCGTTCAGCGCGAAGCCGATGCCGGCAACCCAGAGCGGGGTCATGGTGTCCTGGAGCCCACGGAGCAGGCCCGTGGCCGCAAACACCAGGAGCATCGCCGGGACCCCGGCCATCGAAATCGAGAGATAGTGAATGGCCGCGGCGCTCGCCCCTTCAGGGGCCCCAAACAGGCCGATCAGCCAGGGGGAGGCCAGCGCCCCGAGCGCGCCCAGCACGATGCCGAGTCCGAGCGCCAGCCACAGCCCGTCGATCCCGACCGAGACGGCCCCGCGTGGATCCCCCGCGCCGAGCCTCCGCGCCACCGCCGGGGTGGTCGCATAGGCGAGAAACACCATGAGTCCGATGATCGTCTGCAGGACCGCCGCCGCAAGTCCCAGCCCGGCCAGCTCGGACACCCCCAGGTGACCCACCAGGGCGGTGTCGGTCAGCAGAAAGAGGGGCTCGGCGATCAGCGCCCCCAGGGCGGGAATCGCGAGGTGCAGGATCGAACGGTTGAGTGAGGCCACCCACCCACGGTACGGGATAATTTGATTTCGGTTGGGGACTTAGATGACGGATCCGAACACCTCCGGGCCGGTCTGGTTTACCCTGGAGAGATGACGTCTCCCAACTCGACCTCCGGCATCGCCCTCGATGACCTCAACCCGGACATTCGTCCGCAGGACGACCTCTACCGCCACACCAATGGACGCTGGCTAGAGCGCACCGAAATCCCCGCGGACAAGTCCCGCTGGGGTTCGTTCTCGATTCTCGCGGAGGAGGCCGAGGAGGCCGTTCGCCAGATCATCGAGGAATCCCGTGACGCCGAAGCCGGCACCACCGCCCGCAAGATTGGTGACCTCTACACCAGCTATCTGGCCGAGGATCGCATTAACGAGCTGGGAGCCACCCCGCTGGCGGGCGAGCTTGCCCAGGTGGATGCGGTCACCTCGATCACCGAGTTTGCGCGCGTGGCCGGTTCCCTGGACCGCGCCGGCGTGGGCGGGTTCCTGGGACTCTGGGTGGATAACGACCCGGGTAACCCCGAGCGCTACCTGGTCATGGTGCAGCAGTCGGGTATCTCACTGCCGGATGAGAGCTACTTCCGTGAGGAGCGCTTTGCGCCGATCCGCGAGGCCTACCGTGCCCACATCGAGAAGCTGCTGGCGCTCGCCGGACTGGACCAGGCCGACGCCCGCGCCCGGCGCGTGTTCGACCTGGAAACCCGCATCGCCGCGGTGCACTGGGACAATGTGGCTGCCCGCGACAGCCAGGCACAGTACAACCTCAAGACCTGGGACGAGTTTGCCGAGCTGTTCAGCCAGCACGGCGATGCCGCCCTGCTGAGCACCTGGGCCCAGAGCCTGGGTGCCCCCGCCGGTGCGCTGGATGAGGTTGTGGTGCGTCAGCCCAGCTTCGTTGAGGGCATCGCTGCGCTGCTGACCGAGGAGAACCTGGAGAGCTGGACCGACTGGCTGCGCTGGAAGATCGTTCACGGTGCCGCCGCCTACCTCTCCGACGCCTTCGTCGAGGAGAACTTCGACTTCTACGGCCGCACCCTCTCGGGTGTTCCCGAGATTCGCGAGCGCTGGAAGCGTGGCGTCTCCCTGGTGGAGGGCCTGCTGGGAGAGGCCGTGGGTGAGCAGTACGTGGCCCGCCACTTCCAGGCCGAGTCCAAGACCCAGATGGATGTGCTGGTGAGCCACCTCGAGGCCGCCTACCGCGACTCCATCACCGACCTGGAATGGATGAGCCCGGAGACCCGTGAGCGGGCGCTGGACAAGCTGTCCAAGTTCACTCCGAAGATCGGGTTCCCCGACCGCTGGCGCGACTACTCGGCCCTGGTGGTGAGCGCCGACAGCCTCATCGCCAACGTGCGTGCGGGGGCGGAGTTTGAGTTCAACCGGGAGCTGGCGAAGATCGGCAAGCCGATCGACCGCGACGAGTGGTTCATGACCCCGCAGACCATCAACGCGTACTACAACCCCGGATTCAACGAGATCGTGTTCCCGGCGGCGATCCTGCAGTTCCCCTTCTTCGACGCCGCCCGCGATGCTGCCGCCAACTACGGCGCGATCGGCGCGGTCATCGGCCACGAGATCGGGCACGGCTTCGACGACCAGGGCTCGCGCTATGACGGCGACGGCAAGCTCACCGACTGGTGGACAGAGGCCGACCGGGCGGCCTTCGAGCAGCGCACCGCGTCGCTGATCGAGCAGTACAACGCTCTGGCACCGCGTCAGGTTCCCGACCACCACGTCAACGGAGCGCTCACCATCGGTGAGAACATCGGCGACCTGGGTGGGCTGGCCATCGCCTGGAAGGCCTACCTGCTCTCGCTCGAGGGCACCGAGCCCGCGGTGATCGACGGCCTCACCGGCGCCCAGCGCTTCTTCCTCTCCTGGGCTCAGGCCTGGGCCCAGCTCGCCCGGGACGAGGAGGCGATCCGCCTGCTGGCGACCGACCCGCACTCGCCCAACGAGTTCCGGTGCAACCAGATTGTCCGCAACATCGACGCGTTCTACACCGCGTTTGACGTGAGCGAAGGCGACGAGCTCTGGCTCGCGCCCGAGCAGCGCGTCACCATCTGGTGAGCCGGGTGGCACATCGGCACGGCGGGCCGCGGGAGGGGACTGAGGTTCCCACCCGCGGTCGGCGTGCCGCGAGTGCGCCCGGAGAGGCCGGTGCCGCGGTGAGTCCGGGCACCCGGCAGGCGGAAGCCGGCGCTCGCACCCGGGGCGGCGCACGCGGCGGCGGGTTTGGCCGATCGATGCGTGCCTTTGAGCAGATGGCTCGCGAGGACATGCGGGTTTCGGTCCGGGTCAGCAACCTGGAAACCGGGGCACCGCTGCTGCGGGTGGACGACTATGTGGTCTCGCAGATCGGTTCCCTGGGCCGGATCCTGCTCCTGATCGAGGCCGCCGATCGCTGCGAACGCGGGGAAAACCCGCAGATTGTGCGCGAGAGCGCGGACCTGGCCGACGGCCCGGGAATCTGGCAGCACCTCGAACGCGACACCCTCTCGCTCGCGGATGCGGCGGCCCTGCTGGCCGGAAGCGGCGACCACACGGCCGGAAACGCGCTGCTGCGGGCGTTCGGCCTGGACAGCATCGCCACCCGTGCCGAATCCCTGCACCTGCGCAACACGGTGCTGCGCGACGGTCTCAGCCGGCGCGCCGACAGCGGAACCCGGGCGGCGGTATCCCGTTCGACGATGACCGAGCTGAGCGAGTTGATCTGGCGACTGGAGCGCGGCGAAATCGTCAACCCCGACGTCTCGGCCCGCGTGCTGCGCTGGCTGGGAAGCGGAAGCTACCCCGGCTCGGTGGTGGGCGCGCTGGGCGTGGATCCGGGCCTGCGCGGCGGCGTGCGCTTTGGGATCGGCGGCTATGCGCTGGCCTCGCGTGAGCTGGGCCTGCGCGCCGAGACGGGTGTGGTTCGTGGCCCGTCGGCGAGCGTATGTTTTGCGATCAAGGTGTCGTTCCGGGAAACCGATGCAACCTCGGGTTTTGCCGTGCAGCAGGGGCTGCGTGAGCTGGGCCTGGAGCTGCTCGACTTTGTGAGCTAGTCACTCCGACACACAACGGCGGCCCCGCGGACTGATCCGCGGGGCCGCCGTTTTCCGTGCTGCTACTGCCCGGGTGCCTGTTCGGCGCGGGCGCGGGCGGCAGCGGCCTCGGGGTGTCGGCCCATCTGCTCCAGCAGGGCGCCGAGTTCGAGGTTGAGCCCCACAAAGGCGGGGGAGCCCACGGGCAGGCGATCGATCGAGGCACCGTACATCGGCACGGCCTCCTCCGCGCGTTCGGCCTGAGCCAGCACGCGGGCCACGAACAGTTCGCTCATGGCCGCGTTGCCCTCATCGCCGCAGTCGGCGTAGGCGTCGGCGGCGGTCAGGGCCGCGGGGATGGCCTCGTCGATGCGGCCGAGCGAACCCAGTGCGCGGGCACGGGAGTCAGTCACATCGGCGATCAACCAGTCGGCGCCGCGTTCCTGGGCGAAGGCCAGCACGGCGTCGAGGTCCTCGAGGCCCGCGGCATCGCCGTGAGTCGCACGGGTCTGGCCGAGACGGTGGCGGGCGGCGGCGATCAGGTCGGCATCCTCCACCTTCTCCGCGTGGGCGAGGGCGCGTTCGAGGATCTCGATGGCCTCGGGGTCGTTGAAGCCGTTGCACAGCTGCCCCAGCAGGATCCCGGCGCGGGCGGCCAGCTCGAAGGCTTCGCCCTCCGAGGCCAGCTCGATTGCCCGCGAGAAGGCTCCGTAGGCCAGGCCGTTCTCCTCGGCACCCTGCGCCGCCTGGGCGAGCCAGAAGAGGGTCTCGGCGCGGGCGGCCGGGGGCGCCTCGGCAGCCTCCTCGGCGCGGTAGGCCTCATCCAGGTTCTCGGTGGCCGATTCGAAGGCCCCGGCGTTCAGCTGGTAGCGGCCCAGCAGAAAGCGCAGCCCGATCAGCTGCTCGGACTCGGCGCGCTGGGCCAGGTCGATCGCATACTCGATGCGGGCGGCGGCCTCGCCGGGACGCTCGTCATCGTTGAGCAGGTTGGCGGCCAGCTGGGCGGCCTGGATCGTGTTCTCGCGGTTGGTCCCGCGGGCGGTCCGGGCCAGCAGCTCATCGGCCAGCGGGATCCCCGCGCGCGGGGTCCCGAGCATGCCGTGGACCTGCGCGCGCAGACGCAGGGCCTGCATGCGCACGTGCGGGGCACCCTCGGTGGCCAGCAGGGCGTCGAGGTGGGCCGCGGCACCGGGGGCGTCCTCGGTGTAGAGCAGGGTGAACGCGGCCAGGGTACGCGCGGATTCCAGCAGGCGCGCGGGCCCGTCCTCGGTCAGCGCGAGGGCTTCGAGCGCGAGCGGCTGGGCCTCGGCGGGACGCTGGTCGCGCATGCGCAGGTCGGCGATCACAAACAGCAGGTCCGCGATCACCTCGATCGGCGCGCCGGCCACGCGGGCGCGCTCGAGCTCGGCGAGCAGGGCCTGCTCGTCGTCGGGGGTTGCGGTGGAGAACATCAGCAGCCCGAAGCGCTCCTCCAGGTCCGCCTGCTCGGGGTGGCCACTCGCACGCAGCACCGAGATACGCTCGGTCAGCGCCTGCCGGGCACCCTCGAGCTGCTCGGCGGCGATCAGGGTCTGGATGACGCAGCTGTAGAGGCGCACGCGGGCCTCGGCATCGCCGTCCTCGACGGCCAGGCCCTTGTCCACGGCGGCCAGCACGGCGGCCTGGTCGGATTCAAACATCGCGGTCTGCGCGCGGAACAGCCAGTCGGCGGCGCTCGTGGGCTCGGCCCGGGTGTCCTGCTCCAGCTCGGCCGGCGGAGTGAAACGCTCGCCGGCGATGGGCAGGTCGTAGTGCTCGGTGGCCAGCTGACGGGCGCGGTCGATCCGGCCGGTGAAGTCATCATTGCCGTTGCGGGCGTTGAACTCCCCGGCCAGCTCCTCGGCTCCGGCCCACAGGGCGGCGGCCAGGGAGGCGGCGGTGGGGTTCTCGCCCAGGTCGGCGCCCAGGAGGGCTGCCAGGTCGGGGTTCTGGGCGCCGCGGATCGGGGTATCGCCGGCACCGGCGCGGGTGACCGCGTCCAGGAAGACGGCGATCGAGACGCGGGAGGAGAAGATCAGCGCGCGGTTCAGCGGATCCACGGTCAGATCCCGCAGCAGACGCTCGAGGATCGACAGCCCGCGGGACTCGTTGCCGGTGACCGCGCAGAAGACCAGATGGTCGGCGATCATCGCCAGGCCGTCGGGGGAGTGGCGGGCGACCCGGTAGCTGCGCAGGTGCACCGCGCGCGCCTCATCCAGTCGGCCCGCGCGCAGCAGGGTGAGCAGCGAGTTGGCCTCGACCGACTCGGGCTCCTCGCCACAGGTCAGCCCCTGCTCCATGATCTCGTCGAACAGGGCCAGCGCTCTGTCCTCCTGCCCGATCCGGCGGAAGTAGGCGGCGTCCTCGGCGCGCACACAGGCCTCACAGTGGCTGTAGTCATCGCGCGGGATCAGCTCACGCTCGTCGCGGTAGCGCCCGGCGGCCACAAAATTTCCGGTGTCCATCGCGGTCGAGAAGCGGCTCTGCAGCACCCCCGACTGGCTGGCACCCGCGCGGCGGTAGCGCTCGGACATGTCGGCGTGGATCGCGTCGAGCTGGCTCAGCGGGAATGCGGGGTTGGAGGCCACCCGGCCGGCCATCCACTTGTACTGGAACAGCAGGTCGTTGCCGCCGCCGGCCTCGCTGGGGAAGCGCACCGGGTCCTGATCAAACTTACCCACGCACCAGCCGAAGGAGGCGAGCATCGCGTCGGTGTCGCCGGTCATGTGGGCGGAGGAAGTCAGGCGCATGCGGGCCTGATAGGCGCGCTCCTCGTCCCCGGCTTCATCGGCCAGGGCGACCGCCTGATCGATCAGCGCACGCTCCTGCGGCCCGATCGGGGTGATGTCGATTTCGGCGAGCAGCTGATCGATGTGCTCGGCGGTTGAACCATTATGCGGGGTGCTCATGGGGTCTCCTTACCCGGTGCGCCGCCCACTCGGGGTCCGCGGGCGGCGTGTGGTGTTGGTGTACTTAGTCGGTGGGGTTGTGGTCGCCGAGGCCGATGCTCAACTGCACCAGGTCGGTGAGGGCGCCGGTCATCAGCGAGCGGTCGGTGGTGGTGAGCGGTCGGTGTCCGGCGAGCATCGCCTGGGCATAGAGCAGCTCGATCGAGCGGCGGAATACCAGCGGATCATCCAGCTCGGCCAGGCGGCGCACCAGCGGGCTGGACCAGTTCAGGCACAGCCGGGCGCGCACGTCCCGCTCGCCCTCGGCGGAGTTTTTGCCGGTGAGCAGGCGGTCGTTGGTCGAGATGACCTGGGACCACAGGCCCGGGGCGATGTCGGCGGCCTTGGTGCGCTCGATCCGGCGCAGCACCGCCTGATCGGCCACGTAGAGCGCGGGCAGATCGGCGGGCTGGAAGGAGCGGATCGAGACCCGGGTCTGTACGGTGGTGAGCGCCTCCTCGGCGCGCGCCTCGACCGCGGCGGTCAGCTGACGCTCGTGCAGCGGCGGGGCCTCGAGGCTGTCTAGCTCATCGGAGACCTCGACCCGGGTGACGCTCTGTCCGGTGAGGGCGGGGATCTGACGCAGCAGGGCCGCGTCATACACGTACCCGCCGTTGACCACCGGGGACTCGGGATTGGCGATCGCCGCGACCTGGCGGAACTCATCCACGGTGTCGGTGTAGCGAAGCTCGCCGAAGCGCTCCAGGTGCTCGCCGATCGTGGTGTCACCGGCGGAGGTTTCGATCTTCAGCCACGGCAGCATCAGCGCCGCCAGCTCGTCGTCGTGGACGGCCATCGACTTGAGCGCGAGCTGGTGTACCGAGACCAGCCCGGCCAGGACGTGGGGCGCGGTGGCGGCCTGCAGCATGATCCAGCGGCGCAGCGCGCTGCCGATCTCGGTGCGGGTGTACTCCAGCGCCTCGTTGTTCACGAAGCTCTCGCGGGAGGCGGTCGGGGACAGGCCGTCGGTGTTGATCACGCAGCGCACAAAGAATGCCCAGTCCGGGAGCAGGTCTTCGACCCGCTCATCCAGGAGCATGCGTCCCAGATACACCCGGCTGGCCTGGCGGGCGCTGGGCGGCGGCGCATACGGCAACACATAGGCGATGCCGCGGGTCTCGGTTCCGGGGACCACGATCTCGATGCTGGCCAGCGGGCGGGCCCCGAGCAGCTCGGTTCCCAGCGCGAGCTGGGCCTCCTCGTGGGCGGATCCCGCGGCCACCGGCTCCAGGAACGGCGCCGGAATCGTGACCGACTCCCAGGAGCGATCGGCCTGCTCAAGCTGCACGTCCACCGGGAGGTAGCGTCCGAAACGCTCGGTGAGCTCGCGCACCCGGGCGGGGGAGAGCAGGGTCGCGTCATCGGGTCGCGGGCGCAGCGAGATCTCGGTGCCCACCGGCAGTCCGGCGGCCTCCGCCTCGCTCAGCTCGCGCACGCTGAAGGTGCCGTTGGAGTGACCGCGCCACTCGATCGGTGCCTCGCCGTGAGCGGAGCGCGAGCGCACCACGATCTCATCGGAGACCATAAAGCAGGAGAGCAGTCCCACCCCGAACTGACCCAGGAAGTCCTCCCGGCGCAGGTTCAGAACCTCGTCCCGCTTGGAGCTGCGGCCCACGGTGGAGAGCAGCTCGGCGGCCTGGGTCGCGGTGAGCCCCACCCCGTTATCGGTGAAGCGGAAGACCGGATCGGCGTCGGTGACCGGGCTGATCCGCAGCAGTCCCGCCGGGGCACCGGGGAGCTTTTGCCGGGCGGTGACCGCGTCCCGTCCGTTCTGCAGCAGCTCGCGCAGGTATACCTGCGGGCTGGAATAGATGTGTCGGCTGAGCAGATCCACGACGCCGCGGAGGTCAACCTGGAACGGACGAGCGCTCGCCGGGGTGCTGGTTTCGGGGGTATCGAGAGACAAAATGCTCCTTGTGTGAGGCGGGGCCGGTCGCGCGCCGGGCGCTGGGTGCTGCACGCTGAAAACTAGGGGGCCTGTTCCAGGGTAGGGGAAGCCGCGCCGAGTCGGGCTGGGAGTGTCGGTGATTTCGCCTCTAGCGTGAGCGCCCCCTCGTCCGTCCCGCTCAGTTCGGACGGTGGCTCGGTGCCGCGCAGCATCTCCACGGCGTCCAGTACCAGCGGGGCGGTTTCGGGTGCCCGCAGGATGCGGAAGTGCCCCGAGGTCCCGGCGCGCACGTTGTGGGCGCCTGGAAGTTCGCTGCCCTCGCTCACGTGCGGGTCCCAGGGCCCGAAGATCGAGACGATCGAGGCGTTGACCTCGGCCTGACGACCGAGCCCCACGATGGTCGAGTTGGTGGGCAAAAACGCGCGCAGGCTGGGGTCGAGGATATAGCGGGCATAGCGGGAGCCAGCAAACGGGGTGGCGATCGCCACGATGCCCAGGATTCGCAGGTCCGGGCCGTCGGTCACCATGAGCTGTTTGCCGATCAGCCCACCCTTGGAATGGGCCACGATGATCCGCCCGGCCCGCGGTGCCGGGGCGCGGCGCAGGGCTCGGGCCAGGCGTCCGGCGGTATCGATGATGGGCAGCAGGTTGTAGCCCAGGCCGCGCACGATCGAGATGCGATAGCCCGAGCGATGCAGCAGCTCGGCGATTGGTTCCAGGAAGGCCCAGGTCTCGTAGACCCCGGGCAGGAGCAGGATGATCGGCTTATCGGCGTCCCCGTGACGGTAGCGGCGGGGGAAGCGCTGAAAGGGTGCGCGCAGATGCAGCCCGAGCATCAGTCCGGTGTCGCGCACCAGGACGGCGAACCGGCCGAGGACGTTCATCGTTCGGTGTGCCCGGTCCGGCGTTCCGTGGTGGTCGCGGCGGCGGGCAGCCCCAGATGGGTGCGGATCGCCTGCGCCACCGCCGGGTAACCGCTGATCATGGTTTCATGTCCGCGGCCCGGGATGGTGACCGAGTGGGCATCGGGAATCAGGCGCGTCACCTCGTCCACCCAGGGGGTTGGGCACAGGGCATCGCGCTCGCCGTGGACCACGAGCGTGTGCGCCCGGATGCGGGGCAGGGTCTTCTCCACCTCGTGGGTGAGCATTGTGGCCAGCTTCTTGATGTACCAGCGCGGCCCGGCCGCCAGGTAGTAGCGAATACCAAAGTAGAGGGTGCGGGGTTGCGGGGACATCATGTCCTGCATCATGCGCAGGGCCTGACGCCAGACGGTCCGCTCGGAGACATTGATCGTGGGGGCGAGCAGGATCAGCTCCGGGAACAGGTCCGGCGCGGCCGCGGCCGCCTCGACGGCCACCTGGGTGCCCATCGAGTGCCCGATCAGGATCACGTCCCGCAGACCCTCGGAGCGCACAAAGTCCGCCACAAACGCGCCGCTATCGGGCATATCCAGCGGCTCATCCGGCTCGGGGGACTCCCCGAATCCGGGCAGGTCCAGCGCATAGATCGGACCGATCTCGCTGAGCTCCGACGCGAGCCCCTCCCAGTAGGCGTGCCCCATCCCGATCCCGTGCAGCAGCACAATCGGGGTTCCGGTGCGCGGTCCCGAGCGGAAGTTGACGATTTCGCGCCCGTCGCGCTCGAAGCGCACCGGCACCGCCTCATTGAAGGCGATGGCGGAGACCCCTGCGCCGGCGCGTCCACGTTCCTGCTGTGTCAATTCGGCCCCCTGGGTGCATCCGTTCCCGGCGCGGCCGGGTTCTCATCACGACTGCGATCCATGTTAGCCGGGACTTCGTGGAGTTCCCAGTGCGCCCGGATCGCTAGTCGATCAGGCCGTCCCGGTGCAGGACGTGCAGCAGATCGGCCCCGGCGGGCGGGCAGCGGTCGGCATCGGCCAGGCGCACCCAGTGCAGCTCGCTCACCTCGGCGCTGGGGACCGGCTCGTCCAGCAGCTCGCCGCTGAAGATGGTCATCGCGACCAGGCGACCCTCGGGTTCCCCGTGTGCCTGCAACGCCAGACGGTGATAGATCGCCAGCGAATCCGGGTCGACCCGGGCGCCGACCTCCTCAAAAACCTCACGAATCACCGCGTCCCGCGGGGTCTCACCCGAATCGATCTTGCCGCCGGGCAGAAAATAGACGTCTCGGCCCCGGGCGGTGACCATCAGCAGGCGGCGGTGGCGGACCAGCGCGAAGGCGGCAACCTGAATATCGGGGAGTGTGGGGTGACTCATGGCATCAATCCTAGAACGGCAGCGGACACCGGCCCGGAAAGTGGGTAAACTTAGGCCCTAATGCCCGGCACCCGGTCGGGTTATCTTTCAGCACACTTCAGGAGCCACCGTGGCAGCCAGCCGTCTCGATAAAGTCATCGCCCTCGCCCGTCATCGCGGATTTGTCTTTCAGGCCGGTGAAATCTACGGCGGATCCCGCTCCGCCTGGGACTACGGCCCCCTCGGTGTGGCCCTCAAGGAGAACATCAAGCGTCAGTGGTGGAAGTCCATGGTTCAGGGACGCTCCGACGTGGTGGGCCTCGACTCCTCGGTGATCCTGCCCCGTAAGGTCTGGGAGGCCTCGGGCCACGTTGAGGTCTTCTCCGACCCGCTGGTCGAGTGCACCTCGTGCCACAAGCGCTTCCGCGCCGACCACCTGGAGGAGGAGTTCGAGGAGAAGAAGGGCCGCGCCCCCGAGAACGGGCTGGACGACATCGCCTGCCCGAACTGTGGCACCCGTCACGCCTGGACCGAGCCCAAGGCCTTCTCCGGCCTGCTGAAGACGACCCTCGGCCCGGTTGAGGACGAGTCCGGCATGCACTATCTGCGTCCCGAGACCGCCCAGGGTATCTTCGTGAACTTCGCCAACGTGCTGCAGGCCTCGCGCCAGAAGCCGCCGTTTGGTATCGGCCAGATCGGTAAGTCGTTCCGTAACGAGATCACCCCCGGTAACTTCATCTTCCGCACCCGCGAGTTCGAGCAGATGGAGCTGGAGTTCTTCGTGGAGCCCGGCACCGATGAAGAGTGGCACGAGTACTGGCTGAACGAGCGCATGAACTGGTACACCGGCCTGGGGATCAAGGCCGAGAACCTGCGCTTCTTCGAGCACCCCAAGGAAAAGCTCTCGCACTACGCCAAGCGTACCGTGGACGTGGAGTACCGGTTCGGATTCTCCGGCAGCGAGTGGGGCGAGCTGGAGGGTGTGGCCAACCGCACCGACTTCGACCTCAAGACCCACTCCGAGGCCTCGGGCAAGGATCTGTCCTTCTTCGACCAGCCCAAGAACGAGCGCTGGATCCCCTACGTGATCGAGCCCGCGGCCGGTCTGACCCGCTCGCTGATGGCCTTCCTGGTGGATGCCTATGACGAGGAGGAGGTCCCCAACGCCAAGGGCGGTGTGGACACCCGCACCGTGCTGCGTCTGGACCCGCGCCTGGCCCCGGTCAAGGTCGCGATCCTGCCGCTGAGCCGCAATGAGGCCCTCTCGCCGCTGGCTCGCGAGGTGGCCGCCGAGCTGCGCGAAACCTGGAACGTGGACTTCGATGACGCCGGTGCAATCGGTCGTCGTTACCGTCGCCAGGACGAGATCGGTACCCCGTACTGCGTGACCGTGGACTTCGACTCGCTCGAGGACAAGGCCGTGACCGTGCGTAACCGCGACACCATGGAGCAGGAGCGCATCGCGATCGCCGACCTGTACCTGTACTTCGCCGAGCGCCTGCGCGGCGCCTAGTCCTCACCAACAAAACACCGCTTCATTCCCCAACGGGAATGGAGCGGTGTTTTGTTTCCAAAAGTCTTTTGAGACATTCTTCCCGACGTATCCGCAACCACGCGCTACGCTGGTGAGTATCGAATCGAGCAGAGGGAGACACGATGCGAGGCAAGATACTCTTCGTTACCGGACTGGCCGCGGGCTACGTCCTGGGGACCCGTGCGGGCCGTGCGCGCTACGAACAGATTAAGAGCGGGTGGCTGAGCGTCTGGAATGCCGCCCCCGTGCAGAACCAGGTGGAGAAGGTGGAGACCTTCACCAAGGCGCGGCTGAGCGAGATCCCGGGTCTGCTGCTGACCGGTGTTAAGAAGGTGGCCTCGGCGATCGCCCCCGAGGAGTCTGCTCCCGAGACTCCCGCCGCGAAAAAGCCGGCCGCCGCCACGAGCGCACAGCCCGCCGCCAAAAAGCCGGCCGCAAAGAAGGCCGCGTCGAGCAAGAGCACCGCCAAGGGCGGGGCCGCCAAGAGCTCCACCAAGAAGTCGGCCGAGAATGAGTGAGCCCACTAAGCGCTCCCTGATCGGCCTGATCTCGGACCTGCCCGGACAGATCGTTGACCTGATTAAGGCCGAGATCGAGCAGCTCAAGGTCAAGGCGATCCACGTGGGGAAGAACGCGGGGATCGGGGCGGTCTTTGTGATCGTCGCGCTGATCTTTGTGTTCTTCGCGGTGGGAACCCTGGTAGCCGTGATCATCCTGGCCCTGGCCCTGGTAATGCCCGCGTGGCTGGCGGCGCTGATTGTTTTTGTCCTGTTCCTGCTTACGGCCGGGGTCTTCGGGCTGCTGGGCTGGCGCTCATTCAAGCGAATCAGCGATGAGCAGGGTCCGATTGAGGGTGTGCGTCGAGACATCGATGCGCTGAAGGGAACCGGTGATTATGACCGTCGATAAGACTCCCGAGGAGGCGCGCGCGGAGCTGGTGGCCACGCTGAACGCCCTGGAAGACAAGCTCAACGTGCCCAAGCGCGTGGGTGGCGCGGTGAACCGCGGCAAGAAGAAGCTCAAGGAATTCAGCACCGAGAACCCCGGCGGCGCACTGGGCGTGGCCGCGGCCGCAACCGTGACCGTGGGGCTGGCCGCCTGGGGTATCGTGCGGGCGCTTTCCCGGCGCTAAAACCGCGGGTTTACTCGGCGTTTTGCGACGGGGGACCCCGGGCGATTTCGGATCCGGCCGGAACCGGACGATGATGGTAGTGTGAGGTTCGTTTTCCTCCCCGAGCCGTGCCACCCGATTGGGCGTGCGCGCGCGCCAATAAGTTTGACGAAGGTAGCAACGAGTTTTCCGATGAGCACTGCAGGATCTTCCTCCAAGCCGTTGACCGGCTGGCGGATTCTGGTGCCCCGGGGTGGCCCCTGGGGTGACGGAGTCGCCGCCGAACTGCGCCGTCGAGGCGCCACCCCGGTCATCGCGCCGATGGTGAACTTTGCCCCGACCGACAACCCCGAGGCGCTGGCCAGCGCCCTGGAATCGCTTCAGGCCGGCGCATTCGACTGGCTGACGCTGACCAGCGCCACCACCGTGGATGTGCTCTATGCCCACCGGGTGCGGGTGCCCGCACACACCAAGATCGCCGTTGTCGGCGAGACCACCGCGGCCGCCGCCCAGGCGGCCGGCTTTGTGGTCACCCTGGTTCCAGCCGAGGACAACTCGGCCACCGGCATGGCCCGCGAGCTGCTCGCGCGTGAACCCGAACCGCGCCGCTTCCTCACGCTGCGCGCCGCCAATGCCGAACCCGTGTTGACCCGTGGCCTGGTGGCCGCCGGACACAACGTGGAATCGGTCATGGCCTATCGCACGGTGGGCGAGCCGGTCTCGGAGAAGGTGATTGCCGATGTCCGCAGTGGCCGCATTAACGCCCTCCTGGTGACCTCGGGCAGCATCGCCGATCAGGTGGCCACGCAGTTTGGGGAGATCCCGGACTCAACCCTGATCGCCGCCATCGGCCCACGCACGGCCGGCGACGCGGCGGCCGTGGGCCTGCGGGTTGACCTGGTGGCCGGCGAACAGACGGTTGCCGCGCTGCTGGATGCCGTGGTCACCGCCGCCGAGGACGGACACGGCGTTTAGATCGCTGTGGTAATTCTCCAGCCGGGGAGTTATCACTTTGTGAGGTGTCTTCGGCCCTTTTTTCAGGTGAAAGGGGCAAACTAGAGGGTATGGCTAGCCTTCTCCTGCACCCCGATCGACTGGAAGTGAAACTGACGGCGGCGGAAAAGGCCCTGGCGCTGCGCAAAGACAACGTGGTGATCCCGCGTGACGCGATCCGAACGGCCTCGATCACCGAGGATCCGTGGGTCTGGCTCCGTGGCATTCGCTCGCCCGGTTGGTATGTTCCGCTCACCATGGCCGTGGGCCGGTGGAAATTTAACGGCGGCATGGACTTCCTGGTGATCCGCGGCAGCCGTCCCACCATCGTGTTTGAGCTTGAGGACGCCGAGTACTCGCGTGTGGTGGTCACCACCAAGCATGCGGCGGCACTGGTCGCGGCCCTGGGCCTGGACGACGGCGATGCCGCGCGCGCCCGGCGCAAGAGCGCCGCCGCGCTGGAAGCCGAGAAGCGGATCGAGGCAACCCGGGCTACCGAGGCCGACATCGTGGCACTGCTGGAATCCGATATCGAGGTGAACCCCCGCACGGTGACCGGTGTGCGTCCCGCGCTGGTGCGCAAGCTGATCGAGCGTAAGGCGGAGGGTGTAGACCTGCGCGCCGTGCTCGAGGAGGAACACGCCGCCCGCAAGGCCGAGGCAGAGCGGATCGCCGCCGAGCGTGAGGCCGCCCGCAAGGCCGCCAAGAACCCGTTGGCTCGGGTGACCCCGATCCGCAAGCGTGCCCCGAAAAAGGCCGACCCGGACGCGACTCCGGCGGCCAAGGCCAAGGCCAAGCCTGCCGCCGCGAGTAAGTCCGCGGCTGCGAGTAGGCCTGCTTCGGCGAGCAAGGCCACGGCTAAGCCTGCCGCCGCCAAGCCCGCCGCGAGCAAGGCCGCGGAAACTAAGCCTGCCGCGAGTAAGCCTGCGGAAACTAAGCCTGCCGCGAGTAAATCTGCGGAAACTAAGCCTGCCGCGAGTAAGCCTGCGGAAACTAAGCCTGCCGCGAGTAAGCCTGCCGCAAGTAAATCTGCCGCAAGTAAATCTGCAGAGACGAAGCCTGCCACGACCAAACCGGCGGCGACCAAGCCCACCGCAAGCAAGCCCGCGGAAAAGGCTCCGGCGGAAAACCCGGCTGCTGCGAAGTCCTCGACCACGAAGGCTCCCGCGGCCAAGGCATCCGCCGCCGCGAAGGCCGCGACCGCACCGGCGGCGAAGTCCACCCCGGCCAAGCCCGCAGCGCGTAAGGCAGAGGACGGGACCGAGACCGCGGCTCCGGATTCGGCTGCACCCGCGAAGACCTCCGCTACAAAGCCCGCCACCGCGAAGCCGGCCGCCGCGAAGTCCGCCTCCGCGAAGTCCACCGCGGAGAAGACCGCCGCGGAGAAGACCACCGAGGCGAAACCGGCTGCCGCGAAGGCTCCCGCCGGGAAGTCGTCGGCGGCCAAGCCCTCGGCGAGCACGGTTTCGGCTTCCGAGACTCCGGCCACCAAGACCTCGGCGGCGAAGACCCCGGCCGCGAAAGAGTCGGAGATCACGGCACCTGCCGCCAAGTCGTCTGCGGCAAAGACTACGGAGGCAAAGACTCCGGAGGCAAAGGCTCCGGCGGCTAAGCCTGCGGCAACCAAGTCCTCGGCGGCGAAGACCTCCCCGGCGAAGACCTCCCCGGCGAAGTCTGCCCCCGCGAAGGCCGCCCCCGCGAAATCTGCGTCGGCAAAAACCGCCTCGGCTTCCGAGCCGAAGCCCGCCACCGCGTCGGGATCAACCGCCAAGGCCACCCCCGCAGCCAAAACCACGCCCGCCTCGAAGCAGGCCCCGGCGGCAAAGGCCACCCCGGCGGCAAAGTCCACCCCGGCCGCCAAGAAGCCCGTCGCGAAGAAGTCAGCCGCGGGCACCGAAGAGCCCGAGGCCGACGCTCAGAAGTAAGTGGTCCACAAGAAAAACGAGGCGAAACCCCACCAGGGGGTTACGCCTCGTTTTGTCGGAACGCGCTAGGCGTCCACGTCCACCACCGTGCGCCCGCGCAGCTCGCCGCGCAGAATCGCGGCTCCCGAGGCGCCCACATCGGCCATCGGAATGCTGCGAGTCAGCGAGTCAAGCAGATCTAGGTTGAGGTCCCGGGCCAACCGCTGCCAGGCGCGCTCGCGCAGCTCCCGCGGCGTAAACACCGAGTTGATCCCGATCAGGTGCACCCCGCGCAGAATAAAGGGCAGCACGGTACCGGGAAGATCTGGCCCCTGGGCCAGCCCACACACGGTGGCCAGTCCGCGATAGTTCAGCCGCGCCAGCGCGTTGACCAGGGTGTGGCTTCCCACCGAATCCACCACCGCCGCAAACTCCTGCTTCTGCAGCGGGCGTCCGGGCTCGGAGAGCTCGGAGCGGGGGATGATCCGGTCGGCACCGAGGTTGCGCAGGTAGTTGGACGCGGTGTCCACCCGTCCGCTGGCGGCCACGACCTCGTAGCCGAGCTCGGCCAGCAGCGCGATCGCGATACTGCCCACCCCGCCGGCGGCGCCGGTCACCAGCACCGGACCGGCACCGGGCTCCAGTCCGGCATCCTCGAGCGCCAGTACCGACAGCATTGCGGTGAATCCGGCGGTGCCGATCGCCGCGGCGCGGAAGTTGCTGATCTGCTGCGGAACCGAGATCAGATCGGCCCCGTTGACCCGCGCAAACTGCGATAACCCGCCGTGCCGGGTCTCGCCGAGCCCGGCACCGTTGAGGAGGACGCGTTCGCCGGGCTGCCAGAGGTCCAGGTCGGATTCGACGATGAATCCCACCAGGTCGATTCCCGGAATCATCGGATACTCCTTGAGGATTCCGGGTCGTCGCTCCAGCGCGAGCCCGTCCTTAAAGTTGATTCCCGAAAACTCGATTCGGACGAGGGTGTCGCCCTCGCCGAGCTGGTCGGTGGTGGTGTCTCGAAGTTCGGCACTCTCGGCGGAGACCCACCAGGCATGAAACGATTCGGATGCACTCATACCTCCACCCTAACCAGTCGCCCTCGGTCCCGACAGGGGTGGCTGGGTCGGGGTGGGCCCCCACGCAACATGCCCGGCCACTTCGCGAGGAGGTGACCGGGCATGTGGAGCGGGGGAACGCTAGTGGGTGTCGATACCCAGCGCCCGAATGCTCTGGTTCAGTGCGTCCGCCGAGGCGCGGAAGTGGGCGGCCTCGGAGTCGTTCATCGGCACATCCAGCACCCGTTCCACGCCGTGCTTGCCCACCACCACCGGCACGCTCAGGGCAACCCCGTCCACGCCGTTATAGTCATTCAGCACGGTGCTCACGGTGAGAACCGCCTTCTCATCGCGCAGGATCGCCTCGACGATCCGGGCACCGGAGAGACCGATCGCGTAGTTGGTGGCACCCTTACCGGCGATGACCTTATAGGCCGAACCGACAACCTCCTCATGCAGGCGGGCGCGTTCGGTCGAGTCGAAGACCAGTTTGCCGGTCTCATCGGTCCACTCCAGCAGCGGGGTCGGGCCGATCTTGGCCTGGGACCACAGCGGGAACTCGCTATCGCCGTGTTCGCCGATGATCGCCGCATGCACGCTGGCCGCCGAGACCCCGGCCCGCTCGGCGATCAGCCAGCGCAGGCGTGCCGAGTCCAGCAGGGTGCCCGAGGAGAGGATGCGTCCGGGCGGGAGATCCACGATGCCCTGGGCCGCCACCGTCAGCACATCACACGGATTGGTCACCAGGATAAAGACCGCGCGTGGGGCGAGCTCCACCAGCTTGGGGAGCAGGTCACCCAGGATGCGGGCGTTGGTTCCGGCCAGATCCAGGCGGGTCTGGCCGGGCTGCTGCTTGGCGCCGGCGGTGATGACAACCACCTTGGCGCCGGCCACGGCCTCGATATCGCCGCCACCGGTGATCTTTCCGGCCCCGGTAAACGGGGTTCCGTGGGCCAGGTCAAGCACCTCGGCCTCGGCCTTGGCGCGGTCCATGTCGTAGAGCACGATCTCGCGTGCGGATCCCCGAATCAGGGCGGCATAGGCGAGGGAGGAGCCCACGCTGCCGGCACCGATGATGGCGAGCTTGGAATTTTCGATCATGCGAGTACTCCGGCGTGGGTGGGACAGTGGACGGGGGCTTCGGTGTGCGAGTCGCAGGCGACCAGCTGCGCGCGGCAGCTGGGATCCTCACAGTTGCGCATCTCCGAGGTTGCGGTTTCGCACACCACGCAGTGGCCGATGCGGGCCGCTCCGGGGGCGAAGTCGATCGATCCGCGGGCATCGAACACGTAGAGTGAGCCCTCCCACAGGCCGTCGTTTCCAAACTGCTCGCCGTAGCGCACGATGCCGCCCTCGAGCTGGTACACCTCGGTGAATCCGCGGTTCTTCATCAGGCCCGACAGCACCTCGCAGCGGATACCGCCGGTGCAGTAGGTCACGATGGGGGTGTCCTTGAGGTGGTCATAGCGACCCGATTCCAGCTCGTCCACAAACTGACGGGTGTTGCTGACATCGGGAACGATCGCGTTTTTGAAGCGTCCGATCTCGGCCTCGAAGGCGTTACGTCCGTCGAAGAAGACGGTGTCCTGGTGTTCCGCCACAAAATCGTGCAGTTTGTCCGGGGCGATGCGTCCGCCGCCGCCCTGAATGCCCTCGGCGGTCACGGTGAGCTCTCCCGGGGCACCGAAGGACACGATTTCCTCGCGCACCTTCACACTCAGCTTGGGGAAGTCCAGGCTCTGGCCGTGTTCGTCCAGGCCCGTGCCGTCGGACCACTTGACGTCGAGGTTTTTGAACGCCGGGTACTCGCGGGTCGCGCGCAGATAGCGCTTAACCGCGCCGATCTCTCCACCCACGGTGCCGTTCATGCCGTCCTTGGACAGCAGAATTCGCCCGCGCAGCCCGAGGGATGCGGCCAGGTCGCGCTGCCAGAGGCGGATCGCGTCGGGGTCGGGGAGGGGGGTGAAGACGTAGTAGAGCAGGATCTTCGTTTGGGCCATGATTCCAGTTTAGTCGGGCGTACCGGACCGTCCGCCGAGTGCCTTGTAGGAAGCGCACAAGCGTGCATCGGGGTTGGTTGGGGACGCTCGCCGATTGTGCACAATCTCCGTGGGCTTCGTGGTCGGGCGGTCTATGCTCGGGGCATCCACTGATCGCAACGAAGCCATCGCATGCGCACCCGGGAGGGGCGCTCAGGAGGTCGCAATGACGCAGCACCACAACGATCCGATTCGGCTGGAGGTGGCCGAGGGCATCGCCCGGATCACCCTTAACCGCCCCGAGAGACTGGGGGCCATCAACCGGGCGGCCGCGCTGGCCTGGCGCGAAATCGCCGGGGAGGTCGCGGGCAGGGGAGACGTGCAGGCGATCATCCTCGACTCGATCGGTCCGGCCTTCTGCGCCGGCGGAGACGTCCTGGAATTTGCCACGCTGGCGCGTGAGGGCGGGACCACCATCGCCGAGCTGGCCGATGTGATCCACGACGGTCATCGGCTGCTGACCTCCGCCCCGATCCCCATCGTGACCGCCGTCCAGGGCGCCGTGGCCGGGGGAGGCCTCGGGTTCATGCTGGTCGGGGACTACTTGGTGGCCTCGGAGAAGGCCCGTTTTGTCTCCAGGTACGCGGATATCGGGCTCACGCCCGACTGCGGGGTGAGCACGCTGCTCCCCGAGGCCATCGGGATGCGCCGGGCGCTGGAGATGGTGCTGACCGACCGCAGCCTGGACGCCGAAACCGCCCGGGACTGGGGTCTGATCAACGAGGTGGTTCCCGCCGAAGACCTGGCATCCCGGGCCGAGGCCGTGGCCGCCCACTGGGTGTCCGGGGCCAGCCTGGCGTTCGGCCAGGCCAAACGTCTGCTGCGCACGAGCGCGGGTCGAGACTTCCAGGCGGGGCTGGACGATGAGGCCACCACGATCGGCGACGCCTTCTCCCGCACCGAGTCCGCCGAGCGGATCGCCGCCTTTGCCGCCCGTTCCCATGCCAAAACCGCACCGAAGGAGTCCGCATGACCCGCACCCTCACAAACCGCACCATCCTGATGTCCGGCGGAAGCCGCGGGATCGGGCTGGCCATCGCGCTGCGCGCCGCGGCCGACGGCGCCAATATCGTCCTGTTGGCCAAGACCGACACCCCGCACCCGGCCCTGGAGGGCACGATTCATACCGCCGCCGAGCAGATCCGGGCGGCCGGCGGACGGGCGCTCGCCGTGGTGGGGGATGTGCGCAACGATGAGGACGTGGAGCGCGCGGTGGCCGCGGCGGTGGCCGAGTTCGGGGGGATCGATATCGTCCTCAACAACGCCTCGGTCATCACCCTGGCCGGCAGCAAGGACCTCAGCCCCAAGCGCTACGACCTGATGCAGGACGTGAATACCCGGGGCACCTTCATGCTCAGTCGCGCGGCGATCCCCGCGCTTCTTGAGTCCTCGAACCCCCATATCCTCTCGCTGTCCCCGCCCATCAATCTGGATCCCAAGTGGTTGGGTCCGCACATCGGCTACACGCTGGCCAAGTACGGGATGTCGCTGGCGACCCTGGGGTTTGCCGCCGAGTTTGCCGGGCAGGGGGTGGCCGCCAATACGCTGTGGCCGCGCACCACGATCCAGACCGCCGCAGTCAGCAATGTCCTGGGAGGCGAGGAACTCATGCGTCGCAGTCGCACCCCGGAGATCTACGCGGATGCCGCCTACCTGGTGCTGACCAGTGACGCGCGTGGGCTGACCGGCCGCTCGCTGATCGTCGAGGATGTGCTGGCCGATCACGGCATCACCGACCTGGAAAAGTATGCCCCCGGGGTGGACCCCGCGGACCTCTTCCCCGATATCTTCCTCTAGGACCCCATGCACCTCATCTTTCGCACCCTGCTGGTGATGCGGGCAGCCCGGCGCGGCCTGGCGCGCGGGAAAACCCTCGGTCACCACGACGTGGGTCGGATTCGGCTGCGCACCCTGCTCACCGATCTCGACATCCTGCGCCACATGAATAACGGCGTCTACCTGTCGATCTTCGACCTGGGCCGACTGGATCTGATGATTCGCTCGGGCATGTGGGCGGTCATGGAGAACAATGGGTGGTACGCGGTGGTGGTCAACCAGACGGTTTCGTATCGTCGCTCGTTGACCCTGGGGCAGCGTTTCACGGTCGAGACCCGGATCATCGGCACCGACGAGGAGGCGGGGTATATCGAACATCGCATCGTCGTGGATGGCCAGGTATATACCCGGGCGCTCATGCGGGCCCGTTTCATCCGACGCAGCGGCGGCACGGTCACCCCGGCCGAGTTCATGGCGGCCACCGGCGTGACCGAGGCCACCGAGCCGCTGCCCGAGTGGATCGCCGACTGGCGCGACGCGGTTGCGTTGCCCCGATCGCGGGCCGATGCGCCGAGCACCTGGCCCGGGGAGTGGCCCGGGCCCGCGTAACGGGTGCGACCCGGTGGGGTTGCCTGGAAGTCGCGTGGAAACCGTGGGGGTGTTCCTCATGCCATCCGATCCGGCGAGGGTCATGGGTGCGAGTGCGTTGTCCGGGGGTTGCCTGGAAGAACCGTGGAAACTCCGGGGCGTCCGTCGTGCCGCCCGATCCCCGCGCTCCCAAGGGCGTAGTCTCGGGGTATGGCCGATCGCACCCCCGCCACCGACACCGACTACGACCGTCTCGCACGAGAGTCCGTAGCCCTTGCCCGGGAATGGGTGCTGCGTGCTGCAAACGCCCCGATCCGTCCCGAGGCCGCGCGCGCCGAGGCGCTGCACGGTGACCCCGGTGCGCTGGCCCTGGTCACCCACCTGCTGGATGACGTGGTGCGCCCCGAGGGCGGTTTTGTTGCCGGTGCCGCGCTCGCCGCGCTGAACGTGCCGACCCCCGCGGGCCCCCCGGTTCCGGCCCAGCCGGCCGGGACCGATGCGGCCCCCGTGGTGGAACCCGTCCCCTCTCTGACCACCCGCCAGCGCACGGCCCTGCGGGTGGGCGCGCTGCTGGGACCGGGGCTGCCCGCGTTAACCCTCCCCAGCGTGCGCAAGCTCACCCGCGAACTCACCGAGCACCTGGTGATCGAGGCCCCCGATGCCGAGCTGCGCGAGAGGTTTGCGGCGATCCGCACCCAGGGCGTTCAGCTGGGGGCGCTGCCGATGGGTGCCGCGGTCCTGGGGGATGACGGTGCCGCCCGTGCCCTGGACCGTCTCTCGGCGCTGGCCCACCGCGACGATGTGGACCGCGTGAGCGTGCGCGTGGGTGACCTGATCACCGATGCCTCCCCGTGGGCCTTCGACCCGGCTCTCGAGACGATTACCGGCCGAGTTGCGGCACTGATCGCCTCGGCAACCCGCACCGCCGGCACCCTGGTGGAGCTGGTGGTGGAGGACTATCGCGAGCTGGATCTCACCCAGGCGGTGGTGATCCGTCTGCTTGCCGACCCGGCCCTGCGTGCCTACCCGCTGAGCATCGCCCTGCCGGTCTCGCTCCCGGACGTGCTGGAGAGCGTGACCGCGCTCTCGGATCACGCGAGTGCCCGGGTGGCGGCCGGCGGAGCGCCGCTGGGCATCCGGCTGAGCGCGGGCGACCGGGTTCCGGATGAGCGGGTCACCGCGACCCTCACCGGCTGGCCCGTGGCCTCCTACCCCACCGTGCAGGAGGCCGAGGCCAACCTCTTCCGCGTGCTCTCCTGGGTGTGCACCCCCGAGCGGATGCACGCGCTGCGGGTGTGCGTCTCGGTCCCGAACCTGTTTGACCTGGCCTTCACCCTGCTGCTGGCCGCCGAGCGCGGCGTGAGTGACGCGCTGGAATACGCGCTGCCGCTGGGCGTGCTGCCGCGCTATACCGGTCTGCTGCAGACGGTCCTGGGCCGCCTGACGCTGCTGACGCCGGTGGTGGCCGAGAAGCACCTCGCGGATGCGGGGGAGTACCTGGTGCGCACGCTGCGTGAGTTCGAGGATGACGGATTCCTGGGAGCCTCGAGCCACCTGGTTGCCGATCCGGTCCTGCTGGATCGCGAAACCGAGCGTTTCCGTGCGGCCGTGCGTCAGCTGCGCACCGAGCGTCGTCACCTGCCCGAGCCGCGCCGTACCCAGAATCGCGAGAGTGAGTGGAGCGTGGAGCCGCGGGCGGAGAGCGTCCAGCTGATCACCGATCAGCCCGAAACCCCCGACTCCTTCAATCTGCCCACCGAGGCGCTGACCCGGACCCCCGTGGAAGAGGCGGGTATGACCGAGCAGGTCTTGCGCCTGTCCCGGCACGCCCAGCCCGAGTCACCGTTCGACTCGGTCCGGATCTTCGACTCGACCACGATCGCCCCCACCGTGCAGACGGCCCATGGCGCTCCCGGCTTCGGCCTGGCTCCGGACACCGACCCGTCCCTGGCGGCCAACCGGGCGTGGGCGAACCGGATTCGTGCGCGTGCACTCGAGAGCACCCTGGGGACCGAGACCAGCGAGGCCGCGACGATCCGGAACCCCGAGGAAATCGCGGTGGTGCTGGCCGATGCCGCCCGCGCCGCCTCCACCGTGGTACTGCGGGCCGCTGCCGACCGGGCGGCGCTGAGCCGGCGGATCGGCTTCGCGCTCGCCGCCAACCGCGACCGCCTGCTGGAAATCGCCGTGCACGAGACCGGCACCCTGCTGCCAGATGCCGACCGCGAAGTCAGCGATGCGATCGATCTCGCCCACTACTACGCCGCCACGGCTCGGGAACTCGACACCCTGCGCGGGGCACGGTTCGCCGCCCCGGGCGTGATTTTGGTGGCCGGGTTCTCGGCGTCCCCGATCGCCGATCCCGCGGCCGGGGTCATCGCCGCGCTCGCCGTGGGGGCGGTGGTGGTGCTGCATCCGGCTGCGCACGCCCGTCGTAGCGCCGCGGTGCTGGCCGAAAGCCTGTGGGAGGCCGGGGTTTCCCGCGATCAGCTGCGCCTGGTCACGATCACCGATGCGGAGACCGAGCGCGCGCTGGTCATTCACCCGGTGATTTCCCGCGTCCTGCTGCGCGGCGATCACGCCGCCGCCGAGCGGTATCTCGACTGGAAACCCGATCTCGATCTGCGCGCCGAACTTCCGGGTAAAAACACCATTATCGTGATGCCCAGTGCCGATCTGGACCAGGCCGTTGCACAGATCGTGAGTGACGCGTTTGGCCGCGCCGGTCAGCTGCGTGAGTCCGCCAGCCTGGTGGTTGTCGTGGGCTCGGCCGCGCGGAGCGAGCACTTCCGACACCAGCTGGTGGATGCCACCAGCTCGCTCGTCTCGGGTGCGACCGAGAGCGCCGCCACGACCCTGGCACCCCTGGCCAGCCCGGCCACCCCCGTTCTTGCCACGGCGCTCGCGGATCTGCCCGGCGCCCAGAGCTGGCTGCTGGAGCCCCTCCCGCTGCCAGAAGATGGCCGGAACTGGCGTCCCGGGATCCGCGAGGGCATCGAAAACGGTGCCGAGTTCCAGCGGCAGATCATTCAGGGACCCACCATGGGCATCATGCGGGCCACCACCCTGCGTGAGGCGCTGCGCTACGTCAACGCCACCGGTGGCGGACGCCAGGCCGCGCTGCACACCCGCGACGCCGAGGACCTGTCCGAGTGGCTGGAGCGGATCGACGCCGGATCGCTGCATGTGAACCGCCCGATGACGGACCTGCGTGTCCAGCGTCAGCCCGGTGCCGCCCACGGTGCCGCCCGCCGCGGCCCGGGTGCCGCGCCCGGTGGTCCCAACCACCTGATCGCGCTGGGTGACTGGGTACCCGACGCCGGAACCTCCAGCTCCACGCTGCACCTGCGCGGCCTCGACTCCCGAATCCGCGGACTCATCGAGGCGGCCCAGCCCACGCTGAGCTATGACCGTTTCGACCTGCTGCGCCGCGCGGCGCTGTCGGACGCGATCGCCTGGGGCACCGGTTATGGCGCGGTCCAGGACGCCTCCGAACTCGGGATCGAACGCAACCTGCTGCGCTACCGCAGCGTTCCGGTCGCGATTCGGGCCGGGGAGAATGCCGAACTGGGCGAGGTTCTGCGGGTGATTATCGCCGCGATGCGGGCCAAATCTGCGTTTACCGTGAGTCTCGCGGCGGGTGTTCCCGCCGGGGTGCGGCAGGCGCTGGGTGGCCTGGGTGTCGTGATGTCGATCGAGAGCGATGCCGAGTGGATCGTCCGATTCCTCGGTGCGGACACCCCACCCTCCCGGGTGCGACTGGTGGGACCGCTGCGTGCCGATCTGCGAACCGAGCTGATCCGCGTCGCCGGCACCGCCGCCCCCTCCGTCTATGCCGGTGAGGTGACCGCCTCGGGGCGGGTGGAGCTGCTGCACTACCTGCGCGAGCAGTCCATCTCGATTGCGGCACATCGCTTCGGACGCCCCGACAACTGGAGCGACGACGTCCTCTAGTCCTCGGACGCCGCATGCTTCGAGACCTCTGGAGCGTTGGGGTCTCTAACTCCTGGCGGCCGCATGCCTCGGGACCGCCGGAGCTCCCTACTGCTCGGCGGCTAGCTGTGCCAGCGCGGCGTCGAGGGTCTCACGCACCTGCGCGTCGGTGACCCCCAGCTGACGCGCCCGGGTCACCAGCTCGTGGGTGAGTAGTTCGATCTGCTGGCGCGAGGAATCCCCGGCGGCGGCAATCACCGACCCCGAGCGTCCACGGGTCTCGATGATCCCATCCTCTTCGAGCCGGCGGTACGCCTTGGCCACGGTCCCCGCGGCCACCTGAAGCTCGGCCGCCAGCCCGCGCACCGTGGGAATCCGAGTCCCGGCGGGCAGGCTGCCGTCCAGCGAACCGGCCACGATCTGCGCGCGGATTTGCTCGAACGGAGGGGTTGGGTCCTGCGGGTCGATTCGCACCATGCCGAAAGCCTAGCCGGTGGCCGCGCCGCGCGGGGGAATGGGCCGCACAGTGCCCTCCCAGTCATGATCCCCGACAATGGAACAATGGGGACCGTTATGCCTGCCACGTTAGCGCGCGTTCCGCGCACCGTTTTTGCCCTCACCGTGGGCGTAATTGCCGCACTCATCAGCATGATCGGCTCCGCCGGCGCCAGCTACTGGGGGGATGAGGCCGCGAGCGTCATGTCCGCGACCCGTCCGCTGCACACCCTCTGGCCCGTGCTGGGCAACGTGGACGCGGTCCACGGCCTGTACTACGTGTTCCTGCACGGCTGGATCGACATCTTTGGTGCCAGCGAGTTTTCCACCCGCTTCCCCTCCGCCCTGGCGGTTGGTGCGGCGGCCACCGGTCTGGTTTTGCTTGTGTGGCGGATGCACGGTCCGCGGCTGGCCATCGCCGCGGGGTTGATCTTCGCGATCCTGCCCCGCGTCACCAATATCGGCAGCGAGGCGCGCGGATACGCGATCGCCGTCGCCGGTGTGGTGTGGGTGGTGTACGGGCTGGTGTGCCTGCTGGAATCCTCCAAGAAGCACCGCGGACTGTGGTGGCTGTGGGCCGTGGGCCTGGCCATCACCTCCACCGTGTTTATGTACTCGCTGCTGATCCTCCCGGTGGTGGGACTCTGGCTGCTGCTGGATCCCGCCCGGGGCGCGCGCCTCTGGCGCACCGTGCGCTACGGAGCCCTGGCCGCCGCGCTCAGCCTGCCCATCATCGTGATCGGCTATCTCGAGCGTGGCCAGATCGAGTTCCTCGGCAACCGTCCCCCCGGGGTCAACGGCGTGCTGGTGACCCAGTGGTTTGGCAACATCAACCTGGCGATTATCGCCTGGGCGCTGATCCTCGTGGCCATCGTCAACATCGTCTTGCGGATGGTCGCCAAGGCGGACGTACGCCTGCCGCTGCTGGCCCTGATCTGGACCGTGCTGCCCCCGGTCATCCTGGCCCTGATCAGCATCTTCTCCCCGAGCTACTCGCAGCGTTACCTGAGCATGTGCACCCCGGCCGTGGCGATCCTGATCGCCTGGGGGATCCGCTCCATCGCGGTACGCCTGCAGCCCAAGCTGTTCGGGCAGATCCTCGGGGTGGCACTGGTGCTGTCCCTGGCGGTCACCGGATACTCCTCGTACGCCGCGCAGCGCGGACCCAATGGCAAGGACGGCAGCGACCTGCGCCAGATCGCCGAAACCATCGGTGCCCAGGCGAAGCCCGGTGACGCGGTCGTCTTCAACGGCGATATCCGTCCCTCGCGTAAGCCCCGACTGGCGCTGCGGCTCTACCCCGAGGACTTCACCGGAATCCTGGACCCGGGTCTGAAGAAGTCCTACGTCAAGACCGCGCACCTGTGGGACGAAACGTACGACGCGGACAAGACCACGGTCCCCGCGGAGGTCGACACCGTCTGGTACGTCATCAGCGGCTCGGACAAGACCAAGCGCGAAAAGGCCGATCTGGCCCACCTCAAGGAGCAGGGTTTTGACGTGGTGGACAAGACCACGCTCAAGCGCAGCTGGGTCCTGCAGCTGGATCGCGCCGACGCACAATAGGCGGCGTAAATCGCGAGTCGTCACGATTTGCGGTGATACTGGTCTCCGGGGGTTTTCTTCGGATCCCCCGATTTTTGACTTTTTAACCCTGAAGGAGCACGGATGTCCGTCCGGACCGTCGTCATCATTCCGACCTACAACGAGCTGGTGAACCTCCCGCTGATTGTGGGCCGTGTGCGCGCGGCAACCCCCGAGGTAGACATCCTGGTTGTGGACGACAACTCCCCGGATGGCACCGGAACCCTGGCCGATGAGATGGCCGCCGCAGACTCCCACATCCACGTGCTGCACCGCACCGGCAAGGAGGGCCTCGGTGCCGCGTATAAGGCCGGATTCGCCTGGGGCTTCGAGCACGGCTATGAGCGGATGATCGAGATGGATGCGGATGGATCGCACCAGCCCGAGCAGCTCCCCGCCATGCTGGCCAAGGCCGATGAGGGAGTGGATCTGGTCATCGGATCCCGCTATGTGCCCGGCGGCAAGGTCGAGAACTGGCCGCTGCACCGCCTGATCCTCTCCCGCGGTGGCAGCACCTACGCCCGCATCATGCTGAAGCTTCCCGCCAAGGACGTGACCGGCGGGTACCGCGTGTTCAGCGCTCACGCGCTGCGCGAGCTGCACCTCGAGGACGTCCAGAGCGCCGGCTACAACTTCCAGGTCGACATGCTGTGGCACGCACACCGCGCCGGGCTCTCGATCGCCGAGGTGCCGATCACCTTCGTCGAGCGGGTGCACGGCCGCTCCAAGATGAGCGGCAACATCGTGTTTGAGGCCATGTGGCGAGTCACCGTCTGGGGCTTCTCCGAGCGCTTTGGTAAGGGTCGCGCCGCGCGCCGCGCCGCCAACTAACCTCCTCATGCGAGTGCCCGTGGCTACTCGGCACCTCCTGACCGCGATCGGTCTGGGCGTGCTGGCCACGGGCATTTCTGCTTTCCGCTCGGGCACCCCGTCGTTTTGGGCGGATGAGCTTGCCAGCGTGCTGGCGGCCCGGCGCTCGCTTCCTCAGCTGTTTGACCTCTTCGGGCACGTGGATATCGTTCACGGCGTCTACTACCTGCTGCTGCGGGTATGGACCGACGTGTTTGGGATCGGCGAGTTTGCCGTGCGCTTCCCCTCGGCCCTGGCCATCGGTGCCGCGGCCGCCGGACTCTGGATGCTGGTTGCCCGGCTCTCCCGGCCCGGGATCGCGACCCTGGCCACGCTGATCTTCGCGATTCTGCCCCGCGTCACCCTGATCGGAACCGAGGGGCGCGGGTTCGCACTGGCCCTGGCCCTGCTGGTGTGGGCGATTCTGCTGTTGGTGGTGCTGCTGGAGCGACCCACGGTGCGCCGACGCGACTGGGTCTGGTGGTCGGTGCTGGTGGCCGCTGGGATCGCGGCCTTTATGTACACCCTGCTGGTGTGGATCGCGGTGTTCGCCTGGGTGTGGTGGGTGCATCGCGAAAAGCTGCGGACGCTGGTGAGTTGTGGTGCGCTGGCGGTAGTGATCGCTTCGCCGGTGGTCATCGGCGGGATCCTGCAGGCGGGGCAGATCGGCTGGGTGGATAACACCGGAATCTCATTCGACTCGGTTTTTGTGACCCTGTGGTTCGGCTCACCGCTCCTGGCCGGCGTCGGCTGGGTGCTCATGCTCTGCGCGGGAATCACCGTGCCGGCCGCGGTGCGTACGCATGGGGGAGGGTCTGAACGGGCACTCCTGTTGCTGGCCACCGGCTGGGCGCTGGGTCCACCGCTGCTGCTTCTGCTGGTGAGTGTCGTCTATCCCACCTTTGTCCCGCGCTATCTGGCGCTGGGTACCCCGGCCGTCGCCATTCTCATCGCGCTGGGTATTTCGGCGGCGATTCGGTTCGTCCTGCGTCCGTTCATCGGCACCGCGGGAATGGCGGCGCCGCGCACCCGTGTACCGAGGGCCATTCTGGGGAGCCTGGCAGTGCTGCTGGTCGGAGCTCTCGCGCTGCCCGGCTATCTGGATCAGCGTGCGCCCCTGGCTAAGGGTTCGGACGCCCGTCAGGTTGCCGAGTACATCGGTGCCCACGCACGGTCGGGGGACAGCGTCGTGTTTGACCTGGACCGGAATCCGGGTGCGAGCCCGCGGCGCGGCCTCAGCGTGTATCCGGAGCACTATGCGGGACTGCGCACCCCGGGGGTTGTGCATACCTACCTCGAACTCGGTGGGTACAACGATGAGGTGCTTCCGGTGGCCGATACCGTGATCGACTCGGAGTCACACGTGCTCTGGCTGGTTGTGACGCAGCCGCAGCGGGAGCGACGCGCCCAACAGAACATTGCCGCACTGGCCGCCCAGGGGTTTTCGCCCGCGGGTGAGCACATCCTCGGTCGCAGCGTCGTTGTGGAGCTGCGACGCTAATCCGCGGTTTTCCGCGGAAGTGTCGTTCCGACACGCCACTATTCGGCCTCGATTTGCCCGTTCTGTGGAACCTGCGTAAAGTAATACTCATCACCCCAAAGGTGCGGCAAGCGAAAAGCGGC
>NZ_JOEC01000008.1 GCF_000718085.1 Mycetocola saprophilus
GATTCACTGCAAGGCGGAGCACCGTCGAATGGCATCCCGGCCGAATTTTCAACATCAGGCACCAGGTGCCTCCTTCGGTTCGGGGCCCGGCTTTTTCACGCCAGTCCAGTAGTCGTTCCAATCGGCCTGTTCAACGCCGATCACGCGCCACCCCTGACGCGTCTCTCGCTCCCGGGTGCGCTTGTTTGGGGTGAACATTGCGTGTGCGCTCTCCGCAGTGGCATGCCGAATCTCGCCCTGCACGACCGCACGCGTAGAACCGTCAGCCTTGCCGTCCGGGTCGAACAGCATCCAAAAATCCGGGACAACCAAGGTGCTACTCATCAGATTCCTCCTCAAAACCGGTTTTCCCGTCGGCATCACGGCAGTCGCCCACCGTGCGCCAGCCGTCGTCCTCAACAATGACCGTCCCGCACCCGGTGCCCGCTTCCCCAGTGAAAACCAAAGCGTCACGCGGGTAACTGGCCAGCGCGTCAACCAGCTCGCCGACGGTCACCGGCTGTGTCTTGTCACTCATCAGGTGCCTCCTTCCAATTGGTGCCGAGCGGCCACATCAAAGCCGTGCCCGTACCATCGGTGAAATCGATCTCGGCGACCAGCATGTCCTTCGTGGTGTGCAGCATCCCCGACTTGACCACGCGCCCGTCAGGGGCGACCGCGCCCGCCTTGAGCGCGGTCGGCGGCAGAATCGAGATGACCGTCTGCGCGTTACTCACTGGGAACCCCCTCGGCGTCAAAACCGGCGGCCACGGCACGCAGAATGCCCATGAGCACACGCGTCTCGGCAGACTGCGGCGGGGCATCATCGTTCTGGGTGGGTTTGATGAACGTGTCCCACACGTCCTGCACCAGTTCGACGGTCACCTCTACACCGAGCGGGGCGACGGTCGGGCGCGGGATCTCTAACGTCTTGGGTTTCTCGATGTTGCTCATGGTGTTGTGTCTCCTTCGGTCTGTGAAATAGCGATGCGAGCCGCGGTCTTAGCCGTTGCTCGCATCAAGGTGCCCTGCAAATCACGCGGCATGGGCAGCACGTCAAGGTTTCGGGTGGCCTGGACCGCCACCCGGATTGTGGGCCGGTTCGTGTACCGTTCCGTGGACGCGACCATGAGCCCCCAACCCTCGGGAAGCTCACCCGGTTTCACGATCGCCGGATCACTCACGACCAGCCACCAGAAATCGCAGTACACGCGGAACGTTTCAGCCTTCGACGGGTCGCGGAGCTCCGTCAGCCAATCCGACCGGGACACCTTCACCTCGTGGCCGTGCAACTGCGGGCCGACCCGGTTTACGCCCCAGCCGCCGGTCCACAGGTCCATGGCCATGTAGTCGCAGATCCGGCGAGACTCGAAACCCGGGGTGATCTTCACATGCTCGGCACGCGCATACCGGGGGCCGTTACCGTTGCCCTTGTCGTAGCGGCGGTTCAGCCGGTCCAGCATCGACCGTTCAGTCTCCGGCATCACTCACCCCCGACTCCGGGATCGGTAGCAGCGTCCCCAACCGTGTGGTCCAGCCCATGAGGTACTGGGCAGCGTGCCGGACCGACAACGGCCCGAGGTTGTAGTTCGGGAGATCCTGCGCGGCGTCGCTCACGGAATCACGGTCATACCCTTCCCCGCCGTGCGACTCGCTGAGGTCGTACAGGCCGATAAACGCCGTGCAGTGAGCGCATTCCTTCCACACCCACGTATCGCCGCCATCTACGAAGAACCAACGACCGTAGGTTTCCCCGGGGTGGATAGCTCGAACGCAGCAATCGCACGTGTGACGCACCCTAGCCTTCGGTCGGGTACTCGAAACGGTTTGCATCACTCGCTCCCTTCTCGTTCGGTCGCGGGCTTTTTCCACGCCCGGAAATTACGGATATACACGGTGCCGTACGCTACCGCTGACAACAGGAACCCGTACTGGTGAGTGGTCAACGCGAACGCCACCCACAACACCTGCGCAGCCAAGCCCACAGCCCACCCGGCACGGTTCTTCCCGCCAGCGAGCCACAGCCCTAGGATGCCCACCGCGGTGAGCAGATAAGACCAGAACTCCATCACTCGCCCCCTTCCTTGCGGCGGAGAGCGGCGAGAGCTTCAAGAGCGTTACCGAGCGCCCACTCAGAAGGGGATGCCCACCCATCTTGAGTGACCCCGTTCACGGTCTGGGGTTTATCAGCACCCTCGTTGGCAGCTTCCTCGGCCTCGGCTAACGCCTGCCCCCGAGCCCATGCAGCGATTCCGGGAGCTGCATTGACGATTACGGAGCGCCATGAGCTAACGAGGTGCTCGGGTGGAAAGTTCATGCCAGCGTCCGAGACAACGGCGCTCACGGCCTTCTCGATCACGTCTTCCGGGATCTCGTGAGCCGGATCGATCTTCTCGGTCATGCTGATGCCTCCTCGTCCTCGATCAGGGTGTCCAGCTCGCTCGCGGCATCGATAAACGCCAGCGTTTTCGGGCTTTCAACCCAGTCACGGTTCGCGTTTTCGTGGCCTTCGAACTGTTCCGCGCGACGGCGCAGTAGCTTTTGGGCCATGCGAATGGCCCGGTTGTGCTCGCTCACGATTCGCCCCCTTCCAGGGTGATGACCGGACGCCCGGCCGGGGTGTGCTCAGCAATCAACGCAGCGAGTCTGGCCACGGTGTCGGCGTCGCGGCTGTCGTGGTGGATGGTGTCGTACGGTCGCGCCGGATCGCCCGTCCCCCGGCCCAACCACACGTCCGTGACCCACCCGCCGGCACGGTGTTTCGTCGGCGGCTCCCACCGCGCCGTGACCTTCACCCGACCCACCTGCACCCGAGACGCCACCACAGCACCCGGCACACGACCACGAATAATCAACGGGGCAGCCGGGGTGAACCAGACTGGGGCCAGCGTTACCGACGCCACATCAAGCCCGGTCATGCCGCGGCCGCCTGCTTCACAAGGGCGGCCAAATTGCCCGCTTCACTAGCTGGGACAAGCACCTCACGCGCTTTCGCCCCCTGTTGGGCCGTCACGATGCCGATCCGTTCAAGCTCGGCCATGATCGCTCCAGCCTTCGCAAAACCAATTCGCATAAATCTCTGCAACATCGACGTTGAACCAAACTGACGGGTCACGACAATGTAAGCCGCAATCTCAACGTCTAAGTCTCTGAACTCGGAAGCATGCGCGGACGCCGCCCGGTCAGCTTTCTCAAAACTGTTCATGGTGTTTCCTCTTTCGGTTTCTTGTTTCATGACGGCCCACCGCGCCAACCAGGCAGGGTGCACGCCGTCGAGGTGGGGGCCTGACCAGGCGGCCAGGCCCCCGGAATGGCTAGAACGGAGTGTCGTCTCCGAATGAGCCGGGGACGTTCCAGCCACCCGGCTCCGCAGCAGGGTCAGACGGGGCAGCCGCCGACGGACGCTGCCCACCCTGAGCCTTGACAATCTGCGCGGTCGCATAACGCAGCGACGGCCCGATCTCGTCAACCTCAAGCTCCATCGAGGTACGCTTCTCGCCTTCCTTGGTTTCGTACGCGTTCTGAACCAGCCGCCCTGTCGCAACCACCCGTGCCCCCTTGTGGAGCGATCCAGCAACGTGCTCGGCGAATTCACGCCAGACCGAGGCGCGGAGGAAAAGCGCTTCGCCGTCCTTCCACTCGTTCGACTGACGGTCGAAGTTACGCGGGGTCGATGCGATCGTGAAGTTTGCGACGGCAAGGCCCGACTGGGTGTAGCGCAACTCGGGATCGCTCGTCAGGTTCCCGACAACAGTGACGATCGTCTCGCCCGCCATTACTCGCCCACCTTCTCGACGTTGATGGTGAACTTGTATCGGCCAATGATCGCGCCTGACTCGTCCAGGTGTTCGACCGGGATAGCTCCTTCGAGAGCGTGCCCATAAGCGAACACCTCGGCCGAATCATTCGCTTCCCACAAGGTGTCCTCGATGTCGGCCAAAATGTCGTCTTTGATAGCCATGTAGCTTGTTTCCTTTCACTAAAAAACCCGCCACCAAACGGAGACGGGGAACAAATCGGGGTTGTCGGTCAGGCGTGCGGCTTCACAGGGACGGCCGCGGTGCGTGGTATCACGAACCGGGCAAGGAAGATCAGCCAGAAGCACTGCCAGTACGTGAGGGTCACGTCAAAAACGAACGGGATGATCATGTTCACGAACCAGGCGAAAAGGAACGTGAGCCCAATGCCGGCAAGAGCTTTACCGAACCAGCGGGGCCAGTCCGTCTTCGGCTCAACGATCACAACTTCGATCGGCATTACGCGTCCCCATCCAGGAGGGTGTCGAGCTTGCCCGGGTCGAACCCGGACCAGTGTCGGTCGGCACGCACATCACCGTTCGACACCATCACGACCGGGGCCGCCTGATATCCGAGGGCCTTTACTGCGGCGAGGTTCCCGGGCTCGGTAATGTCGTCCACTTCGAAGTCAACGTTGTGCGAGGTCAGCCATCGCTTTGTCGCATCGCACTGGCGGCAGTCAGCCTTTGAGTACACGGTCACGATCTGGGTCATTACTTTCCTGCTTTCCGCCGCGAGTATGCGGCAATGTCGTTTTTTGTTTGGTCGAACTTCCTGATTTCATCTACGGCCGCGGCCAGACGTTCGGGGCCGTTTGCTCGGTCGAGGATGAAGTGCACCCATCGGGCCTTGGCCTGATGCGTTTCAACGACTCGCTTGGATGCCGGCGACGATGGTCTTTCACTTCGGTCGGGGTTGCCGTACCTTTCGCGTTCGACCTGTCTTGCCGTGCAGCCCTCGAGGAACGCGGTGAGCTGATGGTCAGAGGTCATCGTTTGGTATGTCATCGTTTTCCTTTCGGTGCTGCGCGGCGGCTTCGGCTACGAGCTCGTCAAAGTTCGCGGGCTTGCCAGGGCCTTTGGGTGTGGGTGTGAAGGTGATTGCTCGGTGCCGTCTTGCCTCACGGGCTTGCTCTGCTCTGATGCCCCGTACGCCGTCGATAATGTGCGACGGCATCAACCATCTATCCGAGGCCCTGTAATGGCGCGTAGCGGCCTCCACAGCGTCAAGGAGGGCAATATAAGCGAGATCGTTCGCCCACACCCGCGCCGTAGCCTGCGACACCGTACGCCCATCACGCGCCGACGCCAGCGTCAAGAGCTGGAACGCTTCCCGCTCGTCCATCACCACCCCCATACAGCCGGTCGTACTCGGCGGCGTTCTGGTCAGCCTTCGCCACCGGGCGGCGTGACGCCCGTTTTACATCGCCCTGTTTTCGACGCATCCAGTTCCGCCACGTAGCTTCCCAGTTGAGCTTCACGCCCTTCTGCCCGGGCTGAGCAATCCAGTAGTCAACGAACGCTGCATGCTCAGCACGCGTGTCAACGTCCGGGGCGTCCTCACGCATCTTCTGAACAGACTCAGAAGTTGGCACCCAATCCTCCGAGAGACGAGTCCCGCGCTTAGCGGGGCTCTCTCTACCTTCAGGTAGAGAGTTCTTAAGGGGACGGGTCGGGTTGGGTCGGGTCGGGTCGGGGGCAGGGTTACTGTCAGGTTTCGAACCATCCTGTAACTCGGTTACATCCGTGGTTACATCACGGTTACGTTCCCGCCAGTTGCGCAGCTTTTCAGCATTCTTCTTACGCGCAACATCAAGTTGTTCCTTAGTGGGTTGGTACTCTTCCCAGTTGTGGAACTCGGTCGAGTCTTCGAGTTGCAACCAAAGTCCAACCGTTACAAGTTGATTGACCAACAGAGTTGTACCGCCCCACTCTTCGATCATGTAGTCAGGAACGACCCCATCTGTCTCCTGATCTGCACACCAAGAACCTGCGATCGTCCACAGCCCCAACGCCGCCAAGCGGTGACGTCGCGGGATCTTCATGACCTTACGTGAGGCATGAAGTTTGTCGTCTACCTTGAACCAGGCCACGTCACGGCCCCTCCTTTACTACGCGGTCACCGATAGCCGCAGCGGCCATCCAGGCCGTGTTTGGAAACTCGGTGCGATGACGGAGCAGAACGAACAGCTTCTCGGTGGTGAGCGCTTTGAACGCACCCACAATCTGACCCTCTGCACCCGTCATGCTTCCTCCCCGAGGATCGCGCGAGCCAGGCCACCGTCGCCCGCTCGCCAGATCGCAGCTTCGGCAGCCGCCTCCTGGCCCAAAGCCACCATCTGCTTGTAAATGTCGATGTCATGAGCGAGGATCTTTAGCTGCGCGTCGATGGTGCGGTGCAAGGTGACGATAAGGTCCGCGTCGGAGTACTCAAACACCTCACCAAAGTGATCATCCCAGGTGAGTTTTTGGTGCCCAGCCGCGTGAATTGCCGTGCATGAGCTAACGAGGCCGGGTGTGACACTAACCCAAGGCCCAGGCGTGGACTTGTCCCGCAGTTCGGTCAGGTGCGCGTGTGCTCGTTCGAGCAGATCAAGAGTGGTCATGGTTCCTTCTTTCTAAAACGGGTCGGCGGGTGTGTGTCCACCGAGTTGGGGCGTGATTGATCCGTCGTCGGAGAGGATGACGGTGCCGTGTACGGCGTGAACAATTGGGGTGAGGGTCGGGTCTGCGTGAAGGGAGATTTTGATTCCGCGACGGCGGGCTTCTTCCGCCCACCACGGGTCGTCCTCGATCAGACTGTTGATGCTGGATCTCAGCCACACCAGATTCGCGAGACGGTTCTTCGAACGATCACCGCCCATCCCCCGCCCTGACCTGTGCTGAGGGACGAGCGTGTCGTCATCGATCCCGGTCCAGGCGCACACATGCCCGTCCCGGTTCGTGAGCTCGGCCAGTAACGTTTTCTTCGCGGCCGGGCTGGATTTCCGCCGCTTCGACGGTTTCGGGTAACCGATCATGCGACAGATGCGATCAGGTGACGGCCAACCCATTCGGAGTAAGCGGGAGGGATTGCTTCCCGCAGCCCGTCACGGGTCATCCAGTCGATGCCCATCGCGGCGCGAGCTTCGGCGACGCCGGAGAAGTTCCCCACGACGTGCATGAACTCGCCTGCGACAGGAGGTCTGCCCATCTTGGTGACCTTCGCCACATGCTCGGGATGCTCGGGCGCGGTCAGGTCGATGTTCGATTCGAACAGTCTGTGCCGATAGGTGCCGAGCCCGAACATGGCCCCGCACAGCTCGACCGGATCGTGCAGAGGTGCGCCGGGCACGTTCTCGATCACCCACGGCTTCCCGATGAGTTCGAACGCGGCTCGGGTTGCGTCGATGAAATCGGGG
>NZ_JOEC01000009.1 GCF_000718085.1 Mycetocola saprophilus
CCCCGATTTCATCGACGCAACCCGAGCCGCGTTCGAACTCATCGGGAAGCCGTGGGTGATCGAGAACGTGCCCGGCGCACCTCTGCACGATCCGGTCGAACTGTGCGGGGCCATGTTCGAGCTCGGCACCTATCGGCACAGGCTGTTCGAATCGAATATCGACCTGTCCGCGCCCGAGCATCCCGAGCATGTGGCGAAGGTCACCAAGATGGGCAGGCCTCCTGTCGCAGGCGAGTTCATGCACGTCGTGGGGAACTTCTCTGGCGTCGCCGAGGCCCGCGCCGCGATGGGCATCGACTGGATGACTCGTGACGGGCTGCGGGAAGCGATCCCTCCGGCGTACTCCGAATGGGTCGGACGCCACCTGATCGAGGCGATCGCATGAGCGTCATGAAGGTTCTCGTGAACATCCGCGATACCGGTGAGGTATCCATCCAGCAGGTCGTGCCGCTCAAAAACGGTGCCCATGCTCTGCACGAACGATCCCGATGGGTGCCCGTTGGCCGGGTCCGGCAAACCCGTACCGGGTGGGCCTGGTCACTCGGGGAAGCCCGCGGCACCGCGAAGACCCAGGACGGCGCTATCGGGGAAATGCTCGCCAGCGTCGAAATGGTCCAGGTCGCATTGGACGACACCATCCCCGACCTGCTGGCGGGGCTGTGATGGACCGCCTACTGAGCTCGGATCGAGACTTCACCCGGTTCCTCGCCACCCGTGACCCCATCAAGGTCGCATCCGAACGGCCGCTGCCGCCAGCAGAAGACCCGGACCGGAGACTTACCCCGGCCGAGGCGGTGGCGTTATGGCCGTCGCCGCAAGTGGCGAGGCGTATCGAAGCGCAGATTGCCGCGTACGCCGCCCGCAAATCCCAGACCGTCCCGAAATCCTCGGGCGGTCTTTTTCATACCCAAAACGCCCCAACCGGGGCAGACAGGAGCCTGTAATGGCGTTCACCAACCTCACCGCGTACAACCTCGCGCACAAGATCGTGGCCACCGCGGTCGAAGAAATCGATGACACCGACATTCGCGGAGAAATCCTCGACTGGGGACTCGGCCCGCACCCGGAAAACATCGCCGCGGTCCGCGAGCTCGTGAAGTCCTCGACCATCACCGTCCCCAAACCGGCCCCAGAACTCACCCCGGACAAGCTGCAAGAGATCGCCACCAGCGTCATCAGCCTGGTCGTCAGCGAGACCATCGAAGCCGACGTCCTGGAGGTGGTTTCCGGGTATCGCCGGGGCGAGTCGGACCCGCTGGTTGAGGCCGCTGTACTCGCCCTGGTGCGTGCCGCGCAGATCACCGTGACCTTCCCGGAGGTGAGCAAGTAATGGCCGGGGAGACGGTTCTGCACATCATCGGCAACCTGACCAGCGACATCGAACTGAGGTACTCGCAGGCGGGCCTCGCGGTGGCGAACTTCACCATCGCGTCCACACCCCGGGTGCGCGACCGGCAGACGAACCAGATGAAGGACGGGGAGCCGCTGTTCATGCGCTGCTCGCTGTGGCGTGAGCAGGCCGAGCAAGCGGCCGCGTCGCTCACCAAGGGTGCGCGCGTCATCGCGGTCGGGAGACTGACGCAGCGCAGCTATGAGACGAAGGAAGGCGAAAAGCGCACCGCCGTCGAGCTGCAGGTGGACGATATTGGTCCGTCGCTGCGGTGGGCGACCGCTCAGGTATCCCGGGTGGGCGCTCAGGGTGGCCAGGGGCGGCCTAATGGTGCTTCTGCGGGTGCTGGTAGCCCCCAGGGCGGGAACGGGCCGCAGACGGACGCGTGGGGCGCTGCAGCACCGACGTTCAACGGGGCCGACGCCTGGAACCAGCCCGGCACCTTCGGGGACGACACCCCGTTCTGATGACCCCCGACGAAACCCCCAGGTGTGGGCACTGCAGCAACAACCCATACGGCCCCAGCACGGCGCACTGCACAAGATGCGGACGCAACGCACCCCCGACGCCGGGTGAAGTCCTGGCGCTTTTCATCGCCCGATACGACATCTGGGCCTATTAGCGACGGTGTCCCTGCTGCCTGGTTGGCGCGGTGGGCCGTCATGAAACAAGAAACCGAAGGAGACACATTATGAGCACCGAAACCAAACACCTCTGGGAACACAATCACAGCTACTACTGCACCGAAGGATGCTATTTCGTGGGAGGCCGGGAGTACCACCTGGTGCACGCGAAACACGAATCTTGGGCCGATTTCATGGACGACTGGGGCGACTCGGACCCGGACTACAACCTGCTGTTCCGGTGGGACTGGGTGCGCGAAGACCCCGCCGACTATGCGTACGAGATCGCAGAAGACCCGAGCTTCGAGATCCCCGGCGACACGTTGAAGCTGTTCTTCTTCTTGCAGCGCAAGGCCAAGCCGTTCAGCCACCACATCGCGGTAAAGCCGGAAGACGAACCGGCCGTGCGCGAATGGCTCACGGCCAAGGCCGAGCACATGCGCGGGATCTGGGCACCTCTCCTGGACGGGGCCGCGGCATGACCGCGCTTGATGTGGCGTCGGTGACGCTGGCGCCGGTGTGGTTCACCCCGGCTGCCCCGTTGATTATTCGTGGTCGTGTGCCGGGTGCTGTGGTGGCGTCTCGGGTGCAGGTGGGCCGGGTGAAGGTCACGGCGCGGTGGGAACCGCCGACGAAACACCGCGCCGGCGGGTGGGTCACGGACGTGTGGTTGGGCCGGGCGACGGAGGATCCGGCGCGACCGTACGACACCATCCATCACGACAGCCGCGATGCCGACACTGCGGCCAGACTCGCCGCGTTGATTGCTGAGCACACCCCGGCCGGGCGTCCGGTCATCACCCTGGAAGGGGGCGAATCGTGAGCGCACCCGAAGCCGAGTCGCTGCGCCCGGGCCTGTACCGGAACGCGAACGGCGTTGAGCTCACCGTCATCGGCGAAGTTGTCACTGTCGGCGAGTACGAGGCCTTCGGGACCTTGTACGAGGGCACACATAAGGCCCTGGCTTTCACCACAGAAATCTTGATCACGCCCGCGTTTATCACCCAGTGCGGGTTTCAGTTTGTAGAGCCTGAGGAGGCATCAGCATGACCGAGAAGATCGACCACAAGCGCCACGCTCTGGCAATGTTGGCAGTTCAGGACGGGGTGCGCGGCCCGGAAATCACCGGCGACACGCTGATTCTGGCGGCGGCCGCAGAGGCGCAGGTCCACGCGACTCTGTACCTGGCTGAGCAGCAGGCGGCCGCGGTGGAACAGGCCCGTATCGCGAACATCATCTCTTTGCTACTCGCCAACCGTGCGCCTTCGAACGCGGTGGTCGAGGAGTGGACCCGAGACATCGAGAAGGGGCTGGGACTGTGACCGGTCACGAGATCCCGGAAGATGTGATCGAGAAGGCCGCACGCGAGTGGTATGAGAGCGGTCCGCGTTCCGCGGGGGCCTGGGCGGACGTTCCTGACTGGCTGGCGGACGCATTCCGCTCTCGGGTTTTGCTGCCGATGCGGATCGCGTGGGCTGCTGCTCGGGAGCAGGCGTTAGCCGAGGCCGAGGAAGCAATTCTGGCACCGGGGCACGCCACTCCGACCCCGGGATCGGGGCTGGGGCATTCGAAGTCGGATGCGTTCGCGAAGGGTGTGCGGCAGGCTCACACCGCGGTTGCCGCTCTCCGCCGCAAGGAAGGGGGCGAGTGATGGAGTTCTGGTCTTATCTGCTCACCGCGGTGGGCATCCTCGGGCTGTGGCTCGCTGGCGGGAAAAACCGTGCCGGGTGGGCTGTAGGCCTGGCCGCGCAGGTGTTGTGGGTGGCGTTCGCGTTGACCACTCACCAGTACGGGTTCCTGCTGTCAGCGGTCGCGTACGGCACCGTGTACATACGCAATTTCCGGGCGTGGAAAAAGCCCGCGACCGAACGAGAAGGGGCCGAGTGATGGTGCACACGATCACGCTTACGAAGCTGCCGGATGAAACCTCGGACGATTTCGAGTACGAGATCGGCGGCGAGCATGACCAATCATGCGCAGTCAGTAAGCGGTGCCCGCGGGCACGATGCCAGGCGATGAACCCGGACAACGACCCTGGCCCCGAGCGTCGCCGTCATGGGGTCGATCACTGGCATTTGGACGGGGAATGGTTCATCGAAGACCCGACGGGATGCGGACTTGATCACGTGTTCGAATCCACCTCCGAAGCGGAGTACTTCGACGGCCGCGAGCTGGGCGTCTACGAGCCGTCACTGACCTGGGATGACGAGTGGTACATCGAGGAGCTATGGCCGGTCGAGGACGGGGGTGAGTGATGCCGGAGACTGAACGGTCGCGCCTTGCCGAGGCTCAGGCCGCGCTTGATGCCTGGGATGCAGCACACCAGATCGCGCCGGTAGATCCCGGGATGCAGTCGATGCGATTCCACCGATCGGAACGGCAGCATGCGAAATCGGTGAAAGCGCACCTGAGCACTATTCGGCGCGAGACCGCGGAGCGTGACCGGCTCGTATCAGCCGTGAGCAAAGCAAGGGCCGCTGAGCGCCTAGGTTCGCTTCCCAATGATCCGGTTCCCGTAAGTGAGCTAGCTGGGGCGTCGTGGGTGCTTGAGCGCACCCAGCATGGGGCCCGTTGGCATCGAGTCAAGCGGGTCAACGCGAAAACCGTCACGTGCCATGCCCCCGAGCCCGGTTTTGATGAGCCGCGGGTGCCGCATGAGCGCATCGTGGCAACTAGACGAGAAGGAGACACAACACCATGAGCACGAATTGGAAGCCGTTCATCGTGAACACCGAGGGCCCCGACGACATCGCGGAGTTCGACACGATGCGCGAAGCCGTCGAGTATGCAAACGCGCTCAACGCTGAGATGGTCGAAACGATCAGCCGAGGCAGCGAGCATGCGCCGCATTTGTGGGCGGTACCGTGGCGGACCACCACGTATCTCGGACGGTTCAAGAAACCCCGCTCGCCGCGAGGCGATTTGGATGCGGGCGACATGCGGTCGCTTGCTCGGTTCGGGGCGGTCGCGGTTGCGAAGGCACAGGGCGAGGAGCTGGATGCCGAGGAGTTCCTGGCGATCTATGACTCATGGTTCGCCACGGTGCAGAGCGACGCGGCCGAGGGGGTTCCCAGTGAGTAGCGCGCAGACGGTGCGGCCGGGTCAGGTTTGGCGTGACCGGGATAAGCGAAGCGGTGGCCGCACGGTCGAGATCGTGACCGTGGGAGACACGCATGCAGAAGTGATGACAGATCTCGGGCGAAAGGGGCGGATCCGGCTTGATCGTTTCCGCCCCACGGCCACGGGGTACGAGTTAGTGAAGGAGGCACCTGGTGAGTGACGAGACACGGCCGGTGACCGTCGGCGAGCTGGTTGACGCGCTGTCCAGCTACCCGCGTGACGCCCTGGTTTTCACCGGGGAAGCGGGCACCGGGTGCGGGACGGTCATTGTTGAGGACGACGGCTGGCGCACGGTGTGGGATGGGGTGACCGTGGCCGTGGCCGGGAACTGGCACGACCCCGAGTCGATCCGGTTCGATCTGGAACGACCTCTGCACCGCGGCCAGATTCGCCAGTGCGAACTCTGGGACGAGTGCACGCTGCCTCGCCACCACCGCGGCGACTGCCGTGATGCCGACGGGAAAACCGGTTTTGAGGAGGAATCTGATGAGTAGCACCTTGAAGCGTCAGGGGTGGCGCGTGATCGGCGTTGAACGGGCCGATTGGAACGACTACTGGACTGGTGTGAAAAAGCCGGGCCCCGAACCGAAGGAGGCACCTGGTGCCTGATGTTGAAAATTCGGCCGGGATGCCATTCGACGGTGCTCCGCCTTGCAGTGAATC
>NZ_JOEC01000010.1 GCF_000718085.1 Mycetocola saprophilus
AAAGGGATGGAAATCTCATCTCGAGGCCGGCTTCCCGCTTAGATGCTTTCAGCGGTTATCCATCCCGAACGTAGCCAATCAGCAATGCTCCTGGCGGAACAACTGACACACCAGAGGTTCGTCCAACCCGGTCCTCTCGTACTAGGGTCAGATCCTCTCAAATTTCCTACGCGCGCAGCGGATAGGGACCGAACTGTCTCACGACGTTCTAAACCCAGCTCGCGTACCGCTTTAATGGGCGAACAGCCCAACCCTTGGGACCTACTCCAGCCCCAGGATGCGACGAGCCGACATCGAGGTGCCAAACCATGCCGTCGATATGGACTCTTGGGCAAGATCAGCCTGTTATCCCCGAGGTACCTTTTATCCGTTGAGCGACAGCGCTTCCACAAGCCACTGCCGGATCACTAGTCCCGACTTTCGTCCCTGCTCGACCTGTCAGTCTCACAGTCAAGCTCCCTTGTGCACTTACACTCGCCATCTGATTGCCAACCAGATTGAGGGAACCTTTGGGCGCCTCCGTTACTTTTTAGGAGGCAACCGCCCCAGTTAAACTACCCACCAGGCACTGTCCCTGAACCGGATCACGGTCCGAAGTTAGATATCCAATATGACCAGAGTGGTATTTCACCAGCGACTCCACAAACACTAGCGTGTCCGCTTCAACGTCTCCCACCTATCCTACACAAGCCACACCGAACACCAATACCAAGCTGTAGTAAAGGTCACGGGGTCTTTCCGTCCTGCTGCGCGTAACGAGCATCTTTACTCGTAATGCAATTTCGCCGAGTTCACGGTTGAGACAGCTGGGAAGTCGTTACGCCATTCGTGCAGGTCGGAACTTACCCGACAAGGAATTTCGCTACCTTAGGATGGTTATAGTTACCACCGCCGTTTACTGGGGCTTAAATTCTCAGCTTCGCTTACGCTAACCGTTCCTCTTAACCTTCCAGCACCGGGCAGGCGTCAGTCCGTATACATCGACTTGCGTCTTAGCACGGACCTGTGTTTTTAGTAAACAGTCGCTTCCCACTGGTCTCTGCGGCCCAAACACGCTACCCACTGCAAGAGTGTTCACATGCCAGGCCCCCCTTATCCCGAAGTTACGGGGGCATTTTGCCGAGTTCCTTAACCGTGATTATCTCGATCTCCTTAGTATTCTCTACCTGACCACCTGAGTTGGTTTGGGGTACGGGCAGCTAGAACCTCGCGTCGATGCTTTTCTTGGCAGCAGAGGATCATCGGATCATACCCTTACGGGTTCCCCATCAAGTCTCAGCCTTATATGAGAGACGGATTTGCCTATCTCTCGGCCTACACTCTTGGCCTAGGACAACCATCGCCTAGGACCGACTACCTTCCTGCGTCACACCTGTTAATACGCTAACCGCACCAGATCGGGTCACGTGCGTCCCCGCTCCGTCTCACCCCGAAGGGATCAATCAAAACGGCTTCGAAACGTTTAGCAGTACTGGATTAGCTTGGGCGGTTCTTCGCCGGTACGGGAATATCAACCCGTTGTCCATCGACTACGCCTGTCGGCCTCGCCTTAGGTCCCGACTTACCCAGGGCGGATTAGCCTGGCCCTGGAAACCTTGGTCTTCCGGAGGACGGGTTTCTCACCCGTCTTTCGCTACTCATGCCTGCATTCTCACTCGTGTAGCCTCCACGGCTGGTTTACACCGCCGCTTCACTGGCCACACGACGCTCTCCTACCCATCAATACGGCTGGACCACGAAGGCCTACCATAATATTAATGCCACAACTTCGGTGGCGTGCTTGAGCCCCGTTACATTGTCGGCGCGGAATCACTTGACCAGTGAGCTATTACGCACTCTTTCAAGGGTGGCTGCTTCTAAGCCAACCTCCTGGTTGTCTCTGCAACTCCACATCCTTTCCCACTTAGCACGCGCTTAGGGACCTTAGATGGTGGTCTGGGTTGTTTCCCTCTCGACAATGAAGCTTATCCCCCACTGTCTCACTGCTGCGCTCTCACTTACCGGCATTCGGAGTTTGGCTGACGTCAGTAACCTGGTGAGGCCCATCGGCCATCCAGTAGCTCTACCTCCGGCAAGAAACACGCAACGCTGCACCTAAATGCATTTCGGAGAGAACCAGCTATCACGAAGTTTGATTGGCCTTTCACCCCTATCCACAGCTCATCCCCTCAGTTTTCAACCTAAGTGGGTTCGGTCCTCCACGTGCTCTTACACACGCTTCAACCTGGCCATGGATAGATCACTTCGCTTCGGGTCTAGGACATGCGACTGAATCGCCCTATTCAGACTCGCTTTCGCTACGGCTTCCCCACACGGGTTAACCTCGCCACATATCACTAACTCGCAGGCTCATTCTTCAAAAGGCACGCCGTCACACCAACAAGGGCGCTCCGACGGTTTGTAAGCAAACGGTTTCAGGTACTATTTCACTCCCCTCCCGGGGTACTTTTCACCTTTCCCTCACGGTACTTGTCCGCTATCGGTCATCTGGGAGTATTTAGGCTTATCAGGTGGTCCTGACAGATTCACACGGGATTTCTCGGGCCCCGTGCTACTTGGGATACTCTCCACACGATTACAGCATTTCGACTACGGGGCTGGCACCCACTCTGGCTGGCCTTTCAAGACCATTCGTCTATACCGCTCTCTAATGTTCAGTGATCGGCAGATCACTACGGAAAGTCCCACAACCCCGAACATGCAACGCCTGCCGGCTATCACACATGCCCGGTTTAGCCTCTTCCGCGTTCGCTCGCCACTACTAACGGAATCACTGTTGTTTTCTCTTCCTGTGGGTACTGAGATGTTTCACTTCCCCACGTTCCCTCTACCCGCCCTATATATTCAGGCGGGAGTCACCACGTAACCTTGCAGCCCGTGGCGGGGTTTCCCCATTCGGACATCCTCGGATCACAGCTCGTTTATCAGCTCCCCGAGGCTTATCGCAGATTACTACGTCCTTCTTCGGCTCCAGATGCCAAGGCATCCACCGTTTGCTCTTAAAAATTTGAAATCACATGAGTATAAAAATCGATCAAAAAACTAATAAAAGTAAACTTTTTCAGAAATTGACCAATGATCTATAAAGATCATCTTTATCATGAACCACACCTCCGAGGAGATGTAATTCTTAAGATGCTCGCGTCCACTGTGTAGTTCTCAACGTACGGTCGATACCAAAACCCTCCAGCTCATATCCATGCTGTAAGGCTTTGGTCCGAAGGTATCAACAAGACGTTACCGCCTTGAGTGATCCCTCAGGACCCAACAACGTGCACCCGCAAACCGTACCCCGCATCCTGTTCCAACTTCCAAAGAAGCGTACTAACAACACGAAACCGTATTCACGGAAATATCAAATGTTCCACCCATGAGCTACCAGCAAGACACATTCGGTCTTGAACTGGCGCCTGGACAACCAATGGTTGCCAGATGCTCCTTAGAAAGGAGGTGATCCAGCCGCACCTTCCGGTACGGCTACCTTGTTACGACTTAGTCCTAATTACCAATCCCACCTTAGACGGCTCCCTCCCTTGCGGGTTAGGCCACCGGCGTCGGGTGTTACCGACTTTCATGACTTGACGGGCGGTGTGTACAAGGCCCGGGAACGTATTCACCGCAGCGTTGCTGATCTGCGATTACTAGCGACTCCGACTTCATGAGGTCGAGTTGCAGACCTCAATCCGAACTGGGACCAGCTTTTTGGGATTCGCTCCACCTTGCGGTATCGCAGCCCATTGTACTGGCCATTGTAGCATGCGTGAAGCCCAAGACATAAGGGGCATGATGATTTGACGTCATCCCCACCTTCCTCCGAGTTGACCCCGGCAGTATCCCATGAGTTCCCACCATTACGTGCTGGCAACATAGAACGAGGGTTGCGCTCGTTGCGGGACTTAACCCAACATCTCACGACACGAGCTGACGACAACCATGCACCACCTGTATACCGACCTTACGGGGCGACCATCTCTGGACGTTTCCGGTATATGTCAAGCCTTGGTAAGGTTCTTCGCGTTGCATCGAATTAATCCGCATGCTCCGCCGCTTGTGCGGGCCCCCGTCAATTCCTTTGAGTTTTAGCCTTGCGGCCGTACTCCCCAGGCGGGGAACTTAATGCGTTAGCTGCGACACAGAATCCGTGGAATGGACCCTACATCTAGTTCCCAACGTTTACGGGGTGGACTACCAGGGTATCTAAGCCTGTTTGCTCCCCACCCTTTCGCTCCTCAGCGTCAGTTACGGCCCAGAGATCTGCCTTCGCCATCGGTGTTCCTCCTGATATCTGCGCATTCCACCGCTACACCAGGAATTCCAATCTCCCCTACCGCACTCTAGTCTGCCCGTACCCACTGCAGGCCCGAGGTTGAGCCTCGGGATTTCACAGCAGACGCGACAAACCGCCTACGAGCTCTTTACGCCCAATAATTCCGGACAACGCTTGCACCCTACGTATTACCGCGGCTGCTGGCACGTAGTTAGCCGGTGCTTTTTCTGCAGGTACCGTCACTTTCGCTTCTTCCCTACTAAAAGAGGTTTACAACCCGAAGGCCGTCATCCCTCACGCGGCGTTGCTGCATCAGGCTTGCGCCCATTGTGCAATATTCCCCACTGCTGCCTCCCGTAGGAGTCTGGGCCGTGTCTCAGTCCCAGTGTGGCCGGTCACCCTCTCAGGCCGGCTACCCGTCGTCGCCTTGGTGAGCCATTACCTCACCAACAAGCTGATAGGCCGCGAGTCCATCCCCCACCGAAATTCTTTCCAACCCCCACCATGCGGTGGAGATTCATATCCGGTATTAGACGCCGTTTCCAGCGCTTATCCCAGAGTGGAGGGCAGGTTACTCACGTGTTACTCACCCGTTCGCCACTAATCCACCAGAGCAAGCTCCAGCTTCATCGTTCGACTTGCATGTGTTAAGCACGCCGCCAGCGTTCGTCCTGAGCCAGGATCAAACTCTCCGTAAATGTTTATCTCCCAGGTCCAAAGACCGGGACATTTGATTGCACCGTCCACCCGGAAAAAGAGCAAACGATGCGAGTTTGAAACTGACAGAACAAATCATTACTGACTTGCTTTGTTTTGTTTAAAATGTTTCCAAAGGAATCTCCTACATCCAAAGATGTACGAGGTTTTTGGCATTTGACATTGTGCACGCTGTTGAGTTCTCAAGGATCACACACTCCCCACATCCACCACACAAAAAACATGGCTTCTAACTAGGGGTGACCACATCACCACACACGCTTCACAAACTCGCTTCCACAACCGATAAA
>NZ_JOEC01000011.1 GCF_000718085.1 Mycetocola saprophilus
GAGGCGTGGAACGCGTCGAACTCGGTGTGATGCTCGAGCAGATACTTGAGCGCGTCCGATTCGTGAAACTCGAACGGATATCTGGGTTGTGGGTCGATGTCGATTCCGACGACGTCGAACCCGGCTTGGTGATATCCCATGCCTGCCCCGCCGCTACAGCAGAACAGGTCTAGGAGTTTGGGTTTCTTCATGCTGCGGCCTCCTCTCGTTCTTCGGCGCAGCGCAAGCACGGCAACGGATAGTTGGTGTGGGTGTTACACATAGGTTCGCCACGGTTGGGCACGCTCGGCGGCGGCGGCGTGACCGGTTCCCCGGCTGCCTTCCACGCCTTGCGTGCGTCACCGCAGGCCCGGCACGGATCGTCGGTACCGAATGGATGATTCGAGCAGAACGGGGTGGGGGTGCCCCCCTCCTTTCCTTTAGGAAAGGGGTCGGGTCGGGTCGGGTCGGGTCGGGTCGGGTCGGGGTGTCCGGACTCCCACTGGTGTCCCTCCGTCTGTCCCGGTGGGACATCCGGTGGGACACTTTCGTCCTTTTTTCGCCTCCGGTACTCCGCTTTCCTCACCCGTTCAGACTCCCGAGCAGCGTCAAGATCCGCACGAGTTGGCTGATATTCAGCCCATTTACCGAACTGATTACCGCCCTCCACGACCTCCCAAAGACCAGCCTCAACAAGAGCCTTCACGAGACGAGGAGTGCCTCCCCACTCTTTAACCATGAAGTCAGGCACGAAACCGTCCAGCTCCTCATGAGCGCTCCATGAGCCCGCGATGGTCCAGAGGCCAAGCGCTGATAGTCGAACGGTGCGCGGGATACTAAGCAACTTACGTGACGCGTGCAGCCCGTCGTCAACCTTGAACCAGGCCAACGTCTTCCTCCTTTTCTGTCTCTACATGCCCGGGAAACGCGCAGCGCGAGCAATCCACTCGCACGATCTTTTGCGCCACCGGATCCCAGTAACCGTCACAGCGGCAATACGTGTCCATCACCCCTCGATCCTGTGTTTCGCCTCGGACGGGGTGATCTCCACCCAGCCGCCGGCATCGTCGTAAAGCACCCAGATCGGGTGCCCGTCCTGCAGTCGGAGGCCCGGCCATTCCGCCGGGTCCGCGAATCGGGGAACCGCGAACCCGGTGTTGCGGGCGGCTTCCGGATTTGCGGTTTTCCATCCGTGGCAGCCGGTCGTCCCGGTACCGCACAGGCCCTGCAGGTTGCTGGGTCGGGTGTTGCCGCGTTGCCGGTTCTGTCTGTGATCCCGTGTCACCCCGTGCCCGCCACAACGCACACACGTTTCATCACGTACGGTCACGATCTTGTACGCGGCCCGCTCCTGCGCCGGCGTCAACGCGGGCGCTCTCTGTCCAATCATTCGGCCCTCCTTGGGCATAAGAAAAGCCGCTATTCAGCGGCATATAAAACATCGTTGGCGTTGGCGTACGGAACAGAACGAGCAACTAGATGTAAAATGTGGTATAGGGGATTTCCCCGACAAGACAGGAGATAACTTGCCAATTAGCCCGCCCTCAACGAAGCTTCATCCCGAGACCGGAGAAACCCTTCACCTGGTCAATCACCCGGACCCGAGCATGGCGGATTCCGCTTGGATTTGGTCCGACCGCAAGGACGGTTTCCTCGCCTTGACCGATGAGGAAGACGACGCATGGCGGGACTACTACGCCAACGTTTGATCCGAGCGTCAAGGAGCTACTGAGCACCAATCGCCGCGGGGATGGACCGGGTCAGCGTTTGCATACCCGATAGCCGTGCACGTAGCGCCCGCTGTAGCTCCTCAGCCGCGTGCAACGTGGCCTTGGCGTCGTCGTGCACGCGGCGCAGTTCCAACGTCGCCAGATCGGCCTCCGCCCGTTTCTCCATGACGGTCGGCCGGGTCGACTTCATTACCGCCAGAGCGCGAGCCTGGATCAGCTCGCGCTCCGTCCGGTAACGCTCCTCCCACAGATGCTTGATCACATCAATCGACGCATCGAGACGGCGCGACAGTGTGAGGATTTCATGCTCAAGCTGCGGCAGCGACACCGGCTCGTAGTCGATGATCTCCCCGCTGTCGAGCGCCGCGATCTCGCTACTCTGCCGGGGGAACATCGGCATCTCCACTCACATCCTGCGGCGCTTCGGCCAGGACCTCGGCCTTTCGAGCTTTCAGCGCCAGCATCACCGGATCGGTCAGCTGGTTGACGGTGTTCGCACGGTTGTAGATCTCGGTCAGCTGAGGAACCGTGGTTGCCGCTGCGATCAGGTCCGTCCACACGATCGGTTCCGCGATAGGCGCGTCCTCGTCAGTGGTGACCTCGAGCGGGTCGCCCTTGTGCCAGAGGTCCAGAGCCGCGCCGAACCGCATGCCAGCGTTTCGGAGCGCGTCACCGATTGCTTCCTTGATCGCGTTGGCCCCAGACTTGCCTTGCGCGTCCCCGTATCCGAGGCGGGTGACACCACAGATCGTGAGCTTGATCCAGAGCCCGCCCGTGCTGTCGAACTTCGGCAGCCCATCCGGCCCCAGCGCGAGAGGCGTCCACGTCCACTGCGGGTCGGCTTCCAGGAGCCGGTTAGTAAGAGCAGCGTGCCCGACATAATCGAGGTGCGCCGCGGGCATCCCATGGTAGCCGCCACACTGAGGGCAATTAGCCTTCTTCGAATCTTTCGAGAATGGCTTGGGCAGCGTGTTGATCTCGTTCGGCAGGAACGGCTCACGCAGCCGCGCCAGGCCCACCGAAACGCTCTCCGCACCACTCATCACTTCACCGTCACTCTCAGCACAGGCGCGGACGCCGGGGATTCCTTCATGTACTCGGCGGCGATCTCCGGGTGATCCTTCCGGAACCCAGTCGAGTCAAACGCCACCCGCGGCTTCGGAGTCGCGTACGAGATAGAACCAAACGGGGACTTCGCCGACACCGCACGGTCCCCGGCACGATCCTTGATCTGCTGCTTGATCGCGTCGAGTTCGGCTGTGGCTTCCTTCACCACCGCATCCTGTACCACGTAGGCGGCGATCAGGTCGTCAAACTCGCCCGGGGTGCGATCCTCAGTCATGAACGCCAAGAACCGGTGCGCAGTCTCCACCAGCTCGGCGATGCGATCCTCGTTGCGTTCGATGATCATGGTTCGGATCTGGCCAGGCACGAAGTTCTCATGAGGCTCCCACGCGAACACCGTCTCGGTCGCGCCGGTAACCAGCTGCGACCAATCGACTTGAGCCAGGTACTTCTTCGGGATCCCGTCGATGGTGGGTTCCCAATCCTTCACGGTAGTTTTCACCTCGGCATTGCGCCCGGCACCCAGCCCGTCAGGGGTTGCCAGCCACGGCTCATCGCCGCCGTAAACGCACAGCTTGTCGTTCGGCTCCACATCGAAACCGAAACTCACAAGCCCCATGATTTCCGATTCGCGGGCTTTGCCCCATTCGGTGAATCGGTTGCCGTGGAAGTCCCCATCGTGGCCTTCCTTCTCTGCGCGAACGGCCTCCCATGCGGCCGGGCCGCCGTAGTGGAGCCGAGCAATATCGGTCGCGGTAATCCCGGTGCGGCGCTGCTCGAGCCACTCTTCACGGTTTGCGTTGTCCAGGGTTGTGTAGGTCATGCGATGCCTCTTTCAAAATCTCCGCCGCCTTCGAGGAGACGCGCGAACGTCTCGGCGGTCATGGTCACGTACTGTTCTGCGGGATCCGCGGTGCCACGTTTCTTGTGCATGACGACCCCGATAATGGCGTCGTCGTTTCCGCGCTCAGCCTCGGCTTCCCGCAGCCACGCCGGGAGCGCCAACGTGGCAGTGTTCTTGCACTCGATGACGACGCGGCCGCCACGGATGGTGCGAACCCCGGCGATGTCGCCGCGGTCTTTCGCGCCGGACTTCACTCGGCGGTCGATGCGGTCGTCGTCCAGGCGGGCGGCCAGCCAGTCGGCCTGCGCCCGCTCAAACGATGTCCCGGCTTTCTTCGCACTGGCACGGTTCCGGGTCATGCTTCCTCCCCGAGGATCGCGCGAGCGAGCGCGACACACATGATCGCGGTGGGCGCGACCGGTTTGAAATCCGGCACCGGTCGATACCGTTCGATCATGTCGGCGATCAGGGCGAGCTGCGCGTCGATGGTGCGGTGCAAGGCGACGACGAGGGGAACCGAGCCGGTGTCGATGCCGTCCACATACCCGTCGGTGGCCACATAGCGGTCGTCCCCGTCGATGTGCCCCTCGATAGTTATCGTCCAGGGGCCGGGCACTGCGGCATCCCGAAGCTCGGCCAGGCGTGCGTGGGCTCGTTCGAGCAGATCAAGAGTGGTCATGCTGCACGTACCTCCGAGTCCAGCTCGATCACGATCACCTGTCTGGTCACGATGGTCAGAGCGTCCGTGAAGGTAACACCCATCGAGGCCATGCGCTCCCGGTAGAACTTCCGCAGCGCGGCAACCTCACCCGCGTGCGGCTCCTGATCGAACTCGTTGAACCCGCCCAAATGCCAGGCACGCCCGCCATAAACCACGTGGGTATCAGTGGGATGCCCGGGCCAGGTTTCTTCACCGTTCCGGGCTCGGAACCCCACCTGTTTACGAACCGTTGTCGTGGGCATTGCGCCCCTCCTCTACGAAAATGGCGACGATGCCGCCGAAAACTAGGAACGCGCACAACAAGGTGACCCCTGCCGGCGCGCCATGAATAACCGTCTCGACCACACCCGAGACGAGGAATGCCGCCAACGCGGTCACGAAAAACTGATGCCGGTTCATCCGTGCAACACCTCCCACAACCACAGGCCCGCGAACACCGCGGCACACACACCGATCGTGACCAGCGTGCCCACGGTCCACCACACCGACATTTCGTGCGGCACCAGATCCTCCGACGGATGCGGGACAGCACCGGACGGCTTCGGATCCGGACGATCCCCGGTCATGC
>NZ_JOEC01000012.1 GCF_000718085.1 Mycetocola saprophilus
ATCTGCCGTGGTGGCGGCATCGGACGTGGCGGTTGCTTCTGCGCCCGGGTCGGCGGTGGCCGTTCCGGTTGCGTCGGCATCAGCGGTTGCGGTGGCTGCTGCACCCGGGTCGGCGGTGGCCGTTCCGGTTGCGTCGGCATCAGCGGTTGCGGTGGCTGCGGGGTCGGCGGTGGCCGTTCCCGTTGCTGCCGCATCGGCGGTTGCTCCTGCGTCGGCGGTTGCGTCGGCGGTTGCCGTGGCGTTCGCGTCTGCGGTTGCGTCTGCGGTTGCGTCAGCGGTCGGGCTGGCGCTGGCGTCTGCTCCGGCATCCGCGGTTGCGGTGGCGTTTGCGTCTGCTGCGGTGTTGGCGGTCGCTGCGGCCTGCGGGTCGGCTGCGGCGTTGGCGTCTGCCGTGGCGTTAGCGTCGGTTGCGGTGGTCGCGGTGGCTGCTGCCTCCGGGTTAGCGGTAGCGGTACCGTTGGCTGCGGCATCGCTGGATGCGGTGGTCGAGGCGTCTGCGATGGCGGCGGAGTTTGCCGCTGCCGATGCGTTGCCCTGAGCCGCCGCGCTTGCGGCACCGTTGGTGTTCGAGGTGTTGTCACCGTTGGCTGCGGCCGCTGCCGATACGTTGGCCGATGAGTTCGCGGCGGTAGCCGAGGTTGCCGAGGCATCCGAGGATGCTTCGGCG
>NZ_JOEC01000013.1 GCF_000718085.1 Mycetocola saprophilus
GTGAAAAAGCCGGGCCCCGAACCGAAGGAGGCACCTGGTGCCTGATGTTGAAAATTCGGCCGGGATGCCATTCGACGGTGCTCCGCCTTGCAGTGAATCAGATCCGTGCGCAGGATGCCGCGTTGGCCACGATGATTCTCGCGCCGCCAAGGAGCAGGAGCTGCGCGAACGATTCGAGGCATTGAAGGCTGAAGCTGCCGCTCTTGAGGCTGCTACCTCCCCGGTAGAGCCGGAACCGGGTGCTGCTCGGCGCGTGTCCGAGTGGCTGCACACCTCGGGGGCGCTCGCAGCCGAGGCGGGTTCGCACAGTCAGGATGTGGTCGTCATCACGAACGGCGTGCGATTGCTGAGGTCGGACCTCGCCGCCCTCTCTCGCCCTGTAGGTGGGGAGACGGTGACCGAGTATGGGGTCACGGTGGGTCACGACCAGCAGGCTGTCGTGGTTTCGGATCGTCGTGCCCTGGCTGAGGCAACGTTCGCGGCTCATCGTAGCCAGCGGCATGCCTCCTCGGATAATCGGCTTGTTCAGCGCACAGTGGTCCGTGGTCCGTGGTC
>NZ_JOEC01000014.1 GCF_000718085.1 Mycetocola saprophilus
GCAACGCATCGGCAGCGGCAAACTCCGCCGCCATCGCAGACGCCTCGACCACCGCATCCAGCACCGCCGCAGCCAACGGAACGGCCACCGCCGACCCGGGCGCAGCAGCGGACTCTCGCGCGGGGGCCAACACCGACGCAAACGCCAACGCCGCCGCTTCGGCAGCAGCATCGGCCAGCGCCGACGGTGACAACACCGCCGCCGCCCAGGCAGCAGCCCAGGCCGCAGCCAACGGCGACGCCGCTGGAACCACCGCCGCAACCGCCAACGCCAACGCCGCCTCGCAGGCAGCCGCAACCGCCGAAGCATCCTCGGATGCCTCGGCAACCTCGGCTACCGCCGCGAACTCATCGGCCAACGTATCGGCAGCGGCCGCAGCCAACGGTGACAACACCTC
>NZ_JOEC01000015.1 GCF_000718085.1 Mycetocola saprophilus
CTGCAGTACCATCAGCGCAAAGAGCCTTAGCTTCCGGGTTCGGAATGTAACCGGGCGTTTCCCTCTTGCTATAACCACCGAAACACTATTGACATATCATAAACAACACCCACACCCGCCATCCCGAAAACGGAATAACCAGTGTGAATATTGTTCTCGACTCATACATCAAGAACCACAAAGTGGACGCGAAACATACTCTGGACCACACACACCAACCTTTAAAAACGATGTGCATGTAATGAT
>NZ_JOEC01000016.1 GCF_000718085.1 Mycetocola saprophilus
CGCCGAAGCATCCTCGGATGCCTCGGCAACCTCGGCTACCGCCGCGAACTCATCGGCCAACGTATCGGCAGCGGCCGCAGCCAACGGTGACAACACCTCAAACACCAACGGTGCCGCAAGCGCGGCGGCTCAGGGCAACGCATCGGCAGCGGCAAACTCCGCCGCCATCGCAGACGCCTCGACCACCGCATCCAGCACCGCCGCAGCCAACGGAACGGCCACCGCCGACCCGG
>NZ_JOEC01000017.1 GCF_000718085.1 Mycetocola saprophilus
CATCGACCCACAACCCAGATATCCGTTCGAGTTTCACGAATCGGACGCGCTCAAGTATCTGCTCGAGCATCACACCGAGTTCGACGCGTTCCACGCCTCACCACCGTGCCAGGCTTTCACGAACGCGCAGCGCATCCAGGGCAACGAGCACCCCGATTTCATCGACGCAACCCGAGCCGCGTTCGAACTCATCGGGAAGCCGTGGGTGATCGAGAACGTGCCCGGCGCA
>NZ_JOEC01000018.1 GCF_000718085.1 Mycetocola saprophilus
CATCGACCCACAACCCAGATATCCGTTCGAGTTTCACGAATCGGACGCGCTCAAGTATCTGCTCGAGCATCACACCGAGTTCGACGCGTTCCACGCCTCGCCACCGTGCCAGGCTTTCACGAACGCGCAACGCATCCAGGGCAACGAGCACCCCGATTTCATCGACGCAACCCGAGCCGCGTTCGAACTCATCGGGAAGCCGTGGGTGATCGAGAACGTGCCCGGCGCA
>NZ_JOEC01000019.1 GCF_000718085.1 Mycetocola saprophilus
ATCAGCGCAAAGAGCCTTAGCTTCCGGGTTCGGAATGTAACCGGGCGTTTCCCTCTTGCTATAACCACCGAAACACTATTGACATATCACGAACAACACGGCCATCACACACCACCCAACCATGTTAGGCAGCCTGTGACAGCTATATTGTTCTCGACTCATACATCAAGAACCACAAAGTGGACGCGAAACATACTCTGGACCACACACACCAACCTTTAA
>NZ_JOEC01000020.1 GCF_000718085.1 Mycetocola saprophilus
ATCAGCGCAAAGAGCCTTAGCTTCCGGGTTCGGAATGTAACCGGGCGTTTCCCTCTTGCTATAACCACCGAAACACTATTGACATATCACGAACAACACCGCCATCACACACCACCCAACCAAGTTAGGCAGCCTGTGACAGCTATATTGTTCTCGACTCATACATCAAGAACCACAAAGTGGACGCGAAACATACTCTGGACCACACACACCAACCTTTAA